>CAWHVO010000005.1:0-175475 GCA_963832905.1 Terriglobia bacterium | reverse complement strand
TTCTTCTCGCTTGTCCAGCTTGGGCAACGCGGCATAGCCGGCCTTTACTTGATAGAGATCGGCTCCGCGTGTCGAGGGCTTGCGGATGTAGACCTCTGTGTTTGGCGTGGCTGTGCCTCCGGAATCGGCCACAAAGATTTCATCGCCGGGTCGCACATTCGAAGCCACCATGCGCGTCAGCAGGAATTCACGCAGGTCCGTCAAGACGGAGACGAGGTTTGTGTTTCCGGGTCTGACTTCCAGCACGCGAGCCAGCATTGGTATCGCCGGCGCGGCCGAGACAGGTGCGGCTGTGTCAACCGATGAATTCATTGCTGCCTGGAGCATAACCCGGATACGCAAACTGCGCAAACGGAGACGAACAACGGGAAAATCCGGTATAAATCCATGAAACGTAAGGAATTATGGCATCTGGTCGTCGGCTGCGGAGGCGGGGCCGATCGGGAAAGGGAGGAGACATGCAATCAGTAAACGGTGTCGAGCACGCGCACTCCAGCGCCGGGCCATCGCCGCCGGTGCCAGAGGACTCCGCTGACGCGGTTCAACTTCCTGACGATCTGAAAGTCAAGCTGAAAGAGCCGCTTCCGCGCGAGGCGGTGTCGCCCAATCCCCAGAAGCCGGGCCTGTCCGTCATCAAAGTGATTTACGTTGTCGAACGGCTGAACGAGGTGTTCGGACTCAACGGCTGGCACGTGGATAACGAGGTCATAGAAACCGGACGGATGGTTGTCGTGAGAGCGACGCTGTCGGTCCCGCGGTATGCAATCGCCATTGAGCAATTCGGCGGAAATGACAACCCCGACCGTGGCGATGCGTACAAGGGTGCCTGTACGGACGCGCTCTCGAAATGCGCCAGTTATCTCGGGATCGGCATGGACGTGTACAAGGGACTGTATGAAAATCCCGGCGCTGGTCGGCAGAACGGCGCGAGCGCTCCAGCGCGGACGCCGGCGCCAAAGGAGAGTTCTGCACAGAACGGCGGGCGAAGTAGCGGCGCGGCTCCAACCGGGCTGACGGGCCGGAACATGGCGGCGCGTTTCAGCAGTATGCGGACCGTCCTGGGCGCGCGCGAATACGGCGACATTCTCGGCCGGCATGGCTACCGCGAAGTGACGGGCATTCCCAGTGTGGAGAAGGCGCGCGAGGTCTATCGGGTACTGCTGGATGCATTCCGAGGCCGATTTGGCGAGACGAAGAAGGCTTTGGGCGGTTCCGGGTACGCAAAGATCTTGCGGGAGCTGCGCTTACACCCGAAAGCGAGGCTGAACCCCGATCAGGCAGTGCGGGTCTTCAATCGGATGGAGGAAACTCTCAATGTCAGACAGTAACGACGGGACGAGCACAGCTCTTGCAGAGATCCCGGCTCCAATGGAACTCGCGAAGGCATTCACGCTGTTTCAAATCGAAGAGAGCCTGATGCTGTTGGCGGAGTCAGCCGAAGAGGAAGGGCTGACCCCGGAGATCGAAACGGCGTTGACCGCATATCTGGAGGGAGCGGTCGAGAAACGCGATCGCGTGGCTGAATTCATCCATTTCTGCGAAGCGATGGCAGAACTGGCGAAGGCGGAAGTAAAGCGTCTCCAGGCCCGTCAGAAACACTTTGAAGCGACTGCCGAGCGCGTAAGCAGCATGGTCCTGCATGTTCTCGACTGGCTTCGCGTGAAAAAGCTGGAGGGCCGCACGAACACGTTGAAGAAACGCAAGTGCCCACCCTCGGTGAACGTGCTCGACGAGCAGAAGATCCCGGCCGAATACAAGCGCGTGACCGTTACGCTCCCGCTTCCTCAATGGCAGGAGCTTCTCGCGGGAACTTCTGAGGACTCCCGGAACAGCCTGCTATCGGTGCTCCGGAAGCAGGAGATCACGCTGGATCTGGAGGCGATCAAGCAGGCGCTCAACCTTGAGAAAGCGGTCGAAGGGGCGGACCTCGCCATTAACCGGTTCAAGCTTCAGGTGACTTGAAGCCTGCTGATGATCAGCACAAGGCGACGGGTGCACCGGGAAAGATCTTGAAGAGAGGACAAGGCGCAGCGTTTTCGTCGCCGGGCATCTCGGTATAGTGAACCCTTGACACGGCGATCCTCCCACCTGAACGTGTGTAGGGCAGGATGACCTGAATCGTCAAAAGGGGGGAGTCGAGCATCAGGAAGATGGCGGTTTTCTCGGCCACAACCTCCCGCTCGTCGTTTTCGAACGGTCCCATTCGAACATCCAGCGTAATCATCGCCGCCTGGGGTGTCCTGAGTCCCACCGTGGTGCGTAGATAGTCGAAGCTCCGCTCCGTCCGGATATCGAAGTGGTCCAGGACAGACGGATCTTCGAACTGAACCTGCTCGATGTGGTCCGCGAAATACAGTGCCACCAGAGGCTCCACCGTTCCGGTGTCAAGAAGTTGCGCCTTGAGAATCTCAATGGCTTGTCGTGCCCTCGCGCGCATGGTGTTGGGATCTGAGTGTTTCATATTCTGGCTGGATTATAGCCGGATGCGCGGGCAACCGCGTTTGGAGGCCGCCGCCGCAGAAGGTTTCAGCCGGGCTTCGCGACGAAGTTCGCGTTCTGAGAGAAGGAAGGAGAAATCAAACAAAGTGTTTACAGAATTGATGCCGCTGCTCAAACAGCGCGTTGTCATGATCACCATTTCGGACGTGGGCGAGGGATTTCTCAGGGTGAACGTCATCCCTCGAAAACTGGAGGGAAGTGCGGACGAGAACGGAGCACTCACCGTGCCGCTCTCAATTACAGGCAAGGCCGAAGAACTTGACCGCGAATTGCCGGCTCAGCTAACGTCGTTTACCGAATCATTCACGAAAATGGGGTCCAACCTCGAAGAACTGAAAAACCAACACGCGGCCGCCATTAAGGCGGTCGAAGCCGAGAACAAGAAGAAGATCGACGACAAGAAGAAGGGGAATGGATCGAAGACGGCAAACACGCCTCTAGCCACCCCGACTCCAACCGCGGATTTCAAGGACGGCAAGCCGGTGTTCGGGAGCAAAACACCCCAAATGCCCGTCGAAAACGGGAGCCTGTTCGACAATCCAACTTCGACGGACGCGGCTACGACGGTGGCCGCCAGTGACCCATCGACGGCAGCCGAGCCGCAACAAGCCGACGAATCAGAGAGTTCCGATCCCGATTGACACGCGGGAAAGAAGAAAAGAGAGTGTAGGATGCCGTAGTAGGCTGACATGCGGAGTGTTGACAGCAAAGGGCGAAATGCGAACCTGTGCCACTGATCGTGACAATTCGTGCCACAATTCCTGTCAATATCCTATGGTTGTGTCACTGTTCATGGCATAATCCTACACCCCGCCCGTTCAAGAAAGAACCTGAAGCAGCGCGTGCGGACCGCAACATCGGAGCCGTCCGGACTGTCTTCGAGTCCACGCTCTGAGCCTCTCGGCCCGAGATTGCACTTATTTTCCCAAAACGGTTTTGGCCACAGGCGGGCAGGTTGTGTTGTAGACGATCCCTACAGATGTTAGAACTAAAGGCAGGATGGCCTTTGGTATGCACGCGGATCACTCAGCACCGGTATTTCTCTTGCTGCTGGCTTCGGCAGTATCCGGCTTCCCTCAGAGCGCGCCTGTCGTAACGGGCGCGGGGTACACGTTGCCTGCGCCGGTCAAAGTCGCTCCGGGCCAAGTCCTCACGATATTCGTGCAGGGTATCGGGAGCGGGCTGACTCAACCCGTGCGCGCGCCGGAAAGCACTCTGCCCACGTCTCTCGCCGGCATCTCCGTCACGCTGGAGCAGGGGTCCGATCGGCCGGTGGGGATCCTGGACGTTCGGCCCGTTTCGACGTGCGCTCCGTTGTCCGCCGCTGGGACCGGAGTCTTTCCTCAACCGGTATCGAACTGCGGCCGGCTCACGGCGGTGACTGTTCAGATTCCTTTCGACATCGTGACCATCTGTTCCGTTTGTGTGGGCACACTTCCATCGGAGTACGCTCCCACCGTACTCTGGGTTTCCGAGAACGGAACCAACAGCGCTGTTTTCCAGCTCATGGCATTGTCCGATCAAATCCATGTGCTAACGAGCTGCGACACGTTCCTGACTGCGGTTCCACCACCGATCAACTATACCGGCCTGCCCTGTTCGCCCATGGTGACGCACGTTGACGGATCGCTGGTATCGTTCGGCAGTCCGGCGCAACCCGGCGAGGAAGTTGTGGCCTATGCCGTAGGCCTCGGCAGCACGAATCCTGCTCTGGTGGCAGGCCAACCGGCGCCCTCGGCGGCGCCCGCCACCATCGCCTTCAACCTGCAGTTCAGCTACGTGCCCAACGCGCTGCCGTCGCGGCCCGGCGGGAGTCATGGGCCGCTGTTCGCCGGGGCTACCCCCGGATACGATGGTTTGTACCAGATCAATCTGGTTGTTCCCGCTCCTCCAGCGGGCACACCTGCGTGCGGTACTGTGGACTCGAGCCAACTGCAGCCGGGCAGCAACGTGGTGCAGTCCAATCTGACGGTGAGCATCGGCGGCACGTTTTCATTCGACGGTGCCGGGATCTGCGTGGCGGTCCCACAGTAGAGTTGCCGCGGCCGGGAGTTCCCGCCACCGGCTATGAATGGGGATCGGATTGCACCTCGGCCGGAAGTGCAGCTTTATGCCGATTCTATCGAATGTTCCGTCCGGCAATCTTGCGATATTGGTTTTCGTAGGAGGGGACGGCAGCCCGAAGGGCGTGACAGCTTCCGAGCAATAGCGCTGCCCTCGGCCGTCAAGCTGCGCCTGGCCGTGGCCGTCCATCGAAAGCTGGACAAGAGTAGGCATATATCGGAAACTTGCCAGAAGAGTTCCGATTTTCCAAAATAAGATTTTATTTCGGGCCATTTCTGGAGCGGCGACGACAATTCGGCCGGGCTCGTCGCATAGGTTTACCCAAGGCGGTTTCCCTGGCTGCCCTGTACTCTTCCCACTTCTTCTTGTGGGCGGCCTCGATGCGGCGTTGTGCCTGCTCCCTCAGCATCCTGCGACTTGGAAGCTGTATTTGGGCTGCAACATCTTTGTGAAGGAAAAATGCGTGCCCCTTACCAGAGTCAGGTATTGGGATCGCAAGCAGCGGTGTGCCTGACTCTTTCAGGTAGAACGCAAGCGAACGGCTGTTGAGATGGAACCGCCTGGCGATGACCGATGTCGCCTCGTAGTATTCCGCGAAATGTTGGACATCCGTGGCAGGCAACAACTTCGAAAAGCCGTTCCGATACTCCGCAGTGGTTTGCAGAATGCCCTCTGCCACCAAGCCGCGAATCACTGGCACCGCTACTCCCAAAACGTCCGCCGCCGCCTCGTAATTGACAACGCCTCCTGGGGGCACGGTCATGCCTGGCACAGGGCGGTACTTACGCAGATCTTCAGACCGGAACAAATACCCGGTGATCCCGCGAAACTGGTTGGTGTATCCGACCGGAACGAGACTGCCATCGACGACGGCCCGGATAACCGCGGCAAGACCGGAATCGCAGCCGAGGTAATTCTTCATGGCATGGCGTAACGCGATCAGTTCACCGGGTCTGGAGTACTCCTTCAACGGCACAGCGTGTTTTTCGAAGGCATGCTTGATTCCCATGACATCTTCCCGCAGGAAAGAGAAGCATGAAGGGAAGTTCCGTTCAGGTCCTTCGACGTATCGCATGGCTCCCGCGACGGCGACTCTGGTGATGGTGGCATGTTTTAGGCCCAACGTCCGTATTGCTTCGGGTCGCGGCACGTAGCGAGCGAGTTCCGTGTCGCGGGCGGCAATCCAATGGCTTAGCGATTCCCGCCGAATCCAACATTCCCTCCGGCACCCGCTTCGTCGCACGGTCACGAACATGCCGTCAACTTGGCCCTGATTGACAAGATCCAAAATTCGTCCGCCGGTCGTGTGTGCAGTCCTCTCTGCCTCATCCGCGGTCATCCAATGGGAATTCCGCAGCACGGCAGGAGAAAAGTATCGGTGCTGGCCGCGGATCAGACCCTTCCAGTCTTCGATTACAAAGCTCTCGAAGGCATCGTGAAGGAATCCGAATTCGCTGCGCGGAAGAACGCGAAAGAGGTGGCGGTAAAAATTCCCGAAGATCTTGCTGAAGTTCAGAGAGGCCGGATCGGTGACTCCCGGCGGGAGCATGTTCCTCAGTACTTCGCGTAAGGGCCGAGGCCATTCTCTCAGCACCGCATCCGCACCGCGGTCGATCTCGGTTGCGACAGCAAGGTCGGTCGCGGCAAAAGGCCGTTGCTTCCGGCGCAGCTTGTCCTTTTCGCGAATGGAGCCGATAAAAAGAACCAGCCTTAGCAAAGCCCCCAGGCTCAACCTAAGCATTTCCGGCGGAAATCCACGATCCACCAGATCGAGTTCAGCGCCTTCACCTGGTGGAAACCCGGCCGCCTTATAGATCGCTGCATTGATCGCCACCAGATCGGGCGTCGCTGCTTCGGTGGTCAAGGCGCGCAAATCGAGTCCGCAACGACACTTATGCACAGACGGACGCTGCCAAGCCAACCTCCTCTTGCAGGCCGGACATTGGTTGACCAGATGGCAACGGTGGATGGGGCAGGCGGTGACGAGGCCCAAATCCCACACGGCCCACCAGATGGGGGCCTCTTTGAGGCAACGGGGGCATATCCGTGGGCGCTCATAATTCAGATCATCGACGCTAATCCGTTGGCCGTAAAATGACCGTTGGTCGAATCGATTGCGTCCGCCGATATGCCGGTAGTGCATCGCCTGCCACTCCTCCGGCTCCAGGCGCAACACGTGGGCAATCTGCTTAACGCTGTCATCTCGCTCCAGCCCGGACGTCGGTAACCCGGCAATTCGGGCCAGAGCAAGGGGGCCCCAATAACCGTGCGCCTCAGCAACGCGGCATAGGTACCCGCGGGGACTCTCGCGGGGCAGCGGATCGACCCGGAAGAGCAACCGGGCGCCGTTGAGAATCGGTGTGCTCATGCGTGCAACTCCAGGCCCACGCTGCGATGAACGCCGGCGACGCGCGGGACACACGTCCTCGCGCTCGGAAGCGTCAGCGGGGGGGCCTTGTCACTATCGAAGTTTTCAGTGAACGGATTCGGATCATCGAGACGTTCCGACCACACATGCTCCGCAAACGACTCCGAGAGCGTGCGCAAGGTGATCTGCCGGCGCGGATGGCAGCGGGCAATCCGGGCGGCGCCGCGGATGATTTTCATGGTGTAACCGATCAGGCCGTAGGAAGCGTAATGCATCCGGAAAGCCATCTCGAACGTCCGATAGAGAGGGCATGCCGTACTCCGGGAGCTGTTCCTGAATGGCGCGGAGGAAGGCCCTATATGTTGTCCGATCGTCTTTGGCATCCCAGCGAAAGGCCCCTACACGCAAGGTGGCGCCAAAGCGGCGCCGCAGTTGTTCATTCTGCCGGAGGACTTCCAAACAACGTTGCAGACCGAGTACGACGATTGCCAACCGCGCTTCTTCGACTTGCTCCTTCAGCCAGTCCGCAACATCGTTCGGGATGTTCGCCTGTCGGACATCCACGAAATGCTGGAACTCATCGAGCGCTAGCAGGCGCACACGGCAGCGCTTCAGCAGTTCCCGGAGGCGAATGCTCTTGGCCACCGTGTTGCCGCGCGACCATAGCGGATCGCCCAGTTGATATAGGAGCGTTTCGGCGAAGCTCTTCACCGTTGGCCGGGCAGGAACCTTGGCAACCAGCACTGGCACTTCGAGACCCCACTTGTGGTCAACCCGTGGATGCAGGCTGGCGAAGTACGAAATGATAGTGGTCTTCCCACTACCGCTTTCCCCAACAATGGGACAGCAGTCCGGTTCGGCGGTGGCTTCATGACTGTCAAAGCATGCCTGGACTCGCGCAACGGCGGTCTTGAAGAGAGGGTATTTGACCAGTACGCGCTCAGACCGCTCCATGGATTCTGTCATTGAATTTCTTCCTTGGCCGCAATCGAAATCGCAGCGGCCGATAGATGAGGCAGGTCCAGATCGGCTTCGAAAACCGGCAGGATCTCATCATCACCGAAAGCATCGAACCGGGTAGACGGCCGCTCCGTTGTAGGATCCACTCCTGCGGGCGGCTTCGGATGTTCTTCAGTATCATCCGCAGGATGGGGTTGCGTTTGTCGGCGATTCGAAGCACTATCGCCAACGATCTCGACGCTGACCATGTCTGAAGTGGTTCCGGCTGAGTGGTCTTCCATGAACCGCGCATGGCGCTTACGGCCCCGCGTCGACTTGCGGTTGAAATCGCGCTCCACAAGCGCGCGGATTTCTGCTTTGGCCTGCGCCAACGCTACGATGTCCGTCCGTGCATTCAACTGCCGCTGTGCGTACCGGCGAATGACCTTGTTCTGCCAAAATGAGAGTCCCCTGGCATAAGCCTGATTTACTGCGGGAACAATGATATAGACCCCCTTCTCGGGATCAAGCACATTGACGTGGCCAAGGTCGCCAGGGTCGAAGGTCAGCTCGATTTTCGCGCCCACACCCATTCGTCGCCGTAGTTCGCCGAGTTCTGGACCATTGTATTTCAGGCCCTCTAATTCGATGCCGTAGTGGAACACCACTCGCTGCGCGGTCATTCCGAGCGCGACTTCCAACTCGCTGGCGCTCGGCGGCAGCGGGGGCGGGAGAGCGCTCAGGTCACTGTGCCACCGATGGGCCGGCGTGTCTTTGATGCCGCGATGTGGCGTCTGCAAGTACACGTCGATGATCCATTTGTGCAGCATCTCCCGATGAGTGCTCAGCAGAACGACGGCGTGCCGGGTGGGATCGTAGTCATCGCGCTCAAGGATATTGCTGAAGGTGGTCCCAGGATTTCCGTGTATCAAATCGTGATTCATGGTGCCCTGGAAGCGTTCGAGCTTGCCCTTGTACCAAGGAACAAGGACCTTCGCGTATTGGATGTCGGTGCCGATCTGGAGACAGGCACGCTCAAAGTGGCCAGAGTGGAACTCGGGTGGATTATCCACTACCACGAGTTCCGGCACGCCATAGCATTCCCACGAATTCTTGATGGAAGGATACTCGCGCGGCACATAGGTCTTGGGAAGGATCGCGTGTTTGAGGCACCTCATCACGGATAGGCAACTCGGCGGTTCGAAACCCGTGTAGAAGCCCATTGGACAACGTGTGTGCTCATCCAGCGCTGAGGTGATCGTGGGTCGCCCGAGCGGTAACATCGTGGCGTCATCCACGACGATCATGTCGCTGGGCGTGTGATCCATCGACACCCTCTGTAGCCCGCGGGAAGTTTCGGGACCGGCGCCAGATACGCGAAACTCCATTTCGGCGCGGCGCTTGCCATATCGCGCAACCATCAGTTCGTATGGCGATCGCCGTTCAATCTCACGGTAGATCGTCCGTCGGCTTGGAATTGGAAGTGGGGCGTTGCCCGATCGGAACCTGTTCACATCGGCGAGACGGCGAACGATTTCCAGATGGACCTCTGGAACTCGCTTGCGTTCTTCCGTCATATACAGTTCATCGATCACCTCATCGGCGGCGGCCTTGACCTCTGGAATCATGCGAGGGCCGCGGCTGCCCTTATCGGAATGCCGCGAGATAACGGCGCGAATATCGCGGCCCGCACGCAGCCATTTGCCGTAGTCCCGGGCGAGCGTGCGCCATCCAGGTGGCTTCGCGTCGTGGATTCGCTCCGAGACAGACTGTATGAGCGGTTCCATGGTTTTCGAGGTGATAGCAATAGGCTGCAGCCGGTCGATCTCCTTCAGATACTGCGCGCGGTCTTGCGCGATCGCGACGAGTTCGAGCGGATAGGTAGAGAGGGCATGATCGAGCTGGGCGGAACTGCGGTTATTGCCGGAAGGCTGATCCTCAGCGCTGCGGTCGAACACGACTTCATTGCGGGTAAACCGGTCGAGCAATTCGTCTTCGCTGAGTTTGCACCACTCGCCAGTTGTCGTATTTTGAAGCTGCCAGTTGTTGTCGCTGAGCTTTTGGAGGATCAAAAACCTAGCCGGCCCGATCTTGATATGACTGCCCTGCCGCAGTGCGTTCAGTGACATCCGGTTTCCTCGCACGGTCGTTGCACGTGCCCTGGAGGGGGAGAAGGCCAAGTCTGGCGGCCAACCGGCGTGATGCTCATTTTGGACTCCAGGCCAAGAGGTTCCCACCAGTCGACGTGTAGCTTTCCCTCGATCACGAGCCGAAGTACGCTCGAGACCGCCGTTCCTGATGTTTCGCAGAGCGCACGCAGGGTCATTTCGGGCGCGGGAAAAAAAGCTCGCCGGATTCTTTCACGATCCTGAGGCGGCACCGCACCGCAGCGATACCGCAGTATGAGCCTGGTATTCGTAAGGCGTGGCTCAGCGCAAATCTCAGACCTCCTCCAAACCCGGAAATCATAGCCATGCTCCGCGAGCAGTTCGCTGATGAAAGCAAAGCGAACCCGATTCTCGGGCAGCGCGGCCTCCTGATCGTCCTTGACCTCCACAACCTCCCGGCGTGCGCCCCAGATCACCAGAATGTCCGGCGTATACCGGTGTTTCGCCCCTTCGTGGTGGTATTCGAGAGTGAATGGCTGCTCCTGCCACGAGTCGGCATGTGCTGAGGCCACCAAGATCTGGAACGCCTTGAGTTCATTTTGGGATTCCGCGTGGCGCGAGCGGCCGTGTATGACATCCGCGACTTTGCCTTGCACACCCGATTTCGAACGGCTCACTGGCTTACGCACTCTCCGCAGCTGATCGAACCGTATCGGTTCTCCAGACTCCTGGTAGGGGACGAAAATCAAGTTGCTGCGACGACGTTCTTCAAGCGGGGACAACATACGATTTCCGAACTGACGAGGGCTCGTATTCTACTCCTTGTATAGGATGATAAAATCCTACAACAGGAAGTGTGCCACAGGTGAGATTCTCGTGTCAACATAAAAAGGATAGTGGTATCCTACAAAAGGACACCATCCGCCATATGCCTGACATCTACGAACAGGTCGGTAAGCAGATTCGGGAGTTGAGAACTGCGCTTCGAGGCCGGGGTATCAGCCAGGAGGAGCTAGCGCTAGCGGTGAAGACCACCGCCAACACGATCTCTCGCTGGGAGACGGCAACGTACAAGCCGTCTATTTCCGATTTGGAGATGCTGGCCCAGTTCTTTGGCGTGCCGATCACGATCTTTTTTCCCCAAGCTCAGCCGAAATCACGCGCAAATACGGTTCTCAGCGTCACGGCGGACCTGGATGACGACGATCTCGAAGAAGTAATGCTATACGCCCAATTCAGGAAGGCCCACCACCGGGCCAAAAGAAGACGGTAAGGATCCGCCGCGCGGCCTAAACGGCGATGTTGCGACGGGCCGGCACTCCATGCCCGTAGGATCTTGCCATCTTTGGTGGCATGTTTTGCCACTTTCTGTGGCACGAATTGTCAACTATTCTGTCAACCTACAGAGAGAGGTTTGAAAGTCAATGACCATCGAAACCATGGCCCGGGAATTCCGTTATGACGGAGTTCGTCTGCCGGACCCCAATCCGAAGCTCAGCGTCGAGGAAGTGCGCACCGCATTCTCGGCGACGTATCCGGAGATCGCAACGGCGGCCGTCACAGGGCCGGAAGCGGTAGGAAACAAGCTGGTCTACCACTTTGCGAAGGCGATCGGCACCAAGGGATGACGAAGAAGAACGTGCTGCGAGAGCTTCAGCGAGTAGTCGAGGGGCGAACTCGCAAGACCAGCTCGATTGTTCGGGAGTTCAAGAAATGTCCGCAGTTTCAGCAGTCCTGCCAAATCCTCGCACAAGCGCTCCAGCACAATACTTACGGCCGGAAGCGTTCAGCCATGAAAGCGCCTGCCGGGCTCGTGCCCCCTGGTTGATTGCGCCTGGACCCAGCCTTGGTATTCCGCGACTCGATCACGTCGGCCTGCGCCATTCGTCATTTGGAAGCGATGCGGGCGCGGCCCGCTTCGCAACCACCCTGATTGAACTCGGCATCGGTAATCCTTCCGATTGGTCCGGATGCGGCCGGGAGCCTGCAAAGTTCCTGCGCCGTACTCTCGATCGGTTCGTGGAACGCCCGGCTGAGGCTGCTATCGACGGCGCATTCGAGCTATCGGTGACCCTTTCGACGGACCCACACGAATGGTGTGAGACCGAAGATGAGCCCGATGGTTCCCAGATGTTTCTCTACATGGAGGCGGGCTCCTGCGGGTTCGTGAATCTTGGGCCGGCTCTCGCCCTCTGCGAAAAGGAGCACCCGCAACTGCCGGTGACGTTCGCCCGAATGTTCCTGCACGGTCTGGGGCGTTGCTTCCGGATCTACGATGATCGCGATGCGGGAGAGCATCTCTCGATGCTTGAAGACAACTACGATCCCGAGGAGGGCCGCGAGGCTCTGCCGGATCGTAAGAAGCTGTTGCCGCCGTGCATGGACCAGCGGCCATTGCGAGGCGCGGCGTTGAGAACAATCCTGGGCCGGATGGCGCCGAGGAATCGGGTATTGCGTCTGCTCAACGCAGCGCTCGAAGTGGATCGGATATCGCGCCTTGTCAGACTTCCGGCGATCCCGGAACCAGTCCGGGAGATGTTCTCCGATTGCAATCTCCCAGTTCCCATCCTGCTGGCGATCTACCAACAGGGCGACGCCATCGAGGCGTGCTTCGACGACGAAAGCAAGTCGATGCTCGAACTAACGCCCGAACCGTGGCCGTTGATTCCCTTCGACGGGACCGATTCGATAAGCACGGATCGAGCGTTTCGCTGTTTGAAGGGTGCGCTCGATGCTCTGGTAGCCGCTCGCCGAGTACTCGATTTGGTGCCGGGTTGGGAGCCGATCCGTCGCGAGGAGTAAAGACCGTGGTGAAAACATCGCATTTCGGCTCGAATCGAAGTTATGGCCTCTCAAAGGCCATCCTGCTGTATTCGGATGGCCAGGAAGCATTCGCGACCGTCCACGAGCCAAAAAACTCGCCGGATGGAGGAGCACCTTATCTTGATGCCGGCGAACCCCTCACCATTGACTTCCTGAAGCAACTGGCGAAGGGGCTCGGACAGACAGTTGCGCGAGAGGTTCTTCCGGCCAACGTTCTCGCGCGCACGCCGGACATGATGGTTTGGTGGACCCGGCCGCAACGCCGCGTGATGTTCTTCAGCGACTCGAGCGACGGCCGAACGCTGAACGGACACCTGTTTCCCCAACCGCCGCTGGTCTTTAGAGTATGCGGATCGGAACTCGCGGTTCGCGCTCTGGCCGAGAACAAGAGACCCAGATCCGACACCGCGCTGATGTTCGCACCGTATTGGAACTGCGATGGCGCCGGCCGCGTGTGCCAGGGAAGCATGCGCGCTCCCGGGAAGCTGTGCCTTGAGGCAATGAAGCCGTGGGAAAGGGCGTTCTTTGAAAGTGAGTTCACTCATGCGGCAATTGGCGCTCGCCTGACGACGCATCCCGAGGGTTTCCTCGGTCTATGGCGGGATCTGGCGGATAGCGAGGCAGCATTCCCCGGGGAGTTTCTCGTCAGGAGCAGCGACACGCTCGGAGCATTTGTCCAGGGCCGGGAGGACTGAATGCATACTATTCACCCCTATTTACTCCGCCGGACCATTAAGGTAGCAGTGGTCGGTTGCGGGGGAACGGGCAGCGCGATTGTGGGCGGGTTGCCGCATCTTCACCAGGCGCTGATCGCCGGCGGACACCCCGCGGGCTTGGCGGTGACCGTGATCGATGGGGACCGGATCTCGGCAGCAAACTGTGTACGCCAGCCATTCTCCGCGAGCGAGATTGGGCTATTCAAATCGGTCGTACTTATCAACCGCCTGAACCTGTTTTGGGGGCTCGACTGGCAGGCCGTCCCGCAGCATCTGGCTACCGGCCACGATCTGCATAACGATCTTGGACCTCGTCATCGGTTGCGTGGACAGCCGCTCCGCCAGGGCAAAGATTCACGAAGCTCTCACGAACGCATATTGCGGCATCGGTTACTGGCTCGATATTGGCAACAACGCCGACACGGGGCAATTTGTGCTCGGACAGCCTCTCAATCGGGCTAATAAGCATAAGGCGCAGCGGCTGCGCTCAGTTTCTGAACTCTTTCCCGAGATCATTGATCCGGCACTCGATGACGATCAGCAACCCAGTTGTAGCGCCGCCGAGGCGCTGGAGCGGCAGCATCCGTTCATCAACCAGACACTGGCAAACCACGCACTTGCGCTGCTGAGTCGTCTATTTCGCTGCGAGCAGATGGCGTGCCACGGAGGTTTTCTGAATTTGACCAGCGGAGCCTTGGTCGCGCTGCGAGCTGAAACCAAAGTCTGGAAACGAATACGACGGAGATTGCGGCGCATTACGTGATGCACGATCGAAATGGCCTCTAGAGCCTAGCGGTCCCGTTGAACGGTTTGATCACATCAGTGGGTAGCGCGTCACACATCCAAGTGGACACAATCGGGTTGCATAAAGGTCCTTTTAGAACCTTTGTCCGACGGCCTGCAGCCGATCTCTCAAAATGGCCAGCTTCGCATCAATAGCTTGCCGTTCCGATAGGCTCGGCGTCAGGTTTTCCAGTAGGCGTAAAACGGCGTCGTGCGCCTTGCGGGCGTTGTTATGATTTCGGCGCGTTGTCTCTTCAACACAAGACGCCTCCGCGACATCCATGAATGTCATGCCGACGTCGAGATCGAGCAGCACGAAATTCACTCCGTTCTGATTCACGGCGCGAAATATCTCGTTCACATTACTTCATTATTGAACGGGAGCAGCTTGCCTCTCAAGCCGTCCTGTGACGAACGCCCCACGGAAAAGGGGCATATGGCCTGCGAAGAAAAAGCCCGCTTATCAGCAGAATACGAAGCGGCCACCGGCAAATTTGCTGCCGCTGTTACGGAGCTTCAGCGGAAAACGGGAACGAAATCGCTGATTGATCCGCGCACGTCACTGTGGCAACGCTGTTCGAACTGTGGCGACTCGAAACTGACCCGACAGTAATTCCCGTTCCCATCCGGCGCGACCGCCGACGAGCCCTCCCAGGTCCAGAACACGCACCCACCAATTAGAAGGAGAATTATTGTGATTCGAACCACCGCGTCTTTTGCTCAGGCATTCCACGCCGCTCGACGTGTGTCGACTCCGCTGATCGCAGTCCGAACACCGGATCCAGCGAGCGCGATTCAACTCATCTTGTCCACTTTGAAAGACGATGAAACTCCCGCGCTTCATTGGGACGCCGTGCGCGGCCTCGCCGGCGCGAATGAAGCCGGACAGCGGCACGTCTCAGAGATCCTGGGCGAACTGGAGCCAGCGACCGTCAGTCTGGAAGCTCTGTTCGCGATCGCTGAAAAGATTGCCCAGGACTCGCTTCTCTTCGTCGCGAACGCCCATCGTTTTTACAGCGACGCGACGGTGACACAGGGCATTTGGAATCTTCGCGACGCGTATAAAAGACGCGGTTGCATGTTGATCCTGCTGACTACGCTGAGCGGCTGCCTGCCCGAGGAGTTGGCCCAGGACGTCCTGATGCTCGACGAGCCTCTTCCATCGTGCGAAGAGTTGTCGCGGATCGTCCGGGAAACCGTCGAGGCGGCGGAGATGAGTGCCCTTGGCGAGGCGGACATGCAGCGGGCGGTTGACGCGCTGATCGGCCTCGCCGCTTTTCCTGCGGAACAGGTCGTGGCGATGTCACTGTCCAGGGAAGGCCTCGACACCGAGCAACTCTGGGAGCGGAAGAGGCAGACCATCGAGCAGTCGCCGGGGCTGAAAATCTGGCGTGGCGGCGAAACGTTTGCCGACATCGGCGGCTGTGAAAACGTGAAGACGTTCTTGCGGGCGGTTCTTGCGGGCTCGGAACCACCACGGGTCGTCGTCTTCCTCGATGAAATCGAGAAGGCCTTTGCAGGCACCGGAACCGATCTGTCGGGCGTCAAGACCGAAATGACCGGCACGATGCTCACCTGGATGCAGGACACCGAGGCAGACGGACTGATTTTCATCGGCCCGCCTGGGGCGGCAAAGAGTGCCGCGGCAAAGGCAACCGGGAACTCGGCCGGAATCCCGACCATCGCCTTTGACCTCGGCGCAATGCAGAGTTCGCTTGTTGGCGGGTCGGGTGAACGTCTCCGAGCGGCCCTCAAGGTGGTCGAGGCCGTCAGCCAGGGTCGAGCGCTGTTCATCGCAACGTGCAATTCGATCACCTCGCTTCCGCCCGAGCTGCGCCGGCGCTTTACGTTGGGGACCTTCTTCTTCGATTTGCCGTCCGCCGCCGAAAGGGAGTCGATCTGGCAGATCTACGAGAGGAAATACGGTGTATCCGGCGATCGCCCGGACGACGACGGCTGGACCGGAGCGGAAATCAAGGAGTGCTGCAGGAAGGCGGGAAGGCTGAAGATGCCTCTGCGGCAAGCAGCGCAATACACGGTTCCCATCTCGAAGTCGGCTGCTGAACAGGTGAAATCCTTGCGGCAACAGGCTTCGGGGAAATTCATCAGCGCCTCGAACGCGGGATTGTATCGGTTTGAGGAAACGACGATTACTTCGGCCCCGGGCGCGTCGCGGCGCATCCGGGCTGTGGAGGCATAAATGAGCAAATACGGGACTCTCGAAACGGAAATCAAGGAACAGAAGTATCTGATCGCCGCCCTCGGGGAAATGGGCTACCACCCGGAAGTCCACCTTGACGGGGCGCCGCTGATTGGGTACGAGGGTCATGAGCGGCCGGAAAGGGCGCACATCATCGTGCGCCGGCGGGAGTTGGACTCCGCGTCGAACGATATCGGTTTCGCAAAGACGGCGGATGGCCGATACGCGGCGCAGCTCAGCGAGTACGACCAGGCAATCGGATTCGACCAGAAATGGCTGAATCGCGTCCGCCAGATCTACAAGGAGAAACAGACGATTGCCGCAGCCAGGTCGAAGGGCTACGTCTTCAAGGGCCGGGAAGTCGTCAAGACCGAGCAAGGCGAGAGAATTCAGCTCCGCTTTGCGGTCCGATAGGAGGGGCGATGTCGCAGAAAACCATTACGATCACCATCGACGAGAGTGGGAATAGCTCGATCGACCTCGACGGATTCGCCGATAACAGTTGCTCGCGGGTGTTCGAGGACTTTCGCGGCGGGGACAAGGTAAAAACGGAACGGAAGAAGACCTCGCTACTACACCTCGAAGCAAACCGAAGATCAGGTCCGGACTGGTCACTGAAAGGCAGGCGTACGATGTTGGTGCATGGATTCGTTCCTGTCAGCCACGCTAACGGGCCGGGCCGGCGGGCAGTGCTCTGGTTTCAAGGCTGCACCCTGAACTGTTCCGGATGCTGGAATCCGGCGAGCCATCCATTCGAAGGTGTGTCGCCGACCGACGTGAATGACATTGTCCAGCGCGTAATTGCCCTGCACCGGGCCGGGGAGATCGAGGGTTTGACGTTTTCGGGCGGCGAGCCGATGCAGCAGCCAAGTTCGATGCTGGAACTCATCGAAAGATTGCGGGAGACTGGCGCATCCTCGCTGAGCTTCGGAATGTTCACGGGATACACGCTCCATGAGTTGGAGCGAGGCCGCTTCTTCACATTTGAAGACTGCCCGGACAAGATCACGACCTGGGAACTGATCAGAACGCACCTGGATTTTGCTGTGATGGGGCGGTACAACCGGCTTGCGCCGGTACCGCTTCCCCTGCGATCCAGCCGCAATCAACGCCTGCAACTGTTCACGATGCGATACCAGCAGAGCGACTTCGGAGAGCCGATTGTCGAAGTGTCGATCGGACAAGACGGGGCAACCACGGTCACCGGCTTTCCTCTATTGGGCATTCCGACATAACGCTCCAACCGACGCCGGGCAACCAAGAGGCGAATCGTTGAGCGAACGTCGTGAACTGGCCGGGTGGCCATGGACAGGGAAGGAAGCCAGTCATGATCAACTACGTCAAGGTCGATAAGTGTCCTGATCGACGACCGGTGTCGGTCAGGAGCAACATTGAGACGAATAAACCCGAATACTGTTTTGGACTAAGTGTCTGGAGGAAGTCTATACGGCGCGCTTGGGCGGATTTTCAGGAAGCCCAGCGCTCAAAGCTTTCGGAGATCTCATCAAAAGGTGCCAGCTGAATGCGCTGCGTGCAACTGGAAGGTTTAGAAATGACGAACTGCGAAAGAGCCGTTGACATTCTTCAACGGACCCGCGATGGGGATGACCTTGCGCCAGAACACCTGAGGCTTCTTGAACTGGCGGTCAACGACATGGTCTCCGAAACGGGCCAAATTGCGTTCGAGCAGCTTTATACCGAGGTTACTCGCGGCGCATATATACAGCCCTTCTACCACGGCATCGAGAATCTCCGGAAAGACCATCGCGGGTACGTGTACTGGAAGGGTGTCCAGGTAGACCACTACGGTTTTGAGAAGTACGAGGATGGCCACGAAGCGGCTTTAGAATTGGCCGACCGCTGCAGCACCCTCGAGATGCTGGGCCTCCCCGTCTCAATGGCGCATCAGGCCTGGTGGTACGACGAACTGATCTCCGCCGTTACGGCGAACTGACCAGACGATCACGAATTCAGCAATTCATCTGAAAACAAAAGGAGAAGTGTATTTATGGCTGCATTGGCCATCCCAATCGCAAGACAGGAGCAGAGCCTGTCGGAGAGTACCGTCATTCTGCAAGTGAAATTCGGCCTGCTCGGGGACTCCCGCAAGGTGTCCAGCTCGCAGGTCGAAGTGGACACGGACAAACAGTTGCTCCGGGTCGCGAAGAAGATCCTTGTCTCGAACGAGTTCGAGGCGATCAAGCAGATCGATCGCCGGGTGAAGAAATATCTCGACAGCGTGTGTGTTCCATTCGAGACGGGCACGCGTTTCCTCGCCGTTCCCCTGATCGAGGACGTGGATTGCAAGCTCCGCGAGTTTGAACGCGACCGTTCCGAATTGGTGGATCGCTTTCTGGACTCCTATCCGACGCTGTGCGAGAGCATGAGCGAGCGCCTCCGGGTTACCAAGCAGGTGAAGCGGAAACCTGGCGCATCCCCGCTGCTCTTCGGGAAGTTTCTCATGGAACTGGGCGCGTTCGTTTCACTAGAGGATATCTCCAGTGAATTGCCGTCGTATCGCGAAGAGGTCATCGGCGTCAACATGGACGAACCGCTGGCGAAAGCATATACCGACCTCGAGGAGCAAATCAAAGAAGCGCTCGAAGAGCATCGCGGTAATCACTCGGTAATCAGCACCGCCCTGAACGCCCTGCTTTCGTACCCGGACCGGCCGTACGGCCTAGGCGACCTGGTCGGAACCGAGTACGATCCGGAGTTGCATCGGCGCGTGCCTTTCCTGATCGCCAAGACACAGGATCTCGCGCAGGACTTGCACTACGCAAAGGAGCGGAAGCTGATCGAATGCATCAAGGCCGATCTTGCCCGCGGCAGAAAATGCCAGATCTATGCCGTGTATACGGCGAAACGGGACGTCACCAGCAGGCTCGAACGGGTTCTGTCACAGGAGGGCATCCGCGTTTCGGTGCTCACGAGTCAGGTACCCCCCGATCAGCGGGAAGCGTGGTACGAACGCCGGCTCCGCGAGGGAATGCAAGTGTGCGTGGCTCAGCTGGTCGAGCAGGATCTCGCGAGTCTTTTTGAGGAGGCGCAAACAGAGCGCGAAATAATGTTCGCGCGGAAAGGCGTGGAGAAGTACGATCCATATTCAGATCGCCAGATATGGGATGTGGTCCAGAAGCTTCGATCCGAGATTCTGAAGGAGGTACTGAGCCCAAAAGATCTCAAGATTCCTGAATGGAGACTATTTTCGCAACCAGACCCCAAGAAAAATAGCCCGAATCTGCGTCTTCGGGTCGAGTCGCCGCCAGTCAAGTATGCCAAGTGGATCGAGGGTGTCGTTCTGATCGATCGTTTGCGCGAAGTACAGGCATTGGTCGGTTTCTCCCGGCTGGAGGCGGCGGGAGAAGATTCGCGACATTCATACACCCAATGGGGAAACAGGCCATGGTTGCACAATTGAATATGGTTACTACGCTGGATATTGTCAAACAGCGTGGTCCATGGATTCCTTCCGTACACGATTTCAGCGACGCCCGGCGCAACGTGCCCCAACGGCCAGTCCCTTGCGATTGACTCTCGAATTGCGAGGCAGTCTCGCCTGTTGATGCGGCCTTCACGCTGTTCTAGGTCAACGGGATTCGATGGGAGGTTCCAATGAACCACATCGCGACAATAAAGGTGAAAATCAAGACCCTCCTGCCCGACGGATGTGGTTGCCAGAACGAACGGCCAGAAGGGCGAGTTGAAGGCCTCGCGAACCACGCTCTTACGTATTTTCGCCTCATCTGTCCCAGGTCCCTCGTCTCTCGAAACATCCTCGCCGAACGCCAGTGCGAAATGAGTGGCATGTATCTCTGCATTCTCCTCGACACGAACGTTGCTACCGTTTCCCCTCGATCCGTTCGTCCGCGGGCTGCCGCGGGAGAGCGTCCACACATCGCCAATCTGAGTTAGTGCTTTCTCTACAGTGACAGCCTGAGACGCATGCCGCAACAAGTACATGTACTCATCGAGAACCGCTTGCAGATGAGCATCGCCGGCATAAATCAGCGCCCGCTCTGCATAACCCTTGTCCTCCGACGGCATCCGCCGCCAATGCATTCGAAAGCGATGCTGCCGGATGATTCTCTGAACAAGCGGCCGATTAAGGTAGCGGCGCATCGGGCCAAAACTCAGTGCCGCGACCTTGGGAAGCGCGGCATTGGTGGCCTGGTCGCCATAGACCGATTCGCAGGCGCGCAGAAGCGCCACCGCAGGCGAAAACACCGTCACAAGCGCCAGTCGCTTTAGTCGTCTCTCAGATATCTGCAAGCCACTCTGGTTGGACTTAAGCCACCCATCCACCTCCTTAACGTGCCGCAAGAGATGCTCGGCCGCCCCGTCTTCCTGTTCCTCGACGCACTCGTTGAGGGCGTTCACAATGTCGTTGGAGTGGCCGCAGTGCTGTTCAAGCCGCATCACGACCTGCCAAGTGCGCTGTCCACCGCTGGAGACAACGTCTACGCCAGCCTGACGCAATTGCCGTCGAAGAATCCGCTCCGCCGTCCGAACAAGATCGTTGGCGCGGGGTCGAGGCGCACGGCGGACGGCTATGAACGCTTCGTCCCCGATTTTGGCGAGAGACGGCGAAGGATAGCAGAGGTCGAAAACATGGAACGACCACTTCTCAGTAAATCGAATTGGCTGCGACACTTCTTCTGCTTCACCACCGACTCGATCCGCTGCTACATGGCTGGTGACGATTGCAACGGCCTTTGGCACGAAGCGCCAGCCTGAAAAAACCAGCAGTTTGTGGGTGGGGGACGTGCCAAAGTAGTCGTCCCGGTAATACTTGTACGTGGGAGCAGCCCATAAACACGGAGGTTTGTCGCCCTCACCAAGTGACAGATCAACGACCCTAGAGATCCGATGATTTCTCTTGGCGAGCGCTTTCACCTCAGTCGGCGCAGTGACAAGTGCCCTGGGCACTCTGACATTGTCGGCTTTTAGTGCTCTGAAAATCTGGTATTGCCCGTCAAGAAACGTTAACAACGAGGGTGCAGATTTCCAGAATTCGGTTAGCTGCCCGATTGAGGCTGAATGCGCGAGCGCCTTGTGAAGCAAGAAGAACTCCTCGAGTTCTGCCTGCGCCGGCAGCGCTCCGCTTGCGATGACATCCTCGTCAACGCCTCTTCGTCTATCCAGCACATACCTGTTGCGCTCGGTCCGACAAATCACCTTCGTGAGATCTTCCTCGAGAGCTCGCTTTAACTCGAGGAGTTCTGAATCCAGCTGCTCTGTATATTCTGGTCTCCTTAGGCGCTCTCCGAACCGCGCGAAGTTACTCCGAACGCGCGCAGGGGTGACTTTGTCAACATCGAAGAGGAATCCGAGCGTTGTGAAGAAATCCTCGTGGTGGCTGGAAGCGCCCTCCGCTAATTCGTGTCCAAGCGTCAAGGCGCGATAGGGAGTAGCCGAAAGGATTAGGACTGGTACTTTCCGCGAGAAAAGTTCCGCCGCGATGTGTTTCGGATTGTTGGCTTCGTCGATGACGTCGCGAAAGCGCTGGACCTCGTCGAGAATCACAAGATCGGGGGCCAGATGCCGGAGGGCCGCCCGCTGCATAACACCCCGTAGCAGAGAAATGAGTTGATTCCGGCGGGTTCTTGCGGTTGCGTCATGAACATCAAATCGCTGCACCATCTCCTTCAGTGCCGGAATTGCCTTCACGACCGAGGCCGCGTCCTCGTCGTCAAACAGCAGCCCCCGCCACGCTGCGGCAAGGCCTTGTTGAAATTCAATGGAAGTCTTGCGCTTGAAATCACGCGCCAGCGCGGTCATCGTTGTGTCGCGATACCAATTGTCTTCTCCGGCGCCGCACCTAAAGAACTCTCTCCACCGCCTCTTCCGCACGGGTACGCCAAATATTCGGTACATCAGATACAACAGCAAACGCCGTTCCCAGGCTAGGCCCGTACCTTCTTTGAGCGAAGTTCCCGGAGTAAACGAATACAATAGGAGCTCGGGACCGTCATCAGGTTGATCAATCGCCAGTTCCGTCACCCGGCCGATCGGCTTCCGACTATCCGGATCGAGCTTGGTTCGGTTCTGCTCGGCAATCTCTGCGTTGGAGCAAAGGTAAATCACAGTGAGCGGACGTCGGCGCCCTTGGAGTAGCGTCTGAATCACTCCATGCGCCACGACGGTCTTGCCGAGTCCCACTTCGTCTGCCAGGAGCATGCGCCGCCCCCCGTCTGGATCTCGGAGCCGTTCGACAATGTGGCGCACTGCTGCTTCCTGGAACTGCGCTAACTGAAAAATCTGGCGACCGTAGGATATTAACGACTGATACTCTGGACCCACCTCATTGAGTTTTTGCACCGTTGGCATGAGGCGCAGGCGGTCTGTTATTCCCTCATGAGCGACGTCGGAACGTGCAGCGTAAAACTGCACGGCCCAAGAATTGAGACGCGGAACGCGCCCCAGCAGCAACGAGACCGCGTCGATGAATCGATCCGTTTTGGCATCGCGGGGCAAACCGAGTAGCGCCTCGAACCCGACGGCCAGGGAGAGTATGGCTTGAGAATCGTCCACTAGATAGGAGCTCGCGCGGTTGTACCAGCGAATAGCGGTCAGTCCACGTTTGGCGTTCTCTGAGAGAGACTCCTTAATCAACGTTTGTAGCAAGTGGTGTTGTGGTGCCTCGGTGAACGCCCTGCCGAGGTCCCATGCAAGGTTCTGGCCGTGGTTCAGCGAGATGTGAGGGACCGGCGGATAAAGCCGTGATCCCTTGGCCATCCAAAATGGATTGCGGAAATTGTAACGCCCTTCATAGCCGGGCACGCGGTGCCATTCATCGTCTTTCAGAGGCGGGAGCTCCCCAGCAGCCGTGACGTGATGATCAGGCCTTAGGAGAAAAGTCGGGACCGGCTGCGGGCTGAAGATAGCAAGACTGGCGTGCTCAAAGTGAAAGAAAATATCGCCGAATGTGTGACGGGGAGCGCTATAACAGTAGGCGATGATGGCCTGAATCCTCTCCAATTCAGAAACACCGGGATCTGTTTTATCGAGGTCAAGCGACGGTAGCATCGCGTAAGACGCTGAACGGACACGAAGATCGTCCTTCAGAAACAGCATGTCTGTGATTTCTCGGACGTTGGTGGTGTCTTCCGCCTCCAGATCGGACGTATCATCAGTCGAACGAAACGAAAAGCTTCCAAGCTGAATAGGTTCGATTGTTTTCAGGAACGGAAAGACCGCGATGGCGCGGCCGGGCGCTTCTCCTGGGCGTAGGGTCATGTGTCTCTCACCTGCTATCTGTATCATTCAGCGCAGAGCCTTCAACTTCGGTAGCGCTGGTTGCGCTTCTCGTCCGCCTCTTCATGCCACCCTGTCAGCCCACCAGATGCTCACTGTCAAATTCATAAGCGTTCAATTGTTAAGCCGAGATCGTCGCTGCCCGCGAAACCGTTCAGCAGTATCGCGTGCACCTGGAGTCGCGCGGCATGTCGGCGTCAGCAGTAAACGTGCATCTGACTGTCATCCGTAAGCTTGCGCGCGAAGCCGCGGCGAACGGTCTGCTCTCACACGAATCCGCCGCGGCGATCATCAACGTGAAGGGCCGGCGCCAGAAAGGCGTTCGACCGGGAACCTGGCTGACGCTCGAACAGGCACAAGCCCTGCTTGACGCCCCTCCTCGCGACAGTCTCCGTGGGAAGCGCGATCGCGCGTTGCTCGCGTTTCTGCTCGGCTGCGGTTTGCGGCGGGATGAACTCGCGAACCTCACGTGGGACCGGGTCGCGCAACGGGAGGACAGGTGGGTGGTCGTCGATATCGAAGGGAAAGGCGATCGCGTCCGAAGCGTTCCTATGCCGCCATGGGCGAAGAGTGCTCTCGATCACTGGACCACCGCCGCCGGTATCCGCAACGGGCCGCTATTCCGCGCCGTCACACAAAAAGGCAACGTGGGCAACGGCCTGACCGCGCAGGCCGTCTATCTGATCGTTCGCGGCTATGCCGATCGGTTGGGGATAAGAGTCGCTCCTCATGATTTACGGCGCACATTTGCTAAACTGGCGCATCGCGGCAAGGCGCCGCTCGAACAGATTCAGCTGTCGCTCGGGCATGAGTCGATCCTGACCACCGAGAGGTACCTCAACGTGCGGCAGGACCTCGCCGATGCGCCCTGCGACCATCTGGGAATCGAACTGGAGAACTTATGAGCGCGGCTCGCCACATGATCGCCCTGCTGAAGAGCCACCTCGAAGGCGACGACAAAGAGGTCTTGTCCGTCGCCATGCAGGCGGCGGCGCACGAGGCGCGGCTCGGGCATATCGCGATCGCGCAGCAGCTGCGCGATCTGATCGATGAGTCGAAGCGGCGCTCGTCGGCCGTGCAGAGCCGGCCCGGACAGCTCGTGGTTCTCGAGCCGCGCGGCGAACTGGCGAGTCTGCTCTCCGTCCAGACGCCCTCGATCCGCTTCAGCGACATGGCGTTGCCCGAGGCTCTGGCCGAGCGGCTGAAGCGCGTGCTTCTCGAACAGCGGCAGCAGAAGCGGCTGCGCGAACACAGCCTGAGCCCGCGGCGCAGACTTCTCTTTCTCGGGCCTCCCGGCTCGGGGAAAACCATGACGGCCTCGGCGCTCGCGGGCGAACTGCATCTGCCGCTGTTCACGATCATGCTCGAAGGTCTGATCACCAAGTTCATGGGCGAGACGGCGGCGAAACTGCGCCTCGTCTTCGAAGCCATCCGCCAGACCCAGGGCGTGTATCTGTTCGACGAATTCGATGCGCTCGGCGCGCACCGCAGCCAGGCGAACGACGTGGGCGAGATCCGCCGCGTCCTGAATTCCTTCCTGCAGTTGCTGGAAAAAGACAGCTCGCAGAGCCTCATCGTCGCGGCAACAAACCACCCCGAGATGCTCGACCGAGCGCTCTTTCGCCGATTCGACGACGTGATCGAGTACACCCTTCCCGATGCGAAGCTCGCCGAAGAGATTCTGCGGCGCAAGCTGGCGATGTTCCAGACGGCGGACATCGACTGGCCCCGCATTCTTCCCGAAACGGAGGGATTGAGCCAGGCCGAACTGGTTCGTACCAGCGAAGAGGCCGCAAAGAAGGCTGTTTTGGGGGGATCGACCCGCATCACCTCGGACGCTCTGATCGCGGCGGTCCACGAACGAAAGGCAGCCTCCCACTAAATGCCGGAACTGCCGCGCAATCTCCCGCACCTCTATTTAGCAGGCAGCGGGAAGGCGGAGCCATTTACAACGAAGCTGCGGCCACGCGGCCGCCCACTGCCCCAACGGGAGCGGGCCGTACACGCCGAAGCGGTGAGACTTGCTCTCGCCGGCGCCATGGCCGCGGCTGCCGTCGAGCGCGGGGAGCGCGAGCCGGACATTCTTACCGGCACTCCGGGTTTCTATCTCGATTTCGAACTCACGGTCGGATCGGAAGACGCAGCGGAACGGCTGGAGAATCGGCGCAAACACATCGAACTCGTCGCGGTCCGACCGGAATCAGGGGATTCGCCGGCGAGGGCGACGGTTTTTGTCCCGGATACCGCCGCGGATCATTTCCTCAGGAGGGTTGACGAGTACCGTGATGAAAATACGCGCACCGGCAAGCCGAAAAACGAAGCGACGATGCTGATACTCATCATCATTTTGTTGTTGGTGTTTGGCGGAGGTGGAGGGTACTACGGCCATTCCCGCTGGGGCTTCGGTGGCGGAGCAGGTGTAGGACTCGGGACTATATTATTGATTCTCCTTATCGTCTACATGCTTGGCATGTTTCCGATGCGCTGACCGCGATGAGATAAGGGCGAATTGCCGGATCGACATTCATTTTGAATGAAACTATTCCTGTGTCAGCACTGCACGCAGTTGCTCTATTTTGAAAATCTCCAGTGTCAGCACTGCTTCCACCGGCTTGGTTACCTGCCTGCGGCCGGTGAGCTTTCCGCGGTCGAGCAAGACGGGCCGGTGTGGCGCGCGCTTGCCTGGCCCGATGGCCGCTATCGCTTCTGCGCCAACGCCGGGTATGATGCCTGCAACTGGCTGGTTCCGGCCGATTCGCCCGAAGCCTTTTGCACGGCCTGCCGACATAACCGAACGATCCCCGACCTTACGCTTCGCGACAACCTTACGCGCTGGCGCAAGTTCGAACTCGCGAACCATCGCTTGTTCTATACGCTGGTCAGGCTTGGCCTCCCACTCCCCAATCGCGCCGAGGATCCGCAGTTTGGGCTCGCTTTCGATTTTCTGGCAGACGTTCCGGATGCAAGCGGCCATAGGGTAATGACCGGGCAGGAGGATGGCCTGATCGTTGTTAATCTCACTGAAGCCGATGACGCGGAGCGAGAGAAGCTTCGGATAGCTATGGGCGAGACATATCGTACGCTGCTCGGCCATTTGCGCCATGAGTCCGGTCATTATTCTTGGGACCGCCTGGTACGTGACGCGAAGCAGCTCGAAACGTTCCGCGCGTTCTTTGGAGACGAACGACAGGACTACCAAAAAAGCGCTGGACGCTCATTACCGGAATGGCCCGGCGCAGAACTGGCAGCAGAACTATATCAGCGGTTATGCGTCGACACATCCCTGGGAAGATTTCGCGGAAACCTGGGCGCACTATCTGCACATCGTCGATACGCTCGAAATGGCGTTCGCGTTCGGTATCCACATTGAACCGGGGATTGACGACAGAGCCGGCGCCAGTGTTGCTCTGGATTTCGATCCGCATGACGACGGCAGCATCAATCGTCTGATCGAAGCCTGGCTGCCCCTGACATTCGCGGTGAACTCCATTATCCGCTGCATGGGCGAGGCGGATTTTTATCCCTTTCTTCTGTCCCCGCGGGCGATCGCCAAGATGGGATTCGTACACGAACTGGTACACCAGGAACGATCGGCCTTCATGAACGACCGATCAGTCGCTCATCAGGAATAGGCACGGGCGCTCAGTCTCTGCGGCCGTCACCTCCCACAGGTGTTGCAGAATCGTGTAGACCATCAGCCCGGTCTCGCCTTCCCCGAGCAGAAAATAGCGGAACGACTGCCGCATGAGATTCTGCCGGCTCAGTCCCAGATAGATCGCAGCCGGGTGCAGTAACTCGCTGAGGTAGGCCACTGCGTTTGCGGTAGCGACGGCTTGTGACGCTTCCACAAGATATTGGCCGTCTTCCTGGCTCACGGTGATTTCCAGCGGCGACAAAAACTCGCTGCGGTTATCGAGCAGCCGTATGTGAACGAACGCCAGCACGCCGTTGACCTGATAGTACTTGCGAAGCTTTGCCGCTCGATCTGCTCGCTCATTCGCATCGAGGCTCTCGACCGGCACCATATTCACTTTCCTGCCGACGATCGTGTTCCATAGCCGTTCTGACTCGGCGTCGGCGAAATGGATGCCGCCCACCCGGAGTTCCTTCGCACGCCAGTACCGGCTGACGCCGCTCACGGTCAGGATAAACAGGATGAAGAATCCGGCGATAATGATGCCGTCCGTCCGCTCGATGACATTAGCCAGCGTCGTATAACCAAAGACCAGAACCACTCCTCCGCTGTAAATGCCGAGCGAATACCGATGCTCCTTCCAGAGCGTAATCGTCGCTGCCACTGCCGCCGACAGCATCAGAACGAGGACTCCCGTTGCATAGGCTCCGCCCTGCGCCTCGACGTTCGCCCGGAAGATCAAAGTGACCACTACGTTGAAGCCAAACAAGACCAGCACCAGTGGACGTGCATAGGCGACCCATTCCGGCGCTAACCCGACTCGGGGCAGATATCGCGGAACCAGGTGGAGCAGCCCTGCCATCGCCGACGCGCCCGCGAACCAGAGCACCAGAATTGTCGAAACGTCATACACCGAGCCAAAGACGTTGCCCAGATACCGATGTGCCATCCAGGCAATGGCGCGGCCGCTTGCCGGACCACCTTCCTGCCAGGCTTCTTTCGGAATGAGCAGGACGGAAACAAAACTGGAAAGCAACAACAGTACGCTCATGATGAGCGCGGCCGTCGCGAGCATCTTCCGGGTATTTCGAATACGGCCCTGAGGCTGATCGGCTGTTGCGTCGGCCTCGGCGCCGCGAATCAGCGGCATCACCGAGACACCGGTTTCGAAGCCGCTCAATCCGAGCGCCAGTCGCGGGAATAGAATGGCCGCCGCCAGACCCAGTTGCTGCCAGTCGCCCCGTGCCTTCAGCGTGTCCTGCCAACGTGGCAAAACATCCGGATGGGCGCCTATTTCTATCAGTGCCCGCCCCAGCACCGCCAGGTTGAGAAGCAGGTAGGGAATGCAGACAGCGGTTGCCATCTCAATTGCTTCCGTGAAGCCCTTAAGGAACACGGCCGCGAGCAGCGCCAGCAGAACCAGCGTCACACCCACGTTTGCCTGGCCGAGCCATGAGTGCAGATATGGATTCTGCGTGGCGTGCAACGCGGCGTCCGACGCGGACAGCGTCATGGTGATGACGAAGTCCGTGCTCGCAAACCCCAGCAGCACCAGAACCATGAATTTGCCCCACCAGCCCGGCAGCAGGTTCTCGAGCAGCGCGATCGAACCCAATCCGGCATACGAGCGCCCCGCAACCTGCGCATAGATGGGAAGCGCACAAAGGAGCGTGACCGCCACGAGGACCGCGGTTGCGATCGGAGAAATTGCGCCCGCCGCGAGCAGCGCGATACCCGGTTGATATCCGAGAGTGGAAAAATAGTCGACTCCAGTGAGCCAGATGACCAGATACCACGGATGTGTTCCGTGCCTGCGGGAATAACGAGGATCCAGCGCCTCGTCCCGGCGCATCCACTGTCGCCACAACGGTTCCGCAGCCTTCATGAGATAGCCTGGGAAGTCACTTCGAGCCGGACCTGCTTCAGCATGGGCGGAAGCACTACAACCGGGGTCGTGTTGACAGTGCCATGAGGCGTTTGCGGGGCCATGTTGCTATTGTGACTGCCTTATCGGTAACAATCGTAATCCCGGTCGAGGGACACTATGGACGTTTAACGACGCCTCAGGAATGCTGGCACTCCAAAAGGAACAACACCGCATTAGACAAATTGGCTGGCTGCGCGCGGCGGTATTGGGCGCCAACGACGGGATCCTTTCAACAGCCAGTCTGGTGCTCGGGGTCGCCGCCGCGCGTGGGACTCACACAAACGTATTGGTCGCTGGGATTGCCGGTCTGGTTGCCGGGGCGATGTCGATGGCCGCAGGAGAGTACGTGTCCGTCCACTCACAGGCAGACACCGAGAGGGCGGATCTCAACCTTGAGCGCGCGGAACTCAAAGCCGACGACAAGGGCGAGCACAAGGAACTGGCGGCCATTTACGTCTCTCGCGGGCTTGAGCCCGGGCTCGCGAAACAGGTGGCCGAGCAGCTGATGACCTATGACGCGCTGGGCGCGCATGCCCGCGATGAACTCGGCATCTCGAAGACACTCAAGGCGCGTCCGATTCAGGCCGCACTGGCGTCGGCCGGCAGCTTCGCCGTTTGAGCGGCCATGCCCCTCCTGATCACAGAATTAGCCCCGGAGGCGAATCTGATCCCTTTTGTCGCGGGCACCTCGTTGGCGTTCCTCGCCATTCTGGGTGGGTTGGCTGCGCGCGCCGGTGGCGCAGGTGTGACGGTTGGCGCGATCCGCGTGACGTTCTGGGGCGCCCTGGCGATGGCGGTCACCGCAGGTGTCGGAGCGCTGTTCGGAACAGTTGTTTGAGCCAGAAAGTATGAACACAGAATCAAACGTATGGCTCGTAGGTGGCGGAATCGGATCTCTGGCTGCCGCCGCTTTTATGATCCGAGACGGCAATCTCCCCGGGGGCAACATCTCGATCCTCGAAGCGGCTCGCGTTATGGGCGGAAGCCTGGATGGCGCCGGAGACCCTGCCGCCGGATATTCGATGCGCGGCGGGCGCATGCTGACAACCGACAACTACGAATGCACCTGGGATCTTTACAAATCGATTCCCTCCCTGATTCACGAAGGTAAGACTGTGTTCGACGAAACCGTGGAGTTCAACGAGCAGCACCAGTCGAATGCGATGGCGAGGCTTGTGGACCGGCGCCGTGCGAAGGTCCCGGTCGCTTCAATGGGATTCTCCATGCAGGACCGCGTCGAGTTGCTGAAACTCAGCCAGGCCGACGAAGACAGGCTGGGTGCGAGTTGCATCACCGACTGGTTTTCGCCGAGATTCTTCGAGACGGAGTTCTGGTATATGTGGTCGACCACATTCGCCTTCCAGCCCTGGCACAGTGCCGTTGAACTCAAGCGCTACCTGCTCCGCTTCCTACTGGAATTTTCCCGCATTGAAACTCTGGCAGGTGTCTAACGAACGATCTACAACCAGTACGACTCCGTGGTTCTACCTTTGCAGACCTGGCTCAAAGCGCATGGCGTCCGTCTGGTTACGGATTGCACGGTGACGGACCTCGATCACAAGGACGCAGAGGGCAAGTTTATCGTGACAGGCATCCATTGTTTGCGGGATGGCCGACGCGAAACGATCACCGTGAATGACGTCGACTTCGTCTTCGTGCAGAACGGATCCATGACCGATGCCTCCAGCATCGGTTCGATGACGAGTCCGCCCGCGCAACTGACCAAAGCGGATAGCGGGGGTTGGACGCTCAGGGAGAAGCTGGCCGAGGGCCGGCCGCAGTTTGGCAATCCTGCAGCCTTCAACAGCTGTATCGCACAGTCCTGGTGGGAATCGTTTACAGTCACGTTGAAGAACCCGGCGTTCTTCGACGAGATGATTCGGTTCAGTGGCAATCAGCCAGGCACCGGCGGGCTGGTGACTTTCAAGGATTCGAATTGGCTACGTCCATTGTGCTGGCCTGGCAACCTCATTTTCCGAACCAGCCCGTCGATGTGCAGGTGTTCTGGGGATACGCGCTGTTTCCGGACCGGGTTGGCAATTTCGTCCCGAAGCCGATGGCCGAGTGCAATGGCGCGGAAATCCTGCGGGAGCTTTGCGGTCACCTGCGATTCGATCCCGAGACCGTCGCATCGGCCAACTGCATCCCTAGCAGCCCGTGGTATTAGTCCGTATTCCGTTTGAGCCACCGAAAGTGCGCACCGCCTGTACTTTGAGGAACGCTTGACTCTCTCGGGAGTTCATCAGGCCGCTTTGCAGAGAAAATGATCCGGATCTCGCCGGAACAGGCAGCTGGGCGCGAAAAAGCCCGCCCATGCGGTTCTGATGGCGGCAAACAGCCCCCTATGAAGGCCCCCGAGCCCCCGCGGCGTACCCGCTCCGAGTACTTTTCGCAGGATCAGTGACAGATTGAACGCAGCTCCGTGAATCAGCAGACGCTTCAGTATGTTTTTGCGGCCTTGTAAGTGGACCCGCCGCATTGCTCCGGTCTCATACATGTGAGCGAACGTTCGCTCCGTTAACTCGCTCCTGATCTTCTGCAATCGTTTGCCGCGCGAGCCGCGCACACGCCTTCGATTCTCATGCGTCCGCTTCTGCTCAACCGCCTTGCCATCCCAGTTCCGCTTGCCCCGTGCCGGTTCCGGAAGGTAGCTTCTGACGCCGCCCGTATGCAACGTCTTCAACATCTCGCCGCTGTGATAACCCTTGTCGGCGACCAACTCTTCCACTCCCCGCGGGTGAATCTGCCGCGATACCGACTGCGCTTCCGCCAGCGTTTTATGCACCGTAGTGGTATCGCCTTCATTGGCCGGCTCCAGCATGATCGCCAGCAGCGCGCCGCTCGACAGATCGACGGCGTGTTCGGCCTTGTGGGCCAGATGCGTGCGGCCATCTTTCATCTTCGTGATGCGCGCATCCGGATCGGCGGGACTTCTCCACTCGTCGTTGGAGCCCTTCTTCTTGCGCTTCCGGTCCATCCGCGCCAGTTGTTCCCGCGTTGGATTTTCGATTCCCGCCGCCTGCGCCAAACCGATCAGGTAGTCGTTATAACTCTGCCCGTTATCGCGCCGCACGATGCTTTTCATGGCGGCGTTGGCTTCCAGCGTCGTGGCGTCGATCGCGATCGTTTGCCCTTGTATCAGTCCTTCGCCCGTCAGTATCCCGATTACCCACTTGAAGACGGCTTTGTGCGTCTCCAGCCAGAACAATCGCCGCGTCCGCGAAATGGTTGAGTGATCCGGAGTCTGCTCATCCAGAGCGAAACCGAGAAACCGGCGCAATGACAGTGAGTCAGCAACCCTCCAGGCGATGCCGCGTTCCGAATCCAGACCTTCGAAATAACCAATCAGCAGCGCCCGGAAATAAACGCCCGGCGCCATGCTCGGCCTTCCATACCGGCTCTTCTTATAAAACTTCCGGCAAAGCGCTTCCACCTTGCGGTCGAACCGATGCTCTTCCAGGATCTTGTTCAGCCGATCATAAAAAGCGTTGCCGGGAGGCTCGACCACATCTTTGGTCGCGATCCAGAACTCCTGCTGACGCTCCTGCTTCCGCGTTCCCATCGCCATGTATAAAAGACGATCAGAACATTCGCGTCGTCACATGTTGCGGAGAAAAAATCGACTAATACCACGGGCTGCTAGCCGAATGCCTTAGATCACCAGTATGTTCATGCCGCGCAGCCGCGAAGATCGACCGTTGCCTGTGCCATCAGGCTCGAAGAATCTCGCGTTCGTCAGTCAGTTTGTCGAAATTCGACGATGTAGTCTTTACGGTTGAGTACTCGGTGCGAGCGGCTCAAATGGCCGTCTACGAGCTACTCGGCATCGAACGCAAGATCCCGCCGGTGACGCCCCACGCAAAGTCGCTTCATGTGCAGTTTGAAGCGTTGATCAAGGCACTTGAGTGATGCCACTTGCTCTCTACACCATCCCAGGGTTGCTTGAACGAGGACGTTCGCTGGAGTCTCCCTCATGGCGTGTAATCCGTGGCCACCTCTCAACTGGCACTTCATAACCATCCGCCCATCGCGGGAACGGTGATCCTTTCGTCAGACGGCCCTGCGCCCCGAAATCAGTTGGAATACCAGCGCAATTACCGCAAGCACCAGCAGAATGTGCACAAACCCGCCGAACGTATACGACGTGACCAGGCCCAAAAACCACAACACCAGCAGAACTACAAAAATTGTCCAAAGCATGTTCTTGCTCTCCTTGAGTGAAGGAATCGTTTTCGATTTCTTCTCTCGCACTCATGGGTCCAAACGGAAAAGCGTGCCGCTCGCGAGCGAAAATGCGCGCCGCGCGTTGGCGCAATTCACCGAATTTCGACCGCTCGTCGTCACTTGCGTGAAAGAGCGCAACTCGTTCCCTTCGGGCCGGGACTGCGATTGCATATTTTCATGCGCTAAGACTTGGTATAGCGCGTGCATAGGCGAAGGTGGTCGCCCGAAGGTTCCGCGCAGGAACCCGGTTCGACTGGAAAAGGAGTAACTGAGTATGCGCAAGACACTGGTGACCATTTTGGCAATTGCCGGTTCTATTAGTGCCGTCGCTTTTGCTGGGGAGAGAGAGGTCAAGGTCGACGACAGGCTGGACGCTTCGGCCGACACCCTGATCGACATGATGAAGGCCTCCGATCAAGGTATTCCCCAGGAACTGCTCGATAAGGCGCGTTGCGTCGTTGTTGTGCCAGGCATGAAAAAAGCCGGGTTCATCTTCGGCGCGAAGTATGGCCGCGGGTTCGCGGTATGCCGCCGGGCCGGTGGCTCGGGCTGGAGCGCTCCGGCCGCGATGAGGGTTGAAGGCGGAAGTGTCGGGTTTCAGATTGGCGCTTCGGAGACGGATGTGGTGCTGCTCGTAATGAACGAGGGCGGAATGAAGCACCTCTTATCCGATAAATTTACGCTCGGCGGCGAAGCGTCGGCTGCGGCTGGTCCGGTTGGCCGCAATGCAACCGCTCAGACGGACGCCCAGCTGAACGCGGAAATGCTGTCGTATTCCCGTTCACGCGGACTGTTCGCGGGCGTCTCGCTGGAAGGTGCGACCCTTCGTCCGGATGAGGAAGCCAACCGGGAACTCTACGGCCACGACGCCACGAATCATGAAATTCTGACCGGCGACTTCAAAACTCCGGCGGCTGCGGCAAAGTTTGAACGAGCGCTGCACAGGAACTCGCCCCACCGCGACCGGTAAGGCACGTCCGACGGCGCATTGACGGTCATCCTGCCGGGTGGACGGCGATGCGCCTTAACTTCTTGCAGGAGGAGACCCATGCCCGACGCACACGATAAAGCTACGCACAAGGCACACCTGAGAGTCGCCGAGCAGCATTCCCTTGCTGCGCAGGCCCATCGTACTGCCGCGGAACACAACGAAAAAGGGGACGAGACAGCGGAGAGCTGGCATTCGCAACGCGCTCTTGAATACTCGGATCACGCTTACAAACTTGCAAAGGAAGCCCATAACAAGTCTGGGCGAGTGGAGACTGTTTGAACGATGTCCAAACGCTATAACAACGGTTCGCATTACGAAAATCACCAACGTGCCGATGAATTACAAGATGGCGCCGCGCATTCCCATCGTGTGGGCGAGCAGCATGGAAAGCAGGATCACCTGACCGGGCACGAGCACTCACGACAACAGATTGAGCACTCCGCCGAGCCTCATGAACATAGTCAGTCTACGACGGGACATGGCATCGTGGCATTCGGACACCATGAGGTAGCCGCTCTCGCCCATGAACTCTGGAAAGCCAGAGGCTGTCCGGCAGGATCGGCCGAAGAAGATTGGTTCCGCGCGGTACAACAGTTGCGCTCCCGCGCACTCGGAGTTTGATCGCGGGAGCTGTGGTACTCTGGCCCATCGTGCCTCTTTCCCCGGTTGTGAAGGGCATGCTCATAGCCGGGCGAATACGTCATGAAGATACAGGTTGGCTACGAATTCATCTACAGCTTCCCTCAAGTCACTCCGATGATCCTGACGATCAATGTCCACTACTCGCGGGCATCGGATATCGTGACACCGGACAATCTGCAAACGGACCCTCCGGTCCCGATCACCGCATACAGGGACAGCTTCGGAAACCAGTGCAGCCGCATCGTCGCGCCGCCTGGGAGAATGCGCATCTCGGCCCGCGGAGTTGTGAGGGATTCAGGAATTCCGGACGTAGTGGTTCCCGATGCGGCGCAGCATGCCGTTGAGGATCTCACGGAAGAAACGCTCGTGTTCCTGCAGGGCAGCCGCTATTGCGAGACGGACCTCCTTTCTGCAACCGCATGGCAGCTGTTCGGGAACGCAACTCCGGGTTCGGCGCGGGTGCAGGCGATCTGCGATTTTGTGCATAATCACATCGCCTTCGATTATCAACAGTCGCGCCCCACGCGAACGGCTTGGGAGGCGTTCAACGAGCGCACGGGCGTCTGCCGCGATTACGCCCACCTCGCCGTCACATTTTGCCGATGCATGAATATTCCCGCACGCTACTGCACCGGCTACCTGGGCGATATTGGAATGCCGCCACCTTACGGAGTAATGGATCTTGCCGCGTGGTTCGATGTGTACTTAGGCGGCCAATGGTATACGTTCGATGCGCGCAATAACATGCCCCGCATAGGACGCGTGCTGATAGGGCGGGGTCGCGATGCCGCCGACGTCGCCATTATCACCACCTTCGGCCCGAATACACTGGAAAGCTTTCGGATCTTCACCGACGAAGTCTGAGCGGACCTTCATTCGTACCGGAGAGCCTGAATCGGATCGAGGAACGCCGCCTTGCGCGCAGGATAGAAGCCAAAGAACACGCCTACCAGCGCGGAAAATGCAAACGCCATCAGGATCGACATCAGGCTCACCTGTGTCGCCCATTGCGCGAAGTGCGAGATCAGCAATGACGCCGTCAACCCGACTACAATTCCGATAATCCCGCCAAGCACTGAGAGCGTTACCGCTTCCACCAGGAACTGCGAGAGAATGTCGCGTGTCCTCGCGCCCACGGCCAGGCGCAGGCCGATCTCGCGCGTCCTCTCGGTGACCGAGACCAGCATGATGTTCATGATGCCGATGCCGCCCACGATCAACGAAACCGACGCGATCGCGCCCAGCAGAATCGACATCACCTGTGCCGACGTTTCCTGCGCGGCATAGACTTCGGTCAGATTGCGGACCGTGAAGTCATCGTCCGTCCCGGGCAGTATTCTGTGTCGTTCCCGCAGCAACGCTGTCATCTCCTGAATGGCCTGATCCATGGCCGCCGGCCCGATGGCCTGCACCATGAGATTGCCGACGGCGCTTGCATTAGCCTTGTTGGCGCCCAGCACCTTTTGCGTGGCGGTTGAGATCGGCAGGAGAATGACATCGTCCTGGTCCTGCCCGGAAGGCGACTGGCCCTTCGGCGAAAGCACTCCTGCCACGGTGAACGGCACATTCTTGATAATGACCACCTGGCCGGTAGGATCGCTGTCGCCAAACAGGTTCTGCGCGACGGTTTCACCGAGCACGGCGGACTTGGCCGCCGCATCCACGTCCTGTGTGGTAAAGAACTGACCGTACATCATCGAGGCATCTCGGATCGTCATGTAATCCGGCGTCACTCCCTGGGCGTTGGTAGCCCAGTTGTTGTTCCCGAAAACCACCTGCACTGCGCCTCGCACCGTGGGAGCTACGGCGGCTACGGAAGGACACTCCGCGGCAATGGCTTTGGCGTCATCTTGGGTCAAAGTCGCGACAGCGCCGGAGCCGAGTCGCACGCCGTTGCTGCTGATGCTCCCCGGCAGAACGATGATCAAATTACTCCCGATGCTCTGGATCTGGTCCTGTATGCGCGCGGTGGCGCCGGCGCCTACACCTACCATCGCGATCACTGCCGCCACGCCGATGATGATACCCAGCATGGTGAGCGCCGAGCGTGCGCTGTTGACCTTCAGCGCCCGCAATGCGATCCGGAAGCTGGCGAGGAACTGATTCATGCCGCGGCCAACTCCTCCGGTTGCTCGGCCGGAAGGTGCTCCAGGTCGTTCTTTGCATCGTGCGGATTTGCGATCGCCTCATCCTTCTGCAGCTTTCCATCTTTGAAGTGGAGGTTCCGGTTTGCATAGACGGCCACATCGGGATCGTGCGTGACTACGATCATGGTGATGCCCTCCTCGCGGTTGAGCCGCTGGAAGATCGCTAGGATTTCGATACTGGTTCTCGAGTCCAGCGCTCCGGTCGGCTCATCGGCGAGGATGATTTTGGGATTGTTCACCAGCGACCGCGCAATGGCCACGCGCTGTTGCTGGCCGCCGGAAAGCTGGCTGGGCTGGTGATCTTCGCGCCCTGCCAGGCCCACCGCGAGAAGCGCCTTGATCGCCCGTTCCCGCCGCTCGCGGGCGGGCGTGTTGGTATACATCAGCGGCAGTTCGACATTCTCCGTCGCACTGGTCCGGGCGAGAAGGTTGAACTGCTGGAAAACGAACCCGATTTTTCTGTTCCGTATCGCCGCAAGCTGGTCGCGATTCAGCTCTCCCACGCTGACTCCGTCCAGTTTGTAACTCCCGGATGTAGGCTTGTCGAGACACCCCAGGATGTTCATGAGGGTGGATTTGCCAGAGCCGGACGGCCCCATGATCGAAACGAAATCTCCGCGCCGGATCTCGAACGAAACGCCTTTCAACACATGCACGGGTACTTGCCCCAGTTTGTAATCTTTCACCAGATCCTCGATCTGAATGACTGCTTCGCCGCTGATCGATTCACCGCTCACTCAGAATCCCGGTCCTTTCTTATTGCCGGTCTGAACGGCAGGGCTGCCGCCGGAAGCGGGGGCTCCTTTTGCCAACGCCCCGACAATCACGCGGTCGCCGTCCTTCAGCGCACCTCCGGTAACCTCCGTGTACGTGCCGTCGCTTTGGCCTGTCGTGACGACGACACGCTGCGGCGTGTTGTTCACGTCCAATATCCAGACCGCCTGCTCCGGCGCGGCGCCCTTGCCGCCTGCTTTCGCGGCACTAGCCGGCAGTGAAGTCTGGGATGCCGGGTGATAGCGCAGTGCCGCATTGAGCACCTTCAGTACGTTCGGCCGGTGATCGACCAGAATCTTCACATTCGCAGTCATGCCGGGAAACAATTTCAGATCCGGATTGGAAACACCGATCACCGCGTCGTAGGTGATGACGTTCTGCACGTTGATGGGCGCTTCGCGTACCGCGGTAACTGCGCCCTTGAACACCAGCCCCGGATAAGCGTCCACGGTGAACGATGCCTGTTGGCCCGCGCGCACGCGGCCCACATCCGCTTCCGAAACGTTGGTATCCACCTGCATCTTGGTCAGGTCCTGCGCAATCAGAAACAGCGTTGGAGCCGCCAGGCTTGCCGCAACAGTCTGCCCGACATCCACGTTCCGGGACACAACGACACCATCCACCGGCGCCGTGATCTTCGTGTGGTCCAGATCGATCTGGGCCGACTGCATTGCGGCGGTGAACTGTTTGACCTGATCCTGGTCGGCGGTCAACACGGAATTCGCCACTTTCAACTGATCCTGGGCGACCTTCACGTTGTCTTCCAGAGCGTGCTGCTGCGCTACGGTTGCACCATAGTCCGCGACGGCTGACTTTGCGGTCGTCTGCGCGGTCTCAAGGTCCTCCACGGCGTCCGCGCCCTGTGCAACCATGACGACGCGCCGGTCGACCTTGGCTTTCGTGTCGTCTGTGACGGCCTGGGCTTTGACGACATTCGCCTGTCCGGCGGCGAGTGAGGACTTTGCAGCCTGAATACTGGCTTCGGCCTCCAGGACGACGGACTGGGCATTGGCTACGGCGGCCTGCGCCGAATCAACATTGGCCTTTGCCTGATCCACCTTGGCTTGAAACGGGGCGGGGTCGATCTGCGCTATCAGCTGACCTTTGGTGACTTTGGTGTTAAAATCCGCGAACAAGGCCAGAATGATGCCTGACACCTGCGAACCCACCTGCACGGTAACCACGGCGTTGGGGTTTCCCGTGGCCGACACGGTGATGTCGATGTCGCCATGGCCAACGGTTGCCGTCCGGTATTGAATGCCCGTTGGAGCCCGGAGCAGGAGCCACGCGCCCAGCCCCACCGCCAAAGCAACCGACGCACCGGCGGCGATCAGAACTGTTTTCCTCTGCATGTTCCCCTCTCAGGAAGCACGTTCTATACCAGTGCGATCGCCCGCATCGCGCAGGTTCCCACAAACAAAAAAGCGATCCGGGCCGAACCATGTTCAGCCCGGATACGCGGTTTCAGGGAGGGCTCTGCCGGGAAACTACATCATGATCGTGATCGCGAGCCTCTCCTCGGGATAGCGACGGTTGTAAAGGTAGTAGCCGCCGTCGTTATAGTCGTAGTCGACATAAACCTCGTCGTCGGAGTACCAGTTTGTGTCCCAGTCTCCTGGCCATGGATCCACCAGCAGGAACGAGAACCCGCCGTAAGAGAAACGCGGATAGCCCATGTACATATACGGCATCCCGCCAAGCCGGAAGAAATGGCTGCTGCCGAAAGAGAGGCTGAAGGTCGCCTGGGGGATGTAGTACCCGCCATAGCCTCCGCGCTGTCCCCAGTCGCGATGGTCAGAGGACCAGTTTTGGGAGCGGTCCTGCTGAAAGCTGGCATGTCCCTGCCAACCGCCCTTCTGTGCCCAGCCCTTTTGTTGCTGCCATGATCGGGCCTGCTCCTGCGTTCGCTGCGGCGGTTGGTATTGCTGCTGGGCGCGTTGCGGCTGCTGCTGGGCGCGCTGCTGGGGTTGCTGCTGCTGGGCGCGTTGTGGCTGCTGCTGTCCATGCTGTTCGGTGCGTTGCTGCGCCTGCTGTGGCCTGGGCTGTTCAGCGCGCTGTTGTGGCTGCTGTTGCTGGGCGCGTTGCGGCTGCTGCTGTGGTTTAGGCTGTTCGGTACGCTGCTGCGCCTGCTGTGGTTTTGGCTGCTCGGCGCGCTGCTGCGGTTGCGCGTGCTGTTGCTGGGGCTGCTGAGCGTGTTGCTGTTGTTGCTGCGGCTTGGCCTGCTTCTCTTCCTGCTTTCCTCCTTCTTCGCCGCGCTGCGCGTAGACGGGAATCATCGTTCCGAAAAACAAGAGGACCGCGGCGGTCCCTATTACTTTCACTGGTCGCATACATATCTCCTGTTCCAGACAAGAGGCTCAATGGGGGCCTCAACCTTAATTCGCCGCGATCATCGCATTCAGCGGAACAATCCAAGCAGGTAAGCGATAAGGAGAATCACGACTACTGTCCCGATTCCTATGCCGGCTCCGCCGCCGGGCCCCCAGCGCGTGTGGCCGTAGTAACCTCCGCCTCCGCCAAAAAGCAGTATCAAAACGATGATGAGTATCAGCATTTCCGTTTTTCTTTTCCTGACTGGGGCCTAGCTGTCGCAGCTACGCTTTTTTCCCCGCTAACAGCAGAGCGATACCGCCCACAATCGCCACGGCGCCCGCGACAGGCGAGAGCGGCACCCGATGGGTCTCATCGCGAGTCGCGTGAATGGGTCCGATGTCAAGGACCTTTTCTCTGGTCGTATACGTAAACGTTCCCCACGCGAGGCCCAACAAACCAAGACCAATAAGAATCATTCCTGCTACTTTCATGGCAGCCTCCTTCGGCAGCGGTACTCTGTCCGGCCGGCTGACTCTTACTTCTCAAAGATCTTTTCGAACTGGCCGATTTTCTTCTGGATCTTGCCGGCCAGTTTCTCGCCCTGGCCTTCCGCTTCCAGGTTCGGGTCGTTAATAATCTGCCCCGCTTTTTCTTTGACGTTACCTTTCACTTCGTGAAACTTGCCTTTGATCTGATCGGTCGCACTCGTTTTCATATGTCCCCTGTTCAACCCCGGGTAAGGCACCTGTAAGGCCACTTTTTCAAAGTGAAACCACGGCCTGAGACGGTTGCGATCAGACGTCGAGTGACCAAATATGGTCGGATTGCGCCAGTTGGCTCGAATTAGCCGCGCGTAAATCGGAAATTCCTTACGGTCTCCCACAATCCGACCGCCTGCAGCAGCCAAACGCAAACGGCAACCACGCCAACGATATTCAGAATCGATTTGATGCTTGACGCCATGGGGATGTATCGGTTGATCAGATACAAGGCCACTCCAACGACGACCAGCACTACGACGATATTCAGCAAAGGCATTTCTTCGCGCTCCTTCGATAGTGAGGGAGCGCCTTGCCGCCCAATGCGGAGGCGTGAGGCGATGGGTCTCTCAAGCCTTTCGGACGGCCCGAACGATAAACCTGTTTGGAGCGGCGCCAACGAAGTAGAACGGATAGCAGGTGACGACAGTAAGAACCTCTTCGTCGCCTGAATCCAGCACTTCGACATCGGAAGGACTGACAATCCGGGTTGACACAACGCGGTAACGATACTCGCCCAGAACCGTGTTGATCGTGATCACGTCGTTCCTGCGGATGTTTCGCAAAGGCCGGAAAAAGGTATCACGGTGCGCGGAGATTCCGGCGTTCCCCGGTTGGCCCGGCAGCGCTGTCCCGGGAATATGACCGGCCGCGCGCCGGAGGCTTTTTGAGCCCACTCCCTCGACGACCATCACCGAAATGCCGAGACGCGGAATATCCAGAAGGCCGATCACACCGTTCGCGGCAACCGGCGGCGGAGTCACCAGTGCCCGGTCAGCCAGCACGCTCTCGAATTGACGGCGCTGCTGCTTCTGGAAAGTCCAGGTGTCCACGACCACAAATGCGCAATAAGCGAGCATGGAGATGGCGCCGGCAAAGAGCGCGATCCGGAGCCACCGCACCGCAATCTTCATTGCGATTCGCTTCCGGCAATGTAGCCCGCGCGGGTGCGCGCCAGCAGCTTGCCGCGTCCAGGCGCCGCGGCGGTCACTCGAATACTCCGGTAAGCACCGGGTTTCGCTGCGTTGCCCGAAACATATCCAATCGTGTATTGGTTACGAATGTCGCGGGCGATGCTCTCACAGATCGCCACCACGTCGCTGGTTTGGCGGGGAAAAAACGCATCGCCGCCCGTGGCGCGGGCAAGCCGGCTGAGCACGTCCGGATTTTTGTCGGCGTCATCTTCATCGAAGATGCCAATGGTATAAACAAGAGCGCTCGATTGCCCGGCCGTCTTCAGAACCTCCGCCAGCGTGTGCGTGCTCGCGTTGTCGCCGCCATCGCTGACGACAATCAGTACCTTTTTCTCCGGCCCGCCTGCGCCCAATTGGCGGAATGCCTGAAGAGTCGCGTCGTAAAGCGCCGTCCTGCCGGTGGCGGGAGCATCGGAAATGGCACGCGCGAGTTCGCCCAGACTTTCGCCGATCCGGGTGGTATCCATTTCGTGGCGCGAGCTTCGCGGCACCGTCAGTGAAACCTTCTCGTTGAAGTTGACGACGAACATCTGATCGTCCGGCCGGCTGAAGCGGACGAACGTCCGCACCGCGGTAACTACGTCGTCAAGCTTCGGCTTCATGCTTCCGCTGTGGTCGACAACCAGCCCCACCGTAACCGGGATGTCTTCGTGCCGGAACAGCTTGATCGATTGCAGGACGCCGTCTTCGTAGACCTCAAAATTCTGCTCTCGCAAATCGGAAACAAACCCGCCGCTCCGGTCGCGCACCGTGGGATTCAACACCACCAAATTGACGTTTATCGAGATTTGAAAAGGCTCCGGAATCTGGGCGGCGGCAGTGCTTACGAGACCGATCAGGAACAGCACTGGTATCACTGCTTGTTGCATTCCCGTGCCTCGCTCCTTGATGCGAAGATACACGCGGCTGAAGTTGCAGCCGCGTGTACCCGTTTAATTTACTGAAAACGTCTTGCGAATGCACCGAGCGCAAAGGCCGCGCTCAGCGCCATCAGTCCCAGCAACCCGATCAGCGGCAGATTGCTCGCCGTGGCGGGGAGAGCGGCCGAGGCTGTAAGCTGTTCCGCCGGTGGCGCTGTGACCACCTGCGCGAGTTCCACTTCCTCTCCTGACGGCTGGATGGCCGCGACGGGCGCCTCTCGCAGCTGCGCTACCGCGGGCTCGTCCACGGTCTTAATCGGTTCCGAAACTTCCTCGGGAATGTTGGCCTGCGTGGACAGAACGGCGGTGTTGGTGGATCTTGCGATCTCGATAGCGGTTGTCTTCGGATAGACAAACTCCTCACCCCAGTTTCTGCCCGGATAGAACCACGCGCGCAGTGCCTGCGGCTCACCCGCCGGTCTTTCCCTGAAGGTGATCACGGTCTTGCCGGTGACTTTGAGACGATAGTTCGGGATAGCCAGAATCGTTGCGTAGACAGTCTTTTCGTCAGCGCTGAAGATCTGGACGATATGACGGTCGGATTGCGAATCCACTATCTTGAATACATAAGTTCCGGCGGGTAACACACGAAATCCTTTGAGGTGGACCGCCGGAATTTCCACGGGGCCGCTGAACGTGAACACGGTCTTTCTGTTGTAGTCGTCGGCCCTTGCCATTGTGGTGAGTGCCGCGCCCATCAGCGCCACACAACACACCGTTGTTGCTGCCTTGAATATCTTCATTTCATCTGCTCCTTTGTCCCAGACTGTCCTGCTGGCTGTTGCATGCAGCAAGCGGAGACCTGGGGCTTCTCGCGATCTACAGGGCATTCGGGGGGCCAGCGGTATCAAAACCGCAAGCTGTAAGGGGAGGGACTCGTACTGGCGCCATTTGTCCGTGACTACCAACGTTCGAACGACCAAATGCGGTCAAAGCTGCGCCAGGTTGCTCTAAATGCGTGTTAACCTCGGTGAAACGCCGCGTTGCGTCTGCCATGAAAAAAGCTTCTCTTAAACCCGCGAAGCAACCAGCGAAGAGCGCTCAAACCGGCGAGACGGCGTTCCCGATCGTCGGCGTCGGCGCATCGGCTGGCGGCTTGGAAGCGTTTACCGAGCTTCTAACCGCTTTGCCGCTGGACACCGGGATGGCTTTCGTCCTGATCCAGCATCTCGAGGCCGAGCACGAAAGCATGCTGACCGAGTTGCTTGCCAAGGTTACGGAAATGCCCGTGACCGAAGTCCGCAAGGCCACGCCCGTGGAACCGAACCACGTCTATGTGATTCCGGCCAACGCCGACCTGAGCCTCGCCGACGGAGCCATCCGGGTTTCGGCGCGCAAAGCCGCCGCTGGACGCCACTTGCCGATCGATCACTTCTTCCGGACTCTGGCCGAGGCGCAGGCGCATCTCGCAATTGGCGTGGTTTTGTCCGGAACCGCTTCCGACGGAACCCTGGGACTCAAGGCGATCAAAGCCGCGGGAGGAATAACTTTCGCCCAGGAACCCAAATCAGCCAAATTCGACGGCATGCCGAAAAGCGCCCTCCTGGCCGGGTGCGTCGATTTCGTGCTGTCTCCGGAGCGCATCGCCAGGGAACTTTCGCAGCTCACGTTCCATCCCCGCACCGGGCTCTCGGACCGGGAAAAAATGGAGCCGCTCGTTCCGGCATGGGACGAGGATTGGATGCGCATCTTCAAGCTGCTCCGGGATGCCTCGGGAGTGGACTTCACGTTCTACAAGAAACCCACCATCCGCCGGCGCGTCGCGCGCCGCATGGCTTTGAAGAACGTGGAGCGGCTGAGTGAGTACTTGAAGGATCTCCAGACCAACCGCGAAGAGCTCGACGCCCTTTATCAGGACCTGCTGATTCAGGTGACAAGCTTCTTTCGGGATCCCGATGTTTTTCGTGTGCTGCGAAACAGGATTCTGCCGCGCATCCTTGCGGCAAAACCGGCTGGCGATTCCGTTCGTATCTGGGTGCCGGGCTGCGCAAGCGGCGAGGAGGCCTACTCCATCGCGATTTGCCTGCTGGAGAATCTGGGGGACCGGGCGCCGTTGACGCCGATTCAAATCTTCGCCAGCGATATCAGCGAGCCGGCCATCGATAAAGCCCGCGCGGGCGTCTATTCCAGCGACGCAATGAAAAAGGTATCGAAGGAGCGCGTGCGGCGATTCTTCGACCGCGTGAACGGGAACTACCAGATCAAGTCCGGCGTCCGCGACCTGTGCATTTTCGCCCGGCACGACCTGACCCGGGACCCTCCTTTCTCACGCATGGATCTCATCAGTTGCCGAAACGTCCTGATCTACCTCGAGCCGGTTTTGCAGAAGAGAATTCTGGCGGCGTTCCGTTATGCGTTGCAGGACGGCGGCGTCCTGCTTCTCGGCAAGTCGGAAACGCTGACGGGATTTCCCGATTTCCGGATCGCCGACCGGAAGAACAAGTTCTTCGCCAAGGTGGCGGGAACCGCGGGAGCGGCGGGAGCCGGAGCCCGTGACGGGAGGCCCGCGTCATTGCAGAAGCCGACGCGCCAGGGGAAGCATTACATCGAGGAAGCGCCCGCCTTCGACCTGGAAAAGGAGGCCGACCGCATTATCTGGGAGCACTCCCGGCGTGCCGGGCTCGTGGTAAATGGCGATCTCGAAATCCTGCACTTCCGCGGGGACACGAGTCCGTATCTCCGGCCCCTGCCGGGAAAAGCCACATTCCAGCTTCTCCGGATGGTTCGGGAGGAGCTCGTTCTCGAGCTGCGCGGGGCTGTCAGCAAAGCCCGCAAGACGGGATCCAGCGTCAAGAGAGAAGCGATCCGCGTCAGGCAGAACGGTGACTTTCGTCTCGTCAATATCGAGGTCCGGCCCCTGCCTGCGCGCAGCGCGGGCGACCGGTACTTTCTGATCCTGTTCGAGGATGTCGTCTCTCCCGCAGGGCATTCTGCCGAAGGACAGGCACAGCCCGCACCGGCTGGACGCCAGGTGAAAGCAGATCGCGATCGGGAGCTGGCCGAGGTGAAGAACGATCTCACCCGAACGCGCGACTACCTGCAGGCGATCATCCAGGAGCATGAAACCACCAACGAGGAACTAAAAGCGGCGAACGAAGAAGCCCAATCCAGCATGGAGGAGCTTCACAGCACCAACGAGGAGCTGGAGACGGCCAAGGAGGAGCTCCAGTCCACTAACGAAGAGCTGGTCACGCTGAACGAACAGTTGCAGAAGCGAAATACAGAGTTGGCCCGGGTCAGCGACGAGCTGAACAACGTACTCACGGGCGTGGACATCCCGATAATCATTCTGGGAGCGGACCTGCATATCCTCCGCTTCACACCTGAGGCCGAGAAGCTGCTTCGCCTGCTTCCGGGTGACATTGGCCGCCCGCTCAGCCATATCCGCCTCGGCGTGAACCTTCCGGACCTGGATGAATCGATCTCCGAGGTCAACAAGGGAGTACGCGATGTATGGCGCGAGGTCAAGGCCGACGACGGCCGCTGGTATTCCGTCCGCATCCTTCCGTTCCTGACGGCGGACCGCAAGATCGATGGCGCCTTGATCGTGTTCGTGGACGTGAACGACCTGAAGCTAATCCATGAGAAGGAGCAACGGGAACAAAAGCTCATCACGGCAATTCTGAATGCGGCTCGGGACCTGCTGGTCATCGTGCTGGACGGGGCAGGGCGTGTCCTTCAGTTCAATCGCGCCGCGCAGGAGTTGACAGGGTATTCGCCGGAAGAGGTGAAGGGCAAACCCCTTTGGGATTTCCTCCCGGCCCCCGATGAACGGGCTCAGGTGAAACGCGGCATCGAGGCAGTGCTCAAGGGCACGGAGGGTCACGGGGAGACGCATTGGATCACAAAACAAGGCCAGCCCCGGTTGATTGCCTGGTCGAACACGATGGTGGTCAGGGAAGGCGGAGCTGTGGAGTATGTGATTCGTACGGGCGTGGACGTCACGGACCGCGAAACAGCGCAGGAGCAGGTGCGGGACAGCGATGCCGCGGTGCGCACACTGCTCGAAACGGCGCCGGACGCCGTTATGGCGCACGACGCCCAGGGCCGTATCCTGTTCGTGAACGCGGCGGCCGAGGCCATGTTCGGTTACAGGCGTAAGGAGTTGATCGGCCAGCCGCTGGCGATGCTGCTTCCGGAGCGCTTCCGCCAGCGGCATGCGGGATATGTGGCAAACTTCTTTCTCAAGCCCGCCATCCGCCCCATGGGTTCGGGTCTGGACCTCTTCGGATTGCGTAAGGACGGGTCGGAGTTTCCAGCCGACATCGGTTTGAGCTACTTCAGGACGAAGGGTGGTCTGCTCGGCGTTACTTTTGTTGCCGACATAACCGCACGCAAAAAGAACCAGGCCACGATGCTGCAAAACCAAAAGGAACTGCAGTCCCTGACGGCTCGTCTGCTCAGCCTTCAGGAAGCGGGCGACAGAGACCTCGCGCGGGAACTGCACGACGATCTCAGCCAGAAACTCGCGGCATTGGGCATGGAGGTTTCGACGCTGCTCCAGCCGTCTGGCCCGCCCGATTCACTCCCTGACCGCGTCCGCGCTCTCAGCGTCCGGATCAACGACCTGGCGGAAGGCGTTCACGCCCTGTCCCGGCGGCTCCATCCCGCGGTTCTCGATGAGCTTGGCCTCGAAGCCGCCCTCAGGGAGGAATGCGTGGCTTTTTCGACGCAGGCTGGTATCCCGTGTGAAGTCCAATCCAGGGGGGTGCCGATTTCTCTCCCGGAAGACGTCTCGCTGTGCCTCTACCGGGTGGCTCAGGAGAGTCTTCGCAACATCGCTAAACACGCCGAGGCTACGAAGGTCAGAGTCGCGATCTCGGGGGAAAAAGCCCGCATCGGACTTCGCGTCGAGGACACGGGCGACGGCTTCGATCTGAAGGAGGCGAAGGGGAGAGGAGGACTTGGCCTGATCAGCATGGAAGAACGGGTGCGGTTGCTAAACGGCAAATTCACAATCGAGTCGCAGCCGGGAGAGGGCACTACCGTGGAGGTCTTCCTGCCGTTCGTAAGCGCAAAGGGCACATTGAAAACGCGACAGAAGTCGCGCGCACCTGCGACTGGAAGGAAAGGGAAATGAAGCCCTGGCGAGTGCTGCTGGCTGATGACCACGATATCGTCATCGAGGGACTGCGCCGCGTTCTGGCTCATCCCGAGATCGAAATTGTGGGCGCGGTCCACGACGGGCGCGCGCTACTTCACGCAATCGCACAGCTTCGGCCCGACATCATCGTCACGGACGTCACGATGCCGCAGCTCAACGGTATCGAGGCCGCCCGTCAGATCCACGAGAGCCACCCCGACGTGAAGATCGTCTTTCTGACGATGCACCCGGACATCACGTTCGCTACCGAGGCACTGATGGCGGGAGGTCGCGGATATGTATTGAAGAACTCCGCCAGCGATGAACTCCTCACGGCGATTCGAGAGGCCGCTAACGGACGGACGTATGTCTCGCGGTCGATCGCGGAAACGGTCAAGCAGGCGCTTTCGTCGCGATCGAATACCTGGCGGAGTCAACTGGATATGCTGACACCACGCCAGCGGGAGGTCCTCCAGTTGGTGGCTGAGGGCCTCCAGGTCAAGGAAATTGCCGGAAGACTGAATGTATCCCGGAAGACCGTGGAGTTTCACAAGTACCGGATAATGGACGAGCTTGGTCTGCGCACCACGGCTGAACTCAGCCGGTATGCCGCACGGCACGGGATCGTCACATGATGTGCGCTGAAATCACGTGTTCCATTGAACCCGTCCAGGAAGATAGCTGACATCCTCAGCTCACGACGGGTGCCTCGGTCCTGGCGCACACGTGAGTCAACCGCCGAATCGCGAAGCCCGTCAGGAAACCCACGCCGGCTGCCAGAATGAGCGACTCGACCGGATATCGCCCGACGAGTTGCCGGGATTCGTTGATCGTTTGCGTCAGATCGTGTTCCTCGATATAGGAGCCGGCCCCGTCGAGTCCGGAAGCTGTGCTTTCCGCCAGTTTTTCGATGGCTTTAGCGCCTTCCTGCGCACGCTTGCGAATCGAAGAAGCGGCGCCGTGAAGGCTCTCGGCCGCCTCGTGGCCCAGGTCGTCTACTTGCTCCACGACACCGGAAGGTTTCCGGCTGAGCAGAGACGCTACGATACCCATAGGTAACACTCCTTTGCCGGTTCTGAATCCGGCACGCCATTTACGGAGCACGCGGCGTTCCACCCAACGACAAGACGAACATCTTCCAAACCACCAGGCGTATTCCCAGTAGTACTCGTAGGCCGCTTTGGACTAACTTCGGTATGAGGTCGCACAACCCCAATCGAAGTGCCCAGCTTCAGCGTTGAGGAGAGCACAACGGACGCGGCTGCCCGGAAAAGGACTATGCCGCAGTGCAGTCTCAAACCGATCAGCGACGCCGAAAGCCATTTGGGCGAGCTTCTGGAGAGCGCTCCCGACGCCATTCTGCAACTCGACAAGGAAGGCAGCATCTCGCTCCGGAGCTCCGTTGGACGGGCAAACATGAAGAGAGTGTTGGTGGCCGACGACTATGCTTCAATCCGCCAGCTTATCCGAGCGGTTCTGGAAGACTCCGGGTATCTGGTCTTCGAGGCGAGCGATGGGGTGGAGGCTGTCTGCAGCGCTCGCAAATTCCTGCCGGATCTCATTATTCTCGACCTCGATATGCCCTCGCTGGACGGCTTCGGAGCGGTCAGGGAGATCCGGCTGGATCAGAGGTTTAGGGTGACGCCGATCATTGCGTTCAGTGGCACAGCCATCCAAGACGGCCGCGAGCGGGCACTTTCCGCCGGCTTCACCAGCTTCATGGCCAAGCCTTTCGCCCTGGATGCGCTGCCTTGGGAGATGGCACGTCTGCTTGGAGCCACTGCTCCCAGTTCGAGGCGATAAGAAGATTTACATGGCAAACGTGATCCTTATCGGGATGGAACAGGCAATCGCCATTCAGATCAGCCGTGCCCTCGAAGCGGAACGGCACCGGATCGAACAGAAGGCGCGAGACATCGAACCGCGCGCCCTGATCGAAGTGGACATTGTATTTGCCGGCGGTAAATCGTCGGAGTACCTGCCGCTGTTGCGCAAGGTGCGGAAGGAGCGGCCAACGTTGCCGTTCGTAGTCGTCAGCCGCGTTCCCGAAACGAAAGAATGGCTGGATGCTCTCGAAGCGGGCGCAACCGACTATTGTTCGGCGCCGTTTGAAACGCGTCAGATCCGTTGGTTGATGGAATCCGCGCTGCCCGGGCGCGGACATATCGGCGCGGCAGGAGCCGGGACAGCGCGCGTCGATTGACCCGTAAGCCCTTTGGATTATGCAATAGCCAATAACTACCAGGCATTTCCCTGGTATTTCCCGAACCAGCCCGTTGCTAACTTGAAATCGTACGCGACACAAAACACTAGGCCCTTTGAGAGGCACTCGCGAGCGGACCACCGCCCCCTCCGGAGCTCCGGAGACTTTCTTGCAGCTTGTACGGTTCGCTCGCCAGAGAAAGCCCTATGTCGCCTGCCCTTAAGCCCGCCGTTTCGCTGCTCGTGATCGACGACAATCCGGGCGGTTTGCATCTGATGTCGAACGCCATGGCTCAGCCGGGCCTCGAGGTTCTTACGGCATCCGATCCTGAAAAGGGACTTGACTTGTTTCGCGATCGGCGGCCGCAGATCGTGCTGACCGATGTGGTCATGCCGCGTATGAATGGCTTGCAGTTGCTGGATAGGATCATGGAGGTCGATCCCACCACGGATGTGATTCTCATGTCGGCGCACTACTCCACCGAATCCGCCGTTGAAGCGGTTCGGAAGGGGGCAAGCGATTACCTGAATAAGCCGGTCTCGATCGGGCCGCTGCGGGAGCGCATTGGCAGGCTGGTGGAGGAAGTCCGGAGGCGGCAACACACTCTCGCGCTCGAGGACGAGTTGCGGGTCCACGCGGAGTTTGAAGGGATCGTCGGCCGCAGCCCGCTGATGTGGGAAATGTTCTGCCGCATCAGGCGCGTCGCCCCGCACTATCGGTCCGCTCTGATCACGGGGCAGACCGGGACTGGTAAAGATTTGGTTGCGCGCGCCATCCACAATCTCAGCCCGGTGGCTTCCCGCCGGTTCGTCGTCCTCAACTGCTCTGCAGTCGTGGAAACGCTGTTCGAGAGCGAGTTGTTTGGCCACGTCAAGGGTTCGTTCACGGGAGCGACGCACGACAAGCTGGGTTTGTTCGAATACGCGGATGGCGGCACGCTCTTTCTGGATGAGATTGGAGATATGCCGCTGGGTACTCAGGCGAAGCTGCTCCGCGTCCTGCAGGATCAGGAAGTACAGCGAGTGGGAGCGCTGAACGCCCGCAAAGTGGATGTTCACGTGCTTGCGGCCACCAACCACGACCTGAGGGCCGCCATATCCGAGAAGCGCTTTCGGGAAGATCTGTACTACCGGCTCTCTATGGTGGAGATTCAGGCGCCGTCACTGGCGGAGCGCAAAGAGGACCTCCCGTTGCTCCAGCAGCATTTCGTCAGTCGCTATGCCGCACAGTATAGGAAGAAAATACGCGGAATCACCCATCGCGCGCAGATCCGCCTTTGCCGGCACTCGTGGCCGGGCAATGTGCGGGAGCTTGAGAATGTCATTGGCCATGCGGCGATGATGGCTCCGGGCGACGTGATCGACACGACGGACCTGCCTCCATATTTGCAGGCTTCTTCTGAACAGGCTGAACCGACTGCGGCGCCTCGGCCAGTCGGTGAAACGCTCGCGGAAGTGGAGCGTGCACATATCATCCATGTTCTTCGGAAGGCTGGTGGCGTGGTCAGCGCCGCAGCTGTCCGGCTCGATGTGCCGCGGACGACGCTGAACGCGCTGATGCGGAGGCTGGGGATCTCCCGCGACGATTTTGAGTGAGGCGGATCGACGAGCATGGAAAAGCTATCAATCGTGCTCGCTGCTTCAGCCACTCTGCTTGCTCAGAATTCCGCTCTTCCGGACAGCTCACGGAATCCTTCCAACGTCATGATGCGCGCGTTTCCAATAGGGACGCTGGTCACGCTGAACGCCCTGATGAACGCTGTCGCGTTCCGACCCTTCGTTCCCCGGGTGACCATAATTACTTCCACTCATTGACTTCATGCGGCTACTGTTCCCCGAGCCAATGCCGCGCCGCGACGGCCTGATCGAAGTATCGGGTCGCCGCCTTCGTGAAGGGCTTGAAAAACGCCGCCATGCCGTGCTGCCACTTCTTATCCCCGACGACCGCGAGGCGTTCGATATCGCCGAAGTGTTTCAAGTCGAACTTGAGGTCTTCCCACGCCGCGCCGGCATCCCATCCATGGAGTCCCGTCATGTCGAACAGTAAACGCAGCTTTCCGTGCAGCCGAAGGAGCCGCTCGAACTCCGGCACAAAGCCCGCATAATCCGCAGTCACCAGCTTTCCGGTGACGTGAACGACGAGAAACCTCCCGCCGTTTTCCTCATTGAGTTGGATGGGCATTGGAAACTCCTTTATTTGTGACCCATTTCCAGTTACGGATCTCCGGCAAGTCTTCGCCGTGCTTATCGATATAGTGCTTGTGCTCGATGAGCTTGTCCTGCATCATCTGCTTCAAATAAGCGCCCTTTGAACCCAAATGAGGCAGGCGGTCGACTACGTCCTCCACAAGATGAAAGCGATCCAGGTCGTTTTGTACCCGCATGTCAAAGGCGGTCGTGATGGTTCCCTCTTCCTTGTAGCCGCGAACGTGCAGATTGCGGTTAGTCCGGCGATAGGTTAGGCGATGGACCAGCCAGGGATATCCGTGAAAGCCAAATACAATGTGTTTATCCTTCGTGAACAGCGAGTCGTAATCGGTTTCGGTGAGTCCATGCGGGTGCTCACTGGCCGACTGTAGTTTCATCAGATCCACGACATTGATCACCCGGATCTTCAACTCGGGCAGGTGCTCGCGAAGAATGGAAACGGCGGCCAGAATCTCCAGCGTCGGCGTGTCTCCACAGCAGGCCATCACCACGTCCGGTTCGCCACCCTGATCGTTGCTGGCCCATTGCCAGATGCCGATTCCTTCAGTGCAGTGCATAACCGCGGCATCCATCGTGAGCCACTGCGGCAGGGCGTGTTTGCCCGCAACCACCACGTTGACGTAATGTCGGCTGCGCAGGCAGTGATCAAAGACCGACAGAAGGCAATTGGCGTCGGGCGGCAAGTAAACTCGTACGATGTCGGCCTTCTTGTTGATGACGTGATCCAGAAATCCGGGATCCTGATGGGTGAAGCCGTTGTGGTCCTGCTGCCAAACGTGAGAGGCGAGCAGATAGTTCAGCGACGCGATCTTGCGGCGCCACGGCAGTTCCAGCGTGACCTTGAGCCACTTGGCATGCTGGCTGAACATCGAATCGACGATCCGAATGAACGCCTCATAGCTGTTGAACAGCCCGTGCCGCCCGGTCAGAAGATAGCCTTCCAGCCACCCCTCGCACTGGTGCTCGCTGAGCATGGAATCCAACACGCGGCCCTCGGGCGCGAGGAATTCATCATTTGCCGCTTCCCGGGCTTCCCACTGACGGTTGGTGACTTCGAAAACCGCGCCCAGCAGGTTTGACAGCGTCTCATCGGGACCGAAGATGCGGAAATTGCGCTGATCCTGATTCAGCTTGACCACATCACGCAGGAACTTACCCAGCACCAGCGTGTCCTGGCCGGTGACGGCGCCGGGCGATGGTACATCGACTGCATGGATATGGAAATCCGGCATGCGCAGGTCGCGCAGCAGAATACCGCCGTTGGCGTGCGGGTTGGCTCCCATTCGCCGGTTGCCTTGAGGAACGAGCTCAGCCAATTCCGCGATGAGCCGCCCATTTTCATCGAATAGCTCCTCGGCCTTGTAGCTCTTCATCCAGCGTTCGAGGAGTTCGACGTGATCGGGATGCTCTGCATCCACCAGCACCGGTACCTGGTGCGCCCGAAAGGTGCCTTCGATCTGAAGCCCATCGACCACCTTCGGCCCGGTCCAGCCCTTGGGCGACCTGAGGACGATCATGGGCCAGCGCGCCCGTGTCGAGTCGTTCCTGTCACGCGCATTCTTTTGGATGTTCCGGATGTCCTCGATGGCTTTGTCCAAAGTGCCCGCCATGAGCTGGTGCATCTTCTCCGGCTCATCGCCTTCGACAAAGTGGGGCGTCCAGCCACAGCCTCGTAGAAACTGCTCCAACTCGTCATGCTCGATGCGGGCGAGGACGGTTGGATTGCTGATCTTGTACCCGTTGAGGTGCAGGATCGGAAGCACGGCGCCATCCGTAATCGGGTTGAGTAACTTGTTGGACTGCCATGCTGTCGCCAGCGGACCGGTCTCCGCCTCACCGTCGCCGATGACACAGGCGACGATCAGATCGGGATTGTCGAACGCAGCCCCGAAGGCGTGGCTGAGCGAGTAGCCCAACTCGCCGCCTTCGTGAATCGACCCGGGCGTGGTCGGAGCTACATGGCTGGATATCCCACCGGGAAACGAGAACTGTTTGAACAGTTTTTTCAGCCCGGCCTCGTCCCGGGTGACGTTCGGATAGATCTCACTCCAGGTGCCTTCGAGATAAACGTTCCCGACCAAAGCCGGGCCGCCGTGACCCGGACCCGCGACGTAGAACATGTTCAGGTCGTACTTTTTGATCACCCGATTCAAATGCACATAGATAAAGTTCTGACCCGGCGTGGTACCCCAGTGCCCGACTACCAGTGGCTTCACATGCGACAGCTTCAGCGGTTCTTTCAGCAGCGGATTGTCATAGAGGTAGATCTGCCCGACCGAAAGATAGTTGGCGGCTCGCCAATAAGCGTTCATCTTCCCGAGCAGTTCGCCTGTTAATGGAGCAGTTGCGCGATCCGTTACCGCGGTTCCCGCGTTTGAAGCCCCGACTGCTGTTTCGCCCGACATTTCAAGGGTACTTTCAATCATTGCGTTTGCCCTCCGGAGCGTTCCTGAATGCACGCACAGGGCCGACTTCAGCCCGCATCTTCAACCTAATGGGAAAAAGGTCAAGTCTCCGTCAAAAGTGTTTTTGACGCCATATTGACATTTACTTCCTTATAGTGAACAAGAAGGATTCCGTCTTGCGCTTGGTTGCGCAGTGCGACCGCCTTTGGTCAATCAATCCGCCGCCGGAATCCATCTAGCCGCAGGCACGGCTGCCGACACCAGGCTGAAGTACTCACTTTACCGGAGAATTGTGCTTTGGCCATCAAGTTGCCCCAATACCTTTCGAGATTTCACAAATGGCAGCGTTCTCCCGGGGCCTAAAGCCTTTGAGCAATGACACCTTCGCGTGTGAGCATGCGAAAAACGAGAGACTCCGAATCCTTCTGGTGGAGGATGAACACTCGGCGCTCGACATCCTGAGCTGTGCGCTAAAGTCCGCCGGCTATAGGCTCTACCCTGCTTGTTCCGGCGAAGATGCGTTGCGGAAATATCAGTCTGCTCGGCCTGAACTGATCCTGCTCGACCTGTTCTTGCCCGACATGGATGGCAAAAACCTTCTTCGGCAGCTTCGGAACTGGACGTCGGCGCCTATTTTCGCGATGTCTGCTCGGAATGAGGAATCCGAAATTATCGCCTGTTTCGACGCGGGCGCTGACTATTACCTTGCGAAACCGGTTGCCGTGGGAGTGCTGTTGGCGCGGATTCGGGCTGCTTTACGGCGGGCCTTCGGAGGCACGCAATGCGAAGCCTTCACAGCCGGCGACCTCAAAGTCGATTTCGACCGGCGAGAGGTGTTCGTCGGCAGCGAACAGATCAGATTGACAGCTACTGAATATCATCTTCTGAACGTTCTGGTCCGTCACGCCGGACGGGTGAGGACGCACCATCAACTCATTCACGAGGTCTGGGGCAGCACCCAATATCAGGACGCCGTACACCTATTGCGCGTCACCGTAAGCAATCTGCGCCGGAAACTGGCAAGCGATTCCGGACATGTTCTCCCGATCGTTACGGAACCGGGCGTGGGATACCGGCTCCGATCCGATTCTGCTTACCCGTCTTCCGGCGATTTCGCGCAGGCGAGATGAAGCCAAAGCCCCAGGTTACCTGCCTTTTTGTGGACATCGGTGGGGTCCTGCTCACCGACGCATGGGATCAACACGCCCGCAGGCGAGCCGTGGCGAAGTTCAAGCTGAATTGGGCCGAGATGGAAGAGCGGCATCGCCTCGTTTTTGAAATCCACGAAGAGGGAAAGATCACCTTCGAAGAATACTTAAGCCTCGTCGTTTTTTACGAAAAGAGACCGTTCACGCGGGCGCAGTTTCGACGTTTCATGTGCGAGCAATCGAAGCCTTACCCGGACATGATCGCGATGATCGTTCAACTGAAGGGGCAGGGTTTGAAGGTCGCCGTCGTCAGCAACGAATCGCTCGAACTCAATGTATATCGAATTCGCACGTTCGGGCTGAACAGGTTCGTGGATTCATTTATTTCCTCCTGCTTCGTCCATCTCCGCAAGCCGAACGCGGATATCTTTCGGCTGGCGCTGGACATCACGCAGACGCCGGCCCATCAGGTTCTATATATCGAAAACACGCCGATGTTCGTCCAACTCGCGGAAGGCCTCGGGATAAAAAGTATTCTTCACACGGACTTTAAATCCACGCGCGCGCAACTGGCGTCGCTCGGGCTGGAAATTGCCCGGGAACACGCGTTGCATCAAGCTTGTGAGGCCATAGATCAGGCCAGTTGATTCTTTATATGACTTCGTAAAACTTCGTAACTGTGTTTTGACGGCATTTTGATATTCCCGGCTTCATACTGAACCTGGGTTCCGATGGAGGCTTTATATGCCAAAGACTGTAGTTGGATTGTTTGAGAATCCCCGACTAGTGGACGATGCGGTCCGTGAGATCGAGGCCCTTGGTTTTCCCCGGCAGGAAGTCCGCACCATGAAGGAGCCGGCGAGCTTTGAAGTCACCGGCATTATGAGCTTTCCGCGCATCGATTTCGAAGTGGAATTGAGCCGCGAGCTGGCTCGGATCGGGGCCACCATACCCGAGACGCGGGCGTACGTGGAAGGATTACGGCGCGGAGGGGCACTGGCTTTCGCCACAGGTTCCGACGAGAAGGTGGCTGCCGCCGCAGTCATCATGAACCGGCACGGCGCCGTGGAAGTCGAAGAGGTCACTGGTTCCGAACCGGAGCTGGCTCCTGTGGGTCACCACAGCATGACGCCGAAGCGCAATAGCTCGGTCATGACCGGGCGTGTCCGCCAGGCGGATGGTGGCGCCTGCGTTTTCGTGTGGTAGCGCGGGGCCGCCCAGCCGATCATGAGCGAACAAACCCGAATCATCACGACCGCCTGGACTCACCAGGCCGCCGGAGTCGACGGGTTCGATTCCCTGGCGGAACTAGCCCTGGATATGCGCTGGTCGTGGAATCACGCTACCGACGAAGTGTGGCGGGAGCTTGATCCCAGACTTTGGAAGATCACGAATAACCCCTGGGTAGTCCTGCAGACGGCGTCACGGGAAAAGATCGAACAGGTCGTGACTGACCCGGTCTTCCGGAAGAAGGTCGATGGTTTTGTCGAAGCACGACGGCAAGCGTCGAAGGCGCAGGGGTGGTTTCAGAAAAACCATTCGAAAACGTCTCTCACCTGTGCCGCATATTTCAGCATGGAGTTCATGTTGAGCGAAGCTCTGCCTATCTACTCGGGCGGGCTCGGGAATGTGGCGGGGGACCAACTGAAAGCGGCCAGCGATCTGGGCGTACCTGTGGTGGGTATCGGCTTACTTTATCAGCAAGGCTATTTTCGCCAGGTTATCGATAAAGAAGGCGCACAACAAGCGCTCTTTCCGTACAACGATCCCGGCCAGTTGCCCATCACGCCACTGCGCCATCCGAATGGAGAGTGGCTACGGCTGGAAATCGCGTTGCCTGGATATTCGGTCTGGCTGCGCACCTGGCAGGTTCAGGTCGGCAGAGTGAAGCTTTACCTCCTCGATAGTAATGATGCGGCGAATTTTCCTGCGCATAGGGGGATCACCAGCGAGCTCTATGGCGGCGGCTCCGAACTGCGTCTCAAGCAGGAAATCCTGCTCGGGATGGGCGGATGGCGGTTGCTCCGCGCGCTCGGGATCGAACCGGAGGTGTGTCACCTGAATGAAGGGCATGCGGCATTGGCCATTCTCGAACGCGCCCGCGATTTCACCGAAGCGACGGGACAGCCCTTCAAGGTGGCACTGGCTGCCACGCGCGCCGGCAATCTGTTCACGACCCACACGGCTGTAGCGGCCGGTTTCGACCGTTTCACTCCGGAACTCGTCGAGCAATACCTCGGCGGATATGCGCAACAGAAGCTCGGGATTTCGCTTCAGGATTTACTTGCGCTTGGCCGCCAGAACCCGGAAGACGCTTCAGAGCCTTTCAATATGGCGTACCTGGCAATCCGCGGGTGCGGCGCCGTCAGCGGTGTGAGCGGGTTGCATGGCAAGGTAAGCCGACACATCTTTCAACCTCTCTTCCCACTGTGGCCGGAAGAAGAAGTCCCTGTAGGATATGTGACGAACGGAGTTCACATGCCAACATGGGATTCGGCCCCGGCGGACAGCCTCTGGACCGATGCCTGTGGAAAGGACCGCTGGCTGGGGCCGGCGGACCATCTGGAGCAGGATATTCGCGGTGTCTCCGACGCAAAGCTTTGGCAATTCCGCACCGCCGCCAGCGAGTCGCTTGTGGAATACGCTCGCGAACGCCTGTCCCAGCAGCTGGAGCTATCGGGCTCGCCGCCCGAAGCGGTCGAGGGAGCCAGACACCTCTTCGATCCGAATATTCTGACGCTGGGCTTTGCACGCCGCTTCGCTACTTATAAGAGACCGGACTTGTTATTGCACGATCCGCAGCGCCTGCTTCGAATATTGAGCAATTCCCAGCGTCCCGTGCAGCTCATCATTGCCGGGAAAGCTCATCCAGCGGACCAGGCGGGCCAAGACCTGATACAGAAGTGGGTACGATTCATCCGGCAAGCCGAGGTTCGTCCCCATGCAATCTTTCTCAGTGACTATGACATGCTTTTGACCGAGCATCTGGTGCAGGGTGTGGATGTCTGGATCAACACGCCACGCCGCCCCTGGGAGGCTTGCGGGACCAGTGGCATGAAGGTGCTCGTCAACGGCGGCATCAATCTGTCTGAGTTAGACGGCTGGTGGGTGGAAGCATATGCCCCGGAAGTTGGCTGGGCTCTGGGGGACGGCCAGGAACATGGCGATGACCCGTCCTCGGATGCCGCCGAAGCGGAAGCTCTGTATAGCCTGCTTGAACGCGAAGTGATCCCGGAGTTTTATACGCGTGACGCGAATGGCATTCCGGTGGCCTGGGTGGCGCGAATGCGCGAAAGTATGGCACGGCTGACACCGCGTTTTTCCGCGAATCGCGCGGTCTGCGAATACGCGGAGAGACACTATATCCCGGCCGCCGCGGCTTACCGCGTGCGCGCCGCCGGCAAAGGCGCGGTCGGCAAACAAGTAGTCGACTGGCAGAAAGCACTGGAAACGCGCTGGTCTGGCTTGCAACTCGGTAAAGTCACGGTCAAAACCGATCACGAGCACCATGCGTTTGAAGTCGAGGTTATTACCGGTGAACTGGACCCGAGTTCGGTGCGGGTCGAGCTTTACGCTGATGGAGTTGGCGGCAGCGCTCCGGTCCTGCAGGAGATGAAGCGGTGCCGTGAGTCGCAACCGCCGGTCTGCGTTTACACTGCGCAAGTGCCCACGGCGCGCGCATCTGCCGACTATACAGTGCGAGTCGTACCGAATTTCTGCGGTGCTGCGGTTCCGCTGGAAGCCCATCAAATCCTATGGCAGCGTCGGTGACAAAGGCGGCGGAACGTCCACTGCACGACTACCTGGAGGCCGTCTCCAACCAGACTGACGTTCGCGCGGGTTCCGCCCTGCCGCTGGGAACCTCCCGGCAGGAGAACGGGGTTAATTTTTCGTTCTTCAGCCGTCACGCGACTCGCGTTCGTCTGGAGTTATTCGATCGCCCGCAGGATCGGACTCCTTCGAGCACATCGACCTCGATCCCGCCCGTAACCGGACCGGCGATGTGTGGCACGTCTGGGTTGACGGCATTCGGCCCGGTCAACTCTATGGCTATCGCGTGGACGGCTCCTACCTGCCTTGCGAAGGGCAACGGTTCAATTTCGCGAGGCTCCTGCTGGACCCGTTTGCCACGGCAATCTCACGACTGGACAACTGGGATTTCGGCAAGGCTCTTGGATATGATCCGTCAGCCCCGGAGCGGGACCTGGCGTGTTCGAAAGTGGACGATGCCGCGGCTATGCCGAAATGCGTGTTCACGCACGAGCATTTTCACTGGAACGAGGATCAGCAGCCCAGACATCCCTGGTCGAGGACCGTAGTCTATGAAACCCACATCCGCGGTTTCACCGTTCATCCGAGCTCCGGTGTGCAGAATCCCGGTACCTATCGGGGGCTCGTGGAAAAAATCCCCTGGCTCAAAGATTTGGGGGTGACTGCCGTGGAGCTAATGCCCGTGCAAGAGTTCAACGGGAATCAAGCGGCTCTTATCCATCCACAGACCGGCAAGCCGCTCGGGGATTACTGGGGATACAATCCGGTGGTTTTCTTTGCGCCCAAAGCCTCCTACAGCAGTTCGGGAGGCCTGGGACAGCAAAAGCTCGAGTTCAAGGAAATGGTCCAGGCATTTCACGGCGAGGGCATCGAAGTGATTCTGGATGTCGTCTTCAATCACACTGGCGAGGGCGATGAACTGGGGCCGACATTGTGTTTCCGCGGCATGGACAATGCGATCTTCTACACGCTGGCGGGAGACAAACGCTACTACAGAGACTTGACGGGAACAGGCAATACTATCAACGCGAACCACCCGGTAGTTCGGGACCACATCCTGGCCGCGCTCCGTTACTGGGTGGTCGAAATGCACGTCGACGGATTCCGCTTTGACCTGGCCTCCGTTCTCGGGCGGGACGAGAGCGGCAAGTTGCTGGCCGATGCGCCTCTTCTCGAACGGATCGCGGAGGACCCGATCCTGCGAGACGTGAAACTCATCGCGGAAGCCTGGGACGCCGCAGGTGCCTACGAGGTGGGCAGCTTTTCAAGACGGCGCTGGGCGGAGTGGAACGGCGGCTACCGGGATGATGTCCGGCGTTTCTGGCGCGGCGATGATGGGATGCTCGGCTTGTTCGCTAGCCGCATCTGCGGAAGTGCCGATATCTATACAAGATCCGGCAAGGGACCGGAAGGCAGTATCAATTTCATCACCTGCCACGATGGCTTTACTCTGAACGACCTGGTGAGCTATCGCTACAAGCACAATCAGGCAAACGGAGAGAACAATCATGACAGGACCACCGATAACTTCAGCGAAAACTATGGGGCTGAAGGCGAGTCGGCCAATGCCGGAATCGAGGCGGTACGGAAACGGCAAATCAGGAACTTCTTTCTGACGCTGTTGGTCTCGCGCGGCGTGCCTATGCTGCTCGGCGGCGACGAATTCCGGCGAACGCAGCGCGGGAACAACAATGCCTGGTGCCAGGACAACGAAATAAGCTGGTTTGACTGGACCTACCTTGAGAAGCATCGGGAGATCCACCGCTTTGTCCGGGGCATGATAGCCTTTCGCCGCGCGCATCCAGTATTAAGCGAGGAAAAATTCTACACGGCTGCCGAAATCCAGTGGCTGAACCCGGCTGGGGACCCGCCGAACTGGTTTGACCCGAAGGGAAAAGCTCTCGCTTGCGTGATCCGGGAAAATGGACAGGTTTCGCATCTCTTGGCGTTCAATGCCGGCGCCGATGGAGCCGACTTTGCTCTCCCTCCACTGTCGCAGGGATTCTGCTGGCATCTGGCGGTCGATACATCAGGTGCCGCGCCGCACGACTTGTTCACCGCGGGAGAGGAACGGGCAGTTGATATTTCAAAGCCCTGGAGCATCGCGCCCCGATCCAGCACGATATTTCTGGCGCGAAAGCAGGTAGCATATGGTCAAAATTCATAAAATTCTTTTTCCTGTCGCCTTAGCGGATGGATTCGCTGGTAACTCGCGCCACCTCTTTTGCCAGGCCGCGTGTGCCCGCCGCTTTAATGCCGAGATCATCCTGCTCCATGTTGTTACGCCGTTCAGATATCCGGCCGGCTGGTTCGAGAGCGGGCACGAGATCACTGCGAGAGATCTGCACGCGCACGTCGTTCAGAGGGCGCAGAGAGATCTGGAACAGGCGCCGCTGCCGGCGTTCGATGGGATCGCGGTCACACGCTTGTTGCTCAGGGGCGACCCGGCCCGCGAAATCGCTGAGATGGCTCGCACCCGGAACGTGGACCTGATCGTCATGGCAACGCATGACGTCGGGCCGTTCTACCCTTTGCTGCTGGGATCGGTGACCGCAAAGGTACTGCACGAAACCCAGTGCCCTGTCTGGACAGGCGCTCAACTGGAACAGGCGCCGGAGGCCGAATTCTCAATCCGACGCGTCCTCTGTTCAGTGGAACTGAATGGGCACAGCCGAAATACCGTCTCGCTGGCCGCCGAGATGGCCGCGGCTGTGGATGCGACGCTTACGCTCGTCCACATCACTTCCAGCGTGGAGTTCTGGGGACCTGGCGGGTCCCACGTCAACCCAGAGTGGAAGAAGACCATTGTCGGCTTTGCAGCCGAGGAGATCGCCGCAATTCAACAGGACGTGGGCACGAAGGCCGAAGTCATCATTGAGAGCGGTAATGTCCCGGAGCTGCTGAACCGGGCGGCGGAAGTAACGAAAGCCGACGTCCTCGTAATCGGACACATTGCCGGGCGGAGCCATCTCGGAGACAACGGCGAGGGCTACGGGATCATTCGGCAGTCACATATCCCGGTACTGAGTGTCTGACTGTGCGCACACCTCTGATCGCCGCGAACTGGAAAATGCACAAGGACCTTGATGGGACCAAGTCCTTCTTCAGGCGCTTTCTGCCTTTGGTAGAGCGTGCCGCGCATTGCGACATTGTGATCTGCCCTTCATTCCTCGATGTGGAGAACGCCGTCAACGCTACCCGCGGGACGAGAGTCCGGATTGGCGCTCAGAATCTCTATTGGGAGAACGAAGGTGCATTCACGGGCGAAGTCTCCGGCCCCATGATCAAAGCGTCCGGCTGTTCGCACGTGATCGTGGGGCACAGCGAACGGCGCCGGTATTTTGTCGAAACGAACGAGACCGTATCGAAGAAGCTCGTGGCCGCACTCGATGCCGGGCTTACTCCGATCGTGTGCCTCGGCGAGCGCCAGGAAAAAAATGTGGAAACGGTGCTGGCGGAGCAGTTTCGATGCGGCATTGCGGGGCTTTCGGATGGGCGGTTCGCAGGAATCGTAATTGGCTACGAGCCGATCTGGGCGATCGGCGACGGCGAGACCGCCACGCCGCAGGTGGCCGCCGACGCTCATCGTTTAATCCGCGCTCATGCGAAGGACCGATTCGGAGCCGAGGCCGCGAATAACGGTCGCATTTTATACGGTGGCAGCGTCAAACCGGACAACGCGAAGAGTCTCATGGCGCAACCGGAGATCGACGGATTCCTCGTAGGCGGCGCCAGCCTCGATCCAATCAGTTTCGCGGCGCTTGTCAATCTCTGAAATCGAAATGAAACGTACCCGGCGCCGCGGGGGTTCCGCGTCGTTTTGATGCCATTTTGACGATAATTCACTTACAGTGAAGCTGTGAAACCAACGCAGCAACTTCACGACCTCGGTCAGAGCCTCTGGCTTGACAACATTACGCGCCGACTCTTGACTAGCGGGACGCTGCGCCACTATATCGGCGATCTCTCCGTCACGGGACTAACGTCGAATCCGTCGATCTTCGATCTTGCCATCAAAAACTCCACCTTCTATGACGACGCCATTCGTCAGAAGACCAATGAAGGCAAGTCAGGCGAGAGACTGTTCTTCGAGCTTGCTATTGAGGATCTGGCGCAGGCAGCCGATCTCTTTCGCCTGATTCACGACGCTACTGCCGGCATGGATGGCTGGGTATCTCTGGAGGTTTCCCCGTTACTCGCCCACGACGCAACCAACACGATTAAAGCGGCCGCTCAACTCCGCGCTCAGGCGCACCGCCGCAATCTCTTCATCAAGATTCCTGGAACCAGCGAGGGGCTTGCCGCGATTGAGGAGAGCATCTTCGCGGGATTACCGGTGAACGTGACTCTGCTGTTCTCAAGCGCACAATATATCGCCGCAGCCGATGCCTACCTGCGCGGAATCGAGCGCCGGATCGCCGCGGGGCTCGATCCAAAGGTGCGTTCCGTAGCATCGATGTTTATCAGCCGATGGGACAAAGCCGTGATGGGGAAGGCGCCCAAAGAGCTTCAGGACCGTCTGGGCATTGCGATCGCAAAGCGTACCTACAAAGCGTATCGCGATCTGCTCGTGTCGCCGCGCTGGAAAAAGGCCATCGACGCAGGCGCGCAGCCACAGCGTCTGCTCTGGGCAAGTACGGGGACCAAAGACCCCGCGGCTTCCGACATCCTTTACGTAAAGGCGCTCGCTGCACCCGACACCATCAACACGATTCCCGAAAAGACGCTGCTTGCATTCGCCGATCACGGCGAAGTTGGTGAGGTTCTGCCGCTCGATGGCGGCGATGCCGAAGCCGTAATCGCTGCGTTCGCCAAAGCCGGGATCGACGCCGAAAAGCTGGCCGCCGATCTTCAGCGGGAAGGTGCGGACTCTTTTGTCAAATCGTGGAAGGATCTGCTCGATTGCATCGAGACGAAGTCCGCTGCACTCGCCGGGGCCGCTGTCTGATGACGGCTTCGCATTCGGACGCGCTGGTGGTCTTCGGTGTCACGGGCGATCTCGCCCACAAAATGATCTTCCCGGCGCTCTATGCAATGGTGAAGCGAGGCACGCTAAAAGTCCCAGTAATCGGCGTCGCCCTTCCGAAGTGGAGTCCCGAGCGCCTGCACAAACGGGTAACGGACAGCATCGAGCGATCGGGCGAGATCGATAACCGGCGTGCCCTCAAACATCTTCTGTCTCTGATCCGGTATGTGGGTGGGGATTATGAAAACCCGGACACGTTCACGACGCTGAAGAAAGAGCTGGGCAGGGCGCGCAGCCCAGCCTTCTACCTCGCTATTCCGCCCTCTCTCTTCGAGACTGTCATCAAAGGACTCGGCGCCGCGAACCTGGCGGCGCATGCTCGCGTCATTGTCGAGAAGCCATTCGGGCGCGACTTGGCCTCCGCCCGGGAACTCAACCAAGCCGCGCGGGCGGTGTTTCCGGAAGACTCTATCTTCCGCATCGATCACTTCCTCGGAAAGGAAGCGATCATGAATATCCTCTATTTCCGCTTCGCGAATTCTTTCCTCGAACCCATCTGGAACCGGAACTACGTGGCCAGCGTTCAGGTCACCCTGGCCGAGGATTTCGGTGTGAAAGGCCGCGGCTCTTTTTATGAAACCGCCGGCTGTCTGCGCGACGTCATCCAAAATCACCTCTTTCAGGTGGTCGCGCTTCTTGCCATGGAACCGCCCGCGGGCCGAGACTTTGGAGCCGTCCACATCGAGAAGGCCAAGGTCTTCCGGGCCATGCGTCCTCTCAAGCCGGACGACCTGGTGCGTGGCCAGTACGCCGGCTACCGCAAAGAGCCAGGTGTCGCGAAGAATTCTGACGTCGAGACTTACTGCGCCCTGCGTCTTTGCATCGACTCGTGGCGCTGGCAGGGGGTGCCATGGTACTTGCGCTCCGGCAAATACTTGCCCGCAACGGCCACCGAAGTACTCGTGGAACTGAAGCCGCCGCCGCAGAGGCTGTTCGCCGACGCGGAAACGGCAGGCGGTCGCGCCAACTACGTGCGCTTCCGGCTCTCTCCAAATGCAGCCGTCGCCATTGCCGCTCGTGTGAAGCTTGCTGGCCAGGAATTCGTCGGCGAACAGCGGGAACTCTACCTGCTGGAAGAACGGCCGGAAGAGGAAGCGCCCTACGAGCGGCTCCTCGGCGACGCCATGGCCGGCGACGGAGCGCTCTTCACGCGTGAGGACGCGGTCGAAGCCGCCTGGGCGGTGATTGATCCAGTTCTTAAGAAGCACCCCCGGGCGTACGCCTACAAGCGCGGCACCTGGGGTCCAAAGGAGGCTCTCGCGATCCTCGCACCGGATGGCGGCTGGCACAACCCCGCACTCTCGAAGGCATCCAGCCGATAACCGGATGTGAATGAAATCGGCGTTGCCCTGTGTACTGACGATAAACGGTGGTTCGTCGAGCATCCGCTTTGCGGTGTACGAGGCTGGCGGCGCAGAGCGGCGTCGGCTGTACGGGAAAATCGACCGCATCGGTCTGAGCGGCACGAACATGGTCGCAAACGATCTGCCGGGTAAACCGCAAGTCACATTTCCGCTTGCCGCCTCCGATCACCGCACAGCTGTAGGTTCTCTTCTGGATTGGCTTGAATCGCAGCCAGTCTTTCCGTCCGTCAAAGCCACTGGACACCGCGTTGTTCAGGGCATGAAGCATTCCGAACCGGAAAAGGTTACGCCGAAATTGCTCGCGGAACTACACCGCATCACGGCATACGACCCGGATCACCTTCCGCGCGAGATCTCACTGATCGAAGCGTTACAACGGCGGCATCCCAAACTTCCCCAGGTGGCGTGCTTTGACACCGCGTTTCACCGCACCATGCCACCCGTCGCCAGGTTGTTGCCGATCCCTCGCCGTTACGCGGCAAAGGGCGTCGAGCGCTATGGTTTTCACGGCTTATCCTACGCATTCCTGATCGAAGAACTCGCTCGCCTCGATCCCGAGGCCGTGAAGGGCCGGGTGATCCTCGCGCATCTTGGCAGCGGCGCCAGCATGGCCGCCCTGCGTCATGGCAAGAGTATCGATACCAGTATGGGTTTCACACCTGCGTCGGGATTGGTGATGAGTACCCGCACCGGGGACCTTGACCCCGGTCTCGCTTACTACCTTGCGCGAACCGAGCGGATGACCGCGGCGGGATTTCAGAAAATGGTAAACCACCAATCCGGCTTGCTTGGAGTATCCGGGGGCAGTTCCGATCTGCGCGATTTGTGCGCGAGCGAAACGGTGGATGTTCGGGCGGCGGACGCAGTCGAGCTGTTTTGCTACCAGGCGAAGAAATGGATCGGCTCCTTCGCCGCCGCGCTTGGCGGACTCGACACGCTGGTCTTCTCGGCAGGCATTGGCGAGAACGCACCGCCCATCCGAGCGCGAATCTGCGACGGACTCGAATTTCTCGGCATCGAAATTGATCGAAGCCGCAATGCCAGGAATGCGCCGGTGATTTCGCTGGCCGATAGTCGGGTCAAGGCACGAGTTGTCCGCACGAACGAGGAACTCATGATCGCCAGATCTGTCACTCGCATCCTTAAACTTGGCTCAATCCAGAAAGCCCTGGATGGCTGATGCAGGGCTACTTCGTCCGGACTAAAAGGCATCGAGCACAAGCAGTACATCGACAAGCACGCTCAGGGCACGCCGGAAATCACGGACTGAAATGGATGGTGCGTCGCCGCTGCGGCCTCGCGGCCGTCCGCAGCAGTTCCGTCGGGAAGATAATCAAAACTGAATTGACGCTGGATCGGCGAGAGTAAACATGGAGAACAAAACGAGTCCGGCGAACATCGGTGCGGTGGTCTCGGTGCGCGGCAGTGTCGTGGATATCCGGTTCGACGCGCATCTGCCTCCCATCTTTTCGTTGCTCCACGCGAAAGACGGGAAGGTCGCCATTGAGGTATTAGCTCAACTCGACGCCCGTCGCGTGCGAGGAATCGCGCTGACCGATACCCAGGGCCTCGTCCGCGGCAGCGCGGTGGAAGACACAGGCGGTCCGTTGAACGCTCCCGTTGGCAAGGGAACTCTCTCGCGAATGTTCGACGTGTTCGGGAACGCCATTGACCGCATGGCGCCGCCGGGAGATGTCCAATGGCGCACTGTGCATCGCTCGCCGCCGGCGTTAGAGCGGCGTTCCACTAAATCCGAAATCTTCGAGACGGGGATCAAGCTCATCGACGTGCTGGTGCCGATCGAGCGCGGCGGCAAAGCGGGTCTGTTCGGTGGGGCAGGCGTCGGCAAGACGGTATTGCTCACCGAAATGATTCACAACATGATTGAGCACCAGAAAGGCGTCAGCGTTTTTTGCGGGATCGGCGAACGATGCCGGGAAGGCCAGGAACTCTACCGCGACATGAAGGCGGCGGGCGTGCTGCCGAACATGGTGATGGTGTTCGGACAGATGAACGAGCCCCCCGGCAGCCGGTTCCGCGTGGGCCTCGCGGCGCTGACGATGGCTGAGTATTTCCGGGACGACGAGCATCGCGACGTGCTGCTGCTGGTGGATAATATCTTCCGCTTCATCCAGGCTGGCATGGAAGTATCCGGCCTGCTGGGCCAAATGCCGTCGCGCCTCGGCTATCAGCCCACCATGGGCACCGAACTGTCGGGGTTTGAAGAGCGTATCGCCAACACCGATACCGGCGCCATCACGTCCATTCAGGCAGTGTATGTGCCAGCCGACGATTTGACGGATCCGGCGGCGGTGCACACGTTTTCGCATCTCTCGACTTCCATCGTGCTTTCGCGCAAAAGAGCGAGCGAAGGACTCTTCCCGGCGATCGATCTGCTGCAATCCAACTCCAAAATGGCCACGCCCGGCATCGTCGGCGAGCGGCATTATCTGCTGGCGCAGGAAATCAGGCGGACGCTCTCGCAGTACGAAAATCTCAAGGACATCATCGCGATGCTCGGTCTGGAGCAACTGGCGCCGGAAGACCGCAACGTAGTTGCCCGCGCCCGACGGCTGGAGCGATTCCTCACGCAGCCATTTTTCGCCACAGAGAAGTTTAGCGGCATCAAGGGGAAACTCGTCAGCCTCAAAGACTCGCTCGATGGCTGTGAACGAATTCTGCGCGATGAATTCAAAGACTACCCGGAGAGCGCGCTTTACATGATCGGAGCGATTGACGAGGCGAAGGAAAAGGCACCGAAGGTCAAGCCGGCGAAAAAGACCGCGCCTGGATCCAAACCCGAAATCAAGGCCGAACCTAACCCGGAACCTAAGCCTGAACCGGAGGTGAAACATGCAGCAGCCGACGCTCATGAATCTTAAAATCCTCCTGCCCTTCCAGGTCTTCGCCGAGAAAACCGGCGTTTCGCGTATTGTTGCGGAGAACGGCGACGGATCGTTCGGACTCTTGCCACACAGGCTCGACTGCGTCGCGGCGCTCGTTCCGGGAATTCTGGCCTATCAGGTCGAAGGCGAGGCCGAGGTTTACGTGGCCGTTGACGAGGGAGTACTCGTCAAGACCGGCATGAACGTTCTGGTCTCAGTGCGGCATGCAATTGGCGGCACAGACCTGGGCCAACTGCATGCGGCGGTGGATCGGGAGTTTTTGAAACTCGACGAACGGGAACGGAGCGTCCGCTCGGTGATGGCCACGATGGAGAGCGATTTCATCCGGCGCTTCGCGGAGCTTCAGCGTGAGTGAAAAACCCGGAATTCAGAGCTGGACTGCGTTCAGCCGGGAAGTCGCCGCGAAGGCGGCGCGGAAGCTCAAGGCGCAGCGTAACTCTACGCAGGGCGTTTGGCTTGGTCTCGGCATGATGGGACTAATCGGCTGGTCGGTGGTGGTTCCGACGCTGCTCGGCGCGGCGTTGGGTATCTGGCTGGACAATCGCCATCCTGGAAACCATTCCTGGACGCTGGCCCTGCTGGTGGCCGGGTTGGTCGTCGGTTGTGTGAATGCCTGGCATTGGGTGGACAAGGAAGACAGGGAGATGCGAGAGGACCAGGAGAATAATGATAAGTGAAATTTTGCCTCTGGCGCTGGCTCTGGTAGCAGGCGTTTTGCTTGGCGCTATATTCTTCGGCGGCCTTTGGTGGACGGTTCGCAAGTGCGTGTCGTCTCGACGGCCCGCCAGTTGGGTTTTCGGCAGCGGGCTGCTGCGAACGAGCGCTGTCCTGGCTGGTTTCTATTTTGTCGCGCAGGGGCATTGGGAGAGGATGCTGGCGTGCGTCATCGGATTTGTCATGGCACGCGTTATGGTGATACGGCTCACACGACGGGAGGCCAGTCATGCACCTTACTCCGGATGAGATGGTCTTCTGGCAACACGGGTTCCTGAAACTCAACGGCACCATTGTGTTCACGTGGGGGCTGATGCTCGTGCTGGCCGCCGGTTCAAGACTCATTACGCGCAAACTTTCCATCGGCATCGAGCGCTCCAGCTGGCAGAACCTTCTGGAAATCATCGTCACCGGAATCGAAAAACAGATTGAGGATGTTGGCCTCAGTCAGCCGCAGAAATATCTTGGCTTTCTGGGCACGCTTTTTCTGTTTATCGCCGCGGCCAGCCTCTGCACGGTCATTCCAGGCTACGAGCCGCCGACTGGCTCCCTTTCGACCACCGCGGCACTCGCTTTGTGCGTGTTTGTGGCGGTGCCGTTCTTCGGCATCGAAGAGCAAGGCGTGGGTAACTACCTCAAGTCCTACATGAAGCCTACGTTCATCATGCTGCCTTTTAACATCATCAGCGAACTTTCGCGCACGCTGGCGCTGGCCGTCCGTTTGTTCGGGAACATGATGAGCGGGGCGATGATCATCGCAATCCTGCTGACGATCACGCCCTTTCTGTTCCCGATCGTCATGACGCTGCTCGGTCAGCTCACCGGCATGGTGCAGGCGTACATCTTCAGCATCCTGGCCGCCGTATACATCGCAGCCGCCACGCGCGTCCGTAAGCCCAAACCCGAACCTGCGACAACGACAAAAGACTAAAGGAGAGATTGTGGACAACCTGACTATCATCGCGGTGGCATCGATTGTAATCGCCGGCATCACTATCAGTTTGGGGGCCATAGGGCCTGCGCTGGCGGAAGGGAAGGCGGTCTCGACAGCGCTGACTTCCCTGGCCCAACAGCCCGATGCCTCAGCTACCATCACCCGGACCTTGTTCGTAGGTTTGGCCATGATCGAATCCATCGCGATCTACTGTTTCGTGGTCTCGATGATTCTCATCTTCGCCAACCCGTTCTGGAACCACGCCATCGCCCAAACCGCGGGAAAGTAGCCCATGCTGATCGATTGGTTCACCGTTGGTGCGCAGGCGCTCAACTTTCTCATCCTGGTGTGGTTGATGCAGCGCTACCTTTATAAGCCCATCCGCCGCGCCATCGATGAACGGGAGAAGTTGATCGCCACCGAACTCGCGAACGCCGACGCGAAAAAGGCCGCAGCTCAGAAGGAGCACGAAGAGTTCGACCACAAGAACGCGGAGTTCGACCAGCAGCGCGCCGCGCTCCTGAACAAAGCGACGAATGACGCGCAGGCCGAACGTCAGCGGCTCCTCGATGAGGCGCGCAGGGCCGCCGCGGCTTTGAGCGCAAAACGGCAGGAAACGCTGCGAAACGAAGAACACGACTTACACCAAGCCATTACCAAGCGGACACAGCAGGAAGTATTTGCCATCGTACGAAAGGCACTGACGGATCTCGCCACGGCGAGTCTGGAAGAACGCCTGGGCGAAGTGTTCACGCGTCGTTTGCGGGAGATGGATGGCAAAGCGAAAGAAGGGCTCGGCGGGGCGCTGAAGACAGCCTCCGGGCCTGGCCTCGTGCGCAGCACGTTCGACATGCCCGCGGAGCAACGCGCGGCCATACAGAATGCGCTCAACGAAACCTTCTCGGCTGAAGTCCGCGTCCGCTTCGAGACTGCACCAGAACTGATCGCCGGCATTGAACTCAGCACGGACGGACAGAAGGTGGGATGGAACATCGCGGATTACCTGGAATCGCTGCAGCAGGGCGTTGACGATCTTCTTAAAAAGAAGGAAGCAGCTGAAGTTAAAGCCGAGCCTAAGCCCGAGTCCAAGCCGGAGGTCCAGCCGGAGGCCAAGCCCAAGCCTGAGCCCGAGAGCAAGCCGGAAGTCCAACCGGAGGCTAAGCCCAAGCCTGAGCCAGAGTCCAAGCCGGAAGTCCAACCGGAGGCTAAGCCCAAGCCTGAGCCAGAGTCCAAGCCGGAAGTCCAACGGGAGACTAAGCCCAAGCTTGAACCTGAAGAACCCAAGCTCGGAACAAAGAGCCAATGAGCAGGGAATCCGAGAGCCTCCGGAACGATTTCGACAGGGCGTTTGCCGGCATCAGCCAGGTGCGGGAAACGTTCACGCCGCAACTGACGCCCCGCGAGGTGGGTACGGTCACCAGCGTCGCTACCGGCATCGCCAAGGTGTCCGGGCTCCCCGGCGTGGGCTTCGATGAATTGCTGACTTTCCCCGGCGATGTGCTCGGCATTGCCTTCAATGTGGACGAACACGAAATCGGCGTCGTTCTTCTCGGCGAATATTCGCGTCTCCATGTGGGAGATGAAGTCCGGCGCACTGGCCGGGTCATGGACGTGGCCGTTGGGGACGGATTGCTCGGGCGCGTCATCGATCCGCTCGGCCGGCCACTCGATGGCAAGGGACCGGTGGTCTCTAGCAAGCGCCTGCCCATCGAACGCCCCGCCCCGCCCATCATGGACCGGGCGCCCGTCACCGTGCCGCTCCAGACCGGCCTCAAAGTTGTCGATGCGCTCATTCCCGTCGGGCGCGGCCAGCGCGAGTTGATTCTCGGCGACCGCCAGACGGGCAAGACCGCCATTGCGCTCGACACCATCCTCAACCAGCGCGGCCAAAATGTGCTGTGCGTTTATTGCGCCATCGGCCAGCGTGCCTCCGCCGTTGCGAAGGCGGTGGCTACTTTGCGGGAAAAGGGCGCCATGGATTACACCGTCATCGTCGTGGCCGAGGGCGACGACCCGCCTGGTCTGGCTTACATCGCTCCTTACGCCGCGACCAGCATCGCCGAGTCGTTCATGGAGGCGGGCCGGGACGTGCTTATCGTTTACGACGACCTCACCCAGCACGCGCGCGCCTACCGCGAACTCTCTCTGCTGCTGCGCCGTCCCCCTGGCCGCGAAGCGTTTCCCGGCGACATCTTTTATATTCACTCTCGGCTGCTCGAACGGGCGACGCACTTGCTCAAGGAACTGGGCGGCGGCTCGCTGACCGCACTGCCCATTATCGAAACCGAAGCCCAGGACATTTCCGCCTACATTCCGACCAACCTGATTTCCATCACGGATGGCCAGATCTACCTTTCGCCGTCGCTGTTCGAACTGGGCGTTCTGCCCGCGGTCGATGTCGGAAAATCAGTTTCGCGCGTGGGCGGCCAGGCGCAATGAGCGGCCTATCGTGAAGTTGCCGGGAGCCTCAAGCTGGCCTACGCGCAGTTTGAGGAACTGGAAACCTTTTCCCGGTTCGGCGCGCGCCTGGATGAAGACACCCGCAAGATCATCGAACACGGACGGCGTATTCGCGCCTGCCTCAAACAGCCGGAATTCTCACCGGTATCCGTGGCCGCGCAAATCGCCGTGCTGCTGGCATTGACCGCGGAACTCTTCGACCGCGTGCCGCTGGATCAGATGACGACCGCCGAGCACGCCCTACGCGATGCGACGGTCAATATCCCGGCGGAGGTGCGCCAGCGCTTGGATACCGCCGATCAAGTGAGCGACGAGGATCGCGATACCATCGTCGCAATCGCCCACAAAGCGCTCGCCCCCTTCCAGCCCAAGCCTGAAACCAAGTCCGCGCCCGAGGCGAAGTCATGAGCGACACCACCGCCAGTCTGCGCCGAAAGATCGCCGGCGCCGGGGATCTCCAATCCGTCGTCCGCACGATGAAGGCCGTGGCCGCCTCGAGCATCGGACAGTACGAGAAATCCGTGCGCGCATTGGCCGACTATTATCGGGCCGTGGAACTGGGCTTGGGCGCATGCTTCCGGGAAAGCGGAGCAACGGCCCCGATGGCAGAACCGCAGGAACAAAACGATCCGAGTGCCATCGGCGCCGTCGTGTTCGGTTCGGACCAGGGACTGGTCGGGCAGTTCAATGAGGTGGTGGCCGATTATGCGATCAAGACACTCGCAGCTCTGCCCGGCAAACCCCAGGTCTGGGCGGTCGGTGAACGCGTTCATGAGCATCTGGCGGACGCGGGCTTGCCCATGATGGGACTCTTCACTGTGCCGAATTCCGTCAAGGCCATCACCCCGCTCGTCGGGCAGATTCAAATCGAAAGCGAAGCGCATCGGTCCAAAGATAAGTATGGGCGTGTTTACGTCTTCCATAACCGCCCACAGTCGGGGGCGCTCTACGAGCCGGTCAGCCAGCGATTGTTACCGCTCGACGCGCAATGGCGACAAGGTCTGGCCAAAGTCCGCTGGCCGACCGGGAACTTGCCCGAAGTCATGGGGGGCGGCACAGCGACTTTGCGTGCACTCATCCGCGAGTATCTTTTCATCTCGCTGTTCCGGGCGTGCGCTGAATCTCTTGCCAGCGAGAACGCGAGTCGCTTGGCGGCGATGGAACGCGCAGAAAAAAACATAAATGAATTGCTGGAGGATCTCAACCGGACATTCCATCGTTTGCGCCAGAGTGGCATCGACGAGGAACTGTTCGATGTCGTCTCTGGCTTCGAAGCGCTGAACGCTGAAGAGAAGAGATGATGCGTATTCCCATTGTACAATCCGTTCCGTAGAAGTTGGTTGCGCGCCCGAATACGATGCGAAGATGTGGACGCAGCGCGCTTCTCGATCCGGTATTCGTCAGAGCGCTGCGGACTACTCTGTTTGACGATTCGGGTTTGCGCTCTTTTTGTACACCAGCCGGTTGCAGCACACGAACACGCCGGAAATCGAGAGCAGGGCGAGCACAAGTCCCATGAAACTCCAAAGGGCCTCGGTAAACCACCCGAATCTCCCGAAATGAACTTCGGAGAGCGCAAAAAGGCTCCGGTCGTAGAACCGGTCGCGGGGATCGAAGAAAGCGAATACGGCGTTAAAAGAGTCTGGAAAGGAAAAATAGATCCCTGAAACTCCCCACATCAGAACGAAGGGGAAGGTCCAGAACCCGAGGGCGCTATGCAGGTCCCAGCTGAACCGCGCAAAACGCGTCTTCCATTTCACGGTCAGGCTGCGACGCCAGTTCTTGACTCCCGGCCACCATATAACGGCTCCTGTCAAACAAACGAGCGTCAGAAACAAGGACCCGATTCCGTTCATCAGGCGGCCAGCCTCACCGAATAGAAGGTTTTCGTGAAGCTTGACCAGCCACTCGACGACGAAGCTCGGTGACAGCACATTGCGGTAAACAATAATGCTGCCCGAAATGCTCACAACAAGCACATAGAGGCCGATTCCTATTCCGGCCGCATAATGAATCTGGAAAAAGAGCTTGTGCAGCCACACCCTCTCAGGGTGTTGTAGCCATCGTTGCCAAACGTCCATTGTCTTTCCCTTCAGCCGCGGCGATCAGTAGCAGGCAATCGGGTCACTGTGAGGGGCGTGCAACTGCACATCGGATTAGCCTATACCACCAGCGCCATCCACAACAACGCGGGCGAAAGGACCGTGGTGAGCAGGCAATAGAAACAGTAGGCGCCGAGCCGAGCCATATCGAATACGCCCAACACATTTGCAAGCACCGCAAGCGTCCGGAGCGAATAGCGAGCCCAGAGCATTTGATGTCCGAGAAGAGCCAGCAGGATCAGGAGTCCGTACATTCCCGCAGCGATAAAGCCATCGGGAATCCCGAACGGCCGCGCGAAAGGCGCATCTGCCACCGCTTCGCAACCGTGTTTCAGCAGAGGGCAGCTCATATGTTCGATCGCCCGGATCTGGTAACCGCAGACAATTCCGATCGCGTGACCGAAAACTGTGTTTCGCGGGCTGGACGATTTTGCGAGGGGCGAGAAGAAGAGGAGATAGGCAGTAGGTCCGAGGGATGGGAAAACAAACGGATTGCGGCTGAGAAGCGCCAGAAGCGCAAGCAGTCCAATGGTGATGAAGCCGTTTACAAACATGTAGACTGAGCGCACGAGCTGCGGCGGAAAACGATGCAGCAGCCAATCCAGCCGAAGCCGTTGAAGCAGGGAACGAATGTGATCGGGGGCCACGTGCCGCGGAGCGGGCGAAGCTGGCTTGGGCATCAGATGTTGGGCAGCAAGTCGAAGTATTCGTCGTCTTCGTTTTTGCCGCCTTCTCCTTCGCCAAGCAGTTTCTCCGATTCGATGAAGTCGATGCGCTCGATCCATTTGACCATCTTGTAGCCGAGCTGGTTCTCGACGCGGAGCCGCAGAGGTGCGCCATACAACTGCGGAAGCCGCTGGCCGTTCATGCGCGACGCCAGCAGGCACTGAGGCTTCAGAACATTCTCGATGCTTTGAGTGTCGTAATAGGGGCCGCCGTAAAGAGCCTCGCCGAACGAGAAAAAGGCGACAGTTCTGGCTTGCGGTTTCGGGCGTACCAGCTCGACGAGCTTCTTCATGGGAATGCCGCCCCACCTGGCGATGCCGCTCCATCCCTGGATGCAGTGATGCATCGTGATCTCTTCGATTTCACCCAACTGCTCAAGATCCTTCAGGGACAGCTCGACCGGCCTCTCGACGAGTCCGCCTACTTTGAGACGGAAATCCTCGAAACCACCCTCGGCGAGGTACTTCCAGTCGTCGCGGACGGGCATTTTCCCATTCGGCCAGAAATAAGGTGAGATTTGATGTTCTGTGTACTTCTGGCGTGGCGCGAGGAGGTTCAGGGTAATCTGCTGCATTGGATACGTAACGGATTTGAGAGCGTGCTGCAGTCCGCGCGGACTGCGCCAGGAGATATAGTGCGCCACGACCCAGGAGAAAATAACCACAGCTATCCCTAGCAAAGCCCAGATACATTCCGAGGGGCCTCTGATCGTCAGTACCCAGCACGATATGGTTCATGTTCCGTGCAAATCCGGTGATCACGATCAGGATGACGTGCACGGCGAGGAATGCAAAAAAGCTGAACATGGTGAGGAAGTGGATGGACCGGGCGGATTGTCGGCCGCCAAAAATGCGGGCATACCAGGGAAAACGGTTAACAACGGCTGGCGACATGGCGATGCCTGTTAGCACGGCCAGGGGGCCGAAGACCAAAACGACAGTGAAGTAGGCAATTTGCTGAAGTGCGTTGTAGCCGTAGAACCCGTTGGGTTCGGGCGGGAGATGGAAAGTCGCATAATGCACCCATGTGTTCCAGGCCTGGAGGAGAACGAGTGGAGAATCGGGCACGATGCGGCGCCACTGCTCCGTGGCAAAGAGCATGGCAACAAAGATGAAACCAGTGATGATGAAACCGTGAACGTTGATGAAGTGCCAGATCCGCGCAACACCGATTGTGTGCCGGTAGCCCGGCGTGCCCACCAGAGGTGAAATATAGCGAGCATCGTCTTTCGCGGTCCAGATGCGATCACGCGGGACCTGCAGGGGCGTAAACCGAATCCATTCGCTCCCGGGTGTACAGCCATCGTTGAAATACAAGCGGGGATGATCCATCAGGATGGACAGACCGCTGCGAATCAGCAACGCCACAAAAAAGAAATTGAAGAAGTGGCAGTAACGCACCCAGACCGGAAAGCCATGCGGCGAGATGAGGTTGTCCGGATCAATCTGTGGAACGGGTGGGACTTGGGGCACCCCGGCGATGGCGACCTCGATCCAGGCCGCAGCGATGACAGTGAGAATAGCGATCGCAACCCCTACCAGGATGGATGGTCGAATCCAGATACGAAAGCGACGGTCCGGTGGATAATGAACGGCTTTGTGGACCGAATCAAATGAAATCATGCAAACTCCGAGCTGACGTGGCTGGCGAGGCAACATCCGGTGCGCATTGGCACGAACCGCCCATACGTATAACAGTTTCTACCCGCGACGAGCGATCCGTCAGCAGGATGGGCGAGCCTTCGGCCCAAATGGACAGGGCTGCGACCCGTTCTCCGTATGCGATTACGGGTAAACTTGCAAGCAAATGAAACGAACGTGCGCATCACAGCACCGATGATTGTCATGACCATTGGGCACTCCACCCGCACATCAAAGGAATTCATCCAACTTCTGAAAGCGCACCGGGTGCAGAGACTGGTCGATGTACGCACCGTCCCACGTTCGCGGCACAATCCGCAGTTCAACCGAAGCGAATTGTCGCCTGCCCTGCATTCCGCCCGCCTTCATTACCGTTACATGCCCGGTCTGGGTGGCTTCCGGCATGCGCGCCGTGATTCCATCAACACCGGATGGCATAACGCCAGCTTCCGTGGCTTCGCCGATTATATGCAGACGCCTGAGTTCCGGAAGAATCTGGACGATTTGATAGAACTTGCGAAGTCGGAGCGCATCGCAATTATGTGCGCCGAAGCCGTTCCTTGGCGCTGTCATCGTTCCCTGATGGCAGATGCTTTGTTAGCACGAGGAATTGAAGTGCGGGAAATCACAAGTCTCACCCGTACGCAGCCTCATACGCTTACACCCTGGGGCAAGATAACGCGAATGCAAGTCACCTATCCGGCCGAACACAAAGGCAGAACAAAAAGCGATGGCGTCGCTGGCGATCGCACCAAAGGCAATCCACGGTGAACCATATACTCGAACCATGCAAGGCTACTACGAACTGCGCGGCGGCGCGGCGTGGCTGGACGTCTCCAGCCGCGGCAAAATCCGGGTGGCCGGTGAAGACCGTGCGCGCCTCCTGCACGCGATGACCACGAATCATATCCAGCAGCTCACTCCGGGAACGGGGTGCTATGCGTTCTTCCTGACGGCTCAGGGACGAATTCTGGCGGATGTGAACGTGTTGTGCCGACACGATTCTTTCCTGCTCGATACGGAACCGGAAACGCTGCAGAAACTGCTGGAACATCTCGATAAGTTCATCATCGCGGACGATGTCACGCTGGAGGACGTCACACCGACGCTCGCGACCATCGCCGTAGAAGGACCGAAGTCGTCCGATGTCCTGACTGCCGCAGGGGCTCCTGCACTTGAGACCTCCTACGGGGCCAACGTGGAGTGGGGATCGGCTTTGGTGGCTCGATTGAGCGTCACCGGGAGCCTGGGTTTTTTCATCATCGTGCCGGTGGCAGAGAAGGATGAAATCCTAAGAACACTCGACGCGGCCGGTGCGGTGCATACGGATGAAGAGGCATTTCGTGTAGTGCGCCTGGAGCACGGCAAGCCACGGTATGGCGAAGATATCAGCGAGCGCTACCTTGCTCAGGAAGCGAATCAGGCGGACGCGCTGCACTTCCATAAAGGTTGCTACCTCGGCCAGGAGATCGTTGAACGGCTCCGATCGCGCGGGCTGATTCAACGTGTTCTGAAGCCGCTTGAAATCGACGGACAGAGGCCGCCCGAACCCAGGACGAAGCTACAGATCGGCGGCGCGCCCGCCGGGGAGATTACCTCCGCCGCCTACTCTCCGGCACTCGGGAAAGTGGCTGCACTGGGCTACGTACGGGTGGAGCACGCCGCGACAGGGACGGAGATGGCGGCCGGAGAACTGCGCGCCCGCGTGCGAACTCCATGATAACGGCCCGAGTGGCGTTTTCGTGGGGCGAGCGCGGCGCCTGGGTGGAGTCGAGGACGCATTCCGAAGCGTGGGTCAGTCTAAACTCAGCCGCTCCCTTCTGATCTTCGAGTTGCAGTTCCCGGAATCCGGGATGACACAATGGAAATGCCAGATAGGTAGGAACGCCTATGGACATTCTCGAAATGGTCGGAATTGAGATCCCATGCAGGAACTGTGGGGGGCGGTACGAGGTATCCCTAAAGAAGATCGCACTCTCGCAGCAGATGCTCCATGAGGGATGCCCGGTTCGGGCAGAGACTGAGTGCCCCCCTCTTTTCCTTTCCGGCTTCGTGGACCTGGAATTAACCCAGGATCTTCAAAGAATCTGGTCGCGCCTCGAAAAGGAAGCTCGGGGCGTCAATGGGGAAGTGAAGCTGCACTCTGCATAGGCCGGATGTCCGGCTGGAATCTAGTCGGCGAGAAGAGATGATGGCGCCGTTGGAGGTGGCCAAACATGAGCTTGCAGCAAGGACAGAATAAGGGCGAAATACCCGTCGCGGAAGGCGTCCGCCTGACAGACCTCGTGAATTATCAGGAAGGGTCCGTTGTCAGCCGGACGATAGTCAAGCGCGCAACGGGAACTGTCACTTTGTTCGCTTTCGACGACGGCCAAGGATTAAGCGAGCACACGGCCGCGTTCGACGCCGTGGCACATCTGCTCGAGGGCGAAGCGGAAATTACGGTCTCTGGCAAGCCACTGCACGTGACGGCGGGCGAAGCAGTTCTCATGCCGGCAAACCAACCGCACGCGCTGAAAGCCCTCAGTAGATTCAAGATGCTGTTGACGATGATCCGCTCGTAAGCGACACGGATAAGGTATTCACTCGGCAAAAGCGCGTTCGCTCACTCCAAGCCTTGTTGTGTCAATATCTTTCCATATCGGAACTGTATTGACAAAATCGACGATTCGCCCGAACCGGAGGATGGCCGTTAAGTCTGATTTTGGTGCGGATGAGAGGACTTGAACCTCCACGCCATTTCTGGCACATGAACCTGAATCAGCGTCTGTCAGTTCCGCCACATCCGCAAGATCTAAGGATCTAAGGCAACCTTTTAATATTGCAGATTAGCCCTTTTGTTCTCCTCCCGATGACCTCTTGACCGAACTGGATAACCTGAAGCTAATGCGCCTGCCATTCCCGCCGGGCGGGATGCGTCTGGACACCGGCGAAGCTTTGGAATGCAATCCGTCATAATGTAGTCAGGTTCTATCGCATGATCTGCAATGCCAAAGATCTCTCTCCCGACCAGAAAGCCGCCATCGAAACGCTTCTTGGACGCCGTATTCAGGAAGAAGAAGCGGTCAGCGTCCGTACCTTCGAGCCTGTCGCCGTCTCACATCAGCGGAGATTGGAAATAGCGAACGAACTGAGGAAGTATTTTGCTGAAGTGGACGCCGCCCGCGAGCCCGTTTCGGAGGAAGAAGCGGAAGATATCATCACTGAGGCCATGAGAAGCGTTCGCCCCGGCTATCGTCCCCATCAGTGAGAATCATCCTCGACACCGCCATCCTCGTTCGAGGACATGGCAGTACTAAAGGGCTTGCCCGCGATCTCCTGATCAGTATCGTCGAGTCAGATCATATTTTGCTGCTGTCGAACGAGATGCTTTACGAATTGGCCAAGGTCCTGCGCTATCCGCGAATGTTGGCGCTCCACGGCCTCTCAGAAAAACGCATCTACGATTACGTCGGTTTCCTGCGCGAGGCCGCCGAGATTGTGGTCCCGAATCCATTGTTGGTCACACCGATTCGCGATGTAAACGACACTGTCGTCATGCAAACCGCGGTCATTGGTGAAGCCGATATCCTTTGCACGAAGGACCGGGATTTCTTCGAAACTCCGGCTGAAGAGTTCCTGCGAAAAGCCGGGATAGCCGTTTTGGACGACATCTCGCTGATGCACCAGTTGCGTTCCTGACGGCGCCACACGCTCAATCCGGACCCAATCCGCAAATGGATAACGCGGCCTGATTGAGGGTCAGTTGCTTGAACTGGGCAAGATTCCGCAGACGCCGTCTGCGAATTTCCATCAGGGCTGAACCCGCGAAGACTTCCCAGACAGCGACTGCGATTCTCCCTCTTTGGCACCGGCAATCGCGTTGTCTTGGGTTCCGATGCCTTCATGCCCGCCGACGACAAATTGAGGACTGAGGCGCGAGAAGAATTCGGCGGCGGGGTGCGGCAGAAAGGAACCCCTCGGCTGCGTTCAGAACTGGACAAGAAAATCGGCCATCGATGCAAACCCTGTCGCACCCGAAATGCATTCCCGCCTGTGTGCGAAAAGTCCTTTTGCGGTACTCTGAAGTGAAGGCTGATGGCCGGACAGATCATTTCCAGAGGCCGGGGTGTGTGGCTTGTTCGGATCTTCATGGGTTACGACGGCGCGGCCAGACGTGTTTATCAAAACAAGACCATTCACGGAACGAAAAAGGACGCTGAGAGCTATCTTGCCGAGGCCATCCGTCAGAGAGACTTGACGGGCACGGATTCCGCCGCGCAACGGACGCTCATGCGGGAGTTGTTCACCGACTTGCTCGCCGACTACAGAGTCAACAACAAAGGCGTGAAGTGGGCAGAACAGAAAATCAGGCTCCACCTGGAACCTGCGTTCGGCGAGACGCGGGTCCGCAATCTGACTACGACCCTGGTGCGTCAATATGTCCACGAGCGCCAGAAGTCAGAGGCTGCGAACGCCACGATCAATCGGGAACTCGCCGTCCTGAAGCGCGCTCTGAATCTCGGCCGCAGACATACCCCGCCCAAGGTCGCACGCGTAGTCTATGTACCCATGCTCGAAGAGAACAATGTACGTAAAGGCTTTTTTGAACACGGGGAATTTCTTCGGCTCCGAAACGTCCTTCCTCCGGTATACCGGCCGGTTCTGACTTTCGCGTACTACACAGGTTGCCGTCGGGGCGAAATCCTCTCTCTTCTCTGGAACCAGGTGGATCTGGACGAAGGCGTAGTTCGGCTGGATCCGGGAACCACGAAGAATGACGAACCCCGGGTGGTCCCGATGACAGCGGAGTTGCGCTCAGTTCTGGCGGAACAAAAGACATTGCGGGACCGGGACTACCCGGCCTGCCCATTCGTGTTCTTCGAGGACGGCAAACGGATCAGTAACTTCCGCGGAAACTGGGCGCCCGCGTGTTTTGAGGCAGGTCTTTGGACCGGTGATCAGAAAACCGGAAAGCCGGCACGGCTCTTTCATGATCTCCGCAGAACCGGAGTCCGGAATCTGATCCGCGCCGGGGTGCCAGAAAGAGTGGCGATGGCGATCAGCGGCCACAAGACCCGATCGGTTTTTGACCGGTACAACATCGTCAGTGAGTCCGACCTGCGTGAGGCGGCGGGGAAACTCGACTCTTACCTGAACCAAAGGTACGAAAGCGAGCAGGACCCAAAAAGCTCGCACACTATACGCACACAAGATTCTGCCGGTAACGAACGAAAACGAGCCCCAAGAAAGCCAGTAAACTACTGATTTTATTGGTGCCCGGGGTGGGAATTGAACCCACACTCTCCTTGCGGAAAAACGGATTTTAAGTCCGTTGCGTCTGCCGATTTCGCCACCCGGGCATATTGAAACAAACAACTTACGAAGCTACTGCTACATCGCCCCCGGTCACTGTGGGGGAATTTGTGGGGAGTCGGCGCAAGTTCATCGCCGTCATGCGCTCATGCGCCAATTCGAGCGCTTCCGGCGACGGATGTACGTACCTTTGGGAAACTGTTACCGTTGAGTGCCCCATCAGTCGCATTATAGTGAACGCATCCGCCCCGGACTCTCCGAGGCGCGTTCCGAATGGCTGCATCGGTTGCGGCTCCGGGATCGAATGCAGGGAGCATGCCGCTCGGATCGCCCGCGTCGCAGTCAGCCGTCAACCTGCGCGATCCACTCGCCAACATTCGGGAAAGCGAGAAGAAGCACGACTGGTTTGATTACCGGCCGGAATTGGCGGACCCGAAGAAACTGATTTGATGAACCGGCTGTAGTATAGTCGAAGGGGACGCGCGGGCTGAACCGGTGCTTCACGACCGTGACCGTGCTGCGGGGGGCTTCCCGTCCACCGGTTTTTTCGCCTATCTGTCTTGGAAAACCGGATCGAGCCTGACGAGTTAGCGAAGATTCGCGTCAAAAGTAACAAAGCTTCTGCATTCGCTGCGGACTTCTTCGACAGCCACCGCCACCTGGCTGGCGGGCACGCCCAAGCCGCTCAGGACAGTGACCAACGAGGCTTCTCCATCGTCTGCAGTGATGCTTTCGAGTCCCAGTTTGTGCGGTCCGTCCACGCACTTCAGGGTATAGCATTCACCCCGTCTTTCGATCAGATAAGACGTTGTCTTCATACCGGTTTTTACTGCTTTCCAAACAAATCTGGGGCCACCGTCTTCCGCTCCTCCGGAGTCATCAGCTCCAAGTATTCTTGCCGATAAAATGCCGCCTCCGGAGAAATCCCCGTACAATCGGGATTCTCTGTTTTGTCTCTGGTGGTAGCCCGAATCTCCGACTTGATCAAAGTAAGAATCCGCTCTGTCCGCGAAACTGGCTTGCCGCGTCTCATATAACAATCATATCCGGATTTGTTCTGGCTTTGTAATCCGAGAATTCGGGCGTCAAGCGCGGCGTTTGCCCGCCCGATTCATCCGGGGTCCGCGATCTGATCGGCTATGGAACTTTCTGAGAGGCGACGTAAAAGGTCGATTCGTACTTGGTGCCCGCTGCGTATTCGTCGCTGCCCACAAATGGCAACACGGTCGGACTGTCGACCTTCCCCAACACTCTGTATGTTCCGGGAGCGAAATCCAGGTCCAACGATTGACCGGCAGTGACCTTGACGGAGCGTTCTGCGGAACCATAGAAGGTCACCGTCAACGTGTAAACGGTTCGATTCACGACGGACAGGTGTGATGGCCCAGAGTCCGTTGAGTGCGCCACAGCCTGAGCGGGCGGTAAACGGGAATACTTGCCGCTCTCAATGACTTGATCAATCTCGCTCTGCCGCGACTGCGAGATTCGATTCTTTGTTCCTGCCGGAGCTTCGTTCCCAGACAGGTCTGTAGAACCAGAAGTAGGAACGGCAGCGCTGCCGACAGTATCGAACCTTGCGCACGATCCAGAATACGTGCGAGCGCCCTTGCCGTCGGGAGATGAAAACGATTGGATGAAGCGTCCGGTCGAGCGCCTAATCCGAACCGTCTGGGTTGTCGAGGAGCCAGCTTGGTTTTCAAAAGCGTATTGCAGGAAGACTTCAATCCCGTCAATCTCGGCCTTATCGGTCGCTTTGTTATATGGCACGCCGTCGCTCTTAAAGATCGACTCTTTCAGATCAATATCTCGCGTCCACATGCCTTGCACAAACCGGCTAAGAGCAGACACTCCGTCCTGGTACCCCGAGAAAAACAGCGCAGTAGGATAGTTGACGAATCCGTCCAAAAGCGGTGCGACACGGAGCGTGAAAAACACGTCCTCGTTCTCATGAAAGCACACGTACGAGATATATAAAGGGTCCAATGAGCGCAGTATCGACTCGTCGCGAGCGTCCACAAGTTGTTTGAAACTGTTGCAGGCGGTAGTGGCAGCAGTTTGCGGGCAGGAAAGTTTCAGTGCCGATGGTTTCGCCCCCTGTCCCGCCGTGACCTGTCCGCACAGTCCGAGAGGAAGCAGCGCGAGGAGAAGCGGGGCACTGCCGGCGCAACAGGTTCTCATCAGGCCGATTCTATCAAGAATAAGCGAGCCAGCTCCGCCTGTCGCCGCCCAAGTGTGGATGTTCATCGATTCGCCGATCAGGGACATTGTCTGCGTTCAGTCGCTGCGCCAAGTTGACTCTTCAGAAAACTGCGTGATCCTGATGGCGCGCAGATCTGGAAATAACGCGCGAATTTCCAGATCTGCGCCAACGGCCTGAAGGCAGCTGGCAAGCGTGCCGACATACATATCGATACGCCTTTCCAGTTTGGATACGACGCCCTGTCCCATGTGCAGCTCGTCGGCAATCTTGGTTTGGGTCAGTTCGCGCGCTTTCCGAAGTTGGAGCAATGACATCTCGTTGACTAATCGGCGGCGCTCGGCTGCGCTGACTGCCGTTGAGACAGCGGACATCCCGGCACGCAGTTCTTTAAAATTCTTCGCCATATTCATCGACCCCCTTCTCGAAGCAAAACTTTCTGGGCCGTCGCTAAAGGAAGGAACAAGGTTCGGGGCTGGCTGGCCAAGACTCGAAACCCGAAGCGCTGGTAAAAAGCCACGGCCTGATCGTTCTTGGCGTCTACTAAAAGCGTGAACGCCGCGGCGTCCGCCTTCAGGGCCCGGGCGGCGGCATCGGCCAAAAGTGCCGCACCCAGGCCACGACCCTGAAATCTTTGATCTACGGCCAGCCTCCCGATCCGAATGGCGGGCACGGTCGGGTAACGCGGCATGCGCTTGGTTTCGTCCGGCGGAAGATCAACGAGGGGGATACTCGCGGCGGAGATCGTGTACCAAGCCGCAACGTGGCTCGTGGCGGATTCGACAGCCACGAAACAATTAGCGATATGGCGTCGGATGTCCTGGGTTACCTGGGTCTGAAAATAACGGTCCAGGGCATCTTCGCCGCAGCGAAATGAAGAGCGCTCGTGTCCCTCGCCGAGCGGCTCCAGGCGGAACGGGGCCGTCATTCCAAGCCGAACAGTTCACGCCGCCGCCGAAAAGCCTTCTTCAGGGCAGGGGTCGGCTTGGGAGGATTAAGAAGAGCCTTAGCTATTTGCCGCTGGTCCTCGACGGAAAGCCGGATGATCTCGGTAGCCTCGATGGTCCGGCAAGCGGCTTCACGCGCCGCCGACACGACAAAATCCGTGAGGGTGCGCCCTTCGATTTCGGCAGCACGCTTCAGCAGTGCGTGAACATCGTTCGGCAGACGCGCTTCAAGTCGGGCGGTGGTTTGTATCTCTTGTGCCATGACATCACCAATTATACGGCAAAGTGCCGTACATGTTCAACACCGCGCCACTCGGAGATCACCCCCATGTTGCCCCATGTTCGACCCCAAGAGCGCCTCGATCCGCTAAGCTTAAAGACATGGGAATGACGTTCGAGGCCGTGTACGAGAATGGGGTGCTCAGGCCTCTCGAAAGCTTGGCGCTTCCCAACATGCAACACGTTCTGGTGACCATATCCGGCGCTCCGGTAACCGCTGACGATGTGGCGGGCTACTTCGAGCCGGAGGAATGGGAAGCCGCGAAGCATGATGATGTCAGCCTCCAGGAGGTTCGGCGTGCGCTCTCGTCAATTCCGGGGTCGCTCGCTGACGCGGTGATCGCATCCCGGGAAGAACGCTGATTGGCCAGCTCCTTCCTCGACACCAGCGCTCTGGCAAAGCTGTACCACGAGGAACCCGGCTCGGCATACGTCGAACGCATCGTTAGCCAACCCGGATCAAAGGGTGTTGTGTCCCGTTTGTCGCTTGTCGAGATGGAATCGGTGTTTGCAATTAAGGTCCGAACTGGCGCTCTCGATGAAAATGGGCGGTCCATCGCCCTGCGGCGCCTACGCGCGGACATTGCCCGGAATCGGCTGACTGTCGGACCGCCCATTGAACCGAAACACTATCGGGCCGCGGCGAAACTGCTGAGGCTCCACGGGGTGTCGCGGGGCCTGCGTACCCTCGACGCGCTCCAACTTGCGATCGCGCTCGACATGCTCGAGGCGTCCTGGATTTCGGTGATGCTCTCAGCCGACAAACGGCTTTGCGCAGTGGCAGAGGCCTGCGGATGCCCGGCGATTGACCCTGCTCAACCCGGCTTGATTCAGGCTTGAGTCGGCCCGGACGGATTGCCGCGCCGCCCCACTGGCCGGGAAAAAGGAATCGAAGACTGTGGGGACTTTTGTGGGGACTCGGCGTTTAGCAGGGTCACTCGCGCTTGCTACGGGATTCGTCGCCTCACAATCTTTTCAATAGCTTAAGCAAGGCCGATCAACCGCGAGCAGCCCTGCATAAGGCCGTCGGCTTGATTTTAAGTCCGTTGCGTCTGCCGATTTCGCCACCCGGGCATATTGAAACATAGGGGCTTACTGGATCTCCAATGTTATTGGCCTTTTGGGGCCACGTGTTGCAGATTCAGTTCCACCCGACCGCCCAGACGCCAATTCTACAGCCTCGGATGACGGATGGACATCCTGCCGTGAAACCCTTCCGGTCGAATGCCCCATCAGGCGCGTGATTGTGAAGCGCGTACCGAAAAGTGTGACGCCTGCCCGCGGCGAGGCCATGCGACTCAGTGGGGATGTGCAGAAGCTGCACGCCGCGCAGCCAGGCTGTCAGTTGGCCGAACCCAGTACAGCCGGTGGCAGATATGGCACTCCATCCTGTGCCACTCGGTCCGCCAAAGCTTAACGATGCGCTCCCAGTCTTTGCGTGGAACACGATCCACGGCGGAGGATCCGCATCGTGGGCATCGGTTATCGCGCTTCATAGCTGCTCCGCCAGCTAAGCAATATTAGTGCCAACGAATTAGTGCAAACGAAGATGGCGGCGATTCATTCGGCGCGATATAGAATCCTGGCAATATCGGAAGCTGTTTCTTCAGCTCATCGGGGACAATTACCCGCGGGCGGTGAGGAATCGATCGGCATGTTGAACCGGGATTGCGCCGATCTGCGTTGGGGCGAAGCCAGGGCCCGCGCCGGTATGAGTACCTTCAAGGACAACACGGACGACGGCTTTGTCGCCTTGAACAATCGTGTCTTCTATTCGAAATATCAACGTCGGGCAGAGCGGACCGCATGTTCCGCCAGAAGATTTTAAAACCGGCGGGGCCACGTACAGCAGGGTCACCCTCGCCGAGCCCGTATGCGACTCCCTGCGGAGAAAAAAGCTCGTCGATCGTCTCTTCGCGGCCGCGATTCCAAACCTCATCGAACCCGCGATGAACCAGTGTTTTTGCATCCATTTCCATACGGCAGCAGCAGGCGCAGATTGAGGTCCGGCAGACGCCCGATCTCTTTGGGTGGGTCCGTGGCCTGGGTCGCGATCAGTTCAGGCGATCCCCGCTGAGAGCTGGATCACCGTCTACCATAGTGTGGTGCGAATTCTTCTGTTCAGCGGCAAAGGCGGCGTAGGCAAGACGAGCCTGGCCGCGGCCACCGGCGTTCGCCTGGCCCAACTCGGCAAGCGCACTCTGGTGATGAGCGTGGACCCGGCTCACAGTCTCGGCGACGCGTTTAACCTCGGCGGCGACCTGTTTCACCAGCGCACCTGCGAGCCGTATGCGATCTTTCCTTCGCTGGAGATTCAGGAAGTGAACATCCAGCATGAGATCCGCCGGCACTGGCAGGAGATCAACGGCTACGTCTCCGCCGTGCTCCGCACAACCGGTATCAGCGACGTTGAAGCGGAGGAACTGGCCATTCTGCCGGGAATGGAAGAACTGAGCGCAATGATGTACGTGAACCAGTACCTGCGGGAGGGCCGTTATGACGTGCTGGTACTGGACTGCGCGCCGACCGCCGAATCGCTGCGCTTCGTCAGCATGCCCACTACCCTCGAGTGGTACATGAAACACATCTTTCCCTTCCAGCGCACTATGCTTAAAGCCGTGCGGCCTATCGCCAATCGGGTTTCGCCGGTTGAGTTGCCGCCCGACAATTACTTCACCAACATCGCTCAGTTGTTCAGCAAGCTGGAGGGCGCGGACACGCTGCTGTCCGATCCGATGACCACCAGCGTGCGACTGGTGACGAACCCGGAGCGCATGGTCCTGCGCGAGACGCAGCGAACCTTTGTTTATTTCTCCCTGCACGGCCTGACCGTGGATGCCATTCTGGTTAACCGCCTGCTGCCGGGTGAGGTCAGCGACGTGTTCTTCCGGGAGTGGCGCGCGTCGCAGCAGACGATCGTCAGCGAGATGGAGGAATATTTTGCGCCGGTAGCCGTGCACCGCGTTCCGCTGTTTACGCACGAGGTGCTGGGCCGCGAGAGGCTGGAGGAACTGGCGCGGGCGTTGTACGCTGACAACGAGGATCCGGCCGCGGTCGTGCGTGCCGGGCGCCCCTACACGTTCGAAAAGCTGGAAGACCGCTGGGAAGTGCACCTCGACCTGCCTTTCGCCTCGAAGGGGGAACTGGGGTTGTTTAAGAAGGGCGATGAACTGGTGGTGGAGATTGGAACGCTGCGTCGCCACATTGGACTTCCCACCTCGATGGCGGCGCTGCAGCCGTCGCGGGCGCGTCTGGAGAATGGCAAACTAGTGGTGGAGCTAAGGGAGAGATAGATCATGGAAAACTCCGAAAGCGGCGGCGCGGGGAACACGCCACCGAAGCAATATCCGGTGATCGACAGTCTGTGTCTGGAACTGAAGCACCTGCTGCGCTCGCTGGAGCCGTCGCCGAAAGTCACCGAACACTTCCGGAACGCCCGGATCGAAGTGCTGAAGGGCTTGCGTGAGGTAATCGACAATCGCATCGAACATCTGAGCCGATCGGCTCAGCCGGGGCGGAAGATCGTCGTGGAGTAAACGCGGTCTGCCCGGGTGACCCTTCGCGCGGACAACCGCTGCGATACCCGCATCCATGGTCCGCCACCTTTTGCAGGCGGAAAATGACTGTCAGGTCTGCGCCAATATATTCGGCCTTTGGTGCCGGAATGCCATCCCGTTGCCGATGGCAGCGACCAAAGGGGATATGATTGCGTCAGTATCCTACTCACACAGGGAGAATCAGACAAACAATGGCAGATCAACTACACGGCATCATTACTCAACTGGAACAGCAGAAAGTGGCCATCGAGCGAGCGCTTACGGCGCTGCGAAATATTGACGGGGCCGGAGAAACGTCTTCGGGACCATCTTCTGCCGGTCCTGCGAGAAGCAAGCGCGGCATGACACCGGCAGGTCGAAGGCGGCTGTCGGCGGCGTTGAAGAAGCGGTGGGCGGCGAAGAAGGCGGCGGCAGCCGCGGCCGACACGAGTTCGCAGAAGCCTGCGCCGCGAAAGGTTCGTTTTACGGCGGAGGGGCGCCGACGCCTGGCCGAGGCCATGAGGAGACGCTGGGCGGCGAAGCGGACGGCCGCGCAGGCAAAGAAGCGGGGCCGCAAAGCGGCGTGAGTCGAAGTCCCTCGGTTAGGTTCCGGGGAAACATGCAGAAGCGCAAACTTGGAAAGAGCGGTCCCGAAGTCTCGGCTCTCGGGCTCGGCTGCATGGGGATGAGCTTTTCTTACGGCCCGCCCAAAGACAAGCAGGAGATGACTTCGGTTCTCCGGGCGGCTGTGGAACGCGGCATCACGTTCTTCGACACCGCCGAGGTCTACGGTCCGCTTTTGAACGAAGAACTTGTGGGCGAAGCTCTCGCTCCCTTTCGCCGGAATGTGGTGGTCGCCACCAAATTCGGGTTCGATCTCAGTCCCGGTTTCGATCCCCGCGGGATGAAGGGTGCGCCCGGACTGAACAGCCGGCCAGAGCGCATCAGGGAAGCCGTGGATGGCTCTCTCAAGCGGCTCAGGACGGAGGTCATCGACTTGCTTTATCAGCATCGGGTTGACCCGAACGTCCCTATCGAAGACGTGGCAGGGGCAGTGAAAGACCTCATCCACCAAGGCAAGGTCAGGCATTTCGGTCTTTCTGAAGCGGGCGTCGAAACCATCCGTCGCGCGCATGCCGTCCAGCCACTGGCGGCTCTCCAGAGCGAATACTCGCTGTGGACGAGGACGCCTGAAAAGGAAGTGATACCGACCCTGGAGGAACTCGGCATCGGCTTTGTCCCGTACAGTCCCCTGGGCAAGGGCTTCCTCACCGGCAGGATTGATGAAAACGCGAAGTTCGACAGTACTGACTTCCGCAGCACCCTGCCGCGCTTCACTCCGGAGGCTCTCAAGGCGAATCAGGCCCTGGTTAATCTGCTGGCTGAAATCGGTGCACGGAAGAAAGCGACACCGGCTCAGATAGCGCTGGCGTGGCTGCTGGGTCAGAAGCCGTGGATAGTACCGATCCCGGGCACCACGAAGCTCAATCGCCTGGACGAAAACATCGGCGCGGTGTCAATCGGACTCACGCCCGACGATCTGCGAGACATCGATGTCGCGGCTCTCAGGATCACGGTGCAGGGCGCCCGCTATCCCGAAAAGCTGGAACAAATGACGGGCCGCTGATTTTTCCGGCACGAACGCCGCGGCGCTCCTACTTGCCGACCATCACGATGGTGAAGGAGCCCGGTACGGGAGGTGCGAATCCGCCCCGCCCGCGGCCTCGTGCAGGCGCGCCTGCCGGAGGCGCGGCGGGCGCCGGCCCGCGCTCCTGGCTCATCGTGAAGATGTGATTTGTCTTGCGGTCGAGCGTGATCGTCCGGGCGCCGTTCATCGTGTCGAGATTCTGCTCAACCTCGAAACTCGTCGGGCTCTTCTCTTTGATGACCGTCAAGGTGCCGTTGCCGTGCGTGCTGAAAGCTTCCATGGTCGCCGGATTGAACACCGCGCCATCGGAGCCGCCGGCGAGCGGCAGGTTTGCCAGAATCTTTCCATCCACCGCACTCAGGATCACCATCATGGGCTGGGGCGGCTGGGCAGGCGGATTGCCCGAAACCGCGCATGCCGCGAACAGGACATGGTTCTTCGCGTCGAGCGCCAACCCGTTGCACCGGCCTTTGTCGCCCAGCGGATAGTGCGCGACTGCTTTCATCGTTTTGACATCGACGGCTGTAACGCTGCCCTGCGCATCCTGCATAACGCCGTAGAGCATTCCCTTCCCATCGCCCACTGCCTGCTCGGGCACGCCGCCCAGATCGATCGTGCCGAGGACGGTACCGTCCTTGGCGTCGATCACCGTTGCATCTTTTGTGGGGTGGCTGAAGACGTAGACCCTTTCATTGAACGGATCGAAATAGATACCATCCGGCCGCGCGGCGCCCGCGTCAATGGTCTTGATCAGCATCATCGTCTTCGTGTCGAACATCGAGATGGGTGTGCTGCTGGTGAAGCCGTGACCGGACTTCGGGTTGACTACGGTGCCCTGGCCCCCGACGCCCGCAATCTCGCCGACCAGCTGGAGCGTGTCGAGATTGTAGATCGACAACCGCGTCTGATCGGCCGGGGCTGCGTTGGGTGCTCCCCGGCGCGGGATATACAGACGCCGGCCGGCGGCATCAGCGTATATATAGTCCCAACCGCCTTCGCCTCCGACCCTTGCCGACTTGAGCACCTTGTAGGGGCCTGCCTGTTGGGCAACGGCGGCCATCGCGAGCGCCGTGATCGCCACGGCAAGAGCAGAGCAGAGTTGTCGCATTCGGGTTTCTCCCGGAATGAGTATACTCCGGCTGACTGCAGTTTGTTTTCAATGGGCCTTCGGTTCGTTCGGGCAAAATTGGCCACGGCGCACCTTATCCTGGATAAGGCTGACCCCGCGTCTGCGCCCGTGATCGGGCTTGTGCGCGTTCAGCCGGACAGTCAGGCGGGAATGGGTTGGCGCGGTGCTGCCTCCACTCTGTCTGTCTGGCTCCGAGCCCAAGTCGCCCATCACGGCTGTGTGTAATATCCGGTACGCGTACGAGCCGCCAACCCCGGCTTATCGATTTTCACTTCGACCGAATGATATTGATTGGCAGGTTCAGCGGGAGGCGTCTGAAACTTCAGGACGTAATAGATGTCGGCATCTGAAACGGCGGCTGCGATCTCGCTGGCGATATTGTTCGACGAATACAGAACGCGGCCGCCGCTTTGGGATGCCAGAACCGGCAGCGCCAGGTTCCCGAATTGCGCGTCATCGGCCTTCTTCACCCCGTTAGCGAATTCCTTGTAGAAAGAAGTGTGGAGTACTGAGGCCGATGCGCCCAGCGGGTCGATACTGGAAATCGTCATGTCCGCCTTCCGCAGATTGTCCGAGAGCCCAACGATGTTCTGGAAGATTCCCTGCCGGTCCTTCGGGCTGAGCTGGATAGCAGGCCCCGTCAGAATCGGCCAGCCCGGACTGATCCACACCACCAGTTTTCTTTCCGGTTTCGCACCTTCCGCCTGCATCAGCTGCCCGACGGCGTTCAAAGACAGCTGCAACCGCTCACCCGCCCCGTACACGCCCTGTTTCCGGGTAAGTACCCGCAAGCCAGCCTGGTTGGCGTTCACAATCAAGGCTTTCCCGTCCTGCGAAGGTTTAGTCAGTTTCAGACCCGCATCGGAAAGGAATGCGAGCGATACCGGATGCGAAAGCACACCGTTATCACGTCCCAGAAACTTTTCCACCTCTTTGCGTTCAAAGGCGACGTTAGTAATCCCCGTATTGACGTCATCCATCAGCAGAATGACCTCGACGGGCGGTGCCTGGTTCGCGTTGGAACCCCCTACGGCTTCGAACGAAGTGATCTTTTGCGGGCGCTTATTATCGAGAAGTGTGAAGTCCTGCTCCGCAAGACCGGGAAAAAGTTTGCCGGACTTGTCGGTCACGACAACGTTCAGGACAACAGAGAGATCAGCACCCGGCGGCGTTTTCTGGGCGAGTCCGATACCGAGCGACACGGAAATACAGATGGCGCAACGCGCGCAGGCCTGATGCACAGCAACTAAGCTCAGCCCAGTATCCCTCGTTCCGGAGCGGGGAACGTTCGCGTGGTGACCATGTATGCGCCTGATCCCGATGAATCGGACAATGATGGCGGGTCAGGAGGACGTCCCGATGAGAGGCAGACTGTGCGGTGGTCAGCTCGACCCGCGGGTCACCGATCTGCCGTTCAAAACCGGGGCGCCGGGTGTGGTCCGAAGCGGGGACACGGGATCGCGGTAAGCTGAAAGTGGGCCGTCGCAAATGACCTTGACCATCACACTTTCTGACGAGCAGGCTGCGGTTCTGCAAGCCAAGGCTGCGGCGGAAGGGTTATCCGTCAAGGCGTGGATTCAGAAGCTCGCGGAGCCGCAGGTCGCCGCTGAACGGCCGCTGCAGACGGCGGCGAACATCATCCTCGAAAGCATGCGGGATGTGCCGCCTGAGATCATGGGGCAAATGCCAACCGACGGCGCAAGCCAGCACGACCATTACATCTACGGCTGGCCGAAGCGAGATGTGTGACGGCGCTTTTCGCCGACACGTTTTACTGGATCGCTTTGGCCGATTCGAACGACAGCGCCCATAAGCAGGCGTTGGAGATCACGGCGGAGCGAGCGACTTCGTCCATCGTGACCACCGACGAAGTGCTAACGGAATATCTGAACTATTTCTCGACCGCGCCGGAACCCTTCCGCCGCCAAGCTGCGCGCGGCGTCCAAAGGCTGATAGCGAGTGCGGTTCACGTGATCCCCCAGAGCCGGGAGTCTTTCCTCGCGGGCCTCGCTCTTTACGGCGCACGGCCGGACAAGGACTACAGCCTTACGGATTGCATCTCGATGCAGACGATGCGCCGGGAGGGGCTGATTGACGTTCTCACGAACGATCGGCACTTCGAGCAGGAAGGCTTCCGTGCGCTTTTCCGGGATCTCTGAGTTGCGCAACTGATCTGACTGAGCCTTCTGAGTCCGGGCGGGCGCCAAAAATTTCTATCAATTGGCCAAAACTCGCGGTATACCCACAGCAGTCACTGACGAAGCTCTGCTTCTTAGCTGGCTAATTGATTCTCTCGCGGGGCGAAAGCTTCCGGGCAGAAAAGAGGAAGAAAGATGATCTTAAGTATCCCCGTCACTCAGGAGCACATTCGCTCCTTTCAAGACCCAAACAGAACAAAAATTCGGATCCAGCACGCTCTGGTGCGCGTATTGGATTGGCCTGACAACGTCCCGATCGACCCCGACCCGCGAGTCCCTAAGGAGCGAGGACCGGTCGTGAAAAGGATCGCTTCATTCTTGATGACCGGGGATGGAAGATTCCATCTTCTCAATCGCGGCATTACCGTCTCCGTCAAGAAATCCGACTTCGACAATCAGACCGGGCGTCTCCAGCTCCATATGCCCGTCGATGAGTCCTATGGAATAATCGATGGCGGTCATACCGATTTTGCCATCAAGAGCACCGTGGCAAGTGCGATCCAGGAAGGCAAAGACAAACGCTTAGAAAATCAATATGTTCACCTCGAGATTTTATCAAAAATTGAGGGCGATTTGGCCGACATTGCTGAAGCGAGAAACTTCAGTCAGCAGCTGAAGCCTTGGACACTCGCCAGCTACCGCCACAAATATGAATGGTTTCTCGATGCTTTGGGTGAGGATTTTCGCAAGTCAATCAAGATTAGCGAAAACGATGCCCAGCCAGTTGGAGTTATGGACCTCATACAGGTGATGTGCGCGGTGAACATGGAACTCTATGAGCCAACCAGTCAGTCGGTAAACGAGACCTATAAGAACGCTGGAAAGTGCCTGCAGAATTTCATCCAAGACGACGATCCTTACCACTTCAAAGCGTTCGCGCCGATCTGCCGAGACGTGGTTCGTCTATACGACTATATAAGGTTCAAATGGAGAGAAGCGTATAACGCTGAGGACGATTCCGGGAAACGCGGACGGATCGGCGCACGAACAGAGATGCAAAAGCGACAGCGGAACCGCTCGGCGCTCGCCACCTACTATTTTCGTAACAGTTCAGGTGGTTGATGTCGTTTTGAGCAGCGACGGTACAGGCAGCGCACTGCGGTGACACCGGAGGGCCGCGACGAGATAGTCGAGCGGCGTTCGATTCTGCATGCGGCATGTGCGAGTCACCGTAAGCAGACGAGCAACCGCGACTTCACCCTGGGCACTGCGGCTTCCGAAGCTGATCTTGCGCCACTGTACTGCGCAGCGCAACGCTCGTTCCGCGACGTTATTGGTCGGCTCGACTCCCTCGTGGCGCAGGAAGGCGAAGAACCTTTCGAAGTGCTGCAACAAGGCCAGCGCGAGGTTGGCGACGTCCTTGTCACGGCTGTCGAGATAGCGATCCGCCAGGGCGAAGAACTTCTTCTCCAGCGGAATGGATTTTGCGATCAGTTGTTCGCGTGTGATGGGGCCGTACCTTACGCCGGGTCCGTCGCGGAAACGATGCCATAGCCGGAACAGCCGGGCATGCAGCGCCAGCGCGTCGCGGCAGAAACGTTCGGCGTCGGTGGTCTTACCGATTTCCTGTACACCCAGGATATTGCGTTTGAAGTGCGCCCAGCAGAACTGGCCCTCGCCCTTGTGGTATTTAAGGTAGCTGGCGCAGCGGTCGCTGCAAAGAATGCCCGCGAATACTTCGCCGAGCAACTCAACCAGCACTTCGGCGCCGCGTGAGACCGCGATCTTATAGAAAACGAAGTTCGCCGCCACCAGTGCCCACATCCAGCGCTTTTCGCCGCTCGTCCGGTATCCCGTTTCGTCGCTGTTGACCACCGGCTCATGGGGTAGTTGCTTTTCCAATTCCGCACAGGGCTCGGCCACTGCCTCGCTGGCCTCTTCCCAACTGTTCTGAATGCTGCCCAGACTCAGCGGTATGGCCAGAACCTGTTCCAGCAACTCCCGTACTATGCGTCGCGGCATGCGGCAAACCACCGTCAGATAAGCAATGAGCGCGGTCAACTGCGGGCCGAAGTGGCCCTGCGCTTCCGGGGGCAGTTCCGCCTGGGTCGCCTTCCCGCATTCCGGACAGACCACACATTGGCATCGATACTCGGCGATATGCGCTTCAATGGGCGGCAACTCCGTCACCTGATGCCGCCGGGGCTCGCCTTGCGTGGCCATCCTGCTGCGCGACAAACGGCTATCGCAATGGCGGCACTTCGGAGGAAACAATTCGATCACCTGATCGACACGATCCAACGGCGCCAGTCCGCGCCAGTGGCCGCGATGGCCAGGCTGGCCGCCTGGCTTGCGTCGGCTCTTCTTTCTTCGACTGCCTCGCTTTCGTTGCTCGCCGGCCAAACCATCGGAAGACGGAGGCTTCGATGAGGTCGTGGAGTTTTGCTGCCGCAACCCCAGCTTGCGTTCGAGATCGGCGATCTGCTTCTCTGCATCGGCGATCTTCTTATCGCGCTCGACCAGTTCCTGCTGAAGTTTCTCCACTTCACGCGTCAAGCGCTCGTTTTCGCGCTCCAGGTGCTCCGGTTTTGCCGGTTGCACTCGGCGAGGCTGGCGATGCGATGCCCTCAAACCTATACACTGCCAGGTTTTTCAGCCAACATCCAGGTCCAAACGTAAGATTTCTAAAGATTTCCGCGACAAGACTTTTGCAGGGCCTGAACTGTTACCTATTTTCTCGGTGACGAACCTGTGCAGGGAGATGTTCCAATTGAGAAGGGTCTCGCGATGCCGCTGATATCGAGCTTCCGCGCTCTTATCGTTAAGGACCGGAAGGGGAAATTCAAATGGTATACGAATCCGTTCGAATATTTTGACGAACACGGATCGCATCTCGTGCGGCTTGTTATGACGGCAGGTGACCAAGCCGGTGGGGATCCACACCAAGTCGGTCGCGATCCGCAAGTGTATACGTCTCTCTATTCGGAGGTTCGTCGCTGGTATCTTGAGGGCCGCTTTAAGGATGAATTATCGGTGAAGTAGCCAGAGGCGTAAAATGTCTGCTCTCCGAGAAAACGAAGACGGATTCCGGAGAGTAGACGCTCGGAGCCAGCCATTCTCATTGGAGCAGCTGGCAGCCCGCTCAGCTCAGCCCCGACAGATCCCTGAATTCGCCCGTGCTGTCGCCGATCTTTTCCGTCGGGACGCCGAGTTTGTTCAGCAGCGAGAGCTGCAGGTTGGTCAGCGGGGTGTGTTCCGGATAAACCAGATGCCGTCCGCCTTTCAGCGTGCCCGCGCCGCCGCCGGCGAGGAAGGTCGGAAGCGGGCCGTGCGTGTGACGGTCGCTGTTCGAGATGCCCGATCCGAAGAGCAGCACTACATGATCCAGCAGCGTGCCGTCGCCGTCCGGGGTCTTGCGCAGCTTGCCGAGATATTCGGTGAAGAGCCCGATGTGGTAGCGCTGAATCTTCGCGCATTTCGCCATCTTCTCGGGATTCCCCTGATGGTGCGTCAGAGGATGGTGCGGCTCGGGCACGCCGATCTGCGGATAGGGGCGGCCGGTCTGCTCGCGTCCATACATAAAGGTCGTCACGCGCGTCAGGTCGGACTGGAAGGCGAGCAACTGAAGGTCGTAGAGCAGGCGGACGTGGTCCTCAAACTTCTCGGGGACGCCGGCAGGCTGCTGCACGTCCGGCAACGCCTTCGAGCTTTGCTCCTCGGCCTTCTGGATGCGGCGCTCGACGTTGCGCAGCGAAGCGAGATAGTCGTTGACCTTGGCGTTATCGTCGGCGCCGAGTTTGCGCTGCAGCTGGGCGACGCGCGCGTTGACGGAATCGAGAAGGCTCTTGTCTTCGCGCAGGCGGGCGGCACGGATGCGGGCGTCGGTCGAGCCGCTCGAGCCGAACATGCGCTCGAAGAGAACGCGCGGATTGTTTTCGGCCATCAGCGGCAGCGTCGGGGTAAGCCAGGAGACGGTGGCGCTGTAGGCGCAGCTATAGCCGAGGTCGCAGTCGCCGAGGAGGCTGTTTTCGTCGGCGGTCATCTGCAGCGATGAAAGCTGCGTGTCGTTCTCCCAGGCCTTGGCGAGGATCTGGTCCATCGAGATGGCGTTCTCTACGGCGGTGTCGGACTTGCGGACGTGCACGCCGGTGAGATAGGAGCCGCAGGCGCGGGAATGGTCGCCGCCGCCGTCGCCGAGGGCTTCAGCCTGATCGCTGGCGAGGCCGGTGACGACGACGATCTGGTCCTTGAAGGGCTCAAGGCCTGCGAGGGTGGGAGAAAGTTCGTAGTTGGCGCCTTCGCCTTTGGGCAGCCACTGGTCGTAGATGATGCCGTTCGGATGGTAGACGCAGCCGAAGCGGGCAACCGGTTTGGAGGCCGCGGCTGTTGCGAAGGCGGGCACCATGGCATCGAGAAGCGGAAGAGCTACGACCGTTCCCATGCCACGAAGAACGGTGCGGCGCGAAAGGGCTTTCTTCGTCACGAACATGTTTCTATTGTCCTATTTTTTTAGTAAAGGCACCGGCGGCTTCGACCGCCGGCGTTACAGATCGCTTGTCCGCGGTGCGCATCTGGAACGGTGCGCTCTTGACGATGGCGGCGATCAGGGATGACCAGCGGTAGTCGTCCGCTGCGGCGGCGCGGTCGATGGCGCGCACGATGGGGGCGTCGTAGTATTCGAGGCCACGTCCCAGCGCATACGTGAGAAGCTTCTGGGTCACGGCGCCGGCGAAGATCGATTTGTTCGCGACCAGCGCATTGCGCAGCTCGCGCGGGCCGTTGACCTTCGTGCCGTCGAGCAGAACGCCCGAGGCGTCGATGGGATTGCCGGCATCGGAGGTGCGCCACTGGCCGATGGCGTCGAAGTTTTCGAGAGAGAGGCCGAGCGGGTCCATGCGTGCATGGCAGCTGGCGCAGACGGCGTTGGCGCGATGCATTTCGAGCATCTGGCGGACGGTGAGCGGCTTGTTGTCCTTGTTGCTGGATTCAAGCGATGGCACGTTGGGCGGCGGCGCGGGCGGTGGCGCGGCGAGGATGTTCGAGAGCAGCCATTTGCCGCGGATGGTGGGCGACGTGCGCGTAGTGTAAGAAGTCACGGCGAGGATGCTGGCTTTGCCGAGCAGGCCGAAACGGTTTTCGTCGGTGAGCTTCACTTTGCGGAAGTGCGAGCCGTAAACGCCGGAGATGCCGTAGTGGCGGGCGAGCTGCTCGTTGAGAAAAGTTTCGTCGGAGGTGAGGAGGTCGATGACGCTGCGGTTCTCTTTGAGCTGGGCATCGAGGAACATTTCGGTTTCGGTGACGAAGGCGGTGCGGAGGTTGTCGTCAAACCAGGGGAATTTGGTGCTATCGGGATTCAGCAGCCACACATTGCGGATTTCGAGCCAGTCGGAGAAGAAATTGTTGACGAGCGATTTGCGCGCGCGGGGATCGGCCACCATGCGGGCGACCTGTTTGTCGAGCACGGCGGGATCGTGGAGGCGGTTGGCGATGGCGAGGTCGAGGAGGGTGTCGTCGGGCGTGCTGCTCCAGAGGAAGTAAGACAGGCGCGAGGCCAGTTCGGTATCGGAGACGCGGTATGGCGTTCCCGGGGCGACTCTGGCAGGATCGGCTTCGATGCGGAAGAGGAAATCGGGGCTGACGAGAACGCGCTCGAGAGCGGCTTCGATGCCGTCGTCGAACGTTCCATTGGCGCGCGATGCTTTGTAAAAAGCAAGAAGCGTTTCGATGTCGTCGGGCGTGGCGGCGCGGCGATAAGCGCGGCGGGCGAGGCGCGAGACGATCTTCGTGGCACAGGGCGTTTCTTCAGCGGCGTTCGCGGGATTGCAGACGAAAACCTGCTTGCGGCTGGGCGAATCGGGGTCAACCTTGCCGTCGTAGGGGCCACCGATCAGCAGCGCGGCGATGGCGACGGGGGCGCTTGTAGTGTCGGACTGGCGGGAGTAGAGCGGGAGGTGATCGGGGCCGACGCCTTCGGCTTCGAGGTCGTCGGTCTTGAGCATGGTGGCGACGACGCTGTGCAGGCCGGCTTTGATCGGGATGCGGGCCTGGAGGGCTTCGTCGGCGTCATAGACGAAAGTGCGGGGTTGGTTCTTTTCGCCGCCGAGAGTGAACTGCGCGACGCGCTTGCCGTCGAGGAAGACTTCGAACTGATTCTGCACGTTCAGGCCGCGGATGGGAGTGTCCCAGGCGCGCTGCAGCCGAAGCTTGATGATGTAGTCGCCATCGACCGGGAAGAAGTGGTGCGCGTTGACGCCGCCTTTGGAGCCGAGCGGGAAATCTTCGCCCATGCGATCGATCTGGCGGAGATAAGTCTGATCGTTGGCGCTGAATTTGAGCGCGCCGTAGCGCACGAAGACGGGCGGGATGGTGGTGTCGCCAATGACGCGGCGCGCGATGTTGGTGGCGGCGGAGATGTAGCGGTCGAGGAGGGCGGGCTGCATCGAAAGCGCGTCGGCGTTGTTTTCGAAACCGTAGGCCTGCTCGTCGGGAGGCAGCATGGCGTTGGGATCGATTTCGACGCCGAAGAGATCGCGCACGGTGTTGGCGTACTCGGCGCGGTTGAGGCGATGCAGGTTCGAAGAGTGGCCGGGATTGGCGTGGGTGAGAGCGACGCGGTCGATTTCGGATTCGAGATAGCCGGCAACTTTGTCGTAGGTGGCGTTGTCGGGTCGGGGAATGCCGGGAGGCGGCATGGCGCGGCTGCGCAGCTTGACGATGACTTTCTCCCAGGTTTCGGCGGAGTTGGCGGCGTGGTCGGCGTCGGCGCGGGTGAGGTCGAGGCCGGCGGTTTTCGCTTTCGCGTTGTGGCAGGCGGCGCAGTATTTGTTGACGAGATCGCGCGCGGGATTGGTCTGCGCGGCCAAAGTGGATGAGAAAACGAGAAAGACACAGGCTGAAGCCTGGGCCACCATCCTGCACGAACGTGGCACAGACTTTAGTCTGTGGGTGCCGGGATTACTCATTGCGCCGCTCGGCATTTGTTCTGGGCTTCGCAGGGATGGCCGAGTTTGGGATCGGCGCCGTGCTTCTGGAGGAGGTCGGCGCCTTCCTTGTTATAAAGGACGCCGCCGAGGCGGTCGCCGTATCCGGCCGCGGCGAGCCAGGGTGTGACACCGGCTTTGCTGACGGCGTTCACGTTGACGCCGAGATCGATGAGCTGGGCCAGAAGACGATTCCAGCCGCGATAGGCGGGGCCGAAGAGCGCGTTCTCGTTGAGAGTGGTCTCGCCTTTGGGCTCGACGCCGAGGCTGAGCAGATAATTCACGGCGGCAGTGGCTTCGGCTTCGGTCACCGGGCTTTCGCCGATGCCGTGGTTGAGTCCGGTGGCGGCCATCAGCGAAGAGGCGTTGGTGGCCGTCTCGATCTTCGGATCGGCGCCGGCTTTGACGAGAAGCTGCATCATTTCGAGATCGTCGGCGGAGGCGGCGAGCAGGAAAGCGGTGGCGCCGACGGTGTCTTCATAACCGCCCGCGATGCTGGGGCGCGGCTTGGTCATGCGCGCGTTGACGTTGACGCCGTGGGCGAGGAGGGCGTTGACCAGCTGCATCTTCTGTTTGCGGTCGGGAATGCCGGCCATGGGGTTGACGACGCCGTAGACGCGATTCGCCGTGTAGGTTTCCCATTCGGTGGAGGCCCAATGCAGCGGCGTGAAGCCGGCGTCCATGATGTTGGGATCGGCGCCGTGATCGAGCAGCCAGAGCGCGAGAGGAACCTGGGCGCGCACGGTGGCGACGAGCAGAGGCGTGTAGCCGACGGCTCCCGGCGTTTTGGCGCCGCCGATTATCAGTCCGCTGGGGGTGCGTCCCTGGGGGCGCACTGCGCCCTTGTCGGCTTCGGTGAGGATGTTGATGTCGACGCCCGCGGCGAGCAGAGTCTGGACGACGGGCAGATCGCCTTCGCGCGCGGCGAAGTGGATGGGCATGAAGCCCTGCTTCGAGTGGAGGCGGGGATCGGCGTGGGCATCGAGGAGAGCTTTGACGACATCGGCGTGATGTTCCGCGGCCGCCCACATCAGGGCCGTCTGGCCTTCTTTGGGGTCACGCGCGTTGAACGGTGGCGCCGAATTCGACGAGGCGCTTCACGGCGTCGACGCTGCCGGTACGTGCGCAGGTCATGAGCGGGGTTTCGCCGGTGGCGATGGCGGTGTTGGGATTGGCGCCGGATTTCAGAAGCAGGCGCACGAAGTCGGGACTGGCATTGGTGCAGGCCTGCGAGAGCGGCGTCATTTTGAAATCGTTGGCGGCGTTGGGGTCGGCGCCGGCGTCGAGGAGGAGTTTGGCGGTGCCGGTGTCGTTCCAGTGGGCGAGCCAGAGGAGGGCGGTGGAGCCGTCGTTGGAGCGGGCGTTGACGTCGGCCTTTTGGGCTATGAGGGCGCGGACCGTCTTGGCATCCTGGGCGCGGGCGGCATCGGGGAGGCGGGTATCGGGGGTGGGCGCGACGGTCGCTGCTTTGGCCAAACTAAAGACGGCGAAAGTGGAGAACGCGAGGGTCAGGCTGATCTGGCTGTTCAACATGCCGCTCCTTTTGCCGCCATTATATGTGATCCGGAGGCGGGAAAAACGAATTCAGCCACCGACGAACACCGATGCACCCCGATAAGAACAAATTCAGGTTTTGGGGCCACGAATGGACACGAATGAACACAAATACTTCGGAGGGGAGGTGAGTGTGCGGATTCTCGCTAAAGGCGGCGGCGAGATGGCACGCGGATTGCCCCCTTCGGCAGCGAGGTGAAGAACAATGCCGTGGTTTGATATCGCTGTCGCACTGGTACTGGCAGCACTTGCCTGGTGGCTGGTCAACACGAGAATCGGATTGCCGCAACAGATCCGGACGGTTGTGAACGTTGTGGTGGTGCTGATCTTTGTGGGTATCCTGCTGTGGCTGATCAATATGTACGTCCCGATGGCGCCGGTGATTAAGGCGATTCTCAATGTCGTGGTGGTGGTAGCGACGTGCGTTTTCGTCCTGAAGGCGGTCGGGCTATGGGGTGACGTGGTCCGGCTTTGGAACAGCGCCGTTCACCGGGCCGGGCATGCGATGGACGAAAGCGCACGGAAGAATATATAGCCGTCAGCGCGAAGTCCGGGCCAACCCGAAGATGATATCGGCGGCGGTGAGCCAAATTCCCGTGCGGCTGCGGTCCCAGGCGGAAATGTAGCGGTCCCTCGGCAAGGTGCGCTTACGTTTGCTCGCCATGCGGAAGTACACGGCGCCGGCGGCTACGAAAAAAACGGCGGCGCTCGCCATCAGCCAGGTTGTTGTTCTGCTCACAACGGCAGTCCGTGAATCGATGCGACCTCACAGTGGACCGGCCTGGCATCGAAGTGCTCCAGGTATTTGCGGCGTTCCACGGGTATGACTGCGGTTTCATAAGCAGCAGGCTGTCCCGGTAACGGTTTGGGCTTCAGCATGGCTTCGTAGGCATCCGCATTTTCGGGTTTGGTGTATCCGTGCCAGATTCTCGCAATCATTGATTCGTCCGAACAAGAATACCGCCGCGAAACCGCGGCTTGACAACCACGATATCGAATGTTAAATGTTATAACACTAAAATGTTTAACACTCGACGGACCCGACATCGATCGCTGACTCCGCTGGAACAGCTCATCATGGATTACGTCTGGGCGCATCCCGACTGCACGGCGGAATCGTGCCGGGAGGGTGTCAGCCGGCAGCGCGCCCTGAAAGACTCGACCATCCGCACCATCCTGCGCAAGCTCGAAGAAAAGGGCTACGCGACGCACAAGGTGGAGGGGCGGACTTTCGTTTATCGGCCGGCCGAGTCGAAACGAAATGTGGCCGTGCGCGCGGCGCAGCAGCTGATCGACCGGTTCTGCGAGGGGTCCGTCGAGGAACTGCTGGTGGGGCTGGTGGACAATCAGGTGCTCGAACCGAAACAACTGCAGCAGCTGGCGGCGAAGATTGCCGCCCAAAAGCAGGAAAAGACGAAGGAGAAAGTCGCATGACGACGATCATGTTTCTGGCGGAGTGGGCGCTTCGTTCCGCAGGTCTGATCGGGTGCGGAGGGCTGCTCGTGTGGGTATTCCGGGTCAAAGATGCATCGATTCGCCTGGCGGTCTGGACGGCACTGCTGGCCGGCTCGCTGGCGATTCCACTTCTGACAATGACGTTTCCAAAGGTGCCCGTGACAGTCATGCGTACGGTCGATGCGCCTGTGCCCGAACACGTCCCGGCGCTGGAGCCGCTGAGTTCGGCGGCCGCCTTGCCGCAGCACTTCGACTGGTGGCGGGTCGTCCTCGCGATCTACGGTTTCGTCGCGCTGGTGCTTCTGCTTCGCCTGTGCGTCGGCCTGGTTCTGAGCCTGCGCCTGCTGCGCGCCAGCCATCAGACCGGCCGTATGGCGGAGGGAATACCGGTGCTCGAATCGGATGCAGTCACAGCGCCCGTAACGCTCGGCATCGTGCGCCCGAAGATTGTCTTGCCGGGCGACTGGCGCGAGTGGGATGAGCCCAAACTCAGTGCGGTCCTCGCGCATGAACGCTCCCACATCCGGCGCGGCGATCCCGCGATGCAGGTGCTCTCGGCGATCCACCGGGCCATCTTGTGGCACAGTCCGCTGAGTTGGTTCCTGCATCGATCGATGGTGCGGACGGCGGAAGAAGCCAGCGACGATGCCGCTGTAGCAATCACGCGGGACCGGGCATTCTATGCGGAAGTGCTGCTCGAATTCATGCAGAGGGGAACGCGGCGCGCGGCCTGGACGGGAGTCCCGATGGCGCGGTATGGACGAGCGGACAGACGAATTCACCGGATTCTGTATGGCGTTGGTTTGTCGCGGGGAATAACGCGATGGGGCATCACGGCGGTTGCGGCGATCGTGCTTCCGCTGGCTTATGTCGCTGCGACGGTGCGCGCCTCGCAGGCTGCGCCCCCTCCAGCACCCGCAGTACCCGCGCCCAGGGCTCCAGCCCCCGCGGCGCCCGGGCGCGCGACGACCGCCCGCTCGAGGCCGATTTATCTGAATGGTCTGGGTACGGTAACCGCCGGCGCCACACTGATGGTCCGGTCGAAGGTCGATGGCGAGCTGAAGTCGCTGGGCTTCGAAGAAGGGAAGGCGGTCGAGGCCGGACAGTTGCTGGCAACTGTCATCCCGCAGGATACGCAATCGCAGCTGGAGCACGCTCAAAGGGAACTCCGGGCCGAACGGCAGCGCCTCGCGCAGCCACAGCCCGGCAGCACCATCCCGGGACTCAAGAATCAGGTGGACGCTGCGCAGCGTGATGTTGACAATCTCGAGCGCGCCATGTCGTACGGCCAGATCCGGGCTCCGTTCGCGGGCGTTGCCGGATTGCGGAAGGTTGACCCCGGCAATCTGGTGCACACCGGTGACCTCATCGTCATCATCACGCAGGTGCAACCCATCTCGGTTTTGTTCAACATCGTCGAAGACAGCCTGCCCGCCGTGCTGGCTCGGGTCCGGGAGGAGCGAGTCCAACGGTCGAAGCCTGGAACCGTGACAACTCGGCGAAACTTGCGACCGGCACACTGACGGCGGTCGATAATCAGATCGACCAATCGAGCGGCACCGCAGTGCTCAAGGCGGTGTTCGATAACAAGGATGGGGTATTGTTCCCGGGTCAGTTCGTGAACGCGAGGGTGCTGATGAACGGCCGCTGATCGATTCACACCGCAAGGGCCGGATTGGTGGCATGATGGCTATATGCGGAAGGCTCCAGCTGGCTTATCCTTGTCAATCGAGTGCTTCAGGGAAGAGGATGGGCGATGGCTGGCGGATATCGCGGCGCTGCCAGGGGTTACCGCGTACGGGCGTATCCGGAAAGAGGCGAGTGCGGCTGTGCAGGCGCTGGCATTGCGATTGATCGCGGATCGGCTGGAGCATGGTGAAACGGTGCCCGGCCCGATGAGCCTGTCCTTCATTGCCGCCTGAAGGAATACAAACCTGGCCCGCCACTAAGGCGAAACAGGCGCTGGCGGCGTTGCTCCGTATCGGCTGGACGATCAAACGGCAGCGGGGTACATCGCACCGCATTCTTTCGCCATCATGACCGGGTTACGCTTGGGCAAGTCGCGATGAAGGTTCTGGCAAAGAAGACCGGGCTGACTCAACAGGACCTCTGACGCCAAAGATTTGGCCGAGTCTTGACGATTCTTTGAGTTGACTTAATATGTATTTTAAATGCATAATTAAGTCATGAAGGCGCGAACTCTGCTCATGGGCGCTGGCAGTATGCTGCTGGCTTCCGGTATCTGGTTGATTCCGGGGCAGAAAATGGATGAACAACGGTGGGTGCCACCGGACGATCCGGCCATCCAGTATGGCGATCTGCCCGTTGACGATGTGGTGTCCCGCCTGGGCGCGCGTCTCGAGCAGGGGAAGGCAAAGCTGGAATACGCGAACGACGGGACCGGCTATCTGCGGTCGCTGCTGAAGAACCTCGACCTCAACATCGATTCGCAGCTGCTGGTGTTTTCGAAGACCAGTTTTCAGCTGCCGAAGATCGCACCGTGGTCGCCGCGCGCCGTGTACTTCAACGACAAAGTGGCGGTGGGGTCGGTGCAAAAGGGCGATGTGTTTGAGATCGCGGCCACCGATCCGAAGCAAGGCGTCACCTTTTACACGCTGGATGTGAAGCAGTTGGCGAAGCCGGAATTCGACCGCCGCACGGATTGCCTGCAGTGCCATCAGGGGCTGACGACGATCGGCATCCCGGGAATTATGGTGACGTTGGTATATCCGTCAGGCGACGGGACGCCGGCGTTTCGGGGCGCGGCGCTGGAGACGGACGATCGCACGCCGTTCCGGGATCGCTGGGGCGGATGGTATGTCACGGGCACGATGGGCTCAGAGCGGCACATGGGGAACGCGGTGGCGCACGACTCGGCGCATCCGCGCATGCTGGAAACCGAGAACACGCAGAACCTGACGAGCCTGGGGCGGAGATTCGATGCGTCGAACTATCTGGCGAAGACAAGCGACATCGTGGCGCTGATGACGCTGGAGCATCAGACGCGCATGACGAACCTGATGATCCGCGCGGCGTGGGATGCAAGGGTGGGCATGAATAACGCGAAGCACGAGCTGGATACCGAAGCCACGGCGCGCGGCTCCGATCGGTTAGCCGGCGACGTGGAGACGATGGTCACCTATATGCTGTTCGCGGATGAGGCGAAGATTTACGACCCGATTCAGGGCGTGTTGACGTTCACCGAGACGTTTCCGAAGCGCGGTCCGCGGGACAGGCAGGGGCGGTCGCTGCGCGATTTCGATCTGAAGACCCGGCTGTTCCGGTACCCGCTGAGTTACATGATCTACAGCGAGGTGTTCGATGCCATGCCGGATGTGGTGCGCGATCGGGTGTACCGGCGGCTGTATGAAGTGCTGACCGGGAAAGATGAAAGCAAGACCTTTGCGCGGCTGTCGGCGGCCGACCGGCGGGCTATTCTGGAAATCGTGCTGGATACGAAGAAGGGGTTGCCCGAATACTGGAAGAATGGGGAGTCGGGCAGTTGAACCTGACGCTGCATAGCGATTATTCGCTGCGTATTCTGATGTATCTGGCGGAGCATACGGATCGGGCCGTGGCGACGCGCGAGATCAGCGAGGCGTACGGGGTGTCGCGGAACCATCTGGTGCGCGTGGTGGAGACGCTGCAGTCGTATGGATTCGTGAAGGCGGCGGCGGGACGGTTCGGGGGGGTAATGCTGGCGCGCGATCCTGCCGATATTAATATCGGGGAGGTGGTGCGGCGGACGGAGCCGAATTTCCGGATTGTGGAGTGTTTCGATCCGGCGAACAACACGTGCCGGATTCTGCCGGCGTGCTCGCTGCGCGGGGTGCTGGAGCAGGCGCTGGAGTCGTTCTTCGCGACACTGGAGCGGTATACGCTGGCCGACCTGGTGCGGATGAAGGGCAGCCAGAGAATATCGGATTTTCTGCCGGTGCAGGCGCTCGGGTCCCGGTTGCCGGTGTGAGCGGTCTGCTGAAACAACTTACCTAAAGCGTTTGAGGGGATCCACGTCTTCTGACCGCGGCGACAATTAGGATCCCAGTAATTGCCAGCAGCGCCAAAATCAAGCCGCTGTCTCCGACCATCAGCATCGTCAGCGGGGGGACCAAGGATATAACTACCAGCAGAAGCAGATCCCGACCCGCGTGAAACGCGGTGCCACCTCCGGCCGCCCACGAGCTCGTTGCTATGGCGAGGGGGCCAAGCACGTATATCCCCGCGAGCATATACAGCGCTAAGAATCGGAGTTTCCGCAGGCGCGTTGTTCGCGCCAATAGCAGGTATGCGCAGTGAGCGCACGCCACGGCTGAGACATTTAAGAGCGTCAAGCTGACGTTCTCTCCCGCCAAGACCGCCAGCAGCGCAACCGGCAGCCAAAAGGCAATGCCGCCCAAAGCAATGACCACGACTCGAACTGCCATCGTCCTGACCTCTCAGCGATGGGCGGCGATGCCCGTTACGACGTTCCAGACGTACTGAACAAATGGATAGAGCGAGGATTCGGCGAGACGCTCGACGTTGCCATGCGGCGGGTAGTTGATGGCGTCTTCCTGCGTGGACGCCGGTCCCACGCCGTAAGAATCGATCCCTCTGGCGCGGAGTTGCGCGTTGTCGCTGGCGCCGGTTGACATGGAAGGCAGCACTGCCGCGCCGGGATAGATCTGCTTCGCTGTCTGCTCCATCACGCGGTACATCGCGGTATCGAGTCGCGAGGCGGGCGAGGGCGGACGCGACGGCGGAATCGGCACAATCTTTACTGCCGGATCGTCGATTACCTTCGCCATTTCCTCGTAGAACTTCGGAATGTCCTCGCCGGGCAGGGCGCGGATATCGAGGAGGGCCTCGGCTTCGGAGGGAATCACATTCGGGCCGACGCCCGCTTTGAGCATAGTGGGAACGATCGACGTGCGCAGCATGGAATAGCGCGAGGGGTCATGCTCGCGCAGATACTGCTGGGCTGAAGCTACGGTAGCCGGGTTGAACAGATCTTTGAAATGCGCGGCCTCGGCCGGCGGGCTGATCGTGGAGAGCTTCTCGAAATAGGCGCGCGTGGTGTCATTGAAGCGCATCGGAGCCTCCCAGCGGCCGATCTTTTCGACGGCAGCCGAAAGGTGGATCAGGGCATTATCGAGGCGCGGTACCGAGCCGTGTCCCGCGGTTCCGGTCGCGACCAGCCTGACGCGCGCGGGAAGCTTCTCCGCGGTGCCGATGTTGACGATCGTGACCTTATTGCCCTCAATGGTCGCGCCACCGCCTTCGGTCATGGCGAACTCCGCGTCGATCTCATCGAAATGCCGGCCGACCATGAAATTGATCCCGACGCCGGTAGTGTCGGCCTCTTCGCCCGACTCTGCGAGAAAGATGACATCGCGGTCGAGGGGAACGCCGCGCCGCTTCAGCATCAGCATGGTGATGAGGTTGGCGGTCAGGACGGGTTTGTCGTCCTTGCTGCCGCGCCCCCAGATATAGCCGTCCTTCAGGATGGCGCCGAAGGGGTCGAGAGGCCATTTTTCGCGCTGCACGCCGACGACATCGGTGTGCGCCAGGATGAGGAGCGGACGCTTCGAGCCGTTGCCCTTCAGACGGGCAACCAGGTTGGCGCGGTTGGGGTCGAGGGCGAAGGTCCTGGTCGGGATGCCTTCGGCTTCGAGGACTTTCTTCAGGTATTCGACGGCGCGCGTTTCGTGGCCGGCGGTGGTATCGAGCTGGACAAGGTCGCGATAGCGGCTCAGTATCTCGGCATTATCGAAGGCCGGGGTCTGTGCGGTGAGGCTTTGCGCGCAGCATACCCCGGCGAGCAGCAGGAACCCGATGAAGCCGCGTTGCGGACGGAGGGGCATAACCAACGATAAAAGAACCGCGGCGGAGAAACAATCCGGTGGAAGCGGGGTCGCAAAGGATATCCGGACTCCGGATTGCCCGCGGAATAAGGGCAGGCTCCCGATAAAGTTCCTTGGCAGTTGCGCCGATATATACAGCGGGGCCAGTGGCCGTAATGGGCGGCCGCGGTTCCGGAGGAACCTGGACGGATGCTCGGCATCAGGAAATTATTAACCCTATTGTTGACAGCGGGTCTCGGGCTGGTGTGGCCGCCGGGCGCACCTGCCGACTCGGTGGACGACTCAGATGACACGGTCTTCGGGAGCGGGATGACTTATGTGCCGCCAGCGGACCTGACCGGGTGGTTTTTCGATCCGGATGCTCCGGCTGCTTTTCCCGTGGCGCCGGACCCGTCGCAGCCGTGGACTTCGGCGGCGAATATCGCGACACTCAACTACTGGCTCGGCCTGGTGTCGGATCTGGGGGACGATTCCGCGGCGCTGGAGCAGCTTTACACAGCGGGGATGATCGATGCGCCCACGGCCGAGGCATTGACCTATAGTCAGACAGAGGCGGAGGACCCGGGAGCACCGGAGCCAGCGGGGTTCGCGCTGCTGGGAGGAGGATTGCTGGTGATTGGAATCGTGGCGCAGGAGCGGAGGCGGCGAATACGGCGCTACTCTTGAGGAATGTCCCGATACGACGGCCTCGTTGATGCGCGCGCTCTTGACTATATTCTGAAGACCAGTGTCCGGGAACCGGAGATCCTGGAGCGGCTGCGGAAGGAAACAGCCGAACACCCTATGTCCCGGTTCCAGATTCCGCCGGAACAGGGGCAGTTGTTCCGTTTGCTGGTCCGGATGACCGGGGCGCGGCGGGTGATCGAGATCGGCGTTTTCACCGGATACAGCTCGCTCGCCATGGCGCTGGCGCTGCCGGATGATGGCCGCATCGTGGCGATCGACTGGAGCGACGAATACACGCAGACGGCGCGCCGGTACTGGCAGGAAGCCGGAGTTGCGGGGAAGGTCGATCTGCGTCTGGGGGAAGGGCACGACATGCTGGACCGCATGATTGCGTCAGGGGAAAGCGGGAACTACGATCTGACGTTCATCGACGCGGACAAGACCGGGTATGCGGGGTACTACGAGCGGTGCCTTCGACTGATCAGGGCGGGTGGGGTGATCGCTCTCGACAATATGCTGAGCAGCGGTCGCGTCCTGGAGTCCGATGCGGGCAATGCGGACGTGGCCGCGCTGCAGAAGATGAACGAATTCATTCACCGGGATGACCGGGTTGACGCGCTGCTGCTTCCGCTGGGTGACGGGCTGACTTTGGCAGTGAAACGGTAGCCGCTAACCGCGGGGCGGTTTCGGGTTCGTCAGGCAGGCCTAAAAGTGAGAGAGAATAGTCCGCATGACTTTTCCGGGATCGTTCCTGGCTGCCGGGATGGCTTGCATCATCACGCAGGCGGCGTTACCTCAGACAGGCGGGGCGCAGCAGCCGCCGGTGCATCTGGTGGTGTCGAATGGCATGAAGGCCGTTGTCGGGGCGCTCGAGCCGCAAATTGAAAAAAAAATCGGCCACCCGATGGTGATGGAGTACGGGTCCACCATGGGACTGCTGGAGAAGATCGATCGCGGCGCCGCGTTCGATGTCGCGATCCTGACGTCAGAAGGCGTCGATGAGCTTGTGAAGAAAGGCAAAGTGACGGCGTCGTCGCGCACCGATTTTGCGCGATGCGGGGTCGGCCTGGCGGTCAAATCCGGCACTCCGAAACCGGACATAGCGACGCCGGAGACGCTGAAGAAGACACTGGAGGCGGCAGCGTCGATTACATATGCCGGAGACGGAGCGAGCCGGCCGGCGATCGACCATATGGTGGAGCGCCTGGGGATTGCGGAAAAAGTGAAATCGAAGGTCATTCTCACGAAAGGCTCGGGACCGGCGATGGCGAGTGTGGCGGGGGGCCGGGTGGCGGTCGTGATGACGCTCATCAGTGAGCTGATGCCGGTGAAGGGGATTGACATTGTCGGGCCGCTGCCGGGCGATTTGCAGAACTACGTTCGTTTCGGCGCAGCGGTCGGCGCGTCGGCGAGCCAGCCCGGGGCGGCGAGGGCTCTGATTGCGTTCCTCGGGAGTTCTGCGGCCGCGCCCACATACAGGACCAAAGGTATGGAAGCCGTGCGTAAATAGAACGCAAGGCACGCCGAGCTGGCGAAATTCGTCAGTGAAATCTGTGAACCGACGTTATTACCGGTAGTCAGTCCAATAGCAACTTGTTGGCCCGGTACTTTGCCTGGCAACATTGTGGTTTGGCCGGAGCGATAGGAATCAAGGCAGGCTTTGGCGCCGGATTCGCGCTGCTGCTGGGGATCTGCTACGCGTCCATCCAGCAGACGAAGCAGTGGGAGGAAGGCGCACAGGCGGTAGCGCGCAACAATCAGGTCATCGAGCGACTGGAGGATCTCTCGCTGCAGGCCACGGATGCCGAAGCCGCGGCGCGAAGGTTCATCGTCACTCCCGGCATCCCCGATCTGGCACGCTGCCGGCGTTCACTGATCCAGGCGCAGGCGCGCGAGAAGGAACTTGAAACCCTCGTGGCCGGCAGCGCCGCACAGCGTCAGAAAATGCAGGCGGTGCGGCAGCTGATCGATCGGCAGGCACAAACGATTCTGGGCAGTTTACCTCCTCCGACTGCGGCCGATGGGTCGGCCGCGGGCAATCCCGGGGATGTGCGGAAGGCTCTCGCGGCACTGGACAACGCCGGGGTCAGCGCGAACCTGCGCTCCGCAATCCTCGGGATGGAAGCGGACGAGAGCCGCGCCCTGAAGGAGCGGACGGTCTGGCAGGAGAGTACGTTCGCCGTCAGCCGAGTTCTGTTCCTCGCAGCTTCCACCGTTTCCGTGATTCTGATTGTCATTGGGGGCTGGCGAATATGGGCTGAGCAGCGCGTAGTCCGGCAGGACCTTGTGTCGAAGGAAGAGCAGTACCGGCGGGTCGTCGAACTGGCGGGAGATATTATCTGCCGCACGGACGAGCAGGGCCGTTTCACCCTGTGCAATCAGGCGGCGCTGGATCTGCTGCACTTCAGCCAGGCGGAGGTAATCGGCAGGTCGTGGCTGAGATTTGTCCGGCAGGATAAACGCACGGCCGGGCAGCGCTTCTATAAACGGCAGTTCGGACGCAGGCTGAAGAGCAGCTATTATGAACTGCCGCTCATTGACGGTCACGGCGGTGAGCGATGGGTGGCGCTGCATGTGCAGCTGGTGCTGGAGAACGACCGGATCACGGGACTTCAGGCCATCGGGCGCGATATCACGGAGCGCAGGCGCGTGGACGCGGAGCTGCAGCGGAACCGCACGTTTGCCGAGAGAATTGCAGCCACGACGCCGGGCATTCTCTGCGTTTACGACCTCGTGGAGCGGCGCAATGTCTACAGCAATCGCGAAGTGACTTCGGTGCTGGGCTACAAGCCCGAAGACATACCGAACATGACGACTCTGCAGCAGGAGTTCTATCATCCGGACGATCAGGCAATGATTGAACAGCATCGCGATGCGCTGCGCAGCGCACCGGACGGAGAAATCCGGCGGCTGGAGTATCGGATGCGCCACGCTGACGGGCACTGGGTCTGGCTGTCGGCGGTGGAGACGGCTTTCGAGCGCGGACCGGACGGGCTGGTGAAACAGGTCGTCGGTATTTCGCAGGACATCACGGCGCGCAAAGCAGCGCAGGAGAAGCTGGCGTATCACGCCAACTACGATGCGCTAACCGGACTGCGGAACCGGCACAATTTCTGGACCGGATTGCAGTCGGTTCTGCGGCGCGCGAGCATCGATCACTTCGGAACTTCGCTGTGCCTGTTCGATGTGGACCATTTCAAAGAGATCAACGACCGGTTCGGCCACGCGGCGGGAGATGAAGTGCTGGAGGCCGTCGGCAACATCGTGCGGGCGGAACTGCGGTCTACCGATATGGCGGGGCGGCTGGGGGGCGACGAATTCTGTTTCGCTCTGCCGCGCACGGGCCGCGCAGAGTGTGCGCGGGTGGCGGAACGAATCCGCGACCGGCTGTGCACGCTGGCGTTCGGACTGGGCGCGGGATCGCCGTTCAGCGTTACGGCGACGTTCGGGGTGGCGGAATCCGATCCCGATGTGGATGCCAAAGCGCTGATGGAAGCGGCCGATCGGGCGCTCTACCGGGCGAAGTCGGAGGGGCGCAACCGCGTCACGGTTTCAGCGAAATGAGGTTTGTGGGCTAACCCGCCGTCTTGCGCAGCGCCGATCCTGTCATTGTTTCCACTTTCGCAGAGGAACGGAGAGCGCGGCGCAGATCAGGACGACCACGATGGTCGCCACGCCGCCGCCTGCGACGCTGATAACCGGGCCGAACCACGCGGCCGTCCAGCCGGATTCGACCGCGCCGAACTGATTCGACGAACTGATGAAGATACTGCTGAAAGCGAGGACGCGGCCGCGCACGTAGTCCGGCGTCTTGGTCTGCAGCAGCGACTGGCGCAGCACCACGCTGACGTTGTCGAACGCGCCTACAAGCACCAGCATCGCGAGCGAAAGCCAGAGGGAGCGTGAGAGACCGAAGACTATCGTCGCGGCGCCGAATCCCGTGACGGCCCAGAGCAGTGCTTTACCGGCGGGGCGGATGCGGGGCGAATGCGCGAGGATCAGCGCCATCGTGACGGAGCCGACCGAAGGCGCGGTGCGCAGCCAGCCAAGTCCACGCGCGCCGGCGTGCAGGATGTCGGCGGCGTAGATGGGAAGCAGCGCGGTGGCGCCGCCGAAGAGCACCGCGAAGAGATCGAGCGAGATCGCCGAGAGGATCAGCTTGTTGTTCCAGACGAAGTGCATGCCTTCGAGAAGCGATTTGCCGGTGGTGGGCGGCCGGTCGGGGGCGGGCGCGCTGCGATAGCGGATGGCGAAAAAACAGCCCAGCCCGAGCGTGGCGCAGCAGGCGAAGATCATATAGACGACGCCGCTGCCGGTGGTCGCGAGCAGAATGCCCGCCACGGCGGGACCGCTGATGCTCGAAACTTCCTGGCGCTGCTGTTCCACGTGATCGCATTGCTCAGCGCATCGGGTTCGATGATGTGCTGCAGCAGAGCCTGGCGGGCGGGCCACTGGAAGGCGCGTCCCAGCGCGAGAAAGAACAGGCAGGCGTAGATGACGGATACGGAGCGGAATCCGCTGAGCAGCGGAACGGATGCCGCGAGCACGATCAGCTGGGTGATGATCAGGGTGCGCCGCCGGTCATAGCGGTCGGCGACGTGACCGGCGAGCAGCGCGAAAAAGAGAAACGGCGCGACCTGCACGAAGCCGACGTTGCCGAGGACGAGGGCTGATCGGGTCTGCGTGTAGAGGTCCCAGCTCACGGCGAGCGACAGCATCTGCGTGCCGAAGTTGGAAAGGAAGAGTCCGGCCAGCAGGAAGCGGTAGTCGCGGGAGCGAAATGCGGCGTAGGCGTCCAACTTAAGAGCTTCGCATTGCCCGATGTCTGGGTTGGTCCTCGTGGTAGAATCATGGGCTCATGCAGATCTTCCATATCGAGGTGCACGTGAAGGCGGAGTCGATCGAGGCATTCCGCGAGGCGACGATCGAGAACGCGCGTAACAGCATTCAGGAGCCGGGTGGCGCGGTTCGATTTCATGCAGAGGGCGGACGATCCGTCGCGATTCCTGCTGATCGAGGCCTATCGCGACCCGGAAGGTCCGGCGCGGCACCGCGAGACGGCGCATTATCTGAAATGGCGCGACACGGTGGAGCGCATGATGGCGGGGCCGCGCGACCGGGCGGAGTATGAGCCGGTATTCACGGATCTGAAGTGACTATTTTGTCTTCCGCGCACAACGGACCGGACCACAGGCGCAGCCGTGTGGCTCACCTTATCCTGGATAAGACTGACCATTGCGTCTTTCGGCCCGGGTCTGGCCTGTGCGCTGGGTTCGAATTTGCGACGGCAACAAGAATCCTTTTCGGCGCGGGGACGTTCGCGCAGCTGGCTGGCATCGCGGCGCAGTTCGGGAAACGACCGCTTGTGGTGACAGGGAGCCATCCGCGATTCAGCATCGCGGGGCAGGTGTTCCAGGTCGCGAAAGAACCGACTGTCGATCTCATCCGCGAGGGCGTCGCGGCGTTTCGCGATGCAGGTTGCGACATGGTGATCGCGATCGGGGGAGGCAGCGCTATCGATGCGGGGAAGGCTATCGCAGCGGCGGCGGCAAACAGCGGGGATCTGCTCGATTATCTCGAAGTGATCGGCAAAGGGCAGCCGCTCGAAAGCGCGCCGTATCCGTTCATCGCGATACCAACTACCGCGGGCACCGGATCCGAAGTTACGCGCAATGCGGTACTGGGTTCACCGGAGCATGGGGTGAAAGTGAGCCTGCGCAGTGCACTGATGCTGCCGAGAGTGGCGATCGTGGATCCGGAACTGACACGAGGCCTGCCGCCCGCCGTGACCGCCAGCACGGGTCTCGATGCGCTGACACAGTTGATCGAGCCGTTTGTCTGCGTGCGGGCGAATCCGTTTGTCGACAGCCTGTGCCGCGACGGGATGCGCCGCGCCGCGGAGTGTCTGCCGCGCGCGTTTCGCGACGGAGAAGACGCCGAGGCGAGAGCCGGAATGTCCTATGCGAGCCTGCTGGGCGGGATGGCGCTGGCGAATGCGGGTCTGGGAGTGGTGCATGGTTTTGCCGCGCCGATCGGGGGAATGTTCGATGCGCCGCACGGGGCGATCTGCGCCGCACTGCTGCCGGCGGGGATGCGCGCAAACATCGCGGCGCTGCGGGAACGCGATCCCGAAGGGGCAGGGCTGGCCCGTTACCGCGAGGTCGCGCGCAGCCTCACGCAGTCACCGGATGCGACGCCGGAGGAAGGCGCGGAGTGGGTCGGGCAATTGACGAAGCAACTCGGGATTCCTCCCCTGCGCACTTATGGCGTCGGAACGGAACACGCGCCGGAGCTGGCAGCGAAAGCCGCGCGCGCGAACAGCATGAAGGCTAATGCGGTTGCACTGACCCCTGCGGAGCTGATGACAGTGCTGGAGCGTTCTCTGTGACGTGGTCGCCGACTTTGCCGACGTCCAGCTTCAGGTTGCCTGCGCCGTCGACGAAGAACGCGGATGTGAACTTCGCACCCCAGACAAGCTCGTCATACCGATAGGAGTGGCGCTGATGCACCGTCTGCGCGAAAGTCTCGTCCCACGCCTTGATGAGCACAATGAATTCGGCCTGCAGGTCTTCCAGATCGCGGGCCGTTTTTCCGAAAAGAGGACTCTCGGTGTCGATGGGGTGGACGATGGTCCAGGTCAGAGGAAACAACATGACGCCGGGACGCTCGAGCTTCAGCAGGGTGAATTCGCGGCGCGTTTTACTGTCGCTGCGATCGACGGTCATAATCATCAAAGTGGCGGAAGGTTCGATCAGAGTGTTGGCGCGGCGGTTCACCGCCCGGAACTGAAAACTTGTGCCCTCCTGATAGGGAGTGATGAGCGCCTGTTTACTGAATCCGATGCGCGCCGAGGGCCGCGAGACGCGCCCGAACATCAGGCCGGTGGCGACGGCGAATCCGAGCAGGCCGGACAGCGCCTCGAGAGCGGCAAGGGTATTGGCGGCGGGTGTAGCGGGTGAGATAGCGCCGAATCCGACGGTGGTGAGAGTCTGCGAGCTGAAGAAGAAGCATTGCAGAAATTGCGCGTAGACGGGGTCGCCATCCATTCCGCCGCGCAGAGTGCCCGGCCCGAGCAGAAAGTAAACCGTGGCGAAAACACAGTTGGTCACGACATAGGTGAGCAGGATCCAGCCAAAGAATTTCGGCCAGGAGGTGCTGACGAGGTGAAGGTATGGATTGGTGTCGCGCCATGTAGTGCCGCGGCGCAGCACGTTGAGGCTTCCGTCGCGGTTGATGACGCGGCTCAGCGGCCCGTCATAGCGCTGCGTCAGGCCGGGGTCGAATGACGGCGTTTGCATACGACGAGTTTAGCCGCCTGTCTGCACCAACAAAAAAGCCCGGCCGCGATTTTCGCGCGACCGGGCCTGTCCGGGAGGACTGCGTGATATCAGTGAATGACTACGCCGCCGGAGGAAAGGGACACTTGGCCAATGTTGCGATAGCTTGAGATATCTTTCACCATCTTGGCGGGGTTGTTTGATTTCTTGGCTGCGTAGCCCGTATCGTAGCCGTCGAAGATCAGGCTGACGCCGTTGTTCTGGGAGTTCACGATCGCGTTCGGAGCGTAGACGCGGCCGGCGAACCAGGGCTGCGTGGCGCCGACCACGGGCGTGGTAGCCGGGATGGTCAGCGAGTTACTCGTAGCCTGATCGGTGAACGTGGCAGTCGGACGAGAGACGATCGGGTTGTTGATGCCGTTGTAGACAGTCCAGTTCACCAGGTCGGGAGATTCCGCGTAAGCAATCGCGTGGAAGGAGTCGGAGTCGGCGTCGATGCAGTTGCCCGCGCCGAAGAAGAGTCCCCAGTTGCCACCAGGCAGCGAAATCAGGGAGCCGTTGGGCGAAACGTAACGGATGCCGGCATAGGAGACGGTGGTGGGATCATTGAGACCGTTGACCGGGCCCTTGTCTATGAAGTTGACACCGTTCGTGGTGGTCGCCAGGCGAACCGTTGATATGTCGTGGTTGGCGGACAGAGTATAAGGGTAATTCGGCGTCACAACCGGCGGATTATTGCACTGCTGCGCGGTGGGGAAGCTGTAATCGCCCTCGACCTGTTTTTGAACGTACAGCACCTTCACGGGGTACGTGCCGGGTACGACGGCCAGGATTCCGTCGGGGTCCAGGAGGCCGGTGGTGCGGGTCGGGGTGACCGTCGAGATCGGGCTGGTGGTGGTGCCCGGTGAGGTGTTGCCGAAGAAGTTGACTTCGTCGAATTGCCAGTTACCGGAGTTGTTGTTGTAGACCGTGGGCTGGCCGTTCGTCAGGGTGGCGCCGGTATACGTGCAGGGAGCGGACGGGCAGGGAGTTCCCGCTCCTGTGAAGCTCGGGTCGTAGACACCGACCAGGCGGACGCCGAAGCTCGGGTTGTTATCGACACCAGCGATGCCCAGAGCGGTGAAGTCGATTGTGATCTGGTTGATGAAGCCGCCGCCGTCAGGCGTGACCTGAATCGGACCGACGTTGGTCCATCCGTTGGGGTTGGTGATATCGATGTTGTACTGCGCCTGGAGGTCGCGGAAGCCCTGGGCGGTGACGCTCCAGTCGTACTGAAAAACGACGTGGTAGTAGCCGTTGGTTGGCACATCGAACTCGGCGCCCTGCGAGTACTCGGGAGCGGCGGTATTCCACCCGTTGCCTGTCCCAGGGGGGCCGGCGCTGTTAGTGAGCCCGCGGACACGCCATGCGAGGGAGTTGAAGTCGCTGTTGGGGTCGGTACTTCCCGATTCACTGGTGACGTCGGCGCCGGCATTGCTGCCCTGGGTAGCCGGCGAGGTGCTGAAGGTGTAATTGTTGGTCATCCCGAGCGGGGTAGCGGTACCGGCGCCGATCGTGGGCACCGGGCTGTTGTTGATGGTGAACGACCCGCTGACATTGGGGATAGTCGTCGGCGTGTTGGCGTCGGCTGGCTCGTTGAAATCCCAGCTGGTGAAAAGAGAGACGCCGGCGGGAAGCGAAGGGCTATTGGAAAATGCCCCCGGGGGCGTAAACGTGGTTACGGCGGGGTTGGGCTTCAGAGGCTGGCCGCCAGGAATGTTGGGGGTGAGGCGCTGGACGATCAGGCCGGTGTTGTCCACATAGAAATTGCGGCGGTCGAGTGTGTACATCCAAGTCGTGCCGAGGAATGAAAGGGTGTGAGCATGTCCTTGACCGGCATCGTTTCCCGCAGGGGGGTTGGCGCCGGGACAGTCCGGCGAGAGGTTCGCCACCATCTGCTGGAAGTGCCAGGTCAGACCGCCGTCGGTGGAATTCGCGGCCATGATGGCTTCGTTGATGGCGTCCGGGCGGTAGTCGAAGTAGCCCTGGAGATTGTTGCCGCTTCCGGTTACAAAGGGGAAGTAGAACGGGTTCATCGTGTTCGAGGTGGTCGAAGGGTTCACGATGGGCGTTCCTGTGCCGCCGGAAGTGCAGTAGGTTGTCTCCGGTTCGCCCTGAGAGAGAGTCCACGGGCCTCCGGAAAGCTGGGATTGAGTGGGCGTGCTGCCTTGAGCAAGGGTCCAGGTGACTATCTGGGCGTTCACAAATGAAGGCGCGGCGCACAGGGTCAGCGCCGCGAACAGGACGACCTTATGCTTCATTTCCGGGATTCTCCTCTGGGTTGAAACAGGCTGAGTTGACTCAATGGTTATTTGCGGCGGCGGAAAGCTGCGAATGCAAGCAGACCTCCGGCTAACGTAAAGATGGACGCAGGCTCCGGAGTCACCTGGATGTCCAGGGTCGGGTCACCCACGATGAGAGAGCCGAATCCGTTCTGAATGGCAGTGAAGTCGAGAGAGCCGGTGGAAAAGTCCGTCGCGAGGTTGCCCAGATCGGTGGAGCTGAAGGTGTAGGACCACGGTTCGTTTGAAGTAGCGCAAGGGGGGTAGGTGACTCCATCCGCTTCAAGGTCGCATTCGCCCACTTGGATGGTCCCGCCAAGGACAAACAGGTCTGCCAAAGCAGTTCCGGTGTCGCCGTTCTGATCGCCAAACGTTCCGGATATCGTGGCGCCGATGACACTCTCCCCGGTCGGGATCGTGAAGTCGAAAGTGCCGATCGTAAGGTCGTAGGGGGCTTGCGTGCCATCGTAAAAGTTGCCCTCATAATCGGTCGTGTCCGGGGGCGCGGTCTGATTGGAGCTGTCGAACGTCGGGGTAACCAAGATGTCGCCTGCGCGTGCCGGAGTGGTGAGACCGATGGCCGCGCCCGCGCACAGGATTAACGCTGCAATCGTTTGTTTCGTCATAGTTTTCAGTGAACCTCCGCCAGCGCTCCTGAATGATAACTTCACGCTCGGAAAATAAACAATGCCTGTCATTTATTTTTTTGGGCACCGTAACGTAACTGAAATAATTGTGAGTACCGGTACATACGTTGCACGTTAGAATCGGTGTCATGCCTGCGCGGAGGCTGGTTCTGTGGATCGCGCTGGCCGCGATGCTGACGGCCGCGTCGCCAGGTCTCAGGCCGCGCGCGATGGTGACAGATTACGCGGCGCGCGAGTTGACTGCATCATTCGAGATCGGCGCGGTGCGGATTCCGGCCGCCGATGTGAAGAAAATGTTCGCCGCGGATCTGAACCGGGCCGGATACGTGGTGATCGAGGTGGGTGTCTATCCGGCAAAGGGCGCGGATGTCGATATCGCGCCCGATGCTTTTACGCTGCGTACCGAAAGCGGCCGGATTGCCGCGCGCATGGTGGACACCGATGCGATGGCGGCGCAGATCGCGCGGGAACGGGTACCGTCGCAGACCAGACCGGTTGACCTGTTCAAAGCCACCGGTGCCGCGGGCGCGCGCGGGCGGATGATCCCTCCGGCGGACGGACAGCAGAGCGGGTCGGTTCTGGGAGGGGAGGTGGAAGATTATCCGCCGCCTTCGACGGTGTCGAAACTCGGCGCGATCGAACAGGAACTGTGGGCAAAGTCGCTGCCGGACGGAAAGACGAATGTTCCGGTGGCGGGATATCTTTATTTTCCGAAGCCGTCGGGCAAAGCGGCCAACGACTGGGAACTGCTGATCGATACGGCATCGACGCGCCTGAAGCTGACGCTGCAGGATGCGGGGAAACATTGATACGATGCAGCTGATGAACGGTACCTGGAAATTTGCGCCGTGGCTGCTGCTGATCACCGGAGTGCTTTGGACGCTGACCGTGCTGCGCAATCTCTATGCGCCGGAGTTTCTGAACTTCACCCACCTGCCGCGGGCGGGCAGCCTGAATCTCGCGCCGCTGCAGCTGGCGGCGGGTGCGCTGTGCATTGTGGCGGGGATCGGCGGGCTGCGACGTGCGAAGCGGTAGAGGAAAGATCGCCGGATGGGGATACCTGCTGGCCGGAATCTTGTGGCTCGTGCTCGCCGTGCGCAGTTATCGCAGAGGCGGCGATCTTATGTTGTTTCAGTTGACAGCCGGCGTGCTCTTCAGCGTGGCCGGAGTGCTTACGCTGTGGCGGCCCCGCAATGGCTCAAAGGACGGGCCCCCGAGCATTCGATAGCGCCGAATGGATGATCGTCGCGGCGGGCGAGACGACGCGATTCGTCTGAAATGCCTGCGCCAGATCGGGGACATTCGGAAGCTGGCCGCTGTTCGACGCGACGCTGAAATCGGCTGACAGACGCGATAGCTGACCTCCGAGCACGGAATTGCCGCTGGCTGTCGCCCACTTCGCGCCCGCCTGCAGGCTGGTCGAAATCTGCTGCGTCACCGATTTGTACTGGGCGGGATTCGTCTGCTGCACCTGTTCGAGACTGTTGAGAACCTGGGCGAACGGAGTGGAGTTGGCGGCGCTGCCGGCATTCCCCTGAATGAAAGAATGCACGGCGCTGCCTGCCAGATTGATCAGAGATCCGATTGCCATGCCCATCGTGAGGCAGGCGGCGGGCCATCCACGATCCTTTGGAATCGCGGGCTTGCGGCGTGGAGGGGCGTCAGCTTTTTGCCGTCCGCCGGATTTCGAGCGATCGGGGACGCGAAATGTGCGGCGTCAGGCTGTCCGAAGAATTCGTTGTGCAGCGCCTCGGCGGCTGCGTTGAGAGAGTCGGCGGAAAGAACGAAAGCGAAACGGGAGTCGGAAGACCAGCCGAGCACTGCGCCGCCCGGCGTGCGGCGAAGCTGCTGCGAGGCGCGCGCCAGATTCACGGGATTGCGCGAGGCGTTGTGGCCGACGAGCGTCACGAGGGCGCGATCTTTCTGCACTTCGACCTCGGCGAGCGCCTGCAGGCGGGCCATGAAGGCCGGTGTGAGAGCGGCGGCATCGACCACCACCGAAAGTTCCCTGCGCGAAGTGGCAAGAAGTTCGAAAGCCACCTCGGCTTTCTGAAACGCATCCCAGATATCGCTGCCGAAATCCGCCGTGACCGGGGTGTTGCGCGGAACCAGCTGGAGCAGCGCGATGCCGGTGCGGCAGGCGATCGACATCACCGCGCCGTCGCAGGGACTTTCGCGGACGACGCGGGTGCCGGGGGCGGCGGGGTTGCGGGAGTTGCGGATCGTGATGGGGATGCCCTGGCGGACAGCGGGAAGCACGGTGGCGGGATGGAGAACTTTCGCGCCGGCTTTGGCCATCTGCTCGGCTTCGGCATAGGAGACCGTGCGGAGGCGGTGGGCGTCGGGCACGATGCGCGGATCGCAGGTGAGCATGCCGTCGACATCGGTCCAGATCTGGATTTCATCGACGGAGAGAGCGGCGCCGACGATGGCAGCGGTGAAATCGGAACCGCCGCGGCCGAGCGTGGTGGTGACGCCGTCTTCGGTGGCGCCGATAAAACCGCCCAGCACGGCGACGCGCTCGCGCGGGATGCGACGGCGCAGGCGGGCATTGGTTTCGATCAGGAGCGGCGCGGCTTCGCCGTGGCGGCTGTCGGTGACGATGGCGTTGCGGGCGTCGAGATGAACGGCATCGATGCCGGCCTGACGTAGCGCGGCGGTCACGATGACGCTTGATAGACGCTCGCCGAAGCTCAGAACGGCATCGGAAAGACGCGGCGTAAGCTTGCCAGCGGCAGCCACTGCACGAAGCGCTCCATCGAGTTCGTCGAACAATTCGCAGATTTGCGCGTCGAGGCGGATGGCCTGCGCGGCGCGCGCCAGGTAAGCGGCTTCGTTGAGATGGAATTGGCGGAGTCTGGTCAGTTCGCGGGAGGCGGCTTGGGACTTGCCCGCGGCGAAGTAGCGGGCGATGGAGAGAAGACGGTCGGTCGTTTTACCCATGGCCGAAACGACGACGGCCGGATGGTGGTCAGCGTGAGAGCTGACTATGGAAACTACGCGTTGAACAGCCTGGGCGGACTCGAGCGAGGAGCCGCCAAACTTCATGACGATCATGGATTGGAACCCTCTTTAACACCAGTTCCACGTTAGGCCCGGATTGATAAGAAATTGCTAAGAGGCGGGTAAGAAATGTATTTTTCTCTGCGCCCTCTGCGTCTCGGCGGTGGATGGGCATTGAATTCACCGCGGAGACGCAGAGACCGCGGAGAAAGGCGAAGGCACTCGTATACTCAAATTTCCGTGTTTCATTCTCTGGAAAAGACCATTCATGCGGCTTTTCGCGACCGTCTGCAGCGCGCAGTTCGGCGTCGATGCGGCATTTGCGCTCGAGCAGCCGCGGCAGACGTCGTTCGGCGAAATGGCCGTGCCCGTCGCGTTTCAGCTCGCCAAAAGTCTGAAGCAGGCGCCGAAGAAGATCGCCGCGGAGCTGGTGGAGGCGGTCGGCGAAATCCCCGGCGTCGCGGCGATGGAAGTGGCCGGCAACGGGTACATCAATATCCGCCTCGATCGCGGCGCGTATGGCGCGGCGCTGCTGCGCGGCGATCGAGCATGCCGCGGCCGGGTGCCGGCGGAAAGATCATCGTCGAGCACACCAACATCAATCCGAACAAAGCGGCGCACATCGGCCACCTGCGCAACGCCATGCTGGGCGACACGTTTGTGCGCATGCTGCGCGCGCGCGGCAATCGCGTCGAAGTGCAGAACTACATCGACAACACCGGCGTGCAGGTGGCCGACGTGGTGGCCGGGCTTCCATTTCTTGGAGAAGCAAACCGCCGGCCGATGTTGCGCGCGCTGATCGCAGACCCTGCCGTGCGCTTCGACTACTATCTGCTGGGATCTTTACGCCGCGCACGTCGCAGTCATTACAAGGACCATCCGGAAGCGCTGCGCGTGGCGCGCGGAGACGCTGCACGCCATCGAAGCGGGCGAAGGCGAACTGGCGGAGCTGGCGCACCTGGTGGCCGACGCCATCGTGAACGCGCACCTCGCCACCATGCTGCGGCTCAACATGGAATACGACGTGCTGCCGCGCGAGAGCGAGATCCTGCATCTGCAATTCTGGGCGGCGGCGTTCGAGCTGCTCAAAGAGCGCAAGGCGATCTATTTCGAAACCGAAGGCAAGAACGCCGGCTGCTGGGTGATGCCGCGCGGCTTTCGCGGCGGTGACGAAGCCAACGAAGACAGCAAAGTGATCGTGCGGTCGAACGGCACGGTGACGTACGTCGGCAAGGACATCGCCTATCAGCTCTGGAAATTCGGCCTGCTGGGCAAGGATTTTTACTACCGGCCGCTGACGACGCTACACCGACGGGCACGAAGTCTGGGTCTCGACCGATGAGCCGCAGCCGAATCCGGCGCCGCGCGTTCGGGCACGGCCGCACGGTCTACAACGTGATCGACGTCGCGGCAGTCGTATCTGCAGGACGTGGTGGTGGCGGGGCTGCGCGGCGCTGGGATACGACGAGCAGGCCGAGCGGTCGATCCACTTCTCCTACGAGATGGTGGCGCTCTCGCCGCGCTGCTGCGCGGATCTGGGCATCGAGCTTTCGGAAGAAGACGCGCAAACGGCCGTACGTCGAAGTTTCCGGCCGCAAGGGTCTGGGCGTGAAGGCCGACGACCTGATGGACAAGCTGATCGAGAAGGCGCTGGACGAAGTGGCCTCGCGGCATCCGGAAGACAACGCGGCGGCAGCAGCGCGCGGTCGCGACGCAGATCGCCATCGGCGCGCTGCGCTATTTCCTGCTGAAGTTCACGCGCAATACGGTGATCGCCTTCGATTTTCAGGAGGCGCTGAGCTTCGAAGGCGAGACCGGTCCTTACGTGCAGTACGCCGCGGTGCGGGCGCGCAACATTTTCCGCAAGCTCGAAGAGCGCGGCGAGGCGCTGCCCGATTTCGCGGCCGAACTGACGCGCGAGGCCATGGCGCGGCAGCTGGCGTCGGAGGATTTCTGGCAGATGCTGCTGGCGGCGTCGAAAGCCGATTCGGCGGTGGAACGCGCGGTCACCGCCGGCGAGCCGGCGCACGTGGCGAAATACGCGTTCCAGCTTGCGCAGGCGTTCAACAATTTCTATCATCAGTATCCGGTGCTGGCCGAGCCGGATCGCGAGCGCAAAGTGTTCCTGCTCTGGATGACGGATTTCTTCCGCGCAGCAGCTGGAGCGAACGCTGGCGGTGCTGGGCATCGCGGTCCCGGCATACATGTAGATCTGGTACTGGACCTATGCTTCTCGCACTCGACGCCGGCAATACCAACATCACCGTCGGCATCTTCGAAGAGCGGCGAACTGGTGGACCATCGCCGCCTGCGCACCGTCCGCGAACAGACGTCCGACGAGTGGGGAATCCTGCTGTCGAATCTGCTGCGCTTCGCCTCGCTCGACCCGAAGGCGCTCGACGGCATCATCATTTCTTCCGTGGTGCCGCCGCTCGACAGCGCGCTGGCCGAGATGGCGCGGCGATATTTCGACATCGAGGCGATGTTCGTCACGGCCGACAACCGATACCGGGCTGAAGATCCTCTATGAAAATCCGGCTGAAGTGGGCGCGGACCGCATCGTCAACAGCGTCGCGGCGCTGCACAAATACGGCGGGCCGTGCGTGATCGTCGATCTGGGCACGGCCATCACGTTCGATGCGATTTCGGCCAATGCGGAGTATCTGGGCGGCATTATCGCGGCGGGCATCGGCATTTCCGCCGAGGCGCTTTTCAGCCGAGACGGCGCGGCTGCCGCTGGTCGATTTCCGCAAGCCCGCAAGCTGATCGGCACGAATACGGTGGCCAGCATGCAGTCCGGTCTTTACTACGGCGCGATCGGCGCGATCGACGGCACGGTCGAGCGGCTGATCGAAGAACTCGGCGCCGAGACGCGTGTGATCGCAACCGGCGGCCAAGCCGGGCTGATCGCCGGCGGGTCGCGCTACATCCGATACGTGGACGAAAACCTGACACTCGAAGGCCTGCGGCTGATCTGGGACCGTATGCGCTGATGTATTGGCCCAGTGGTACACGCGGCGCAAGCCGCGTTTCCCGGCAAACAACGAACGCGACTGGCGTCGCGTGTACCCGAGACGGCATTAAGTGGAAGCGTTCAGCAACTACTTCAACTACTTCACCGAGATCGAAGAGCATTTTCAGAGGGCGCGCGGCACCAGCCTGTTCCTGCTCTCGCCGCTCGATTGGGCGCTGATCGAAACGTGGAAGAACTCGGGCGTGCCGCTCGAAGCCGTGCTGCGCGGTATCGATGCCGCCGTTCGAGAAATGGCGCGCGAAGACGGTCGCGCGTGCAGATGGTGAATTCGATCGCTTACTGCACCCAGGCGGTGATGACCGAAGCACAGCGCATGGCCGATGCGGGGGCGGGGCGCCCGGAGAAGAGAGAATCGGCCCCGTTTCCCGATGAAGATCTGCGACGGTATGTCGAGCGAAATGCGGCTGCGGTGCGGGCGACGGGCGGGGTCGGAGTTCGCGGCGGTGGCGGACGCACTGGACGAGATTGCGGCGGGATTGCCGGGGCTGGCAGGGGATCTGGAAGCGCTTGAACAGCGGCTGACCGTTCTGGAACAGAAGCTGATTGCGCTGGCGCGGGTCCGGCAAACCGAAGACCAGGCGCTGGCGGCGCGGCGTGACCTCGATGCCCATCTGCGACCCTGGCGGAGCAAGATGACAGCGCCCCAGATCGCTATGCTGGAAGCGCAATTCCTCGACCGGATGACGCTGGAGCGCGCCGGACTGCCCCGGCTGAGTTTGTTTTATCTTCGTTAAGCCATTTATTTTTATATGTTTACGTATGCATTGGACTGGACCTAACAAAGTTTGCTTTGGAGAACTGCATGTTTCGTGATAAAGTTTACGTTGTCGTAAGACTTCGGACGGAAGTATACCAAGTGGAGCTGTCGTAACCGGGATAGTCAATTAACCGTCATAATGAGTGGGAATAGGTCCCCGAGAGTTTTCACAAGTGGCACTGCTTCTACGCGTGACTCATCCTTACACGTAGATCAAAAGGCAGTCCAGCCAGCGGGCGCACTCCTCCGAGCGTCTGATGGCTCTTTTGGTGAGACGGCAGGCTCTCTCCTCCGGGAGCCTGCCGGTTTTTTGTACGAACCTCTCCCAACTTTCGTTGTATGTCTGAGACTGCAACGGCATTCAACTAATTGCAGTCTTGCGAGACAGCGGTACCGGTACCACACTGAGACTGTTGGTAACGGTTGTGTCTAAGTCTTCGTTCCTTCTTCTTCTATTAACGGTCGCTTCCCTCACCGCGACCGCCAGCGTACAAGCTGGCGGTCTGCGGGTGGGTAAACCCGAATTCAGGTATGAAGCGAACGCGGACGTTGCGTCGCTCGGTGACGATTATTATTCGTTTCGTGCCGAAGCCGCGCGGGCTCCGCACGAAGTTTTTAATTTCGTTATGGATATAGCCCGGGACTGCCGTTTTCTCGCAGCGGAATTCAGGGCCGAAGGGCGCATCGCAGCGCGCTATGTCGCCGGTCTGGTGGGGAACAGAACCGACCGGGAACAGGAAGCCTCCGCACTCCACCACACGTAGCCGTCCGCGACAAGCATTACAGGCGGCGCAGAACCAGCGCTGAGTTCTTGCTTCCGAAAGCAATACAGTTTGCCAGAGCGTACTCGCAGTCGAGCCGGCGGGCCCAGTGCGGGATGTAGTCCAGATCGCATTCCGGATCCGGGTCTTCCAGATTGATGGTGGGCGGCGCGATGCCGTCGCGCATCGCCAGAAGCGTGGCGGCCACGCCTGCCGCCCCGCACGCCCCCTGCGGGTGACCGATCAGGCTCTTGAGCGACGATCCCGCAAGTTTGTAAGCATGGCCATTGAAGGCGAGACGCGCGGCGCGGGTCTCGATGCGGTCATTCAGTTCAGTCGATGTGCCGTGATAGTTGATGTAGCCGACGGCGTCGGGGCCGATGCCGGCTTCCGCCATCGCCATCTCCATGGTGCGCGCCGGTTCCTCGCCGCACTCTTCCAGGCGAACCCGATGATAGGCCTCGCAGGTGGAAGCATAGCCGGCGATCTTCGCCGTAAATATGCGCGCCGCGCGCGCGCGCGTGTCCATATCCTCCATGACGAAGAACCAGGCGCCTTCGCCGAGCACGAATCCGCTGCGGTCGCGCGAGAACGGCCGCGATGCCCGTTCCGGCTCGCTGTTCCATTGCGAGGTCAGGATGCGCATCACCATGAAGCCGCGCAGGATCAGCGGGGCGATGGGCGAATCGACGCCGCCGCACCAGCATCCAGGGCAGCGCGCCGCACTGGATAGTGCGGCAGGCGTAGCCAATAGCGTCGGTCGAAGACGTGCAGCCGGTCGAGATGATGTGGCTCATGCCGCGAAATCCGAAGCGCATGGAGATTTCGCTGGCCAGCGTTCCGATGGTGGAGGTGGGGACAGTATAAACGCTGCACTGTTTCTCGTGGCCGCCGTAGTAGAGCCGGTACTGCTCTTCGGTGAACTCCTGCGAGCCGCCGCCGGAACCGACAATCACGCCGACCGATCGCAGTTCGTCGCGGGTCATGCGGCCGGGTTCCATGGCTGCGTCGGCGATGGCTTCGCGCGCGGCGGCCGCGCCGAGCGGAACGCAGCGCGAAACGTGGGGACGGTCCTTCGGCTCCACCTCGGCGGATTCGTCAAAACCGCAGACTTCGCCGGCTATCTGCACCTGGAAGCCGGCGGGATCGAAGCGCGTGATTCTTCCGACACCGCTCTGGCCGGCCCGCGTGGCGCGCCAGAAGTTCTCTCTGCCGATGCCGTTGGGGCTGACAACGCCGATTCCGGTGACGACCACCCGATTACGCATTTTTGATCCGCGCACAACGCCCGCCCGAGTGGCGGGCTGTGCACTCCTCCGGCTTTCGGGGGTTTTGCCTTTCCCCACTCGCCAGTATAGGCTTGATGTAGTGATGCGCGCGGCGGACGGGAGCGGCAGTTCGGAAATCGGCAGACGCCGCGGCGGGCTGCGATACCCACTGGCGGGCCTTGAGGCCGGTGTGGTCGGTGCGCTGATTCTGATTGCCTGGCTGATGCTCGCCTCGTTTTTTGCGGGTCGATCGGTCTGGCTCACACCGAATCTGTTTGCCACGACTTTTTTCGGCGGTGGAGTTTATCGCAATCACTTCATGCACGGGTCGTGGACGGGGATTGCGGCTATCCTGGCCGTTTATGGGGTCCTGGGGCTTTTCTGGGGATGCATCTGGAGGGAGAAGCGCACGCGAGGGCTGACGTTTCTGGGGGCGCTGGCGGGAATCGGAGTTTATTTCCTGCTTGTCGATCTGCTGCTGCCGCATGTCAATCCGCTGATCGCCGTTTATGCGCCGGTGCGGCAGCTCGAGATCGGGCATGTGCTCTGGGGAATGATGCTGGCACGTTCGCCCAGGTACGCGCGGCGCATCGATGAAACGATTTCGCCGGCTCCTCCAGCCTCGGGTGAACTTCAGGAAGCCGAGCCCGCCGTCAGCAGCGGCGAAGTAATACAGTAGAGCGGCTGATCGGGAAGCAGAATCCGGCGAGGATTGCGTTGTTCGATTACGCAGTCCGCGCAGCCGCTGCGACCCTCGACTCGTACAGCGTGGCGGGATCGCGTGATGCGGAAGGCACTCTGCGCCCCGGCGTATGCTGCCGCGGCCTCGATGGAAAACGGCGATTCCATGACGAAATGCAGGCCGCCGCCGGGACGGATCAGCAGAGCGAAATCCTGCGCCTCGGTGAAATCGTTCGCGCTCCCGTCTGCACTCGCCACATCGAAGATGCGGATCGCGTTTTCAAATAGTTGATTCCCGAGGCGGGCTTCCATCTGAACCACTTATCGGCCGGACGCGAACGTCTTCGAGCCGCGGTGAAGGAAATTTTATGAGGAAATCGCGAACCCTTGCGGCCCCTGGACCGTCTTATAAGCATGACGGCCCCGCGCACACAGGAAGGCAAGGCTAAGGCTCCATATACGGCCTCGGCGCCGCATGGCTCAACGCGCACAACGGACCCTTCGGCCTGTGCGCTGGAGAATGGGTACCGCGTCACCTTTCAGGAATACGCGGACAAACTCAACAAGCTGCAGCGGCTGATCGACTCCGGCCAAACCGGCACGGAGGATTTTCACACCGCTGTTGAGGCTGTCGAAGCGGCAAGCGCCGCACACAGCCATGCCCGCGACTGTCTGGCGAGAGAACTGATGCGCCGGACAAAATCGGCCACAACGGGAGATGAACAGCAAATCCGCAAAACGGCGCGTTTGATCTGGGAATTTGCGGGGCGGCCTGAGGGTACGGCAGAGCGCGACTGGAAAAGGGCTGAGAAGCTGGTGCGGGCTGCAGTGTGTTGCTGAGGACGACAATTCAGTAAGAACGTCCAAAACTGTGCCTGGACTTTTGCCTGTTTCCGGCGGTACACTGAACATATGTTGGTGAATAGTTTCTCCTGCGCATGATTCCTGGCCGAAATTTCCCTCCCCGCAAGCCCAACCGCCGCGAAAACGTGAACGAATCGATACGGGCCAAAGAAGTACGCGCCGTATTCCCTGACGGGACCGCTGAAGTGATGCCTACCGCCGCCGCACTGCGGCGCGCGCAGGAACTGGGTCTCGATCTCGTGGTGGTGTCTCCGACGGCGGTGCCTCCGGTCGCCAAAGCGATCGACTACGGTCACTACCAGTACGAGATGAAGAAGAAGTCGCACGAGGCGAAGAAAAAACAGCACATCGTGCAGGTAAAGGAACTCAAGTTCCGTCCCAACACCGACGATCACGATTACGACTTCAAGAAAAATCATGCGATCCGTTTTCTGCAGGAAGGCAATCGCGTGAAGGCCGTGGTGCAGTTCCGCGGACGTGAAATCGCGCACACCGATCTGGGGCGCAAGCTGCTGATGCGGTTTGCCGAAGATCTGGCGCAGTACGGTGCGGTCGACGGGAGCGCGCGCATGGAAGGCCGCAACGCGCATATTCTCATCAGTCCGGTGAAGGCGCAGACGCCGGCCAAGCCGTCGCAGCCGAAACCGCCGCAGCCGCCAACCGCGCAGCAGCCGCGGGCATAAGAGCCCGCCGGAAAAAATTCCCACAATGGACCGGTCGTTGCACCGCCCTCCCCCGGAGGTATGCGATGAAACGTTTCGCTTTGCTGTTGTGCGGCGCGATACGTGAAGGGCGGTTTTGACTACAACTTCTTGTCTCATATTGGCGCCGGGATCAACGTGGGCTACGATTCACTGCCGATCAGCAGTCCGGCGGCGTTCGCGCCTGGCGTACCCGGCGGGCACGTCGATGTCATGCACGCCACGCTCGATCCCGTGTACCATCTGCTGCCGCGGAGCCGGTTCGACTTCTACCTGAGGTCCGGAGGCGGCTTTTTTCGGGTGTGCCGGTAATTCAGTTCGGCCCAATCCGGGCCGACCAGCGCCTATATCCCGTCGCTTGGATTCGGTGCGCCGGTCAACGGGCCGGTGCCGATCCCGCTCACATATTCCGTCAATAAGCCGGGGTTCGACGTAGGGGGCGGCGTAACCGTCGGGGCCATCGGACGCGGCAAAGTGTTCGCCGAAGCACGCTGGGAGCATGTGTTCCTCAGCGGCGGACACTTTGATCTCCTGCCGGTGACTTTTCGGGTTCCGCTGGTAAGGTACACGCGGCGCAAGCCGCGTTTTCGCGGCGAACAACGAACGCGACTGGCGTCGCGTGTACCACTACTGCGCCGTGGCGAAGTAGCCCCTGCGGTAATTTGCCCGCAGTGCAGGCATGCCTTCCGGGGCGGTAACGTTCACCTTCACATGGTGATACTTGCCGTCCCGTGAATCGTCTGCGTAGTAGCCGAGCAGATACTCGTTACGCAGATCGAGGCCGATCTTCTCGCTGATGGCGGGGAGATCGTTGAGATTATCCACGGGATAATCGCGGCCACCGGTCTGCGTGGCCAGATCGTCGAGCAGCGCCGGACCTCTGCGGTTTTCGGCGGGGCTTTTCGCCAGCTCTGCATCGAAGATGCCCATCGCATAGAGCTGTACGTCCGACTCAAGCAGAGCGCTGCGAATCTGGCCCGCCGTGTGCCAGCTCCAGTTGTCGCCGCCGTCCGAGACGATCACGAGCGCCTTGCGCTGGTGGCGGGCCTTTTTCTTCATGTGCTTCAGAGCCACCTCGATGGAATCGAAAAGCGAGGTTCTGCCAAACGGCTTGGTGTGGGAGATGCGGCTGGAGATGGCTTCGGCATCGGGCGTAAACGGAATGGTCAGCTTCGCGCGTTCGTTGAACTCGACCAGGAAGAATTCGTCCTCGGTGTTGGCGGTTTTGAGAAATGCCGCCACGGATTCCGAAGCCTTGTCCATCTTGCTTTTCATGCTGCCACTGGCATCGAAGAGCAGGCCGACGGAGACAGGCGCGTCGTCCTTAATGAAGTAGTCGATTTTTTTCTGGACGTTGTCTTCGGTCACGCGGAAATTCTCTTTGGTGAGGCTGGTGACCGATGCGCCGGATGCGGTGGTGACCCAGGCCGGAATGACGACAAGCGAGGAATCGATACGCAGTGTGCCGGAAGACGGCGTCGCCTGTGAGGCCGCACGCGACGGGCGCGGCGTGATGACAGCCGGAATCTGCGCGGCCAGCGAAGCCGCGAATAACAAGGCACCCGGAATGGCCCGACAGCCCCGCATTGGTGCGATTGTACACCTCAGCGGCGGATCAGCAAAACGAAAATTACGATGCCGGTGATCAGAAAAATTACCTGGCCGGCGCGGTTCTCCGGCGGCGTCGCGAAGCGCATGCGGATGTGGTGTGCGCCTTCCGGGGCGTCGATCAGCATGAATCCCATGGCGTTGTCGCGCAGAACGGGCAGCGATTTTCCGTTCTCGTCCGCATGCCAGAGCGCGGTCCCACGACTCCTGAACGAGGATCGATTGCGCGGGCGACACGGCGGCGTCTATCTCGAATTCATCGGTCCCGTGCCAGGTCAGAACCGCGGCGGGCTGGGCGGGGTCTTCAATCACAGACACATACTTGCGCAGCTGGTCTTCGCTCTTTATACCCGATGAAGTGCGTTCGACCTCGCCGATGGCCGCCCGATCGACCATGCGCACGATGCCCGGGTGCACCCGTGGAACGGCGTACACGGCGGTATCCGGAAGGTCTTCCGTGAGCAGGGGCAGCGCGCCGCGAAAAAGTTCAGGACGCGGGAAGTCGTGGTAAGCCTCCGGGGACTTCGCACCCGGCACCACCATGGCGTCCGTTCCGAGCGCCTGAAGCCAGAGGGCGGACAGCTCGGCGCGGTCAGGGTGAACAGCGATCCACAACGCGTCCGGAAGATGCTGGTTCAGGATTCCCTGGTCCGACCCTCCGCCGGGCTCCGCGTTGTCGAACCAGGCATCGAACCAGAAGCGCACCGTGCCGGTGGCAAGTACGCGGGCGCCCGGCAGATGGTCGTGCACCCATTTTGTGGTCCGATACTCGTACTGGTTCGCGATGTCTTTTGTTTCGGGGAAAGGCGACCAGGCGTGACGGACGTATCTCGCGGCTGGCAGGAATGACACAATCACCAGCAGAGTCAGAGGAAGGCGGAGCGCGGGGTTCCTCCAGTAGTGGCGCAGCACTTCGACGCCTGCGAGTGTCAGGGCAAGATCCAGTTCCGGCGCGGAACGTCCGGCTTCTCCCGACATGCGCAGATTGAAGTCGAAGAAACCCGCGACCCACACCAGGAACGCCACCAGAACGCCTGACACGAAGACGGCCCATCCGCGTGCGGGCCTGCAGTTGGCCAGCCGAAAAGTGAATATCGCGTATAAGGCCAGAGCAACGGCGAAAACGATGCGCGAGTGCGTGTTGGAGGGGGCCGAAACCCACCTCAGATTGATCAGAGTGATTCGCAGATAGGAGGGTGTGAGCCAGAATGCGGAAAGCCCCCAGGCGAGAATCGGAATCGCCGCCGCGTGCCTCCACAGTCGCGGGGATCGCTCGCAAAGCCAGACGGACCAGACGGCAATCGGGTAAATAAACGCGAGCGAGGCTGCGCCGTAGAAGTTGTTGGCGACAACCAAGGCGCAGAATGCGGCAGCGGCCCCGACGAAGACGGGCCTGGGGCTTCGCAGAGCCAGCAGGACGGCCGCCACGGCAGCCGGCAGAACCGCCAGCGCGGAAATGTGCGGGCCTTCCCCATAGGCCATCAGCGCATGTAATCGCTGCGGAACGAGGAACGCGCTGTCATGGCGCAGCGCGGGAAGAAACAGAAACGAGGGCGAAACCAGTGCCGTCGCAGCGGAAGCCAGAAGCGCACTGGCACGCGAGTGCGAGCCGATGCGGACCAGCCAATATACCGAGAGAATCCCGGCAACATAGAAGACGGCGGTGTAGAGGTGGTAGCCGCGCGCCGGGGGGACCCGGGCCAGCAGGGAAATGAGAGCGGTTCCGTAGCGGAGGGCAGGCGGATAGACGTAGTCGGTGCGCGTTCCGCAGTACCAAAGCGGCTGCCAGCCGGGGTGCGGGAGATGTACGGAGAGGAGGCGGCCGTCGCCGATAAATGTGCTTTCGATGGATGGCCAGTTATTCAGGTAGACGAGGCGAAACAGGGGCGCGATCAGGATGCAGACGCAGCATGCCAGCAGGAACGTGTCGATTGCGGCGGCACGTCTGGAGGCGGTCATTCAGGAGAAAGTAGCCCCGAAGAGTTCAAGACGCCAGTCTATCAGGGCGAATAAAGAAAAGGCGGAAAGCGCTCGACCGGGAGTGAGCCGCGTTTGCGGGCGAGGCACCAAGTCTGTTCACCCCGGTTTTCCGTGCTGAAGTGGTGCTCCGCAAGCACCCGCAATAACCACCAGCATTCGTCTACATATTCCTCAATCCGGGTCGTGAACAGCTGGTCGATCTCGAAGCCGGCTGCTTTCAGGGTCTCGCCCAACTCCCAGAATGTGTATTCATGGACATGGCCCATCTCGGGCACAGGGCCGGGCCGTTTGTAGAGCGGATAAATTCCCGGATTGAATCTGCCATTCAGCAGTTTGAAGAGACTCGCGAGGCCGGCGATGTTGGGCGTGGTAATGAGCAGGTAGCCGCCCTGCCGCAGTATCCGCCGCGATTCGAGCAGCAGATGCATCGGATCGTAACTCATGTGCTCGACGATTTCTCCGGCGACGACCAGATCGAAATGCTCGTCAAAGTAGGGAAATCGACTGCGCTCGGCATCGAAGTGGTCGATTTCGCAGCGAAAGTCGCCGTCGGGAAGATGCATCACCTTGGAATCCACCCTGCCAGTGGGTCCATAGTAGGCGCCCCGCACTTCGCGGTATCCGCACACGCGCTCGAGCAGTGGCGTGATCTCCATGTAGCAGCCGAGTTCGAGCACGCGGCCTGTGTCCTGGGGAGGCGGTACGAGCGCGAGAGTGCGCGCCAGGCGCGGGATATGCTTGGCGAGGTATTGACGCTCTTCTTCGCTCTCCGCGGGCAGGTTGCGGAGAGCCGTCTCCATCTGTTTCAACCGGACGGGATCGAAGGGTTCAGCCGGGCGCTTGTCGGTCAGCCGGGACAGACGATTATCGATGCGCCACAACAGGCGAATCAGACGGAGCAACACGACTGCGATGGTAGCAGGGGGAGTGCACGCACGGCCCGCTGATTCTCAGTTGGCGGAGCGGTCTCGGGCGCTGCCGTGTCCCAATGTGATCAGCTCGGCGCGGCGGGCGGAGTGTTCTTCCGCCGTTCTCAGCAGAAGCCGGAGCGAAGGCTGCGGCCGCACGCGCAGGAACATCTGGTAGGAGAACAGGCCCCGCGACACGTGAATCAGCAGGCGGTTGAGGGCCATGAGTGTACGGCTGAAGAAGTTGTTTCCCAGCGCGAGGGGGAAGGGTCCGGGCACGCCGACGCGTTCCACGATATCGAATCCCGCCTGGCGGACGGCGCGTTCGAAAGAACTGAAGGTGAAGAGGCGCGTGTGCGTCAGGTCGAGGATGCCGCGTTTGCCGTAGTTGAACTGGCCGGCGAGCAGCATGAAACGGGTGACTGCAAAACCGATGTTGGCGGTGCTCAGCATAACATCGACGTCGGGCTTCAGACTGAGCGCGGCGCGGAGCTGTTCGAGAAAGAGCTCGGGCTTTGCCAGGTGCTCGATGACGTCCAGCATGAGCACGTAGTCGTATTTCTCGTAGGCCAGGGCCGGCATGCCGTCGTTCAGATTATGCAGATAGAACGCGGAAAGACTCGCGGCGTGCTCGAAAGACGGCGCGCACAACGGACCTTCGGCCTGTGCGCTTCCACCACCCGGGAAAGAATCGATGCCGTCGACGATGCACTGCTTCTGCTCGATCAGGTAAGCGCCGAGGTATCCGCCGGAACACCCGACATCGAGCACGCGCGAGCCAGGGCGCACGCGCTCAAAGGCCAGCGTGTGCGGGCTGGGGTAGTCGAACTTCGGCACGTAGGGCTGCCCGTTGGCCGGTGCGCAGTCGAACTTGCGGTCGTAGAAGAGACCGGTACGCTGCAGGCGGGCCTGGATGACCGCCAGCACGACGTTGCGCGCGTACTTGATCCCGTTTACGTAGCAGATTTCATCGCCGTAATAGGTCGGGATGGGGAGTTCTTTGATCGGGAGACCGGCGATCACCAGCTGGATGATGATTTCGGTGTCGAAATGGAAGTCGCGCGAATTGCGGTCGAAGGGTATCCGCGAAAGGGCTTCGACGGAGTAAAGGCGGTAACCGGAATGAAATTCGCTGAGGCAGGTGCCAAGCATCCGGTTTTCGATCCAGGTGAGAATCCTGTTGCCGGCCAGCTTGTAGAGCGGCATGCCGCCGCGGCGCGCGCCGGAGGGCGTCATCATGCGCGAACCGAACACAGCGGCGGCTTCGCCGGTGCGCAAAGGTTCGAGCAGCTGCGGAAGGCACTCGGGGGCGTACTGGCCGTCGCCATGGATCAGCGCGACGAAATCGTAGCCGTGTTCCATGGCGTAGTGGTAGCCGAGCTTCTGGTTGCCCCCGTAACCCTGATTGCGCGGGTTGTAGAGAACGACGAGCGGGAAGGGAAGCGCGGGGTCCTGCTTGACGGCGTGGCCTTTTTCGAAGGTGGCGTCGGCGGAGGAATCGTCGATGATCAGGATGTCGATGTCGTAGGTATTTTTGAGTTCGACCGGGATGCGGAGGACAACGCTGCGGATGGTTTTTTCAGCGTTATAGGCAACGATGAAAACCAGAACGCGCGGTTTCCGGCTCGTGGAAGTGTTCACGGACACCCTATGCAGTCAGAATATCACCGGAAAGGCGGGTTCAGCGGTGGATCGGCGAGGTGCGTTGAGCATAGGACTGCCTGCAGGATCGGTCCCAATCGGCCTTGAGCTTCGCGAAACGCCGACGCCAATACAAATCGCACACCAGGATCGTCGTACAGACCGGCAAGGTCACCGTAAAAAACGAAAGGGCGGGTTCAGTCATCCCGCCCTTGATTCTAACCGAAGGCCTTGCGGCCAGCTCTTTTTCAGTAAACCCACCGGCGGCAAAGACCGCCGGCGTTACAGGTTGCGTTAGTAGCGGTAGTGATCGGGCTTGTACGGGCCTTCCACGGGCACGCCGATATAGTCGGCCTGCTCCTGGCGTGAGCCGCGTCAGCTTCACGCCGATTTTCTCGAGGTGCAGGCGCGCCACTTCTTCATCCAGCTTCTTCGGCAGGACGTAAACGCCGGGCTTGTATGTGTCTTTGTTCGCCCACAGATCGAGCTGCGCCAGCGTCTGGTTGGAGAAGCTGTTCGACATCACGAAGCTCGGATGGCCGGTGGCGCAGCCGAGATTCACCAGCCGGCCTTCGGCAAGCACGAAGATCGCGTTGCCCGCGGGGAACGTGTACATGTCCACCTGCGGCTTGATCTCGATGCTGCTTCGCGTCCGAGTCGTTCAGCTTGTCCACCTGAATTTCGCTGTCGAAGTGGCCGATGTTGCAGACGATCGCCTGATCCTTCATGTGGCGCATGTGTTCGAGCGTGATCACGTCGAGGTTGCCGGTGGTCGTGACATAGATATCGCCGCGGCCGAGCGTGTCTTCGATCGTGGTGACTTCGTAGCCTTCCATCGCGGCCTGCAGAGCGTTGATCGGATCGATTTCCGTGATCACCACGCGCGCGCCGAGCCCGCGCAGCGAATGCGCGCTGCCCTTGCCCACATCGCCGTAGCCGCAGACCACGCAGACCTTGCCCGCCACCATCACGTCGGTGGCGCGCTTGATGCCGTCGGCCAGCGATTCGCGGCAGCCGTAGAGGTTGTCGAACTTCGACTTCGTCACCGAGTCGTTCACGTTGATCGGAGGGAACCAGCAGCTTGCCCGCTTCGTGCATCTTGTAGAGGCGATGCACGCCGGTGGTGGTCTCTTCGGAAACGCCGCGCCAGTCCTTCACCACGTTGTGCCAGCGGGTCTTGTTCTCGCTGTGGATCTTCTTCAGAAGGTCCTTGATGACCTGCTCTTCGTTGTTGCTGGACGGGGTGTTGACCCAGTCGCTGCCGTTTTCGAGTTCATAGCCCTTTGTGGATGAACAGCGTGGCGTCGCCGCCGTCGTCGACGATCAGCTCGGGTCCGAGCCCGCCCGGATGGCTGAGCGCCTGATCGGTGCACCACCAGTACTCTTCGAGCGATCTCGCCCTTCCAGGCAAAGACCGGAATGCCGGCCGCGGCAATGGCTGCCGCGGCGTGATCCTGCGTCGAGAAGATGTTGCAGCTCGCCCAGCGCACGCTGGCGCCGAGGTCCGACCAGGGTCTCGATCAGAACCGCGGTCTGAATCGTCATATGAAGCGAGCCGGTGATGCGGACGCCCGCCAGCGGCTTCGTCTTCGCATATTTGCGGCGAATCGACATCAGGCCGGGCATTTCCTGCTCGGCGACGGTGATCTCTTTGCGGCCCCAATCGGCCAGTTTCATGTCGGCGACTTTGTAGTCGGTGCCGACGTCGGTAGTGTTGCTGTGCTCATTTTTCTCCTGATATCAATAAATCTAGATACATTGATATATTACCATCAGTGTTAGGCCGTGGCGTCAATTCTAAAATCCCTGAGGGTACTTTCCGATCCCAACCGGCTGCGCCTGCTGCTGCTGCTGGAGCGGGAGGAACTGTCGGTGGCCGAACTGCAGGAAATCCTCTCGACCGGCCAGAGCCGCATCTCCACCCATCTTGCCCAACTAAAGCAGGCCGGGCTCGTGGAAGACCGCAAGCAGGGCAAGAACAGTCTATACCGTCTGAAGGACCGCATGCAGTATGCGGATCTGCTGCACGCCGCGGCAGGAGAGATTCCGGAAGCTGCCGAGGATACGAAAGCGCTGCAGCTGGTTCTCGACAAACGCCGCGACAAAGTGCGCGGCTACTTCGATGAACTGGCGGGAAAGTTCGGCCGCGACTATGTGCCGGGACGATCCTGGAAAGGCCTGGCGGAGACGCTGCTGCAGCTTATGCCGCCGATGGTGATCGGGGATCTCGGCGCGGGCGAGGGCACGTTCTCGCAGCTGCTCGCGCAGCGGGCGCAGAAGGTGATCGCGGTGGATAACTCCGCCAACATGGTGGAGTTCGGCGCGCGGCTGGCGAAGGAGAACGGCATCGCCAATCTGGAGTATCGGCTCGGCGATCTGGAGTCGCCTCCGATTGAAGAGGGATCGCTCGATCTCGCGTTTTTCAGCCAGAGCCTGCATCATGCGCTGCATCCGCGCCAGGCTGTCTGCGCGGCTCACCGGCTGCTGAAGCCGGGCGGGCGAATTGTGATTCTCGATCTGAAGCGCCACAACTTCGAGCAGGCGCGGGAAATGTACGCCGATACGTGGCTGGGATTTTCCGAAGTCGAACTGCGAGCGTTTCTCGAAGAAGCCGGGTTCATCGGAGTGGAAAGCTGGATCGTGGACCGCGAAAAGCAGACGCCGGCGTTTGAAACGATTCTCGCCATCGGCACACGCGCGGGCGTGAGTGCGGGCTCGCCCCGCGGCTAGCGGTGAAATCCGATTCCACTGTGCTGCGTATTCTTGTTTGGAGTATGCGCGGGCCAAACGTTGTACAGCCTGATACGGTATCAGGGGAACCTTTGAGCGTAAACGCGCATATTCAGATGCAGACGATGAATCTACAGCAGAAGATGAATAAGACTTCGATTCTCCCCCTGATCATTCTCGTGACTGCGGCGCTGCCGCTGGCCGCGCAGACGCCGGTGTTCGACACCAGTGGGAACGGCCGGCTCAACGGCGCCTACTATTTCCGCCAGGTGCTGTACGGCGTCTCCGACACCGCGGACGAGTACGGAATCACCGGCGACATCAGTGACGCCATCTCGCTCTACGGAAACATTACATTCGACGGCAACGGCAATTATTCGATCACTAACGGTTTTGTGGCCGATGCCGCGAACAGCGTCGCAAACGATCCGCTCTCGTGTTATCTCGCGGAGTCGCTCTGTCCGGCGACCCAGAGCCAGCCTGTCGCGGGAACGTACTCGATTTCCGCCAGCGGCTACGGGTTTCTCCTGAACCAGATCACCGGGGATTCGATTTACGGCACCGTGGCTGCCAACGGCGTGTTCTCGGGAAGCTCCACGGAGACCACCTCGGCTTACAGCGACCTGTTTATCGCTTCGCCGGTGCCTTCACCTGCGCTGACCAATTTCAGCGGGACCTACAATGCTGTGGGTTTCACCAGCGGGGGCGATTTCGCCTTTCAGATGAGCCCGAATGGATCGGGCAATATCGGAACTGTCAACATCTCCGGATATCTTGAAACCGCCGGGGCGCAGGACCAGTCGTCGAATGTGACCTATCGTTTCAGCAACAGCGCCGGTGTTCTGGTGTTTCCCACGAATAACAACGCCCCCTTCATTTCCGGCCAGGAGTTCATCTATTTCTCTCCCGACGGGCAGTTCTTCTTCGGCGGTTCCGACAGCGGCTTCGACATGATCATGGGTGTCACGAACGCTACAAGTGACGCGAGTTTCGGCGCCTGTAATAACGGCGGTGGAACGAGCTGCCTCTTCGACGTGGCCGGAATCGATCAGAACCTCTCGGACGTCAGCAGCGGCTATGCGGACCTCGACAGTTACTATGGTTCGATCAACACGACCAATTCGGGCGCCATCATCGGGCATGAACGACTGAGCGACCTGGTCTTCGAGGAATCGACCTACGGCTTCGTTTTTTCCGACACCTTCCCATATCCCGCTACCGGCGCGTACACGGATACGACGCAAGGCTTCAGTTACTGGGTCGGAGACGGCGGCACGGTGCGTATCGGCGAGGGCACAGCGCCATTTCTCGGTATCACGCTTGCGGTCCAGGCACCCGCGTTCAACCCGACCACTCCGGTATACATTAATCCGACAGGGATTGTGAACGCCGCGAGTTTCGCGCCTTTCACGGCCGGGGTCGCCAACGGGGAATTCATATCGATCTTCGGAACCAATCTCGCGCCGAGCACGGTCGTGGCGTCGACCGTGCCTTATCCGACACAGCTGAACAACGTTCAGGTGATGATCAACAACGTGCCAGCGCCGCTCTATTACGTGAGTTCCGGGCAGATTTCCGCTATCGTGCCTTCCGGCGACCCTTATTCGCTGGCGCAGATACAGGTCATCAACAACGGGACTGCATCGAATATCGTGACCACCGCGTTCGGGGCGCCCGGCAGTACGCCCACTACAGTCGCCACGCCGGGCGTGTACAACTATCCGCCGGCAAGCGGATTTGCGGCCGCGGTCAACACCAACACGGGGACCATCGTGACGCAGTCGAATCCGGCGAACCCCGGCGACACGATCGAAGTCTTCCTGTCTGGTCTGGGCACCGTCTATCCCACCGTGCCGGATGGCGCCGCTCCGCCCGTCAGTCCGCTCAGTTACACCGTCAATACCGTGATGGCTGATGTAGACGGGACGACCGCGACCGTTGTGTTCGCCGGTCTGGCGCCGACACTGGCCGGCCTCTATCAGGTGAACGTCACGATCCCGACGAGCACTACCGCGGGCCTTCACTTCCTCGATTTTGGGGTGTCCAATCCGAGCGATACGTCCAACCCATTCAATCTGGAAGCGTATACGCAGCAGGTGCTGATACCGGTCGGTGGCGGAGCGGCCGCGCGGCCGGCAGAAGTGGCGCCGCATCGCCAGGCAAAGCCGCACGGACACGCCGGGGCAACGCGTAAGCCGCTCTGCGTGTGGACTTGCCGCGCGGGGAAGTCGTAAACTAACTCAGCATCCGGACGCTCTCGGCGTCGACAATGCCGTTGCCCGCCATGCGAAAATACTTCGCGATGGCCGGCGAATCGATCAGAGCCGACTGCTGGTCGCTGTACCAGTCGCAGTTGGCGCAGTGCGGATCGGCGCTCAGTGCGGAGGCGCCGCGCGCTTTCGCGTAGGCAGGCTTGTCGGAAAACGACAGCCGCGCCAGACGGTATTTTTCGCTGTTGAACGGATCCGCCGCCACGCCGTTAAGCGTGTCAAATACGAGATCGGCGTCTGGCCGGGGAGCGGCGCAGCAGGGCAGAATGCGGCCCGTGGCATCCATCACCATGTTCCGGTAAAGCCAGTGACACATGTGCGTGGATGGCCCGCCGGGATTGAGATCGGCTTCTCGATAGTGCGCCAACTGCGCGGCCCATCCGGTTTCAAATGCCGCGCTGATGGCGATGCCGGCGGCGTTGGCGGCGTCCGGAGACGGATTCCAGTTTTCCACCAGACTGCGGCCTGCCAGCTCGACATCGAATTGAATCGTGCGCGGCTCGACGGCGGCGGCCCGTATGGCGGGATCGTCCCAACCGACGTCGAAGGGCGCGGCGATGACGATCTCGTCGACGCCCAGTTCGCGCGCCATCGAGATTGCGGCATCGATTTCATGCGCGTTGTGCTCGAAGGCGAGGAACTGCCAGGAGAGCAGCGGCGTGGCGCGGCCCAGGCGGCGTTTGGCCTCCACGAGGCTGCGGATGTTGCGGAAAATCTGATCGATGTCGCCCTTCCGGCGGTAACGTTCGTAGACCGCCTGCGTGGCGCCGTCGATGGACAGTGTCATAATGTCGAGACCGGAAAGCGCCCAGGCTTCGGCGTCGAATTTTTTCGCGGTCATGTTGGTGGAGAGCGTGGTGGTGGCGAGAAAACTCTTCGCCTGCCGGACGAACCCGGGCGTCGCCGGGTTCATCAGCGGCTCGCCGTAATTGCAGAGCGTGATCTGGATCGCGTATGGACCGTAAGCGCTGAGGAGCGCTGTGTAGCGGTCCGGGGAAAGCAGGCCGGAGGTCCAGTTGAAGACGTGCAGTTCTTTGGCGCGCGGCGAATGGACACAGCCTGGACACGCCAGATTGCAGTTATTGACGGGGTCGGCCACCAGACCGTACGGACGCGAGAGAACCGCGGTGGTGCGCGCCTCGAAGTGATAGCGCGCGAGGCAGAGGTTGAGCACCTTCACGGTGAGAGCCTTCGCGGCGACGGGAGAATTCAACCGGTCGAGGAAGAAGGCGTGAATCGGGGCTTTGGAGCGATCGAGCTGTTCGAGCAGGGGCCGGATCGAACCGCGGCTTCGGATGGTCTCTTGTATCTGCGCGCCGATCGGGGTGAGGAGTTCCGGCAGATTTGATCTGAGGAAGGCAGACAGACGTTGCCGAAGCGAGACCATAACCTTAGTTTCGCGGATTGCGCGCGGCCGCGGCCTGCCTGCCGAACCAGCCGATCAGCGCGGACAGCACCACAATCCCCGCGGTGGCCAGCCACAGACCGTGCATCACTGTGTAAACCAGCCCGGCCACAATCGCGGCTGCAAGAATACATCCACAAGCGCACATGATTCAGTGACGATCCCGCGCCGCCGCGACACACTCGGCAAAGCCGTTCCGCAGCAGATACACGCCTTCAAAGGTTCCCGGGGGCTGCACGATGACACCGGCCGCACCCGCCTGACACAGGGCTCTTGCGGTGACAGCGGCATCGTGCCAGGCACCCAGGTTGTTCTCCAGTATCCCCGCCGTGCCGAGCAGCATGACGGCAGCGGCCATCGCGCCCCGCTGCCCGGCGCCGGCGAGCGCGCTTCCGAGCCACAGCGCAAATGCGACACCCGGCAGATAGAGAATTCTTGAACCGAGCGCGGACTGGCCGATCAGCGCCAGATGAATCGCGGGGACGACACCCGCCGCGACCGCCGCCAGCAGTCCGATCTGCGTCTTTGAGCCGCACGTCAGCAGAACGATCAGTCCCGCAGCGCACGCCACAAGCGACACGGGCAGCCACCACAGAGCGGGCGCGTCCCAGTTCACGGGCAGAAGCAGAACGCTCCAGATGCGCGCCAGCAGGGCTTTCGCGGTGGTGGCGAGCGGCAGAGAAAGAATCATACTGTGGCCGGTAGCCGGATCCGCGTATCCGCCGGGTCCGCCAAAGACGTGCCACCGCCAGATGAACAACGCCGCGCATACGACAATCGATGCCGCGACCAGCTGCCGACCCTGCGCCCGATTCCAGACCAGCACGGCCAGCAGAACGGGGGAAGCGTAGGCGGTTTCCTTGCATCCGATGGCGAGCGCGGTCAGGGATGCGACGAGAAGCAGCTTCGCATTTGCGCCGATCCGATCGGACAGGGCGATGCTCAGCGCGGCGAGCACGCAAAATGCCGCCAGAATTTCATAGCCTCCGGAGATCCAGTATGCAGCCTCGGGGCGCGCTCCGCTCAGGCCGAACGCGGCGCCAGCCACGAAGGCCGCCGCCGTATTTTGCCAGAGTTTCCAGGCGATGCGGAAGACCAGCGCACTGTTTGCGAGATGAACGACGAGAGCCTGCAGATGCCATTTAAGAGGGCTGAAACCGTCAACGGCGCGCATCATCGCGAAATACGCATAGCCCAGCGGCCTCCAGGAGCCGTCGCCGCCGGGCGAGCGCAGATGTGCCGTGAGATCGGTCCAGCGGAAAGGTCCCGCGCTGAGCAGAATGTAGTCGTCGCTCAGAAACGGATCGGCGAGATTGCGGGCGTACGCGAGGGCAACGAGGGCAAGCACGGCGGCGAGGTAAGCGCGCGGGAAATTGCTGTCCTCCTTCGCGACGGCGGCCGAGTTGCCGCGCATCAGAATCAGCCCGAGCACACAAAACCAGAAGATGGTCTCGAGGCGAAAAGGGGAATTGACAACGACATCGACGTGCGGGATTCGGAACGGGCCCAGGGCGGCTCGTACCGCGAGAACCGCGGCCGCGGCCACGGCGACGATTGCTGCGGCTAAACAAAAAAGGCTCACAGAGCCGCGCGCGGGCGACTCCGTGAGCCTTTGAAGTGTGCTTTGACTAGCGGGCAGCAACGGCCAGCTTGCCGGCAGCGCTGGCGAGCGTTTCGGCCTTGTCGGTCTTCTCCCAGCTGAAGGAGTCTTCCGAGCGGCCGAAGTGTCCGAACGCGGCGGTCTTCTGGTAAATCGGACGGCGCAGCTTCAGATGCTCGATGATGCCCTTCGGCGTCAGCGGGAAGTTGGCGCGGATCGAGATCTTCCATCGCGTCTTCCGGCATCGTGCCCGTGCCGAACGTGTTCACCATGACCGACACCGGGTCGGCCACGCCGATCGCGTAAGCCAGCTGCACTTCGGCGCGCGTCGCCAGACCGGCGGCCACGAGGTTCTTGGCGATGTAGCGGGCCATGTAGCAGGCCGAGCGGTCCACCTTCGTCGGATCCTTGCCCGAGAACGCGCCGCCGCCATGACGGCCCATGCCGCCGTAGGTGTCGACGATGATCTTGCGGCCGGTGAGGCCGGTGTCGCCGTGCGGTCCGCCGATCACGAAGCGGCCCGTCGGGTTGATGTGATACTTCGTGTTCGCATCCACCATCTTTCCCGGCACGATGGGATCGATGATGTACTTGCGGACGTCGGCGCGCAGCTGCTCGGTGGAGACGTCGTCGCCGTGCTGGGTCGAGATCACGACCGCGTCGATGCGCACGGGCTTGCCGGCGTACGTATTCGACCGAAACCTGGCTCTTGCCATCGGGCCGCAGATACTTCAGGCCGCCGCTGCGGCGCACTTTCGAAAGCTTCTCGCAGAGGCGGTGCGCCATCTGGATCGGCAGCGGCATCAGCTCGGGAGTTTCGTCGCAGGCATAGCCGAACATCAGGCCCTGATCGCCCGCGCCGCCGGTGTCCACGCCCATCGCGATGTCGGGCGACTGGCTCTGAATGCAGTTCAGAACGCCGCAGGTCTTGGCGTCGAAGCCGAATGCCGCGTCCGTGTAGCCGATTTCGGCGATCGTCTTGCGGGCGATGCTCGGGACGTCGATATTGGCGGTGGTTGTGATTTCGCCGGCCACGACGCAGATGCCGGTGGTCACCAGGACTTCGCAGGCAACGCGCCCGGTGGGGTCCTGCGCGAGAACGGCGTCGAGCACGGCATCGGAAATATGATCGGCGACCTTATCGGGGTGACCTTCGGTAACGGATTCGGACGTGAAAAGATGTCTATGTTTGTGGATTTCGGCCATGGATTCTCCGGATTGATTTTACGACTGACTAATGCTTCGGTTCCGCCGCGACGGAACCGGGGGTTCGGTCAGTGCGAAGACGAAACCATTAGTATATCCCAGCCACTTTTATGCATGCAAACCGCAGTTTTCGCGTCGTCGCGGGGTGTCCTGGATCTGCAGCGGAGGGCTGGCACTGGTAGTCGCCCGCTGAAGTCGTGAGCGTGGAGTCAGGGGCATTCGCGGGCAAGCCGATCCCGACCGCATCTGACCAGCATCGTGGTGCGCAGCAATTTAAGTTTGAGAATGGGCGTCCGCCGTTGCACCAGATTAACGAACACTTCTTCGAGGAAATGGTAAAACACCGGACCGCCGCGACGCTCTGGTACACGTTCTACGATTTCTGCCGTGCCTACAAGTCCCTCCGAGTGACGCCTGCGATGGAAACGAAGATCACGGATCAAGTCTGGCATGTTTGGAGCTGCTGGCGACATGAAAACATTTTCGATATCCCATGTTCTTCTGTAAAGGAAATTGGTATAGTCGATGAAAACGATGAGTGCCGCCTGCGCGTCAAATCTTCCCCGCAGTGCCGCCTACACATTGCATCAGCAGAACTGCATCGACTGGATGGGCGGGCAGCCAGCGCAGAGCATTCACGCCATCGTCACTGATCCGCCGTACGGACTCAGGGAATATACGACAGAAGAGAAAAAGAAGCTCCGAAGGGGCCGTGGTGGAATCTGGCGTATTCCGCCTTCCTACGATGGCTGCGAGAGGAGTCCCGTCCCCAGGTTCACGGTCCTGACCGGCACCGATCTAAACGATCTGAGGGATTTCTTTTCGTCTTTTGCGAAGAAAGCGTTCCGCATCCTTGTTCCTGGCGGCCATCTGTTTATTGCCGGCAGCCCACTCTTGTCACACCTGGTCTATCTTCCGCTGATGGAAGCTGGATTTGAAAAACGCGGCGAAATTATCCGACTGGTTCAAACTCTTCGCGGCGGCGACAGACCAAAAAACGCGCATATTGAGTTTGCCGACGTAACAGTGATGCCGCGTTCGGGGTGGGAGCCGTGGGGACTCTTCAGGAAACCATGCGAAGGCCGCGTTCAGGACAATCTTCGCCGCTGGAAAACCGGTGGACTTCGGAGGGCTTCCGAGGATGCGCCTTTCACGGACGTTATCGTTTCCGCGCCGACCAGGGCAGAAGAACGCAGGATCGCGCCTCATCCCTCTCTAAAACCCCAGGCATTTATGCGCCAGATTGTCAGAGCGTCCCTCCCTCTCGGCTCCGGAACTGTACTCGACCCATTCATGGGCGGCGGTGCCACGATTGCCGCTGCGCTGGCGGTCGGATACGAAAGCATCGGAGTTGAGCTTGATCCGCAATTCTTCGCCGCTGCAAAGGCCGCGATACCGGCTTTGTCCAGGCTTCCTGTTAACGTTACGACCCGCATTATGAAAACCAACGGCGTCGTACACCTGAACGGAAAAGGCGAAGCGAACGGTGTCCTTCGGTTCTGACGGATTCGATCGATCTGTCCCTCGCCTCTCGGCCTAACCGTCAGAACGCCATCGATTTTGTTGAGGAAAAGGCCGAAGAGCTTATCGATCTGTACATTGAACAGGCCAATATATTCAGCGCCGTGGTGGGTATTATGGGCATCCGTGCCCTCGATTCGCTCAGCCCATACAGGAAGCACAAGCATCCCGACGTTGCACAGCAACGATTTCCCGACCTCTCGCTGAAGGGACGGCTGAATCCGCCATCCAGGGAAGCACTGGAATCGAAAGGTAGCTCGCGACCGTGGGCCATTCAGTCGCACTACAATCACGCCGGCTGGTACATCGTATGGCGCTATGCTGTCGATCCAACAAAGCGTATGAAGCGTGGCCGTCTTGTTGTGTTCTGGCGCATCCATATCCCCTTCCTCACGGAGCAGCACTGGAAATACGAAGGAAGCGGCGCGAGAGAAGGAACTGGCGGCAGAACTCAGACCTTCGGAGTGAAAAAGCCGGCCACAGTGATACGACGAGCCATCGTCTATCAAGCGCCCCAAATCCGGCTGTCGGGCGGCAAGCCGACGCTGATCGATCCGGGCACACAGACTTAGGACAAGACCGTTTTTGGAGGGCGCAACACTGGCGGCGCAGCTGCTGTATACTCTGCGCAGATGCGGTGCCTTTGCGGTCTGTTCGCTGCATTGCTTTGTACCATAGCCTGGGCGCAGCAGGAGCCTCCCCCTGCGCCGTCAACATGGCGTGTGGCCAGGCAGAATTTCATTACGCCGGCGGGAGCCATCCCGCCGAAATTAGTGAAGAGTCAGTACTCGAGTTCCCTGCAGGCCGGGTCGGACCACGCTGTGTCCGTTTCGTTTAAGATCAGCGACCAGGGCGTCCCGTTTGACATTCAAATCGAGAATTCCTCGGACACCGACAGCACAGATGAGGTGATTGCCCTTATCCGCGAATGGCGCTTCGAGGCGGCGACCAAGGATGTTTTCCCCATATCGTCCGCCGGCTATCTCGATCTGTTAATGGGTCAGGCACAAGTGCCGGCGTAATCGCCCCGTGGCAGACCGCGCAAGTAGCCCACTACCGTTGTTGCCGCCGCCTGGACTGTAACAGTATAGTTAGATACAGGTGCTCCTGTCCCCGAATGAGTTGACGCCTGCTTCTCCGGGGACTGGTTTGTCCGCCAGGCAGCGGGCTATCCTCCATTCCATCGTGAGTTCTTACATCGAAACCGGCGACCCGGTCGGTTCGCGAACGATTTCGCGCATGCGCAGTCTTTCGCTGAGTCCGGCGACTATCCGGAATGTCATGGCGGACCTCGCCGACGAAGGCTATCTGACGCAGCCGCACACATCGGCCGGACGCGTGCCCACTGGCAGGGCATTTCAGGATTATGCCGGAACCGTGCCCTCGCGGCCGCTGCCGGAAGCCGACTGCGCCCGCATCCTGCAGGAAATGCAGTTGGGCGAGGGACTCGAAGAGCGCGTCGGGATTGCTTCGCGGATACTGACCGAGCTGACACGAAACATGGGCATCGCGGCCGCGCTGCCGGCTTCGGCGCAGGAACTCGAACATATCGAGCTTGTCGCGCTTTCCGACTGCAGGGTGCTGATGATCGTCGCCACGCGCGACCACATGGTGCGCAACCGCGTCGTCACGCTCGACCGCGCTCTGACGCAGGACGACCTGATCCACCTGCGCAACTATGTCAACGCCAGCTTCGCCGGATGGACTCTGGATAAGGCCCGCGCCGAACTGCTGCGCCGCATCGAAGAGGAACGCGCCATGTACGATGCGGTCCTGCAGCAGCTGACCCTGCTATATGAAAAGGGGCTGCTTGTGGCGGATCAGGATCCACAGCTGGCGATCGACGGAGCGTCGTACCTCGTCGGGCTCGACCTTCATCTGACACGCGAACGGATGCGGGAGCTTTTCCGCGCGCTCGAGGAGAAGAAGCACGTGGTGGCGCTCCTCGACCGCTTCCTCGAAGCGCCGCAGGGGCAGATCGGGCAGGGGCCTGTCGGTATTCGCGTGGGCCTGGCGGACGCGCATCCTGCCATGAGCGATCTGAGTCTGATAGGGGTGACGGTGGACCTGCCCTCCGGAGTCCGGACGCGTATCGCTGTTCTAGGCCCGATGCGCATGCAGTACGAGAAGGTGATTTCCACCGTGCTGCAGATCGGCCGCACTTTTGCGACCCTGCAGTCGTAGGGGGTAATTTGACGCGCCGGTTTCACCGGGCATTCCGGCCGCGCGATGCTAACCTGAAACCAACGGGAACTGGAAAAGTGGAAGACACAACCGTAGAAAACAAGGACCCTAAAGTCGACGATGTATCTGCCGATGGCGCGGCCCCCCAGCCGGCGCCGCCGGACCCTCTCGATCAGTTGCGCATCGAGCGGGACGGATTGAAGGCGGAACGGGATGAACTGAAAGAACTCATCCTGCGCCGTCAGGCGGAGTTCGACAATTTCCGAAAGCGCACGGAAAAGGAACGGTCCGAATACGTGCAGTATGCCGGATCGGAGATTGTGCGGGACGTGCTGCCCATTCTCGACGATTTCGAGCGCGCGCTGAAGAATTCGGGAGCCAGTCCCGAGTACGCGAAGGGCGTTGAGATGATTTACGGGCGGCTCTATGAGGCGCTCAGGAAATCGGGCCTCGAGCCGCTCGAGACCGAAGGCAAAATGTTTGACCCGTACCTCCACCAGGCGGTGGAGCGCGTGGAATCGAAACAAGCCGCCGACGGAACGATTCTGAGCGAATTCCAGCGCGGGTACAATTTCAAAGGAAAGCTGCTGCGGCCCTCCATGGTGAAGGTTGCGGTGCGTTCCTGAAGACAGTGATAACGGATGCCGGTGACGAAACGCGATTATTACGAAGTGCTGGGCGTTGACCGCGGCACGGGAGAGCAGGAGATCAAGAGCGCCTATCGCAGGATGGCGATGCAGTACCATCCTGACCGCAATCCAGGCGATCATACGGCGGAAGAAAAGTTCAAAGAGGCGGCTGAAGCCTACAGCGTGCTCTCCGATCCGCAGAAGCGCGCCGCGTACGATGCGTACGGCCACCAGGGACTCTCCGGCATGGGCGGCGGCGGATTCGATCCTTCCGCCATGGACCTCAGCGACATCCTGAGCCAGGTATTCGGCTTCGGCGATGCTTTCGGCGGGGCGCGCGCCGGCCGCACAAGGGCTGCGAAAGGCGACGATCTTCGGTACGATCTCACGCTGACGTTTGAGGAAGCCGCGTTCGGCAAGGTTGTCGAACATTCAGATTCCGAAGCTGGAAGCGTGCACGCGGTGTCAGGGCAAGGGTGCGGAGCCGGGCAGCGGCAACATCACTTGTCCGGCGTGCCATGGGCGCGGCGAGCAGGTGTTCTCACAGGGATTTCTTTCCGTCCGGCGGACCTGTTCGAGCTGCGGCGGCGCGGGCCAGATCGTGAAGCAGGTGTGCCGCGACTGCCGCGGAGAAGGCTACAGGCAGGTCAGCAAGAAGCTGCGCGTGACCGTGCCGGCGGGCATTGCGGACGGCAATCGTCTGCGCGTACCGGCGGAAGGGCAGCCGGGCGCCAACGGCGGGCCGAACGGCGATCTCTACATTTTCTTCAGCGTGAAAGAGCACGCGGTCTTCGAGCGCCACGGTAACGATCTGCACTGCACGATTCCGATCAACGTGACGCAGGCTGTGCTGGGCGACGAGATCACCGTGCCGACGCTCGACGGCACGCACGAGCTGCTGATTCCCGAAGGCACACAAAGCGGCACGGAGCTGCGCATCAAAGGCCGCGGTTTGCCCGAGGTGCAGGGGAAAGGGTTCGGCGATCTGGTGGTGCACATCAACGTGCGCATCCCCACCAAGCTGACGCGGGACCAGCGCAAGCTGTTCGAGGAAATTTCGGTTACGATGCCGGTCGAACAACGAACCGCATGAAAAGGGCTTATTCGAGAAGGTCAAAGACCTTTTCATGTAAGCCGCCGGTGCGGGGTACACGCGACGCCAGTCGCGTTCGTTGTTTGCCGGGGAAACGCCGCCGATATCCGGGCGGCCACTTCTTCCGCGTTCACTTCGATCGACGTATCCACTGACACGCGCACGCCGATTTCGAGAGGCCGGAACCGTTCCAGTTCCTGAATGCTCCTGAGGACCTGCGCCGGGGATTTTGCGCTGTCCAGATGACCCCCGTGGCGCGTTCGGTCTTTGAACCGCGCGGCGGCGATTTCCGCCGGGCACTCGCAGTGAAGATTCACGATCCGGCTGGAAAGCGCGGACAGCCAATCTGCCGGAGTGCCCGAATGGTGGCTCATGCCCGGCAGGCGCCAGAACGAAACCAGCAGAGCGCCGTCGGAAGCTTCCGCCTGCTGCTGAAAAATCAGATCGCTCTCCCGGCTCAGGGTGCGGCGGTGTGCTGTATCGCCCACACCGTTCGAATCGAACAGGCGTTCGAGAATTTCGTCTTTATCGATTACGGACAGACCGAGGAAAGGGGCAAGCTGCAGGGCGAGGCACGACTTGCCGCTCCCCGGCAATCCGGAAACGATAACGAATCTTCTGTCGGCGTACGGCTGCAAACACCGATTCTCCCGCACGCGCGGGGAAAATGCTCCCGGAACCGTTCCGTTCAGGGCCGCATCCAATCCTTAGGAAAAGATTATGAGCAGATGCTGGCTATTCAGGCCAGTAGCGCTGCTGGCTCTCACGGGAGCATCGGTGATGCTCCTCAGCGCACAAGCACCAGATCGGATACCTAACCAAACACCTTACCGAACAGCCTTGGCCGGAACGGTGAACTACGTGGAAGGGCAGGCCTCAATCGACGGCAAGCCGCTCAACAACGGGCACAACGGCAGCACGCAGGTGCAGCCGAATCAGAGCCTGATTACCGGAAACGGCAGGGCGGAGATGCTGCTTTCGCCGGGCGTTTTCGTACGTATTGGCGACAACAGCGCCGTGCGTCTGGTTTCGAATGGCATCGTGAACCCCACTATTGAGTTGACTCGGGGCGAAGCCATAGTGGAAGCGGACAGCAAGCTGCCTGCGGGTGAGTTTACGGTTCTGGAGCACGGCGCGACAGCGTCGAATCTAAAGCCGGGGCTCTACCAGTTCAGCCTGGATCAGAACCGGATTGCAGTGCTGGACGGCAAGCTGCGAGTGACGGAAGACAATAGGAACAAGGAGTTCGGCAAGGGCCACGAAATCCTGCTGAACAATCCAAAGTTCAGGACGCAAAGCTTCGATACGAAGGCGGCGGAGGACAGTCTTTACCAATGGTCCAGCGTGCGGTCTTCTTACCTGGCTGAGGCCAATCAAACGATCGCCCAGAACGCTTACAACGGCTATAGTCCGTGGTGGGGGGCGGGCTGGTATTGGGATCCGTACTTCGATATGTGGTCGTGGCTGCCGGGTGACGGCTGGTTCTACAGTCCGTTCGGATATCCGTTCTTCTCGGCGGGTTATGGGTTCTACGGCGGCTTCGGATACGGCGGCTTCGGATACGGCGGCTTCGGATACCGTGGCGGCATCGGCAGGTTCGGCGGCACTGGGTACCGCGCCTTTGCGGGCGGTTCGTTCCGTGGCGGCGGCTTCGGCGGCGGAAGTTTCCGCGGCGGTGGGTTTGGCGGCGGGGGGTTCCACGGCGGCGGGTTTGGCGGCGGTGGTTTCCATGGCGGCGGTGGAGGCGGCGGTCACCGTTAAATTCCGGCTCAACGTCCGCAGCATGCGCAGCGTCTAAGTTGCAAGCGCACAGGCCGAAGGGTTCGTCGTGCGCGATTTAAGAACGATGCGCGTTGCAGCATTGTACATTATGGGCGTCGTGGCGGTGGCTGCTCAGTCACCGCCACGTATCGAAGTGGCGTCGGTAAAAGAGAGCCACGCCGATCCCTCGAAGTGGGGCTTTACCACCGGACGTGGCCGCATCCACGGTGAGAACGTCACGCTGAAGCGCTGCATCATGAGTGCGTGGTCTGTCGGACCGAACCAGATTGTCGGCGGGCCGGACTGGCTGAATATCGAACGCTTCGAGATTGAGGCCAGAGCCGATCAGCCAGTTGAAAGTGATGCAGTTCTGATGACACTGCTGCAGGGCATCCTCGCCGGCCGCTTCAACCTGGTGCTGCATCACGAAACCCGGCCAATTGAGGCTTACCTGCTTGAGATGGCGAAAAACGGGCCGAAGATGGAGAAGGCCGCGGGGGGGGCGAATCGGTGGATCAAGCCCACAACGGCGGCCTCGATTCAAAAAACACGACAATGCGGCATTTCGCCGAGGTGCTCTCGCGGCATATGGATCTGCCGGTGGTGAATCGTACGGGCCTGGACGGTGCATTCAATCTGAAGCTGGAATGGGCGCCGCAAACCACGCGGCAGTCGACCGACGCGGGTCCGTCGATCTACACGGCGATTCAGGAGCAGCTCGGGCTGCGCCTGCGTGCGGAAAAGACGCCGATCAACGTCCTCGTGATCGATCACGTAGAGAAGCCGACCGAAAACTGACAAGTGGGGCAGGATGACATCCCGCCCCACAATTTCCGGTCAAACCGCCGGAGGCGGCGGGCGCCGTTTCCGCGGTGCAGCGGCCTTGCGTGGTCGCCTCGGCGGCGCGGCGATGTTTCCATCAACGTCCGGCCCGGCGGCCTTCTTTGTGCCTTTCTTGACCCGCGGGGAGTGGGCGGTCGGCTGTCCGGGCACCACCGGCTGCGGCTCGTCGACTTCCTCTCGTCGGCTTCTTCCGGTGGTGGCGGCGGCGCGGCCTCGGGGATCGCCGGCGGATGGAACTCGGCGCCAAGATAAACCATCAGGCTCTGCGTCTCTTCCTCCGGCTCAATGCGCACGACCGTTTTGTCCTGCGCGAAATTCAGAAATTCGCTGAACTCCTGGAACCCGTACTTCTTCCAGTCGAAGTTCGGCGATTCCTCTTGGACCCACCCGGCCAGATCGTCGGCGAGCACCCCCTCTTCCATTTCCAGGCGATGGTTCTCCAGCACGTCGCGCAGCGCCGGCAGCGCCTTCTTCCGGCCGCACGGTCTTTTCCGGAGCGCCGGTGCGCTTGCGCTGGATCATGTAGCGGCCTTCGCCGCCGGTCACCTGAATCAGATCGGCCTTGCGCAGCTTTTCGATGAAATCGGTGAACGATCCGGCGCCGTAAGCGCGCTCGCTGAAGCTCGAATCCAGCTGCAGCATGGTGGATTTCAGCAGCCCGAGCTGCGGGCGCACTTCGCGCCGCTCCAGCACCTGCAGCGCGCGCTCCACCAGCGGCATGGCCTGATGCAGATCGAGCGCCGGCGGACGCCGCTGCCGCCTCCTCCGCCACCGCCGCCTGCCTCCGCTCTTCGGATGCGGCACACGCTCACGGACCTCCTGCGGCGCGCGCTCCCGGATTTCCTGCGGCAGCGTCTGCGACTGGAAGTGATGATGCTCGCGCGGCGGCCGCGGTCCGCGGTTATCGTCGAGCATCGATTCGTAGCTGATGAACTCGTGGCAGTTCTTCTGCAGAATCGTGCTGGTGAACGCCTTGCCGCCGACCACGAAAACCGTCTTGTCGTACTGTTTCAGCTTGTTGACCAGCGCCATGAAATCGCTGTCGCCGCTGATAATGGCGAAAGCGTTGATGTGGTCGTGCGTGAAGGCCAGTTCGAGCGCGTCGAGCGCCAGATTGATGTCCCCGCCGTTCTTGTCGCCGCGCGGCGAGGGATCGCGCTGCACCATCTGCACCGCGTATTCGGAAAGCTGGCGCGTGGAGTTCTCCAGCCTTCCCCAGTTCGCGTAAGCGATCTTGGTGATGATCTCGCCGCGCTCCTTCAGCGCTTCGAGCACGATCGAAACGTCGAACTCGCGCTGCAGCGTCGATTTGACGCCGATCTCTATGTTGTCGAAGTCGATAAAGACCGCGATCTTGAGGTGTTTCTCCATTGTCACCTTCGCTGATTGCGCAATATTGCTCTTTCATCTACCGCTGTGCCGGCTGCTGCCGTGCTGGCCTCTGCCGCCTGCCGGACTGCCGAGACGATCGTCCCGAGCGACGCGCCTGGCTGGAACACTGCCGCTACGCCCTGTCTTTCCAGCTCCCGGGCGTCTTCGTCCGGGATAATGCCGCCGACGATTACTTTCACGCCGGCCATATCTTTCTCGCGCAACAATTCCAGCACGCGGGGCACGATGGCGTTGTGCGCGCCGGAGAGGATCGAAAGCCCGATCACCTGCACGTCTTCCTGCAGGGCGGCGTTCACGATCATTTCCGGGGTCTGTCGCAAACCAGTATAAATGACTTCCATGCCCGCGTCGCGGAGGGCCCGCGCGATGATCCTCGCGCCGCGGTCGTGGCCGTCGAGGCCGGGCTTGGCTACCAGTACCCTAATCGGGGCATTCATCTAGATATGGGGACGTTCCTCGTAAGTCCCGAAAACATCGCGCAGCGCGCCGCAGATTTCGCCCAGCGTGGCGTAGCAGCGGACGGCGTCGAGCAGCGCAGGCATCAGATTCTGTGAGCCGGCAGCTTCCGTGCCCGATCCGGCCATGCGCCGCAGCGCATGGAGGCTGCGCTCCACATCTCCATTATGGCGTGTTTTACGCAGTTCGCGCAGCTTTGCGTCTGGCGGTCCTGGGCGGACCGGTCGATGCGCAGGGTTTCGATGGGTTTCTCCTCCTCGACCCGATAGCGATTGACGCCCACCACGACCGCCTCGCCCGTCTCGACTTTGTGCTGAAACTCATAACTGGCGCGGGCGATTTCGGCCTGAGGATAGCCGCCGCTCGATGGCCGCGATCATGCCGCCCATCTCGTCGATCCGGCTGATGTAATCGCGTGCGCCCGATTCGAGCTCGCAGGTTTGTGCCGTTCAAGATACTAGCTGCCGCCGAACGGATCCGGGACGGCCGTAACGCCGCTCTCGTAAGCGATGACCTGCTGGGTGCGCAGCGCCAGGGTGGCGGCGTGCTCGCTCGGCAGCGCCCAGGCCTCGTCGAGCGAATTGGTGTGCAGAGACTGGCAGCCGCCCAGCACGGCGGCCATCGCCTGCAGCGACGTGCGCACGACGTTGTTATACGGCTGCTGCCACGTGAGCGAGCACCCGGCGGTCTGCGCGTGAAAGCGGAGTTTCAGGCTGCGTTCATCGCGCGCGCCGAAACGATCGCGCATGATGTGCGCCCAGAGGGCGCGGGCGGCGCGGTACTTGGCGATCTCTTCGAAGAAGTCGTTGTGCGCGTTGAAGAAGAAGCTGAGGCGCGGCGCGAAGTCGTCGATCGCGAGCCCGCGCGCGAGCGCCCAGTCCACGTATTCGATGCCGTCGCGCAGCGTGAACGCGAGTTCCTGCAGCGCGGTCGAGCCGGCTTCGCGGATGTGATAGCCGCTGATCGAAACCGGATTGAAGCGCGGCGTTTCTTTGGTGGCGAATTCGATGGTGTCGGTGACCAGGCGCATCGACGGACGCGGCGGAAAGATGAATTCCTTCTGCGCGATGTATTCCTTCAGGATGTCGTTCTGCAGCGTGCCCGGAGACGCGCGCGATATCCGCGCCCTGCTTCATCGGCGACCGCCAGGTACATGGCCCAGATCACGGCGGCGGGAGAGTTGATCGTCATCGAGACGGAGACCTGATCCAGCGGAATGCCTTCGAACAGCGTCTCCATGTCGGCGAGCGACGAGATGGCCACGCCGCATTTGCCGACTTCGCCCTGGGCCAACGCGTGGTCGGCGTCGTAGCCCATCAGGGTCGGCAGATCGAACGCGACGGAGAGGCCCGTCTGGCCCTGACTGAGCAGATAACGATAGCGCCGGTTGGTCTCTTCCGGCGTGGAGAAGCCGGAGAATTGGCGCATCGTCCAGAGGCGCCCCTGGTACATCGTTTCGTGGATGCCGCGCGTATAAGGAAACCGCCCGGGCAGCTCCATGATTCAATTCTATGTGTCTGCGCCTATGCGAACGGATTCCGCGCCGGGAGCGGGATGCGAATGCGCCTCGGCGTACCTGGTCCGCCGTCGGAGAAATAAACTGCGATCGCCGGTATGAGAACGATGCTGATGATGTCTTGGTAGGTCATGGGCGGTAGGTTATGTAAGGAAACAGAATCAACTCTACAAGCGTAACATTCCGGTCTGTTAGCAACCGATTACCGCTTGAGCCCTGCAGTTTCGTCGGATAAGTCCGGTTGGATGCAAAATCGAATCCCGAAAAGGGTCACCCAAACGACGGTTTCTCGCTCCCACCATCGCCGCCAGCCCGGGTGGGCCCCATTCTCGGTGGGATTCGTATTGAAATAACGTTGCCTGAAATCATCGACGTGATCTCAATGGAGGTTACTTCCTTCCCATCCGGTTCCAGCTTGAGAACTCTGGCAGAGAACTTATCAGGCTTGGCGCCAGAGTGGCCTCTATTGATGACCACTTGAAGATCTCTCATGAAATCAGCGATGATCTGGCTGTCCGGAGAAGCTGCCCCGAAAGAAAGTTGCTCGTGAAGCCCGACCTGAAACGCCACGGCGAATTCCTCGGCAGCTACCCTCCGCATGAATACGTCGAATAATTTTGTACTCTCCACCGGCCATTCCAGTCCGGCAGCTTTCGCCTGGTTCTTAAAGAAATCTCCCACTCGCATCCGAAGAAGAGTTTCGATCCGGCGCAATATCAAAGTGGTCTGCTTCGCTGGCGCAAGCCCGATCGACACATGCGGACCGCGGAGAATTAACGTGATCTCGGCGCTCGGAACATGGAGATTCTGGCTGATCAGCTGAAGCCGAAATTTAGCGTACGACGCGATCTCCAGAAGCTCTGCTGAATATTCCTGCGGGCTGTTGCCCGTCAAGCCATCGAAAGCAAGACTGCAGGCTTCTTGGTAGTCTTCGGCCTGGAACGCAAGACTGGCCGCGCTCCTGAACAGTACCGTTCTGGTTGGCTCCGACTCGGGCACAGGTTCCAAGCTGCATGCGGCTACTTGTTCTCGGCGGTATGCGGCCCGCAGTAACTCGAGAGAACGGCTCTTATCGCCAGCGCGCTCGGCCGCTCTTGCTTCGTTGACGATTGCCATGGCTTCATCGTGGGTGTCCACAAAGCTCATAACTTCTCCAAAACTGCCCTCGGCGTACCGAACTCGACAACCGAAATATATCTTTCGCTCGGATGATCCAAGCTGCTCACCTGACGTCGCTTCATCTCGCACCGACTCCAGAAATTGGGAGAAACTTGGCGTATTCCTGACACCTCGATGCGACTCATTCCCTTTAATCCGGTTTGCCTTGGGTAATCAGGTGGGCCAAGCCAGTAATCACAGCCTTCTCGTTTTTCGGACCGAAACAACACCGCCTGACCGGTCAATTCCCACGCCAGCAGAATGGCGACGCCACAGGCTCCATCCTCAGTTGCGCGATTCACCCGTATGGCACCGATGCGCACTCGGCGGCAAAGGATGCCATTGTATCTGAGCACTCGCCTCGACCCGTCGCTCGAGCTGCATTATCACTCCCGTCCGATGGTTTTGGGTTTCCAGGCATACCGCTGCCGCTTCGCCGAGGGACGCACCGTGTGCAGAAGTCATACCAGGCATTGATTCCGCTAATTTCCACAGGCCAAGGGCGATCATGACAACGAATCTCACAAGGTTACCAAAAGGGTTGAGCTTGGCGAGCCAGCAACGGCCGAACGTCTCCAAGGTTCGCAACGCCTGCTCAAGGCCACAGTTAGACGAATCTGAATTCCTACAGACCCTGAAACATCGACCTGGGGAACAGCCCACATGAGACATTGCCCATACTGAGATTGGCCCGCTGCGGCAGAACCGCAACGCATTGTCTGACGCTACCCTACTCCCATTCGATGGTGCCTGGAGGTTTGTGCGTCAGATCGTAATAAACACCGGCGATTTCGGGAATGCTCATCAGCCGCGCCGACATCCCGTGCAGCAGCTCGGCGGGCATCGGGACGGAATCGGCGGTCATGCCGTCGACCGGACTGAATCGGCCGCAGCACCACCGAATCGCGCGATTCGCCCGCGCCCAGCGGAATCAGAATCACCGGGAACTGCCAGACTTTCGACTCGAATCCGGAGTCGTGGCACATGCCGCGCACGATGGCGTCGGCGCGGCGCAGCAGTGCGATGCGTCCGTGCGTCAGCGAACTCTGGTACACACGCTGACGATCGAGCGGTTCGCGCGCCGCTACACGCGCGATCACACGATTGACGCCTGACGTGCGGTTCACCAGCTCCGTCGCCTCATCCTGGCGCAGCGCCTCGATCGCCAGCACCGGCGCATAGCTGCGCGAATCGCCCTGCACGCCGACGGAGCGCACCGGGATGAGCCAGCCATCCGGAACGCGCGTGACGTGCGCCTCGGTTTCCGAACACAGGCATCGAATAGCCAGGCCCGGGCCCGGGAAACGGATGGCGATCGAGCAGTTCGGCGGGCAGGCCGAGTTCGTGGCCGATGGCGCGCACTTCGTCTTTATAGAAATCGGCCAGCGGCTCGACGATGCGGCCCGATTCCATCAGCTTCTGAATGCCGGGGACGCGGTTGTGATGCGTCTTGATGGTGGCGGCGTTGGCGCTTCCGCCCGATTCGATAGTGTCCGGATAGATCGTGCCCTGGCCGAGAATCCAGTGGCCGTCGAGCAGGCCGCGCGCCTCGATGATGCGCTCCTGCACGCGTACGAACTGCTCGCCGATGACGTGGCGCTTGAGTTCCGGCTCGCGCACCAGTTCGAGCGGCGCGAGAAACTCCGCTTCCGCGCGCGCAATATCCACCACGCCCGCGCCCAAAGCCGCGAAAGTGCGTTCGACGAACTCGGTTTCGCCTTCGCGCATGAGGCCGGTATCGACATAGACGCCGCGCACGCGCGACGGGCCCAGTGCGCGCAGGCAGAGCGTGAAAGCCACGGTGGAATCGACGCCGCCGCTGACGAAGAAAAACACGTTGCGGTCGCCCACGCACCTGCGGATCTGCTCTTCAACCAGCGCGATGCGCTGGCCCGGATTCCAGTCTTTCTCACAGCCGCAGATATCGAATACGAAGTTCTCGAGGATGCGCGTGCCCTGTGCGGTGTGCACGACTTCGGGATGAAACTGGACGCCGTAGAGCCGCCGCGTCTGGTCTTCGATGGCGGCGATCGCGCAGGTGGATGTGGTGGCCAGCACGCGAAAGCCCTCGGGCGCGGCCATCACGGTGTCGCGATGCGACATCCATATCTGCTGGTGATCGCGCACGCCGGCCAGAATCTGCGAATGGTTGGCGTCGACAAGATCGAAAACCGCCAGGCCGTATTCGCCTTTGTCGCCGCGGCGCACCGACCCGCCGAGCAGCTGCGCGATCAGCTGCTGCCCGTAACAGATGCCGAGCACCGGGAGCCCGGCCACCAGAACATCACGCCGGATCGCGGGGCTGGAGTCGTCGTAGACGCTGTGCGGGCCGCCGGAGATGATAATGCCGTGAACGTGCCGCAGTTTTTCACGGGCGGTGTCGCTGGCGAAGACCTCGGACGAAACACCGAGTTCGCGTATTTTACGCGCGATGAGATGGCAGTATTGACCGCCGGTATCGAGTACGGCTATCTGCGCCAGAGTGGCTACTTTTTCATCCTCTCGACGATGATCTTCTTGGCATTGCTCATCAGTGCCTGAGCCTTGGGCAGCGCGTCGATGCCCTGCTCCACTTCCGGGTCGGTCTGAATATCGTACTGCCGGCTCTGATCGATATTGAAGGCGGTTTTGTAAATTTCCGACTGCAGGCGGCGCCGCACCCAGTCATAATCCTGGGTGAACTCCTTTTCGGTGAATTCCAGTTTGCCGTCCAGGATGAAGTTGTGGAAGTCGTTCATGGTGGCTTCGTCAACCTGCCAGTTGGCCGGCAGCTTCTGCTTGTGCTCGGCAAAGAAGTGGCGCGTGTAGTTGGAAGGCGCATACTTCAGCAGCAGTTCGGTCTCGAAAGCGTCGAGCTTCGGAGGCATGTACTTTTCGTCGGGTGAGATGCCGCCGCCGCCGTACACCACGCGGCCGCTGTCGGTTGACTTCACGTCGTTCAGGTTACGCTCGGCGGTGTTGTTGCGGTAGTAGTAATCGAAGAACGACACGTTCGAATAATCGCGCTGAATCAGACGGCCGCTCGGCGTATAATATTTCGCCGTGGTGAGCGCCAGACCGGTGTTTTCCACCAGCGGATAAACCGTCTGCACCAGACCTTTACCGAATGTGTTGTCGCCCAGAATCCAGGCGCGGTCGTGATCCTGCAGAGCGCCGGAGACGATCTCCGCCGCGGAAGCGGAATTGCGGTTCACCAGAACCACGATCGGATAATCGCGTCCATGATTGCCGTTGTTCGCGGTGTATACGTGCTCGGCGGAAGCCCGGCCTTTGTGCGAAACGATCACGTCGCCCTTGGGCAGGAAGTGATCCGCCACCGCCACGGCTTCGTTGAGCAGGCCGCCGGGGTTGCCGCGCAGATCGAGAATCAGACCCTTGAGGCTGTCCTCATCCATCGCCTTGAGGGCTTCTTCCATTTCATGGCTGGTGGTTTCGTTGAACTGTTCGATGTAAACGTAACCGATGTCCGGCTTCACCAGGAAGGCGTCCGGCACGCTCTTGCGGCTGATTTCATCGCGGATGATGTTGAATACCACCGGCTCTTCCACGCCTTCGCGCTGCACCTTGATCTGCACCGGGGTTCCTTTCGGTCCCTTGAGGAGATCGGCAACTTTGGTCGAGTCGAGACCGTCGGTGGGCACGTCGTTCACCATGACGATGACGTCGCCCGGCCTCAGCCCGGCCTTATATGCGGGCGAACCGACGAATGGCGCCATCACGATGGTCTTGCCGTTGCGTCCCTGCACCTGCATTCCGACACCGTAATATTTGCCGCTCTGTTCCTCGCGCAGGCCTTCGAGATCTTTCGGATCGAAGAAATTGGAGTGCGGATCGAGAGTGCGCAGCATCTGGGGGATGGCGCCCTTGTAGATCGCTTTGTCCGGGCTCACCGGGTCCGCGAAGTTCTCCTCCACAGTGGAGTAGACCTTGGCGAATTCCTTCGTGCTTGTCTTGAGGTCGTCGTCGGCCGTGGCCGCCGAAGCTGTTCCCAGCCGCGGACCATACATACCGCCGATCATGGCGGATCCGAACACCAGAACGGGGATTAAATAAACAGACCGGCGATTTTTAGCCATGCCGAATAAGACCTTCCTTGATTAGCAAGTATAGCAACCGAACGGCAACTCTGAACTTTTGACGCTCACGGGGGCGGGGAAGGGTACTGGGCTTATCGTTCCAGATGGAAAACGCAGAAAACCGCATGGCCCTCGCGGTCCGCAACAGTGCGCGTTCCGGCGAGGTGCATGCCCGAAGCTGCGATTATGTGCTCAAAATCACGGTGGCGCGACTCGTCCGTCACGTATCCGGCGCAATGGCCGACATACAGAACGCCCTCGCGCGGCGTGGGGTCTTCGGAGATCTCGACGCGATCTCCGCTTTCGATCTGGAGACCGTTGCGGATTCCCCAGTCAACAACCGCCGCCGGGCGGCCTTCGGCGCGAACCGCCTGCGCGAGATTCGACAGCCCGTTGGTCCAGAATACGCTGAAACCGTTTCGCACACCGGCGCGATAGTACTGCCCAAGCAGCCAGACGCCGGATCCGGCGATCAGAACGCAGACCGCGGCGAATGCGGCTCCGCGCCAGCCATGAAGTTTGTCACAAACAGCCGCCGCGGTCGCCGCGACGATAAAGTGTGGCGCCGGATACACGAGTATGGTGTGATGCGGTCCGGCGCCGGCATCCGCAAGGAAGAACATGAATAAAAACGTTCCTGCGAAAGCTGCCCAGGCGAACAGCACTGGCCGCAACAACGGTGAGCCGCGCAGGAACGGCAGCGCAAGCAGCGAAACGCCGAGTGCCGGGAGGAGAAAGCTGCCGGGGTGGAAGCCCGAATCGCGATACCAGCGCAGCACCAGATCGCCCAATGACGCGCTCTGCAGAGGAAGTACTTCATCGCGGCTGCTCCGGAACATATAGTGCTCATATGCCCGCCCATCCAGCGTGCGGCGCATCATCATCACTTTCTCAGCGGAAGGGACCGAGATCAGATCGCCCGCTGCACGAACGCTCGCGCCCCGATTGACGATATTGAAGACGATCAGAGGCGCGGCGCCGGCCAGGAGTGCAGCCGCTGAGAGAGCGACGGTCCTGGCGGTGGTCGACTGGCGGACCGCCCGCGGGTAGACAAACGCAAAGCCCAGTACAATTCCAGCCAGCGGAAAAACGATGTTCACCTTGTCCCAGAGCAAAATTCCCACTGTGAAAAACGCCGCGACATAACGCTTTTTTGGGACGAGATTCAGGAAAACCATCAAACCGAGCAGCTGGACCGAGGCAGTCGTCTGAAAGAGGCTGTTCATCACAAACACGGCGTCTGTTGCCAGAAGCAGCGCGGCTGCCAGGGCCACCCGGGAGTTCGTGACCCGGCGGACGAGGTCTGCGAAAAGCACGAGCGTGATTACGCTGATGACACACTCCGGCAGCCGGATCGACCAGATGCCCGGTCGCCAGAAATGAAAGACCGGCCAGTAGAGCCACGATTCCACGAGCCCGAGATAGCTCATAGACATCACCGGCAGATGCAGGCCTCCGATCCGCCAGGCGTACAAAACCGGATTGTTCCTCAGGTACGGCGCGACGAACAGAACCTCGTCCTGATTGATGCCGGGAAGGGGAAGGAACCGAAGTTCGATGGCAAGCAGCAGGGCGCAGATCGGGAGTAGCCGTAGCCGCATGGGATCTAAGCGAACGGGTTCTGACTGCGCACACCGGCGATGGTGCGGCCATCCTTGCGCCAGAGAGGCTCGATCAGAGTGCGGTAAAGCGGAATGGCCTCGTCGGGCTTCAGTCTCACGGCCGCCTTTCGCAGGACGACGTTGAACCACTCCTGGACCACCTGATAGCTCACTATCCCGTTGCCGAACCTACCGCCCATTTCGTTCTGCCCTTGTGAAGTGGCGGCCCGCCCGGAAACGGGAAACGGCAGCCAGTTCCCGGCGGACACGTTCCGCTGTCAGACGCGGCGCTCCGGCATAACGAACCAGCCACTCCCGAAAAACGCTGTTCAGCGTGGTGTTCTCGGACTCCGCGCGCTTCCGCGCACTTTCAATGAGTTCTTCGTCGGCGCTGAATATTATCCTACGCAAATTTTCAGGGTACACAGCAGTGTACAGGCATCAGAGCGGGATGTTGCCGTGCTTTTTCTTCGGCATGGTGTCGACTTTCGTCTCCAGCATCCGCAGCGCGCGGATCAGCCTGGCGCGGGTTTCGTGCGGCTCTATCACATCGTCGATGAACCCGTGCTCCGCCGCCACGAACGGACTGGCGAAGCGGTCCTTGAATTCCTCGATCTTCTGCTGCCGCAGGTCTCCGTTCCCGCCGGCCAGCTCACGCCGGTAAACGATATTGACCGCGCCCTCCGCGCCCATCACGGCGACTTCGGCGCTTGGCCACGCCAGGTTGATATCCGTGCGAATGTGCTTCGACCCCATGACGCAATAAGCCCCGCCATAGGCCTTGCGCGTGATCACGGTGATCTTCGGCACAGTCGCTTCGGCGAACGCATAGAGCAGCTTTGCGCCGTGGCGAATGATGCCGCCGAATTCCTGCGCGGTGCCGGGCAGGAATCCGGGCACATCTTCAAAAGTGATCAGCGGGATGTTGAAGGCATCGCAGAACCGCACAAACCGCGCGCCCTTAACCGATGAATCGATGTCGAGACACCCGGCCAGAAACGCGGGCTGGTTCGCCACCATACCCACCGGCCGCCCGTCGAGACGCGCGAATCCAACCACCAGATTCCTCGCCCAGTGCTCGTGGACCTCGAAGAACCAGCCTTCGTCGACCACGCGGTGAATCACGTCTTTGATGTCGTAAGGCAGGTTGGACTCGGCAGGCACGATCCCGTCGAGCGCAGGGTCCGCGCGGTCGATGGGGTCATGACACTCGCGCCGCGGCGGATCTTCCCGGTTGTTCTGAGGCAGAAAGCTCAGCAGCTCGCGGATCATCTGCACGCATTCGGCGTCGTCGCGCGAAACGAAGTGTCCGACGCCGCTGACCGAATTGTGCGTCATCGATCCGCCCAGCTTCTCCTTGGTGACGTCTTCGTGCGTTACCGTCCTGATCACGTCCGGGCCGGTGACGAACATATAGCTGGTTTCGGCAACCATGAAAACGAAGTCCGTGATGGCCGGCGAATAGACCGCGCCACCCGCGCACGGCCCCATAATCGCGGAGATCTGCGGCACCACGCCGCTGGCCAGCGTGTTGCGCAGGAATATGTCCGCATAGCCCGCCAGCGAAACCACGCCTTCCTGAATGCGCGCGCCGCCCGAATCGTTCAGGCCGATGATGGGCGCGCCGGTCTTCAGCGCGAGGTCCATAATCTTGCAGACCTTGCGCGCGTTGGTTTCCGACATCGACCCGCCGAATACCGTGAAGTCGTTCGCGAAGACGTAGACCGGCCTGCCATGCACGCGCCCGAATCCGGTGACCATGCCGTCGCCCGGCAACACCTGCTGACCCATGCCGAAGTCCTGACAGCGGTGCTGCACCAGCTTGTCGATCTCTTCGAACGTGCCCTCGTCGAGCAGGAGCTCGATACGCTCGCGCGCGGCCAGCTTGCCCTCTTTGTGCTGGCGTTCCCGCCGTTCCGCGCCGCCGCCGTCTTCCGCGGCCGCGTGGCGGCGATGGAGTTCATCGAGACGATTCATTCAGAGTTAAGAGTATCGCGGGGCGCGCGCTACAATCATTGAATCCCGCCACGTTTCCGCGGAGGCCTCAGTCGTCTCTTTAAACCGGATCCAACATTCCAAGGGAGCTTCATCGATGGGCGCAGCCGCCTCTGCCGCGAATTACGTTCTGACTCTGGAGGAGATCCGCAACCTCACGCGTGAAGGGGGCAAGCCCGCCGAAACACTGATGAATGTGGTGGCGTTGATCGCGCGGCGCTTCCAAACCGACGTCTGTTCCGCTTATCTGCTCGAACCCGACCGCACCAATCTTGTGCTCGCCGCCACTCTCGGGCTGCGGCGCGAATGTATCGGTACGCTTCGACTGGCATTGCACGAAGGGCTGGCGGGGCTGGTCGCCGAGCAGGTGCACCCGGTCGCCATCGACAAGGTCAGCACGCACCCGCGTTTCAAATTCTTTCGGCGAGTCGGGCGAAGAAGAGTTCCAGTCGTTTCTCGGCGTGCCCCTGATCGATCGCGGCGTGCTGCAGGGCGTGCTGGTAGTGCAGACGAAAGACCCGCGCATTTTCCAGTCCGGACGAAATCCGCATGCTGATGGACGCCGCCGCGCAGGTAGCGCCCGTGGTGAGCGAGGCGCGCACGCTGGATCGCTTCGTCGCGCCCGCGCAGGAACGGCTCTGGGCGCTGGCGCGAAACCTGTGGTGGAGCTGGGATCACGACAGCGTCAGCCTCTTCCGCGATCTCGATCCGGTGCGCTTCCGCGCAACTCAACAACAATCCGATTTCGCTGCTGATCGAGATGCCTCTCGCAGGAGATCGAACGCCGCTCCGCCGAGCTCATGCTGCACAGCCGCATCAACTACGCATACCGCCGGCAGCAGGAGTATCTGCATTCGGACAAGACCTGGGGCGCAACCAACGCCGGCGTCCTGCGGCCCCGTCCGGTGGCGTATTTTTCCGCTGAGTTCGGCCTGCACGAATCGATTCCGATCTATTCGGGCGGCCTCGGCGTACTGGCGGGCGATCACATCAAGAGCGCATCGGATCTCGACATTCCGCTGGTCGGCATCGGGCTTTTCTACGGCAAGGGCTATTTCCGGCAGAAGCTCGATTCGACGGGTTGGCAGCAGGAAGAATACCTGCCCACCGACATCAGCCAGGTTCCGATGGAGCCGGCGATCGGCAGAAGCGGCACGCCGGTAACCATCCAGATCGATACGCGCAGCGGTTTCATCAGCGCGAAAGTGTGGCGCATCAAGGTCGGGCGCTGCGATCTGCTGCTGCTCGATTCGAACGTGGACGGCAACGCGCCGGAAGACCGCGAACTGACATCCCAGCTCTATGGCGGCGATGGCCGCGTACGCATTCGCCAGGAACTGCTGCTCGGCGTGGGCGGCGTGCGCGCGCTGCGCGAGATGGGCATCACGCCCGGCGTATTTCACATGAACGAAGGCCACAGCGGATTCGCCGTGCTGGAGGCCATTCGCATGCGCATGGTCGATGAAGGCATCAGCTTTCACCAGGCCGTGCCCACCGTGGCCCGCGAAGTCGTGTTCACCACCCACACGCCGGTCCCGGCCGGTCATGACCGTTTCCACGCCGACCTCATCGAAGAACACCTGGGACCGCTGCGCGAAGCGCTCGGCATTTCGCACGATCACCTGATGTCCCTCGGGCGCGAGAACCCCGGCAACCACCACGAGCAGTTCTGCATGACCGTGGTCGGCCTGAAGCTTTCGCGGCGCGCCAACGCCGTTTCGTCGCTGCACGGCGAGGTTTCGCGCGCCATGTGGACCGGCCTGTATCCGGGGCGCATCGAAGATGCGGTTCCCATCGGCCACATCACGAACGGCGTTCATGTGCCGTCGTGGCTGGCGCCGCAGATGGCGCGGCTTTACGACCGCCATCTGGGAGCCGGGTGGCAGATGCACATGCGGCGAACCGCGCATCTGGGAAGGTATCGACAACAGTCGACGACGCAGAACTCTGGGAAACGCATCTGAGTCTGAAGAGTCGCCTGCTCGATTTCGTGCGCCGCCGCGCGGTGGAGCAGGCCGAGCGGCGGTCGCGAGCCCGTGGAATCGGTGCGTGCGGCTGCGGCAGCGTGCTCAGTCCCGGATGCGCTGACCATCGGCTTCGCGCGACGCTTCGCGACTTACAAGCGCGCGAATCTGATTCTGGCCGATATTCGAGCGTCTGGCCACGATGGTGAACGATCCCAAGCGGCCGGTGCAGTTTGTGTTCGCGGGCAAGGCGCATCCGCGCGATGAGCCGGGCAAGCGCGTGCTGCAGCAGATCGCCGGACTGATGCGCGACTCCGCAATTTTCCGAACGGTTCGTGTTTGTCGAGGACTACGACATCAACGTCGGCCGCTACCTCGTGCAGGGCGTCGATGTGTGGCTGAACAATCCGCGGCGGCCTCTGGAAGCCTCGGGCACCAGCGGCCAGAAGGTCGTTCTGAACGGCGGACTGAATCTTTCCGTGCTCGACGGCTGGTGGGCGGAGGCCTATGACGGCCTGAACGGCTTCGCGATCGGCACCGGCCGAACGCACACGAACATGGACGTCCACGACAAGCGCGACGGTGAGGATCTCTACCGCGTGCTGCGCGACGAAGTGATTCCGCTGTTCTACTCAGCGCGACCGCGACGGCCTGCCGCGCGGCTGGATCAAACGCATGAAGCGCACCATCCGCACCCTGGGCTGGCGTTTCAGCGCCGACCGCATGGTGATGGATTACGTGCTGAAGAACTACGTGCCCGCGGCCGGCGGAACCTCGAGCGACATGAGCCGCTTCTGCTGAAAAGGCCCCACGGCCTGAGTTTCTAACATTTCGCTGTCATTTGGACACGCGGATTGTATCCGCGTTTTCGGGTGTTCTGTCAGCCCCGGCGTAACCTCTCCCGGACGGATTTGGCGATGCGCTCGCCGAGCGTACCGAAAGGCTGGTCGGTTGTGAGATAAGTCCAGGTTGCGCCGCGCTCGAAACGACCGGGATCGGCTAAGCGGATCTGCCCCTCGGCGATTTCGGCCTTCGCGAAAGCATCCGCGATCTCCTCGCGCAGGCTGCCTTCGAAATCGGCGTAAATCTCCTGCGCGCCGGTCAGAAATGTATGCAGCGGGTCCTTGCCGGTCCAGGATACCCAGTGAATTCCGCCCCGCAGCTCCGCGATGTTGGCGAGGTAGTCCGACCAGACATCGTCGATAGCCGCCAGGGTGAGTGCCCGGCCGGCCGACTCAACTGCTTCTGCGCCGGCGCGCGCGGCCAGATCCGCGTATTGCGCCTCAGGCAGCATCGAAGCCACCGACCACTCCGGCGATAACAGCACCTCACTGCGAAGTGCGCGAACGTCGTGCCGATGGTTCTCAAGCACGGATTCGTACTTACACAGAGTCTGGCGGATTTCGAGATTCTGCGACTCCGCCGTGCGCTGCACGCTTTCGATGTCCGGATTTTCCGCGACCCCGAAACGCACCAGCAGCGCATCGTCGAGACTGATGAAGAAGCGTGAGCTGCCGGGGTCGCCCTGGCGTCCGGCGCGTCCGCGCAGCTGATTGTCGATGCGACGGGCCTCGTGCCGCGTGGTGCCGATCACGTACAGGCCGCCAACCTCGACCACTTTGTCGCGGCTAAGCGGCGGATTTCCACCCAGCAGGATGTCTGTGCCGCGTCCCGCCATGTTGGTCGAAATCGTCACAGCGCCGAATGCTCCCGCCTGCGCGATAATGGCGGCCTCGGCCTCGTCGTTGCGCGCGTTCAGCACCGAGTGCGGGATGCCGGCGATATTGAGCCGCGTGCTCAGGGCTTCGGAATCCTCCACGCTCGCCGTCCCCACAAGGATGGGGCGGCCGGTCTCGTGCACTTTGCGAATCTCATCCACCAGCGCCTTGTCGCGCGCGCGCCGGTCGGCGTAAAGAATGTCGGGCAGGCCCTGACGGATCATCGGTTGGTTCGTCGGTATCACTGTGACCGGAAGCTTGTACACTTTCCAGAACTCGTCCGCCTGCGTCGCCGCGGTGCCCGTCATGCCGCAGATGCGCTCGTACATGCCGGCAAGACTCTGTACTGTGACCGAACCGAGAATGCGCCCCTGCGTCTTCAGTGCGACGTGCTCTTTCGCCTCGATCGCCGACTGCAGGCCGGCGGGCCATCGCCGGTTCTCCGCAATGCGGCCTTTAAACTCGTCCACCAGTTCGACGGCATCGTTGCGGATCACATAATCGACGTCTCGCCGCAGCAGGCCGTGTGCGTGCAGCGCATCCTGCACTGCCGTCAGGATGCCCAGATTGCGCTCTTCGAAAAGATTGCCGCAGCCGAACGCTCTCTCGACAATCGCGATCCCGGAATCGCTCAGACTGACGTTGCGTGCGAACTCGTCGACGAAGTAATGCGCATACGGTCGGAGCTGAACGGCAACGGCATTGGCGCGCTGCGCCAGCGCCGGATCGTCCGGTGTTCCGCCCGCGATCACCAGCGGAATGCGGGCTTCGTCGATCAGAATGGAGTCGGCTTCGTCGATCACCGCGAATGCGAACGGCCGCTGTACGAGTTCGTCGGCGCTGCGCGCGAGGCCGTCGCGCAGGTAGTCGAATCCGACTTCGTTCGCTGTGGCATACGTCACGTCGGCGAGATAAGCCGCGCGCCGTGCGGCGGCGTCCATCGTCTGCGAGATATGTGCGATGCGCAGCCCGAACCATTCGTAGACGGGGCCCATCCACTCTGCGTCGCGCCTGGCAAGGTAATCGTTGGCGGTCAGAATGTGTACGCCGCGGCCGTGCAGCGCGCGCCACGAGACTGCGGGAACGGCAGCCAGCGTCTTGCCCTCGCCGGTCTGCATCTCGACGATTTCGCCGCGCGCCAGACCCAGCGCGCCGAGAATCTGCACATCAAACATCCGCAGGCCGAGTACTCGCTCGGCGACAACCGCGGCGAGCGCGAAGGTTTCGATGAGGTCGGGATTGCCGCCGAGCGCGTGCGCGGCGGATTGCAGTTGTACATCGGACAGTGCAGAAAGCTCCTCACGACGCTTGGTAATTGCCTGCAACTGAATTTCGGGCGTGCGATCCACGAGCCCGAGAAAGCTCAATATTTTTCCTAAAGACACGAGTCCCCTCTCTTCTTTTAACGGCAGGAGAAACTACACGAAGAGGGACGAGGCAGGTGGCGGACGCTGGAAAAGAACCGCGGCATCCGGCGGGACAGTGATGTGCGACGTGTACTCGACAACGGCCGGCGGCGCGGTCTGGGTGGTTCGCACACGGCGGACCTGCTCAATCGCCTGCTGCTCAGTTTCCGCGCACCAGACGATCTTCGCCGTCGATTCGACATGCCGCGACGGCACCGCCGCCTGCGCCGACAGCAGCGCGAGCAAAGCGGCGAATACGTATTGTGCTGCCGCACGGGCCATTGGTTTGAGTGTCGCACAGATAAGGAAGGTGCTCAGCCCTCCTGCTCGCCGGCACGCATCAGAACGCGGTTGTATACGCGAGACGAAATGTGGAACGTCGCTGCCCGGAGCTGATCCATTTCTTTCCTGACTGAGGACAGCAGTCCCTCTTTCTTGGCCCTCGGGAGAATGCCCAGCGTGCCGGTCACAAGAATCCCCTGGCGACGGGCTTCGGCTCTCGCGTCCGCATCGTCCATAATCAACTGATCTGCTGCCAGCTGGACGGACAACCATATCGACTCCGTCTCACCTCGACCGAGGTTTATTCTGAAGGGCTGCATGGCTGCCTGCTGAAAGGCGCCGTGAACCGATATCCATTGGGGGAGACGAAAGCTGAGAATCTCCAGAGCGACCGCGGAAGGTATGAGGACTTCTCCGAATAGCCGCTGCAGAAGGTCGAGACGGCGAATCCCGTGCAATCCGATTAGCGAACTCGAGTCAGCGACGGTTATCAAGCTTCAACGCACCCGCGGAGGCGATCTCCTGGGCAAGCTCATCGGAGTCGTAGTCGAAGTACGGGATTCCGGCATCGGCCGCCTGACGAATAAAATCCTCTCTCGACACGTTCAGCAACTCGGCAGCCCGACCACCGGAAATGCGGTGCTGCCGGAAAAGTTCAAGGACGATGAGCTCACGGGCCGCCTTTTCAGGCGACTCGTTTGTGGCCTGAAGGATCTTAGTGAGGTCGTCCTCGATCTGCAGGGTCATATGCGGGCCTGGTATTCATTGTCGCTTGTGTCAGGCAAAACGCAGTGTGTTGCCGCACGGACCATTCGTTTCAGTTTCGCACAATTGCCACTCAAACGTGCTTGTGCGATGATACCGGGTTCATGCGGGCGTGTATCGGGTGCGAGATCGCATCACACGCGCGTTGGCTGCGTCGCCGTAGCGCGTGACTGTCAGCGCCAGGTCATTAACCGACTTGTCTGTCCCGATCCCCGCCGATCAGAGCCCGGACCAGTTTTTCTGCGTCCATTCGCACTTACTCGGCCAGGCTCTCTCCCGGCCCCCGGTCCTCATGCAGCCAGGCTTCCTTCGGCGCCCGCGAAAACTTACCCAGCAGCATCGAGTGGCGGCAGCTGGAAGACGGAACACTGGAAGGGGCTTGCGGGAAATACGACTTCGTAATCTCGACAGACGACGATGGCCTTGTTCTCCATGTCTTCGCGCCCGACATTCCTGACAACGACGATGCATACGTCGAGAGCATCCCCGCCGAATCGGTGGACGAGGCCAAATCACAGGCCGACGAGTACGAATAACTCCCTGCTGCCCCACCAAGCCGGAGACTCAGGAAACCTTCCGATGCCTTCCGATAGCAGGTCTCATAACGCCCGTCAAACGGCGGCAGACAAACTTCACCTCGGATTTGCGGCCTGGCGTTGAAATTTATCGGCGTGCCGTGAAAATGATAGGCAGCCCAGCCAGGCTGCGACGAGGAACGTGGAAAAAGTCTCTACGGTTACACTACGCCGCCACCGCGGAGTTCGATCGAATAAGTGGACCAGCGTGATCAGTGCCAGGTTGATTAGCCCGGTCCGAATCAGGCTGACCCAGCGAAACGATCGCTCGATGGCGAGGCCAGCCGCCAAAACCGACAATGATGCCAAAGCACCCAGAGCGGGGCGGCTCAATTCGAAAACGAGTTGGCTCCACGGCCAAGGCAGCTCGTCCCAGTGTAGCCAGTCCGGCACGGATCTCAGCGGCCGGGGCATCCCAGAAAAGCAATACGTAACTGAGTCGTTTTGCGTACATAACAAAA
>CAWHVO010000004.1:0-293134 GCA_963832905.1 Terriglobia bacterium | reverse complement strand
GTTGCTGGATCAACCTGGATCAACGAGCTTTGTCCTGCGCTTCCGTTCACCCGCTCACCTGCACTTTGGACAGGTGTCTGCCAACTTCCTCCGACCCAACGTCTTGCCAACTTCCGACTAGCGCGTGATCCGGGGTTGAGCGCGGACTACATTTCCTCGAAGCCCATTTGTGGACCAGCATTCTCCGAGTGGCCGACGACACGCCCGGAGTGACTCAATAGATGAGCACAGGGCGACTCGCGGGACTGATGCGGCCGGGTCTATCTGCGCGCTGACTTGGGCAATGAAGCCGCGGCCGGTGACATGCGTTCATTTTAACGGCGCTATTCAGGAGATCATCGGCGTGACCCCAAGACGCAATCTATTTTCTGGTTTGCGAGAACTCGACGGAGAAGCGTTCGGCCTCTGGGCAAAGCAGGCGAACCCGCGGCCACTCGCGAGCGATCGTCGGAGCCGCTGCTAAGTACTTGGCGGTGACCTTTGTGCCACCGCGGATTAGCCTGAACTCAATTGACTGCCTTTGAAGCTGTGTCTCCGGATTACGGCGACATTCAAGATCCGGCCCTGTACAGAACTGATTCTCCGGAAAAAGTGCGGCCAGTATCCAGGTTTCCAACGACTTCGAGGGTGTGCAGAGGGCAATCTTCGGTGGAACATTGGCTTCGCCCATCCACCCCAACATAACGGTCCGAAGACTGTCAGTGGAATCGGAGGCAGGCGGGCATGGACGTTCGCAAGGCAAATCCCCGGGCGCGTGAGTTATGCGCTGGTCGTCCCCATAGGTTTTGCCGGCCACATCTGCATCAACCTGGACGATTACAACGTCAAATGTCTCGAACAACGGGTGATTTCCCAAACCGCCGCCCGCTTGTTCCCGCGCCTGCCTACACCAGAAATAGACTTGGGTCCACCCGCCACCAGATACTGCTGCAAAAGTGTCCGATAGCTCCGGCGTAAGTTGAACCGGCTCGTAGTCGCGGTCGCCCAACAGATGGGCAACCACGGCTTCAAGAATGATCCGGTCCGTCGGTCCCTCAACGGCGAATCCCACGCGAATGGGATCAGACACTCGGCACCCCGCCCAAGTGCCCCATGACCCACATTCTAGACAGTGTCCATCCTTCTTCGGACATCGCGATAAGTTTTTCGGTAATGACTACCCGTCGGACCAGAGTTCGTCCGGTACCACTCCGCGAGACGGTGAAAAGACGTACACGATCATCCTTAAGCGGGAGACCATCGAGCGCTTGAGGGTTATGTGTTGTCAGCAGTAGCTGTCTGGGGATCTCAGCGTCAACTACTGCATCGCAGATTCTCCTCATCAGCGCTTGCGCCAACCGCGGATTGAGGCCATGATCGATGTTGTCGATTGCCACCAACCTAGGTGTTCGACTATCTAGCGACATAACCGCTGCAAAGAGGACGTAGAGCGCCCCCTCGCTGACGTTCCGCCCCAGACAGAACGTTTCGCCCCTCTTTCATGAAGCGGTCTACAAATTTCACGGCCAAACGGGATGAAGTGGCGGAAGGTGACAGATTAAGGCGGCTCACAGGCGCCGCACCCGTGGATTTAGCCCAGTCGATTAACCCGCGGAAATTCAGGTAGCGCGCTCTCAACCCCTCGTCGTGACGAAAGGTGCGTATCAAGGCTCGGATGGCTTGGGGTAGACCCCCGCCAGACAGGCCGACCGGATCACGCGGCTGGAGTTCCGGCGTGTTGCCCCGCAACGTTGGGGTGTTCGGCTCGTAAATCGCGTAGTTCCTCAGTAGATCAAGCAGGGCCAAGGCGGGATCTCCATCCTCGCGCTCGACTGCTTTTAGCGCAGCGAGTCCAGCTTCGGGATTCAGCCCCACCCTCGTTTCTTGTGATCTGCCTACCAGTTCCTCCCGTCCTAGCATCCATGACTCATCTTGATATCGCCAAGCAGCCCGGGATTCCTTCATCGGACGAAGAAGACTAACGCTGTATGACGCCTCTTCGGACGCTGCGGCGAACGACATGCGCGATCCATTGAGGCCTTTCAAGGCGCATTCGTATAGCTGCGACACGCCGGGTCGAACACCCCTTCTCAGCAGAGCCTCATCGTCAAGTCGTCCGCTGGCCGCAGCTGAAAGTACGCCGATGCCCTCGAGCAAATTGCTCTTGCCGCTTCCATTCGCGCCGATGAATACATTCACCCGTGCCAATTCCACCTCGACTTTTTCAATCGACTTGAACGATTCGAGATTTACTTTTGTGATCATGGCGATGTTTAGATTCTATCGGGCACCTTCGTGGGCTGAGTGCCCGGCCGTCGTCGCTCTGGAACGCCTAGCGCGCGATTACAAACCAGATCATTCCGTCTTTTCACGATCGATGCGGGCCCAAAGTCGGTGCGTGTACGCCGCTTCGTGTGGCTCCGCGACCCGTTCGCTTCTGGGTTTCGGCCGAATCACGCGCGACTCGTACAAAGCCAGGATCTGGGCCAAGGGGGCCAGAAACGGTAGCGTCCTATCGGAAGCGCGCCGGAGGAGAAACCCGGGGCGGAGGTCGAGGTGCGGGCCGGGGCGCTTTAGATAGGGGCGTTTGAAGTGAGCCGCTGACGTTTGAGGCGGACGCGGCAGGGCTATGCGTGGGAGCTCACTCCCTGTCAATCCGCCTGTGTGTTATACATTTTGTATAGCGATGCGGTTTGAATGAGACGATGAAAAGAACCGGATCAACCAGCGCAAGCACGACGGCCTGGCGTTTGAGACGGCTGCGCTTGTTTTTCACGATCCCCTTGCAGTTTTCCGAAAAGATCGCGTCGCAGAAGGCGAACAGCGGTGGCACGCTATAGGCTCCGCTTCGAGCGCTGTGCTGCTGGTTGTTCATGTCTATCGCAGGGAGGCTCAAAATGACGAAGAAGAAATCATCCGCATCATCTCGGCCCGCGAAGCAAACAAGCGTGAGCGCCGAATCTATCTTCACCAAACCGGTGAGTAATGCACAGAAGGGCGTCTTGTCCCGGATCGCGAAGAGGCAGGCCGCAGGAGACGATTCCGGGATTGATTATTCGGACATCCCTCTCCTGACCGACGAGCAATTGGCGCAGTTTCGCCGCGCGCCGAAGGTGTTGGTGGCCGCTCGCATCGATAAGGAGGTTTACGACTGGCTCATGAAGTACGGTAAGGGCTATTCGACCCGGATCAACGGTATCCTGCGCAGGGTTATGGAAGGGACGCGGTAGCTTCGCGTACACGAGGTCGTCGAAATCCGACATTCCCTCAGTTGGTAGCCGCTTGAAGGTTATCTCGAAACGGCGTTTGCGTCCATTACGAGGGCACCGCGTCGCCAAAACGACGATGTCCGGGAGCTGGCAGTCTTTCGTTCACGGAGATCACCCCAGTTGCGCTCTGAGCACGGCATAGCCCATGTAAGCCACTGAATTCACAGCCTGCCGCCACCATCATGTCAACATCGCCCCGCGGACCTTCCAGAGCCGCAATGCCCGCCATCTGCGTGAACGTCGCCGTGCAGGCACAAACCAATGACCGAGCCTGCCCCAGGACCAGTATGTGAACGCGACGCAGCGCCCGCAGTCAGGATCGCCGCGGTCAACATCGGGAAGGGGTATGGGGTGATGAACAAGCACATGATGGCGGGGCGGTGCAGTTGGTGGACAACTCCAACTACCGATCGCCGCGCCGCTGCCTTACCTGGACGCTCCGGGTCCGGGGGCAGGAGCGGCAGCCGGGGCTGCAAATTCCGCCGGAATCGGGAAATTGCCATCGTAGGGCGGCCAGTTCGGCACCGGAAGATCGTTGGTGGGATAGAACATCGACGCCCAGATGTTGCGGATGCGTCCGTCCTCCACGAAGAACCATTCGGCCAGAAGATTCCGGTGCTGCTTCACGCCGGGCTTGCGCAGGAAGATCCCCATGCCGAGCACGACTTGCTGCTCCACGTCAACAATGGGATAGCGGCGCGCGGATAGCCAGGGACATTTTACACCTATCGCAGGTCGGACAAGGAGGGGGGACCCTCCAGCCTCATTCCATCTCAACGTCGCGAAAGATCGATTTTGAACGGACGATCCGCCGCACAAAAACGCCCCCGGCTCGGCGCCGGGGGCTTTGTTCAGCTCGCGAAACAGATCCTATCTGCTGATCGCTATACTGGCTTGCAGATCCGTTGGACGAACAATCGGCAACGGAGGCTTGGTCACGACCAGTTTGACCCAGAGGGCATCCCCGCCCCTGAAATAGAACGTCGCGTTCGCCTTGCGCAATGCGTCCATGCTGGGCTGTTCCGTTCCGGAGGCTGCTTTGGTGAAACCCGGCAGCTCAAATATGACCCATGACCCCTGGTCCATTTCGGCCAGACTGAGAGAGACTTTCTGTCTTTCGGTCTTCACCAGGATCTCGGTGCCGGCACGCACAGTGCTCTGGTTGCCGGTGATGTGAAATTCCCTGCCATTTCGAACAAGCGCGATGGGCGCCTGAGGAGCAGGGCGACGGGCCAGAGCAGGACGAGCGGCCGGAGCGGCACCAGCGGCCGGACGATTTCCACCGATCGAAGAGAGCAAAGCGAACCGAGCGGTCCGAGTTTCGATATTGACTGTGGCTGGAAGTTCTCCTCTGCTGTCCGAGAGATTCAGGCGACCGACATCACCCGTGCACACAGAGGCGTTCCAGGTGGGATGAATCGTACAGGTGTCGTCAGTGACGACGCTGTCGTTCTCGCCGTCGTTGAGCATGATGTGGGAATCGGGGATGCCGGTCACCGAACCGTCCAGGTCGTGGATGGACAGGGTCCGGTAGCCCACGCCACCCCGGTTGTCGTTATCGAATCTGGAATCGATTTTCGGAAAATACACCGGCTTGGCATTGACGAATTTCGCACGGCTGATGGTGCTTCCGGTACTGACCCCCGCGCTCGTGAACAGCAGAAAGGACAGCGCTCCCGTTTTTCTCCGATCGTTGTCCTGGAAATTCACGAATGTCGTGTTCACGACATCGCCGCGGTAATCATAGTATTCGAAACCGCGGATCGGGAAATCCGGAATTCGCCGCTTCGGGAGGCTGCGGCCATAGGCAACTTCCTCGGGCGTCGTGGGATTGCCGCTATTGTCGGTCTCGCCCACGACCAGCGAATCAACCAGCCGTGCTTGAAACGGTTCGCTGCCTCTGTCTTGTGGCTGAGCAATGCCATCCGGTTACGTCAACTTGACGAATAACGCGCAAATCGACATTTGATTCGGTGGAGTCAGCGCGGGGATGGATACAATGGCTAAAGAGGCCCGAATGCCGGCAGCGCACGATTCACTTCTCGAGCGAATTACGATCGATTCCGACGTGCGGTTCGGCAAACCGTGCATCCGCGGTCACCGGATCACCGTTCAGGAAATATTGGAGTGGCTCTCAAACGGCGCGTCCCAGCAGCAGATCCTCACAGACTATCCCCAGCTTGAACCGGACGACTTCCTTGCCGTGTACGCTTACGCAGCCGAGCTGGCGGCGGCTCGCAAAGTCTCCAGAGGATGAAGCTCCTCTTCGACGAAAGCCTGTCGCCGAAGCTGGTTCTGCTGATGAGCGATCTCTTTCCCGAATCCGAAAGCGCCCTCCGAAACGGGCTCGCCGGCGCGGGCGACCGCAGGATTTTGGAATACGCCGCGGATCGCGACTTTATCCTCGTCTCGACGGACAGCGATTTCGAGGATCTGTTGAGGCAAGTCCCCGGCGCCAGAGTAGTCATTCTTCGCTCCTGTGATTATCCGACGGATGTTGCTGCCCAGGTGCTTCGGCGCAACGCTATCCGGATAGCCGAGTTGCCGAACTCGCAGGATCATTTGATCATTCTCGACCAATAGTCCGTCGCCAAGGGCGTTCCACAGTTGGCCGTCTAACGCGCTATCTCAACGAAGTGCCTTTGCCAGTTCCGAGCGGATCGTCGGCGACTCGTACAAAGGACGGAACGGCGTTTGAGCTCGATACCGTCACCGGCGGCGAATGGATCGAGGGGAGCGATGATAGCTGGTGGCATCGGATCAACGAGGAACCGAAAAAACAATAGAGAACTGTCAGGCGCACAGATTCAGCGGACTACCGACAGGACCGAGCAGCGCTCAGTGCGGGGTGACCGTGCGGTCGGCATTCACCTCTGGAGAGCGTAGCGCATTCACGGGCGTTTCGATGGCGGCACGGGCTTTTACTCATGGCTCCGCTACTCATGGCCACGGGACGCGGCCATCAGATCCAAAATTCCGTTGACAATCGCACTCTCCGCGCATCCCGGCTTCAATCGCGAGGAAAGCACTTCGAATGTGTCCATCCCGTATGCCGCATCGTTCGGGATACAGCCGGATCGCGCCATCCCATTGGTCAGCGTGGCCATCATCGTCCGCGCCTACGGCGACTCCTTCTTCAGCCTCTCCACGATCGGATTGAAGACCTCCCCGTTGACCGCGCCAATCGTAATGTCACCGATGCGCAGCAGCCCGAGTTTGATTTCCACCGGATCCGTGAGTGTCTACGCATCGTTAAGCCTCCCTGAATGATCATGTTACGCGGACGTATAGCCGGGGACAATTTTACACCTATCGCATGAGGTGGGGGGGACCCTCCAGCCTCATTCCATCTCAACGTCGCGAAAGATCGATTTTGAACGGACGATCCGCCGCACAAAAACGCCCCCGGCTCGGCGCCGGGGGCTTTTTTCAGCTCGCGAAACAGATCCTATCTGCTGACCGCTATACTGGCTTGCAGATCCGTTGGACGAACAATCGGCAACGGAGGCTTGGTCACGACCAGTTTGACCCAGAGGGCATCCCCGCCCCTGAAATAAGACGTCGCGTTCGCCTTGCGCAATGCGTCCATGCTGGGCTGTTCCGTTCCGGAGGCTGCTTTGGTGAAACCCGGCAGCTCAAATATGACCCATGACCCCTGGTCCATTTCGGCCAGACTGAGAGAGACTTTCTGTCTTTCGGTCTTCACCAGGATCTCGGTGCCGGCACGCACAGTGCTCTGGTTGCCGGTGATGTGAAATTCCTTGCCATTTCGAACAAGCGCGATGGGCGCCTGAGGAGCAGGGCGACGGGCCAGAGCAGGACGAGCGGCCGGAGCGGCACCAGCGGCCGGACGATTTCCACCGATCGAAGAGAGCAAAGCGAACCGAGCGGTCCGAGTTTCGATATTGACTGTGGCTGGAAGTTCTCCTCTGCTGTCCGAGAGATTCAGGCGACCGACATCACCCGTGCACACAGAGGCGTTCCAGGTGGGATGAATCGTACAGCTGTCGTCAGTGACGACGCTGTCGTTCTCGCCGTCGTTGAGCATGATGTGGGAATCGGGGATGCCGGTCACCGAACCGTCCAGGTCGTGGATGGACAGGGTCCGGTAGCCCACGCCACCCCGGTTGTCGTTATCGAATCTGGAATCGATTTTCGGAAAATACACCGGCTTGGCATTGACGAATTTCGCACCGCTGATGGTGCTTCCGGTACTGACCCCCGAGCTCGCGAACAACAGCCAGGACAGCGCTCCCGTTTTTCTCCGATCGTTGTCCTGGAAATTCACGAATGTCGTGTTCACCACATCGCCGCGGTAATCATAGTATTCGAAACCGCGGATCGGGAAATCCGGAATTCGCCGCTTCGGGAGGCTGCGGCCATAGGCAACTTCCTCGGGCGTCGTGGGATTGCCGCTATTGTCGGTCTCGCCCACGACCAGCGAATCAACCAGCCGTGCCTGAAACGGTTCGCTGCCTATGTCGCCGGCGGCCTGCGTCATGCCAATGGCATTGTCGGCGAGTTTCAAGTTGCTGTATACGAACATGTCGCCCCGGCCCCAGAGACCACCATTGCGGTTCTTGTAGCTGGTCAGGCTCTCGAAGTGCGACTCCACCACTTCGCTATCCAGGTCGGCAGGATTTGCCAACGGCAGGAACGGGATGGTGGCCAGACCGAAGGTGTTGTCTTCGTAGATGTTCCGGTCGAACATGAACCCGTCGAAGTTGGAATGGGCCACGTTGCCTCTGAATGCGCGCAGCGGCGTTCGGCGCGGCCAGATGGTCTTGCTGACTTCCGAATCCTTGAACTTCCCTTGCGGGTGTTCTGGCAGAGACAGCCAGAAACCGTTCTCGTCGGAACCGGCCGCCACATTGTCTATGAAGCTATTGTCCGGGTTGGTGATCCAGAAGGACGCCACCGTGTTGTCCGAAGGCAGCAGAACGTTCTTGCTGTGGAAGCTCATTTCCCTGTAGGCCTGACGATTCGCATAGTTGGCGTCTCTCTCTCCGTTGGCGGCGAGATTCGTGGGCACGCATTCCAATGTCGGATGACATTTGGTCTGGATTGCCAGGTTCCTGATGAATTCATTGCCGTGCTCGATCCCGTCTTCGAGGAAGAAGCAGTGGCCCACGGTGTTGTAGGTCACGTTGTTTTCGACGCGCACGAAATTCGTGCCATGCACGGTCACGCAGCGGTTGTAGGTGTCGTGGAGCGACGAGTTCCTGATGTACTGCCCCTGTGCGTCGCCGACCAGATGCCAGTGGATCGGATATCGGGCGAGAGTCATGTTCTGGCCCATTCGATTGAATTCGACGCCATCGACAAACATCTTGCTTCCGACCATCGCCATGACGTGCCCGCCGTAGAAGGACTGTTCCGCGTCGGCCGATGCCTGGAGTTTGATGTTGCGAGTCAGCAAGCCGACTTCGCCGCGTTCATCCACGTCGAAGGTGATCTTGCCGAAGTGCATGTAGTCGAGCTTCTTGTCGAGCGTGATCGTGTTTCCCCCGTTCGTGTTGGCTTGGATGGCCGCAATGTTGCGCCGTTCTGCCTGCCGGGGATCGAAATCCGTGGATGCGAGAACGATCTCGTCGCCGGCGCGCCAGCTGGCAGCGTTCAGGACCTGGATCGAGGTGGCGCCGGCGTTCGCTGTGCCGGACAGCTTCGTCCAGGAATTGGTCCGGTCACCGTGAAGATTGAGGGTTCCGCCCATGAGCAGGATCCCGCGGTCCACGCGGTCCGTCGTTCCACCCACTCCACTGATGTCTTCGCCTTTGACGTTGTCGGTGAGGGTAATGGTCGCCTTGCGCGTATGGGGCCTGGCTTCCGTGCCGATCTCCAACTCCCCGTGCACCATGATCCACTCGGTGGTCAGTTCGAGGTCCTTATTATCCGCGAAGCTCAGTTTGCCGTTGATTGTCAAACCGTGCAGCGCCGGCGGAGTGACATCGAGGACTACGTCCATGTCCCTCCCGATGGTGACAAGGTCGTCTTTGGCTGGCACCTTTTTGTCAGGCCAGGTGGCTGGATCAGACCAGCGTTTCCCGCGGGTCGTCGAAGAAGTTTTTTGTTGAGCGTTAAGGGCGGCGTATCCGCCGAGGACTAAAAAGGCTGGAACCAGCAACGAAAGGATCAAATGTGTGTGTTTTCGCATCGTTAAGCCGCCATGCACGATCATGTTACGCTACTTTTCTCCCGCGAGGATCGAACGAGGTATAGCCAGGGACAATTTTACACCCATCCGCAGCCGGACAAGATCCTCTGGTTTCAACGTATTCGGCCTGCGGATGGGTTTGCGGAGCACAGGACTGAAGGCATCTCGTCACTAGCAACTGGTGCGACCACAGGGCACGGCGGTTCGGACGCCAGAGCCGCCGGGCGCCAGTCACGATCTGGCGTGCCTTACAGACACCCTCCGAATCTTCCTGGATCAACGAGCTTTGTCCTGCGTTTCCGTGCACCCGCTCACCTGCACCTTGGACAGGTGTCTGCCAACTTCCGAGTAGGGCGTTAGAACTAAGCCGCTGGCGCGGCGGACCGACCGCAGCGGGTGTGCGGAAGCGTAAACAGCGGTAGCGTCGGTCACAGAAAGGAGATTTCTGTGACCTCACTTCGTCAACGGGTGCTGGACGAACTCCAGCGCCGTAACTATTCTTCGGAAACGACTCGTGGCTACATCCATGCCATCAAGGAGTTTGCGGAGTTCTTCGGTAAATCACCGGAACTGCTGGCTGGCGAGGAGATTCGCCGGTTCCAGTTGCACTTGCTCCAGGAGAAGAAACTCGCTCCGGGAACGGTCGAAGGTCGTATGTCGGCCCTGCGCTTTCTCTATAAGAAGACATTGAAGCGCCGGGATATTGCTTACGATGACCTGGTGTTTCCGAAAGTTCCGCGGAAGCTGCCGGTTGTGCTGAGCCCCGATGAGATCACTCGCATGATCGAAGCCGCGCCAAACCTGATGCACCGCACGATCCTGATGGTTCTCTATGCTACCGGCATTCGCCGTGCCGAAGCGTCGCTGCTCAAGGTGAGCGACATCGACAGCGAACGCATGGTAATCCATGTACACCAGGGCAAGGGTTCACGCGATCGGGATGTGCCGATGACGATGAAACTGCTCGAAACTCTGCGCGATTACTGGCGCTGGAAGAAACCGAAGGTTTATCTGTTCCCCAGTACAGAAGGCCATCGCGGCGAGGAGCGACCCATCTCGGACAAAACGGTTTGGTATGCCTGCAAGGAGGCAGCGGCGCGAGCAGGAATCAAGAAGCGGATCGGGCCACACACGCTACGACACAGTTTCGCCACCCATCTGATGGAGGCCGGAACGGATCTGCGGACCATTCAGCTTCTGATGGGCCATTCGCACCTGGAACATACGACTCTTTATCTCCACCTGTCGCATCGCCACCTGCATGCCGCGGCTAATCCGCTTGACCAGATCACCATTCGTAGTCACAGCGCATCGCGAAAGCGGCCGGAGAACTATCAGGCGTGACCCGGCCGCCCTGGGAGGTGGCCGATATCGTCCGCAGGGCAGGAAACAGATTCGTCGAACGCTATCGCGATTCGCTGACGTGGGCACAACTCAAAGTGCTCCGGGCGATCGAGCGCTGCCGAACCGCCGCGCTCGGCGGACATCGCGATCAATGCCTTCGCTGCGGGCATCAGGCCATCTCCTATAACTCCTGCCGAAACCGCCATTGTCCGAAGTGCCAGACCAACGCGCGCGAGAAGTGGCTGCGCGCACGGGAGCAGGAACTGCTCCCGGTTTGCTATTTCCATCTGGTCTTCAGCGTGCCGCATTCACTGGTCCCGCTGATCTGGCAGAACAGGAAGCTCCTCTTTACTCTTCTGTTCGAAGCCAGCGCCGCAGCACTGCTGGAGGTCGCAGCCAATCCGGCCCGTCTCGGGGCCGACATCGGCTTCCTCAGCATCCTGCATACCTGGGGGCAGACTTTACAGCGCCATCCGCACGTTCACTGTGTCGTGCCCGGCGGCGGGCTCTCGCCGGATCATGTGCGGTGGATTCGCTCGCCGCCTCATTTCTTCCTGCCGGTAAGAGTACTCAGCCGCGTCTTTCGTGGAAAGTTTGTTGCCGGGTTACAACAGGCATTTGCCCGGAATCAACTTGCGTTTCACGGCGAGTGTGAGCCATTGGCGAACAAGGCTGCGTTCGCCGCCTTCCTCCGCACTCTCTTCCAACAGGAGTGGGTCGTCTATTCCAAAGCACCGTTTGGCGGACCTGAACACGTGCTCCAGTACCTCGCCCGCTACACGCATCGCGTGGCCATCTCCAACCATCGGCTGCTGTCGGTCAACGACAACCACGTCACCTTTCGCTGGAAGGACTATGCGCATCACGGTAAGTGCCGCGTCATGACGCTTACACTCGAAGAGTTCCTGCGCCGATTCCTGCAGCACGTTTTACCCAAAGGCTTCCCGCGCATTCGCTACTTCGGCTGGCTGGCAAACCGCCGACGCCGTGAACTGCTTCCGCTCTGCCGGAAGTTGCTATCCGCCATGCCGCAACTTGCGGCAGTGCCCGCCAGCACCGAGACCGCTGACTGGAAGTGTCCGGCCTGCGGTGGTGCGATGCGTGTGGTTCAGCGCCTGACCGCCAGCGAAATTCTGCGAGAACAGTCCCGCCGGGTGTGCCTGATTGACAGCTCTTAGCGATCGATTCAGTCCGGCTCCAATCCAGTGTGCTTCGGCACGCGATCCATTCGTGTGCCCATCCGCAGTCACCCTGCGTTCTCGGCGCCCGAAAAAACCACTTCCCGCTGCCCGCTTAACCTCCCTCAGATCAAAAACTCTACCGCCTGCGTGGTCAAACTTCAACCTGCCAGCAGCCATCTGCATCAAACGACCATTGAAAACCCATAGTTTGAGGGTTCTTGTCGCCGCCGCGCCAGCGGCTCACTTCTAACGCCCTTATCGAAAATGTCCCCGCTCACCTTCCGTTCTCGCCGGAGGATCAAGCGCAGGGACACTTCCGATAAGAATCTAGCGTGATTCGGCCGGAACTACACTTCCCCCAACCCCGTTTCGCGGGAGCGTGGACGGTTTACTTGTGAGAAGGGCTGTTATCAACAGGTGTTCCCGCTGCTGCGTTTAGCCCCAGGCTACTCTTCGAGCGCGAGGAAGTCGACTCGCCTGCCAACGTCGCTGGCGAGGATATACCACCCATCTGCGAATCGGGCCGGAGCGGGATTCGGTCGCTCACGGCCTGAGACGGGTTTTGTTTCGCCAGGCGCCGCATTAAGGCTCGGTCTTTCACCGTGACCCTTTCAGGAGCATAAGGCTGTCGGCGGCGACTTTCGCTTCGTAGCACAGGTCTTGGAATACCTGGGCCTCGTAGGGCGTCGCGGCCCCTCGATCGGCGAGGATCCGGGGCAGCCGGCGCGAGATCGTGTGATAGGTGCTTGTCAGCTCCGGCAGTGCTGGCTGGTCCCTGGTACGCCGGAAGATGTTAGAGAGTTCGCGCAAGACCCCGGATACGGTACCGCCATGGATTTGCGGATCGCTGCCGTTGATATCGCTCAGCGATTTCTGAATCCGGTAATTCTTCTCTTCAAAGACAAACCAGGTATGCCTTGTGGGATTTGCCCTCTCCCAGGCAACCGCCAGGCCTAGTTCAAACGGCATATTGAAGCGCGGCGTAGCAAAGGGAGGATTCCGGTCTATTCCCACTCTCGACAGATCATGAATTGAGTAACGGCAACTCTCGATCAATGCCGAGATTTTGTCCAGCCGGCGAGCCCCGCTGGGGAGCCCTAGCGTTACCCGGGGAAGAAAGCCTAGATGAACCAGCCCGGCAATGTACGCCAGGTACAGCGATCGGAACCGCTGATCATAAGGGACGTTCAGAAAAACAGCGTTTTCCGTGATACGCCCCAGGTCTTCGTCACCTCGCTTCTTTGCCGGGCCGAAAAGATAGACGCTCTCTCGTCGCGCGGTTTAGGCTTTCCGCCACTTGTCCCGGCCACCTGCGCCATCGCGCACGCGTTCGATCAGGATCGTCCGGTTTGGACTGAGCTCGCGAGCCCTTTCGACCGCCTCTTTCTGCGTCGCGAAAACGTGGTTTGCTTTCGAGTTTCCCTGCCGCCGAACCACATACTCTCCGTCCGCACGGTGCTCGACGAAGACCGGAGCGAGCGTCCGCCGTCTCGACTTGGATAAGCCAAGCTCTTCGCCGAACTCTTCGAGCGTCGGGATCGGAGTCGTTATTCTTACCGGGGGCGCCATCATCCATATTTTAGACCACGAGCGAGCAGCAAGAGAAGCAAAAACAGTGGAGTGGCGATTGGAGAGGCCTGCTCAGCGTGCTGGGCGCGGATCGCCGGGCGCGTTGGTAAGAAGCGGCGGAAACCGCCAGTGGTGGAAGCAGCAGCGACGAAGTTTGCCGCGGCTGGAGACGTCGCGTTGAGTTTTGCTAACGCCGCTCGGCCGGTTCTCGTCGATAAATCCCCTTCCCACCAGTGATCTGCGATCACAGAAACCGATACGCCACTTAAAGACCGGGAGTTTCGTCCCCGTCGAAATTCGGGTAGTAGCCGAGGAAAACGAGGCACTCCAATCTGTCGGCCTCGAAGAGCACTTCGCCCGGCACCCGTTTTCGTTCGACCGTGAGCTCGTCGACAAGTCCGTTGACGGCCCGGTGAACCATATCGTCGCTTCGCGTCTTCTCGAGGTAGTTTCGGACGGCTTTGGCAAACAGCCGGAACTCGGGGATGGGGTACTTGCGCCGATTCGCGGCGAGCGCCGCCTCGAAATCAGTGTGCCGATTCGCATCAGAGCGCGGCGGCCGATCTTTTTCCGGGTCCCGCATGACCATGATGAAGAATGGTCATGCGGTACGGCGTAACCCCCACTGCGGCAGAACGAACTTCCTCGAACCCCGTTTGGGCCAAAAACGGGAACCATGTTCAACTCGAACCCAGAGGGCAGCACTGCAAGGGCGGAACCGCGCCCTCGCCGACACACCCTACTGGCCGAGGGCAACCAATTTGCACTGACGGCTGTAAGAACCTAGAGCAGCCCGTGGCAGAAGTGCGGAAACAGTTAGATGTGGCTTGAGATTGGAAAAACCAGGGGAAGTGAAAACCAACCGGAAGTGGGCCCGCTTTCTTCTGCTGATTCGTTCCGGTGCGCCGTCCATGCCGTCATCGCGATCTGGACAAGCAAAATCGCGTCGGAGAGCCCCTGCAGGGTTCTCGGTTTGCCGATTCCCGAAGATTTCCGGACCAGCAGCGCCAGATTGAATCCGATGGCATGGAACAGAAGCCGCTTCAGAATGTTCTTTTGACCCTTCAGGTGGGTTCGTCTCATGCCGCCGGTTTCGTACATGTGCGCAAAACTTCTTTCGGTCAATTCCGTGCGCAGCTTCTGCAGATCTTTGCCGCGCCGTCCACTCATCCGCCGCCGATTCCCATACACCTGCTTCTGTTCTTTTTCCTTGCCGTCCCAATTCCGCGGCCCGCGCTCCGGCTCCGGAATATAGCTGCGCACCCCGTCCGCATGCAAATCGACCAGAACTTCATTGCTGTGATATCCCTTGTCGGCCACCAGCTCTTCGACGCCGCGTTGGTTGATCAGCGCCGCGTTGGCCTGGGCTTCCTGTAACGTGACTCCGATGGTGGTGGTGTCGCCCAGATCCGCCGCCTGCAGCGTAATCGCCACCACCGCGCCGCTGGCCAGATCGACCGCATGCTCGGCCTTGTGCGCCAGATGCGTGCGGCCATCCTTCATCCTGGCGATGCGCGCGCTGCTATCGGTAGGGCTCATCCACTCTTTATTGGAGGCCTTCTTTTTGCGCTTCCGGTCCAGCCTCGCGGCCTGCTCGCGCGTAACCGAGCCTGCCCCAGGACCAGTATGTGAACGCGACGCAACGCCCGCAGTCAGAATCGCCGCGGTCAACATCGGGAAGGGGTATGGGGTGATGAACAAGCACATGGTGGTGGGGCGGTGCAGTTGGTGGGCAACTCCAACTACCGATCGCCGCGCCGCTGCCTTACTTGGACGCTCCGGGTCCGGGGGCAGGAGCGGCAGCCGGGGCTGCAAACTCCGCCGGAATCGGGAAGTTGCCATTCGTAGGGCGGCCAGTTCGGGACCGGAAGATCGTTGGTGGGATAGAACATCGACGCCCAGATGTTGCGGATGCGTCCGTCCTCCACGAAGAACCATTCGGCCAGAAGATTCCGGTGCTGCTTCACGCCGGGCTTGCGCAGGAAGATCCCCATGCCGAGCACGACTTGCTGCTCCACGTCAACAATGGGATAGCGGCGCGCGGAAATCAGAGCGACGCTGAAATTGGTGAGGTTTGATGTGCAGTCACCGACGCGGCCCCTGCCTCTTCCCCTGGCAGCGTCCGGATTGGGGTTCGGACCGGCGGTGTGCGTCCCGTTCTCGTTGCGGGTACAACCCGGATGGGCCATGATGATCGAACCGTCGTGCGTCGTCAACCCGTCGAAGTAACTGTTGGCGATGGCGATCAGTAATTCGCGAGACGCGCGTTGATTGGCGGGAACGGTGCGAGTCAAAGGCGGTTCGGCGAGGAAGCCGGCGAGGTTATAGAGATTGCCGCAGTTCGCGCCGGGTCCGATGGCGCCTTCGCGGGCGATCACCCACTCGGCTTCGGTGATCTTCCTGTCTTCGACCTTGAGCCGCAGTGTTGCGATGCCGGTCGCCTGGCCTTCTTCGATCAATCCGAGGTAGGCAGCCTGGCCGCTCACGGGATCGAAGTAAGAGCGCTGCACCTTGCCGAGTGCGGTGATCGATTGCCAGGTGCCGGTTCCTGGGCGGACAACGACGCCGTTGTCCGTCTGGCGGAATCCGGCAAACAGGGGCGCCGCTTTCGGATCGTGTTTGACGACGGCGTTCAGGTACTGGTCGAGAGTGGTCCTGAGGCAGGCTCGGTCACAGGTTTGCGCGGAAACGAAGCCGGCCGAAAGGGTGGCCGCCAAAAGGGAAACAGGCAGAGTGCATGGGGATTCTCCGCCATATATTCTGCCCTGGTTCGTGTTCTGAGCGCCAGGTCTCGCTTTAAGTCCCTGTTCTGGATTCGTGATCGGGGTGATGCCCCGATCAACAGATCCGAATGTGCCGCGCTCAATCGCCCCATGGGCGCTAAATGCAGCCGCGCTCCATGTAACGGGTGATCCGACTCTTCCGGTTCTATGAATCCGCCTGGCGGGTTTGTCGGATGTCGCGGCAGTGCCGTATTATCGCCCGCCCTACAAACGGGGTTGGAGGAACCTTGTGTGGGATGTGAGAAGAACATCGGGCGGGATCATGCCTCCGGGTCAAGCGCCACGAGGCTTTCCAGAGGCGCCACCCGGCACAGCACGCGGTCAGCAGTGACCATCGAATCGATCAGATGGTGCCGGTGCAGGTCCAACGCTACAGTCAGTTGGAGAGAATCCAACGTACGCAGGCCGTGAACAGCACCATAGGAAGCGAGGAGTGTCTCCGCCGCCTCAAAGTGGCGAGCCCGCAAGGCCACAACCCGGAATCGCCACCTTCTTACGTCTCCTCGAAACTTTCGGCAGATCAGATCGGACTCTCCGGCAAGGATGGCACCGGTACGCTCCTTCAGTGCAAGCACCGAATGCATCTCCACAACAGCAAGTCGGGAGATGAAGCAGGCGCCAGCCGCCTCCTCAACAATTCGCTCTGTGAATTTACTGCCGATCTCTCCGTGGTAAAGTTTGGCGATCGCGCTGGTGTCGAGAAAGACGCCCAAGGTCAATTAACCCCGGAAGTCCCGTTCCGCACGAATGTCGTCGGAGAGACTGCCGGGTATCTTTGACAAGATATGGCGCACTTCCTCCAGTGTCGGCTCGGATTCCTGGATGGCCGCAAGGGAAGCCATGTACTCGTGGTCGAGCCAGCTGTCAGCGCTGTCATCGGACGAATCGGAAACGGTCACTCTGACCAGCTGGTGTTCCTCCAGCGGCAGGGATTCCAGCGGCCGAAGCACTCCATTCTCATACACTGCGGAGAGTGTCTTCACCATACAGTTCAATGATACGCCTGGCTTCCTCAGCCGCCGCACCGCCGCCGGCATTCGGCGAATGTGCCGCTATCTGGAGATTCCCAGGAAACGGCGTTCGCGTCAATTACGAGGGCACCGCGTCGCCAGGACGACGATGTCCGGGAGCTGGCAGTCTTTCGTTCACGGAGATCACCCCAGTTGCGCTCTCAGCATGGCATAGCCCATGTAAGCGACTGAATTCACAGCCAGCCGCCACCATCATGTTCAACATCGCCCTGCGGACCTTCCAGAGCCGCAATGCCCGCCATCTGCGTGAACGTCGCCGTGCAGGCACAAACCAATGACCGAGCCTACCACAGGACCAGTATGTGAACGCGACGCAACGCCCGCAGTCAGGATCGCCGCGGTCAACATCGGGAAGGGGTATGGGGTGATGAACGAGCACATGGTGGCGGGGCGGTGCAGTTGGTGGGCAACTCCAACTACCGATCGCCGCGCCGCTGCCTTACTTCGACGCTCCGGGTCCGGGGGCAGGAGCGGCAGCCGGGGCTGCAAATTCCGCCGGAATCGGGAAATTGCCATCGTAGGGCGGCCAGTTCGGGACCGGAAGATCGTTGGTGGGATAGAACATCGACGCCCAGATGTTGCGGATGCGTCCGTCCTCCACGAAGAACCATTCGGCCAGAAGATTCCGGTGCTGCTTCACGCCGGGCTTGCGCAGGAAGATCCCCATGCCGAGCACGACTTGCTGCTCCACGTTCACAATGGGATAGCGGCGCGCGGAAATCAGAGCGACGCTGAAATTGGTGAGGTTTGATGTGCAGTCACCGACGCGGCCCCTGCCTCTTCCCCTGGCAGCGTCCGGATTGGGGTTCGGACCGGCGGTGTGCGTCCCGTTCTCGTTGCGGGTACAACCCGGATGGGCCATGATGATCGAACCGTCGTGCGCCGTCAACCCGTCGAAGTAACTGTTGGCGATGGCGATCAGTAATTCGCGAGACGCGCGTTGATTGGCGGGAACGGTGCGAGTCAAAGGCGGTTCGGCGAGGAAGCCGGCGAGGTTATAGAGATTGCCGCCGTTCGCGCCGGGTCCGATGGCGCCTTCGCGGGCGATCACCCACTCGGCTTCGGTGATCTTCCTGTCTTCGACCCTGAGCCGCAGTGTTGCGATGCCGGTCGCCTGGCCTTCTTCGATCAATCCGAGGTAGGCAGCCTGGCCGCTCACGGGATCGAAGTAAGAGCGCTGCACCTTGCCGAGTGCGGTGATCGATTGCCAGGTGCCGGTTCCTGGGCGGACAACGACGCCGTTGTCCGTCTGGCGGAATCCGGCAAATAGGGGCGCCGCTCTCGGATCGTGTTTGACGACGGCGTTCAGGTACTGGTCGAGAGTGGTCCTGAGGCAGGCTCGGTCACAGGTTTGCGCGGAAACGAAGCCGGCCGAAAGGGTGGCCGCCAAAAGGAAACAGGCAGAGTGCATGGGGATTCTCCGCCATATATTCTGCCCTGGTTCGTGTTCTGAGCGCTTTAAGTCCCTGTTCTGGATTCGTGATCGGGGTGACCTGACCGTTCCTTTCTGTACTCAGTCTCGCTTTCACACTGGCACAAAAAGGAACGGGCAGGTCAGTCCCGACGAGCTACCTGACGCAGAATCGGCGACGTTCCAGCCAAACAAGGATGGCAGTCATTGTGTAGGCAGCTTGACCTTCATTTTCCGAGTAGTCGGCCATTCGTACAATGCTGGTCCCGAAACGGGGTTCGAGAACACAAGGACTCTGCCTGAACGACCGTTCCGTCACGACGAGCGTTTCCTCCGGCGGCCTGAGGAACGAAAGGAAAACCGCGCCTCACGTATTTTACGTGTAGACTGGTGGTGAAGAGTCATGAAACAAAACATTACGATTTCGGTTGAGAAGGCACTTCTCCGGAAAGCGCGCGCGCTGGCGGCACAGCGCGGCGCCAGCATCAGCGCGATGCTGGCGCAGGAACTGACCAGGATCGCGGATCGGGAGAGTGAGTACGAACTGGCCAGGCGAAGGGCGCTGGCGCGCCTTTCCACACCATTCCACCTTGGTGGGCAGAAGCGACTTCCCAGAGAGGCGCTGCACGACCGTGCGAACCTTCGTTGATTCGAACCTTCTTATCTACGCGCACGATGCCGACGCCGGGTCGAAGCAGCGCATAGCAGCAGACCAGCTGAGAGATCTCTGGAATTCGGGAACCGGCCTGCTAAGTACTCAGGTGCTCCAGGAGTTCTATGTGAATGTGACTCGCAAGATTGGCATGCCTTTGGCGACCATCGCCGCTCGTGAGGTTGTGCGTGATTACGCGGCGTGGGTGGAATCCCCCATCACGGCGGCAACGATCGTGCGCGCTTCAGAAATCAGCGAGGTCTGGCAGATTTCATTTTGGGATGCGATGATTCTGGCAGCCGCGGAACAAAACGGCGCAGAACGATTGTTGACCGAGGATCTGAATGCAGGAGAAAAGATTGCGGGGATCGAGATAGTCAACCCGTTTTTCGGCGCTTAGCCGTTCGATTCGATCATTGGGAACCCGAAACGGGGATCGAGGAAGTCAGCCGGATTGGCCTAGCGAGAGAGCCCCGCCCGACTTCGCGGTAGAATGAGTGAGGTGCCTACTGTCCTCCGAGGAACGCTGAAGCATCCAAAGCCTGAACCGCTTTTGGAAAGCGCCGCCGAGCGCATCCACGCAGCCGTGCGTGAGCTTAAAGAGCTTGGGATTGTCGATGAGAAAGGGAACCGCGTTCGCACGGACATCCCGGAAGATATGAAGGAAGGCGCTGACCGCGACTTCGGCGGCTAGGTTCGCTTCAGTACGTGCGACCCAGGATGTATATCGTTGCCGGTCCCCCGGGGAGCGGCAAATCCACCGTGTTCCCCGTGTCCGGTTTCGGCGTGGAGTTTTTCAATGCCGATGATCGCGCGGCACAACTCAATCATGGATCGTACCGGGGCATTCCGCAGAGCATTCGAGATCGGGTGAACCGGATGTTTGAGTCATTTGTGAACGACTGCATCGTGCGACGGGCCAGTTTCGCTTTGGAGACGACGCTTCGCAGTTCCATCATATTCGACCAGGCATCGACCGCCCGGCGCGAGGGCTTTTTTGTCGAGATGCACTACCTGGCTCTAAAAAGCTTTGCCCAGCACGTGGAGCGGATCAAGATCCGGGCGGACAGGGGAGGTCACAGCGCGCCTGAATCAGTCCTCCGGGGTATCTACGATTCCAGCCTGCGTCATCTTGCCCGAGCGATCCTCGAGATGGACGCAATTGCCGTCTACGACAACGGTGAAACGGATACCGTGCCGCGCGTGCTGTTGCAGGCTGAGGGCGGCCACGTGGTTTACATTGCCGAACAGTGCCCGGAATGGCTGGAACAGGCGCTGGTGGAACTGTAGAAATTGCTCCACTGCCGTTTCGGTCTTATTTGGACGCTCCGGGTCCGGGGGCAGGAGCGGCAGCCGGGGCTGCAAATTCCGCCGGAATCGGGAAATTGCCATCGTAGGGCGGCCAGTTCGGGACCGGAAGATCGTTGGTGGGATAGAACATCGACGCCCAGATGTTGCGGATGCGTCCGTCCTCCACGAAGAACCATTCGGCCAGAAGATTCCGGTGCTGCTTCACGCCGGGCTTGCGCAGGAAGATCCCCATGCCGAGCACGACCTGCTGCTCCACGTTGACAATGGGATAGCGGCGCGCGGAAATCAGAGCGACGCTGAAATTGGTGAGGTTTGATGTGCAGTCACCGACGCCGCCCCTGCCTCTTCCCCTGGCAGCGTCCGGATTGGGGTTCGGACCGGCGGTGTGCGTCCTGTTCTATTTTTCCATAAATCGCGCTAATCAGAATCGAGGGTTCGCTCTGCCGGCATTCAGTGCGGATTACCTAAACGGCGTCGTAGGAGACGGCCAGTTGATCAGTTCAATTTTCTTCCGCCAAAACCACACGCTGTGAGCAAGGCCTGCCGGACTTCGGGCCAACGGCCTTCGGGAAAGATACACAGTACCGATCCGATTCGATCCCGCTGGGCCAAGGAGACGTGATCGAAATTCAGCGCAGATTCCACGGGCATTCCGTCTTCCTCCGTGAGCACGACCTCTGTTTCCAGACCGCGAATTGTGCGCGTCGCGGGGACAACGATGATTTCTTCCAGCACGTCAAGCACCTCGCCACGAGTCAAAATCAGTACCGGTCGCCGCTTGTCCGGAGATCGGAAAGTGTACCAGCGGATTTCACCGCGGTTCAACTGAACTGTTCCCAGCCTTCTGCATCCCACGAGAGCAAGTCGTCGTCAGACTGGAACTCGTCTGGCCGGGGCGGCATTGCGGCGTAGGCACAAGAGTCGGATTCTTGTCCGGAGGCGATAAGGCGGATTAAACGAACCCGCTCCCCCGGTGTCAACGAGGCTATGATCGGCAGAATGTCGTCCGCTGTCAGCGACTTGGGCACGCAACTTGATTCTATCAGTGGAACGCGATGACGGCTCTGGAGCAAGCGGTGTGGGATGGCCATAAACGGCGTTCGCGTCAATTACGAGGGCACCGCGTCGCCAAGACGACGATGTCCGGGAGCTGGCAGTCTTTCGTTCAGGGAGATCACCCCAGTTGCGCTCTGAACACGGCATAGCCCATGTAAGCGACTGAATTCACAGCCAGCCGCCACCATCATGTCGACATCGCCCTGCGGACCTTCCAGAGCCGCAATGCCCGCCATCTGCGTGAACGTCGCCGTGCAGGCACAAACCAATAACCGAGCCTGCCCCAGGACCAGTATGTGAACGCGACGCAACGCCCGCAGTCAGGATCGCCGCGGTCAACATCGGGAAGGGGTATGGGGTGATGAACAGGCACATGGCGGCGGGGCGGTGCAGTTGGTGGGCAACTCCAACTACCGATCGCCGCGCCGCTGCCTTACTTGGACGCTCCGGGACCGGGGGCAGGAGCGGCAGCCGGGGTTGCAAATTCCGCCGGAATCGGGAAATTGCCATCGTAGGGCGGCCAGTTCGGGACCGGAAGATCGTTGCTGGGATAGAACATCGACGCCCAGATGTTGCGGATGCGTCCGTCCTCCACGAAGAACCATTCGGCCAGAAGATTCCGGTGCTGCTTCACGCCGGGCTTGCGCAGGAAGATCCCCATGCCGAGCACGACTTGCTGCTCCACGTCGACAATGGGATAGCGGCGCGCGGAAATCAGAGCGACGCTGAAATTGGTGAGGTTCGATGTGCAGTCACCGACGCCGCCCCTGCCTCTTCCCCTGGCAGCGTCCGGATTGGGGTTCGGACCGGCGGTGTGCGTCCCGTTCTCGTTGCGGGTACAACCCGGATGGGCCATGATGATCGAACCGTCGTGCGTCGTCAACCCGTCGAAGTAACTGTTGGCGATGGCGATCAGTAATTCGCGAGACGCGCGTTGATTGGCGGGAACGGTGCGAGTCAAAGGCGGTTCGGCGAGGAAGCCGGCGAGGTTATAGAGATTGCCGCCGTTCGCGCCGGGCCCGATGGCGCCTTCGCGGGCGATCACCCACTCGGCTTCGGTGATCTTCTTGTCTTCGACCTTGAGCCGCAGTGTTGCGATGCCGGTCGCCTGGCCTTCTTCGATCAATCCGAGGTAGGCAGCCTGGCCGCTCACGGGATCCAAGTAAGAGCGCTGCACCTTGCCGAGTGCGGTGATCGATTGCCAGGTGCCGGTTCCTGGGCGGACAACGACGCCGTTGTCCGTCTGGCGGAATCCGGCAAATAGGGGCGCCGCTCTCGGATCGTGTTTGACGACGGCGTTCAGGTACTGGTCGAGAGTGGTCCTGAGGCAGGCTCGGTCACAGGTTTGCGCGGAAACGAAGCCGGCCGAAAGGGTGGCCGCCAAAAGGAAACAGGCAGAGTGCATGGGGATTCTCCGCCATATATTCTGCCCTGGTTCGTGTTCTGAGCGCTTTAAGTCCCTGTTCTGGATTCGTGATCGGGGTGACCTGACCGTTCCTTTCTGTACTCAGTCTCGCTTTCACACTGGCACAAAAAGGAACGGTCAGGTCAGTCCCGACGAGCTGACGCAGAATCGGCGACGTCCAGCCAGCCAAGGCTGGCAGTCATTGTGTAGGCAGCTTGACCTTCATTTTCCGAGTAGAGCAGTAATCCGCTCAGAATCGGTCTCTGCATTTGTACGGGACCGCGACAATTCGTGATGCGCCCGGGGGCGTTCCACGGAGGTCTTTGATCCCAACATTCCGGTGCGTAACAGTGCAATACTTTGACGACACCAACTACACATGAATTTCCGCCAGAGCCCTGAGATCTGTATCATCGGCGCGGGCATCGGCGGTTTCACGCTCCAGATCGCTCTGCGCGCTCGCGGAATTCACTCCGTCATTTTCGAGCAAGCGTCGAAGTTGACGGAAATCGGGGCTAACGTGGCGCTATCGGCCAATGCCACGCGACCCTTGATTGGCTTCGGTCTGGGGTCTGAGTTGGCCGCTGTTTCGACCGAGCCCAGTGAGCTCATATTTCGGAGGGTTTGACCTGGATCGCTGAATTGCGTCCGCATGGTCAACCCGGAAGTTGGCTACAAACAGGGTTCGCGTCCATTGGGAGGGCACCGCCCGACTCCGCGGTGATGGTCTCCGCGAACCGGACTTACCCCCCCGGCCAGAAGGGGAGATTGATACTGGAGACAGCATGAAAGCATTTGCATTTACCCGGCCGCTTCCGATCGAAGCCCCGGACTCGCTTGTGGAGTTGGATTTGAACAGACCGGAGCCCCGACCGAGGGATTTGCTGGTCAACGTACGGGCGGTGTCCGTGAATCCGGTGGATACAAAAGTGCGAGGCGCGCGCCATCAGGGCTCGGCCTCGGATGCCACGGGAAAGCCGCGCGTGCTTGGGTGGGATGCCGCGGGAATAGTCGTGGACAAAGGCTCCGACGTAACCGGGTTTGCCGTCGGAGATGAAGTTTATTACGCCGGCGAGTTGGAGCGGCCAGGTTCGAACGCGGAGTATCAGGCCGTTGACGAGCGTCTCGTCGGACGGAAGCCGAAATCGATCGGCTTTGCCGAAGCTGCCGCGCTGCCGCTGACGAGCATTACCGCTTGGGAATTGCTGTTCGATCGATTCAGCGTTCGCGAGCGTGAGAGCGGAGCGTCTTTGCTGGTCAGCGGAGCCGCCGGCGGCGTGGGTTCCGTTCTTGTACAGTTGGTGAGGCGGCTCACCGGACTGACCGTCATTGCGACGGCGTCGCGGCCGGAGACGGTGCGATGGGTCTCGGAGATGGGCGCACACCACGTGGTCGATCACACCAAGCCGCTGGCCGCGCAGGTCAGCGGACTGCAGCCGCCTCGGGTGAAATATATCGCCAGCCTGACAGCGACCGCACGGAACTTTGCGCAACTCGTGGAGGTGCTGGCTCCGGAGGGAAGGCTCGGTGTGATCGACGATCCGGAATCGCTTGATGTGGTGCCGATGAAGCGCAAGGCGGCGTCCCTCCACTGGGAGTTCATGTTCGCGCGCTCGATGTGGCAAACGACGGACATGGCCGAGCAGGGACGGTTATTGAACCGGGTTTCAGAGCTTGTGGATCGGGGTGAACTGCGCTCGACGCAGACGAAGACGTTTAGCCCGATCAGCGTTGAAAACCTGAAGAAGGCGCACGCGCTGGCCGAATGCGGCCAAACAATCGGCAAATTGACACTGAGCGGTTTCTGACGTTGAGGTTTCAGGAGTTGAATTCGCATCGCCAGTCACCCGGCCCAGCGGGAAAGTGCATCAATAAAATCCGGGCGGCACATTCTTCGAGCCGGACTTCCGGGCGCGTGCAGAACGGCGACCACTCTCCGAGTTGCCGACTTATACGGCCGGAGCACAGGCGAGACGAGAAACGGCGAGATTCCGGCTCTAGAAAAGCGGGCTATACTGGCAGGACCAATGAGCCCGGCCAGACAGCGCGAGGCGACCGAGGAGTTTGTTGAGGAGATTCGTCGAAAAATTGACCGCCGGCTCCTTCCTGTGTTCCTGATTCTGTATACCATTGCCTATCTCGACCGCGTGAATATCAGTTACGCGAGCCTTGAGATGACCAAAGATCTGCATTTTTCGAATGCGGTGTACGGGTTCGGCGCCGGAATATTCTTTCTGGGCTATTGGCTGCTGGAGATACCGGGGACCCTGATCGTGGAACGTAAAAGCGCGCGGAGATGGTTCGCGCGCATCATGATCAGCTGGGGGTGGCTGCGGCGCTCACCGGCTTAATACGGACGCAGGGTCAATTTTATTCGGCGCGATTTTTTCTGGGAGTGGCGGAAGCGGGTTTCGCTCCCGGGATGATCGTATACATCACCCACTGGTTCCGCGCACAGGATCGCGCCAAAGCGCTGGCGGTAATGTTTCTCGGATATCCGATCGCACAGATTTTGGGTGCGCCCCTGTCCGCGGCCTTGCTGAGCATTCACTGGCTGGGGTTGGCAGGGTGGCGCTGGGTGCTCATATTCGAGGGTCTTCCCGCCGTTCTCGCCGGGGTTCTGGTTTTTCGCTATCTGCCTGATCGCCCTGACGCCGCCCGGTGGCTGAAGGTCGAGGAACAGGACTGGATCACGAGCCAACTCGAGGAGGAGAAACGCGCGCTGAACGCCGGCGGGAGCAGCGCCTGGCGGGCAATGATCCAGCCCCAGGTGCTGGTGCTGACTGCGATATGGTTTTTCAGCGTGAGTGCGGGCAACGCATTTACGCTCTGGCTGCCAAAGTTCGTCCAGGGCTTGTCCGGGTTTAGCGCGGTCACGACCGCACTGGTGGCAACGATCCCATTCCTCGCAGCGTTGCCGATGACCATGTTTGTGGGTTGGAACTCAGATCGTACGGGCGAACGGCGGTGGCACGTCTCGGGTTCCATGTGTTTGGCCGCGGCGGGACTGGCATTGTCGCAAGCGACCCAGAACGTCTGGGTGGGAATTTTCGCGCTCACAGTGGCAGCCATGGGGTCAGCGGCCCGTCAGGCGCCGTTCTGGTCGGTGTCGAGCTCGGTACTGGCGGGGACGTTGTCCGCAGTGGCCATTGGCACAATAAGTTCGTTTGGGCAACTGGGCAGTTTTCTGTCGCCTTACATTATCGGCTTTCTGACAGACCGGACGGGTACATATCATGCGGGAACTATTTATCTGATCGGTTCTTATGTTGCCGCCGCAGTGCTCATGTTGTTCCTGAAAACATCCCAGCCTGTTCGATCGGTTGCGACCTTAGGATGACGATTGCCGGGAGGAAGCGATCGCGCGAAACTGAACGCGCACGCTTTGCGTTCCTGTCCGCTTCTGGTTTTTACAGTTACCATCTGACGCTTCTGAGAACTGCTACGCTTCTTCATGGCCGGTCTCCTTTGCACCGTGGCCGGCCTTCTCATTCCATCTCGCAGAATGGGCTGGGTCCGGACCTTGGGCTGGGCCACTCCCGCGAAACGCTAGTGCCCTTGTGCGGGACGCTCTCCGCGAGCACCTCAGGCGATTGACCATTCAGTCCATGGAGGAACGCGACCGGGCGGGTTATGGCGAGCGACCGCTGGCGCAGAGCGAGTCGGCTCTTTGGGAATCCGAGGCTGCGTGGCCGAAAGAATAGGGCGGGGGATGTTCGGCTCTACCAGTTCGCCCCGCCCGATAAGAGAAGACCGGTCGTCGTGCTGACGTGCGACAGCGCCATTGCGTACCTGTCGGCGGTTACCGTAGCTCCGATCACGTCTACGATCCGCGGGGTACCCTCCGAGGTAGCGCTCGACGAGAAGGACGGTATGAAGGGCGCGTGCGCGGTAAACCGGCACAACGCAATTACCGTATCTCAGGGACGATTAGGGAGGAGAGTGGCTCGATTGAGCGATGATCGCCTGAGCGAGGTATGCGCGGCCCTGCGCTTCTCACTCGGTTGCGACACGCTTTAAGAGCTGGACTGCCGACTGCCGATTGATGTCGGCGTGGAGCGACTGGATCGACCCGGGAAGTCGGCGCCTCTTGAGTCGGCGGACTGATAATACGACCCCCGATGATGGCACGCGCTCAGAACGGGATGACAGTCAGGCCAGGGATACGTTTGAAGTCACGAAGATTCGCGGTGCCCACCGCGTAGCCGAGTTCGAGGGCAGGCTCCTATGATGAGATCGGCCAGCGGGAGCACGATACCTTTCGATGCCTGCTCCGCTCCGATCCGCGCCACGATCTCGCCGGTTGATTCCGTGATCGGATGGATGGGAACGTGCGCCTTCAGTTCGTCGAGAAACTGCCGCCGCATCCGGCTGCGCTCCGGCGTTTCGGCACGATAGATGCCGTGAGCGAGTTCGGCGACCGTCAGCGGACAGATCACGATGGTGACGTTGCCGGCGGTTTCGCGGACCTTCCTTATTGCCTGGGGAGTCGTGAGCTTCTGCCGCTCTGCTGCGACGAGCACGCTCGAATCAAGGACTAGTCCGATGACGGCGGATTCCATGGCTCCCGGTGGGCCTTGACACCTTCTTCCACGTCGCGGGCGAAGTCTTCATCGATGACGGCGTTCGCGCCGGTGGCTTCGAGCGCGGCGATGACCTCAGAGATTTTCCGGCCCTTTACAAGGGGAGACTTGATCACAGCAACCGCACGGTGATCCTGTTCGACCACGACTTCGACGCCTTCCTGTACTCTGGCCAGTACGGCGTGGATATCGCGGGCAAGCTCGGCTTCCGAGATTCGGAGGGTCATCCTGTACTCGATGATAGCCCCACTGCGGATGGTGCATTCATGACGAGGGAAGAATACCGGGCGAAGTTCCGGGAGTTGACTGAGAAGCGCGGTCACGAAATCTCCCCTCATCCATATCAAGAAGAGGTCGCGCAGCAAATTTTCGGCCGCCGACACACCATTGTTCGTGCACCGACAGGAGCAGAGGCGGCGTTTGTGACAGGGCTGACTGCCGCCGAGATGTTCCGGGACCTGTGTACGACCGTCTGGATGACTGCGACTGCGGCATCTCCCTTGACAGACCAAATCAAGAAGTCCCTCGATGCCATTGAGGTCCAATTAACGCCGGACGAGCAGTCGATGCTGTTCGAGGGGCGAGGAATCTCACGATCACTCAGAACGCATTGGGAAAAGACCTTGTCCGCCGCCGACGTGATCGAGCATTCGGGCAGCCGTGTCCTCGTTGTCGTGAACACGGTTAAGCGCGCCCAGAATCAATTTGATGATGTCAAAGCCGCGGGGCACGAACCGGTGCTCCTCCATTCCAGGTTTTTCCCTGATCGGCACTTCGCGGATACCTGCCGTGATGACCTTCAACGTTGTCCCCTTCGCGAAGGGCTGGATCCCGGACCTATATCATTGAAGTCATCAAACGTGGAGTCGTGCACGTGGGTCTGGCGGGAGCGATTGCTGTGGTGACTCGTAAGGGGCCCGAATCAGCGATTGGGGTTGAGGCTCTGGAACAGTTCGAGCGAGCGGAGCAGCAGCCGGTCTGAGGGGTCGGCCGTGTCTTTCAGATCGTCCGGCGTTCGACTCCAATAGTGTTCCAGCCAGCCGGCGGCGATGCCACGGGAGCGCTGGATGAAGCCGGCAAACTCGATCGGCGTGCAGCGCAGCGGGAAAGTTTCCTCGACGACGATCGGCTTGCCGATTCTGTAGCGCGCCAGTGACTTGAGAGCGACGTCACCTTTCCCTTGTCCGGATAGACGTGAACGGCGAAGAAATCGACATCGGAGGCGATCTTCGCGGGCGGGAATCCGGCGCCATTTTCGGGATGCGCGTTGTCAACCCAGATCAGGCCGACGGTGATCAGGTGCCGACGGTCATACTTGCGGATTGCCTGCGTCATTTGGTCGAGCCAGGCCTTCGCGATGTCGGGAGGTTTGCGTCCCGCAGGATCGAGATTGATGAATTCGACGTATCGCAATCCCTGCATCTCGGCCGGATGGGTCCACTCACCAGGCGGTCGTTTCGCGGATGTGGCGAGCGGCTCGTTCATGATGTTGAAGGCGAACACCGCGGGGTGGCCCGCACACAACTGCGCGACGGCCTCCCAGAACCTGGCCTGGGCGGCCCAATGATCTTTCTCCGGCGCGTTGCGATACCAGGCAGGCACTTCGGCGACCCGGTAAGTTCCGAGACCGGTGATGTCGAGATACAGGCCCAGGTCCCCGGCAAGCTCGATCAGCTTCGAAAGTCGCGCAAGGCTGCGCTGGTTCGGCTTGCCGGCGGCGTCCATGAATTTTGCGAACTGCAGATGAATCCGGACGACGTTGGCGCCAAGGTGCTTCATTTCCCGGAAGTCGCGGTCGACTTTTTCCCAGCCGTCGGGGCCGTCAGCATCCCAGTAGTCTTCGAGCAGACGGAATCTGTCATCGCGGGAGTAGTTGAATCCCCAGGGGATGAAACGGGCGCCCGAAGGCGAGAAGACGAATCCTGCGCCCGTCTTTTCTGGCTCGCGCACAACGGACCTTTCGGCCTGTGCGCTTTCGACAGTGATCCATTCGGGCGATGCGGCGAACACACGCAGACAAAAAATCGCAGCGGCGAATGCGATCCGGATGATCACTTTTTCGAGCTTACAGCAGTTTCGACCCCCTGCGCGGAAAGCCACGATTCGAGGGCCGGGTCGCGGAAGTCGGCAATCGCCAGAGAAACGCCGGGAAGGTCGTGGTACGTGGTTGTGAGGCCCACAACACGCATACCCGCGGCGAGGCCGGCTTCGACGCCGGTATAGGAATCCTCAAAAACAACGCACTGCGCGGGCGGCACACTGAGCAGTTCGGCGACGCCCAGATAGATCTCCGGATGCGGCTTGGGGTGGGTGACCTGGTGGCCATTCACGACGACAGGAAACAGAGAACGCAGCCCGGTGGTGTCCAGCACGAAATCGACATTGGGTGGCTCGGCGTTGGTGGCGAGGCCGAACCTCAGATTCCGATGGCGCTCCAGAAAGCCGCGTACACCGGGAACGAGCGACTCTTCAGCGCGCGGCTTCATCATTTCGCGATAGAGCGCTTCTTTCGCGGCGCCGTGGGCGAAGACTTCGCCGGCGGTCAGGCCGGCGCCGAGAAAATCGCGGATAATCTCGTCGTTGCGCCTGCCGTACATGCGCTGCTGCATGGCCTCGGTCATCTCGACGCCGTGGCGGCGTGTGTATTCCGCCCACGCGACGCGGTGGACAGGGTTGGAGTCGATGATGACTCCGTCCATATCGAAGATCAGGGCTCGAATGCCGGGCATGCTACCCGATATTCGCAGACGGCAGTTCCTGGTCGAGCATTTCCTGGTCGAGCATTTCCTGATCTAACCAGGCGAGATAATTCGGCGATCCCGCCACAACCGGCAGTGCGATGACCTCGGGCAGTTCGTAGGAGTGAGCGGACTCGAGCGCGGCGCGCAGGCGATCGAACAGCGGCCGGGAAGACTTGATGATGAGAAGCCACTCCGATGCATCCGTCACCGCGCCATTCCAGCGGTAGAAGCTGCGCGCCGGCGCGAGCACGGTGACACACGCGGCGAGATGCCGATCGACGAGGCTGCGTGCGAGGCGTTCTGCCTCCTCCGCAGAAGCGCACGTATTTAAGACGACTATTTTGTCGGTCATGATATGGAGATCGGTTACAAACGGTGCTACTATTATCCTTCCGCGGCTCATCAATCAATGAAAATCGTCAGAGCGATCTATGCATTAATCGTGTTAGCCGGGATCGCATACGCGTTTGTCGAGCTGCGCGGACCGAACGGAATCGCGGGTCTGATGGAGAAGCAGAAACAGGTGCGTGAGTACGAGGTCACGAACGAACAGCTGCACCGCGAGATCGAGCAGAAGCAGCAGCGCATTCAGCGTCTGGAAAACGATCCGGAGCAGCAGGAGATCGAGATTCGGCAGCGCCTGAAATTCGCCGGACCGGGCGAAAAGATTTACATCATCGACGACAAGAAGAAGTAGCCGTCGTCGTCACACTCAAATCACGCGTGCTATAAGAGAGGGTAAGACTTTCCCTCGAAAAGCCACCCTAGCTCAGTTGGTAGAGCGGCTGATTCGTAATCAGCAGGTCGCCGGTTCGATCCCGGCGGGTGGCTCCAGATTTTTCATACGGTTAGCAGCGGAAATCGGTCACTGAATCACTTCGGCCAACGCAACTACAGGGACTTTCACAGGGACTACCTCCGAATTTTCCGCGCCTTTGGCCGGTGGCCTCAGGAGAACGCCTGCGACTGCATCCCTCTTGGCCGCCATGCGAATGTGGCTATAGCGTTCCAGCATCGCGCGGCTCATGTGGCCCATCAGCGCGAGCATCGTGGACTCAGAGACGCCGTTCTCGGCAAGCCGCGTGGCGAAGGTATGCCTGAGGTCGTGCAGGCGGCAAGAGACGCCCGTGCTCTCCCGGAGCGTTTCCCAACCGTGCTTTAGGTCCGATACGGGACGTGTCGGATCGGTCGGGAGCGGAGATCCCCATGCGAAGAGATGATGCGCCACATCCGGTTCTCCGAAGGACTTCACGAACTCCGTACGATGCGCCGCCAGAACGGACGCCAAGTCATCGTTGATCGGAATGGCGCGCCCGGTTCCGTTTGAGGTCTTCGCGCGACCCACGGTAAGAGTCTTTCCCATGAGATCAACCTGACCCCACGTTAGCGAAAGAGCCTCACCGACGCGCATACCTGTCAACATCAGCAGGGGAATCACGGTCGGCAGGTGTGTGGTCCGGCAGCCCCGGAGACCGTCCAAAAGGGTCTTCTGTTCGTCCACGGATAACGCGCGCCCCACGTCCTTGCGCTCTTCAAGAGGTCGGACCTTTGGCCACAGAAGTGACCACGGATGCCCAATAGCCCGGCTCAATTCACCCACTTCCATGTTGATCGTGCGGCCCGAGACTTTTTCCCCTTGGCGCTGGCGAATATAACCGCGTATGCAGTCATCCGTGAGGTCAGACAGCACAACGTTGCCGAGTGCCTTCTTGACGTGCGCCAGACGGCCATTGGCGAAGAGAACGCTCTTCGGTCGATGGTTGAGTTTGTAGCCAGCCAGGTACGGGCCAACCACGTCGGTCACAGTGCGGATGCGCGCGGTCTTCTGCTCTGTTGGAAGTCCAGCCGCCGCGCGCTCCATTTCAGCCTTGCGGCGCTTCTCGTATTCCTTCGCCACGGTCTTGCTGGTAGCCGGTGGATTCCTGGAAGCGCTTGCCCTGATAGACGAACTCGCACACGTAGTACTTCGACGCCTCACCCTTGCGTGTTGGTTTGTAGACTGCCATCACCTGCCGCCTTTCTTTGCCGCTTTCTGCTTTGCCGAATGCTTCTTTCCGGTTCCCTTCGGACGCCCGCCAAGTTTGCCGTTCTCGCGGGCGATCTCCTGAAGACGTTCGATGCCGAAGCGTTCCAGCCTGGCCTTGTAACTTCGCTTGCCCAGAACGCTCGCGGCATTCGATGCTGCGTCCGTTTCCTTGCCCATGGATATATCCTAAACGATCAGGATATCGTCGGCAAGGAAATCGGCACGCGCCGATCAACCCGATGCAAGCCTCAGATGAATGTCTTGTCGTTGATGGACCGCCCCACCATCAGGCAGAGCCTCCAACCATTGCTCCAGGTCCTCGGGGCGATATCTCACCAGCGCGCCAACTTTGACGAATCGCGGGCCGCGCTTCACGAGACGCCACCTTCGGAGAGAAGCGAGGCTCACCCTGATCTGTTTCGCCACTTCCTTTTCGGTCAAGAAATCTTCCATACAGATAACAGCCCAGAATCGATTCTTTGGACAGGTTCATACAGGATCGGCCCGGAAAAGGGCGGGCGACATCAAAAGACCTCAGAAGTCTCCAATAGTCCCCAGAGTTCCGCAGCTTCACGCCGGTTTTGACAACGGAAAACCCCAATAGTCCCCGGAAGACCTCAATAGTCCTCAATGTTCCGCGCCGGGTGGTCACCGGCGGGATCGATTCCAGCCAGCATCGAAGTAGGAAACACCGGGAAAGGAACATAAAGTGAGGATATTCGGTTATTGTTCGGCCGACTGAAACCCGATGTTTCTGGCTTCCGGTAATGTAGTGTCCACCAAATAACTGGACACTTCCAGTCAAAATCCGTAACAGTTCAGGCCTGTATAAGTCGCGATACGGAAATCTTTAAGAATCTGCCGTTTGGACCTGGATATTGGGTCCAAAACCTGGCAGTGTATATGTTTGAGGGCATCGCATCGCCAGTCGCCGCGAGAACGACCGGTCAACCCGGAGCAATTGGAGCGTGAGAAGCGCTTAATCCGCGAGATCGAGAGGCTGCGCGAGGAATTGATCGAGCGCGATAAGAGGATCGCCGATGCGGAAAAGCAAATCGCCGATCTGGAACGTAAACTGGCGCTTCGACAGCAAAACTCCACGACATCATCCAAACCGCCCTCTTCAGATGGAATGGCGGGCGAGCAGCGGTCGCGGGGTAGTCGGCGAAAGAAGAGCCTGCGCAAGCCGGGCGGCCAGCCTGGACATCATGGACGCTGGCGCGGACTGGCGCCTTTGAGTCGCGTCGATGAATTGAAAAAGGTGTTCCCCACCAGGTGCCGCCATTGCGATCACCGTTTGTCGTCGGGGATGCCCACCGAGGGCGACCCGCGTCGCCATCAGGTGACCGAACTGCCGCCGATTAAAGCTCATGTCACCGAGTATCAATGCCACCGCCTCGTCTGTCCGGAATGCGGCAAGGCAACCCAGGCCGAACTGCCACCGCAAGCACGGCGTCATTTCGGAGCGCAGTTGACCGCCCTCATTGCCTATCTGACCGTGGTCTGTCGAATGCCGCGCCGCGTGGTGCATGAACTACTGGAACAGGTTCTGGGCATCCCACTCAGTCTGGGCAGTATTCAGAACAGTTGGGAAGAGGTCAGCGACGCGGTCGCCGACCCCTGTGCGGAACTGGAGCGGCAACTGCCCAACGAGCCGGTCGTCAACAGCGATGAAACCGGATACCGGACCAGCGGCGAAAAGCGCTGGCTGTGGGCTCTGGTGGCGACGAGCTTCGTCTTTTACAGGATCGCCGCATCGCGCGGAGCCGAGGTGCTGGTGCAATTACTGGGCGAAATATACGCCGGCATTCTCTGCAGCGACCGCTGTCCCACTTACCTGAAGTACCACAAAGGCGTCGGCCAGTTCTGTTGGGCTCATTTCAAACGAAATATCCTCGGCGTACTGGAAATCGGCAAGACCAGCGACGCGGAACGCTTCTGCCGCGACGCTCTGGCCCTGCATGCCCGGTTGTTCCGGCTGTGGCATCGTTTCCGCGACGGACCTGGCGTTCGATACGGTCCCCTTACACGCGATCAGTTGATTGCAAAGTCGATTCCGCTGGAGAAGAAGTTCTTCGCCCTGGCGGACCGCTATCTTGATAGCCGCGACAAAGACGTGGCGAATCTCGCGCGGGCGCTGCTGCAGCACTTTGAAAGGTTTTTCGCCTTTCTACGCCATGAGGGTGTCGAGCCGACCAATAACGTCGCGGAGCGCGCGCTTCGATGCGCCGTGCAATGGCGCAAGATCAGTTTCGGTAGCCGCAGCCCTCAAGGCGAAATCGCGGTTGCGCGCCTGCTCACAGTGGCTCGCACCTGCCGCATGCAGAATCGAGTTCCGCTGCATTATCTTGCGACTGCGTTACGCTCATACCGAACAGGGCTGGCCGTCCCCTCACTGCTCAAACCAGCATCAACCACCTGAACTGTTACCAAAATCCTGTGGTTCAGTCCGTGGGGCGGACGATCGCTTTCTGTCGTCTGCCCTTACACCTGCACGAGAAGATAATCCACAAACCACGATGGACTGCCCCGCGCTGCTCGTTTGGAAGTGTGCAAACCACCGTCAGGTAAGCGATGAGTGCTGTCAGTTGGGGACCGAAGTTACCCGTCGCTTCCCTGGGCAGCTCCGCCTGCGTGGCTTTGCCGCATGCCGGACAAAGTGCGCGCTGGCATTGGTACTCGGTGATATGCGCTTCGATGGGCGGCAGTTCGGTCACCTGATGCCGGCGCGGTTCCCCCTGGACAGCGGGCTTTGGGCCGCGGCCGGGGAACCGATGGTTGCAGTGACGGCAGCAGGGCGGGAACACCTCGATCACTTCATTGACTCGTTCGGCCGGCACGAGCTCGCGCCAGCGGCCGCGATGACCGGGCTGGCCCCCGGGTTTTCGGCGGCCCTTTTTCCTCTTGCTGCCTCGCTGTCGCTGTTCGCCCGCCAGTCCATCTGAGGAAGGCGGCTTGGATGAAGTCGTAGAGTTTTGCCGCCGCAGCTTTAGCTGACGCTCGAGATCCGCAATCTGCTTTTCGGACTCGGAAATCTGCTTCTCCGCTTCGGCGATTTCCTTTTCCGCCTCAGCCAGTTTACGGTCGCGCTCTACCAGTTGTTGCCGTAGATTCTCATTCTCGCGGAGCAGCCGCTCATTGTCACGTTCCAGCCGCCGCTGATCGAATTGCGGCGACTTGTTTTGCTGCCGCGAACGAGCTCGGCGCTTTGAAGCCTTCAAACATCTACACTGCCAGGTTTTTCAGCAAATATCCAGGCCTAAGTTGAAGATTTTTCGAGGCTTCTGTCACCTCCCTTATGCAGGGGCGTGAACTGTTACCCCGGCTTTGCGTTTGAACGGCACGACGCTACCAGCACCATCGTTTTCTGGAGTGCTGCTTTTCGCACGATGTGCGCCTACTGCGATCCTCTCGGCCTGAATCTGTTCCATGAGTCGGATGCGCCGCGCCCTATTCTGTAGGCGCGGCAACTGCGGGTGACTTATCCGAATGAAAGGATCTTTAAGCTCGGGATATTTGTGTAACAGTTCGGAGTGCTTCAAGCGTTCACGGTGAAGGCACATTGCCAGGTCAGGATCGGGGAATTGGCGGTAGTATCGCAGGGTCTGGGTGTCCTCCGAAGGACTATGCGGCTGCCATCCCAGGACTTTGAGCAATGAATCGTTTTGCATCGCTCCCTCAGCGATTCCCTGAATGATGCGAGCCGCCAACGGGCAGGGTACCCGCTTCTCGCCTGGCCGGGCTAGGCGGCTGACAATAATTTTATCTAGCTATACACGCGCTACGGTATTATTTCAGATCGCCTTTGGATATCCCGGAAAGTTCGGCGCACGTAAACGCGCTGGCTTCGCGGGTGCATTTCCACTCCACGTACAGATATTCCGGCTGCGCCTCTCGCCCCCAAAAAGTGATTTTGACTCGATGCACAGGGCCGCCATCGCAGTACAGAGTGGACAGGCATACCCGATCTTCTCGCCTTCTGATGGAGCGCTGAGCGGAGTGGATGTGCAGTTCTTGCTTTCACCGACGAACCAGTTTGGCTGCGCGGTAATGGAGCTTTCTTCCTCATGCGAAACCAACCCCGTCGAGTCCGCCCCGCTGTACAAACCCCAGCACAGGCCCCAAGCGATCCCAACTAAAAAAAGTACGCTAGCGAACGGAGCTAGTGGCTTGAGAACTTCTCTCGTCTGAGCGCCTAATGCCGTTTCCCATTTCGTCTTAGTTTGGCTGCCCTGTCGGTACAGCAGCACCGCGACCATCAAGACGAAAACGGCACCAGTCACCAAGGCTGCGCTCGTCAGCGTGTATTCATCCATCGCGATAATGATAAGCAACCTTCCCTGCTACGGGTACACCGGCAACGCGCAAGCGTTCCGGTAAAGAAGTGGCGCACGTCAGGGTCTCTTGGCGGTTTTGGCCCGTGGTAGACTCCACGCGCCGGGCCGTCCCACCTTCCCGTACCGTGGTTCCCCGCGCACAAACCGGCAACGGAATTTCTGCACGCCGTTCCGTTCGATGTACCCCGCGAACAGTCTCAGAAAAAACTGCTGATGCGTTGTCAGAGCGGACATCCCGGCCTCCCACCGGCGCACGGTCCGCACGCTGGTCATGAACAGACCGGCGAACTGCGATTGTGACAGCCGCGATCTCCGGCGCAGCGCAGCCGCTTCGTCGCTCGCGCGTGAAGCCCACGCCGCACGTAGCCGGTCCCGGCGTCGATTCCACTTGTTCGGAGATAAAAACACTTCAACCGGTTGCCCGGTCATCAGCGCTTCACCGATGGCCCTTCTCAGCGAGACAGCGTGTCCGGGCCTCCCCGTCAAGAAAGAGGCAACGTCGATGCCCAGTTCCCAGGCGGTGCCAGCAACGCATCCGATGAAATCCACACCGCTGCTACCGGCGGCGCGGCACAGTTCCTCGATGCGAGTCTCGATTTGTTCGACCTCGGTGAGCGAATGCCAGGCGCGGGCCACACCGCGCACTCGCGGGTCAATGGACAGGTGTGCGAGGTGGATCATGGTGCGCGCACGTCCGGGAAAAAAGCGGGCAGCGTGTTTCAGTTCGCAACACCGGAAAGGTGCGGAGGGCAAGACTCCGCGCCGTGGGCTGTCGGTTGCCGTCCGCGAAAGGAATTCCGGCGTCACTGCAAATCATCTTACGAAAAATGAGCGCCGGTCCTGCGTACAGTCAGGCTGGTTCTCGCGTTCAGTTGTAGAGCGTACAAATTCTAAAACGGACTGGCCGGGCGCTCGTGCTTGCGCAGACCGATGTGTATCCGCACCTTGACGTTTTGTCCCCTTCTCCCATTTCGTGCAGCGCCGTTTTTCGACCAAGTCCTTTATTCCCTTAGTAGATTGTTGAAACCGGAACAGGGCGGCGCGGGCGCGACTGGGCTTCGAGCAGCGCCTTGAACGCTTCCTTGCTGAACGGGTAGAGCAGTCCGCCGTTATCAAACTGATTCACAGATTCGGAACCGTCAAAAAAACGTACTGCCCCTGGCGCCACGCCCACAAGCGAACTTGCGCCATGGGTTGTGCGGAAACCGGAACTGGTCGTGACCTCCAGTTTCTTCCACTCATCCGCGCGGATTTTGTAATAGAAGCCATGGGTAAGGGATTCGAGGCCCGCGCTTTGGGCGGCCACCGATTGATTGTCTTGCGCGCAAACAGCGAGCGCCGTTAAGGAAGCCACCAGCAGGAGCGAGAAGGCTTGTCTCATGACTACACCCCGTTCATGTGTGCCCAAATTTGTGCCTACCCCACACATAGAACCATTGTGCTTCATTGCGAGTCCGTGTCCCTTGCCGCGTTTCCGAAGAAACGCAAGGCATTGACGACTCATAACTTATGGCAATCGCAAGCAAGGTGTGGTTATTCCGCTGTGCCCATTGCTAAGTTATTGATTCTTCTTTGGTTCACGATTCGTAATCAGCAGGTCGCCGGTTCGATCCCGGCGGGTGGCTCCAGAAATCTCAAGAAACACAAGACTTCCCCGGAGCCCCTGCCTCCAAAATCTCCAATTTTGCCAAAACTCTGCCAAAGCCGATAGTCGTATGTACTAAACTGTTAATACGCGATGCGTTTCGTCTGGGACGAGAACAAGAGCCAGACGAACCTCGCCAAACATGGCATCTCGTTCGCAACCGCGGCGAAACTGTTCGACGATCCCCGCGCTTTGTCATTTCGGGACCGAGTGGTCGAGGGTGAAGAGCGCTGGAAAAGCATCGGGTGGGCAGAGGGGGTTCCAGTGATCCTCTCGGTAGCGCATACGGTGTCCGATGAAGGAACAGACGAAATCATTCGCATCATATCGGCTCGGAAGGCAACTCCGGGCGAGCGGAGACAGTATGAAGAAAGCGACTCCTGAAATGGTAATAATGACCCTGGAAGAAGTCAGGAAGCGGAAGCTTCCAAAGCGTGAGCAGGAACAGCTGAAAAAGCTGGCGGCAATGCCCGACGCGCAGATCGACACCTCCGATATCCCGGAGTTTGCCGACTTTTCCGGCGGCGTCCGCGGGCGTTTCTACCGTCCCATCACGCAGTCGGTTACGATACGCCTTAATGCGCCTGACGTGGATGCCGCCCGACGGCTCTCCAGGCTGAAAGGCATGCCCTACCAGACGTACATAAAGGGCCTCCTTCACGAGGCGCTGGTGCGCGAGGCAAAGTTGGCTGTCGCCGGAGTCTCTCGCCCGCCGAACAAGCGAGGCTCATAGCCGCGTCTCCAGCTTCGAACCCGGCCAGCGGCGAATTTCGCCCCGGTGTCGGTTGCCGGACGACACGAGCCCCGATAAGTGGAAGTCCGGCCGTTTGCGCCAGTATTCTGGCACAGTTTTGACACAGTGGCCTGGGGTGTACCCCTCTGTCGAGACAAATTGTAATTGGCGCACTTGCCGTTTAGTGATTTTTCCTTCTCAAACAGGCTCGGCGCTTCTCCCAGATCAGGTGACCACAGTGCCCTGAAATCGATAATCGGATAGCTGGTCGAGTTTCGTGTGGTTTGGCGGGAGATTCTTCAGCGGCACTGCCCCGAGATCCCGTGTGTCCAACTGGAAGTGCGCCTGCAGGTACCGCCGAACAACGAGCGCGCGACGGTTGGAAAGAAGAAGCTGACCGGCGAGCGCGCCGCCGCTCCGGTAACCTTCGACCACGAGAGGGCCGGTAACTATGGCATCTCCGTTTTCCGTCAGCGTGGAATCGATCATGGCCTTACCAGCAAGGGAAAACTGCTCTTCGCCATCGCCGCCCTTCTCGAACAACCGGGCTCCCGAAAGCCTCTTAAAGAAGCCGCGCAATAAGAAATTGTGCTTCAGCGCTTCGGTCAGTCACGAGGCGGCGAATCTGAGTGAACGTGTCGTCAAGGTTGTCCATCACCTCACCCGCCTTTGTCGGAATCCCGCGCGAGTTGAGATCGGCCATGAGTGCATCCGCCTGGCGGGAGGCATGAGTGAGGTCGGCCGTTGCCGGCTGGCCGTTCTTCACCGCGTCACGAATCCGGCCCGCCAGCTCTTCATCGCGCAGCAGCGTACCCGCCGGCCCGCGGCCGGCCTTCATACCGGCGGATATCTCTCCCGACATCAATATCCCGGTCATAGCGGTCTCCTGGACCTATACGGGCCTGAACCCGGAAGAGATGGAGGGCCGCATCACGACGGTCTACGAGGCCCCTCTCCGTTCTGCGGCAAACAATCACCCGTTCCGGCCGCGATGATGCGATTCAGTCAATCTTTCGGCGCTCGTTTCGAACAACGGATTCATCCGGAAATAATGGCCGGCCGGATCAACGGGCAGGTCTGGACTCAGTGCGGTTGACATAACGCCCCCGATTCAGTCACAGGAAAGCGAGCAGAGCAGCGGGGCCATGCGCACGTTCTGCAGGCCAGAGTGAACGCAGATCGACTTCCGACCGAATGCCGCGTCGGATATTCGCCAACTGCCGCACGCCCGGGCTGTCCTGAAACCAGCGAGCGTCTTCCAGATGCTGCGGCCGCGGCAAGTTTTAGGGGCCAGGGACACGCTGGTCCGAAAGGCCCCGCACCTGCAATCAGTAACACACGTGGCCGGAGGTTGCACCCGCACCGGGGGTTCTTCCGGCCAACCTACACCACCCTATATGGAGATTGCGATGAGCATTATCGACAAAGCGTTAAAAGCAAACCAGACGTATGCTAAGAAGTATCGAAAAATCGGGGAGCGTCCATTCCCCAAGATCGCAGTTGTAACCTGCATGGATCCCAGACTTTCAGACCTCCCGGGAATTCTGGGGCTGCCCCATGCCGATATCGACGTGATCCGAACCGGCGGGCCGGCAGTGACGGAAGATGTGCTCGGAGAGCTTGTCGTTTCCACCCGAGTCCTCGGAACGACGGAGATCATGCTCCTCAATCACACCGGCTGCGGATTCACGACGTTCACAGACGATGAACTGAACGCGAAGCTCTCTGCTTCAACCGGCGACGCGTCGCCCGCTCCGATGCGATTCTTTTCTTACAAGGACCCTGAACAGAACACACGGGAACAGATCAAGAAGGTCAGATCGCATCCATGGATCGCTAAAGAAGTTCCTGTGCGGGGTTTTGTTTTCGACATGGAGACCGGTCTCATCAGGGAAGTCGAGCAGGTTGCACAGGACGCTGCTGCCTGAAGGACCGCGGCCTTCCGCGGTCGATCGAGAGCGACGACGGGCCGCGGAGCTATGGTGGGTAAAATGTCGCTCCTCAATGAGACTTGATGTGGATCAGATTCCGCCGAACAGGCGACGAGGGCTTAAACTCTTTCGATTTGTTCACACGTGTTGTCAACAAATGGAAGCGCGCCGGTGACGGCGGAGTCGTTCCGTCTGACCGGCGCCGCTTCGCTGCGCAGCTCGTAGCCGGGTCGCGCGCGATCGGGCCAGCGGGGTTTCGTGTCAGGTCGCCGGCGCCGTTCTAAAGCTCCGCGCAGTCATCGTCCCGCCTTCCGAGTCAGGTCCCGGGAAACGCCAGCGCTGCCTTCCGTCGACATCCCGATACTGACCGCTGTTCTGTCGCGCTTCCCTCGCGCGCACCTGTCAGGACTACAAGCGGAACGTTTGGAACCAGACCTGCCAACAAATAACAGGAGCTGCTTATGACTAATGACACCGTCGAAGAAGTTGCGGTCTCAGCATGGTTGATCGACCCGGCACACTCGTCGGTTCATTTCAAAATCCGCTACATGACGATCGCCTGGGTTCGCGGAGAGTTCCGCGTTTCGCGGGGGAAATTGAATTGGAACGAAGACAAGATAGAGGAATCGCGGGTCGAAGTCGAAATTGACGCCTCCTCCGTGTATTCCAGCGAGCCGAAACGAGATCAGCATCTTCGGAATGCCGAGTTTCTCGACGTTGAGCAATTTCCGTCGATGCACTTTCAATCCACGCACATCTCGCGTGTTTCCCGCGATACCGCGCTGGTTGCCGGCGATCTGACCATGCACGGGGTTTGCCGTCCCGTCGAACTCCGGGTCACCGAGATCTCGGCGGCGACTCAGGATCCATGGGGGAAGGTCATTCTTGCGGCGTCCGCCACAGCCAAGGTGAACCGAAAAGAGTTCGGCCTCAATTGGAACACGGCTCTCAACACCGGCGGGTTTTTGGTCGGCGACGAGATTCTTATCGATCTCGACGTCGAATTCGTGAGAGCCGGGACCGGGGGGGGTTCAACGGTCCCCTGACTTGACACCGTGGAAATCGGCCCAATATTCAACTCGATGGAGGGAATGCCGGGCGGCGGTTGTTCGTTTCTTCGCCGCGTATTTTTCAGGAAGGGTCATCTGATGGCAGGGCTTATATCAATCAATGTCGGGCTTCCTCGCGACGTGTCATGGAGGGGCGAGAAAGTCCACACCGGGATTTGGAAGCAGCCGGTGCGGGGCAGGATTGCAGTGCGTCGCCTGAATCTGGAAGGCGATGGACAAGGGGATCTCGCCGGTCACGGGGGCGAACACCGCGCGGTGATGGTCTACCAGATGGACTCTTATCGCTACTGGGAGGCTCACCTCGGCCGCAACGATCTTTCATTCGGACAGTTCGGTGAGAACTTCACAGTAGCCGGCTTACCCGATGATGAGGTTTGCATCGGCGATCGATACCGCCTTGGGAGCGCGCTCTTTGAAGTCACTCAGCCGCGCGTCACATGCTATCGCGTGGGTATCAGGATGGAAGAGCCGGCAATGGCTGCTCTGCTGGTGTCGCATCACCGGCCAGGCTTCTATTTTCGCGTCCTCGAGGAAGGTGAAGTGGGCGCCGGCGACGAAATTACGAAAGTGGCGGATGGCCCCGAACGCATCACCGTAGCGGGCATTGACGCCCTCCTGTATTTGCCAAACCGCCCGCGCGAGCTGCTTGAACGCTCATTGCGCGTGCCTGCACTCAGCCCGGGCTGGAAAACGTCTTTAAAGGCGCTTGCAGAACAGCACAGTTCGCAGTCGGGAAATCCCGGGCTCAAGGCTTCAACCGGGCCCCCACCAGCGTGGCAGGGCTTTCGACCAATGCGCGTCACGCGGCTGGAGCGGGAGGCCGCCAGCGTGGTCTCGCTATACCTCGAACAAGCCGACGGGGCCTCGCTGCCCGCGGGTCTGCCGGGACAGTTTCTGGTGCTACGGTTGCGGACAACCCCGGAGGGCCCGCCGCTGCTCCGCAACTACTCGATGTCGGGAATGCCCGGCGCCAGGAACTATCGGGTAAGCGTCAAACGTGAAATGAACGGGGCCGTTAGCTCATATCTGCACAATCATGTGCAAGCGGGTGACGTCCTGGAGGCAAGCGCGCCTCGGGGAAGTTTTACACTGGGGTCCGGCGATGCACCGGTCGTTTTCCTGAGCGCAGGCATTGGGGCAACACCTCTCCTGGCTATGCTGCACTCACTGTCCTCGGCCGCGTCGCGCCGTGAGGTCCGGTGGATCTACGGGGCGCGTAACCGAGCGGAGCACCCGTTTGCGAAAGAGTCGCGTGGACTGTTGCAAACGCTGGTGAACAGCCGAAGTCATATTGTCTACAGCAAGCCCGCATCTGACGATGAGCTCGGTGTGGATTACGACTCGGTCGGGCAAGTGGACACGCCGCTGCTCGATCGGCTCGGGGTAACTCGCGAGGCGGATTTTTACCTGTGTGGTCCACCGTCATTCCTTCGCGACCTGACTGCGGGCTTGGAGACATGGGGCGTCAATTCCACACGAATTCACGTGGAGGTGTTTGGGCCGGAATCGCCGATCACACCGGGAATTGCGCCATCCTCCCACCCGCCGGTTCACGCTCCCGCAGGGGAACCCGGCACTGGCCCACAGATTTCATTTATACGAAGCGGGCTCACGGTTTCGTGGGATTCACGGTTTTCCAGCTTGCTGGAACTTGCAGAAGCCTGCGACGTTCCCGTGCAGTGGTCGTGCCGCACAGGGGTCTGCCATACGTGCGAGTGCGCATTGATCGGGGGAACTGTCAACTATGAGCCTGATCCACTCGAGCCTCCGGCCACGGGCAACATGCTGATCTGCTGTTCGAGACCATCTGGCGATGTCGAAGTCGATCTGTGATTGTAAATGCCAACTTTGGACCACTGACGTGCGGATTGCCGCGCTCGTAGAAGCGCAACCCTCGACCCACGTTGCGCGGTAAGCCGAGTACGGGCATATGGCCGGTTCCCTGGCTGAGCGGCCTGGTCTGCAAAAAATCGTAAACCGGGGGGCGTTTAACGCCGGGTCGCCGCTTCTACAAGTCTCACCAGGTCAACCCGGCGGAACGGCTTGGACAGAAATCCAGTTGCGCCCCGCCGTATCGCTTTTTCGCGATTCGCCTGAGTTCCCTGTGCGCTGACGAATACGATCGGCACCCGATTATTCGCACCAGCCAGTCGATCCTGCAGTTCCAGGCCTGTGATGCCCGGCAACTGTACATCGGCGATCAGGCAGGCAGCGTTCTGCGCAGATCCCGAAGCCAGAAACTGCTCGGCCGAGTCGAAGCTCTCAACGGCATATCCTGCCGATTCCATGCAGTCTCCCAGCGATTGCCGCACAAGCACGTCATCTTCGATGATCGCGATGCTACCCTTCAATACGTTGTTCACCTGATCCCACAATCCCCTTCATGTTGCGGGTTGATCCCCTCTTACTTTCGATGGTAACAACGGTCCGAATCGAGGTCTATTACACCTTAGTAGAATGCCCGGTCTGGAAGAGATTTTGAGCTTCCCGGCCATCCCAACCAGATCGGCCAGCGAATCGGCGCCATCAACGTGAAGCTGTGGGACGAATGGCTTGTCATTGCTCCCTTCGTTTGACGAATCCGGGCGTCTGCTCAACTGGCCTTCTTGAGCGCGTCGCTCTTTGTTTCGATTACGCCCATCAGTTCTTCCCACGACTTCACGAAGGCTTTGGCGCCTTCATCCTGAAGCTGAGCCGCGAGCGCCGGAACATCGATGCCGGCCCTCGTGAATTGCGCCAGAACGGTTTCGGCGTCGCCGCCATCCGCCGGCAGGACACCGTTCACCTCTCCGTGATCGCCAAAAGCCTTCAACGTGTTTTCCGGCATCGTGTTCACGGTGAAGGGCGCCGCCAGTGCCTTTATGTAATGAATGTCCGATGCTTTCGGATCCTTGGTGCCCGTGCTGGCGAAGAGAAGGCGTTGCGGCCGTGCGCCGAAATTCACCGCGCGCTGCCAGCGCTCCGAGCCGAGGAACGCGCGGTAGGCCTTGAAGGTTTGTTTTCCGACGGCGATTCCCAGGCGATTTTGCATCGGCGCCGGAACCTTCGCCGCGACGGCTGTGTCCCAGCGGCTGACGAAAAGAGACGCGACGGAAGCCACATTCGGATTGAGACCGGAATCGATGCGGCGCTCGACGCCGCGCAAAAATGCTTCCGCGGACGCCAGGTATTGGTCGTGTGAAAACAGCAACGTCACGTTCACAGGAACGCCGTTAGAAATCGCCTCTTCGATGGCTGCGATTCCTTCCTTCGTGCCGGGGATTTTGATGAAAACATTGGGCCGCTTTGCCCGCGCATGCAGGTCTTTCGCCGCGGCGATGGTGCTTGCGGCGTCATGCGCAACCATTGGAGATACTTCAAGCGAGACCCAGCCATCGGTACCGTTTGTGCGCTCGTAAATCGGCCTGAAAAGATCCGCCGCGCGCGTAATGTCTTCGAGGGCCAGACTGAAGAACACCTGCTCGGCGGCGCTGCCTTTGCGCAGACCATCGCGGATCGCGGCGTCATACGCCGTGCTGTTCTTGATCGCATGATCGAAGATCGTGGGGTTCGAGGTGAGTCCCGTGACCGACAGCTCTCCAATGTACTTCCTGAGGGTTCCGCTGTCGAGCAGGTCTCGCGTAATGTTGTCGAGCCAAAGGCTCTGGCCCAGATTATGCAGTTGCTGTGTTGCTTTCATAAATCTCTCCTTATTGGACCGCAAACAGAATTCGTTCAGGACTCGCTGCGCGATGGCGGGAACAGGCAGCGCCACAGGAGATTCCGCTTCTACTTCTGCGGGCCGAAGAGGTCGCGTAACGCCACATTGAGGTCATCAAGTGCCCGGGGGCAGTCACCCGTGAAGCTGGAGCCATGCATGATGGCAAGCGTTTTAGGCTTCAGGCCGGCGAGTTTTTCCAGGTTCTGCGCGGTCAGCGGCGTGTAGGGCACATAGGCCGCCAGGATGCCCGCCTGATAATCCTTCAACGACTGATGCGAGCGGCCGGCGACATCGTCAGAGGTGAGCGGTTCGAACGTCGCCGACGTGGTGGAACAGGTCCGAACAGAACAGCGTTTTCTGCGTTTCTTCGAAGAGCGCACCGGCGTCCCAGCCGTGGGGCAGATGGGGAGTCTGGCAATAGCGAAAACGGTACTTCCCGGTCGCAAAGGTTGCGCCATCAGGAAGGGCCCGTGGCGCTTTGTCCATGAAGTCGCTCATGTTGACGAAGGCGCCAACTTCGCTGCAGATCACGTCGGCATTGGGCGCGGCGGCCAGCCATTCTTTGAGCGAGCCGCACTCGTCCGACTCGAAATGGCTGAAGCCGATGTGGCGCAACCCGGAAACGTTGATGAGCTTTGAGACAGCTTCGCGAATTTCCGCGTGAAATCCGCGCAGCCCGGTGTGGTACAGCAAGGGCTCGTCGTCTTTCACCAGAAAATGGTTGAACTGCAAATTGGCCGCTTGAGCAAAGACCGAGATCCGATAAACATCCGGCGCGATTTCCGAGATGACCGCCATGTTGCCCTCCTTAATCGGCTTTACAGCGCTACGCCGTCACCAGCGTTGCCTCAGATCCGTATTCCTGCTCGGCCTCGTTGTTCTTGCCCAGGAGGCGAAGAGCGGCAGCCGCGACGCGATCCGCCGTAAACCCCAGATGTTCAAGAACTTCCTGCCCCGGCGCCGATGCTCCAAAGCGCTCCACACCAATCACCGCACCCTCGTCGCCCGCCCAGCGATGCCATCCTATCGGTGAGGCGGCCTCCACTGTGACACGTTTCCTGATGCCTCGCGGAAGAACGCTTTCACGGTAAGACTCCTCCTGTGCCTCGAACAGGCTCCAACTCGGCATGCTGACTACGCGTGCCTTCACTCCTGAATCCTTCAGCTTCTCCCGCGCCAGCACACAGAGACCAACTTCGGAGCCGGTGCCGATGAGAATCACATCCGGAGAACCGCCTTCAACGTCCGCCAGCACGTAGGCGCCGCGTACGACACCGGGGTCTTTCGCCGCGCTGCGGTCCAGATGCGGGACGGTCTGCCGCGTGAGCACTAACAAAGTCGGACCATTATGTTGAACTGCAAAGGCCCACGCTTCCGCGGCTTCGTTCGGGTCAGCAGGACGAATAACCGTAAGACCAGGAATTCCGCGCAGCCCGGCAAGGTGCTCGATTGGCTGGTGAGTCGGGCCATCCTCGCCCAGTCCGATGCTGTCGTGCGTAAAGATGTAGATCGCTTTGAGACGACTGAGGGCCCCCAGGCGAATGGCGGGCTTCATGTAGTCGGAAAAGGTGAAAAACGTCGCGGTGAAGGGAAGCACACCGCCGTGTGCGGCCATCCCATTCACGGCAGCTCCCATAGCGTGCTCGCGAACTCCGAAAGCGATGTTCCGCCCGGCATAGCTCCACTCCCCGCCGACTGCACCCAGCGTTCCCGGCCCCGAAACTTCTCGCGACTGGAAATCCCCGAGACCCTTAAGGGCCGTCCTCGTCGAACGGGTTCAGGTCGGCTGATCCGCCGATCAGGTTGGGGATGTGTTTGGCGAGAGCATTCATCGCCTCGCCAGCTGCGGCGCGAGTTGCGATCGGTTTATCGGTGGGATTCCATTTGGGGAGATCGACGGCCCAGCCCTGCGGGAGGTTGCCGCTCATGATGCTCTCGAATTCGGCCGCCTCATTTGGAAACGCTTGCTTGTATGCGTCGAACTTCTTGCGCCACTCGTCCTCCACTTGCGCGCCACGAGGAAGTGCCTGGCGGAAATATTCCACGGAGTCCTCGGGCAGGTAGAACTTATCCATGGTTGGCCACCCGAGAGCCCTCTTGGTCGCTTGTAATTCCTCTTCCCCGAGCGGGTCCCCATGCGCGGTGAAGTTATCTTGCTTATGAGGGCTGCCATAGCCGATGTGAGTCCGCGCCAGGATTAACGAAGGCCTTTGATCCTCGGCCTGAGCTTCGCGGATCGCCGATGCCACGTCATCGGTGTCATTGCCATCCGGGACAACGCGAGTATGCCAGCCGGACGCTTCGAAGCGTTTCGCCACGTCCTCGGTGAAATCGATTTCGGTGGCGCCGGCGAGGGAAATGTGGTTCTGGTCGTAGAGGCAAATGAGTTTTCCCAGACGCAGGTGCCCGGCCAATGAGGCAGCTTCCTGACTAATCCCTTCCATCAGGTCACCATCGCCGCACTCCACGTATGTATAGTGGTCCACGATCTTGTGTCCGGGCCGGTTGTAACGCGCGGCGAGCCAGGCCTCAGCGATCGCGAGGCCGACGCCGTTGCCGAATCCCTGCCCAAGTGGTCCCGTAGTGACCTCGACGCCCGGCGTCAGACCGCGCTCAGGGTGACCTGGCGCCTTACTACCCCATTTTCTGAAATGTTTGATCTCCTCGAGGGGCAGATCGTAACCAGAAAGGTAGAGCAGGCTGTACAACAGCATCGACCCGTGTCCGCCGGACAATACGAAGCGATCGCGGTCGAACCACTGCGGGTTCCGGGGATTATGCCTGAGAAACTGCGTCCAAAGAGTGTACGCCATAGCAGCAGCGCCCATAGGCATGCCAGGATGACCGGCGTTCGCGTTCTGAACGGCGTCGGCCGACAGTATTCGGATGGTGTTGATACATCGCTCCTGCAGCTCTCTATTCGGCTTCACATTCATGTCTGCCTCCACTGACGGATGCAGCAGCAATCGCGGGACCATTTAGATCGGGCCGCTTTCTCAGATTCCTGACTGGAAAGTTCGTTGGCTGAAGTCGATCCGCCGACGCGGAAAGATGGCACGGTCAATGGAAGAAAGGCCTTGCGCAAGCCTTAAGTGCAGCGTTTGAATGGAATCCGTCGTGCAACAACCCGATGTTTGAGGAGGGGCAAATGGAAGCGTTACAGCAGATTCTCGCCGAAGCTGATCAGCAAAAGGTCGGGGTTGGGCATTTTAATATCTCTGATTTGGCAGCCCTGAAGGCGGTGTACTCAGCCGCTCGCGAGATTGATGTGCCGGTTATAGTCGGCGTCTCTGAAGGCGAGCGTGACTTCATCGGCGTCTACCAAATCGCTGCATTGGTCCGCAGCATTCGGGAGCAGGACGGTTTTCCCGTATTCCTTAATGCCGATCACACTCATTCGATCGGGAAGGCTCGCGAGGCTGCCCAAGCCGGTTTCGACTTAGTGGTGTTTGATGGCTCCGCGCTGCCGTTCGAAGAAAATGTGGCCCTGACGAAGCAGGCGGCAACCGAAATGAAAGCGATCAACCCCTCCATTATGGTGGAGGGCGAACTTGGTTTCATCGGCAGTTCCTCTTCAATTCACGACAAGATCCCCGAAAACATGAGCCCGATGACCACGCCCGAACAGGCGAGCGAGTTCGTCCGGCGCACCGGCGTGGACGTACTCGCGCCCGCGGTGGGCACCATGCACGGGATGCTGAAGAGCATGGCACAGGGGGAAACGAGGAAGCACGTGGATCCGGCGCGGATCGCTGCGATCAAGCGCGCAACGCGAAAACCTCTCACTCTGCATGGAGGATCCGGTACGGACGACCAGGGGTTTCTTGACGCCATTGAAGCTGGAATCACGATCGTCCACATCAACACGGAATTGCGGGTTGCATGGCGCCGCGGATTGGAGGCCGCGCTGGCGAGGAAGCCGGACGAAGTGGTCCCCTACAAGCTGCTGCCGGATGTCGTCGAATCCGTCAAGCAGGTCGTGTATTCGCGCCTTCAACTGTTTAACACGGCCCTCAAGGGCGCTCTAGCGCACTAATCAAACCGCGGGGTGAAACCCGGCGGACGCGGATACAATCCGCGTGTCCGAAATGGCAGCGAAAAGTAGAAACTCCAGAGTCCGGACTAATAAGGCCGATCGACTTCCATCTCGATCTGGTCGGCCAGACGGGTTGTCAACCGTTCGATCTGACGAAGCAAAGGGACGAATGTAGCACCGTGCTCTGAGAGCAACAGTCTCGATTCGTCCACCCGACACAGTTCCAGCGTTTGCTCCAGCGGGGCGAACGAGTCCGCAGACACAGAACGTCTTACCCTCCAGTCGATCCGCTATATTCTCAAGCATCTGGGCGGAACACTCATCGTACGCCTGAAGCGAGGCAATCACAGCCTCCGGCAGTACGAAGCCCGGTAACTGGAGACGGTACTTGAGGGATGCGCCCCGCATGATGAAGAGCGCCCGCAATTGCGGCTGCCACCTCCGGACGCCCTCGCGCAGAGCGAGGTCCCGGCGCCGCGAGGGGCCGAATTCCAGAAGGACCCCATCGGCAAGTGATCTCACCGTGTCCAGTTTGGTATTGATCGTTTCGCGAAGGGCAGAGGTGCGCTGCATCGCCGACCCGATGTCAGCTGAAACCGGTTCCCGTGCGAACTGAGCCAGCAAACGCAAAGTCGATATGAACACCCTCCTCATCTCGACACTCGCCGGGGCGCTCCAGAGTTGGTCGAATATCAACCACATCATCAGCAGCCCCAGGCAGACCCCGGCAACGCGGTCCCGTGCCACGAGGAGCAACGTCTCCCTCGCGAACTTCTGCATGTGGATCACGAAAAACACCACACCAAGCTGCAGCCCGAAAAATGACAGTCGCGGACTGGAGGTCATGAACCAGGCGGCCAGGGTTGTGACGAGTATGAAAAGAACCGTGAACCCTGCGATCGAATCGACGTAGGGCAAAATGAACACCTGCGCTCCCATGCCGATTAGAAGGCCCCCCACCACAAAGCCCGCGAAACGCAGCACCTGTCGTTGCCGGGATGAACCGATAGTGGAGAGCGCAGTCGAGAAACAGGTGAGCATCACCGTTACGCTCATGCCCGGCCAGTCGGTGAGGTTATAAAAGAGGTAACACGCGCTTACTGCAAAGAACCCTTTAAGGGCGAACCTGAAGTGCTCCGGGTTGACGAACGCATCGGCGGCGATAAGCCCTGGTCCCGGTATTTCGTCTGAAGGCGCCTGATACTCGTCGATCGATCGATAACCTGCGAACGCGTGAGGGATCAGCGCGACTGTGTCCTCCATCTCACGAAGCAATGGCACCCGATGGGGTTCATCTTCGTTGCTGACCGGAATCGGGCCCGGAATTCGCCGGCGCATCAGATCGGCGCGGATACCTGCGACTGCCACCGCCAGGTCGCGCAAATGCTCCTGATCGGCGCCGGCAGGCTCAAAACTGAGCTGGGTCAGCGCTGTGGTAATATCCACGAGCCTTCCGACCAGGGCTACAACACCGCTCATCTGTGCCCTGTACTGCGGTGAATAATCCGAGCGGTGCAAAGTGCGCCGCAATGCTGAAGTTCCAAGCACACCCAGCCGCGTGACCCGTTCTTCAACAGCCTGATCCACCGGGCGCCGTCCCGCATAAGAAATCAACACGCTGCGAACCGCGTCCAGACGGTCGGCAACGGGCACAACCACATCGTCTCCGGGCCGCATACGTCCAAAGGCCAGCTCCACTCCCGAGGTGACAACCACCGCTAACACCGCCACCAATAAAAGCCAAAGCGTGTCCGCGACGTTGGTCCCCGCCGGCAGATGCCGGTCCCAAATAGTAACGGCGACGGAGATTACCAGGGCGAATCCCATAAATGCCCCGTAGTTGGTCACTACCGTAAGCGCATAGAAGGCCAGGAAGAGCGAGCCCATGTCCCAGAGAAAGTGAAGAAGCGGGACGCTGACAACAAACTGGACGGATGCCAATACATACGCGACGCCGCCGGCGGTAAGGAGGAGTATGGCGCCCGCCGAGTTCAGAGTGGATCGCGGGCTCTCGCGCGAAATGACCAGTGCATAGATGCCGCCTATAAACCCGTAAGGAATCCGGAACGTGTTGCAGATAATCATCACCAGCGTTACGGCGAGAACCATGCGCGCCACCGTCAGTGCGCGGCCTGGATACGGGGCGAGTTCGTGTTTAAGGAATTCCCACAGCCACGTCAGTCGTCCGGGTACGTCCGGTATGCCGAGCGCGAGGGTGGCCACCTCATTGTCCCCGAATCACGACAACCGCTGACTCGCTCACTCGAAACAAGTCCGCGGGAGGGTTTTCCACACGCACGCGAACCGGGTAGCGAGTGGCGAGGTGCACCCAGTTCAGCGTTCTCTGCACATCCGGAAGCACTGGTCCCAACTTGCCCACCACGTCCGCATCGGGAGTCACCCCGAAGCCGATGCTGTCCACCACGCCCGTGAAATGGATATCTGGTTTGGACATCACATAGACCGCCGCCCGCATTCCGGGAGCGATGTGCTGTAGCTGGCCTTCACGAAAGTTGGCGACGGCCCACCAGGTGCGCGCGTCGATCAGTGTGAACACCTGCTGGCCGATGTGTGCGTAGGCGCCTTCCGAAATCGTCAGATTCGTGACGCGAGCCGCAAACGGCGCATAAACCCGGCAGTTGTTGAGATTGTAGCGGGCTGTCTCTACGGCCGCGGCTCTTGCGCCGCGCTGGTTGACCAATGGTTCGAGCGTGGTCACCGCATTCTGTGCCTGTTCGTGCTGGGCCTTGCTCTGCAGCAATACCGCCCCGGAGCGTTGCTCCTGAGCTAACGTGGACTGCAATCCCGCCTGCGCCAGTCGCAGCTGAGATTTTGCCTGCTTCAGCGACTGATCCTGCGCGATCTCCGAAGTCCTCGCCCGATCCACCTGATCTACCGTGACAAACTGCTTGACCAGCAGAGGCTCGAGTCGGTGCAGGTTATTATTCGCATAGGTCCACTCCGCTTCAGCGCGGCTGACGCCCTGTTCGGCGTTTGTCACATCGGCCCGTGCCTCGTCCACCGCCGCCGACGATCGGGTTACGTCAGCCTCTGAGCCCTGGATATTTGCCTGGGAAACGGAAACGGCGCTCACCAGCGCCGCGATTTTTCGCTGCTCATCCGCGATCTCTCCTTCGAGAGCCGCCTGCTCTGAAACTGCTTTCTCCAGAGCGTAGCGGTATGGCCGGTCATCGATCTCGTAGAGCAGATCCCCCTGCTTAACTAACTGGTTATCGCGCACGTTCAGACGCAGGATTGGCCCCTCCACCTGAGGTGCAATTCCGATGAAGTTGGCGAGAATCTCGGCGTCATCGGTTCGTGGCCAGGAGTTCACGCGATACAGCACCATGAACCCCAGCGCCACCGCGCCAATTACAATAGCGCCACTCACCACACGTCCGAGGACCTTTCGGGTTTTCGTGTCGTCGCCGGATGCCATCATCATTCTCCTCTCTATCGAAACAGCGCGAGCCAAAGCGTGAAGGCGAAAAGGGCTGTCAGGCTGGGATAGGTCAAAACCGGAAGCGCGATCGCGATATCAAGGCGCAACAGGAGCCATCGGGCCACCGCCGTAAGCACCAGGCCCAGCGCCAGACACGCAAGCCACGCTGGAAAGAAAGATCCCAGAACATCAAAGGACGGAGCCCGCTCGCAACCTGTCAGGAACAACGTTGCGAGGACTAGTTGACACCCCGATATGCGGCGACATCTATTCGTGCTCATGGCCCTTTTTTCCTCGTATTGGCCTGGATCGAGTCGCCGCAGCGGAACGCCAGATCAGCGAGTGCGGCCAGTACCTGCGTCCGCGCCAGGATGTCGGCGGAGCGGGCCTCGGCGAGAAGCTTCTGGGCGGCGGTGACATCCAACAGGTTGCGAACGCCGTAGTTGTAGGATTCAAGAGCGGCGGCGTAGGACTGGGTGGCGGAGTCGAGCAGCGCGGTAGCCGCCTCGCGCTGGCGAAAGGCGGTGTTCAAATTCGAATAGGCGGTCCAGACTTCGTCCTCGGTGCTATCGCGCGCGGAGTTGACCTGAGACTCGGCCCTGCGGATCTCGGCTTCTGCCTGCATCAGGCGGCCGCGACGCGCCCCTCCGTCAAACACGGTCCAGTTCAGGCTTAGGGCCAGTCCGCCGGTCAGGTCCGCCGTATGCCCCCCCGGCAACGTTTGCTGATGCAGGTAAAGCGATTGGGCGCTGGGGCTGGCTCTGAAATTCAAGGTGGGGTAGTAGGCAGCGCGGGCTTCCTTCCGCTGCGCCTCCGCCACGCGAATATCGGCCAGTTCGGCCTGGAGGTCCGGCCGCTGGTCGAGAGCGCGATAAATCGCCTGCTCCACGGTCTCGCCGATCGACTCGGGAGTAGGTGCTTCGCTCAGCGGCGCGACGCGAATCATCGTGGCAGCAGGAGCTCCGAGGGCCGTGGCCAGATCGCCCCGGGCGATTTCCTCCGCGCCTAACACTGCCTGCAGATCAAATTGCGATTGAGCGGTCGCACTCCGCGCCTCCAGCACGTCGGGCAGAGTCGCCAAACCATTACGCAGCCGCTCCTCCGCGGCTTGTTGCACGGCCTCCGCGTTGGCGAGACTTACTCTTGCAGCAGTGTCCTGAGCTGAAGCATTCAGCAGGCGGTAATAGGTCTCCTGAACCTGAAAGATAAGTCTCCGGTGAACGTCGTTAAAACTGAAGTTCGCCGCCAGTAGTCGCGCGCTCTCCGCCGCGATTCGGCCGCGACGGGCCCCGAAGTCGAGGATCGTGTAGTTGAGGTCGAGGGTTACCTCATCGAACGGATCCGTATGGCGGTAGAAGCGGGTGCCGAGCGCAACCTCCTCGCGATCCACTCCCGAGAGCGCGACGGCCGATAAGGTGGGATATAGTTCGCTGCGTGCGATTCCGAGGGCTGCTCCCTCGGCGCGGGCGTTTTCCCAGGCGACACGCGTCTCGGGATTGTGGGCTTCAGCCAGATCGATTAATTCCGCCAGCGAGTAGGCTTTGTCGCGGTCGATAGGGACCACTGCCTGACGAACACCCCTCCCATCGTTTGTGAGTTGCCGTTCGTAGGACGTGTGCCACGGGCGGTCGGGCGACACCGGCGGACTTTGAGCGAAGACGGGAATGGCAGCCATCAGAATCAGAAAGGGGATCTTTGTTCGAGCCGGAACCCTGGATGTCAAGGAGTACTGAGGCAACGCGCGCCGTTCCTTGACGACTCTCAAGCAACACCTCGGTTGTGACATCAATCTCCTCAGCCAATTCGATACGCGCTGCGTTCCGAATTACCGCATCAAGCCACAGGCGCGGCTGAGAGCTGTGCTTGCGGACGTTGGTAATTTGAACCACGCAGTTTCCGCTCTCCCTCCGTCAGCGGCCACTCCGCGGCTATCCATGTAGCAGCGGCTGTCTTTCAGCAGTGCAAATCGCGCTCCACTCGTAATATCGTGAGTCCGGGATTCAATTGTTCTTTCACGGGGGCTCCTGTGGTCAGGCCGATAGACACGAACTGCATCCTGAATTTCCGGTACAACAGGCCTATGAAAGCCACGGAGGCCGCGGAACCGGCATACCGGCCCGCGCGATCAGCTCCGGCCGGAATCCATAATCCAGCAAGGAGCTGATGAGAGCCACTACGACAAGGATCAATCTGCAGTGTCGGCAGTTCGCCATCGGCTCATCAGCACCCTCACCCAAAAACCACACCCCAAGACCACGAGCCGGTCTCTGCCCCGCTGGATCATTGAGAGAACTCCTGTTTTCTCCAACTCCCGGCGTCCCCTCGTCAAGAGGACATTTCTATTTGGCGGCAATAGTACATGCTCATGTCACAGCGACACGGCCGACCGTCCATTTGACAAGCCTGCATGGTCGCGCTAATCTTTGACGAAACCTCGTGATGGCGGGCAACCTGTTAGCTCCCCGCCCGGTGCCCCGTATCCAACGCGCCTTCCGGCTGACTTCTGTCGGTGCCAGATCGAACACCGCCCACCCGGCGGCGATTACACGCGCTACCCTCCTTTTGGAGTAAGCTTTACCGGCATGGCGTGTGCCGAACCCCGGCTGCCGGGTCTGGCTTACGTTTTCGAACAGGCGACGAAACGCCGCGTGCCGCCGCCGCTGAACTGAGGAAACTGCCGATGCGCCAACTGCTGCTCTTGTTCATCGCAATCACGACTGCAACGCATCTTGCTGCGCAGGCTGCCGGCCGCCCGGATCCCGCCATTCAGAAGATGCTCGGCGAAATCTCCCGCGATCGTATTGCCACCACGATGCAGAAGCTCGCGGCGTTCGAAACGCGCGGCAATTTTTCCGATCCCGATCAGCCGAACCGCGGCATTGGCGCCGCCCGCCGCTGGATTCTCGACCAGTTGAAAAGCTACAGCCCGCGCCTTGACGTTTCCTTCGATTCGTACAAAGTTAAGAAGCAGGGCACGCGCATTCGGCGCGATGTGGAGATTGTCAATGTGGTCGCTGTGCTCCCCGGCACGACGCAACCGGACGAGCGCATCATCGTCGGCGCGCATTACGATTCGCTCAACGTGGTGCGCAAGGCGGACGCGCCCGAACTCACCCCCGAAGGTACGGAAACCGCGACCGATGACGCGATCGACTTTGAGAAGTCCGTCGAAGCCCCGGCGCCGGGCGTCACCGATAATGCGGCCGGCGTCGCGCTGGTGCTCGAACTGGCCCGCGTCATGAGCCAGTATCGATTTGAGAAAACCATCGTCTTCGTCGCGTTTGCGGGAGAAGAGATCGGTCTTGTGGGCAGCAGCCTTTACGCGGCGAAAGCGAAGGAGCACAAAGACCGGATCGAAGCGGTTCTCAACAACGATGTCGTCGGCGTGTCGGTGGCGGGCAACGGCCATGCGGAGAACGGTCTGGTGCACGTCTTCTCGGAGGAACCGGCCGATTCCGCATCGCGTGAGCTCGCCCGCTACATCCGCGAGACAGCGCAGCGCTATCTGCCCGCGTTCAAAGCAGAGCCGGTTTTCCGCCAGGACCGCTTCGCCCGCGGCGGCGATCACAGCCCGTTCAACGCCAACGGATTCGCCGCGGTGCGGTTTACGTCGGCCGCGGAAAATCTCGGCATCCAGCACACAGCCAACGATACGTTCGATAAGAGCTCCCCCGACTACGCCACGTTCGTGGCCCGCGTGAACGGCGCCGCGCTTGCCAGCCTCGCCCTGGCGCCGCCCGTACCGGAAACGGTGCGCGAAGTTCAGACCGGCGCCAACAAGGGAAGAAAGACGCCTACCGTGACGCGCGGCAAATCCCGCTACGACGCCGTACTGCGCTGGAAGGACGCTCCGGCCGCCGACCTTGCCGGATACGCAATCGTTCTGCGTTCGAGTACTTCACCTTACTGGGAGCAGCAGATCTATGTCGGTAAAGTGACCGAATACACGCTGCCTGGCCTCAGTATCGACGACATTATTTTCGGCGTCAAGGCTATCGACAACGACGGCCACGAAAGTCTGGTGGCGCCGTGGATCGCGCGACCCTACGAGCTGAAGAAATTCGAAACCCTCGATTCGGCTGCGCCCTGATCGACGCGTCAGAGGGCGTGACGGGTGTTATGCCACTCAAAGGCGCGGATTTCCGGCACGGTTGAGAATCGCGGCCACCGCGTGCATGCGCCCGGCATCCTTCGGGGTCTTTACTGAGGCCGCGTCCTTTTCGAGGCTCACGCCCATAGCTTTCAGCCGGGCCGTTTCCCTCCGATCGGAAGGTGAGGCTTCCACTTTTGCGATCGAGGTATTGAGCGCGCAAATGCGGGCCTGTGCGAGCGCACCGCTCCGCGGCAGCTGATCTATGTATGCCCGGGCTACCACAAAACTGGACGGCCATGTGAATTTCGGCTGATTCTGACATCGGTGAAATCCACAATCGAAACGCCACCCTGATACCAAGCCTGCACGAAAATGTCCCGGCCGGGGATCGGGATCAGCGATCCATTGTGAGCCACGCAGTTTGCGTTCTGCGTCTGCGGGGCCGGCGCATCTTGTAATAAGAAGCCAGCGGCGTGACATTCCGATAGCAGATGAGCGTATTGCAGCCGTATTCGGAAAACGGTCAAAAGTGGGATAAACTCGACCATGGGCAGCATTCGGATTCTCTCCTCTGCATTGCTCCTCGCCGCTGCAGTTCTTTGCGCCGAGGACACTTTTTACCGCCAGCCCCCGAAGCCTGTAGCGGACGCTCTCAACGCGCCACCCACGCCCGCAGTTTCCGTAAGTCCGCAGCACGATTACGCGGTATTTCTCCAGTCCGTGCGCTATCCGCCGATTGCCGATGTCGCGGCGCCGATGCTGCGTCTCGCCGGGATTCGCATCGATTCCAATACGAACGGCATGCATCTGGCGCCGAGTTACCAGTCGTATTCGATCAAACGGCTCGCCGACGGCGCGGACGTGAAGATTGCCACGCCGCCCGGCGCGAAACTCGGGCCGCCGGTATGGAGCCCCGACGGCAAACAGTTTGCGTTTACCAACACGACCGGGCAGGCCATCGAGCTTTGGATCGCTGCAGCTGCAACCGGGCAAACGCGCCGCATGGAGGGGGTCGCGGTGAACGGTGTGCTGCCTGCCGGGAACGGCGGGAGGCCCGTCGAATGGCTCGGAGATAATCGCACGCTGATCGTGCACCTGATCCCGGCGGGGCGCGGCGCGGTTCCGGCCGAAACGGCATCGCCGAAAGGTCCTCACGTGCAGGAAAGTCTGGGCACCGCAGGTCCGGCGCCAACCTATGAAGACCTCCTCAGCACGCCGCATGATGAAGATCTTTTCGATTACTACGCAACGGCGCAGCTTGCGTATGTAGACACCCTGACCGGTAAGACGACGCTGTTCGGCAAGCCGGCGATTTATACAACAGTGCGGCCATCGCCCGACCTTAAGCATCTCCTCGTGGCGCACCTGCACAAGCCGTACTCGTATCAGCTGCCCGCGCGCGCATTTCCGGAAGAGATTGAGGTCTGGGATCGGCCGGCGAAACTGGAATACAAAGTTGCCAGCCTTCCGCTGGCGGAACATGTTCCGCTCAACGGCGTGCGCACCGGTCCGCGCGGGGTGGAGTGGCTTCCGGAGAAGCAAGCGACGCTCACCTGGGTCGAGGCGCTCGATGGCGGCAATCCGAAAGAAACAGTTCCGAACCGCGACCGAATTCTCGCGCTCGCCGCACCGTTCGCGGGGCAGCCGACGGAAGTTGTGCGCGTCAAGGAGCGGTTTCAGCGCATGGAGCCGCTGGCGGACGGCAAGGCCCTGGTCGAGGACATCGATCGCAAGACACGCGTGGTGCGTACGCTGGAAATCGATTTCGACAAGCCGGGCAGCGAGGCGAGGGTGATTTTCAGCCGCAACGAACGCGACGCTTATCACGATCCCGGAACGCCCGTTTCGCGAATGACACCGGACGGCAGGCAGATGGTGCTGAACTCGGGCGACGAAATCTATCTTTCCGGGCAGGGCGCGTCCCCGGCGGGCGACCATCCGTTTCTCGATCGCTATAATCCGGCGACCGGGAAAGCCGAGCGTCTCTTCCAGGCAGCCAGCGGCTATGAGTCGATCGTCGCCGTGCTGGACGACAAGGGAACGCGCCTGCTGACACGGCGCGAGAGCCCGACCGAGCCGCCGAATTACTTCATTCGCACGTCGGCGAATGCGACACCGCTGACGCACTTTGCGGATCCAATGCCAGAGGCGGCGGGGATTAAGAAGCAGCTGGTGAGCTACAAGCGGGCGGACGGCGTGCCGCTTTCGTTTACGCTTTATCTTCCGGCCGGTTACAAGCCGGGCACGAAACTGCCGACCGTCGTGTGGGCATATCCGTACGAGTTCAGCGACGCCGCCACCGCGGGGCAGGTCACGGGTCATGAAGCGCAGTCGTTCGCGGAGCTGAATTATCATCAGCTGGTCGTGCTGCACGGGTACGCGCTGCTGGACAACGCGGCCATGCCGATCGTCGGCAGTCCGGAGACCGTGAACAATACCTACGTCGAACAGCTGCAGATGGACGCGCAGGCGGCAGTCGATAAGGCGGTCGGGATGGGCGTCGCGGACCGCAATCGCATCGGAGTCTTCGGCCACAGCTACGGCGCATTCATGACGGCGAATCTGCTGGCGCACACCACGCTGTTCCACGCAGGCGTCGCGGAGAGCGGCGCGTACAACCGCACGCTCACGCCGTTCGGTTTCCAGGCCGAGCGGCGCACGTTCTGGGAGGCGCCCGATGTGTACACCAAAATGTCGCCCTTCTGGTTCGCCGACAGGATCAAAACGCCGCTGCTGCTGATTCACGGCGAGGCCGACGACAACACGGGGACATTCCCGATTCAGTCGGAACGGCTGTACGCGGCGGTGCGCGGAAACGGGGGGACCGTGCGCCTGGTGATGCTGCCGTCGGAGGCCCATGGCTATCGCGGCCGGGAAACCATGGAGCACGTGCTCTACGAAGAGCTGGCGTGGTTCGATAAGTACCTGCAGTGATCGGTTTGTTCCGGGGTCCGCATTTACTCGTTTTCATGAGGGCCGAAAAACGCGCGTTGACCGGAGCCCAGGCTGTGCGTTATCCTGGTTTCGTCCGGATACCTCGGGCCGCGTTCCCGCCCCTGCTCCTTGTCGGCAGAGAAGGAGAACGGCATGGCCCTCACCTCAGGAGCCCGACAACAGTTCCCGCAGCGCGGCTTCTCGCGGCGCGATTTTTCCCGGCTGGCGGCCTTTATGGCGTCCGGCGCGGCCCTTCCCTTCTACAACGAAGCGGCGCTGGCGCAGTTATCGAAGATCGACAACGCGCCGCCGGACGCCGTGATGATCAATTCGAACGAAAACCCCCTGGGACCCTGCAGGGAAGCGCTCGAAGCCGTGCACCGGATCGCCGCGCAGGGTGGCCGCTATCTGTACGGCGAAACCGACAAAGTGCAGAAGCTGATGGCCGAGCAGGAAGGCGTGAAGCTCGACTACGTTCGCGTCTATGCGGGGTCGAGCCCGCCTCTGCATCAGTCTGTCCTGGCTTTCACCTCGCCCGCCCGCGGGCTGGTGATGGCCGATCCCGGCTACGAAGCCGCCGAGCGCGCCGCGAAGTTCATCGGATCTCCGGTGGCAAAAGTGCCGCTCACGAAGGAGTATGCCCACGACGTGCGTTCGATGCTCGCAGCCGCGCCTGACGCGGGTCTGTTTTACATCTGCAACCCGAATAATCCGACCGGCACGCTCACCCCGAAGGCGGATATCGATTGGCTGGTTGCGAACAAGCCCGCTGGTTCGGTAGTAGTCGTGGACGAAGCCTATACGCACATCGCGGGCGCGCCGTTCAACACGGATCTCGTGCTGGCTGACAAGGATATCGTGGTGTTGCGCACCTTCTCGAAGATCTACGGCATGGCGGGCCTGCGCGCGGGAGCGGCGATCGCGCGTCCGGATCTTCTCGACCGGCTCGACGGTTTCAGCCACACCATGCTGCCGATAACCGGAATGGTCGCGGCAAGTGCGAGCCTCGTGCAGAAGAATCTGGTGCCCGAACGGCGGAAGATCATCGCCGACGTTCGCAACGATACGCTGAGCTTTCTCGCGAAGCATAACTTTCATTACGTGCCGTCGGTCTCCAACTGCTTCATGGTGGACGTGAAACAGCCGGGCGACCACATCGTGATGGCGCTGCGGCGCGAAAAAGTTTAGTCGGACGCGTATGGTCGGCCTGGCCGACATACGTGCGGGTTACCGTCGGAACGCAGGACGAGATGAACAAGTTCAAAGCCGCGTTCCTGAAAGTGATGGCGTAGAAACCGCCCGCACCAATTTGCTCCGGCTTAGCCGTGTCACGGCGGACTGTATTTGTCCTTGCCGGCGTCTGCGTTCCATTGGCAGTATGGGCACAGGACACGCCTGCCCCGGATCCGGAACACGCGCCAGAACGCGGCCCGCGCCGAAGCCGCGAAGTATGCTCCTTTGAACTCTCTTCGCGTGGAAGGTCTTCCTGTTACCGCCCCTTACCTCACCTCAAGAATCACTTCCAGTTCGATCGGAACTCCGAGCGGCAGCCTATCCACTCCAAATACCAGGCGCGCCGACATCTTGTCTTCTCCGAAGACGTCGCGGAGGAGTTCCGAGGCAGCGTCGGCGATTTTCACCTGATCGACGTCTCCCGCTGTGGCGATGTAGACTCCGAGCCTGACGACGCGGGAGACTTTATCCAGCGATCCAAGATGTTGCCTCGCCACGGCCAGCAAGTTCAGAGCGGCAACTCGCGAGGCGTTTGTGGCATCCTCTGCGGTTAGCTCCTTTCCCACTCGACCCAGATACTTCGGTTCATGCCCGACGGTCGGAAGCATGCCAGTCAGAAACAACAAATTGCCGCTTTGCACCGCGGGCACGTACGCGCCAAATGGCGTCACCGCGGGAGGCAGTTTGATGCCCGTGATTTCGAGCCTTTGCTCCGCGCTCTTCACCATTTGCCGTTGTGCGCACCTGCGTCCACGTGCAGCACCTCCCCGGTTACGTGACGGGCTTCCGTCAGATAGACAATCGCGTCAACGATGTCGGCTGTATCCGAGATCGCTCCCATGGGCGACAGGCCTTTCAAAAACTCCGCTGAGTCGTTGACATGCATCGGCGTATTGACAACTCCCGGAGCGACCGCGTTGAAGCGTATGCCTTCTTTCGCGTACTCCATTGAGAGGCTGCGCGTAAGGGCCTCCAGACCGCCCTTCGTGATCATCGGGATGGAGGCTTTCACTCCCGCGATGGGGTGTTCCACCATTGCCGATGTGATGCAGGTGACGCTGCCGCCCTTCTTCTGCGCCAGCATCTGCTTGACGGCGAGCTGGGTGATGTAGATGTAGCCCTCAAGATTGGTTTGGGAGAGCTGCGCGAAATCGTGGGCGGTGTAGTCCGTAAATGCCTTCGTGAAAAATATGCCCGCGTTATTGACGACCCCATCGATTGAGCCGAACTTGCCGATGGCCGTGTCAACGATCTTCGCGGCAGTTGAAGCCTTTCCGATGTCTCCGTCAACCAAGACGAGCTTTTCGGCCGGCGCCAGGGCGGAGTTTTTGAAGTCCAGTGAATTGGCCACGACATTGTAGCCGCGGTCGAGGAAAGCCTTCGCGGCGCCCGCGCCAATTCCAACGGATGCGCCCGTCACAATCATCGTCCTCGATCTGGGTTGTTTTTCTGAATCGGTAGCGGTCATGACACTTTCTTCCTAAGCAAACGTGAACGAAAAGCCTGCACACCGGGACCCACTATTCACCAAGTCCAGCCGACCGCGCAAACCGGCTGCCCGGCCGAAACCCGACACTCTCGAAGTGGGGCCCTCGTCCCCCTGATGCCACCGCCCCCGAACCAGCCAAACACCTTCTGGGCACCCCGGCCCCCCATCGACAGCCCGGCAACCAGACGACCAACCACTAGTTCGATGTTCATACCGCTATACCAAGTGCAAGCAGAGCGCCACGACTGTATCAGGCTTGGCACTTTTCTTTATGCGACTGAAGAAAAACGATTTGTGGAACTCTTCCGGTGTGGTCCTGAAACTTAGATCTGTCGAAGATTGGTCTCCGGGACAGTGGGCGGTCGCGGGACAGTGGGGCGGTCGAAGGGTTGCCAATCTGACGCGGCGGTGAGCTTCGCGGCCGGATTCCTGTTGCTATGTTCTGTGTTTTCCAGCACCATTCATGGCAGGGCGAGAAGGTTTCACGAATCCCTTAGAAAAGCCTTTAGGTCGACAACACACGGAACATGGCAGGATGATAAGGAAGCGGACCCTTCAATGGATTCCCACGCGTTCTGCCGGACCGAAATTGACGGGCGGCCGGAGTAGTCGTAGGCAAATCTCAATTATGGCGGTGGAACGTGGCCGAGTCTTCCAAACCACAAAACGACTTTGCTCCCGAGCCTTCAATTCCAGAGGGTGCGGCTTCTCTGGAATCGATCCTGTGTACTGAGGAGTTGCATCGTCGGCCGTGGCGTCCCCCGGACTACGAGAAGGAAAATCGCGCGCTCGTGGCGCTGGCCAGCGCGATGGCCGACCCGAGCTCCAATATCCTTCAGACATTTGCCGACACGATTCTGGAAGCCACCCAGTGCGACTCAGCCGGCCTCAGTCTGCTCACGAAGGACGGCGGGAAACGATTTTACTGGCCAGCCATCGCCGGGGCGTGGGCGCCGCACGCCGGGGGCGGCACGCCGCGTAATTTCGGCCCCTCTGGAGATGTGCTGGATCGAGATTGTACGCTGTTGTTCCGGCACTTCGAGCAGCGTTATCCCTATCTGCAACCGGTCACGCCGGCTGCGGAGGAGTGCCTGCTGGTTCCGTTTTACGCTGGCGGCAAGGCGGTAGGGACGTTATGGGCGATCATGCACAGCGATCGCCGCAGGTTCGACGCGGAAGACGAGCGTCTCATGAACGCCCTGGTGCAGTTCGCCTCCCTGGCGTATCAAACCGTGGAATCCGTGGCCGGCCTCAGGATTCAAATCGCCGGGCGCGAGAAAGCGGAAGCACGCCTGCGCGAAAGGACTACAGGGCTGGAAGCCAGGATTCGGCGTCTGGTTGACGCAAATCTCATGGGGATCTTCACCTGGAATTTTGAAGGGAAAATTGTGGAGGTCAATGAGACATTTCTCGGCATGGTGGGATGGGATCGTGAAGATGTAGCGTCCGGCAGCCTGGACTGGAACGAACTTACACCTGCGGAATGGCAGGCCCGCGACGAGTTGGCGGTGTCGGACCTGCAGGCCACGGGCACCGTACAACCCTACCGGAAGGAGTACTTCCACAAGGATGGCAGGCGCGTGCCGGTGCTGGTCGGCGCAGCGCTGTTCCAAACAGGCGGGGACGAGGGTGTTGCCTTCGTGCTCGACTTAAGCGAACAAGCGCGCGCCGAGGAAGCTTTCCGAAGACTGGAGCTGCAAGCCCGGTCGATCATCGATGCGGCCCTGGACGCTGTCGTCGTGATGGACGCGGATGGCCTCATCACGGACTGGAACAAGCAGGCGGAAGAGACTTTCGGATGGACGCGGCCGGAAGCCCTGGGCCGCAAAATGTCCGAAACAATCATTCCGATGCGTTATCGTCTGTCGCATGAAACAGGACTGCGGCATTTTCTCAGGACCGGTCAAGGCCCGGTTCTGAACCGGCGAATCGAAATCACTGCGATTCGCCGTGATGGGACGGAGTTTCCGGTCGAGCTGTCTGTCACGCCATTAAAATCCGGTGACACCTGGACTTTCAGCGGCTTTGTCCGCGACATTTCCAAGCGTATCCAGGCTGAGGAAAAACTTCGGGAGAGCGAACTCAAACTGCGCAACGCTCAGGCAGAGCTCGCGCACGTGAATCGCGTGATGACGATGGGTGAGCTGACGGCATCGATCGCCCACGAAGTGAACCAGCCGCTGGCCTCGATCATCGCCAGTGGTGACAGTTGTACGGCCTGGCTGGCGAACGAACCGCCGAACCTTGACAGAGCGCGCGCCGCTGTCGGCCGGATTACACAAGCCGCTACGCAAGCCAGCGAAATTGTACAGCGTCTTCGTGCCCTGTTCAGGAAGACCACTTCAATGACGACGTCAGTGGACGTGAATGGCGTAATCGAAGACACGATTTCCCTGGTGCAGCATGAGACGCAACGGCACAATATTTTCCTGCGAACGGAACTGGCTCCCGGCGCTCCTTATGTGAGTGGGGACCGTGTTCAATTGCAGCAGGTGATTCTCAACCTGGCAATGAATGGCATTGAGTCCATTGCGGGTCTGGAGAATGAACCGAAGCGGCTCATGATTCGATCCACCCTTTCGAATCCGGGTGAACTTCACGTGTCCGTTGAAGATACCGGAGCGGGGATCGATGCGGAACATCCGGATCGGCTGTTTGCTCCTTTTTTCACGACTAAACCTCAGGGGATCGGAATGGGACTACCGATCTGCCGATCGATCATAGAGGCGCACGGCGGGCGGCTCTGGGCCGCGAAGAACGAGCCGCGTGGCGCCGTATTCCATTTCATCCTGCCCGCCAAAGCACGAGCCGAATGAGCGATCCGAAATCCATCGTGTTCGTGGTTGACGACGATCCATTGCTTCGCGATTCCATCGCGGACCTGCTCGGCTCGGCCGGCTGGGAGGTGCAAACGTTCGGATCGGCGACGCAGTTCATTCAGAGCCCGCGTCCTGACGTCTCGGCCTGCCTGATCCTGGACGTTGAACTTCCCGATCTCAGCGGCCTCGATCTGCAAACCGAACTGGCGAAATCCGGCGTCGGGATGCCCGTCGTATTTCTTACCGGACGCGGCGACATTCCGATGAGTGTGCGGGCGATGAAAGCGGGCGCCGTGAGTTTCCTGACGAAACCTTTCCGCAAAGAGGAACTGTTCGATGCGATCCACGAGGCTCTGCTCCGCGATGGCGAGGTTCGCAGGCAAAGGTCGGAGAGCGAGGAACTCAGGAAGCGACTCGGAACACTCACGCCGCGAGAGCGACAGGTCCTCGCTCTGGTTGTTACCGGCCTGTTGAACAAGCAGATCGCCGGCGAACTCGGCACCACAGAGTTGACGATCAAAGTGCACCGGGGCCGCGTGATGCACAAAATGGGCGCCGGCTCATTGGCCGACCTGGTCCGGATGGCCGGGAAGCTCAAAATCTTTTCCTAACCGGGCGTTCTACCAAGGTGTAATAGACCTCGGTCCGAGCCGCTGTTAGGATTCAGACAACGGGGGCAACCCGCAACGTTGACGGCCAGTTGGGCTCAGGTGAACAACGTATCGAACGCCAGGATCGCGATCATCGACGATGACGTGCTTGTGCGGCAATCACTGGAAGACTGCATGGAGTCAGCAGGATATGCCGTTGAGAGCTTCGATTCGGCCGAGCAGTTCCTGGCTGCGGGATCGGCCCGGGACGCCGCTTGCCTGATTGTTGACATTCAGTTGCCGGGCATTACAGGCCTTGAACTGCAGGACAGACTGGCCGGAGCTGATAATCGGGTGCCGATCGTATTTGTCAGCGCACAGGGAACTGCGGCGAATCGTGAAAAGGCGATGAGGCGGGGCGCGACTGGTTTTCTTTCCAAGCCGTTCCGGCGGGACGACCTGGTGCGACTGGTAAAAGCGGCGATCCAGCGCTAAACCTATTTCGTTCCAAGCCAGGCGTGGGAATCTGCCTGAAGCTCCATCAAATCGGCGGCCCGCAGTACGCGCAACCACCTGCGGGATGTCATAGCCGGACGAGCGCGCGCCCTGGGACAAAGGCACGTCGCACAAGACAATAGCGTTGGATACCGTGTGAAAAGCGATGGCGGAAATGGGCTTGCGTTATAGCTCGAGTCCACGTCGTTGTTCATCAAATCGCACTCGCCGGTGAAGTTTGGTTCGGACGCAATGTGAATGTCTTGCCGCATCAGGTTCCGGGCAACATATGATTCGGATCTCTTCCTGGCCACCGCATTGCACCAAAGTAGAATAGACCCCGATCCACAACGCTGTTAGTATTGCGATGTCGAGGGATGAACCCCCGGCGGCGACCGTAGGCCGGCTTAGGCGAGTGGTGATGAGACTTGTAAGAGCGGCGATCCAGCGTTAAGCGGATTTCGTTTCGGGCGCGAGCGGCGACCTCCCCTGTTGGCAGGCACACTCGAGTGGCTTTGTGAGCGGATAGAACAAAGATCAAGCGATTCGGCGTTGCCACTTCGAATCCACGGCGGAATACGGTCGCTCTGAGAACGTGTATCAGCGAGATCGCTTATGAGGAGCGATGAACGATTCCTCTTTTCGTCGATATGTGACACCCTGGTGAAATCCGGATTATTTCGGCCGGCTCGGTTCGGCTATGGAACTCTCCCCACGAGTCACGACGCGGATCAGAGGAAAAACGCGGAATAAATCTCACATTTATGAAAGGAGTAGCGCTATGGCAACTTTAGATTTGATCGGGTCCAGTCCGAGATTCCGGGCAGTGCTGGCAGAAGTGCAGAGAGTTGCGCCAGTGGACTCCGGTGTCCTGATTCAGGGCGAAACGGGCACCGGAAAAGAAGTGATTGCGAGAGCCATTCATGAGGCCAGCCCTCGGCGCAGCCACCGTTTTGTGGCCCTTAACTGCGCAGCGATTCCGAGCGCGCTGCTGGAGAGCGAACTCTTCGGCCACGAAAGAGGCGCTTTCACCGGCGCCTGCACTCAGACGCAGGGGCGATTTCAGATGGCCGACCGGGGCACGCTCTTTCTGGATGAGATTGGCGACATGCCGCTGGAACTTCAGCCTAAGCTCTTGCGCGCCCTGCAAGAGCAGGAGTTCGAGCGTTTGGGAAGCGCCCAGACCGTCCGGGTCAACGTGCGGGTGGTGGCGGCGACAAACCAGGATCTCGGGCAGCTCGTGAGCAAGAAGCTGTTTCGGGCAGACCTGTTCTACCGATTGAACGTGATTCCAATCTGCCTGCCTTCCCTGCGTGAGCGCGTTCAGGACATCCCGGCGCTGACGGAGTTCTTCGTAGCAAAGTTTGCTGCTCGCCTCGGCAAACCGATCGATTTGATTCCCGATGAAGTGATGGCGGTGCTCAAAGCGCACGACTGGCCAGGCAATATTCGCGAACTACAGAATTTCATCGAGCGCGCGGTGCTCTTTTCGCCCGGGTCGGTGCTGCGTCTGCCGCTGGACCTGAATCAGAGGGTGAAGCAGAGCTCGGAGAGCGCCTCACGCACGCTTGCCGACGCCGATCGGGAGCATATTCTGGAAACATTGAAGCAAACCGACTGGCTGATCGGAGGGCAGGGCGGAGCGGCTGATCGGCTTGGGTTGCCGCGAACTACGCTGATTTATAAAATGCGAAAGCTTGGAATTGAAACACGCCGGTCCCCGGGGGCGCGCCCTATTCGACAGCTGGCGAATGAGCAGTGCCGTGCCGCCGCGAACTGTTGAGGAGACGCCGCGAATGGGTGACATTCCACAAGGCAGGTGATCATGCAAGAGGAACAAATCCGTGAAGCGCTGAATAAACACTGGCAGGCGTCGGCGGCCGGCGATGCAAACGCGGAACACGATATTTACGACGAAGATGCCATTTGTGACTATCCTCAGTCGGGCGAACGAATCTTCGGGCGAAGCAATTTGCAGGCGTTGCGGAGTCATCATCCCGGCAAGCCGGCCGGTTTCAACGTCAGGCGAATTCTCGGAAAAGGTGACCTCTGGATCACGGAATACACAATCACCTACCAGGGGCGGCCGGCGTACACAGTGAGCATTATGGAGTTCCGCAACGGTAAGGTCGTGCACGAGACACAGTATTTCGCGGATCCCTTCGAGGCGCCAGCCTGGCGGAGCCAATGGGTTCAGTCCGATCGCGTGACGCCGCATTGAGGCGGGATTGAAGGAGTCCAAATATGCGCAATGACCTCGTACCCGGAACCGTTTTTCCCGACTATCAATTACCCGATCACACGGGCACACCGCGCAGGCTCAGCGAACTTTAAGGCGATGATCCCCTGATCCTGACGCTTGCGCGCGGCCATTACTGCCCGAAGGAGCACCAGCAGCATCTGGATCTTGCCGCGTTTTATCCGAAGATCGCTGTGGCATACACCCGGATTGCCACCATCTCCACCGATGACCACCACACTCTCCAGGAGTTCCGCGCGTCGGTGGGCGCCCAGTGGACCTTCCTCTCTGACCCCGAAAGAACCGTCCAGAAGGACCTCGACATCGCGGAGTATACCGACCCGGAGCATAATCCTATGATTCCGCACACACTCGTGCTTAAGCCGGGTCTCGTGATACACCGCATCTACAACGGCTACTGGTTCTGGGGCCGCCCGTCCGTTACCGACCTCTGGCACGACCTGCGGGCCGTCACGAGCGAGATCCGCCCCGACTGGGACCTGAGCACGCCGGGACTCTGCGAGGCCTGGAAAGCGGGCGACTTCTCGACCTTCCATGGATGGAACAAGGGTGTAAAAGCGCTTTAAGTCAGGTAGGTTGACGCCGACCGCCCATGACTAACGCCTGACCGCGAGAGAGGCCTCAAAGGCCGCGACTTTATAGAGCGCGCCGAGGGTGGGAATGTTGAAACAGGCCTCGTCGAAAAGGTCCGCCGAAGCGCTGGTCATCAACGCAATCATTCCGACATGAACCAGTTCCGTGGCTTGCTCCCCCATCGCGTGGACACCCAGCAGTCTCATATCGGACCGTCGAAAGAGCAGCTTCAAAAAACCGTCTGTGTCGCCGATAATCCGGCCCCGTGCGCTGCGGGCATAAGGTGCGCGGCCTGCGACGTATTCGACGCCGGCCCGTTGCAGAGCCTCTTCCGTCTCACCGGTCATACTGACTTCCGGGATCGTGTAAACGCCGGTGGGAAGGAAACCCGGGGGGTGAGTCAATTCGGCCGCATTGAAAGCCGCGCGTATCGCGTACCGGGCCTGCTGCATGCTGGTGGAAGCGAGCGCGGGAAACCCGATCACATCTCCGGCCGCAAAGATGTGAGGAACGTTGGTCCGGTAACTCGGCGTCGACCGGAATGATGCCACGATCGCCGACGGTTACTCCCGGTGCAGCGAGATTCAGGGTTTCCGTATTGCTTTTCCTGCCGCTGGCAACGAGAACCGCATCGACGCTCAACCGATCACCCGACTCAAGAGTGAGTGTTACTTTTCCCGACTCCTCCTGACAATAGGAGCGGGGCCGCGCGCCCCAATGAAAACGAATTCCGTTCTTCTCCATGGCTGCTGTCAAAGCGCGGGAAAGTTCAGCATCCAGAAACGGAAGGAGGGCATTGCGCCCGTCAATCAAATGAACGATGGCGCCCAGGGCGGCGAAGGTGGACGCGTACTCGCTGCCAATCACCCCGGCACCCACCACTGCCATCGTTTCCGGGAGACGATCGAGCTCGAGGATCGTATCGGAATCGTAGATCTCGCGGCATCCGAACGGGAACCCGGGCGGGCGAGCCGGGGCCGATCCTGTCGCGATCAAAATGTAGTCGCCGTGGAGTGAAATGGGTTTGTCACCGCCGACACACACTGTATGCGAGTCAGCGAAAGCCGCGCTGCCCCGATAAACCGCGGTATTCCACGCATCCATGCGCTGCGAGAGCGATTGGTTCAATCCGGCTTTTACCTGCTGTTCGTGGCGAAGAAAGTCGGCGACCGTGGCTTCGCGCCGAAGCGATAAATCTACCCCATACAGACCCCGGGACCGCACACCCGACAAGGCGAGGGCAGTTTCGCGCAGCGTTTTGCTGGGAACCGTCCCCGTATTCGCGCCTGCACCGCCCAGCTCGGCGCGATGTTCCACCAATGCCACCTTCTTGCCCATCGAGACGGCGGTGGTGGCCCCGACGACTCCCGCCGGCCCGCCACCGATGACGATCAGATCGACCTTAAGTGCGTTTTCGGCAATTTGCCGAATTCCTGTTGGCTCGCGCACGACCGGGCTAAAGGCATTTTACGAACCAACTCCCGACAGGGTGCGGGAGAGTGGAGCGGACTCGAAACCAATTGCGTACGTCCGTCAAAACGGTTCGATCATTGCGCTGAAGGGCGGAGAACCAGTCGGCTGACACAGTAAGCCGACTCTTGACAGTGCTGGACAACCATGCACGGCTTTCTTGCACTGTCGGTGCGGGTTTGCTGAAGCCCATGTCTTCAAGCCTTCCGTCAGTTGCCTGAGGAATAACGGTGGACCGGGTCCGCGAAAAATAGTGTGCGACGGTCTCTACCTCATTTTTCCATTTCCTTACTTTTGTCGTGGTGCGCGACTTGCGCGCACCACCATGAGCAATCGCTGAACAGTGCTCGCAGTTGACTGTGATTCCGAAACAAAGGAGAACGAATTGCTGGGGCCGCTTGAGCCCCTTCGCGCCTTCGGGTGCCATCCACCTGGGTCCGCCGGCGTTCGGGCGATCAACGTTTCTGTTGCAACCCGGTGGACAAGACCATGTCGGGAACAAGAGCTACGACGACACAAGCCGAGTGGATGAATAAGGAGCCATCATGATCAGTCTCGCTGGCGCCAAGCGAATCATTGCCGCTGCGGAGCGGAAGGCGGAATTAACCGGCGTGTTTCCCAGGCCCTGCGGGCCGCGAAATTTAATGGAAAACGACGGGCTCCCAGCGCCAGCCTTCTTACGTCCATCGTTTTTGCGCGTTCATGTTTTTTCAACGATTTGGAGTGGGGGGGCGACCCGGCCAACGAACATCGCCGTCGTCGATGACCGGGGTAATCCCGTTGCTCACGTTCGCATGGACGGGAGGCGGACCTGTCGGCTCATCGGCGCCTGTGTAGCCCTGTTCGCCGGTTCAGTACTCTTTGGACAACAAGCTCAGTTTCAAGGCAGCGTTCCGACGGGGGTAGCTTCTCCCACTCCCCTCTCGCTTACATTCCGTGACGCGATCGATCGGGGCCTGCGAACTAACCTTGGTCTGCTACTGAGTGGACAGGCGAGCGAAGCCACGCGCGGTGAGCGGCTGCGGTCCCTGAGCGCGCTCCTGCCACAAGTGACCGGAGCCGTAAGCGAGAACGTCGAGCAAATAGATCTGAAAACCCGCGGGATCAACCTTCAAATCCCCGGCGTTTCCATCCCGACAATCGTCGGCCCGTTCCAATATACCGATGCGCGCGCTTACGCCTCCTTCAGCGTCTTTGATTACAGCCTCCGCAAAAGCTATCATGCTGCCAAAGAGGGCGAGCGCGCCGCTCAACTATCGCTTAAAGACGCTCGCGATTTAGTGGTGCAGTCCGTGGCCAATGCCTACCTGCTCGTGATTGCCGGTTCTTCGCGGGTCGAAGCCTTACGGGCGCAGGTGAACACCGATCAGGCCATCTACGACCGCACGGCCGATCAGAAACGCGCCGGGACGACAGCGGCGATTGATGTGCTTCGGGCTCGCGTCCAGCTGGAGCAGGAACAACAGCAATTGATCGCGCAGGGGAATCAGGTCGCCAAAGACAATCTGGCTTTGGGACGAGTGATCGGCCTGCCGTCCGGCCAACAGTTTACGATCGCCGACACAGAACCCTACTCGCCGCTGGCCGAGATGACCCCGGATCAGGCTCTGCGCACCGCTTACGATGAGCGCGCAGATTTCCAGAGCGCCCAGGCCTCGGTGCGCGCCGCCGATGATTCCGTCAGTGCTGCCCGCGCCGAGCGCTATCCGAACCTCGGCGTCGCCGCGGATTACGGCGATGAGGGAACGACGCTCAACAATTCCCATGGAACATTCACCTTTCAGGCTGCTGCCAGATTTAATATTTTCGACGGTGAGCGAATCAGCGGCGATATCATTCAGGCCCGCGCGGCGTTGAAGCAGCGTGAGGATGAGCTGGCCGATCTTCGCAGCCAGATCGATTATCAGGTCCGGGCGGCCCTGCTTGACATCCAGTCGGCCACCGATCAGGTAGCAGTCGCCAGGAGCAATCTCGACCTGGCGAACCAGACCCTCACGCAGGCCCGGGACCGCTTCGCGTCCGGCGTCACCGACACCATTGAGGTTGTGCAGGCACAGGGGTCGGTTGCCGTCGCCAACGACAACCTGATCTCCGCCCTGTATGCCCACAACCTGTCGAAGGTCGAACTCGCGCGCGCCCTGGGGTCCACCGAGCAACAGATTCGGAAATTCATGGAGGTAAAGTAGCCATGGCTGACGTCACAACAACCGAGAGCCCAGCCGCAACCACCCGACCGGCAGATTCCCTGCGCCCCAACGCGCCACGCAAAGGACGTAAGAGGCTGATTCGCGCGATCACGCTCCTGATCGCCCTGGTAGTGGTGGGCGTCGGCTCCTTTTACGCCTGGAAGTATTTCAGCACGTACGAAGATACCGATGACGCTCAGGTCGATGGGAACATCAACGCCATCAGCGCGCGGATCAACGGCTACGTCGTTGATGTGCCCGTCGACAATGAGCGTTACGTGAAAGCCGGCGAGGTGCTCGCCCGTATCGACCCTAAGGACTTCGCGGTCGCGCTGGCTCAGGCTGAGGCGGACCTCGCTGCCGCCGAGGCGAGTTCCCAAAGCTCTCGCACCGATGTCCCCGTGATCTCGACCACCACAAACAGCTCGTTGCTCTCGGCGCGGTCCGGCAAAGTGGACGCGGTCGCGGCGTTGGCAGGCGCCGAGCGCCAGTTGAGCGCCGCCCGGGCGCGTTTGATTACCGCCCAGGCCAATGTACGCGAAGCCGAGGCAACATACAAAAAAAATGCGGACGACGTGGTTCGGTACAAACAGCTGGTGGACAAGGACGAAATTTCCTACCAGATCTACGATACGGCGCTGAATACAGCCAATTCCGCAAACGCGACCGTAGACGCACGCCGGGCAGCGGTCACCGAAGCCGAGGATAATGTGCGCGTCGCGCAGGCCGCCATCGATCAAGCCAACGCACGAATTGCGCAGGCGAATGCTTCCATCGACGCCGCGCTGACTGCCCCGCAACAGGTAGCCATCAGCCAGTCGCGCGCCAAAACGTCCGAAGCCCAGGTGCTTGAAAAACGCGCTGTCGTTGATCAGGCCCGGCTGAATCTCAGCTACTGCACGATTTTTGCGCCGGTCAGCGGCATCGTCGAAAAGAAAAGCGTCGAGGTGGGAAGCAATGTTTCACCGGGCCAGGAGTTGATGGCCGTTGTACCTCTGGATGATATCTGGGTCACGGCCGATTTCAAGGAAGCCCAGTTGCGTCACATGAAAGCGGGCCAGCGAGTCACGTTTAGTGTGGATGCTTACGGTCGTGAATACAAAGGCAGAGTCACCGGTATCGGTGGCGCCAGCGGTTCGCTGCTCAGCTTGCTGCCGCCGGAAAATGCCACGGGAAATTTCGTGAAGGTAGTGCAGCGCCTCCCCGTCCGGATCGATATCGATCCCAGCCAAAACGATGACCATCGGCTGAGACCCGGCATGTCAGTGGAGCCGAAAGTCTATGTCCGATAGCGCGGACGTGCTCTCGGTGCCTGAGCGGGGTGTCCCTCCCCAGCCGTGGCGGCCGAAATTCAATCCCTGGCTCATAGGCGTGGTGGTCGCGATGGCCGCGTTCATGGAGGTGCTCGACACCAGCATCGCCAATGTGGCTTTGCCATACATGGCGGGGGGCCTCGGTTCGAGCAACGACGAGAGCACCTGGGTGCTCACGTCGTATTTGGTGTCCAATGCCATCGTCCTTCCGATCAGCGGCTGGCTGGCCAGCCTCTTCGGCCGAAAACGCTTCTTCATCGTCTGCATTTTCATATTTACAGTGGCCTCGGTCCTCTGCGGCAGCGCCACCAGCCTGAACATGCTGCTCCTCTTTCGCGTTATCCAGGGTGCCGGTGGCGGCGGACTCCAGCCCATGGCGCAGGCCATCCTCGCCGATACGTTCCCGCCGGAGAAGCGGGGCCTCGCGTTTGCGCTCTACGGAATCACCGCGATCATGGCGCCCACCATCGGACCGACACTGGGCGGATGGATCACCGATAACTATTCGTGGCGCTGGATCTTCTTCATCAACCTGCCGGTAGGAATTCTGGCCACATTGTTAGTCATGCGTCTCGTGGAGGACCCGCCGTTCCTGCGGCGAACGAAGAGGGCAGGCGTGAGCGTCGACTTTATTGGTATCTCGCTCCTTGCTCTGGGCGTGGGAGCGCTGCAGGTGGTGCTCGATAAGGGACAGGAAGACGATTGGTTCGGCTCCCCATTCATCACGCGCCTTGTGATCGTCTCGGTGGTCTGTCTGGTTGGTCTCGTTATTTGGGAGTGGCGTCATAAGACACCCATTATCGACGTGCATCTGTTCAAGAACTTCAACTTCGCGACTGCAAACCTCATGATGTTTATTTTCGGCGTTCTGCTATTCGGCGCACTGGTGACGATGCCGCAATTTCTCCAGACCGTCTTGGGATACACGGCGGAAAATGCCGGGCTGGTTCTGTCGGGCGGCGGCGCGATCGTACTGACGCTGATGCCCATCGTGGGCGTGCTGGCCGGAAAATATCCAGCCAAATACATCATCGCCGCGGGCTGGCTGGCACTGGCGATCGGGATGTATGTCTCCACAGTGCGGCTGGATACGCTGATCAGTTTCCAGTCGGCTACCGTGCTGCGTTTGATTCAATCCGTGGGCCTCGGCCTTCTGTTTGTTCCCGTGACAATGGCGGGCTACATCGGGATGCCCGCCGAAAAAGCCAATAGCGTGGCCGGCATCATCAACTTCATGCGCAATATCGGCAGCAGCGTGGGAACCTCTATGGTCACGACGCTGTTGGCGCGGCGCGCGCAAGTTCACCAGGTGGTGCTGTCGCAGCATACCACTGGGTTCGATCGGTCTGTTCAGAACCAGGTCAAAGCTTTGAGCCTGCGACTGGTGCACTCCGGCTCGAGCGTTGCCGACGCGCCCAAGCGGGCCTACGGTCTGCTTTACCGGGCTATGGGAGGACAAGTAGAGACACTCGCTTACATCGATATTTTCCTGGTGCTTACCATCGCGGCGGGCATAATGTTTCTGCTCGCTTTCATCGTTCGCAAGAACGACCCCCGGGCCAGTGGCGGTGTGGCTGTGGGTTAGCGAAGCTATCTGGCGAGGCTTTTCAATGATCAAAATCATTACAATCGATCGCGAATACGGCAGCGGAGCGGCGGATATCGCCGCCACACTTGCGGCGCGGCTGGGCTGGAAATTGTGGGACGAGTTGCTTACCATCGAGATCGCCCGCATCCTGGGCTGCGATTGCCCGGCCGTGGAGGAGCGTGAGGAGCGCCGCGACGCCCTGCACTACAGGCTCTTCAAGGCGTTCCTGCGCGGCAGCTTCGAAGGCACATTGAATGCGCAGCGGGTGAAGATGGTGGATGCCGACTGCATTCGCGAAGCCGCCGAAAAGGTGGTGCGTGAGGCGGCCGAACAAGGTAATTGCGTAATCGTCGGACGCGGCTCGGCCTATTATCTTCAATCCAACCCGGATGCTTTTCACGTGTTTGTCTATGCGCCGTTTGAAGAAAAAATTCGCCGGCTGCGCGGCCTGGGCAAGAGCGAGGAAGAGGCCAACGTGCTGGCCGAGACGGTCGACCAGGACCGCGCCGCATACATCAGGCAATACTTCAAGCTCGAGTGGCCGCTCCGCGAGACTTTACCATCTCATGGTCAACTCGTCGCTGGGGGACGATTTTGTGGTGGAAACGATCCTTAATTCCGTTGCCATCGTCGAAACATCACCCCAAAGGCCCCGTTCTGAACCGGCAAACGACGGCGCACATGAGACCGGAAAGGGGAACGGCGCCCGCCAAAACGCTCGTTGACGCCGCGCGGGTACCGACGCCAAACGCCTGCTGGCGCGCGCAGGTCTGCGAGGGTTTCTGAGCCGCGACCGCAAGGAAGCGGCATAACACATTTTTTCGAGCGGTTGGGCACAAGCGCGCGAGCGTGCGATGACTCACACACCGGCAGCTACTCGTCAAGAGCCATCTGTGTGCGGCAGTGCAGCCGGTGCATCATTTTCTGCGCCGGCTTCGTACCTCTCGGAGTTCTCAGCCTAACGCCGGCCGGATTTTCCGAATCCGAAACTAATTCGCATCAATCCAACCGGCATACGGCGTGAGCACGTCACCATAGGTATGCCTGTAACCCAGTTCGCGACAGAGCCCGAATTCGAGTCGCTCAATCCCGGGCGAGACGAGTCTATCAACGTGCGTTACCAGTCGCTGATCCGGCTCGCGGAGTCGATCCGCGCGCGGCGGGACCCGCGTGAACTCTTCGATCTGCTGGCCTCCGAGCTCTGCAGAGTTGTGCAGTTCGACGCCGTTGCACAATACGACGAGACGGCGAACAAAGTCCATTGGCACGTCAGTGAAGCGTGCTCCCCATCCTCGGCTCGCGCCCCGATCAGGAAGGAAGAAACACTGGCCTGGTGGGTTTATCAGCACCAGCAGCCGGTGCTGATTCGGCGCGCGGACAGCGATGCCCGCTTCCCCGCGATGATGGCGCAGCTCCGCTCCCATGGGATGCAATCCATCTGCGCGCTGCCCCTTAGCACGGCGCACCGCCAACTGGGCAGTCTCCTGATCGCCAGCCGGAAGCCGGACGCTTATGCCGACGACGAAATGGGCTTCTTCACGCTCGCTGCCAGCCAGGTTGCAGTGGCGATCGACGACGCGCTGAATTTTCAGGCTTCGCGGCGCGCCGAGGAGCGTCTGACGCTGCTGCTCGATCTGACCAACCGCGTTGTATCGAATCTCGATCTCCGCGACTTGTTGCGGGCGACAGCGGGCAGCATCCGGCGCATGATGCAGTGCGACGGCGTTGGTTTCGCCCTGCCCGGCGCTAATGGCCGACTGCAACTCTACGCGCTCGATTTCCCCGACGGGAAAGGCGTGGTTAAAGAAGGCTACGAGCCGCCGGATCACGGTGAGACCGGCGTCGAGCACGTCTTTCGCACCGGTGAGCCGCTGAATCGGCGGGCTGAAGAGCTGATTAACGAGACCGCGGCCGTGGCCGAAGGAACGAAAGCTCTCTGCCATCTGCCGCTCCCCGGGCGGGACCGTGTGCTTGGCGTTTTGAGCCTGGGCCGCAGAAACGATCAGCCATTCTCGCAGGACGAATTCGAGTTTCTTGGCCAGGTTGCGAAACAGGTGGGGATCGCGGTTGAAAATGCCCTCGCCTACGGGCAGATTGCCGAGCTGAGAGATCAGCTCGCGGAGGAGAAGCTTTACCTCGAAGACGAGATCCGCACCGAACTGAACTTCGATGAGATCGTCGGACACAGCGATGTTTTGCTCCGCGTACTGAAGGCAATCGAGACTGTGGCGCCGACCGACTCGACCGTCCTGATCTATGGTGAAACCGGCACGGGCAAAGAACTGATCGCGCGCGCCGTGCACAATCTGAGCGCGCGCAAGTCGGGCGCCTTCGTGAAGCTGAACTGCGCTGCGATTCCGACAGGCCTGCTGGAAAGCGAAATGTTCGGGCACGAGCGCGGGGCATTCACAGGCGCCATCTCGCAGCGCGTCGGCCGGTTTGAACTGGCGAACCGCGGGACGATTTTTCTCGACGAAATCGGCGAGATCCCGCTGGAACTGCAGCCGAAGCTCCTGCGCGTTCTGCAGGAGCGCGAGTTTGAGCGTCTCGGTTCGACGCGCACCATGCGATCGGATGCGCGGCTGATCGCGGCGACGAACCGCGACCTCGATCAGGTTGTCGCCGAAGGCAAATTCCGCTCGGACCTGTATTACCGGTTGAATGTGTTTCCGGTCCGCGTCCCGGCATTGCGCGAGCGCCCGGAGGATATTCCGCTTCTGGTACGCCATTTTGTACAGCAGTTCAGCCGCCGCCTGGGTAAGACGATCGATGCCATTCCCGCCGAAACCATGAGCGCGCTGACGCGCTATCCCTGGCCGGGAAACATTCGCGAACTGCAGAATGTCATCGAACGGGCCGTCATTCTGACGAGCGGACCGGTCCTGAGGGTTCATACCGACGACCTGCGCGCGTCTGTTCAACCATCCATCCAGCCGGCCGCGCCAGTGAGCACGCCGACCAACGGGCGCGCCGCCACCCCGGCATCTCGCGGGGACCTGCGGGGCGCACTGGAGGAATCCGAACGACAGCAGATACTGGCCGCGCTGGAAAAGTCGAACTGGGTGGTGGCCGGCGCGGAAGGCGCCGCCGCGCGTCTGGGGCTGAAGCGATCGACCCTGCAATCGCGCATGCAGAAGCTGGGTATTCGCATCTCCAGAACGGGAGCTTGACGGTTCTCGACCTTAGCAGCAGACGGCGGTCCGCATTGAGCCAAAGAATTTCTTCGGAGTCGCGGCGTTTTGCGCGTGTTCCTCAGGAGCCGCGGAATCTGCAGAGCCGTCCCTTGCGGCCAGGTTTGCCGTCAGTTCGCGCAGACCTATTACCTGAGCCTTTTTCAGAAGCTCCGGCTTTGCATCCAGCAGGGTGGCTGCGTCGGCAATTCGTACGCCTTCAAAGACGACTAACAGTAAGGTCGCCCGGGGGAAGAGATCGATCGCGAGCAGCGCGCGTTCGAGATCCGCTTTCGAAGTGTCGGGACTAAGAGACCAGTTGCGCGGCATTCCCGAATTACCAGCGTGCGCGATTTCTGTCCGGCCCGCCGAATCGGCGAGCTCGTCGTGGATTGCGGTCAGAGCTTTTGCGATCACGAGCCTGCGCTGCCAGCCGCGCATCCAGTCCACGAAGAACGGATTCGCATCGTCCTGGGAGGCGGCGGCGTCGGCAGCGATGTCGATACTGATATCGCGGCATCCCGTCAGAAGGAAAGCGAGCCAATACAGGTCAACGGCGGCCTTTTCGATGTTCATTTGCTGTTCCACCCTGCCAATTCACAGCACTTCTGCCGCCGCTTTGCGCTGACTGAAAATACAGGATTTGCCCCGCTCACCGGTGGCGCTTTGCCGGGCAGGTGCCGAACTATGGGCACAACCGTCGGCGTGACGCCTGCCTTCGGCACCTCCTGCGCGCCTTCGGCACTTACCGAAATCCGGGCAGGTACCTGGAGCCCAGCAGCGGTTTCGGCCTCTTGTTGCATGAAAGCCCTTGAGAATCAGTGCCCGGATGGCGGCAGGGCGCATGCCTTTGTTCGAAACCGAAAGGCATCGCATTATGTTTCGAGTCAGTTATTCCGACACCGCCGGCACTCAGCGCTGGAGCCTGCACGGGCGCCTTGCGGGACCCTGGGTGGACGAGTTGCGTTCCTGCTGGAAACAGGCGCGTGAACGAGCGCCGCTGGCCTGCGCGATCGTCGACCTCAAAGAGGTCACGTTCATCGATCAGGCCGGCGAACGACTCCTCGCCGAAATGCGAGGCGCGGGCGCCGAACTCATTGCCACCGGAGTGGCGCACAAATACCTGCTCGCTATGCTGGATAACCACACGAGCGAAGGATGAGCCAAATGAACAACAGACGCAGGATTCATATCGGTGCCGCAGCGGCCCTGATCGTTATTGCGGCCATCGTCCTGATTAACGTCATCCGGGGAAAGAGCATCGCCGCGGCGGCCCCGCCGCGGCCGCCCGAGGTCCTGGTGGCGGCCGTCGAGCAGCGCGATCTGCCGGTTGAGCACGAATGGATCGGCACGCTCAACGGGCTGGTCAACGCCGCCATCAATGCGGAGGTCACCGGATATCTGCTGCGCCAGGACTACGCGGAAGGCTCGTTCGTACACCAGGGACAGTTACTCTTCGAGATTGATCCACGGCCATTCCAGGCCGCCGTCGATCAGGCTGCGGGACAGCTCGCACAGTCGAAAGCGCAGGTGTCGCAGGCGCAGGCGGGGCTGGCCCAGGCCCAGGCGCAGCTGGTGAGCGCGGAGGCAAATCAGCGCAAATCGCAGCTGGACCAGGAGAAATACGTGCCGCTGTTCGAGCAACAGGCGGTCACCCGGCAGGACGTCGATAACGCCGTGCAGACAAATCAATCCAACACGGCCCAGGTAGCCGCGGCGCGGGCCCAGGTGGAGACCTCGAAGGCCCAGATTGAGGCCGCGGGCGCCGCGGTGAAAACAGCCGAGGCCACGCTGGAAACGGCAAAGGTGAACCTCGGCTTTACCAGACTGACATCCCTGATTGACGGGATCGCCGGGACCGCTACGGTTCAGGTAGGTAACCTGGTCTCGCCTTCGAGCCCCGCGGTGACTACGGTCTCCACGCTCGATCCAGTCAAAGCGGTTTTCACAGTGAGCGAGCAGGAATATCTCACTCTGGCGCGGGCCGACGCGCTCCACAAGCTGCAGCTTCAGGTGATTCTGTCGGACGGAAGCATGTATCCGCGACCTGGGCGATTCTCTTTCGCCGATCGCCAGGTGGATCCGAGCACCGGGTCAATTCAGATGACCGCCCTGTTTCCGAACCCCGGGAACCTCCTGCGCCCCGGCCAGTACGCCAAGGTACGCGCCACGGTCGGTGAGGATCACGGCGCTCTGCTTGTCCCGCAACCAGCTGTTTCAGAGTTGCAGGGCAGCTATCAGGTGGATGTGGTCGGGACTGACAACCGGGTCGCAACGCGCCAGGTCAAAGTCGGGGATCACGTTGGCACGTTGTGGGTCATCAATGAGGGACTGAGGCCGGGGGAGCGCGTGGTGGTCGAGGGCCAGCAGGCCGTCAAGCCGGGCGCGTCAGTGACGCCGAAACCGTTCCAGGGCAACTAGAGGAAGGGAGCCAAAACTCATGTCTAATTTCTTCATCAGACGGCCTATCGTGGCTATGGTTATCGCCATTCTTACGGTCATCGTCGGCGTGCTCATGATCGTGACGTTGCCGGTGGCGCAGTTTCCCAACATCGTGCCGCCGGAGATCCGGACACAGGCCACCTACGTCGGTGCAGATGCCAACGCCCTCGAGCAGTCGGTCGCTACGCCGATCGAGCAGCAGATTACCGGCGTCGACAATCTGAACTACATGTATTCGGTAAACGCCACTGGCAGCTCCTCGATGACTCTGTTCACCGACTTCGATCTCAAGACCGATCCCAACATGGACCTGATCCTCACGCAGTCGCGCGAGCAACTGGCATCGCCGCAGCTCCCGCCGGAAGTAAACAACTATGGAGTCACCATTCGTAAATCCGTCACTGCGCCGCTCATGCTGATCGGATTATTCTCGCCGCACGGAACCCGCGACGCTGTATTTCTGGCTAACTATGCATATATCAACCTGAACGATCCCATCGGCCGCTCCTACGGCGTGGGTCAGACCCAGGTCTTCGGCGCCGGTCAGTACGCCATGCGGCTGTGGGTGAAGCCCGACCGTCTGGCCCAGCTCGGTATCACGGTGACTGACATTACCAACGCCATCCAGGCGCAGAACACGGTAAACCCGGCTGGCCAGGTGGGGGGTGAGCCGGCGCCGGGCAACCAGCAGTTCACTTATGCGGTGCTGGCGCAGGGCCGCCTGAAATCGCCGGAAGAATTCGGCAACATCGTTGTCCGCGAGGCTCCGAATGGCGGAATCGTGCGCGTAAAAGATGTGGCGCGCGTCGAGTTGGGCGCGCAGAGCTACAGTGTGATCGGCCGGCTCAACGGTAAGCCAAGCGCCATCATCCCGGTCTATCAGCTGCCCGGATCGAACGCGGTTCAAACCGTGGACGGAGTGCGCAAAATTATGGCGCAGATGAAACAGCGCTTCCCGGAAGACGTTGACTACGCCATATCGCTGGATCAGACCCTCCCGGTTACGGAGGGCATGAAGGAAATCGGCGAGACGCTGGGGATCGCAATCGTGCTGGTCATCCTGGTTGTCTATCTCTTCCTGCAGGACTGGCGGGCCACGCTCATTCCGATGCTGGCCGTGCCGGTTTCACTGATCGGAACTTTTGTGCTCTTTCCGCTCTTCGGCTTCTCTATAAATACGCTTTCGATGCTGGGGCTGGTGTTGGCGATCGGCCTGGTGGTGGACGACGCGATCGTTGTCGTCGAGGGAGTGCAGCGCCACATTGAGGAAGGGCTGGCGCCGAAAGATGCGGCGCGTAAAGCCATGGAGGAACTCTCCGGCCCGGTCGTTGGTATTGCTTTGGTGCTGGCCTCTGTGTTCGTACCCACCGCTTTCATTCCGGGCATCACCGGCAGGCTCTATCAGCAGTTCGCACTGACCATCGCTATTTCGGTGCTGCTCTCCGCCTTTAATGCGCTCTCGCTCAGCCCGGCGCTGGCCGGATTGCTGCTGCGTCCGGCTCCGGCTGAAGGCAGCAGGCACCGCGGACCGCTCGGAAAATTCTTCGGCGTTTTTAATCGTTATTGGGAACGCGCTACGCATGGCTTTGTCCGCTGGTCTGACGTGGCGATCCGCAAGGGTGCTGTTGTGATGGTGCTGCTTGTCGTCTGTGGCGCCGCGGCCGTTTTCTTCGCCGGCCGGCTTCCCTCAAGCTTTCTTCCGGATGAGGACCAGGGTTACTTATATGTCAGCCTGCAGCTTCCAGTGGCGGCATCGATGGAACGTACAGACGCGGCCGCCCGCCAGGTGGAAAAAACTCTGATGAACACACCCGGTGTGCACTACGCGACAACCGTGATCGGATTCAATCTGCTCAGTTTCGCCCAGACCACCTACAACGCCTTCTTCTTCGTCACCTTCAAGCCGTGGAGCGAGCGCACAACGCGCGCCGAGCAGTATCAAACCATCAAGGACCGCCTCAACCGGGAACTTGGACGGTTGCCCGCCGGAACCTCTTTCACCTTCTCTCCGCCCGCCATTCCCGGCGTCGGCACTTCCGGCGGATTTCAGTTCGTCCTCGAAGACCGCGCCGGCAAGGACGTGAAGTTTCTGGCAGACAACCTGGACAAATTCCTGGCAGCCGCGCGGAAGCGGCCGGAAATCGGCCAGATCAGCACCACGTTTCTGCCCAGCGTGCCGCAGCGATTCATTCAGGTGGATCGCGACAAAGTGCTGAAGCAGGGCGTTGCGCTGGCCGATGTCTATCGCACCATTCAGGCGTATATGGGCGGCCTGTTCATTAACTACTTCAACGATTTCGGCCGCACCTGGCAGGTGTATGTGGAGGCCGAGGCGCCTTACCGCTCGAACATAGACACTCTCGGCCAGTTCTATGTGCGAAACAGTCAGGGACAAGCAGTGCCGCTCACGGCTCTGGCGAAATTCGAGACCCGCTCGGGTCCGGAATTCACGCTCCGCTACAACGAATACCGGGGTGCGCAGATCAACGGCAGCGCCGCATCCGGCTACAGCTCCGATCAGGCGACGGCAGCGCTCGAAGAAGTGTTTCGCCGGACGATGCCCGGCGAGATGGGCTTCGACTACATGGGCATGTCGTATCAGGAGCAGAAGGCACGCGAGGGAATTTCCTCCTGGGTGATATTCGGATTCTCTCTCGTGTTTGTTTTCCTGGTTCTGGCCGCGCTCTATGAGAGTTGGTCGCTGCCCTTCAGTGTGCTGCTGAGCACGCCGGTGGCGGTCTTCGGTGCTATCGCGGTTCTGTGGCTGCGCCGCACGGTGCTGGCCGCGTTCCTGCCCGCCTACATGGTGCAGCTCGAAAACGATGTTTACATGCAGATCGGCCTCGTGATGCTGATTGGCCTGGGCGCGAAGAACTCGATCCTGATCGTCGCGTTTTCCAAGGAGCTCTACGAAAAAGGCATGCCCCTGGTCCAGGCAGCGCTCGAAGGCGCCCGGGTTCGCTTCCGTCCGCTCATGATGACGGCGCTCGCCTTCATTGTGGGCTGCATACCGCTGTGGATCGCATCAGGCGCGGGCTCCATCGCGCGCCAGGTGATCGGTACCACGGTGATCGGAGGCATGTTGGCGGAGACGTTCATCGGCAGATTTTTTGTTCCCGCCATCTTCGTTGTGGTCGAGAAACTGTCGGGCGCCAGGGCGTCCGGCATGGAACCTTTGCCTTCACCGGCGCAGGGAGACTGACCATGAAAACGTACTCTTCGATTGCGGTTGCGTCAGCGATATTGGCGCTCAGCGGATGCACCGTCGGCCCTGATTACAAGCGGCCTCAGGTGGCTGTCCCGGCTAGTTTCCGCGCACCCGAGCCGCTGCCTGAAACCCAGGCCGCTTCGCTCGCGGACCTGAAGTGGTTCGAGGTTTTCCGCGACGCGCAGCTGCAGGCCCTGGTCAAGGTCGCTCTGGCGCAGAATTACGATCTGCGCGACGCGGTGGCGCGGGTCGATGAGGCGCGCGCCAATCTCGGCATCACCCGCTCCAACCAGTACCCGCAGGTGAACGCCTCAGGTGATGTGCAGTTCACACGCCTGTCGCGGAATGGGCAGTTTCCGCTGCCTGCATCGTTTGTTGCCGACCAAAACCGTAACTGGGGCGAGGCGATGCTGAATCTGCTGTCGTTCCAGGTCGACCTCTGGGGACAGCTGCGCCGCGCTACCGAAGGCGCGCGTGCCAATCTGCTGAATGCCGACTGGAACCGCAAAACGGTAATCACCACGGTGGTCAGCCAGGTTGCGGCCGATTACTTTCAGTTGCTGGAACTGGACTCCGAGCTGACGATTTCCCGGAGCACGCTGACGACGCGCCGCGAATCGTTTCAACTCACAACAGATCGGCAAACCCACGGCATCGCCACGCTGCTCGACGTGCGCCAGGCCGAACAACTTGTCGAGAGCGCAGCCGAAAGTATTCCCCAGCTCCAGCAACAGATCGGACAGACTGAGGACCAGATGTCGCTGCTGCTCGGGAAAAACCCGGGGAACATCGACCGCGCGCGCACCTTCAGCGTCGATTATGTGCCGCCGGAAGTGCCCGCTGGCCTGCCTTCAGCGCTGCTGGAGCGCCGCCCCGACATCCGCGCAGCCGAGCAGGCGATGATCGCCGCCAACGCCAACATCGGCGTAGCCAAAGCCGCATACTTTCCGCAGATCAGCCTGACCGGTTCGATCGGTGGCCAGAGCTCCAGCCTCGCAAACCTGTTCGCCGGTCCGAACAGTGCCTTTAGCTTCGTGCCGCAGCTGACACAGCCGATTTTCACCGCAGGGCGGCTGAAGAACAATGTGCGCCTGGCCGAAGCTCAGCGCGAGGATGCGCAGATCGCGTACGAAAAATCCATCAGCACGGCTTTTCAGGAAGTTTCCGATGCGCTGATTGCGCACCAGCGCACGCGCGAAAGCCGGGTGGAACAGCAGAAATTAGTGACCGCATTGCAGGATCGCAAACGTCTCGCCTATCTCCGCTATCAGGGCGGCGTGGACACACAACTCAACGCCCTCGATGCGGACCGCGATCTGCTCTCAGCCCAACTGACGCTTGAGCAGGTCCGCTACGCGGAACTTGTCAGCGTGGTTCAGCTCTATAAGGCCCTCGGGGGCGGATGGCAATAAGGTTATGAACGGACTTCAGTTCTTTGTACACAACGATCCCGATGCGGTACGGGTCGAGCTCGCGGGGAGCCTTCGCCGAGCGGATGTGAAAGCCGTACAGCACGCCTGGCAGAGGGCAGTCTTATTAAGCGCACAGGCCGAAGGTCCGTTGTGCGCGGCTAATACCGATGCGCTGAAACCTGTGGTAGTCAACATCACCTTCATCACAGATGCGGACGAATGCGGCCGGGCGCTGCTCGCTGGCATGCATCGGTTCGGCGCGCAGATCATCGCCCGATCGCCCGAATCATCCGCCATCGCTCAGCCGATCGTGACCGAACCGATTGAGACTGATGATTCGAAGCCGGGTTGGCTGCACCGGCTGATCATGTTCCTGCTGGAAGATCGGCCTGCCGGTGCCACAGTTCCGGCACAAGCCGAAGTTCTCAATCCTGCTTCGGCATGCAGCCGGCACGGGAGTGTTGAAAACACGGGCACTGGCGACCGCGGCGTATTGGAAGCCGTTGTGCGGTAGACACAGGCGGAGGTTGCAGGATGCTTACGCCGATATTCAATTTCCTCGATCCGCAGGGCGCGCTCGGTTCGCTTTGGTGCTCACTTGTGCATCAGGCGCCCATGTGGCCTATTCATGGGCGGTATGCATGTCGCACGTGCGGCAGGCTTCATCGGGTGCCGTGGGCTGATGCGAAGCCGGGTCAACGAATGAGTACGTCGATGGCTGAATTCCGTCCGGGATCTTTGGCCCGGCAAGCGGGCGACTGAAGAATCCCTGGGAGAAGGAGAAAACTATGCGTGTTTTTGTCACCGGGGCTACCGGTTTTATAGGTTCCGCGATTGTTCGGGAGGTGATCGACGCGGGTCATCAGGCGATCGGCCTTGCGCGCAGCGATGCGGGCGCCGGATCACTGAGTGCCGCCGGGGCCCAGGTGCATCGGGGTGATCTCGAAGACCTCGACAGCCTGCGTACCGGCGCAGCCAAATCGGATGCCGTGATTCACACCGCCTTTAATCACGACTTCTCGAAGTACGTGGCGAACTGTGAAGCCGATCGACGTGCCATCGAGGCTTTGGGTTCCGTGCTTGCCGGCTCGGACAGACTCCTGATTGTCACTTCCGGGACCGGGATGTCAAACTCAGGTCCGGGCCTTGTCGCCGCTGAAGACGGTCCGCCAGTCAGTTCGAAGGTTGTTCCCCGTGCAGCTTCTGAGGAAGCGGCTGCTTCAGTCGCCACGCAGGGCGTCCGCGTCGCGGTGGTACGGCTTCCCCAGGTCCATGACACGGTTAAGCAGGGTCTTGTCTCTTATGCGATCCAGGTTGCCCGCGAGAAGGGTGTTTCGGCGTTCGTCGGCGATGGGCTGAACCGTTGGCCCGCGGCTCACCGTCTCGACACCGCCCATCTGTATCTGTTGGCGCTGGACAAGGGTGAAGGAGGCGTCCGGTATCACGCGGTGGCTGAAGAGGGAGTGCCCGTCCGGGACATCGCGGAAAGCATCGGCCGGGGCCTGAGCGTGCCTGTGATCTCCATCGCGCCGGAAGAAGCCGCCGGACATTTTGGCTGGCTCGCCGCGTTCGCTGGAATGGATATACCGGCTTCCAGCAGGCAAACGCGGGGAAAACTGGGATGGAACCCCACAGGGCCGTCCCTCCTCACTGACCTCGCGAATATGCGTTATTCCTGACCGCTGCTTGTCCGGGCTTCACCGCGACGGCAGCCTGCCTGTTCGATCGAGTGCGGGAAGCCGTAAGCGCCGCGCAAAAGCCTGTGCCGAATCTTCCTCGCAGGCAGCTGATAACAGGTGGCACAGACTTTAATCTCTGAGCGCCGGGTGAAACCCGGCGGCTACGCCGAACCTCTGGCCCTCCAACGGATCAGCTGACCTTCTGCATCAGAATGCGAATCTCGTTCTCGAGCGGCTTGGGCGGCTTGTCGCCGAGCGCGATCTGGCACTCTTTGCGGGCGTTTACGCGATCGCCTTTCTGGTCCAGCGCCATCGCGTAGTGATAGTGGAAGGTCGGATTCTGCGGTGCCTTCACCACCAGCGTCTTGAACGTATCGAGGGCCTGGTCGGTCAGATTCTTCTTCAGATATATCCAGCCGAGGGTATCGTTGATTTCGGCGTGCTCGGGCAGCCGCTGTTTGGCATGCGTCGCATAGGTCAGGGCGACATCGAGATCGCCGTTGTGCTGCGACATCAGATACGCGAGGTTATTGAGCGCGAGCGCGTCGTTCGGATTGAGTTTGATCGAGGATTCGTAATACTTGCGCGCTACGTCGGGCTTGTTCTGCATTTCGTAGAGCAGCCCGAGGTCCGTGGTGGTCAACGAGTTGTCGGGCGTGAGCTGGTGGGCCTTTTCCAGCGAGTTGATGGACTGCTGAACGTCGCCTTTGCGGAGATAAGTCTCGCCCAGCAGAGTCCAGACGCTGGACTGCTGCTTCGGACCGGATACTTTCGCCAACAGGCTCTGGTAGGTAGTCGCGGCTTTATCGTACTGGCCGGCGTTCATCTCCGACTTCCCGACCTCGCGCTGGAGCTCAAGGTTGGCGGGACGGGATTTTGCCTCGGTTTCCACCAACTGCACCGACTTGTCCGGCTGGTTATCCATCAGATACGCCCGCGATTCACCCAGCAATCCGCGCAGGTTGCCGGGGTTGGATTCCCATGCCCGCCGGAATACGTCTTCCGCATCTTTAAATTTCTTCTGGTTGAGATCGAGCACACCCAGTTCGAGCAGCGTGTCCTCCTGTTTGGGCATCTTTTCAAGAATCTGGGTGAGAATGGCGCGGGCGTCGTCGAAATGCTGCTGCCTTTGCAGCGCGGCGGCCTTCATGACGCGGGCCTCCACGTTGTTGGGGGCGATTCGGATGGTTTCATCGGCCTGGCGCAGAGCGCCATCGATGTCACCGCGCATGAGTGAAACCTGGATCTGCGCGAGCCGCGCGGGCATGTAGTCCGGACGCAACTGAAGCGCCGCATCGAATTCCTGGCGGGCCTGTTCGTTTTCGCCGCGGGCAAAGTGCGCCCGGCCCAGATTGAAATGCGCCACCCAGTTATTGGGCTTTGCCGTCACGACAGACTGCAGCTCGGCCATGGCCGTGTTGACGTCGCCCCGCTCGAGCATGTATGTGGCTCTCAGGCCGCGGGCTTCCGGGTCTTTGGGGTCGCTCTTCAGAATCTGTTCGTTCTTTTCGTAAGCCAGACTGTCTTTGCCGGTGCGGACGTAGGCCTGGACCTCGTATTTCAGATAGGTGTTCTTACGCGAGGGATCCTTCTGGATGCCCTGCTCGTACTCTTTTATGGCGTCGTCGGGATCGTTCACTCTCAGATAGAAATTGCCTGCCTGAATATAGGCATTCGGAAAATTCTTAAGATCCTTCTTCATCAGGTTCAGCTGCGCCACGAGGTCATCGCGCCTGCCGGTGCCGAAGTAGAACTGGGCGAGGGTCAGGCGCAGGGAGGTGTCTTTCGGATTGTTTTTGATCGCCTCCTGAATGATCGCCTCCGCGTTCTTCGTATCTTTCTGGGCCAGATAGACGCGGTAGAGCTCGACGTAGCTGTTCAGATTGGTCTTGTCCTTGCTGATCATGCTGCGGAAGAGCGTCTGAGCCTCGGCAACTTCACCATCCACCACCAGGGTGCGGCCAAGGGCCAGGGTAACGACCGGATCGCCGGGCTTAACCGACAGCGCCTGCCGGTATTCAGAAATGGCCGTCCCCAGCTGGCGCTTGGCGTCCTCGACCTTCGCTCCACGATACAGCCGGGCGGTCGCCAGCATTGCCAGATCGCCGCTGAGCTTGTGGCCTTCCCAGCCCTTCGGATTGCGCTTCAGAAGACCGTCAACCGTGGTCTGAACCTCGCGAATCATGGTGTCGGAATTCGCCTGTGACTGGGCTGCGAGGATGAGGATTTCCGAAAGTTTGAGGTCTGTGTCGTCGGCATCGGGCGTGCCCGGCTTGAGAAGTTCCTGGGCGCGGCGCAGGAAGGGCACCGCGTTTGCAACCTGTGCCTCCTTCAGGTCCGTGAGCGCGAGGTGGTAGTAGGCTGGGCCGAATTTGCGATCGGCTTCGATCGACTTCCGGAACATGATGGACGCGTCTTTATACCGTCCATGGTCGAAGTACTTGATGCCGCTCTGCAGGTATTTCTGCTTCAGGTAGTTGGGATCCCGACTGCAGGAAATCAGAGAAACCGCAGCCAGAGCCAGAGCCAGATATCTCATAATGGGTTACCGCTCCATTTTCCTACAATTCGGATGGCGGATGAGTAACCCTTAGTTTACACATGGGGGAATCAGGTTATGGTACTTCTCTTTTGTTAGCGGAAGCGCGTTCATAAATCGAAATGCAATGGCGCGGCTGTGCGTTTTCGTACAGCCTTGGCATCGGCTTTTCCCGGACAGATTTCCCGGCCTGGTAAGGCTTCGTTATTGCGGCGTTAAAGGCACGCGACGCGCGACGATGATTGTGACGTCATCCGAGGGAGGCGCTCCTGCGGTATACGCGGACACTGCTGTGTTGACGGCAGCCAGAGTGGCCGCCGCAGACTGACCGATGCACGGAATGACCGCCCTGGCGATCCCCTCGATTTCAAATTCCTCGCCACTGGGATCGCTGGCCTCAGTAACTCCGTCGCTGTAGATGATCAGTTCATCGCCCTCGTTCAGGTGCGCCCGATATTCCTGATACTCGATGAACGGCAGGATACCGATTACCGGTCCCCCGCCCTTCAGCTCTTCGTACGTGCCTTCCTTTCGGATGATGAGCGGCGGATTGTGGCCGGCGTTGCAGTAGACCAGTTCGCCGGTGTCTCCGTCAAGGATGCAGAAGAACAGTGTGATAAAGCGGTTCGAAGGACAGTTGGCGGACGTGATGCGGTTGAGACGGGTCATGGCGTCCGCCAGGCTTTTCGGTTCCTCGATCAGCACCTGCACGCGCGCCTGAAGGCCCATCATGAGCAGAGACGCCGGCATGCCTTTGCCCGACACGTCGCCCAGCACCATCGCGATGCGGCTGTCGCCATAGGGGAAGAAATCGAAGTAATCGCCGCCCACGGTACGGCAGGGTGCGTTGTGACCGGCCACGTCAAGGCCGCGGACAGCCGGGGCCTTCGCCGGCAGAAAGCCCTGCTGGATTTCGGCGGCCTGTTCGAGGTCCCGCGCCATCAGCTGCCGCGCCTTCTCCAGTTCGCCGAAGCGCGTCTGCTCGATGCGGATGGCCGCTACGTTCGCCATCACGGTCAGCAGGTTCAGATCGTCCTTTGTGAACTCGCGCATAAGGGAGGGCGAATCGACGTAGATAATGCCGATGATCTTTTCGCGCGTCTGCAGGGGGACCGCCATGAGGGTGCGGATGTTCTGCTCGACGATGCTGCGGCGCTCGCGCAGAGCATCGTCCATCGACGTGTCCCGCACCAGTACGGACATACCGCTGTTGAGCACACGATCGCGCACGGCGCTCGAGATGCGGAAGCCTTCACCGCGGTTGGCCTGCACGGTAAGGTCGTCGCCTTCGGCGGTCATCAGGACGCCGCGGTCGGCATTCACAGACTGAATGGCGAGATCGAGAATGAATCTGAAAAGCTCGGGAAGCGGCCTGTTGCCGGCGAGCTCGTTACCCGCGCGGATCAGCGCGGACACCTGCGAAGCCGCCATCGTCTGCGTGCCGCCGGCTTCGGGTTTGATCACGCCTTCCAGCTTCGTGATGACCGTGGCGGTGGGCGAGAAGTCTTCTCCCGGTCCCTCCGTGGTGCGGTCGAAGACAACCACCGGCTTCTCCGGCGGCCTGCCTGAGCCGTCATAAACGATCACCAGATGACCGGCCGTGATTCTGTCACCGGACTTGAGCCGCGTGCGTTCCGTGAGCTTTACGCCGTTGACGATGGTGCCGTTCTTGCTCCCCATGTCAACGATGGCCCAGCCGTCGCCGTCGCGTTCGATCGCGAAATGATGCCGCGAGAGACCATTGTCGTCGGGGAATGAAAGCTCCGCGGAGGACGAACGGCCAAGTGCAATCCGATCGGCCTCAAGAGGCACGAAACGGTTCTGGCCGTCAGGCGAAAAAATCTGGATCTGCTTCATCACCCTCGACTGTCTTTTTTATCATGTACAGCCGGGAGTGCGTCAGCCAGGGCGCCAGCGGCTTCGATGCATTGTGCCCGGCTGACGTTGTAGTGGGTGACGGCACGCATGAACTCGTTGTTCACCGGGTTCATAAGAATGCCGCGCTCTTTCAGCGCGTGGGAGACAGCCGCCGGGGAGACGCCCTGCGGAAGATCGAAAATCACGATGTTCGTCTCGACGGGACGCACGGTTACGCCGTCGATGTCCGCGAAGCGCTCGGCCAGCAGGCGCGCATTGGCGTGGTCGATCCGGAGGCATTTCGGCGTTTCTTCAAGTGCGACGAGCCCCGCCGCCGCGAGCACTCCGACCTGGCGCATAGCGCCGCCCAGCCGCTTGCGATAAAGCCGGCCCTTGTCGATCAGTTTCGCAGGACCGGCAACGATGGACCCGGCCGGCGCACCGAGCGCTTTCGAAAGGCAGAACATCACGGTGTCGGCCTTGGCGGCGATCTCGTTGACCGGACGCCCCGTGGCGGCTGCGGCGTTAAAGATACGCGCGCCATCCATGTGGACGGGCACACCGGCGTCGTGCGCGCGATCGCAGATGTCGTCGATCACCTCCTGCGGATAAACCCGTCCACCGGCCATATTGTGCGTGTTTTCGATTTCGATCGCGCCGGTACGTGCGGCATGCGGACCACCGGTTTTCAGAACGGGGCGAATACGGTCCCAGGTGAGGATGCCGTCGGGCGCCGTCGCCGGGCGGATGAGGCAGCCGGAGAACCAGGCCAGCATGGAGAGTTCCCAGTCAAGCAGATGCGCGCGGGAATCGCAGATGACTTCCTGGCCGTGTTCGGTGAGAAGCTTGATCGCGATGGTGTTGCCCATCGTGCCCGACGGAACGAACAGCGCGGCTTCTTTGCCGATGATTTCGGCGGCGCGCGCTTCGAGTTTGTTTGCGGTGGGGTCCTCGCCGTAGACGTCGTCGCCGACTTCGGCTTCGAACATGGCCCGGCGCATGGCGGCTGTCGGCTTCGTCACGGTGTCGCTGCGCAGGTCGATCATATTATTTTGTCGCGCACAACGGACTGGCCAGCCTGTGCGCTCCGCTGACAAATTCCTGAAAAACTTCGTTTGACACCATTACACCGCGCGGCGTCAGGCGCAGATTGCCGCCGGCGCGCTCCAGAACCTCCGCGGCCAGCAATCGCTCGAATGCCAGTCCGAAGCGCTGCCAGTCGCGTTCGTCGGCATGGACGCCTTCGGCGAGGCGAAGGCCGACGAAGAATTTCTCTTCAGCCGGATCAGGTGTGGACTGTTCACACCGGGCTGACTCGCCGCGCACGGAGCGATCGGCGTAATCCGGCGCGGACTCGACATTCTGCCAGCGCGATGCGCCATCGAAGGAGTGCGCATCCGCGCCAAACCCGATATACGGTTGGCGCTTCCAGTACTTCAGGTTGTGCCGCGACGCGGCGCCGGAACGCGCGAAATTGGAAATCTCGTAGCGCCGGACGCCATACGCGGAGAACCGCTCAACGGCGATCTCGTAGAAATCGGCGATCTGGTCGTCCGTGGGCACATCCCGCGCACCATAGCGTTTGCCGCCGAGCAGAATCTCCGCGCCCAGCCGGCTGTCTTCGTCCACTTCGAGCATGTAAACCGAAACGTGCGGCACGTCGAGACGGATTGTCGCCGCCAGCGATTCCTCCCAGCTCGATTCCGTTTGCCCGGGAAGGCCCGCGATCAGATCGATATTGATGTTGTCGATTCCCTGCCCGCGCAGCATCGCGACGTCATGTTCCACCACCTCGGCGGTGTGTTTGCGGCCCGTCCGCGCCAGTTCGCGCTGCACAAACGACTGCACGCCGAGGCTCACACGATCGATACCTGCACAGCGCCACGCATTGACTTTTTCTGCTGTGAGCGTGCCTGGCGCGGCTTCCATGGTGACTTCACGCCACGGGCCGCCCAGGCCCGCGAGAATCCGGCTCAGATCGCCCGCATCCATGGCGCTCGGAGTGCCGCCACCCAGATAGACCGTATCGGCGACGCCCCGCCAGGCAGCGATTTCCTTACACAGTGCCGCAAAGTAACGGCGTTCCAGATCGCGCGTCGCGACACCCGACGCGAAATTGCAGTACGTGCATTTCTGCGCGCAGAACGGCCACGAGATGTAGACGCCTACTGCCAAAGCGGTTTCCCTTTCGCCTGCGGAAGCTCCACACCGATGATACGCGCGAAGGTCGGCGCGATCTGCAGCAGATCGATCTCGCCGATGCGACGCGCCGGTATTGCCGGCCCGGCGGCGATAAAGACCGACCGGTATCCCGGCTTTCCAGGCCACAGGCCGCTGACGCCGCGATGCGAGCCGGGACCTAGTGCAGGCCCCTTGTCCTCGGCCTTCGCCACATAGCCTGGCGGCGTGTCGAATGCCGCAACCCAGCTGCTGATCGACGGCGCCTTTGCATGAACTTCACTCATCGGAACCTCGCGCGCGAGCCCGTGCCGGTGCCCGTCCTTCATCAGCACACGCAGACGTTCCGCAACCGCCCGGTCCGGCGTCCCGATCACGCCGTCTTCGACGTCGACGGGTCCCTTCACCAGCACACGCGGCCGCACGATGTAATCCTCGTTCTCGAATCCGTGACCCGACACCACTGCGACGACGGCATCGGGCCCCGCCGCCCGGATGATCTGACCGATTCGTTCGTCGTCGTCTTCGAGAATCTCGCGCGCATAGACGCTGAGTACACGGGTCGCGCGCTGCTCGGCATCGACGTCGGTGAACTGCACAAGGAGGAGATCAGGCTTCTCCGCCCGCAGCAGATACAGAGCGGCGGTCAGCGCGGAGGCGTCGTTCCAGAGCGACTTCTGAAAACCCGGCGAGGCCTTCTCCACAATATCGACGATGCCCGCGGGCGATGCCCGGTGAGCAACGTTGTCAAACTGTACGTCTGCCCCCGGGCGGGATTCCTTCGGCTCGGGAAAATCGAAATCGGCAGCGGGGCCGTCGATGACCGGCCAGAATACACCAGCGGTTTTAAGCCCAACAGCCGAGGCCGCCTGCCACAGCCGTTCGGCCCCTTCCTCGTCCGCTGGCGGAACTCCGGTTACCATTGCGAGCGCCGATGGAAAAGTCTCCGATGGCGCAACACCGATTACGCCGGCCGATACAGTTCCCTGGCGCGCCAGTTTCCGGATGTTCGGAATCTTCAGGCGGGAGGAGGGCTCGGCAAGAAAACGCTCGTCGAGTCCTGCGACAGAAATGACGACGAGTCTGCGCGCGCCGGGCTTACGGACAGGCTGGGCAACGAGCAGGCTCGAAATGAGGAAAAGGGCGGAACCGGAGCGCAGCAATTCCGATTTTAACCCGCGCAGACCAGACCGGGAACGAAGACGGGGGGGCAGCCTTATCGCTGAGGCCCCCATAAAGGGGGCCTGTCAGGCAGGATAAGTTGACCATTCCGGCTGGCGACCGGGTCAAGGGGGCCGGTCAGCCAGTCAGCCAGGATAAGGTGAGCAAGACGCCTGCGCCCGTTGTCAGTTCGTTGTGCGCATATGAAAAAGCGGCGCGCGGTTGATAATCATCTCTTGGCGTCTCGTCTCGCGCGAACGGCGGCAGTGGTCCTGCTCGCCTCGCTCTATCTTGCCGACCTCACGGGCATGGGGATGGTCGGCCCGGATGAACCGCGCTATGCCGACGTCGGCCGCACGATGGCGCAATCGGGCGACTGGATCACGCCGCACCTCTGGGGACAGGCGTGGTTCGAAAAGCCCGCGCTGCTTTATTGGATGACCGCGTCAGGATTTAAGCTCGGCCTCGGCCCTGACCTTGCACCGCGCCTGCCGGTGGCGCTTCTGAGCGTGGTGTTCCTCGCATTCTTCTGGCAGCGTCTGAAGACCGAATGGGACGAACGGACGGCATCCTGGTCCACCGCCATGCTTGCGACCAGCGCGGGCTGGCTGACATACAGCCATGTGGCCGTAACGGATCTTCCGTTGGCGGCCTTCTTCTCCGCGGCGGTTCTGCTGGCGCTGCCGTGGCTCGCGCGCGGCGAGAAGAAAACGCTGACGGCGGCCGCGGCATGCCTCGGCCTTGCCGCGCTTGCCAAGGGACTCGTGCCAATCGTGCTGTTCCTGCCGGTTCTGGCTTTGGGATGGAGGCGATTACGCGACTGGCTTCGCCCCGGTCCGCTGGCGGCGTTTGCGGTCTGCGCGCTTCCCTGGTACATTCTCTGCACAATCCGCAACGGTGGCGAATTTCTTCGGGTGTTTTTCCTGGAGCAGCAGTTCGCGCGCTTCAGTACGGCCGCGCTGCAGCATGTCCAGCCCTTCTGGTTCTACGTGCCGATGATGCTTCTGCTGCTTTTCCCCTGGTTTCCGCTGCTGGCATTCCCGTCGCTGGCGTTTCCCGAATTTCCCAAAGATGCGCGGCGCGACCCGCGAGTGCGGGCTCTGGGAGCCGTCGTACTGTTCGGATTCATTTTCTTTTCCGCCGCTGTCAACAAACTTCCGGGCTACCTGATGCCTCTGATGCCGGCGGCGTTCGTGCTCCTGGGCCGCGGCCTCGCGCGCGCCACGCGGCCGATACTCGCCATCACTTTGTCGATGGCACTGCTCGGCCTGCTTCCGGCAATATCCGAAACAGCTCCCCGGCTGCTCGCATCGCACCGCTTGTCCGCCTCAGACCTTCCCTCCAATGCGACGGCAATCTGGCTCGTCGCGGCCATAGTCGCGGGATTTCTCAGTACCCGGTTCGCACCCGGTCTCGCGCCTCTTCTCGCCGCCGGCGCATTTTTATGGTTTCAACTCGTCACGTTCCCTCGTTTCGATGCCGAAGCCTCGGCGCGGCCGGTGTGGCTCCGAAACCATCCGCCATGCGCGGCAGCCGTTACGCGCGACCTGCAGTATGGTCTGTATTATTACGCCGGCAGACGGCTCCCGGTCTGCGCGGTTTCCGACGCTGACGCGTTGCGGGGCGGCGTAGTACATTAAATCCTGATCGTTCAATGATTCTGCCAGGTTCTTATACGGCCGCCCTGATGCTGCTGATCATCGGCATGCTGGGCTGGGGCCTGTGGGCCAACCTCTTCAAGGCGACGGGCGGCAAGTGGCGTTTCGAACTGTTCTACTTCGATTTCGCTGTGGGTGTTTTTCTGGCGGCGCTGATTATCGCTCTGACTTTTGGCAGTCTCGGGTTTGACGGCTTCTCATTCGTGGACGATCTGCAACAGGCAGGTAAACGACAGGAGGTTTTCGCGTTTGCCGCGGGCACCATCTTCAACCTCGGGAATATGCTGCTGCTGGCCGCCGTGTCCATCACCGGCATGACTCTGGCTTTCCCGGCCAGCCTGGGCTGCGCTTTGATTGTTGCCGCATTGTGGGGTTTCCTGCTGGTGCCGGGAGCCAGCATCGGCATTCAGGCCGCAGGCATGATCGCGATCGTGCTGGCGATTGTGTTCGATGTGCTCGCGTTCCGGACCATGTCAGACCTTCGGTTCAGGATGCAGGGCGAGAGCGGCGCCGGAAAACAGCGCAAACGCAAATCCAGCGGAAAGGGCGTGGCGCTCAGTCTGGCCGGAGGGATTTTGCTGGGATCGTTTATGCCGCTGGTCCGGTTCGCCTCGGCCAGTGAAGCCGGGCTTGGGCCGTATTCGCTGGCGTTCCTCTTTTCCGTCGGCGTCGTATTCTCGACGTTCGTCTTCAATCTCTTTTTCATGAATCTCCCGGTGCAGGGCAAGCCGGTCGAAATCGCGGAGTACTTCCGCGCCAGGCTGCCGCGCCATGTCATGGGCGTGCTCGGGGGCGTCGTCTGGTATGCGGGGCTGATTGCAGTGCTGATGCGGGCGCGCTTCGAAGGCACGGCCGAAGTGGGCACCCGGATCGGCTATGCAATCGAGGAGAGCGCAGTGCTCATCGCGGCGCTGTGCGGATTTTTGCTCTGGAAGGAATACGAAGGCGCCGACTTTGCGGTCAAGGTCCGGCTCGGTGTTATGTTTATACTCCTGGTGGCGGGCATCGGAGCCATGACGGCGGGCGCCGCTGTGGCCCGCTAGAATCAAAACATGGCGTTGCTGTACGCCCTCGCCGCCATCCTTGTTTTCTCCCCCCAGCAGGATTTCCTCGCCGACGGACTGAAAGCGCTCGACGCCAATCAGCCTGCCGCGGCCGAACCGCTGTTTCGCCAGGCTGTGCAGAAGGATGCGGGGAATGTTGCCGCGCATTTCAATCTGGCGCTCGCGCTCAGTCTGCAGCAGAAGGATGATGAAGCGATCCGCGAACTGCAGCGTACCCTCGAGCTGCAGCCCGGTCTCTATCAGGCGGATGTGAATCTCGGCACGCTCTTTCTGCGGAACATGCGGGCGGCGGATGCGCTGCCTGCGCTGAAGGACGCTGTGAATCAGCGGCCGAAGGAGCCTGGGGCAAATCTGCTTTACGCGCAGGCGCTCTATCAGACAAATGATTTCGCGCAGGCGGACGGATACTTCCGCGCGGCCATTGCCGTTGATCCGAAGTCAGCGGCGGCACAGTCGGGGCTGGCGCGGAGCCTGCTCAAAGAGTCGAAGCCGGCAGAATCGGCGGAGCATTTCCGCGCGGCTGCGGCGCTCGATCCGCGGTATAAGAACGATCTGCTCACGCTGGCCGCCGAATACGAGAAGGCCGGGATGATTCCGGAAGCCATCGCGATATATCGGGAGTTTCCGGAAAATGCCGCCGCGAAAGAGCGCGTGGCGCAGCTCATCGCCCGAACCGGCAATTCCGCCGATGCTGTTCCCGCGCTGGAACAGGTCGTGAAGGAATCGCCGACGGTCGCGAACCGGCTCGCGCTGGCCGACGCGTACAAGGCGAACAAACAGGCCGACAAGGTTATCGGGCAACTGCAGCTGGCGGCGTCCGCGGAGCCGGACAACTTCGATGTGCGCATGGATCTGGGGCGAGAGCTGCGGGATCTTCGCCGGTTTGCCGCGGCGGCGCAGCAGTTCACAGCAGCCGTGATGATCCGGCCCGATTCGGTGAAGGCGTGGAATGAGCTCGCCAATGTGCTGGTCGTCAGCGAGGATTACGCGGGCGGGCTTGCGGCACTCGATCACGTGCGTGCGCTGGGACAGGAGGTAGCGGGCGACTACTTCTATCGCGCGATTTCGCTGGAGAAACTGAAGCAGCCCAAACCGGCGCTCGAAGCTTACAGGCAGTTTCTGGCGGCGGACGGCGGGAAAAATCCCGACCAGGAGTTCCAGGCGCGCCAGAGAATCCGTATTATCGAAAGTGAGCTGAATCGCCGATGATCCCCTTGCTCGCGCTCGTGCTCCTGTTCGCAGCTCCGATGCCGACATCGCTCGACCAGGTCAAGGCGGAGGCAAAGCCGGATCGCCGCGCCAAAGCCGCCGTGGATTACGCCGGCGTCGCGGAAAAGAACGCCGAAGCCGCGTATGGCAAAAGCGATATGCCGGGGGTGGCTGCCGAACTGAAGAATATTGTTGAGAGCCTGGAGACTGCAAAGCAGGCCCTTGCGGCCAGCGGAAAATCACCGGGGCGCAATCCCGGGCCGTACAAGTACGCGGAAATGCGCTCGCGCGAGCTGCTGATCCGGCTGGGCGATCTCGAACAGAAAATGGATGTCTCCGAGAGAGATTCCATCCAGGGCACAAAAGAAAAGGTACAGGAACTGCACGATGCCTGGTTTGAAGGCATCATGGGAAGAAAACGAAGTACACAATAAGAAAGCCAAGTACACAATGAAACTCCTGCCGATTCTGGTTCTGATCTGCACCATGTTCGCGGGTGCAATTCCGGCGCTGGCCGAGAGGGATTTTCTCACTGAGGCCGAAATCGAAAAGGTACGCGAAGCGCAGGCGCCGAGCGACCGCCTGAAGCTCTATGTCCTGTTCGCGCGGCAGAGAATCGACCAGCTGCAGCGCCTGCTGAACAAGGAGAAGAAAGGCCGCTCGGCGGAAGCGCGCGAGTTGCTCGAGGATTACGCCGATATCATCGACGCCATCGATACCGTGACCGACGATGCGCTGCGCCGCGGCGCCGATGCCGCGGAAGGCACGGTCGCCGTCGTTGACGCCGAAAAGCGCTTCCTCGGCCAGCTTCAGCAGATCAAAGACCGTAACCTGCCGGATGTGGATCTCTACGACATCGCGCTGCACGAAGCGATCGCGAGCACGTCGGACAGCATCGATGAGGCCGGGGACAACGCGACCGACCGCGCCGCGAAGCTCGCGGAAGCCGATAAGCGTCAGAAGAAGGAGGCCGAGGCAACGCTGGCCGCGGAGGACCGCAAAGGCAAGCCGCCCGAAGCCGCGAAAACCGGGGAAACGACGACGGCGGACGCGTCAACGACGGACGATTCGAAACCAAAGCGCAAACCGCCGACACTGCTCAGACCAGGCGAGAAACTTCCGGTTCAGTAGGGGGTACACGCCCTCAATACTCCACCGACTCCAGCGTCAGCCCTTTCGCCGGCGCGGTCGGCCCGCCCTTGCGTCCCACGTCCGGAGCAAACAACGCGGTGATTCCATGCGGATCGATGTTCCCCCGGCCTGACTCGATGAGCGTTCCCACAATGTTCCGCACCATGTGCTTCAGAAATCCGCTGCCGCGCACGGTGTAAATCAGCAGATAGCCTGACCGTTCCATCGTCGAGCGGAAGATCGTCCGCACCATGGACTTCGCTTCTTCGTCGCGATCGTCGGAGGCCGCGAACGCCGTGAAGTCATGCTCACCCTCAAAATGCGCCGCGGCCGCGATCATCGCCGCTTCGTTCAGCGGATATGGGTAGTGATGCACATAGCGCCATTCGAACGGCGGGCAGATTGCAGCGCGATGTATCGCATAACGATATGTTTTGGCGGCCGCATCGAAGCGCGGATGAAAATCCGGCGCGGCTTCCACTGCATCGAGCAGGCGAATCGACGCGGGCAGCAGACGATTCACCGCACGGACAAGATTGTCTGCCGGAATCGGATTTGCGATCGTGAATGCCGCTACCTGGGCGCGCGCATGCACTCCTGCATCGGTGCGGCCCGAACCTTCGACATGCACGGGACGGCCTTCCAGCCCGCCGACGATTTCTTCGAGCGTGCCCTGAATGGTGGGCAGTCCGGGCTGCACCTGCCAGCCGTGAAAATCGGTGCCGTCCCAGGCGAGCGTGATGCGAATGCGCCGCAGGGGTTTCCTTATGCCCTAGCCCGGCCGCGAACCCGGCTTCGTCACCGGCTCGCCTTTGGCGCCCAGCGGGCACTTTTCCGGCTCCCACGCCGGCACGGTCAGCGTCTCAAGCGCGACGCGCGGAATGCCCAGATCGGCCGCACCGCCGCTGCGATCGATAATCGATCCCGCGGCCACCGTCTCGCCGCCCAGCCCGCGCACCACGTCGATGACTTCCTTCGTGCTGCCGCCCGTCGTGATCACGTCTTCGATCACTACCAGCTTCTCGCCCGGGGAAATCGTGAAGCCGCGGCGCAGCGACATCCTGCGATCCGCATCGCGCTCGGTGAAGAGAAAACGAACATTCATAGTGCGCGCGACTTCATGACCGATGATCAGCCCGCCCGACAGCCGGAAATGTCCCTGCAGATATGCGCCGGTGTCTCGAAACAAATCCAGAACGCGGTCCGGTTGCGGCGTCACAAACGGCTACTATACCATTGGAAATTAACGCTCAGGCGATCACCGAGCGCACAGACCGGAGGTTCGTTGTGCGCGTTGGACAAAACGCGAACCACACCAGGCTCGCGCACGTATTCTCCTGCTTGGAAACATTTTTCAAATGATGAAAGCAATCGTCCGCACTTTTGCCCCGTTTCTGGCCGTCGTAATTGCGGGCATGCCCGCCGGCGCGCAGACCGCGGTTCGCATCGATCCACCCAAAGGCGGCTTCGGCTGGCTGACCCGCCCTTATCAGGCGCGCCAGATTCCGCCGATCAATCTGGCCAACACGTCCCGCTTCGACTCGCTCGTCCGCGCCGGCAATCTCTATCTTTCGGCGCAGGACGTCGTCGCCCTCGCACTTGAAAACAACATCGACATCGAAGTGCAGCGCTATGGCCCGCTGCTGGCGCGCGAGCTGCTGCGGCGCGCGGAAAGCGGCAACCTGCTGCGCAACGTCGGTCAGAACGTTTCCCCCGGGCCCACCAGCGTCAGCCTCAGCGGCGTAAGCGTCAACACCAATGGCGCTCCGGCCTCGGGCGGCGGCGCGGGTGTGAGCGCGGGCGGCGGCATCATCACGCAGCTCGGTCCTAATCTGCTCGGGCTCGATCCAACCATCACCAGCATCGCGCAGTTTCAGCACTCAACTTCGCCGCAGAGCCTGACGGAGCTCACGGGGACCAATTCGCTGATCGACAACATCAAAAGCTTTCAGAATTCCTATTCGCAGAATTTTGTCACGGGCACCACCGCCACGTTCACCTTCGCCAGCACCTATAACCGCTTCAACAGCCATCAGTACAGCCTGAATCCGTTTACCAGCGGCGATATCGATCTCACGGTCACGCAGAATCTGCTTAACGGCTTCGGCCGCGCCGTCAACGGGCGCAACATTCGGGTGCAGAAGAACAACATGAAGGCCACCGACCTGCAGTTCAAGCAGCAGGTCATCACGACCGTGACCGCCGCGCTCAATCTCTACTGGGATCTGGTGAGCTTCAATCAGGATCTGAAAGCCAAACAGCAGGAAGTGGCGACCGCCGAGCAGCTGCTGAAGAACAATCAGGAACAGGTCCGCATCGGCACGCTCGCCGAAATCGAAGTCACGCGCGCCCAGTCGCAGCTTTACACCGCGCGCCAGGATCTGGTCATCTCCCAGACGAACATCCTGCAGCAGGAAACCATTCTCAAGAACGCGCTGAGCCGCCAGGGCATCACGACCACCGATCTCGCCGACGTCCACATCATTCCACTCGACAGCATGACCATTCCGCCACAGGACAATCTGCCGCCGGTTAACGATCTGGTCGCGGGCGCCATGAAGGACCGGCTTGAAATCGAGCAGGCGAAGATCAACCTCGACAGCGACCACATGAATCTGGTGGGCATCAAGAACTCCCTCAAGCCGACGCTGCAGGTCTTCGCGGAACTGACTAACAACGGCCTGACCGGCTCACCCAACGTTCTTGGACTGTCCGCCGGTACCCCGCCCCCGTCGGGCACTTTCACGGGTAACTACGGAAATATGCTGTCGCAGATATTCGAGCGCGATTATCCGAACTACTCGGCCGGTCTCTCGCTGAACATTCCGCTGCGCAACCGCGCTGCGCAGGCGGATTACGCGACGAGTCTGCTCGAAATCCGGCAGCACGAGCTGAACTATCAGAAGCAGGTGAACCAGGTACGCGTTGACGTGCAGAACGCGGTGATCGGCATACAGCAGGCGCGCGTACGCTACGAGGCTTCCGTGCAGGCGCGCATTCTCTCCCAGGCAACGTTTGAAGCAGACCAGAGCAAGTACGAGCTCGGCGCCGGTACGCCTTATCAGGTGGTGCAGGACCAGCGCGATCTTTCCGCCGCCCAGAGTTCGGAAGCCCAGGCCATGGCCAACTACAGCCACGCCAAAATCGCTCTCGATCAGGCGCTCGGCCGCACACTCGAAGTCAATCACATCTCGATGGAGGAAGCCGTTGCGGGTCATGTCCGCGCGCTGCCGAGCACGCTTCCGCAGGGGGTGAAGTAAATGAACGGCCGCCGGCTCTCTGGTCTTCGCGCACAACGGACCTTCGGCCTGTGCGCTTGCGCTCTTCGCGCACCACGGACCTTCGGCGTGCGCGCCTGCGCAATCCTCTGCTCTTTTCTCGCCGCATCGCCGGTCTGGGCGCAGCAGCCCGCCCCGCAGCCAAATATGGGCATTGAACCCGTGCGCCCCACCGTGCCCATTCTGTGGCGGCCTTACATTCCAACTGCCATACCGCCCGTACGTCTCTCCGATTCCGGACGGATGGAGGTTCTGATCCGCGCCGGTAAGCTCTATCTGACCTTGCACGACGCCGTCGCGCTCGCGCTCGAAAACAATATCGACATCGAAAACGCGCGCTACAACTTCCCCATAATGGCCTGGAATCTGGAGCGCTCGCAGGCGGGCGGCACGCTGCCCGGCGTGCCCAGCGGATCGTCCCAGGCGTCTTCCATCCAGAACGGACAGGGCGCGCTTGGCGCTGCCGCGGCCGCCGGCGTTTCCTTTGCCGCTTCCCGCGGCGGCTCCGGCGGGACCACCTCAAACTCCACGGTGTCGCAGGTCGGCCCCGTAACGCCGACTTTCGACCCCACTTTTCAGGAATCGGACACCTACAGCCACCGCAGCGGTCCGCAGCCGTTCACCGGAGTGACCGAAACGTCGAACCTGATTCAGGGTCTGCGCGGTTACTCCGGAAGCTATCAGCAGGGTTTCGCCACCGGCGGGTCGGTGACGGTCAGCTACAACGACCACTACGTCAACGAAAACGCGCCGCTCGACGTGCTCAACCCCTCCTCTGCTCCCGCGCTTTCGTTCAGTGTGCAGCAGAACCTCCTCCAGGGCCTCGGCATCAAACTGAACCAGCGCAACATCACAGTGGCCCGCATGAACCTCGACGACGCGCCGCTCAACTTCAAAACGCAGGTGATCGCCGTCGTCGTCAACGTGCTGAACTCCTATTACGCTCTCGTCGCCGACTACGAGGACGTCAAGGCCAAGCAATCCGCGCTCGACACCGCGCAGCGCTTCCTTGACGAAAGCAAACGCCGTCTCGAGCTTGGCGCGCTGGCGCAGCTCGACGTTACGACCGCCCAAAATCAGGTGGCCTCCAGCCAGCTCTCGCTGGTGAACTCGCAGGCGGCCGTCGCCACTGACCAGGTTCGCCTCAAGAACCTGATCAGCCGTACTGGGCCCGGTAATGCTCTGCTCCAGAACGTCGAGATCATTCCTGTCGACCAGCTTGTCATTCCGTCGACAGACGACATCCCGCCGGTCAAAGATCTGGTCCAGACCGCCCTCAACAACCGGAGCGACCTCATCGTAGAGCGTGGCAACGTCAAGTCCGCCGAGATCTCCGCGCTCGGCACGATCAACGGACTGCTGCCTTCCGCCGGTGTTTTTGCCAGCCGCAGCACCGCCGGTCTCGCTGGCGCGCCCCAAACAATCACCTTTGCCCCCGGCGTGTCCTTCGCTTCCGATCCCTTCTTCCGCGGAGGTATCGGCACCGGTCTCTCCCAGGTTTTCCGTCAGAACTTCCCCAGTGAAAGTCTCGGCTTCTTCGCCTCCCTGCAGATCTACGACCGCGCGGCGCTCGCCGACCATGCCATCGACCAGCTCTCACTCCGGCAACAGCAGTTGATCACCGCCAAGGATATGAACCAGGCCGACGTGGATGTCACCAACTCAGTGGTGGCTTTGCACCAGGCGCGTGCACGTTATGAAGCAGCCGTGCAGGGACGTATCCTGCAGGAGCAGCTTCTGGACGCCGAGGAGAAGAAGTTCAACCTGGGCGCGTCGTTCCCCTACAACGTGATTGTGGAGCAGCGGGACCTCGCCGCCGCCCAGTCGTCGGAACTGGCGGCCCGGGTCCAGTATCAGGGCGCGCGCATCGCGCTGGATCAGACGATTGGCGCGACCCTGGAAGTCAATCACATCGATCTGATTGACGTTGAAAAAGGCACGATTCCGGGGGCGTCGCAGCTCCCGGCGAGCGTTCCGAATGTGAAATAGATGCGCGTTTGAAGCACCCGATCCGAAACCCCAAAGCCGTCTCATAGATGCGATTTTCGGGTCGCGCGGGTTTGGCACGTGGCTTGCTTCCACTTTAGCCGTGAACTTAGTAACACAGCTCAGGCACGGCGGGAAAATCACCCACCAACGCATTAACCTCTGTTGAATTCCCCGAATCCGCTAACCCCCTGCCAAAACCCCACCCGTCCGGCCTGAGCTGAAAGTTCGCAATCCCCTGCGAAACTGAATGCATGGCGGAGAAAGCTTATTCGGAAACCCGCGATGCCGGCCGTGTCGCCGACCGCTGCGTCATGGTCATCTTCGGCGCCTCGGGCGATCTCACCACCCGTATGCTGCTCCCCGCGCTCTTCAATCTGTCGCGCGCGCATCTGCTTCCCAAAGAGTTCGCCGTACTTGGTTTCGCCAAGGACGAAATTTCCGACGAAGATTTCCGGCAGCGCACGCGCGAGGGACTGCGCCAATACGCAGGCGCACCCGGCGAATGCGAGATCTGCGACTGGATCGCCGACCACACTTCTTACATGGTGGGCGACTTCGACAATCCCGCCGACTTTGTCCGCCTCAAAGACAGAATGGGCGAACTCGACCGTCAGTACGACACGCAGGGTAATGTGCTTTACTATCTCGCCACGCTGCCGCGGTTCATCTCGGAGATCATCCGCCAGCTCGGCGATCAGGGCCTCACGCATGAAGACCCCGGAGCGTGGCGCCGGGTGATCGTGGAAAAGCCTTTTGGCAGCGATCTGGAGTCCGCCAGGGCGCTGAACCGCGAAATCGCCCAGGTCCTCAGGGAGAGCCAGACCTTCCGCATCGATCACTATCTGGGCAAAGAGACCGTGCAGAATCATTCTGGTGTTCCGCTTCGGCAACGGCATTTTCGAACCGGTGTGGAATCGCCGCTACATCGATCACGTGGAGATCACGGTCGCCGAAAGCCTGGGCGTCGAGCGGCGCGGCGGCTACTACGAACACGCCGGCGCGCTGCGCGACATGATCCCCAACCATCTGCTGCAGCTCGTCTCGCTCACCGCCATGGAGCCGCCTGTTTCCTTTCAGGCCGACGCCGTGCGCGACGAGCAGTCGAAGGTGCTGCACGCCATTCAGCCGATGCAGCCCGAGGACGTTCTCACGCGCGCCGTGCGCGGACAGTATAGCGAGGGCGCGATCGACGGCCAGTCGGTGCCCGCCTATCGCAGCGAACAGTTTGTCGACGCCGCATTCGAACGTCGAAACGTTTGTGGCGCTGAAGCTCCAGCTCGACAGCTGGCGCTGGGCCGACGTGCCGTTTTATATCCGCACCGGCAAGCGGCTGCCGAAGCGCGTACACGGAAATCGTCATCCAGTTCCGCCGCGCGCCGTTTGTCCTGTTCCGCGATACGCCGGTCGACCAGCTGACGCCGAACATGCTGGTGATTCACATCCAGCCCGACGAAGGAATTTCGCTGAGCTTCGGCGCCAAGATTCCGGGCGCGCACGTGCGAGATCGGCGACGTGAAGATGGATTTCCGCTACGCGGATTACTTCGGCACCGAGCCCAGCACCGGCTACGAGCGTCTGCTCTACGACTGCATGATCGGCGACGCGACGCTGTTCCAGCGCGCCGACATGGTGGAAGCCGGCTGGAGCGTGGTGGAGCCGATCGCTTGATGTGTGGAAAGCGCTGCCGGCGCGGGCTTTTCCGAACTACGCAGCGGGCTCGTGGGGACCGAAGGAAGCGGACGAGCTGATCAGGCGCGACGGGCGGAAGTGGAGAACGGAGTAGAACGGCCCTCAGCTATCGGCTGTGAGCCAGCCCGGCGAAGAGCCGTGGTGCTGCGGTCCATTCGAAAAACGAACCTGCGTTTGCAGCCCGGGTCGCCGAATCGATTCCTCCGGCGAGAGCGGCCATACCGGGAAATTACTGTCAACATCTCCAAACGGCTGGATACTGACTTCGGATACCTGGCTAGTGTTCACTAACAGCGCATTCCATCATAAGCCTGGCCCGCAGTATACTTTGCCGGTATACCGAAAATGGCGGGACGCTGCGTTTCGCATTTCGGGCATGTGTTTTACGTCAGATCGATCTCTGGTGGTTTTCTGAGCGCCAAATGAGGCAAGTCGAAGCGGAACCAGTCGCACCCGGAGAATGCGTGGCGACCGAGCGATCGATGCCACAATCCACAACTGCGGCGGTATTTACCGTCGCTTTTGTGCTTTTCATGATTTTCTTCATGCTTTTCTGGCACCCGTCATTAACGATCATGTCGGTTCATGTTCATTGGGACTTGTGGGTCTGGTTTGTCTGCTGCGGAGTCGTGCTGCTCTTGGTTGCCAGATTCTTTATGCGCCACTCTGTCTTATTACCGGAGATCGGGCTTTTAGCATATCCCTTTTTGTTCGGATGTTTTTTCCAACTGATTTGTCCGTCCACCAGCGTCGCTTCAGTGGATGAGCTTCTTTGGTCCTTCGACGCCACCTTCGGCTACCCTCAGCCTTCTTTGGGAAGACTCCTCATATCGGAACCGTTGCTCTTTTGGACATGCAAAGTGATTTGGTCGTCCTTGCCATTGCTCTTTGTCGTAATGTATCTATTACTGCCGGAGGTTGTGCGGCGCAAATATCTGGCAGTACTCGTTTGTAGTGCCTGCCTGATCCTGCCGCTTTATGCGCTGTGTCCAGCGGCGGGGCCCGTTTATCTGTTTCGGACTCATTATCCATACCCAAATGGACTGCCTATGCCGTTGGTCCACCCACATCGCACATTTGTTCAGCCGGGGTTGCCGCTCAATACGACGCCAAGCGGCCATGTGACATGGACGCTGCTATTGCTTTGGTTTGCTTATAAATATTGCGGCAAAGGGGTTGCAGTCTTTTTCGGACTGATCTTGACTATGACGGTTGTAGCGACATTGGGTTTAGGTGAACATTATGTAATTGATCTGATCCTTTCCCTACCCTACGCGGCTGCAATCTGGTCTCTGGTCGAACGACAATGGAAACGATTTGGAGTGTTATTGCTGCTGGTGATCGCCTGGCTCGTGGTGTTACGGGAAGGTTGGGCCATTCCGGCGCCAGCGCCGGTAGTTTGGCTGCTGTGTGCTATGACGGGTTTGTCCTGCCTGCGGTGGCAGGAACTACGATCATGGGCTTTCCCGAACTACGCGGTCGGAGTAGAACGGCTGTCAACTTTCAGCCATCGGCTGTCAGCTGGCCCGGCGAAGAGCCGTGGTGCTGCAGTCCATTCGGAAAACGGCATTCACGCTGCGAATGACAGAGGGTGCCGGACAGACACCTGACGACGAGGCGATTGCGCGGGATATCGATCGGATCATCGGTGTCGGGTCTGATAACCAAACCTGCGTTTGAACGCCAAAAAGTGCTTTTCGAGCAACCACCAACTCGCCATGGCGGCGGTTATCGCGACGATGCCGAATATGGCGGCGAAAGCCAACCAGCCGCCGAACGTCGAATGCAACGTCAGCGCAAGACTCGCCGGCGACAGGTTATGCACCATCGTGATGATGATCGCCTGATGAAACATGTAAACGGCGTAGCTGTGTTTGCCGAGGAACCGAAGCATAGGCAGACGCAGTCCCCGCCTGAAAATCGATTTCTGCGGAGCGGAAACCACTGCGCCCAGAGCAGAGGCGTAGAAGATGCCCAGCAAACTGATTCCAGCTGTCACTACGACCGGATCTGTGCCGCCTGTCCCCCGGAAGAAAGCGATAAGTGTAACGCCGGCAAGAGCAACGACAAACGTCTTCCAACCCCAGCGCCCGATCATGTCCAGTCCGCCGCGCGTGCGCACTGCCTGGGCGAGCAAAGCACCTAACGCGAGCGAGTCGGTGCGGCAGGGCGTCAGCGCAAAGGCTGCGGCCCTTTCTCCCGCGACGACGAAAGCGATCCGCACGACCAGAGCGCTCCCCACCAATGCAACACAGACCAGGCGGAGCGTTCTGGACGTCAGCACATAAACGGTCACGGGCCAGATCAGGTAGAACTGTTCCTCGACTGAAAGGGACCAAAGAGGGTGAATCAGTGTGGAGATATGGTTGAGATGAAATGCAAACGGAATGTTCAGCGTAAAGGTCCAGGCAAAGATCTGAATGCCCGGCTTGATCCATTCACCGATGAGATCGGCGCGGGAGAGATGCCGAAGAAGAGGCGGGCCGGCGAAGAAGATGCCGGCAACCATAAAGTAATAGAGCGGGAAGATCCGGAGTATCCGTCTGGCGTAGAAATTCTTAAAATAGTTCTCCTGGGAGCTGGTATCAAGCAGAATTCCGGTTATCAGAAAGCCGGAGAGTACGAAGAACAGGTCTACGCCGGACCATCCAATCGATGCAATATAGCCGTACAATGTCGGGCTGTTACCCACCCCCGCGTAGGTTTCCAGGTGATAAAGAACTACAAGCAGAACAGCGATGCCCCGAACACCATCGAGTTCCGGAACGTGGGCTCTCAGCCCAGGCAACCCGGCTGGCGCCTGTTTTTCGGAGGGCGCGTCTATAGCTAAGGAAGGCATTCGGACGCAAAGAGAATCAGTTTAGATCGGCGTCTCCATTCCCGCAAGACTGGAAGAAGATAGCGGTCTCTCCGCCTGTGTGGCAGGTCCGCGCCGTGATATCATCCCAGCCGTTATGAAAAGCAGCCCTGCGATTCTGGCTTTGCTCGCCGCACTCAGTGGGGCCATCGCGCAAACCTCCGCTCCGGCAAACCTGCAGCTTCGCGGTAACCGTTTCCGTCCCCTGAAGTGGGAGGAAATGACCCCGGAGCAGAAGACCATGATCGACGACCTGCTCTCGGGCGAACGCGGCACCACCACCGGTCCTTTCAACGTGCTGCTGCGGAGCCCCGAGATGGGCGACCTCGCCCAGAAATTCGGCGCCGCCCAGCGCTTTCACTCCTCCATTCCGCGCAAGCTGAACGAATTCGCCATCCTCATCACCGCGCGCTTCTGGACCTCCCAATACGAGTGGTATGCGCACCGGCGCGACGGCCTGAAATACGGCGTCGAGCTGCCCGTCATCGATTCGCTCGCCACCGGCAAACGCCCCGCCCCGATGGACGCCGACGAAACCATCGTCTACAACTTCTGCCACGAACTCCTGACCACCCACCAGGTCAGCGACGCTGCGTTCAAAGCCGCCGTCAACAAGTTCGGCGAGCGCGGTGTCGTCGACCTCGTCGGCACGACGGGTTACTACAACATGGTCTCGATGCTGCTCAACACCGACCGGTACCCGCTCCCCGATGGCATCAAACCGATGCTGAAGTAAATCGGCGCGGATCGGCGATATCATACGGCCATGCGGACACGAAGACTTCTCGCCGCCCTCGCCATCACGACGGCCGTAGCGTCGGCAAAGACCGACCCGAACAACCCGACGGGCACCACCGGGCTCATCCTTATCGACAAAGTCGGTCACCACATTCGCTTCTACGATCCGAAGAACTGGACGGAGATCTCTAACATCGAGGTCGGAGTCAACCCCCACGACATCGCGCTCTCCCCCGATCACAAGACCGCGTACGTGCCCATCTACGGGGCGGGCGTCTACGGCCGCAATCCCAACCCCGAGCACACCATCGCGATCATCGATCTCACGACGCGCATGCAGACGGGCAGCATCGACGTGTCGCCCTACGTCGCGCCGCACGGTATTCAGGTCGATTCGAAAGGCACGCTCTACGTCAGCTGCGATGCCTCGCGCAAGCTCCTCATCATCGATCCGAAGACGAAGACAATCACGGACGCTATCGACACCGAAGGCACCAGCCACTGGATCGCCGTACTGCCGGATGCGAGCAAGGCTTATGCGGTAAACAAGAACGACCGCCCGTTCATCACGGTCATCGATCTCAAAGCGCGTAAGATCGCCGGGCACATCGCCGTGCCGAACGGCACCGAAGGGGTCTCTGCCTCGCCCGACGGCAAGCGCGTGGTCGCACTGGATTATAAGGATCCGGTGCTGCACGTGATCGACACGGCCACCGACAAAATCATCGACAATGTTCCGCTCGAACAGAACATGCGTGCCGCCTCGCGCGTCCGCTACTCACCCGACGGCGCGCATATCGTAACCGACAACAATTCGCAGATATTGAACATCATCAGGGCGAACGACCTGCACGGCAAACAGCTCATTGTGCCGATCGGCAAGACCCCGATGGGCATGGGCTTCGCGCCGGACAACCGCACCATGATCGTCGGCAATCACGGCGATGGCTCGGTCTCCGTCGTCAACATGATCGAAGGCAAAGAACTGAAGCGCTTTCAGGCGGGTGCGGGCATCGAAACCATGACCTGGTATTAACCGCTGCTGCCGACGCGGAACACAATCTGCAGATTCGCCGGATTGACCGCCTCGTCGACGATCGAATCTGCCGCCTTGTCCACCACAATCGGTTCCACCAGCGCGAGGAACCGCATCAGGTCGTACACATCGCCCTCCTCCGGCAATGCCTTTGCGAAGCGCTGCGACCGCATCCAGATTGCCGCTTCGCGCTCTGCCAGTTCCCACACCACAAACGCGCAGTCTTCGACCAGCTCCTCAAACCGCTCCTGACTACCGGGCGGAACCCGCCGATCGAAGAAAATCTCCACCGCGCGGTCCTGATCGCGCGTAAACTCCCGTACCTGCAGCCCGCCGGTGTGCGCGGTGCTTTTCCAGTCAACGTGGCGCGCGTTGTCGTGCGGCTCGTAGGGCCGGATGCGGTAAAAATCGCGCCCTTCGCCGCGCGTGTGCGATTCCAGCTCGCCCGCCGCGGAATCGACCAGCAGCTGCATCCTTTCGCGCGCCCCCATCAGCTCATCAAAGACGGCGGGATAAACGATCGTCTCCCGCCGCAGTTCCACCGTGGTGCTCTTGCGCAGAAAGCCGAACGGGAACCGGGTGGAAATCACAAACAGATTCTCGTGATGCCGCCCGCGCTTCGGGAACACGATCTGCCCGGCGGCCTCGATCGAGCCGTGTCCTGGAATCAGCGGGAAATAGACAGGGTCCCGCAGACCGGTCAGTTCAATTGAAAACGAAGGCGTCAGCCGCTTCAGATTGCGGATGCGCACCCGCGCCTCCATGGGCGCACGCGCGAAAACGTGTTCGGGCAACAGCAGCTCGATCTCGAGGCCTGCCAATACAAGCCGGCTGAGAAAGCCCGACACCAGAAGCAGAGCCAGCATAGCCGAAAAGATCAGGAACAGCAGGTTATTGCCTGTGAGAAACGCTACCGCCCCGGTGGCGAGCACGCCGAGCAGAAACAGAATACCGCCGCGCGTGATGCGTTCGTTGAATCGGTTCAGTCGCAAGCTTTATTATCGAGGCTGTCAGTCGTCAGCTATCAGCTGTCAGCTTAAAAGGAATGGTTCCCATTTACCTGCCACGGCCTGACCGAATCGGCGCCACTGAAAGTATCGGTGGTACCGAGTGTCATTAGCTGAGGGCTGACGGCCGAGAGCTGACGGCTGATAGCTGAGAGCCATTCAGCGGTTCTTCGTAATTTTGCCCAGACCTCGCGGGCGGTCGGGATTGAGATTCTTTTCTGCCGCCAGCGCCGCCGCAAACAGTTGCGCCGGGATGATGTAGGGAATCGGCGTGTACAGTTCCCCGATTCGCGCGGGAATGGAAATTACGCGCTGCGCCCGATGTCGCCGCTTCCGGATTCCGCCGGTCCGTAATCACCACCGTTTCCGCTCTGAGCCCGTCGAGGCGCGTCAGCATCTCTTCCATGGGCGGCCACGTGGCGCCGGACGGGGCAAACAGAAAGGCCGGGAAACCCGCTTCCACCATCGCGACCGGGCCGTGCAGAAAATCGGCCGAGGAAAATCCTTCCGCGACCACGTACGATGTCTCCTTCATCTTCAGCGCGAATTCGAGCGAGTTCGCGTAGTTGAGCCCGCGCCCCACCACGACGGCATGATGCATGAACCGGCAGCGTTCCGCCAGCGCCGTCATCTCGCGTTCCAGCGTCAATGCAACTGCGGCCCGATCGGGCAGACGCTCCAGCTCCTCTATGCGGATTTTCGCCCCCAGCGCATAGGCCAGAAGGTAAAGCAGCATCAGCTGACCCGTGTAGGTTTTCGTGGCGGCGACACTCTTCTCGCGCCCGGCGCGCACCAGAAAAACATGCTCCGCAAGCCCCGCCAGCGTGCTCTTCGCCTCGTTCGTAATCCCGACGGTGACCGCGCCGCTTTTCCGCGCCACCTCCAGCACGCGGTTCGTGTCGCTCGATTCCCCCGACTGCGAGATCGCGACAACCAGGGCGTCTTTGTAGTTCATGCGCGCTTCGTAAAGCGTCAGCACGGAGGGCGCGGCCAGGGACACCGGAATCCCTGTCGTGATCTCGATCAGATAGCGTCCGAACTGCGCCGCATTATCCGAAGTCCCGCGCGCGGCAAGTACCACCAGGCGCGGTTTGCGGCGCTCGATCGTTGTCCGGAACTTCTCAATCCGGCGCAGTTCCGACGCCAGCGACCTTGCCAGCGTCACCGGCTGCTGCCGAATCTCATCGAGCATTTGCGACATGGCGCACCGCATCCCCATTATTGAATCCGGAAACCCGGTCTGGTCTGCGATATCAACCTTTTACGCAGGCCGCCACAATGTGTGCATCTGATGTTTGATGTGTTAGCATCAGAATTATGCGCACCACGCTGGAAATCGCGGATGACGTTCTGCAGGCCGCCAGGGAGCGGGCCCGCAGAGAGGGCAGAACCATGGGAGCCGTACTCTCCGATCTGGCGCGTCTGGCTCTCACGGCCCATCGGGAAACTGGTCCTCGCGGGGAACAGAAGCCGGCGCGGGGATTTCAGCCGTTCCCAAGCCGCGGCGGGGTCGTGACGAACGATCTCATAGACCATCTTCGCGAAGATGACGCTTACTGATGCGGGCGCTGCTTGACGTCAACGTTCTGATAGCGCTCCTCGATTCCGATCATTGCCTGCACGTCCCCGCAACCAGTTGGTTCAGCGGCAATGCGCACAACGGATGGGCATCGTGTCCGATCACGCAGAACGGCTGTGTCCGCGTCATGTCCAGCCCCGGATACCCCGGCGCGCTGCCTGTCCAGGCTGTGGTCGAACGGCTCGCAACGGCGAGCAAGACCAGACTTCACGAATTCTGGCCCGACGACCTCAGCCTGCTGGATCCCGCATTACTCGACCCGTCGCGCATTCATGGGCCACGCCAGATTACCGATCTCTACCTGCTGGCGCTCGCCGTAAAACATCGGGGCAGTTTCGTGACATTCGACCGCCTAATCTCCGCCGATGCGGTGAAACGGGCGGAGAAAAGTCATTTGGTCCGATTGTAGACCATTCCGACGGTGGGCAAATAAACGTCACTCGCCAGCACTTTGATGGCGCAGCCGTTCGACGATTCGAGACTTCAACCTATCGGCGATCCATTTCCTGTCGCCCCCCAGGCATCGTCGTCTTCGGTCCTCGATCAGGTCGGCGCTTCGGCAGCGGCAGATGGTACGCTCGTCTATCTGGCTGGAGCTTCCCGGGAGGATCAGCTCACCTGGTTCGATCGGACTGGCAAGGAAATCGGCCAGCTTGGCTCGCGCACTGCCCAGTCCGCTGTGAGCATATCGCCGGGCGGCAATTCGGCCGTCGTACTTCATCAGCACCAGGATGGCGACGAGTTGTGGCTCTACGATCTGGCGCACGGAAGTTCCGCCAGCAGGCTGATTCCCCGAGGTAACCACAGCGTGCCCTTGTGGTCGCCTGACAGCGCTCGCCTTTGGGTCCATATGAAAGGCGCTGAGGGGGATGATGTCTACCTGCTGGATATTCACGGTGGTCGGCAAGACGTATTCGCTACAGACCAGATTCAAGGCCGCTGGGTGCCCGCGGACTGGTCGCGCGACGGACGCTTTATCGTCATCAACGAGATCAATCCAAAAACACGCGACGATATCGCCTATGTGCCCGTCGTGTCGGGGAAGTTGGGTGCACCTGTGAAATTTCTGGCCGCCCCCGCCGACGAGACTCAGGGTCAGTTTTCGCCCGATGGGAAGTGGCTGGCATATACCTCCGATGAGTCTGGCCGGTATGAGGTCTATGCTCGCCTTTTCCCGTCAGGCTCCGGAGTCTGGAAGGTATCGACAGAAGGCGGACGTGAACCTCGCTGGAGTGCCGACGGAAAGGAACTCTTTTTTGTTGGCGTAAGTCAAAGCGTTGGCGCATGATGGCGGCAGCGCTGGGGACGGACGGGCACGGCGGACTGCGCTTCGACACGCCGCAAACGCTCTTTGACTACAGAGCCACCCTGAGGGTTCCGCAGAGCAATAATTGGAGCTACAGCCCGCACCCGGACGGGAAGCGATTCCTCGTGAACGTCTCCACGGAGGGCCAGCGGACTGTCAACGTGATTCTGCACTGGCAGAAAGCAGTTGGGGAAACGAAGTGCAGTTGGGGAAACGAAGTAAAGAGGCTGCCGGCCGCGCCGCGCACCGGTGCCAGGTCATATAATCGAAACAGCGGACGCGCGGTCCGCGTCTGGACCTATATATGAACAGCCGTACCAAGTTTGTAGTCGTACTTTCCTCCACCTGCATGGTGGCCCTGCTGCTTTTCGGCGGGGTTGTCAGCAAAGGCGCGGCCGACCGATGAAGGCGTCTCTTCCGACAACGTCTACAAACATCTGGCTGTGTACTCGGAAGTACTTTCGCGTATCAAGAGCGAGTACGTCGAAGAGCCCGACATGAGCAGCGTCACGCTCGGCGCGCTCAACGGGCTGCTGGAATCCATCGATCCCTACGCCAGCTACCTGAACGCCGACCAGTACAAGGACTACCTGAAGAACTACGACACGTACAAGGGCGACCTCGGCATGGTGCTGGCCAAGAAATTCGGCTACATCACGGTGGTCTCCGTCATCCCCGGTTCGCCCGCCGCGAAAGCCGGTCTCACCACGGGCGACATGCTCGAATCGATCAAAGGCATCGCCACGCGGGACATGCCGCTCGCTTATGCCAACCTGCTGCTGAAAGGCGCAGCCCGGCTCCACGGTCGACCTTTCGGTCCTGCGTCGCAAGCCCGAGCCGCAGAAGCTCACCATGACGCGCGCGGTCATCACCGCCCCGCCGGTTGAATCGAAGATGCTGCCCGACGGCATCGGCTACATCAAGATCGCCACCATGGGCTACGGCCGCGTCAAAGAGGCAGCCGACCGCGGTTGCCGATCTGCAGAAGCAGGGCGCGAAGAAGCTGATTCTCGACCTTCGCTACTCCGCCTCGGGCATCCCGAAGATGGCGTCGAGCTGGCCAATCTGTTTCTGGACAAGGGCCTGATTACGTACTCTGATGGGTCAGAAATCGCCGCGAAAGAATTTCGACGCCGATCCGAAGAAAGACATCACCGCGCTGCCGCTCGTGGTTCTGACGAATCGCGGTACGGCGGCGGCGGCGGAAGTAGCGGCAGCCGCGCTGCAGTCCGACAAGCGCGCTTCGCTGGTCGGCGAACACACTTACGGCGACGCCTCGATCCTCAACGCCATTACAATGGACGACGGCAGCGCCATCATCCTTTCGGTTGCGAAATACTATTCGCCGGACGGCAAATCGATTCAGGACAACGGCGTGACGCCGGAAACCATGATCGCCGACGCCGACCCGTATGGTGGTCCGGATGTGGATGACGATGACTCAGAACCCGCTGCGCCGAATCCCGGTATTACCGGAGCACCGAAATCCGGCCCGGGGGTCGCCGGCGGCGGTCCGGCGGCGGACGATCAGATCCTGAAGAAGGCCATCGAAATCGCCAACCAAAGGGCTAGTACACGCGGCGCCAGCCGCGTTTCCACCTCGAACGCGGCTTGCGCCGCGTGTACAGTTCGCAGAAAACTACAGCGTTTTCAAATAAGCAATCAGTCGGCCTTTTCGGCGTCGGACAGCATGTCTTTGTAAGGCGGCATTCCGTTGCCGCCTTATTGATTTGATTAGGATATTCGCCTCCGTGGTGGTTTCTGGTCCCCGGTGCAACATCTTGGCCCTCTTCATAATGCCCTTCAGCCCGGGGCCGATCTTCGCTTCTTGCTGTCGGAGTTATGGCAGACGCTGCAGTTGGCGTCGAACACTTCTTTGCCTTTTGCGGCATCGCCCTTCTGGGCATAAAGACTGGTTCCGGCAAGGACGAGCGCGCCGGCAAACAGCAGACGTTATTACCGATTTATTCATCAATGGCTCCTAATGGGATAGTCTACAAGACTGCCAACAGCAAAAGACGTTAACAGCGATAATGGAGGTTCGCTCCGCAATCCGTGTGTGGAAACTCCGCTCCGTCCTGTTTTCTGACCTGGCAGCCATCCTGCTCACCATCGCGATGGGTTGCGTTTCGCTCATCTGCTCGCTCTGGGACCGCGCCGGCCGGACGCAGCACCTGCTCGCCCGCCAGTGGGGGCGCATGCTGCTCGCCGTCAGTTTCGTGCGCGCCACCGTGCGTGGCGCGGAAAAGCTCGACCCGCAGGGAAGTTACGTGGTGGTGTCCAATCATGCCAGCTACATGGACATTCCCGCACTTTACAGCGCGCTTCCCTGTCGAGATTCGCTTTTTCGCCAAGAAAGGACTGTTCTCCATCCCTCTGCTCGGCTGGCATCTGCGCCGCGCCGGACATTTGCCGGTAGTGCGCGGGCGACGCGCGGGCGTCGCTGAAATCGATGTCGGCAGGCGCGAAGCTGATCCGCGCGCGCGGCATTTCCGTGCTGGTGTTTCCGGAAGGCGGGCGCACGGAAACGGGCATCCGTCCGTTCAAAGAAGGCGCCGCTTACATCGCGATCAAAGCGGGCGTGCCTGTGGTGCCGGTCGGTCTGGTGAACATGCGCAGCGTGCTGCCGATGCATTCCGTGCTGCTTCGTCCAGCCGATATCGAAGTCAACATCGGCGACCCGATCGAGACATCGGCCATGACCCTGCACGATCGCGGACGTCTGAACGAAATCCTGCAGGAGCGCGTCGCCGAACTGGCGGGCGACCGTGTCGCTTCCGCCGTTATCAAGTAAAGCCGACGAACTGAATGAACATCCAAACCATTCCCGATCTGCTGCGCGATGCCGCCGCAAAACACGGCCATCGTCTCGCCCTGCGGCAGCCCGCCGGCAAAGACGTTCACACCTGGACGTGGCGCGAATATCTGGAAGCCGCCGAGGAAATCGCCGCCGGACTGCATTCGCTCGGCCTCGGCAAGGGCGATCACATCGCGCTCTGTTCGGAAACGCGCGCCGAGTTTTATCTCGCCGACCAGGGCATTCTCATTAACGGCTCCGTGGCCGCGGCTGCTCTATCCCAGCTATCCGCCCGAGGACCTGAAACGCACCATCGCCATGGCCGACGCGAAGGCGCTCTTCGTGGAAGACCCGAAAATGTTCGCGAAGCTGAAGGACGCGCCCGTCGTGCACTTCATCCTGCTGACCGGTGAAGCCGAAGGCGCGCTTTCGCTCGGCGTGCTGCGGGAACTGGGACGTGACGCCGGCTCCGCCCCTCCGATATCGGGCCGGACGACAACGCCATCCTCTACCTGACCTCCGGCGCCACGGGCGAACCGAAGATGGTGATGGCGACGCATGGCGCCATTGTCGCCAACGTCCACATGGGGCCCGCCGTGCTGCCGCTGACGCCCGACGACATCACGATCGCTTTCCTTCCCTCCGCGCACATCGCGCAGCGTGTCGTGGTCGAGATCCTGCCCATCCTCAGCGGGCACGCCAGTCTCGTTCGCCGAGAGCCTGCTCAAACTACAGCCCGAAATCAAGGCCGTGCGGCCGACGTTCTTCCTCGCCCCGCCGCGCGTCTGGGAGCGCGTCTACACCAGCATCCGCACCGAGATCCTGAAGAAGCCGGCCGTCGCGCAGAAGGCCTTCTTCGCCGCGCTGGGCCTCGGGCTCGCCGCCGCCAGGTACAAGCGCGAAGGGAAGCGGGTTCCGCTGCGCATCCGCCTGCTGCTCGACTCGCGCACCGCGTCATTTTCAGTAAAATCCGCGATCGTTTCGGAGGCCGGTTCGCGTCGCGGCCTCCGGCGCAGCCCCCCTTGGCGCCGACCTCGCCGAATTCTACGAAGCCATCGGCATGCCGCTGATCGAAGGCTACGGACTCACCGAAGGCGGCGTCGCCGCGCTCAACCCCATCGACGCCCCGCGCCCCGGCAGTATCGGCAAAGCTCTGCCCGGGCGTCGAATTCCGCATCGGCGAAGAAGGCGAACTGCTGATCCGCAGCGCCAGTCTTTCGGGCGGATATTACAAGGACCCCGCCGCCACCGCCGAAGTTCTCCGCGACGGCTGGCTGCACACCGGCGACGTCGGCACCATCGATTCCGACGGCTACATCTGCATCACCGGTCGCAAGAAGGAACTGATCGTTTCCTCGAACGGCAAGAAAATCTTCCCCTCGCGCGTGGAGAGGATGTTCAAGTTCGAGCCGCTGATCAGCCAGGTGGTTCTTGTCGGGCGATCGCCTGCCGCACCTGGTCGCGCTGTTCACCATTCACGCGACGGTCGCCGAATCGATCCGCGGAGAGAACAACCCCGGCATTCCGCTGCATGAATCGCCCGAGGTGCTCGCCGAGGTGCATCGAATCGTTACGCGCGTGAACAAACAGCTCGCGCCATTCGAGCAGGTGAAGCGTTTCCGCGTGCTTTATCGCGAATTCACCATCGAGCACGGGGAAGTCACGGCGACGATGAAAGTGCGCCGCAAGCAGGTGCTGGAAAACTTCAAGGCGGATGTCGATGCGCTTTATCATCTCAGTGCATCCGGCCGCGGTGGGGAGTAGAATATGTATCCATGACGGACATAATCGACCGCCTCAAGCAGAGCCTCGCGACCATCAAAGATCGAATCGCGGACGCGATCGGCAGGGACGAACGCCGCGATGACGACGATTTCACGGCCATGGTCACCGCGAAGCTCCGGCCGCGGCCGTACTCAGGCTCGGGCGCAATCGCGCTCGTCGAACCCGACGACCGCTATCCGATCGCCTGATTCGTCCGCATGGGAATGCTCTGGAAAGTTACTTCTTTTTAGCGGGGGGCTTCGAGACGGGCTTGGGAGGTTCCCGGAGGGCACTCTTGGCTCTGTGTTTTTCGTTCATTCGGCGTACCCCTCGCCCTCAGTATAGCGTCAAGCTGCTCCTGAATCTTCAATCTTCGTTCCCGTGTCAGCGCTATGTCGGGCGGAGCACTTGCAATCAATGTGTGGCCTTCGTCGCGTAACTCTCTGAACCGCTTCTGCGCCTCCGACAGATCCATTGTGTCGATGTCCTGGATAAAAGCCCGCACGCTCAGCCGCAGCCTGAGAAACTTCGAATAGAACTCGCTGAGCGTTCTGACCCGCTCGGGCACGCTGAAGACGGTCACGAATACCGAGCTCAACGCGGCGCACCCTGTGACCGTGCCCCACACAATCCTGTATTGTGGCTGGCCCCAAAGTGGCCACACCGCTACTGCCGAGCCCGTCGCGGTGACCGCGGTGAACAGGGAACAAACCGTGTTAATCCGGCTCCAGAACTGAAGCAGCCACGCGTTTACCTGTTCTTCCATCCAGAACGTCGTACAGTATGGCAGTGTACGTGGCGATCCAGAGTTCTCCCCTCGGATCGCCTGAGGCTTCGCCGGAACCCGGCTGCACTGCGATCAGTGTACCGCACTGACCGCCGAGCCCGTACCCTGGCTCATCGAACCCGGCGACCGTACGATCGTCCGATTCGCTGCGCTGCCCGGCGGCGGAGTTGATACAATCCCTGCCAGGAATGCCTTTCTCCCGACTGGCCGACCGCCGCAGCTTTCTCAAATTCCTCGCCGCCAGCCGCTTCGCCGCGCTCTCAGTTCCCGCGTCCGCCCGGGTGCCCGGCTCCGAATACTTCGTTCCCCTGAAACCGCGAGCGCTGGCAATCGCTTTACCGTGGGAACATGCCAATCCGGTCGCACCGAGAACGCCCTTCGCAACCTGATCTCCGAGGCGGACCCGATCCTCGAAACCAGGCCCGCCGTTGCCCCGGAATCGCACTGGCTCGGCGCGGGAAAATCTTAAAACAGCGCTGGGCTGGTGGACGACCTGATTGGACAGACGCGGCTGAACGCTACCGCCGGGCTCGGTCGCAAGGGCGGTGCGGCGGATACATCGACACCCAGCATCGCGAAGCGCCAACTCGCCGCGAAACGCAAGACGCGAGCTGGCGGAAGACCTCCCAAGAGCAATAGCGCGGTCAGCGTGAAACGTCCTTTCCGTGACAGTATGGACATCTGGAAAGTCCTGCCGATATAGCCTCGTCTTCAGGCATCGTTCCCAGATTCTTCTTCCGGCGTTCTCTGTAACACGTAACAGCCATTTTGACTGTGAAAAGACGCTCCCGTCTCTTTCACATACAGCACTGGCAATTTGCTCATATCAATCACTTCAAACATCACTAATCCTTTCCCAAAGCCAACCCGCCGGAGATTCTCCAGGAATATCGAATCGTACGCAAACTTCATCGCGCCAGCCAATTGCTTCGGTGTAGCGATGTCCGGCATCTTCTTCTTGCACTCCAACACCCGGCCTGCACCGGGGCAATTCGATAAGGAGCTCCCGGCCGACATGTATGAAGGAAGGCGCGGAGCGCGATTTCGGCGGCTGATGACCCGGCCGCGAGTCCTGGTTGCGCAGAGCCTGACGCCCCGGTCCCGGCCGGCTCCAACCCGTTCACAGCCATTTTTCGCTGATTCCAAAATGGTTAACATCCCCACCCGCCCCCGCGCGCCTATACTGTGGCCGCACATGAGTTCACTGCGTCAAACCGAAGCTGCCCGCAAAAACGGGGCGCAATCACGCGGGCCTGTCACGCCCGAAGGCAAAGCAATCTCCTCGGCCAATTCCCTCAAACACGGCCTACTCGCCGAAGCCATCGTCATCCGCGGAGAAGCGCCTGAACAGCTCGCCGCCCTCTCCGCGCGCCTCCACGCCGAGTTCCGTCCCCGCACGCAGACCGAAACGCACCACGTCGAAACTCTGATCATGTGCCGCTGGCGTCTGCATCGCGTCTGGGAATTCGAAAGCGCCACCCTCAATCACGAGATCGAAAGGCTCGCCGCCGCCGTCGATGGACAGGGACACCGCGCCCGCGCCTCTCTGGCTTTCAAAAATCTTGCCGACCAGTCCCGCGCGCTCGATCTTCTGAACCGCTACGAGACGAAGTTCGCCCGCACCTTCATCCGCTCCCACCAGGCCCTGATGGAACTCAAGGCAACACCCCTCCCCGACTGGAGTGACGATGAAGAACACTCCGTTCTGATCCCTGTCGGCGCCGAGCCGGAAGTCGGCCCCAGCTCCGATCCCGGAAAAAGTGAATTTTTGCCAAACGAACCGGATTGCCCATTAAATCCTGTAGTTTCAACGCCGTCAGCCCAGCCCTCGCCGCCCCCGCAGCCCCTCGGCGGAGTTGATACAATTCCCTCCCAGGAATGCCTTCCTCCCAACTTGCAGCCCGTCGCCGCTTTCTCAAGTTCCTCGCCGCCAGCCCCCTCGCGGCCTTTGGAGCCTCCGCGCAAACTCCCGGCTCGGAATACTTCGTCCCCCTCACCAGCCCCAAAGACGCCTTCAGCGTGATGGATTTCGAAGACGCCGCCCGCCGCGCCCTCCCCGTCGCGCACTTCGGCTACATGGAATCCGGCGTCGATGACGACCTCACCGTCAAAGCCAACCACGAGGCCTACCAGCACATCCAGCTGCGCACCCGCCGCCTCGTCAACGTCAGCCACGTCAACACGAAGGTCGAGCTCTTCGGCACAACTTTTGACTCCCCCATCTTCATCTGCCCCACTGGCGCGCAGCGCATGTTCCATCCCGACGCCGAAGCCGCCGTCGCCCGCGCGGCCAAGTCTCGCAACAGTCTGCAAATCCTCTCCACCGTGACTTCGGTCAGTTATGAAGATGTGGCCAAAGCCCGCAGCGGCCCCGTCTGGTATCAGCTCTACGCCCCCGCCAAATGGGAGCAGGCCGAGCACATCATCAAGCGCGTCGAAGCCGCCGGCTGTCCCGCGCTCGCCCTCACTGTCGACCTCCTCGGCGGCCGCAACACCGAAACCTTCAACCGCGCCCGCCGCGCCGACAAACGCGCCTGCTCCGATTGCCACACCGGCGCGCCCGGCTCCGACCTCTCCATCCGCCCCATGTTCAAGGGCCTCGACCTCGCCGGCTTCCGCATGAATCCGCCTTCGCTCACCTGGGACTTCGTCGACCGCGTGAAGAAGACCACGAAGATGAAGTTCCTGCTCAAGGGCCTCGAATCGCGCGAGGATGCAACGCTCGCGGTCGAACACGGCGTCAACGGCATCATCGTCTCCAACCACGGCGGCCGCTCGATGGAAACTCTCAAACCCACCATCGAATCGCTCCCCGAAGTTCTCGAAGCCGTTAGCGGCCGCATCCCGGTTTTCGTCGATGGCGGCATTCGCCGCGGCTCAGATGCCATAAAGGCTCTCGCCCTGGGCGCGAAAGCGGTAGGCATCGGACGCCCTTATTTGTGGGGTCTCAGCGCATTCGGCCAGCCAGGCGTCGAGCGTGTGTTAGAAATCCTGCAAGCGGAGCTGTTGTTAGCCATGCGCCAATGCGGCAAAACGTCGCTCTCTCAGATCGGCAAGGATGTAATCCAGATGAATCATATTTAGTTGTTATCCGGTTTTTATCCGTGGCTAAGTTTTTCAGTCTTTAGTGAAGGAGTCCTTCCAAATGTCCAAACCGAATCGCCGGGGCTTCCTGAAAGGTGCAGCGACAGGAGCAGCCGCATCGTTAGTCGGTACCCCTGTCCCCGCCCATGCCCAAACCCCGTCCACCCCCGCAGTCCGTCCTCCCACCACTGCCGAGCGCGCCACCGAAACCGGCGCCACTCCCAACCCCGCCGACATCCAGATCGTCGACCGTCCCGGCTCCGACTACATGGTCGACGTCCTCAAATCCCTCCCCTTCGAGTACATCTTCGCCACCCCCGGCTCCAGCTTCCGTTCTCTGCACGAATCGATCGTCAACTACGGCGGCAACAAGCCCGAGTTCATCACCACCACGCACGAGGAAATCGGCGTCGCCATGGGCAACGGTTACGCCAAGATCGAAGGCAAGCCCGCGCTCTCGATGGCGCACGGCACGGTCGGCTGCCAGCACGCCGCCATGGCCGTCTACAACGCCTATTGCGATCAGGTGCCGAACATGCTCATCCTCGGCAACATCTCGAACGCCGACGCGCGCCGCGGTTCCGTCGAATGGCTGCACAGCGTGCAGGACGCCGCCGCCATGGTTCGCGAATTCACCAAATGGGACGACAATCCCGCCTCCCTCCAGCACTTCGGCGAATCGACGGTCCGCGCCTATCAGCTCTCCATGACGCCGCCGCAGATGCCCGTCGTGATCGTTGCCGATGGCGAGCTCCAGGAAAACCCCATCCCCGCCGGCGAGCCGCTCCGTGTTCCGAAGTACGTCGTCCCCTCACCGCCCGCAGGCGATGAAGCCACCGTCCGCGAACTGGCGAAGATGCTGGTCGCAGCTGAGAACCCCGTCATTGTCACATCACGATCCGCCCGCACACCCGCCGGTCTCGCGTCGCTGATCGAACTCGCCGAACTGCTGCAAGCCCCTGTCATCGATCAGCATCGCCGCATGAATTTCCCTTCGCGGCATCCGCTCAACATTTCCTGGAACACGCGCCCGTTCGTCACCAGCGCCGATCTCATCCTCGGCCTCGAAACCTACGACTTCTTCGGCGTCGTCAACCAGCTCACCGGGCAAACCAGCGTCATCGCGCGCCCCATCGTCAAGCCCGGCACGAAGCTCGTCACCATCAGCTCACAGGATCTCTTCTACAAGTCGAATTACCAGAACTTCCAGCGTTTCCAGGCCGCCGACATCGCCATCGCCGCCGATGCCGAAGCCACGCTGCCCTCCCTCATCGAAGAAGTCCGCAAGCTGATGACCGACGATCGCCGCCGCGCCTTCACCGCGCGTGGCGCGAAGATCGCCGCCGCCAGCACGCAGGCTCTCGAGCAGAACCGCACCAACGCCACCTACGCCTGGGACGCCAGCCCCATCAGCACCGCGCGTCTCTCCGCCGAGCTCTGGTCGCAGCTGCGCAACGAAGACTGGTCGCTCGTCTCCGACACCATCTGGATCAGCTACTGGCCCCTGCGCCTTTGGGACATGACGAAGCACTACCATTACATCGGCGGTGCCGGCGGAGAAGGCGTCGGCTACATGGCCCCGGCGGCTCTCGGCGCGGCGGTCGCGAACAAGAAGCATGGCCGTATCCCTGTCTGCATCCAGTGCGACGGTGACCTCATGATGGCCCCGGGCACGCTCTGGACTTCCGCCCATCACAAGATCCCCATGCTCACGCTCATGCACAACAACCGCGCTTATCACATGGAGATCATGCAGCTGCAGCGCATGGCCAACCAGCACAATCGCGGCATCGATACCTGCGACATCGGCACTACGATCAAGGAGCCGAACATCGATTACGCGCAGCTGGCCCGCAGCATGGGAGTGAATGCCGAAGGCCCGATCTCCGATCCCGCGCAACTCGCCCCCGCCATCAAACGCGGCATCGCCGAAGTGAAGCGCGGCAACCCCTATCTGATCGACGTCATCACGCAGCCGAGGTAACTATGCGCTATCTGGTTTTCAGCATCCTCCTGCCAGTCGCCTTACTTGCGCAGGAGGGCAACGCGGCGAACGGCAAGAAGCTTTATCTCAAAGATGGCTGCTACGAATGCCACGGCTATAGCGGACAGGGCGGAGCCGGCGCCCGCATCGCCCCGAAACCGGTGTCGACCGCCGCGCTGATCAAGTACGTGCGCCATCCATCCGGCGCGATGCCGCCTTACACCGCGAAGGTCGCTTCGGATCAGGATCTCGCCGACATCCGCGCCTTCCTCGCGACGATACCTGAGCCCCCGCCGCTGAAGAGCATCCCGATTCTTAATCGGTAATCTCGATTCTGAGTCCGTCGGGATCGACGAGTTCGGCATGGGCTCCAGCCGAGATGCCGATGCGCGCCACACCCGGCCTGTTACTCTGCACGAAGGCAATTTTCGATCGCCCCACGCGAACCGGCATCCCGAATATCATTTCGTAGAACGCCGTTGATCTCGCAACGTCTGTTACGTTCAGCAGAACATGATCGATTCCGTACGTCCTGCTGAACCTCGGATCACCCTCGAACGTGCCTGGTTCGGGTGCCGCCGTATTCTCCGCCAGCGGCCCCCACGTGTTGTCCGCCGAAAGCTGCACATGAATCCCGTCCGGATCGGTGACATTCAGATCTTTCCCGCTCGGATAATCGCGATACGGAATGCCTCGCTTCTCGAGAAACGCGTGAATCTCCGCGATGTTATAGTCCGCAATGCCCGCCGAAAAATGATCGACGCCGAATGGCTCCCGCCCATTCTCGATCGCGATGTAGCACGGACCCAGCCGCACATACCGCCGCTCGGTCTTCTTGTTCTTCCAGACCGGCCCGCCGAACGTCCGCGCATAGAACTCCGCCGTCTTCACCGCATTCGGCGCATTCGTTTCGATGTGATCCAGCCGTGTAAACCGGAACGCCGCGTCGGCCGCCCGTGCCCGCGCCGCCACAACCCCAACGCCCAGCACCCGCAAAGCATCCCGCCGATTCACGGCCCAACTATACCCCAATCTGCATTTGTGGGGCAGGGCTTCGGCCCTGCCGCAGAGCTTCAGCCCGGCGCAACCCACGCCGCAAATCTTCTTCAGTACCCCGCTGTCTTATCCACCACATTCTTCAGCTGCTCCCCCTTCCTCCATCTCTTAAACTGCTCCAGAAAGAACACCACCGCCGACTCCACCCACCCATCCACATGATCCGCGCAGTGCGACGTCATGAACACGTTCTCGCACTCCCACAGCGGATTATCCGCCGGCAGCGGCTCCACATCGAACACATCGAGCGCCGCCCCGCGAATCCTCTTCGTCCGCAGCGCTTCCACCATCGCCGCTTCGTCGATCACCGGCCCACGCCCCACATTCAGAATCACCGCCGACGGCTTCATCATCGCGAACTCCCGCGCCCCGATCATCCCCCGCGTCTCCTCCGTCAGCGGCGCGGTCACCGCAACGTAGTCGCACTCCGGCAGCATCGCGTGCAGCTGATCGATGCCATATACGCGGTCCACATCCTCGTCGCCGGCGCGCGGCGCAGTATTCTTCCGTTGCGCCAGCACCCGCATCCCCATCGCCTTTGCGCGCCGCGCGACCGCCCGCCCGATATCGCCATGCGCCACGATCCCCACCGTCTGCCGGCTGATCTCCGCGTTGTCGAACACATCCCACTTGTGCGCCGCCTTCGCCTCTATGCGCCGCGGCACGTCTTTCGCGAAGTACAGAATCCCCAGCATCGCGAACTCGCCCAGCGACTGGCTGAACACGCCCGACCCGTTCGTCAGCGGAATCGGGCTCTCCACCAGTTCCGGAAACAGCGACCGGTCGAGCCCCGCGTACATTGCGTGAATCCACTCCAGCTTCGGCGCGGTCTGCAGAATCTTCCCCACCTCCGGTTTCGACCCCGTCCAGTTGAACAGCACGCGCGCCTCGCGCACCGCATCCCCCAGCGCGTCCGCCGTCTTGCCGATCTTCACCGTCACTCCATGCCCGATCGCGTCCAGCTCCCGCAGCGCGGGCGCGGCCGGGTCCGCCAGTACCAAAACCGTGATATCGTCCATTTAAAGAGCAAAACTACCACGCCCGCGCGCGCACAGGCCGAAGGGTCCGTTGTGCGCGGTTGAGTCGAAGGTTCTATCGAACTTCGGCGCGATTTTGTTCGTAACGCATAAAGGGAGATCCTATGAAGAACCCCGACTCCGAACGCGGCGGCATACTCGGCGCACTGCTGATCACCGGCGCAGTTGTCGTGTGCCTGATGATCATCGGCGGCATCATCGTTGCCCGCAGCGTCCACATCACCACCACCGCGCGCAACGGCGGCGACGATGTTTCCATCGATCTGCCCGGCGGCCATCTCGACATCCGCGCGCACGACAAGGCCGGTACCGTGGTAAAAGACATCCCGATCTACCCGGGTTCGCACAGCAGCGAACGTAAGGGCGGCGACGCCGTCATCCAGTGGAGCTCGAACAAGGACGGCGGCGACAACGGCTTCTCCGTCTCCGCCTCCGAATCGATCACTTCCGACCCGTTCGACAAGGTGGTCGATTACTACCGCACCCAGCTCCCCAGCTGGACGATCACGAAGCAGCGCAACGGTCACACCGAATTCGAGCTTCACGAAGGCGGCTACAAGCGTGTCATCGGGATTCGCGAAGAAAGTGACGGCACACACATCGGAGTTGCCTCCGTCGGCGAGCCTGCGTCAAACTAGTACTACGCCCACACCCGACCAAATCAGACCCGAACACTGCACCTGCGGCGCCAGGCTTGCGGAGAACGCGCGCTTCTGCCACCTCTGCGGACGCCCCGTATTTGAACCGGAGATTCCGGAGCCCGTTGCCGCGCCGCCCATCCCAAATCCGGCCCCGCAGGGTCCGCCCGTGCGTTTGCCGCTCCCCGTCAGCTTCAGCAACCCGATAGCCCTGCGCGTCGCGTTCCTGATGTCGCTGATCACCATGCTGCTCACCATGATTCCGTTTGTGAATTATCTTTCGCCGATCTGGTGGCTCGTGGCCGGCTCTGCCGCCGTGATGCTCTACCGCCGGCTGACCGGCCTTTCGCTGAGCGTCAGCGCGGGCGCAAGGCTCGGGTCGATCACCGGTGTGCTCGCGTTCCTCAGCCTCGTCGTCATCATCGCGCTCACCTTTGCTTTCGCGGGTAATGACCTGTTTCAGGAAATGGTGAAACAGAATCCCGACGCCTCGCAGGTCCTCAACAACCCGACGATGCTCGCGCTTGCGGCCGCGCTGGCGCTGGTGATTCTCTTTGCGATGGTCGTCGGCATGTGCACCGCCGGCGGCGCGCTCGGTGCGCGTTTCGCCAACCGCAATGCGAAAGTCTGATCGGATCCTGATCCTGCTGGCGATCGCCCTCGCCCCCGGAATCCTCGCCGCGCAGGACAACACTGTCGATCAGGGATTCACCGACACCCCCGTCCTCCCCGGCCTTCCCTGGCATGTGCACGACCCCGCGCGTCCTCATCCGAAGGTTGTCACTCCCGGCGCGCAGCCCGGCCAGCCACCTTCCGATGCCATCGTTCTCTTCGACGGCCGCGATCTCTCCAAATGGACCGCCGCGAAACTCGGCACCGCCGCTTACACGCTCAGCTCAAGCCCCGCGCCGTGGAAAGTTGCGAACGGTTATTTCGAAGTCGTTCCGCGCAGCGGCGATATCGCCACCAAAGAAAAATTCGGCGACGTACAGCTTCACGTCGAATGGCAGGAACCTGCCGATATCCGCGGTTCCAGTCAGAATCGCGGCAACAGCGGCGTCTTCCTCATGGGTCTTTTCGAGATTCAGGTTCTCGATTCGTACCGCGCCCGCACCTACGCCGACGGTCAGGCCGGCGCCATGTACGGGCAATGGCCGCCCCTGGTCAACGCAGTGCGTCCGCCAGGTGAATGGCAGACCTACGACATCGTCTTCGAAGCTCCGAAGTTTTCCGGAGATCAGCTCAAACGCCCCGCGTCGATGACGGTCTTTCTGAACGGCGTGCTGCTCCACAACCACAAGGCCGAAAAGGGGCCGACCATCTACCGCCAGGTTCCGAAGTACGTGGCAGGTCCGGCCGAAGGCCCGATCATCCTGCAGGATCACGGCTCGCCGGTGCGCTATCGCAACATCTGGGTGCGCCGTCTCGGCGATTACGATCAGCCCGAATAGCGGCGAGCGCACAGGCCGAAAGGTACGCCCTGCGCGCTTCAAAAGAATCTGATCATCTGGTTCCCGATGTACACCGAGCACGCCACCGCGTTCTGCGTCATGGGCAGCGCGACGTGATCGAATCCAGTCACCCGGTTTGTGGATTCGCAGTCGCCGCCTGCGATCCCGCAGCCGCGGCAACCACGCTATCGACGAATTGTCTGCGTAGCATCCAGGAAATCATATATCGGCCCGCAGATGTTAGAGTGCGGGCATGGCCGTCGGCGCCCCCGCTGTAATCCGCCCCCCGAGATGGATGACCCTCGGCGCCTTTGCGATCATTTATTTCGTCTGGGGCTCCACGTTCCTCGCGATCCGCCTGGGCGTGCACGAGGTCCCGCCCTTTCTGCTCGCTTCACTGCGTTTTCTGGTCGCTGGCCTGGCCCTGTTCGGCTGGTCGGTCGCGCGCGGCGAATCGTTTCCGACCCCAACCCAGTGGATGTCCGTGTTCGTGGTTGCCCTGCTGATCTTCGTCTTCGATTACGGCCTGCTCTTCCGGGCGGAACAGCACGTGCCCTCCGGCATGGCCGCCGTCATGATGGCGACTATCCCGGCTTTCACTGCGGTCGCCGAAGTCCTCCTGCTCCGCACGCAGCAAATGACGGCGCGCCTCGCCGCCGCGCTCCTGATCGGCATCGCGGGCGTGGCGGTCCTCGTGAGCCGTGCTCTCAATCTGGGCGGCGCGCCGATCGACCCCGCGGGCGCCATCGCGCTGGTCTTCGCATCGATGAGCTGGTCGCTCGCTTCCGTGCTCAATCGCAAACTGCCTCTGCCCGCATCCAGACCACTGAATTCCGGCGCGCAAATGCTCGCCGGAGGCCTGCTGCTCGCGGCAGTCGCCCTGACCCTGGGAGAGCATCGTCAGTTTCATCCGGAAGCTGTGAGTGTCAAAGCGTGGCTATCACTTCTCTATCTGATCGTGCTCGGCTCAATCGTCGGATTCACCGCCTGGCTCTGGCTGATCCATCACGAATCGCCGACCAAAGTGGGCACCTACGCCTACGTTAATCCAGTAGTAGCAGTCGTGATCGGATACTTCCTGGGCAACGAAGAAATCGGCATGCGCACAGCGGTAGGCACACTATTGGTCCTGTTCAGTGTGATTCTGATAACGACCCGACGCGCACCCTCGAAGCCGAAGTCCTCTTCTTAGCTGGTAGCTGACAGCCGCGGGGCGTACGCCCGCTACTTCTGCACAAACGCGTCGGCGAATCCCAGCGCCTTTAGCTTCGCCTTCGCATCCGCCACGTCCGCGGTCTGATGATACGGGCCCACCAGCACCCGAAACAGATCCGGCTTGGAACTGTTTGCCACCACCGCCGGAAGATTCTGCTCGCGCAGCGTCTTCACCAGACTGTCTGCATCGGACCGCTTCAGCGCCGTCACCTGCAGCCACGTCGCTCCGGACGATTCCGCCACGGCCGGCGTATCCTGCGCGGGCTTCGTTTCCACCGCCGGGGCCACCGGTGAAGTGGTTGGCGTCAAGGCCGGAGTTGTAGTCGAAGCAGCCTGTGTCGGTGCGGGACTCGTAGCCGCCGTCTCATCTGGCGCCGTTTCCCGCGGCGGCTCTGACTCCTGCGGCACGGGCGGCGCGGATGCAGGCGAAATGCCGGATGCCGTCGCTGTCGTGGCCGTCGCATCCAGATTCACTGTGGCCGGTTTACTCCGGTTGCTGCCCATCATGTAGCCCAGCGCAAACACCACCCCGCACAGCGCCACCACAACGAAGAACAGGCTGATGAGCTGCTTATTCCCGAGAACGATTTCCTTCTCGACTTCCTGCGTCATGATTTCGATTTCCCTGCCTCACTTGCTGTCTGTTCGACGTGGCTCGCCATCACCTTCCCCAGCAGACTCATAAAATCCACCGGCATCGGAAACACGATCGTCGTGTTCTTCTCCGTCCCGATCTCGACCAGCGTCTGTAAATAGCGTAGCTGTATCGCCGCCGGCTGCTGCTGAATGACCTCCGCGGCCATGGCCAGCTTCTCCGACGCCGTGTACTCGCCGTCCGCGTGAATGATCTTCGCCCGCTTCTCGCGTTCCGCCTCCGCCTGGCGTCCGATCGCGCGGATCATCTGATCCGGAATGTCCACCTGCTTCACCGACACCAGCGTCACCTTAACGCCCCACGGCGACGTATGCTCGTCGAGAATCGCCTGCAGCCGCACGTTCAGTTCATCGCGCTTGCTGAGCAGGTCGTCCAGCTCCACTTCGCCCAGCACGCTGCGCAGCGTCGTCTGCGCCAGCTGCGATGTGGCATACAGGAAATTCGACACTTCCGTCACCGCCAGGCGCGGTTCCACTACGCGGAAGTAAATTACCGCGTTCACCTTCACCGTGACGTTATCGCGCGTGATTACGTCCTGCGGCGGCACCTCGATCGTGTCGACGCGCAGCGAAATCCGCACCATACGGTCGATCGGCGCGAACACCAGAATGATGCCCGGCCCTTTCGCCGCCGGCAGCAGACGGCCCAGCCGGAAAATCACCCCGCGTTCATACTCAGCCAGAATCTTGATCGACGAAATCAGATAGATCACGACGATGAATATCAGAAACAGCAGCGGTACACCGGCCATTCAGGCCTCCTTCTTTTCAGCTTCAACTCGCAGCGTCAGCCCATCGATACCCGTGACACGCACATGCTCGTGCGCCGCAATCGCCTGTGCCGCCCGCGCATTCCAGTACTCTCCGCGCACCAGCACCTGTCCCGATGGGTTCAGTTCGCCCACCGCCGTCGCTTCCATGCCAACCATCCCTTCGGGGCCGGTGATCACCTTGTTCCGCCGCGCCCGCACCGCCATCGAGACCAGCAAACTCGTGATCAGCGCAAACGGCAGCGCCAGTCCGATGGCTGTGCTCCAGTGTATGCGCAGCTCCGGCACATTCGTATCGACCAGCATCACCGCGCCCAGCGCCAGCGCGACCGCCCCGCCCGTTGTCAGCACCCCATGCGTCGCGAACTTCGCTTCGAGCACAAAAAAGGCGAATCCCAGAATCATCAGCGCCGCGCCCAGCCAGTCGATCGGCAACATCGCCAGCGCGGTCAGTCCCAGCAGCACCAGGATCGCGCCTGCCACTCCCGGCGCCACCATCCCGGGCGCGTGAAACTCCAGATAGATCCCCAGCACCCCCAGTACGACGAGCAGCAGCGCGATGTTCGGATCGGCAATCGCGGTGAGCACGCGCTCGCGCAGCGACGGCTTATAAACTTCGATCTCCGGGGAGGGGAAGTGGAGCGTCTGCATACGCCCGTCGAAACGTGTGATCCCGCGGCCGTCCAGCGCGCGCAGCAAAGCATCCGGATCCGCCGCAACCAGGTCGATCAGATGCTGATCCAGCGCTTCCTGATCCGTGTATGAGGCGCTCTCCCGCACCGCCTTCTCCGCCGCGCTCTGGTTCGCCGGCTGAAATCCGCGCTCGCGATGCTCCACGATGGTGCGCATCAGCGCGGCGGCATCGTTTTCCAGCTTGGACTTCATGACGCTGTCCATCTCGCCGCCGGTTTCGAGAACCGGATGCGATGCGCCCGTATTCGTGCCCGGCGCCATCGCCGCCACGTCGCCCGCTTCCAGAAGGAAGAATCCCGCCGACGCCGCGCGCGCGCCCGATGGTCCGGTCCACGTGATCACCGGCACGGAACTGTGAAAAATCTGCTCGACAATCTCGCGCGTCGTATCCATCAGCCCACCCGGTGTGCTGAGCCGGATCAGGATCGCGTCGTCATGATCGCGTTCCGCCTGCGCGATGGCCGATGCCACCGTTTCACCGGTGATCGGCGCAATCGCGCCGTCGATATCCAGCTGCAGGACGCGCGCTTCGAGCGCGGCGGGAAGCGTCAGAGCGGTGATCGCGGCTACAGCCGCAAAGACCGGGAAAGTGCGCAAGGCGAGATTCACTTCGTTTAACGCGCACAACGGACCCTTCGGCCTGTGCACTGCTTACAGTCTATCGGCAAATGTGTCCGACCGCGCATGTTGCGTTTCACGAATATATTAAATAGAACATTTTTTGGTTCAAATGTAACCTGCGCATTTTATACTCGGAAGGTAAGAGCGCACAGGCCAGACCACAGGCGAAGACGCGCGGTCAGCCTTATCGCTGAGGTCCCCATAAAGGGGGCCGGTCAGCCAGGATAAGGTGAGCCAATCGGCTTCGCGTCTGGTCAGTCCTTTGTGAGCGTTAAGAAAAAGTCCTATGGCAAAAAAGCAAGCTACCGCCACAGAAACCGCGGCCGCCGCTCGTCCAGCGCGCGCTGCAAAGTCCACGACCACCGCCCCACGGGTAAGAACAGCCAAACACAAGGCCATCGCCGCTGAGCCCGCTGCCCCACAGACGGAAGCCGTCCCCGCCGACACGCCGCAGATGCACACCGATCACCACTCCGCGATCTCGCGCATCGCCTACGGCTACTGGGAATCCCGCGGATACCAGGGCGGCTCGCAGATAGACGACTGGTTGCGCGCCGAGCAGGAGCACCAACAGCGCTCAGGGCAGCTTTAGTCCGCCCGTTCTTCAGTACTTTCTGAGCACAGCCAGCAGCCGGCCCTGAATCTGCACGTTCTGCGCCGGAACCCGGATCGGACTCATCGCCGAATTCGCCGGCTGCAGCCGAACCATGTTGCCGGGCTCTCGATAAAACCGTTTCAGCGTCGTCTCCGTGCCGCCGACCAGCGCCACGACGATGTCGCCCTCGCGCGCCTCTTTGGTCTCTTCGACGAGGATCATGTCGCCTTCGCAGATATGGTCTTCGATCATCGAATTGCCGCGCACGCGCAGCGCATAGGTGTCCTTCTGCCCGACAAAATCGGCGAAGCTCACGGTGTCACGTTCTTCGTACGCCTCGACCGGCTGACCCGCCGCGATCGAGCCCAATACCGGCACCTCAAGCGACACTTCGAGCTTGTTGCGCCGCTGTTCCTGCAGATAGCGTGGCGCCACGTCGATCGACCGGCTCTGATTGTGGCTGCGCTGCAGATAATTCTTCTTGTCCAGCGCTGAAATATGTTTATGGACGGTGGCGATCGACGCCAGATTCAGTCCGCGCGCGATTTCCTCATAGCTGGGGCTGTAGCCGTTCTCGACCTGAAAGGACGCAATGAAGTCGAGCACTTCCTTCTGTCTGCGAGTGATAGCCATTTACACATATCGTAGGCGAATAAAAGGTGAAAAGCAACACTTTTCCCCAACGAATCGATGCCGCATCCGTCAATGCATCGTGGTGAAACTTCAGATCGGGCAACTCCTGCTGACCACGGCCATGTTTACTTCCGCGCAAAGCACAGCGCCGAGCGCGGTCGCGGCGGCGTCCATTCACCCGACCGATCCCCGAAATCTGGGCTGCCAATATTTCTGGCCCGACGCCCAGACCTTTCGCACGATAAACGCAACCGCCACCTGTCTTGTTCGATTCGCCCTCGATGTCGAGGAGTTTCAGATCGAGACCAAACAACGCCTCAGCGATCGCGGGTACGATATCACCGCACGCACCGAGAATCCGGTCTCCGATCCCGCCGAGCGTCGCCGCATCCTTACCGCTTTGCTCGCCGAACGCTTTCAGCTCCGGTTCCACAAAGAAACGCGGACGATACCCACCTACCGGCTCACGATTGCGAAAGGAGGCCACAAGCTCCGCGCAGCCGAATGCGCTTTCGGAGTTTCCACGGGCCCAGGCGCGACGAACGGCAGAGGCGCTGACATGGCATCGTTAAGCCGGGTTTTGTCGAGCCATCTGGGCAGGCGCGTTGAGGACGCAACAGATCTCCATGGCTGTTTCGATTTCTCGATGAAGTGGACGCCGCTCGGCGTCAACCCGGCTGCCGACTCTCCTCCTGAGCTTTCCACCGCGCTGCAGGAGCAGCTTGGATTCAAACTCGAGCCCTCGCGCGGCCCGGTCGAGCTGGTGATCATCGATCACGTGGAGCCGCCCAGCGCGAATTGACGGGCGCTATACATAAGAACGGATGCCGCGCGGTAAACTCATCCTCGTCCGCCACGGCGAAACCGCCGCCAACCTGCGACGTGTCTTCGCCGATTCCGACGACATCCCTCTCACCGACGCCGGCCGCCTTCAGTCCGAGCAGCTCGCGCAGCGCCTCGGGCGCGAATTCCGTCCCGATGTGCTCGTATCGTCGCACTTCCTGCGTGCCCGTCAGACCAGCGAAATCATCGGCCGCGTGCTCGGCCTCACGCCCGAGCCCATCCCCGGCATTCACGAACGCAATTTCGGCGATCTCAAAGGTCATCCCTACGCGCGTCTCGCCGAGGCGCCGCATTCAGCCGAAACCATCGAGAGCGTTCGGGCCCGCGCCATCGCCGCGATCGACGCTCTACGCGAACGCTATCCCGCGCACGAAATCGTCGTCGTCAGCCATGGCGCGGTTGTCCAGTCGATCTGTGCGCACATCACCGGCGTCTGGAGCGAAGCGTCCGTTCCGCCGAACTGCGGCCTCGTGGTTATCGAATACGATGCCCGCGGCTGGCACGCGCCAGTCCTCTCAGGCGAGTGGGATCAGATTACGCAGGCTTCTTCGTTAGTTCCTGATACACGACCGTCGTGAAGCTCGGGAATCCTGGTCCGCGCCCTCGCCCCGCTGCCGGCGCCGGCTCGCCCAGCGCCATCCGGATATAATCCAGCGACCTTCCCATCGCGACCATCTCTTTGATCTTCGCCCGCTTCGTTTCCGCGTCTGTGAGCCGCTTCTCCACGTCTTCTTTGGTCAGCACGTCGCCGTGGCCTTCCACAAACTGTTCGCCCTTCAGCCCCGTGATTCCTTTCACAGTCGTGATCCAGCCTTCCGACGAGCCGTTCTTTTCCAGATGGATCAGCGGATCGGCCGTCTTTCCGCCCGCGATGATGTCGCCGCAGAACACGATCTTCTCGCTGGGCAGATAAATGACCAGATCGCCGCTGGTGTGCGCGGGCGCCCAGTGATAGAACTCGAGCTTCAGGCCGTCGATCTTCTCGCTCTCTTTATTCTTCGACACTACTTCGGTCGGCAGATGACCCGCCGGAGGTGCGCCCCGCCCGCCCGCGGCCAGCGCCTTTTCCTGCTCGGCTTTATCGTTCGCCTGCGCAATGATCCGGATACCTGACGGAAACGCGGCAATGCCGTTGACGTGATCGGCGTCGCTGTGCGTGAAGATGACGGTGGTGACCGGCTTCGGCGTAATCTTCGCGATGTCTGCGAGCAGTTCTTTTCCGCCCGCTTCCGTTGTCTTGGCGTCGATCACGATTACGCCCTTGTCACCGATAATGACGCCGCTGTTTCCGCCGCCGCCCTCAATCCAGTAAACATTGGGCGTCAGCATGTGAGTCATGAACGGTGCTGCCGGCCCGCGTCCCTGCGCGAAAGCCAGTGAAGCCGTCGCGACTAAACCCAGAGTAATTCGCAAGCGCATAATGAAAATCCCTCTCGACGCAGAATCTATCACAGTAGCCACTTAGTGGGGCCAGGCATTCCTGCCTTCGACAGGGCTTCTGTGCGTCTTAGATGTCGTAATACATTGCGAACTCCCAGGGATGGGGCCGCAACCGGATCGCCTCCGCCTCATTCCTGCGCTTGTATTCGATAAAAGTCTCCAGCAGCTCTTCAGTGAACACATCGCCCTTGAGCAGGAACTGATGATCCTCTTCGAGCGCCGTCAGCGCCTCTTCGAGCGAACCCGGCATCGACGGCACCGACTTCATCTCCTCGGGCGACAGATCGTAAATGTCCTTGTCCAGTGGCTCGCCCGGCTCGATGCGGTTGATCACGCCGTCGAGGCCGGCCATCAGCATCGCCGAAAATCCGAGATACGGATTGCACGACGGATCCGGCGGACGGAACTCCACGCGCTTCGCCTTCGGACTCGGCGAGTACATCGGAATTCTGCATGCCGCCGAACGATTGCGCCGCGAGTACGCCAGGTTCACCGGCGCTTCATAGCCGGGCACGAGCCGCTTGTAGCTGTTTGTGGTCGGCGCAATGATCGCCGACAGCGCCCGCGCATGCTTCAGCAGGCCGCCGATGTAATGCAGCGCCATCTGGCTCAGCCCCGCATAGCCATCGCCCGCAAACAGTGGCTTGCCCGCTTTCCAGATCGACTGATGCACATGCATGCCGCTGCCGTTGTCCCCGAAAATCGGCTTCGGCATAAACGTCACAGTCTTGCCGTACTGATTCGCCACGTTGCGGACGATGTACTTGTACAGCGTCATGTTGTCCGCCGACTTCACCAGCGTGTTAAATCGCTGATCGATCTCGCATTGACCGGCGCTGGCCACTTCGTGGTGATGGCATTCGATCACCAGCCCGCAGCGCTCCATCGTATTCACCATCTCCGCGCGCAGGTCCTGATAATGATCCGTCGGCGGCACCGGGAAATAGCCTTCCTTGTAGCGCGGCCGGTAGCCGAGGTTGTTCTCCGCGCGTCCCGAATTCCAGCGGCCCTCTTCGGCGTCGATGAAATAGAAACCCGAGTGCGGCGTCTGATCGAAGCGGATGTTGTCGAAGATGAAAAACTCCGCCTCCGCGCCGAAGTACGCGGTGTCGCCTGCGCCCGAGCTGCGCAGATAAAGCTCGGCCTTCTTCGCGATCCAGCGCGGGTCGCGTTCGTAGTTCTGTTTTGTCAGCGGATCGCGCACATCGCCGATCATCACCAGCGTCGGCGTCTCCATGAACGGATCCATGAATGCCGTCTCCGAATCCGGGATCAGCAGCATGTCGCTTTCGTTGATCGCCGCCCAGCCGCGGATGCTCGACCCGTCAATGCCGAAGCCTTCGGTGAACGAGCTATCCGTCAGTTCGCCGATCGGGTAGGAAATATGGTGCTGCAGTCCCGGGATATCCGCGAACCGCACATCCACCTGCCGCGCGCCGTTTTCTTTTGCAAACTGTAATACTTCCGCTGGTGTCATCCTCGCCCTCCAGGCTTCGGTCGAAAGCTCAGTTTACCCAATCCGGATTTGCTGCGGATGAATCCCGGTCCACGGGTGCTTCATCATGTCCTCATGGGAAAACTCGACGGAAAGATCGCACTCATCACCGGGGGCACGACCGGCATCGGCCTCGCCACCGCGAAACTTTTTCACAGTGAAGGCGCGCAGGTCGTCGTCACTGGCAGCAATCCCGCGACCGTTGCCGCGGCGCAGAAAGAACTTGGCCCCCAGGCTCTTGCCGTTGTCTCGGACGCAAGCAAACTCAGCGATATCTCGGCGCTCATCGAGACGGTGAAGTCGAAACATGGGCACATCGACATCCTCTTTGCCAATGCCGGCGTCGGCGGATTTCAGCCGATCGACGAAGTCTCCGAATCCTCTTTCGACAGAATCTTCAATATCAATGTGAAAGGCCTCTTCTTCACCATTCAGGCCGCGCTCCCTCTTATCGCGAGCGGCGGCTCGATTCTTCTGACCTCCTCCGTCGCCGGCAAGAAAGGTTTTTCCGGCGCATCCGTCTACTCCGCCACCAAGGCGGCGGTGCGTTCATTCGGACGCACTCTCGCCGCCGAACTCGCACCGCGCGGCATCCGTGTTAACACACTCAGTCCCGGCCCAGTCGACACGCCCATTTTCGGTAAGGGCGGCGGCAACGCGGACGAGATGAAGCAGCAATTCGCCTCGATGCCGGCACTGAAACGTCTGGGAACACCCGAGGAAATGGCCCGCGCAGCACTGTACTTCTGCTCGGACGACGCGTCGTTTATCGTGGGCGCCGAGCTTTTCGCGGACGGTGGGCTGGCTGAGCTTTAATATGTGATGTGACCCGCCGCGCTGCGCTGAAGACTGCTGCACTCGCGGCGGCGTCCGCCTCGGCTGCCACACCGCCCATCGATCCCGAAAACCTGACCCTCGCCGACATTCAGTCGGGCCGCTACACGGCGCAGTCGCTTGTCGAAGCCTGCCTCGCCCGCATCGATGCCATCGACCGTCGCGGCCCCGCGCTGCGTGCTGTCATCGAGAGCAACCCCGATGCATTGAAAACCGCTGGCGAGCTCGATCGCGAGCGCAAGGCTAAGGGACCGCGCAGCGCACTGCACGGCGTGCCGGTTCTGATCAAGGACAACATCGACATCGCCGGCCCGATGCTTACCTCCGCCGGCTCTCTGGCGCTGATCGACAAGCCCGCCCCGAAAGACGCGCCTCTTGTGGCGCGGCTGCGCGCTGCCGGAGCGGTCATCCTCGGCAAGACCAATCTCAGCGAGTGGGCCAACTTCCGCGGCCAGCACTCCACCAGTGGCTGGAGCGCACGCGGCGGCCAGACGAAGAATCCGTACGCGCTGGACCGCAATCCTTCCGGATCGAGCTCGGGTTCTGCCGCTGCCGTCGCCGCAGCCATGTGTCCCGTCGCGATTGGAACCGAAACCGACGGCTCCATCGTTTCTCCCGCCTCCATCTGCGGACTCGTCGGCATCAAGCCTACCGTCGGACTCGTGAGCCGCACCGGCATCATTCCCATCTCCGCCAGTCAGGACACCGCTGGCCCCATGGCCCGCAATGTCCGCGATGCCGTCCTTCTGCTCAACGCGATCGCCGAACCGAGGACTCCAACCGACTACTCGCATTCCCTCGACCCCGCCGGTCTGCGCGGCGCGCGTCTCGGTATTCTTCGCAACCGGTTCGGCTTACAGGCGGGCGTCGACAAGCTCATGGAAGAAATGATCGCCGCCATGAAAAGCCACGGCGCCGAGATCGTCGATCCCGTCGAAATTCCGCCCGATGCCAAGATCTCCGAACCCGAAATGGACGTCCTCCTCTTCGAGCTCAAAGCCGGCCTCAACGCTTATTTCAAAGCCCGCGGTCGCAGCGAAACACTCGAAAGCCTGATCGCCTTCAACCAGAAGAACGCCGCGCGCGAACTCAGATACTTCGGCCAGGAACTCTTCGAGCAGTCGCAGAAGAAAGGTCCGCTCACCGATCCCGCTTATCTCAAAGCCCGCGCCGAGTGCATTCGCCTCACGCGCACCGAAGGCATCGACGCCGCCGTCGCGAAACACAAACTCACAGCTATCGTCGCACCCACCTCCTGTCTTGCCTGGCTCACCGACTACATCAACGGCGACAGCGCCAACGGGGGATGCTCCACTCCTCCTGCCGTCGCCGGATATCCGCACATCACCGTGCCCGCGGGCCTCGTCGGCGGACTCCCCGCGGGCGTCTCCTTCTTCGGTCCGGCCTGGACCGAACCGGCTCTCATCCGCGTAGCGTACGCTTTCGAACAGGCCACCAAAGCCCGCCGCAAACCAACCTACGCAGCCAGCGTCTGACCGCCCAGATGCCGCAAGTGAACGAGCCGTTCCCGTTTCGCCGCGTCATCATTGCCCTGCTGCTTTTCGGCGTCGCCTTCGGATATCTTGAGGGCGCGGTCGTCACCTACCTGCGCACACTCCACGAGCCGGCCCGCCTGCATTACTATCCGGACCGAGCCCCGGGCGAAATGTTTCCGCTGCTCACGCTCGATCAGTTGCGCGCCGCCGCGCCCGCGCAGCAGCAGACGCTCTATACCGAAATCGGACGCGAAGCCGCCACCATCGCGATGCTCGCCGCCATCGCTCTTGCCGTCTCGCACAACCTCCGCCAGTGGGCTGCCGCGTTCGCCATCGTATTCGGCGTCTGGGACACCGTTTTCTACGCCACGCTGAAGCTGCTGCTGAATTGGCCGGCGTCGCTTCTGACGTGGGACATCCTCTTCCTCATCCCGCTTCCCTGGGTTGGTCCCGTCATTGCGCCTGTCCTCGTATCGCTCGCCATGATCGCCGGCGGCATTTGGTGTTTCTGGCGCGAATCCATCGGCGCGCCCCTCCGCGTCGCACCCTGGCATACCGCGGGCGTCCTGCTCGGCGCGTTCGTCATCATCGTGTCTTTCACACTCGACTACCGGAACATCATGGCCGGAGGCACGCCCCGCCCCTTCCACTGGGGCGTCTTCACACTCGGCATGACAATCGGCATGGCAAGCTACGGCATGGCTGGCGCACTACGGCGGAAACCCGTCATCTCAGCTCGCCGTCAAGACCGTGAAAAGATGGAATTCCATGATTCGCATTCTTAGCCTGACGCTCGCTACATTGTTCGCTTCCATCATGAGCGCCCAGACCGTCATCAACACCATCGCCGGCAACGGCACTTCCGGTTTCACCGGCGATGGCGGCCCGGCCCTGGCCGCCGAGATGAAACAACCGAACGGCGTCGCGGTCGACTCCGCGGGCAACATCTACATCGCCGACACCAACAACGCCCGCATCCGCATGATTTCTCCCTCCGGCGTCATCACCACCGTCGCCGGAAACGGCTCTCCGGGCTTCTCCGGCGACGGCGGCCCCGCGACTGCCGCGTCTCTCACCGATCCCGTCGGCATCGCGGTCGATTCATCCGGCAACCTCTATATCGCCGATTCGATGGGCAGCGTGGTCCGCAAAGTCTCCGGGGGCATCATCAACACCATTGCCGGAAAATACGGGCTCGGCCAGGAGTACGGCGATGGCGGTCTGGCAACCAGCGCTTTGCTCTACAATCCCTCCGGAGTTGCCGTCGACTCTTCCGGCAACATCTACATCGCCGACACCACCGACAACGTGATCCGCAAAATCACCGCCTCCACCGGCAACATTTCGATCTTTGCGGGCTCCACCACGCAGGGCTTCGGCGGCGACGGTGGTTCTGCCACAGCCGCGGCCGCGGCACTTTTCCTTCCCACAGGCGTTTTTGTCGATTCCGCCGGCAACGTCTTCATCGCCGACACCGGCAACAACCGCGTGCGCGAAGTCACGGCCAGTAATGGCAATATCAACACCGTCGCGGGTAACGGCACTGCCGGCGCCGTCGGCGACACCGGCGGCCCGGCCAAATCCGCTGAACTCTACAAGCCTTCGAATATCGCCCTCGACTCCTCAGGCAATCTGTACATCGCAGACCCCCTGACCAATCTCATCCTCGAAGTTTCCGGAGGCAACATCTCGACTGTGGCCGGTGAATGCTGCGTCGCTGGCTTTTTCGGCGATGGCAACTCTTCAGCGATGGCTCTGCTCAACCACCCCGGGGGCGTTGCCGTTGACTCCTCGGGCAACCTCTATATCGCCGACACTAACAACAACCGTATTCGCGAAGTCACCAGCGGGCCGGCGATCAAGCCGAGCGGCATCGTTCCCGTCGACAGCACCGTCTCCGCCGTGCAGCCCGGCGAGTGGATTTCGATCTACGGTTCGAACCTCGGCCCGGCCACACCCGTCAACTGGAACGGCAACTTTCCCACCCAACTGGGCGGCACCAGCGTGACCGTCGATGGCATCGCTGCTTACCTGTATTACGTGAGCGCCGGCCAAGTCAACGTTCAGGTGCCGGATGGCACCAGAACCAACCAATCCGTCCCGGTTGTCGTCACTGTCGGATCGCAGAGCGTGACTTCATCCGTGAACGTCGCTTCCGTGGCGCCCTCATTCGCCCTGCTGGGCGATAACCTGCACGTCGCCGGCATCATAATCCGCACCGATGGCTCCGGCGCATACGGCAACGGTGTCTACGACATCATCGGACCGGTCAGCAATACGCTCGGATACAAGACCGTTCCGGCCAAAGCGGGCGACAATATTGAGCTCTTCGGCTTCGGCTTCGGCCCGACGAGCCCCACTGTTCCCGCCGGCCAGGTGTGCATGTTGATGCCCTGCGCGGCCCCCACCACCAACGCGGTCACGCTGACGATCGGCAACACACCTGTCGTCACTGGCTTCACCGGCATCTCCGAAGCCGGCACATACCAGTTCAATTTGACCGTTCCCGCGGGCCTCGGCACGGGCGACGTTGCCATCACCGCCTCAGTCGCCGGTGTGTCGACAGCAACCGGCGAGCCCGGCGCCGTAATCGCGCTTCAGTAGATCTCGAAATCCGCGGCGCGGGTGACGCGCCTGCCGCCCGCATCGGTGGCGCTGACTTCGAGTGTGTAGGAACCCGCGTCGAGCGTGCCGGTCGGCAGTTTCGTCGCGGCTGTTGTCCCTTTCAGCGGCATCGTTCCGGAAAACAAAGCCGCGCGGCCGGTCTGCCCTTTCTGTACAACGCTCATCTCAACGTGCACCGCCGCCGGATCGCGTCCGTATATTTCGAAATATGCAAATCCCGGCTCCGACTTCCGGAACCGGTTCGACCCTGACGGCACAATCTGCACATCATTCGATATCAGCGGTGTGCGGCTATCGGTCAGCGCCGCGATGTCGAGACCAAGCTCTGCCGCGGGATGCGTCTGTCTGCTCAGGACAATCGCGCTCAACCCGAGTTCACCCGGCTGCCACGGCTCAACCGTGAGCGGCGCCTCCAGCCTGCCGAAACTCTCGCTGCCCGAACTGAACGCCATGGTGAATTTGTACTGTCCGGGCGCCAGCTTGAATTCCTTTTCGTAATGCAGGGGCTTGCGCCGATTCTCCGCGTCCGGCGTTTCTGTGTCAAGCTTTACTGCATCGCTGAACCGCGCGCCCACGTCGCCTTCCGCATTCGTCGCGATCCCCAGAAAATCCAGCTCCGGCCTGGTTTTCGCCTGCTTGCCCCTCTGTAGCTGGATCTTCACCGCTTCCGCCGGAATCTCCATCGCCAGATTCACCCGCGCCACGCCGGCGGCTGAAGAAGAACCCGGCGACACATAGAAATAAGCCAGCTGCATCGCCGCGCCGAGCGTGGAACCCTCCGCCGCATTCGCCGCGCGGCGCTCCAGATCCTGCCCCGCAATCGTCCCTGCCAGCAGATCCTGCGACTTCGACTCGCAGTAATCGGACCGCGCGCGCACCGCTGTCCCGCCGCGGTCCACCTTGACGCGCAGCGTGTGGCACGCGCCGGCCTTTGTTTCGTTCGCCGCTTCCGCGGGCGTGAAACTCAGCACGTAATACTCGGCCTGTTCCTCGCCGACCTTCTGCAGTCCCCTCAGCAGCTCGCCCGCATTGGGAACCACAAATCCGCCAGTGCCCGTCGCCAGCCGGTAAAGCGCCTGCTGATTTGTGGCGCCCGGGTCGGAAAGGGCGGCGTCCGGATCGGGCTTTCGCGTCGGTCCGCCGCGCCCTCTGCGCCCCAGCGTGCTGGTGTCGCCGGTGTCGCCGGATTCGTCGTTGAACTTATCCTGCGCGAGATTCACCTGCAGCGGCCGCACGTCGATCGGATACACCGCGACGTCGGACTTGTTGCACGCCTCGATCACGGACGTCAATTCCGCCCGCTGTGCCGACGACTGGGCGACGCCGGCGTTCACGAACACAACGGTCTTGCGTCCTTCGAGCACGCCCAGACTGCGCGCCAGACTGCCCAGCCCGCGCACGGTTTCGAAAGCCGCGGCATTGTCGCTGCTCGTGGTTCCGGTGGTCGATGTCGCCACACTCACCGCCGTCTTCAGCCGCCCGGCATCGTCTGTAAAGTTCTGATTGACCTGCAGCCCGCCGTTGTAACTCACGACCGCGATTCTCCGGTTATCGCCCACATTGGCATCGATGAATCCTGAGACCGCCAGCCGGGCGAGCGCGCGTTCCGCCGGTCCCATGGGCGCAAAGAACACGACCACGCTGTGCGGCCGCGACGTCGCCGCCCCCTTTTCCACGCTCACGCTCAGAATGGTTCGTTCCCGGTTGTCTTCGAAGAGACGAAAATCCTTCGGCGCGAGGCCGCGGACGTACGCGCCGTCCTTGCTGGTGACGATGGTGTCCACCAGCACCACGCGGGTTTCCGTGCGAATCACCGCGCCCTGCTGCGCGAACGCAGCACAAGCCGCAAGACAGACGAGAGCCGCGGGCAGGATCTTCATGCGCTCCATCCAGTTTCTCTCATCTTTTCTTTCTCTCGCCGGAGAGGGGCGGGTAATGAGCATCCGTGTTTATCCGACGTTGGGTTCGGTTTGTTCAGTAAAAACGTATGCGCGGCCCCTTCCCCGCCGGCGGCTTTCGCGGGGGCATCCCTGACCGGCGAGCCCGCGGGGTAAAGCGATTGGCGCATGGGCACACGATTTGCGGCACAGGAAACCGACGTCAGCAGTCGACTCAGTAGTTTTCCGGCGCTGGACGGCGTGGTTCCGCGGAGCCACGCTGCTGGTTCGATGGGTGAAGGCTTTTTCCATACTCCGCGAGGTGTTGTGCTCATAATTTCCCAAACCTGGCGTGAGTATGGCACTCGCGACCAGGGATGCGAGGCGGTCTTATCGGCAATCCCTTGATTTAAAAACGAAGAAAAAGTTGTTTCCGCTGTCACCGCAAAACGTGGCTTCGGCTGGGCGGACCAGAAAACATCGGTGGTCAGGAGACTGGTCCGGGGCCAGCCGATGCAACCGCCCGGTAGCGAAACCGCAAAATTGCCGTTGAACTTCAGCGGCTGTTTGTCCGGGACGGCCAAACCGGACAGCTCCCCTTTCAACGCGCCGTACCGAAAACCGCTGGCGGCCCCGGAGAAGCCCCACTCTCAGGATCTTCCTGCCACGGTGCCTCCGATACGGTCCGAGGCGTTGCAGGAAGCGAGAAGCAATTCCGTGGACCCGGACTTATGGACCTCGACCCTGAGTTGGTGCCGGCAGGGGCTGTTGTCAACAGCTCTCGCTTCGGCGCTTCGATGACTGCTAAACCTTTATACTGGTACCCACCGGAGAGGAGTTGTAATGCCCGACGATCAACCCCCGGCGAAACAGCCGCCTCAGAACGAGCCGAAGCGTTTCCGCATCCCGGCGCCGATAGTCTCCCTCGTAGTTTTATTCCTTGCGGCCGGGATCTTTTTTCTGGTTTACGGCAACTGGAATCGATTGGAGAGCGGCCGGGCCGATCAGAGTACGGACGATGCCTATGTGCGGGCCGACGTAACAGCCTTGAGCACCAAAGCGACCGGTTTGCTGGCCCGAATGGAAGTGTCGGAATATCAACACGTCAACCGCGGGCAGCTTATCGCCACGATCCGGGACGACGACTACAAGGCTGCCCTGGAGTCAGCGGAAGCCGCGCTGAAAGCAACTGAGGCGGAACTCCCGGAGCTCCGGCGCCAGGAGGAGGTCGGCGATTCAAAAATCAATCAGGCGAAGGCGGGGGTTACAGCCGCCGAAAGCCAGATCGGTGCGGCGCAGGCGGCGGTTACCGCCGCGGAATCGGCCGTTCAGTCGGCCGAAGCCGGTCTGACCGGCGTGCGGGCCCAGTTCGACAACGCGTCGCAGGAATCCGAGCGCCAGGAAGGCCTCTATACCGACAAAGCCACGACACTGCAAAAAGTGCAGATGCAGCGGGCACAGACTGCGTCCGCGCGCGCCCTGCTCGAAAGCAGGCAACAGGATCTGAAGACGGCTCAGGCGCAGGTGGACGCTCGCAAGGCAGACCTGCAGCGCGCGCAGTCCGCTCTTGAAAGCGCCAAGACGGATGTCGTTGCGGCTACGAGTTCCCGGCAGCTCCTGAACGCCAAAGAGAACGAGCTTCGCGCAGAGATAGAAGCTAAGCGCGCGGCGGTGGAATCGGCTAAGGTCGCGCTCGGCTACACAACAATTGTGGCTCCCTCAGCCGGTTACATCGCATCCCGGAACGTCCTTCCGGGACAAATGGTGACGCCCGGAACAACAGTGGTTTCTTTGGTCCGGCAGGATCCGTGGATACAGGCCAATTTCAAGGAGACGCAACTCACCCGCTTCCGCCCGGGCGACGAGGCGGAGATCCGAGTTGACACGTTCCCCGGGCGGGCATGGAAAGGCCATGTGCTGTTGATCGCGCCTGAAAGCGGAGCCCAGACCGCGCTGTTGCCTCCCGACAACGCTACCGGAAATTTCACGAAGATCGTGCAGCGCATCCCGGTCAAGATCACGCTCGATGCGAATCAGGATCTCCAATCGCTTCGCCCCGGCATGTCCGCCACAGTAGTCGTGAAGACGGGCAAGGGGGCATAGCTGGTTCCATGGCGGAGGAAAACGCCGGGCCGCAGCCAGCAGGTCCATCGCCTATTTTTTTGCTGACCGGCGTTCTCGCCGTTCTTCTCGGGGGCCTGCTGTCCACTGAGGACGGGCGGCTGCTGAGTGTCGTTCTGCCGGATCTGCGTGGAGCCCTGCATCTCTCAGTCGATGAAGCGGCGTGGATTCCCACTTCGTACAACATGGCCATCATGTTCATCGGCGTTTTCTCGGTGTATCTGGGAGCACTCCTGGGCGTGCGCCGCGTTTTGCTCTCGTGCAGTCTTGTGTACATGACGGCTACCCTGCTGCTGCCCCTTTCTTCGGGTTATCGGGCCATGCTGGTGCTGCAGACGATAGCCGGACTCAGTTCCGGTACCTTTTATCCGTTGACCCTGAGCTTCATCCTGACCAATCTGCCGACTCGCATCGCACATCTGGGATTGGCGGCTTATTCGCTCACCATTCTTTTTTCCGCAAACATTGCGTCGTCTCTATCCGGATGGGTTCTCGACGCGCTCTCCTGGAAGTGGATCTTCTGGACTCTTTCGGGGATATCGCTCCTCATGTTCCTGTGCGTTTATTTTGGAACGCCCCGCACGCCTTTGCCGAAGCCGAATCCCAAAGTGCATGTGAGTTGGCGTGGACTTCTCTATTGGAGCTTTGGCCTGGCGCTCCTCTATGGCGCTCTGGACATCGGGGAACGAGTCCACTGGTTCGATTCGTCCACGTTCGCCGCCCTGCTGATCGCGGGTCTGTTCCTCGTGCTGATCAGCATTCTGCGTCGCTACCAGGACCCGAATCCGCTGATCGCCCTCCCGTTTATACGCGATCGAAGTACGATTCTGCTGGCCGTGATTCTGTTCGCGTTTCGTCTTTTTCTGCTGAGCACCGCGCTGCTGATCCCGCAGTTTCTGGCGGGCGTCGAGGGCTTGCGCGACGAGCAGGTGGGCCCGCCGCTCGCTATTGTGGCCCTGCTTCAGTTCGGCATGGCGTGGATCGTCGCGTTCGCCCTGCGCGCCGTCAATGCCCGGCTGCTCATGGCGGGAGGGTTTGCGACGATCGGCGTGACGGCCTTCCTTTGCTCTCACCTGAGTGCCGCCTGGGCTCCGAATACTTTCATTCCTTACGCAGTCCTGTTCGCGGCCGGTGAGTCGTTCGCGATGCTCGGGATGGTGGGCGCCCTGGTTCTCCAGGTGATCGGTTCGGGGGCCGTTTCGGTCGCGGGCAAGCCTCAGCGCCCGGTCGATGTGCTCACGTTCTCGGGCTTCTTCCATACGGTGCGCATCATGGGCGGGCAGATCGGAACCGTACTGATTCTTCATCTGCTGAGCGAGCGGACGAAGTTCCACGCTGCCATTCTCGATCAGCAAACAACGCCGGCCCGATTGCCGGTAGCCGATTTTCTGCACGGCGCTTCCGCAGCCTTCAGCTCGGCCGGAACGGACCCCACGCACGCCGTTGGTTTGGGCGGTTTTTTGCTGGGCTCGACCGTCAGGCGGCAAGCATCCACTCTGGCCTTTGCGGATGCCTTCACAGTCATCGCCTGGGCGTCCGTTGCGGTTCTTGTCTTGACCGTCTTCGTACGGCTCCGCATTTCCAATTTCAAGGGGTTTGTCTGATGCGATTTCCGTCCGTCTGTCAAAACTACGCCGTCCTGTTTCTCGTGCTGCCTCTGTGCGCCACGGCCCAGATATCTTCTAACCCCAGGAAACTCGCGCTTACCGAAGCGATCGATCTCGCGTTGAAAAATAATCACGCGCTCGTCATCGGCGCGGCTAAAACCGATGAGATGAAAAGCGCCCGGCGTATAGCCGCGTCAGATTACTTCCCTCACGTTTCCAATACGTCAACGGTTACACACCTGACTAACACCGACGTCCTGCAATTCACTGAGGGATCCTTCGGAACTTTTCCAGGCCTTGGGGCTCTGCCCGGCAAAAACCTGATCGTCCCCCAGGGCAGCCCAGACACGATTCTGGTCCGTACCCAGATCGCGCAGCCCGTCACACAGCTGCTGAAGATCCGCGAGGGCGAGCGCGCTGCCCGCGCCGACGAACGGGCGTCGCAGGCCGACCTCGAAGGTCTTCGGGAACAGATTGCGCTTGCCGTGCGACAGCTCTACTACGGACTTCTCACCACGCAGCTCGACCGCAACGTCGCACTCGAACAGGCGCAGGTCGCTGAACAGCAGGTTGCCGAATCGGAATCGGAAGTACGGCGGGGCGAAACGCTCGAGGTATCGCTGACCGAGGCCCGCACCAGATTGCTTCAGGCAAAGCAGGACGAACTGTCGGCGAGAATCCGTCACTCCGATGTCCTGGCCCAGTTCAATAACGTCGTGGGTCTGCCGCAAGGCACTCAGGTCGAGGCCGAAGAGCAGGTTGCAGGCTCACTCCAGTTACCGGACAAAGACGAATGCATCCGGCTGGCGCAGGCTTCGACGCCGGAGATAGCCGCGGCCGAGGAAACGGTAAAGAAGGCGGAGGCCGGCGTTCGCGCCGCCAGATTCGAATATGTGCCGGACGTTCTCGGTATTCGCCAGGCACGACTATCAGGATGGCGTGGCTTTTCTCTTTCACAACTATGGTGTGGTGGGCGCCGAGTTCACATACACGCTTTTCGACGGAGGCAAAAGGAGATCGGTGATCGCCGAGCGGGAGGCACAGCGCGCGCAGGCCGAGGAGAATCTGCGGCGGCTGAAAGACGACGCGGCTGCGAATGTGGGGCGAGCGCTCGACAAGATGGAGCAGAGCAAGAGCCTGATTGATGTGGCGAAGCAGGTGGTGGATCTTCGCGCGGAAGCCGATCGCGTGGCGGGAGCGCAATCCCAGCGCGGAGTCCTTATCGGGTCAAAAAGGTCGGAGGCCTCGGCCGCGCTCGCGAAGTCCCGGGCCGATCTGGTCCGGGCGGAGTTGGAATACGTGCAATCGCAGGCCGAGTTAGAAGTGCTGATCGGGAGAGTGCCCCGATGAGCCGGCCCCGAGTCGTAATCGTCGGCGGCGGGTTCGGTGGGCTGGCGGCTGCCCGCGCTCTCCGTGCGGCGCCGGTCGAAGTCTTTCTTCTCGACCGTTCCAACCACCACCTGTTTCAGCCCCTTCTCTATCAGGTGGCGACTTCGGTGCTGGCGGTCGGCCAGATCGCATCGCCCATCCGTAACATTTTGCGCAGGCAGCGGAATGCGGCAGTGATCCTCGCCGAGATTACTGGTATCGACAAGGAGGGACGGCGGGTATTCGCGGAAAACGTGGATCGCGAGGGTGTGGCCATCCCGTATGACTATCTCGTGCTGGCCACGGGTGCGCATCACAGCTATTTCGGCCATGACGAATTCGGGCGCTTCGCTCCCGGCCTGAAGACCGCCGCCGACGCGGTCATGATCCGGAACCGCATCCTGCAGGCATTCGAACGGGCGGAGGCGCTGGACGATCCAAAGCGTCCCGACGGTCTGTTGACGTTCCTGCTGGTGGGCGGCGGGCCGACGGGCGTGGAGATGGCTGGGGCGATTGCCATTCTCATCCGCCAGACGCTTCGCGCGGAGTTCCGCAGAATCGATCCGGCTTCGGCGCGCATTGTGCTGGTGGAAGGCGGCGGGCGCGTTTTGTCCAGTTTTTCGGAGCCGCTGTCGCAGGCGGCAACCGAACGCCTGAAAAGCCTGGGAGTGGAAGTCCGTCCCGGACACGTGGACCGCATCGATGAAGAGGGAGTCTGGATCGGCCAGGAGCGAATCCCGAGCAGGACGGTGATATGGGCGGCGGGGGTGGTAGCTGCGGCTCCGGTGGGAAAGTGGCTGGAGGTGGAGACGGATCGGGCGGGACGCGTGCGAGTGGATGGTTGTTGTCGCGTGCCGGGACACCCCGAGGTATTTGTTATCGGAGACGCGGCCTCGCTCGACCGGGATGGTCAGCCCCTGCCGGGCGTCGCGCAGGTCGCGATGCAGCAGGGTCGTTACGCGGGGGAATCCATCGGTAAACTGACGACGGGCGGTGCGCAACCGCCGCCGTTTCGTTACTTCGATAAGGGCAATATGGCTGTGGTTGGCAAGGGCTTCGCCGTTCTGGAGTCCGGCAAGTTCAGGCTCAGCGGACTCCCCGCATATCTGGCATGGGCGACGATTCACATCAGCTTTCTGGCGCAGGCGGGTCTGCGCGTCAGCGTCTTTCTGCAGTGGATGTGGACGTTTCTGACAGGTCAACGCGGTTCGAGACTGATCGTGAGTCACCACAGCGCGGAAGGCAGCAGGGGTCGGACGGAGGCGTAGACCGTGGGCCGCATTCAACGAGACGGTAGCGTGGTATTTTTCCCGGGGTTCGCGTTGCAACTGGACAGCGGGGTTGGCAACCCCGCTGCCGATTGACAATCTGCCCCACACGATAGAATCGGTCACGCGTCATGTTGTTCTCCTCCGGCCGCAAGCTCGCGCTCTGCCTGCTGGCCGCCTTTTCCGCCGCCGCACAAAATGCTCCCTGGACCAGTCCTGTGCGCGGGTCCTGGGTTCAGAAAGGATCACCCGCCGCGGGCGACATCACGCTTGCGGCCAAAGACAGCGTGAGTCAGATCGTGGTGTCCGACGACGAAAACACGGCCGTCCATCAGGCCGCTGAATTTCTGGCGGGCGACATCGCGAAGATCAGCGGCTACAGGCCTGCCATCGTCAAGTCCGCGACCGGCAGCAATGTCAACATCCGGCTGGTGACGCTCGGCCACGGACAGACGCCCGCTTCGGTGAACGCCGGCGCCATGCAAGGTCAATGGGAGAGCTACCGCGTGGTCACCGACGGGCGCGATGTGTGGCTGGTGGGTTCGAATCCGCGCGGCACCGCGTTCGCCGCATACACATTGTCGGAGAGGCTTGGCGTCGATCCGATTTACATCTGGTCGGGATACGAGCCGGAGCATCACGATCCGCTGGTTCTCAGGCGGACCGACTTCTCGCAGGCCCCGCCCGTTTTCCGCTACCGCGGCTTCTTTCACGACGACGAGGATCTGCTCCCCCGTCCCTTCGACGCGAATGGATACCCGCTGCAGACGGGCGACGTGCCGCTTGAGTGGTACAAGCGATTCTTCGAAACCGCGCTCCGCCTGCGCATGAATATGGTGGCGCCCTACACGCGCGTGCACCGGCGCTACGAAGTGCAGAAACTGGCCGGCGACTGGGGACTCTACTACACTTCTCACCACTACGACATCCTGCTCTCCAATCCCTACGGATTCACCACCTACAATCTGGCGGCGGAACGCGGTGTCCGGCCGGAATACAACTGGTTCACCAACCGCGAAGGGATGCTGACGTTCTGGCGCGGCGGGCTGACCGAGAACAAGGATCTCGACGCGATCTGGCCGGTCGGCATGCGCGGGACCGCGGACCGGCCGTTCACATTTCCGGCCGGGACCACCGACGATCAGAAGGCCGCTACATTCCGCGAAGTCATCGCCGAGCAGGTGCGAATGGTGAAGGAAGTGGTCCCGAATCCGCTGTTTCATTTCACGATGTACTCCGAGATGCTGCCGCAATACCAGCGCAATCCCGCCGCTTTCGACCTTCCCGCGGACGTGATCATCGTCTGGCCGGACGATAACGACGGCCACATGAGGGCTTTGCCGGATTCATTGGGGAAATGGAAGCACGGCGTCTACTATCACCTGGCGTATCTGGGCGGCACGCTGAGCAAGCAGACCACGCACACGGAAACGCCTGCCGTGATCGCCGGGGAGTTCGAAAAAATCGTGAAGGCCGGCGCCACCGAGTACATGCTGGTGAACGTCTCGGAACTGCGGGACTACGTAATGGGCGCGCGCATGATCGCCGATATCTGCTGGGATGCGAGGGCGATCTACTCGGTTCCGAACACCGACAGCCGCTATACGGCGTGGTGGTCGCGGGAGTATTTCGGCGGGTCGCCCGCGGCACAGGAAGCCGAGGCCGCTTACAACAGGTACTTCGCGCTGCTCGACAAGCCGGACACTTTGTGGACCGCGATGGATGCGATTCAGAGTGTGATTGACCGGCTGTATCGGAAGATGGCCGGGGCTCAGCCGGCGGCCTTTCCGGCCGATACAGCGGCTCAGCTGCGATCGCGCGCGAAATTACTGGATGAGGCGCTGGCGGTGGAAGAGCGGGCGGAGAACGGAATGTCTCCGGCGCGGCGGCGGTTTCTTTCCGTCGATGCCGGGCTGGGCCTGCGGATCGCGCAACGGCAAACCCACGCCGCAGTTGACCTCGAAGAAGCGCTGCGGGCGCCCGGCACTGACCGCACATGGCAACTCGTGCTGGAAGCCCGGACCTGGCTGGAGCGGCTTGAGACGGAGTTCGCCCGCGCGGAGTACCCGCCGTTCGACCGCTGGTACCACGAAAGCTGGATTCGGTCGGCGGGGAGTCTGAATAATCCGCACCGCGCTTACAACCAGGTGCGCGACTTTATCGGGACAGACGGCCATGACCGGCGCAAGGGGGCTTCGGAGCCGGGGCTGCCGCCGGCAGCGCGGTGAGGAGTCGCGTGTGGCCGGGATAGAAGCTCGAATCGGCTGAAGCAGAGTGGCGTCTTTTTGGGAGAAGTCTGGATGTCGGGGAATTGCTTCTCCTTTCCACAACCCGATTTTGGGACCTCTACGTTGAATTAGTGGTCGAAAGGGGATTGACCGCCAGGAATGGTGAATCGCGCGGGGGCGCCGTTTTCGGCCATTCTCCGATTGGCCGACAATACGGGAGTTATCCGGCGAACCCTTTCAAGAACGGGCTTTATTGAACTTTCGCAGGGCTGCACGCACTTGTAGCTATTTGCCTGCAGGTGCTTTGCGCTGCAGTTCGTCGGCGAAGTTAAGCAGAAACGTCAGGAGTGGCCGGCTTGGCACTCCGGCTTGCAGCACGCACGCTGGCGCGATCCAACTCGCGGGTCGGTCCGGAACCAGTGGAGGCAGATGGAGCAGGGTCTTTTCTGGGGCGTTGGGCATCGGCATCGGTGAATCATCACCAAATAACCTGACCTCCCCGCTGAGGTTCGGCTCAAGCTGCCTGGATCATTCTTGGAAAGCAGAGGCTGGAAACTTGTCGCGAGCGCCGAAGCCCAGCAAGAGAAAGACTTCTGCTGCCCTGCAAAAAATACGGTCCCGGACAGTAGTGTTATACTGATCGCGAATTTCGGAGACTTGCTCATGCTTCAAAAAGCCCTGTACCTGTGTGCCCTGCTGCCCATGGTATTTCCGCCCGCGCTGCGAGCTGCTCCCGGGCCGAAAGTGCGGAAGCCGCTCGGCATCTACGCCAAAATCGACATCGAAGACGCCATCCTAGCCTACAAAGGGCCGGCCAGCGGTCTTCACGACTCTCTTCGCCAGACTTACGCCGGCCTGCTGAGCGATCCGGCGATCTCCGGCATCACGGTGGGCCGGCGATGGGACAACATTCAGGTTTCTGATCCGCTCTGCATTCTCCAACACTCCTGCCTTGCCGGTCCGGACGGCTACGACTGGAGTTATCTTGATGACGTTTTCGCAGAGGCTGAGCTAGCGCACAAATCCGTGCAGCTCATCGTGACGCCGGGGGCCGACGCACCCTCCTGGTTACTTGCAAAGATCCCGTCCTGTGACCCCCTGTTTAGCACAGGGAGCGCACCGCCCAACTGCGGCAAGGTCACCTTTACCGGCTATCCGGAGCAGCAACGCGTCGACAATAGCGAACTTCCGCTGCCGTGGAATCCAATCTACAACCTCGCATGGTGGGACTTCCTGGTTCACGTGAGCGTCCGCTACGGGTTCAACCCGCTACTGGTGTCAATCGCGGTCGCTGGGCCGGTCGCTGGGTCTCCGGAGATGATCCTGCCGACCAGCGCGAACTCGCCACCACAGGTCCCGCCGGGCTGCACTGCGACTCCGGCATGCACTTTTCCGGTCGACACCATGTGGAGCATGCTGATCAACCACTCCTTCCCCAACGTCGCCAGCTACCAGAGCACGGACCAGGTGTTCATCGATCAATGGAAGCAAACCATCGATGTGTATGAGTTGGTCTTTTCGGGACTGACGCTGCAGATCAGCCCGGACGCGGGCAAGGATACGCCGGAGTTCGTTAAAAATCCGGTGTTCACGCCGCACCCGGACAATTTCCTGTATGCCGCCAATTGCTCCACGACCAGCACGCCTCGCTCCTGCGAGGCGAAAACCGAAGTACTCTCTTACTTCGACAAGGTCTCCGGGCCCAATGCGAAGAGTACGCAGGTCGGCGGACTCACCGCCTCCACCGATGTCGCCGCCGGCGATATCGGCATCGCGACCGTGAAGATGCTGGCTACTCCTCCATCGACGCTCCTCGGCGGTGCCGAATTCGACCATCCGGTATCCACCGGAAACAACACGCAGCAGACCGGCTGCCCGACTTACCCGGACCCGAGTTGCGATGTGACCCCGGACGAAGGAGCCTACTATGTCCTCAGGCAGTTCTTCTACGGAACGCGGGCCGCAGTGTACTATGGCGGGACGTACGGCCCCGCGCTGCTCCAGTACCTGGACCTCGACTACTCCGATGTGCAATCCGCGCAATCGGAGGCCTGCCCGTCGCCGCCGAGCACGGACATCTCGCTTCAGGATCTGTTGAATCACGCGAGCTACGATCTGTTCACGATGGCCGGCATGCCGGTGGTCCTGCCGCCAAAGATCTGCCCGTGACAGATCGCGGCGCGCCCCTGTCATGGTGCGAGGCCAAGATGGATTCCCTGTTCTACTTTCCTGTAGGGCTCTTTCATCCCTACAAACATGCCGGTTTATTACCAATACCATGCTGTACCCAGGGAGCTCGACTCAGTTGCGCGTCTTCTGAACGGCGCGCTTGTAGACTGTGGCGGAATGTTTTAGTTCGTCGCAGTCAACGCGCCCGGGTGCGTTGGGGGCGTCTGTTCCCCATCTTGTAGCGGTGGATTCCCACAACCCAGCGTTTTGCATCCCTATCCTGATGTCCGCTTCGCCGCCACTCATCCTCGGTAAGAGCCGTGTGCGTAAACGCGCTTGCACGGATCTGTGCGGGGGCGATCTGCGATGGTTTAGTACCGGCGGCAAGATCAGCGTGATTGGCTTACGTGCCAAAGCGGACGGAACGCTGACAACAATACCCGTATTGATCAAGTGAGCTCGCCGTAGTCGATTGATTCGGGTCAGGTTAGCTGATCGAAATGCACGCAACTCCTGTATTACGCGCGACTCGGAGAGATATCTCGGCCGGTCCGGGTGCCGATTCCCGCCCAACGCCAGGTCCATCTCATGACGCGCTCTTCAGCCGTCAGGCATCGACAGGGTAAAGGGGCAACAGCGTATACTGGCTGAGAGCAAATCAATTGCCCACCGTGACCAAACAACGACAGCACGCGGCGAAGATGGCGAGCGGAGAGAATGGTTCGAGCCTGCGCGATGCCGCGGCGTTTGCTGCGGGCTCGCTGGAAGCCGAGTTGTCAGCCATCGGCAAGGCAGTGCCGGCCCGAGCGTGGGCAAAAGTGCCCGCCGACTACTTTGCCAACCTCGACCACTACCTCCACGGTTCACCGAAAAAGAAGTGAGGCTGGTCTTCGCGGACACTCTGTATTGGGGTGCCGTTCTGCATCCACTCGATCAGTACCGCTCGCAGGCAATCCGTGCGCGGGACGCGCTCGGAGACATCCACCTGATCACGACCGACGAGGTGTTAATTAACTGAGCTTCTTGACGGTTTGGCTCAGCGCGGCACGCACCTGCGTGAGGCGGCCGCCCGAGCGGTCCGAACGATCCTGAAGGACCGGCGTTCCACGGTTCATCCGCAATCGCGGGAGTCCTTTCTGACCGGGTTGCGATTGTACGAGCAGCGCAGCGATAAGGGCTATAGCCTTGTGGACTGCATATCGATGACGACCATGCGACGCCAGCGGATTTTGGAAGTGCTGACAAACGATCGCCATTTCATACAAGAGGGATTTAAGATCGTCCTCCTTTGAGTGACCCATGCAAGAGCACCGCCGCGAAACGGCATCTCAGCCGCCCTCCGATCAGTCTGCGGCCCGAATCCGTTGGCGCTTGCGTGCCGACCTTGTTGTTGCCCGTCCTTCGAGCCTCAGTGCGCCGTCTTTTGGACGATGTCCGGATGGAGGGTTGGTCGTCGTTGCGCGGATCACAATCGCCGGCGCCTGGTAAGCCGATCACTCCTTCAGCCGTCCCGTATTCAAATAGTCCCTCACTTCCTTCAGCCACGCCGTTTGCGCTTCGACCAGCAAAAGCCCGCGTTTCAGTGCAACATAAAGGGCCTGATCGTATGGATTCAGTTTCGCGAGCGACTGCGCAACGCACTCGCGCCGCATTGTCCGCAATTGCGCCAGAACCGATGCGGTGGTCGCATCCACGCGATCGATTTCTGCCCGAAGCGCCTTCCTGTCGATAAGGGAGCTCGCAAGAAGCTTGACCAGCAGGTCGTACCGCGGGTTCGGCTGATCCGTCGGCTCGGCGATCCAGCGCGTCAGCTCGCTGCGCCCGCGGCGCGTAATTCCGTAAACCTTCCTGTCCGGTTTTCCTTTCTGCGGAACCACCCTGAACGAGACGCATCTCTCATGGTCGAGCCGCGCCAGCTCCCGGTAGATCTGCTGGTGCGATGCCCGCCAGAACCACGACAGTGTCTGGTCGAAACTGCGGGCGATTTCGTACCCCGTCATTCTGTGACGCGCCAGCACGGTCAGAATCACTTCGCGAAGAGCCATTTCCTGTATGCATATGGTTGCATATCATTCCTTGCCTCGGATACTATATGCAGCATGTTGCATATCAAGCATGATTGCGCCCTGGAGCACTTTCGGACACACGGCTGGGTCCGGATTCCCGCTGCCTTCAGCGCCGAAGACGCGGCCGCAATGCGCGATGTCATTTGGGCCGCTCTGGCCGGGGCCGGAATCCATCGCGCCGATCCGGCAACATGGACGACGGCACGACCAGCACACCTGCAGCACCTGAAGAACGATCCCGCCTTTCAGGCCATCGGAAGCGCGCGCACGATCGGGGCGATCGACCAGATGCTCGAAGGGCAATCGTGGCAAAGACCACGTGAGTGGGGCGCCTTCTTTCTCCAGTTCCCCGCCGGGCGCGAATGGGATGTGCCCGGCACGGGCTGGCATCTTGATGGCGACTACACGGGCCGTTTGTTGCCTCCTTGCGGGGTGATGGTCCATGCGATGCTGAGCGATGTCGGACCGCGTTGTGGAGGCGTGAACATCCTCAGCGGATCGCATCGTCTCGTACATAGGTGGTTTTCTGAGAATCCGCCGCCACATGGTGCTCGAGGTGCGCACTACCGGAGATCGCTCGAGCGACATCCGTATGTACGGGATTTGTGTACCGCCGGTGATCCCCGAGCGCGTATCGCCCGTTTCCACGAGCGCATCGAAGAGGTCGATGGAATACCGCTTCAGGTCATCGAGAACACTGCATCGGCCGGTGACGTGATCCTGATGCACGCGTTACTCCTGCACGCCGCCGCGCCGGCTGCACATCTGGGTGCGCAGCCACGTTTCATGCTGAGCCGGGGCTTCCATGAGCGCTACTGGTGAGCCAGAGCAATTGTGAGCAGCGGGGAATTGCGGTCGCCTATGCGCGTGGGTTGCGGTCCGGTTGCGTGCCGACTGTGTCGGTTTCCGTCCTGCGACCTCCTTGTGCCAATCGGCTACGAGGCTTGACTTGAGCGCGGCATCGCGCCAGCGAGCAGAAGAAGATCGCCGCAGAACATGAGAGTGTCGCCCAGGTAATTCAGGCCGTTGTCCAGACTGGCGCGTTCCGCTATCGCGATCGGCACGTAGACCACCAGGATGGTCACGAGCACAATCAAGCCGAGCCATGCCGCGGCGGCGCGGGGTTTCCTGCCGGCTAACAGCAGAGGACCCGCCACGGCGTAAACCACGGCGGTCAGGTATGTCCAGATCGAATGTCCCGGAATCCACGCGGGGGTCAGTGCCTCCAGCGGAATGCCGGGAACGTGATCGGCGTGCACGAACTGCTCGAAGCTGTAATAAAGGACAGGGATCGCGACGAAGTATCGCGCAATCGTCGCAAGGATTGCGGCGCGGCGGGGGTGCTGTGGTCCGGTAAGGCTGGCTGCAAGCGCCAAAGGTCCGCCGCTGAAGGCGAGTTCCCGCAGCATGAGCGCCGTGGCAAACCGATCGCGCGGATTCTGCGCCCACGCCGGGGCGTCCATCAGCACTACGAAGAGGAAAAACGTCAGGGCCAGCAGGCTCGCCGCGAGCCGTGCCTGTATCCCTGTCGCAAGGCTCAGCCCTGCTGCGATGAAGCAGGCGCCTACGAAGTAGGCCCAGAAAGCGTGCCACGGGATCCACGACGGCACGATCGACGCGATGCCCGCCGTCAGCGTGAAATGCTCGGTGCCGAAGGCCGCGAGAGGCGCGGCGTAGAAGAGTGGCCCGAAGAGAATCACCTTGTCGTATCCGCGCGCCTTGTGCCACCCGGCACGAAGAAAAATGGAGGCCAGCCCTATGGCAAACACCGCTCCGCCGATACCATACGACCAAAGCACCGGGCCTGGAATCACGAGAAAAGCCAGGACGGCGGACGAGCTCACCGGGATGTAGTTCACACCGATCCCTTTCCGTTGAAAATCGAACTTGCCATATGGTACCGGTCTAACGGGCGGCTTCGCGGAAATGATATAAGAAATGCAGCGCGAGGGGCGCATCCAGTCCGCGGAAAGGGCCGTGCCCACCCCCAGGAACTATCCCGAAGGCAACGAACCTTCTTTCAGCCCGATCAGTGCGGACTCCGGGCTCATGAAAGGAGATTCGTATGGAAGCCAGACCGCTCCCGCCGCAACCCAGCCTGGAGCAATACAAGAAACAGGCGAAGGACCTTCCTAAAGCCTGCAAATCCGCCGATCCCGCGGCCATTCGTGCGTGGGCCGAGGCATGGTTCATGAGCTGCGCTGACGCCTGGGTGGAAACCGAAGCGCGTCTGCGAGGTGTTGACGTGACCCCGCAACGGCGCGACCTGATCCAGCGCGGGATCGTTGACCGCACCGAGAAGAATATTCGCGCAGGCAAGCTGTCAGAGCCCGATCCACGGCTCGCCGACGCGCAGTTCTTCATCGCGCGCGGCCATGGATTCGATAACTGGACTACGTTCGCACGTCAGATTCAGGGGCTGCAGAACCCGAACTCTCCGGACGCGAAGTTCGAAGCCGCAGCCGACGCCATCGTTTCCGGCGACATCGGGACACTGCAGAAGCTCCTGCGCGAAAATCCTGTATTGATTACGGCACGCTCGCACCGCACGCACCACGGCAGCCTCCTGCAGTACGTGGCGGCCAACGGCATCGAGGATTTTCGCCAGAAGACGCCCGCGAATATCGTCGGGATCGCAAAGCTGCTTCTCGATGCCGGCGCCGACGTTGGCGGCTCGTTGATCCTTGGCCTGGCTGCTACCAGCGTCCATCCCGTACGCGCCGGCGTACAGGAACAACTATTGCAGCTTCTGCTCGACTACGGTGCGAGCATGGAGCCCTCACTCATCGACGATTGTTTGCGGAACGGCCGGGGCAAAGCCGCCCGGTTTCTTGCGGGGAAGGGCGCGCCTCTCAATCTGGAAACCGCTGCCGGCTCCGGCCGGCTCGGCGCAGTCAGAAAATATTTCGATGACACAGGAGCACCGGGGCCCATCGCAACCAGACACCAGCTGCAGCGGGGCTTCCTGTGGGCCTGTGCTTACGGTCACTACAACGTCGCGGAATTCCTTCTGGCGCGCGGCGCGGACCTGCGCGATCAGGCGGGCACACGCGAAAGCGCGCTTCATTGGGCCGTGGTCGCCGGTAACGTTGCCATCATCAGGCTGCTTCTGGATCGAGGCGCGCCTTTGGAGGAACGCAACGCATACGGTGGAACCGCGCTCGGCCAGGCGGGATGGTCGTTCCTCAACGGCGATCCTGATGTTGACTACGCGCCGGTCTTCGAAACGCTGCTCGCCGCCGGCGCGAAGATCGAGGATGGCTGGCTTCGATGGCTGGAACACCAGGAAAGCCGCCCTGCCGCGCAAAAGGCCGCCATCGCCGAAGTTCTGCGCCGATACGGAGCAACCACCTGACACTCCGGCTCTGATTTACTTCGCAGTGATATCGAGCAGCGTCGCCCAGTACTGCACCGACTGAAGACCAAATCCAATCAGAATCAGGCCGACGCCGATGACTCCCATGCGTTTCTCCGGAATACGGTCGGCCTCCCATTCGATGAACGGAGTGAACGACGACACAACCGCGGTAACCAGCCCGACCGCGACTCCCGCGCGCAATCCTGTGATGAGCGCATTGTCGCGATGATGCGCCACGAGGCTGCTCAGGTAGCCGGCCACTGCGTAACCGACGGTTCGATTCGCCGCTGTGAGCAGCTGGAAGCGGGTTACACGCGGTCGTCGCGCCGGTTTGTATTCGGCAATGGGTGTGATGCCGATGGAATAGGCGATCGTCTGGCCGACAGTGCTCAGAATGCCAAACGTGATGCCGAATCGCCAGCCGAGCGTCCAGGCGGCGCCCACTGCGAAGCCCGCACCGCGGAGCGCGCTCATGGTCGCGTTGAGACGGAAGCCCGGCTTAGTCAGACCACGGGACACACGCGAAAACTCCCAGGCCAGGCTGATGCCGTGCGCCACGCCACTTGTCAGCCCGAACACAGGCCCACCCGCCAGGCCGTAGCCGGTTCCGTAGAGGGCTCCGTAGGTGACTGCTCGCGAGAGTGTGCGCAGCGGCCCGTGTTCGCCGCCGAGCAGATCGTAGGCGAGGTACAGAGCGCCAAGCACGTCGAGCGCGCTGCCGATAATGCTGATCAGCGCGAGAGTGTGGCTGTTGAGAGTCATCTCCGGCAGCCCGGCCGCCCGGCCGAGTAATCGCCCTACTGCTGATGCGGGTCCTGCCCCGCAGGCGCCGGACCGCCTCCTGCGCGCGGCAATTGCGCCGTGCCGTCGAGCCCGAAAACCAGCAGCCGCGGCTTCATCGGTGTCGTCGCCTCCGCATTCCGCCCCGGACTCGGCGTGCCGCCCGAGCCCCCCATCAGAGCGATGTACTGCTTGCCGTCCACCGCAAATGTAATCGGCGGGCCCATGCCGTTGCGCACGCCCGTCGGCAGTTCCAGCAGCTTTTCTCCCTTATCGGCCGTGTACGCGATCAGCCGTCCGTTCGGCGCCACTTGAAACAGCAGATTGCTCGCCGTGCTCAGCGTGCCTCCATAACGGCTGTTCCCCACGGGTACACGCCAGCGAATCTCCTGCTTCACCGGATCGAACGCCACCAGCGTGCCGAGGTCACCGCCTTCGAGCGGCTCCGGACCGGTGGCAGGCGCCTGGGCCTGCGGGGTTAATCCGCGCGTATTGCCCTTCAGCCCCGTCTGACTCGCCCCGCCCGCGCGATTGGGATCCGGCTTGAAATCGTAATCAACCGCATAGGTGAACGTGTCCCAGCCGCGCGTCGGAATGTACACCAGTCCGGTCTGCGGATTGTAAGACATGGGCGACCAGTTGTGCGCGCCTCCGCCGCCCGGCGACACCGGCTGAGGGTCTTTCCCGTACATCACTTCTTTGTTGACGATGGGCCGCCCCGTCTTCTGATCGATCCCCCTGGCCCATGTGACCCGCGAGAAGGGCTGCGCCGAAATGAACTCTCCGGTGACGCGGTCGAGCACATAGAAGAACCCGTTCTTGTTGGCCTGCATGATCACCTTTCGCATCCTGCCGTTGATGGTCATGTCCGCGAGGATCATCTGCTGCACGCTGTCGTAATCCCACTGGTCTCCCGGCACCATCTGGTAGTGCCACTTCAGCTCGCCCGTCTCCACGTGCACCGCAACGATGGAAGCGACGTACAGATTGTCGTGGCCGGTGCTGATATCCTTCGTGCGCAGGGCCTGCGGCCACGGCTCGGCGTTGCCGGTGCCGACATACAGCAGATCGGTCTCGGGATCGTAGGAAATTCCATCCCACACCGAGCCGCCGCCGCCGAGCTTCCACCACTCGCCGTCCCAGGTCGCGGCCGCCTTGCGCATCGCCGACGATTCAAAACCCTTCGCCGGATCGCCCGGGACCGTGTAGAATCTCCACGCTTCGCGTCCTGTGTCGGCGTCGTAAGCGGCGAAGAAACCGCGCGTCGGACGATCGCCGCCCGCCGCGCCGACGATCACCTTCCCCTTGGCAATGCGCGGCGCCATGGTGAGCGTCTGCTCATCCTGCACCCAGGCGACGCGCGCCTCCCACACGGGCTTGCCGGTCTCGGTATCCAGCGCGACCAGACGGCCATCGTTCACCGGAACGTAGACCTTGTTGTGATAAAGCGCGAGCCCGCGGTTGACGACTCCGCAGCACATCTTGTCCTGCGTGGACTTGCGGTTCACCAGCGGATCCCAGCGCCATTTCTCTTTGCCCGTGCGCGCATCCACGGCGAACACGATGCTCCAGTTGGTGACGCCGAAGATGGTGTTGTTCCACACCAGCGGCGTGGCTTCCTGATCGCCTCCACCGTCGCCGACTTCATACGACCAGACCAGGCCGAGCCGCTTCACGTTCGACGCGTCGATCTGCTTCAGCGGACTGTATCGCGTCTCACCGGGCGTCAGCCCGTACGACAGCCAGTCGCCGTCCGACGCGGATTTCGCGGCATTCTTCAGCGCCGCATCGTTGACGCGCCGGACCTGGGCAAACAGGGAAACAGAGAAGGCAAAAGCAAGGAAACAGCGCATAAATCGACTCCGCCGGAGTAGTTGCGAGTCTATCACCCGACGCGGGCGGATCGCGGGTTTCCGGGTTCCGGTTTTAATGATCGCGGATCTTGACAAAATATCGTGTTAGACATAATCTAAATTATTCGTGGACGCCGAGGCGATCAGACGGTCTCTCGAGGATGGCGGCCTGCGGTGCACACCGCAGCGCTATGCCGTCATGGCGTTCCTGATGGAACACAACCGGCATCCCACGGCAGCGGAAATTTACCAGGCCGTGAATCGTGCGGATCCGCGCTGTTCCAGAGCGACGACTTACAATAACCTGCGGGACCTCGTGCTGGCGGGTCTGGTGCGCGAAGTGGCCGTCGAGGGCCGCGCCGCGCGGTTCGATGCAAAAGGTATTCGTCATCACCATTTCATCTGCGACCGCTGCGGCAATGTTGAGGATATGGAGTGGTACGACGTGCCCGGGCCTGCCTCGGGATCCCTGGGTAAGCGCGTTCTTCGCGAATGTGAACTCATTTTCCGCGGTTTCTGCACAAAGTGCGCGCCGCGGCGCAGCACCTTTATTCGCGCACAACGGACCCTTCGGCCTGTGCGCATGCGTTCCGTGTCATAGCCGGAACGGGCTCATCAGATTGACTAACCCGAACGAAAACTAAGGAGCAAATCTTGTCAACCCAAACACAGTGCCCTGTAAGACACACCGCCGCCGGCGCGGCTCCGACGAATGCCGACTGGTGGCCGAATCAGCTGAACCTGAAAATCCTGAACCAGAATTCCCCGCTGTCCAACCCCATGGACAAAGGGTTCAATTACGCCGAGGAATTCAAGAGCCTCGACCTTGATGGCGTGGTCAAGGACCTCACCGCCCTGATGACGGACTCGCAGGACTGGTGGCCCGCCGACTACGGCCACTACGGTGGGCTTTTTATTCGCATGGCGTGGCACGGCGCGGGCACCTACCGCATCTCAGACGGCCGCGGCGGGGCAGGCAACGGCCTGCAGCGTTTTGCGCCCCTCAACAGCTGGCCGGACAACGCCAGCCTCGATAAAGCGCGCCGGCTGCTCTGGCCGATCAAGCAGAAGTACGGCCGGAAAATTTCCTGGGCCGATCTCATGATTCTCGCCGGTAACGTCGCGCTGGAGTCGATGGGATTCAAGACCTTCGGTTTCGGAGGCGGACGCCCGGACGCCTTCGAGCCCGATGAAACTTACTGGGGCGCAGAGAAGACCTGGCTGGGCGACGAGCGCTACAAAGGCGATCGCCAGCTCGACAATCCTTTCGGCGCGGTGCAGATGGGTCTGATTTACGTGAATCCGGAAGGTCCCAACGGCAAGCCCGATCCAATCGCCGCGGCGCGCGACATCCGGGAGACGTTCGCCCGCATGGCGATGAATGACGAGGAAACCGTGGCGCTCATCGCCGGCGGACACACGTTCGGCAAGACCCACGGGGCCGCCGATGCCGGCAAGTATGTGGGCCGCGAACCCGAGGGCGCGGGCATCGAGCAGCAGGGCCTTGGCTGGAAAAACTCGTTTGGCGCCGGCAAGGGCGACGATGCGATCACCAGCGGTCTCGAAGGCGCATGGACCACCACCCCGACGAAGTGGAGCAACAACTACTTCGAGAACCTGTTCAAGTACGACTGGGAGCTCACCAAGAGCCCGGCGGGCGCGAATCAGTGGACTCCGAAGAACGGGGCAGGCGCGGGTACCGTGCCGGATGCGCACGATCCGAAGAAGAAGCATGCTCCCTTCATGCTCACTACGGACCTCTCGCTGAAAATGGATCCTATCTACGCTCCAATATCGAAGCGCTTCTACGAGCATCCCGAAGAGCTCGCGGATGCGTTTGCCAGAGCCTGGTATAAGCTCACGCACCGCGACATGGGTCCTCGTTCGCGGTATCTTGGCAAGCTGGTTGCCAAAGAAGAACTGATCTGGCAGGATCCGGTTCCCGCAGTGGATTATGAACCGATCGGGGAGAAGGACATCGCTGCGCTGAAGGCGAAGATCCTCGCATCGGGCCTCTCGATCTCCCAGCTGGTCACGACCGCCTGGGCGTCAGCCGCATCCTTCCGCGGCACCGACAAGCGGGGCGGGGCCAATGGAGCGCGTATTCGCCTCGCGCCCCAGAAGGAGTGGGAAGCGAACCAGCCGGCCGAACTGGCGAAGGTCATCGAAAAGCTGGAGGCGATCCGGAAGGATTTCGGAAAGAAGGTCTCGCTGGCCGACACGATCGTTTTGGGCGGCTGTGCGGCGGTTGAGGAAGCTGCGAAAAAGGCCGGGCACGACGCGAAGGTTCCCTTCTCGCCGGGGCGCACGGATGCCTCGCAGGAGCAGACCGACGTTCACGCATTCGCCGTGCTCGAGCCGAAAGCGGATGGGTTCCGCAACTACCTCGGGAAGGGACTCGACGTGCCCGCGGAGGAACTGCTCGTGGATAAGGCGCAGCTGCTGACGCTGACGGCTCCCGAGATGACGGTTCTCGTCGGCGGCATGCGCGCCCTGCATGCGAACCATGGCGGGACGAAACACGGCGTCTTGACCGACCGGCCCGGTACGCTGACGAACGATTTCTTCGTCAACCTGCTCGACATGGGCACAACGTGGCAGGCCAACGAATCCGATGGCGTGTACGAAGGGCGTGATCGGAAAACAGGCAAAGTCAAGTGGACCGGCACCCGTGTCGACCTGATCTTCGGTTCCAATTCTCAGCTCCGCGCGCTCGCCGAAGTCTATGCGTCGAACGACTCGAAGGAGACGTTTGTGAAGGATTTCGCCGCGGCGTGGGGCAAGGTAATGAACCTCGACCGCTACGACCTCGCCTGAATGTACCGCCGGCGGTCCCGGCCGCCGGTGCTTTTTCTCTCCACATCGGGAGGTATCGTATACACTCCCATGTGGAGAAGCGCACAGGCCGACGGGTCCGTTGTGCGCGCAAAAAAAGACATGCTTCTTCTTCAGAACGCAATTGGCGACGCGCTCAATGGAACCGAATGGGCGTTTCCGCTGGCGGAGTGTATTCACATCGGTGGTTTTGCGATCGGCGTCGGGTCCATCGCGCTGGTTGACTTTCGCCTGCTGAACCTCGGCCTGCGCGAGGAACCCGCCGTGCGCATCCTGAAGTACACAGAACTCTGGACCATCGGCGCTCTGGTATTCGTCATCTTCTCGGGCCTGGCGCTGGTTTCGTCCATGCCCGGCATTTACCGGGTGAATCAGGTCTTTCCGGCCAAGATGTACGTGATGGCGGCGGCGCTGATCTATAACTTCACGATCCACCGAAAAGTCGCGACCATGGAAAGTCCGCCACCGGCGCTCAGTAGGTCGGTGGCGATTGTATCCCTGTTGCTGTGGGTGTCCCTCGTGTTTGGCGGGATTTTCACTGGGTTTCTGGAATAAGGTATCCGAAGTGGACATCTCTCATTCTCTCGAGAGCATCCGATTTCTCAGCGACTTCAGCGAATCGGTGCTTGCCTATCCAATTGTCATGTCGATTCATCTGACCGACATCGCGCTGTTCGGCGGCATGATCCTCATGACTAACCTGCGTCTGCTGGGGCTGACGTTTAACAAAGTCAGCATCACTCAGATGGTGACCACGCTGCGACCCTGGAAACGCGTCGGAGGAACCATCCAGATCGCCACGGGTGTGCTTCTTGCCGCCTGTGAGGCGACAAAGTACGCGCCCAATCCGTACTTCTGGACCAAGATGATCATCCTTGGCCTGATCGGCGTGCACGCCATGATCTTCCGCCCGATTGTTTACAACCGGACGGAAGAACTGGATAAATCGGCGGTCATCCCAACGAAAGCGAAAGTGGCCGCGATTCTCTCGCTGGTGCTTTGGACCGGCATGTTCACCATGGGCAGATTGATTGCCTACTGGGAGCCCGCCAGCACATCGCGCAGCGTGACCACCAGCGTCATCGTTTCCCCGGCACACGGCTCAAACCCAAGCGCCACGTAAAATCGTCGTGCCTCCTCCGATATCGCATGCACTACGATCCCCCGCATTCCGATGACGTTCGCCGCCTGCGCCACCCGCTGCACCGAATCCCGGAACAAAGCGCGGCCCAGCCCTCTGTCCTGATAATTCCGATCTATCGCGAGTCTCGCCAGTATGACTACGGGAACGGGATCCGGCATGTTTCTCCGGAACCGGCCCGGAATGCCGGTCTGCGCGATCGCGCCTGATGCGAGCGCATAATAACCAATCACGCTCGCGCCATCGCAGACCACGTAAGTCCGGGACGCGCCGCTCGCCTGATTGGCCCATGCGCGCCGTCGTAACCAGTAGTCCAGCGTGGGTTCACCTGAATCGAAGCTGTCGGTCTGATGATCTTCGGTCAGCGGCTCCGGAGGCGACAGCGCCACGCTACTCCCAGGGTGCGCGTGTCCGCAGGCTCTTCAGCAGCCGTTTGTTCGGCCTCGGCGGCGCGTCCAGCCGTTTCAGAAACTGCCGGTACGCCTTCGGACTCACCGTGAACACGGTGCGATCCAGCAGCGTGTCTTCCGCCGCCCGCCGCGCCGCATCCAGTACGAAATCGGTCCGATTCTTTCCGGCAAGCTCCGCCGCCTGATCGATCAGTTCGCGGACCTTCGGCTGAATGCGCAGATTCAGCGCTTCTCTTCTGCCGGTTCCGCGTTGTGCGATCCTCACCTGTTATTCAGACTAGCAGGTGTAATGACATTGTCGTTACCTGCACCGATCCGCCGCTCTCTTTTCCCGATACCGGAGGTGGCAGTTCTGGCACGCCTTCGTCAGCTGATCGGTGATGTCAATGACCTTGTCCTGATTCTTCGTCTGTGCCGCCGCGTAAGCCGCCATTCCGGCGTCGCGCAGCTGCTGGACGAACTTCGCCCAGTCCGCATTCTGCACCGGAACATCCACACCGTTCGCGCACTTGCGCCCGGGAATCGAGAGCAGGTTCGCCACTTCCGCAAGCGCCAGTGCGCTGTTCTCCACGGCCTGCCATTTCCCGTACGAGCTCGTCAGCAGGTCGGTCGCCATGTTGGGATCTTTGGCCCGCGGCACGTCCGCCGGATTCTGATCCTGCGCCGCGAAGATCACGTTCGATTCGGGGTACAGCGTGCCCCTCATCAGCTGGGCCAGGTTCGCCGGAGGAGCCGGCGCCTGCGCGTCAACGAAGGAAATGAAAAAGGCGCTGCCCGCCAGCAGCGCCCACATGATCTTGTGCATTTCTCAGTCCCGCCGCATCAATGCCTGATCCGCGAGCCGCACAGCATGCCCATGTACCAGGTCCGGTTGAACAGCACCGCCCGCATGATCCCGGTGCCGATGTGCCATATAGTTGCCCATCCTGGATGATGACTAATCGTTGGGGTTGCCGGCGGAGATCTGAATCACGCGCCCGTCCGGCATGATGACCGTCTTGAGGAAGCCCAGCGGACTGCCGTCCTTCGCGGGGAGAAACTTCACCTTGATGTTGTCGCCCGTATGGAGAGCGTTGGGTCCGATCTTCCCGATCCCTCTCTGCGCCAGAGCTGTGGCGGAGCCGAGCGTCATGACCCATTCAGTCGACTGTCCGTCCGCACCCTTGACGGCGAGAGACAGCGAACCATGGGGATTAGTGAACTTCACGCTGGTCACAGTCCCGGAAAGTTCTTTTTCGCCCTTCATGTCGTAGACACCCGCGAGGGAGTGGTGCGCCTGCAGCGAGGCGGCCATCAGCCACCCGAACAACGCCACCGCTCCCAGAGTCCGCTTAATCATTGATTGAAGACCTCCTCAGGTCGGCGTCGTGTGTCATTACGACGCGATTGGAAGCGAGTATATCACTGAAGTGCGCTTATTTGACGCTGCGGAAGAAAGTCAATCACAGGCTGAAGCCTGTGGCACATGGCTACTTAACGTACGCCATCAGCCGCCCGGCCAGAATCGCGCCCCACCAGCACGCCATCGACGACCAGGCCAACATTTTCGCGTTGCGGGACACCGGCGCGTCATCCAGTTGCGGATCCTGAAATACCTGGCGGCGCGTTCGCGCCATCAGGAATATTCCGGCGAACACCAGCGTCATCTTGATGTAGAAATCCAGCATGGTGAGCTTGGTGGTGGCGTCGGCGATCAGCATCATGGTCCCGGTCACGGCGTTCAGCCAGAATCCCGCCCACAACCACGGGAATACGTGCCCGAACGGCTTCTTCGGCGCGGCAGGCCAGAAACCCAGCACAATCAGGGCGAGCATGGTATTGCCGCCCGCCACGATGCCCATGCCGATGGTGTGGAGCACGAGAATGGTCGGGAACGCCCAGATACTAGGGGAGTCTTTCACCCACATGCTGAATGACAGGTTTTCGAGATATTCAAGAAAAGGATGGTGCATGCTTTTATTTCCCGCGGCGGTCCGCGCCGCTAATGCCGTTCGCAGCTTCGCGGCGCGCCGTGTACCTGTCCACCAGATACCCGACAATCGCGACCACGACGGTTCCGCTGATTACGCAAACAATGGTGCCCTGGACCAGTGTCATCGCTTTTTCCCCTAGAATGCGTTGCCGAGGAATGGCAACATGCTTCCGCAATACAGTACGGCGCACCACAGGAGCATCCCCGAAGCCGCCGCAAATTTCGCCGTGAACGGCGCGTCTTCCTTCGGCCCCAGCTTCCATGGTTGCTCAAACACGGTGAAGTACAGCGCGTTCGCCCCGGCCACCATCACCAGCGCCATTTTCCAGTAGAACGACGGGTTGTGTATGTACTGGCCGGGTATCCCTGTAAAGAACAACATTCCGGTAACGACGTTCACGCCGAATCCGATCGCGGCCCAGGGCAGCAAACGGTGCAGCGATTCGAATGACACGCCCCTCATCACTCCCAGCATTCGCAGATCGACCAGCAGCACCACACCGAGCAGAAGCGTGAGCCCGACGAAGTGCAGCGTCTCACACGTGGGCCACATCCACGGCGTGTCCGTAACGAACGAACCGATGCGGCGCGCGAGGCCAGTGCCTTCGGGCACCGCGTCAGCCACCGCTACCTGGCCGCCGGTGATTTCCGCATGCCGAATTTCGCCGCCGATATTCGAGGCGCGGGTCATCAGTCCGAAGCTCGCCACTGTCAGCACCAGGATCACCGCCAGATTCCAGTTCGGCACGCGCGCGAGTCGCCGGAACTGCCACAATCCGAGCCACGCAAAAGCTCCCATGAATTCCGTCAAGGCAATGCCCTGCCAGGCCGCGGCCTCGTGGGCTTCGATCAGCCCCTTCGATACGCCTGGTATGGCCTTGATCTCGTCCTGCGCGCCGTTGCCCGTGATGTAGGTCGGAATCGAGATCAGCGCGATTCCCAGCAATACCGCGAGACTGGCCCGTTTCAGATCGTTGCTCTTCGTGAGCAGCGCCAACACGAAAAGACCGCCGCCGATGATGGTGCCGATAGTCGGAAAATGATTCAGTAAAAGATGAACGTGTGCCTGGTCCATAGCGATTCAGGCGGGAAGCGGCCGAATGCCGCGTCGCCGCCCGACCACTATATAACACGCCATCGCCGGACAAGCAGAAGCACCGATACGACGCAGACCACCGCGAGCACGGGCCGCACACTGCCTGCCAGAATCGTGGGGACCGCGACCCCTGTGCCTGCTGCGATCCACGCCGCGATACACAACGGGCACTTCGGCAGCAGAATGGCGATCGCGGCGGGAATCACGCTCCCGGCCGCCCGGGTCCAGCGGCCGGTCTTGTGTGAGCAGCAGTTCATGGTTTCTCCTCCTCCGCTCGCTTTCGTGCGGCTTCCTGAGGATCGGTTGTAATGGCGATCCACTTTGGATTAGGCGATGCCTCGGCGTCATAGTTGTCGTGCCAGTTCCACCACTTATATGGCGGAGTCTGCGGGTAACCCTCCGGTGAGTCCTCCCAGGTCTCCTGACGGCCGAGTGGCGTGATATCGAGAAAACTCCAGGTGCCCCCCATGGCTTCGTCGCCGCGGTTATTGATGAAGTATGAGCGGAATACCTGTTCGCCGTCGCGGATGAAAACATTGTGGCCGTGCCACTCGTTCACGCCGAAGTCGGTGTCGAAGGTGTCCGTGATGGTGTACCAAGGCATCTTCCAGCCCATTCGTGCCTTCAGGCGCTCGATATCCTGCTGCGGGGCACGCGAGGCGTACGCGAGCGTGGTGTCGCGCGCGTTCAGATGGGCCAGATGGGCAACCTGATCGGCGCCGAGCGAGCAGCCGCGGCACGCATGGTCGGGCCAGCCGAAGACGCCGGGCTCGAAAAAGGCGCGATAGACGATCAATTGCCGGCGTCCCTCGAACAGATCGGGCAGGCTGACTTTGCCCTGCGGCCCCTCGAAATGGTAAGTCTTCCCGACGGCCATCCACGGCATCCGTCTGCGTTCGGCCGCCAATGCGTCACGCGAGCGGGTGAAAGCCTTTTCCTTCACGAGGAGTTGCTGTCGCGCCGCCTCCCACTCCCGCGGCGACACGACCGGCGGTGTTTTGATTGCGAGATGTCCGTTCCCGCGCTGCGTGCTTGTTGTCACTGTCATGTTTTTTCTCCTTTTGATTTGTTAAATGCGTTTGGACACACTTGTCCCGTTTGGTCTCCCTGCAAGGAAACCGCCATTAGCTCTTCTTGCGTTTTTGCGGCGCGGGTTGCCCGACGGCTGTCTTGCTCTCTGCGATTTCTTTGAGTCGGAGCAAATGGCTCGACCACAGCTCTTCGAATCTGCCGACCCACCGCTCGTAGATCTGCCGAATCGGTACGACATTCAGCGAATTCACGCGCTGCCGGCCCTCTTCGCGCGTCTGAATCAGATCCGCTTCACGAAGCACATCGATATGCTTCATGGTTCCGAAGCGCGTCAGATGCGGAAACGCATCCACGATCTCCGTCGTGGTCCGCGGACCCGGGCGCAGCAGGTCCAGGATGGCTCTCCGGGTCGGATCCGAAAGCGCCTTCCAGACCGGATCGAGGTCGTCTGCTTTCACTTGTTTCCGGCCGTCGACTGCTCCGCGATTACGTTCAGCGTGTGCTGCCATCCCGTGCTGACTCCCTCGCGATGCTTCGGATCGATGAAGCCGAGCGCGCGGTGACGCAGCGCCACGCGCGTGCCGCCCGCGATCTCCTCCAGTTTGATCTCCATGTGGTTCAGCGCCGGATACGACATAAACATCGGACCGCTCAGCTCCAGCAGGACCGGCGGTTTGATCACCTGTACGTGTCCCCACAAATGCCCGATGCCGTTGCCGCGGTCGCGGAACCATCGCCCGCCCGCCCATTGTTCCAGAACCATCTGCAGCGGTTCGCCCGTCGGCGTGGCAAAGCCTTCGCCAAACCGATGGAGCACGCTGCGGAAGACGTTGCCCACCGCCGCTTTGATCTCAATCTGCTGATTGATGTCGAGCGTCATATCGTCAAGTTTCATCGTGGCCTGTTCTCCTTGCGTGATTACATAGTAACGTGACTATATAGTCACGTCAAGTGCAAAAGCAAAAAAGTTGCGCAAAGGTAATAAGCAACACGTGGCAGGAGGGTTGGGTATGGTCTGCCTGCTCCGGCCCTGTTAGAATCCGCGGATAGGCACCCCCGAAAGATGCTCGATCTCTTCGCACCGGAAGTCCGGCGGAATCCCTGGCGGGTCTACGATCGCCTCCGGGCATCGACGCCAGTCTTCTATGTCCCGCCCCCGTTCGACGGCTGGATGGTTTTCGACTACGACACCGTGAAATGGATACTCACGGACCATGCATCGTTCAGTTCGCGGATCCCGGCTCCGGACTTCTCGTTCATCTTCGCCGACCCGCCTGCCCACTTAAGACTGCGCAGTCTCATTTCGTGCGCCTTCACGCCGCGTGCCATCGCCGATCTGGAACCGGCCATCCGCGGCATCTCCAAAGACCTCTTTGACGCTGCCATCCCGGCCGGTCGGATGGACTTCGCCGCGGATTTTTCCGCGCCGCTCGCCATGAAAGTGATTGCCGGAATGATCGGTATGGCGCCCGAGGACTGGCCCCGCTACCGGCGATGGAACGACAAAATCCTCGGCCTGACTTTCACCCGCAGCGGGGGCGAACAGGCGCAACAGGCGATGCGCGATTTCGAGGCTGTCACGGCCGAGATGAGCGCGTACCTCGGCGACAGAATCGAGGAGCGGCGCAGATCGCCGCAAAACGACCTGCTGACGCGCCTCCTCGAAGCGGAACTGGACGGCGGCCGTCTCACGCCGGACGAGATTCTTGCTTTTTTCCGGCTGCTCATATTCGCCGGGCAGGAGACGACGACCAGTCTGCTCAACAACGCGGTGCTTTGCTTCCTCGAACGTCCAGGTCAACTGTCCCGGCTGCGGGACGCGCCGCAGCTTCTCCCCTCAGCGATCGAGGAAGTACTGCGTTGCCGCTCGCCGTTTCAGTGGATGATGCGCACGCCTGTCCGGGACGTTGAGGTGCACGGCACAGTGGTTCCGCGGGGCGCCTTCTTGCTCCCGGTGGTTGGCGCCGCCAACCGCGATCCCGCGCGGTTCCCGAATCCCAACCGCTTTGACATCGCGCGCGATCCCAACCCGCACCTCGCCTTCGGCCACGGCATTCACTTCTGTCTCGGCGCCGCATTGGCTCGTCTGGAGGCCCGCATCGCGCTCTCCGATCTTCTCGCGCGATTCGCGCGCCTGGAATATGCGGCCGATGCGCCATGGCAGCCACGTGAGGGCCTCATCGCGCACGGCCCCGCCAGCCTGCCGATTCGCTTCGACGTGAACGGGGCCGAACGCTCCCGTGCTCAGAACGTGTAGCTCAGGCCGAATAACGGCGTGAACTGTTCGAAGATACCGCGCGCCGTGCTGTGCGGCGCCGGAACAATCTCCTGACGCGGGAATGTGGTGATGTAGTCTCGGAATTCCGCCCGCAGCATCATGTGCGGACGCAAAAGATACTCGATACCTCCGCCGGCATTAAACACCACTTTCCAGACATCGTTTGTGGTGAGACTGGCAATTTGCGGGATGGGCTGCGGAAAGGGCGCGGGGCCGGCAATCACATATTCTTTCCCGCCCGCGCCGCCTGCCAGAAAGGGCCGTAATCGGCTCCCGCGCGGCCGGACGTGAAAAAGCAGATCCATTGTCAGCGCGTCGGAGTTTCCCTGAATGTCTGTCCTGATGCCCGGAGCCTGCAGGAAGGGATGGCCGTCGTGATAGAGGTAGTCGAACTCACCCGAAACGTAATTGCTGATTTCCTCGCCGATAAAAATCCCGGCGGCAAACCGGTTTCTGATGCCGGCCTGCGCCGTGCCGTCGGGCGAATAGATTGACCCGTCGCGATAAAACCCGTAACCGATGTCCGCGCCGATCTCGTATTGCTGCCCCAGGGCGGGCAGCGCGAAAACGATCACCATAAAACTCGCGCGCAACATACCGGAAGGTTTCCCGGCCTTCGACCGTCATTTTAATCAGCGAACTCCGATTATGATCACGCGTTGCCTCATTCCGCTGCTCCTGACGACCGCTGCGTTCGCCGAGACGAGCGCGATCGCACCGGTAGTCGATAAATACTGTGCCGGTTGCCACAACGGCAAGACGCGGTCGGTCTCCGGACCCCTGCTCGACAAGTTCGACACCGCGCATGTCGCCGACGAACCCGCCGTATGGGCGCGCGCTTACCGTGAGATCCAGGCGGGCACCATGCCGCCGGTTGGAGCGCCGCGACCCGATGCGGCCACATCTGAGTCGTTGCTGAGAGCCATCGAGCAGGATATGGCCACGACGAAAACGCCCGCTGCCAGCAGTCCGGAGATTGCCGCGCGCCTCGCCAAACTGCTTTGGGACAGCACGCCCGATGCTTCTCTGCTTCAGGACGCGCAGAGCGGACGCCTTGCCGACGCCGCTGTTGTGGAGCATCAGGTCCGCCGCATGCTCGCCGACAATCGCGCGCAGGCCTTCGTGGCCCGCTTCTTCTTCCCGTGGCTCGGTCTCGACAAGCTGCGCAACGCGGATCCCGACAAGCGCTTCTTCCCCGACTACGACGTCTCCCTCCGCGACTCCCTTGCGAAGGAAACCGAGTTGTTCCTGCTCAGCCAGCTTCGCGACAACCGCGATCCGATCCAGCTGTGGAGCGCCGGCTATACCTTCCTGAACGAGCAAGTCGCGAAGCACTACGGAATCGCCGACGTCACCGGCCCGCAGTTCCGTCGCGTCACTCTGATGCCCCCCGAGCGCGACGGCCTGCTCGGACAGGGCAGCATCCTGATGGTGACGTCGCGTCATCAGCACGGCGTCGACGCAGCTTACACAAGCCCTGCCACGAGGGCCAACTGGATTCGCAGTCATTTTCTGGGAGTGCCTTCACCGTACGCATTCCCCGGCGCGCAGCCGGTCAAACCCGAACTGCCGATCACGCCGCAGACCCGCGCGTTTCCGGCAGCGCCCTGCGTGAACTGCCATCGCAATTTCTTTCCGCTGGGCTATGCGCTGGAAAACTTCGATCCTATCGGCCGCTGGCGTACGCACGATCAGGCTGGCCCGGTAGACGCCTCCGGCGCATTCGTAGACGGCACGCCGACCGACGGAGTTGTCGAGCTTCGCCAGGTGCTGCTCCAGCGGCCCGACGCATTTCGCACCGCGATTACCGAAGCTCTGATCGGTTACGTAAACACCGGATCGACCAAACCTCTCAGCGGCACACCCGAAACACTCCGGGAAGCACGTCAGATCCTGGGAAGTTCGCCCGATCCGCAGTGGTCGGCGATCATCGCCGCGATCGTACGGACTCAGTAATCGACCGCCCCGCGCGCGCGACAGCCTTCAGGATCGTGAGACCAGCTTCATGCGAGCCGGTGTCGAACTGGCTGCCCTCATGATCCACCGCGTTACTGACCCGCGCTACCACGGCCACGTTTGCCTTTCGCGCCTGGGCGAAAGCGAATAGCGAAGCGGCCTGCATCTCCACCGCCAGCGCTCCTTTTTCAGCCCACTTGCCGAATTGCGTCACCGTCTCGCGATACGGCGCGTCGGTCGTCCAAACCTTTCCCACCCGCACTTCGAATCCGGCGCCGGCGAGCTCCTGCGCGATCGGCACGGTCAGATGCGCGGGGCAACTCACTTCCTCCCCCGGCGCGAGGTAATGATACGACGTTCCCTCGTCGCGAATCGCGCTCGCCGCCACCACGATGCCAGGGATCGGAAGGTCGGCTGCCACGCGGCCCGCCGATGTCAGCCCTGCGATGAGTCCGGCGCCCGCCGCGTGCAGTTGCTCGGCGATCAGCACTGCGTACGGGCCGCCGATCGTGCGCGCAATAATTCCGCACCTCACTCCCTCCAGATCCATCTCGAACATCGTGGTGTGAAAGCAGGCCCAGGATTGGAACGGCGCCGCGATCTTCTGTTCCACCAGCCAGTCTGTCAGGTCGCCGTCGAATTCGAGGAAACAGACGTCCGGAATCGCTTCGCCGCCGACGCGCCGCTGCTCCCGCACATCATTCATCAACGATTCGGCAGTGAAGGACGATGCCTCGTCAACAACGTGATCCACGACAGGAGCACGGATACAACGATCGACAGCAGGACTTGCTTTGTCCATTGGCTATGCCCCCGGACAGGGTACCAATACCGGTACCGCGATAGTCAGATAAACGTCCCGGCATCGCAGTTCGCACAATCGAGGTAGTGCGCTGTCCGAAATGTCAGTCAACATCGCTGGATATCCGGACACCCAGCGGCCTTGAGCTCGTCATGATCTTCCTGACGAACAAACGGAAATTCCATTGCCGTCAATGCGACGGAGAATTCCGCGCCCCGGACCGCCGCCGCACGCCGCGCAATCCGCGCGAAGTCGATAACGCTGTGCGCGCATCCTGACAGTCCGGCGCTTCAGTCCAGCCACAAGTAGTGCTAAGTTGGACATTGGCTTCACCGGCACCAGCAGGGGCTCGGCTGGAATGGAGCGAGACTCCGGACCGCCGCCAGACTTTTCCGCTCAGCGCTTCTGACACCGTTATCGGCCGCCGCGCTGACGCGCATATCGTTCTCACGCACCCTCTCGTTTCACGCCATCACGCGCGCATCGTGTGCGAAGGTGAGGCGTTCGTCGTCATCGATCTGAACAGCAGTCACGGAACCTTCGTCAACGGCAGCCGTGTTTCCCGCCAGCCTCTGCGCCCGCGCGATCGCATCCGTCTCGGCGAGCAGGGAATCGAACTGATCTTCATCCGCGACGATTCCGGCGTCCGCGAAGTTGACCGTGACGCGACGACCGTCGCCGGCCTGCTGGAGGAGGCCGACGTCGAGCGCGCCGCCCGCCGCCTGGCCACTGTTCTTCCCGACGAATCCGCCACCGCGCATTCTGAACTCGAGAAAATCTCCTGCCTGCTCGACTTCCACTACTATTTCGGCAAGACATTCTCGGCGGAAAAAACATTCAACCATATCCTCAAATCCGCGCTCACCATTTCCGGCGCCGAGCGCGCCTTCATCCTCAAAAAGGACCGCAGCGCTTTTATCTTCGCAGGCGGCATGGACGGCCTCGGAAACCCGCTCGGCCAGTCCGACTTCCGCACCAGCGGCAGCGTCGTCGACCGCATCCTGCGCGACGGGCAGCCCGTCTTCATGACTCAGGGCATCCAGGGCGAACTCGCCGGCAGCGAGAGCATCGTCGCCATGAATCTGCGCGCCGTCGCGTGCCTTCCGCTCGAAGCCATTTCAAACGAGTCCGAAACGCCCGGCATCGTGGGCATCCTGTATCTCGACAGCCACAAGCACATGCATTCGCTGTCCGGCCTCGACGAAAAACTTCTCCGGAGGCTTGCCGGCGAGGCCGGGCACGTCATGGAGAAGCTGGAAATGGTAGTCGCGCTCACCGAGAAGCGCCGCATCGAGCAGGAGCTCGCCATCGCCGAGGAAACGCAGCGCAGTCTCCTGCCCCGCGCGCTGCCCGAGTACGCGCCATTCCGCATCCGGGCGTTCTCGCGCCCCACCCGCCAGCTCGGCGGCGATTTCTACGATTTCATCGCTGTGCAGAACGGCTTGCTCACCAGCGTTCTGGCCGACGTTCTCCGGCAAAGGCATACCGGCGGCTCTGCTCAGCTCATTCACGCTCGGAACCCTGAACATGGAGTTTCGCTCCACGACCGACCCCGCCGAAGTACTGGGCAGCGTCAACCGGATGCTCGTCGAAAAATCCCCCGGCCATCGCTTCGTCACGCTTTTCCTCTTTCAGCTCGGCCCCGACGGCAAAGGACACTACATCAATGCCGGTCACAATCCGCCTTACGTCTTCCGCGCCGCCACCGGCGAAGTGGAAGAACTGGCTTTTGGCGGCATGCCCCTCGGCATGTTCGGCTTCGCATCTTATGAAATCTCCCCGCTCGCCCTCGGCCGCGGTGATGCCCTTGTGATTTACACAGACGGTCTCACCGAAGCGGAAAACAGCGCGCAGGAACAATTCGGCGACGAGCGTCTGCGCGATCTGATCCGGTCGGAAGCGCCGCGCGGCGCTGAGGCACTGGAATCGAGCCTGCTGGCGGCGCTCGACGCCTTCACGCAGGGCGCCATGCAGACCGACGACATAACGTTCCTGCTGATCGAAAACCACGGCGCCTGACGGGTCTTCCTGCACAGTCGTGGCGGCTCCTCGCTCGCTGTCGATTAAGGAAAGTCCGAAATCTTACGGGCTCGTGAGCGCCCGCACCTGTCCGATCAGTTCCTGTCCCGCGTGGCCCGCGTCGGCAGTATAAAAATCGGATGGGAGCCTCAGCACATCCAGCTTTCCGCCGGTTTGCCCGAACTTGTCGATGACCGCCGCGGCGTTCGGCACCGCCATCATTCCCGGACCGCAGATCACCACTCGTGGCTGTGTAGTCTTCACGAGCGTGACGGCTTCTCCGATGTAGCGCGTCGTGAAGACCGCGTAACCGGCGCCGGTGAGGAGCGCATTCAGTCCGGCCAGCAAATCCTTCGACGTGTCGATGCAGACGACTCTGATTTTCGACGCGTCGAACCTCCCGCCGGCCCCCTGTGCCGCGCCGTCGAACGCCTCGATTGCCTGCGCTTCCGACGCATATGCCGGAAACACGCCGCCGAGGTTTGTCATCTCGATGATCTTGCTCACGCGCGGCGGCATCTGACAAAGGTTGAGTCCACCGCCGGCCGCACGCAGCACGCCGTAAAGACGAACCAGGCAACCCAGCCCCGAGCTGTCGAGGAAATCCGTTTCCGCCAGCTGCAGAACAACATGCTTAACGCGGTAATAGTTGCTTCCGTCGATCTTCGTCAGCCGGTCCACCTCTTTTTCGAGAGCCTGCACCTCCTCGCCGAGCGTGATGCGGCCTTTACAGCGGATCACCGCTATCTTGTTATCGATTACCTGGCTTTCAAATGTCAGAGGCATCGCGGATTCGCAGTATAACGCGCTCCTGCTTCTGCGGGTAGGATGAAGTCTATGCGCCGGTCTTGTTTCCTTGCAATCCTGACTTGCTCCACCCTTATCGCGCAGGCACCGAACGCGCTGGTCTCGGAGGCGAAGTTTCCATGGACCGTCGTGCGCGATAACCTTCTCAAGATGGCGGAGAAGATGCCCGCCGAGGATTACGGTTTCAAACCCGTGCCGGAGATCGAGAGCTTCGGCCAGCGCGTGGCTCACATCGCCGGGGCGAATCTGTCGATCTGCCAGGGAGTGATGGGGCAGCAAACGACGCCGCGTCCGCGTCCGTCACCCAACTCCAAACCGGAGCTGATCGCGCTGCTGAAGCAGGCATCCGCCGCCTGCGATGCGGTTTTCGATTCGCTTACCGATGCCTCGGCGATGGAGAAGATCAGCTCGCGTCTCGGCGGCCCGTTCCCTCCCGAGCCGACCCGCACGAAACTCGCGACGCTGAATAACCTGGTCCGCCACTCGAACGAGATGTACGGATACATGTGCGTCTATCTGCGGCTGAAAGGCATCGTGCCGCCCTCCAGCGAGTAACGCCGGCGGTCTCCGCCGCCGGTTCTTTTGCTGAAAGGAAGCCAGCCGTCAGGCTGTACCGAGCGCACTTCTCACTTCCCGCCCAGGTGCGCCAGATCCTTTTCGTTTTCGCAGAAATTCTCAAACACGTCGGCGTCGGGCAGGAGTTCATGCGGAATCTTCACAGTGAACGGCTTCCGGTACATCTTCGGATCGTCGAACGTAATCTCGTAATCCAGATGTCCGAAATCGCGCCGCCGGAATCGCTCCGTCGTGCGCAGCGCTTCGCTGTGGGGATGGCCCATAGCATCGAGCGGAGTCTTATCGTTGAAGCCGGCCGTTTCCACCACCATCGCGTCGCCCTCCCAGTGCGCCGCCGAGTAACCGTAGAACGCGGGAAGGTTGATCTCATCCGGAAGCCTGCGGCCGTCCGTGTAGATCTGCCGATGGAAGTTGCCGGCTTCGTACAGAATCATCGTCAGCTTCGGGGCCTGCACGATCTTTATGGGCTCCGACAGCAGGCCGGCGAGCGGAAACCCAAAACTAAAACCCGGCGTACAGGCATCGTTCAGGTGCACCCCTGACGGCCTGTTGCGCATTCGCTCGATTGCCGCGGGAAGCATCATTGCTTCCTCAGGTTTGAAATCGAGCAGGATATCGAAGCCGTACTTGTGCTGCGTACCGATCTCCATTCCAGGCGCGTCGACGCTGATCGCCTCATCGATGACGCTGCCATAGAGCCGCCTCATCTGGGCCACAGTGGTGGTCTCGTGCATCCAGACGCCCGACAGGTCCGGTTTGCCGGACAGGTCCTTCGGCGCCGGCGCTGTGAGATTGACTTTGCCATCGGCCGTGCGCGGTACGCCAGGATCGCGATAGTTCAGCCACTGCCCATGCGCGGCCGCGCATAACACGAAAGTCAAAACCGGTCCCGCAATCCAGTTTCTCATCTTCACTCCATCGATCCTGGCACGCTGCGTGCATGGGGTCCAGCATGCGCCATGACATCGTTCCCGGGACGGCCTTTCCCGACTACAAACTCCCCGACCACACCGGCGCTCTGCGCACTCTGAGCGAGTTGCAGGGCGATGAACCGCTGATCCTCACGCTGGCGCGCGGCCACTACTGTCCGAAGGAACACCAGCAGCACCGGGACCTAGCCGCGTTCTACCCGAAGATCGCCGTTGCTTACACTCAGATCGTCACCATCTCCACCGACGACCACCACACTCTTCAGGAGTTCCGCGCGTTGACAGGCGCACAGTGGACATTCCTTTCCGACACTGAACGAATCGTGCAGAAGGACCTGGATATTCAGGAGTACACCGACCCCGAGCACAACCCGATGATTCCCCATACGCTGGTGCTCAAGCCAGGACTCGTGATACACCGCATCTATAACGGCTACTGGTTCTGGGGCCGGCCCTCCGTGGCCGATCTCTGGCACGATCTGCGCGCTGTCATGAGCGAGAGCCGCCCCGACTGGGATCTGAGCACGGCGGGACTCCGCGAGGCCTGGAATGCGGGCGACATGTCCGCCTTCCATGGGTGGGACCGGCCAGGGACGAAATGAGGGCAGGTTAGTTTTCGGACGGCCGCTCCGCACGATCGATGACGAGCGTATCCACCAGCGCTCTTGTCGCCTTCAGCTTCAGCCCGAGTTGCTCATGCAGCGCTTCCTGCAGCGTCGTCGGCTGAAAGTCGTCGGCTTGCGCGGCGTCCTGTGAGACCGGAGGCCCCCTTCGTTCCGGATTGAATTCGAGCGTAAAATCGAACCGCCCCGTGAGTCCCGTTTGGTCCACCGCCTGACGGGTCAGGATTCCGAGCGACGAAATAAACGTTGCGATCTGTTGCATCGTCATGTCCCGCCCGGCCACCTGCACCCCGGCGTGGTACGCTGCCGTCGCCAGCAGTTCGCCGCAGGTTGGCGGAAATGAGCCAACGGCATGGGTCGGCGACGCCATGTGAACATCGCAAGGCTGACCCTCGGAGTGAGGGCGCAAAGTTCGTCCCGTGACTCCGGGTCTATCCAGTAGGAGCGCGATCACGTCAGCGTCTTGCGTCACCGTGTGGACCCGCAGCCGGAAGCGATCCGCCAGCAGAGAACGCACCATCAGGCGCAGCTGGTCCTTCGTCGGATTGCCTGCCGCGACGGCCTGGATTTCGAAATTATCGGTAGAGACCCACTTCGGCACATGCGCCAGCATGGCTTCGCTCTGCTCCCGTGACGGCATCAGGTCCCACGCGAATCCGATGTGGGAAAACAGCGTGCCGCTGGCGACGTAGCGGCCGTTTTCCGCCATATAGGGAGCCCGCGTTCCCGGCTGGCTCGGTTTGACGGAAACCGCCTCGAACGACTGCGCCCGCACCGTCCCTGCGAATCCCAGTCCGACCAGTGCGGCGATTACCGCTATACTGTCCATTCCGCTCTTCAGATAAGGACAGACGATGGAGGGTTCCGAACGTGCAGGAAACGCCACTCAGTTCGAAGTAGGAATTTTCTCCACATGATCGACCACAATCATGTCGAGCGGAACGTCTTTGACCTTGTTGAGTTTTAGGCCGAGTTGCTTCCGGAGAGCCACGAATATGCTCGGCTCCCCGCCTGGAGAATCGGCTGGGAGCGGCGCCGGGGGCGCCACCGCTCCATTGACCGCGGCAAACTGGCAAAGTTCGCAGGAAAAGCGGAGGTTGAAGTCGTAAGTGCCGGTCAAGCCGGTCCTGTCCAGAACGCGGGCTTTCGGCGAAGCGTAATCATTAGGGTTTTCGCCCAGCGACTGATTGATCATCCGCCCCATGACTTTCACCAGATCGCCCAGGGGCTTCTGCTGCACCTGGACAATGATCACCCCCCATCCGAGCGACGCTAACATTTGCGGACCCGGTGGGAGGGGCACAAGGCCCGCGGCGTTTCTCTTTGGCAATTGCGACACGTCGAGTTCGGCGACATCCGGATCCGGCTTCGAATCCTTCAGCTTCGGGCCTCCCTCGGCGACCACCAGTTCATAGCCGGGGAAATAGCGTTTTTCACGATGAATGGCCAGATGAAAGCGCTCCTGCAGCAATTGCTGCATCATGAGCTGATATCGCGCCTTCGTGGTATCCGGAGGCATGGTCGCGTCCACCTGATAGAGGTTCGGCCCCATGTTTTCCATAATCCAGGCGGGGCCGACGATTCGATCCAGCTCCACATCGTAAGCTCTCATCAGCAGCGAGAACATTCCTTCACAGCAAAGATGAATTCGGCCGGGATCGCTTGTTCCCGGCCCACCGCGGTTTCCGAAGACCGGATGAGATGCGAGTTTCACAACCTTTACAGATGCCGCGTCGAAGGCTGGTTGTTGCCCCAGGGTCATCGCGACCGTGAGGCAGCCGAGAAACGCTGTCCGGGCGAAGAGGACCATCGCGACGTTAGACACCGGTGTTTTTCCGAAAGTTCCCGGCCCCGGGCGAATGCATAAGAGCGAAGAGGAAGGGGCGGTTAAGACCTATCCTGTGCCGCGTGATAAATCCGCATGACTTCGATGGTCTGGTCTCTCACGCGGTACACCGCCACGTAGGGCGTGGGAGGAAACAAAATCCCGCGGGTGCCTCCTCGCGTCCCGGCCGGCCACGCCAGTCACTTACACCAGAAACGCGTCCGGGCCGCGCCGACCTGAACTCCGACGGATTCATCACTGCGGCTGAACGTGCCGCCTACGTCGGACCGGGCGTTTCCGCGCTGTCCCGCCAGACTCTCGGCAATCTTCCCGGGGGAGAAGGTGGCGAGTTCATCTTCGAGCTCCATCCCGAAACGGAGGCCCTGAGCCAGCTCTCCGCGCAGCTCGACCAGGAAGCGATCCAGCTCAACGCCCAGCTCGACCAGATTCGCAAACAGATAGCCGCCAAGACCGCGCGCAACAACACACTGCGCCGCCAGATCGCCGCGGCGAAGATGGATCCGAAAAACGCACTCGCCGCAAACAACGCCGGATTCATCTACAGCAAACTTCAGCGGTTCGACGAATCCATCCAGTGGACGAAACAGGCCATCCAAATCGACTCCAAACGGGCTGTCGCCTATCAGAATCTGGGCGATCTCTACTACCAGCTCAACCGCCCTGACGGCGCGCGTCCTTATTACGAAAAGTATCTCGACCTCGCCGCGGACAAGCCTTACGCCGCCACCGTCCGCGCCCGTCTGGGCAGGCTCAATCCGTGAAAAACGGCAGGTCACTCAGGGATCGGATTCTCATAATCCGGCCTTCCCGGCAGTCTCTCCCGCTGCTGGCCGTATCGATTGCACCAGACCACCCGCATGCCGAACGCCGATGCGCCCCATGCATCCCACGCGTTCGAGGACACGAACATAATCTCCTCGCGCGCAACTCCCAGCCGGTTGACCGCAAGTTGGTAAACCTTCGGATGCGGCTTGTACACGCCGACTTCCTCCACCGACAGCACGGCATCCAGAAGCTCTTCCAGCCGCGCGTTCGACACCGCCGCACGCAGCATCTCCGGCGAGCCGTTCGACAGAATCGCCGTCCGGATGCCCATCGCGCGGACCCGCTCCAGCACCCCGCGCACTTCAGGAAATGCGTCGAGAGTGAAGTACGAATCCATCAGACTCTCGCGCAGCCCTCGATCCCCGACGCCGAGCGACGCTAACGCAAAATCGAGCGCGTCTCCCGTGACTTGCCGGAAATCAGCGTGCAAGCCCTGGAGCGACCGAAGCCACGTGTACTCGATCTGCTTCCGCCGCCAGAGTCTGACGAGCGCCTCGCGCTGCTCGCCCAGCGCGCCGCCCGATCGCGCCACCGCCGAAGCATAATCGAAAAGGGTTCCGTAGGCATCGAACACGCAGGCCGCCGGCGCCATTATCTTGCGCTGGCCGTGCCGTTCGGCTGCAGTTTGAAATCGACCTGCATCGTCGTCAGCGCCTCGATCGGCTCCCCGTTCAGCATTGTCGGACTGAAGCGCCACTGACGAACTGCATCCAGCGCGGCGCTGACGAATGCGGGATCGGTCGTGTTCCGGACATTGAGCGTAAGCGGCACGCCCTGTTTCGAGATGACCGCTTCGATCAGCACTGTACCTTCGGTGCCCGCGGACTGAAGGGCGGCGGGGTAGACGGGGTCAACCTTCGCGGTCACGGTCATGGGCTGTACATTGCCGCCAACCCGGATGGGTCCGCCGGCGGGCGCAACGGCCGGCGCCGGGCGATTTGCGATTCCCGACGCAACCACCCTGATCTGTTCTGTGGTGCCGCCGACCTGCAGCCGCACGGGAGTGTTCACGGTTCCCCCGCTGACCAGCGTCACATCCTGCCGGAGAACCTTGAATCCAGGCGCACGTGCCTCGATCGTGTAGCGACCCGCCGGAATGCCGGTGAACGTGAAATTGCCAAGCATGTTCGCGGTGGCGGTTTCCGTGTTCCCGCCCTGCGTATTGGATGCCATCACCTGAACGCGCGGAACGACGGCGCCGGTTGGATCCGTGACCGTGCCGCTGATTGTGCCGCTGCCTGTGTTTTGGGCGCGCAGGCTGACAACGGTGAGAGGCGCGCTGAGAGCGCAGGTGACGATGGCGGCGACCAGCCACGCGCGCGGCGTAGCCAAAGAACGATTGACGAGAGGATCGAGTATGGATTTCACGCGGGACTCCAGATGAGAAGTAGTCGCCATGGAGATGGCGGGTTGAGGGTTGAACAAACGGGCGAGATCGAGCAGCTCTCCCGCATAGCCTGAAGGACGAAGTCCGATACGAAGCGCGGCGTCATCGCAGGCGCGTTCGCTCTCCACGCGCAGCCGCGCCGCGGCCAGCCAGCAGAGCGGATGAAACCAGTACACGGTGGTCGCGATCTGAGCGACAAGCAGAATCGAAGGATCGCGCCGCCGGATGTGCGCCAGCTCATGCGCGAGCACCGCGCGATATCGTGCCGGACTCCATGCCGCGGAATCCTCCGGCAGCAGGATCCGCGGCCGAAACACCCCCACCACCAGAGGACCCGGAATCCCGCGCGATATCAGCACGGGTACAGGAAACGCCCGGTCTGCGCGCCTCGCATCGCTCATCAGCCGCCGGAATTGCCACGCGCCCGTCGCAGAACGAATGGCGAAGAGTATCGCTCCCAGCCCCCAGACGGCGAACGCCATTTCCGGGAATCCGAGCCGGCTCTCTTTCACCGGGCTCGCAGCACTAACGACAACCCGTGCCGGTTCGACGACCACGGGAAGCGGGTGCCCGATTGTACGCTGCGGAGCCATCCAATGAACCGGCGCAAACAACAGCGTGGCGCCGATCGCGCACGTCCAGACCACATGCCTAAGCGCCGCGGATGACTTCCGCATCGCCGCAGTGATCAGCCATGCGGCCAGCACAAGCACCGTTATGTCCGCCAGCACCGTCACCATCTCACAGCCCCTTTTTCCGCGCGTCTTCAATCATCGCGGCGATCCGGTCCAGCGCCTCCGGACTCGGCTTGGAATCGAGCAGCGCCGCCATCACCTTTTCCGGAGACCCGTTGAAAAACGTCTCGAGCATATGGCGGAACTCCGAACGCCTGGCCCGCTCCGGGGCTGTCTTCGCCAGATAAACGTAACTTGCTCCCTGCTGCTCGTGGCGTATGTAGCCCTTTTCCTCCATGACGCGCAGCGTCGCGCGCACGGCGGAGTAACCCGGCGGATCGGGAATCGCGCTCTGGATTTCCGCCGCGGAAGCGCGTTCGCGCGCGATCAGCACATCCATGATCTGCCGCTCCCGGCGGCTGAGCGAATGCTGTTTTTTTAGCACTATGCTGGAAAAATAGCACTGATGGACTGCGAAGTCAAGGCCTGAACGCGCTAACCGTGATGAACCGAAGCGTGTCTGGCAGCCGCGACCTTTGCGTGGTGGCGCGGCCAGAATTCGCGCGCCACATTAACTCCTGCCGCCACGCCCAGGCTGATGCCACCGGTCGCCGCGCCTCCCGCTACCGACAAGCCGGCAGGCATCCATGAGCTTGCCACAATACCTGCGCCCATCGAGCCCGCAATCCGGCCGGAAGCCACAGTCTTTTTTCCGTTCGTCGTTTTGTGCGTGATGACCACACTCACAAGCGCATGCCGAAATCGCGGAAAGAACCCTTTCTTGCCCGACCGGTAGTAATGCAGGTCTTCATGCCGAGCCGCCGCGATCGGATACTGTATCGAGTTCTTGATCAGGTTGAATCCGAACGAAGTTCCGACTCGTTTTCCGAAGCCCGATGCGCCGCGTCCCCATTGATGCGGGGAGTTAATAATCTCCCTGCCTGCGGCGCCGGCGGCCACCGAGGCCGCTGCTTTCCTGCCTATGACGTGTTCTTTGTATTCCCTGCGATACGGGTGCGCCGGTAGTTTCGTCGCCGCGAAGCACAGCGCGACATTCAGCAGTATCGCGATGATCGGTGCAGCACGCCTCACGCCCTTTTCAAGGCAAGAACCCGGCCAGGGATCGGCCCCTTACAATGCGGCCATTGCAGCTGTGATCATCGGCTTGATATAAGCCCGGCTTCCCGATAGCGTTTGTACCCATGACCACGTTTCGACGATCGCTTCGGTCTGCCAGTGTGGTTCTGGCGTGCACTGTTTCATTTGTGGCCTGGGCGCAGGAGAACGGAATCACGCTTCCCCGCGTGTTCAATACGCGCGATGCCAAAATCCGCGTGGTGCCCGTGGCGACCGGCCTCTATCATCCCTGGAGCCTCGCGTTCACCGACGCCCACACGCTCCTCGTGACCGAGCGCAACGGCAAACTGCGCGTCATTCGCGACGGCGTTCTGCAGCCCGATCCGGCATGGATCTCGCCCACCCCTCCCGGCGAAGGCGGCGACTCGCTGCACTTCATCGCCATCCATCCGAAGTTCGCGCAGAATCGGCTGGTCTACGTTTCCTACCCCAAGCGCGATGGCGACCGCATCACCCTGGCTGTCGCGCGCGGCCGCCTCAGCGGAGCAAAGCTGACCGATGTCCAGGAAATCTTCGTCGCCGACGCCTGGGAGACGGGTGGCAATCTCGCGGGCCGAATCTTCTTCACGCCGGATTCCATGCTCTACGTCACGGTCGGCGACCGCGACCGCCTCTGCTGCACGGGCACCGAAGACAACAGCCTTCGCATGAAGGCGCAGGCTCTCGACAATCACGTCGGCAAGACGCTGCGCCTGCGCGATGACGGCTCGGTGCCTCCGGACAACCCATTCGTCGGACGGGCCGGCGCGAAGCCGGAGATCTTCACCTACGGTCATCGCAACGGCTACGGCCTCGCCGTGAATCCGGAAACCGGCGAACTGTGGCAGGCCGAAATCGGCCCCATGGGCGGCGATGAAGTCAACATTCTGATCCCCGGCCACAACTACGGCTGGCCGCTGGTGTCCACCGGACGCAACTACACAGGCACGCTGGTTTCCGATCAGCCCTGGTCGCGGCCCGGTATGGACAATCCGCGCATTAACTGGGTGCCGTCGATCAGCCCGTCCAGCATTATGTTCTACACCGGCGACAAATTTCCGAAGTGGAAAAACAGCCTGTTCATCGGCTCGCTGACGGAGCAGAAGCTGATCCGCATGGCATTCCGTCAGCCCTCGCAGGCCGAACTGCGCGAGAATCTGCTGGCGCCTCTCGAGTACCGCATTCGCGACGTAATTCAGGGCCCCGATGGCTATATCTACGTCGCCACCGAAAAGACATTCCGCGGCAATGCGGTTGACGGAACCATATTGCGCATCGAACCGGCGGATAAGTAGCGGGGCTTACCGTCACCAGAGCAGTGGTCTGTCGAGGTATACACGCGTGGGCATTGCGTGTTACTACAGTAAGGATGTCACCCGAGGTCTGGAAGCAGATCGAGGAACTCTACGTGGCTGCCAGGGACGCCGCCGTAGAGCAGCGCGCGGCCCTGCTCGGTCAGGCCGCTCCCGAGGTGCGGGATCGCGTGAACGCGATGCTGGCGCAGGACCGCTCCGTGCTCGATCATCCTGCCTGGCACGGCCGGGAGTGGCTGCTCGGAGAAACCGACGCTTCGCCGGCGACGCAGCTGGGTCCGTACAGGATCGAGCAGCGCATCGGCGAAGGAGGCATGGGACAGGTCTACCGAGCGGTTGACACACGCCTTGGCCGCACCGTCGCGATCAAGCTGCTCTCGCCCGAACTGGCGGCCGAACGCGAGTTCCGGCGCCGTTTTCTGCACGAAGCGCGCGCGGCTTCATCGCTGAATCACGCCAATATCGTTGTCCTGTATGACATCGGAAACCACGCAGGGGTCGATTTCCTCGTCATGGAGTATGTCGCGGGACGGACCCTCAAAGAAATGATTCCTTCCGACGGCATGCCGTTCGATCAGGTGGCCGCGCTGGGCAGCCAGGTGGCGATGGCCCTCACCGCCGCGCATGCCGCGGGCATCGTGCATCGGGATATCAAGCCTTCCAACATTCTGGTCACGTCGCGGCAGGAGGTGAAGGTTCTCGATTTCGGCATCGCGAAAGTCCCGCTCGACGACGCTGAAACGAAAGTGACCCGCCATGGCGCGATCCTCGGCACGACGGCGTACATGTCCCCCGAACAAACCCGCGGCGAGGAAGTGGATGCGCGTTCCGATATTTTTTCGCTCGGCAGCGTGCTCTATGAGGCCGCCACCGGCCGCCAGCCCTTCGGCGGCGAAAGCGCGCTCGCGGTTCTGCATGCCATCGCCACGGCCGATCCCGATCCCCCGGATGTATATCAGCCCGATTTACCGCGCGAGTTCGTGACGCTGGTAATGCGCTGTCTGGAGAAAAGTTCCGCCGCGCGTCCCGAGTCGGCTGTCGAGCTGGCGACTCAGCTGAAGGCACTCAGCCTGCCCGCCAAGCCTCAGTCCGTAACGCGCGCGGGGCGGCCGACAATCGCCGTGCTTCCGCTCCAGCTGCGCGGACCGGCGGCGGACCAGTATCTTTCCACTTCTCTGGCCGACGCGCTGATTCACCACTTGTCCTCGAGCGGGAAACTTGTCGTCCGCCCGATCGCCAGCGTGATGCGCTACGCCGGGAAGGAAGTCGACTGGGCACAGGCAGCGCGCGAACTGAATGTCAATCTTATTGTCGAAGGTTTGATCCAGATCATGGGCACGAAGATTCGCCTGCTGGTTCAGGCGCACCGTGCCAGCGATTTGCAGACTCTCGCCTCTCTCAAACTGGATGGAGACACAGGCGATCTGTTCGCCCTGCAGGATCGCCTCGCGGACGCCGTCAGCGATATCTTCCTTCCCCGTCAGAAGCAGGTGGAGCGCGCGGCGTCACCGACGAAGCACGGAGGCGCGTATGAGCTCTATCTCCGGGCCGTCGACCGCCAGGTGCATGTGGACAAATTTGAGATGGCTTCGGCGATCGAGATGCTCACCCGCGCCACCGAGCTGGACCCCGCCTTCGCCGACGCCTGGGGGCTGCTTGCGCAGGCCTGTGCGCAGATGGGGGCTCATCTGGATCCCGATGCGAAGTGGTTCGAACTCGGCGAACGCGCCATCGCAAGAGCGATTGAACTGGATCCGGTACAGTGTGAAGCCCTGTGTGCCCGCGGCATGATTCTGTGGTCGCCCTCGCGCGGGTTTCAGAACCGGGCGGCGCTGCGCGCGCTCAACGCCGCTCTGAAAATCGATCCACTGCGCGCGACGGCACGCCATCAGCGTTGCGCCGTGCTGTGGCATCTGGGATTTCTGGATGCGGCCGCCGGGGACGCCGATGAGATTCAGAGCCCCGGCCTCGCCGCCATGCAAAGAGCTCAGATCCACCTCTTTCGCGGCGACTTTGAGGCGAGCATGCATCAGTTCCAGGCGGCCCAGCGTCTGGATCCGGGAAGCGTGCTGTCTTATCTCCATGCTCCAGTGGCCCCGCTCTGGGCCGGACGCATGAACGAGGCGCGCAAAGTGCTGGACAAAGCGGCCCAGATGATTCCCGGTGAATCGTTCACCATGGGACTGGAGGCTATCTTCGCGGCCCTCGGCGGAAATTTTTCGCGGGCGGAGACTCTGGCGGAGGCGGCATCCCGCGGTCGCAGCCTGACTCACAGCCATCATATCTGGCACTTTTGCGCCGGGGCCTGGGCGCTCTGCGGGAAACCGGAACAGGCCGTGGCCGAACTGCAGCGCTGCGCCGATCTCGGATTTCCGAACCACCGGATATTCGAAATGGACCCCCATCTGCGTGCGCTCCACGATCATCCCGACTTCCGTAATCTGATGCAGTCCCTGCGCCGCGAGCATCAGTCGATCAAAGAAGAGTTCGGTCTGGAAACCGGTTCCCGTCCGGCCGGACGGGCGTGAAATCGGCGCGGCTGATGCGCGCCGGATCATGAGACAGCAGACCCGGCGCGTCTCCGCAACAGCGTCCGCGAGGAACTACGGTATCGCCGTCACGACCGTGTCCACGGTTACCCGTGTGGCGGACAGTGTTCCCGCGATGTGAGCGAGAGGACTCGCCTTCGTGTCGTAAACGTCGATGGTGAACGTTCCGGTAAAGCTGTTTCCGCTTGGGGAGAGCGTGAGCTGATAGCGGATATTCGCCGTGCCGGTCAGATCTCCGGTGCCCTGGTCGTACTGGTATGCGAAATGGTTGAGCTCATAGGTGTTGAATCCTGTCTGCCCCCAGACGCCTTCACAGAAGTTCTGCGTGTTTGGCGCCCGCCCGCCGGAGTTCTCCCATTCGGTGTTGTCAACGTGGAAAATCTGGAATCCGAAATCCACCAGCGCGCCGTCGGGAATGGGCATTGGCGCGGTCGCGTTACCTTTTGAGATCAGTTGGATGCTCCACATGCCGACCAGAGAGGCTCCCGCGGTGCCGCTGCGGTCCATGGCCGTGGTTTCGGCAGCGGCATGCGTTAACTGCGGTACCGCTATGTCGGGCTGCTGCACAACCACATAGGGTCCTTGCAGGCTTCCCAGATCGCCGCAACCGGCGAATGCGCCGGGCGCGGTCATAGCGATGAATATGCCGGCCCCGAGGGTCGCGGCAATCGTTCGGGGGATTGTTCTCATGATGTTCCTCTTTCTGCCGCGCGGCGGGTTTTGGTTTTGCCGCGTGCACTCTGAAAGGCGCAATCGCGCAGGGAAAACATGAACCCCCGGAAAAACTTTTCAGGCGGCGTTGTTCAGCTCGGCGAGAAGCCAGGCGCGCGCGATCTTCCAGTCGCGCAGCACCGTGTCGGGGGAAACGCCGACTACCTCCGCTGTCTCCTTCGCGCTTAGCCCGCCGAAAAACCGCAGCTCGACGATTCGGGCCTTGCGCGGATCCACCCCAGACAGGGCGTTGAGAGCGTCATCCAGAGCGATCAGCTCCCGCGCCTTCGCCTGGGCGATGTCCAGCGCCCCGGTAAGGTCGAACAGCTGCCGCCTGCCTCCGCGTTTGGCCGCCGCCTTGCGTCGTGCGCGATCCAGCAGAATGCGGCGCATCAGGGTGGCCGCAACCGCAAAGAAGTGGGCGCGGTGCTGCCACTCCACTTCCCGGGAATTCACAAGGCGAAGATAAACTTCGTGAACCAAGTCGGTACTTTGCAGACTGTAGCCCGGACGCTCGTTCCGCAGCAGGCGCGCCGCTATATGGCGCAGCTCGCGATACACCCGGGGTGTCAGTTGCTCCAGAGCTTCGGAATCGCCTCCTGCCCACGCGCGCAGCAACTGCGTGGTGTCCGATGCGGAAGAACCTGCCATGGATTCGCTTAACGGGATTATAGCGATCCCGGACGCTGACAAGGCGCGCCGTCGTATGCTGTTTCAGAGGTGTGAGCGATATGCGAGCCCCGGTCATCCTGATTGCGTTCGCAGGTATCTGCGCGGCGCAGAAAGTTTCCACGCAGGAGTTGCTGCACATGGCCCGCCTGCGTGCCCCAGGTCTTGAGCAGGCTCTGCGCGACACCCTCGGCGCCGACAACATCCAGAAGGGCACCGCCGCCGCGGGCGAGATGGGCGACTTCGTCTGGGCCGTCGCTTCCGAAAAAGGTCCCTCGCTCCAGATCAACAACGACGCGCCGATCGCCGCGTTCAAAGCTGGTTCGCTTGGGGTTGTGCAGACGCGCCTCAACACGGGCACCGCCTACAAGTACACGTGGATCGCCGATGGCAAACCGATCGGCGGCGCCAACAACCTGCCCGCCTTCGGACCCGATAGCTACGCCAAACCCGGCGTACCGGAAGGCAAGCTCACCGGACCCATCGAAGTGCCCAGCAAAATCTACCCCAACGTAAAGGCCAACGTCTGGTACTACGTACCCGCCCAGTGGGACGGCGTGACTCCGCTTGCCGTGCAGATCTGGGGCGATGGCCAGCAGTTTACCGGTCCGCGTCCGGGGCCATGGCGCATCCTCGAAACGCTCGACAATCTGACCGCGCAGAAAAGAATTCCGCTGATGGTCAGTATCTTCATACAGGCCGGCACCGGGCCGCAGCGCAATCAGCGGTCGATCGAGTACGACACCGTCAGCGACACCTACCTCCATCGCCTGCTCGACGAGATTCTTCCGGTCGTGGCGAAGAGCGTGAAGATGCGCACCGATGGATACAGCCGCGCCATTCAGAGTCTGAGCTCGGGCGGCATCATGGCGTTCAACGCGGCGTTTCACAAGCCGGAGGAATTTTCGCGCGTGCTGAGCTGGATCGGCAGCTACACCGCGCTGCAGCGCTCGGCCGCGCATCCCGAAGGCGGCGCCGAATTTCCGACCATGGTGCGCCGCGAAGCCAAACGCAACATCCGCGTCTGGCTGCAGGACGGCGCTGAAGATCTCGATAACCAGGCCGGCTACTGGCCCGCCGCCAACATCGGCATGGCGAACGCCCTGAAGTTCAAAGGCTACGACTATCATTTCTCCTTCGGCGTCGGCCAGCACAACGACGGACAGGGCGCCGCCGAACTGCCCGAGGCCATGACCTGGCTGTGGCGCGATTACGATCCCTCCAAAACTTCGCAGGATTTCCTGCAGGACCCGGCGGAAAAAGATCAACCGGTCTGGCGCGTGGTTCAGCTGAATCGCAAGTAACTACTGTTTCTCTCTCTGCTCCCACCACTTTCGCGCACGCAGCACTGGTGCGCCGGGGTCGAAGAGTCCGTTGGGTCTCGGAAGACCAAAATCTTCGCCGGTCAGCTCAGCCAGAGCACGGGCTGCACAAAACGGCACACCCCCAATATCACTGTCGGAGCTGTACAGATACTTCGCAACAAATGGCACGTCGTCTTTCGATCCAAGACTCCCGATAGCCTGCAGGAGCCAGCACCGCGTCTGTAAGGGAGGGAAAGACATCCGCGACTTCAATGTTGGAATGGCATCCTGCGCTTTAATCATGTTCAGTGCATGCGCAGTCTGCTCGATGACGCCCGCATCCTGTTCGCTTGCCAGCAGCCGGATCAACGCCGGTCCCGCGGGCGCGTATCGAAGCATGCCCAGGGCACTTGCCGCATTCGCCCGCACATAACGTTCTGCCGAGTCCAGCGATTCAACCAGAAACGGCGCGGCATCTTCGAACCGGATCATCCCGAGTCCCCGCATAGCCAGCCAGCGCGTATCGTTGTCGTTCGTCACCCTGGCCAGCTGAAGGAGCATCCCGCCCGCTGCGCTGCCTCGTTGGGTAATGAGATTCAAAACCCTTTCTTTCGCGGCCAGATCGTGCGTCTCTTCGAATTGGCGCAGAAGCGAAGGCATTGGCTCCCGATCCTGCGCGGCCGCGAACCGGCCGGACGCGCTCAGCCATACATACAGCACGATTGCAAACGTCTGCCCTGCCTTCAGCATTTGGCCTTCGAATACCAGTTTCGTATTTTTCAGGCGATAATAACCGGACGAGAGCTTCGGAATTGAAATTCGCCGCCGCACTGCTGTTCGCCGCGCCGCTGATCGCCGGTTCGATCGAGGGCCGCGTAACCAACGGCGTCACGGGCGAACCGGTGGCGGGCGCCAATGTCCGCTTCCTCGACCGCCACAGCTACGTCTTCCGCACTGTCACCGATGCCAGCGGCGCATACCGGATCAACGACCTCGCCGACGGCGAATACCAAGGCGAAGTTGCGAGTGCCGGATTCTCCGATTACCGGCAGGGCGCGAGCTTTCAGGACATGGCCAGCGGCGGCGTTCGCGTTTCGGGCGACGTTCCCGCGCACTTCGACATGCAGCTTCAGCCGTGGGCAAGACTGCGCGGGCGTGTGATTGACGAAGACGGCAATCCCGCCGCGGGTGTGCTGGTCGAGATCAGCCTCCGCGTCGATGGCGCCGCGACAACCGATGCAAACGGCAACTTCACCTTTGAAGAACTCAGGCCGGGATCCTACACTGTGGCGGCGAAACCGGAAGCGCGCACCCGAATGCGCGATGGCGAGAAGGTGGGCACGGTCCCGATCTACTATCCGTCGGCAACACGGCCTGCGGAGGCCTCGCTCATCAACGTTGCCTGGGGCCAAACGCTCGCGGGCATCGATATCCGGCTGAAGAGCGTGCCGGTGCATCGCGTCGCAGGTGTCGTGCTGGATGCGAACGGCAAGCCCGCCGCGCACGCCACGGTGAAATTGCTCGGACAGGCCTCCGAGAACCGAAGAGAGTTCTACATGGGCATGGTCGTGTTCGCCCCGATGAGCGCGCTCCATTACACCAGCGGGCCCGCGCTCGAGCCGGAGCTTGCGAGCATCGAATCGCGGCAGGACGGCACGTTCGAATTTCCGGCAGTCGAACCCGGCGAATGGCGCCTTGCGGCCGACACCGATCCCGATGAGAAGCCGCGCAGCGGTGTAACGCCTGTATCGGTCGGCGACAAGGATGTGGCGGATGTCCAGATCCGCATGAGCGGTCCGTTCAGCGTCCAGGTCACGGCCGATTGGGGAGATGCCTCGCCGCAGAAACCAAAGGATGGCGGGCCCGTCTCTACGGCCCCACTCGTGCATCTTGCAGCCGAAGAAGGGCAGCCTCAGCAGGCTTTCGATCCCGCTGCCAACGTGACGAGCGTCGCTGGGCTGTTTCCCGGACGGTATCGCGTCATGTCCACCAGCATGCAGGGAACGTATTATGCCGGGGCCGTGATGTTTGAAGGCCGGGACGTTCTCGGTCAGACGGTCGAGCTGGCCCCCGGCGCGGGGCCGCTTCACGTGATGGTCAGGCATGACGGAGGCACGGTGCGCGGAACCGTGCAGGAAGGCCGGTGCGCGATCGTCTTTCTGATCCCGAAGACTTCCGGTCAGGTGTCCGATTACGTGAGCGTACCGTGCGGGCCAGGCGGAACTTTCGAAATCGGCAATGTTGCGCCGGGCGCTTATTACGTCGTTGCATTCGATCACGGCGGTTCGCTGCCACCGGAGAGTTTACCCGGCTCGATCATGACAATGGCGGAGGAAACCAAGGTCGATCCGGGTTCGGCAGGCCTGCCGCTGAACGTGCGGCTCAACAAATGGCCGTGGTAACAGCTTCAATCAGACTAAACGCGCTGTCCGTTGGCAGCACACGCGCCAGCCGGAATCCGGCGCGGGCAAATAACCCGCGATACTCCTCTTCAGTCCGCTGCCGCGCGTTGCCGTAGTTCGTCGTCAGTCGAGGCGCTGTCCGCTGACGGCCTGATGGGCGGCCAGGGGCAGACAGAGCGGGGAAAGAAGCATGCCGATGAGCAGGGGCCGCAATTGAGTTCTCTCCTGAGAACTATAGTAAGCCGAAAAGGTTACCCGCGATCAGCCAGCTGTCCCCATTTCCGGCACCCCGGATTGGCTACGGAATCTCCACGCCCCGGTTGCGCGCCGCCATGGTCTTCCCCTCGCCATCGCGCACCACCGTCCGCACCACATAACGTCCGGGCGCCACATGGAAGGTCTCCTTCACCGCCATTCCCGACCGCTTGATCTTCTCCAGCGTTGCATCGCGCAGATGCAGCTCCAGCACACGCTGCACGCCGGAAACATAATTCCCGTTGTCGTCGAACACGCCCGTCACCACGGTCACCGTGTCGTTGTTCCGCTCTCCGGTTTTATTGAACCGCAGGCTCGTCACATCGAGTCTCCCCGTCACGGTCAGTTCCACTTTGTCTTCCAGATTCGACCGGAAATATTCGGTCTGGACATCGACCGGGAACGCATCCATCTCGTCGCGCGAGAACACCGCATCGCGCATCTCGTCCCGCACCTCTTCGGCCGAGTTTTCCGCATGACGCGGCGCCCAATAGCCCTTGCGCACCTGCAGGGACACCTTGCGTCCGCCCGTCAGCTTCACCTTGAGCTCGTGAAAGGTGCCGTCGTATTTCAGATTCTGCGGCGAAAATCCCAGCACATAGAGGTACTCCGGCCGCGCCGCGATGCGGTTCAGTCCTTCTTTCAGTCCGTTGTCGTCATGAAAGAATGTGCCGCCCGTGCCGTCGGCGAGCTCTGCCAGCACATCGGCGCTCTGGAACGCGGCCTGCCCTTCGGTCAACACGATGAAGGCATCCAGAGCCCCTGCCGGAGGAGCTGAATCCGCCGCGAATCCCGGCGGCGTATACAGACCGCGCATATCGATCGTGTTGACCGCCACGTTCATGCGCAGCGCGTAATCGAGCACGTCGTATTCTTCCCGGCGGTGATCCGCCGTCAGCAGAAAGCCCGGCGAAGCCAGCACGATCGTGCGGCTGCCCGGCATCGCCTGCATGCGGCGCACGATCTCCATCACCGATTTCAGCGAGAACGTCGTATCGCGGTCGCCATATGCCAGCGACTGCCGAACCGCTATTCGCGCCGCGCGCACGTTCTGCTCGGTGTACCTTCCCCCTCCTCCTCCCGAACACGCTGCCGCTTCGGAAATCACCGAGAGCAACGCCGTGTCTGCCTGGCCGCCTGTCGCCATCGCGACCAACTGGGCGTCGGTAAAGAGAAAACCGCTGAAGTACAGAAGCTTGTTCGTCAGTAAATCCGCCACGTAATAGCTGACCGGCGGACAATCGGTCTGCGGATCGAGCCCGTTTTCCCACGGCAGAACGCGGTTGACGGCCGCATGCAGCTTCGCCAGATCGTTGGTGAAATCGGTCACCAGCTGGCCGCTCGTCGTGAAAATCGCTGCCCGCGTATTCGGCTCCATCGATTCGTCGAGATGCTGGTTCACGGACACGCGCGCCTGCATCAGATCCTTGCGGTTCAGATGAATGTCGTCGAACAGATACGCGACATAACGCTCCGGAAACAGCGCCTTCGCCGGGGCTGTGGCGGAAGTCTGCAGCGCCGCCTGGTGCGTTCGCGCCGGGGCGCCGCCGTTCTCGATCACCGTGCCCTCGGTGTGTTCCAGGGAAAACTTCGTGATCGTCTGCGGCTTGCCCTTGTCGAACAGCTGGAAATCTTCCTGCTTCAGATTTCCGATCGGCTTGCCGTCGGCATCGCGCACCACCACGGGCACGGAGACCATATTCACCTTGCTGCTGAACGTGATTGTGGCTTCGTGCGAAGTCACCTCCGGCTCGCTCTGCTGCGCCCAGGCCCCAAAAGCCAGCAGAGCCCCCAGCACGATTGAAACGAAGATTCGCATCGGACCCGTAGATCGATTCTACTTCCCGTATCCGCGCCGCCACGGTAGCGGCCGTCACAGCTGCGTCTGCAGATAAGCCGCCAGCCCGCCCAGATCGAGGATTCTTCTCACCGACTCCGGCATCTTCGGGAACGCATATTGCCTGCCCGCAAGCTCAATCGTGCCGGCTTCGAGGTCAATGCGAATCCGGTCGCCCTCGGCCACATCCGCGTACAGCTCCGGGCACTCGACAATCGGCAGTCCGTCATTGATCGCGTTGCGATAGAACGTGCGTGCAAACGAGCTTGCCACCACGGCCTTGATTCCCAGGCCCCGAATCGCCGTCGCCGCCTGTTCGCGCGCGCTGCCGCATCCAAAATTCCGCCCCGCCACGAGAATGTCGAAGCTCCGCAGCTTATCCGGAAATCCTTCGCCCAGCATTTCGAACGCGTGCTGTCCCAGCCGCTCGCGGTCGATATAGATCAGATACCGGCCCGGAATGATGATGTCCGAATTGACGTTGTCGCCGAACCTGTAAACGCGCCCTTCGATGACGGACTGCATTTACCTTACGAACTCCCGCGGGTCCGCAATCACGCCGCGAATCGCCGAAGCCGCCAGCGTCGCCGGGCTCGACAGATAGATCGACGACTTGCTGCTGCCCATGCGCCCGATGAAATTCCGGTTCGCCGTCGACAGGCAAACCTCGCCGTCGGCCAGCGTTCCGCCGTCGCCCGCGCACGCGCCGCAACCGGGATTCGTAACCAGGCCGCCGCTTTCGATCAGCGTCTGCAGAACGCCTGAGTTCATTGCCTGCAGCATGATCTGCTTCGATCCCGGCGTGACGATCATGCGCACGCCCGGATCGATCCTTCGGCCTTTCAGAATTCCGGCCGCCACCACGAGATCCTCGTACTTCGCATTGGCGCACGATCCGAGAAACACCTGATCGATGTGCGTCCCGGCCACCTCGCCAACCGGTTTCGTGTTCTCCACTTCATGCGGACACGCCACCATGGGCTCCAGCGTCGGGAGGTCGACCTCGATCTCCCGTTCATATACAGCATCGGCATCGGCCATCACCGGACGATAACGCCCCGCATCTTCGAGCCGCCCGCTCAGATACTCGGCGGTCTTTTCATCCGGCGGCACGAACGCGCATTTCACGCCCATTTCCATCGCGAGGTTGGTCATGGTCATGCGCTCGGAAATACTTCAGATCCCGCACCGATCCGTAGAACTCGACCGCCTTGTATCCGCATCCGTCGGCGCCCAGCGTCCCGATCAGATAAAGCATCAGGTCCTTGGAATAAACGCCCGCCGCAAACGATCCTTTCAGCTCAATCCGGAAACTCTCCGGCACCTTCAGCCACAGCTTGCCGGTAATCCACACCGACGCCACTTCCGTGTATCCGATCCCCGTCCCCAGCGCCCCGAGGCTCCCGTAGATCGTGCAGTGCGAATCCGTACCCACGATGAGATCGCCAGGGACGATGTGCCCCGCCTCCATCAGCACCAGATGCGCGATTCCCGAATCGACGTCATAGAACTTCGTCACGCCGTTCTTACGCGCAAAGTTTCTGGAAATCTGCTGATCGGCTGCGTATTTTTCCGTCTTCGCCGGAGAAATGTGATCCAGCACGATGGCGAGGCGATTCGGATCGTAGAGCTTAGTCGCCCCGATCTTCTGCATCACACTGGCCGAACGCCACGTCGCCGTGTGACTCATCACCAGGTCGGGATACGCTTCGACAATCTCGCCCGGCATCACGGAATTTTTTCCGGATTTCGCGGCGAGAATCTTCTCAGCGATGGTCATTCAAAAGGATGGTGCGGTCGAGAGGACTTGAACCTCCACGGGATTGCTCCCGCCAGCACCTCAAGCTCGAATTCATAGTATCGCGGTGGTATTGTCCATGGTCGTCATTCTTCAACCACGTCATTCTTCAACCACGTCATTCTTCAACGCTTGCGCAAGCATCTTCATTCGTGTCACAATTCAACCGGATGGTCCCTTAAGGGATCGTCGCTGTTTATCCGCTACGCCCGTAGGCGGGCATTATCCAAGGCTCATTGGGTTTGCCCTTTGAGCCTTTTTTCAATATGGCGAACAAAGTTGTGGTGATGCTTGACGGGGGCCATGTCCGTGTGCACGCCAAAAACGCGGGCAAACATTACAACCCAGAGTACATCGAGAAGATCGGTCTGGCTTGCGCCCTCGCTGCTGAAACGATCCACCGCATAATGTACTACGATTGCGCGCCGTTTAACGGCTCCGCAATCCTGCCTGTCTCGGGGCAGAAAAAAACGTTCACTGGCAGCGACGCGTGGCTCAAGGAGCTTTCGTACAAAGATCTTTTCTCGATCCGCCTCGGCGTTCTGAAATTTCGGGGCTACGTCATCAACAACAACAAGATTCCGTACACGCCGGGACAGCCCCTCACGGACCCGGACTTCCATCCCGAGTTCGAGCAGAAGGGCGTCAACATGCGGATCGGCATTGACATGGCAAACGTCTCGCAAAACCGCTCCGTCGATATCATTGCTCTGGCCACGAACGACACCGACTGCATTCCGGCGATGAAACATGCCCGGCGCTCAGGTTTGCAGGTTGCCCTCATCACTGTTCCCGGCTATCAACCGGTTCCCGAGCTCCTCGCCCATTCAGATTTCAGGCGCAACATCGCTTGGCCTGTTTAGAGTCAGACCGCTGCAACACCCCGGTTCGGCCATCTAAGCTGTTTCGGCAGTATTTCGATCTACCTGCTGGACCACGGTTTCAACTATCTGCGCCATCTGCGCCCGAGGACCCCCGCGGCGCAGAGCAATAAAATGGTAGCTCGGTTCCGCGCTCGATCAGAAGGAGCGTTTGCCGAAGGATGAATGGAAAATGCCTTTACCTGACGACTCTGCCTTGGATACTGTGTCCGGGCTCTCTGCCGCAATTGCCAAATCGGACGCCGTACGGGGTGAAGGTCATGACCGGGACATTCCGCTTCGCACTTTCGTTGCTGGAGACCTGTACTGCGGCCGCTGTGGGGGCCATCGCCGAGTTCGTATCACGTCTGATGCGAAATTTGACTCGGTCGGCGGAGTCTATCCGCATTTCAACGTCAGATTCAAGGTTTCCTTTTACGGCGCGCCCGCACCACTGCTTTTTCGATACGTATGCACGCAATGTGATGGCGCTTGGTCCGTGCTCCTATATCCATCGGCTGGGAGTCTCAGTATGGCTATTCTCCCCGCCCATCTGGATGGCTCATCGATCTCGACGCCCAATACTCCCGAAGGGATCGCTTACTACCTCGGCCAGGCCGCGCTTTGCCATTACATCGGTGCCAACAGCGCGGCGGTGACGATGTTCCGCTCAGCCGCCGAGTGGCTTCTCGAAGATCAAGGTTTCAAAAGCAGGATGCTCGGACCCAAGCTTGCGGCGCTGGATGCAGCGCTCGTAGCCGGTACTGCTCCGAAATGGGCCTCCGAGGTCGATCCAGAATACTTGAAAACGATTAAAAACCTGGGCAATCTGGCAACGCACACGAATTCTGGCGACCTAAGCAAGCAGGATGCACTCGATGCTCAACTGTATCGTCAACTCGAAGTGACCTTTCTGGAACTTCTCGACCTTATATACGAACAACCGATCCGGCGAGCTATTCGGCTGGCTGAATTAAAAAAGCCGCTGTGAGCCCGGGCGGGTTTCGATTGTGCTCGTTTGCGGGCGCAATAGCGGCCCACTTTGCAGGTCGCTGGAAAGTAACGGCAGCAGCCCGCCGCAACAGCTTCCACGCGGTCACCCCCTGCACCGCGCGGGCTTGGGACATCGAAGCACTGATCGATGGTTACCTTTGTGGTTACAATCGCCAAAAAGCAAAGCCGCTCATCTTCAAGCGGCTTCCAATAACTACTTTATTTTCTTTGGTGCGGTCGAGAGGACTTGAACCTCCACGGGATTGCTCCCGCTGCCACCTCAAGGCAGTGCGTCTGCCAATTCCGCCACGACCGCAAACTCGGGTAATTCTATTTCTTCGGTGCCGCCGGCGCAGGTACCGGCACGGTCTTTGGAGTTGCCTGCTGCGGACCCGGTGTCACGGGCGCCGAAGTCGTCGTCGAATGTCTCTGCAGCGCTGTCCCTGTGCCCGATCCCTGGTTCTTCGTCGCAATGATCGACAGACTGAACGAAGTCACCATAAAAACGACTGTCGCAATCGTCGTGGCCTTTGACAGCAGTGTCGCCGAACCGCGCGGACCGAAGGCCGTCTGCGAACCCATGCCCCCGAACGCCCCGGCCAGATCGGCTGCCTTGCCGCTCTGCAGAAGGATCACGATAATCAGGAAAAAGCACACGACAACGTGTACCAATGTCAATAGAATTCCAATCACGACCTGACCAGTATACCAGCCACCCTTCGACCGAACACACAGACTGAGGTCTCTGCCACCATGCATCGTGGCACGGACTTCAGCCGGCTTCAGCTTGTACAGGCCTCGCTCAGCAGCCCGCTCTCTAAGCCGGCGTGCTGCGCGAGAAAAACTTCGCCGTCGGCACCCCGTACGACTCCAGAATCTCCCGCAGCCCGATCGTCCCGACTATATCGTGAATCCCCGCCCGGCTGACCACGGGCAGCACGTCCGCGCCGCTCTCCCGCATCCGCTCCAGGGAGTAGCTCACCGGATGGTCGGGATGCACGTAAGGAAACGTCGCATCCGGTTCGATCAGATCGCGCAGTGTCATCGGACTCGCTTCATCGATCAGATCATGGTAGGCTTTCGACTTCATTCCCTGGGCCTCAAGATCGCGCCGGTTTATCAGCGCGATCACGAAATTCCCCACTCCCGACCGGCCACGAGTTGCACTGCCTCTGATCCAGGAAGTGTCTTGCCTCATCGACCGTCGCGTTGCTCCGCAGCAGCGGGGTGGTTTCGTTCATCGCGATCATCACCTTACTCACTTCATCGCCGGCCAGTTCCTCGCGCGATTCCCCGGTGGGCAGATAAACGCCCTCCTGCAGCGCCAGTGCTTCATAGATCGGGTCCGGCTGAAAATGCTTCGAAATCATGAAGCTGATCAGATTCGAGATCATCAGCGGCACGATGATCGCGTAGTCGCGCGTCATCTCGAAAATCATGATGACCGACGTCAGCGGCGTGCGCACAATACCCGCGAATGCCGTTCCCATTCCGACCAGCGCGTAAGCTCCGGGATTTGCGGTGACGTCCGGGAGCAGTTTGTGCGCTATGCCGCCTGTCGCTGCGCCCATCATGGCGCCCATAAACAGGCTGGGGCCGAACAGTCCTCCCGCATTTCCCGACGAGTATGCCATCGGCGTCGCGACAATTCTCAGCACGGCGAGAATCGCCACCGCCTGAAGCGCGAAATCGCCGGTCAGGACCTTGTCGACATAGTCGTACCCGACGCCGAGCATCTGCGGAATCCACCAGCCGAGCAAGCCGGCCAGCAGCCCGCCCGCAACCGGCTGAATCCACACAGTCGATTTCGGCAGGCGCCTGAACAGCAGCCGGAGCCAGAGCAGAAGCTTCACGAAACACACCGAGCCGAGCCCCCCGACCACGCCGAGCAGCGCGTAGATCCCGAATTCGAGCGGATTCACCAGCTGATACGCGGGCACGTGAAACAGCGGCGCATCGCCCAGAATCAGGTGCAGAATCATCCACGAAGTCGCGGAGCTGAGCACAACCGACCCCAGTACAGGCGCCTGCATGTCGCCCAGAATCTCCTCGAGCGCGAACAGCACTGCGGCGATCGGCGTATTGAACGCCGCCGCCAGCGCCGCCGCACATCCCACCGGCACCAGCTTTTTCACGTTCGCGGGACTGAGCCCCATGCGCCTGCCCAGAACCGATGCGATACCCGCCCCGATCTGCACCGAGGGTCCTTCGCGGCCCAGCGGAATGCCGCTGGCCAGAGTGATCGAGCAGCAGAGAAACTTCCCGAGCACGGTTTTGAGCGAAATGTGACCGTTCCGGATAAACAGCGCGAACTTCGCCTGCGGGATGCCGCTGCCCCGCGCATCGGGAAAGTACCGATAGAGAAGATACCCGCTGACCAGAGCGCCCGCAACCGGCACCATCACGCGTCGCCAGGCCGCGCTGCCGGGCGGATACATGCGCTGCGCCAGCCGGCCGGTCAGCAGGATAAACGCAACTACGACGAGTCCGACGACCAGACCGATCACCAGGCTCAGCACGATCATCAGCTGATCCTCGCGATTCCGGAATCCCGTCCACGTCAGGTTTTTCTTAGTCGCCAGACCGTCCCTCCGAATGCAGCAATAACGATGATAAAGCCCCCCTCCAGCGCCATCGCGCCAGGCCGCTCGCCGTGCACGATCCAGGTCCAGACGGGATTGAATACCGGCTCGATCAGAAGCAGCGTCGCCGCTTCCAGCCCGGGTACCTCACGCAGCGAACGCGTCAGAAAAATGTAGGCCAGCGCGATCTGGAAAATCCCCAAATACAGTACCACCCCGATATCCGCGGCACTGGCTCGCGCCACCGGCAAAGCCATTGGCACACATGCGAGAAAGGCGATGGTGTTGCCGGCGACCAGCGGGGCGTCTGACACCTTAGCGGCCCAGCGCAATCCCGTCAGGGTCAAGGCCCACGTGAGACCGGCAATAAGCGCGATCAGGTTTCCCCGGCCCGGGTCGGGCGCGGTTACCGCGTAGCTGCTGCCGAGCAGAAGCAAAACCGCTCCCGCCGCCACCGCCGCTATAACGGCGACGTCAACCTTCCGGATCGGTTCGCGAAGCACCAGCGGCCCCAGCAGAAGCAGGTACAGCGGCGCCGTGTCCTGCAGGAAGATCGCGTTGGCCGATGTAGTCAGCTTATTGGCCGCGACAAACAGGATCATCGTGGCAGCGTACGCCGCGCCGATCATCAGGATGCGCGGTGTCCAGCGTACCCTTGCCGTTGGCAGAGCGATGTACAGCAACGCCGCTGCGATGCCCGACCGGAACCCGGCCACCTGCCAGCTCGTAAGCGACGACGCTTTGATCGCCGCGCCGCCGGTCGAGAACAGCAGCGCCGCCGCGAAGAGCATCAGTCTGTTTCCCGTCGCCTGGGACAAACTCCAAAGTAACCCAGGGTCATGTAACCTGACCTCGGTGGCTACCATATAAGTAGGTATGCGTTTTCGTAAATTCGATCCCGTTGCCTCGGACCTTCGCGGGACCGCTCCCTCGCGGTCGCGGCTCAGTAAGCAACCTCTTTCAGAGCCGCGACCGCAAGGGAGCGGTTGCTCGAATACGTTGGCGACCTTCTGAACTGGAGTACTTAGTAACTCCCGCCGTGCAGATCATCATCGAGAGGCCGGATATCGAAGTCGTCGTGCCGCGCCACTGGCGGCCGACGATCCGGTACCTGTCCCAGACGGAAGTGCACGTTTATGCGCTGGCCATCGGCGCCAGCGTGCTCCTCAGCGTGTTTCCGTTCCTGATCGTGGTGCTCACGCTGATCCGCGACGTTCTGCATTCAAAGGAGGCGGAAACTGCGCTGCTGCTGGCGATGAATGACTATTTCCCGAACGAAATGGGCACGTTCATCATCAGCCAGTTGACCAAGCATGCCCACCTGCGGTATGAGCTGACGTCCGTGCTGCTGCTGCTCTTCACCGCGAACGGAATCTTCGAGCCTCTTGAAGTCGCCCTGAACCGCGCCTGGGGCGTGGCGAAGAACCGCAGTTATCTCCGTAATCAGATCCTCAGCTTCTTCATGGTCATCCTGTGCGGCGGTCTTGCGCTCGGCTCTGTCCTGCTCACGGCGGTGGACACAAAATACGTGACCACGAAGTTGGCCGTCAAGCTCGCTGCCGTTCCGGTGACGATTCTCTCGCTTCTGCTGATCTACTGGCTGCTCCCGAACCGGCGCGTGCCCATACGCCGCGTTTTCCCGGTGGCGGTGCTGGTCGGCTTCGCGCTGGAGTTGTGGAAATACGTTTTCCTTTATGCGTGGCCATGGCTGAGCCGGAAACTCGCCAACGAATACCCGCAGTTTCAGTATTCCGTCGCCATCGTTATCTTCAGCATGCTGACCGCGCTGCTCGTGCTGGCAGGCGCGGAATGGTCCGCCCGAACACCGCCGGTTGAAGGGGAAATATCAGTCGTGCGGAGCGAACAGAGCGGCGGCGTGCCCGTCGATCTCAGCCATGGCTCCTGATTTCGCCCACTGCGTGCGTATATAAGCGAGACCGAATACCGCATCGGGGGTTACGGCGGCAGAAGTCACCTCGCCCGCAGCCTGCCCTTCCAGCATCAGTTTGGTTCCGGGCGCGGGAGGCTTTGTGGTTTCTTCTATGCGAAAACCCATCAGCAGCCGGTTGACATGTCCGCGCGACCGGATGCGTTCCACGATCTCCTGCCCCAGATAGCAGCCTTTCTGGAAAGTGCAGCGCGTGCATCTGCTGCGTTTCCTGCGGCAGGGTGTGTTCGGTGATGTCGCAGCCGTAACGCGGCACGAAGTTTTCGATGCGCACCGTCTCGGCATCTTCCTCCGAGGCGGCGATGGCTCCGGCTCCCTCAATCAATGCGATGACCTCTTCTCTGCGCTCAATCGCACCGTAGATTCGGATGCCATGCGAGCCGGTTGCTGCGATGTTGGCTGCCACCAGTTCGCCCGATGCGACGTGCGAAAAGCGGTGATGCGGAGCCTGCATCCCACAGCGGGCTGCCACGTCGATCGCCTTCGGCCCCTCCAGCCCGAACGAGAATGTCTGTTCCGTTACATCCGCGAGAGTCACATCGTCGGCAATGATGTAGTGGTCGAGATGCTCGTACAAGGGCCTGCGCGTCTCAGGCGCGGTGTCGAGCAGAAAGTGATCCTCGAAGCACAGCACCAACGCGTCGGCCAGAATGCGTCCCTGTGCGTTCAGAAAGAAGACGTAGATGCCGTCGCCGGGCTTCATCTGCTGCACATGATTCGTGGTCATGGCGTGCAGCAGCCGCGTGCGATCTTCTCCCGTGACGCGAATCCTGCCCCGGCGGGAGAGATCGATGAAAGCCGCGCCGGTCGTGAGCGATTCGTAGCCAGGAGTCATCGTGTCACCATTATCGGATGGGGGGAAGCGCACAGGTCGAAGATCCGTTGTGCGCGCGAAGAAAATGATTCACGAGGTGCTGCCGGTCGGTGTGCTGGGATGCAATTGCTCAATCCTCGGCGATGAGGCCACCCGCGAAGCGATCGTAGTCGATCCGGGAGACGACGTTTCCGACATCATCGCGATTCTCGATCGCCACCAACTCACGGTAAAGATGATCGTGATCACCCATGCGCACATCGACCATATCGGCGGCGCCGAGAAGCTGCGCGCGCATACCGGCGCGCCTGTTTACATGCATGCAGCGGATAAAATGCTCAGCGACCACCTGGCCGTGCAGGCGGCGTGGCTAGGCATGGAAACTCCGCGGGATCCCGGCATCGACAAGCCTGCGCACGAAGGCGACGTGATTCGCGCGGGATTGGTCGAAGCGCATGTTCTTCACACACCCGGACACACGCCCGGCAGTATTTCGCTTTATCTTCCGCTCGAAAGCAAACTCATCGCGGGCGACACGCTGTTTCAGAGCAGTATCGGCCGCACTGATCTGCCGGGAGGAGACACGGCGCAGATCGCGCGCTCGATTCGCGGCAAACTTTACACGCTGCCGGCGGACACGATCGTGTTTCCGGGTCATGGCGAGACGACGACCATCGGCGCGGAAAAGCGCACAATCCGTTTGTGCGCGCTTAGCGGTTTTTGAGCTCAGCCATTACGCCGCTGATGAGATCTTTGGCGTCTGCGATCGACTTGGTGATGAGCTGGATGTCCATCGCAGGCTTGCCTGGCTGGCGCGAACTCTGGCAATAGACACCATGTTGGCCAACGAGGACGAGTGCGTCGGTGAGCACATCAAGCGTTACAGCCAGACGCCCGCGCGGGACGCCCATCATGAACTCGTGCTTTTCGAGTTCCTCGCGGCGGTCTTCATAAACGCTCACACAGGTATTCTAGCGGGGCGGAGGATTTTCGAGGCGTGTGATGCGGGTCTCGTGATCGCCGACCATGCGAAGAATCTCGTCCAGCTTGCGGTCCATCGAGTCGAATCACTTTTCCATACGTGCCTCGAGGTCCCTGATTTCTCTCGTCAGGTCTGCGCGCAGCAAGGCCATCTCCGCGCGAAGGTCTCTTTGGCTTCCGTAATTCTGCTGTTGCTGTAGATCAGCATCGACAGCGAGATGATGATGGCAAGCGCCATCGTCATCATCTGGGTGTCGGTCAGCACCTTCAGTTCGTATTCTAACAGTATGAATATTCCTTCCTGGCCGGTTTCCGGCGCCCGCGAAAGAGAACTCCTCGACGAAGTTCTCGCGAGCGACCGCTGGGGAGGGTACCATCCGATGGTCGCGCGTTTCGAGCAGGAGTTCGCGGCGTTTCAGCACTGTAAATACGGGCTCGCCGCGATGAACGGCACCCTGACGCTCGAGATGGCGCTGGAAACCCTGGGCATCGGGAAAGGGGACGAAGTCATCGTGCCGGCGATCTCGTTCATCGCGACTGCGACAGCCGTTTCGCGGGTTGGGGCGACGCCCGTGTTCGTCGACATTGAGCCCGGCACTTTCAACATCGATCCGGAACGCGTAAGGCAAGCCATTGGTTCGAAGACGAAGGCGATCATGCCGGTGCACTTCGGCGGTCCGATGGCCGAAATGGATGCACTGCTGGATTTATCCCGCGCGCATGGGATTCCACTGATCGAAGACGCGGCACACGCGCACGGGTCGGAGTGGAACGGACGCCGCGCCGGCAGTCTCGGTGTGTTCGGATCCTTCAGCTTTCAGAACGGCAAAGTCATGACGGCCGGCGAAGGCGGCATTCTCCTGTCGAACGATGCTGCGCTGATCGACCGGGCGCGGGAAATTCTCGACATCGGCCGCCGCAAGGGCGAAGGCTGGTTTTTCCATTACACTCTCGGCTCCAATTACCGCATCACCGCGCTGCAGTGCGCGGTGCTGATCGCACAACTCGAACGGCTCCCCGAACAGAACTGCCGCCGGATGCGTAACGCCGGGGCGATCCGCGAAGCGCTCGCGGGCGTGCCTGGGCTTCACTTCCAGCGCGTGCCCGAGGCCGCCCGCACCCATACCAACTACCTGCTTCTCGGATGGGTCGACGGAGACCGCGGCGCGTTCCACCGAAACCTGAGGGCGGCTGGATATCCGTGCACGCCGTTTTATCCGCACACGCTCTACAACAATCCGCTCTACGCGGAGCGCCACAACTGCCGCGTCATGCCGTGTCCGAACGCGGAAGCGCGCATCACGGACGCGTTCTGGATTCCGCATCGCGCGCTGCTCGGCGATGACACCGAAACGCAGGGTTTAACCTCGGCGATCCGAACCGCGGCGTCCGCCGCCTAACGCGCCTGCGACAGGCTTCGCGCTAGGAAATCCAGTACCTTCGGCGCGGCGTCGAGCGCGGATTCGGCGTTGCCTTTAGGCGTGCCGCCCATTTCGACGTCGCGTCCGGAGGTTGGATTGCGCGTGAAGCTCTGCCAGGCAGGGTAGATTTCCGGGTGGCCTGCGCCATGGCCGGCATGAGAATAGTGCAGATGCACAATCTCGTGCGTGAAGTGCGCGCGCTTCAGGCGCGCCACGACAGCGCCAGCCATGCCGGAGGAGTCCCAGACCATATCGTCGCCGCCGGAGACGACAAGAATCGGGCCCTGCGTGTGTTCGACCGCGATCTCGGCCTGGAGTTCGCCCTGCGTCCTGCCGCCGCGGCCAACGCGGGCGAACGCGAGAGGATTGTCCTTCCAGCTCCACGCATACGGCACCGGCGTGAAGCCGCAGCAGGCGGGATAGCGGACGTTGGCAGGGACGTACGCGACCACCGCTTTGATCACCGGATACATTGATCCCAGCTGCAGCGCGAGTTCGCCGCCGCGCGAGCCGCCGGTGACGGCGATGCGCCGGGGATCGATCTCGGAGCGCCGCGTCATCCACGCCAGAGCCTGGCCGAAGTATTCGAGTGGAATGCCGGCGAGTTCCTTCGGCAGGTCGTCGAAGCGGAAATACGCCAGCGCCAGCGCGGCGTAACCGTGGGAGGCGAACCATGCGGCGCGGCGCGTTGGCATCCCGCCTTCCGATCCGCCCAGCACGAGGATGCCAGGATGCGGCATGTTTCCCGGCGGCACAAACAGCAGGCCGCGGAGCACGCCGTCGTGCACGGTGACGCGCTCCACACCGTCGGCGATCCCGATCTGTTCGAGGTGCGCGGTGGAGAGGACCGTGTTGCCGCCCATCAGGCGGAATTCGACAGTCTGGGGTGCGAAGTTGCGCGGTGGCTGATAGCGCCCTTCTTTACTCGCTGTGGGTTTCATCGACCAGAGCGGGCCCATCGCGGAGACTTCTTTGTATGAACCGGACACCGGCGCCTGCTTCGAAGTATCGATACTGCCGTCAACACCGGCGACGAATTCGGCATGCGACTCCCACCGGCCGCCGGCGCCGTCGACGAGTTCGGCGTGAATCGCGAGCCGCTCGTTCGGCTGCGCGCCGGTCACATGGATAGTGGCGGGCTGGTCAATGAGAACGCGCGAAGGGGTTACGTCGATAGTCTGGGCGGCGAGCCGAAGAAACGTGACGATGCCGAGACAGAACGCGGCGCGCATGCTTGATCCAGGATACAATCGCCGCGTGCACAAGGCGCGGAAGATTTGTGCTGTTTTTCTCAGTCTGATGGGCGCGTCTTTGTCTGCGCAGCAGTTGGCGAAAGATCCCGGGGCATTCGATCCGACGGCACCCGATCCCGCCACGCAGAGACGAAATCTGCCCCCCGCTGGTCCCGCGCCGCATTTGCCGGACGGACATCCCGACTTCGGCGGCAAGGGCGCCTGGTATCCCGGATTCGCGGGCAACATCGCCGAGACGAAATGGAAGGGCGTGAAGAGTGCCGACCGGCATGTCGACGTGCCTTTCCTGCCGTGGTCGCTCGATCTGTTCAATCACCGCGTCGAGACGATCGGAAAAGACGATCCCGAAGCACATTGTCTGCCGGTCGGCGTGCCGCGTTACATGTTCGACCCCTACCCATTCCAGATAATTCAGCTGCCGGATCGGGTGATCTTTCTCTTCGAAGGCGACAACTACCCATGGCGGATTGTGCCGCTGGACCGGAAAGAGCATCCCAAAGACGTGAATCCGACGTGGCTGGGCGACGCCATCGGCCATTACGAGCGGGACACACTGGTCGTCGATGTGGTCGGCTTTAACGGGCTGGCGTGGCTGGATCAGGCCGGACATGCGCAAACCGAAAAGGCGCACATCGTGGAGCGCTACACCCGGACGGACGCCCGGACGCTGAAGTACGAAGTAACGATTGACGATCCGGGGGCCTATGCGAAGCCCTGGGTCGCGGCCAACACGGTTTCCTGGCGGCCGGGCATGGAACTTATTGAATACGTCTGTAACGAAGACGAGAAAAGTTCCGCCCATATGGTGGGGAAATAAGCCGGCTTTCCAGGTACGGGGTGTAGTTGCGCCCGGAAACAGTGATATGATGACTGGCCAGGAGAGAACTCCGTTTCTCCAAGGAAAAATCAGAGGAGCTTTTGCATGAAGATTAGTCTGCTGTGTGTTATGGCGCTCGGACTGGGCCTCGCCGCTATGCCCGCGCTCGCCCACCATTCGTTCGCGGCCGAGTACGACAACAAGAAACCCGTCGACCTGACCGGTACCGTCACCAAGGTCGAATGGATGAACCCCCACGCCCGTTTTTATCTGGACGTGAAGGACGACAGCGGGAAGGTGACGAACTGGGAATTCGAGTTGGGTAGCCCGAACGGCCTGATGCGTCAGGGCTGGACGCGCAACTCGATGAAGATCGGCGATGTCATCAACGTGCAGGGTTCGCTGGCGAAGGATGGCTCCAACCTGGCCAACGCGCGCACAGTTAAGCTGACCGATGGCCGCAGGCTGTTTGCGGGTTCGGCAAGCGAAACGGGCCGCGAAGAAACGCCGGCTTCGGGCGCCCCGCCTGCCGCGAAGTAATTTGGCCTTGTTTCGGGGCCCTCGGGATCAGCGCCAGAGCCGGTTTGATGCCAGCCGCGCGCCATCCCGCAGGGCCTCGAACTTTGCCCGGATAACGGTCGGGTGCACCTCCGTGGTGTAGGTCGCCTGCGACGAAAAGCCGCAGTCGGTCCCGGCCAGCACGTTTTCTTTCCCCACTAATTTTGCAAACCGCGTCAGGCGCTCGGCGATCAGCTCCGGGTGTTCGACGATGTTGCTGGCGTGTGTCACCACGCCAGGAATGATCACTTTTCCCTCAGGCAATTTCACTGTTTCCCATAGATGATATTCGTGCTCGTGGCGCGCGTTGGCGGCCTCGAAGCTGTAAGCGCCGGCGTTCACCTGAAGCATGTACGGCGCGACGTCCGACAGCGCGGCTTCGTGGATGCGCGGTCCTTCGTTGATGCCGTAACACGTGTGCAGGCGCACGCGCTCGGCCGGGATGCCGCGCAGTGCTTCGTTGATGGCTTCGACGAAGATCGCCGCACGGGCGCGCTGCTCGGCAGGCGTGAAGGCGGGGTCGCCGAAGTTTTCGCTGAGGAAGGGATCGTCGATCTGGAGGAGGAAGCCCGCGTCGATGATGGCCAGGTATTCGGTGCGGAGGGCGGCGCCGAGGGCATGGAAGAATTCTTCTTCAGTCCGGTAATATTCGTTGGAGCCGACGCCGCTGGGCGCGACGGCGGGCATGAAAACGGCTTCGTGCGGCTGATTGTTATAGGTGAGCCCGGCGACGGCAGCTTTGAGGTTGGCGATGTCACGCTGGATGTGGGCATGGCCTTTGTATTTGATGGGGCCGGTGCAGACGAGGGGAACGGCGGGGACCACCGATCCGCCCAGCATGGCGCGTTTGAAGTACTGCTCGTAATATTCGGGAAAGGCGTTGACTTCGGCGGCGAATTTGTTGCCGCCCGCGCCGGGGCGCGGTTCGAAGCCCTCGAGACGGTCTCGGATGTACGAGAAGAACCCGGGCTTGGACTGCTCGCCGTCGGTGAGGATGTCGATGCCGGACGCGGCCTGGCCGCGGACAACATCGACCACCGCGGCGCGCAGTTCAGCGTCGAACGCAGGGCCGGTGTCGCCGGATTTCATCAGGTCGAGCAGGGCGTGCGGGCGGGGGAGACTGCCGACGTGCGTGGTGCGGATGCGGCCGGAGTTCTGCTGAATGTTCACAGCACAATACTCTATCGCCCGGCCCGCGCGCACGATTTCGCAAATACGCTCGCGTATCCGGTGTACGCAAGGTGGGTACGGGCTTCAGCCTGTACGGTCGAGCGCACCTCGACTGGAGTTTCGGACACGCGGATTGTATCCGCGTTGGACGAGCGAAGCTCGTCGAGGTCGAGCGCAGCTCGACAGGGGCTTTGAATACGTCAGCGGACTTGTGAAATGGACGACTAAGCCGCAACCGCCTCCTGGTGCACTTCACCTGTATATATCTGCCGGGGCCGGGCGATTTTCTGCTCGGAGTCCTCCAGCATCTCCTGCCATTGCGCGAGCCAGCCCACCATGCGCGGGATGGCAAACAGCACGGTGAACATATCCGGCGAGAATCCCATCGCCTGGTAAATGATCCCCGAGTAAAAATCCACGTTCGGGTAAAGCTTGCGCTGCACGAAGTAGGGGTCTTCGAGCGCAATCTTCTCCAGCTCGAGCGCTATGTCGAGTTTGGGATTCCGCCCGGTGACAGCGAACACCTGCTCAGCCGTCTGCTTGATGATGCGGGCGCGCGGATCGTAGTTCTTGTAGACGCGGTGCCCGAAGCCCATGAGACGGAACTCGCCCGCTTTCACCTTTTTGATGTAGCCGGGGATGTTGGAGACCGAGCCGATCTCGTCCAGCATGCGGAGCACTTCTTCGTTGGCGCCGCCATGCAGCGGACCCGACAGCGCCGCCGCCGCGGCCGCTGCCGTTACGTAGGGATCCGCCAGCGAACTGCCTACGCTGCGCATGGCCGTCGTGCCGCAGTTCTGCTCGTGATCCGCATGCAGGATGAAGAGGACGTCGAGCGCGCGCGCCAGCACGGGGTTCACGTTGTATTTCGGCTCGGTCTTCTTCCACAGCATGCTCATGAAGTTTTCCGTGTAGCCGAGCGTGCTGTCCGGGTAATTGTACGGGAGGCCGAGGCTGTGCCGGTAGGCGTAGGCGGCAATCGTCGGAATCTTGGCCACCAGCCGAAGCACCTGAACCTCGCGATCCGCCGCATCCTTCACGTGCCGCGCCGCCGGGTAGAAGGTGGACAGTGCCGCCAGCGTGCTCACCAGCATGCCCATCGGGTGCGCGTCGTGGTGGAAGCCGTCCATGAACTTCTTGACGTTCTCGTGGACAAGCGTGTGCCGCCGGATGTTGCCGTCCCATGCCTGCAGCGCCGCGGCGTCCGGCAGCTTGCCGAACAACAGCAGGTGAGCAACCTCTGGAAAGCTGTATTTTTCGGCGAGCGTTTCGATCGGGTAGCCCCGGTAGAGCAGAATTCCCTTGTCGCCGTCGATGAAGGTGATCGAACTCTGGCAGCAGGCCGTATTAAGGAAGGCGGGGTGGTAGCTCATGACTCCGAAATCGTCCGGATCGGCCTTGATCTGGCGGAGGTCGGTTGCCCGAATGTTGCCGTGGAACAGGGGCAGGTTGTAGGTTCGTCCGGTACGGTTGTCGGTGACCGTCAGAGTTTCGTTTGGCATCGATGGAGGCTCCTATCGGTTGTGGCTTTAACCTCGCAATCGGCGGGCCAGGAAGCCGGTCTGGAAACTGCTTCTGCTTTCAATCCGGGGGCATCGGCGCGTGCGCGCCAGCGCGCACGGCTGGGCCAGCTAACGCATGGACTGGCCGCGGGGAGCTATGATCAACGCATGGGCGTCGGCACCCTGATTTCACTGGAGGAATACCTGCGCAGCAGCTTCCACCCGGATCGTGACTTTATCGAAGGTCAGGTGGTGGAACGGAACGTGGGGAAACGACGGCATGCGTTTGCACAGATCGAAATTGGCGCGTGGTTCAGGATGCGCAGGGATCTGCTTCGTCTGCAGCCGATGACGGAATTGCGCGTGCGCGTTGCCGGCAATCGTGTGCGCATACCGGACGTGCTGGTTTGTGAACTGCCCCTGCCCGAGGAAGAAATTTTCACCTCGCCCGCTTACCTGTTCGTCGAAGTCATGTCGGAGGAGGACACGATCGGCGGGATGCAGGATCGTGTTGAACGATTATCTTCGGTTCGGTGTGCCGAACATCTGGGTGATCGATCCGTGGAAACATCGCGGGTGGCGCATCACTGAAGAAGGCTGGCTGGCCGCGACGGACGGCATCATGCGCACCGTGGACGGCCGCGTAGCGATGCCGCTGGCGGACGTTCTGCTTCCCTGATAACCGGAGTTTTTCCGCTTCAGCAGCGACTGCCGGCCTTTTTGTGGGGCAGGGCTTCGGCCCTGCACGACGGGCTTCTGCCCGGCGCGGAGCTTACGTGTTCCTCTGGGAGCGGTACACAGTAATCGCGAAACGGCTCTACGTCCCGCTCGTGTGAGCGAAGCCTGCGTCCTCCGGACCGGACGCGCCATTTGCAGCGGATGCCTGTCGCTGTGAAAACGGCCAGGTGATGGCAGGTCCCGGCTGCACGTTTGCCCCCGGGTGCCACATCACGACACAATCGCCGCTACGACGGCAAAATCCACGCCGTGGAAGCGTTCACGGGAATCCTTCCGCTGCAGAAGCGTAAACGGGAAGCGCAAAGGGGATGGGAGTAACGCCTGCCCCGCGGACTTCCCGGTGTGGTCTTCCCTTCTGACGCGAGGCCGGACTTGGCGTACTTCAACCTCGAAATGCGGGCCTTGTCCAGGTGGCCGCCTACACGGCCCAAGTGGATGGCCGGAACGTAGCGCGTAGCGGGAGTAATCCGGCCAAGCGAGCCACGGAAGACCGCAATCCCGCTGCCCGGGTGGCGTTTTTCGTGAAGTTGACGTGGACCGGACTTCGCCGCAGTGGTGACCGCACGGCGCCTAAAGGTGACCATTCTGCGAGTGGCGGCGATCCGCCCGGAGCGACCCTTGCCTGACGCGAGCGCGTTTTAGCGGGACGTATTCAGCGGGAGCACCCTGGCGCGCGGTGGACCGGACCAATCCAGGCTCACGACCGCCCCCTGGGCGAGCTCCGATGCACAATTCTGCAGCGCTTGCAGCCGCGCGGAGCCCCGAACTTCCGGCGTCAGCGGTTCACCCCGAAGCAGGACGACGCTCGGCCCGGACTGTCTCGTATGAGCGAGAATCTGAGGGAAATCAAGGTCGTTCGTCAGTACGATGTATTCATGCTCTCTGGCGAACGTGCAGATCTGTGTATCGGACGCAGTCGGATCCCCGGCCTCGGACCAATGTAGCGCCTCATGACCGGCAACACGCAGTTCCTGCACCCAGCGGGGCGTGAGGTTCATGTTAACGAGAAGACGCATCAACTCGCGAGCGGAAATTCCCGCCCTTGCGCGAGATTGGCGGCATATGCAAGCGCCTCGCGAATGTCCTGATCTTCAAGATAGGGAAACTCGCTGAGCAGGTCCTGGACGGATCTCCCCGCCGCCAGCGCCTCGACGATCATGCCGACCGTGACGCGCATACCCCCGGATACATGGCTTTCCGCCCATGACTTCGGGGTTGGTGGTAATCCGGCAGAGCTGTTGCACGTCGTCAGAATAGCATTGAACTCCGTTCTCATAGCCCCGGGGTTCGTCGCCATTGTGGACGGAGTATCCAGAGGGGGACCTCTCCCTTCCAGACGGAGCCAGGCGCGTTTGAACGAAGCCGCTCGCGCGGCGGACGCTGCGCGTGTGGTGAACCGGTGGAGTGCGTGGGGTTTTGAGATTAAATATGGGTCACAAGGAGGTCCCTGTGACCCAACTTCGAAAAATGATGCTGGAAGAGCTCCAGCGTCGGAATTACTCTCAGGCTACCGTACGCGCCTACCTGCACGCAGTGGAGGCGTTCGCCGGACATTTCCACACTCCGCCGGACCGTATGGGTCTCGATCATATCCGTACCTGGCAGGCACACCTGTTTCAGGAAAAGAAACTGTCGGCCAGTACTGTGACACAGATGACCGCCGGTTTACGGTTCTTCTTTGTCAGGATGTTGCGGCGGCCCTATCCGGTGGAATCGGTTCCGTATCCGAAGAGACCACGCCGCCTTCCCACGGTCCTCACACAAGAGGAAGCTGCCCGGCTGATCAACTCCGCGAGCAACCTGTTCCACCGCGCCATCCTGATGACGCTCTATGCGACCGGCATGCGCCGGGCCGAGGTGTGCAATCTCAAAGTCAGCGATATCGACAGTACGCAGATGGTCGTTCACGTTCGCAACGGCAAGGGAGCCCGCGACCGGGATATCCCGCTCGATCCGAAACTCCGGGAAACGCTGCGGGAGTACTGGCGCTGGATGCGGCCGAAGACATACCTCTTTCCGGGGACCATCAACAACTGGCGGGCCGATAAGCCAATCGATACCAAAGTAGTCTGGCAGGCATGCCGACAGGCGGCCCAAAGAGCCGGCATCACCAAACCGGTTACACCTCACGCCCTGCGGCACGCGTTCGCCACCCACCGTCTGGAAAGCGGCTGCGATCTCGTCACACTGCAAACGCTGCTCGGTCATGCCAACATCCGACACACCACGATCTACCTGCACCTGTCGCAACGCCACCTTCGGTCGGCCGGCAATCCACTGGACAACATCGATGTTTCCAGCCCTGACCAGATTAAGCGGTCCCGGAAGCTGATCAAAAGATGAAGAAGCCACCTTTCGAGGTGGCAGACATCATTCGCGCCCATGGCGACAGCTTCGTCGAAAGGAACCGCTCCTGGCTGACCTGGCTCCAACTCCGCATTCTCTTTGCCATCGAGCACTGTCGCACGGCTGCGCTCGGCGGACATCTGGATCGCTGTCGTCAGTGCGGCCATGAAGCTACCTCGTTTAACTCCTGCCGTTCCAGGCATTGTCCGAAGTGCCAGACCAATGCCCGCAACCGGTGGCTCGCCGATCGCCACAAAGAACTGCTGCCCGTGAGCTACGTACACGTCGTGTTTACTCTTCCCCACGAACTCGCCTGGCTGGCTCTGCAGAACAAGAAGGTTGTCTACGATCTTCTGTTCCGCGCGAGTGCCGCAACCCTGCTGGAGGTCGCAGCCGATCCCAAACACATGGGAGCGGAGATCGGCTTCCTCAGCGTTCTGCACACCTGGGGGCAGAATCTGCAGATCCATCCGCATGTTCATTGCGTGATCCCGGCCGGCGGTCTTGCTCCCGATCACCAGCGCTGGATTCACCCGCGCTATGATTTCTTTCTGCCGGTGAAGGTGCTGGGCAAGGTGTTCCGCGGAAAGTTTACCGACGGATTGAAAAGCGCCTTCTACGCAGGAGAACTCCGGTTCCCTGGCCGGATGAAAATGCTGTCCGAACGAAGAGCGTTCCACGCCTTCCTTCGACCACTGTTCCGTAAGCGCTGGGTAGTTTATGCCAAACGGCCTTTCGGAGGACCCGAGCATGTCCTCCACTACCTGGCCCGCTACACTCACCGCGTCGCCATTTCCAATCACCGCATCGTGAGCCTTGCCGACGGCAAGGTTACCTTCCGCTGGAAGGATTATGCCCATCACAACAAGCAGCGGCTGATGACTGTCAGCGCCGAAGAGTTCCTGAGGCGCTTCCTGCTCCACACTCTGCCGCGCGGTTTTGTGCGCATCCGCTTCTGTGGCTTTCTCGCCAACCGCCGTCGAGGTAACCTGCTCCCGGTGTGCCGCCAACTTCTCGCAGTCGTTTCGCCTTTGCAGAAGGCGTCAGGGCCGGAAGCCCCGGCTTTCGGCGCATGGCGTTGCCCTTGTTGCGGCGGAGCCATGAAACTCATCGAGAAACTCAATCCTCAACAGATGTTGCGAAGGACTGCAGCCCGGGAGAGCTTCGCTGACACGTCATAGCGATCGGTCATCGGCTAACCATGCGCTTGCTCCGGCACGCGGGTCCGAGGTGTGTCCCGTTGCCCCTGGCGCGCCCAGGAACAATCAAAACCCTATCCCGCAGCCCGTGCCATTCACCATTTACCCGGAGTTCCCGACATCAAAAACAGCCCCTGATCTTATCCACGGCTACCGATTCGCCGAACCAGAAGTTCCCCTGTGGATTGAACACCCATAGCCAGACCGCGCCCGCCGCAAACGCGAGCGGCCCCGTTCAAACGCCCCTATCTGAAGTGCCCCGGCGACACACATCTCGCCGTCCCCCGGCATCACGGCGCCGGGTCACCCCAGATAGGGTCATAGCGTTTATCGGTATTGATAAGGGCTGACGCCTTCGAAGGACACCCCGGGCGTCACCTCGATTATGTCCACCCGGGTTCTCACCGTTCTATGCCGGATCCAGAGATTTGCTGTTGACGCTGGGAGATTTATACGACACAATGTCATATTAAATGCCTAGCGAAAAAGCCGATGACCCGTCCGCACCACTGGATCTGCTGGCGCAAGCCCGAGCGATCTTTACGCAGCGCGATTTGGCCGAGAAGCTAAAGGTTAGTTCACGGACGATCAGCCGATGGGAGAAAGGCGAGACGCCTTGCCCACCGCTGGCGGCTGCCGCCCTGCGCGATATCATTCGGGCCAGCGGGCGTCCGTCCGCCGGACTTGCGAAGTTCACGTTCATCGATCTATTCGCCGGCATCGGTGGCATTTGTTCGGCATTTGAGCAGGTTGGAGGCAGGTGTATTTTTACAAGCGAGCTGGATAACTGGGCCAAGAAGACCTACCTCGCGAACCATGAGATTACTGACTCGCAATTCGTCGGCGACATTAGGAATGTGCGGGTTGAGGACATTCCGGACCACGATGTACTTCTTGCTGGGTTTCCGTGTCAGCCGTTTTCAATCGCGGGCGTGAGTAAGAACAATTCGTTGGGCCGTCCCAGCGGATTCGAAAACCTGACGCAAGGAACGCTTTTTTTTGAAGCCGCCAGAATTATCTCGGTTAGACGGCCGGCCGCGTTCTTGTTGGAAAATGTCAAGAATCTCCTCAACCACGATAAGGGAAGGACGTTTCAGGTGATTCTCAACACGCTGAGGACCGAACTTGGCTACACGGTGGACTTCAAAGTTGTGGATGGCGCTGATTTTGTCCCGCAGCATCGGGAGCGTCTCCTGGTCGTGGGCTTTCGTCAGGATGTTGGATTTTCATTTGACAAGCTTATTGTGCCCACGCCGCGGCCCAAACTCGGCACCATTCTGCATCCCGAGGACGGGAGCGAAGAACCGGAGGCGCCATACACGGAAGGGCCAAAAGCTACCGTGAATCCTAAGTACATTCTTAGCGATAAGCTCTGGGCGTATTTGCAGGCATATGCAGATAAACACCGTAGAGCCGGACACGGGTTCGGGTTTGGCCTCGTAGACGGCAACTCCACGACAAGAACGCTTTCGGCCCGATACTACAAAGACGGCTCGGAGATTCTCGTGAGCCGCGGTCGGGGCCGAAACCCTAGGCGCCTAACACCTCGCGAATGTGCTCGACTGATGGGCTTTCCCGATACCTTCCAGATTCCGGTTTCGGATATGCAGGCCTACAAGCAGTTTGGGAATTGTGTAGTGGTTCCGGCGATCCGTGCGGCAGCCGAGGCGATGGGGCCATACATTTTGGCCTTGAAACAGAAAACGCTTAAAGACCTCGATGACCTGCGGGTACCAACGGGTAATTGACAATGCCTCAACCTTTCCTCTCTCAATATTTCTCCGACGTTGCGCTCAAAACCCTAACTGCCGTTGAAGCTAGCACAGCAGCGAGTAACCAACATGAGTACAACGGAAACCGAAATCTATTCGGATTGTTCGGCCCGACGACTTCAAAACATAGATTTCGGGCACGCTTTGTCTATGTTTCGGATCTGAACAGTCCACTTACTGAAGAGGCGTCTGTCACCTGGTATGATGCCCGTCAGAATCACCCTACTAGAACTGAATACCGGCTGTATTTTCCTACGACAAGGGTTTCACGACTTGCAGCAGCAGGGGACCTCCTCGTCATCGGAATGCGTCCGGACAAAACTGTTCTAGTCATTATCGCTAAAGAAGGATCTTCGATAGCGACGGATTTGCGGCGATTGTTTGGGATGACAGGATCATCCGCCGAAAATTTTGCCGCCTGGAAGAAAGAGGACGGGCTCCCGGAGAATGAGGCTCGTTCCCTGCTCCAGACCTTGGGAATATTTGATTTGCTTGAGGGCCCCTCGGTCACTGAACCCACATTGGTAGGTTCGCCCCCGGCCCAAGAAAATGATGAGTCTCGTATCGCCAGTTTTCAAATCGATTCAATTAAATCAATCCACGAGATCAGGTGGGAAGTGCCCGTGGCGGTTAGCGCTGGCTGGCACGTTCTCGTGGGTATAAACGGCTCTGGGAAGACAACAGCCCTCCGGTGCATCGCCGTGGCACTCATTGGCGACAGGGATGCTCAGTCATTGGGGCCCAGATGGGACACTTGGGTAACGGAGGGCGCTGGCGACGGCAGCGTGATCGTCAGCCTTTCAGGCATCAGCCCGCAAGATCCGATTAAGATCAATTGGTTGACTGGAAGTTTTGGACACACGGAACTTATCACCTCCGGTTATTCTCCTGATGCTGTTTTCAGTGTTGGCTATGGTCCGTTTCGGCGCTTCTCTGGGGGGGATGCCGAGATTAAGAAGCGTCTTACTCCCCGCGCACGGCGACACATTACACTTTTCAGCGAGCAAGCGGACCTTGCGGACAGTTTGGAATGGCTGCGATCACTTTATTATAAAAATCTTGAAGATCCCGAGAATAGACTGTACTGGGAAGTATGGGATTTTGTTAACAACTCCGCTCTCCTACCGTCCGGTACGCTCTTGGACGAAGTAACCACAGATCGGATTACCTTCAAGGACGGAAATGGCTACACTATCACCATCGAGGAGCTAAGCGACGGATTTCGTTCGGCGCTGAGCCTTGTTCTTAACATCCTGAGTCATCTCTTGGATCGCGACTCTTCGCTCGGCGTATTTTCCTCGGATAAGGCATATGTTGCCGTGTCAGGTATCGTCCTAATCGACGAGGTAGACGTCCATTTACACCCAAAATGGCAGCAGGAAATCGGAGCATGGTTCAAGAAGCACTTCCCAAAGTTTCAGTTTATTGTCGCAACTCATAGTCTGCTAGTCTGCCAATCGGCGGACTCAGTCTTTATCCTCCCAGATCCTGGCGCCGGTGGATCGGGTCGTATGCTCGGCGAGGTGGAACTGAACCAGATCAGATACGGCACCGTACTCGACGGCTACGGAACCGGAGTATTTGGTCCGGGAGTTGACGAATCCGAGGAATCCAGGAGGCTTTCCCGTCGGCTGGCCACCCTAAACCTGAAGCAATTGCGCGAGGGATTGACTCCCGCCGAGAGGGCCGAGCAGGTGCAATTGCGGGCCATCCTCCCGACAAGTGATGTCTTGCAAGATCCGGTGACAAGAGAATGAAAGCCGTTCAGGCAGCAACGCCCGATGCCCAGGTTCTGGCTGCACTAGTCGAATATCAGGAGGAGGTTGACCGGGAGGCGGACTACGCCAAGATGGTAGGCAAGGCTGGCGAGCTTTGGGAAATGCGATGCAACAATGCGGTGTTCTTAAGAATTCGCGGGGTGTTGCTTCAGATGTGTACCGAAGAACAATGCATGTACTGCGAGCGCTCGGTCGCTAACCAACTTGAACACTTTCGGCCCAAAGCTTTCTACCCGGAGGCCGTGTTCTCTTGGGCTAACTACCTGTTCATCTGCAATCCATGCAACATCAATAAGTCGAACCGATTTGCGGTGTTCTCCAGTGTTTCCGGGAACCGTGTGGATGTCAGCAGAAAGCGCGGCGAGACCGTGCGTGAACCGGAGTCCGGAGAACCGCTGCTGATAAACCCACGCGAAGAGGACCCGCTGAATTTCCTAATGATCGATCTGCTGGGCACAGGTACGTTCATTCCCCGCGCTGCTGAGGGCACCCGCGATTGGATACGCGCTGAATACACGGCGACGGAACTACTAAACTTGAATAACGCGGGACATAGAAAGGCCCGGAAGAATGCATACCACAAATTTACTGTCGCTCTGCGCGAGTATGTGAGGGCACGGGATGAGGGCAGGGAGACCGACAAATGCGTTGAGATGGTTAAGGAGTCCTGTCATCCTGGCGTTTGGGCAGCAATGAAGAAAGACAGGGGCCTCATTCCGGAACTCCTGACTTTGTTCGAGGCGGCACCCGAAGCCATGGACTGGTAGTCGGTCGGCCCAAGAGCCTTCGTAGTTCGCCCTAAAAGAGACAGAGAGTGTGCCCGAAGGGCTGGCTGTGGCGCGGGAAGAATGCCACCGGACGGGGCTTCAAGGAGATTAGGACCGATAAGTCGGCTTGTCGTCGTCCACAGCGAACTTCAGGACGCCTGGCGCTTTCGGTCGTCCTCCGACTCCACTTGACGGTACATGGCGTCGGGGGCGAGATCGATATCGCCGGGCCACGCTACGGCACCCTGATCGATGAAAACGCGGGTGAAGAATTGGGGTTCCCGCAGCGGCGTCAGCGCGCCTGTCAGATCTTCCACGCGAAAACGAACACGCCCACTCAGCCCGTCTTGAAAACGAACGAAAAGGCACGAGTCCGGCTCGGCTTTGACTTCGACAACGTCCCAATACATCTTGCCTCCACTCAGGACAGCGGCTCGATTCGCGCGGGCGGCGCGTTTTGACGGCAGAGCCGCCAATCGTCCGACAACTCTTCTCTATGCATCATCGCCCATTCCTGCACCAGTTTCAAAGCGCGAGCAGGGAGTTCCCCTTCCAAAACGTTGAGGGTAGCGATTTCGATCGTGGCTTCGAACTCCCCATACCGCGCATGAAAATGCGGTGGTGGGTGGTCGTTGAAGAACATTCGTATCAGGATCCCGTAAAATGCACTGATCGTGGGCATGCGCGACGCCGATTCTAACAACCCACATCATTCACTCCCGAAAAGTCGGCCAGCATCCGGCGACCGCGCTCGACTGCCACTTGGCCGGATCACGCGCCACACGTACAAAGCTCAGACTGACGCGAGCCCGAAGTCCCGATCGCGGACACCACAGCATAGCCGCACTTCTCCTCCCCTCGCCTCTTTGTGGCCGCACGCCGGCTGACCCTTTTCCGTTCCCGCGAATTTTAAAAATATTCGCTCCTTAAATTCAACGACTTCCGGCAAACCGCCCTCTCAGCCCGGTTTCCGCTGTCCATACTGTAGCCACAATGAGCACAGAACGTCAGCGCGAATCCGCACGTATCAACGGCGCCAAGTCCCGCGGCCCGAAAACCGCCGAGGGCAAGCGCATCTCGGCCATGAACGCCACTCGCCGCTCTCTGCTCGCGAAGACTCTCCTCATCGAAGGGGAATCCCCTCGCCATTTTGAGGCGCTTCTCACCCAGATCATTCAGCAATACCAGCCCCTGCCCGGACACGAAATGAGCCTCGCCGAAAGCATGGCGTGCGCGCGCTGGCGTCAGCTTCGCGCCATGGGTATGCAGGCGGAAATCCTCTCCCACGAAATCCGCAATCACCGCGATACGTGCAGTGAGCCTCTCTCCGCCCTTGGCCACGCCGCCTTTGCGGCTCGCAATCTGACCGACAACTCCCGCATTCTCACGGCCCTCATGGAGGAGCAGGCCCAGTGCGAACTCCAGTACTCACGGGCGCATACTGCGCTGCTCAAGTCCATTTCGAGGCGTGCCCAGCGTTTTCATCCCGTCGGGCCGGGTGTTCCCGAGCCCCTGCCCGCAGAACCACTTGAAAACACGGAGCCGCCCGCATGACCCACAGCGCGCGCAGCCAAAAGACGAACCGGAAACGAACCGGATTCGAACCGGCACCGACCCGATACGAACCAGACTCGAACCGCCGTGAACCGGACAAAACCCTGGAGCAGACGATCGGGTTATGTCGCCTGCCGGTCTTTGCTCATCAACCCGGCGTCGCAGAGCTGACCGCTAACGGCCTCGATGAGCGGTACGGGTGCGCCCCGTGCCCGGATCACAACGAGAGTCTTCGTCAAAACCCGCCGAGATTGATTCGCCGCCCCCCTGCGCCCGTGATAGAGCCTGCCGGCTACACCTCGCGTGATAACCTGAGGGTTCCGCTTCATGCAGCAACTATGTCCGCTCGTGTGAGCGAAGCCTACGTCCTCCAGACCTGGCCGTTCAAGGAAGGGGATCTGATCGTCAGCTTCCTGACGCGCGATTACGGGAAGCTGCGGGGCGTGGCGCGGCGCGCGAGACGGCCCAAAAGTGGATTCGGGTCCGGGCTGGAGCGGCTTTCGCACGTCAGAATGTCCTACTTTCAGCGCGAGAACCGCGAGCTGGTCACGATCGATTCCTGCGAAATTCTGCATTCGCAGTTCGGCGTGATTAACGATTTCGCCGCCGCCTGCGCGCTGGATTTTTTTGCGGAAGTTTCCGAACAGTTACTGCCCGCCGCCGACCCGAACGAAAAATATTTCCGATTGATTACAGCCGTGCTCGAACATCTGCGCACGGGTTCGAGCGCATGGCGCGCGGTGACGTACTTCAGCGTGTGGGCCGTGAAGCTCGCGGGGCTGCTGCCGGAGTTGCACGTTTGTCTCGGATGCGGTGCCTGGCTCGAAGGCCCTGAGAACGCCGAGCGCGCATGTTTCGCGCGCGGCCGCGCCGGTCTGCATTGCCACGACTGCCGCCGGGCTCTGGATATCCGCAGCGCGTGGGAGCTTTCCGCCGAATCGCGTGCCATTGCGGAGGAGATTCTGCACACACCGATCGCCCAGCTGGCCGAGCGCCTGTGGAGCCAGTCAACGGCCGCGGATCTGCGGCGGTTTCTGGCGCAGCAGATGGAATCGCAGATCGAGCGCAAGCTGATCACGTTTCCGGTACTCGAGGCGGCTGCGTAAATGCCGGCGCCGACATTTCAGGAAAACGTTTTCCGTCTGAAGCAGTACTGGGGCGATCGCGGCTGCATCATTCAGGAGCCGTTCGACGTCGAGGTCGGCGCGGGGACGTCGTGCCCGGAAACGTTTCTGCGCGTGCTGGGACCGAAGCCGTATCGCACGGCCTATGTGCAGCCCAGCCGCAGGCCGGCGGACGGCCGCTACGGCGATAATCCGAATCGCCTGTACAAGCACATGCAGCTGCAGGTGATGCTGAAGCCGACGCCGGCCGATGTCATCGAGCAGTACATGGGCAGCCTCGAAGCCATCGGCATCGATCTTCGCAAGCACGATCTGAAGCTTGAGGAAGACAACTGGGAGAATCCATCGCTCGGCGCGTGGGGCGTGGGCTGGCAGGTGATGCTGGACGGGCTCGAGATCACGCAGTTCACTTACTTCCAGCAGTGCGGCGGGATCGATCTGGACCTGGTGCCGGCGGAGATCACGTATGGGCTCGAGCGGCTGACCGCGTTTCTGCAGGGCGTCGACAGCGTGTACGACATCGAGTGGACGCAGGGCGTGAAGTATCGCGATGTGCGCTATGCGGACGAGCTGCAGTATTCGGTCTACAACTTCGAGCTGGCCGATGTGCCGACGCTGTGGAAGCTGTTCGAGATTCACGAGGGCGAGGCGAGGCGGCTGCTGGAACTGTATCCGGACTACGCGGAGAAGAAGCGTTTCCCGCTGCTCGCCGCGTACGATCACGTGCTGAAGTGCAGCAACCTGTTTAATACGCTCGATGCGCGGGGCGCCATCAGCGTGACGGAGCGCGTGGCGGTGATCGGTCGCATTCGGAAGCAGGCGGTGGGAGTGGCGGAAGCCTGGGTGATCAGCAGCAGGGGCAGGCGGCAATGAATCTGCTGCTCGAAATCGGTGCCGAAGAAATTCCCGACTGGATGATCGCCGGGGCGCTCGAATATCTGGGCGGCGCGATCTGGGGACTGCTCAAAGACAATCAGCTGGGCGATGCCGCTGTGCGCACCGATGCCACGCCGCGGCGCCTGGTGGTGCGGGCGGAAGGCGTCATCGCGCAGCAGCCGGATTCGGAAGAACGGGTGTGGGGTCCGGCGAAGAGTGCGCCTGCCGCCGCGGTGGCGGGGTTTGCGAAGAAGCAGGGCGTCGAGCCGGAGCAACTGGAAATTCTGTCGGACGGGAAAGCTGAGAAGTACAGCTATGTGCGGAAAACCGCGGGACGGCCCGCCAGCGCGATACTCGCCGAAGCTCTGCCACAGCTGGTGCTGAAGACGCCATTTCCGAAAACCATGTACTGGGCGGCGAAGAGTGTGCGGTTCATTCGTCCGATCCGCTGGGTTGTGGCGCTTGCTCGACGATCAGGTGATTCCCTTTGAAATCGCCGGCATCGCGTCGGGCAATGAATCCAGCGGGCATCGCAGGCTGGGCGCTGCGCGGTTCCCGGTCACGTACGAAAACTACGAGCAGAAGCTGCGCGAGAACTTCGTCATTCTGTCGGCGGAGGAGCGACGCGAGCGGATTCGCGCGGTTCCGACGAAATACAAATGCGATAACGACCTGCTCAATACGCTCGTCAATCTGACGGAGTGGCCGACGCCAATCACCGGAAGCTTCGATGCGGAGTTTCTCGATCTGCCGAAGGAAGTGCTGACCACGGTGATGCGGCATCACCAGAAATACTTTTCGGTGGAGACGCCGGACGGGAAGCTGGCGCCGAAGTTCGTCGCGGTAACGAATACGGATGGCGATCCGGACGGGCTGATCCGGCATGGCAACGAACGCGTGCTGCGCGCACGCTTCAACGATGCGCGCTTCTTCTGGGATGCGGATCAGAAGAAGAAACTGGCGGACCGCGTGCAGGATCTGGCGCACGTCACCTTTCAGGCGAAGCTCGGCAGCTACCTAGACAAGACCGAGCGCATCGAACAGCTGGTGCTGCTGCTCGGGCTCTACGTCGCGAATCGCGGCAAAACGCCGGCCGAGGCCGATATCCGCAATGCCAAAGTGCGTTACACCTTCGGCGAGGATCATCCCGACCTGTACGCGGTGCGGGCGGCGCGGTTTTCCAAAGCCGATCTGACCACCGAGCTGGTGAAGGAGTTCACCGAGCTGCAGGGTGTCGTCGGCGGCCTCTATGCGCGCGCGCAGGGCGAGCCGGAAGACGTGGCGGTGGCGATCTACGACCACTACAAGCCGGTCAGCATGGAAGATTCGATTCCGCGCACGCAGGCCGGGCGGCTGTTGTCGATCGCCGATAAGCTGGATACGCTGCGCGGATGCTTCGGCGTGGGGCTGATTCCGTCTGGATCGAAAGATCCGTTCGCGCTGCGGCGCGCGGCGCAGGGCATCGTGAAGATTCTGGTCGAAGGCAAGCTGCGGCTGCCGATTCAGTCGCTGCTGCGAAGGCTCGCTGCAGCTGGAGGAATTCCTCGCCGAGCGCGTGCGCTACTACTTCCGCGACATTCGCGGCTTCGAATACGACGAAGTGAATGCCGTTCTGGCTTCCGGCTGGGACGATCTGCCCGACGTGGAAGAGCGCCTCGAAGCGGTGCGCGCCGTGCGGCCCACCGAAGATTTCGAGCCGCTGGCGGCCAGCTTCAAGCGCATCCGCAATATTCTGAAGCAGGCTCAGTTCGAGGGCCTCGGCGACACGCTCGAGGAATCGCTGCTCGAGCCGGGGCCGGAAACCGGACTCTACGAAGAGTTCACGGCCACGCGCGCTGCCTGCAAACTGCTGCCCGATTACCGCAGCAGACTGGAGCGCATCGCTTCGCTGCGTCCGAAGGTGGATCGTTTTTTCGACAAGGTTCTGGTGAATGCGCCGAAGACGAAGCGGTGCGACAGAACCGGCTCACGCTGCTGCACACCTGCTGGCCGAGTTTTCGACCATCGCGGATTTTTCCGAAATCGTAACCAACACTAACTCAAAGGGAACTGATCCCTAAAGGAAACCGATCAAAGATGAGCAAGTACGTTTATTCGTTCGGCGGCGGAAAGGCCGACGGCGACGGCACGATGAAAGACATGCTCGGCGGCAAGGGCGCCGGGCTGGCCGAGATGTCGCGCGCGGGGCTGCCGGTGCCGCCGGGATTCACGATCTCGACGGATGTCTGCAACATCTACTTCTCAGAACGGCAACAAAGTTCCGGACGACGATCCAGAAGGAGATCGACGCGGCCACGCGGAAGCTGGAGAAGCAGATGGGGCAGAAGCTGGGCGATGCGGCGAATCCGCTGCTGGTGAGCGTGCGCTCGGGCGCGAAGTTTTCCATGCCGGGCATGATGAACACGATTCTCAATCTGGGGCTGAACGACGAGACGACGGCGGGTCTCGCGAAGAAGACCGGCAATCCGCGGTTCGCGTACGACTGCTACCGGCGCTTCATCCAGATGTTCGGCGAAGTGGCGCTGGATATCGCCGATGGAGAATTCGACCACATCTTCGACGCGCGCAAGGCGAAGAAGAAGGCGAAGCTCGATACCGATCTGACCGCGGAGGACCTGAAGGTCATCGTCGGCGATTACAAGAAGCTGGTGCAGAAGGAGACGGGCAAGCCGTTTCCGCAGGATCGCGCATGTGCAGCTCGGGCTGTCGCGCGACGCCGTGTTCCGCTAGCTGGTGGACACCGAACGCGCAATTACTACCGGCAAGATGGAAAAGATTCCCGACGATATCGGCACGGCGGCGAATGTGCAGGCGATGGTGTTCGGCAACATGGGCGAGACTTCGGGCACGGGCGTGGGTTTCACGCGCGATCCCGGCACCGGCGAGAAGGTGTTCTACGGCGAGTTCCTGATGAACGCGCAGGGCGAAGACGTGGTGGCCGGCATCCGCACGCCGCATCCGATCGCCGATCTGCAGAAGCGATCTCGCCGGAGGCTTTCACGCAGCTCCGCGAAATCACGACGAATCTTGAAAAGCACTACAAGGACATGCAGGATTTCGAATTCACCATTCAGGAAGGCAAGCTGTACATGCTGCAGACCCGCAACGGCAAGCGGACGGGTCCGGCGGCGGTGCGCATTGCGGTGGAGATGGTGGAAGAGAGGCTGATCACGAAGAAGGAAGCGGTGATGCGCGTGGCGCCCGCAGCAGCTCGATCAGCTGCTGCATCCGGTGTTCGATCCGAAGACGCTGAAGGACCTGGCCAAGCTGACGACGGGCATTTCGGCATCGCCCGGCGCGGCGGTGGGGCGCGTGGCGTTCACGGCGGAAGAAGCGGTCGAGATGGCGGCCAGGCGGCCCGGTGATCCTGGTGCGCAAGGAAACCACGCCCGACGATATTCACGGCATGGACGTGGCGAAGGGCATTCTGACTTCGCGATCGGCGGCATGTCGAGCCACGCGGCGGTGGTGGCGCGCGGCATGGGGACGCCGTGCGTGGTGGGCGCGAGCGGCATCCGCATCGACGAGCCGAAGAAAGATCTTCACGGCGGCAGGTGGCCGGCAAGACCGTGACGGTGAAGGAAGGCGATTTCATTTCGCTCGACGGAACCACGGGCGACGTTTATCTCGGGCAAGGCGAAGACGATCGAGCCGGATCTGAGCCACGATTACATCGGCAAGTTCATGGGCTGGGCCGATGAGTTCCGCGGCAAGTTCGGCGTGCGCGCGAATGCCGATATTCCGCGCGATGCGAAGGTGGCGCGGCAGTTCGGCGCCGAGGGCATCGGGCTGTGCCGCACCGAGCACATGTTCTTCGCCGAAGACCGCATGCCGCACATGCAGGCGATGATTCTGGCGCGCGACGAGAAGTCGCGGCGCAAGGCGCTGGCGAAGCTGCTGCCGATGCAGCGTTCGGATTTCGCCGGGCTGTTCAAAGCGATGGACGGCTTCCCGGTGGTGATCCGCACGCTCGATCCGCCGCTGCACGAATTCCTGCCCAAGCGCGAAAACCTGATGGTGGATGTGGCGCTGCTGCCGTACGCCGACATCAAGGCGAAGAAGGAGATGTCGGAGCGCTACAGGATTCGCGGTGAAGGACCTGAAGAAGGAACTGCCGGAGCTGCTGCAGCGCGTGGAAGAGCTGCACGAGTTCAATCCGATGCTGGGCCATCGCGGCTGCCGTCTGGGCGTCACGTATCCCGAGATCACCGAGATGCAGGCGCGCGCGCATTTTCGAAGCCGCCGTGCAGGTGGCGAAGAAGGGCGTGAAGGTGATTCCGGAAGTGATGATTCCGCTGATCGGCAGCGTGGAGGAGTTCGAGAACCAGAAGAAGATCGTGGTGCGGGTGGCGGACGAAGTGTTCGCGAAGGCCGGGCATGAAGGTGCACTACATGGTCGGCACCATGATCGAGATTCCGCGCGCGGCGCTGACGGCGGACCGAGTGGCGAAGGAGGCGGAGTTCTTCTCCTTCGGCACCAACGATCTGACGCAGACCACGATGGGCCTTTCGCGCGACGACTACACGAAGTTCCAGAAGGACTACGAGAAGGCGAAGATCTTCAAGGCCGATCCGTTCGCGGTGCTGGATCAGGAAGGCGTGGGCAAGCTGGTCGAGATGGCGACGAAGCTGGGACGCGGGGCCCGCAAGGAACTCGAAGTGGGCATCTGCGGCGAGCACGGCGGCGAGCCGAGCTCGGTGCAGTTCTGCTATCGCGTGGGCATGGATTACGTATCGTGCTCGCCGTATCGCGTGCCGATCGCGCGGCTGGCGGCGGCGCAGGCGGCGATTTCGGGCGGGAAAGGCGTTGCGAGCCGGACAGCGTAACTGAGGACAGCCACGCGGAGCTTTTCGTTTGGCGTGAGAACGTCGAGCGGGACGTTCGCGCCGATGACCGTGATCGTCGTCCCCGGAGATCGTCATCACAGGAGACCGAGGTGACGGTGGAGAGGATTTGGAGCGCGTTGCGGGATTTGGCGGCGCGGGCGGTGGCGGCTTCGGCATCGGGATGGAACATGCGCTGCGCGCCGGTGGGACAGATGAAGATGGGGGAGTCGAAAGTGGCGCCGAAGAGTTCGGCGCGCGTGTTGACGTGGCTGACGTCGAGGGTGCGGCGGGTACGCGGCGGGCGGCGTCTTCGAAATCCATCACGCTGAAGGCGTCCCTGGGGCTGGTGAGGGGGAAGAAGTATTCGGAGCCGGGAGATTGCGCCGAAGCTCCGAAGGTTGCGAAGGGGCCGGCTTGGGGCACGGCACTCTCCGGCGACGCCGTCGCGTTGTCGACTGCCTGCGGGGTGACGGGGATCAGGACGGAGCGCTCTTCATCATCGCTCCAGTCGGGGCGGGTTTGGCCTTGAGTTCCATCAGGGCCTGGTGGGAACGGATGAAGGTGCGGGCGAATTTCGTTTCGTAGCGGTTCAGAAGATCGAGCGTGCCGGACTGGTCGGCAAGGGTTTTGATGAACCAGGGAGGCGCGGGTGCGGTGTCCCTGTCCGCCGACGGCGGCGGCGAGCCTTTCGATCTCGTGATTCAGCACATGATCAGAATTTCGACGTGGTGCGTCTCGGTCTGCGTGCGGGGATGGAACTCCGCGTGGAAGCGCGCGGAGAGGGCGGCGAGATGTTCGACTGCCTCGCCGGTAATGACGATGGCCTCGGCGAGAAGGCCGTGCTTGAGGGAATTGGCCGAAGAGATTGCTTTGCCTTCGGGCGTGACAGGCCCGCGGGATTGCGCCCCGTTTTTGCGGGCAGCTTCGGTTTGACGCAGTGAGCTCATGTGCGGCCACCGTATAGGCGCGCGGCTGCGGGGCGGGAGGTTAGCTTTTTTGGAATCAGCGAAAAATAGCTGTGAATGGGCCGGAACCGGCGGGTCGGACTCTGAGAAATTTCGGCAGTGGGCTACTTTGAAAATTATCTATGATGCGCAAAATCGACCACAACCCCGGGCGAGCCAAATGCAGGCCGTTGCTACTAACAGGCGACCGTCGTGCCATTGTCTGCGCCTGACAATAATCGTTCCCCATATCACATTGAGCAAGGAAAAGAGTGCCCAGATCGGCAGGACGAAACCAGCCCAAACGAAGGGTTCCCCCGTTATAGGGATTAGTCCGCGCTCTTCGGGTATGGCCCAACTATACGATGATGCCGCCACGTAGATAATGGTCCCCGAGGATATTTGCCACAAGAAAGGCGCGGCTCAATCTTCGGTTTGCCACTCTGGAATTATATCCGGCAGTTACGCCGCCTGTCTTTCCGCCCTCCGCTCGCTGGCTTCCCACGCGGCCACGAGGTCTTCAACGTCCCATAGCTGATCCGTGACACCAAGCGGCCATTGCAGGGGTGACGCGCAGCCTGCGGTGAATCGGCTCAAGCGGAGGATTTTCAAAGTAGCCCACTACCGAAATTTCGGGGCTGCGGCCACGAAACGATTGTGGCTACAAACGCGGATACAATCCGCGTGTCCCAAAATGTAGAAACTCCAAATGTAGCGGGGACGAAGCGATAGTGCCGGCGCGGCAAATGCTGCAAGGCCGGCGGATTACGAATTTCGAAGGGGTGTTGCTGGCAATTGGCTGATATTGAGGAAGGGAACCTCCCCTTGGGAGTGAGTTTCCGGCAAGCGTGTGTAACGGCGGCGGGTCCGACTGAAAACTCAGAAAAGATAGCCTCTGGCTACCCAGTAATGCCAGTCGCCAACGGCCTCGGCGGTGGCGTCGTCGGGGTCGATAGCCGCCAGTTGTGACAGTGGCACGGCCATGAACCGACCGTGCCAGCGGATCAGCACGAGCATCTCCGCTGTGCAGGCATCTTCCGGAGCCATGCGATGAACTTCGACGGTTTCCCCTTCCCTCAGCGGTGAAACGATCCTGCGAGCGATGCACCTGGCTTGAAAAGGAAATCGGATTTTGTCATCGAGGTAGCAATGCCACCCCATGATCTGCTCCTCCGGCCCGTTGGCATCCGCGATGGCTTCGTTATGAATGCGGTCCTCGCGGACTGGATCTTTGGCTGGTTTCTTCATGGCTGCTTTGCTGACAGTATCCGGCGCACGGAGGTCCGGCCGATCTCCAGTCGCCGCGCGATCTCGGCCTTGCTGACGCCTGCGCGGTATAGCTTCCGAATCTGGCTGGACTTCTTTGCCGCGGTCAGCGGCCGTCCGAAGCGCTTTCCCTTCAGCCGGGCTTCGGCGATGCCCGCGCGAATCCGCTCGCGCAGAATCTCGTGTTCGAACTCGGCGAACACCGAGAGCAACCCGGCCATCGCGCGGCCCGTTGGCGTGGTCAGATCCAATGCTTCGGTGAGCGATACGAAACTGACACCCAGTTCGGCCAGTTCCTTCAACGTGACGACCAGATCGACGAGCGACCGGCCCCATCGGTCCAGCCGCCAGACCAGCACCACATCGATTTCGCGCCGACGAGCGGCGGCGAGCAGATTCTCGCGCAGTTCACGCGCCGCCGCGCCGGAACCGATTTCTTTGATCTGCACCGCGATCGTCCAGCCGCGTTTCGCCGCATACTCCCGCATGGCGCGCATCTGCAGCGACAGGGTCTGCTGGTCATGCGTGGACACGCGCGCATACAGCCCGACGCGAAACATTTTCGTCCGCGCCTGTCGCTGGCCGAAAACCCTCGGTGATTTTGCTGTTGCGGATGCCCGTTTGGCGGCCATTTGGAGAGGTCCGATTCGCAGGGCTTTAAGCTAATGCTTTCGGCCATGCGACCGAACCATGATATTACGCGGCCACAGCGTTCGCGCGGCCCTGGTAGTTCCATGGCATCCACTCCGCCGGATGGACAGTCAGTTCCGCGGGATGCCGGAGCAGCTCTGTCAGGTAGTCGAACGGATTGACCTTATTCAGTTCGCAGGTGTGGATCAGGCTCATGAAGAGATCGCCCACGCGCGCTCCGTTCATCGTCTTATAGAAGAGCGCATTCTTACGATGCAGAATCGCCTTCTTCAGTGCTCTTTCGACGATGTTGTTGTCGAGAGGCGCGCCCTGCTGTCGCAGGAACAGTGTCAGTTTCGTCCAGTGTCTCAGTAAATAAGAGATCGCCTTGCCCAGCCCGGAGTTCGGTTCTGTTTTGTGCTCCGCAAACTGCGTCTCCATCCACTGGCGCAGATCTTCCATCACCGGCGCGCTGTGCGTCTGGTGAAACGTCAGCCTTGCCTCCGGTGTCAGGCCGCGGTCCTTCGCTTCGGCATCGAAGCCGTATACCGCTCCCAGCGACTCCAGCACATACCGGCATTCTTCGGGAAAGCTCTCCGCGACTTCCGTAAACTGCCGCCTTCCGTGCGCCAGGCAGTTGGCCAGCAGTGTTTCGATAAGCTTCGGCGAGTTCCGCGATAGCGCATCGCACATCTGGATCGGCGGCGCCAGGCCGGGCGCGCGTTGCTTCAGAACATCGGCGAGGTTTTCGCCCGCATGCTTCCATCCGCTGAAGTACAGCGCGATCTTCCGCCCGCCCGAGATCGATACGATGCCGCTGGTGAAGGTTCCCGTGCGGCCGTCGTCGCTGCGGCGCACCATCTGCAGTATCCGCATGCCGGTGTCGTCGTTGTGCACTACACCGCCCTGCGCCGCCTGCCGGATGAACTCGCCCAGTATGGGTTTGAGCCACTTCGCGGCCGCCGCCATCAACTCCCATTGCGTTGCCGCCGGTAATGGAATCCCGAGTTGTCCTTCCAGCCGCTCCATCCGGTTGAAGGGCATTCCCGTGCCATATTTCAACAGCGCGATCATCGCCACGGCGGTGGCATCGAACTTTTCCGCACCCGCTGACGGCGGTTCGGCCGCGGTGAATACCTCGCAGCAGCCATTGCAGCGCAGACTCTCCATCTCAAACACGGTCGCTTCCAGCGGCGCCTGCCCCACGATGCGGATCAGCGTCTTCGGCTCTTTCTGCCGGTATACTCTTCCCTCGCGGCATTCCGGGCAGGGGTCGCCGGACTGAAGGGTGGCATGCGCGACCGCTACTCTGTTTGCGCCGGTAAATGCGCAGGCTCCGTTGCGCCCGTGTCCCGCAGCCGCCTGTTTCTCCGGTGGCTGCGTATCGGCTGCGGCGTGTGGCGCTTTCGGTTCCAGCACGGAGCTGGTCTTCTCCGTGTTCCGCTGCCCGCAATCGTTCCACCATCGCATGCAGCGTGGTTTTGAGCTTCCTGCCATCCGCCTTGCTCAGCGGCGCCTTCATGGCGGCGTCGATCATCCGGTCCAGTTCTTCCACATTCACATCGATGCGGCGCCGGGATGTTTTCTTTTTCATAACTCACTCAGCAACTCGCGAAAGCGGCGTGTCAGCGCCAGCCCAAGGACCTCTTTAATGGAGCGGTTCGGAATGTAACTGTTGGATGCTTTGCCCCGGCCCGTGGTCCTGCCCATCAGCACCCAGTTGGCCGCGCGGTAGCAGGTCCCGCGAAAACGGCCGGGATCGATGAAGGTCTCGGCGAAGTAGACCGGATGGCTGTACATCCGCTCCCAGTCTCCGGGCAGCGCGCTCGCTACGCGGCCCAGTATGTGCGAAGCCAGATGCGGAACTTTGATCCACGGCAGAATCAGGAAGCGCGTGTTGTAAGCAATGAAGCGAATGTTGCGCCGGCGCGCTTCGGCGCTCCATCCTATATAACGGTCGCGGCTGCCCAGATGACGAGGGGCCGAACTCCATGCCATGCAGGCGATGGGGCGGCCCTGCGCCCACACCAGATACTTCAGGTGCTCGCCCACCGGCTGTTCATAGCCAAGATAATGATGTTGCTCCATCAGGCTGTTGAACAACGGTTCGTCGGTCGTCTTTCGGACCTGCTGCAAAAGGATCGGACGGATGGCGGTGAGTGGCGTCTCGAGCGGCGTGGTGTCGATCAGCATCGGTTGTGGCCGCTCGCGCCGGACCAGGGGATTGGGAGGCCGGAAACGAATCGCCGGCAACTCGATCTGCCCGGCGCGATGCAGCATCAGTAATAAGCCACGGCAGACCATATCGCGTGGAGCGCCGTTGGCCTGCTTCCATTGCCATGCCTCGCAGAGTTTCTCCGACAGTCTGCGCCGGCTTGCTCTGGGATTTTCAGTGATTAACCTGCGGATGAAGTCGATCTCTTCAGCAGTAACAGTGCGGCCCCGGTATCTCCATTCCGGCATTCTTTTCGCAGTGTGGCAGAGTCAAAATTGGAACGCAAGGGGGTTGGCCTGATTTTTTTACGCGCTCACCTGCCGCCATACCGGCGGCGCTTCGGCATCCGGGTTCGCGGCGGCCAGCAGTAACTGCGCCTGATGCGCACGCAGGGTTCGCGCCGGCTCAGAACCGGTGGGCCACCACTTGAAACGGCCCTTCGACAGTCGTTTCGTGGCGAGCCAGAACCCCTGGCCGTCATAGGCCAGCAGTTTTATCGCTGTCCCCCGGCGGCTGCGGAAGATGAACAGACAGCCGGAGAACGGATCGGAGTCAGTTTCTCCCGGCATAGCTGCGCCAGAGAATCGATGCCCTTCCTGCCGTCGATGGCGTCTATCGCAACCAGGATGCGCAGTTGCGGCGTGATCTGGATCAGGACGCCGACTCCCATAACTCCCGGCTCAGCGTTGCCAGATATGAAGCCGAAGCGCCCTTCAGCTGGATTCGCAGTTTCCCTCGACGGCCCTCCACTTCGATGACGCACTCGGGAACCGATTCCTCAGGCGGCGCGACCAACTCCACGAACCTCGGTGGCGCGGTTGCGACGATGTTCCCGCAGCCGCGCCATGCGCCGCTTCAGATCGTCCCATGCCACGTGCAACTCCGTCGCGGTTCGATTGATCCCTTCCCTCCGGGCCACCTCAACAGCCGCCGACCAAAGCTCAGCCGGTATCGCGGCTTTCCCCTTACGGTTCTGCCTCCATTCTTCGAAGCGTGCTTTTGCTTCCTCGAGGCTGACGATGGGGGTTTTGCTTCGCGGCATGGTCTTCTCCTCGCCGGAAAACCGGCGGAAGAACGACCTTAACAATTACCGGCGGTGGATTTCATGCACGCTTGCCGGAAACTCACCCTTGGGAAAAGAGACAATCGTAACCCCGCACCCGGCCGGTCCAAAGCGGCGCCGCCCGCTGAGCCGCGTGCTCGGACCATGTCCATGGTCAAGGCGAAGAAGCTGATCCGCAAGACTTCGTCTTGAGCACACCGCGAAGAGCCGGAGTTTCTGTCCCGCGAAATCGTCGATGCCATTCATGAGCATCAGATCGATGCGTTTTTATAATCAGCAAGAAATAGCTGTGAATGGGCTGGAGCCGACGGGTCGGATTCTGAGAAATTTCGAGGCTGCCGCCACAAAATGACCGGGGCTACGCGAATTCTTCTTGCGTAGCTACGAACGTAGCTATAGAGTAAAATGACGTTTGAGTGGGACGAAGCGAAGGCGGCGCAGAATGCGGTTAAGCATGGCGTGCCGTTTGAGTACGCCGTCCGAGTCTTCCTTGATGCACACCGGCTTGACGCGGCCGGACGCCCGGCACGATTATGGCGAAGAGCGGCGGCTTACGCTCGGCGAGATCGAAGGCAGGGTTTATGCCGTCGCCCGGTGCGGGAGAGAGTGGTCCGGCTGATTTCGGCGAGGAAAGCCAATGAACGCGAGCAAGAGCAATACTACGAAACGCTATCGGCTTGACCCGAAAAAGCCGCGGCAGCTTACGCAGGCAGAAGCGCGGCGGCTTGAGGCTCTGCCTGTCGACTATTCCGACATTCCGCCGCTGGGGGAAGAGTTCTTCAGGAAGGCGGCGGCAGCGCTTCCTCCGGCGAAGGAGCAACTCACGATCCGCCTGGACAAAGATGTGCTGGAATGGCTGAGAGCGACCGGGAAGGGCTATCACACGCGGATTAACCACATCCTCCGGGCGGCGATGGAGGGTCAGGCGTCGCGGCGGGCACGCTGACGAGGCGCGCGCGACTCACCGGGCTTTCCCCAGGATTTGAGCCACTTCGAGACTTTGTCGTGGCTGACCCCTTGGCCGGAGTCCAGTTCGGCGATGCCGGCTTCGATTTCGGCGAGCTGCCAGGCATCGGTGTTGGGGAGTTTGGAGTTGGTTTTCGCCATACGACTTCGCATACAGCTTCGCACAACGGAGCGGCAGGACTCGGGGCCAGGTCATCAACCGCCGAAATCGCGGTCCGCGTCTTCCTTCATGTCGGCGGGCAGTTCCTTGAGGAGCAGATTACCGGCGGAATCGAGAAGCCCCTTCCGGCGGAACTCATCTCCTTCGGCTCGCACGCGCTGCAGCCCCGCCGTGATCATCTCATCGTCGAGAGCATCGAGTTCGTGTTCGTCGTCCAGATTCACGTTTTCGATCGTGAGGCGTTTTGTTATTTTTTGTTATGGGCATCAGTACATCGGTCAGCTTCAACTTTAGCTGAAAGGCCTTCAATCCCGCGGGTTGCGGCGGGTTTCCTCGGTACACGTCCACCGGATTTCCCGTTCTTTCCCGAAACGGGTTCCAGTGCGCCTGCTGAAAATAACGATGAAAAGCACCTCAGGCGGTGACGACATCTCCTTTCGATTTCAGCGACCCAATGCTGGTCCCGCATTCGGCCGTGACCTCGTAGTCCTGAGAGGATGGGCTCACTCCGCCGGACACATGTACCGCTCGATCCGGATGCCAGCCTCGCTGTCTTCGAGCGTCACTTCCAGAATCTGATTGGTCAGGTCCCCGTCGGTGTCGAGTTCGTCCAGCACCTCGGAGAAGAGTTCTCTCTGGAGCGCGAGGTCCATACCGCCCGGCGCATTAAGGCAGATCAGCCCCGCATGGAGCGACACGCTGGAAAACTGGCCCTTCGAACCTGGCGTTTCACGAGGTCCACGGAAGTCGTCACTGTTCCTGGTCACCAACACCCAGTCTCCGGCCAGCAGGAGCCGCTTCAGCTGCCAGCCTTCCAGCCAGACTTGCCGATCCACACGGCGTGAGAAGTCTCGTGGTGGCCTCGTTCGCGAGCCATCAGAGCCAGTTCTGAACTCAGCATTCGTCGATGAGGAGTTTATTCACCGCGGAACGGACCGCGGCTTGCGACGAGACGACACGACCTTCGTGCCTCGGGGCGGAACAGTGCGCTGCCTGGGTCTCCCCCGCTGTGGGTTCGCTTCCGCAAAAAGCGCGGCAAGCTCCACCTGTTCCCGATTCAGACTGGGGTAGGAAGAAAGAATCCTCTCTATCGGAGTACCGGCCGCAACGGACGCGGCGACATCGTAGACCGGTACCCGGGTTCCCCTGATTGTCGGAGTTCCGCAGAGAATCTCGTCGTCCCTGGATACCTGACCGCGGGCCGCATTCAGACGCTGGAGACGCTCGTCCACGCCCGTCCAGAACGGCGCGAAGTCGATAGTCAGAAATCCGTCGTGGACAATCTTCGTGAAGGACTTCCTGCCGGAAGAACGCCGGCTCGCCAGTGCGATCGCCCGCTGTCGCTCCTCGGAAGTCAGCCGGTCGGCCGCTTCAAAGTAGAACGCGATAAACACACAGGCGTGACTGCTGAACGATCTGGCTTCCCGAATATCGTAAAAGCTTTCCGGCAGAATGTGCTCGTCGATCACCCGATGCACGTCGCGCACAGATACCCCAGCTACGACCGCCGCTTCGGCAGGCGTCAGAGTGTCGATTGCCGGATTCATAATATCCTCCACAGCTCCATTATAAATGTTCCGACACATCGGAAGAAATAGGGCGGAGTATGGGCGCCGGAGATAACGAGGGCACGGCTGTGCGTTTCGCGGTAATCTCAGATTGGTCGCTGGAGGTTGCGGCCGGGCGGCGCACTCGCATCAAGCGCGTATCGCTACCCAACTCGTCTGAGTTCGTCACGGATGACGCGACGGAGGGTCGTTTCCAGTTCTTCCTGTCTTCGTTCGACGGCCGCACGAAGGGCGTCGTTGATCAGCGTCTGGTAGTTGCCACCGCCCGCGTCGTCAACCTGCTGACGAAACGAGTCGAGGATGTCCTTGTCGAGTCTGATGGTGACGCGAACTTTCTCCGGCGGCACGCGGACGACCGGTCCACGCCTGCCTTTGCTGAAGTCGTATTCCTTCTTCATAAGCCTTCCTCGTACTGGCGGCTCTCACTCGGAGTTGCGGGCCGCGCCGAAATCAACCGTATGTTTTCGCCTCGCCACGTGTATGCCACCACAACTAGCCGCACGAGGGCATCCATGCCGATGGAAACCCACCGTTCCTCGTCTTCGCTCTCGTCGCGAACCGAGATTGCATTCTCGTCTTCCAGTGCCGCTACCGCATCTGCGAATCGGACACCATGTTTACGGCAGTTGGACTTTGCTTTAGCCGGGTCCCATTCGCAACCCATTCCTGTGTACGAGTGTACACCATCAAGACCGGGCGGTTGATGCATGGCTGACCGGGATGCGCCTCTCGGCTGCGCTTCAGGGCGCGATTTCCGCAATGAATTCCGAGATGGTTGTTTTTCTCAAATCCCTAATTTCGTATCCGCCTTCCGTTCGAAGGACTGAAATCTCGTCATCGTTTGCATCTATAACGCCAGCGAATGCCCAACGTTCGGCGAATTGAAACTTGTCCCGAGCAGGCAGTTGGGCGTTTAGCTTCTCCGTGGGCCGCACGATCGCCTTTTCGGTCTCAATACATAACAGAGGCCGTACTGATCTTTCGAAGTAGCCGGTCAGAATGGACGCCGCGCATACCCGCAAGAGTAGAGTGTCGTCTTTGTTCGAGCCTAGAAGCCCGTTTCTTGAAATTTTCAGCAGTTTCATCGTTAAACGTGGCCCTTTCGCCCTCTCTAGAAACCGCGCGACTACCGTTCTGATTTGACGTTGAATGGCGGCCCAAAACGTCCGCATAGCGCCATTTCAAGAACGTCCCGGTTGACACATTGTTCCGGTCCGGAGAGGACCGTATACGCGATCTTGGCGTGCTCGCGTACGGCGCTGATAGCGGCTAGTTCGTCGGCGAACAGGCCGCAATCGATCAAGCCATGCTTCACTTGACCTCCGCGTTTGCGTTCCCCCTTAATCAGGTGGCCATTCCATCGTTGCGGGAGCTTGGTGGCTTTCCCAACATACACTACTCCATAACCGTCACCAATGAGCTCGGGCACTGTAAACTCGAACGGTATTCGGGTGGCACCCTTGTGGCCGTTCGGAGGATGCAGATACAGCACTCGGGTCGGCGAAAACCACGCGGTCGGCAACAGAATCGCGTATACGCCTCCGGCGCCTTTGAGGTGCTTCACAGCACTCCAAGTGAGAGTTTTTCCCTGCTCGGCTATGAAGCTTCCCGCGTCCGTCATTTGCCAAGGCTTTGCGGAAAACAGCGCGTTAGTTCTTCGACGAGTCTTATGTCTAGTCTGGCGGGTGCCATCGGAACGGTGTTGGTCAGGGATCTGCGAACATTATCGCCTTTTTTGTGACGGGCTTGACCGTCGACCCAACGATCGCGCCACGCAAGTCCGGTCGGGTCCGCCGCACAACCCCGTCGGATATACACTGACCTTATGCTGCGCACGCAATGGGTTGAGAAGCGAATGTCCGACCAGATCCGGACCCAGATGCATTATGCCCGCAAGGGCGTCGTCACCGAGGAGATGGAGCATGTCGCCCAGATCGAGAAAGTTTCGGCCGAGCTGATCCGCGACGAAGTGGCGCGGGGACGCATGATCATCCCCGCCAATATCCGGCACACCAATCTGGAGCCCATGGCCATTGGCGTCGCATCGAAATGCAAGATCAACGCCAACATCGGTAATTCGGCCACCACATCGAATATCGACGACGAACTGGAGAAGCTGCGCTACTCCGTCCAGTTCGGCGCCGATACGGTGATGGATCTTTCGACCGGCGGCGACATCCCGGAGATCCGCAAAGCCATCATCGGGCATTCGCCCGTGCCGATCGGCACGGTGCCGATCTACGAGGCGCTGTCGCGGGTGCGGCGCGTGGAGGATCTCAACATCAACGTTATGCTCGAAGTGATCGAGGAGCAGGCCGAGCAGGGCGTCGATTACATGACGATCCACGCGGGCGTGCTCGTTCAGTATGTCCCGATGGCGACGAAGCGCATCACGGGGATCGTGAGCCGCGGCGGGGCGATTCTGGCCGAATGGATGGTCAAGAACCATCGCCAGAATCTGCTGTACGAAAACTTCGACGCCATCTGCAAAATATTCCAGAAGTACGATGTCAGCTTCTCGCTGGGCGATGGGCTGCGGCCGGGCTGCATTGCCGACGCGAGCGACGACGCGCAGTTCGCCGAACTGAAGACGCTGGGCGAGCTGACGAAGAAGGCGTGGGAGTACGATGTGCAGGTGATGATCGAGGGTCCGGGGCACATTCCGCTGGACCAGATCGAGATGCAGGTGGTGAAAGAGCGTGAGCTGTGCCACGACGCGCCGTTCTACACGCTGGGGCCGCTGGTGACGGATATCGCGCCGGGCTACGACCACATCACGTCGGCGATCGGCGCGGCGATGATCGGGTGGCATGGGGCGTCGATGCTGTGCTACGTGACGCCGAAGGAGCATCTGGGGCTGCCGAACCGCGAGGACGTGAAGCAGGGCATCATCGCGTATAAGATTGCGGCGCATGCGGCGGATGTGGCGCGGCACCGGCCGGGAGCGCGGGATCGCGACGATGAGCTGTCGCGCGCGCGCTACAACTTCGACTGGAACCGGCAGTTCGAGCTGTCGCTGGATCCGGAGACGGCGCGGTCGATGCACGATGAGACGCTGCCCGAGGAAGGGTTCAAGGACGCGGCGTTCTGCTCCATGTGCGGGCCGAAGTTCTGTTCGATGAATCATTCGAACAAGGTTGAAGGGTTTACGGAGGAGCAGGCGCAGGACGTGCTGCACCAGATCGGGGTGGAGACAGAGAACGGTCGGGCTAACGCGGCGGATTAAGAGACCGGCACGCCCGAATCATGCGTAAGGCTCCGCGCCGGGCAGAAGCCCGGCGGCAGGGCCGAAGCCAAGGCCCCAGAAAGCGAGTTCGATGTTCAGCGTCATTTCCTTCTTATAGCGGACGACGGTGAAGGAGATGGATTTCCTCTCGCGCACCAGAAAACTGATTTCGCGCGGGTTTGTGACCGGCGTGCCATTGACCTTCGTCACCACATCGCCTGCCTTCAGACCGGCGCGGCTGGCGGGTGTGTTCGGGTTGACGCTCTCGACCAGCACACCCTGTTTGACGCCGAAGTACTCAGCGAGCTGAGGCCCCAGTTCCTCGCCCCAGAACCCGACGATCGGACTGTCGCTCGGGATGCCGGGAAACGCGCCGAAGCCGAAGGGCGGTACAGGCGGCATCGGCGGCATCGGTCCGATTTGAATCGCCGGCCCCAGCTGGAGATGGTGGCGCTCGTCGAGGGCCGCGGTGAGCGTCTGCTTCGCACCGTTACGCCATACGGTCAGGCTGACTTTCGTGCCCGGCGGTGTGGCTCTGATCAGGGTCTGAAACAGGAAATTGTTCTCGACGGCTTTCCCATTCACTTCGAGAATGACGTCATTTTCCCTGATGCCTGCTTTGGAGGCGGGGGTGTTCTCGCCAACCATGGTGATTTCGACACCCTGCCGGTCCTTCAGGTTGAGAGCCTTCGCGCGTTCGTCGGTGAGGTCAGCGGAGCGGACGCCCAGGTAGCCCTGTTGCGCGATCTGAGTGAACCGGGCGGAACGCGACTGCGCGGACGCGCTTCCCGCCACCAGGCAGAGAAGTACAATTGCCGATCTCACACCTGTATGGACGAACCGCATTTCAATACGTACCTACCGAGGCTTTCATCATCTGCAGCAGGTCGCCGGCGCGCGTGCGAACGTAGCTGTCGTCTTCGTGGCGCACCACATCCTGCAGGACGCCGACGATGGAATCGTCATGCTGGGCGGTGAGCAGATCGATGGCCTTGGCGCGGATGCCGGCATTATCGTCCTTCAACAGCACCGTGGTGAGGGTCCTGCGCACAGCGAGGTCGCCCGCATATTGCGTGAGGCCTTCGAGAGCCTTCAGGCGGACGCCGGCGTTGGGATCGTGCGTGAGGGCGTCGATGAGAGCGCGGCGCACCTGTTCGGAATCGGCGCTGTTCTTCAGAACGCCGATGGATTCGACGCGCACGCCGGGGTTGGATTCCTCGCGCACGGCTTCGAGCAGAAGCTGCTGGATGCGCGGCTCGTCGAGAGCGCCGGTGATGACGTGACGCTGCACGTCGTCCACCGTGAGCTGCACGTTGCCGGAGCTGACAGGCTGGATCGACTGGACGTTCGAAAACATGGGCTGGGCGAGCCCGGCGCGGATGCCGCCGAACTTCTCAGGCGTGTAGCGGGCGGCGAAGAAGCCGACGGCCACTAGGGCGAGAGCACCGACGGGGATGCGGAACGGGATGTGGAAATGCCAGAGGCTGTGCAGCCAGTTGCCGGCCAGGCGCGTGTTTTCGGCGGCGATGGCGCGGCGGAAATCCATGCGGCATTGGGTGAGCAGCGCGCCTTCGTTGGCGTCGGGACGCTGGTCGAGCGCGGCCATAAAGGCGCGATGCTTCGCGAACGCGGCCCGGCAGGCGGCACAGGCGGCCAGATGGGCTTCGACGGATTCCTCGGCGGCGGGGGAGAGTTCGCCGTAGGTGTAGAGCGAGAGTTGTTCAACGACTTCAGTGCAGTTCATACAGAGTCCTTAAAAGAACCGGCGACAAGATCGCCGGCGTTACACAAATGTTTCAAGGCTGGCCCTCATTTTCTGCGTGGCGCGGAATAAACAGTTTTTTGCCGCCTCCTCGGTGGTGCCGAGGATTTCGCCAATGGCGCGCAACCGCAATCCTTCATAATGGCGGAGCTCGAAAACCGTCCGCTCGCGCGGTGTCAGGGTCTCCAGAGCCGCCGATATCTCTGCACTCAGCTCCCGGTTCCACGCCTGGCGCTCGGGGTTGCCGAAGGAGCCTTCCTCCACCACCTTCGAAGCCTGATCCACTGGCCCGTCCGGCGTCTCGACAACCGTCGATTCCTCCTTGCGGACCTTGCGGCGGCGCAGATGGTCGAGGCAGACGTTGGTCACGATGCGGTAGAGCCAGGTGTGGAAAGAACAGTCGAACCGGAACGAGCCGAGGTTTCTATAAACCTTGAGAAACGCCTCCTGGTAGACGTCGCGCGCTTCATCCGGCGAATGAAGAAGATTTGCGGCGAGCCGGAGCACACTGCGGTCATAGTCCCGCACCAGACGTTCGAAGGCGTCCTGGTCGCCGTGCTGGGCGGCCCGGATCAGACCCGCTTCGTCGTTTGCTGCGTCCAGAGGCGCTGCCAAAAGGGCACTCACCGTTCCTGCAAAGTCCGCCATAGGGCAGAAGGCTCCCAACCGGACGGACGCGCGAAACTAAGAAATGTCACGTTCATTAAAGTGGTCCGGTTTGGACCGGGTCCGGTTTGACCCTTCCCCTATAATTAGGGGATACCATGCATCAACAACTCACCGAACGCCCGGTCGACCTCGATCCGCGAGAAACCGCGGAATGGCTCGAAGCTCTCGACCAGATCGTGGAGGAAGCAGGATCCGACCGGGTCAATTTCCTCCTCGACAAGTTGACGGAACGCGCACGCGACAACGGCGTGGCCGTTCCGATCCGCACGACAACAGATTACATCAACACGATCACGGTCGACGAGGAAGTGCCGTATCCGGGCGACCGGGCGCTGGAGCGGCGCATCAAGAGCCTGATCCGCTGGAATGCGATGGCGATGGTGTCGCACCAGAACAAATACGACGACGGTATCGGCGGACACATTGCGACGTATTCGTCGCTGGCGACGCTGCTCGAGGTGGGCTTCAACCATTTCTTCCACGGCAGTTACGGCGACCAGCCGGGCGACCTGATTTACTTCCAGGGACACGCGTCGCCGGGCGTCTATGCGCGGGCGTTTCTGGAAGGGCGGCTGACGGAGGAGCATCTGCAGAATTTCCGCCACGAACTGCGCGAAGGGCCGGGGCTGTCGTTCGTATCCGCATCCCTGGCTGATGAAGGATTTCTGGCAGTTCCCGACGGTTTCGATGGGGCTGGGGCCCGATCAACTCGATCTACCAGGCGCGGTTCATGCGGTATCTGGAGAACCGCGGACTGATTCCGGCGACAGCCGCGCAAAGTCTGGGCATTTCTGGGCGACGGCGAGATGGATGAGCCGGAATCGACGGGCGCGATCGGCGTGGCGGTGCGTGAGAAGCTCGACAACCTGATCTTCGTCGATCAACTGCAATCTGCAGCGGCTCGACGGGCCGGTGCGCGGCAACGGCAAGATCATCCAGGAGCTGGAAGGTCTGTTCCGCGGCTCGGGCTGGAACGTGATCAAGTGCATGTGGGGCGGCGACTGGGACCGGCTGCTGGCGAAGGACACCACGGGCCGGCTGGTGCAGCTGATGAACGAATGCGTGGACGGCGATTATCAGTCGTTCAAAGCGCGAGGGCGGCGCGTACGTGCGCAAGGAATTCTTCGGACGCTATCCGGAGACGGCGGCGCTGGTCGAAGACATGACCGACGACCAGATTGCAGATGCTGCATCGCGGCGGGCACGATCCGCTGAAGGTTTACAACGCCTACAAAGCGCGCGGTGGAGCACAAGGGCGGGCCGACGGTCATTCTGGCGAAGACGGTCAAGGGCTACGGGCTGGCGCAAGTTCGAAGGCGCGCAACTCGACCCATCAGCAGAAGAAGCTGAACGAGGAGATGGTCGCGTCATTTCCGCACGCGCTTCGAGATTCCGATTCCGGATGAAGCGGCGCAGGATGGCGCGCCGTATCGTCCGCCGGATTCGAGTCCGGAGATCGCGTACATGCACGAGCGGCGCCGCGTGCTGGGCGGATATCTGCCCGATGCGCAAGCCCGCGCCGTCGCACGACGAAAGCGCCGGGCGCGGAGTTCATCGATGAATTCCGCGGCGGGTCGAAAGAGCCGCATCCCTCGACGCACGATGGCGTTCGTCAGGCTGCTGGGCAAGCTGATGAAGCATCCGGAAATCGGGAAGAGGATCGTGCCGATCGTTCCGGATGAAGCGCGCACGTTCGGCATGGAATCGATGTTCCGTTCGCTACGGCATTTACGCATCGGCGGGGCAGCTGTATAAGCCGGAAGATGCCGATGTGCTGCTGTATTACAAGGAAGCCAAAGACGGCCAGGTTCTGGAAGAAGGCATCACCGAAGGCGGGTCGATGGCGGAGTTCACAGCGGCCGGCACGGCGTACGCGAACTACGGCGTCGATACGATTCCGTTCTACATTTACTACTCGATGTTCGGATTCCAGCGCGTAGGCGACCTGATCTGGGCGTTCGCGGATTCGCGCGGCAAGGGATTTCTGCTGGGCGGCACGGCCGGGCGCACCACGCTTTCGGGCGAAGGCCTGCAGCATCAGGACGGGCATTCGCTGCTGCTGGCCAGCACGATTCCGACGCTGCGCGGCGTACGATCCGTGCGTTCGCATATGAGATTGCGGTGATCGTGCGCGACGGCATTCGGCGCATGTTCGAGAACCGCGAGGATCTGTTCTACTACCTCACGCTCTACAACGAGAACTACCCGCAGGCGGCGATGCCGGAGGGTTCGGAAGAAGGAATTCTGAAGGGAATTTATCTCTTCAAGAAGGCCGAAGTGGCGAAGCCGAAGGCGCGCGTGCAGCTGTTCGGCAGCGGGTCGATTCTGACCGAGGCGATCAAGGCGCAGCAGATTCTGGCGGAGAAGTACAACGTGGCGGCCGATGTGTGGAGCGTGACCAGCTATAACGAACTGCGGCGCGAGGCGCTGAAAGTGGATCGCTGGAATCGGCTGCATCCGGCGGAACCGGCGAAGACCCCGTACGTTCAGCAGGTGCTGGAAGGCACGGAAGGGCCGATTATCGCGGCTTCCGATTACATGAAGGCGGTGCAGGATCAGATTGCGCCGTGGCTGGCGGGGCGTTATGTGGCGCTGGGCACGGATGGATTCGGACGCAGCGACAACCGCGAGTATCTGCGGGCGCACTTCGAAGTGAATGCGGCGTCGATCGCAGGCGCGGCGCTGTCGAAGCTGGCGCGTGACGGCAAGTTCGACGCGAAGAAGGCGGCGAAGGCTCTGGGGGAACTGGGAGTCGATACAGAGAAGGTCGATTCGGCTGTGGCGTAAGAATCGCAGACAGCTTCACACGGATCGGCTCTCCGCCGGTGTATGATGGCCGTATTCCTCAAGGCAGGGAGCGCACTCAATGGCCAACGAACCCACCCATGGTCATCAGGATAGTCTTGGTGAAAAAAGTCAACGAGCCATTCTTGGAATGGACGTTGTTTCCTTCTCCATTCTCACAGACGATGAGCAGATTCAGGTCATACGGACACTGATCGTTTTCATTCGCGAGGCGCTGGCATTTCACGCCATTACCGACGATGAGGTCCGCTGGAGTCCGGCGGGGGATGGTGGATACCTTACTTTCACCACCGACTCAGCCTGCAGGCTCGCCATCGATGTCGCTTTTTCGCTGTTCGAAAAGCTGAAATACCAGCCCGCAAGAGCATCCAGCCGTTTTACCATCAGAGCCGCCCTTCATGCCGGTATCGTGACTGAAGATGCCGACATGTTCCGCACCACGAATATCTGGGGTAGCGGCATTAACACAACCGCGCGCATACTTTCCATCAGCAAACCTTCCCAACTGCTCATTTCCGCACAGTATTTCGACGACTATCTGAAGGAGCAAAGAGAACAGGAATTCTCGATCGGCCGATCCTATTCGCGCACGGTGAAACACGGTGTTCACGTGCAGGTGATGAACGCCGATCGTTCGGGTCTCTGCCTTTCCGACTCCGATGCGGCGGACAAACAATGGAGTCACATCGGCAACCTCTGGCAGAAAATGGCCGACGAATACGAGTTCTTTGTGAGCGACACGCTGCGTTCAGCCGATACGATTGCAGCCATCGGCGCGGCGAAGTTCCTGCTTCGCCTCGGGAAACGCGATCCGGTCATGGAGTTCTGCAGGGTTCTGAGCGATGCCGAATCGACACCCAATTCGGGATTTCCGCAGCAGGGCCACAATCTCTTCACGGCGATGCCGGCCGATGTCCTGATGGAAGTGATCGAGAAGATCGGGGCCAGATTCGTGACGGCCGGGGAACTCATCTGCCGCGATGGCGACCATGCCGACACCTGTTATCTGCCGCTGGCCGGAAGCGCAAGCATCGAATGCGCCGGGCGCGAAATCCCGATTCCTTTCAAGAAAGGGACTATATACGGGGAGATGGGTCTATGGGTTGCGAATCTGCTCCGTTCCGAAACCGTGCGCGCCATCGATGAAGGTCTTGTGCTGGAGCTGCATCACGACGACTTTTCGGGGATTCTGGCCAAACATCCCGGGGTTGCGGACGTTGTCTACGGGATGATCAAGCTCAAGATTATCGAGAATACCTGGCACTCCACCGACCTCTTCCCGGGACTGGCGAAGGAAACGACCTGTAACTTTTCTCATCTTGCCGCCGACTGCAGCAAGTTCAGCAAAGGTGACAGGCTGGATATGCGGGAGCACGCGTTCATCCTTTTGACGGGCCGCGTGCGCATACAGGCGTTTAACGGCGTCGAACGGGAAGTCAGTGGGGGCAAGCGCTGCGACAGGATGGGCGTCGCCGGGATCGCCAGCGGTATCGGTACACCCGACGGCGACTCGGCCGAGGTACTCGATGAGACCGTAGCCGTCCGGATTCCACATGGCACGCTGCGCGAACTGCATCAGGAGTATCCGCGCATCCGGAAAACCTGGGACTCGCTGTGCGCTCAGCGCCTGGAAGAGGTGGGATTCAGCATCGGGCCACGGGCGGCGGCTCAGGCACAAAACGCCTGACCGGGGATTCGAGGGCAAAGGGCCTCAGTCGTGGCCGGGGAGCGTTCGATTCCGCTGCGGCCTGAAAACATTTAGCCGCGGACAAAATCGGGGCAAAACGGATTCGACCGTATGGTGTGATCGCCGAGTGGGAGGATGGTCAGCCTGGGGATTCTACCATCCGCTGCCAGAGGCAGAACGAAAGAACCCCGACCCGAAAGCACAATCGAAACCGCTGGCTTGGCAGCCGTCTGGACTCTGCTGGAAAGCGAGTCCGCAGCCTGGAAAGGCTGCCCCACAAAGGCTACCGGAGTCCGAGGCGCATTGCCAAAACGATTGCGAATCGTTCGAAACGTCAGGCGCGGACGGGGTTGAGCAGCTTCAGCCCGGCGAAATCCTTTTCGTTGTCGGTCACGATGGTGCAGTTGTTGGCTTCGGCTGTCGCAGCCATGACCATGTCGAGTGGATTCCTGGGTCGGCCGGTCTTTTTTCCTTCGGCCATGATGCGCGCCCAAACGAGGCCAACGTTTTCGTCGAACGGGAGAACGCGGCCGGCAAAGAGGCGCTGAGGACCTTCCGGACCTGAAAACCAGCGCTCGAGTTCGCGGCGTTTCTTGCCCGCCGGTTTCTCCAGTAAACCACGGTGAATTTCGGCTACGGTCAGCGCGCAAATGAACAAGTCCTCGTCGGCCTGCTCCGCCATCCATACCATGAGAGTCTGCGACGGCGCGGGCTTGACGACATTACTGATGATGTTGGTGTCGAGAAGGTAGCGGCTCACAGATCAGTTTTGCGTTCCCGCGCGGCGAGGCGACGCAAGTCCAGATCGGCTCCGACGAGGGGCGACCGGCGAAGCGCGTCGAGTATTCCGCCCTTCTTCCGAGTCCCGGTCTGGATGGTGCGGCTTACAGTGGCACGGATGCGGGCCGACTCGGGGGTCTCGTCGGCGAGACGCTTCGCAAGCGAACGGATCAGGTCGCGATCGCTCGCGCGGCCGAGAACCTCAAAACGGGCGAGCCCCTGCTGCCTGATGCGTTGACGGTAGTTGTTGACCGCGCGATTCCGGGATGTTTCCGGCATAGCCTGATTTCCAGTAATATATCCAGACTATCATGAGAAGGTCCGGCTCAGGGGCCGGATGGACTCGCTGGAAAGCGAGTCCGCAGCCTGAAAAGGCTGCCCCACAATCTTTAGCCGTGGCCGAGGCGCATGACCCAACCGATCGCGAATAAGGCCAGCAGGAAACAGCCGAAGCAGTAGGCGCCGTAGTGGAGGCGCTCTTTGTCCGTCTTCTTCGAGGTGATGCCCATCACGATGGACGTGAAGAGCGCGAAGAGAAACGCGGCTTCGAAATGGGAGAGGTTGATCTTCATCCTCTAATCCTTCTTCCCGATTGTGATCTCGTAGGCGTCCACCATGGCGAGGATGTTGAGCAGGCCCGCCGTCACGAGGAATTTGGTGCCGTAATCGTGCACGTCGCCGGCCATGTCGGGAACGTTGTAGCCAAACACCACGGCGGCAGCAAAGTAGAAGAGGCCACTGGCCAGATCGCAGACGAATCCGCCATAGTTGATGAGCGTTGTGAGGATGTCGCCGCGTTCGGGCGTGAACATCATGCCCTGCATGGCAAGGCCGAAGAGGAACATGCCCGCCACCGAGGCGAGAATCAGGATGCCGCGGCCCGTTTTCTTCTGCAGGAAATGTCCGCCGCCGGGGATGATCCATGCGGCCAGCACGGGGACGATCCACGCGCTGATCGGCCTGGATTCAGCCTGTGCCGTTGTGGTTTCAGATGCCATTCGTGACTTCATTCTATCGTTCGCCCCACTTCAGCTTCTGGCGAAGCACGTCGAAGAACGTCTTGTCGGGCGGACGGATCAGCAGGACTTCGAAATCGCCGGTCGAGCACTCGACTGCAGTCGCCGGCCTCGAGCGGCCGTGCCAACCTGGCCGTCGACGGTGAGATAGGCTTCCTCGCCGGTGGCGCGGCTGACGATGCAGATCGGCATTTCGGAAGGCACGATGAGCGGCCGGTTGGTCAGCGTGTGCGGGCAGATCGGCGTCAGGCAGATGGCGTTGACCGTGGGATAGACGATGGGGCCGCCGGCGGAGAGCGAATAGGCGGTGGAACCTGTGGGAGTGGAGATGATCAGGCCATCGGCTTTGTATTCGCAGATGAAGCTGTCGCCGGCCCAGGCTTCGAGATCGACGATGCGCGCGATGGCGGATTTGGCGATGACCACGTCGTTCAGCGCCTCGTATTCCGCGATGCGCTGTGCCATCGCGGGTGAGTGCAACGTGCAGCATCTTGCGGCGCGTGACTTCCTGACGGCCGGTGAGCGCGCGCTCGAGTTGCGGGAAGAGGTCATGCGATCGGGATGGAAGTGAGGAAACCGAGGCCGCCGAGATTGACGGCGAAGAGCGGGATGGCGCGATCTGCCCACGGCGCGCGCGGCCGAGAGCAGCGTACCGTCGCCGCCCAGGACGACAGCGAGGTCGCAGCCTTCGGGGACATGCTGCGCGATCGAGGCCATCGGGCGATGCCGGCATAACGCGCGGTCTCGTGATCGAGGCGGACCGCGATGCCGCGCCGCGCGAGCCAGCGCAAGAAGCGCCGGGACGAGCTCGTTGCCGGCGGCGACGTTCGGTTTGGAGAATGCAGTCCGACGATGGTGATTAACGACGGCCATAGAGCAGGAACTCCCTGTTGCCTTCCGCGCCGGTGATGGGGCTTTCCATGATTTGGGTTGTGAATCCGAGTTCTTCGGCGGCGGCGCGCACTTTGGCGCAGGCAGCTTCGTGAAGCGCGGGGTCGCGGACGATGCCGCCTTTGCCGACCTGCCCTTTGCCCGCTTCGAACTGCGGCTTGACCAGCACCACGATGGCCGGCGCGGCCGGGTTTGAGAACTTTTACCATGGCGGGCAGGATCAGGGTGGCGGAGATGAAGCTTACGTCGCAGACGGCGAGATCCACGGGCTCGCCCAGATCCGTGAGTTCAATATAGCGGGCATTGACGCCTTCATGCACGACCACGCGCGGATCGTTGCGCAGTCGCCAGTCGAGCTGGTCGGTGCCGACGTCGATGGCATGAACGCGCGCCGCGCCGGCTGCAGCAGGCAATCGGTGAAGCCGCCGGTGGAGGAGCCGAAATCGGCGCAGACAGGCCGGTCACATCGATGGCGAAATGCTGCAGCGCGGCTTCGAGCTTCAGGCCGCCGCGGCCGACGTAGCGGAGTTTCGCAGCGATCTCGACGGCGGCTTCGGGCGAGACCAGCTGGCCGGCTTTCGATGCCTTCTGGCCGTCGACCAAAACCTCGCCGGCCATGATGAGCGCCTGGGCTTTCTCGCGGGATTCGGCGAGGCTGCGATCCACCATGATGCGTCCAGTCTTTGCTTCGGGTAATGCTGCTTCAAGACTTTCGGTGAACGATCAGATCGGCGATCTCGTGCAGGCGCTGCGCGCGCGCGCCGAAAGGTTCGAGCGCTTCGTGGGCGCGGGTGCATTCCTCCTGCGCCATGCAGCGCGATTCATCGAGGCCGTAGACCGCGGGAAAAGTGATCTTGCCCTGGGCTGCATCCTTGCCGGCGGTTTTGCCGAGAGCTTCGGACGATTCCTCGACATCGAGAATGTCGTCCACGATCTGAAACGCCAGGCCGACGTGCTCGCCGTATTTCGAGAGCGCATCGAGTTGCGCAGGGATCGCCGCCGGCGCAGATGCCGCCCATGCGCACGCTGGCCCGAGCAGAGCACCGGTCTTGGCGCGGTGAATGCTTTCGAGCAAGTTCGGGCGTTGGGGGCTGGCGCTCGCCTTCGATGTCCGCGACCTGGCCGCCGATCATGCCATCCACGGTGCCGCCGCCGAAGGAAAGTTCTTCGACGAGCGCGACTTCGCGGCCGGAGCCGAGACCTTCGATGCGGACCAGCGTCTGCATGGCAAGAGTGAACAGCGCGTCGCCGGCGAGGATCGCCATGGCTTCGCCGAAGACTTTGTGGCAGGTCGGTTTGCCGCGGCGGAAATCGTCGTTATCGAGCGCCGGCAGATCGTCGTGGATCAGCGAATAGGTGTGGATCATCTCGAGCGCGCATCCGGCTTCCAGTGCGGCATCACCTGATGGGGGCGTGATCGGAAACCGCCGCGGCGGCCTGCAGACAGAGGATCGGGCGGATGCGCTTGCCGCCCGCGAAAAGGCTGTAGCGCATGGCGCGATGGATGGTGGCGGGCGCGGTGGATTCCGGGGGCGTGAGGCGGTCGAGCGCGGCGTCGATGCGCGCGGTTTCCGCGGCCAGAAATTCTTTGAGCGACATTATTTTTCGGGGAGAAACGGCTCGGGCTGGTACGCGCCCTCTTTGCGGATGAGCAGTTCGACGCGCGTTTCCGCGTCTTCCAGCTGTTTGCGGCAGGATTCGCTGAGCTGCATGCCGCGGGAGAACAGATTCGAGCGAACGGTCGAGAGGGAGATCTCCCGATTCCAGTTCTTTGACTACCTTCTCCAGTTCGTCGAGAGAGGTTTCGAAGCTCGCGACAGTCTGCGGGGACTCCTGACCTTCGGCCATCAGAGTATTTTAGCGCGGGGATGGCGGCCTGTCTGTCTGCCAAAACGCGGATACAATCCGCGTGCCCTAAAAGGACCTGTACCACCGATGCTCCCTCAAACACCGATGGTACAGGCGGCGCAGTTACGCCGGGGCAAAAGCCGCGCGCTGTGTCAACGCTGCGGAAAAATCCCCTGGGAACGCGCACTTAAAGAACCGGATGGCCGCCAAGTCATCCGGTTCCTGGCTGGAAAGTAGCACGGAGCCGCGGGAAACCGGATGGCGCGGGCGGATGAATTTGCCTGTAAGTTGCGACAGGCAGCGGACTTGAAAATATTTTCGAAGTTTGTGATCGGATCAGGGGCTATTCGCTGGCCCCGGCGATGTGGATAAGAAACTCCAGGCTCACCGTTGAACTCACGTTCACAAAGAGCACTCCGGGAGTCACCTGAAAGTTAATCTGGCTGGCGCCGGCAACGAGGTCGGGCGCCGGGCCGGCATAGGTCACGTTAAGAGGAATGGGGGGCTGCAGACCGTTTCCGCCCAGGAGAGCAGGCGTGACGACCGTGGCCGACAGCACGTTGGAAGGGAGCGGAGTGCCGACCAGCGTACCATCGGGTTGCGCGGGCGTGATGGGGCCGAGGCCTGTGACGAAGATGGACACAATCGAACCCACGAGCGCGGGATTCGTGGCGGAGTTGATAGTGCCGTCCTGATTGAGCGCGGCGGCGTAGGAGCCATCCGCCATGAACACGCCGGGCGAGACTTGCACGATGCCTTCGGTCAGGCAGTTCGATGCGGCGGTCTGGTGAGTCATGCAGATCTGCGTGGAGCCGCCCGGAGTCAGCGACCACGGGGCAATGGCGTTGATCTGCCCATCCTGAACCCACAGCAGCGGGACTGGCTTGCCATCGAACGTCACCGTGACATTCGCCGCGGTGGTCGGGAATGGCTGCTGCAGCGATGCCTGCGTCTGAACGCCCTGCGCGGAGCCGAGGCCGTTTCCAAAGAACGTGACGATTTCACCGGGCGCGATGGCGCCGGTTTCATATGTGGCCGCATTGCCTGCGCAGGCGAGAGGGAGGGTGGCAGCGGTGGAGTCGGGAGTGAGGTTCAGGAGAAACTGCTTCGATTCGGCGGGGTAAGGGCCGGGGCGTGACGGCGTGAAAGTTCCGGCAACGTCGGCGATCAGGACGGAGGAATTCGCACCCAGCGTGAGCAGAGCAAATCCTGACAGGATGGACCCACCGGGAATGTAAGTCGTCTGCAGAACGGAGCCGTCCCGCGCAATGACGCTGAGCATGTCGGAGCCACAGGCTGCGAGGGTGTTGTGGACGGGGTACAGGAAATTCGTCGATCCCACAATGTACGCGTTGCCGGCGGAATCGAGAGCGAAGGCTGCCAGATTGTACAACCAGTGCGAGACGGTTTGCGAGGCGATCAGCATGCCGGTGGTTGCGTCGTAGCGCTGGAGTTGGCCGGAAGCGTATACGACGGCCTGGCCGTTGGTGTCGAGCGCGACAGAAGGAGCGCTTTCCTGGCCCGAGACAGAGGAGTAGAATCCGGGCGAACCATCGGGGCCGAACTGCGCGAGGAAAATGCCGTTGCCTCCGAAACCGGCGAGATACGCGGCGCCAGTGGAATCGATGGCGATGGAGGTCGGTTGACCAGACACATCGGGGGTGAAGTCAACCGCAGTGCCGGAGGAGTTCAGGCGAATGAGATCAGCGTTGACATCCGAGTTGAGTTCAGCTCCCGCGACGTAGACGCGTCCCGCGGCGTCGGCCGCGAGCGCCGGCGTGGATGCAAATGCGACGCTGATCGGAGCCGTCCAGTCGGTGCCGGAACCAGCGGGGCTCAGCTTCACAACGGAAGTAACCCCCTTAGGAGCGTACGGGATGGCGTAGACGCCGCCGTTGGGGTCAACGGCCATGGCCAGGACGGGAAAGGTAAGTTGGTTCTGCCAGACGATGGTGGTTCCGTCCGCTGCGAGCTTGATAACCGATGATGGCGTGGAGTATGACGGCGTCGTCAGAAGGTAGATTGAGTCCGAAGTGTCGGTGGCGATCTGCACCACGTAATTGGGGAGCCACTGACTGTAATCCGTGCCGAGGAGGAAGGCGGGTGTCGCGGCGTTCAGACCGGCGGTAACGAGCGACGCGGCGAGCAGAAATCTGGCTAACATGGGTCGGGTATTTCTCCGCACGCGAGCAACCGCGATTCGTTCGTGGAGGACATGCACTTTTCGGGGAATCGTTTGTGTTCTTTCGCCACCGGACTGGAGGCAAAGAGCCACGATGTGAAACACTGGCGAATTCATGCCGGGTTTCGGGGCGATCGAGGCGGGTGGGACGAAGTTTCTCTGCGGAGTTGGGACGGGGCCGGAAGACCTCATCACGACGCAGATTCGGACTGGTTCGCCGGAGTCCACGATTGCGGCAGCGGTCGCGTGGATTCGGGAGAAGGCCGGGGGCGAACTGAGCGCGGTGGGGATCGGGTCGTTTGGGCCGGTCGATCTGAAGACAGGACACATCACTTCGACGCCGAAAGCGGAGTGGCGGAATTTCGATCTGGCGGGCGAAGTGCGGCGGGCGCTCGGTGTGCCCGTTGCGTTCGACACCGATGTCAACGCCGCGGTGTTGGGAGAAGCACGCTGGGGCGCCGCACGCGGCGTGGCAAACTGCATCTATCTGACGATCGGAACGGGGATCGGAGGCGGCGCGATTGTCGAAGGGAACATTGTGCATGGGCTGACGCATCCGGAGATGGGCCACATCCGGGTGCCGCGCGAGGCGAGCGACACGTTCGCGGGCGTGTGCCCGTATCACGGCGATTGTCTGGAGGGGCTGGCTACGGGTCCGGCGGTAGAAGCGCGCTGGGGCGGGCGGGGGCGAGGATCTGCCGGCGGACCATCCGGCGTGGGCGCTCGAGGCGCGATATCTGGCAATCGGAATCGCAAACTACATCTGCATGGTTTCGCCGGAGAGGATTATCGTCGGCGGCGGCGTGATGCGACAGGCGCAGTTGTACGAAATGATTCGTGCGGACGTCGGGCGAATACTGGCCGGGTATATCGGAAGGCTGCCGGAGATTGTGCCGCCGGGACTGGGAGAGTTGTCGGGCGTGCTGGGCGCGCTGGCGCTCGCGGAGAACGCGGCGTGACCGACGACGGAATTCTGCGCAGGTCGGGGACACAGCAGGCCAGGCTGATTCGCGAAGGCGCGCTGTCGTCGGTAGAACTGGTGAGCGCGCATTTGAAGCGTATCGACGAGGTCAATCCGAAACTGAACGCCGTGGTGGAGATTCTTCGTGAACCGGCGCTCGACGCGGCGAAAGAGGTGGATCGCCGGCACGCGGCGGGCGAGACAATGCGTCCGCTGGAGGGGGTGCCGTTCTCGGTCAAGGATTCGATCGAAGTGGAAGGGACGGTTTGTTCGGCGGGGACGGTCGGGTTTCAGAATCGCGCGAAATCGAAGAAGGATGCGACGCTCGTGGCGCGGCTGCGCGACGCCGGGGCGATTCCGACTGCGCGAACCAATTTGCCGGACCTGCTGTTCGCGTTTGAAAGCGACAACCTGATCTTCGGGCGCACGAACAATCCTTACGATCTGACGCGCACGTGCGGAGGGTCGAGCGGCGGTGAGGCAGCGCTGATTGCGGCGTGCGGTTCGCCGTTCGGGCTGGGCAGCGATGCGGCGGGCAGCGTGCGACAACCCGCGCACTTTTGCGGCATCGCGAGTCTGAAGCCAACGTCCGGCAGGCTGGCGCGCACGGGACATGTTCCGGCGGCCGGGGGATGGCTCGAAATGGTCTGGCAGATCGGGCCCATGGCGCGGCGCGTGGAAGACCTGTGGACGATGATGCCGATTCTGTTGGGCCTCGATGGCATGGATCGGACGGTGGTACCGATGCCGTATGGCGATCCGGCTGAAGTGCCGCTGCGCGATCTGCGCGTGGCGTACTTCACGGACAACGGAATCGTGAAGCCCGACGAGGAGACCTGCGCGGTGGTGGAAGCCGCGGCGAAGGCGCTGGCGAGCGAAGTGCGGTCGGTTGAGGAGTCGAGGCCTGCGGGTATCGACGAGAGCTACGACCTCGAGATGAAAATCATCGGCCCGGATGGCGGCGACGGGCTGCGCGCGTACCTTAAAGACATCGGGAGCACGCGCATTCATCCGCTACTGGAAAGCTGGCTGCGCAAGCTGGAGCCGTATCGCACGGACGTGGCGGGATTCGCGGATTACTGGGCGAGCCTGGATAAGTTTCGCGACAGCATGCACGCATTCGGGAATCGATTCGATGCGGTGATATCGCCGGTGGCGAGCCAGCCCGCAGTGGCGCACGGGAGGTCGATCGAAGACGAAGTGTTCCGCGGCTTCAGCTACACGATGACGCACAACTTGTGCGGATGGCCGGCGGTTGTGGTGCGGTGCGGTACGACTAAGACGGGCCTGCCGATCGGGGTGCAGATCGCGGCGAATCCGTGGCGCGAAGATGTGGCGCTGGCGATAGCGCGGGTATTAGAAATGGATTCCTATCAGGAACCCGGCCTGATTCAGGTTTGAGACATTGGCGAAGTAAGGCTGACCCTGACGCGTATAGCGCCGTTCGCCGCTGATCACGACGATGGAAAAGATGCTTGCCGCACACGCGGGAATCGCGCGAAGGGAGACCAGAAGCAGGAGTTTTCTCGTGGGGGAGCGACGGAGCATGTACAGCGCCCGGTTGCAAAAGAAAGGGCGAAAAGAACCGGCGACAAGATCGCCGGCGTTACATGCCGATGAGGGACGCGGAGGTGTGCTGAATAAAGACGGTGCAGAGACCGCTGCGGATCGGTTGCGATGCGATCCACTGGCGCACGTCACTGGTAAAGTTCACAGGCTGAAGCCTGTGCCACCTGCTCACTCGACGGTGACGCTTTTCGCGAGATTGCGCGGCTGATCCACGTCGCAGCCGCGGCGGACGGCGATGTGATAGGCGATCAGCTGGAGCGGCACGACTTCGAGAATCGGGGCGAGAAAATCGGGCGCGGCGGGGATTTCGATCACATGGTCGGCAACCTTGCGGACCTCGGTATCGCCCTCGGTCACAATCGCGACGACTTTGCCTTCGCGCGCTTTGACTTCCTGGATGTTCGAGAGCGTCTTCTCGTAAAGCAGCGTGCTTTCCGGATTGGAGGAATCGCAGGTGGCGAGGACGACGACCGGCAGCTTCTCGTCGATGAGGGCGTTGGGGCCGTGCTTCATTTCGCCGGCCGGATAACCTTCGGCGTGGATGTAGGAAATCTCCTTCAGCTTGAGGGCGCCTTCGAGCGCGATGGGGAAGTGAATGCCGCGCCCCAGATAGAGGAAATCGTCGGCGCGGAAAAATTTGCGGGCCAGATCTTCGTACTGCTGATCGTGGGCGAGAATGGTTTCGAGCTTGCCGGGGAGGCGCACGAGTTCATGCACGATGGTGCGTGCGCAGTCGTCGCTGAGATGGCCGCGCACCTGGGCGAGATAAAGCGCCAGAATGGCAAGCGCAGTGAGCTGGCAGGTGAAGGCCTTGGTGGAAGCCACGCCGATTTCGGGACCGGCGTGCGTGTAGAGCGTGCCGGAAGCCTCGCGCGTAATCATGGAGCCGACGACGTTGCATATGGCGAGCGTTTTCGAACCCTTCGATTTGGCTTCGCGCTGCGCTGCCTGGGTGTCGGCGGTTTCGCCCGACTGCGAGATCAGCACCGTCAGCGTGTTTGCAGAAACAATCGGGTCGCGATAGCGGAACTCGCTGCCGTAGTCGACTTCGACGGGAATGCGGGCGAGTTTTTCGATCAGGAATTTGCCGGCCAGCGCGGCATGCCAGCTGGTGCCGCATGCGACGATTTTGACGGACTGAAACTCGCGGAACTGCTGCGGCGTGATGTCCATCTGGTCGAGAAATATCTGGCCGGTTTCCTGGCTGACACGTCCGAGCGTGGTGTCGCGAATGGCGCGCGGCTGCTCAAAGATTTCCTTGAGCATGAAATGCTTGTAGCCGCCCTTTTCGGCCATGATGGGGTCCCAGAGGACGTGCTGGACCTGGCGGTTGACCGGGCGGCCGTCGAAGTCGGTGAGCTGCACGCCTTCTTCGGTGAGGATGGCGATGTCGCCGTCGGCGAGAAAGAACATGTCGCGCGTGTGGCTGAGAATGGCGGGGACGTCGGAGGCGACGAAGTACTCGCCCTTGCCGAGGCCGACCACGATAGGCGGGCCTTCGCGCGCGGCGACGATTTTGCGTGGATCGCGGCGGCTGAGAACGACGAGAGCGAAGACACCGCGCAGCTGTTTGACGGCGCAGCGGACCGCGTTTTCCAGATTGCCTTCGAAACATTTTTCGACGAGATGAGCGATGACTTCGGTGTCGGTCTCGGTGGAGAATTTGTGGCCTTCGCGCTGCAGCTGCTCTTTGAGAGGCAGGAAGTTTTCGACGATGCCGTTGTGTACAACGACAATGTCGCCGGTGCAGTCGCGATGCGGGTGGGCGTTTTCTTCAGTGGGGCGTCCATGCGTGGCCCATCGGGTGTGGCCGATGCCGTAGTTGCCGTCGACGGGATCGAGGCGCAGGACATCTTCGAGGTTGCGCAGTTTGCCGGAAGCGCGGCGGAGGCCGAGGTGGTCGTCAGGGCCGCAGACCGCAATGCCGGCGGAGTCGTAACCGCGGTATTCGAGACGCTTGAGGCCGTCAATAATGATCGGGACGGCGCGCTGCGCGCCGACATAGCCCACAATGCCGCACATATAGGTTCATTGTACGGGTTTAACGGCAGCTAACGAACTTAACTTCGGTTATAGAGTAATAGGGCGATGGCTGAGCGAATTCGTTCCCGCTCCCTGACAGTCGCTGTTCAGTTGGCAGTAGCAGCAGCCGCCAGCGGGCAGTGGCTGAATCTGGCGACGCCGGGGATTCCGCGCATGGCGGATGGGAAACCGAATCTCAATGCGCCTGCGCCGCGGGCTGCCGGCGGTAAACCTGATTTGTCGGGGCTGTGGAGGCTGAATGCGGGGCCGGGGCATATTTCGAACGTTACCGGCAGCCTGCGTGCCAGCGATGTGCAGCCGTGGGCGCAGCGGCTGTATGAAGAGCGGCTGGGGAATCTGGGCAAGGACGATCCCTGGACGGTCGCGTGTCTGCCTGCCGGGCCGCGATCGTTGGTGAAAGGCGGCGACGGGCCCGCGCGCATTCTGCAGACACCGGGTGAAGTGGTGATTCTCTATGACGACCTGACGTATCGGCAGATTTTTCTCGACGGCAGGGCGCTGCCGAAGGATCCGAATCCGAGCTGGATGGGATATTCGGTCGGCCATTGGGACGGCGACACGCTGGTGGTGGAGAGCACGGGTTTCAACGACCGCAGCTGGCTGGACATGGGCGGGCATCCGCATACGGAGTCGCTGCGCGCGACCGAGCGGTTCCGCCGCACGAGTTTCGGCAACATGCAGGTCTCGGTCACATTCGACGATCCGAAGGCATATGCGAAACCCTGGACAGTGTCGTTTGCAGCGAGTCTGGCGGCGGACACCGAGATGCTCGAGTACGTCTGCAACGAGGATGAGAAGGATAAGGCGCATCTGGTGGGACGCACCGACGAGGAGAAGAAGGTCAGAGTGCCGGTGGAGACGCTGTCGAGGTATGTCGGGGTTTATTACACCGTGGCGACGACCGGGACGGCAGCATCGGCGCGGTCATTCACGATCACACTCGAGGGCGATCAGCTGATGATCGAAATGGCTGGCAACGGGAAGCTGCCAATGGTCCCGCTGAGCGAGACGACGTTCTCGCCGAGGTTTCTGGGGACGTACGAGTTCGTGGAAGACGATCGCGGGGAGTTCACGCGCATGATTGCGCATTCGACCGAAGGAGATGTGATTGCGGAGCGGCGGGCTGCGCAATAGAAATGCACTCGTTCGACAAGCTCGTGGGCTCATCTCCGCCAACAATGGTTACCGTGGTTCTGACCATTTGGGTTTTCATATTGATGCTGTGGATGCCCTTTATCTCGGCATCGTCTCGTTATGGACCTATCCGGTGCTTGTGGTTGTCGGCTGGTTCCTTAGCAGAAAGAGGCCGGTGCTAATCTTCCTTCCGTTGCTAACGGCCGTGCCTTTCGGTGTGGAGCAGGTACTTTGGAACGCAGGTGTCCGGGTCGTCTTTTCACCCGCTCAATGATCGCTATGGAACATCTCGATGCGGCGATCGCGGCGCGTTCACGCGCATGATTGCGCACTCGACCGAAGGGATGTGATTGCGGAGCGGCGAAAGTAGCCGGCTGCGGCCTGCCCCACAAACTCTATTCGAGCATCTCGATGCGGTAGTCCTCGATCACGGGATTGGAGAGAATATCGCGGGCGATGGTGTCGAGGTCTTCGCCGGGCTGCATCGTGATTTCGAAATACTTGCCCTGGCGAACCGCCTCAATGCCGCGATGGCCGAGGCCGTTGAGCGCAGCGCAAATGGTCTGGCCCTGCGGATCGAGGACCGACGGTTTGAAGGAAACGTAGACGCGGGCTCTCACTGATATCCAGTGTAGAAAATTACATCTCGCCGAAGAGACTCGGCTGCAGATGGTCGGCCGTGGCGGGGCGGCGTTTGGGCGCCTGCGGCGGTGCGAAGCGGCGCATCAGCGCGAGCATCTGGACGTGATGATTGTGGATGTCGACCAGCGCAGTACACTTTTCGCAACCGCCTTTGACAGCGGCGCGGCCGTCGAGATATGGGTCGAAACGAGGATGACGGGGACACTTGCCGCGCCAGCGCACGCTGCCGATTTTCAGCATTCAAACTATTTTACTGTCGGCCCGGTGCGGCTGGCGGCACGTTGGGCAGAGAGACGCGCTGCACCGACCCGCGCAGGGCATCGTCGATCGAGACGTCATGCGCCGCAAGTGTCGATCCGAGGGTGCGCTCGAACTGCACTTTAGCCTTGGCATAAGCGTCCAGCGCAGCAACTTCAGTGGAACGCGCCTGCGCCAGAAAGCTCTGATACTGGATGACCAGGAAATTCGTCGAGAGGCCGACATCGAACTTGTCCTGCTCGATGGAAAGCGACTGCTCCTGAAGTTTTGTGGTCTCCTGAGCGGCTTCATAAGCGGCGCGTGTGCGCTGCAGGGCGATGAGCGCATCCTCCACTTCAGCGCGAATCTGGTTCTCGATCTGCTTCAGGCGAACCTGGGTCTGGCGGACCTGCAGCTCATCGCGCGCGACATCGGACTGCGCGATGCGGTTGCGCACAGGCAGCGTCAGATTGATACCGACGCTGAGCGTGGGGTAAGTACCTTTCAGAATCTGATCGAGCACGGTGCCATAATTACCGTTGACGCCGGGTAAACCGGTGCCGGCCAGGGAACCCGGGTTGTATCCGCCGGCGATGCCACTGGCGAAATAGCTGCCGGTGAGGTCGATCTCCGGCAGCAGTTCGTTCTTCGTGCCTTTGAGGTTGATCTCGGTGTTTGTCAGCTGCAGTTTCGCGGCGAGGTAATCGGGGCGGGTGGCAAGCGCCTGCGCAACGATTGCCGTGGTGGGCTGCGCAGGCAGCGGGTCGAGCGTCAGCGTGTCGGTGGGAATTATGCGCGCATCGTGCACCAGAGGATCGTCGCCCCAACTGCGGGAAAGAACGGTTTTCAGGATCAGTTCCTGCTGGCGGAGGTAGCCCTCGGAGTTGATGAGATCCTGCTGGGCGGAAGCGACCTGAGCTTGGGCGCGCGTGGCTTCGATGGGAGCGAGCGTTCCCTGGTCGACCTTGTTCTGGTTGTCTTCGAGAAGACGCTGCGCGGCGGCGAGCGTTTCCTGTTTCACGCGGACGTCGGCGTTGAGGCTGACCAGATCGTCGTAGAGACGGATGATGCCGGAGACGGTAACAATGGCCTGCTGCTGGAAGACATAATCGGAAATCTTCTCGCTGTTCTTCGCGATGTGAATGAAGCGGCGGTTGAGTTCGGCGCCGAAGCCGCGCAGGAGAGGCTGAGTCACCGTAACGCCGAGACTGGAGAGGGCGTAGGGATCGAGAAGGTCGTGAATGTAATTCTGCCCTGCGTAGAAATTCTGGAAGCCGGCCGTGATCTGCGTGCCGGTGGCGAATCCCTGGTTGTAATTGAAGTTGCCGGTGAAGCTGTTAGAGGTCAGATCGGTGCCGTTGGTGTTGAAAGTTGAGACCTGAGGCGTATTGGAACGCTCGCCGAGTAATGTGCCGGAGAGGGTGGGATCGAATAACGGGATGGCCGGGCCGCTGGCAAAGGGAAAGGTTCCGGTGACACCGAGGTCATCCTGCCCTTCGGCGATGAGCTGCGTGTCGGTAACGCTGACGGAAACGACGGCCTGCGGAGTGGCGGTGGTAGCGGCAGTGGTCAGGAGCGGAGCGCCGCTGGGTCCGCCGATACCGGGCGGAGTTTCGTTGACGCTGAGGGGAACACCGCGCAGCGTGCCGCCGCCCATGGCGCGGTAGGTATCGGTGGCGCCCATACGCACGGCATAGCGCTCGAGTTCAAGATCGAGATTGTTTTCGAGCGCGAGCGCGATAGCGTCCTGCAGCGAGAGATAGAGTTGGCCGGCGCGGATCAGATCGTGGATGCGCGGCGTGTCGCGGGGATCGGTGGTGGAGACGGAGCCAGGGCGGAAATCGCCGCGCAGGAACCCGGAATTCAGGATGACCTGGGGAGAGCGGTCCGCGGGAGCGGGAGGGACTTGCGCTGTCTGAGGCGACGGAGGTGTCTGCGCGAGAGCAGGAAGAGCACAGAGCAAGGCCGTCAGAGCCCTGGCGGGCCGGATTTTATTCATTGTTTTTGCTCCTGGGAGTTCGGCGACGTTCACCGCGCGACTGGAGCGGATGCGGCCGAACCGCAAGATTCTGAGGCGTAAGAATCAGTATAAAGGTTAGCTGTAATTGTTCCTTAACGACGGCCGTCATTTCTGTAAGATGGAGTTGATGGTTTCCGGCCCAATGCGCCGACTCGCCGCGGCAACAGCAGCGTTGTGCGCGGCCTGCTGTATGGCAGTTCCGACCGTCGAACGGCTCTGCGCGCAGGTAATCGAATACGAAGCCAACGGCATGAAATACCAGACGCTGAGCCATCAGGGTCTGACGGTGATCGTGACGCAGATGCCCGATCATGTGGCGGGATTTTCGCTGTTCCAGGTTTCGGTTTCCAATGGTTCCGACAAGTACTGGATGGTGGATCCGGAGAACTTTTCTTACGCGCGGCAGGACGTAACGCTGAGCGCACTGCCGGCGGGTCAGGTGGTGGATGTGCTGCTCGACAGAGGCTCGCACGCGGACGTGATCAAGCTGGTGACCTCGTACGAAAACTCGCTCTACGGCATTCCGCACATGAAGTCGACTAACGGATACGAGCAGCGGCGTGAAGGCATGATGTCGTACGGGATCAACCCGAAGATCAAGGCGGCAGCCACGGCCTCGGCAATTGCGCTGGCGCAGGTGCGTCTGGCGCCCGGGCAGTCCACGGACGGGTCGATCTTCATTCCGCTGACGCGCGAAGTGAAGTCGCTCACCGGCGGACATCTGGTTTTCAGGTCGTACGATCAGACATTCGACTTCAATCCGGATTAGAAGAATCACCGGCTGAAGCCGGTGCCACAGTGGGTTCTGCTACCATCAGGACATTCGGATGTACCCTGATGCCCCAAGCCATTTCGGAGTTGCCCCGCACCCTGGGAGAACTGCGCGCGAGCGCGTTTTCCGAAGAACGTCTGGCCCGCCGCAGCGTCAAAGACGAACTGCGCGCCAACCTGATCTGCAAACTGCAGCGCCGCGAGGAGCTGTTCCCCGGCATCGTGGGTTATGAGGACAGCGTAGTGCCGCAGGTGGTGAACGCGATTCTGTCGCGGCACAACTTCATCCTGCTGGGACTGCGCGGACAGGCCAAGACGCGGCTGATCCGCATGCTCACCACGCTGTTCGATCCGTGGCTGCCGTATGTCGCCGGATGTGAAATCCACGACAATCCGTACGAGCCCGATCTGCCGCCGCTGCAAAATGCTGATCGCGGAAAAAGGCGATGCAACGCCGATCGCGCTGGCTGAGCGCGGATGATCGCTACGTGGAGAAGCTGGCCACGCCCGACGTGACGATCGCCGACATGATCGGCGACATCGATCCGATCAAGGCGGCGCGGCGCGGGCAGGATATTTCGGACGAACTGACCGTGCACTACGGCCTGGTGCCGCGCGCCAATCGCGGCATCTTCGCCATCAATGAACTGCCCGATCTGGCGGGCAAGATTCAGGTGGGCCTGTTCAACATCATGCAGGAAGGCGACGTGCAGATCAAAGGCTATCCGGTGCGGCTGCCGCTCGATCTGCTGCTGGTGTTTACGGCCAACCCGGAAGACTACACGGCGCGCGGCAAGATCATCACGCCGCTCAAAGACCGCATCGGCAGCGAGATCCGCACGCACTATCCGGCGACGCTCGAGCACGGCATCGAGATCACGCGAGCCGAAGCGTGGATGGACCGGGAGGCCGGGGTCGAAGTGCGCGTGCCGCACTACATTTCATGAGATTATCGAGCAGCTGGCGTTTCGGCGCACGAGAAGACAAACGCGTGGACAAGCGCTCGGGCGTTTCGCAGCGGCTGCCGATTTCGGTGACGGAGAATGTGGTGTCGAACGCCGAGCGGCGCGCGATTCACAACGGCGAATCAGTGGCGGTGCCGCGCGTGCTCGATATCTATGCCGCGATGCCGGCCATCACCGGCAAGATCGAACTGGAATACGAAGGCGAGCTGAAGGGCGGCGACGCGGTGAGCCGCGAGCTGATCCGGGCAGCGGTGGGCAAGGTTTACAACCGCTATTTCGAAGGCGTCAACATGCAGCCGGTGGTGCAGTGGTTCGATATCGGCGGCAACCTGAAGCTGGACGAGGACGTGAACTCCGCGGACGTGGCGCGGCAGCTCAACGGCATTCAGGGGCTGATGGAGAAAACCCGCGCGCTCGGGCTGACGGCGAACGAGCCGGATGCGGTGCGGGCGTCGGCGGGGGAGTTCATTCTGGAAGGGCTTTACGCGCATCGGAAGATCAGCCGCTCGGAAGAGCGCGGGTTCACCGCGGAGGAGCGAAAGCGGCCGGCGCAGGAGCCGGAAGAGACGCCGCGGGCGCGGCAGCGGCGTCAGTTCAACTAGAGGTCCCATATGAAGTGGATCCGGTTTTCCAAATACACCGGCGAGGATTTCGGCATCGACGCCAACGATCTGATGCAGGCGCTGGCCGATTTCTTTCTGCAGAGCGGCTTCAATAACCCCTACATGCAGTTCTCGGAGTGGAACCAGCAGACCCTCGAGGATCTGAAGCGGGCCATTCAGGAGGCGCTCGAAAGCGGCCAGCTTTTCCCGACGAACAGATGCAGCAGATGCTGGAGAAGCTGCAGGCGATGTCGCCCGAGCAGCTGGACAAGCTGCTCGATAATCTGGTGCAGAAGCTGGTCGACGAAGGCCAGATCACCACCGACAGACGCGGAATCCGCCAGGCGGGGCCGGGACAGGGGCAGCGAGGGGCAGGCGCGGTTCGAAGTCACCGACAAATCGCTCGATTTCCTGGGCTTCAAGACGCTGAAGGATCTGCTGGGATCGCTGGGGAAATCGAGCTTCGGCCGGCATGACACGCGCGATCTGGCGACGGGCATCGAATCGTCGGGATCGTCGAAGCAGTATGAATTCGGCGACACGCTGAACCTCGATATCAGCGAGACGCTGTTTTCGGCGGTGCGGCGCGAGGGCGTGAAAGTGCCGATCGATCTGGAGTATTCCGATCTGCACGTGCATCAGTGCGAATACCAGAGTTCCTGCGCGACCGTGCTGATGCTCGATTGCAGCCACAGCATGATTCTGTACGGCGAGGACCGCTTCACGCCGGCCAAGCGCGTGGCGATGGCGCTGGCGCATCTGATCCGCACGCAGTATCCGGGCGACAGCCTGCGCTGCGTGCTGTTCCACGATTCCGCCGAAGAGCTGCAGATCAGCCAGCTGGCGCGCGTGCAGGTGGGCCCTTATTACACCAACACGCGCGACGGGCTGATTCTGGCGCAGCGGCTGCTGCAGCAGGAAAAGAAGGACATGAAGCAGATCGTGATGATCACCGACGGCAAGCCTTCCGCGCTGACGCTGGACGACGGCCGCACGTACCGGAACGCGTTCGGGCTCGATCCGCTGGTGATCAGCCGGACGCTGGAGGAAGTGAATCGCTGCAAGAAGCAGGGGATCCTCATCAACACGTTCATGCTGGCGAGCGATTACGGGCTGGTGAACTTCGTGCAGAAGGTGACGGAGCTGTGCCGCGGGAAAGCGTACTTCACGACGCCGCACACGCTCGGGCAGTATCTGCTGATGGACTACATGAACCGCAAGACGCGGACGGTGCATTAGCGACACGGCTATCAGCTATCAGCTATCAGCCTGGTTACCGGTTTGTCATCTGGACATGGGAAACTTGGGCCATGCTTACCCGACGCGCTTTCACAATCGCTGCAGTTGGTTCGGCTGTGCGTCTTATGCGCGGTGACACGCCGCATATCCTGGTGCACGGGCATCGCGGGGCAAGGGCGCGGCGGCCGGAGAACACCATTCCGGCGTTCCAGTACGCCATCGAGCAGGGCGTCGATGTGCTGGAACTGGATGTCGCCGTCACGAAGGACAATGTTGCGGTCGTGTCGCACGATCCGCTGATCAACGCGACTATCTGCTCCGGCCCGAAAACCGGGATCCCGATCCACACGCTGTCGCTGGCGGAGCTGCACCAGTACGACTGCGGCGCGAAGCAGAATCCGAACTTTTCGCGACGCAGGTGCCGCATGCCGGGAACGCGCATCCCAACCCTCGACGAGGTTTTCGATCTGAGCAAAGGAACGAAGGTCTGGTTCAATGTCGAAACCAAGATCTTCGCGGATCAGCCCGAACTGACGCCCGGGCCGGAACCGTTCACGCAGATGATTCTTGATCTGATCCGCAAACACGGGATCGAAAAGCGCGTCATCTTACAGAGCTTCGATCCGCGAACGCTGCGCGTGATGAAGAAGCTCGATCCATCGATTCCGCGGGCCGCGTTGTTTGAGACGAATCGCGACTGGCCGGAAGTGGCGCGTGAATTCGAAGCTACGCTCTGCAGCCCGGAATATCATCTGGTAACGAAGGAGCGCGTGGCGCAGGCGCACGCGCCGGGCCTTCAGGTGGCGCCCTGGACGGTCAACAAGCCGGAAGACTGGCAGAAGATGGCGGATGCGAAGGTGGACGCGATTATTACCGACGATCCTGCGTCACTGATTGCCTGGCTGAAGGGAAAAGGCCTGCGATAGGCCGGGCGTTTACAGACGAGAGCGGCAGGCGCGATTAACAATCGCGCCGCAGGATGGCATTCTGCCCCACAGGGTTTGGACTAGATCGGATCGCCCTGGAGTTCGGCGCCGGACACGGTGGCATCGCCCCAGACAACGGAATCGCCCCAGACGACCGAATCGCCCCAGACGACGGAATCGGCGAAGGGTGGTACGGCGTCACCCCAAACGACTGAGTCGCCCCAGACAACGGAATCGCCCCACACCACCGAGTTGCCCCAGCCGGTGTTCATGCCCCAAAGCGTGGTGTCACCCCAGACGACGGAGTCGCCCCAGACGACCGAATCGCCCCACACCACCGAATCACCCCAGACGACCGAGTCGCTGTTGAAAACGGTGTCGCCCCAGACCGCGTCGCCCCAGACAACGGAATCGCCCCACACCACCGAATCGCCCCACACAACGGATGCGCCGGCGTCGTTGATGACCTCAAGCTCGACTTTGCCGTTTTCGGGGAAATTTCCGACCTGCACGGCGATCGGCGAGGCGGCGTACAGACCGGCGGGAATAGTGTTGAAGACATTGCCGGCCAGCGCATTGTCCAGATTGAGATACCCCGCGCCAACCGTGAAGATGTCGGCAACAACAGTGAAAGTCTGCGGAGGGCTCAGTGTATTGTCGGTGATCTGCCAGACAGTATTGGCGGGGAACTTGTCCGCCGTGATCATCAGGCGCGCTTTCACCTGATCGGGCGTGAGAAGCTGGTTGCCCGAACTGCCCAGCAGCACCGCGACCGCGCCGGAAGCAGCGGCTGTCGCCATGCTGGTGCCGCTGAACGCGACGTACGTCGTTGACGTCGCCGGGGAAATCGAGAACTTCAGGAGGCTGCCCAGCGGCACGTTATCGCCGGGGAAAACCGATTCGAGATAACCCGTCGGCACCTGAACGCCGAAGATCTTGTTGCCCGGTGCGACGATGTCGGGCTTCACGACGTGATCGCCGAAGGTCGGACCCCGGGAACTATAGGTCGTCATGATGTCGTCGAGACGCGACGGCGTCGACTGGGTGTTCATTGCGCCGACGGTCAGGACGAGGGGATCGTTGCCCGGCGCGCCGATCGTGAAGTAACCGTTGGCGGCAGTGTTGCGGCCTCCGTTGCCGGCAGCTGCAACGACGGTAATTCCGGCGAGCCAGGCTTTCTCCACTTCCTGGTCGAGAGGGTCGGTCTTATAGCTTTCGTAGATGCCGCGGCCGAGCGAGAGATTGATGACCTGAATGTTGTATAACGCCTGATTCTGAATAGCCCAGTCGATGGCCTGAATGACAGTGGCGTCGTCCGACTGACCGTTCATGTTCAGAACTTTGAGGTTGATCAGGTTGACGCCCGGCGCGACACCGTGCACCTGATTCAGATACAGCACGCCGGTCGAGTTCGCCCCCGAGCCCGCAATGATTCCGGCGACCTGCGTACCGTGTCCGTAATAATCGTTTGCATCTTCACCGGGAACGAAGCTCTGCGAATAAACGACAGCGGACTGTTTGATGCCGCCTGGCAGCGTATACATCAGATCGTTGCTCAGCGGAGGAATTCCGGGGCCGGGGGCGGAACCCATGATGCCGCTGTCTATCACAGCCACGCCGATGCCGCTCACGTTCACGTGCGCGAGAGCCGCAGACAGAATGGACTGCGGCAGCGTGTGGAGCGACTCAGGCAGATAATCGTAAACCGGCATCGCAGTGCCGGTAGCCTGCAGAGCGTGATCCACCGAAATGTGCGCTATCGAAGAAGACTGGACCAATTGCTGCGCCATCGCCGGCGTCAGTGTGGCGACCCCACCCTGCGGCAGGCTGGAAGTCATCGCTATGCCCACCGATTGCACTGCTCCTTGTATCGCTTCGCTCTGCGCAGTTTGCGGTGCGTAGGTGATGATCGCCCGGAAAGCCTGGTTGGGTGGGAGATTGTTGATCTCGGGTGAGAGCGTACCCGCAAATGCGGCGCTCGCCAGAACAAAAACCGACAGCAAAGTAAGCGTCAGCGACTTGGTGAGACGTTGCTTTTCCAAAACAATATGCTCCACACGCAACCGCGTGTCAAGGCTTTCGGGTGTGCAAAAGCACCTGCCATGTTATAACATTGCTAACTCGTTAATATCAATAACCCAAAGCGTTAATTGGGGGGAATCTCCCTTCCGCCAACTGGAGGGATAACGTAACTACCAGGACCGGATCGATAAGAAATACTGGTAGTTATAGTACCGGCGACATCAGATATTCTTAATCTTTACAATAATAGTTCTGGTTGCTCTATCTGCGGAACTCCGGCTAAGTCTCGTGTGCAATAGATCATGAGAATGCCCGGCGCGGAAAACGAAGGGGCTTTGCTGGCTCGGTTCCGTCAAGGTGACCATGAGGCTTTCGCAATGATCTATCGGAGTCATAGTCCGGTGGTTTATCGTTTTGCGGTTCACCTGACGGGTGACCCGACTAAAGCAGCGGAGATTACCCAGGACGTTTTCGTCTGGCTGATTCATAATCCGGAACATTTCGATCCGGCGCGGGGCAGTCTGGGAGCGTTCCTCACGGGCGTGGCGCGGCGGATTCTGATGCGTCGATGGCACGACGAGCGAAGATGGGTGCCGCTCGAAGAAGCCGATGTGCGGGCGGACTTCGGGCCGCAGGCGGCAGCCCTTCACGAATCCCGCGCGGATCGGCTGCGCGAATTGATTGCGGCTCTTCCGGCGCGTTACCGCGAGGTGGTGGTGCTTTGCGATCTGGAAGGGCGCACTTACGAGGCGGCGGCGGCGATTGTGGAATGCGCGGTCGGGACGGTCCGGTCGCGGCTGCACCGGGCACGCGATTTGCTGGCGAGGAAATTCGAAGCGGATAAGGAAAAGGGAGAAAAGGAAAAGCAGGAGTGCGGGGTATGAACTGCGAGATTTGGCGAGGCCGGGTGACGGATCTGGCGCGCGATTGCGGGCCGGACGCAGACGTCTGCGATCATCTGCGTGAATGTTCCGATTGCGCGCGATTTTTCGACGAGCAGGCCGGGTTGACAAGTCTGATGAAAGAGGCCGCGCAGGACGAAACGGCCGGGCCACCGAAAGAGATCGAATCGTTTCTGCTTGAAGAGTTTGCCGCGGTGCGATCGGCGCGCCGGCCTTATGGGAGACTGGCCGTGGCGTGCGGGACGCTGGCGGCCGCGGTCGCTGGTTTCGCGCTGCTGCGGCCGACTGAACCGCCGGTTACGGTGCAGGCTCCCGCGCCGACGATGTCCGCTGTGAGTTCGCCACCCGCGACGGCATCGGGTGAACGTGTTGCGAAGCAAGTCGTACGACACGCGCACCGGCGGCGCGCGCCGAAACCGGATGACGATGAGGCGCCGTTCGTGCCAATCCCTTACACGCTGCCGCTCGACCCGCGGGAGCCGGTCGCGATGATGCGGGTCGCGATGCCGGTCACCGCGCTGGTCGCAGTGGGGCTCGTCGCTGCTGCCCCGGACCCTTCGGCGTTCGCGCAGGCGGACGTGCTGGTGAGTAAGGACGGGCGCATCCGGGCGCTGCGGCTGGTTTCTTTTGAGAATTCCGATTTCGGTTCGGAGAGGAGAACAATTCCATGAAAACGACGTGCTTGATATTTGCCGCGGCTGCGATTACAGCGTCCGCACAGACACCGCCTAATGCGGGAATTGTCTACCAGCAGGCCGGGGTCATCACGGCGCAGACGGCTCCCGGCGGGGCGGGCGTTTTTGTGATGGCTTCGCCGGGGATGGGGTTGATGGCGCCCGGCGCGGTTGCCGGCAGTCCTTTTTCGGCCGTGGAGCAAACACACAGCCTGCAGGTGCTGGGCGACGGCACCAGAATCGAACGCAGCGAGTCGCAGCAGGTTTATCGCGACAGCGTGGGGCGCACGCGCGTGGAAAGCGGGCCGGAGGGGTCGGGCTTCGTGACGATTCAGGACCCGGTGGCGGGATTCAACCTGGTGCTGAACCCGGCGGACCAAACGGCGCAGAAGATGCCGGCGCCGACGATTTACGCGACCGGAGAAAAGCTGCGGCTTAAGACAGACATTCAGCGGGCGGTGACGCTGGACGGCCCGCAACTCAACTACGCTTACTCATATGCAACGGTGGACAACGGGCACCCGGAACAGGAGCCCTCATCGCGGGAGAAAGTCGAGGCACTCGCGCCACAGAACATCAATGGCGTGATGGCAACCGGGCGCCAGACCAGCAGCACGATCGCGGCCGGGGAGATTGGCAACGACCGGCCCATTCAGGTGACCAGCGAAAGCTGGTACTCGAACGATCTGCAGATGGTGGTGAAGAGCTCCAGTTCGGACCCGCGCTTCGGAGACAGCAGCTTCGAGGTGACCAATATCGTTCGCACGGAACCGGATGCCGGCCTGTTTCAGATTCCGGCCGGCTATACCGTAACGGATGCCAGGGCCATTAAAACCAAAGTGCGGGCCAGGGAATAGAGTCAACGCAGGCGTTCCAGCAACTGCTCGGCTAATTCGAAACCGGGCCGGATGGCGAGAGCCCGTTCGCCGCAAATGGATCTGAGGAATCAGTCATAGCCAATGCCGCGAGCCGAGAAATAGCCCTCGGCAATCCATTCGGAGACGGTCAGCCAGGCACGATCCGTGCATGGTTGGTAACAGACCAAAGTCCGAAGGTGCTCAGCTTTTGACGGGCTTCACAATTTGTAGTTCCTAGCCAGTTTTCTGCGGACATTTAAGCGGACATTTGAACGGTCTTAACGACACCGTTAGATCTTCATATACAATTTATCTGTAGACGTTTTGGATAGATTCCTTGGCGGTCATACAGGCGGACATGGAAGCGGTCGAGAGAGGCGAGCTGGTCTCGCGGACGGAACCTTTGCTCGTCGGCGAGCGCTGCCGGGATCGGCCACAACTGACGGATCTCGCGCTTGAGCTCACTCAGAAATCAGCCGGATTTCGCCGCAGCTTGCCGCCGAGTGTGATCACATCACTCGCGGACCTCGTTCGGGCAATGAATTGTTACTATTCGAACCTGATCGAGGGGCACAACACGCACCCTGTGGAAATCGAACGAGCGTTGAAAGAGGAGTATAGCGCCGATGCGCGGAAGCGCGATCTTCAGCAGGAAGCTCGAGCGCACATCGCCGTTCAACAGTGGATCGATGCTGGAGGGCTCAAGGGCCGTCGCGCCATCACTGCTGACGGGATTTGTGAGACACACTCACGTTTTTGTGAATTGTTACCCGAGGATCTTTTGTGGGTAGAAAACCCCAGGACTAAAGAACGAATTCGTCTGATTCCTGGAGAGCTGCGAGGTCACGACGTTAAGGTCGGACAGCACATTGCTATCAGTCCGGGCGCTGTACCTCGGTTCCTTCAACATTTCGAAACGTTCTATCGAAAGGTCGGCAAGGCGGACTCGATTATCTCTACCGCGGCAGCGCATCACCGTCTACTTTGGATGCACCCTTTTCTTGACGGCAATGGACGCGTGGCGAGACTGATGTCGCACGCTGTCTTGCTGGAGGAACTCGATACCGGCGCAGTTTGGTCTGTGGCCCGTGGTCTTGCGAGTAATGTTGAGGCGTACAAGGAGCATCTCGCAGATTGCGACTTGCCCCGCCGCAACGATCTTGACGGACGCGGCACGCTGAGCGAGGAAGCACTCGTTGCTTTCACGCGCTTCTTTCTGACGGCTTGCATCGACCAGGTAACGCTCATGGAAGGCCTCGTCCAGCCAGATCGCCTGCGCGCTCGCATTCTCGTGTGGGCCGATGAGGAAACGAAGCTTGGGGAGTTGCCCCCAAGGCCAGCGCGATCCTCGAAGCCATCCTTTATCGCGGTACGTTGCCCCGAAGGGATGTGGACGCGATTGTTGGCACAGCTGAACGCCAAGCGCGGCGCATCGTTTCAACTCTTATGGACAAAGGAGTGCTCGGCGCTGAAAACTCGCGCGCCCCGCTTCGCTTGTTGTTTCCAGCGTCATTGGCGGGCCGGTGGATGCCCGGCCTTTTCCCAGAACAAACCGTCTGATCCCTGAGACGGGCCTGTGGTCGGGAATGTGGCGGGACTGAGGGGCCCCGCTCGCAACTGTGACTAATTAAAAACTGTAGCCACTCAGCGATAACCGGGGACGCTTGGAGATGCCGGCCTCGGCCTTAAATGAACGACTTAAGACCTTGCCTTGACACGCAGGGCTGGTCGCGAGTTGCGGGGTGGTTTCGCACGTGGTACTATCTCTTCGTACCCCGTTTGGCTCTATGGGAGGCGTGTGCGCCTGTAGTTTATTAGCGCCGCCGTTTGAACCATGAGGAGATATGGCAAGAAAACCAGGCAAAAAGTATCAGAGTGCGCTTAAACAGGTGGAAGCAGCGCACGACTACCCCCTCACCGAAGCGGTTCCTCTTCTCCAGAAGATCAAGTTCGCGAAATTCGACGAGACGGTCGAGATTCACATGCGTCTGGGCGTCGATCCCAAGCACGCGGATCAGATGGTGCGCGGCACGGTGGTGCTGCCCAACGGCCTCGGCAGATCGAAAACCGTGCTCGTGATCGCCAGCGGCGACAAGCTGCGCGAGGCGCAGGAAGCGGGAGCCGATTTCGTCGGCGGCGAGGACATGGTCAACAAGATTCAGTCGGAGAACTGGACCGCGTTCGACGCCGTTATCGCCACGCCCGACATGATGCGTTCGGTCGGTAAGCTCGGCAAAGTGCTTGGGCCGCGCGGTCTGATGCCGAACCCGAAGACCGGCACGGTGACGGCGAACGTCGCCAAAGCCGTGCAGGAAGTGAAAGCCGGCAAAGTGGAGTTCCGCGTCGACAAGACCGGCATCATCCACGCTCCGATCGGCAAGATCAGCTTCACGCCGGTGAAGCTTGTCGAGAACGCGACCAGTCTGATCGGCGCCGTCCTGAAGGCCAAGCCTTCGGTGGCGAAGGGCAAGTATGTCCGCAGCGCGACGATTTGCTCGACGATGAGCCCGGGCATTTCGATCGATGTGGCCGAAATGGCTGCCAAGGAAACGGCTGCACAGGAATAGCCGGAGTCTGAAATGAAGAACCGAGACGAGAAGAAAAAAGATTTCGAGCGGCTGCGCAAGGAGCTGGAAAAAGCGAAGAACGTGTTCGTGACCGGTTTCGCCAAACTGACCGTCGAGCAGGATTACAACCTGCGTAAGACCATTCGCGGCGCGGGCGGCAGCTACAAGGTCGTCAAGAACAACATCGCCGAGATCGCTTCCGAAGGCACGGCGTCCGAAGCGGTGCTCAAGGGTCTCAAAGGGATGACCTCGATTGCCCTCACCGACGATCCGGTGCAGCTGGCGAAGGTCCTGACGACGTATGCGAAGACGAATCCGTCGTTCACTTTCAAGGCGGGTCTGGTGGAAGGCCGCGCGATCGATATCGGCGCGATCAACGACCTCGCCAATATGCCCTCGAAAGAGGAGATTTTCTCGAAGCTGCTGTATGTGATCAATGCTCCGGCACAGCGGCTGGTAACGGCAATGAATGCGGTGGGACGCAATCTGGCGGTGGTGGTCAACCAGGGCGTTCAGAACAACAAGTTTCAGGGCTGAGGCCCGCAGATTTCGAAGGAAAGGGTTTAAGGAAGGATCATGGCGGACATCAATGCAATTTCGGATCAGATTCAGGGGCTGACGCTGCTCGAAGCGTCTCAGCTCGTGAAGCTGCTTGAAGAGAAACTGGGAGTGTCGGCGGCGGCAGCGGCGCCCGTGATGGTGGCGGGTGGCGGTGCGGCGGCGGCAGCGGCTCCGGCGGTGGAAGAGAAGACCGAGTTCACGGTGGTTCTGACGGCGGCCGGCGCAAACAAGATCAACGTCATCAAAGCGGTGCGCGAGGTTACCAGCCTCGGTCTGAAGGAAGCCAAGGACCTGGTGGACGGCGCGCCCAAGCCTGTCAAGGAAGGCGTCAGCAAGGAAGAAGCCGAGACCATCAAGAAGAAGTTCGTCGACGCGGGCGCAACCGTCGAATTAAAGTAGGTGGCACAGGCTAAAGCCTGTGCCACCTTTCGGTTGCGGTCCCTTCGGGGAGGATTTGGCGGCAGGAGACTCCAGTTCTCGTGCCGCTCTTGTACTTTGGTGTTGACAGGTTGAAATTTCGGTGCTACCTTCGTAAGTTGGCGTTGGTATCGACCGGAATCAAACCCGGATTGGTGACGGTGGCGCTGAAATCCCGGCAGTTCAATTGCAAGCCGACCAAGACCGCGGGTAGGGGCTTTTTGCGCCTGCGCGTCAACGCAATACGTGTAACTCAACTTCCCCCCGCACGAAATCTCAGCACGTTGTCTAATGCGCACAACGTGTGCGCTTCACGCTTCGTAGTTCGCGTACCCAGCAAGAATTCCCGCAGTTTAGTTTTTGCGGGTGGCTCCGTTCTCCGTCCGGGGAGTGGCCACCCAACTTTATTATCGCGCACAACGGAGCCTTCGCCCTGTGCGCTTGTTTCCGCATTCCTGTTGTGCAGGTAGGGAAGTCTATGGACGCCCCTGCCTGTCCGTATTCTGTGCCGTTTGTTATGGAGTATCCCGAATCCTATGTCTGAAACCGGTCTGGCCCCCGATAGAGTCGATTTTTCCAGGATCAAGACTTCGATCCCGATCCCGAATCTGATCGAAGTACAGAAAAACTCGTACGAGAAGTTCCTGCAGATGGACCTTCTGCCGAATGAGCGCGAGGACATCGGACTGCAGACGGTATTTACCTCCGTCTTCCCCATTTCCGATTTCCGCGGCGTCAGTCAGCTCGAGTTCGTCGATTATTCGATCGGCAACTGGGAGTGCAAGTGCGGCAACCTGAAAGGGTTGCACCACCTGCGTTCCACCTGCCGCAATCCGGCGTGCGGCGCGACCATCAAAACCGATCCGTTCCACGCGGGCGACATCCTCTGCCACCACTGCGGCACGTTCAACCGCAATATCGTCACGTTCTGCAACAAGTGCGGCGACCCGGTCGGCCTGCAGCTGAAATACGACCAGGCCGAGTGCGAAGAGCGCGGCATGACGTACGCGGCGCCGCTCAAGGTCACCATCCGCCTGACCGTGTACGCCAAAGACGCCGAAACCGGCCAGAAGAGCGTGCGCGACATCAAGGAGCAGGAAGTCTTCTTCGGCGAAATTCCGCTGATGACGAATAACGGTACGTTCATCATCAACGGTACCGAGCGCGTCATCGTCAGCCAGCTGCACCGCTCGCCCGGCGTTTTCTTCGAGCGTGTGGCGGCGCAGGGCTACTTTCTCGGCAAGATCATTCCCTACCGCGGCAGCTGGGTGGAATTCGAATACGACAACAAGAACCTGCTGTACGTGCGCATCGACCGCAAGCGCAAGTTCTATGGCTCGGTGTTTCTGCGCGCGCTCGGCCTCGAAACCGACGAGCAGATTCTGCGCACGTTCTACCGCGTCTCGACGGTCCGTATCAAGGACAGCAAGCTGCAGTGGAATGTCGACGACAATCTGATCGGCCTGAAGCTTTCGCACGCCATCAACAACAAGGCGGGCGAAACCGTGGTGCCGCAGGGCCGCAAGATCACTACCGGCCTGATGAAGGAAATCGTCAAAAACAAGATCGCGCACGTCGAAGTGGCGGTGAACGACCTGGAAGGCGCTTACATGGCGGCCGACGTGGTCGACATGTTGACCGGCGAAGTGATGATCGACGCCAATCAGGAGCTGACACCGACCGTTATCTCGAAGCTGATTGAAGCCGGCACCGAGAGCTTCGACGTGTTCTTCCCCGAGCGCGACGATGTCGGCACCGTGATCTCCAGCACGATAAGAAAAGACCCGGTCAAGACGCGCCGGGAAGCGTTGATTGAAATCTACCGCAAACTGCGGCCGGGCGATCCGCCCACGGTGGATACCGCCACGCAGCTGTTCGACGGCATGTTCTTCGATGCGCGCAAGTACGATTTCTCGCGCGTCGGGCGCATGAAGTTTTCGATCAAGATCTACGACGCACCTGAGTCGCCGGTGCGCCGGAAGGCGGACGGTTCGAATTACGATCCGCGTATTCTGCATCCGGAAGACTTCCGCGACACCATCAGCTACCTGCTCAAGCTGCGCAAGGGCATCGGGGCGGTGGATGACATCGATCACCTCGGCAACCGCCGGGTGCGCGCCGTGGGCGAACTGCTGGAGAACCAGTTCCGCATCGGCCTGGTACGCATGGAGCGAGCCATCAAGGAAAAGATGTCGGTCTACCAGGAAATGTCGACGGCGATGCCGCACGACCTGGTGAACGCCAAGCCCGTGATGGCGGCGATCCGCGAATTCTTCGGATCGAGCCAGCTGTCGCAGTTCATGGATCAGACCAATCCGCTCTCGGAGATCACGCACAAGCGGCGTCTCTCGGCCCTTGGACCGGGCGGTCTGTCCCGCGAACGTGCCGGATTCGAAGTGCGCGACGTGCATCCGACGCACTACGGGCGTATCTGTCCGATCGAAACGCCGGAAGGTCCGAACATCGGTCTGATTTCCTCGCTGTCGTGCTTTGCGCGCATCAACGACTACGGCTTCATCGAAAGCCCGTACAAGAAGGTCATCGGCGGCGTGGTGATCGATCAGATTCGCATCCTGAATCCGGGCGATACGGCATTCAAGGTCGGCGACGTGATCGAACGCGACGCACTGGAAAAAGCCAACAAATCGATTTCAGGCAACAAGCAGAGGGCCGAATTTGTCGCGCACTGCGACTACCTCTCGGCGTGGGAAGAAGACAAGTACACCATCGCGCAGGCGAACGTCGAGATCGATACCGACGGCCGCATCGTTCCTGAACTCGCCAACGCGCGTCAGGCCGGCAACTTCGTGCTCAAGGGCCGGGATGAAATCGAGTACATGGACGTCAGCCCGAAGCAGCTGGTATCGGTGGCGGCGAGTCTGATTCCGTTCCTCGAGAACGACGACGCCAACCGCGCGCTGATGGGATCGAACATGCAGCGCCAGGCGGTTCCGCTGCTGCGCGGCGATGCGCCGTATGTCGGCACTGGCATGGAGTACGTCACGGCGCGCGATTCCGGCGCGGTGATCCTCTGCAAACGCGCCGGCATCGTGGATTCGGTCGATTCCGAACGCATTATTGTCCGCGTGGAAGGGACAGCGCATGAGGGCCAGATGTCGCGCGAAGTCGGCGCCGACATCTACCAGATGACGAAGTTCAAGCGCTCGAACCAGAACACCTGCATCAACCAGAAGCCCATCGCTTATCAGGGCCAGCGGGTGATCAAGGGTCAGGTGCTGGCCGACGGGCCCTGCACCGATATGGGCGAGCTGGCGCTTGGGCGGAACGTGCTGGTGGCGTTCATGCCGTGGCGCGGCTACAACTTCGAAGACGCAATTCTGGTCAGCGAAAAGCTGGTGCGCGAAGATTACTACACTTCGATCCACATCGAGGAATTCGAAATCGAAGCGCGCGACACCAAGCTGGGACCGGAAGAAATCACGCGCGACATCCCGAACATTGCCGATTCGTTCCTGCGCAATCTGGATGAATCGGGCGTGATCCGCATCGGCGCCACGGTGAAGCCGGGCGACATCCTCGTGGGCAAAGTAACGCCCAAGGGCGAAACGCAGCTGACGCCGGAAGAAAAACTCCTCCGCGCCATCTTCGGCGAAAAGGCCGGCGACGTGAAGGACGCCTCGCTCTACTGCCCGCCGGGCATCGAAGGCACGGTGGTCGACTGCAAGATCTTCTCGCGCAAAGGTCAGGACAAGGACGAACGGTCGCGGCGCATTGAAGAAACCCAGATCGCGCGGCTGCAGCGCAACCTTTCCGACGAAATCCGCATTCTGACCGACGAGCGCGCCAAGCGTCTCGCCAATCTGCTGGAAGGCAAGGAAGTGCTGGCCGACCTGCACGACGAAAAGACCAACAAGAGACTGTTCGCGAAGGGCGCGATTCTGGACCGCGAGTCGATTGAGAAAACGCGTTCGCGCGACCTGAAGCGCGTGCGTTTCCCCAATAAGGACGCGCGCGTCAACGAACAGATCGACGAAATCGAAGAGATGACGTCGCGCCAGATCGCGGTGCTCGAAAAGATCACCGACGAAAAGGTCGCCAAGCTGCGCAAGGGCGATGAACTGCCGCCGGGCGTGATCAAGCTCGTCAAGGTTTACATCGCAATGAAGCGCAAGCTGTCGGTCGGCGACAAGATGGCCGGACGCCATGGAAACAAGGGCGTCATCGCGCGCATTCTTCCTGAAGAGGACATGCCGTATCTGCCCGACGGAACGCCCGTCGAGATCGTGCTCAATCCTCTGGGCGTCCCGAGCCGCATGAACGTGGGACAGATTCTCGAAACCCACCTCGGCTGGGCGGCGAAGGCGCTGGGCGTGCAGTTTGCCACCCCGGTCTTCGACGGCGCCACGGAAAAAGGCATCAAGGACATGCTGAAGAAAGCGGGTCTGCCGTCGTCTGGCAAGACCAAGCTGTACGACGGCATGACGGGTATCGAATTCGAGCAGCCGGTGACGGTGGGCTACATCTACATGCTGAAGCTCTCGCACCTGGTGGACGACAAGATTCATGCGCGCTCGATCGGACCGTATTCGCTGATCACGCAGCAGCCGCTGGGCGGCAAGGCGCAGTTCGGCGGACAGCGCTTCGGCGAGATGGAAGTCTGGGCGCTGGAAGCCTACGGCGCGGCTTACATTCTGCAGGAGCTGCTGACGGCGAAGTCGGACGACGTGTACGGACGCGCGAAGATCTACGAGGCCATCGTCAAGGGCGAGGCGGCGATCGAGCCGGGCGTGCCGGAATCGTTCAACGTGCTGATCCGCGAGCTGCAGTCGCTGTGCCTCGATGTCGAACTGATGAAGAAGTTCCGCGAGCAGACCGAGGATACGGCGCTCGCGGCGGATTAAAGATGGCCACGGATAACAACCGGATAAAAACTCAATAAGATTCTTAGCTGCTTTTATCCGGTTTTTATCCGTGGCTAAATGTTTTTGGTTTTTCTTAGGAGACCCTAAATGCGATCCTCTCCCTACGATCGGGCAAATATTACCGCGGACTTTGATTCCATCCGGATTTCGCTGGCTTCGCCGGAAAAAATCCGCAGCTGGAGCCACGGCGAAGTCACGAAGCCGGAAACCATCAACTACCGCACGTTCAAGCCGGAACGCGACGGCCTGTTCTGCGCGCGCATCTTCGGACCCGTGACGGACTGGGAATGCCTCTGCGGCAAATACAAGCGGATGAAGCACCGCGGCGTGATCTGCGACAAGTGCGGCGTCGAAGTGACGCTGGCGCGCGTCCGCCGTGAACGGCTCGGACACATCGAACTGGCCAGCCCGTGCTCGCACGTGTGGTTCTTCAAAGGACTGCCGTCGCGCATCGGCCATCTGCTCGACATCACGCTGCGTGAGCTCGAGCGCGTGCTGTATTTCGAAGCTTACGTGATAGTCGATCCGGGCGAAGTCGCCGACCTCTCGCAGGGCGAAGTGATTTCCGACGAACGCAAGCGGCAGCTCGAGCAGGATCCCGAGACCGCCGGCAAGTTCGTCGCCATGATGGGCGCCGAAGGCATCAAAGAACTGCTCAAGAAGATCGACGTCGAATATCTGAGCGAAGACATTCGCGAAAAGATGAAGACGGAGACGTCGCAGCAGAAGAAGCTGAAGTTCGCCAAGCGCCTGCGCGTGGTCGAGAGCTTCCGCAAGTCGGGCAACAAGCCGGAGTGGATGATTCTCGACGTGCTGCCGGTGATTCCGCCGGAACTGCGTCCCCTCGTGCCGCTCGATGGCGGCCGTTTCGCGACGTCCGATCTGAACGATCTCTATCGCCGCGTCATCAATCGCAACAACCGCCTGAAGAAGCTGATGGAGCTGCATGCGCCGGACGTGATCGTCCGCAATGAAAAGCGCATGCTGCAGGAAGCCGTGGACGCGCTGTTCGACAACGGCCGCCGCGGACGCGTGCTGCGCGGCGCCAACAACCGCCCGCTCAAGTCGCTCTCCGACACGCTGAAAGGCAAGCAGGGCCGCTTCCGCCAGAACCTGCTCGGCAAGCGCGTCGACTACTCGGGCCGTTCGGTCATCGTGGTGGGACCCGAGCTGAAGCTGCACCAGTGCGGTCTGCCGAAGAAGATGGCGCTCGAACTGTTCAAGCCGTTCATCTATCACCGGCTGGAACAGCGCGGCCACTGCACCACGATCAAGCAGGCGAAGGAACTTGTCGAGCAGCAGGATCCCGTGGTTTGGGACATCCTCGAAGAAGTCATCAAGGACCATCCGATTCTGCTGAACCGCGCTCCCACGCTGCACCGCCTCGGCATTCAGGCTTTCGAGCCGGTGCTGGTCGAAGGCAAAGCGCTGAAGATTCACCCGCTGGTCTGCACCGCGTTCAACGCGGATTTCGACGGCGATCAGATGGCGGTGCACATTCCGCTGTCGCCCGAAGCGCAGATCGAAGCGGCCACGCTGATGCTGGCGTCGAACAACATTCTTTCGCCGGCGCATGGCGGCCCCGATCACCGTTCCCACGCAGGACATGGTGCTCGGCTGCTACTACCTGACGAAGACGCGTCCGGGCGCGAAAGGCGAAGGCCGCACGTTCGCTTCAACCGATGACGTTCTGATCGCGCTCGAAATGGGCGAAGTCGAAACGCTGACGCCGATCAAGCTGCGCTACACCGGCAAAGTCATCGACCTCAACAAGGCGTTCGATAACCAGAACATCATGCACACCGAGCCGATCGAGTTCGTGAAGCAGTACATGGACACGACCGTCGGCCGCGTGATCTTCAACGACCACCTTCCCGAAGAGATGCCGTTCATCAACGGCCTGCTCAAGAAGAAGGGTCTCGCCCAGCTGGTGCAGTACTGCTACCTGAAGTTCGGCCTGCAGATCACGGTCGGCATGCTCGACGAGGTCAAGAACCTCGGCTTCCTCTATGCCACGCGCGCCGGCATTTCGATCGGCGTCGACGACATGGTCGTGCCGGGCGAGAAGGCCGAGCTGGTGAAGAACGCCGAGAAGGAAGTTGTCGCGGTCGAAAGCCAGTATCAGGACGGCGCCATCACCCACGGCGAACGCTACAACAAGATCATCGAAATCTGGTCGCCGCGTCACGGAAAAGGTTTCGGATGAAATGTTCACCGCCATGGAAGAGGACGACCGCACCGGCCGCTACCTCAATCCGATTTACATCATGGCCGATTCCGGCGCGCGCGGTTCGAAACAGCAGATCCGCCAGCTCTCCGGTATGCGCGGTCTGATGGCCAAGCCCTCGGGCGAAATCATCGAAACGCCCATCACGGCGAACTTCCGCGAAGGCCTCAACGTGCTGCAGTACTTCATCTCGACGCACGGCGCGCGCAAGGGTCTGGCGGATACGGCGCTCAAGACGGCCGATTCCGGTTACCTCACGCGGCGTCTGGTCGACGTGGCGCAGGACGTGATCATCAGCGAAAACGATTGCGGCACCACGGAAGGCATCGTGGTCGAGCCGATCATCGAATCGGGCGAAATCATCGAAGCCCTGCGCGACCGCATCGTGGGCCGCGTGGCTCTCGAAGATCAGCGCGATTACGAAGGCAACGTGATCGTGGCGGTCAATCAGGAGATCACCGAAGATCTCGCGGCGGCGATTCAGGCGGCCGGCATCGAACGCGTGAAGATCCGTTCGGTGCTGACCTGCGAATCGAAGCGCGGCGTTTGCGTGATGTGCTACGGACGCAACCTGGCGACCGGGCGTCTGGTCGAGCGCGGCGAAGCGGTCGGCGTGATCGCGGCGCAGTCGATCGGCGAACCCGGCACGCAGCTGACGATGCGTACGTTCCACATCGGCGGCACGGCGACCAGGATCTCCGAGCAGTCGAAGCAGGACGCCAAGTCGGACGGCTTCGCGAAGTACATCAACATCCAGTGGGTGCGCAACGAAAAGGGCGAAATCATTGCGATGAACCGCAACGGCATTCTGGCGATCGTCGACGACAAGCAGCGCGAAAAAGAACGCTATCCGGTGGTGTACGGCGCGCGTATTACGATCGCCGACGGCGATCCGGTGAAAGCCAACCAGATCCTGCTCGAATGGGATCCGTATACGTTCTCGATCCTGACCGAGCTTACCGGCGCGGTGCATTTCAAGGATCTGCAGGAGGGCATCACGCTCGCCGAGCAGGTGGACGAAGTGACCGGCATGTCGCAGCTCGTGGTCACCGATTCGCCGGATGAAAAACGGCAGCCGATGGTGCAGGTGAAGGGCCCGGGCGGTTCGCGCAAGTACCTGATGCCGACGCACGCGCACCTGATGGTGCAGGACGGCGAGGAAGTGCACGCGGGCGATGTTATCGCCAAGATCCCGCGCGAAACCACGAAGACCAAGGACATCACGGGCGGTCTGCCGCGTGTGGTCGAACTGTTCGAAGCGCGCAAGCCGCGTGAGAGCGCGATCATGGCGGAGATCAACGGCGTGGTGAAGTACGGCGAACTGTCGAAGGGCCAGCGCAAGATCTACATCGTGGGCGACGACGGCGAAGAGCGCGAATATTCGCTGCCGCGCGGCGTACATATCAATGTGCAGGAAGGCGAGCGCGTGGCGGCGGGCGATCCGCTGATGGATGGGCCGCGCAACCCGCACGACATTCTGGATGTGCGCGGCGAGAAGGAACTGCAGAAGTATCTCGTCAACGAAATTCAGGAAGTCTATCGGCTGCAGGGCGTCAATATCAACGACAAGCATCTGGAAGTCATCTCGCGGCAGATGATGCGCTGGGTGCGCGTGGAAGATATCGGCGACACGGAATTCCTGCCGGAGGAAGTGGTGGACAAGTTCAAGTTCCGCGCGGAGAATCAGAGGACGGAGGAAGCGGGCGGGCGTCCGGCGCAGGGTAAAGCGGTGCTGCTGGGCATCACGAAGGCTTCGCTTTCGACCGATTCGTTCATCTCGGCGGCGAGCTTCCAGGAGACCACGCGCGTACTCACCGAAGCCGCGATCAACGGCAAGGTGGATTATCTGCGCGGCCTGAAGGAGAACGTGATCATGGGCCGGCTGGTTCCGGCGGGCACCGGCATGGAGTTTTATCGCCGGACCCGTATCGCGGGCGAGGACATCGTGGAAGAGCCGATCCCCGAACCCACGCTCGATGCGCTGGCGGGGTATGAGGACGAAGCCCGGCTGCAGTACACGGGCGGGCTGAGCGAAGACCTGGGGCCGGAAGAAACGCTGGCGGAGTAAGTGGACGGGGTTAAATCAAACTAATGGCCGGGCGATCCGATAGGGCTCGCCCGGCTTTTTTGTTTGACTTGCGGGGGCTGGGCGATCCGATGGCGCCAGTCGCAGGGCGGCCTTGACTCCTACGACGACCTATGTTGAACTGTTCACGACGGGTCGCAACATTGACATCGGCCGCGTCATGAACGAAAGGAACCGAAAATTATCGATGAAGCGTAACGCTGAACACGCAGGGACAGCTAAACTAGCCTCTACCCATATTTCAATCGTTTCAACATCATGATAGTCTTCAAATGTAACAGTTCACGCCCCCTGCATAAGGCGACGTAACAGGAAGCCTCGAAAAATCTTCAACTTAGACCTGGATATTTGCTGAAAAACCTGGCAGTGTAGATGTTTGAAGGCTTCAAATCGCCGAGATTGTTCGCTGCAGCAAAACAATCCGCCGCAATTCGATCGGCGGCGGCTGGAACGTGAGCAATGAGCGGCTGGTCCGCGAGAACGAGAATCTGCGGCAGCAACTGATAGAGCGCGACAGGAAACTGGCGGAGGCCGAAAAGGAAATCGCCGAAGCGGAGAAGCAGATTTCCGAGTGCGAAAAGCAGATCGCGGATCTCGAGCGTCAGCTAGGCCTGCGGCGGCAAAACTCAACAACCTCATCCAAGCCACCTTCCTCAGATGGACTGGCGGGCGAACAACGACAGCGAGGCAGCAAGAGGAAAAAGGGCCGCCGAAAACCGGGGGGCCAGCCCGGCCATCGCGGCCGCTGGCGCGAGCTCGTGCCGGCCGAACGAGTCAATGAAGTGATCGAGGTGTTCCCGCCCTGCTGCCGTCACTGCAACCATCGGTTCCCCGGCCGCGGTCCAAAGCCCGCCGTCGAAGGGGAACCGCGACGGCATCAGGTAACCGAACTGCCGCCCATCGAAGCGCATATCACCGAGTACCAGTGTCAGCGCGCGCTTTGTCCGGCATGCGGCAAAGCGACGCAGGCGGCGCTCCCGAAGGAAGCGACGGGTAACTTCGGTCCCCAACTGACAGCACTCATCGCTTACCTGACGGTGGTTTGCACACTTCCAAACGAGCAGCGCGGGGCAGTCCATCGTGGTTTGTGGATTATCTTCTCGTGCAGGTGTAAGGGCAGACGACAGAAAGCGATCGTCCGCCCCACGGACTGAACCACAGGATTTTGGTAACAGTTCAGGTGGTTGATGCTGGTTTGAGCAGTGAGGGGACGGCCAGCCCTGTTCGGTATGAGCGTAACGCAGTCGCAAGATAATGCAGCGGAACTCGATTCTGCATGCGGCAGGTGCGAGCCACTGTGAGCAGGCGCGCAACCGCGATTTCGCCTTGAGGGCTGCGGCTACCGAAACTGATCTTGCGCCATTGCACGGCGCATCGAAGCGCGCGCTCCGCGACGTTATTGGTCGGCTCGACACCCTCATGGCGTAGAAAGGCGAAAAACCTTTCAAAGTGCTGCAGCAGCGCCCGCGCGAGATTCGCCACGTCTTTGTCGCGGCTATCAAGATAGCGGTCCGCCAGGGCGAAGAACTTCTTCTCCAGCGGAATCGACTTTGCAATCAACTGATCGCGTGTAAGGGGACCGTATCGAACGCCAGGTCCGTCGCGGAAACGATGCCACAGCCGGAACAACCGGGCATGCAGGGCCAGAGCGTCGCGGCAGAAGCGTTCCGCGTCGCTGGTCTTGCCGATTTCCAGTACGCCGAGGATATTTCGTTTGAAATGAGCCCAACAGAACTGGCCGACGCCTTTGTGGTACTTCAGGTAAGTGGGACAGCGGTCGCTGCAGAGAATGCCGGCGTATATTTCGCCCAGTAATTGCACCAGCACCTCGGCTCCGCGCGATGCGGCGATCCTGTAAAAGACGAAGCTCGTCGCCACCAGAGCCCACAGCCAGCGCTTTTCGCCGCTGGTCCGGTATCCGGTTTCATCGCTGTTGACGACCGGCTCGTTGGGCAGTTGCCGCTCCAGTTCCGCACAGGGGTCGGCGACCGCGTCGCTGACCTCTTCCCAACTGTTCTGAATACTGCCCAGACTGAGTGGGATGCCCAGAACCTGTTCCAGTAGTTCATGCACCACGCGGCGCGGCATTCGACAGACCACGGTCAGATAGGCAATGAGGGCGGTCAACTGCGCTCCGAAATGACGCCGTGCTTGCGGTGGCAGTTCGGCCTGGGTTGCCTTGCCGCATTCCGGACAGACGAGGCGGTGGCATTGATACTCGGTGACATGAGCTTTAATCGGCGGCAGTTCGGTCACCTGATGGCGACGCGGGTCGCCCTCGGC
>CAWHVO010000003.1:0-355223 GCA_963832905.1 Terriglobia bacterium | reverse complement strand
GGTTTTGTCCATCCAAAGCGCTTTTCGGCTCGCAAAGGAACTCCGGTAAGATGCCAAGCAGTGGGGTGTGGATCTTCCAGGGGATGATGCAGAAAAATTCTCTGCAACAATCTGAATATACTGGCCTTGCGCGACGTTATAGTGACACTAACTTCGCTCCGGGTTCAGATTCGGCCGACTGTCACTAAAGTGTCACTACAGACCCGTCAAAACCAGTGAAATCCCGTGAAAACGATTGAAGAGGCGCTGCCTGCAAGTCCTTGGCTGGAAAGGGGATTTGCTTGATTTGATTGAAGTTGCCGGAGGACCGAAAACGGTTTAGCAAACCGCTGCTTTCGACCACTCAGCCACCTCTCCTGATGGTTGTTGCAGGTTGACGAAAATGCAATTCTGGCTTTCCCGATAGTAACACGCCACTCAGATGGTATTGGTGCGGTAAAATCAGATTGAAGTGCACCCGTAGCTCAGCTGGATAGAGCGTTTGCCTCCGGAGCAAAAGGTCAGAGGTTCGAATCCTCTCGGGTGTACCAGTTAACCCTCCTCCCCCTCAAGCGATTGCGCGAATCGCCGTCGATTCAGCGCCGGTATGCTGTTCTGGAGTGTGCCCTATATTGTGGCCACTCCGCGCCACCTTCATTTTGGGCGTCTGGGATCTTTGCCGATAGCGAAGCGGTACAGGTCTGCCTTCACTTCACGGCCGGCGAGAGTCTTTGGGCGGTTTGCCCAGGTGATGTACGAACATTCGAACCCACGCATGCGTGCGGCCTCAGTGAAGCATGAGGCCACGTCCATCCGGCACTGCTCCCTTTCCAGTGGCTGGGAACCGCCGGAACAACCGAATTGGCGATTAAGCGGGCGAAACCTGTTCGGCCTGCAGGCCTTTCGGACCCTGATTCACGATAAAAGATACGCTCATGCCTTCTTCCAGCGTGCGATATCCGCTCGCTTCAATCGCGGAGAAGTGCACAAACACATCCTCCCCGTTGCTTCGCGCAATGAAGCCGTATCCCTTCCCGGCGTTGAACCACTTGACTGTTCCTGTCTCTTTCATATAGGTGTCTTTTCTTCTTTCCAGCACTGAAATTCCACAGAGTCGAATGAGACGGTTGCCGCGAGAGCAGAATGCTTATCGGGAGGGTTCCAGACGATGTACTGCGCTTTCAAAAGCTACCTGATCCTAGCACGATTGAGGACGCCGATGGGTAATGAGTTTGTGGCAGCCCGATTACGGCGCCGGGGCTCAGGACAGCCGACCGGCGTTCATGCAGTTCGCCGAATTCGCCTGCCACGCCCAGGCGCAAAAGACTGCCACTGGCGTGGCCGTTGTGTGATCGGATCGGTCTGGATCTCTGCAACATCACCGGCTTCGGTGTAGCGGGTTAGACGAATACCGAGTTTGCCCTCGATTTCCGCCACTGTACTCCGCTCCAGGCGAGTTCCGAATGTGGAGGCAGTTCCCCGAGCTCCGGCCCGGCCTGTGCGCCCGACGCGGTGAATGAAATCCTCCGGGGCCTTGGGCACGTCATAGTTCACCACATGCGAAATGCCGTCGACGTGGATGCCACGGGCGGCGACGTTGGTAGCCACCAATACCCGATAGGATCCGGCTTGAAATCCGCGCAGAGCCTGGTTGCGCTGACTTTGGCTGCGATCGCCATGAATCGCCGCCGTCCTGACGCCGCGGTCGGCGAGCCTTCGAGCCAGCCGATCCGCACCGTGCTTTGTTCTTGCGAACACGAGAAACGAGCCGTCGCCCCGCCGCAGAAGATTTTCGAGAAGCCCGAGTTTGTTGTCCTGCTCCACTTCGTACAACCGGAGATCAACCTGGTCGGCGGGCTTGGTGGTGGAACCAATTTCAATCCGCACGCCGCGCGGAACATGAAGGTCCAACAGGTGCCGGACCGAAGTTTCGATGGTTGCGGAAAAGAGGAGCGTTTGCCGCTTAACGGGCAGCGCCTTCATGATTCGTTCGATCACGGGAAGAAAACCCATGTCGAGCATCCTGTCCGCCTCGTCCAGCACCAGGATCTGTACCTGGCCCAGATTAACGAGCCCGCGATTGAGAAAATCGTACAGGCGCCCGGCGGTGGCGATCACTACCTGCGCTCCCTTGCGGATTGCCTGCAATTGAGAGTGTTCGCTCAACCCACCAACCACGACAGCAGTCCGCAAGCCGGTGCCCGCGGCTAACTTGACGAATGTATCGTTGATCTGCAGCGCCAGTTCACGCGTGGGGCTCAGGATGACCGTTCGAATGCCGGCGGCAAATTCCCTGCCGGTGAGGGAGTGAATGACTGGCAGCAAAAAAGCAAGCGTTTTGCCGGTTCCGGTCTGGGCGGTGGCGATAAGATCTTTGCCGGCCAGTGCCGGTTTGATCGCAGCAGCCTGAATCGCGGTTGGCGTGACAAAGCCGTTTCGGGAAAGATTAGCCGCGAGGAGGGGAGAGAGAGATAGTTCGGAGAAAGTTTTCATTAATCAGGTTGTGAGGAAGGAAAATCGGCAAACCGCTACCGGTGAGGGGAGTAAGCCAGCAGATCAGACTTCGTACCGTTTGATAATAACACGGCGAGCGCATTCGCGGGAAGAGAATAGCAATATGGGGGTGCGCGCCACAAAAATGATGACTCGTTGGGTTCTCTTTTTTTCGCTCAGTTTCTTAAAGTATGTAAGACTTAAAGAAAGGAGGCGAACGCCATGCCCGATCCGCTGTCTGCCTTGGTTGATGAACGGTCTGCGCTGTTACGTCAGTTTGCCGAACTGGGGGATTTCCAGCCCGGTTCGGTCTCGAGTCCTACCCTGAGGTGTGGGAAGCCCTCGTGTCATTGTGCCCGGCCGGACGACCCGGGGCATGGGCCGTATTACCATCTCACCCAGAAGATCGAAGGTAAGACGGTTACCCAAAGCCTTCCCTCCATGGCGGCTGTCCGTAAGGCGGAGGGCGAGATCGCAGAATACCGCAGATTTCAGCACCTCACCGATGATCTGGTGGGCGTCAATCGGAAGATCTGTCGCCTGCGCCCGGTTGAACAGACCGGCCAGATCGAACAGGAAAAAAAACGACCGAAGCGATCCAAAAAGAAGTCGCCCGCGAAGTAGAGCAACTACTTGGCGTCATTTTCCGCGAACGCAGAGCAACCTGCCCATTCGATTTGGAGAGTGTCGAGGCCGTGATCCGTTCCGCGATGCATCGCGCCGGGGCCGGTGCGCTGACTCAACTGCTGCAATTCGAACCTCCGGATGCCGACCACATGGAGGCGCCCTGTTCCTGCGGCCACGCGGCACGCTTCAAGGAAATGCGCAGCAAAACATTTCTCTCGGTAGTCGGTGCCGTAGAGGTTCGGCGTCCCTACTATCACTGCTCTCATTGCTCGAAAGGACAGCATCCGGTCGATGGCGAACTGGGCATTGCCGGTCTGGAATCTTCACCCGGCGTCAGACGCATGGAATCAATGCTGGGCGCCGAGATGCCCTTCGCACCGGCATGCGAACCGATGAAGCTGCTGGCGGGTCTGGAAGTCCCCGCCAAAGCCATCGAACGGGCCGCTGAAAGCATTGGCGCGGAAATCGCCCGCCGTGACCAGCAGGAAATCGACGGCGCCAAACAACTCGTCCTGCCCATTGTTTCCAGACAGACCATTCCGAAAATGTACGTTCTGATGGATGGCGTCCAGGTCCCGGTTGTGGCCGCTGAAACCGAGGGCCGGGCCGGCAGAATCGAGGGGCAGCGAGCCCGCACCCGCGAGTGCAAGCTCGGCGCCGTGTTTACGCAGACCGCCGTCGATAAAGATGGCTGGCCCGTGCGCGATCCGGATTCCACCACTTACGTGGGCGCGGTGGAAAGTGCCGACGAATTCGGCTACCGCATATACACAGAAGCCTGGAACAGAGGCTGGGAATGGGCCGCCATTAAAATCGTCATTGGCGATGGCGCAGTCTGGATCTGGAACATCGCCGACCGGCACTTCCCGGGCGCTGTGCAGATCGTTCACCTCTATCATGCCCGGCAACACTTGTGGAACGTGGCTGCGTTACTTTATCCACATGACGCAGCGGCCAAGAAACGCTGGATGACGCCCATGAAAGATCTGCTCGATCATGGTTGGACGGAACTCCTCGTGGAATGGCTGCGCGAAATCGCCGCCGGGGTCGCCGAAACTCAGCCCGGTCTGGCCGGTGAAATCGCTAAAGAGGCTGACTATTTTGAGACCAACACGCATCGGATGCGGTACCCGGAGTTTCGCGAAAAAGGGTTCTTCGTCGGTTCCGGCGTTATCGAAGCCGGTTGTAAGTCCATCGTCGGCGTCCGCCTCAAGCAATCCGGCATGTTCTGGACCCTGCGAGGAGCCAACGCCATCATTGCGCTGCGCTGTTGCCGTTTCAATCAGAGGTTTGAAGACTTCTGGGCCGAGAGCCGTGCCGCCTGATCGCCACCACTCTCACTTTTATGTCGTACACCCGCAATATGGCAGCCTTCTCGTCTATAAAAGTGCCTTGTCAGAGGGGATCTGCGGGTCACTGATTATCAGGCACGGGGTTGTCACGGCGGAGTGAGTTCTCATGCGAACCTCGGAAATTCAGGTTCTGCCAGAGTCGATCTTCCTGATTTTCCGTCGGCGCTTTCTCGATGTAATCGATAACCAGAATCTCAACCGGCCCCTTTTCGCTCATCAGGTTAAGGCCAGGTTGCTCCCGCGGCCCAGCTTGATTCTCCGGGCAACAGCTTTGTCATGCCGTTTACGTTTTTCCTCCCGGACACGCCTACAATTCCGCGCTGATTACGTCTTATCTTCCCGGAGATTTTCCCTTGTCTTTCCCCGTTTCGATTTGATTTGTGCTCAAGCCGGGCTTCCCGGGTTCCTTCATTCCGGCGGCCTGTCTCATCCGCTGAACCAGCTGCTTCCCGACATTCAATTCGGCGACATCCGAACGGCAGCCGGGCAGTCTGGAATCGATGAATTCTTTGCGAAACAGTTGGTCTGTCGCGAGCCGGAGAAGCATCTGGAGTTCCGTCACCGTGAATCGCAGAGTAATGAGTGTCAATCCGGATCTCCCTGTCATTCAAAGATTCGTCACAGCCCGGATCGCGAAGCCTGCGGGAAAGACGCCGCGCGCCGTGTTACGTGCCATAAGCGACAGCGATGCCGTCGCCTTCGCGGGCGACAGCTCGGGGACTGAAAACGGGCGCTCTTCATGACTTCTCCTCGGCGCGCCCCCGACCGATCGGAGGGAAAGTTCTCGCCTGAAAGCCACATAAAACGATGGCCTTCCCGAAATGGCAGGATGCGGTTCGCGCATCGGGCGGCGGAGTTATCTGTGAGGAACGGCCAGTGCGCGCCGAAAATGGATTCATCCCGCCCGCCAGCGTCTCGTGAGAACGCGCATCATGCCGAATCAGGAGCGCACCGGGCGTGATAATCGGCCGCAGGCTGCCTGTGCCAGTCATTTGGCTTCTCACGCACGACGACCTCCGTTATTCAGAGGCGGCCCGCTGCAGCGACGACGTCTGTTCGATTATGTGCCGCGCTCGCGGGGGCCCGGCGCGGAGCTTTCCTTCTCTGGGCTGCATCACGTTCCGCCGTGCAGTAGTTCATGTAGAGACGCATGTCCTCTTCCGCATATGTAAGAGTGTGCTCCGTCTCGCCGAACTCGTGCTGCTCGAGATGACGGCGGCACAACAGCGGGAGTTCCTGCACGCGTATGCCATACCTTCGAACGAGCATCAGGTCCGCGCTGACAAAATAATTTGTTCGCGTATTATCAGCCGCGATTCCCTGAAATTGGAACACGCGCGATGCCCCATCATGCCTGAACCCTGTGAGTACGAACTGCATCTCTCGTCGCCTCCTTACCGTGTGAATCGAGTCAAATCTGTCCCTGCACCCGAGGTCCGCCAGCTGGCCAATCGCCTTCGAGCCATTCCGAGGCCGTCGATGGATTCAGGAGCGATCTTGTGCGTCCTTACCACGATGAGTTCGGCGGCGACAGTGGAGACGCACAACAAAGCCAGCGCCATCAGAACATGGTCTGCAAGGACGACGGCAACGACACCAGGAGCAGGCATGGGCCGACCTTTCCGGCTGTTTGTTTGCTAAGGAGAGAAATTCAGACGATCCGACTTAGTTCAGGTCGCCCGAAGGGTGAGCGGAATCGCTTACGCATTAACCAGAATAGGTTAACGTCCTTTGCCTGTCAAGATTTGAACGGCATATGACCACCACCCGTGTTAACTAAACGAGGTTAATTAATCACTGAAGGCGGGGTGTGACGAGATCCGCTCCCGCAATCGCGATCGCGGCGTCGAATATCTGAGAGTGGGCTTTGCTATCGGAACAGATTGGACAGATGATCCAGGATCGCCTGGCGATCCTGAGGCTTTATCGGAGCGCTCCAGCCTGTCATTTTGTCGATCTCGCATGCGTTCGCCGAGCAACAACACGTTGAGAACCTCGACCGGCCAGAATGCCGGAACGAGCGCCTGGTCCCCGGCCTTGAGGCGCTCAGGAACATTGAGCGACATCGGCGTCTGCTCGTCAGGGAAGCACCATGAAAGGGTTACTGAGGCATCGAGTACGACGCCGTTCAAGGACGGGCCTCGCGGCGCAATTCGCGAAGGCTCAGACCACCAAGCGAAAGCCGGTGTCGCTTGCCGAAAGTTTTTAAGCGCTCACACGCTTCCACTACTTCAGGCGGAGCGGTAGTGCTCTCCCCTGCGCGAGGCCGCCGCGCAGCCTCTTGTAGCAGAGTAACGGCGTAGGCATCGACCTCGACTCCACGATTCGCGGCCTGACGCGTCAATTCGGCCTGAAGCTCGGGTCCAATCTCAATCGTGATGGTCATACTTCGATACGATCGTATTTTACCGCCTTTCTGTGCAACAACATTTTCGCTGCCGCCGGTTATAACACCAGAGTTAGCCATCGCGACATCGCCAAAGCCGTTTAGACGCTGGTACTGCGGCGGGCGGGCTGTTTACCAAAGCGGACTGGCGGCATCCTGCATCCACAGCCCATTATGGAAACCAGGGCGTGCGCGTTCCATGGTACGCGTCGCAAAGGTCGAAATCAGAAGCAGAGTGTGGGTGTGATCCGGAGACCGACAACCCGGGCCTTGCTGGTGTGCATCACAGCCCTCGCGGCATCCGCGACAGCATTCGCCGAACGAATCGAAGGCACGGTCGTCATAAAGAAGAAACTGACGAAACGCCGGGTAACCGCTGAAGTGCCGATGTACCAGCGCGGCACGGGCGTGGCGCTGGCCGCGGATGCGGAAGAGGACCCGCTCGCCTTCGAGCGCTCCCGCGTGGCCGTCTGGCTGGAGGGGCCGCTCTCAAGAGACGCGCCTTCCGGCGTCGCCGCCAGACTGGATCAGACCAACCGCCGCTTCAGTCCCGAACTACTGGTGATTCAGGCCGGATCGAAAGTGTCGTTCCCCAACAACGACCCTGTGTTCCACAATGTCTTTTCCCTGTCGGGGCCGAAATCGTTCGATCTCGGTAACTACCCCAAAGGCGACACCCGGTACGTGACCTTCCCCGAGCCTGGAATCGTTTACGTGAATTGTCATCTGCACCCGAACATGGCGGCCACAATCGTAGTGGCGCCGAATAAGTGGAATACGCTCGCCGATCGCGAAGGCCGGTTTGAGCTCGAGGACGTGCCGCCCGGCAAATACACAGTTGTGGCATGGCACAAGGCTGCGGGATTCTTTCGCCAGGTAGTGACAGTCAGCGAAGGGCACAGCCAGCAGGTCGATTTCCTCATTCCGATCGACGAAAACGGGCGCACGCTGGAAAGCCACCGCCGGGAGTAGGTGCCAGGCCATGCGTTTTCGGACCCGCGCATTTCTCCTCTGCTTTGTACCCTTCGCGCTGCTGCTGACGGGCAGTTTCTGGGCGATACAGCGAACGGTGAAGTCGACCGTGCGGGACGGCCTGCGCACATCTCTCCGGGAGAATCATGTCGCCGTGGCCCACCTGCGCGCGCGCACCGATCTGCGCAACAGCCGGTTTCTGAAAATCGCCGGTGAAAACGCCGCGCTCAAAGCCGGCATGCAGCTGTTGACATCCTTTCCGGGAGATGCCGCCGCGAGGCGAACCGTCGAGGACCAGCTGCAGGAGCTATGCCAGGAGATGGGCTTCGATTTTCTGATGGTTTCCGGCACCGACAAAACGCCTCTGGCAGGCGTCCTGCGGCGCGGCGATCAACTGACTCCGTTGGCGGAGCCGCCGCGCGACAACGGTGAGGCTCTGATGAACTTCGGGGGCACGGTGTATCAGGTGGCTTCGGTGGCGATCGATCAGGGGGAGGACAATCTCGGTTTCCTGTCTGTTGGAGAAAGATTTGAATTCACCGGATTCAGCACTCCCGCGGTGCTGATGCGAAACGGCCATGTACTTCTCTCGAATATCCCGAACGTGACGCCGGCGGAACTGGAGCGGGCTCTGGCCGGCTGCCGGGACCGGAGTGAGTGCACCGTGCGCCTGGCGGGTTCCGAATACATCTCTCTTCCGCTCGATTCCCAGGTATCGGGTCAGAGCGCAGGATACCTTCTCCGTAGTCTGCAGAATGTGGATGCCTCCATCGCCCCCATACAGTCGATGCTCAGCCGGGTCTTTCTGACAGCTGCGATAAGCCTGGTTATTATCGCGTTTCTCTGCAGCCTGTTTTCCTCGCGCTCCATCGTTAAGCCGATCACCGCCATGATTTCGCATCTGCGGACCAGCGACCGATCCGGTTTGCTGCCGGAATTTCCTGGCGGTGCGTCGTCGATCCGCGAGATTCGCGATCTGACTTCGAGCTTCAACCACGCCGCGGGCGCCGTGCGCGAAGGGCGGCGCAGGCTGCATGATGCCTACGTTGAGTTCGTCGGTTCCCTCGCCAGCGCGCTCGACGCGCGGGACCGCTACACCGCGGGCCACAGCAGCCGTGTGAGCGAACTCGCCTGCGCGACGGCGAGAGCGATGGGCGTGGCCGAAGGGGAACTGGAAGACATCCGCATCGGAGCGCTCCTCCATGACATCGGCAAGATCGGCATTTCCGATAGCGTGCTGCAGAAGGCAGGCTATCTGACCGAAGAGGAATTCGCGCTCATCAAACAGCATCCGGAGATCGGACGCCGCATTCTGGAGGGCGTGCAAGGGTTTGCACCTTACCTCGGAGCCGTCGAACTCCATCACGAGAACTGGGACGGCACCGGTTATCCACGGGGGCAGGCAGGCGAGGAGACGCCGCTCGCGGCGCGCATCATTCATGTCTCCGACGCGTACGATGCGATGACCACCCATCGCCCCTACCGCCGGGGCATGAGCCACGCCGAGGCCATCGCCATTCTGCGCGAATACGCCGGCAGACATTTCGACCCGCGAGTCGTTGATGTATTCACGGGCGTCTTCGCGGAGGCCGACGAGCGGGATCTCGCGGCAACGGGGCGCAGATGAACCTCCGGCATCTGGCAATCCTGTCTTTGTTGTCTGCGGCATCGGGTTTCGCCCAGGAAGCCGGCTCCGGCATCGATCTGGCGGCCACAGTCACAGGAGAGGCCGTCGCCAGCCGCGAACTGACGGAAAGCCCGCGCGATGGTTCGCCTCTGACGGCAGGGTTCCGGTCGATGCTTTATCCCACGTGGAAGATCGATGACCACTGGACCGTTTATGGAGCCATCGACATCAACTCCAGACCTTATTTCGAGGAAGATTTTTCGTCGCAGGGTTATGGAGTGGTCACACACGTTATCCAGCTGAACGTCGGTTATTCGAAGGTGTGGAAAGGCGGATCGCTGGTGATCCGCGCCGGTCAGTTATCTTCGGCATTCGGGTCCTTCCTGCTCCGCTACGACGACGCGGAAAACCCGCTGATCAACATGCCGATGCAGTACGGCTACTACTATGCCGGGGTCACGACCGCGGGTCTCGCCGGGGCACAGATCGATCTGACACGCGGCAAGTGGGACGGCCGCGTGCAGCTTACCAGTTCATCGCCGGCCAATCCGCGCAGCATCTTCGACAACGGCCAGTATCCGAACTGGGCGGGCGGTGTTGGCTATACCATCCGGCAGGGACTTCGCGTGGGAATCTCGGGGTACCGGGGCCCCTATCTGGATCGCGAGTACCCGTATTATTTTCCAGGCGAATCCAGTCCGCGCGATCTGCCTGCATCGGCTCTCGGAACCGACGTCGAATGGGCCCAGGGCCACTGGAATGTGTATGGCGAATGGCAGTGGTTTGAGATGAATTATCACGCGATACCGACGTTCCGGAAAAACGCCGGCTATGCGGAAGTGCGGCGGGTGCTGCACCCGCGCTGGTATGTCGCCGCGCGCGCCGGGTATCTCGACGGCAGTTATGCATCCGGCGGAGAAACCTACGAGGTGGCGGTCGGATTCCGTCCGAACACTCATCAGCTGATCAAGGTTGGTTACTCTCTCGAACGCGAGCGCGACGAGGGCGATCTGTACCACATGGTCGGCATCCAGCTGATCACGACGCTGCATCCTCTTTCGCTCGCGTGGCACTGAGCCTACTGTATTGTCGAAATGACTGGACACAACTCTCCGGAGGTACACGCGGCGCAAGCCGCGTTTTCCCGGCGAATAACGAACGCGACTGGGAAGCTGTAGAGGAATCGCAGTTCGCCTGCCAGCTTCTGGCGTCGCGTGTACATTCATTTTGTCCATTCAATTCCCGGACAATCCACTATCCTGACAGAGACATGCCTCTTCTCCCTGCCTCGCTGGTAGGTTCTTACCCTCAGCCCGACTGGCTGATCGACCGCGGAATGCTCGGCAAACGCATGCCTCCGCGGGTGCGCGCCGGTGAGCTTTGGCGCGTCGCGCCCGACTGGCTCGATCAGGCGCAGGACGACGCTACGATCCTCGCCATCCGCGACCAGGAACGCGCCGGTCTCGACATTCTCACCGACGGAGAAATCCGTCGCGAGAGCTACTCCAACCGCTTTGCGACGGCGCTCGACGGCGTTGACCTCGATAATCCCGGCACCATCACCAGCCGCAGCGGCCACCCCATTCTTGTGCCGCGAGTGGTGGGCAAAATCCGCCGCAAACATCCGGTGCAGGTGCGCGATATCGAATTCCTGCGCGCCAACACCGACCGCCAGATCAAGATCACACTCCCCGGTCCGTTCACGATGTCGCAGCTGGTGCAGAATGACTTCTACAAAGTGGAAGAGGAAATGGCGCTCGACTACGCCGCGGCCGTCAACGAGGAGATCAAAGATCTGTTCGCGGCAGGCGCGGATTACGTGCAGATGGATGAGCCTTATATGCAGGCCTATCCGGACAAAGCGCGACAGTACGGTGTCACCGCGGTCAACCGCGCGCTCGAAGGGGTGAAAGGCACGACAGCGCTGCACATTTGCTTCGGTTACGCGGCGCTCGTAGCCGGCCGGCCAGCCGGATATTCCTTTCTGCCCGAACTCAGCGCATGCCCCGTGCAGCAGATCTCGATTGAAACCGCGCAGTCGAAACTGGATTGTTCGGTTCTCACGAAACTCCCGGGCAAGACGATCATCCTCGGTGTGCTGGACCTCTCGACGCACGAAGTCGAGACTCCGGAAACGGTGGCCGGGCGCATTCGCCGCGCTCTGCCTTACATCGCGCCGGAGAAAGTCATCGTGGCGCCGGACTGCGGGCTCAAATATCTGCCGCGCGATGTGGCATTCGGCAAGATGAAGGCGATGGTGGAAGGGGCTCGTCTCGTCCGCACCGAGCTTGGTTCGGGTGTGGCGTCAGTACTGCATCGCGCCTGACACCGGCGGCGGCCGGTGGAGGCGCTTCGCCGACGGATCCACCAGCCGTGAATAAACCGCGACTGTGCTTTCCGGCGCGATGGCGGGAGGCTTCAATTATTTCGTGATGACGCTGCCCGTGGTCGCGCTGATATACGCCTGATATCCGGACTTCTCGGTGCCGAACACGATGTACCAGACCGGAGACGGAAAACGGGCCGCCGATCCCAGAACCATGCTCCACGGTTTGGCGGCGTTGGCCGGATCTTTCAGCCACTCCGCTGCCTTCATGGCCGCCGTTTTCCAGGCGGCATCGGAATCGATCATGAAGTCGCTCGTCTGAAATGTCTGCGCCGCCGTGGTGGGACCGCGCCACGGCACCGGCTCTTCGGCTTTCACACCCTTGATGATGGTAGGCAGCTGATCGGCGACAGCGTATGTGTACTGGCGGGCCTGCATCAGCGATGCCGAGCCGAAAACCGCGGTCCAGAGGGCTGCCTTGCCTTCGGAGTTCTTGATTCCGGAAATCTCGCCGCTCGTCAGGCTGAGAGGCAGCATGTCGGGCGCCCATTTGTGCGCCGGCGTGTACATCTCGTAAAAAGCGTCTTTCGCCAGCACTGGCTCCGGAGGTCCGGCGGGCGCCTTCTTCGCCGTATCGTCGGTCTTTACTTCCGTGGTTTTAGCCGGCTCCGAGGAGCACGAAGTCAGAACCAAAGCAGCAGTCGCGAAAACAACAGCTTTCAGAAATGTCTTCTTCATAACGCCAATTATTCTATGTCAGAAGGGCGACGCCGGTGAAACCACCGGCTCCAGGGGTGCACGCGGCGTAAGCCGCGTTTCCCCCGCGAACAACGAACGCGACTGGCGTCGCGTGTACCATTTCTAACGTCCTCTCCCACCGCGGCCTTCGCTCGACGGCGGTACCATGCCTTTGGCGCGCAGATAGACGGCCATCTGGCCGTACATTTCGTTGTCGTGAATCACGTTGAAGTTCAGGATGTTGAACTTCGGCTGATCCCGGCCGAACATCTTGCCCATCTCCATTGCGCTCGCATCCGTCAGCGGCTCGTAAGCGGAGTCGCAGTACGTGATCGTTTCCTGCAGGACCGCGACTGCCGACGCCTTGTCGGTCTTCGACACGTCAAACTGTTTGGTCTCGCCTTTGGCGCCCGCGCAGAGCACTCCCTGCACCTGGGCAATGTGCGTCACGATTTCACCGAACGACCGGCTTCCCTGACCCGCCTTGAAGCTGTAGTCTGCATCGGACATCTTTTCCGCTGCCTTCAGGATATTGTTCTTCACGCCGTTGTAATTCTGCTTTAAGGCGCTCGTCAGCGGGTTCGACTGCGCGCACAGGGTCACCGCTCCCGCCAGCATGACCGGAAATAACAACCTGGATTTCATGGGTTCTCCTTGATGAATGAGTTGTCTGCGTGGAACTCTCTCATCATACCCCGGCACGGCTTCGCGTCTCCTGTGGACAGTTCTTCACATTAAGTCTTCGACGTGCCCTGCTTCACGCAGAAAAGTCTTATAGTATGGCTCGTGGTGAATAACCGGAAAGGAAGAACCCATGAGCCAGGTCACATTAAGCGACGCACGCAGAGTTACCGCAGCAGCCGAGAAGAAAGGCCGCCGAAATCGGGCAACCCATGAACATTGCAGTGGCGGATGAGGGCGGCAATATCGTCTCCCATGTCCGAATGGACGGAGCGTGGATCGGCAGTATAGACATTTCCCAGAAGAAGGCCTACACGTCGCGCGCCTTTGACATTTCCACGAAGGACCTCGCCGCGCATTCCCAGTCAGGCGGGCAGTTCTTCGGCATCCATGCATCGAACAACGGGAAGATCATGATCTTCGCGGGCGGCATTCCGCTGAAGAAAAACGGCAAGGTGGTAGGCGCGATCGGCGTCAGCGGCGGGTCCGGCGATCAGGATCACGCCGTTGCCGAAGCCGGTGCTGCGGCCTTCTGATATATTGCACAACGGCACCAGAATAGACTTTCAAAAATCAAGAGGAAAATTCAAAATGGCATGCAATCGTGGTTTGGCATACATGGGCCCGGGCAAGGTCGAGATTCAGAACATCGACTTCCCCAAGCTGGCCCTCGGAAATCGCAAGTGCGAACACGGCGTCATTCTGAAGATCGTTACCACGAATATCTGCGGCAGCGACCAGCACATGGTGCAGCGGACGCACTACCGCTCCGCATGGCCTGATTCTGGGTCATGAAATCACCGGTGAAGTCATCGAAGCGGGCAGCGACGTCGAATTCATCAAGGTCGGCGACCTCTGCTCGGTCCCCTTCAACATCGCCTGCGGACGCTGCCGGAACTGCAAGGAAGGCAAGACCGGCATCTGCCTGAACGTGAATCCGGCGCGGCCGGGCGCGGCTTACGGTTATGTCGACATGGGCGGCTGGGTCGGCGGTCAGGCGGAATACGTCATGGTCCCCTACGCGGACTGGAACCTCCTGAAGTTCCCGGACAAGGCGAAGGCGATGTCGAAGATCGCGAGCCTGACCTGCCTTTCGGACATCTTCCCGACCGGCTATCACGGCGCGTCACGGCGGGTGTTGGACCGGGTTCCACGGTTTATATCGCCGGCGCCGGCCCGGTGGGTCTCGCCGCGGCGGCGGGCGCGCAGCTCCTCGGCGCGGCGGTGATCATCGTTGGCGACCTCATTCCGGAGCGCCTGGCGCAGGCGAAGAGCTTCGGCTGCGAAACCGTGGACGTTTCGAAGGATGCGTCGGTAGGCGATCAGATCGCGCAGATCCTCGGCGAGCCTCTCGTCGATTGCGGCGTGGATGCGTCGGTTTCGAAGCCCGCGGCCACGGGCACGCGGGCGCGACGAAGGAAGCGCCGGCCACCGTGCTCAATTCGCTCATGACCATCACGCGCGCAGGCGGCGCGATCGGCATCCCCGGACTCTACGTTACGGACGATCCGGGCGGCATCGACGAAGCGGCGAAGACCGGCAATCTGAGCATCCGCATCGGCCTCGGCTGGGCGAAGTCGCATTACTTCTTCGACCGGCCAGTGCCCGGTTATGAAGTACAACCGGCAGCCTGATGATGGCGATCCTGCACGACAAGATCGATGTCGGCAAGGCTGTCAACGTCAAGGTCATCACTCTCGACGAAGGTCCGAAGGGCTACAAGGACTTCGACAAGGGCGCATCGACGAAGTTCGTGATCGATCCGCACCACACGGTTCACTAAACGGCTGTTGAAAAAACTCACAGGCTGAAGCCTGTGCCACGGGGCAGACGGGCGTGTTTCGCCGTCTGCCCTTTTTGTTTGCGCGCGTGTGTTACTTTCGAACGGTTTGAATCTCCGGCGCGCAGTCAACATTTCGACGATCTCCGCGAGCTTGCCGCGGCGCCGGCTCCCCCGCGCTGTGTTCGATTACATCGACGGCGGCGCGGAAGACGAAATCACGCTGCGCGATAACCGTCGCTCCTGGGAGGAGATTTTTTTCCGCCCCCGCAACGCCGTCGCCACGCCCCAGCCCGATGCGCGGACGACTGTCCTCGGCTTCGATCTCGCGCTGCCGATGATTCTCGCGCCGCTCGGATCCAGCCGCATGTTTCATCCCGAAGGCGAGCTGGCGCGGCCCAAGCCGCCAGCGAAGCGGGCATCGCTTACACGCTTTCCACGTTCTCCGGATACCTCTTTCGAAGATCTCAGCGCCAGGTCGAAGACGCCGCTCTGGTATCAGGTCTATCTGGCCGGCGGACGCGCCGTCGCCGAGGCCACCTTCGCCCGCGCATGGAAAAACAACTTCAAAGCTCTCGCGCTGACCATCGACACCAACGGCCCCGGCATGCGCGAACGCGATTATCGCAACGGCGCGCCGCAGCTCATGGGCAAGAGCCTCTTCGCCATGCTGCCCTTCACGTCGCAGGTCATCGTGCGCCCTAGCTGGACGGCCGGTTTCCTGATGGATCGCTACGCACGCCACGCACTACCCGAACGTGATCATCCCCGGCAAGGGACCACTGCCTGCCATCGATGTCCAGGAGTCTCTGCGCGATTCCGTCGTCACCTGGGCCGATCTCAAGTGGATTCGAGAAGCCTGGTCCGGCCACATTGTGGTCAAGGGTGTCATCACCGGTGACGATGCTCGTCGCGCGCTCGAGGCGGGTGCCAACGGCCTCATCGTCTCCAATCACGGCGGACGCCAGCTCGATACCTGCTTCCCTACGGCCCGCGCGCTGCCGGAGGTTCTCGAAGCGGTGAACGGGCAGGTTGAAGTTCTGGTGGATGGCGGCATCCGCCGCGGCGCCGACATCGTCAAAGCCATCTGCATGGGCGCGAAGGCGGTGCTGATCGGCCGCGCCTACGGTTACGGTCTGGCCGCCGCGGGACAGGCCGGCGTCGCCCGCGCCATCGCCATCCTCAAAGCCGACATCGAGCGCACGCTGATTCTGCTGGGCTGCCCGTCGATCGACCGCCTCGATCCGTCTTACATTCGGCTGCCGAAATCCTGGTAGTGCGTTCGATACAATCTTCAGTGCCCGCTTTTCAGCGGAATCGCCCGGCATTAAGGAGTATTCAAATGGACACGACTCGACGCGGTTTTCTGGTAGCTGGCGCCATTGGCGCGGTAGCCCCGTTCATCAAGGCTGACGACAAGAGCGGGAACAAGCTTCCCATCCTCGGCGAAGGCGACCACAAATACGAGTGCATTCACGACTGGGGCGAACTGCCGTCGAACATCAAGTACGGCAACACGCACAGCGTCTGCGAGGATGCCCAGGGGCACATCTACGTCCACCACACAGTGCACAAGACCAGCCCGAGCCTCGACAGCGTCGTCGTGTTCGACGAGAAAGGCAAGTTTGTCCGTTCGTTCGGCACGATGTTCCACGGCGGTGCGCACGGCATGCATCTCAGCAAGGAAGGCAAGACCGAATACCTCTACTTCTGCGACGAGAAGCACGGCATCATCACCAAACGCACGCTGAAGGGCGAGGAAATCTGGACGATGGGCTATCCGCAGGATTCGCCGATCTACCAGAAGGGCCCCGGCTCAACCGGCCCCGGCGGCGCGGCGGGCCTGAACTACCGGCCGACCAATTTTGCGATCGCTCCGAACGGCGACTTCTGGGTCGGTGACGGCTACGGTTCGTACTACATGTTCCACTACACCGTTGACAGTCCGACCGCGTATCCGAAACTGAAAAACGTTTTCGGCGGTCCGGCTCCGGTGCCGGGTGGTGGTCGTGGACCGGGTGGTGGTCGTGGACCCGGCGGCGGCCGCGCGCCAGGCGCAGGTGGTCTTGCCGCAGGTGGACCTGGCGGTTTTGCGGGCCGCGCCGGTGGCCGCGGAAGAGGACCGGCGAACCCGCCCCCTCTTGGTCTGCCAGGCGTTCCCCGGGATGCGCCGATCGATCACATGAATAATCCCCACGGCAACATGGTCGACCTGCGCGATCCCGCCAACCCGATCCTGCTGGTTGCCGATCGCGGCAACAGCCGCATTGTGCGCTACACGCTGGACGACAAACCGATCGACATCATTGCGGGCACGAAATCGCCCTGCCACTTCCATACCCACAAACAGACGATCGTGGTGCCGGATCTCCAGGCCCGGGTGACGCTGCTCGACAAAGACAACAAGATCATTCTGCATCTCGGCGAGCCCACTGTGCCCAATCCGCCCCGCACGACGGAAGACCGCGGCAGCTTCGTCGCGGGCCAGTTTGTAGAGCCGCATGGCGCGATCTTCGATCACAACGCCAACATCTTCGTGGTGGAGTGGGTTGAAATCGGCCGCGTCACCAAGCTGCGAAAGGTCGCCTAGACCGCATGGTGCCGGAGCTTTTTGCAGAATTCTTTGGAACACTGATTCTTCTTCTTCTCGGTAACGGCGTCGTCGCCATGGTCGTCCTTTTCGGCCATGGCATTCCCGGCGAGGTCGTCAATGGCGGATTCACCAACATCAACTTCGCGTTCGGCATCGGCGTCACCATGGGTTGCTATGTCGCGGGCCGCATCTCCGGCGCGCATCTGAATCCGGCGGTGACGCTCGCCGTGGCCATGTTCCGCGGCTTCTCGTGGGTGAAAGTCATCCCGTACTGGATCGCGCAGATACTGGGCGCTTTCACCGCGTCCGCCATCGTGTACTGGAATTACCGGCCGCAGTTTCACCTGGTCGATCCCGGGCTCGATCACACCGCCGGCGTCTTCACCACGTTCCCGGCGTTTCCGGACATGCTCTCCGCCGGGCTTCTCGATCAGACCATCGGCACCGCTATCCTGCTGTTCCTGATCTTTGCCATCATCGACAATCGCAATCAGCCGCCGCAGGCGAACCTGACGCCGATCCTGATCGGCACGATCGTGGTTGGTATCGGCATGTCGTTCGGCGCGCTGCACGGATATGCCATCAACCCGGCGCGCGATTTCGGACCGCGGCTGTTCACCGTGGTGGCAGGTTTCAAAAACAACGGACTGACCGACGGCGCGAAGGTGTTCTGGGTGCCGATTGTCGGCCCGCTGGTGGGCGGTGTGATCGGCGGTGCGCTTTACGATCTGGGCGTGAGCAGGTTCCTGCCGAAATCGCCGGCCTGATCGAATTCCAGCGCGAACGCCGGACCGGTCACTTCCAGCATCGGGTTCTTCGCGATCTCATCGCGCAGATTCTCCGTGAGCGCGAGCTGCCCCAGTTCGAGCGTATTGCGAATCCAGCCCATCGTTATTTCAGCGGGATCGAATTTGCCGACCGTGGCGCGGAGCAGGTCGAGGCATTCCCGGTCCGACGGAAAATGCAGCGGCGTGCGCACGGCGGCCAGTGATCCTGACGTCCGCGCGTTGATTCGACCGGCGTTGACATCGATCTTTTCCAGCGCGCGGTCGTGAATCACATCGGCGAGCCCGATCCCGACGCCGTTGCCGTAGCTGAGCCCGGACAGGCCGCGAATGAAGATCCTCTCGATGCGCGTCGTATTTGAATACGGATTGTATTGCCCGTGGACGCCGCGATTCACCACCTTCAGATCCATGCCCGTCCCGGCGATATTCTTGCCGATCTCGTCGACGATCAGGATATCGAGCGTGGGCACCGGAATCTTCCCCATCCACGATTTCACGATCCGCAGCAGTTCCATTTCGCGCTCGATAAGATCGCGCGCCGCAAGAGCGGTCACCTGCGCCGTATCGTGATACGCGTCTTCGAGAATAGCGAGGCCGCCCAGAATTTTTCCGCTCGCGATCAGATGTCCCGCGACCGACTGAATCACCGGATCCATCCCCAGCCTTCGTGCGTGACCATGACACGACTGCGCGCCCTCAATCTTCCCCAGCCCCAGCGCCAGCATTTTGCCGACACCGCTTTCAATCGCGCCTTCGAAACTCGTGTGCCACTTCACGCGATTGATGACGAAAATGCCGTCGCTCGCCCAGGCATCCTTACCTGCGAAAACCTCGATGCCCGATTCCGTGCGTCCCGGCGAGATCACATCGAAGCTCGACACCACCGGGCATCCCATCGCCGTCTCATCGATGCCGTAGTGCGCCAGAACGCTCGCCTGCCCGGCTGCCGTGGCCGCGCCGTGACTGCCCATCGCCGGAAAAAGAAATGGCCGGAATCCCGCGCGCAGAAAGAAATCGACAGTGGCCCGCACGATCTCCGCGATATTGGCAATCCCGCGGCTGCCCACGCCGATGGCGATTCGCGCTCCAGCGCCGAGACCCGCAGTCAGATCGGCGGATTTCAGTTCCCGCGCCACTGCCGCGTGAATGTCGGCGATCATTCGATGCGGTAAATGCTGGCGGACGGGCAGGAACACGCTCTGCCTATCATAAAGGGATGATCGCCACTGACACAAAAACCGTGCATTCGCTCATTAACGGCCAATGGGTGGAAACCGGCGGTCCGTCGCATCCGGTCTTCAATCCCGCGACAGGCGAAGAGATCGCGCGCCTGCCATACGCTGCGGCTGCCGAGGTTGACCGCGCCGTTCGCGCCGCCCACGCTGCTTTCCGCGCCTGGCGCAACACACCGGTGGTGGATCGCGTGCAGCCCCTCTATCGCTTTAAGACCCTGCTCGAAAAGCACGCCAACGAAGTCGCGGCGATCCTCACCCGGGAAAACGGCAAGACGGCGGACGACGCCCGCGCCGAGGTGCGCCGGGCCATCCAGATGGTTGAAGTCGCTTGTGGCATGCCCAGCCTCATGATGGGCGATTCACTGAACGACGTTTCGCGCGGCATCGATTCGCGCACCGTGCGCGAACCGATGGGCGTCTGCGCCGGCATCACGCCGTTCAACTTCCCCGCCATGGTACCGATGTGGATGTGCCCGTTCGCCATCGCCTGCGGAAACACATTCATCCTCAAGCCGTCGGAAAAGGTCCCGCTTACTCCGACGCGCTGCGCCGAACTGCTTGTCGACGCCGGAATTCCCGAGGGCGTCTTCCAGACCATTCACGGCGGCAAAGAAGTGGTGGCTGCGCTGATGCATCATCCGCTCGTGAAGGCCGTGTCGTTCGTCGGCTCCACCCCGGTGGCGAAACACATCTATACGACATCCGCCGCCCAGGGCAAGCGCGTGCAGGCCCTCGGCGGCGCGAAGAATCATCTGGTCGTCATGCCTGACGCCGACATGCCGAAGACTGTCGAAGCCATCATCAGTTCCGCGTTTGGCGCGGCGGGCGAGCGTTGTCTGGCCGGCAGCGTGCTGGTTCCGGTCGGCGATGCCGCGGAGCCGCTGCTGAAGCTGCTCACCGAACGCACCAACGAGATCCTCGTCGGTGATGGATCGAAAGACGGTGTTGGCATGGGTCCCGTCATCTCCGCCGATCACCGCAGGAAGATTCTTGGCTACATCGACAAGGGCATCACGGAAGGGGCGAAGCTTCGCTGCGACGGACGTGCGCGCGCCAAAGAAAGCGAAGGCTATTTCGTCGGCCCCACTATTTTCGAAGACGTTCGCCCCGACATGACGATCGCCCGCGAAGAAATTTTCGGACCTGTGCTTTCTGTGATCCGCGCGAAGACGCTCGACGACGCCATCGAACTGGTCAACAGTTCAGAGTTCGGCAACACGACTTCGATTTTTACGCAAAGCGGCAAGAGCGCGCGCGAATATCAGAGCCGCGTGGAGGTGGGGATGATTGGAGTGAACATCGGCGTTGCCGCGCCGATGGCGTTCTTCCCGTTCGCCGGCTGGAAACAATCCTTCTTCGGCGATCTGCACGCGCATGGCAAGGACGCGGTGTATTTCTACACCGAGCAGAAAGTGCTCATGACGCGCTGGTTCTGAAGTCGCGTGTACACGCGGCGCCAGCCGCGTTTTCCGGGGGAACGCACCTTGCGGTGCGTGTACCTTAAAGCGTTTCCTCGAACAGCCGCGCCAGTTCCTCCGGACCCGCCGCCCGCGGCGAGAGCTTCGTCACGCGATGCTGCGGCAGCGTTCCTTCCACCAGCGCCGGAATATCCGACGACTGATAGCCCATCTCACGCAGCCTACCGGGAATCTTCAGATCCTGCATGATTCCCGCGATGCAGTCCGCCAGAATTTTCCCGGCATCCTCTTTGTTCGCGCCGCTGGTTTTCGCACCGAGCACCGCCGCCGCCTCCAGATGCCGTTCCGGATTCGCCTGCGCGGTGAACCGGAACACGGCCGGCGCATTCACGATCACCGAAATACCGTGCGGGATCAGCGGATGATCCACTGCATCGTATCCCGTCGCGCGAAAGCTTCGCACCAGGCCCGCTACCGGATACGACATCCCATGCGGCAGATGCACCCCGGCGTTTCCGAATCCGATTCCCGCATATGACGCCGCCAGCATCATCGACGCCCGCGCTTCATCGTCCGACGGATCGGCAACGGCTCTGCGGATGTACTTCGAAGTCAGCCGCAGCGCCTCCATGCTCCACAGATCGCTGATCGGATTCGAGCCCTGATACGCCGGTCGCAGATATCGGACGCTCCGGACGCGGCCGCTCGCCGAAACGGCAGCGCTGTCCACGACTCCACCGCGTGGCACAGCACATCGAGTCCCGATGACGCCGCCACCGCGGCTGGCAGAGCGCGGGTGTTCTCGGGATCCACGATTCCCAGCGTCGGCTTCAGCCGCCGGTGCGCGATTCCCGTCTTCGCCCGCAGCGGCTTGTAATCGAAAATCGAAACGCCGGTGGTCTCGCTGCCCGTTCCCGCTGTTGTCGGAATCGCGATCAACGGCTTGAGGGGCCCCGGCACGGGTTTGCCTTTCCCGATCGGCGGATTTACGTAATCCAGAAAATCGGCCGGCCAGCAGCTGTACAGATTCGCCGCCTTCGCCGTGTCGATTGTTGACCCGCCGCCAACGGCGATGAAAGCGTCGTAATCGCCCGCCGATGCGAACGCGATTGCTTCCGCCAGCGACTCATCGCTCGGCTCGACGCGCACGCGGTCGAAGACCGTGTACTTCACCTTGTTGTTTTCCAGCGATTCAATTGTCGTCACGACAGGCGGCTGATCGCGCAGGTTCGGATCGGTAAATACCAGCGCGTGACGCACTCCCAGATCGACCATATCGGCGCCGACTTCACGCGTCGCGCCGAAACCAAACCGGATGGCGGACGCGGCCATCTCGAAAGCATATTCATTGAGCATCAGTTGATATACTCTCAAAACTATGAAGAAAACAGCGGGCGTGGTCGTCTTATCCGCCGCCTCATTGATGGCGGCTAACTTCTGGCAAAAGCCTTACACGGAATGGAGCGACAAGGACGTTCACGAAGATGTTGACCGATTCGCCCTGGGTCAAGACCACCAGCATTTCGATGAGCTTTCCCGGCTCGGATGCGGCCCAACTTTCCGCTGGCGGTGGCGGTGGTGGACGCGGTGGCGGGCCACAAGGGGGCGGGGGCGGGTTCGGCGGCGGCCCCTCATTCGATATCGTGGCTCACTTCGAATCGGCTTTGCCTATGCGGCAGGCTCTGGTCCGGCGCAAATTCGGCGCGGAAGCGGACAAATCCGCGGATGCACAAAAGATCCTGAATGAAGAGCCGAAAACGTATGAGATCGTTCTTTCCGGCCCGTTAGGCGGTTCGGTGATGGGCCCGCCTGCCGCGGTTAAGCAGCGTCTCACGGAAGCCACTTCTCTGTCGTCAGCCAAATCGGGAGCAATCAAGCCCTCCGATGTCCAGGTCGGCAAAGCCGGCCGTCAGATGGACGTGCTTTTCGTTTTCCCGCGCGACAAGCCGTTTACAGTGGACGATCAGGAAGTCGATTTCACTACCAAACTAGGGACCTCAAACGTCAAGTACAAGTTCAAACTCAAGGACATGGTCGTTAACGGCAAGCTCGAAATGTAGCGCCCCGTTTTCGAGCGCACAGGCCAGACCACGAGCGAAGATACGGGGCCGGCCCTATCCAGGAATAAGGTACGCCATGCGGCTGCGCCCCTGGGCAGGTCCGTTGTGCGCATTGGGAATCGATAATCCCGACGTTCGATAATCAAGATTGCCGCGGCTTCTGAACTGGATACTGGCCCTTGCGTCATCCGCGCTGCTGGTCTTCCTGTTCCCGCGATTCAGTTTTGTCTGGCTCGCTCCCATAGCGCTCACACCACTATTAATTGCCTGTGGCCGCGAGCCGCGCTGGCGGTGGCGATTCGCGCTCGGGTACGTTTGCGGCGTCGTCTACTGGTTCGGCATCTGCAACTGGATTCAGTGGACGCTCGCGCACCACGCCGGAGTCAGCGGCGCCATGGCATGGTTCCTTTTCGCTCTGTTCTGTCTGGCAAAAGCTATTCAGATGGGTGTATTCGCCGCGCTCGCGGGAATGCTGATGCGATCCCGCGTGGCGTTGCCCGCCATCGCCGCCCTGTGGGTAATCATCGAATGGACGCATTCCTAGACCGGCTTTGAGTGGCTCAATCTCGGCAACGCCGGCAGCAACATGTCCCTCCCGCTGCGCCTCGCCCCCGTCACCGGTGTCTGGGGCCTTTCGTTCGTGTTCGCGCTGATGTCTGCGGCTGTCGCGTGGATCGTTCTCCGCAAGTCGCGTCCGCAGATTCTGTGGCTGCTCCTGCTGCCCGCCCTCGTCTTTCTGCCCGACCTTCCGGGCTTCGAACGCGGCAACGCGTCGGCCATTCTCGTGCAGCCGAACATCGACGACGAAGCGCAATGGACTCCCGCGCTGGTCGATCAGACGGAGCGGCAGCTCATGCTGCTCTCGGTAAGCCCCGCGATGGCCCGCGGCGCCGATCTCATAGTCTGGCCCGAAATGCCGGCGCCGTTTGAAGACACCGACCCGACCTTCGTGGGGCGTGTCGCCCGCGTCGCCGAAACCACCCATGCCGCCGTGCTCACCGGCGTAATCGCCCGGGCGGCCGACGGCGCGCCTCTCAACTCCGCGCTGCTCGTCGGCCCGAATGGCGAGGTCGTCAGCCGCTACGACAAGGTGAACCTGGTGCCGTTCGGTGAGTTCGTGCCGTGGCCTTTTGGCTTGCTGACGCGCAAGGTTTCCGGCGAGGCGGGCGATTTCGAAGCCGGCAGAAGGATCGTTGTTTCGCCCATCGACCATCACCGCATCGGCGCATTCATCTGCTACGAATCCGTGTTTCCGAGTTACGTGCGCAATTTCGCCGCGTCGGGTGCCGAAGCTCTTTTCAACATTTCGAACGATAGCTGGTTCGGCAAGAGCCAGGCACGCTATCAGCACCTGCAGATCGTGCGCATGCGCGCCGCCGAAAACGCCCGCTGGATTCTGCGCGCCACCGACAACGGCATCACCGCCGTAATCGACCCCGCCGGACGGGTCGTGCGCAGCACCGAACAATACACCGAAATCGCCGCTCGTCTTCAGTTCCGCTACCGGCAGGATCAGACCATCTATACGCGCTTCGGCGACTGGTTCGTCGCCCTGTGCGGACTCTTCGCCGCGGCTGCGCTCACGAGTGCCGTATTACGAGCACGTCGCCGTCCTTAACGATGTATTCTTTGCCTTCCAGCCGCAGCAGCCCTTTTTCGCGCACTCCCGGATACCCGCCCAGATCGACCAGGTTCTTCCAGTTCACCACTTCCGCGCGAATGAACTTCTTCTCGAAGTCCGAATGGATCGCGCCCGCCGCTTTCACCGCGGTGCTGTGAATCGGAATCGTCCACGCGCGCACTTCGGTATCGCCCGCCGTCAGAAAGCTCATCAGCGCCCAGCAGCCGGTAAGTCGCTTCGATGATGCGCTGCAGCCCGCTTTCCTTCAGCCCGTAGCTCGCCAGATATTCGCGGCGCATCCGTCGCCGGAAGCTCCGCGAGTTCCGCTTCGATCTTGCCGCAAACCGCCGTGACCGCGGTGTTGGCCTTCCCGGCCAGCGGCCCGTCGCGATACTCCTCTTCCACTTCATGCAGCCGCGCGGCGTCTTCCTCGCCCAGATTCAGCACCAGCAGCATCGGCTTCTGCGACAGAAACTGAAAGCCGCGAATGCGCTTCTCGTCCTCGCTCGACGAATTCCAGATTGCGCAGCGGCGTGTCCGCTTCGAGCGCTTCTTTGCAGCGAATCAGCAGCTCGTACTCTTTATCCAGATCCGGATTCTTGATCTTTTTGCGGTCCTTGTCCACGCGCTCGAGGCGCTTCTCCACCACCACCAGATCGCTCAGGATCAGCTCCGTCTCGACGTCGCCGAAATCCCGCGCCGGATCCACCGAGCCGTGCTCGTGCGGCACGGTCTCGTCCTTGAACACGCGCAGCACGTGCGCGAATGCATCCGCCACGCGCAGGCTCGCCAGATAAGCGGGATCGCGCAGATTCTCTTTCGAAATCGCCGGCGCGTCGACATATTCCACCGTCGCGTACGTGATCTTCGGCGGCTGATACAGCTCCGCCAGCGCGTCCACGCGCGGCGTCCGGCACTTTCGCGACGCCCGTGCGCACGGCCGTCGAGCCCATACGCGTTTCCTGCGTGACCCCGGTCAGGATCGTGAACAGGGATGTCTTGCCTACCATCGGCAGGCCAATAATTGCTGTCTTCATTTTCTGGAAGCGCACAGGCCGAAGGGTCCGTTGTGCGCGATCTAATCATAGAGGAACTTCGATCTGCGCCAGAATCTCTTCGATGATGCGCTCGCCGGCGGCCGCTCCGCTGCGCATCGCGCCGCATCGACAGCGATGACCTCGACGCCACCATCACGCGATGCCCGAGCACCTTCGGCGCCAGCATCTTCACATCGTCGGGCAATGCATAGGCGCGGCCTTCCATCAGCGCACTGGCCTGCACCGCGCGATACAGCGCCTGCGACCCGCGCGGACTCACGCCCAGCGCCAGGCCCTCGTGCGTCCGCGTGCGCTCCACCAGCGCCAGCATGTAGCTCACAATCGACTCATCCACGCGCACCTGTTTCACCGCGTTCTGCAGCTCCTGCAGATCTTCGCGCGCCAGCACACACGGCGTCGTCTCGCCGTGGTGCGCTTCCGGCTGCTGAATGATCTCGCGTTCGCTCGCCGCATCCGGATACCCGATGCGCAGCCGCATCAGAAACCGGTCCAGCTGCGACTCCGGCAGCGGATAGGTGCCATGATGGTCCGCCGGATTCTGCGTCGCAATCACCATGAACGGCTCGGGCAGCGGCAGCGTCCGTCCTTCCACTGAAACCTGCTGCTCGTTCATAGCTTCGAGCAGCGCCGATTGCGTCTTCGGCGTCGTGCGGTTGATCTCGTCCGCCAGCAGAAAATTTGTGAACACCGGTCCCGGCTTGAATTCGAATTCTTCCGTGTGCGCGTTGTAAACCGTGACGCCCAGCACGTCGGAAGGCAGCATGTCGCTGGTGAACTGCAGCCGGTGAAAGACGCCGTCGACGGCGCGCGCCAGCGCCTGCGCGAGCGTCGTCTTACCCACTCCCGGCACGTCTTCGATCAGCAGATGCCCGCGCGCCAGCAGACACACCAGCGCCATCCGAACGGCCTCCGCTTTGCCGCGGATGCTGAGCTCAATGGCTGCTTCAACTTCTCGAAGCTTGCCCGGCGCGATGCGCGTGGCGAGCGTGGCCGGGAAACCGGACATTTAACTTTCAGAATAACCTGTGTGGATATCAATCCCCACCGCACGCATCAGGTCGAGTGCGTTGCTGCGCGTCACTACTCCCGGCCGCAGCCGATAATCGAACACCAGCCTTCCGTTCTCCAGGCGATCTTCGAAATGCACATTGGCCGCGGCCGGCGCGAGTTCGTCCGCGATTCGCGACAGCGCCAGATCGTGCGTCGTCAGCAGCCCGATCGCGCCGCGCTCCAGCAGCGCGCCGACCAGCCCCCGCGCCCCCAGCTCCCGATCATGCGAATTCGTGCCCCCCAGCAGTTCATCCAGCAGGAACAGCGCCGGGGCAGGCAGTTCAAGCACCTGCTTGAGCCGCAGAATCTCCGCCATAAACCGCGAATGACCTTCTTCCAGCGAATCCATCGTGCGGATCGATGCTCCGACTGAAACAAACGACAGCGAGAGCCGTTCCGCACGCACCGGCGCGCCCGCCATCGCGAGAACCGTGTTAATGCCGACTGTGCGCAGCAGCGTGCTCTTACCCGACATGTTCGATCCGCTCACCACCAGCATCCGCAGGGGCGTTGCGAGGCGAATGCTGTTGCGCACGGATTTCTCTTCCGCAAGCAGCGGATGCCCCATGTCTTCGCCTTCGAAATGCGGCGCCGCGGACGTGCAGACCTGCGGAAACGGATCCCGCGGATGCTCCCAGGCATAGTTTGCCAGCGACGACAGCGCTTCAATTTCACTCACCGCATCGAGCCATCGCGCGACATACGCGCCGTTCTCCGCGCGCCATGCTTCGATCGCCATCGCGGTCTGCGTCGTCCAGAGCAACAGCGGTCCCACGGCTCGTACGAAAACGTTGTCGCGCGAATCAAGCAGGTCAATCAGCCGCCGCAGCCGCGCGATCCGCTGTGAAGCAGGCTTGCCGTCTACGTCGATCTTTTTCCGCAGCCCCGCCAGATGCGGCGAATGAAACTGCTGTTTCTCGAGTGTGGCAAGAAGCTGCGACAACAGATCCAGATCGCGCGCCGGTTCTTCAACCGAGGTAACGATCCCGAGCACCCTGTTTCTAAGCGCCAGCGCCAGCACTCCTTCCACCCCTCCCGCCAGAACCAAAGCCAGCCGCGCATCTGGATTCAGAAATTCTGACGCCAGCCACCAGACAAGCATCGCCAAAGTCACAAGAGCCATTACCAAAGCCAGCATGCGCATCCACGCCGGGAACGGCCGCGCGGGCGCAGACGACCACCGCACCAGCTCATCCGGATTCACCCCTGTCCGGTAGTCATCGCCAAGCACCGCAATCTGTTCGCGCAGCTCCAGCATCGGGCGCAGTTCGTCAACCGCTTCGTGCCGGGCAGCGATTTCGTCCTTTGTGATCGCAACCGAAGTCGCCGACTTCAGCCATTCCGCCAGCTTTGCCTCGCCACCTCGTGTCCGCGCCGTCGACAGCAGTTCGAACAGGCTCGCGCGCCCGAACAAATCGAGATCGGAGGCATAAGGATGATGCGGATCGGCGAATCGCGCCCCATCCTCGCCACCGCCCTGCCAGCGGTTCTCCAGACGAGCCACGCCGCGCTCGAAAAACCGCATCGCGCACCGCGCACACTCGGCTTCGCGATCGAATCGCGCCTGCCGCCATACGAGCGGAATGAAGACGGCGATCGGCGCCAGTATCCACCAGAGCGAAAGGCCATGGAAGACGTACCAGACGGCCACAGCCGCCCCCAGAAACACCAGCAGCCGCAGATACCCGATGCGTTCTGCGCCCCGGCGCGCCGACTGCAGCCGCCCCGTGCGTTCCGCGAGACATCGTGCGTAGATTTCGCGCGGCGCGGCGCTCTTATCCATCATTGCCAGCTTAGACAATATCGGCTTGCGAAGCGCGGAGGTGGACTGTTCCCCTTTCTTACGGCGGGTCTTCGAGAGAACCTGATTGACGTAAGCCGACCCGCATCATGGTCCGATCGTCCGTACGACAGCTGGGCTGCGCAAGATAATGATCGCGCCACAAATCGGGGCCGGAAGGAAGTTTTTCAGCAGGCCGGTGCAACGCACCTTCCTGGCCTATGCCAACTGGCCGGACGAATTCCGCAGGCCGGCAGGTGGGATACCGTACCTGAAAAGAACGAGCGGCTTGACTTACGGAGTTCAGGCGGCCACATGGTGGTAGGAGAGGGTAGCCATATGCCAGTCCGAGATACCAGCATCACGAACACTAACCCGGCGGCGGGGCCGGCATCCGCGGCCACAAACTATTCGCGCCCGCTGATTATTGTTACGACTCTGTTCTTCATGTGGGGCTTCCTGACCTGCCTGAACGACATCCTGGTGCCGCATCTGAAGTCGATCTTCGACCTGAGTTACACGCGCGTGATGCTGATTCAGTTTGCGTTCTTCTCGGCGTACTTCCTGTTCTCGCTGCCGTGGTCCAGGATCGTGAATACAATCGGGTACCAACGGACGATGGTGGCGGGCCTGGTGACAATGGCTGCCGGAGCGGTCCTGTTCATACCCGCTGCGGTCGCGGTTTCGTTCCCCTTGTTCCTGACAGCGCTGATGATTCTGGCCGCGGGAATCACAGGTCTGCAAGTGTCCGCGAATCCATACGTGGTGGTGTTGGGAAAACCCGCGACTGCTTCCAGCCGGCTGGACTTGACCCAGGCGTTCAACTCACTTGGGACGACCGTGGCGCCGAAACTCGGCGGTCTGCTGATCCTGAGCGCCGCGCCGCCGGCTATGGAACAGGTGCGGCGGCTCACTCCGCGAGCCCTGCAGGCCTATCGGACGTCCGAAGCGGCATCCGTAAAGCTGCCTTACGCAGTGATTGCCATAGCCCTGCTGGTGCTGGCAATCGTGATCGGTGTATCGAAACTGCCGAAGATTGAAACCGGTGCGAATCGATCGGGGGAGAGCGGTGAGGATTCGATCTGGAGACATCCCAATCTGCTTTTCGGCGCGCTTGGGATCTTTGCCTATGTGGGCGCGGAGGTTTCCATAGGCAGCTTCCTGGTGAACTATTTCGGCTTGCCGGGAATCGCGGGGATGTCCGCCAGGGATGCTGCCGGGTACGTATCGTTCTACTGGGGCGGAGCGATGATCGGCCGATTCCTCGGCGCCCCGGTGTTGCAGCGAATCAAGGCCGGGAATGTGCTGGCGGTCTGTGCGACGGCCGCGGGTGTGTTGGTAATCACGTCGATGCTCACGGGCGGGTACGCGGCGATGTGGACGATCCTGGCTGTGGGGTTCTTCAACTCGATCATGTTCCCCACCATCTTCAGCCTCGGTGTCGCCGAGCTTGGCCCGCTCACCGGAAACGGATCGGGCCTGCTGAATATGGCCATTGTGGGCGGCGCCATACTGCCCCTGATGCAGGGAGCGATTGCCGACCACTTCGGACTGCATCACGCATTCACACTGCCGGTAATCTGTTACCTGTATATATTTTTCTACGCGCTGCGTGGATCCAGGCCGAACAGCGAGCGATACGGCAGAGCTTAGGAGGGAGACGATGACGATGCTGCTTGCAGGCGATATCGGCGGGACCAAGACCGCGCTCGGTGTTTTTTCCGAGGAGCAGGGAGAACACGCGGCCATCGCGGAATCGGAGGTCCACAGCGCGGACTATGGAAGCCTCGAGTCCATCGCGAAAGAGTTCCTTGCGAAGACCGGAGCGAAGGTTGACCGGGCGTGCTTTGGCGTCGCCGGCCCCGTGCTTGCGGGGCGGGCAAAGATCACCAACCTGCCCTGGGTCGTCGACCAGGCATGCCTTGCGAAGGAGCTGAATCTCGACGCCGTCCATCTGCTGAATGACCTCGAAGCGATTGCGTGTGCGGTTCCCGGGCTCAGGCCGGAAGATGTCGAGCCCCTCAGCGCCGGAGCGCCGGTGGCACAGGCCAACATCGCAGTCCTTGCGCCCGGAACCGGATTGGGCGAAGCGTTTCTCACGTGGGATGGCAGCGAGTACCGTGCGCACAGCTCGGAAGGGGGGCATGCGGATTTCGCGCCGACGGACGAAATCCAGAGCCGTCTGCTCGCATACATGCGGCAGCGCTTCGAGCATGTCAGCTATGAGCACGTGTGCTCCGGAGTCGGGATCCCGCACGTCTATGACTTTTTCCGCGACAGTGAGAAGACACGGGAACAGCCGGAGATTACGGAACGGATCGCGATGGCGGGCGATCGCACGAAGGCAATTATTCAGGCCGCGCTGGACCCTGCCATTCCCAGTCCACGATGCGCCGCCACGATCGAGACGGTGGTTTCCATCATGGGAAGCGAGGCGGGCAACCTCGCGCTTAAAGTGCTCGCTGTGGGGGGAGTGTACCTGGCAGGCGGCGTTGCGGTTCATCTGCAGCGAGTTCTTAAGTCGCCCCGGTTCCTGCGTTCGTTCCGGCACAAAGGCCGTTTCGCCGAAGTGATGGACCGGATCCCGATACACCTGATGACCGGCAAAGTGGCTATCGCCGGCGCCGCTGCATACGGCCTGAAGAGACTTCGCTAGCTCCGCTGCCTGCGTAGGTCGGAGCACCAGTGCGCTGGTCCTGCGATCTGTTGACGTTTGTGCTGGTCGGCGCCGGGCCCACGAGAGGTATTGGCTGGGCGCAGCGTGGAGAGCGTGGACGCGAAGGGCGTGATCGCCGGGGGCGAGCGGATCGTCAGCAACAGCGTGATCTGGAGCGCGGGAGTCGCTCCGTCACCGGCCGCGAGGTGGCTGAACGCCGAGTCGGATCGCGCCGGACGGGTGCGCATTCAACTGAACCTCAGTGTGGCCGGACATCCGGCAATTTTTGTTGTCGGGGACACGGCGGCATTCGAGGAAAACGGCAAGCCGCTGCCCGGCGTGGCGCAGGCGGCGATCCAACAAGGCCGGTACGCCGGCCGGCTCATCGCGAACCGCATCACCGGCAAACCCGCGCCTGGCCCGTTCCGCTATTTCGACAAAGGCAACATGGCGGCGGTGGGTAAGGGATTTGCGGTACTGCAGAACGGCCATTTGCATCTCAGTGGGTTCCTGGCGTGGCTCGCGTGGGCCGGTGTGCATCTTCAGTTTCTCGCGCAGTCCAGCCTGCGCGTGAATGTATTCCTTCAATGGGTTTGGACCTATCTGACGGGGCAGCGCGGGTCGCGCCTGATCGTGAACGAAAATGGCGCCGAACGGGCCGGCACCTCTTCGTCGCCCGATCTTGCGCAGATGGTGAAGTCAGAGTAAGTCACTGTTCAGGCCACATCCTCGCCGACAATGGAAGTGGTTTAAAATCAAAAGAACGTTCGCTACGGGCGCGTAGCTCAGCTGGTTAGAGCGCCTGCTTCACACGCAGGAGGTCCGGGGTTCGAGTCCCTGCGCGCCCACCATTCCAACCTTTCAGAATCAGTGGTTTGCGGTTTCCGTTCATTCCCATTGCTGCCCTCTGACACCGAAAACGTATCAGAACCGTATCAAAACGCCTTCGATCCTGAATTCCCGTATCAAAACCCTTACCTCACCATTTCTCGTTGGCACTGCGATCCAGTTTGGTCAGGGCTTCCCGTTTCATCTGAAGCTTCATCTGCGAGTACTTCTTGAACACCTTGGCGTCGGTTTGCCGAAGCATTTGCGTGACCCATTCGTCGGCCACGCCACCAGCACTCAACCGCGTTGCATACGTTGAGCGAAGGTCATACAGCCGGAAGTACGGAATACCCGCCTTCCGCAGCGCAGTTTCCCACGGCTTCCTGAAGTTCGTCTGATACCCGGTTGGGTTCAGCGGACTTGGGAAAAGCCAGGGGCCGGGCCCGGCTTCTTCGATCTGGCTTCGGAATGCTTCAACGGCGATATCAGTCAGTGGGACCTCGGCAACCCCGGTTGGAGTCTTCGAGTCCGAAATGAAAATCGTCTTGTTAGCCAGATCGACCTGATCCTTGCGCATCGACGCCAGTTCCTTGTAGACACGCAACCCGGTCTCGGTAAGAATCCGGATCACGTTCCGCAGGTACGCGGGCGAGTGTTGCTCGATCGTCTGCTGCTCCGATGCCGTCACGTAATGCGGCCGGAACAGTCCTTTCAGAATCACGGGGAACTCGACACCGGCACACGGGTTGGCCGGGCAGAGCTTCTTCTTTACTGCGACGCTGAGAATCCGCCGAAGCACTCGAAACTCCTGATGAACCGTCGCCGGCTTCAGTAGTCCGAGTTCGATCACCCCCGATTTCCGCCGCACACGTCTGCGTTGCTTGAGGCGGTCTCGAAGGTGTGCCTCAATCCCCGTCGCGTCGATTTCCGCGAGCTTCATCGGTCCGAATACCGGGCGAAGAGTCTTGAGGGCGTTGTCGTTCACTTCGTGCGTCTTCTCTGCGCGAATCGGCGGCTTCGAGTAGTTCTCGACAAAAAAATCCGCCCATTCGTTGAATGTAAGTTGCTCGCCCTTACGGACTGTGGCGAGCGTGTTGTTGTCTCTGGCGTGCAACCGTTCGCGCAGTTGCCGTTGCGCGTCCTGCCAGTCTTCTGTATGCGTCGATTCCAGACGGCGGTCACCGGAACGGTCCCGGTAGCGCATCCACCAGACCTTGCTGTCATTGCGTCGATATACAACTCCGTCATGTTTACTCGGTCTTGCCAAATCCCACCTCCTGTTTGAAAGTTGCTCGGAAGGGCTCAAGATCCGATTTCAGAAACCGGATATTGCGGCCCATCACGCGGAGATGGGGAATCTGCTTTCGCTCAACCCAAAGATACACCGTCTGCGGGCTGACGCCCAAGTAGGATGCAGCATCGCGGACAGTGAGCGGAAAGTCTTCTCTGGCGGGCGCGGACAGGGTCGTTGTGCCCAACGCCCGAGGTGCAAGGAATGATGACATTTGCGTTCCTTTCGTCAGAAGAGCTTGCTTTCATCGGGAGGTCCTGAAGGATATTGCCAAACCACGCGCTTCTTTTCTTGCTCCCGGAAATTAAATAACGGATCGAACGTCCTTGAAGCGGAGCCACCATCTGCTCCGGCGGCAATCGGCGGGATGACCGTCTGGGCTTTTGCCAAGCTCCGGCCACTCTTTTCTTTCTCCCGCTGAAGGCGTCCGCGGTAAACCGTCAGCCGCCGGTAGGTGATCGGGATGCCCATCTGGTTCAGCCGCCGGTGGATCACGCGGAGCGTGTGGCCGACCTCAAGGGCCCGTTCCACTTCCGGCCAGACAGCGCGAAGTTGCGCCATCAGAGTGGCCGGTTTTTCACTGGCAAGTTCCGCGACGGGTGATAGTGCGCGTTTGTCTCCCAACTTGACCGCCTACATATAACGGCCCAGAACGACCCTTTTGGACAATTTTTCCGATGTCGTAGCGGCCCTGAGGTTGAGACGACCCGGAATGCCGCAACTCGTCGCAAAGTGCCGCAATTTAGACTGTGGCCCAATTTGAAGCCAGAAGACCCCAAAGCGCCCCACAGTTCTGGTCTGAATCGGTGAGAGTGCCCCTGAATGCCCCATTCAGCCCCAGCGGAAGCGACGAAAGGCGACAAAGTGCCCCATGATGCCCCTGAGTGTCCCAAAGTCGAGTCACAGAGCCACCCAGAAAAGGCAAAAAACACCGGTAGTGGAACATAAAGGGTTTGTCGAACGAGTCGGTGTTTTCTTATTCGCACCGGCTTCGCCGTCAGTAGGTTCCGTTGTGGGACAAACTCCACTGGGTGTTCGACCCATGTTCGACGCAGATTCCGTCGAAGGAATTGTCCAAAAATGCCGTCCTGAGCCCTTATATGTATAGGGATTTTTTATGACGCAACGCACGAGTACTTCCCGAAATGCCAGAGTCGCGGTCCGGCTTACCAGAGAAGAGCAACGTCAGGTCGAGGAGGCGTCGAAGACCAAAGGTTACGCAAGTCCCAGTGCGTTCATTCGGGCGGCGATCCGCAGCAAGCTTGACGGACGAGCTGAGCTGATCGGCACCGAGGAACGGATGGGAGCGGGCTTTGATCGCGTTTCTCACGATGTTTTCCGCGTGGGTCGGGGGCAACAGGCGCTTTTTGCTTTGGTGGACGCCTTCGCCAAAGCGGTCCTGGCCTGCGTTCCGCTTCCACCAACTCTCGAGGGTCCGTGACTTCAGCTTCGTCGAGCTGTGCCATCTCCTGCGGACGATGCTCGAAAATCACGAAGCGGCCGATGTCATGAAGGAGCCCCGCCAGAAAACATTCCTCCGCAGTCAGCCCCATGTCAGGACGCAAGTTTGACAATCGGCTCGCAACAAGGGCCGTTTGGATGGAGTGAATCCAGAGGTTCCGCCGCCCCTGAGTACGGGGAACGAACACCTCAACAACAGACAAGGCCAAAACCATGTTGGCCAGATTCGCAGCGCCGACCTTAAGAATCGCCGCGGGAATCGCGCTGATCCCGCCCTGACCGCAAGCTGCGGAATTAGCGAGGCGCATGAGCCGTAGAGCCAATGGCGGGTCACACCTGCTGAGCGCCACAATTTGATCGGTTGCTTCGGGCGATTCGAGGTCGAGCGCAGCAAGGCGCCCAACGACCGAGGGCAGAAGCGCGATGCGCTCTAAGCGCGATTACAGACTGGCAATCGTTCTTGACCGAAGCTCTGACAGTGTCGAGCCCACGGCATCACAATGGTCCCTAAAGTTTGCCAAAAGCCACTGCGGGGACGGCCCTGATCATATCAGCACGGGTGGCTGGAAGGCCGCGGGCCGGTGCGTTATCTGGTACGGATGATCGACGACGCCACCAGCTGGAGTTGGGGCCGCTTTGTGGAGAGCGATGCAACGCCGTTCAACATGGCTGTGTTGTGGGAATACATCGAAAAGAACGGGCGGATGGTAGATGTCTATACGGACCGCGATTCGATGTTCACCGTGCCGCGGCGGAAAGGGGAAAGCGAACCGGAGCGGCAAGCCGCGGATCGGCTGACCCAGCTGGGCCGTAGTCTCAGAGAACTGGGAATCGGCTCCATTCTGGCCAATTCGCCGCAGGCCAAGGGCCGCGTGGAGCGCAGTTTCCGCACGGCGCAGGACCGGCTGGTCAAGCAGTTGCGGCTGGCCAAAGTCCGCACCCTGGAAGCGGCCAATGCGTTTCTGGAAAACGAGTATTGGCCGGAATGGAATGAGTGCTTCGCCCGGCCCGTGAAGGATTACCCCGACCAGCATCGCCCTCTGAGCGAGACCCAGGATCTGGCCGCCATCCTGTGTCATGCCGAGGATCGCGTCATCGGCAATGACTACACGTTTTCCTTCGCCGGACAGCGACATCAGATCCGGCGCGAAGAGGTGCTGGCGGGAATGCGGCGCCAACGGCTGCGCGTGGAGCTACGGCTGGACGGGGAGTTGAAGGCTCGTTATCAGGGGCGCTATCTCACGATCGAACCGTGCGGCCCGCGCATTGCCGCGCCACCGCCGGTTGCGCGCAAACCACCGCGCAAGGATTACAACGCGGGAGGCAAAAGCGCGTGGATGGATGGTTTCTTCGACCGTCCCACGCCTCCGCTGTGGCAGCTGATCGGCGATGGAGCCTGAGAGCAATTCGGAAGGCGCGCTCTTTTTAATGCCCAAAGCCTCCGCTCGGGAATTTCACCGTAAGCAGAACGCGTCCCTGACAGGAAAGCCCTCCGCGCGCAACGGGCCGGTAAGCCCGGGTGTCATCGAGCGCTGGGAGGGCTTGCGCCGACTGCTTCCGGAGCCAACTCCGTCGCCTCGGCTTTGAGCGACTCTACCGGGCGCGACCCCGGCAAAGCTGTGCGAACATACCATGTGGGTTTCTCAACAACCCGCCAATTAGGAACTTTCTACTTGGCTGTCAATAGGAACTTTCTACTTGGCTCCGACAATTGCGGCGCCATCAGCAATGGCAGCGTGAACTCCGGACTCTCGCGGGCCCGGGGTGGCAGGATCAGAACCTGGTATTCACGACCCGACACGGAACAGCGCTCGAACCTCAAATATCCTTCACAACTTTCAGCGTGTGCTCAGGAGCGCCGGGTTGCCCAAAATGCGCTTCTACGACCTTCGCCATACCCACGCTTCGTTCCTCATTGCGGGGGGTGTCCATCGAAGAAGATCGCGGAACGGCTGGGGCATGCATCAATCAAGCTCACTATGGATTTGTACGGCCATCTGTTCGAGGGTTCCGACCAGGAATCCGCCGAGCGGATGCAGAGTATCTTCGATGCGTTGATGCCCCGACGGGCTGCTGACAAGACTGCTGACAAGGCTTCGAAATAGTGCGGTCAGCGATTCGAAAATCCCATCGCTCTGCTGACAAAATTGCTGACAAGAACCTATTGAGGAGGGAGACCGATTGAGCTAACGTTTTTGTTTTATATAGTGAGCGCGGCAGGAATCGGCCTGCCATAGGTTATTGATCAAAGGCACGTTATTGAGTTTAAGTTGAGCGAAATACGCCGCAAAACGCGGAATTCGCCACCTCATCGTACGTAGAACTTACGTGGCAGTTTGCACTGCTGCCTGTACACGCGCGACAATTCGCGGTACGATCATGATCGATCAACTGGGACGGGATGCCGCCGGTTTCTCGAAAGAGTAAAAGCGGGAATGCGCACACCTTCACGGTGGACTTGCAGCCTGTCCTGAATATCGTGATCGCCGCAGCGCTGTTTGCGGTTTTCTTCACAGTCCCCGCGCAAGGTTTTGACACGCGCTACTTCTGGTGTTCACTTCGCAGCTCACATAGCAGGAGCACAACCGCTTACTTTAGCGAAGTGTTTGAGGGGGACACTTCTAATTCTGGTTTTTTCATGAATGCCTTCAATGCCTATGTGCATGCGAATTATAGCGATGTCACCGGCGCTGTTACTTGTACGTGGGCCAGGGACCCACCTGCCGCGACAGCCCAAAGGGACAACAGTAAAGCTAGAGCGAAAGAAACGTCGCAAAGAGCTCAGTTATTCAAACCGACTGGACATACACAGCGCCTCCATTATGGTCGCCCTGATGTTCAGCCCTGTCCACGTTCTGGCCAGCAGGATAGCCCGACGTTGGAAGAGACCATGAAATTCATTCAAGAGAAGCTGTTTCCGTCGGAATCCATGTTGCAATTTACCAAAGTGCAAACCGGCGACGATGCTTTCAGTATCTGCATATTGTGAGCATGCAGTCTGCGAAATATGCACAGGTTGGCAACAATCTCGGATGCGCCCTTAAGTTCACAAAAGAGGTAGTAACTAGAGCATCGCTGTCCGCGGGGCTCACGGCTGGTATGGGTATCGTTGGCGGCGGCCGGCAGGACTTTCTGCTGCGGCGTGAATGCCAATTTCCCGGCCGGCTGGGCTCTCAGGCGCATTTGCTGGATTGCATTCATCACGTCCGGCTGCTGCGCCAGAAAAGCATTTCCAAGATTTGTGGTCCAGGTGATGTCCTGATTCAGGCGTTTGACGAGGTCGGGGAAAACCACCAAAGCCTGAATGCTCGGGTCCCGGTTCTGTTGTTCCGCGTCCTGCGTCAGAGCCGGACCTGTGAGCCCGGGGTTTCGCTGGAGCCACTGCCAAGCCTGGACAAGTTCAAGCGGATAGGTCGATGCCACCAATATCTGACTTACTAATTCATCCGGATAGAGTGCTATCGGCGCCACCAAACCGTCAAGTTGATCCGGCGATAGATTCTGCCCGGGCGGCGGAAGCGGAGGCGCCGGCGATTCCTGGCTCCAAAGCGTCGCGTTTCCGGACACCAGAACCAGTGCACAGACAATCGCAAATTACTCGAGTAATGATTTGAGTGTTCTTCATAGGAATATCCGTGCCGCATTTCGTCGTCGAGAAATCAGCCACTGGTGCTTCGCCGGCGGCCGATCGCTGTCTGGGAATGGAGGGCACGCCTTTTAGATGGTCCGGCGTCCCGAAAGCAGCTGGAAGACCAGCACGACTACGGCAAGAACAAGCAGGATATGTACGAACCCGCCGAACGTATACGCGGTGACCAGACCCAGGAGCCACAACACGAGCAAAATTACAAAAATTGTCCAAAGCATGTTTCTGTTCTCCTTTGATGGATCGCTCGATTGTTCTTCTGGCAATCGGGAGTCCAGTCGGCAGCGCGATCTTCTCATTCCAGTTACAGAGCCTGCGAACCGGGAGCCGGCGCAAGTTGGGTTCCCCATTTCGACCGCCCATGGTCACTGGGTCAAAGCGCGCACGGCGCCAGCTTCGAATGGAACTGCATTCGGATCATATTTGAAGCACATCCGGTGCTTGCGGACCTGGCACGGCTCGTGCAAATACGAGACGTTGGTCGCTCGAAGGTCCCGGGCAGGAGCCCGTTCGACTGGAAAAAGGAGTAACAGAGTATGCGCAGGACACTGGTAGCAGTTTTGGCAATCGCCGGTTCCATAAGTACCGTCGCTCTGGCGGCGGAGAAAGAAATCACGGTTGACGACAGGCTGAACGCTTCGGCGGACACGCTGATCGACATGATGAGGGCTTCCGATCACGGTATCCCCCAGGATCTGCTCAACAAGGCAAAATGCGTCGTTGTCGTGCCCGGCATGAAGAAGGCCGGATTCATCTTCGGTGCGAAGTATGGCCGCGGGTTCGCGACATGCCGCCGTGCGGGCGGTTCGGGCTGGAGCTCTCCGGCCGCGATGCAGGTAGAAGGCGGAAGTTTCGGATTTCAGATAGGGGCCTCCGAGACGGATGTTGCGTTGCTCGTCATGAACGATGGCGGAATGAAGCACCTTCTGTCCGACAAATTCACGTTGGGTGGAGAAGCCACCGTCGCCGCGGGCCCGCTTGGCCGCGACGCCGCTGCTCAGACGGATGCCGAGCTGAACGCCGAAATGCTGTCGTATTCCCGCACGCGCGGTCTATTCGCCGGCATTTCGCTGGAAGGCGCGACGCTGGCGCCCGACCCGGATACCAATCGGGAGCTTTACGGCCACGATGTAACAAACCATGAGATTCTGACGGGCAATTTCAAAGCTCCGCCGGCAGCGGCGAAGTTTGAGAGAGCGCTGCATCGCGACTCGGCTCATCGCGACTGACCGGCTGCAAACAGGACTCAATCTATCGGAGGGCAGGGCGCATCGACCGCAACCCTGGAGGACGGGCGATGCGCCTCAACTGAATATCCCGATGGCACGCGAAGGGAGAAAATATGCCGGATGAACACGACAAAGCCACGCACGAAGCACACCTGAGAGTCGCCGCGCAGCATGACCAGGCGGCACAGGCCCATCGTACTGGCGCGGAACATAATGAGAAAGGGGATGAAGAAGCGGAGAGCTGGCATTCGCAGCGCGGACCGGAATATTCAGATCACGCTTACAAGCTGGCAAAGAAAGCCCATAACAAGTCCGGGCGAATGGAGGCTGTTTGAATTATGTCCAAACGCTATAACAACGGATCGCATTACGAAAATCACCAGCGTGCCGACGAATTACACGGTGGCGCCGCGCATGCCCATGGTGTTGGCGAGCAGCATGGGAAGCAGGAGCACCTGACGGGGCACGAGCATTCGCGGCAACAGATCGAGCAGTCTCATGAAGCTCATGAACATAGCCAGGCAGCTACGGCCAGACATGGCGTCGTTGCATTCGGGCACAAAGAGATCGCGGCCCTCGCACATGAACTCTGGCAAGCCAGAGGCTGTCCCGAAGGATCGCCGGACGAAGATTGGTTCCGCGCCGTTGAACAGTTACGATCCCGCGCTGTCGGGCATTGATCCCGGGAGCTTTGGCCGGCCGGCCCGTCATAGAGGTTTTGGAAACTGGTGCAGCCGGTTCGTCGCGCCGCCCGGACGGCTGCGCATCTCCCGCCGCGGAGTCGTGCGGGACAGCGGAGTTCCCGACGTTTGTGGTCCCCGATGCAATGCAAAATGCCGTTGAGGATCTTCCGGAAGAAACATTGGTGTTCCTGCCGGGCCGCCGCTATTGCGAGACGGACCTTCTTTCAGTAACCGCGTGGCAGCTGTTCGGGAAAACACCTCCCGGGTGGGCACGGGTTCAGGCAATCTGCGATTTGGTTCATCACCGTATAGCGTTCGACTATCAGCGGTCGCGTCCGACCAGAACCGCCTGGGAGGCATTCAACGGGGCTGCGGGCCTTTCGATCTCCATGGGGCTTCACTCGTATCGAAGGGCCTGAATGGGATCGAGGAACGCCGCTTTGCGAGCGGGATAGAAGCCGAAGAACACTCCCACGAGCGCGGAGAAAGCGAATGCCATCAGGATGGACAAAAAGCTCACCTGCGTCGCCCATTGCGCGAAGTGCGAGATCAGCAGCGACGCTGTCAACCCGACAACAATTCCGATGATTCCACCCAGCACCGAGAGCGTTACCGCCTCTACCAGGAACTGCGAGAGGATATCGCGTGTTCTGGCTCCCACGGCCAGGCGAAGGCCGATCTCGCGCGTCCTTTCGGTCACCGAAACCAGCATGATGTTCATGATGCCGATGCCGCCCACGATCAGCGACACCGACGCGATAGCTCCCAGCAGAATCGACATCACCTGCGCCGAGGTTTCCTGCGCCGCATACACCTCGGTCAGATTACGGACGGTAAAGTCGTCGTCCGTGCCAGGCAGTATTCTGTGGCGTTCCCGCAGCAGCGCCGTCATCTCCTGGATCGCCTGGTCCATGGCCGCCGGGCCGATGGCCTGCACCATGAGATTGCCGACGGCTTTCGCATTGGCCTTGTTGGCGCCCAGCACCTTTTGCGTAGCGGTCGAGATCGGCAGGAGGATGACATCGTCCTGGTCCTGACCCGAAGGGGACTGGCCCTTCGGCGAAAGGACTCCCACCACAGTGAACGGCACATTCTTGATAATGACCACCTGGCCGGTAGGATCGCTGGCGCCAAACAGGTTCTGCGCAACGGTTTCACCGAGCACGGCGGATTTCGCCGCCGCATCGACATCCTGTGTGGTGAAGAACTGGCCGTACATCATGGTGGCATCGCGGATCGTCATGTAATCCGGGGTCACTCCCTGGGCGTTGGTAGCCCAGTTGCTGTTTCCAAAAACCACCTGCACCGCGCCTCGTACGGTGGGAACGACGGCTGCCACTGAGGGGCACTCCGCGGCGATGGCTTTGGCGTCATCCTGCGTCAGCGTCACGACCGCGCCGGAGCCAAGGCGCACCCCGTTGCTGCTGATGCTGCCTGGCAGGACGATGATCAGGTTGCTCCCGATACTCTGGATCTGGTCCTGGATCCGCGCGGTGGCGCCGGCGCCGACACCCACCATCGCGATCACCGCAGCGACGCCGATGATGATACCCAGCATTGTGAGTCCCGAGCGAGCGCGGTTCACCATGAGCGCCCGCAGCGCGATCTTTACGCTTGCGAGGAGCTGATTCATGCCGCTGCCAATTCCTCCACCGGCTCGGCCGGCAGATCCTCCAGATCGGTCTTCGCATCGCGTGGCTGGGCGATGCGCTCGTCCTTCACCAGCTTTCCGTCTTTGAAATGGAGGTTTCGGGCCGCATAGGTCGCCACATCGGGGTCGTGCGTGACGACGATCATCGTGATCCCCTCGTCGCGGTTGAGTCGCTGGAAGATCGCCAGGATCTCGATACTGGTTCTCGAGTCCAGCGCTCCCGTCGGCTCATCGGCGAGAATGATTTTGGGATTGTTTACGAGTGATCGCGCGATCGCCACGCGCTGTTGCTGGCCGCCGGAAAGCTGGCTGGGCTGGTGATCCTCGCGTCCCGCCAGGCCCACCGCCAGAAGCGCCTTCATCGCCCGTTCGCGCCTCTCGCGCGCAGGCGTGTTCGTATACATCAGCGGAAGCTCGACGTTCTCCGTCGCACTGGTCCGGGCCAGAAGGTTGAACTGCTGAAAAACGAAACCTATCTTCCTGTTCCTGATCGCCGCCAAGTCATCGCGACTCAGCTCTCCCACGCTGACGCCGTCCAGTTTGTAACTTCCCGAGGTCGGTTTGTCGAGGCACCCGAGAATGTTCATGAGCGTGGATTTTCCGGATCCCGAGGGCCCCATGATGGAAACGAAGTCTCCGCGCCCGATCTGGAACGAGATGCCTTTCAATACGTGCACCGGTACCTGCCCGAGTTTGTAATCCTTGACCAGATCTTTAATCTCGATTACCGATTCGTTGCCGCTCATGCGCCGCTCATTTATAAGCTTGGCCCTCTGGTCTGGGGGTTGGGGCTGCTGCCCGAGGCAGCCTTTGCCACCGCCGCGACAATCATGCGATCTCCGTCCTTCACGGCGCCCCCGGTTACTTCCGTATACGTGCCATCGCTTTCACCCGTGGTGACCACCACGCGTTGCGGCTTGTTGTCCGCGTCCAGGATCCAGACCGCCTGCTCGGGCACAGCGCCTTTGCTTCCCGCTTTAGCGGTACTGGCAGGCGCCGACGTTCTGGGACTGCGGGTGATAGCGGAGAGCGGCGTTGGGGACCTCCAACACGTTCAGCCGCTGGTCCACCAGAATCTTCACATTCGCGGTCATGCCGGGAAACAACTTCAGGTCCGGATTCGAAACCCCGATCACCGCATCGTAGGTGATCACGTTCTGCACGTTGATGGGCGCTTCACGGACCGCCGTGACGGCGCCTTTGAACACCAGCTTGGGATAAGCATCCACCGTGAACGACGCCTGCTGGCCCGCGTGTACGGTGCCCACATCCGCTTCCGACACGTTGGTATCTACCTGCATCTTGGTCAGGTCCTGCGCGATCAGAAACAAAGTCGGAGCCGCCAGGCTGGCGGCAACGGTCTGCCCCACATCCACGTTTCGCGACACCACGACTCCGTTCACCGGAGCCGTAATTTTCGTGTTATTCAGATCGATCTGGGCCGACCGCAGCGCCGCGCTGAACTGCTTCACCTGATCCCGGTTGGCGGCCAACACGGAATTTGCCACTTTCAACTGATCCTGGGCGACCTTCACGTTGTCTTCCAGCGCATGCTGTTGCGCCACCGTTGCGTTATAATCCGCAACCGCGGATTTCGCAGTAGTCTGAGCGGTTTCCAGATCCTCGGCGGCGTCCGCACCCTGCGCGACCATAACGACGCGCCTGGCGGCTTTGGCTTTTGTATCATCGGTCATCGCCTGCGCCTTCACAACGTTCGCCTGGCCGGCGGCGACCGCGGACTTCGCAGCCTGAATGCCCGCCTGAGCCTGCAGGACGACAGCCTGAGTGTTGGCCACGGCAGCGTTCGCTGAATCGACGTTGGCCTGCGCCTGATTGACCTTCGCCTGGAAAGGGGCGGGGTCGATCTGCGCTATCAGCTGACCTTTGGTGACTTTCGTGTTGAAATCCGCGTACAGGGCCAGAATGATACCCGACACCTGCGTGCCCACCTGTACGGTGACCACGGCGTTCGGGTTACCGGTAGCGGAGACGGTGATGTGAATGTCGCCATGTGCGGCAGTCGCCGTCAGGTATTGAGGAGAGGATTGACCGCGGAGAAAAAGCCACGCGACCAGACCGACCACCAGGATGCTGGACGCACCCGCGGCGATAAGAACCGTTTTCCTCTGCATAGTCACCAGTCGGGGAGCACGTTCGATACCAGCAGGAGCGCCGGCCGTTAACTCTGCCAGGTCAAAAAAACCGCGGTCCGGGTCGAACGGTGTTCAACCCGGATTCGCGGCTTTCAAGAGGATTCTTTAATGACTACAGCACAATCGTGATCGCCAGCCTCTCCTGAGGAAACTGGCGGTTGCAAAGGTAGTAGCCGTTGTCGTAATCGATGTAAACGTCATCGGCGGAGTACCAGTCTTGAGGCCAGTCTCCCGGCCACGGATCCACCAGCAGAAACGAAAAACCGCCGTAGGAGAAACGCGGGTACCCCAGATACATACCCGGCATCCCGCCAAGACGGAAGAAGTGCCCGCTGCCGAAAGAAACGCTGAAGGTGGCCTGCGGGATGTAGTAGCCGCCATAGCCTCCGCGCTGAGCCCAGTCGCGATGGTCGGCGGACCAGTTCTGGGAGCGGTTCTGCTGGAAAGTCGCATGTCCCTGCCAGCCACCTTTCTGAGCCCAGCCCTTTCGCTGCTGCCATGACTTAGCTTGCTCCTGCGTTCGCTGCGGCGGTTGCTGGGCTTGCGGTTGCTGGGCACGTTGCGGTTGCGCCTGCCGTGGTTGCTGTTGCCGAGATTGCTGTCTGGGCTGCTCGGCACGCTGTTGCGGCTGCGCCTGCTGCTTTGGCTGGGCGGCACGCTGCTGAGGCTCCTGCTTTGGCTGGGTAGCACGCTGCGGGGATTGCTGTTGTTTGGGTTGTTCGGCGCGCTGCTGCGGTTGTGGCTGCTGGGCACGCTGCTGAGGCTGCTGAGCGCGCTGTTGTGGTTGCTGCGGCTTGGCCTGCTGTTGAGGCTTGGCCTGTTTCTCCTCCTGCTTGCCGCCTTCTTCGCCCCGCTGCGCGTATGCCGGTATTGCAGTTCCGAAAAGCAGGAGAACCGCCGCGGTCCCGATTCCTTTCGCGAGTTTCATGATGTGTGACTCCTGTTGCAGTGACAAGGACGCTCGATTACCGGAGCCTCAAAGTCAAATCGATTAGTGGAAAATGCCAAGCATGTAAGCGATGAGGAGAATCACCAGTACTGTCCCCACTCCTATGCCGGCTCCGCCGCTGGGACCCCAGCGCGTATGGCCGTAGTAACCTCCGCCGACGCCGAAAAGCAATATCAGAACGATGATAAGTAGCAGCATTGTCTTTCTCCTTTCTTCCAGGCCCGGACCAGAGATTGCGGACGCCAAGCCTAAAAATCCGCCTCAGACAAGACCGACAGACCGAGCAATCAGGTATATTCCAAATACCTTCACCGCAGACACTCTCGCGGCAGCATTTCGGCCGCCGGCTCTATCACTTCTCAAGTACCTTTTCAATCTGGCCGATTTTCTTCTGGATCTTGCCTGCGAGTTTTTCGGTTTGGCCTTCGGCCTCAAGGTTCGGGTCGTTGGTAACCTGTCCCGCTTTCTCTTTCAGGCCACCTTTTAACTGATGGAGCTTTCCTTTGATCTGATCTGTCGTGCTGGACCTCATGCTTCCTCCTGATCCATTACCAATCGGGCACCTTTAAGGCCAATCCTGTAATGCCGCCCAAAGCCAGAAATGTTCCGGCCGGAACCCATCGAGTGACCAAATACGGTCTGGTTGCGCAGAATCGCGTTGAAAAGCCCAGCCCGGATCGAGAACGACTTATCCGCAGCGCTGCAGGAGAACTCACTGGCGCAACTGCGCGATTTGGCTGCGCCGACTTTCGTTCAGGCCAGCCAGAAGAATTATGGGCTCGCGGCCGGAACCAGCACGCAGTTTTTCAGCCGCGCGCGCGCCAGATGGGGATCGAGCGCGGATGCAAACAGACGCCAAGCGTTGGAAGACCTTCTGACCTCGCAGGACAAGATCACCGCGGAATTGGCGAAGGGCGATCCGGGAGTTTTGGGCGAGCTCCAGGTGTCGTTTAAAAAGTCCCGCCCAATCGGCGGTTCCGGCACCCGTTAAGAGGCTCGGCGTTCCTGCACACGTCCCTAACCACTAGTAAATTTCCCCGTTCCAGGGGCATGCCAGAATTGATATATTTAAACCGCTTCATTTAGGGCGAAACCGGAGGACTGCGGCCATGCGCTCTTCGCTTATTATCTGCCTGCCCGCTTTAGTCGTGGGCCTGATTCAGCCAGGGCGGGCCGTCGCCGGTACAATACTTGGCTCTGCGGAGAGCGTCGCCGTCCTGGGCGCCTCAACAGTGACCAACACCGGGGCTACCACCATCAACGGCGATCTGGATCTCTATCCGGGCATTTCGATCACCGACGCGGGGAGCATCAGCATTACGGGAACAGTGAACGATACAAATGGGGTCGCTCAACAGGCGCAGAGTGATTCATTGACGGCCTACAATATTCTCCAGGGTTTGACGTCCACGGATAACTTGTCCGGCACGAATCTGGGCGGCCTGATGCTCACTCCGGGGGTCTACACCTTCAACAGTTCAGCTTTTTTGGATGGAACGCTGACACTTAACTTCGCGGGCGCGTCCAATGAAGATATCGTCTTCCAAATCGGGAGTACGCTCATTGCCGGAAGTGTCACAACTGCGGCAGTCAACGTTGAAAACGGAAATTCAACGGATGGCGTGTTTTTTGAGGTCGGCAGTGCCGCCACTCTCTACGCGAACACTGCATTTGAAGGAAATATTCTTGCGCTCAGCGACATCACTTTAGATAGCGCCGCCGAGATTGTTTGCGGCAGGGCGATCGCGCTGACCGGCACCGTGGCGATGACCGGCAATACCATCTCCAACAACTGCTTTGGCGCCGGCAGCGAAGGAACCGGGATCAGCGACTTCAGCAGCGTTGGCTACAGCGGCGGCGACTTTACCAACCTCGGCTACATGGGCGGTCTTTTCAATGGAATTCCTCCGGCGCAAGGGAGCTCTCCTTCGGTTCCGGAGCCTTCGACATTCGTTTTCCTGGTGTCTGGTCTCGCTGGCCTAGCAGTTTGCTGAAAAACGACCGCATCTAGTAACCTTCGCTTTGTTTGATGCGCCTGGATATGTAATGAGAGGCGCGAATCACGAGCAGAGCGGGATGTTCAGTTATCTTTCGCCGGAGAATCGAGTGCGCGACGACCATCCACTACGGGGGATTCGCACGCGGGTGGATCAGGTTCTGGTTCGGCTGTCGCCGCTGTTTGACCAGATGTATGCGAAGATCGGCCGGCCTTCGATTCCTCCGGAGAAGTTGCTGCGGGCCCTGCTGTTGCAGATGCTGTATTCGGTTCGCAGCGAGCGGCTGCTGATGGAAGAGATCGATTACAGCATCCTCTTCCGTTGGTTTGTGGGCATGAACCTGGATGACGCGGTATGGGATCCAACTACCTTCACGAAGAACCGGGAACGACTGTTGGACGCGGATGTGGCAAAGGCCTTTCTGACCGAGGTGGTGAGTGAAGCCAAAGCGAACGGCTGGACCTCGGATGAGCACTTCACGGTGGATGGCACATTACTGGAAGCATGGGCCAGCCTGAAGAGCTTCCGGCCGAAAGGTCAGAGTCCGGCCGAACCGGATGATCCGGGCAACCCCACGGTGAATTTCCATGGACAGAAGCGCTCCAATGACACGCACGAATCGACTACGGACGCCGATTCGCGGCTGGCACGCAAGGGGAACGGCAAAGAAGCGAAGCTGAGCTACACGGGAAATCTGCTGACCGAGAATCGCAATGGACTGATCGTGAATGCGGAGGTGTTCCAGTCCAATGGAACGGCCGAGCGCGATGCTGCACTGGTGATGCTGGAACAGATTCCGGGAGCGGGCCGGGTGACAGTGGGGGCCGACAAGGGGTATGACACGAAAGATTTCGTGGCCGAGTGCCGGAATCTGCATGTCACGCCGCAGGTGGCGCAGAACGAGAACCGGCCGGGCGGAAGCGCGATTAACGGCCGGACAACACGTCATACCGGTTACCGGATCAGTCAGGTGAAACGCAAACGGGTTGAGGAGTGCTTTGGATGGCTAAAAACGGTGGCGCTGCTTCGGAAAGTGCGCCATCGCGGCATCTTCAAGGTTGGATGGGTGTTTACGTTCGCGGCCGCCGCTTACAACCTCGTGCGCATGCAGAGTCTCAGCCAGATGCCGGTTCAGTCCGCATAAGCTGAGGCCGAAGTGTGTCTGTACTCCGGAAAACGGTCCGCAGACACACTCCTGAGGGGCGCAAAAACGAGAGAAATCCAGTCCCAAAACAGCAAATACTAAGTCCGAAAGTGATAGCTCTTCGCAACCGCGCCTTTTTCAGCGCACTGCTAGGCTTTCTTCGACCTCGCCGACTGAAAGCAGTTGGTCTCATTGTCACAGGACCTGCACTCGTTTCGCTAATCGGCAGCGCGAGATCACGAATCACCAAAAAGAGCGTTGTAGTTTCCAGGTAATTGACAGGGACTGGCGCCAGCCGAGTTCCGGGAGAAAAAGCCGGTCATTACGAAAGCCGGAAAGTCCTGACGTGCTCCCACAATCCAAAAGCCTGCAGCACCCAAATGCATACCGCAACCACGACGACGATGTTCAGAATCGACTTGATGCTCGATGCCATGGGGATGTATCTGTTGATCAGGTACAAGGCCACCCCAACCACGATCAGAATAACGACAATGTTTGCCAGAGGCATTTCCTTCTGCTCCTTCGATTTCAGGAAAAGCAATTTCCCGCCCAACGGCGGGGTGTCTCTCAATCCACCCTCTCAGCCCGAACGATGAACCTGTTGGGGGCCGGGCCAACGAAGTAGAACGGATAGCACGTGACCAGAGTGAGGATTTGCCCCGCGCTTTGATCCAGCACCTCAACATCGGATGGATCCACTATTTTGGTGGACACAACGCGATAACTGTATTCGCCGAGCAGCGTGGTGAAAGTAATAACATCGTTCGGCCGCATGTTTCGCAATGGCCGGAAAAACGTGTCGCGGTGCCCCGAAATACCCACGTTCCCCGGCTTGCCCGGCAGCGCAGTTCCGGCGATATGTCCAACCGCGCGCCGCAGAGTGGTCCGGCTGGTTCCCTCCATGACGAACACTGAGACGCCGAGACGCGGAACCTCCATGCGGCCGATGGCCCCGTCTAAGAGGGCCACGGATAGCGTTCCGGTGGAGTCTGACGTTTGACCTGCTGTGCCAATCACCTCCAGCCGTTCATGAAGCGACTGTTCAAACAGACGGTCCTGCCGGTTCTGGAAAATCCAGGCGTCCGCCAGCACGAACGCGCAGTAACCCAGCATGGAAATGGCTGCTGCGAAGAGTATCGCCTGAACCCATCGCAGAACCGGGCTTGCCCGACGCGGCCCGCTCATTTCGATGGATCTCCGACGATGTAGCCGGAGCGGGTGCGCACCGTCAACTTGCCGTGTTCAGGCGCCGCGGCGGTCAATCGGATGCTCCTCCAGGCGCCGGGCTTCGCCGCGTTGGTCGATGCATAACCAATGGTGTATTGGTTGCGAATATCGCGCGCGATGCTTTCGCAGATCTCCACTGCCTCGCTGTATTGGCGGGGAAAGAACGCCTCGCCGCCCGTAGCGCGGGCGAGACGGCTGAGCACGCCCGGATTCCTGTCGGCGTCATTTTCGTCGAATATGCCGATCGTGTAGACGAGCGCGCTCGACTGCCCGGCTATCTTCAGAACATCGCCCAGCGTGTGAGAGCTCGCGTTGTCGCCGCCGTCGCTGATGACGATCAGCACTTTCTTTTCGGGGCTCGCTGCCGGCAACTGCCCGAACGCCTGAATGATGGCGTCGTAGAGCGCCGTCCTGCCGCTCGCAGGTTTATCGGAGATTGCGCGCGCGAGTGCGTCGGAGCTTTGGCCGATCGGGTTTCCGTACGGCAGAGCCAGTGTCACGTTTTCGTTGAAGTTGACCACGAACATCCGGTCTTCCGGCTTACTGGCCCGGGCGAATGTCCGAGCGGCCGCAATCACATCGGAGAGCTTCGGCTTCATGCTCCCGCTATGGTCCACAACCAGACCCACCGTAACCGGAATGTCTTCGTACCTGAATAATTGATTGGATTGCGGGACCCCATCCTCATAGACCGCAAAATTCCGCTCTTTCAAATCGGAAACAAACCGCCCGTTTGAGTCGCGAACGATGGGGTTCAACACCACCATGTTGACGCTGACCGAGATTTGAAAGGGATTCTCGACCTGAGGTTTGACGCTTCCCGGGAAACCGATCAGCAGGAGCGCCGGAATCACTGTCTGTCGCATTTCCGTGCTCCGCTCCTTAGTTACAACGTGGTTAAAAGACGTGGCGCAAACTTTCGGTCCGCGCCACAACTGTTTATTCAATGCGCCTTGTAAACGCACGGAGCGCGAAGGCCGCGCTCAGAGCCATCAGTCCGACAAGACCGATCATCGGCAGGTTGCTCGCCGTGCCCGGCAGAGCGGCTGAGGCTATCAGCTCGTTTGCGGGCGGAGGCGTAACCACCTGCGCCAGTTCCACTTGTTCCCCGGTCGGCTGGACCGCCGCGACGGGGGCCTGCTCCAGCTGCGCCACCACGGGCTCGTCGACCGTCGTGATCGGCTCCGTCACTTCTACGGGAACCTCAGCCGCCGTGTAAAGGACGGGCGTGTTGGTGGATTGCGCGATCTCGACAGCCTTCTCCTTCGGATACACAAATTCCTCGCCATAGTTTCTTCCGGGATAGAACCACGCGCGCAGTGCTTCCGGCTCACCGGCCGGTCTCTCTCTGAATGTAATTACAGTCTTACCTGTGGCCTTGAGACGATAGTTCGGGATAGCCAGAATCGTCGCATAGACCGTTTTTTCATCCGCGCTGAAAATCTGGACGATGTGCCGGTCGGACTGCGAATCCAGGATTTTAAACACGTAGGTGCCAGCGGGCAATACACCCCACCCTTTGAGGTGAACCCCTGGAATCTCCACGGGACCGCTGAATGTGAACACGGTTTTCCGGTTATAGTCGTCAGCCATTGCTCTTGTTGTGAGTGCCACGCCCATCAGCGCACACAGCACACCGTTGTTGCTGCTTTGAATAGCTTCATTTTCATACTCTCCTTTGCCTTGGCCTGTATAAGCGGGGAATCGGGGGTTAGACCCCGCGGATCAGGCCGCACTTGGAGCGCCACAGGCGGTATCGCAATGTTTAAGCTCAGATAAGTTCGGCTCAAAAGGCTTCTCCGATATCCCCGCTTCAACCGTGAATGACCAAATATGGCCGAACTTGCGTGTAATCCCTCCGAATGGGTTTCACAAACAACTCGCAGGAGAACGAATTGGCCCGACTCTCTGGTTTTGGCAAACAAGCCGATTTGCCGAACCCTGAAGGACTCTTACAAAGGAGAGCCCCGGTTCTTATCGGTGTCGGGAGCGCGGCTGACATGCGCGAGCGTACCCTCGATGCGTGATACCCTCGGTGAAACGCACCGGTGCGTATGCGATGAAAAAGGATGCCCGGAAACCTGTGAAGCGTGCGGCAAAGGCTCGACCTGCGGCCCCCGACGTTCAACACCACTCTCACAACGGTGAGAGAACATTCCCGATCGTCGGTATCGGTGCATCGGCCGGGGGCCTCGAAGCCTTCACGGAACTCCTGACGGCTTTGCCGCTGGACACCGGAATGGCTTTTGTCCTCATCCAGCATCTGGAGGCCGAGCACGAGAGCATGCTCACAGAGCTGCTTTCAAAGGTAACGGAAATGCCGGTGACGGAAGTCCGCAAGGCCACACACGTGGAGCCCAACCACGTTTATGTCATTCCCGCAAATGCCGACCTGAGTCTATTCGAAGGATCCCTCCGGGTCTCCAACCGCAAAGCACCTGCCGGGCGGCACCTGCCGATCGATTATTTCTTCGGCACCCTGGCCGAGACTCAGGGGCATCTGGCAATCGGCGTGGTTTTGTCCGGAACCGCTTCGGACGGCACCCTGGGACTCAAAGCAATCAAGACCGCCGGAGGAATTACTTTCGCCCAGGAGCCCAAATCGGCCAAATTCGATGGCATGCCAAAGAGCGCCCTCTTAGCCGGATGCGTCGATTTCGTGCTGACCCCGGAGCGCATTGCCAGGGAATTGTCGCAGCTCACATTCCATCCCGGCACCGGGCTCCAGGAGAAAGATAAAGAGACCCCGCTCGGTCCGGCCTGGGGCGAGGACTGGATGCGGATCTTCAGGCTGCTCCGGAACACGTCGGGGGTGGACTTCACGTTCTACAAGAAACCCACCATCCGGCGGCGCGTCGCGCACCGTATGGCCCTCAAGAACCTGGAGCGGCTGAGCGAGTATCTGAAAAACCTTCAGAGCGACCGCGAAGAGCTGGCCGCCCTCTATCATGACCTTTTGATTCAGGTGACAGGCTTCTTTCGGGATCCCGATGTTTTTCGGGTGCTGCGAAACAGGATTCTTCCGCGTATCCTTTCAAGAAAACCGGCCGGCGATTCCACTCGCATCTGGGTGCCTGGCTGCGCGAGCGGCGAGGAGGCCTATTCCATCGCGATTTGCCTGCTGGAGAATCTGGGGGACCGGGCGGCGTCGACTCCGATTCAGATCTTCGCCAGCGATATCAGCGAGCCGGCCATCGACAAAGCCCGCGCCGGCGTCTATTCCAAAGACGCACTCAAAAAGATATCGAAGGAGCGCGTGCGACTATTCTTCGACCGCGTGAACGGGAGCTACCAGATCAAGTCCGGAGTCCGCGACCTGTGCATCTTCGCCCGGCACGACCTGACCCGGGACCCTCCCTTCTCCCGGATGGATCTGATCAGTTGCCGGAACGTCCTGATCTATCTCGAGCCGGTTTTGCAGAAGAGAATTCTGGCGTCGTTTCGTTATGCGCTGCAGGAGGGCGGTATCCTGCTTCTCGGCAAGTCGGAAACGCTGGGGGGATTTCCGGATTTCAGGATCGCCGATCGGAAGAACAAGTTCTTCGCCAGGGTGGCCGGAGCCGCAGGAGCCGGGGGAGCCGGCGCACGTGATGTGAGGCCCGCGGCATTGCAGAAGCCTGGGCGCACGGGGAAGCATTATATTGAGGAGTCGCCCGCGTTCGACCTGGAGAAGGAGGCCGACCGAATTATATGGGAACACTCCCGGAGTGCCGGGCTCGTTGTGAATGGCGATCTCGATATTCTGCACTTTCGCGGGGATACGAGTCCGTACCTCCGACCCCTGCCCGGAAAAGCCACATTCCAGCTTCTCCGGATGGTTCGGGAGGAGCTCGTTCTCGAACTGCGCGGGGCTGTCAATAAAGCCCGCAAGACGGGATCCAGCGTCAAGAGAGAAGCGATCCGCGTCAGGCAAAACGGTGACTTTCGGCTGGTCAATATTGAGGTCCGGCCACTGCCTGCGCGCAGCGCGGGCGACCGGTACTTTCTGATCCTGTTTGAGGATGTCGTCTCTCCAGCCAGACATTCCGCCGAAGGACAGGCGGAGCCCGCACCCGCTGGACGCCAGGTGAAAGGCGATCGCGATCGGGAACTGGCCGAGGTGAAGAATGATCTCACGCGGACGCGCGACTACCTTCAGGCAATCATCCAGGAGCATGAAACCACCAACGAGGAACTAAAAGCGGCGAGTGAAGAAGCCCAATCCAGCATGGAGGAGCTTCACAGCACCAACGAAGAGCTGGAGACGGCCAAAGAGGAGCTCCAGTCCACGAACGAAGAGCTGGTCACGCTGAACGAACAGTTGCAGAAGCGCAACACGGAGTTGGCCCGGCTCAGCGACGAGTTGAGCAACGTGCTCACGGGCGTGGACATCCCGATACTGATTCTGGGACCGGACCTGCATATCCTCCGCTTCACTCCGTCGGCCGAGAAGCTGCTCCGTCTGCTGCCGGGCGACATTGGCCGGCCTCTCAACCATATCCGCATCGGCGTTAACCTTCCTGATCTTGATGAATCGATCTCGCAGGTCAACAAGGGGGTGCGCGATGTATGGCGCGAGGTCAAGGCCGACGACGGCCGATGGTACTCCGTCCGCATCCTTCCGTTCCTGACGGCGGACCGCAAGATCGATGGAGCTCTGATCGTGTTCGTAGATGTGAACGACCTGAAGCAAAGCCACGAAAAGGAGGAACGGGAACAAAAGCTCATCACTGCGATTCTGAATGCGGCTCAGGACCTGCTGGTCATCGTCCTGGACGGAAAGGGACGCGTCCTTCAGTTCAATCGGACCGCGCAGGAATTGACAGGGTATTCGCTGGAAGAGGTGAAGGGAAAACAGCTCTGGGATTTTCTCCCTGTCCCGGGTGAACGGGCTCAGGTGAAGAGTAGCTTCGAGGAAGAACTCAACGGCGGGACTGAGCGCGGAGAGACTCATCTGCTTACCAAGCCCGGTCAGTCACGGTTGATCGCATGGTCGAATTCCGTCGCGGTGAAAGAAGGCGGAACCGTGGACTACGTCATTCGTACGGGCGTGGACGTCACGGACCGCGAAGCGGCACAGGAACAGGTGCGGGACAGCGACACTGCGGTGCGCACACTCCTCGAAACGGCGCCGGACGCGGTTTTGGCGCACGATGCCCAGGGCCGCATTCTGTTCGTGAACGCGGCGGCCGAGGCTGTGTTTGGGTACAAGAGCAGGGAGTTGATCGGCCAGCCGCTGGCGATGCTGATCCCGGAACGCTTCCGGCAAAGGCATGCGGGGCATGTGGCAAACTTCTTTCGTAAGCCCGCCATGCGTCCCATGGGCTCCGGTCTGGATCTCTTCGGATTGCGTAAAGACGGGTCCGAGTTTCCGGCCGACATCGGTCTGAGCCATTTCAAGACGAAAGCAGGCACGCTCGGCGTCAGTTTTGTTTCCGACATCACCGTGCGCAAGCAGGGCGAAGCCACCATGCTGCAAAACCAAAAGGAGCTGCAGGCCCTGACAGCTCGCTTGCTTGGCTTCCAGGAAGCCGGCAACAAGGACCTCGCGCGCGAGTTGCACGACGATCTCAGCCAGAAACTCGCGGCATTGGGCATGGAGGTCTCGACGCTGCTGCAGCCGCCTGTCCCGCCGGATTCACTCCCCGGCCGCGTGCATGGTCTCAGTGCCCGGATCAACGGGGTGGCGGAAGGAGTTCACGCCATGTCCCGGCGGCTCCATCCGGCGGTTCTCGACGAGCTTGGCCTCGAAGCCGCTTTAAGGGAGGAATGCACGGCTTTTTCGGCGTCGGCGGCTACCCCGTGTGAAGTCCAGTCCAGAGGTGTGCCGGCTTCACTTCCGGAAGACGTCTCGCTGTGCCTCTATCGGGTGGCGCAGGAGAGTCTTCGAAACATCGCAAAACACGCGAAGGCTACGAGGGTCAGAGTTGTGCTGTCGGGGAAAAAAGCCGGCGTCGGGCTGCGCGTCGAAGACACCGGCGACGGCTTCGATCTGAAAAGGGCGAAGGGGAAAGGAGGACTTGGCCTGATCAGCATGGAAGAACGGGTGCGGTTGCTGCAAGGCAAATTCACGATCGAGTCGTATCCGGGAGAGGGCACCACCGTGGACGTCTTTATACCGCTCGAAAGCGCAAAGGGCGCCGTCCCGGGCAAACGAAAATGATGCCTTTGAGGGTGCTGCTTGCCGACGATCACGATATTGTCATCGAGGGGTTGCGCCGCGTTCTCAATGACCCCGATATCGAAATCGTCGGCGCTGTCAACGACGGGCGTTCCCTTCTTCGCGCAATCGAGGCGCTCCGGCCCGACATCGTCGTTACGGACGTCACGATGCCCCAGCTCAACGGAATTGAGGCCGCACGGCAAATCCGCGAGCGCGATCCCGTGGCGAAGATCGTTTTTCTTACGATGCATCCGGACGTCAGTTTCGCTACCGAGGCGCTGGCAGCCGGAGGTTCCGGATACATATTGAAGAACTCGGCCGGAGACGAACTACTCACGGCAATTCGGGCGGCGGCCGAGGGACGCACGTATGTGTCGAAATCGATTGCGGAGGCCGTGATGCACGCGCTTTCATCCCGCTCCAGCACATGGCGCAGCCCGCTCGATAAGTTGACTTCGCGCCAGCGCGAAGTCCTGCAGTTGCTCGCCGAGGGAATCCCGGTGAAAGAAATCGCGGCCCGCCTGCATGTTTCGCCCCGCACTGTTGAATTTCACAAGTACCGCGTTATGGACGAACTGGGCCTGCGAACCACGGCTGAACTCAGCCGCTACGCCGCAAGGCACGGGATCGTTCAGTAAACCGGCGCGCCTCGGGCGATCAAGCCGCGGATCTGTGGCAGACGTGCGTCAGACGCCGAATGGCGAAACCGGTCAGGAAACCCACCCCGGCGGCGAGAAAGAGCGATTCGGCCGGATACCGTCGAACCAGTTGGCGGGATTCGCCGATCGTCCGCTTCACGTTGTGCTTTTCCACGTACGATCCGGCCCCGTCCAGTTTGTTGGCCGCGCTCTCCGCGAGGTCTTCGATGGCTTTCGAGCCCATGCGAATCGAGGACGCGGCGGCATGCAGGTCCCCGGCAGTCTCACGGCCGAGCTCGTCCACCTGCTCGGCTATCAGGGAAGCTTTCGCATCCAACAGCGACGTTAAAGTACTCATATTCCGGACTCCTTCTTCATCTTTTTCAATCGCACCCCAATTCTTCGGAGCACCTCACACACCACTTCCTCACACAAGCAACGCAGGCTTGGCCACGTTGTCTGAATTGGGTCAAATGAGTTGCCCGCGATCCGCGCGGGGAACAGATTGGAGGCGACTCGGCCTGATCAGATGCAGGAAATTGATCTTTTATTCAGCTCTCGGCGCAAGCTTTTGGCAGCGCCAGAGGCGCATTTCCGGAGGAAATTCGCCTCTGGAATTAACTGGAACTTTTCCCAGTGGTACGCCTTTGCAGACAGACTCTAAACTGCAATTGTTAATGCAGGCCACATGTAAGAAAGGCGTTGTCCTATGGCCAAAGATCGAGATTTTCTCTCCGTGGTAATTGTCGATCATACCCCGGAAATCCTTGTCTTTCTGGCCAAGCTGCTCCACAACAACAACATACGTGCGCTGCTCTGCCGCGACTCGCGGGAGGCGCTCGAAATCGCAGGGAGCAACAACCTGCCCATCGACCTGGTACTGGTGAATATCGTGGTGCCGGGGCTTGACGCGTACGAACTGGTGAAACGGCTGCGTGAGATCCGGCCGGGATTGAACTCGCTTTACATGTCGGCCCGCTTGGATGGCGGAGTGATTCAGCTTCAGTTGATGCCGGACGGCACAGGTTCGTATACCGCGGGACCCGGCGCCAAAACAGGCGATCTGATCCAGTCGGTTCTCTCGGCGTGCACACCGCCGCTCGGTCGCGCTGCCGGGGCGGCTTAGTCCCGGGCCAATTGAACGGTGCAATAGGCGATGTTCCTACCACACACGAGCGCGAGAGGCACCCCCCAGGGGGGAGCCTCAGAGGCGGTAACACATTCGGACGCAGGATTGGCGGTGGCCTGAAGTGACGCAGCCCGGTCTCAGACCGATCAGCGACGCCGAACGGCGTCTGGGGGAGCTTCTCGAGAGTGCTCCCGACGCGATCCTGCAACTCGACAAGAACGGCTCGATCGTGCTGCTCAATCGCATGGCGGAGCAACTGTTCGGCTACACTCGCGAGGAGATGCTGGCACTGAAGGTGGAGGCGCTTGTGCCCGAGGCCTTCCGCTGCGCCCACCAGGAGCATCGCGCAAAGTACCTCGATCATCCGGTGACGCGCCCGATGGGCTCCGGCCTCCAGCTGGAGGCGCGCCGTAAGGACGGCTCGCTCTTGCCCGTTGAAATCAGCCTGAGTTCGGTGAAGACCGGCGATGGATTCCGCGTGACCGCCATCATTCGCGACGTCACTGAGCGCAGAGAGATGGAAAGCCGGCTTCGCGCTGCAGAAGAAAAATATATTCGTGAACTGGAACTGCGCAGTCGGGAATCCGAGCGAGCCAATCAGCTCAAAACGGAGTTCCTGGGAAACATGAGCCACGAATTGCGCTCGCCGCTTCATACGGTTATCGGGTTCGCCGAACTGCTGGCCGAGGAGAAGGAGGGGGCACTGAGCCAAAAGCAAAGGCGCTTTCTCGGCCACATTCAAAACGACGCGCTGCACCTGCTCGATCTGATCAACGACCTTCTCGACCTGAGCAAAATCGAAGGTGGGCAGCTGGAGTTGCGGTATGAGACGTTCGATATCGGTGCGGTTATCGAGGAGGCGCTCTCTTCAGTGCGCCCGCGCGCAACGGCGAAATCGATCGGGCTCGAAGCGAATATCTCGATTTCCACGCCCGTCAGCGCCGACCGGCTGCGCTTCAAACAGATTCTGCACAACCTTCTCACGAACGCAATAAAATTCACGCCGGACGGGGGCAGTATCCGCGTCCGCGCCGCGCGTCCTGACGCCTTTGCCGAAATCTCGGTCTCAGACACAGGAATCGGGATTCCCGAAGATCAGCAATGGGCGGTGTTTAACAGGTTCTACCAGGTCCGCGCCGGCACTCAGGGTGGACACGAAGGCACCGGACTGGGCCTTGCCATCACGAAGCACCTCGTGGATCAGCATGGCGGCAGCATCTCGCTAAAAAGCGAGCCGGGCAAAGGGACCTGCTTCACAGTTTCCATTCCGCTGGAGCGTCAGACATGATGAGAGTGCTGGTAGCGGACGAATATTCTCCGATTCGCCTGCTCGTTCGAGCCGTTCTTGAACAATCCGGGTATTCGGTCTTCGAGGCGGGCGACGGGGCGAAGGCGGTGAGCAGCGCGCGCGAGTTTCTGCCCGATCTCATCATCCTTGAGCTGTCGATGCCGGTACTGGACGGCTTTGGAGCCGTCAAAGAACTCAGACAAGACCGGAGATTCGCTATGACGCCGATCCTTGCGTTCAGCGCCGATGGCATGGATGGTGACCGCGAGCGCGTCCTGTCCGCGGGTTTCACCAGTTACCTGGCCAAGCCCGTCCGCCTGACCTTGCTGCGGGGCGAGGTTGAACGTCTGCTGGGAAAGGAATGCTCCAGTGCCGGCTGCCGCTAAAGTAAGGATGTTGGCGGACACGATGCCGGCGATTTCGCTGCTGGTCATCGACGACAATCCGGTGAGCGCGGAAATGGTATCGAGCGCCGTGGCTCAGCCGGACCTCGAGATTCTGCAGGCGTCCGGCCCCGAAGAAGGCCTGCACCTGTTTCGCAATCGGCATCCGCAGATCGTTCTCACGGACTGGACGATGCCGCGAATGAATGGCCTGCAGTTGCTCGATCGGATCATGGAGGTCAACCCCGCCACGGATGTCATCCTCATGTCGGCGCACTACTCCACCGAATCCGCAGTTGAAGCCGTCCGGAGAGGGGCGTGCGATTACCTCACCAAGCCGGTGCCGATCGGTCCGCTGCGTGAGCGGATTTCGCGGCTGGTGGAAGGAGCCAGGAAGCGGCAGCGTGCCTGGGGGCCCGACGACGAGTTGCGAACCAACTCGGAATTCGAAGGGATTGTCGGCCGCAGCCCGCAGATGCGGGAAATGTTCGGCTGCATCCGGCGCGTGGCTCCGCACTATCGGGCACTGCTGATCACGGGAGAGACCGGGACGGGAAAAGATCTCGCCGCCCATGCGCTTCACCGGCTCAGCCCGGGGGCTGGCGGCAATTACGTCGTGCTCAACTGCTCCGCCATTGTGGAAACGCTGTTTGAGAGCGAGTTGTTCGGTCACGCGAGGGGTTCGTTCACGGGAGCTACTCACGACAAGCCGGGTCTGTTCGAGCACGCCGACGGAGGCACGCTCTTTCTGGACGAGATTGGAGACATGCCGCCCGGCACTCAAGCCAAGCTGTTGCGGGTGCTTCAGAACCAGGAAGTGCAGCGGGTGGGAACGCTGAGCGCCCGCAAAGTGGACGTTCGTGTAATCGCCGCCACGAATCACGATCTGCAGGCCGCCGTCAGGGAAAAGCGCTTCCGGGAAGATCTGTATTACCGGCTCTCGATGGTGGAGATCCGGATGCCGCGACTGGAGGAGCGCAAAGAGGATCTCCCATTGCTTGAGGGCCATTTTGTTGCCCGCTTCGCCGCGCAGTACGCGAAAAAGATACGGGGAATAACGCACCGCGCGCAAGTCCGGCTTTCGCAGCATTCCTGGCCGGGAAATGTGCGGGAGCTTGAGAATGTGATTGGCCATGCGGCGATGATGACTCCGGGCGAGATGATCGACGCGCAGGACCTGCCTCCCTATCTGCAGGCTTCTGCGGAACAGACTGAACCGGCGGCAGCGCCCGTGCCGGGCGTCGAAAAGCTCACGGAAGTGGAACGCGCACATATCGTCCGCATCCTTCAGGAAAGTGGTGGCGTGATCAGCGCAGCGGCTGTCCGTCTCGATGTACCGCGTACGACGCTGAACGCGCTGATGCGCAGGCTGAGGATCACCCGCGGTAGTTTCTAAATGGGGCGGCTCACCGGGCATGGAAGCGTAATTACCCTGCTCCTTGCGTCATCCGTCCTGTTGGCGCAGGATGCCGCTCTTCCGGGCGGATCTCAGAATCCTTCCGACGTACCGGACGTCAGCCGGATTGTGGCATCGTCGGTAGCGGCGACACAGCGGCATTGGCGGGCGTGGCTCCTCTACAGCTATCTCGAACGCGACGAGAACCGCCGGCTGGATCCGGCGGGTCACGTGAAGTCGGAGGAAGCAGACGTTACCAGATCGATTCTGGTCAACGGTATTCAGTTCGATCAGCTCCTGGAGCGCAACGGCCATCCGCCCTCGGCCGCGGAGGAACGAAAGCAGAACCTAGAGATCGAGAAGCTGAAGCGCCTGACTCCGCCGCAGCGCGCCGAGCAACTGCGCAAGGAGGAGGAAGAGAACACGTCGCTGGTCGGGGAGGTACCCGGGGCTTTTGACTTCCAGTTCGCAGGCGAAGAGGTTGTCAACGGCAGGGCGGCCTGGGTCCTGCAGGCGGCGCCGCACCCCGGCTATCAGGCGAAGGGGACGTACGGCAGGATGTTCTCCAAAGTTGCGGGCAAGCTTTGGGTCGACAAGCAGGACTTCGGGTGGGTCAAGGTCAACGGATATGTGGTCGCGCCTTTTTCGATGGGCTTATTTTTCGCGCGCGCGCTGCGCGGCTCGCACATCACGATGGAACAGACGCACCTCGACGAGGGACTCTGGATGCCGCGACACATCGAAGTGCGCGCGGCCGCGAAGATCCTGTTCATCAAGAGTCTCGTGATTGATCGCGTCCTGACCTACTCGGAATATAGCCCGTCGCCTGCCGCCATACCCTTTATGCCTGACAAGAGTCAAGAGCTGCCATAACCGGGCCATAAAATTGGCAGCAAATATGCTGCGTACTATCCGTCACTCTCGGTAGTCAGCCGCGGGGCGAAGAGGAGGAAGCATTCAATGCTTTCACGTTTGCACACAGGTTTGTTTCGTGCGGCGGCGTTATTTTTGACGGCCGGTTCCAGTCTGAGTGCCGCTCCGCAACTGCAGCTCAGTGCATCCAGTATCGGGCCTGTCTATGTTGCGCTGAATACCAATGGATCGCCGCAGAGTGTTATGGCCTTCAATGGAGGCACGGGAACCCTGAATCTGTCGGTGGCCACGTCGGCATTCTGGCTTATGGCTTCGCTGGGAGCGCAGGTGACCTGCAGCCAACCGGGCGGGACCTGCTGGCCCATTAATATCTCGCTGAATACGTCGTCCCTCGCGGCCGGAAATTACACCGAATATGCTACGGTTCAGTCTCCGAATGCCGTCGACTCTCCGCTGCAGATCCCGGTGAACGTGGTTGTTGCCAATGTTCCGAACACCGTTGCGTTATTCAGCGCACCCAACGGTACGGCTTCCGTCAATGTCTATCCGCATGGCACGGTCGTTGGCAGAGTTTCCACACAGTCGGGAGGTAACTGGCTGAGCCTCACGGCGCCGCCGGCCGGTCAGACCGGATTCGGCGCGCCATATTTGATCACCGCAACCGCCCAAACGGGTCAGGCGGGCGGGACCTATCTCGGCTCGGTGCAAATCAGTGGCTCCGCCTACCAGCCGGACAATACGACGATCGGTGTCACGTTTAACGTGACAAGCAGCCCTGTCATCCAGATCAACAACTCTCAGATCGTACTGACCGGCTATACCGGCAGACCCGACGTAACCACACCGGCTGCCTTCACCAATGTCGGCCTGGGAACTCTGAGTATTACGGCCGCGTCCGCCGGAACGAGCACCGAAAATTTCCTTAGTGTCTCGGTCACTGACGGCAGTACGATCGTGATTACCGCTAACCCGGCTCAGCTCGACGTTACCACTTACACGGGGACAGTCACGCTGACCTCGAATGCCGCAAACAACTCGCAGGTATCCATTCCCGTCGAATTCAGCATCGCGATGGCCGGGACGCCCGTCATTTCGCAGGGAGGGATCGTCAACGTCGCCAACTATCAGATCGGACCCGTGGCCCCGGGCGACGTCCTCGCCGTCTTCGGCGATCAGTTCACCGCGCCGGATGAGGCTTTCGCGAATCCCGGCCCGCCTCCGCTTGCGACGCGGCTTGGCAACGTGCAGGTTCTCGTGAACGGATTGGCGGCCCCTCTCTACTATGTGTCGCGCCAGCAAATCAACTTTCAGATGCCGTACGAAACACCGGGCGGCCAAATCGCAACGGTGCAGGTCGTAAACAGCGGCAGCGCGGGGAACATCCGTTCCATGCAGGCCGAGACTTTGGCTCCGCAAATCCTTGTCTGGGCCGGCTCGCAGGCGCCTGGAAACTACGGGATCACCGTGAACGACGTGGACAATACGCTTTCGTTGCCCGCGACGGACACGTTTCCGGGCTTCACAGTCCGGCCTTCCCGGCCCGGCGATGTCATCAGCATTTATTGCATCGGGCTGGGACAGACTACGCCTTCCGCCCAAGACGGCCAACCCGCGACTTCGAGTCCGCGCATGAGCACCGCGCAGGCGACCGTCACTTTCAGCTCGGGCGGGGCTTCGGTAACAGCCCAGTCGAGTTTCGCCGGTCTCTCGCCAAAGTCGGTGGGGTTGTATCAGGTGAACGTGACGATTCCTTCGAACGCGCCCACTGGTACAGCCGTTTCTCTGTCGATCAGCATAGGTAGCGCCACCAGCAATCTGGTGAACATTCCTATCTCTACGGATTGAACTACCCTCCAATGCCGATAGCGGAAGACGCCGACGGGACAGGAGAATCGAGCGCCGCGGCGCCGCCAACGCGACCGGAACATCCCACGACTCCAACAAAAGCAAAGAACCAGAACATTCGTGTTTCGGCCGCTGTCCTCGAAGCCGCCCGGAAGGACGGGGACGCGCTGCTTCAATCTCTGGGCACGAAGGCCGGCGGACTGACGCAGGCGGAGGCGGAAGAGCGCGCACGCACGACGGGGCCGAATGAAGTGGCGCAGGAGCGCCCGCAAGGCTGGTTTGTCCGCGTGCTGAAAATCATCCGTAATCCGTTGGTGATCCTGCTGGCGATCCTGTCGGCCGTTTCGTTTTCTACCGGCGACGCGCGCGCCGGAACCGCGATGGCGGCCATGGTGATGCTCAGCGTCACGCTCCGCTTCGTACAGGAGGCTCGTGCCGACACAGCGGCGGCGAAGCTCAAGGCCATGATCCATGTGATCGCCACCGTCCTTCGGGATGGTGAGACGAAGGAGATGCCGCTGCGGGAACTGGTGCCCGGCGACATTATCAAATTGTCCGCGGGTGACATGATTCCGGGTGACGTGCGGGTGCTCTCTTCGAAAGACCTTTTCGTCAGTCAGGGCAGCCTCACGGGAGAGTCGCTGCCGATCGAGAAGTTTCACGAGGCGCAGACGGGACCCATCGATTCACCGACTGAAATCAGGAATACGTGCTTCATGGGAACGAGCGTCGAAAGCGGCACGGCGACCGCGGTCGTGGCCGCTACGGGAGCCAGCACGTATCTGGGCAGTATGGCTGGCTCGCTCGCGGAGGAGCGGACGCCGACGAGCTTCGACAAGGGCCTCAGCAATTTCACCTGGTTCATGATCCGGCTGATGGCGGTGATGGTGCCCTTGGTCTTCTTCATCAACGGGCTCACGAAGCACGACTGGAAGAGCGCGTTCTTCTTCTCGATGGCGGTGGCGGTAGGTCTCACCCCGGAGATGCTGCCTATGATCGTCTCCGTCTGCCTCGCTAAAGGCGCGCTCGGGATGAGCCGCAAGAAAGTCATCGTCAAGCGGCTCAACTCCATCCAGAACTTTGGCGGCATGGATGTTTTGTGTACCGACAAAACCGGCACGCTCACCGAGGACCGCGTGGTCCTGCAACGGCATTGCAACGTCGCCGGACGGGAAAGTGAGGAAGTGCTCCTGGACGGCTATCTGATCAGTCACTTCCAGACGGGCCTTAAGAATGTGCTGGACCGCGCAATCCTAGACTGCCCCGATTTTCACATGCAGGCGTCGGTGGAGAAGTACCGGAAGCTGGACGAACTCCCATTCGACTTCAGCCGGCGCATGATGTCCGTATTGGTGGCGAATCCCGAAGGCGAGGCGATCCTCCTCACCAAAGGAGCTCCGGATGAGGTGTTCAGGCAGTGCTCGCACTTTGAACTGGACGGGAAGCTGTCGCCGATGGACCCTGAGCTTATGGTCGGGCTGAAGGAAGAGTACGACAGCCTTAGTAAAGATGGCTTCAGGGTTCTGGCGGTGGCAAAAAAGGAGCTGCCCGGGACGCAGGCGTGCTCAAAGGACGATGAACGCGAGTTTGTGCTCAAAGGATACGTCGCATTTCTGGACCCTCCGAAGCCCACTGCGGGGCGGGCCATCGAGGCCCTGCATAAGCACGGCGTAGCGATAAAAATTCTCACCGGAGACAATCCGCTCATCAGCCGAAAGGTTTGCCGCGACGTGGGCCTGTCGCCGGACCCCATGCTGCTCGGCGGCGATGTGGAGAAAATGTCCGACGCGGAGCTGGCAGACGCGGCCGGGAAGGCCACGCTCTTCGCCCGGCTCTCTCCCGCGCACAAGCAGCGTGTCGTTCGTCTTCTTCGGAGCAAAGGACACGTCGTCGGGTTCATGGGCGACGGAATCAACGACGCTCCCGCATTGAAAGCCGCCGACATCGGTATCTCGGTTGATACCGCGACGGACATCGCCAGAGAGTCTGCGGATCTGATCCTGCTGGAGAAGGACCTCATGGTGCTCGAAGGGGGCGTGATCGAGGGCAGGAAGGTCTTCGCGAACATTCTCAAGTACATCCGGATGGGGGCCAGCTCCAATTTCGGCAACATGTTCAGCGTCCTGGGAGCCAGTGCGTTCCTGCCCTTCCTTCCGATGGCTCCGATTCAGGTGCTGACGAACAATCTGCTTTACGACTTTTCGCAGGTGCCGATCCCGAACGACGCAGTGGATGAAGAGCAGGTGGCACAGCCGCGGCCCTGGAACATCGATGAAATAAGGCGATTCATTCTGTTCATCGGCCCCATCAGCTCGATCTTCGACTATACGACCTTCTTCGTCATGCTATGGGTATTCAACTGCTGGGACCCCTCCCGGGTACATGTATTTCAGACGGGCTGGTTCGTTGAATCGCTGATGACGCAGACGCTCATCATCCACGTCATTCGCACTAACAGGATTCCCTTCCTGCAGAGTCGGGCCAGCTGGCCACTGACGGCGACGACGTTGGCCATCATGACTCTCGGAGTGTGGTTGCCGTACTCTCCGCTGGCCGGTTCTCTGGGCCTCACGCCGCTACCGGGGATGTATTGGCCGATTCTGGTACTGACGCTGTTCAGCTATGTGGGCCTTACGCAACTCATCAAGGTCTGGTTGCTGCGGAAGAAGTGGATCTGAATTCGGCTCTCGGCGCGTTCCATGTGCGCCAAATCTGGGAAAAATCCGGAAAACCAGGACGGTGGAGAGGATCGAAAGTGAAGCATGTCTCTTGAAATTCTGCAGCGAGAGCAGGAGGGAATTGAGATTGTCGATTGGAACGGACGTTCTCACGTTCGGGCTGGAGGATCTGCGTTTTCGGCGTGAACTTGACGAGCTGGTGCGGGCGGGGAAGAGCCGCGTGGTCCTGAATCTCGCCAATGTGAGCGAATTGGACACGACCGGGCTGGGTACTCTGCTGTTCGCCGTTGCGAAGCTCCGAAAAGCGGGCGGAGACCTGGCACTGGTGAACGTGGGGCCGTCCCACATCAAAGTCCTGATGGAAGCGAGGCTGACCAGCGTGCTCGCAGTATTCAAGGACGACCAGGATGCGATTAACAGCTTTTTCCCGGGCCGAGAGGTCCAACCTTACGACATTCTGGAATTCGCCCGGTCCATCGAGCAAGTCCCTGAGAAATCGTAAGGGGCGGCGGCAGCGCGGGCCCTCGCCAACGGCGGCCAGGAGCCACAAAGACCGGTGAATCAATCGCTCCACCGGGAATGGTGGATAAAGTGCGCAGTGTCGGACCGACCGAGGAGGAACGACTATGAGTTTTGATAAGGACGATGTGAAGCACGGAATCGACAGCGTGGCCGCTCATTTGAAAGATGCGGTGGATAAGATGAGCGAAAAAACGGGCGAATCCCGGGAGAAGGTTTCGGACAAAGTGAGGGAGCTAGCGCGTAAGACCGGCGACGAGATGATCGAACAGGGGCAGAAGCTTAAGAATGCAGCCACGGGTCAGTCCAGTGATGTAACCTCAGACAATAGCGACGCGAATTGATACTGGAAAAGCTGTCCTCGCCTGATTTGCCTGCTCATTCCCCGGGACGCCTGTTTACCTGCTCGGAATCGAATTCGCTGCCTGCAGGCCTGAGTCGGGCGCCGCCCTTAGTGTCTGAGCTCGTTGTAGTCGCCGCCCATACTCAAGTGCCCCCGCGCCGGTAAGCACAGGGGGCACAGTTTTGTCGAGACCGAACAATCGTTTGTTAGCCAGTTACCTTGCTGCCAGGACGCCTTCCTGCAAATGCAGGTCAAGCTGAGATGGATTGGCAGTACTAAGGACTTCTTTCGCCTTCGTGACTTCCGCCGACGTACCGTGGACGACCAACACAAAGTTGTCGCTCTTTACTGCCGTCTCATACTGAAGAACGCTGTCCTTTGGAATGCCGATGCTGTACAGGCCCGCTCCCGCCGCGCTCAAGCCGCCGACCACCGCCGCACCCTCCAGCGCGCCCACAATCCACGCTACAAGCGGTCCGGCCACAAGAACGGGACCGATACCCGGAATTGCGAAGAAGGCGGAACCGAACAGCAGCCCCCAGAAACCTCCCCAGAAGGCGCCGGTCTTGCCCCAGCGCTTCATTCGGTCGCCGGCATTGTAGTAGCCGATCACCTGCTCGTCCGTGTGGAAATCCTTCGCGACAATCGACACGCTATGCATGTCTATACCTGTGCGTTGCAGTTCTTTGACGGCCTTTTCGGCCTCCGAATGCGTCTTAAACACGGCTACAACTGAATCAAACTTCGACATTGTGATTTTCCTTTTCAAAAGCAATTTAAGTGCGAATGAGTCAATGACTCGTCAAGAAACACCATTCATCGGTTGCCGGCCATCTTGCCAGCCAGGTCCGTCTTTCCGCGCCCTTCAGAGAACATCAGTTCGATGCGAGCGGAACGCCGATCACCGTGCCGATGATGTCGCCGGAGATTACGATCTCGACACGCCGATTCTGTTGCCGTCCATCCGCGGTGTCGTTTGAAGCTACGGGCCGGGTCTTGCCGAAGCCGGTCGAGGTGACCGAATCCGGCGCCATACCCTGCCGGATCAGGTCGTCGCGCACCGAACCGCCGCGATTCTCCGAGAGCTGCTGATTGTAGTCGTCGGCGCCGACGCTGTCGGTATAGCCTTCCACCGCGAGGCTCAGACCGGGATGGCCTTCGACAATACCCGCGACCCGGGCCAGTTTTTCGCGGGCTTCGGGACGCAGAGTGAATTTGCCGGTGTCGAACAACACGTCCGACATATTCACGACCAGGCCGCGCGCCGTGTCGCGAGTCTGAAGGATCGCGTTGAACTGGAACAGGAGCTGCGCTCTCAAAGCCGCCTTCTCGCGCTCCAGGGTATCCTTCTCGCTGCCTACGCGGTCGAGTTCGGTTTGAGCAGCTGCGCGTTGGGCGTCGTTATCCGCCTTCAATCCGGCGGCTTCATTGCGGGCGATCAGCATTTTGTCGTCATTGGCCTGCTTCAGGCGGGCGGTCTCGGCCTCAGACGCGAGCGTCTCCGCGTCATTGCTACGCTTCAGTCGATCGGCTTCCGCCTCAGAGGCGGCTTTGTCGCTGGCGGCATCGCGTCTGACGCGATCCGTCTCGGATTGAGCCGCTGCCTGCCCTTTTTCGGCGCGCAGCGTCCGGTCCGTATCGGCCTGACGGTCAGCAGACAATTCCTCCTCGTCCTGCCGCTTGACCGCAATGGCGCGGGAGTCTTCGGCAGTCTGGACGGCTTCACGGGCAGCCATGGTCACCGGCTTCGATCCGGCGTTACGGGCCTGGTATGCGTCAGCCTGCTTCAACTGCAGCTCGGCCTTTTGAAACGTGTCGGCTGCAAACTTATCCGCACCGCTGGTACGCGCGATATTCACGGCGTTGCGGGCTTCGTACAGTTCCAGCGGCATCCTTGTGTTCACCTGCAAGTCGAGAACATTGGCCAGATGAAGATACTGGCCGCGCTGGAAGAGCTCGTACTTTGCTTCAACCGGCTCGACTCCCCCGTTGGTGTCGCGGCGGACTTCGTTCTCCATCACAACCACATCGCTCGGTCGGGACACGGCGAAGTAGGGTTCAGCGGTCACAATCAGAGCGAATTCCTGAAGCGGGGTGGTGACTTCGAGTTTGCCGTTGCCGCCGTTACGCAGTATTTCTCCCAGATTGGAAGTGCGGCCATCGGGGGTGATGGCCCAAAGCACATACGTAAGGTATTCGACGCCAAACTGAGTCGCCGCCGGTATATCGCGAAACTCGGCATTAATGGCGATGAAGCCCTTCTTCCCTTCCACTTTGGCGGAACCGTGCGCATCAGGCATCAGGCTGGTGCCAGTGAAATCGATTTTCGTTTCGCCGCTGCGGTGCTGGTAACTGATGGCCTTCACCGTGCGCCCCGTTACGGTGACGCGATATAGAGGAGCGGGTGTCTGTGCGGACACAATGCCGCACGCTATCAGTAATGTCAATGCTGCCGTCTTCATTTATGGGATCTCTCAGTTTCTTCGGGAACTGGTCCGTGCCCCGAAGCTTTACTACAAGGCACGCCGAACCCCGAGCCCGGCAAACGCTGCATGCGCTGGTATGAAATGGTTCCGGGATGCTGAACCAGGAGCGCAAAAACGTTGTTTCTGACGGCCTGGGGTCAGACTGACTCCCGGCGGTTACGGGGATAACTTACGGCGTAACGGGCAATGCCGGGCGGAAAGATTTGACGTGCCCAGGAGCCGCTACTGCGGTTCCCACGCCCAGGCATTTACGGAATGAAATACCACTGGGATGCCGTTTGCTGATCCGTCGTCACGGCGAGTAAGGCCCAGCCTCCTTCTGTTTTCTGAACCGTCGCGGTAAACGCGAGCGTACTCGGCGTAGTCCATGTAGTGAATTTCCACGATGTGCCAGCGACAAATCCTTCGGGTAACATGGGCGGGAGATCGTTGACGACAAAGACGGGTAAAGGGGATCCGGCCCCTACCTGTGCCACCGTTGCAGGCAAAGTTCGTTGGGCTCGCACTCTCCCCGGTCCAAAAAGTACGAAGATCAGCGGTATGGTGAGCAGAATCAGCCCCGCCCGCCAAACTGCGAGTCTTGAATGAATCAGACGCATAAGCCGTCAGGTACGCGTACTCGGGCAATAAACAGGAGCGCAGCAATCGGGAAAAGCCACTCGAGCATTTCTGCCAGCCATGCGGGCGGACCGCCGCCGCTGAGTACCTTAACGGCGGGTCGAAGCTCAATCGGCGGAATCACCAGTGTTGGCAGGGGCTTTGGTGTCTGAACGGGACTGTCGATCATTTTCGTCACCTCTTATTCCTTGTCTTGCTTCTCATTCCCTCTCAAGCAGCTTGCGAATGGCTTTGAGTTCATACTCGCGTTTCGGGGTGGTTTTTGGATATGCCATTTTGAGTTCATCCAGTGAATCGAGGACGATCTGCGAGACAATCAGGCGAGCGTCGTCCTTATCGTCGGCGGGGACCGCATACCAGGGGGCATGATCGGTACTGGTTGCGTGCAGGCATTCCTCGTATGCCTCCATGTAGCGCTTCCAGAATTTCCTCTCGTGAATGTCGGCGGCGCTGAATTTCCAGTTCTTTTCCAGTTCATCGATGCGTTCGCGAAATCGCTTTTTCTGCTCCTCCCGCGAAAGGTGCAGGAAAATCTTGACGATTCTCGTTCCGTTCCGATGCAGGTGTTCTTCGAAATTGACGATCGACCTGTACCGGCCTTCCCGGAAGTTTTTTCCGTCGCGCAACTCGGCGGGCAGACCCTGGCTGCGAAGAATTTCCGGGTGCACCCGCACCACCAGCACTTCCTCGTAATAGGAACGATTGAAGATTCCGATCCGCCCTCGCTCAGGGAGGTCGCATGTCGTTCGCCAGAGAAAATCGTGCTCCAGTTCATTGGCGCTCGGCTGTTTGAAACTGAAGACCTGGCAGCCCTGTGGATTCACTCCGGACATGACGTGCCGGATGGCGCCGTCCTTCCCGGCTCCGTCCATCCCCTGAAAGACGATCAGCAGGGCATAGCGGTTGGACGCGTAGTGAAGACGTTGCCGCTCGCTCAATTGCTCAACGTGGTCCGCAAGAAGCTGGTGGTACTCTTTTTTCGACTTACAGACAGGCTTGCCGACGGTCGGCCACTCTTCCAGCTTCAGCTTCTTTTCGGGCTTGATACGGTAATCGTCCGAGTTGATTTTCATTTACGTGAGCCGACATGTTCCTTATTGATTTCGCGCTCCGCTTCGGTCCAGTCCTGGGTTGCCTGACCATCGGCGCGACCCCGTTTTTCAAAGAGATCGTAGGCCCGTGTGGCGATCTCCGGCCGCAGGTCCTCCGGTTCCTGAGATTTCGGCGCCTGGCTTACCAATGAGCCGTTGCCGGGGTCGAGAATTCGATAGGCCAGCAGCTTGACGCGGTCATTCAGCAGAGCCCATGCAATTGCGTAAGCCCAGACGAAGCCTGCCCAGCCCCAACCGAGCGGATGCATAAAGAGACCATAGACGGCAATCAGAGTCGCGATCGCCTGCGTGCTCAGAACTGCGATCCATAGAATTTTCGCCGGGCGTATCGACCAGAACGGCCCGCGGGTACGCGTCAGGAAGATCGTCAAATGACCGGCTACTGAGAGCTTCAAATACATGAGCGTCTGGATGCGGTCGCGGTCCAGATGGAACACCCGCTCTCCCAGATAGAAGAGACCAAACGCCGCGATCACGCCGACAATGCCAAGCACGGTCGAGATCCCGAGCACCAGCCGCATGTTCCAGGCCTCGGGCTTGTCTTTGTAATGCACGTTGTCATAGGCGATGGATAAAATAGCGCCGTCGTTGAGCAACGCAATCATAACGATCATGACCGCTGTCAGTGGGTAGAAATTGAAAACCAGAATGGCCAGCGTCATGAAGAACAGCACGCGCAGCGTCTCGGCGATCCGATAGATCGCGTAGCTGTTCATGCGCTGGAAGATGCGGCGGCTTTCCTTGATCGCGTCAATGATTACCGAGAGACCGGGAGCCATCAGAACAATGTCAGCCGCCGCGCGCGCCGTGTCTGTAGCGCCCGAGACCGCGATTCCGCAGTCTGCTTTCTTCAGCGCGGGGGCGTCGTTCACGCCATCGCCGGTCATGCCGACGATGTGCCCGCGTTGCTGCAGCGTGTCCACAATGTGGAATTTGTGTTCCGGAAACACCTGCGCGAATCCGTCTGCTTTTTCGATGGATTCAGCCATCTGCGCGGTCTCGTGGTGTTTGATGTCGCCGAGACCGCTGGCATCAAGGATGTTTGTACCCATCCCGAGTTGTTTCGCCGTTTCTTTCGCGATGGCCATCTGGTCGCCAGTGACCATCTTTATGGACACGCCCATGTCGCGTGCTTTCGCGATCGTCGCTTTGGCATCCGGGCGCGGCTGATCGAACAAAGGCAGCACACCCACCATCTGCCATTTGTTTTCCACGTCCGCGCGGGTTACGCCCAGCGATCGGAATCCTTTTGCCGCAAACTCGTTGACCGCTTTGTCGACGGCTTCCTTCACCTCGCCTGAGTTGACGGACATCTTAAGAATGACCTGCGGCGCACCCTTAGCCACATAGAACTGCTTCCCGTCCGCGCCTTTGACCGTCGCCTCGGTCCGCTTGTGGACGGGATCGAAAGGCTGGAAATGAAGTACCTGGCAAGCCTTCAGCGTCTTGTCGTCCTTCACTCCTCCGATGACCGCCAGATCAATCGTGTCCTTATCTTCGGCGCGGGAGGCCAGCGCAGCGCAAAGAATGACCTCGCTCGCGGCAATCCCTGGCAGCGTGAACGGGTCGCCCAGGGTCAGCTTGTTCAGGGTCAGCGTACCGGTCTTATCCGAGCAAAGAATGTCCACGCCAGCCAGTTCTTCAATGGCGGAGAGTTTCGTGACAATGGCCTGTTTCTTCGCGAGGAGGCGTGCGCCCACGGCCATGGTGACGGACAAAACGGTGGGCATGGCCACAGGAATTGCGGCGACAAGAAGCACGAGTGCGAACTCGAGCGTGCTCAGGATCGGGTCGTGACGAAAGAGTGCGACGGTGACAATCACTCCTACCAGGAAGACCGCGAGAACAATCAGGTAATCGCCGATCTTAAGAACGGCTTTCTGGAAATGGCTGGCGGATTCCGGCCCCTGCACCATCTGCGCGGTTTTGCCGAAGTAGGTGTCCGTGCCAGTGGCATAGACCATGGCTTCGCTTTCGCCCTGGCGAATAATGGATCCGGAAAACACCGCGTCGCCCGGCTTCTTTTCGGCCGGTAAAGATTCGCCCGTCAGCGCGGACTGATCGACTTCCAGCGGGTCGCCCGGCAGCAGTCGGGCGTCGGCCGGAACAATGTCGCCCAGCATGAGTCGAACAACATCGCCCGGCACCAGTTCCTTCGCCGAGGGATCGGTCCATTTGCCGTCGCGTTTGACTTTGGCCTTGATGGCCAGCTGCTTGCGGAGCGCGGCAATGGCGTTGCCTGCCTGATGTTCTTCCCAGAATCCTACGACCGCGTTGGAGAGAAGCAATAGAAGGATGATGAAGAAATCCGGCCAGTGCCGAACCACGCCCGAGAGAATGACCGCAGCTTCGATCATCCACGGAATGGGGCCCCAGAAATAAGTGAGGAACTTAAGGAACGGATTCTCTTTCTTCCCCGCAATCGCATTCGGCCCATATTTGGCGAGGCGTTTTTGTGCTTCGTCCTGACTCAGGCCATTCGGGGATGAGTTCAGTTTGGTCTGGAGCTCCGCCATCGGAATGGATTTCAGATTTTTCTGCGCATCGGACTTGCCGAACGTCAGCGGGCTTCACATTTGGCATCGTCTACACCTTTGCTTTCGGGGAATCGGCGCTGCCCCCCTGCGGGAGCACTTCGGGCATATCGAGACGTGCAGCGCCGATCCGGTTATCCGCCATCCCGTAATAAATGTCGAAGCGGTCCGGCTGACCGATGTCGTCGCGCCGGTCGATGCCCGTTGGAAAAACAACGTTCGCCACCGTACCGTCGCGCTCCCGCGGCAGCGTGGGTGTCAGTACGGGTTCCGCGGAGCGGTAGCGAATGATCTGGGGATGATCCTGCGAGAGGACCATCACGCCCGCGGAGTAGCAGAGCGGGTGCTTATGGACGCCGTTCGCAGCGGCCACCTCGCTTACTCCGTGATAAACAATCATCCAGCCATGGCGCGTCAGCACGGGCGGAGTACCGCCGCCTATCTTGAGCCGTTCCCATGGCTCAACCGGCGTTGCGAGTCGATGATGCGACGTAAATGTTCCCGGCTCCGCGCTGACCGGACAATAAGATATCCAGATGCTTTCCCGATCCGGATCCACCGTGCGTGGCCCGGCGCGCCTGGCGGTCTCCTCCGGCCGGGTCCCATGGAACAGCGGCCTGTGAACCAGGGCCAGTTCCACATGGCCCGAAGGGTTCGGAATGGCGACGGGAAACAGGCTGGCGTCTTTATCGTCAACGCCGTCGAACTCCACACCCTGGCAAGGACCAAACTTCGCCAGACCTAAACGATTCCAATGAAAAAGGTCCTCCGAGACCGCCAGCGCAATCCGCGGTCCCTGCGCCGAATAAGCGGCGTAAGCCATCATGAATTGGTTTAGTGGCTCGACGAAAGTGACGCGCGGATCTTCACATCCACCACCCCCATTTGGCCGCAGTTCGTAGTCGGCCTCCGGCTCCAAAGCGATGCCCAGACGCTCCACGCCTTTGGGATCTCCTTTTTCGTCGAATTGCACGCGCGCAATCCCAATACGCGAATAGTTTCCTTTTGCAACCAGCCGCGGAAACAGGTACAGTTCGCCGTCTGGTCCGCGCACGGCAGCCGGATTGAGCACCCCCTCCGCTTCCTGCGGATTCCCTGCCTGAGGCTCCATCATCATGCCCAGCCGATGCAGTTTCAGGCAACTCATGTCAGACATCCGATCACGGCTTCGACGACTCGCTTCGTCTCATGCGGCCCTTGCACACAAACGGATACGACGCCCGCCTGCTCCGGCGGGTAGTCGTTCCCGCCGGGGAAAACAGCATCGCCGATGAAGAGCATTTCCCCGAGCGTTATACTCAGGACGTCCCGAAGCTTGCGAATCCCGTAAGCTTTATCGATTCCCGGCTTCGTAACGTCAATCGACGTAGCTCCGCCCATACGCACCGAAAACTCGGGGATCAGCTTGCCTGCAAGCGCAGTGATTTTCTTCCGCTTCGCATAGTCGGGGTCCCATTTCTTTTTTTCTTCCAGTGGAGCCTGCTGGCCGAGCGCAGAGTAAGTAATCTGGCTGCCCCTGTCTTCGATGGCTTCGCCCCAAAGCCGTTCTATTCTTATGCCGGACTCATCAAGCGCCTTATTCAAAGATGCGATGATCTTCGTCTTCTCCGCGGATGTGAAATCCTCCGAATAGATTTTGGTCCAGTCGCCCGAATAGCGATAGAACTTCGTACCGCAGGTCGGCAGAAGGGAAAGATTCTTCAAAACCGCGTCGTGCGGTAACTGGCCGAGTATCTGCGTCTCAAACTGCGGCCAGCCACCCCCGGAAATCACCGCAACATCGACCAGGCAAAGAAGGGCTTTGAGTAATCCCGCCATCTCGGCGTCAACCGGCGCTTTACTTTCCGCCAGCGTGCCGTCGAGATCGAAGACAATCAGTTTCTTCATTCCGGTATCGAAATTTCCAGTACGCTGAGCCCTGAGTCACCAGGCTTGCATGTGCACGTTCCCAGAACTGCCGGAAGAAGAAAGACGTTGCCCTTCCCGATGGAATACTGAACTTCCGCGCCTTCCACCCGCCCCGCGCCGGCGATACATACGAGCACGCTTGGCACTCCCGGCGCGCCCACCAGAAATGGCGAGTCCCCGCGTAATCGAGCCAATCGGAAGTAATCGCAGTCGAAAAGCTTCTCCCGGCTCAGAGGAGCCGCATCCTCGACGATCGGCCTTACGAGCCCGGCGTCGCACTCCGCATAATCGACCGATGCAAGCGCGCGGTCCACCTGCAGCGGGCGAGGTTTGCCGGTTTTCTGATCTACATGGCCCCAATCATAAAGGCGGAACGTCTCATCGCTGTTCTGCTGAATCTCGAACACCACGACTCCGTCGCCCAGAGAGTGAACCGTTCCTCCCGGGATAAACACGGCATCGCCCGCAGCGGGGTGGAACGAAGAAAGGCACTCCGCAACATCGCCTCCATCCAGGGCACTTCGGAGGTCGGTCTCGGTGATGCCATCCGTCAGGCCCGCATAGATGCGGCTCTTCGCTTCTGCCTCCAACACCACCCAACCCTCGGTCTTCCCGCTGGCGCCATTCGGGTGAACCTGTACCGAGAGCATCTCGCGAACGTCCAGGAATTTCAGCAACAAAGGAAAACGCGCGAAGCGCCCGGCCAATCGGCCCATGAGTTCCACTGGAAACCGCAAGAGCAGCTGAGCAATCGTCTGTCCCCTGAGCGCGCCGGCCGCTACATGGCTCGCATGATCGGCTCGATCGCTCAGCACCCAGTCTTCCCCGACGGGTCCCTCCGGCAACTCAGCGGAGAACAGATCGGCGAACCGATGTCCGCCCCAGAGCCGGTATTGATAAATCGGATCGAAGCGCAGCGGGTAGAGGGTGGTTGGATTAGAAGCGGTCTTCTCCACGCCATCATCTCCGCGCGAAAGCCAGGTCGTCGCTCATCACGTACATCCCGATCGCGGCGAACATCATCAGCATGGCGAACCAGAACTTCCAGTCGTGATGCGCCCGCTTCCAGTAGGGAATCTGAGACCGATCTGCGCTTGCGCTCATGTGGTGGTCCGGTTGTGCCCGCGCGAGCCGGGCCACTTCCAGTTCCGAATCTCCGGCAAATCCTCGCCGTGTTCGTCGATGTAGCGCTTGTGCTCGATGAGCTTGTCCTGCATCGTCTGCTTCAGATAAGCGCCTTTTGAACCCAGATGAGGCAGCCGATCGATAACGTCCTGCACCAGATGAAAGCGATCCAGGTCGTTTTGAACCCGCATGTCAAAGGCGGTCGTGATGGTTCCTTCTTCCTTGTAGCCGCGGACGTGCAGATTGCGGTTTGTCCGGCGATAGGTGAGACGGTGAACCAGCCATGGGTACCCGTGAAACCCGAAGACAATGTGCTTGTCCTTCGTAAACAGCGAATCGTAATCGGTCTCGCTGAGGCCGTGAGGATGCTCGCTGGCCGACTGCAGCTTCATCAGATCCACCACGTTGATCACGCGGATTTTCAGGTCGGGTAAATGCTCGCGGAGGATGGAAACGGCGGCCAGAATCTCCAGCGTCGGCGTGTCTCCGCAGCAGGCCATCACCACGTCGGGCTCGCCGCCCTGATCGTTGCTCGCCCATTGCCAGATCCCGATTCCTTCCGTGCAGTGTACGACCGCGGCGTCCATTGTCAGCCACTGCGGCAGAGCGTGTTTGCCCGCGACCACCACGTTGACGTAATTTCGGCTGCGCAGGCAGTGATCGAAGACCGACAACAGGCAATTGGCATCGGGCGGCAGATAGACGCGGACAATATCGGCCTTTTTGTTGATGACGTGATCCAGAAATCCGGGATCCTGATGCGTGAAGCCGTTGTGATCCTGCTGCCATACATGCGAGGCGAGCAGGTAATTCAGCGATGAGATTTTTCGCCGCCACGGCAGTTCAAGGCATACCTTGAGCCACTTGGCATGCTGGCTGAACATCGAGTCGACAATGCGAATGAAGGCCTCATAGCTGTTGAACAGCCCGTGCCGTCCGGTCAGGAGATATCCTTCGAGCCAGCCCTCGCACTGATGCTCGCTGAGCATGGAATCCAGCACGCGTCCTGCGGGAGCGAGAAATTCGTCATTCTTCACTTCCCGCGCATCCCACTGACGGTTGGTGACTTCAAAAACCGCGCCGAGGAGATTCGAAAGAGTCTCGTCGGGCCCGAAGATGCGGAAGTTGCGCCGCTCCTGATTCAGCTTGACCACCTCACGCAGGAACGTACCCAACACGAGCGTGTCCTGGCCGTCAACGGCGCCTGGCGAAGGCACATTCACCGCGTGGACGCGGAAGTCCGGTATACGCAGGTCTCGCAGCAGAATGCCGCCGTTGGCATGCGGATTCATGCCCATCCGCCGGTCGCCCTTCGGGGCCAGTTCGGCCAGTTCCGGCACGAGCCGGCCATGCTCATCGAAGAGTTCCTCGGCCTTGTAGCTCTTCATCCAGCTTTCCAGTTGCCCGACGTGATCGGGATGATCGGCATCTACCAGCAGCGGAACCTGATGCGCCCGGAAGGTGCCCTCGATTTGCAGGCCATCGACTACTTTCGGACCTGTCCAGCCCTTGGGTGACCGGAGAACGATCATGGGCCAGCGGGGCCGGGTTGTTTCTTTTGTGCTCCGGGCGTGGCTTTGGATTCCACGGATGTCCTCGATAACGCTCTCCATGGTGGCGGCCATGAGCTGGTGCATGGTTTCCGGATCGTCACCTTCCACAAAATGCGGAGACCAGCCGCAGCCCCGCAGGAATTGCTCCAGTTCCTCGTGCTCAATCCGCGCCAGTATGGTCGGATTGCTGATCTTGTAACCGTTGAGGTGCAGGATCGGCAGTACCGCGCCATCCGTAATCGGGTCGAGCAACTTGTTGGACTGCCATGAGGTCGCGAGCGGGCCCGTTTCCGATTCACCGTCGCCGACGACACAGGCGACGATCAGATCGGGATTGTCGAACGCCGCCCCAAAGGCATGGCTGAGCGAGTATCCCAACTCCCCGCCTTCGTGAATCGACCCCGGCGTGGTCGGAGCCACATGGCTGGAGATCCCGCCGGGAAACGAGAACTGCTTGAACAGTTTTTTCAGCCCGGCTTCGTCCTGGGTAACGTTCGGATAGATCTCGCTCCAGCTGCCTTCGAGATAGACGTTGCCCACAATCGCCGGCCCGCCGTGACCTGGCCCCGCGATGTAGAACATGTCCAGGTCGTACTTCTTGATCACCCTGTTCAAATGCACGTAGATAAAGTTCTGGCCAGGCGTAGTGCCCCAGTGCCCCACCACCAGCGGCTTTACGTGCGACAGCTTCAGCGGCTCTTTCAGCAGCGGATTGTCGTAGAGATAAATCTGCCCGACCGAAAGATAGTTGGCGGCTCGCCAATACGCATTTATCTTCCCGAGCAGTTCACGTGTTAATGGAACAGTTGCGCGATCCGTTGCCGCAGCTCCGGCGTTTGAAGCCCGGACTGATGTTTCAGTCGCCATCTCAAGGGTGCTTTCAGTCATTTGCTTTCGGCCTCCGGATTCTCCATGCGTGTACGCGCAGCGCCGACTTCAGTTGCATCTTCAACGTATCGGCAAAAAGGTCAAATCTCCGTCAAAAGCGCTTTTGATGCGATATTGACACTTACTTCGTTACACTGATTGCAAGCATTCTGTACTGCGTGAGAATCCGCAGTGCGACCGCATTTGGTCATTTGTCCACTTGGTGCCGGAATTCTTCAGCCGCGGCAAGGCCTGGTTGCGTCAGACTGAAGCACGCAGGACTCACTTTGGCCAAAGAATCGCGTTTTCGGCCAGCCAGTTGCATTACCCGCGTGCATGGCAGCGTACACCCAGGGCCTGCGGCCTTTGAGTGAAGAGATCTTCGCGTGTGAGCACGCGAAAAACGAAAGACTCCGGATCCTCCTGGTGGACGATGAAAGCTCCCCGCTGGAAATCCTGAGCGGAGCGCTGAAATCCGCCGGCTATCGCATCTACCCTTCTTCCTCCGGCGAAGATGCCTTGCGGAAATATCAGTCGGCGCAGCCTGAGCTGATCCTGCTCGACCTGTATTTGCCTGACATGGACGGCAAAGGCCTTCTTCGACGGCTTCGGACCTGGACGTCCGCGCCCATTCTTGTGATGTCGGCGCGGAATGAAGAATCCGAAATCATCGCCTGTCTCGATGCGGGCGCTGATGATTACATTGCGAAACCGTTCACGATGGGAGAATTGCTGGCGCGGATTCGCGCTGCGTTACGGAGGGCTTTCGGCGGTCCGCAGAGCGAAGCCTTCACGGCCGGCGATCTCAGAGTGGATTTCGACCGGCGGGAGGTGTTCGTTGGGCACGACCAGGTCAGACTCACGGCGACCGAGTATCATCTTCTGAACGTTTTGGTTCATCACGCCGGCCGGGTGAGGACGCACTATCAACTCATTCACGAGGTCTGGGGCAGCACCCAATATCAGGATGCCGTACACCTGTTGCGCGTCACCGTAAGTAATCTCCGGCGCAAGCTGGCAAGCGATTCCGGCCACATTCTCCCGATCGTGACGGAACCGGGCGTAGGCTACCGGCTTCGATCCGATTTCGCTTCCGCTCCGTTCGCGCAGGTGAGATGAAGAAGGCCCCCCCGATTACCTGCCTTTTTGTGGATATTGGTGGTGTCCTGCTCACCGACGGATGGGATCACCACGCCCGCAGGCGAGCCGTGGCGAAGTTTCAGCTGAATTGGGCCGAGATGGAAGAGCGGCATCGCCTCGTCTTTGAAATACACGAAGAGGGGAAGCTCAGTTTCGAAGAATACTTAAGCCTCGTGGTTTTTTACGAAAAGCGGCCGTTCACGCGGGCGCAGTTTCGACGCTTCATGTGCGAGCAATCGAAGCCCTTCCCGGAGATGATCGGGATGCTGGCTCAACTGAAGGCGCAGGGTCTGAAGATTGCCGTTGTCAGCAATGAATCGATGGAGCTGAATGCGTATCGGATTCGCACGTTCAAACTGGACGGATTTGTGGATTCTTTTATTTCTTCCTGCTTCGTCCATCTCCGCAAGCCCGACGCGAACATCTTCCGGCTTGCGCTGGACATCACGCAGGCGCCTGCGAATCAGGTTTTATATATCGAAAACACGCCGATGTTTGTCCGGATCGCGGAAGGCCTCGGGATAAAAAGCATTCTTCACACGGACTACACATCCACGCGCGCCCAACTGGCGTCGCTCGGGCTGGAAGAAAGAGATCGAAAATGAACACACAGGAACTGACAAATACCGCAAGGTTACTGGTCGCTGATGACAAGGGGCTGCTGGCAATGGATGAAAGCAATCCAACCTGCAATAAACGATTCGCGAAGCCAGGGATTCCGCAGACCGAGGAGACCAGGCGCGCATATCGCGAGTTAATCATCACCACGCCGTGTCTCGGCGAATGCATCAGCGGCGCCATCCTTTACGACAAGACCATCCGCCAGAAAAAGAAGGATGGCACCCATTTAATCAAAGCCGTCATCGACGCCGGAATCGTCCCTGGCATCAAAGTCGACACGGGCGCAAAGGATCTGGCCGGACATCCTGGAGAGAAAATCACCGAAGGCCTGGACGGATTGCGTGACCGCCTCAACGCATACTTTCAAATGGGCGCCCGCTTTTCCAAGTGGCGCGCAGTGATCACCATCGGCGATGGCATTCCGAGCCGGGGTTGCATCGAAGCGAATGCGCAGGCCCTGGCCCGCTACGCCGCATTGTGCCAGGAAGCCGGGCTCGTGCCGGTCGCAGAACCGGAAGTGCTCATGGAGGGCGATCATTCCATAGAGCGGTGCCGGGAATTAACGGAAGAGGTCCTGCGAGCCGTCTTCGCCCACCTCTACACACAACGAGTGATTCCGGAGGGCATGATCCTGAAACCCAACATGGTGCTGCCGGGGCTGGCCTGCGCTGAACAGGAAGCCGTCGGCGACGAAGCCGACGCGACGATCAGGAGTCTTCTGCGAGTCGTGCCCGCCGCAGTGCCGGGCATTGCGTTTCTGTCGGGCGGACAATCGTGTGAGCTCGCCTCGGCGCGTTTGAATGCGATGAACGCCCGATACAAGGCGCATCTGCCCTGGGCGGTGGCATTTTCGTTTGCCCGCGCCATTCAGCAACCGGCGCTGGAGCTATGGAAGGGTCAGGAAGCAAACGTGCTGGCGGCTCAGCAGGCTCTGTATCATCGGGCCAATGCAACCGCGCGGCGCGCTGTGGCGAATATGCGGCAGAGATGGAAAAGGTATGGAAGTGGGGCGCTGTTCGGGCAGCGTAAGGGCGCCGGGGGTATCCTATTTCATATTCGAATCCCGCATCAGTTTGGTCCGCCGTTCCTCGTAGTCCTCGCTCGTGATCTCCCCGGCGGCATATCTTTTTTGCAGGAGCTGCAGGGGCGATTGCATCTGCCGGTAGGCAGACCGCCTCATCGGCGTCATGAAAGAAAAGAACACCATCCAGATGAGTACCCAAAAAAACCACCAATACCAATGCATGCCCCAAAAGTAGTACATAGTCAAAGTCTCCTTTCGTAATTTTGCAGGCCTTGCGTTATGTGTGCGTCTGGCTGGTTAGCCGGTAGCCCTACCGTTACCGTATGGGCTGGACAACGTCCTCGGCCCAGTAGCCTTCCCTGTCGTAATGCCGATGCAATTTGATTTCGTGATCACGCGTGATTAGAGTTTGGTCCGTGTATTCGGGGCTCTGCCTGAGAGCTTCACGAGTCATGTGGATAAACACCCTAGATTCCTCCCAGCTGATTCGTTCAATCCATTGCGTCGGAATCAGAACTTTCTTCCCGGGCCACCAGTTTTGCGTATCAACAATCAGGTAACGAATGGTCCACGTGTCGTCGTCGATAACAAAATCTCCGACGTGGCCGATCTCGCCGTCCTGGGCCCGGATGCTGCAGCCCGTCACCTCCTTGGTGCTGCGAAGATGAGGATCCTCGGTTCGGTCACGATGAGATGCTTCTGACCATTGAGTCTGCCCGCGCATAGGGTACGTACTCGGCCCCCATGCGTACGGACCGTCCCAGTATGCCGGCCAGCCGTAGAACGAAAAGTATTCCCACTCATACTGCCGCGAGACCGGTCTGTCCGTACCGAGGGAAGGGCTTTTCTCAATCTGAGCCCTCGTCAGGTCCACGGGAATAACCTTGCCGCCTTCGTCAGCCGGATCCAGCGCATAAGGTGAAATGAGAACCATCCGGCCGTTCAGCCAGCCGCCCGTATCGGCAACGAGATATCGAACCGTCCAGCTATGGTCATCGAAGTAGAACTCCTTGACTCTGCCGATCACCCCGTCGCGGGCGTCCAGTTTGTAGCCGTTCAGGTCTTTGGCTTTCCGTAGCATCCGATTCTCCTTTTCAAAGCAAGTTAGGTGTTTAGGCCGAGCATTGGGGTCATGACACAACCCGTTCGAAGAACGTTTACAGGGTCACGCAACGAGACGTCTTGTGAGCGAGCGCTGCTTCGATCTCCCCGACAAAGTTACTGATCGGATACTTGCTGATGACAGTCAGCGTCTCGAGCAATTTGTTCCACTTTGTTGTTCCGGGTTCCCGCTCTATCCGATGGATCAAATCGCTCAGAGTCACGCTGCCCTGCAGAGTTCCCTGTTTGTTCACGACAGGCACCAGCCGTACTTTGGCCGCCCGCATGAAATCCATCGCCACTTCGACATCGTCATCTGGTTGGCATGTTTGTACTACCGTAATCCGCACATCCCGGACCACGACGTCACGGGCTGCACGGTTTCCGGCGCCAAGCGCGAGACAGATGTCGCGCTCCGTGAGAATGCCCAGCACTCTGCCGCCCTCGACCACGAGCAACTCGCCGCCGAAATTACTGCCCATGATTTCGATCGCGGCCTCGAGATTTGTCTCTGGCGCACAGTGCCGAACACTACCCGTCATCACTTCTTCGACCCGCATACCGCCCTCCATCAGGTTGTCCGCGCGAGGTCTTCCAGGCCCGGTCCCAGCCTGAAAGTTAACGCAATTCGCGTCAAAATACCGTCAAAAGCGGAGGCATTGAAGACAACCGAAGTCCTCCCCGACACTGTGACCTGGTTTTGACGGCATTTTGATATTTCCCGCTTCATACTGAGCTTGAGTTCCGATGGAGGATTGAAATGCCGAAGACTGTAGTTGGTTTGTTTGAGAATGCCCGGCTCGTCGACGACGCCGTTCGCGAGATCGAGGCCCTGGGTTTTCCCCGACAGGAAATTCGCACCATGCAGGAGCCGACCAATCTCGAGGTCACCGGGGTGATGAGCTTTCCGCGGCTCGATTTCGAAGTATACCTCGGTCGCGAACTGAACCGCATTGGGGCGACGGTACCCGAGGCGCGGGCGTATGTCGAAGGGCTACGGCGTGGCGGCACCATCGTTTTCGCTACAGGTGCCGACGATGCGCTTGAGGCCGCGGGGAATATCATGAACCGGCTCGGCGCGGTGGAAATCGAAGATGTCGCTGGTTCGGAGCCGGAGCTGGCCGGCGTGGGACATTCCGCCGTCATGCCGACATCCGAAACCTCGATCATGGCCGGGCGTGTCCGCCGGCCGGACGGCGGCGCCTGTTTTTTTGTGTGGTAGCGCGGGGCCGCCCAGCCGATCATGAGCGAACAAACCCGAACCATCACGACCGCCTGGACTCACCAGGCTGCCGGAGTCGACGGGTTCGATTCCCTGGCGGAACTGGCCCTGGATATGCGCTGGTCGTGGAATCACGCTACCGACGAAGTGTGGCGGGAGCTTGATCCCAAACTTTGGAAGATCACAAATAACCCCTGGGTCGTGCTGCAGACGGCGTCACGGGAAAAGATCGAAAAGGTGCTGACAGACCCGGTCTTCCGCAAGAAAGTCGATGACTTTGTAGAAGCGCGGCGGCAAGCCTCGAAGGCGCAGGGGTGGTTTCAGAAAAACCATTCGAATACATCCCTCACCTGTGCCGCATATTTCAGCATGGAGTTCATGTTGAGTGAGGCTCTGCCAATCTACTCGGGCGGACTCGGAAATGTGGCGGGCGATCAACTGAAAGCGGCCAGCGATCTTGGGGTTCCGGTGGTCGGTGTCGGGCTGCTTTACCAGCAGGGCTATTTTCGCCAGGTTATCGATAAAGAGGGCGCACAACAGGCGCTCTTTCCATACAACGATCCCGGCCAGTTGCCCATCACGCCATTGCGTCATCCGAATGGCGAGTGGTTGCGGCTGGAAATCGCGTTGCCGGGATCTTCGGTCTGGCTGCGCACGTGGCAGGTTCAGGTCGGCAGAGTGAAGCTTTACCTCCTCGATAGTAATGATGCGGCGAATTTTCCGGCGCATAGGGGGATCACCAGCGAACTCTATGGCGGCGGCCCCGAACTGCGTCTCAAGCAGGAAATCCTGCTTGGGATCGGCGGATGGCGTTTGCTCCGCGCGCTCGGGATCAAACCGGAAGTGTGTCACCTGAATGAAGGTCACGCGGCATTTGCCGTTCTCGAACGTACCTGCGATTTTATGGAAGAGACAGGACAGCCCTTCAAGGTGGCGCTGGCTGCCACTCGTGCTGGCAATCTGTTCACGACCCACACGGCTGTAGCGGCCGGCTTCGACCGTTTCACTCCGGAACTCGTCGAGCAATACCTCGGCGGATATGCGCAACAGAAGCTCGGGATTTCGCTTCAGGATTTACTTGCGCTGGGCCGCCAGAACCGGCAAGACTCTTCAGAGCCTTTCAATATGGCGTACCTGGCAATCCGCGGGTGCGGCGCCGTCAGCGGCGTGAGCCGGTTGCATGGCAAGGTGAGCAGGCACATCTTTCAACCTCTCTTTCCGGAGTGGCCGGAAGAAGAAGTCCCTGTCGGATACGTGACGAACGGGGTTCACATGCCAACATGGGATTCGGCCCCGGCGGACAGCCTCTGGACCGATGCCTGTGGAAAGGACCGCTGGCTGGGGCCGGTGGACCATCTGGAACAGGATATTCGCGGTGTCTCCGACGCAAAGCTTTGGCAATTCCGTACCGCCGCCAGCGAGTCGCTTGTCGAATACGCTCGCGAACGCCTGTCCCAGCAGCTGGAGCTATCGGGCTCGCCGCCCGAAGCGGTCGAGGGAGCCAGACACCTCTTCGATCCGAATATTCTGACGCTGGGCTTTGCACGCCGCTTCGCTACTTATAAGAGACCGGACTTGTTATTGCACGATCCGGAGCGCCTGCTTCGAATATTGAGCAATTCCCAGCGTCCCGTGCAGCTCATCATTGCCGGGAAAGCTCATCCAGCAGACCAGGCGGGCCAGGACCTGATACAGAAGTGGGTACGATTCATCCGGCAGGCCGAGGTTCGTCCCCATGCAATCTTTCTCAGTGACTATGACATGCTTCTGACCGAGAACCTGGTGCAAGGTGTGGATGTCTGGATCAACACGCCGCGTCGTCCCTGGGAGGCTTGCGGGACCAGCGGCATGAAGGTGCTCGTCAACGGCGGCATCAACGTGTCTGAGTTAGACGGCTGGTGGGCGGAAGCATATACGCCGGAAGTTGGCTGGGCACTGGGAGACGGAAAGGAACACGGCGACGACCCGGCCTGGGATGCCGCCGAAGCCGAAGCTCTCTATAGCCTGCTCGAACGCGAAGTGATTCCGGAGTTTTATACCCGTGACGCGAATGGCGTTCCGTCGGCCTGGGTGGCGCGAATGCGCGAAAGTATGGCACGGCTCACGCCTCGCTTTTCCGCGAATCGCGCGGTCTGTGAATACGCTGAGAAACACTATATCCCGGCCGCCGCAGCTTACCGCGTGCGCGCCGCCGGCAAAGGCGCGGTCGGTAAACAAGTAGTTGACTGGCAGCAAGCACTGGAAACGCGCTGGTCTGGTTTGCAACTCGGTAAAGTCACGGTCAAAACCGATCACGAGCATCATGCGTTTGAAGTCGAGGTTATTACCGGTGAACTGGACCCGAGTTCGGTGCGGGTCGAGCTTTACGCCGATGGAGTTGGCGGCAGCGCTCCGGTCCTGCAGGAGATGAAGCGGTGCCGTGAGTCGCAACCGCCGGTCTGCGTTTACACTGCGCAAGTGCCCACGGCGCGCGCATCTGCCGACTATACAGTGCGAGTCGTACCGAATTTCTGCGGTGCTGCGGTTCCGCTGGAAGCCCATCAGATCCTATGGCAACGTCGGTGACAAAGGCGGCGGAACGTCCACTGCACGACTACCTGGAGGCCGTCTCCAACCAGACTGACGTTCGCGTGGGTTTCGCGCTGCCGTTGGGAACCTCTCAGCAGGAGAACGGGGTTAATTTTTCGTTCTTCAGCCGTCACGCGACTCGCGTGCGTCTGGAGTTATTCGATCATGCGGAGGATCGGACTCCTTCGAGGCAGATCGACCTCGATCCGGCACGCAGCCGGACCGGCGATGTGTGGCACGTCTGGGTTAACGGCATTCGGCCGGGTCAACTCTATGGCTATCGCGTGGACGGTCCTTACCTGCCCGGCGAAGGGCAACGGTTCAATTTCGCGAAGCTCCTTCTGGACCCTTACGCCACGGCAATCTCGCGGTTAGCCAACTGGGACTTCGGACAGGTTCTTGGATATGATCCGTCAGCCCCGGAGCGGGACCTGGCGTGTTCGAACGTGGACGATGCCGCTGCTATGCCGAAATGCGTGTTCACGCACGAGCATTTTCACTGGAACCAGGATCAGCCGCCCAGACATCCCTGGTCGAAGACCGTAATCTATGAAACCCACATCCGCGGTTTCACCGTTCATCCGAGCTCCGGCGTGCAGAATCCCGGCACCTATCGGGGGCTCGTGGAAAAAATCCCCTGGCTCAAAGATTTGGGGGTGACTGCCCTGGAGCTAATGCCCGTGCAAGAGTTCAACGGGAATCAGGCGGCTCTTATCCATCCACAGACCGGCAAGCCGCTCGGGGATTACTGGGGATACAATCCGGTGGTTTTCTTTGCACCCAAAGCCTCCTACAGCAGTTCGGGAGGCATGGGGCAGCAAAAGCTCGAGTTCAAGGAAATGGTCCAGGCATTTCACGGCGCGAGCATCGAAGTGATTCTGGATGTCGTCTTCAATCACAGTGGCGAGGGCGATGAACTGGGGCCGACATTGTGCTTCCGCGGCATGGACAACGCGATCTTCTACACGCTGGCGGGAGACAAACGCTACTACAGAGACTTTACGGGAACAGGCAATACCATTAACGCTAACCACCCGGTAGTCCGGGACCACATCCTGGCCGCGCTCCGTTATTGGGTGGTCGAAATGCACGTAGACGGATTCCGCTTTGACCTGGCCTCCGTTCTCGGGCGGGACGAGTGCGGCAAGTTGCTGGCCGATGCGCCTCTTCTCGAACGGATCGCGGAGGATCCTATCCTGCGAGACGTGAAACTCATCGCGGAAGCCTGGGACGCCGCCGGCGCTTACGAGGTGGGCAGCTTTTCAAAACGACGCTGGGCGGAGTGGAACGGCCGCTACCGGGATGATGTCCGGCGTTTCTGGCGTGGCGACGATGGGATGCTCGGCTTGTTCGCCAGCCGCATCTGCGGAAGTGCAGATATCTATACAAGGGCCGGCAAGGGACCGGAAGGCAGTATCAATTTCATCACCTGCCACGATGGCTTTACTCTGAATGACCTGGTGAGCTATCGCTACAAGCACAATCAGGCAAACGGAGAGAACAATCATGACGGGACCACCGATAACTTCAGCGAAAACTATGGGGCTGAAGGCGAGACGGCCGATGCCGGAATCGAAGCGATACGGAAAAGGCAAATCAAGAACTTCTTTCTGACGCTGCTGGTCTCGCGCGGCGTGCCCATGCTGCTTGGAGGCGACGAATTCCGGCGAACGCAGCGCGGGAACAACAATGCCTGGTGTCAGGACAACGACATCAGCTGGTTTGACTGGACCTTTCTCGAGAAGCATCGGGAGGTCCATCACTTTGTCCGGGGCATGATAGCCTTTCGCCGCGCGCATCCGGTATTGAGCGAGGAGAAATTTTACACGGCTGCCGAAATCCAGTGGCTGAACCCGGCAGGGGAACCGCCGAACTGGTTTGATCCGAAGGAAAAAGCTCTCGCCTGCGTGATCCGGGAAAATGGACAGGTATCGCTCCTCATCATTTTCAATGCCGGCGCCGATGGAGCCTGCTTTGCTCTCCCTGCACTGTCGCAGGGATTCTGCTGGCATCTGGCGGTCGATACATCGCGTTCCGCGCCGCACGATTTCTACACCGCGGGAGAGAAACCGGCTGTGGATAGTTCAAAGCGCTGGAATCTCAAATCCCGATCCAGCGCAATATTTCTGGCGCGAAAGCAGGTAGGGTAGTGCTCAACATTCATAAAATTCTTGTTCCTGTAACGTTGACGGAGGCATCCACCGGTAACACGCGACACCTCTTGCTTCAGGCGGCGTGGTTGGCGCGCCGCTTTCATGCCGAGATCATCCTGCTGCATGTGGTGACGCCACTCAGCTATCCCGCCGGCTGGTTCGAGAGCGGACACGAGATCACTGCGAGAGATCTGCACGCGCACGTCGTCCAAAGGGCGCAGAGAGATCTGGAACAGGCGCCGCTGGCGGAGTTCGAAGGGATTGCGGCCACACGTTTGTTGCTCAGAGGTGACCCGGCCCGCGAAATCGCCGACGCGGCTCGCACCCGGAACATAGACCTGATTGTCATGGAAACCCACGACGTTCGGCGGGTTTTATCCCTTGCTGCTGGGATCGGTGACCGCAAAGGTGCTTCACGAAACCCAGTGCCCGGTCTGGACAGGCGCTCACCTTGAACAGGCGCCGGCGGGCGAGTTCTCAATCCGCCGCATCCTCTGTTCAGTGGAACTGAATGGGCACAGTCGGCATACGGTGTCCCTGGCCGCCGAGATGGCCGCGGCCGTCGATGCGACGCTTACGCTAGTCCACATCACATCGAGCGTCGAGACTTTCGGTCCCGGCGGTCCTCATATCAACGCAGAGTGGAAGAAAACGATCGTCGGGATTGCGGCTGACGAGATCGCGGAGCTTCAGCAGGCAGTGGGCACAACGGCTGAGGTCATCATCGATAGCGGCAGCGTCCCGCAACTGTTGAATCGGGCTGCGGAGCGAACCAAAGCCGACGTTCCTCGTAATCGGACACATTCCCGGCCGCAGCCACCTTGGTGACAACGGCGATGGCTATGGAATTATTCGGCAGTCTCAAATCCCGGTCCTGAGTGTCTGAATATGCGCACACCTCTGATCGCCGCGAACTGGAAGATGCACAAGGACCTCGATGGAACCACGTCCTTCTTCAGGGGCTTTCTTCCTTTGGTAGAGCGTGCCGCGCATTGCGAAATTGTAATCTGCCCTTCATTTCTCGATGTGGAGAACGCCGTCAACGCCACCCGCGGGACGAGAGTCCGCATTGGCGCTCAGAATCTTTATTGGGAGAACGAAGGTGCTTTTACCGGTGAAGTTTCAGGCCCCATGATCAAGGCCTCTGGCTGTTCGCACGTGATCGTGGGGCACAGTGAACGGCGTCGGGATTTTGGCGAGACGAATGAAACTGTATCGAAAAAAATCATAGCGGCACTCGATGCCGGACTTACTCCGATCGTGTGCCTCGGAGAGCGCCAGAAAAAGAACGTGGAAGCGGTACTGGCGGACCAGTTTCGGTGCGGCATTGCGGGACTTTCGGATGAGCGGTTCGCAGGAATTGTAATTGGCTACGAGCCAGTCTGGGCAATCGGCGACGGCGAAACCGCCACGCCTGAGGTGGCCGCCGACGCTCACCGTTTCATCCGCGCTCATGCGAAGGACCGATTCGGAGCCGCAGCGGCGAATAACGTCCGCATTTTATACGGTGGCAGCGTTAAACCGGACAACGCGGAGGGTCTCATGGCGCAACCGGAGATCGACGGATTCCTTGTAGGCGGCGCCAGCCTGGATCCGGTAAGTTTCGCGGCGCTTGTAAATCTCTGAAACGGAATGAAACACACCTGTCCCCGCGAGGTTTCCCGGTCATTTTGATGCCGTTTTGACGATGTTTCACTTAGAGTGAAGCTGTGAAACCAACGCAGCAACTTCACGACCTCGGCCAGAGCCTCTGGCTTGACAACATCACGCGCGGGCTCCTGACGAGCGGGACGCTCCGCAACTATATCGGCGATCTCTCCGTCACAGGGCTGACGTTCAATCCGTCGATCTTCGATCTTGCCATAAAAAAATCCAACTTCTATGACGATGCGATTCGGCGGAAGACCGGTGAAGGCAAGTCCGGCGAGAAACTGTTCTTCGAGCTTGCGATTGAGGATCTGGCGAAGGCAGCCGACCTCTTTCGCCCGATTCATGACGCGACCGCCGGCGTGGATGGCTGGGTCTCGCTTGAGGTTTCCCCGTTACTTGCCCATGATGCGGCCAACACGATCAAAGCGGCCGCTCAACTCCACGCTCAGGCGCACCGTCAGAATCTTTTCATAAAAATCCCGGGAACGAGCGAAGGCATAGCCGCGATTGAAGAGAGCATCTTCGCGGGAGTCCCGGTGAACGTGACTCTGTTGTTCTCAAGCGCACAATATATCGCCGCAGCTGAAGCGTACCTGCGCGGAATCGAGCGCCGGATCGCGGCAGGGCTTGATCCGAAGGTGCGCTCCGTCGCATCGATGTTTATCAGCCGATGGGACAAGGCGGTGATGGGGAAGGCGCCGAAAGAGCTTCAGGACCGTTTGGGCATTGCGATCGCAAAGCGCACCTACAAAGCGTATCGCGATCTGCTCGCGTCGCCGCGCTGGAAAAAAGCCTTCGATGCAGGCGCGCAGTCGCAGCGTCTGCTCTGGGCGAGCACGGGCACCAAAGACCCCGAGGCGTCCGACGTTCTCTATGTGAAGGCACTCGCTGCACCCGACACGGTCAACACGATTCCCGAAAAGACGCTGCTTGCATTCGCCGATCACGGCAAAGTTGGTGAGGTTCTGCCGGTGAATGGCGGCGATGCCGAAGCTGTAATCGCCGCATTCGCCAAAGCCGGGATCGACGATGAAAAGCTCGCCTCCGACCTTCAGCGCGAAGGGGCTGAATCTTTTGTGAAATCGTGGAAGGATCTGCTCGATTGCATCGAGACGAAGTCTGCTGCGCTCGCCGGGGCGACTGCCTGATGGCGGCTTCCCATTCGGACGCGCTGGTAGTCTTCGGCGTCACTGGCGATCTCGCCCACACGATGATTTTCCCGGCGCTTTATGTAATGGTGAAGCGAGGCACGTTCAAAGCTCCCGTCATCGGCGTTGCCCTCCCCAAGTGGAGTCTGGAGCGACAGTCTGATGCGATCCTCGCGCCGGATGGCGGCTGGCACAACCAGGCACTCCCGAAGACACCCAGCCGATGACCGGATGTTGAATGAAATCGGCGTTGCCCTGTGTACTGACCATCAACGGTGGTTCGTCGAGCATCCGCTTCGCGGTGTACGAGGCAGGGGGCGCGGAGCGGCATCGGCTCTACGGGAAGATCGACCGCATCGGTCTGAGCGGAACGAATTTGACCGCGTTCAATTCGGCTGAAACACCTGCCACCCCCCTGCCCATTACCGCCGGCGATCACAACAAAGCGGTGGAGTTCCTTCTGAACTGGCTTGAATCGCGGCCGGTCTTCGCATCGGTGATAGCCGCCGGACACCGAGTGGTTCAGGGCCTGAAGCATTCCGAACCGGAAAAGGTCACGCCAAAATTGCTGGCGGAACTGCACCGAATCACGGCATACGATCCGGATCATCTTCCGCGCGAGATCTCCCTGATCGAAGCGTTACAACGGCGGCATCCAAAACTGCCGCAGGTGGCGTGCTTTGATACGGCGTTTCACCGAACGATGCCGCCCGTGGCGCGGTTGCTTCCGATCCCTCGCCGTTACGCGGCAAAGGGCGTCGAGCGCTATGGTTTTCACGGCCTGTCCTATTCATTTCTGATGGAAGAGCTCGCTCGCCTCGATCCCGGGGCCGTAAAGGGCCGTGTCATCCTCGCACATCTCGGCAGCGGGGCCAGCCTGGCCGCCGTTCGCCACGGAAAGAGTATCGACACCAGCATGGGCTTCACGCCCGCATCAGGGTTGGTGATGGGTACTCGCACCGGAGACCTGGATCCGGGCCTCGCTTACTATCTTGCGCGAACCCGGCGCATGACTGCGGCGGGATTTCAGAAGATGGTCAACCACGAATCCGGCTTGCTTGGAGTATCCGGGAGCAGTTCCGATCTGCGTGATCTGTGTGCGCGCGAAGCTGCCGACGTCCCGGCGGCGGCCGCAGTCGAGCTGTTTTGCTACCAGGTGAAGAAGTGGATCGGCTTCTTCGCCGCTGCGCTCGGCGGTCTGGACACGTTGGTTTTCTCCGCTGGCATCGGGGAAAACGCCCCGCTCATCCGGTCGCGAATTTGCGATGGGCTCGATTTTCTTGGTATCAAAATAGATCAAAGGCGCAATGCGAAGAATGCGCTCCTGATTTCGCCGGCCGCCGGCAGGGTTAAGATTAGGGTCATCCGCACTAATGAGGAGCTGATGATCGCCAGGTCCACCGCTCGCTTCCTTAAACTCGGCTCACACCTGAAAAGCTGACAGGAATCCCTGTCGCGGCGACTGCCTGACTAACTAAGCGCAAGGCCCCTGGGACGGGCGGAAGGCGCGAATAAGGGCGTCGAACCGTCATCGTCCTGTAAAACCCTTCCTGAAAGCATCGATTTGACCGCGAAAGCTCTTGATGCCAAAGTCTGATTCGTCCTCGAAGGGCCCTCTTCAGCCCGAGCCGTAAGACGTTCCGAGAAACTCCTCCACGAAACGGGCGTCGTGGCCGGTCGCCAACGTCCGCATATCAAGGCCGAGGAGAAAGGCGTTCGCGAATTCGAAATCCGGGAGTTCCGCATCGAAGACGGCGTCGGAGAACAGCCGATCACTCTCCTGTTCGTAGCGGCGCAGAACGATACGAATATCCTGAAGATCCTTGGAGCGCCGGTACGGGTCATCTACCCAGGCAATGATCTTCAGAAGGGCTGTGACGATCGGCGGCGCAACGCGGATGGCCAATCCTCCCGCCAGATGAACTTCGACGGCTTGCGCGAACACGTGTTCAAATCCCGCCAGGCTCATCCTGAACTGACTCGCGGGCCAAGTGATAGAACCGTTGCGTCGGAGTTCGGCACCAGCCGGCAAGAGATCTATGATCGTCCGGCGCAGAGCGATCCAGCGGTGCTCCAGCTTTGGTGACGCGGTCCATCCGATAGCGGTAAGCCGCATTGCTAAACGCTCGAACTCATCGAAGTCGAGCGCAACGGCGAGATCGACATCACGTGTAAAACGCCCGAGATCGCCCATGAGGATCAACAGGGAGGTGGCGCCGATCACCACCAGGTCGGCTTCCAGTTCTTCGCAGATTTGGCTGATCCCCGCCAGATCCGCTATTTGATCGGGTGTGAGTATATCGTTCACTTCAGGAATTCTCGACGAAATTCCTCCGCCGCCTCGCGCGCTCGGGGATCGTTGCCGGTCAACAACTCCGCGTAGACCAGCCACGGAGGCGCGACCATTTTGCCCTCGAATTCACGCCAGTAGACAAGATTGCCAAAAGGCTTGAACAGCATTACCGGCCCGGTTCGATCAGGCAGCAGCCGCAGGCTGCGTTGCCATTTCGCGTCGAGAAAAACGGGCACTTCGGCGCTGCGGTAGAAGTGTTGCATCGCATCGGCGGCGGGCCCTCCGGTGAGCGCATAAGGAATCTTCTGCTTAGCGGCTTCACGAGACAGCCGAGCTACGAACTGATCCACGGATGGTTCCTCGTACCGGAAGCGCCCGCTCAGGAGCTTCGGCCGCAGAATCTGGCTGTAGCCGGAAATGAGACGGTCTCGGAGTTCACGCGCGAGATCGCGTGTGACAGCGGGAGATTTCTCGCCTCCGCGCGCTGCAAATATTCCTTCATGCGCAAACTGGAGGCGGAGTTCAGCGACCTTGCTCTTGCCGAGTCCTACGGCGGCGGCGAGATCGCGGACGGTCCAGCTCGCGGATTCGGGGTTAGTGGCAAATTGAAACAAGAGCTGGACCGCTGCCGGGGTCATTCGCTCCGACTCGGGTGGCTTTGGCGACTTGCGTTCGCCAATCACAGTCCAGTTGTATTCATGGCCCAGAGCCAGATGTATGTTGCCGACCGCGTCCGCGAACGAAATTCCCGCGTCAATGAAGCTCTTTGCAGTCGGCGCGGCCAGGTATGGAGCCAGCAGGAATGTTTCGCCATTCCTGACTCTCTTCCGGCCATCCCTTCCGGCCTTCCTTTCACCCTGGATCTGACCGATCAAAGCGTTCACCGTGCTGCGGTCGAGATAGGATCTCCTTACGATGAGGGGAAGACGGTGCTTGCCTCGCGGCGTTGTGATTTCGAGCATGCCGCTGGAGTTCCGATCACCGGACTTCGCGGGAATCAACCGCAGGTGCCGCACGAAGGGCACAGCGCGAATCTGATCGAGCTGGGGTTCATCGTTTGCCGGATCAGCTGTCGGATCAGCAGGCATCTGTCCATAAATATATCATGTCCATTACTAATGGACAATCGATTGTACGGGACAAGCTGTATGAACCGTATCAAAACCGGCGCTATCTTCGAGGACCTGCTGCTTTCCCAGGAAAAAGCAGGTGGTCAGACGTCGGGGCGGAGCGTATCACAACCGTATCAAAACCCCATCTGTTGAGGCTGTTGAGCTTGCTGATTGAGCGAAAAGCAGACTCCCCAACCTGTTGAAAAGACAGAGAACGCGATGGAAATCATGGAGCCAAAAGAAGCCGACATCAGGCTTCACACGCAGGAGGTCCGGGGTTCGAGTCCCTGCGCGCCCACCATTTAACCCTTTTGTTTTCATAAATACCCTCCTTCCCGCATAGGCTCTCAGAGGCCGCTTTGGTCCAAAAGTGTTCCAAAAGTCAGTTCGAGCGGACCCGTTGTACCAAAAGTCCCGTCCATGATCGTTCGCCTTCCGGTCCTGAACGAGGTTGCTAAAATCGTAAGAATGAATCAGCCGACGCGGCCCAACTCGTCTCCGCTTCTCGTCCTGCCATGTGACGGAGATCCGACTATCCGTGTTGGCGACTGGCTCCGGCTTTGGAATTCTATTGGCGGCGGGATAGCGCATGACGTGTGGGTTGGCGCCGGTGGTGTGATTTACGAGAATTCTGGGCCGGGAGGCTGTGTGCGCCGCAACCTGCTTTCCAATGTTCTGTTTGGAAGACAAGTGATCCATATCGTCGCTCGAACAGCCCCTTCGGAATTCGCCGCGAAGGTTCTCTTTGCCGAGTCGCGTGTCGAAACACCGTGGGCCGCCTTTTACAACTGCCAGGATTTTGCTAGCGAGGTCGCAACTGGGAAGCCGCAGAGTTTTCAACGCGACGCCGTACTCGTCACGTCGGCGATATTTGCGGGCTTGGCCTTGTTGGGCAGCCAACCGGAACCACGGAAGAGACGGCGCACGCGCCGGGCAAACTAAACCCCAGATTCTTTGCTGGAACCAGGAATCTCGCAACGGATTCCAGATTCGATAAGATTGCTGCGACACGACCACACATGGCACATCTCGTCGGATTCGGGAGATACAAGGAAAAGACGCTCGAATGGCTCTTCTTTCATGACCCCGGTTACGTCTGGTGGATGATCGCGGAAAACGCGACCAAGCACCTAAAGGGGCAGGCACGCGCCCGTTTCGATCAACTCGTGCGCGGCGCGAAGCATCTAGCGATTCCCAGAAAATGCAAACACTGCAATCGCCCGGTATCCCGGATGAGCGTAAGCGAACATCCCAGCGGCGGCCTTGCGCGAGTTGATTTCTTCTGTGACGAGTGTGATCTCGGAGGTTCGCGCTCTTTCCTCACGACGCCCTCTTTCTATACGCCGAATTTCTTCAGGAACTACGACAAGCTCGGCGGGAAATTCCTCAGCGACGCGATCAAGCAGGCATACTATGGCCCCAAGGTGCGAATGACCCAGGCGAAGATGGAGGAGTTCTTCGATGAACCGAACAACTTCGTGAACCCTTGACCGATCGCATATTGGTAATCGCCGTACGTCCTCCGACCGTTTTCGACACTACCTACGAGGACCACGGCTAAACCCGAAGGCGTCGTGTTCGTAGTACACTTCCATCAACGTCCTTGGGAGGTGGCGTATTCTCTGATTACAAAACTGATCGAGGCGTGCTTCGTAAGTGATCGAACAGCGCCACAAGCGTAGCGACGACTGCTAAGAATGTTCGATCCTCGCACGGCTCGCGAGCGCTGCGGTGCCCAAGCGCTGCCTAGGTACAGGTCCACCGGTGCTGTCGGACGACTGAATACGGCTTAAACTGAGCCGAAAAACGGTTGGCTGGCGGTCGCTCAGTGCCCTCGAAACGTAGCGCCGGAATTTGCTCTGGACGCCCATCAGGGAAAGTGGTTAACCCCGCTGCCCCATAAGAGAAGTCGAGAGTGTATGCTCTCGACGGGTCGGTGTCGCGTCTGGTAGTTGGCTGCGAGGCAAAGTCGTGGGGAAGCGCTGGTACCGCAAGGGCGGCGCTTCCTCTTTTTTGCGTCTCCCCCCGACAAGGGATCGTCACTGAAGACCGCAATTCGCCGCTATTGACCGTCTTGGAGTACAGCGATGATCGTGGCGATCAGTGGTTCCTGCTGCTTCTAATTCACGGGCAATTCCTCATGAAGATACATAGCGTTCTGTTCGTTTCGGGCAGGCTCCCCTGTTTACATACCAGATGGCTTTACCCCCGCTGTCCTCACTGGTTTAATAGTTCGTCAGCCCGGTTCCGGCGTGGTCCGCCCATGTTCGTTGGCCTTTCGGTCGAGCCGGGTGAGCGATTCCCGCATCATATTGAGCTTTGCCTGGCTGTAGCGCTTGAACACGCCGGCATCTCCCTGACGCAGCATCTGGCTCACGAAATGATCGGCCACGCCGCCCGCGCTGAGCCGGGTTGCGAAGGTGTGGCGTAGTTCATACAGCGAAAAGTACGAAACACCCGCCCTCTTAAGCGTCGCGGTCCACGCCTTTCGCAAATTTGTGATGTACGGCTTCTTGCCGGTTTGCCGGGGACTCGGGAACAGATAGTCCGACCCCGGCGATTGCTCGATCTGCTCTTTGAACACCCGCCATGCCAGTTCCGTCATCGGCATGTCACCCTCGCCGCTTTGCGTTTTCGAGTCCGGTATGTGAACGAGCCGGTTCTCCAAATCCACGTGCTCCTTCCGCATCGGCATCAACTCCTTGTATGGACGCAGGCCCATTTCGGAAATGATCACGACCACGTGCTTCAGGTAGTCGGGCGCGGCAAACTCAATTTTCTCCTGCTCACTGGCGGTCATGTAGTGAGGCTTGCGCGTGGTTTTCTTAACCGAGACGGGGAACTCCACCATGGCGCATGGATTGACGGTCAGCCGTTTCTGCTTGACGGCCACGTTGAAGAAGCGCGTCAGCACCCGAAATTCCTGATGGACCGACGAGGGCTTCAGTTTTCCGCGATGAACAACCCCAAACTTGGTATGGATTCTCCGCTTCGCCTTCAAACGCTGATCGATGTAGTCTTCAATCGCTTCCGGAGTGATCTCGGAAAGGCGGACCGATCCGAATGCCGGCCGCAGGAACTTCAGGGCATTTTCGTTAGCGGCGTGAGTTTTCGCGGCACGGAACGGCGGCTTAGAACGCCTCTCAAGGAACCAGTCCGCAAACTCATCGAACGTCATTTTCTTGCCAGCGAGCATCGCGGACAATTTGCCTTCGTCACGCGCATCGAGCCGGTCCCGAAGAAAGCGTTCCGCTTCCTCCCGGTTCGCGGTCCCCGTCGATTCTTTGGTGATGCCCCCGTCGTTGTTTCGGTACCGCACCCACCACAGATCAGATTGACCGCGGTGATAGAGCACCCCGGCCGAGTTTCGCGGGCGCCCCATTTTACTCATTGACGGCTCCGTCAACGTGGAATTGCTCCCGCCACCTCGCCAGTTCAGAAAGCTTGAACCGTATCGTCCGGCCCATCATGCGGTAGTGAGGGATCTGTTTTCGTTCGACGTAGGAATAAACCAGTGAGCAACTGACACCAAGAAACCGGGCCGCGGTCTTTACGTCAACGTGAAGTTCGAGAACGGATTTGGCTATATCCTCAGACTGCGCCGGGTCCGAAATACTGGCGGCCGAAGGCAGAACAGTTGATGCGATGGTCGTTTTCCGAAGTGTATTCGCAGTCAACATAGCGTCCCCGTCAGGCAGTCAAAGTCTTTTGCGGGCGGGAGGGAAGCGATGGTTTTGGTCGAGCGCGGAGCTGGTCATTCCAGTCTTTGAAACCGAACGGCTCCTGCATAACGAAACGCAGGTCGGAACGGCCCGACAACTCCACGGCCCGGCGCACCACGGCGGCGAGGGCGGCACCATCCGTATCCGCATCCATCGCCGCGACGATTTCACTGCCGACAGGCATCCGCGCCACAGCCGCCCGGATGAGTTCGGGCTGCTGGGGGTTCGGTTTGCCGCCAATGGAGGCGTACCGCGTGTGATCGTCAGGAAAAAGAACCGCATGCGAAAGCGCATCTATCGCACTCTCGGTCACCACGAACCGGTTATCTTCGGGCATTTCGTGGGAAAGCCGGGTGGGTATCCCGCGATCAAGGCACTCTCGTCAACCTTGAAGCTCCACAAAGAAAACGGCACGGCGGCAAAAACAAAATTTATCGATCACTATCAGAGCATCCTGAATCTTATCGATGACCTGGGAAGTGTCTTGTATCCGGAATCGGCCCAGAAGCCCACGATCAATCAGGAAGGAAAAATTCTGATGCGCATTCTCTTTTCTTCGTGCGCCGACACTTTCGAGACATACATGTCGGATCTTCTTTACGAGATCTATTTGGCCAATCCGGCAACTCTCAAATCTGGCGAGCAGATCACTGTGAAGGAAGTGCTGGACTGTACCGACATGCAGGAGTTCGTGGATTTCTATGCCAAAAAGAAGCTGGCCAAGCTTCAGCGGGGCAGCGTCAAAGGGTTTATCGCGGATAACGCCCAGATCGGCGGACTGGGTGTGTTTAACGCCGATCGACAAGATGGCGTGGAGAAGTTGCTTCAGATTCGGCACCTTTATTCGCACCGGAATGGAATTGTGGACGAGAAGTTTCTCCGCTACTACCCCGGGTTAGGCATCAACGATGAACATCAGATGCCTTTGGATGATTTTCTGGTCAAGTGTGAATATCTGGCGCAGACGGTCGATGCCGTTGATCGGGCAGCCTTGGCAAAGTATCAGTTAGCCTCGCTCGGATGATCGGTCGCGCATTTTCCATTGAGCGTCCGTCGCGTTTCTGTCTTGCCGGAGTCCCACAACGCGCGCCCGACGACAGTTCTCCCGCCCCCACTCCTGACCTGCCCCGCGAAACTCAGCCAATGAGCGTTAGAAACTCCGGCGTTCGCAGTCGTCCGCAGGCCCGGTTAGCGGGCCTTTCATCGACCTACAATAACGCTTAAGAAGATTCCAGGCAAGGGGCGGGTTTACCGCACTGGTCTGGCGATCGCATTCCCGCCGGAGCCGCCCGTCGCGAACGTGTTGGGGCGCAGAACGGCGCGGAGCGGGCAAGGGCGCGCCCCTCCGGCGCGGCGAAGCGTACCCTTGCGGGCGAGCACCGTTCTGCTATCTGGCAAGGATGACGGGCGGTTCCGGTGGGTTATGCGATCATTCCCGCTGGTGAGCGCAGAGCGGGTTTGGTCTTCTCCCAGAAGGCCCGGAACTCTTCGGGCGTCCAGTCGTTCAGAGAGCTGTGGGGCCGGGTTGTATTGAAGTCGTTGCGCCACTGGTGAAGTTTGTGGCGGGCGTCGCTCAGCGAGAGAAAGATGGTCACGTTCAGCAACTCATCACGCAGCCGGCCATTGAACGATTCGATGAAACCATTTTCAACTGGTTTGCCGGGACGGATAAAGCTGAGACTGACACCGGCCGAATGCGCCCACCGATCCATGAGGGAACTGGCGAACTCACTGCCATTGTTGACCGTGATCGACTCCGGCGCGCCGCGCTCGGCAATCGCGCGGTCCAGTGCCGCTGCCACCTTTGCGGCTGTCAGGGACTGATCAGCCAGCAGCAGAATGCATTCCCGCGTGAACTGATCAACTACGGTCAGTACGCGGAACCAGCGCTGATCGACCAGCCGGTCATGGATGAAGTCCATCGACCAGCGTTGGTTCGGCCGCGTTGCCGCAGCCAGCGGCACGCGAGCTGCGGCCGCTTTCTTCCTTTTCTGTGTCCGGACCATCAGACCCTCCTCTCTGTAGATCCGGTAGACCCGCTTCGTGTTGACTGACCAGCCCTCGCGCTTCAGCAAGACCGTCAGCCGCCGATATCTCATGCCGAACACGACCGCGAAGGCATGCAACATCGTGTATGCGTTCTGGCGGGAATCCGTCTAAATATGATTGTTGATCGGCTTCAAGGCTCCGGCCCGCACCATAATACGAAAAGAGAACTGCCGATGCCTGCCCATCCCAAAGATCCACAACTTGCCCGCGAAGCGAAGGCGATTGTTGCACTGGCCTTTCGCAATAGCCCGATTGAGAAAGTTCATGCCGGGAAGCTCTGTCCGACGTGCGCGGCGTCGGATGAGTATTCGCGGATTACCGACAACGAGATGAAGGCGATTATTAAGTCTGCCGTTAATCGCATGTATACGCTTCTACTCCTGAAAAACGGCGACCCGGAAGAATACGCAAGGCAGATAACTTTTGGCGCACGCTACGTTATGCATTGGGACGAGCCTGCCGGGCCGGCCGCTTGATCCACACTCTTGCCAACGCCGATCCGTCTCTCAGGTCCCCCGAGTGGTCCAAAAGTGTTCCAAAAGTCGCTCTGTTGCATCCAAAGTGACTTATAAGCTTCGCGAAAGCAGGCTCGCTGAATTGGTGTAAGACTATGCAAACACGAGAAAACTATGTGAAGGGTGGAGACCGCCGGACTTCTTCACACCTCAGGAGGTCCGGGGTTCGAGTCCCTGCGCGCCCACCATATTTTTCAAGGAGTTAGAGTGCCTTGTCAGCCGTCACAGGGCCGAATTCTGACACAGGCCACCTGCTTTTTTGTCGCGTTGGCAGCAATGTGCCAAAACTCAGATTGCTTCGGATGCTTCGGCGTCCCATGGTAAGAATTGATTCAGCACCTTCCGTGCGTGCCCTGCCGCTGCGACTTGTGCGAGTCGCGTTTATCGAAGGCGCCTCGGTCCGAACCTTAGCCCCGTAATATTTCGACATCGCAAGCGTTTTCTGGCGGAAGGGGATTTATCGACAGAAATGCTGTGAATGCGCGCGGGACATTCTCCGAGTGGTGGACGGTCTGCTCAGAAGTGCAGGGGGCGTCTCAGCGAACGCCGCCTACCGTTGCAATCACTATCCCAAGCCCTGGCATGTCGAGTGATCGATTTTCGTCCTGGTGGATCAGTAATACGTTCCGGCGTGTTTCAAATCGCTTTCTTTGACACCAAGGGTCGAGTGCGTCCGCTCTCACGGCCAATGGAGCACCCCGCCCTGCATGCCGTCCGCCGATGCTCAAAATGAACTCAACGATACCGATATACTGAGCAGAATCGTAGCTCCGGATGGAAATTGTGGACAATCCAGCTGTCTTAAAGAAAATCAGTTCGGCGTCAACGGCGAAGAGAGTTTTCCTTTCATATGCGTGGGATAGCGCCGAACACAAAACGTGGGTAGTTCGTCTGGCAGCTCGTCTCCGCAGGGACGGCGTGAATGCCAGACTCGACCACTGGCACTTAAGAGGCGATATCCCCGAGTTCATGAACCGGGAGATCCGTAATGCCGACAACGTATTGGTGATTTGCTCTCCGGCATACCGCGAGCGAGTTTTGGCGACGGAGGACGGAGACGTTCACGGGTCCGGTTGGGAGGCCCGCCTAATCACAGGAAGCATCTTCGCAGGCCTTCGAGATAAAGTGATTGCAGGGCTCGCGCGGGGTGACTGGGCGAACTCGGCACCAGATTTTCTGTTGGGGCGAGTTTACTTCAACCTTTCGGGCACGGGCAATGACTTTGAATCGGCATACAAGGGCCTTCTTCGCGCAATCACAGGGACCGAAGAGAAAGCGCCGCCCTTGGGGGAACTTCCACCAGACCTCGAGCCCGAGCCGCCCGAGCCCCTTGTAGGGAATCGCGGGGAAAATGACGGCGCGAATAGCGGGCAACAGCGGCAAACGCAGAGAGCTATCTTCAGCCGTCGCAACCTGTCGGAGAAACTCTGCGAGGCATGGCAATGGAAACAGACCAACGGCGCTCCACGCGATATGGTCTGCCGTGGCTTATTACTGATGCTGCACCGCGCCGGGCAGATCGAGTTGCCGGCGATTCGTTTCCGGCCTCCCAATCCGTTCGTCCGGCGCGAGCGGCCACAACCGATGCTGATCGACACCACGCCGCTCGAGACGCCACTCAGCGCCGTTCGTCCGATCCTTTTGCAGCAGGTTCGAAAGACGACCGACGAACCGCTGTTCAACAGCCTGATGGAACAACATCATTATCTCGGCTATGAACAACCGGTGGGAGAGCATCTGAAGTATCTGGTGTGGGCGCAGGGCCGTCCCATCGCGTGCATGGCATGGAGTTCGGCGCCGCGTCATCTGGGCAGCCGCGACCGCTATATAGGATGGAGCGCTGCAGCGCGCCGTCGGAATATCCGCTTCATCGCTTACAACACGCGCTTCCTGATTCTGCCGTGGATTAAAGTTCCGCATCTGGCTTCGCACATTCTGGGCCGCGTGGCGGCGGCGCTGCCGGCGGACTGGGAGCGGATGTACAGCCACCCGGTCTACTTCGCGGAGACCTTCATCGATCCCGGCCGTTTTCGCGGGACCTGCTATCGCGCGGCCAACTGGGTGCTGATGGGCAGGACCACGGGCCGGGGCAAAGCCTCCAACAGTTACATTCCGAACCGCTCGATTAAAGAGGTCCTTGGGCTGGCGCTGACACGGCGCTTTCGTGAACTGGTGAGTGAGTTATGAAAAAGAAATCATCCCGACGGCGCATCGATGTCAATGTCGATGAACTCGACAGGATCATCGACGCCGCCATGCAGGCGCCGCTGAATGAGGCCGATGGCAGGACGCTCAAAACCGCCCTGCATGCGATGGCGGAAAGATTAGTCGGGCTGCGGAACACGGAGAAGACCAGCGCTGTGCTGGAACCGAAAGCGCCACACGCCGCAGCCGATACGCAGCCACCGGAGAAACAGGCGGCTGCGGGACACGGACGCAACGGAGCATCCGCATTTACGGGAGCAAACAGAGTAGCGGTCGCGCATGCCACCCTTCAGTCCGGCGATCCCTGCCCGGAATGCCGCGAAGGAAAAGTGTACCGCCAGAAAGAACCGGCGACGCTGGTCCGCATTATCGGGCAGGCCCCGCTGGCGGCGACTGTGTTTGAAATGGAAAGGCTGCGCTGCAATGGCTGCGGTGAGGTATTCACCGCCGCCGAACCGCCGTCAGCGGGTGCGGAAAAGTTCGATGCCACTGCGGTGGCGATGATCGCGCTTTTGAAATATGGCACGGGAATGCCCTTTAACCGTATGAAGCGGCTGGAAGGACAACTGGGGATTCCCTTACCCGCGACAACGCAGTGGGAGTTGATGGCGGCGTTCGCGAAGTGGCTCAAACCCGTGCTGGGCGTGTTCATTCGGCAGGCGGCGCAGGGCGGTGTAGTGCATAACGACGACACCGGCATGCGGATACTGCAGATGGCGCGCCGCAGCGACGACAGCCGCACGGGAACCTTCACCAGCGGCATCGTATCGATCTCGGGCGGGCGGAAGATCGCCCTGTACTTCAGCGGATGGAAGCATGCGGGCGAAAACCTCGCCGATGTTCTGAAGCACCGCGCGCCCGGCCTGGCGCCGCCGATCCAGATGTGCGATGCACTGTCGCGCAACTCACCGAAGCTTATCGAAACACTGTCGGCTTACTGCCTGGCGCACGGGAGGCGGCAGTTTACGGAAGTCGCGGAGAGCTTTCCCGACGAATGCCGGTATGTGCTGGAGTCGCTGGGAGCGGTATACGGCTTCGATGCCGAAGCGAAGGACCTCGGCCTGACACCGGAGGCAAGGCTGACGTTTCACCAGACGCACAGCGCGCCGGTGATGGAAGATCTGCGCCAGTGGATGGAGACGCAGTTTGCGGAGCACAAAACAGAACCGAACTCCGGGCTGGGCAAGGCGATCTCTTATTTACTGAGACACTGGACGAAACTAACACTGTTCCTGCGACAGCAGGGCGCCCCTCTCGACAACAACATCGTCGAAAGAGCACTGAAGAAGGCGATTCTGCATCGTAAGAATGCGCTCTTCTATAAGACGATGAACGGCGCGCGCGTGGGCGATCTGTTTATGAGCCTGATCCACACCTGCGAACTGAACAAGGTCAACCCGTTCGACTACCTGACAGAGCTGCTCCGGCATCGCGCGGATCTGACTGCCCATCCGGCGGAGTGGATGCCATGGAACTACCAGGGCCGCGCGAACGCTGTGGCCGCGTAATATCATGGTTCGGTCGCATGGCCGAAAGCATTAGCTTAAAGCCCTGCGAAACGAACCTCTCCAAATGGCCGCCAAACGGGCATCCGCACCAGCAAAATCACCGAGGGTTTTCGGCCAGCGACAGGCGCGGACGAAAATGTTTCGCGTCGGGCTGTACGCGCGCGTGTCCACGCATGACCAGCAGACCCTGTCGCTGCAGATGCGCGCCATGCGGGAGTATGCGGCGAAACGCGGCTGGACGATAGCGGTGCAGATCAAAGAAATCGGTTCCGGCGCGGCGGCGCGTGAACTGCGCGAGAATCTGCTCGCCGCCGCTCGTCGGCGCGAAATCGATGTGGTGCTGGTCTGGCGGCTGGACCGATGGGGCCGGTCGCTCGTCGATCTGGTCGTCACGTTGAAGGAACTGGCTGAACTGGGTGTCAGTTTCGTATCGCTCACCGAAGCATTGGATCTGACCACGCCGACGGGCCGCGCGATGGCCGGGTTGCTCTCGGTGTTCGCCGAGTTCGAACACGAGATTCTGCGCGAGCGGATTCGCGCGGGCATCGCAGAAGCCCGGCTGAAGGGAAAGCGCTTTGGACGGCCGCTGACCGCGGCAAAGAAGTCCAGCCAGATTCGGAAGCTATACCGCGCAGGCGTCAGCAAGGCCGAGATCGCGCGGCGACTGGAGATCGGCCGGACCTCCGTGCGCCGGATACTGTCAGCAAAGCAGCCATGAAGAAACCAGCCAAAGATCCAGTCCGCGAGGACCGCATTCATAACGAAGCCATCGCGGATGCCAACGGGCCGGAGGAGCAGATCATGGGGTGGCATTGCTACCTCGATGACAAAATCCGATTTCCTTTTCAAGCCAGGTGCATCGCTCGCAGGATCGTTTCACCGCTGAGGGAAGGGGAAACCGTCGAAGTTCATCGCATGGCTCCGGAAGATGCCTGCACAGCGGAGATGCTCGTGCTGATCCGCTGGCACGGTCGGTTCATGGCCGTGCCACTGTCACAACTGGCGGCTATCGACCCCGACGACGCCACCGCCGAGGCCGTTGGCGACTGGCATTACTGGGTAGCCAGAGGCTATCTTTTCTGAGTTTTCAGTCGGACCCGCCGCCGTTACACACGCTTGCCGGAAACTCACAAAGCTCTTCATGCCAAAGTCCGATTCGTCATCGAAGCGTCCCTCCTCGTCCTGAGCCTTAACGCGTCCCAGAAATTCCTCCACGAATCGGGCGTCATCGCCGGTCGCCAACGCGCGCATGTGAATGCCCAGGAGAAATGCGTTTGCGAACTCAAAATCGGGGAGTTCCGCATCGAAGACGGCATCGGAGAACAGGCGATCACTATCCTGTTCGTAGCGGCGCAGAACGATTCGAATATCCTGAAGATCCTTGGCGCGCCGGTACGGGTCATCTACCCAGGCAATGATCTTCAGAAGGGCTGTGATGATCGGCGGCGCGACGCGGATGGTCAGTCCTTCCGGCTGATGTACTTCGACGGCGTGGGCGAACACGTGTTCAAATCCGGCCAGGCTCATCTTGAACTGACTCGCGGGCCAGAGTGATGGAACCGCTGCGACGGAGTTCGGCACCGGCAGGCAAGAGGTCTATGATCGTCCGGCGCGGAGCGATCCAGCGGTGCTCCAGCTTTGGTGACGGTGCCCATCCGATGGCGGCCAGCCGCATGGTCAATTGCTCGAACTCATCGAGATCGAGCGCAACAGTGAGATCGACATCGCGTGTAAAACGCCCAAGGTCGCCCATGAGAATCAACAGGGATGTAGCGCCGATCATGACCAGGTTGGCTCCCAGTTCCTCGCAGATCTGGCTGATCCCCGCCAAGTCAGCGATCTGATCAGGCGTCAGGATATCGTTCATTTCAAATACTCCTGACGAAATTCCTCCGCCGCCTCGCGTGCTCGGGGATCGCTGCCGGTCAGCAACTCCGCATAGACCAGCCACGGAGGCGCGACCATTTTGCCTTCGAATTCACGCCAATAGACAAGATTGCCAAAAGGCTTGAAGAGCATTACCGGCCCGGTCCGGTCGGGCAGCAGCCGCAGGCTGCGTTGCCATTTCGCGTCGAGAAAAACGGGAACTTCGGCGCTACGGTAGAAGTGCTGCATCGCATCGGCTGCGGGGCCTCCGGTGAGCGCATAAGAAATTTTCTGCGTTGCGGCCTCGCTAGACAGCCGAGCTAGGAACTGATCCACGGATGGTTCCTCGTACCGGCAGCGGCCGATCAGGAGTTTCGGCCGCAGAATCTGGCTGTAGCCCGAAATGAGACGGTCTCGGAGTTCATGCGTGATGGCAGGAGATTTCTCGCCTCCGTGCGCCGCAAATATTCCTTCATGCGCAAACTGGAGGCGGAGTTCAGCGACCTTACTCTTGCTGAGTCCAACGGCGGCGGCGAGGTCACGGACAGTCCAGCTCGCAGATTCCGGGCTGGTGGCAAATTGGAACAAGAGTTGGACCGCTGCCGGGGTTATGCGTCCCGACTCGGGTGCCTTTGGCGGCTTGCGTTCGCCAATCACGGTCCAGTTGTATTCATCGCCCAGAGCCAAATGTATGTTGCCCACCTCGTCGGCGAACGAAATGCCCGCGTCAATGAAGCACTTTGCGGTTGGCACGGCCAGGTATGGAGCCAGCAGGAGTGTTTCGCCATTCCTGACGTTCTTGCCGCCATCCTTTGCGGCCTTCCTTTCACTTTGGATCTGACCGATCACGGCGTTCACGGTGCTGCGGTCGAGATAGGATCTCTTCACAATGAATGGAAGGCGGTGCTTGCCTCGCGGCGTCGTGATTTCGAGTACGCCGCTGGAGTTCCCGTCACCCGGCTCCGCTGGAATCAACCGGAGATGCCGCACGAAGGGCACAGCCCGAATCTGATCGAACCAGGGTTCAGCGTGTATCCGATCAACTGGCATCTGTCCATAAATATAGCATGTCCATTACTAATGGACAATTAGATTAAAGGGACAACCGGCTCTGTCGCCAGTCCTCAAAACTGCAAGCTGTATCAGAACCCTATCAAAACTGGCGCTATCTTCGAGGACCTCGCTGCTTTTCCAGGAAAAAGCAGGTGGTCAGATGTCGGGCCGGAGCGTATCACAACCGTATCAAAACCCCATCTGTTGAGGCCATTGAGCTTGCTGATTGAGCGAAAAGCAGACTCCCCAACCTGTTGAAAAGACAGAGAACGCAATGGAAATCATGGAGCCCAAAGAAGCCTGGATCAGGCTTCACACGCAGGACCAGATTTCCTGCAAGAGACATGATAAATTAGAGCTTCAGCGGACCTTTAGCTCAGTTGGTTAGAGCGCTGCTTTCCTTCGAAAACTTCTCTCTCTAAACCACTGAATCCGATAGGGGATTAGTGCTGGGGGTGGTTTTTGGATGGCGCTTGATCAGGTGAATGCAGTCTGCGATTCGCATGTGCCAACATTTTCGACAGCTGGTGGATGGCATGGGCGGCTTGGCGACTCTGGGGCGACCAAGGGGCTGTTTCAGCGCGACCTCAAACCCGATTTTTTCCAGACGGCGGATCAGTTTTCGGGCCGTACGTTCGGGATGGAGACGGTCGAAGTGATCTCCGCCGCGTTCCTGATACTCGGAGCCGTTCCGGATAATCGACCACGCGATGATCAGAACCCGGTGCGCCACTGCTACGGCGGCCTTCTTCAAACCGCGTCGATGTGCGATGCGATGGAACAATGCGGCCAGAAAGCAGTCCCGAGTACGTGCCGCTGCCCATGCGCTCTGTACCAGAATGCGGCGCAGGTAGCGATCGCCCTTGCGGGTGCGGCCGGAGAATCGTTTGCCGGCGCTCTCCGAATTTCCGGGGCACAAGCCCGCCCAGCTTGCGGCTTGAGCGGCTTTAGGGAACGCCGTCATATCCGTGCCGAGTTCAGCGATCAGGACCCGTGCGGTCGTCATCTCCACGCCCGGAATCGCGCACAGTCGCCGTAACAGATCTTCATGCGGAGCCATCTGCTCACAGAGCCGCGCATCAATATCCGCCAGTTCGCCGTCGAGCCAGTCGAGCTTGGTCAGCAACCGGGATAGTATCCAGCGAAAATGCACATCGGTTCGTCCATCCAGCGCCAGAATCAGGTCCGGTGTCTTCTCCTTCAACCGCCCCAGCGCCAGTTTCGCCAGTGCCTCCGGCTGCTGTGATCCTTCCGCCAGCCGCTTCAGAATCGCGCGTCCGCTCTTTCCGGCGATGCTGCTCGCCACAGACCCCAGCTTGATATTCGCGGTCTCCAGCAGCCGCCCGATTCGGTTGATGACGCGATTGCGGTCCTGCTGTATATGGACCCGCATGCGCGTCAACTCTCTCATCTGCCGCACTGGTTTGGGAGGAATGAAGCTTCCCCGCAGCAGCCCATACTGCAAATATTCGGCGATGCGGCGTGCATCAATGCGATCGGTCTTCTGGCCCTGCAAAGCCCGCACGGTGGCGGGATTCACCAGCGTCAACTCGAACTTGTGCTTACCGCGTTCCAACACATTCCAAACCGGGATCCAGTACACCCCGGTCGATTCCATGGCGACTTGTCTTACCCCGCGCTCTTTCAGCCATTGGCGGAGTCGTTCCAGATCCTGTGTGAATGTCCCGAAGATGGCTTCTTCGACTTCAAAGTGGCCACCGGCAATACGGCGGCGTATGCAAACGCTGACGGACTTTTTATGCACATCCAGGCCCGCGCAGCGGCGGTATAGTAGCTTCATAACGCTCCTCTGCCGCGAGCAATGGACGCCTTGAGAAAAATTCGACTTTCCTTCACGTGCTCACTGCCTCGCGGCAGCGGCAACAATCCGTTGTGCCGTGCACAACTGCATGCGGGCGTCCCGGCCACATTCACGGTCGGGCTCATTGGCTCCAGACGCACGACGGTCTCTGATTACTCCCGGCAACAGCAGATTACACCTGCTTGAAACCGTTTTCATCCCCCGTTGCGCCAAACCGCCGTGGACCATTCACACAGCAGAGGTCGGTGGTTCGAGTCCACTAAGGTCCACCATTTCAATTGTTTCGCCCCTTCCTTCGCAGGGGCCCATGTCGATTGCCCGCCGGGAGCAATTGCCCCGCTGACACCGCGTTATGCCGCGCCGAAGACACGTGACCGGTCACGGCCAGGGTGGAAGCAGAGCACCTGACTCGCAGTCCGGAATTTCGCCAGCGCGTTTCACCGCAACCTTCATCCTTTCGGCCAGGCGGGCGCTCCCGGCCTTCGGCGCCAGTCTCACGAGCCTGCCCATGGCGGCAATCTCATCCCGGTATTGCTCCATGCGCCGGTCGAACGTCCGGCGGTCTTTGGTGCAGACCAGCGTTTGAGGCGAACCGATGCGTTCGGTCACATGGGTCATATCGAGCCGGTGTCTGTCGATGATGCCATGCAGGTGGCTGCGGCGCTGCTTGTTTACGCGAAATCGGTGAACACGCGCAGCGGAATCGCGAGCGAAGGCTTGTAGCTCCACGCAATCCGCACAGCGACATTTAATCTCCACATCGAGTCGCCAGTCAGATGGTGGTTCTGGAGGAGTCTCGCTGCGCCTTAGCAGAAACTCTGCGGCGCTGGTCCACAGATGCCGGATGGCGTCTTCAAGCAACGCGAGCACTCGTCCCGTACAGAGCCGCTCGATCGCGGGAACGACCAGCGACACGGGATTGAATATCTCCGGGCGTGAAGCGATCTTTTTGCCGGCGGCGCTGCACAGAGCCCCTCCGTTGAAGTGCTGCAGCGCCCGCAGCAGGTTTTCGAGGAACTGCGGGCCGAGCGGGCGTCCTTCTTCTTCCGCCTCCCAATCGGAGACGCCGGTATCTGAGTCGCTCGCGCCGATGCGATCAAGCCCTTCAACCACAGCCGACGCCACGTCCCGAAAACGATGCGACGGAGTTTCGCCCAGCCCAAGAAGAAATTCCGCACACTCGGCGGGGTGCTGCGGCATCCGGGCGGATACCAGAGCGGAAAATATAGCGGCGGCCTTCTCGTCGCCAAGTACTTCTATTGCGGTAAGCAATGCCGCGTTTTCCGAGCCGTCATAACTTGCCATCGCGACTTCCCTGAGAAACCGCTCAAGCATTTGCGGCTCGTCCAGCTTCACGAGCGCGGCAATCATCCGAATCCGCTCAGCCGGCCCCGGCCATTCTCTGCCGGACAAGCGGTCCTCCCACGGTTGCGAATCGGCAGGCCAAGCTTCCAGAAGTCGCCCTGCGGTTGCGATCGCTGCCGGCCGCGTGTCCCTGCCACCGGCTGTCAACCGCGCGAGGTAAGGTAGCGCCACAACTACGCCGGCCTGAAGCAGAACATCGATCGAGCGGTCATGACGCCAAACGACCAGCGCCGCACGATGCCAGGAGCGCTCGTAAGTTGCGCCTTCGTTGCCTGAAGCTTCGGTCAGCCGCTTATCGTCGGGAGGCTCGCGGTCAAGCGCGCCCGCTGGCAGCAACTCGCCGTCCGCCAGGGGAATGCGGCCAAACTTCACCAACCGATCGGCGGGATCGCGCCATTCGTCGACATACTGCCAGGAATCATCGACTGAGACCACCGTGAAATCCGCATCGTCATCGTCGTATTCTTCAGCGTCGTCTTCCTCATCTTCATAGCTCGGATAACGATTCCGGCGTGATCGGTAGAAGTCATCGTAGTCCGGCTCGGTCGCACCGGACTCCCCGATATGGACGATCCCCAGGTGCGCGGCGCACTGCGCGCGCGACGAGGCCTGCAGCAGGACTCCGGCTCTTGCCGCGTCTGCGCCTTTCAGCGCCGAAAACGATAATCCCGCGGGGCTGTACTGATGATCGAGGAGCCAGGCGATTTTCGCGGGAGCATCAGGCGATTGCAGCGACCGATCCAGGATCGCGGCGATTCCTGCGACCTGGGATTCATATTCCGGGGCCTTTAGTGTCCTATGCCTGCCCTTCGAGGGCTTTTGAATGAGGTTGTAGATCAGACACACGCGGCTGCCTTCCTCGACGGGCAGGACCTCGTGTTCACAGTCGGCATAGAACGCGGTGTAGGAGAGCTCGGAGGGATCGTCCGTGTCGGTTTTAACAGTCACGTCGCGGCCCGCGTGAGAAATCCGCAGTACGCCGCCGCGATAGGTCGAAGGCAGCGTCACGATCAGAGTGCCGAACATGCCGCCGGTCTTCTCGGTGTCACGGTGGGCCAGAAAGAAGCTGCCGCGGTCGTATACGAGCAGCTTATAGAGCTCGGCGGATACGACCGCGTCGCCGCATCCCAGACCTGCCTTCACCCTGGTAAGGATGCTCTCGAAGTTCGCGCCCCAGGATTTACCGCCGATCTTGACTTGATCGGGAGCGATCTGCCACACATTGCGCACCGATGTATCGATGATGGTTTTCTCGCCCCTGCCGTACGGCGCCCGCTTCGCGCTTCGGCGTTCACCAAGAGTGACCCGGTGGTGCTCGCCTGAAGTGACCCACTTCGGAAAGCGGCAACGAGACGCAAGGGTTATGATGGGCACGCAGCCCTTGCGAGATAGTTGTCAAATCGGGATGACGTGTCGGGTTCGGAGCTAAGGAATTGTGTGTTGACGAAGGAAACCGGAGGTGATCCGGTTAATCACACCTTTGCCAAGCTTGTCCCTTGGTCCAACAAAATCGGCATCGATACTACGCAGTCAGTTTGGCACAGGTACAGCGTCGACGTGGTCCACGACCAAGATTTTGATCGGTTCCTTACCTGGCACCAGTTTGAGGCCGAGTTGTTCTTCCACCGCCTTCGTGAGGAGTGGAGGAACCACGCCGGTGTCCTTCGAAGGGTCATAGTCATCGGACGCGAAGGCCAATTTGATGGTGAAATAGCCTTCAAGGCTGGTTGCGTCCACGACAGGCTTTCCAGCAAATCTGGTCAGACGTTCCGATAATTGCCGCATGGACATAGGACCGTTTAACTGGATGGAGTTTCCGTCCTGCAGGGGCGAGTTAGGCGCCGCGTATCCCTCGTCCGACACTTTCATTCGTGGGCCGCCCGGCAGCACCACCAGGCGATACGCCGCTTGCGTTCGCGTTTCCCAGTGCGTCGAAAGGTGGAATCGCTCGATCAGGAGGCCCTGTAGCATAGCACGCATTTCCGCTTTCGACACTGGCCTACCGCTTGTGGCGGCGATGTCGAAACCGTCGTTAACGAGCTCCTTCGGCCCGGAAAGCGCATAGGCCGGCAGATCGTACGCTTGTAAAATCAGGAACCCCAGGCTCAAGTTCTTGACGTCAAGCCGATTGGGCAGCACAGTGAAGTGGAAGGGGCCTTCGCGGGTCTTTACTGGCTTGATCGACGCCGCCTCAAACGAGAGGGGAACCGCCTCTGACTGCCGTTCCTGGGCCTGTCCGCTCTGCAAAAACATCCCAGTTGCGAGTGGACCGGCGATGGCTGTGATAACCGTCGTCGTCAGAAGAAACTTCCGCGCAAGAGTCAGGTTACGGCCAGTCAGCTCGCTCATAATCGTCGCCACGCGTCGTTTCAGGTCGGCGCCACCCACGCCCGAAACACAAGCTGCAGGAGAGGCCACGTAATGTCTGCACACCTGGAGAATACTCTCGGCGTAAACACCGGCAGCGGTGCCCTGAAGCAGCACTGCCTCATCGCAAGCTCGCTCCCTTTCCGCCACCAATCGCGTTCTGATCCACCACAACAGCGGATGGAACCAGAAAAGGACCTCGATAGTCATGTGTATGGCGGCGGTCAGGTTGTCGCGCCGGCGTACATGGCACATCTCGTGCGCGATGATCGTCTCCAACTGAGCCACTGTCAGCCGGTCGGCGATGCCTTCGGGCAGCAGCAAAACCGGATGACAAATGCCGAACACTCCCGGCTCCAACCGCATTGCGGATGACAGCACCGGAACGGGCAGGTCCAGAGCCAGTGGGTTTGCGGCATGGCGAACAGCTCGCATCTGTCGCCAACACCGGAGCCAGAACACGATACCGGCGGTAATGCCGCACAACCAGACGCCGAGCAAAACGGCGCAAATTGGGTTTACTGGCGATGTCGCGACCGCCTGAGGCACGGCAGCCAAGGGAGTGAATGGCTGACTGATCCGCTCGACTGTAAAAGACCACTGAGGCGGCTCGATCGATGCAGCAGTATGCAGTGCGATCTGACTTCCGATGCCCACCAGCAGCGAAAACGGCACCAAGAACTTCACCGATGCTGCCAGCCAGAGCCAGTACCGCACCGCTGCGCGGTTTCGCTTCAGGGGAAGCGTCAGAGCGGCCATGGCGCCAGCGAAAACAGTCGATTGCCAGAGGTGATTCGCCAACGGCGTAAGATCCGCATAGGTCATTGCGATCTGTCCTTTCTGGGAGGCTTCTGGAGAGCTTTCTCGGCCTCCTTGATGTCCTCCAGGGTGAGTTCCCCTGATTCCACTAGGTGTGCCATCAGCAGCTTGGCCCGACCGCCGAATACCGCCAGCAGTTCGTCCACGAAGCGGCGCTGGGCATCCTTGCGCGAGATCACGGCCTCGAAAATGTTGGCGTTGCTAATCCGCTTCACGCAACGGAGCGCCTTCTTCCTTTCCAGGCGATAGACGACCGTTTGCACGGTGGTGTACGCCGGTCTGCCAGGCTCCGGAAACGTCTCCTGAATCTCGCGAACGGAGCACGCGCCTTTCTGCCAAAGCGCTTCCAGGACTTGCAGTTCCAGCTTCGTAAGCCTCGGTTTGGGCATATCGGTATGACTACAACTAAAGTGAGTCTACTATTATGATAGTCTGATTGCAACCTCTTTCTCGGGCCGGTGGTCCTCGCCCGCGGACACGCCGCTGCCTCCTCAAGGGATGCGAGCAAGGCTTTCATCCTCTCCACGCTCGCCAGCGGTATTGCAGCAACCGCTGCCGGGATGCGGCACGGAAGTGGGACCGGTGGAAAGCGCAACAACGCTACCGGGAGACGGCGGCGGGCAAGCAGAAACGCAACGGCCAAAGCCGGCGCTACCGGGAGCGGCTCCGCAGTAGTCGGAAACCCCCTAAACCAGAGGCAGTTAACGACCTCGCGAGGGTAATCACTGGCGAACATTTTTTTCGATTGTTCGTGCGACCGGCCAGGCTGCTACGAGGGATTCGTACGCGAGCGGCGAAATCCTTTGCAACGCTTCTGTTCGCACGCATGCCGACGCGCGCTGGAGCGCGTCCAGGAACGGGAACGGCGTTGGAAACAGGCGCGCGATTTAATCCGGAGATATTGATCCGCCGGCGGCCCTGGCCTTACATTCAGCCTGTCCGATGCAACTGGAGTTTCACCAACTCGAGCGGCGGTGGGAGCATCTGCGAGTGCGCCATGCGGGGCGGCAGCGGCGGCTGTTGGCGTCGCTGGCGGAGGTGGGCCAGCAAACACCCATCGTGGTGGTGGCAGCCGAAGGCCAAGCGGATCGTTTCGTGGTCATCGACGGCTATAAGCGGATCACGGCCCTGGGACAACTAGGCCGGGACACAGTGGAGGCAGTTGTGTGGCCGATGACCGAGGCCGCGGCAGTGCTGCTGGACCGCTCGCTGCGTTTATCCGAGCCCGAAACCGCGCTGGAGGTTGGCTGGTTACTGGCGGAGTTGGAGCGGCGCTTCAACTACGGGCTCGACGAGTTAGCGCGCCGGTTCGACCGCAGTGTGAGCTGGGTATCGCGGCGGCTGGCACTGGTGGAGGTTCTGCCGGAAGCGATCCAACAGCAGGTGCGCGAGGGCAAGATCCCGGCGCAGGTGGCGTTGAAATTCCTGGTGCCGGTGGCTCGCCAGAGCCTGGAGGGCTGCCAGCGGATGGCAGAGATCTTCGCCCAGCACCACTGCGATACGCGTGAGGCCGGCCAACTGTATGCCGCGTGGCGCAAAGGTTCGCCAGCGATCCGCAAACGCATTCTGGACCATCCCGAGCTGTTTTTCAAAACGCAGCGGCAGGCGCAGGAGAAAGCTCCCGCCGGGGCTGGCGCCGAACTGTTGCGCGATCTGGAGATGGTGGTGGCGATTGTGAACCGCGCGCAACGGCGACTGGCCGGCGCCGCCGCCGCGGAGTTGGATGAGCAGCAATCGAAAGCCGTACGGCATCAGATCGAGCGCATTCAAAAACAACTCCATCGCATCGACGAAGACACTTTATCGGAGAAGAAACCGCATGTTGAGCCAAGCGCAACGCACCACGATTTTGGAACTACAGGCGCAGGGAGTGAGCAAACGGGAGATCGCGCGGGTGCTGGGAGTCTCCCGCGTAGCAGTACGCAAAGTCCTGCGATCCAACTCGACAGCGCTGCCGGAACTGCGCCGAACCGAAAAGGCCGAGCCTTACCGGCAACAGATCCTGGAGCTTTTCGAGAAGTGCAACGGGAATCTCGTGCGAGTCCATGAGGAGCTGGTGGGGGGCGGCGCGGAGTTGTCGTATACCGCGTTAACAGCGTTCTGCCGGCGGCACGGCATCGGCTACGCACCGCCAGTGCCGGCGGGGCGCTATGATTTTTCGCCTGGCGAGGAGCTTCAGCACGACACGTCTCCCCACGATCTCGAACTGGGCGGCAAGAAGCGCAGAGTGCAGACCGCCTCGGCGGTGCTGTGCTATTCGCGGATGCTGTTTTTCCAGTGCTATCCCACCTTCCGGCGTTTCGACTGCAAGGTTTTTCTCACGGAAGCGCTCCGCTACTTCGGCGGCGCGGCAGCGCGGACCATGATCGATAACACGCACGTGGTGGTGCTGCGCGGCAGCGGACGCGACATGGTTCCGGTGCCGGAGATGGCCGCCTTTGGCGAGCGTTTCGGCTTTCAGTTCGTGGCGCACGCGATTGGGAATACCAACCGTTCGGCGCGCGTAGAGCGGCCGTTCTGGTTCATAGAGACCAACTTTCTGGCGGGGCGGACCTTCTCCAGTTGGGAGGACCTGAATCAGCGGGCACGGGAGTGGTGCGATAAGGTCAACTCGACTTACAAGAAACACATCCGCGCGGTTCCGCGAGAGCTGTTCGCGGTGGAGCGGCTGCATCTGAAGCCGCTGCCGGCGTGGATTCCGGAAGTCTACCGGCTGCAGCAGCGTCTGGTGGATATCGAAGGCTACGTGGCGTTGAACAGCAACCGCTATTCGGTGCCGGTGGAGTGGATCGGGCGCCGTGTAGAGGTGCGCGAAACCAAGGACAAGATCGAGATTCAACTCGATGCCCGCCGGCTGGTGACACACCGGCGCATCGCCGAAGCCGAGCACCAGCGCGTGATGCTGGCGGAGCACCGCCCGCCGCGCGGTCAAAGAGACGCGCGGCCCGATCCGCATCCGGAAGAGCAGGCCATCGTCACCGCCACGCCGGAACTGGCCGACTATGTCGTGGGGTTGAAACAGCGCAGCCGCAAGGTGGTCACTCTTGCCCTGCGGCAACTGCTGCGGTTGGTGCGCGAGTATCCGCGCGAACCGCTGGTGGGAGCGGTCGAAGAGGCCGCCCGTTATGGGCTTTACGATCTGGACCGGCTGGAGAGGATGATCCTGCGCCGCGTGACACGCGAATACTTTCTGCTCGATGAGGGGCCGAACGATGACTGAAGAACTGGAACAACTGCTGAAGAACCTCAAGCTCAAGCGCATCCTGGAGATCTATGACGAACAGTTGCGCGCCGCCGACAAGGACGACATCAGCTACTCGGAGTTTGTCACGCGACTGGTGCGCGCGCAGTATCAGGCCCGGCAGGAGGGCGCGCTGGAGTGGCGCATCCAGCGCGCCAAGCTGCCCGAGCGCTGGACGCTGGAGACGTTCCCCTTCGCGCGCCAGCCGGGCGTCAACCGCAAACAGATCCGCGGGTTTGCGGAGCTGGAGTTCATTGCCAAGGCGGAAAATATCGTGTTCGTCGGCAAGACAGCCGTTGGCAAAACCGGATTAGCTTCCGGCCTGTTGATGAAGGCGTTGGAGAACGGCTACCGGTGTCAATTTATGGTTCGTCAGAAAAAATCGTGGGTGGATTCGGGCTCGGGAAGTTTGCCAAGTGAGTGATAGAGGGCGAGTTCCAGCGTTCGAAAGGTTCGAAAGCCATAGGCTTTTCGCATTGTGACTTTGGCCTTGTTATTCAGCCCCTCGACGACACCGCTGGAAAGCATCTTTTGAGCGCGGAAATAGTTGAGGATCAGTTCACGGTGATCGCGCAGAGAACTGGCGATCTTCTTCATCGGCTCGATGCGGGAGCGCATCACCTGACGGCACCAGTCATCGAGGAACTTTCCGGCCCAGTAGGGAGCGTTGTAATCCCAGAGTTGCTGAAAGGCTTCCTTGAGAAGGTAAGCGCGGACGGTTTTCAGGTTGTAGCGGAGGATGTCGCGCAGGCGGAAGCGCTGTTCGGTTTTGAGGTTCTCTTCGCGTTTGAGCAGCAGCCAGCGCGACTTCTTCAGTACCGGCGTATAGCCTTCGCGCAGCATGCGGCGCGATTCGCCGGCGCGAACCTCATCGAGAGCCTTGTTCATCTTCGCAACGATATGGAAGCGGTCGAGAATGTGCAGCGCCTCGGAGCATTTCTCGCGAATGACCTTCAGATAGGGCTCCCACATGTCGGAGCAGACGAAGACGATCTTTGAAGCGATTTCGTCGCCGATGACTTTGAAGAACCCCTGAAACGACTCAATCGTTCTTTCCCTTCCGATCCAGAGCAGGCGCGTGACGCCGAGATCGATCTGATAAACCAGCGTCAGATACTTGTGGCCTTTGGCGTATTGGATCTCGTCCACACCGATGGCGTCAATCTGACCGAGCACCCGGTGCTCCAGCCCGAAGGTAACCACGTGCTCGACGGCGTCGAAAACCTTTTCCCATGAAGTACGGAAAGCCTCGGCGGTTTCTTTCCACGAAAGCCGGCGCGCCCAGCGGGCGAGGAACAACATGTAGGCCCGGGTCAGAGTGCGCTTTCCGTCGCCCCACGGAACTTCCTCGACCACGACCGCATCGCAGCGGCGGCAATCCACACGCCGCATCGAGTACAACAGAAAAACCAGAAATCCCCAGAATGGAATGAACTCGAAACGGCGCTCGGCGAGTTGATCGTAGCCTGGAGCGGGCTGGTGGCATCGCGAACAAATCGCCTTCGAGCCCTTACGGGGACGCACCGCGATCTCAATGCTCTTGTGATCGGAGCTGAAACGGGCCTGCCGATAAACGAATCCCGGAAAACGGTGACAACGATTTAGAATCGTGATGAGCGCAAGCATGAAGTGGAAGCTGGTGAAGGCGAGAACTACCAAAGTAAACCGCGCCGCTACTCGACCACGCCACGACCTCGAACACTATTGCCGGGATTTGAACGGCTGGCCCCGGTCCTGGATGGGGCTGGAAAAAGATGTGCCGCCGGGTGAGCAGTTGATCGCCCTGTTCCGTCCGTTCCTCGAATCTCTGGCGGCGTCGGACCTGGCGCCAAAGACCATTCAGAAACACGTCGATAACATGTGGGTGCTGGGCGGGGAGTTCATCCGCGACCTCAACTACGATCCTTCTCTGAGAAAGAAGCCCGTGGATGTGGTTCTCTGGCGCATGATCGAGTCCGACGGCGGCCCGCTTCTGTATCACGGCGGCGAGGATGAACAAAGATCGTTCGATTCGACTTGCCGGAAGCTCCGCCGATTCCTCACCGAGACGGCTCGCTAACGCTCGCCGTCAACCCACAAATTTCCCCGACGAGGCAAAAAATGAAACACGGTGAGCCGGTTGGACCGCGCCTGCGCATCACGAGCTACGAATTGCTCGTCTTCACCAATCGAGGCACTGCCGGTAAGGATTACGATGCGCTGTGTGAGGCCATCGACCGGCTGGCCGGAACCCGGATCACCACCAACATCCGTACCGGGGACGAGGAACAAACAGATAGTTTCGGGCTCATCGATGCCGCATCGATCCGGCGCAAGAACGGGATGGACGGTCGCCTGCTCTGGGTTGAGATCAAGCTGTCGGACTGGGTATTTAACGCCATTCGCAGTCAGGAAGTATTGACGCTGCATCCCGACTATTTCCGGCTGGGAAAGCCCCTGGAACGGCGGGTCTATGAACTGGCACGTAAACATTGCGGGCGGCAACGGTCGTGGCAAATCTCTCTGGAGTTGCTGTTTAAGAAATCCGGGTCGCGCGGCATCAGCCGCCGTTTCCGCGCGACGGTGAAGAACATCGCTAAACATGACCACCTGCCCGACTACCGCGTCGCCTACAATGATGAGACCGATCAGGTGACGTTTTACAACCGGGAAAGCTGGTGGGAGGAAACACCGCGACCCTCCGGCGACGAGGGTTTGCCACCCCTGCCCCAGGAAGCATACGACGAAGCGCGCGCCGCCGCGCCCGGTTATGACCCATACGCTCTTGAAAGCGACTGGCGTGAGTGGTGGACGACCTCCGGGAAGCCGAAGCTTGACAATGCCGCCGCCGCGTTTGTCGGGTTCTGCCGGAGCCGGAACAAACGAGCGCCGATACAGCGGGCGAAAGAGACCGCATGGGATGCATGAGTCCCCTGCTCACGGCCCCGAACCCCGGTCGCGATAGGATGCGTTCCGGCGCTGCGCCCACGTTTTGCGCCATACCCCCAGCCTTCTCCCCTCCTACGGCCCGTGCCTCGTGTTTTTCTGGGCCTGCCGTCGATCTTAACCGGCAGCATCAGGCCACGCCGGAGAACAACAGCACATTCGCAGATAGCTGTAGGATATCCGTAAGAAGCCTCTTTGGTAGCTATCGACTAACATGGGGATATCTAAGAGATACCAAGCTGTTATCAGATAGCTTTCTGATAACCAAAAAGTAACCTCTTGATATCAGATAGCTTCCTGTTACTGTTCTGGTACTCGATTCGCTTTCCCGCCGGAGAACCTCGCCATGCCAACCATTGCATTCGTCTCGCCGAAAGGCGGCGTGGGCAAGACCACGTCAGCCTTCCTCTTGGCCACCACGTTTGCTCGTCTCTGTGAGGTGACAATTATTGACGCCGATCCCAATCATCCGATTGAGACTTGGGCATTGGGTGGCGGCACCCCGGAGCGGCTGAAAATCATATCCGATGTGGACGAGGAAACGATTATCGAACGTATCGAGGATGCTGCCTCAAAAACGCCGATAGTCGTCGTCGATCTGGAAGGAACCGCATCCAAGACTGTGATCTACGCGATTTCTCAGGCGGACTTCGTCGTCATTCCGACGCAAGGATCGCAACTGGATGCGAACGAGGCGAGCAGGGCCATTCGCGTGGTCCTGCAAAGTGAAAAACTGACGGGACGGCCCAAACCCTATGCAGTCCTGCTGACCCGCACCAGTCCCATGATTCGTGCCCGCGGTCTTACCTACATTCAAAACGGCCTGATCGCGGCGGGCATACCGGTAATGGAAACGGAACTGAACGAGCGCGACGCGTTCAAAGCGGTCTTCGCGTTCCGGCAGACGCTCGATGCACTGAATCCGGCGGACGTGCCCAATCTGGACAAGGCTAAGACCAATGTCGAATCGCTCGCGCGGGAAATCCTCACGAAGTTACAGGCGCAATTGGTAGCCGAGCAGGGCGGTAGGAAACGAGAGAACATCGTGACCAATGACGTGGCAGGTGCGGCATGAACGCACGCGTCAATCCTTTTGCGGACCTGAGCAAACCCTTGCCGTCATTCACGGTCAAGCCGAGAAAGGAAAAACCGGTCGCGGAAGAGGCGATCGCGCGAATGGCGGAGGAGAACAATTTCCCGAGCCGTCAGGCCCCAAAGGAGAGAGAGGTAAGACGCAAACGCCGCGTCTACACGACTGGGCGGAATCGTCAATTCAATCTCAAGGCAAGCGATAGGACAATCGAACGCTTCCAGAAAATGGCGGACGAAAGAAATGTTGCTCAATGCGTGTTGCTCGAACTGGCGCTCGACGCTTTAGATCGGGCGGGGATCACGTTTGAATGAATGGGTTTCCGCCGCAGTCGAATTAAACGGAAGTCGTTCCGAGAATGGGCGCGCTTTTACGTTTGAAGAAATTAAGCCTCGTCGGGGAAATTTGTGGGTTGACGGCGAGTGTTAGCGAGCCGTCTCGGTGAGGAATCGGCGGAGCTTCCGGCAAGTCGAATCGAACGATCTTTGTTCATCCTCGCCGCCGTGATACAGAAGCGGGCCGCCGTCGGACTCGATCATGCGCCAGAGAACCACATCCACGGGCTTCTTTCTCAGAGAAGGATCGTAGTTGAGGTCGCGGATGAACTCCCCGCCCAGCACCCACATGTTATCGACGTGTTTCTGAATGGTCTTTGGCGCCAGGTCCGACGCCGCCAGAGATTCGAGGAACGGACGGAACAGGGCGATCAACTGCTCACCCGGCGGCACATCTTTTTCCAGCCCCATCCAGGACCGGGGCCAGCCGTTCAAATCCCGGCAATAGTGTTCGAGGTCGTGGCGTGGTCGAGTAGCGGCGCGGTTTACTTTGGTAGTTCTCGCCTTCACCAGCTTCCACTTCATGCTTGCGCTCATCACGATTCTAAATCGTTGTCACCGTTTTCCGGGATTCGTTTATCGGCAGGCCCGTTTCAGCTCCGATCACAAGAGCATTGAGATCGCGGTGCGTCCCCGTAAGGGCTCGAAGGCGATTTGTTCGCGATGCCACCAGCCCGCTCCAGGCTACGATCAACTCGCCGAGCGCCGTTTCGAGTTCATTCCATTCTGGGGATTTCTGGTTTTTCTGTTGTACTCGATGCGGCGTGTGGATTGCCGCCGCTGCGATGCGGTCGTGGTCGAGGAAGTTCCGTGGGGCGACGGAAAGCGCACTCTGACCCGGGCCTACATGTTGTTCCTCGCCCGCTGGGCGCGCCGGCTTTCGTGGAAAGAAACCGCCGAGGCTTTCCGTACTTCATGGGAAAAGGTTTTCGACGCCGTCGAGCACGTGGTTACCTTCGGGCTGGAGCACCGGGTGCTCGGTCAGATTGACGCCATCGGTGTGGACGAGATCCAATACGCCAAAGGCCACAAGTATCTGACGCTGGTTTATCAGATCGATCTCGGCGTCACGCGCCTGCTCTGGATCGGAAGGGAAAGAACGATTGAGTCGTTTCAGGGGTTCTTCAAAGTCATCGGCGACGAAATCGCTTCAAAGATCGTCTTCGTCTGCTCCGACATGTGGGAGCCCTATCTGAAGGTCATTCGCGAGAAATGCTCCGAGGCGCTGCACATTCTCGACCGCTTCCATATCGTTGCGAAGATGAACAAGGCTCTCGATGAGGTTCGCGCCGGCGAATCGCGCCGCATGCTGCGCGAAGGCTATACGCCGGTACTGAAGAAGTCGCGCTGGCTGCTGCTCAAACGCGAAGAGAACCTCAAAACCGAACAGCGCTTCCGCCTGCGCGACATCCTCCGCTACAACCTGAAAACCGTCCGCGCTTACCTTCTCAAGGAAGCCTTTCAGCAACTCTGGGATTACAACGCTCCCTACTGGGCCGGAAAGTTCCTCGATGACTGGTGCCGTCAGGTGATGCGCTCCCGCATCGAGCCGATGAAGAAGATCGCCAGTTCTCTGCGCGATCACCGTGAACTGATCCTCAACTATTTCCGCGCTCAAAAGATGCTTTCCAGCGGTGTCGTCGAGGGGCTGAATAACAAGGCCAAAGTCACAATGCGAAAAGCCTATGGCTTTCGAACCTTTCGAACGCTGGAACTCGCCCTCTATCACTCACTTGGCAAACTTCCCGAGCCCGAATCCACCCACGATTTTTTCTGACGAACCTAATTCCTTTCGTCCAGCCGTTATCCATCGGCACGGTGACCACCTGCTCCTCGGCAGGGAGCAGAGCGGTGTGCCCCGTCTCCGGCGAGCGGGGCTCCAGGACGGTTTCATAGGTATAGCGCGTCACCCGTTTGCTTTTACCGCCGTTGGTTTGGTTGTTTTTAGCCATTTACGTCCCTACTCTTTACGCGTTTGTTCCAATGGCCTTTTGGCCGGAGGAGCACATCCCGCAATAGTCGCATTTGCGGCACTTGGCTTGTTCAGATGCTGGTGGCATCTCGTTCTGTCGCAGAGCCTCTGCCGCAGTTCGCACTTTGTTTTTCACTTCGTCTATGAAGTCCGCGTCCACAGAGCGTGGTTTGCGTTTCCGCTCGTCAAGTTCGTAAATCTCAACGAAATCGGCGCGCTTTCCGGTGAGTTCCTCATATCCGAGCGCGTAGATGTGCAGCTGATGTTCCGTAACTTCCTCGTCTTGGGACCGATCATTGGACTTTAGATCAACTATCGTCGTCTCGTCCGTGTCTTTCCGCCGGACCAAGTCAATGCGTCCAACCACGCTGACGCCGTCCTCTAAGCTGATGTCGATCTGCTTCTCGGAGAACTCTATGTTGGCAAACTCAGCCTTGTTGTCGTCGATGTAGTGTCCGATTACCTTTTCGGCCGCATTTTCCATACGTTGCCTGAGCGCGGGATTTGCAAACGGCACATGTTGGACCGGTCCCCATTTTTGAGACAAACGGTTAAGACTCATTTTTCGTTGAATGGAGAATTGAGTCATGGGATTGTCACGCAGGCAGTTCACGCAGGAGTTTAAACTGGCCGCCGTTCGGCGGCTGGAACAAGGGGTATCGATTGCCGAGGCGGCGCGCGGGTTGGAAGTGAACCCGAACGTGCTGCACCGGTGGCGCCGGGAGTTCCGCCAGGGTCCGGGCAACGCATTTCCAGGCAATGGAAAGCAGCGCTGGTCCGAGGGCCGGGTGGCGGAACTGGAACGGAAGGTGGGCCAGCAGGCGCTGGAAATCGATTTTTTGAAGGGGTGCTTGCAGCACATCGAGGAACAGCGGATGCTGCAGGCACTGACTGGGAATCCGCGGTCTTCCGGAAGGTCAAAGAAGAAGTGAAGGCCGGCGGCGGACTGACGATCGAGCGGATGGTGAAGCTGGCCCGCGTGAGCCGGGCCAGCTACTATCGCTTCGACGAGAACGGGAAATCGGGGGCCGACGCCGATATGGATCTGCGCGACGCGATCCAGCGGGTGGCCCTCGAATGGCCCAGTTACGGACGGCGGCGCATCACGCAGGAATTGCGCCGCCGCGACTGGGCGGTGAACTGGAAACGCATCTACCGGCTGATGCGCGAGGACAATCTACTCTGTGTGCGGAAGCGGAAGTTCGCGGTAACGACCGTTTCCAATCATGGGCGGAAAGTCTACCCGAACCTGGCGCGGCAGATGGTGCTGACCGATATCGACCAGCTCTGGCGCGCCGATATTACCTATATTCGGCTTCGCGAAGAGTTCGTGTTCCTGGCTGTCGTTCTGGACGCTTACTCGCGCCGCGTGATCGGCTGGGCGCTGGACCGGACGCTGGAAGATGAACTGACGCTGAGCGCTCTGCGCATGGCCTTGTCGCGGCGGGTAGTCGGACCGGGACTGGTGCATCATTCCGATCGCGGCTCGCAATACGCCAGCACCGACTACACCGACCTGCTCAAAGAAAACGGTATTCAGATCAGCATGTCGCGGAAGGGCAACCCCTGGGACAACGCGGCGTGCGAATCATTCATGAAAACCCTGAAATATGAGGAGGTTCACCGCAACGAATACCGGGATCTGGCCGAAGCACGGAGCGAAATCGGCACGTTTCTGGAGAAGGTCTACAACCAAAAGCGTCTGCACTCCGCTCTCGGCTACTTACCGCCGGCGGAATTCGAAGACAAGCTCCGAGCGGCAGGGGCGCAGACATGAAACCGACCGTGCGTTTTTTCAGGCATGACGGTATCTGTCGGCCGATGGATGTTCTTCTAAATCACCTGGGCCGAAGTACCGCTCCCCGGCCGGGTTCGACCCAGGCTTACTGCAAGGACGCACCGGAGGTTCCACGCCCTACTCATCGTCGCGACGAGTACCGACCGGTTATTCCTCAGCGGGTTGCTCGCCAGCATTGCCCGCCTCCGCTTCACCGGCACGCCCATCCTAAATCCGTTCCGGGATCGGGCACAATGAATTTACAGCGAACGGTCAACAGTGTCTTAACTGTTTGTCTCAGCCCAGGGGACCACCCCAAGCAGTTCTCTGAGAACCAACATTCGGAAATTACGCGCGCCTTTTGCGATGCGCTTTTGTACGCCGTCGCGACGCTTTGATCACACTCCAACTGCAACCTGGAAAGATACCACGCGCGGCTTCCGGGTTAAATCCCCACCACCACATCGTCGGCCGCGTATTCGTCGTAAATCTCTTCCAGCAGCTCTTCCGGCGCAGCCCGATAATACCGCGTCGCGGTGCCGACGTGCGTCTGGCTGCCCGTCTTCGGGTCCACAAGAATCAGACTGACGATCCGCATCACCTCGCGGTCCCCGAGCGCCCCGGTTTCCATGCTCCAGATCTCCTGCACGCACTTCACGGTACTGTTCTGCGGATTGCGCGACGGCGCGCGGCGGATGCGCACGATCATGTTGCGCTCCATGGCGGGAAAATTTTCTTCATCGCGCGCGATATCCGGCGGCAGCGTCCGCAGCGCTTCCGTTTCGGCGGACCGCACGGAATCTATCGCCATATCGGAACGATCGAGCAGCGGAATCTTCTCCGCCCTGGTCTTTCCCGGCCGGTTCAGCCACGCCGCCAGCGGCTCCAGATCGCGAATGGCTCCTTCCGCCTGCGACACGCTTCGGCGAACAGCGCCTTCCATCCGCAGCATCGCCGGCACGTGCGCGATATGCGCGCGAATGGCAAACAGCCTCTGCCGCATCTCGTCGGGCAGGCCGTTGTCCAGCGGCCCCTGCTTCGCCAGCGCGTCACGCACACCGTTACGAAAATTGTCCGCCGCGATGCGCACCGCGTCGCGCGACCGCGTCACGCCGGCCAGCGCCGCTACCAGTTCCGCATGCGTTGGCTCCGTCGTATCCTCGTCCGGTTCGAGATACCAGAGGTAATAGCGATCGCGCCGGTTGTAAAGCTCGTTCAGATCGCCGTGCAGTTCCAGCGGCGAATAGCGCTTGACCAGGATGTGTTCCCCCGTCGCCATCTCCACGGCCACGCGCCAGCGCAGCCGGATCACCGCCGGTCCGCGCCGCACCCATTCTTCCTGATAGAAAATCCGGCGGCCGTCGCTGTCGTCCATACCGGAATCGGTTACCGCAAGGCGATACGAGGCTTCACTAATCAGCGTGAATCGCCTGCGCGGATCGATGCGGACGGGAATCGCCGGAGTCTTCGCGGTCGTTAGGGTGGTCCAGATGTGTTCGGCGGTTTCATCCTGCGCGCATGGCTGTTGCTGATCGAACGGCAGCGCCATCAGTGCCTGTTGGGCGGCCTCTTCGGCTGCGGCGCGCGCTTTGAGCAGCCGATCGCGCCGCAGCTTTGTGGCGGATTCTTCGCTGCGGCCCAGTTGTGCAGCCGACACCAGCATCATGCGGCGCAGGACGGCGGTGCCCGCATCGACCCGCTTCCGCGCTTCCGGAATCAGCTGCTCGATGCGATCGAGATCGGCCGCGGCTTCCGGCGCGTAGCTTTTATCGCGCGCCGCGAGCATGCGGAACGCCGTGAACTTCTGCGTGGCGGATAACATCAGATCCGCCGGCCCGATGGTCAGATCGATATCGGCGCCCGGAATCTGAGAATGGTTCGCAAGCCGGTAGCCGCGATCATGCCGCTCGATTTCCTGCGCCAGATGCGCGTAGAAGCCGCGTACGGAATCGTTCAGCTGACGTGCGATCCGGTGAAGGTTTTCGGTGGCGTGCTCCGCATCGGGGGCCGCCTGCGCGAACCCGGCTGACACTACGAGTGTTACTGCAACCGCCCCGTAAATCCGCATCGGCCCCCCATCGGCAAAGTGGACCGAGGTCAGTCTGTCACAAAAGGACGTTTTCGGACCATAGCAATCGCGATGAGGAACGATCAGTAAAAATCGATGAGAAAATGATGAGGATTGCGTAGGTGCGAGCACTACAGCCGGCGCAGAGGCGGCGTTCGCCATGGTCGGCCCGATGTCATCGGCGAAGAATTGGTAACGTCCGCTCCGCCGCAGTCGGATATCATTTCTCAGTATGAAAAGCCGTCTCCTTCTGCTCGCTGCCAGTCTGTCTCTGGCCACGCTTTCCGCCCAGGACCTGACCATTACAAATGTCCGTATCGTCGGCCCCGATGCCAAAGTCATCGACCGCGGATCGATCGTCGTACGCGGCGGCAAAATCGCCTCGGTCGCAGCCGGTGAACCCGCTTCGATCGCCGGCCGCACCATCGACGCCAAAGGCATGACCGCGATGCCCGGCTTCATCGACGCGCATCGCCACATCAACACCGGCCCCAACGAGAAAGCGCAGATGCAGGCGCTGCTCGAAGCCGGTTACACGACCATCCTTTCCGGCGGCGGCCCCGCGGCAGGCAACATCACGCTGCGCGATCACATCGACAGCGGCATGATCAACGGCCCGCGCATCATCCCCTCCGGTTCGCTTCGTCTGAACAACCAGACTCCGGAGACAGCCCGCGCCGAAGTCAGAAAGATGGCGGCGATGGGGATCAAGTTCACCGGCGAGATTGCGCTGACGCCCGTGCCCGGACCCAGCGAGAAAGAAATCGAAACCCTCCGTGCCATCGTCAACGAAGCCAGGAAAGCCGGCGTCATGGTGCAGGTGCACGCCGTGAGTTCGAAAGCCATGATGGCCGCGGTCGAAGCCGGTGTGCCTCTGCTCGTCCACCTGCCCAACAAGGACTGGGTCAGCAAAGAGGACGCGCGGAAAGTCGCCGCCGCCGGCACGAAGGTTCTTGGCACGACGGCATTCGGCTCCCCCGTCTTCGGCGTCTTCGCAGACGACAACAAGCCGCGCTTCCGCGATGGCAAGCCCTGGCCCGAGGGCATCGTCAACGGCGTCCGTCTGGGCGAGGAAGCCGGCTACATGCCGGTCAACGCGCGCACCATCTGGGACGCCGGCGTCACTCTTGGCTACTGCACCGACACCACCTACGATCCGCTCGCCGGCCTCGACCACGAGCTGAAAATGCTGAACGTCATGTTCTCCACGAAGGACCTGGTGAAAATGATGGGGCCGAACACCGCATCCTATATCCAGATGAGCGACCAGCTCGGCACGCTCGAACCCGGCAAGCTCGCCGACATTGTTCTGCTCAACGGAGATCCGCTCGAAGGCTACTGGAACTGGCTGCGAACGAAGGTGGTGGTCAAGGGCGGCGTCGTGGTGGTGAACAAGAGATAACTTGACTGCATGACTTCATTCGAAAAATATCCGCGCATCACGCCCTTCCTATGGTTCGACTCGAATGCAGAGGAAGCGGTCGATTTCTACGTCGGGATCTTCAAAAAATCACGCCGTCTGGATCGGCTTCGCACCGGCTCCGGCAATACAGGGCCCAGGACCGGCATCCTCACTATAAGCTTCGAACTCGACGGCCAGACTTTCACCGCGCTCAACGGCGGCCCCGCGTACAAATTCACCGAGGCGATTTCCTTTGTTGTGCGCTGCGACAATCAGGGCGAAGTCGATTACTATTACGCGAAACTTTCCGAAGGCGGCCGTGAAGACCGGTGCGGCTGGGTCAAGGACAAGTTCGGCGTGTCGTGGCAAATCGTCCCCGCGCGGTTGCCCGATCTGATCAAGAACCCGAAGGCCATGCAGGCTATGCTTGGCATGAAGAAGCTCGACATCGCCGCGCTCGAAGCCGCCGTGCGATCCTGACCGGCGGCTCAGCTGACCTTCGGGCTCATCAGATACACGTAAATCAGCATCGCCAGACCAATCATCACCGGGATCGTCCCGACCAGGTGAATGGGGAGCGGGCCCGGCGCAGCGGCGAGAAATATCGTGATCCCGATGCCCGTTGCCACGACAACCATGCCGCCCAGCTTGAGTCCTTCGCGCCGGCGGCGGATGGCGTTTACCTGTTGTTCACGAACGAACTCCTGCACGGCCGCCGGAGTGGCCCCCGGCATTTCCATAATCTTCCGGAGCGTTTCGTTTCCGTAATAGACCTCGCGTTCGCGCCGGCGGCTGTCTGACCACGTGGCCACTGAGAGGAAGGAAAACAGGGCAATCGCGCCCATGCCCAGGAAGGCGAAAACGCCGAAATGTTCCATTGGATATGCTCCTTGGTGCTGCACCCCGTATGACAACGGGGCGGCCGGGCGGGTTGCGTTTCCTTTGGCAAAGTGGAGCGCACAGGCCAGACCACGGGCGACGACGCAATGGTCAGTCCTATCCGGGATAAGGTGAGCCACGCGGCTGCGTCTGTGGTCAGGTCCGTTGTGCGCGTAGAAAAAAGTGCAACCAGAGCGCCGGCAGCCCGGTCAGACCACACGGAGCGAACTTGGCGGCTGACGAAGATCTGGCCGATGTCGAAAGAGTGCTGGCCGGTGAGACGGCCGCTTTCGAAAACATCGTGCGGCGCTGGCAAGGTCCGCTGGTGAATCTGGCGTATCGGTTTTGCCGCGACCGGGGCCGCGCGGAGGACATGGCGCAGGAAGCGTTTCTGCGGGCGTTTCGCGGGCTGGCGACATGGCGGCGGGATGCGGCCTTTTCGACATGGCTGTTCGCGCTCGCGACGAATCTGTATCGAACCGAGCTGCGGAGAATTCCGGTCAACACCCGGCCGCTGCGCAACGTCACTTCTCAGCAGGAGGCCCGGCCGGCGAACGATGAAGATCGCGACCGCGCGGTGCGAGACGCTGTCTACACGCTGCCGGAGAAGTATCGCGTGGCCATGATCCTTTTTTACTTTCAAGAAATGAACGTGGAGCAGGCAGCTCGCACCCTGGGCCTGCCGACGGGTACCGTAAAAGCACGGCTGTCGCGCGGACGCGATATCCTGCGGGGAAAGCTGCCCCGGCTGCTCGCAGTCGGACGATGGAAGGAGGCTCTGTGAGCAACGAAGAGATCGACCGCGCTCTTGGCAGCGATGACACCATCGTTCCGTCGTCGGGCTTCGCTTCGTCGGTGATGGAAGCGGTGCGCCGCGACACCGAGACGCCTCCGCCGATTCCCTTTCCGTGGAAAAGGGCGCTACCGGGATTCATCGTGTGCGCGGCCGGTGCCGGGCTTCTGGCAGCCAATGACCGCGGGGCTGGATGGATGTTGGTGGCGCTGCTGGTAGCGGCGTTGTCAATGGTGCTGTCGATCAGGCGGAGAGCGTGAGATGAACCGACCGATTCTGTGCGCGTCGTTACTGGCGTCGGCGGCGTGGGCTCAGTCGTTTGAAGTGGCGTCCGTCAGGGTAACGACACGGGAACCGGGCAAGCCGCTTCGGATCACCTTTCGCGGCGGCCCCGGGACGGACGATCCGGGGCGCGCCACGTTCGAGAACTTCTCGATGTCTAATCTGATCAACGTCGCTTTCTCAACCGACTTCAATCATGTGTCGGGTCCGGACTGGATGATGGGTCCGGCGATGTTCAGCATTGAGGCCAAGGTGCCTGAGGGGACTTCGAAGGAGCAGTTCGGCGTCATGATGCAGAATCTGCTGCGCGAGCGTTTCCATCTGGCGTATCACTACGAGAAGAAAGAAGCGACGACTTACGATCTGGTGGTGGCGAAGAACGGGCCGAAGTTCAAAGAGGCCGGGCCGCCGCCGGATGCGCCCGCTGGACCGCCGCCCGCACGGGGTCGCGCGACGATCGGTCCGGATGGGTTCCCGGTCCTGCCTGCGGGCCGCGGTATGGCGATGATGAATAACGTCGCGCGCATGCGCCAGGACAAAACGATGGAGCAGCTTGCGGGCATGCTTTCGGCACAAGTTGGAAGTCCGGTGGGCGACGCGACCGGGCTGACGGGGAAGTACGACATCGGCCTGTACTGGTCAACCCGCAGGCTGGCGGCAGACGCCGGTGACGATCCAGGGCCCACGATCTTCGACGCCCTGCAGGAGCAACTCGGACTGCGGCTGCAGGCGAAGAAGGAGACGATCGACGTGCTGGTGGTCGATCACGTCGATAAGACGCCTACCGAGAATTGAGCGTGAAGTTGACGTCGATCTCGGTGACGACTTCGACGGGCTCGCCGTTCAGCAGCGTCGGCTTGTAGCGCCACTGCTTCACTGCATCAAGAGCGGCGTTCTGCAGCAGCGGCGATCCGCTGAGCACTTTGAGATGACCGATGGAGCCGTCGCGTTCGATGATGGCCTGGATGTGAACCGTCCCCTGCATGCGCGCAGCCACGGCAATGCGCGGATAGGCGGGGCGCGGACCAAAGATCAGCTTGCCTTCCTGAACAGCGCCGCCGACGTGAATCTGAGTAGTTGGTGTTTCCGGCTTTGCGGGTGCTGCAACCTGCGGAGGCGGCGCGGTGGCCAGCGGGCCGAGCCCGGCGAGCAGCCACGGTCCCGTAGAAAGGGCCACGGGGCCGTTGGTTGCGAATACAGGCGCGTCCGGAGACAAATCGATACGTGCAGGAACGTGGCTTGGAACGGTGATCACCGGCTCGCGAAAGATACGCGGTGTGATGACGCTGTGCGTCTGCGCGGCCGCGGTCTGCTGCACCGGTTGCGGCTTCGTCCGAAGATCGACTATTTCCACCGGAAGAGTGAAGTGAATCTTCATCGGCAGATCGAGCTTCGCCACGCGCAGCAGCGGCATGATGAGCATGGTTGCCACCAGTGCGGTCTGTAGTACGACGGAAACGGCGAGCGTCCAGGGACGGCGCGTCTGCGCCCGCGCATTCACGAAGGTCTGTTCAAACATAGTCTGCTCCGTTATTTGCCGAAGTAGACTCCGCGAATGGGCGAGAAGTTCCTGAGCCACTTAGTGGGGCCAGGCTTTCGAGCCTGCCGCCGGGCTTCCGCCCGTGGCGGACCGTTACGATCAGCCGCCGATCGAATACATCGGGCGCGGCGGCGGCACGAACTTATTGGAGTTGATCTGGTGGCCGATCCACTTCTCCGACACGTTCCGCTTCATCGCCGCAATCAGGTCTTCATCCGGCGCGTTGGAACGAAGCAGATGCTTCACATCCGTCTCTTCGATGGCAAACAGGCAGTAGCGCATCTTGCCGTCCGCGGTGAGGCGCAGTCGATTGCAGTTCAGACAGAAGGGCTTGCTGACGGACGCGACGAATCCCACTTTGCCGCCCCCATCCGCGTAAGCGAACTCGGTCGCAGGCGCGCGCGGGTCGGCGTCAGGGACCTCGATCAGCGGTGAAATTTCACGCGATAGCTGTTTGATGATGTCATCGGCGAGCAGGACTTTTTCGCGGTCCCAGATCGACTGCGCGTCGAGCGGCATGAACTCGATAAAGCGTGGCTCGAATCCGCGTTCCCGGCAATAGAGCGCCATTGGGATCACGTCGGGCTCGACCAGGTTTTTGACGGCGACGATGTTGAGCTTGATTTTCCGGAAGCCGGCGGCCACCGCCGCATCGATGCCGGCGAGCACGCGCGGCAGATCGTCGCGCCTCGTGATGCGTTTGAAACGCTCGCGGTCCAGCGTGTCGAGATGGATGTTGAGGCGGCGCAGACCCGCGTCCCACAGCGCCCGCGCATGCTTTTCCAGCACGACGGCGTTCGTGGTCAGGGCAACATCGTGAATGCCCGGTATCGCAACGATGCGCTCGATCAGGTGCGACAGGTCGCGGCGCAACAGCGGCTCGCCGCCTGTCAGCCGAATCTTGTTAATGCCCTGCGTCACCGCGACGCGCACGAAGCGCTCGATCTCTTCGAAGGTGAGGATGTCCTCGCGCGGCGAATATTCCGGCGTCTCCTCCGGCATGCAGTAAAAGCAGCGGATGTTGCAGCGATCGGTCACGCTGATGCGCAGGCTGTCGTGCAGACGTCCGAAACTGTCGATCAGACTCACTTTTATCTACGCTCTTACTTTACTGCCAGCATGCGCTCGATGGGGATCAGGGCGCGGCGCATGACGTCCGCGGACAGCTCCACCCGCGGTTCCAGATCGCGCAGTGCATCGCGCAGCTTCTCCAGCGTGTTCAGACGCATGTAAGGACATTCGCTGCAGTTGCAGTTCTCGTTCCTGACGTAGTGAAACTTCTTGTCCGGCGCGACGCGCTCCAGCGAGAAGTTCACGCCGCTTTCGGTCATTACGATGAATTCAGCCGCCGGGCTCCCGCCGCAGTATTCGATGATGGCGGATGTGGAGCCAATGAAATCCGCGTGGCGAAGCACCTGTTCGGTGCACTCGGGATGGGCGACAACCACCGCTGCCGGAAACTGCGCTTTGGCGTCAAGCAGGCGGCGCGCCGGAAACGTCTCATGCACGATGCAGGCGCCCTGCCAGATTTTCATGTTGGCGCGGCCGGTCTGCTGCTTGACGTAGTTGCCGAGATTGCGGTCGGGCAGAAACAGAATCGGCTTTTCGGGAGGAATCGAGTTGACGATCTTAACCGCGTTGCGCGAGGTGCAGAGAATGTCGGATTCGGCTTTGACCTCAACCGAGGTATTGATGTAGCTGACGATGACGTGATCGGGATTGTGGCGCTTAAATTCGCGAATGGGCTCGACCGGGCAGCCCTCAACCAGACTGCAGCTGGCTGCTTTGTCGGGCACCACAACGATACGCGAAGGATTGAGAACCTTTGCCGTCTCCGCCATAAACCAGACGCCGCAGAAGGCGATCACATCCCCCTCCGCCTCGCGGGCTTTGCGGGCTAACTCCAAACTGTCGCCCACAACGTCAGCCAGCTCCTGAATCTCGGCTTCCTGGTAATGGTGCGCGAGCAGGATGGCGCGGCGTTCGCGTTTGAGGTCGAGAATCTCCTCGGCGATAGTTGTACACTGCGCGGTCATAATGGGGGAGGCGACTTGAGTCCTATCTTATCAACGGTGTAACAGAACACTCATGCGGATTGTGCTGATCTCTACTTACGACCTCGGGCACCAGCCTTTCGGTCTGGCTTCGCCCGCGGCATGGCTGCGTGCCGATGGCCATGAGGTCACGGTCGCCGACCTGTCGCGGGAATGCTTTCCGGAGTACGCCGTTCGGGCGGCGGACTGGATCGCATTTCACCTCGCCATGCACACGGCAACGCGGCTGGCGGTCCCGCAAATCAGGGCGGCGCGCGCGCTGAATACCGCTGCGCGAATCTGCTGCTTCGGTCTCTACGCTCCCCCTAACGAAGAGATGCTTGAAACCCTCGGCGTGACTCATGTGATCGGGGGGGAGTTCGAGAAGGCGCTGGCGGATGTGATTGCCGGCCGGAGCCGGGCAGGCGGCGTGGTTTTCGACCGGCTGCAGTTCCGGGTTCCCGACCGCGGTGGTTTGCCGGAGCTCCGGCAATATGCGGCATTAGTGACAGGCGGCGAGAGCAAGGTCGCCGGCTACACCGAGGCCAGCCGCGGATGCAAACATCTGTGCCGGCATTGTCCGGTGGTGCCCGTCTATGAGGGCAAATTCCGCGTGGTGCAGCGCGATGTGGTGCTGGCGGATGCGCGGCAGCAGATCGCGGCCGGCGCGGAACACATCACGTTCGGCGATCCGGATTTTCTGAACGGGCCGGGCCATGCGCGGGCCATTGTCGAAGCTTTCCACGCGGAGTTTCCGGACATCACGTACGACGTCACAATCAAGATCGAACATCTGCTGAAGCACCGCGAAATACTGCCGGTCCTGAAGCGCACCGGGTGCGTGTTCATCACAAGCGCGGTGGAGTCGCTGGACGACCGCGTGCTGGCCCTGCTGGCCAAAGGGCACACGCGGGCGGATTTTCTGGAGGCGCTGGAACTGACGCGGGCGCATGGTCTGACCCTCGCGCCGACATTCGTGCCTTTCACACCGTGGACCTCGCACGAGGACTATCTGGATCTGCTTCGAACGATCCGCGACATCGGGCTGATCGAACACGTGTCTCCCATTCAGTTGGCGATCCGGCTGCTGATTCCCTCAGGGTCGAAACTGCTGGAGCTGGAGGAAATGAAAGTCGTGCGATTTGACGCCGCGGCGCTTTCCTGGCGGTGGGAGCATCCCGATCCCACGATGGATCAGCTTTGTAAGGATGTGCAGAAAATCGCTGGGGGCGCCGGATCGCGCACGCAGATTTTCGCCCGTATCTGGGAGCGGGCTTTCGGAAACAGTGAGGAATTCCCAGCAACAGACGACGCGATCCCGCACATGACGGAAGCCTGGTACTGCTGCGCGGAGCCTCTGGTTTGAATAACCTTTTCTTCTCCGGCCTCGTGCTGGGAGGGTCGGTTATCGCGGGTTTCGTTGGTTCGCTTACAGGCCTCGGCGGAGGTGTGGTGATCCTGCCGCTGCTCACCATCGCCTTCGGGGTCAATATGCGCTATGCGATCGGCGCCTCGCTGATATCGGTGATTGCGACTTCGTCCGGATCGGCTGCCGCGTATGTGCGCGACGGTTTTTCGAATGTGCGGATTGGCATGATGCTCGAGATGGCCACCGCGGCGGGGGCGCTCGGCGGCGCCGCTCTCGCCGTATATGTGCCGACGTCGAAACTGGCGATCCTGCTGGGAATCGTGCTCATCGGTTCAGTGTTTGCGCCCGTGAACAGGGAGCCCGATAGCGCGCAGCAGCCGGGCCCGGAATCGACAGGCGCACTCAGCGGATCTTATCCCGGGCCGCGTGGTCCCATCCGGTATACGGCGCGGCGTGTCCCGCTCGGGTTCGGCATGATGGGCATTGCCGGGATGCTTTCGGGACTGCTGGGAATCGGATCGGGAGCCGTGAAGGTGCTGGCCATGGACATGGCGATGGGGCTGCCCTTCAAAGTATCGACGACGACCAGCAATTTCATGATCGGCGTGACGGCTGCGGCAAGCGCCGGAATTTATCTGCATCGCGGATACATTGACCCGGGTCTCGCCATGCCGGTGACTCTGGGCGTCGTGGCAGGTTCGCTGACGGGTGCGACGCTGCTGAAGAATGCCGACGTTCATGTGCTGCGGATGTTTTTCCGCGCCGTAATTCTTGCCCTGGGCGTTGAGATGATCTACAACGGTTGGACCGGGCGGATATGAGTTACACCGAACATAAAATGGAACTCGAGATGGGCGTGCTGCTGCGCACGGGCGTGATTCTGGCGTGCAGCATCATGATCATGGGCGGCGCACTTTATCTGTGGCGTCACGGGGGCGGACATGAATCGTACCGGATTTTTCATGCCGAACCAGCGCCACTCCGAAGCATGGCGGGCATCTGGCGTGAAGTGCTCACGGGAGATGCCCGCGGTCTGATTCAGTTGAGCGCACTCGTGCTGATCGCCACGCCGGTCCTGCGGGTTGCCTTCGCCGTTTACGGATTCGCGCGGCAAAAGCAGTGGCTCTTCGTGGCGGTCAGTCTGATCGTGCTGGCCCTTCTCGGCGTCGGATTATCCGAGCGCGGTTGACTTCCGGCTGTGGGGCAGGGCTTCGGCCCTGCAGGCCGGGCTTCGCCCGGCCCCGGGAGCCTTACGCATCCTGAAGCGCGTGCCTTTAGCTGCTGACTCCCGATACCGTCGCCAGATCTTTCTGCAGCGCCGCCAGGTCGAGGCCGTCCGGCGCGGTGCCGAGCTTCTTATTGATCCAGTCGTTGTTCAGAACGGCGAAAGCTTCGTCCATGTACGCCTGGTAAAACTCCCAGCTCATCGTCTTGGGCGCGCCCCACGTCACGACATAGAGATTTCGCTCATCGTAACCGACAGCCGGGATGCAGTGGCCGTTGTCCGGGTCCGGCGCGGCGTCGCCGACCGGTCCCTGCGGCGGAACCACCCAGGGTGTGGCGAGCACGTCGGTGCCCGGTGCGACCGCGAAGTCCGGCAACGAAACGCCGATATAGCAGTCGCCGAACAGGCTGATGGAATCCTTCACCTGAATCGTGCTGCGCGGCTGCAGCTGCGCGAAGCCAAGTATTTTGTCGCCGCCGATCCCGGTCTTGCGCCAGTATTTGAGCACATCGAGCATGCTCGCGCCCGCGTCGGCATCATCTCCCGCGAAGTGCTTATAGGCCGAAAGGATCGCGGAATCGGACAGCGTTTTCGGGCTGCCCGTGTTCGCCGTCCATTCTTCGATCATGTGACCGGCCGCGGCGCACGTGCAGTCGCCGTAATTGTCGTTCCCCATCATGGGCCACGACGAGACCGCCTTCGAGTAATCGATCGAGGACGGCGGAGCGGGCAGGTTCTTCGTTGTATAAGCCCCGAATAGCAGCGTTCGGGAGTCGAACTTAGGACGATGCTTCCCAAGCCGAAAGGTTGTTGTGTTGGACATCTTGCGCCCACACTATACCCCCGCGGCGCAGGAAATCCGGGGTGAACTTGCCGGATTTTCTCTGCAACTGACTGAAATCAATCGTATTTTTCAAAAATGATGCGTTTGCGATCGAGTCCGGCCTCTTTCAGCCTGGCGCGGACGTTGTTGACCATCTCATGCAGCCCGCAGATGTAGATGTTGACATCGCGACGGTCGCCGAGGGCTTCGAGAGTGTGCTGCTGCACGCGCCCCGTGAGCCCGGTCCAGTGTTCGGGAGGACGCGTGAGAGTCGGCAGATAGCGGAAGTTTGGGTGGGCGCCCGCAATCGCGGAAAGTTCGTCGTGATAAAGCAGGCCGTACTCGTGGCGCACACCGAAAATCAGCGTGAACCGGCGGTCGGGGTGTTCGCGAAGGTGCGAAAGCAGCATTGAACGGAAGGGCGCGATTCCGGTACCCGTGGCGACGAAGATGGAATCGGAAACCGGCCGGCGCAGGATGAACGCGCCGTAGGGGCCTTTGAAGTCGATCTCGTCGCCGGGCTTCATGCCGAAGAGAGTTGGAGACAGGTGTCCGTCGGGGACGAGATTGGCGCAGAGCGCAACGCGTTCGCCAGAAGGAGACACGATCGAGTACGCGCGTGTGATTTCGTCGCCGTTGACCGAGGCGGTCAGAGACAGGAACTGCCCAGGGACGAAGGCGGGATTCCAATCCGGCGTATCGAATTCGAAGTGCCGCGTGTTGGGCCCGATTTCACGCCATGCGGCTAGGCGGGCCTTCATTGTGCCGAGACCTCGCGGGCGCGGTCGATCAGAATGCGGCTGAGTTCGGGATGGCCGTCCAGCGGATCGGCGACGCGAATCGTAACGTTGTACCGGCGGGAGAGTTCGTCCACCAGTTTCGGGAGATCCCGCTGGAGATGAATTCCGAGCGTCAGAAAATAAGGCAGCACGAAGATTTGCTCGGCGCCGGCGGCCGCGAGCTTGCTCACGGCATCGTCGAGGCGCGGATCGGCTTCGAGGAAAGCGGTCTCATACAGCTCCCACGCGCCCTCGCGAGCCGCACGCGCGGCGATGACGCGCACGGCTTCGTTTGCCGAAGGGACGCTCGAACCGTGGCCGAAGACGACGATTGCCGATTTCACGACTACTTATAGGATGATGCGCGGCGCTTCCGGTTCCAGAGATTCCTCGTCGGCGTCATCCCCCAGAACGTAGAAGCCCCCGAGGAAATCGATGTAGGCGCGGCTGCGTCTGCGGCCGTTGTTATGGGCGTATTCGAGACGCTGCAGGAACGCGATAACGCCGAGCACCGTCGCGTCGCGGATGGTTGTGCTGCCGGTTGCTTCCGTCTCGCGCTTTTTGATGTCTTCCAGCCGGGTCTCAACGGAGGTCACGACTGCCGCGGCGAAGGGGTTCACCGGTGTGGATTCGTAATACAATCCCGCGCTGAGAGTGCGATACGTCCTGACGAGCGCATCGAGTCCTTCGCGCACGTCGTAATCCGTCGAGCCCCGCGACGCAAGCGCGCCTTCGTAGACCGCTGTGGCGATCAAAGCCAGCAGCACCTCGTTGGCGCGCAGGAATTCTTCCGTGACTTTGATGTCGCCGCGGGGAAGCGCGTCGGAGCCGAAGTCAGGCGGCTTTTCGTGGCGATGCGCTTCCTGCAGATAGACGCAGTCGAGCGGGCAATCGACCGACTGTTCGCGCTCCGTGCCGCAGCAGACGGTGCAGATGTCGCCGCGGATGCCGGGACAGTGCCGGCGCGGCTTGCGGATGCCGCAAATGGCGCAATTCACGTCCCCTAGTATAGGGAACAGGAGAATGCGAACCAATCTGTTCATCAAGGTCGTCGTCGAGCATGACGAGGATGAGTCGCCCGAGCGGCTCGGTACGGAGCTGTGCAGGCTGTTGGAGCGGAACTACGTCGTGCGGGAGGCCGAGTTGGCGAATTTCGCGGCGGTCGAAGAGTGAATTGTGGGGCAGGTTGTTAATTAACCTGCGGGCGGGATGCCATCCTGCCCCTTGAGTTTCTGCATTTCGTTGCCATTTCGGACACGCGGATTGTATCCGCGTCGGGGCAGGATGCCATCCTGCCCCACATCAGGCGAACATCGTGTCATACAAGCGCAGAAAGTAGCGGTCCGTCATGCCCGCGATGAAGTTGCAGATGTCGCGCGGAGTCGAGGCGGCGAGTCCGGCGGCTTCGGAGTGTTCGAGAAGATATGCGAACATGCGGTCGAGTTTGCCGATCGACTCCCGCCGGTCCTGTTCGAGCGCTTCGGATGAATACACATTCGACAGCAGGAAGCTTTTCAGTTCGAGGCTGGTTTTGCGCACAGCGGGAGTGAAACACGCCAGACGCGCCGGGTGGCAGCGGACGGATTCCACATCCTTCACGCCGGCGGATTTGGCGGCGTCAATCGTGCCCTCGATGAATCCGGAAACCTGGGCATCGATCAGCTGCCGCACGGACTCCTGAAAGCGCTCGCGTTCCGTCGCGCCGGGGAACTGCGTGTCGATGGTGTCCAGTATTTCCGCGTAGGCGGGCACCGCGGCGGCGATTTGTGCGGGCGTCAGCAGGCCGGCTTCATAGGCGTCGTCGACATCGGCCGCGTTGTAAGCGGTTTCGTCGGCGAGATCGACTAACTGCGCTTCGAGAGGCGGGCGCAGACCGGGTAGGTATTCGTCCAGTTCAGGAATCTCCCCAGGCGCGAAGTCCCGCGAATGTTTGACGATGCCTTCGCGCACTTCGAAGCTGAGATTCAGTCCGAGAAAGCGCGGATAGCGCTGTTCGAGCGACTCAACGATGCGCAGCGCCTGAATATTGTGGTCGAATCGCCCGCCGAACTGTTGCATGCGGCGATCCAGCGCTTCCTCGCCCGCGTGCGAGAAGGGCGGATGCCCGATGTCGTGCACCAGCGCAAGAGCTTCCGTGAGGTCCTCGTTGAGCCCAAGGACGCCGGCCACCGTGCGGGCGATCTGCGTGACTTCGATGGTGTGGGTCAGGCGATTGCGAAAGTGGTCGGAAATGCCGGGGGCGAAGACCTGCGTCTTGTTCTCCAGCCGCCGGAAAGCCCGCGTGTGAATGATGCGGTCGCGGTCGCGCTGGAAGGCGTTCCGATAGGGATGGCCCGGCTCGGGATAGCGCCTGCCGCGGGTAGACTCGACGGAAAACGCCAGATGCCGGAGCACTACTGCGGCAGATCGCCTTCGGCAGTCGTGGCGAGCTGGCCGACCTCGCCCGGTTGTCCGGCAAGCTGCGACAGCAGTTTGCGGGCTTCGGCGGGATTTTGGGAGGCAATCACCTTGGCGTAGGTGTACGTCGCCTGCGATTTCGAGACAAGGTCGGTGGGCTTGTCCATGAGACCTTTCAGGATCGTCTCGGCCTCAGCGAGGCGGTTCTGGGCGAAGTCGAGCTGCGCGAGCGCGAGTTTGGCCAGGGAAGCATAATTCGGGTTGGCGTGATCGGCCACGTCCTGATACTGCTTGCGGGCTTCGTCGACGTTGCCGGCGCTGAGAGCCTGCGTGCCGAGGTAGTACTTTGCAATCCAGGCTTCCTCGGAACCGCTGTAATCGGAGGCCAGCCTGGTGAAAGCCTTCTTAACAGCGTCGTCTTTGGCGGCCTGGGTGGGGAAACTGGGTCCGCCGGCGGGCGCCACCTGACCCACAGGTGCATTCTGCAGAGCCATGGCTTCGCCCAGAACCTGTTGGCGCACCGTGATCTGGGAACTGTGGTAGTAAAACCCCGCGGCAACGATGAGAATAAAGGCAACCGCGATACCGGCGTAGCGGGTGGCTTCTTTGCGATGCTCCGAAATCCAGTCGAAGGTATTGCCGGCTTCGACGGTAAACTTGTCCTGTTTCAGCAGCTCTTTGCGTGTGAGATTCGCTGACACGAAAACCTCTGGATGGGATGGAAATCTAATGTTAACATGGTGCCCTGCAGGTGGGACTGCGGGGTGGGGTCCTGAAGCTCCGTCGCGAAAAAAAGAGGACTTCACCGGGGCGCGAATCTGGTAGAATTCAGAGTGCGCCGGAAGCACAGAGGCATCGCGAAATGTTCAAAACAAAGAAAGACCTTCCCGTTTCGGTGAGCGATGGGCGCTACACGAGCGGCGATGTGGCGCGCATCGCGGGAGTCAGTCTTCGCCAGCTGCAGTGGTGGGACGAACGCAATGTAGTCTCGCCGCGGCAGGAAGGACACCGCCGGGTTTATCTTTCGAACGAAGTCGTGGAAGTCTCGGTGATTGCCGAGTTGCGGCGCAAGGGATTTTCGCTGCAGAAAATCCGCCGTGTGCTCCGCTTCCTCCAGAAGGAAATGGGCAAACGGCTGAGCGACGCGCTGGCGAACGACAGCGATGTGCATCTGATCACCGACGGCAAGAACATCTACCTGGAAGACCAGCCGGACCGCATCATCGATGTTCTGAAGAACGCCAGGCAGCCGATGTTTCTGGTGTGCGTCACCGATCAGCTACGCCGCTTTCAGGCTCCCGCGGAGCGAAAGCCGGTGAAGTCGGAAAGCGGCGCCGCACCGGCTTCGCGCGTCAGGCTGGGATAGCGGTGCATGCGCCGCCAGAAGCTGTAAAGGAATCGCAGATCGCAGGCGGTTTCGCCTGCCAGGTTCGGTTCGGTGCGATTCTTTTACAGCTTCCCAGCCGCGTCTTGATTTTCTTGTATTTCGCCGCCATTTCGGACACGCGGATTGTATCCGCGTAAAGCGGCGCAAGCCGCGTTTTCCCGGCGACTTTTCGTAGCGTGAGGTCGTGCGGTTTGGGGCTGGTGTCTCCGGATTTGAACCGGTCGTCGGCCACTCCACCCAAGCACGCAGCCACGTCAGCGGTTTGGGCGCTACACAACCAGGTGAAGCAGCCCGAGGGATGGCTTGGCGTAAGCGTTCCCGATCTCGTTTTGTGCCGCCAAAATGCTATCATCGGCTTGGTTTTCATGGTGTCGGGGCCACTCGACCACTCCGGCTTAGCCATTTTCGTCATCCGACCGAAGTATGATAAACGAACTCCCAGATCGCCGCCACGCCGAATCGATTGACACCTTTCTGGGGCTGCTTCAGGCGCGCCGCAGCATTCGCACCGGATTTCTGAAGGACAAGCCAGTCCCGGATGAACTTATCGAAAAGATCCTGGAAGCGGCACGGTGGGCTCCCTCGGCTGGAAACTCGCAGCCATGGGAATTCCTGGTCATCCGGGACTCGGAGATTCGGGAAAAGATCGTAGAGATCTTCAAGACGCAAATGCGCGACAAGATCGAAATCGAGGAGGCGGCGCGGGGGCAGCGCCGCCGCGTGAATGCCGGTGTGGACTTCCGCCACGCGCCAGTCCATGTGCTCGTGCTCGGCGATCCACGTACGAATGACGCTTATCCAATGCGCACAAAGCTCGACAAGTGGGAAGCGCACTATTTCAGCAGCCTGGCGAACTGCGTCTTGCAGATGCTTCTGGCCGCTGAAGTGTTGGGGCTCAGCTCCATGTACATCAGCGATGTAGCCTCGCCTTATTTCAGTGTCATGCTCAAATCCCTCCTCGGCATTCCGGAGCCGTTGCAGATTTATCATATGCTTCCCATAGGATTTGCCAGGCGAAGTCCAACGATTCACCATCCACGCCGGGCGCTGAGAGAGATGGTTCACTATGAACGATACGACCGTTCCAGGTTTCGCGGGGAGCCCGAGCTTCAGGACTTCATGAAGAAGATGTCCATCCGTGGCTCCCAATATCGCTTCTAACCCGTCAGACCGGAGGCTTGCGCGAAAAGACCGGCGAGTCCTGAGATCGGGGAGCGCGTCGGGAGAGTCCCTGCATGGAGGGCAGACGTTGGTCGTCGCGGGAACCGGAAATGGTGCCGGTCGGCCCCGCAATTCTGTCCCGAGATCGGTCAACGTATTCGTCATCCCGGCGAAGTGCCGCCTGCTTCCCGGGATACGTCGTTCCGGGAGATCGCTCTGGTGAAGCAGCGCTCGCATCAATTTGACGAGTAAGGCGCTGTCCACAAATCTGACGGGCCCCGCACTCCCGCAGCGGAAAAGCAAAAAGGCCTATAATCACAGACACTCATGTCAGCCTTAGGACCGGGCCTTTCCCCGTCAATCGGTTTCGCATGTCTGGCCGCGCTGGTATCGCCGGCTCTCAGGGCGCAGTCGGGCCCTCCGCCATTTGTCAATTCGGCCAACAATTCCGCCGACTACAGCACAACCTTCGCCCAAGGGTCGTTATTCGTGGTGTTCGGCGAGAATCTCGGACCCGCCATGCTGGTGCAGGTTACCGCCTTTCCTCTGCCCAATGTGCTCTCCGGAACCTCGGTGACCGTTACATCCGGATCCACAACGCTCAACTGTCCGATGATCTATACGTCCTCTTCCCAGGTGGCCGCGATCCTTCCTTCAAACACACCCGCGGGTACAGCTACCATTACCGTTTCCTACAATGCTCAGACAGCTGACGATGGGTTTTCAACCGCTCAGGTCACAGTAGCGGCGACCTCAGTCGGTCTCTACACGCTCACCAGCAGCGGCCTCGGTGCCGGCAGCCTGACCGACATCCACGGCACGCTCTTGACCTACGCCAATTCCGCGAAGCCCGGTGACGACGTGTATCTCTATGGAACCGGTCTCGGACCCATCGGCACTCCGGACAATGTACTGCCACCCAGTTTCCCGAACTTCCCCAACCTGCAGGTTTTTGTTGGCGGTCAATCCGCGAACATCGTTTATGGCGGGCGCTCCGGTTGCTGTTCCGGGGTGGACCAGATTGTGTTCACCGTGCCCGCGGTTGCCAATGGATGCAATGTGCCTGTCACGGTCATAAGCGGCGCCAGTTCCAGTAACACTGTCACGATGCCGGTCAACGCTTCGGGCGGGCCCTGCAGCGACTCAGGCCCAACGCTGCCAACGTCGGTTCTTACCAAAGCCGCCGCCGGCCAGCCAGTCAAGTTGGCCATCGTCACCATCGGGCCGACAGCCATTGCGGGCATTGGATCGAATCCGGGCGCCGTTGCCGCGCGCCTTTCGGCGGCGCTCCACGCGCCCGTCTCGGAAGCCGATGCGGCAAGGTTGATACGGGCATACCGGACAAGAAGCTCCAGGGCTATCCGGAAGGCTATGGCCAAGTATGCTTCCCGGTGGAGGGCTCTCGATGCAAAAACGAAAGCCACCCTGGTTGCCCAAATCAGTCTCGCGCAGGAAGGCGCGTTTGCGGAGTTCGGAAGTCTCAGCAGCGAAGGTGCCGTCGCGATGGTTACCGGCGCACAGTTCCCTCCGGCGGGTGAATGCGTAATGCTTCCGAACAGTGTGCCATATGGTCTGGGCTCGATCGGCGCAGGCCTCGACGCCGGCGCGTCCCTTGCGCTGACTGGCGCCGCCGGTTCGCTGACACTGAAGCAATCCGGCAGTGGCCAGTATCAGGTTCCGTTTGGCGCCTCAGTGGCCGGGCCGAATGTCCCATTGGGCGCTTACACGATCAACGGATCCGGCGGAGAGGATGTCGGCGCCTTCAGCGCGACCATTACAGTCGCCAGTCACCTCGCTTTTTCCAACAAGTCTTCGCTCGTCGGCGTCAACCCCGCGCAACCCCTGACCGTGACATGGACGGGCGGAATCGCCGGCAATTATGTCCTGATCGGCGGCGGATCCACCACGCCCCCTCATTCCTATTTCGCCTGTGCCGCGGACGGGGGGCAAGGGACATTTACTATTCCGGGCTACATTCTTTCCGCGGTTCAGACTACCACCACGGCGAACGGCATTATCTGGATATCGCCCAACCCGCTCTCGAATCAGATCGTGATTCCCGGGGTTGATCTGGCGTATTTTGCCGATGCCAGCAATGATTCAGTAAACGTGGCGTTCGGCAAAACGAGTGTGAACGGGCCGAACGTCGCGAATGTAACCGGGTCGATCGATGGGCTCTATCCGGCTTCCGGAGCGGCGGCCGCGGCGAATGGCGGCATGAGCACCGGCGGGCCCATAAGTAACTCCGCACTTCTCACCGCCGCAACGTTCACTACAGCTTTCGACATTTTGCCGAACGCCAGTCCGTTTGTTGTCACAGCCACGTCCGCCGCGGGCTCGGCGACCATCATGATTAACCCGGCGCAGAACACCTGGCAGGCGAACTATGTGGTGCCCACCGCGGCTGCACGAGTAGGGAACTTTTCAGGCGACTTCACGGTCACAAACTTTCTCAATGGCTTACCTTTTCCCGGCAACATGATTCCGCCAAGCCAGCTGGATCCGATCGCAATATCGGCGCTCGGCGATCTCGAACTTCCCAACGGATTCGTCCCAGGCAGCCCGAATGGCACGTTGATGGCATCCGGCACTCTCCCGGCGAGCGGACATTTCACCGTCGGCCCTGGCTCCAATCCGCCCCAAACTTTCGGCGGATTTACGAATCTGACGACCCGAGGCCCACAGTCGGCGACTTTCACTCTGTACGTGGACGGCCAGAGCGGCTTCGAAGCAGGTCTCCTTCACGACCGACTGATGTAAATTCAGCCCTTTTGCTGGATCGCCCTGCGCGCGAGTTCGGGATTGGGCCGTACCCAGTTGAGGCGTAGGTAAAGTAAATTTCGCGGCTCATCTCCACGGCGTGGTCGATGACCGCCGCCCGCCCATTCGGCAGGAGAAAAATGCTGCTCCCCAACACAATCTCGGTTGCACTGACGGTATCCCCGTAGCGCATGAGCAAGAGACTGGCGTCCGGCAGATCGGCATGAGAGCGAATCTTCCCGTTTCCGCTGGAGAGCTATGCAGGTTCGGCGAACCAACGGCCGGGCTGTCCTTCTCTTCAGTCACAATGGAGCAGACAGCAGATTCAATCCACTACATGGTGCTGTAGATCGCAAGCCTTTTTCTCTGGATTGGCGAGGCGCATCTCGACGTTCTTTCCGCCGGGAAAATGGGGCCTTATGTCAACTTTGACGAGGAGCCACCGATTCGTCGATTTGAAGCGCGGTCCGGCTCCGCGCGGATCACGCACCACTCCGAGCGAGAGCCCGGACGGGGCTGTCAACGGAAGCGGCATTCGAGCCATGGACGAGTGGTCAACGATCCCCCAGAGCGGCGAACACCCACTCGGTGGAGAAGTAGCGTTCGGACCACGGGTTTTCCGGTGAATCCAGGGGCGGCCATGCCCGTCGTGAACGGCTGCTGCAAGCGTTTACCGAGGTCTTCGCGGTGGCAATTTGAGATGCCGCGGGCGGATAACGCGCCACTCGGAGAATGGGCTGGATTTCCAGACGCCCGAAGGATCACTCCCGCGCAAACGGCGTTGGGGGTAGTGTGGGTTGCCGTCCGGGCGGGTCGCCGGCGACTCGTTGATTGAGCCCCTCGGGATGCCGGAGGAATGCCCGCGTTCTTACGTCCAGGCGCGGCTGACCGCTCAGAGATCGATCGACTACATATGCTGTGAAGTTTGCCGGTGCATCGACGGTCTCAATTTGAGATAATCCCGGTTCCGGGAGGAGACGGATTATGCAGAAGACAATCGTTGTTGCTGCCGCAGTGTTTCTTACAGGTATCGGTGTGTGCCTCGCCCAACCGCCCGGTATCACCCGTGAGATGATCTCGCGGGCATTGCCTCTCGAAGGCGCGCCGAAGGCGGAGCCCGGACCCTACCAGGTCACGTCCGAACCCGCGTTCGGCTCGCCCGGCCTGCAGGTTTATCGCCCCGCGGCGCTGGACGCCTTTCCCGCGAAGGACACCTTGCCCGTAATGGTGTGGGGCAACGGCGGATGCGGAATCGACAGCAAGACGTTCTCCGGTTTTCTTTCGACGATCGTCTCCCATGGCGTCCTCGTGGTCAGCACGGTCCCTGTCGAAGGCGCCGCCCGGCGGCAGGAAACCGCCGACGACATGCGCGCCGCGATCGACTGGGCCGAGAAAGAAAACGCGCGCGCCGGCTCACCGTTGAACGGCAGGATCGCCGTAGACAAAGTGGCGGCGATGGGTACGTCGTGCGGAGGATTTCTCTCGATCGCGCTCGGCGCCGATCCCCGCGTCAAGACCATCGGCGTGTTCAATTCCGGCGTGCAGACTCCGCCCGCCGGGCTGGCGCAGGGAAACGGCGGGCGCGGTGGCCCGTCCATGCAACCGACTGCGGACGCGCTCCCCAAACTGCACGGGCCGGTGCTGCTGCTCAACGGCGGCGAACCCGACTTCCTGATGGGGGCGTCGGCAGCGACGTTTGAAGCGATCAACCACGTGCCGGCGTTCTACGGCTCGCGGCACAATGCAGGCCACAGTGCGACGTACTTTCATCCTGGCGGCGGCGAGTTCGCCAACGTCGCGTCGAACTGGCTCCTGTGGACGTTCAAAGGCGACAAGGTAGCCGGCAAGATGTTCGTGGGGAACAACTGCAGTCTTTGCACGAATTCGAACTGGGATGTGAAGTCGAAAGGGATCAACAAATAATGAAGCCGCCAATCCCTTTGCGCTGGTCGCCGCGTGCGGGGCCGCGGCCTGGTCCAGCCTCTTCGTTCGCTCGCGGCAGGTCTTGTTGTAAGGTTGCGGCATCGGGAATCGCGTCGGTCTTTTCGCGGAAGCCAGGATAATCGACGGGTTGAAGCAGCGGGGGCAGGAGAAATACGAAGGGCCCAACGGCGCTGCACAGTCGGGCTATTGGATTGGCATTCGGATCGATCCGAAGACTCACGAATTATTGGGTGGCGCGACACGACGGCTGCGTTCGTTTGTCGAGGGGTATTTACGATCCAAACAACGCTCAATCGGTGATGGCTAACGATATTTACCGTTAACGGGTTTCAGAAAACAGCTCCAAACTGGCGCGACGAATATTTGGGTTGCACTGTGCGCGGCACCGCCCCAGCGCAGGCAGGGTTATCATGAGCACGAGGGAATCGGTGGACCGGTGAAGCCGTTTCCGATTAAGAGAACTCCAGTCAAGTTAACAGGGGGATACCGTGAAGCTGAATTCCATTCGTCAGGTGACCGTCCGGGCGGCCGCATTGGGGCTGTGCTGTGTCGCACTGGCAAGCCCACCGGCTGCGCGTGCGGAAGACAAGATGACTGCGCAGTCATTGATTGACCACCAGCTGATCCTGGATCAGATTACGCGTTACTACTACAACTTCGGCAAAGTGGACCGGCAGAGCGAAGAGAGCTTTTATGCCGAGGACGGCGAGTTGATTCTCGGCACCAGGCACTACAAGGGCCGGGAAGGCATCAAGCAGGCATACAACCGTGCCCCCGCGGCGCCTCCAGCTGGCGCGGCCCCTGCTGTCGCCGCGGCGCCCACGCGCGCGAGGACCGCTTTCAACGTGGCGATCGAGAATCCGCTGATCGTCGTCCACGGGGACACGGCCACCTCGCAGGTCATTTTCACCGAGTACCGGCAGGAGAAGGTGGGCGATCCGATGAAGATGACGACTCAGGGAAAGGAATACGCCACGTGGGTCAAGGTGAATGGCCAGTGGCTCTACAAGACCCGCCAGATCGCGAGCGGCAGTAACCCGCCGGAAGGCTGGAAGGAATAAGCACCCGGCGCGTTGGTTGTGCTGGCGTCCGAACTGCTGTGTCCAGATTCCTTCAGCCTCCGATGTCCCCGGACGGGCGTTGAGTGTGCCGGCCGCGAACCCCTCGTTGCGGGGGTGACAAAACGACGAGTCTCCGGCACATCCTCGGCCGCCCATCGCTGCGATTGAGCACCAGCAGCCCGTTGCTTGGCTCGATGCGTTCCAGGATGTCATAAAGCGCTATACGGCGAAGACTGCAGAGAACCGCAGGAGCGACACCGAGCCGCTGGCTGCGGATGGCTCGCGATATTGCCCCATATCAGGTCGGTGTGGACTTGCAGAATAAGTGGACGGAAGGGCTGTTCTCAACAGGTCTCGGCCTCGGGCGCGGCCGAGACCTTTCTACGAGTGGCGCGTTCGCCCGGAGCGAGGCCCGACGTTTCCCAGATCCGACTTGTGGACATTCCAGCCGGATCTTGCTCATTTGGCCGGCGGCTAACGGATTAGTTTCAGCCTCTTCAGGTCTTCGACCGTCCATTTGGCCTCGGCTTCAATCATCGACTTCAGCGTCTTCGGGGAAAATGTGTCGCCGGAGCCGTGGAATGTGACCGTCACACGGCGTCCATCGTTGTGACGATAAATCTGGTGCGAGCCGCTTCCGCGATCGAACGCGAAGCCGTCCCTGACGAGAGCCGAAATCAGTTCGCGCGCCGTGGTCCCGCGCAGCGGTCCGTACTCAATTGCCATCGTCAGACAGTGACAGCTACGCGCGGCTCAACCGTTACCTCAACCTCGCCCCCGAGCGCTTCCGGCAGCCGTTCATTGTGTTCGACCATGCTTTCCATGACCAGGCGCACAACCTCTTCTATGTTCCGCAGCGCTTCTTCACGAGTGTGGCCCCATGTGGCGGCACCCTGCTCATGGAGGGCCGGGCAGTAGGCATGCCAGCGGTCTTCGTCCGGCTCAAGAACAATGTTGAAAGTGTAGGTCATCGACAGGGCACTTCTGTCCCTAGTTTACCGGAAAAGCGACGACGGGCCAGCAGTTCCAATGAGTACCGGGGCTACCTCCTTTCTGTGAGTGGAAGAACGGACCTCGCCACGGCCGATTACCGTTCCGCGTTGCGAATTGCGTCGTCCGATTTGCAGACCCACGAAGTCCAGGACCGTCTCCGTAAACTCAGCGGTCAAGAACCGGCAAAGTGAACGCCAAACGCCATTTGTTCGTCCGCGATGCCAGTAAAAGCCGCTTGGGGTCACCCAACAGAGAAGTGAGCCTGCGCCGGTTCAAAATCGCGCTCAAAACAACTTCCTCTCGGCCGACGCATACAATCAGGAACTCGACCGCCCCGCGGAGTCCGAACAACCGGAAGTCAACGGCGCTCTCGCTCCCGCCCTGACCTTCATCAAACACCCCGAGCGCTTCCAGCTCCTCACCGTCTACGAAATGCGTCTGCACCGCAAGGTCCGGCTCGACCTCCAGCAGCTCCGCGAAATCCAATCCGCCCGCCGCGCCGATGAGGCAAGGAAAGCGGAACAGGAACAAGCCGCCAACCGCAAGGCCTTCGACGAATCCTGCGCCCTGCTCGAGCTGAATCTGCGGGGAGACGACCAGCCCGCGCTGGACGGCAATTTTACCCACCCGAATGGGTTCGTTTATTCGATTCCGAAATTACTCCACGCCATGACGGTCAATCGGCGCATGCAGCACGCCAGACAAAATGCCTCGCGCAACCCCTTCACCGCCGCCCAGCTCGAAAGCTTCCTCCCCGCCCTGTAACGCCGGCGGTCTTGCCGCCGGTTCTTTTACTCAGCCAATGCCAGCCGCAGCCTGTCGCCGCCCCGGCTCTTGCAACCTGCGATATACTCGCCGACTGGAGGTTCTCATGTACCGAACATTGCTTTCGAGCGCGGCGCTGGGCGCGGCCCTTCTCGGCGCTGCCGGACTCGCGATGGCCGAGGTGCCGCCGGATGTCGCCAAAGAACTGGTGACCGTCGGAAGAGGCGTGTGCGTGCCGGAAACGGCGTTTCTCTACGCACCGCTCGAGCAGAAGCCTCCGTACACGGGCGTCACCTTCAGCCGTGACATATCTTTCGGGCCGGATGCGAAAGACGTGCTTGACGTGGCTGAGCCGGAGAAAGGCGGTCGCGCGCGGCCCGTCCTTATGTATGTATCGGGCGGCGCGGGCAACAAACAGCAGGGCGGGCAGAATGGCGAAGCCTTTTACGACAACGTGATGCTGTGGGCCGTCAGGAACGGCATGGTGGGCGTGAATGTGCAGCGCCACCCCGGCGCCGCGTGGGACGATCCGGCGAAAGCGATCTCGCTCGCCGTGCAATGGGTGAACACGAACATCGCGATGCACAAGGGCAACCCGGCGCGCGTGTTCATCTGGACGCAGTCGGCGGGGAACATTCCGGTGAGCACGTATGTCGGACACTCCGATCTCTGGGGTCCGAAGGGCGTAGGCATCAAAGGCGTGGTGTTCATGTCGCCGCCCGCGTTTGACATTCTTCCGGCGCGGCCTCCTGCCGTGCAGGGCGGCGGTGGTGGATTCGGCGCCTGCGGCAAGCCGACCGGCTATGCGGCGGAAGCGCCTGCTGCGCCTGCGGGGGGTGGACGCGGACGCGGCGGTCGCGGTGGACCAGGCGGATTTGGCGGCCGCGGCCGTGGTCAGGTGGACGAAGCGACGCAGCTGGCGCGGTCGAATCTGCCAGGCATGTTGAGTTCGAAACTGCCGTTCATGATCGCAGTGGCCGAACTCGATCCGCCGAACATCATCGGCTTCGCGGAGACGCTGCGGGATGAGTTGTGCAAAGCGGGCAGATGCGCGACGTACGTCACGTTCAAGGATCACAGCCACATTTCAGAAGTGATGTCCCCGAATACTAAGGATGACAGCGTGACCGGGCCGATTCTGAAATGGATTAAGAGCGTGAAGTAGGTATTTTTCCTGGTTAACGCCTAAATATTTCATCAGGCCGCGCATATTAATATTAAAAGTCGTGGCGCGGGGGCAGCGCGAATATATATTCGGATCATGCGCTCTCTCGCTGCGCGTGCCACGGCGTTTGCCGTTCTGCTCGCCTTTTGCCTCACAGGTCAGACCACAAAACATAAGTATTCACCTCGCGATAAGGCTTACTATGCGGACCCTGCTCTCGTCGAGTACGTGAGCCCGGGCCTCAATATCAAGATCAGTTCGGCCTCGATTGCTTCGTCCGGTGCGATTACCGTGAATTACACGCTCACCGATCCGAACGGACAGCCGCTCGATGCGTCGGGAATAACGACGCCCGGAGCCATTTCGGTGACATACTTCGCCGCTTATATTCCGCAGGGTCAGACCCAATATGTGGCCTACACGACCGCTTCGGCGACCGGCGCCGCGCTGGGGACAATCACGCGCCCGACGTTTGAAGAGGGCGGCGGGACCCTGAACGTCCACAGGGGCTGGAACGTATCAGTACACAATGGCGTCGAAGGCGCCGGCGGGGTTCGACCCCACTGTGACGACGACGGTAGGGCTCTCCGCGACCCGCACTCTTACGGCCTTCAACCTTGGTACAAACTATGCCGGAGCCACGTTTAACTTCGTCCCCAATGGTTCCCCCGTGACGGTGACACGCGATGTGATCCGGACCGCAAGCTGCAACACCTGCCACGACCAGTTGGCGTTCCACGGCGGTCATGCGTTTGGCATGAACCAGTGCGTCATGTGTCACCAGCCCCAGAACCAGGACCCGGTGACAGGTAATTCGCTGGACGCGAAAGTGATGATGCACAAGATCCACATGGGATCTTCGCTGCCGAGCGTGGTGGGCACCTCGAAGACTCCGGGCGTGCCTTATCAGATTGCCGGCTACATGAACTCCATCAGCGATTTTTCGAAGGTGGTCGATCCGGCCGATACGCGGCGCTGCGAAGTGTGTCACGACCAGACGACGGGGGCAGCGCAGGCGGCCAATTTCAAGACGACACCGACGCGCGGCGTGCGGCGCCTGCCACGACGACGTTAACTTCGCCACCGGCTTCTCCACTGGCTCGGAACCGAACCATCCGGCCGGCCCGCTTTCGGACGACACGCAGTGCGCGAACTGCCACGTCCCGAAGGGCGAGACCCCGTTCGACGCTTCCATCCTCGGCGCGCACGTGGTGCCGACCGACACCTCGGCAACCTATCCCCAGAATCCGGATACGCTGCTCGCCGGCCTCAATTTAGCGATCACCAGCGTGACGAACACTTCCGCGGGCCAGAAACCGACGGTCAACTTCACCTTGAAGGACAACTCAGGAAACAACATTGCGCTGTCCACGGCGTCCCCTTCGCTAACCATGACAGGCAACACGACCGACTATGGCAGCGTCAGCTTCGGAAGCGATACGACGAGCACTCCGGGTTATGTGACCGAGAGCGTGACCGGGGCCACCTGCACAAACGGCGCCTGCTCGTACACGTTCACCCATGCGATCCCGGCCGGCGCGACAGGCACGTACACAATTGGCGGAGAAGCGCGCGAATCCGTGACCGTGCTGGCCGGAACCACGGCGCAGCAAAGCGTGTCGCTGGGTGCGGCGAACCCGGTCGTCAACTTTTCAGTCGATGGCTCACCGGTAACGCCGCGGCGCACCGTAGTCCAGCTGTCCAACTGCAACAAGTGCCACGTCGATTTAATGCTGCATGGCGGACTGCGCAACAATACGCAGTACTGCCCGGTGTGTCATAACCCGTCGAACACCGATTTCACGACGCGTCCGACGGCCACGGTGGCTTCGTACCAGACGCAGCCGAATCAGGGCATCAACTTTGCTCTTATGGTGCACCGCATTCACGACGGCATCAACGGCGCAACAGACGGCCAAAAGAACCCTTATGTGGTGGTCGGCCACGGCGGCAGCATCAACGATTTCTCCGGCGTGCTCTATCCCGCCATGAGTCCCACCGGTTCCGTCAACTATATGCAGGACTGCAGCCTCTGTCATGCGAACGGGAGCGAACAGAATCTGCCCATCGGTCTGAACCAGGTGCAGGATCCCCAGGGCTGGATCAATCCGGTGCAGCCGACGTTGTCCGCATGCAGCGGCTGTCACACGTCGAAAGCGGAGGCGGCGCACTTCCTGGCGAATACGACGTTGCTGGGCGAAAGCTGCACGACGTGCCATGCATCCGGCGCGGCGTTTGGCGTGGACGCGGTGCATACGCAGTAGGGGTACACGCGGCCAGTAAACTATAGCGGTGGAGACTTACGATTTCCGCCGCGTTTCCGTAACCGCGCTGATACCGGCGTTCGGGCGCGGCGAATATTCCGACATTCCGTTTGCAAAGGAGATGCTCGCGTTCCTGCGCGCCCGAGGATTGACGCCGGACGGCGGTCCCTGGAGTGAAAGCGCGGCGCAGAATTACGCACCGTTCTTCGAAGCGCGGTTCAAGTGCGTGAACCGGATTCTGGAAGAGCGCGGCGCCCGCCAGGTGCTGGAACTGGCGGCGGGGCTTTCACCGCGCGGCATGGATTTCGCGCAGCACGCTGTGGTTTACGTCGAAGCCGATCTCGCCGAGTCGAGCGAATTCAAGCGCGAGGTCGTGAGCGCGGTATGCGGCAAGGTGCCGGAGAATCTGCACCTGTGCGCGGCCAGCGTCATCGACAGCGCGGAGTTCCGCCAGTGCTGTGCGGCGTTTTCAGATGGTCCGGTGGCGGTGGCGAACGAGGGTCTGCTGCGCTATCTCACGTTCGCGGAGAAAAGCCTTCTATGTGCGAATGTGCGGGAGTTGCTCGAACGCCACGGAGGGTTCTGGGTCACCCCCGATATCCATCTTCGGCACTGGGCGCACGGGCATCGGCGGCTGGCGTCGCGCCAAAGGGAGACGGAGCAGCTCGGACGCGATCTGGATCCGAATTACTTCGACGATCTGAATCACGCGCAGGCATTCTTCGAAGAATGCGGCTTTGCAGTGGATTCGCGGCCGCTGCTCGAAGGCATTCGCGACCGCGTGATTTCACTGCCGATGGCGCCGCCGGATCTGCTGGCCGAGCTGAACGACCGGCGCACGTTTGTTCTGACCGTTTCTAGGCACTGAAGAGCTTCTTCACGTGCTCCGGATTCAACGGCAGACGGCGCGGCGTTTTGCCGGTGGCGTCGTGGATAGCCGCCGCGATTGCGGGTGCTGCAAGCGCGTTGGCCGCTTCGGAACCGCCGCCGTACGCGCCCACTTCCGGATGGTTGATCAGCACTACTTTGATCTCCGGGATGTCGGCCATCTTCAGGATCGGGTAGGTACGCCAGTCGCGCGCCGTGATGGCGCTCTCGTTGAACGTGGTCTCTTCCAGCAGCGCGAGGCTGATGCCCATCACCGCGCCGCCTTCCACCTGCCGCTTGAGCTGCAGCGGATTGACCACGATGCCGGGGTCCACCGCAATCGTGTACCTCTCTACTTTGACCGCGCCAGTTGCGGGCGTGACGGCGACTTCGCAGACGCACGCCCAGTAGGTGCCCGAACGGAACATCACGGAAACACCGCGGCCGCGCACAGCCGAGGAGCCGCTGGCAATCGCATTCCGATGGGGTGACGGACGCGTGTCCCAGCCCGATGCATCGCGCACGGCTTTCAGCACGCCTTTGACCCGGTCTTCCGTCGCATGATCGATGCGGAACTGAATCGCATCGGCACCCGCCATCGCGGCGACTTCGCTGACCGCCAGCTCGCGCGGGAAATTCTGCTGGAACTGACCCGGCGTGCGCATGCTGTGATCGCGGATGCCGACGGCGATCGGCGATGCGTGCTCGCCCACCTGGAACGTACCATGACCGCTCTCCATCAGATTCTGCACGCCGTCATAGATCCACGGGTCCTGGTTGTCGTTCACCGTCGATCCGATGAACACCGCCTTTTCGTTCGGCGCAGCCATAGTTGGCAGACCCGCCAGCACCGCGCCGATCGGACGATCATCCTGCATGGCAGGCATGTAGTGATCGATCTGCCACGCGGTCATTTTGCCTTTCGCATCGAGGCCGACTTTGACATCGGAGTACGCGGCCGGCGACTGCGTCGACCACTGGAAATCCTCGTCGCGCATCCATTGCACGCGGACGGGTTTACCCACGGCCTTCGACAGGATGACGGCTTCGTCTTCCGCCCCGCAGTTGCCGCCGTTCGATCGGCCGTAGTGGCCGGCGCCCGAGAGCGTGCGCACGATGATGTTGTCCGGCTTCGTACCAAGCATCTGCGCCATCTCGCCGCGCAGCGCCTGCGGATTCTGGTTGTGTGTGTAGATGTGGACTGTGCCGTCCGCGCGCACGTCGGCGACTGCAAGCGTGGGGCCGATGGGCGCATGCTTCATGAACGGCATTTCGTACATCGCGGTCAGCTTCTTCGAAGCATTCGCCAGCGCCGGCGTTACATCGCCGTGGCTCTTGTCGCTCTTCGTGACTTTGGTGGTGGTCCAGTCGGCCTTCTCACGGAAGTACGTGAAGAGATTTTCGTGGCCGGGCAGACCTTTCCACTCGGACCACTTCGTCGCCGCCGCCACCTGCTGCGAGGCCTTGATGGCTTCCCACTCGCTGGGCGCGACAACGCCGACGAGGTTGCCTTTCACGACAACCTGCGTGTTTGGGAACTTCGTCTTGTCGAGAGCGCCGACAGAGACCAGCTTCGAGCCCAGCGTCTTCGGGTGCACCATGCGCGCATGCAGCATGCCGGGCAGGCGAAAGTCGGTGGCCCACGGTTCCTTTGCCGTCACCTTGGACACGATGACGGAGTTCTTAAACGGCTTGCCGATGACTGTGTAATCCTTCACCGGCTTCATCGGCGGATTGCCGGTGACAGTGAGGCCCATCGGGCTGAACAGGTCGCCCATCACGGGGATCGACAGCTTCAGCTGCTGGCCTTTGACGAGATCGCCGTAGGAAATGCTCTTGCCGCCGCCGGAAACGACCCCGTTCTTCACGCTCAGCTGATTCTTGGCCACAGCTAACTTCTTCGAAGCGAGATCGAGCAGCGCCTGGTGCGTGTAAGCGGCAGCTTTGCGGATATTCGGCGTGCCGCGGCCGAGGAAGTCGAAGGCGCCGCTGCCGTCGGGCGTGCGGTCAGTGTCGCCCGCCACGACCGTCGTGATCGATTCGAACGAAGCGCTGAGTTCTTCCGCGACGATCTGCCTGTAGGCGGTGTAAGTAGTTCCCTGGCCGAAGTCGCTCTTGCCGGTACGGATGAGGATAGTATTGTCGGGATGGATTTCGATCCACGAGCCGGGCAGCGTCGGGTCAAGCGTATTCTTCGGTACGGCGGCTTCAGTGTGGCCCACCAGCGTGAAGCCCACAACAAGCGCGCCGCCGGTCTTCACGAAGCCGCGGCGGGTGAGGACTGGTTTGTACGTTGTCATGCTTTACCTCCCTTCGCCATCGCCGCGCCGGCGCGCTGCACAGCGTCAATGATCGCGGTGTAACTTCCGCAGCGGCACAGATGCGCCGACGGGCCGGATGTTGTGAACGCTTCTTTGATCTGCGCGACAGTGGCCCGCGGGTTGGCCTCGAGCAGTTCGGTGGCCTTGATCATCATGCCGTTCTGGCAGAAGCCGCACAGCGGAGTCTGTTCTTCAATCCAGGCTTCCTGAACCGGATGGAGTGTCTTTGCGGCGTCGGCAGCGGAAAGGCCGCGCTGCTTCGCCCAGCGGGCGGGCAGGCCTTCGAGCGTGGTGATTTCCTTGCCGTTCGCGGCGGCAACAGTGGTGATGCAGGAGCGGACCTCCTTGCCATCGAGAAGTATCGAACAGGCGCCGCACTGCGCAAGTCCGCAGCCGAACTGCGGGCTGGTAATGTCGAGGTCGTTTTTGAGGACGTAGAGAAGCGGGGTATCGTTCGGAGCCCGGACTTCGCGCCGGACTCCGTTCACGCTGAGAGTTGCCATGGAAACTCCTTCAGGGGCGTGGTGCCGATTTCGCGCCTATTTTATCAGTAGCCCGGTCAGCCTGGTTGCCGGTAATTGACCAGTTCAATCCCGCGCCGCTCAATTGCGTGTCGCACCTCACGCGACACGAGCGCCCGCAGTTCCACCTCGCGGCTCTCCTTCAGCCTTGTCGAAGCCGATTCGAGTTCCGCGCTCATCTTCCCCGGATGACACATGAATTCCGTCAGTCCTTCCGGCAGCCGTTCAATCGTTTCGATCAGATTCTTCTCCCGCAGCGTTCCGGTCACAAGAAACCCGGCGAAGTGATCCGTCATCTTCAGATCATTCAGCACGCGCGCAAACCGCGGCCGCAGCACGCGCAGGCCCATCCCGATTACGTTCTTCTCCACCCGCGCCCGGCGATCGATTCCGAAATCGAACGGCCTTCGCACCCACGGAATCCCGAACTCGCGCGCCAGCCGCCCCACGGCCTCCAGTACGGGCGGCAGCAGATGCGCGTGCTTGTGTGCATCGAGATGTGTAGGGCGAATCCCCGCCGCGACGATCTTCTCCACCTGCGCCCGCAGCTCATCGTAAGGCGACAGCCTGCCGCGCAGCACGGCACGCACTGTGTCCCCTATGGTCTTCGGCAGTGCGCGCAATGGATCCAGTACGCTCTGCCCCTCGACGAGCACGAGGTGACACCCCACGTCGAGCGTTGGGGTCTGCCGCGCCAGCTCCACCGCATGATCGAATGCGGCGCCGTTGGCCATCAGGGTCGTAGCCGTGAGAATCCCGTCGCGATGCGCCTCGACGATGCCCTCATTCACACCGCGCGTAAATCCGAAGTCGTCGCCGTTGACGATCAGCCTGATCACTTCAGAAGATAGCCATCTTGATCGACAGAAACTTCTTCGGATTGGCCCGCACGGCCTTCAGCAGCTGGTCCATCTCGCGCGTCGCTCCGATGACGGAATCGTACAGCTGCGGGTTGACCATCAGCTGCCCGATCGTCCCCTGCCCCGAATTGATCTTGTCGATCGTCGTATTCAGCTTCTGACTGATAGCGACCAGCTGCTTATACGCTTCGTCGTCTGTCAGAACCTTCCCGGCCGTTCCCTTGCCCGCATTCAGGTTCGCCAGCATCTTCTTCGCTTCGGTGCTGGTGGCGCGCAGCTCATCGTAAATCTGCGGATCGTAAATCGCTTTGCCCAGCGTGCCCTTCCCCGCCTGCACCTGCGCCAGCATGTCGTTGATCTGCTGAATCGGCTTGCGGATATCGTTATACAACTGATCGTCGTACAGCAGATGGCTGATGGTTCCGTTGCTGTTCTTCACATCCTTGACCAGCTGATCCACCTCACCGGCAGTCGCGTTGGCACGGTTGTACAGCGAATCGTCTTTGATCAGCTTCCCGATATTCCCCTGCCCGTTCTCCACCACCGCCAGCAGCCCGTCCACGCGGCCGATGATCGTCTGAAGCTGGTCGAGCAGCACGGTCGAACTCTGCGCCAGCATCTGCGGAATGTCCTGCGTCGGCAGCGCCTGAATCTCGCCACCGGGCGCCACATGCTTCGGGCTTAGCCCTTTCGTGATGTTGATGTATTTCGATCCCAGCAGATTCGCGGCGCTGACTGCCGCCTTCGAATCTTCGGGAATCTGGTCCAGATACTGTTCCCGGACCACCATGTCGATCTCTACCGTCTTCTTGGGATCGCGCGATCCCGAAAGCTTAATGCCCCCGATATAGCCGACCAGGATTCCGTTCACGCGCACCGGATCGTTCGCGACCATTCCGGCGGAATCTTCCATGTAGGTCGTCAGGTGAAAGTCGCTCCCAAAAAGATTGCTCTGGCTGGTAAGCAGAAAAATCAGCACGCCCGCGATCACCATCGCCGCCACGGCGAGGATTCCGACCTTCAGCTGCGCCCACTGCACTCTTTCTCTGTGATGCCATAAAGTCAGGCCTTCGACGCCATAACCTAAGCCGCGCCCTTTTCCGGCCGCTTCACGAACTTCGATGATGTACGAATCCCGCGATGCTTCCAGGTCGGTCTGATTGCCCTCAAACACAAGGCGCCCTTCGCGCATCACCATGAATATCGTGTTGGTCCCCGTCCGTGTCATCGCAGGATCAAGCCGCCCACTGTTCGGATTGTAGCGGAAGTTGGCCACCAGATTCCCGTCCTGATACCGATGCGTCACCACCAGCGCCGTCGTATTGTCCACATCGCGCTCTTTGATGATCAGCGCCATGATGGTGTGCGCGGTGATGGGATCGAGCCCGGCGGTGGGCGAATCGTAGAGCAGCAGCGGCGGTTTGTTCACCACCGCGCGCGCGATGGCCGCCCGGCGCCGCATGCCGCCCGAGAGTTCGCTCGGATACCGGTCCATCGTCTGCTCCAGTTCCACGAAGCGCAGCGAATCGCGCACCGCCGGTTCCATCTTTTCGCGCGGCATGCTGATCGCCTTTTGGTTCAGCAGCGGATAAGCCACGTTCTGCGCGACCGTCATGGAATCGAACAGCGCGCTTTCCTGAAACAGCATGCCGATCTTGCTGCGGACATCGAACAGCTCGACTTCCGGCATCCGTGGTCACATCTTCATCGAACAGAAAAACCCGCCCGCGACGTCGGCCGGATCAGCCCCATCGCGGTCTTGAGCAGCACGGTCTTGCCGCTGCCCGCCGCGCCCAGGATAATCCGCGTTTCGCCCTCACGCACGTTGAACGACATATCGTCGAGCGCGCGCGTGCCGTCGTCGAAACGACGCGACCTTCGAAACGAGTCAGCTGTCCTCGCACATCCTGCGAGCAGACTGCGCTACTGCGCTATTTCCGGCATTTGCGCTCATCTCCGCTCACTACCTCGACGAAGATCTTGCCGATGAAAAAGTCCAGAATGAAGATGGCTACCGATGCCGCGACCATCGCCTGCGTGGTGGCGCGGCCCACGCCCTGCGTGCCGCCGCGTGGCGCGCAGCCCGTAGAAGCAGCCGATCAGCGAAATCGCGAAGGAGAAAATGAACGGCTTGAGCCAGCCCCTGCGCCACATCGCTCCACACCAGCGCCTGCCAGACCAGCGTCCAGTACTGCCGCGTCGGCAGCCGAAAAGAGACCGCGCCATGACCCAGCCGCCGATCATGCCGACGAAATCGTCGATCACGGTCAGGCAGGGAAGCATGAGCGCGGTGGCGATCATGCGGGGCGTCACCAGTTTCTGAATCGGATCGGTGCCGAGCGCGCGCATGGCGTCGATCTGCTCGGTCACTTTCATGGAGCCCAGTTCGCTCGCGATGCCCGGACGCATTGCGCCCGGCCACCATGACAGCCGCCAGCACCGGCCCCAGTTCGCGCACCAGAATGATCGAGACGAACGTGCCGGTGCGGCCCGTCTGCCCGTACTGCTGCAGGCTCGCGCCCCATCTGCATGGCCATCACGGCGCCGGTGAAAAAGCCGGTCAGCAGAACGATGGGCATGCTGCCCACGCCGATCGAGTCCATCTGCAGCAGGATGTCGTCGACGTAGTGGGGCTTTCGGATGACGTTCCGGATGGCCCGGCCGGTCAGCTCGTAGAACTCCTGAATCGCCTGGATCGGGCCCTTCAGAAAATCGAGCACAGTTTAGTGGCGCGCACAACGGACCCTCCGGCCTGTGCGCTAGATTTCGATGCTAGCATACGAGCATGCCTATGAAGGATTGACCGACGTTCCCGGCATTCTGGTGGGTCACGCAACGGACGCCGTAGCTCTCACCGGATGCACTGTCGTTCTCTGCGGCACCGATGCGGTGGGCGGCGTGGACATCCGCGGTTCGGCCACCGGTTCCTGCGAGCTCGACACGCTGCACCCCGGCCATGTCGCGCCGAATGTGCATGCCATCGTGCTCTCGGGGGGCAGCGCCTTTGGTCTCGAAACCACCTGCGGCGTGCGCAATCTTCTCGAAAAGCGCGGCATTGGATACAACGCCGGCGTCACCCACGTGCCGATCGTGCCCGGCGCCATTCTTTTCGATCTCGGCATCGGCCGCGCCCGATGTGCGTCCCACCCGCGAGATGGGCGAAAAAGCGGCGCTGGCGGCGAATTCCGGACCCGTCACGGAGGGCAACGTCGGCGCCGGCACGGGAGCCACCGTCGGCAAGATTTTCGGCATGAAGCAAGCGATGAAAAGCGGAATCGGCACCGCTTCGCTGACGCTTGGCAACGGGTGTGATGGTCGCCGCGCTGGTGGCTGTAAACGCTCTGGGCGATGTGATCGATCCGCGCGACCGGAAAGATCGTCGCGGGCGCCCGTGTGTCAGCCAACCAGCCGCGAGTTCGCCGACTCGGCCGCGGTCATGCGGCACGGCCCGAATCCGCCGGACGCGGCGGCAATACGGTGATCGGCGATCGTGGCGACCAACGCGCGCCTCGATCGCGTTCAGACGAACAAACTGGCCGCGCTCGGCGAGCCTCGGCGTGGCCCGGACGATTTCGCCGGTCAATACGATGCAGGATGGCGATATCACCTTCGCCATCTCGCTGGGCAAGGAACGCGCGACGGTGGATCAGGTCGGGGTCGCCGCCGCCGAAGCGATGGCGATGGCGGTGCTGCGAGCCGTCAGGTCTGCGAAAACCGCGGGCGGACTTCCGGGCCTGGCTGGTTAAGAGAACTAATTCAGGCCCGCGAAGCCGACCATGTGCTTGGCGTCCTGCTGGTTCTCCTGACAGATGTACTCCATCAGTTCTTCCTTCGGCCGCAGGGTCGCGGTGAAGTGCAGGTCGAACGGCTTCGTATAAGCGCCCGGATCGATAATCGTCGTGTCCACATCGAGTGTACCCAGATCCTTGCGTGTGTACTTCTCGATCGTGTGCAACTGCTCGGTGTGCGGATGCCCTGCGAAATCGAACCAGAACTTGTCGTTGAACCCGATCGTGTCGATAACCAGCGCATCGCCTTCATAATGGCCGATCGAGTGCCCGTACCACGTCGGATCCGGATCGTCCGGATGCTTCCGTCCGTCGGTGAAGATCTGCCGGAAGCTGTGAATGTTGCCTTCGAAGAGAAAGAACACATGCGTCGGCGTCTGCACAATGCGCCACGGATAAGGTGAAATGCGCGGAATGCCCGTCGGCAGGCAGTTGGCTTCGGGATCGTCCTTCGACTGCCGCGACTTGAAAATCTTCTCCGCCGCCGGGGTCATCGGAACCTCCGCGCCCTTCGGCATGCCCTGCTTGATGTCGCCGATCGGCCCGCCGCCGTTCCACACGCCCGACAGATCGACCGTGCCGTCCGCCAGATGCGGGGTTGGTCCCTTCGGACGCTCAGGCGGGCGCCGCCTTGTTCCTACGGCCGGTTGCGCAGCCGCGTCGACGCTGCCGCCCGCCGGAGCCACGCGATTCTGCGCGGGCGTCGGCGTCGTCTGCGCTGTAAGCGCCAGCGCTCCCGCAAAAAGCGCGAAAAGGATCTTCTGCATCTGGGGACTCCTGCTTCCTTATTTGGGATCGGTGTTCGACCCGGCGAAGACCTTGCGTCCGTCCGCCAGCGTCACCGTGCGCGCATTCGCGAGATTCGATCCATCCTTCGCCATCGCACCGTGAACTTCGACGACGTCGCCTTCTTTGAGTGAATGCCGCGTCCAGCCGTTGCGCGACAGCACGTTCGGGCTGGCCAGCTCGAAGTTCCAGTTCGTGACGTTGCCTTTCTCGTCCTTCACGTCAAGGTAGAACCGCGCGTGCGGATTCGTCCACTCGACCTTGGTAACCGTGCCCTTCAGGTCGACCGGCTTGCTGGCATCGTATTCCGCCGCAAACGAGTGATGGGCCAGCGCGGGAAGCGCCGAAACGGTAAGGCCGGCTGCGCAGGCCAGCAGCAATGCGAATCGTGATCTCATTTCTGTCTCCAGGAAGCACGCCCAATATATCAAATTCCGTGCCAGGATCCGGCGGGCTTTAACATTGCTTACACGGCGGAGTCACAGGCTGGAGCCTGTGCCACGTTTCGTCTTGACGGGCGCCTTCGGGATGATCCGGACCACCGGAACCAGCGACATCTGCTCTTCCGGCGCAGCCGCCCGTGGCCGATTGGCCAGTTCCTGATTCAGACCGCGCACGAACTCCTCGATCTGGGTCTGCATCGCCGCCATCTTGGCGCGCATATTGAGAATGATCTCGACGCCCGCCAGATTGACGCCCAAGTCGCGCGTCAGATGCAGAATCACTTCGAGCCGCTCGAGATCCTCGTCGGTATACAGCCGCGTATTGCCGTCGCTGCGGCTCGGCTTGAGCAGCCCTTCGCGCTCGTACAGCCGCAGCGTCTGCGGATGCACGCCGTACTGCTCCGCTACCGACGAAATCATGTACGCGGCTTTGGACTTCTCACGCATGGACGCGGTCGGCCTCCTCGAACAGCTCCTTGCGCGGGTCCTCCGGATGCAGGGTGGCCAGTTCCCGCAGCAGCTCCTTCGTACGCTCGTCCTGCACCAGGGCGCTTTGATCATCACCTGCACGATCTGATCGCCGCGCGTGCTTTTGCGGGAATTGAAAACGCCGCGCTCGCGCAGGCGGAACTTCTGCTCGTTCTGCGTCCCCGGCGGAATCTTCAGCAGCGTGCGGCCATCGATGGTCGGCACTTCGATCTTCGCCCCCAGCCCCGCCTCCGCCACCGTGATCGGGATCTTGATGTTGATGTTGTCGCCCTCGCGCCGGAACAGCGGATGCTCCTCGCACGTTGGTGGTGATGTAGAGATCGCCCGCGGGCGCGCCCATGGTTCCGGCGTTGCCTTTGCCCGCCACGCGCAGCCGCGAACCGCTCTGCGCACCCGGCGGAATGCGCACTTCCACCATTTCTGTGTGGGCCAGCCGCCCGTCGCCATGGCACGTTGGGCAGACGTTTTTGAGCCGCCCTTTGCCGTTGCATCGCGGGCAGGTCAGATTGAACTTCATGTTGCCCGCCATCTGGGTCACGTTGCCCGTCCCCTGACACTGCGGACAGACCGCCGAACCCGCCTCGTTGCCGCCCGTACCGTGACAGGTGCCGCACTGCTCGTAGCGCGTGATCTCGATCTTCGCCTGCGTGCCCCGGATGGCTTGCCAGAAATCGATGTTCAGCGCGTACTCGAGGTCCGCGCCCTTGGTCGGCTCCTGCTCCGGCTCGTCCCCTCCGCCATGAAAGAACTGGCTGAAGATGTCCTTGAACGAACCCGTACCGCCGCTGCCCGCGGCTCCTCCGCCCCCGCTGCGCCGCCGCGCCTCGTGCGTCTGCGCGTCGCGGAACATCTCGGAAAAATCGAACCCATTGAAATCCATATTCGGATGGGTCCGGCCACCGCCCGCGCCACCGCCGCCGGACGGGAACCCGCTGTCCGAGTAGAAGCCGACCGTGTCGTACATCTGCTTCTTCTTCGCGTCGCTCAGCACGTCGTAGGCTTCCTGAACGTTCTTGAAGCGATCTTCGGCGGACTTGTCGCCGGGGTTCAGATCGGGATGATACTTACGCGCCAGCTTCCGGTATGCTTTGCGGATGTCATCCTCCGAAGCGTTTCGCGGAACGCCCAGCGTTTCGTAGTAATCGTGTTTAGGGGGCGATGGCATTTTGATTAACGGAACGGGGCAGGATGTGACCTGCCCCGGCTTCCTCAACTAACTGCACCGGCGGCAAGACCGCCGGCGTTACTTCTTGTCGTCTACGTCTACGAACTCGGCGTCGACCACATCCTCCTTCGGCTTGTCGCCACCGCCGTCGTGCGGAGGCGGCGGCGCGGAGCCATCGCCAGCGCTGCCCGCACCCGGCTGCGACGACGCTTTGTACATCGCCTCGGCCAGCTTGTGGCTGGCCTGGGTCAGCCGGTCGGTCGCGGCGTTCAGCTTTTCCGGATCGCTGTCGTTGATCGCCTGCTTGCACGTCCTCGAGCGCAGCCTCGATCGTCTTCGCTTCATCCGCGCTGATCTTGTCGCGATGCTCCTTCAGCGTCTTCTCGACGTTGTAAACCATCGCGTCGGCGCGGTTTCGGGCCTCGATCTGATCCTTCGCCTTCCGGTCGTCGGCCGCGTGCGATTCGGCGTCCTTCGCCATCTTCTCGACTTCGTCCTTCGACAGGCCCGACGAAGACGTGATGGTGATCTTCTGCTCGTTGTTCGTGGCCTTGTCCTTGGCCAGCACGTTCAGAATGCCGTTGGCGTCGATGTCGAACGTGACTTCGATCTGCGGCACGCCGCGCGGCGCGGGCGGAATCCCGACCAGTTGGAACACGCCCAGCAGCCGGTTGTCCTTCGCCATGGCGCGCTCGCCCTGGAACACCTTGATTTCGACCGACGTCTGACTCTCCGCCGCGGTCGAGAAAGTTTCGCTCTTGCGCGTCGGAATCGTCGTGTTGCGGTCGATCAGCTTGGTGAACACGCCGCCCAGCGTTTCGATACCGAGCGACAGAGGCGTCACGTCGAGCAGCAGCACATCCTTCACTTCGCCGCCCAGTACGCCGCCCTGCACAGCCGCGCCCACCGCGACCACTTCGTCCGGGTTCACGCGTCTTGTTCGGCTCTTTATTGAAGAGCTGCTTCACGATGGCCTGGATGCGCGGGATGCGGGTCGAGCCGCCCACCAGAACCACTTCGTCGATCTTGTCCGGGGTCACGCCCGCATCCGCCAGCGCCTGCTTGCAGGGCCCCACCGAGCGCTGGAAGATGTCTTCGCACATCTGCTCGTAGCGCGACCGCGTCAGCTTCATTGCGAGATGCTTCGGGCCGCTCGCGTCAGCCGTGATGAACGGCAGATTGATGTCGGTTTCGAGCAGCGTCGAGAGCTCCATCTTGGCTTTTTCGGCAGCTTCCTTGAGCCGCTGCAGCGCCATCTGGTCTTTCGAAAGGTCGATGCCCTGCTCCTTCTTAAATTCGGCGATGATCCAGTCCATGACGCGCTGGTCGATGTTGTCGCCGCCGAGGTGCGTGTCGCCGTTGGTCGATTTCACCTCGACCACGCCGTCGCCGACTTCGAGGATTGAGATATCGAACGTGCCGCCGCCGAAGTCGTACACGGCGATGGTTTCGTTCTTCTTCTTGTCGAGCCCGTAGGCGAGCGCCGCCGCCGTCGGCTCATTGATGATGCGCTTGACTTCGAGACCGGCGATTTTGCCGGCGTCCTTGGTCGCCTGGCGCTGCGAGTCGTTGAAGTAGGCCGGAACCGTGATCACGGCTTCGGTGACCTTCTGGCCCAGGTAGGCTTCGGCGGCCTCCTTCAGCTTGGTCAGGATCATGGCGGAAATCTCGGGCGGCGTGTACTTCTTGCCCTGGATATCGACGCGGGCGTCGCCGTTGTCGCCCCGCACCACCTTGTACGGGACCATCTTCTGCTCTTCGCTGACTTCATCCGAGCGGCGGCCCATAAACCGCTTGATCGAGAAGATGGTGTTCTCAGGGTTGGTGATCGCCTGACGCTTGGCCACCTGCCCGACCAGCCGCTCGCCGGCCTTGGTGAACGCCACGACCGAGGGGGTGGTGCGTCCGCCCTCCTGATTGGCAATGACGGTGGGCTGCCCGCCTTCCATGACGGCCACGACTGAATTGGTCGTGCCGAGGTCTATACCTATGATTTTGCCCATGTTCCTGACTGGAACCTCCTTAGAAATGCTGCACCGAGGATGACCCCGGCCATTAGCTTAATCCGATTATGAAATATGAGTGGATGATTGTCAAGTGTGATGTGGGGCGGGATGTCATCCTGCAGGCGGGTTGGGGTGCCCGCCCTCGCCCGCCCCGCCCGTTCAGGGCTGTGCGAACGAAGCCAATTTGGGGTTTTCGGCTTTTGGATTCAATTTGTTGCGCGGGCCTGGTATTTTCAATAGCATTTTCGAACTGCCTTTCCGGCCCCACCATAACATGGCGCGGACGGGAACCGGATCGCGGCGGTTCCCGAGGAGGAGCGTGAGGGTCCATGTAAGATGCTGCCCGGCCAGAAGTTGGCGCAACTGGGTAGTTGTTTTCGAAATCTGTGAACAGCCCACGGCCGTTACCGCTAAACTGGATCCATGGCGATCCGCACGGTTCAACTCACCGCAGAGGCTGACCCGATTCTGGATTCGATGGCCGAGTCGTACGGAGGCGACACCAACCTGGCTTTGTCGGAGCTTCTGATCGCCCGTTAGGCAATCGAGTCGTTCCTCGACGAGATCGAGTCGGAGAAGGCCGCCGAACTGATCCGGCAGCGCGATGAATCGGCACGTGATTTCGCCCAGGGACGCACTGTCCCGTGGGACCAGATTAAGCTCCGAAACGGTTTGTGACGGTAAGCTTCCCCGCAGCGACTGGCGAGGTGTTCGCCGGGTTGCCCGAGGCGGTGAAGCGCCGAAAAATCATGGAGCCGATGAAATCGTCCACCGACAATCAGGCGGAATCCCGATCCCGTCGATTACGTAGGTCACGTCCGTATGGCGGTCTGCCAACTGGTGACTGTCAGGTCCGAGATTACACCGACAGCTTTTATCGAATCGCCATTCGGAGGCTGCGCGCGTCAGTTGCGGGACGGTTGTTTCGGCGGCCATTGTTGTATGGATGGTTAGCGGAATCGCGCAGCTATCTACGCCGCATCTCCTCGCCAGCCGAACTGCGAGCGAGGTGTCGCCATGGCGATCGAGTTGACTTTGGCCGGGCGTTCGAGAGGGCCGGAACCGGATGGCTGCGCCCCTGTATGAAGACGCAAGCCTGCATTCGGGACACGCAACAATCAACTGGAATAATGGCAACGGAGAGTCCTCTGGATCTTCAGCTATATGTAGCCGGATGGAAACGGGGAGCAGAATGGGGCCAACCTCAAGGCCGCAACCATGACAGCGCTCAATTGCCACAACCTGATCAACGCGCATGACAGTCAGTCTCGACTTTTGGGCTTGGTGCGTGTCGCGCTGGCCTTCTTAACTGCCTTTGAACGGTCGTACTCTCGGATGTTTTTCGTGACCTCGGCTTTCCATTCCGCGATGTACTAGCAGCCCGTGGTAGAAGTGCAAAACGCTTCGAGTGTTGATGGAGGCGGGAAAATCCCAAGGAAGTGATCTCGAGGCGGGAAGCGGGCTCGCTATCTTCGATTAATTCGATCCAGCGGGCCGCCAGTGCGGTCATCGCGATCTGGACAAGCAAAATCGCATCTGAGAGGCCCTGCAGGGTCCTCGGTTTGCCGATTCCGGAACACTCCCGGACCAGCAGCGCCAGATTGAATCCGATCGCGTGGAACAGAAGCCGCTTGAGAATGTTCTTTTGACCCTTCAGGTGCGTTCGTCTCATGCCGCCGGTTTCGTACATGTGCGCAAAACTTCTTTCGGTCAGCTCGGTGCGCAGCTTCTGCAGATCTTTGCCGCGCCGTCCACTCATCCGCCGCCGATTCCCATACACCTGCTTCTGTTCTTTTTCCTTGCCGTCCCAATTCCGCGGCCCGCGCTCCGGCTCCGGAATATAGCTGCGCACCCCGTCCGCATGCAAATCGACCAGAACTTCATTGCTGTGATATCCCTTGTCGGCCACCAGCTCTTCGACGCCGCGTTCGTTGATCAGCGCCGCGTTGGCCTGGGCTTCCTGTAAGGTGACTCCGATGGTGGTGGTGTCGCCCAGATCCGCCGCCTGCAGCGTGATCGCCACCACCGCGCCGCTGGCCAGATCGACCGCATGCTCGGCCTTGTGCGCCAGATGCGTGCGGCCATCCTTCATCCTGGCGATGCGCGCGCTGCTATCGGTAGGGCTCATCCACTCTTTATTGGAGGCCTTCTTTTTGCGCTTCCGGTCCAGCCTCGCGGCCTGCTCGCGCGTAGGCTCCTCAATGCCTTCAGCTTTGGCCAGATCCTTCAGATATTCGTCATAGCCGCGGCCGTCGTCGCGCCGCCGGATCGAACGCATCGCGGCATTGGCTTCCAGCATGGTCGCGTCTACGGCGATGGTCTGCCCGTCCATCAAGCCTTCTTTGCCCAGCACCTTCACGAACCAGCGGAACACGGCTTTGTGCGTTTCCACCGGCATCAGCCGGCGCGTGCGCGACATCGTCGAATGGTCCGGCGTCGATTCGGTCAGACTGAATCCCAGAAACTCCCGCAACGAAAACGAGTCCGCCACGCGCCACGCAATCCCGCGTTCCGAATCGATTCCTTCAAAGTAGCCGAGCAGCAGCATCCGGAAATACACACCCGGCGCCATGCTTGGCCGACCCATGACCGGCTTGTAAAACCTCTTGCACAGATGTTCCAGGCGTTTGTCGACCTTGTTCCGCTCCAGGATTTCGTTCACCTTCGCGTAGAACGGATGACTTGCCGCCTTGGGGATATCCTGGGCGTTGAAAAACAGCGGTTCCTGCTTCGCTTTGCGCTTGCCCATCGCCATGCTGCTTATGACGTCTGAAACATTTCAGAGGTCACATGTTTGGAGGCGAAATCCGGACTTTTACCACAGGCTGCTAGGCCTGTCGCTTCATTTCTTCGTCCCAAGTTCTGGCGGAATACCCGGCGGACACGGAGTCGGCTGAGCGAGTTCCCCGTCCGTCATCGATTCAACGTCTTCACTCGACACCTTTGCCGCCGACCTGCGCTTGGCGGTCTCAATCGGGCTCCGGCAGCATGTGCAGGGATTCCCCGTCGAACGCGGCGAGCATCCAACTCGTAACGATAGCGCCCGTTGCCTTCTTCAGTCTGGCGATCTCCATCCCGCTTATACCAGCTCTCCCGCCTTTGAGTTGAACCAAACGAAGATCGAGCACATCGGCATTGTCCTTACTGATGCGGAAAATGATGGCGTCGATAATGCCCGTGCGAGGCGATCCGGTTTTGCCCTCGAAGAAAGCCACGCGCCAGTCGTGCTTTTCGCAGTATGCGCGCAGTGCTTCCTTGCTGGCAGCTTCCGACGCGCGGGCCTTCTCGAAGGCGTTCAAATGCTTCTGCCGGGTTTCCCGCTCAATGGCGCGTAGCCGTCGAGTCCGCGCAGCCTTTTGCGCCGGCGTCAATTCTTCCGGCATCGCGAAAGCATATCACGCCAGAAGCATCCTTGATGCTCCAAACGCGGTCCGTGATCTTCGCCTCCGTCGCGGGCAGTAATCTTCGGACGACGAAGGCGAGAGTTACAGGGGATCCGATACGACGGATTTCCGGCTCTTCGATTGAGGCGGATGTTTTTTTAGTCTCTGCTGCGCTTGACGACGTGCTGGCGGATTATCTCGCCTGGGAACATCAGGAGTACAGCGAAACCGTCGCCGCCGTCAGCGAAGCGCACGGGGACGTGAGAGCCGGACGGACGCGACCCGGAGGCGAGTTCTTCACCGAAGTGCGCGCGAAGTACTGCTTTTCGCGTTGAGCAGACTGAACAAGCAGAGCGCGACATTCTCAACATTCTCGACTGGCTCATTGCCGAACAGGCTGGAAAGGCGGGGCGCGCTGGCTTGTGGGACTGGAGCAGGCCATCGGCTCACTTTCGGAGACGCCGCAGCGCTGTCCTCTCGCGGGAGAAAATCATTACAGCAGTTTCACGATTAGGGTGGACCGCGGTTCTGGAAGAAGCGGGATTACCGTGAAATTCGTAGGGCTCCGCGCCGGGTAAAACTCTGCGGCAAGGCCGAAGCCCTGCTGGCCCCGCAGCAGATTCGGATCACGCAGCTGGCGTCGCGTGGGCTTGAAGAATTAAGACGCCGGTTGGCAACCGGCGGGCAGGCTGACAGCCCACCCCACAAAACAAACGCCGCGCGGATTTTGAGGAAGAGTAGCAACAAAAAACGCTGAACTCTACTTGCCGAACAGATGCGGCAGATCCTTATTGTCCTCGCTGCAGGCGTATTCGAGCAGATCGGTGTCCGGCAGCAGCACCGCGTTCTCCGCCACGCTCCACGGCTTCGTGTAAGCCTTCGGATCGTCGATCGTCAGCTGCATATCCAGATGCCCGAAATCCCGCCGGTGATACCGCTCGGTCAGATGCATCGCATCGCTGTGCGGGCGTCCCGCGTTATCCAGCCAGGTGCGCTCGTTCACGCCGATCGTATCGACCACGAACGTGTCACCCTCCCAGTGCCCCACCGAATACCCCAGCCAGGAGGGCTGCGGGTCCTTCGGCAGCGACCGCCCGTCCGTGAACACCTGCCGGTACGTCGTGAACCCCTCGTACAGCATCAGCATCATCCCCGGCACCTGCACGAACTTGTACGGGTACGGCAGCACCACCAGCTTCGGCATGCCCGGAATGCAGTGCGCGGCCGGATCGTCTATACCGCGGGCTCCGTTCGCCCGCTCTTCGGTCAGCTTCTTCGCCCACGGCTGGAACGGAATGGCGGAGTCGGGCGCGATCACCTGCAGCGGGCGCGTGTCCGGACGCCAGACGCCGGAAAGGTCAGGATGCCCGTCGGCATTCTTCGGAACCGGCGCGCTGAGGTTCGGTTTGCCGTCGGGTGTGCGCGGCAATCCGGGCGTGGGGTAACCGAACCACTGCGCTGACAGAGTCGCGCACAGAATCAAAAGGAGGAGAGTCCCCCCAGTTGCCTTCATGATGGGCGATTATATCTGAATCAAAAGGCCACTTGCGCCGGGCCATTTTTGGGATAGAGTATATCGCTGGAGGTTTTGCCTATGTCGATTCCCCTCGCGCTGTGGATCGTCATCATCGTGGCCCTGCTGGCCGTATACGGGTACCGGAAGATGGTCGGGTCCGGCGCAGACGAACTGGTTCATCTGAGCGACGCGACCGATGCGGTGCTCGCAAAACAGGAAGCCATAGCAAGCAAGATTCAGCAGATCGACCGGCTTGTGACGATTCTGGCCATCGTGGTCGTCATTTACGGCGCCGCCCTGGGCGGAATCGCAATTTACCGGGCGCTGATGTAAGCGGGAAGATCACAGGCTGAAGCCTGTGCCACTACCGGGGTGCGGGCGCCGGCTCCATTTTCATCAGCGCGCCGTCGTTCTCGGCGGTAAGTATATAGAGGTATCCGTCCGGCCCTTCGCGCACGTCGCGAATGCGGTTCTGGAGTTCGCGCAGCATCGACTCGCGATGCAGCTCTTCCCATTTCGCGTTGAAGTCGATGCGTTCGAGATGACCCGAGCGCGGCACCTCGCCCTGGCGCATGCCGCCGACGAAGACGTTGTTCTTCCAGTTGGGAAATTTGTCGCCGGTGTAAAACGTCAGACCTGAAACCGCAATGGCAGGCACCCAGTACACCACAGGCGGCTCCATGCCTTCCTTATACGGGTTTTCGGAAACGGGCGCACCGAGATAGAACCGGCCGTTGTTCACGACCGGCCATCCATAATTCTTCCCCGGCGCGAGCACATTGATCTCGTCGCCGCCGTTGGGCCCGTCTTCGCATTCCCAGATCGCGCCGGTGTCCGGCTGCACGGCGAGACCGAGCGCATTGCGGTGTCCCATCGTGTAAATCTCGGGCCGGTATCCGGAACGGTTGACAAACGGATTGTCCGGCGGCACCGTGCCATCGTCCTTCAGCCGGAGAACTTTGCCTGCCAGATCGTTCGGATCCTGCGCCGCCGCGGCGGCCGGAGGGTCGCCCACCCCGATCGACATGTAGATCATCCCGTCCCGGCCGAAGATGATGCGCGACGCGTTGCCGTTCGGAATGGCGCTGAAGATGTCGCTGACATCGGTAAGCGCCGCGCCGTCCCAGCGGGCGCGCGCCAGCGTGATGACGCCCTGGCCGTTACCGCTGGCCGGCGGCTTGTGATAGGTGAAGTAGACGAGGTGGTTTTCGCTGAACTTCGGATGCAGCGCAAGGTCCATCAGCCCGCCCAGTCCCTGAGCCTTGATCGCGGGCAAGCCGGCAACCGGGGTCGGATCGAGCACCCCGTTCCGCACGATGCGCAGGCGGCCCGGCCGCTCCGTAACCAGGATCGCGCCGTCGGGCAGAAACGCCATGCTCCATGGCTGATTGAAGCCTTTCGTCACCGTCAGTTTGATCTGATGCTGGATGCCGGTGTCGAGGATGATCGGGCCGTCAGGCAGCGGGGGTGACGGCCATCTGATGGGCGGCGGCGCGGTGGGTGTGCGCTGCGCGCCTCCCTGGCGGCCCGGCGGCTGCTGCGCTATGGCGAAGGTTGCTGCAATCAGAAACAGTAAATAACGGGGGCTCACGAGGGACCTCCTGCTTTTTCGAGCGTGTCCAGAGGCGCCTGCCCGTCGAACGCCAGCGAGATTTGGATGAGCCGCCAGGTCATATTAGTAGAGAATACATCTTATGAGGCTCCTCAGAACTGCGGTGGTTACGGCGTTCTTTGCCGCCGCGGCTTTCGCACAGAATGATCGCGGCTCCATCGAGGGCCGCGTGCTCGATCCGGTCGGCGAGGCGCTGACCAACGTCATTGTGCAGGCGAAGAACCTGGTGAGCGGCAAAGGGTTCCGCGCCACGACCGCGGGGGGCGGCGCCTATGCGTTCAAAGACCTCCCGGCCGGGACGTACGAAGTGATGGCGAGCGTTGCCGGATTCAACGGTTTCGACCAGAAGAACGTCGCCGTGGCGGCCGCGAAGACCACCGCGTTCGACGTTCATCTGCGGGACACCACGCAGCTCGGCACGCTCGGAGAAGATCGCCTCGCGATCGAGGCCGCGGCGAAGCGGCACAAGCCTCCCGTGGGTCCGACACCGCGTATGAAAGACGGCAAACCCGACCTCTCCGGCACCTGGTGGTCGCCGCGCACCCTCGACCCAGGCCGCCCGGAGTGGCTGCCGAATGCGATCGCAGTTGCGAAGGAGCGCACCGACAACAATCGCCGCGACAGCCCGCAGGCGCGCTGCCTGCCTTCACCCGTGCTGCGCCTCGGTCCGGTTTATGAGACTGTACAGAGCGCCGGCATGATGATCGTCATTTCCGACGACGACAGCCCAGGGTTCCATCAGATTCTATCTGGATGGCCGCGCCCATCCGAGCGATCCCGTACCCGCGTGGTATGGACACAACGTCGGGCACTGGGAAGGGGACACGCTGGTCGTCGATCGCGTCGGCTTCAACGAAGACTCGTGGCTCGATCAGGCATCGCATCCGCATTCCGACAAGCTGCACGTGATCGAGAAGTACACGCGCCTGGACCTCGGGCATCTGCGGACGGATATCACGGTCGAAGACCCGGGTGTGCTGGCGCGGCCTTATACGATGAAGCGCGAATCGGAGCTTGCGCCGGCGGAAACGATCTACGAATTTATCTGTCCCGAAAACAACCGGGACGTCCAGCACCTGGTCGGGAAGTGAAAAGATGCGACTAAAATCGCCGGCGGCTGCGACCGCCGGCGGTACAGCTGACGGCTACCTTTTCTTCGGCGCTTTTCCGCCCTTGTCCACCGTGTAGTGCTGCAGGTCTTCGTTGCCTTCGATGCAGCCGAATTCCATCTGCTCGTAGGGATGCCCGTCAGACATAGTCGTCTGCCGCGCGCGATTGATATTCCAGCGCGCCGTCCACGGCCGAGTGTAGATATCCGGATCGGTCATCGTGGCTTCGTACACGATGGTGTTCGCGTCCCGCGGAATGAACTTCTCCGTCACGTGCAGTGCTTCGGTTTTGAAGTTGCCCGATGTGTCGAACCATGTCTTCGTGTTCTGATTCGTGGTATCGACCACCAGCGTGTCGCCGTCCCAGTGCCCAACCGGATCGCCCTGGAACAGACGGATCTTCGAATCGATGTGCGGCCGGTTATCGGTCGGGATGATGCGCACCGTGTGCATGAACTCCGAAAGCTGCACGAAGTAACCCGGTGTCTGGAGAATTTGTACGCCGAACTGATTCGACTCGCTGTGCGGCACGCCCGAAGGAAAGCAGTGCAGCTCGGGTTCATCCGCCATGTGGTTGTTCAGGATGTCCTGCTGTTTGGCGCGCGCTTCGGGCTCGTAGGGAATCTTGCCATCGGGCGTATCGATGCTCGCGCCCCTTCCGCCGAATCCAGTGGCGGCAAATCCGCCGCGTGCCGGCACTGCTGCCGGAGCCGGCCCACCCGGAGCCGGACCGCGCCCGCCGCCTCGCCCGCCGCGTCCCTGCGCGGGTTCGATATTGGTGATCGCGGGAGGCGTCCAGAAACCCTGCATGTCGGGATGACCATCGGGAAGCCGGCCAATCGGACCTGCCGGAGGAGGCGGTGCGCCGCGGCCTCTGCCGCCCCCCGGCGGCTGCGCGAAGACACCGGTCGTGCTGACCACAAGAGCAAATCCCAGTACGAGTCTCATCATCCCTGATCTCATGCTCATTCCCTTTCGCGCACAACGGACCCTTCGGCCTGTGCGCTCACTGGCCATAGGCCAGTTCCTGGCACTCGTGTTCCATCAGCCGCGTTGTGGGACCTGTCTTCTCCACCATAGGCACCGCGATCTTCCAGTCCTGCGTAAAGGTCATGGGATCGCTGATTGTTGCTTCATACAGCAGCGATTTCGGCCCGGTCCGCGTGAAGCGCTCGGTCACATGCAGCTGATCGCTGTGATAATCCCCGGCCTTGTCGAGCAGCGTCATGTCGTTGAAGCCGGTCACGTCGCTCACAAGCGTATTGCCGTCGAAATGGCCGCGCGAATCGCCGTCCCACAGTCCCGGAAAATCAAGATGCGGCGAGCCATCCAGATAAATCATGCGGTACACATGCGAATACTCAGAAGCGATGGCGACATACTTCTCCGTTTCGAAAATCTGAAACGGATAGCCCATATACATCAGACGCGGCACGCCCGGCATGTAGCACTTGTTGACGAGATCGGCGGTCTGCGCATTCTTCTGATTCTCCGTGCGCTTCGCCGCTCCGCCGGGCTTGTAAGGAATTTTGTGATTCGGCGGATCCTTGATGTAGCCTCCCTTTTCGAGATCGTCGACGGGCTTGGCAGGCATCCAGATGCCCATCAGATCCGGCTGGTTGTACCAGGTCTTACCAGGCGTGAAAGCATCCTTCTTCTGAGCCGATGCCGGCGCGGCGACGAAAACCACCGCGAACGCGGCAATCAACAACCCGGTACGGCCGGGGTTTCGGGCAATCATCGATTCTCCTTGAACACGGAAACGCCGTGCGCTACTGGGAAGGCGGTCCACCGGGGCCGCGACCTTCACCAGCGCCACGACCTTCCACCGGCAGCGGTGACGAATTCAGCGTGATGCGGCGCCCGTCGGCGAAATCCACGCTCTGCGCCCACATCAGGTTGTCGCCGTCCTTCGCCAGATAGCCGTTGACGGTGATTTCCTCGCCGCCCTTGATCATGCTCTGCCGCCATCCGGCGCGATACAAACCGTTCGGAGGAGGCGTCTCCGCGACCCACTTTTCGACCTTGCCATCCGGCGTGGTGACTTCGAAAATCAGATGCGAGTGGGGATTGACCCAGTCCATCTTTACTGCTTTCCCCTTGACGCTCACCGGCTTGGTGTTGTCATACTCAGCCGCGAACGAATGATGGGCGGAAAGGGGCAGCGCCACCGACAACAGACCCACCGAAGCCGCGAGAATTGCAAGTTTGGTTTTCACGACGGGACCTCCTGACTTACAGCGACCCACAGTATATCAATTACGTTGAAATTCACTGGACACAATGCTTCAGGGGCGCACGCGGCGCAAGCCGCGTTTTTCCCGGCGAACAACGAACGCGACTGGCGCCGCGTGTACCACCAGTTATAGCAGTTCCAGGTCAACGTTGATATCGGCCGCTTCAGGCTTGCCCATGAGCCCCAGGCGCCCTACGATCAGATCGACATCGCGCGGCATGGGTTCCAGCGTGAGATATTTCGTCATGTGCGATCGCGCGCCGTCGAGATCGCCCCTGGCTTCGAGGATACGCCCGATCACGTACTCCACGCGCGGCATTTTGTGGGCTCCTTCGTAACGCACGAATTCGTTCGCGCTCTGCTCCGCGGCGTCGAGATTTTTCTGATAATAGAGAGCCACAGCCCGATGGAGATAGATTTCCGGGTACAGGTGTTTGATATCCGCCCGGATCATACGGGCGGAAGTATCTGAAGCGCACTGCCAGTCCTTCAGAAGGAGGCACGTGCGGGTAAGAGTCACATAGGCGGTCAGCAGTTTCGGATTCGCGTCAAGCGCCTTTTGGAAAGCGTCCTTCGCCAGTTCCGGTCTCCCCGTATTGACGTACACAACTCCGAGCGCATGCCAGCCCTCAGCGAACTTAGGCGCAGTCCCGACCGCCACTTTGAAATTGACGACAGCGTCCTCGTAGTTGCCTATGTCGATGCTCTTGATCGCCTTCTCAAACGGAGCTTTGGCCTTCGCCGGGTAGTTGTCCCCGGTTACATGGATCGTATATGGATCGGGAACCTTCGGCATCAGCAAAATGTCCGGAACGTGCACCGTCTTGTCCAGGTAGTTCGTGTTGATATTCGAAGCGTCGATCTCGGTCGAGGTGTACCCGTCGTGGTGCGCGCGGAAAATGCAGGACACCGACTGATAGAGATCAATGTTCAACCGCCAGACCCACTGCCCGTTCTTATCCACCAGGGGGCCGTTCGACGTGGAGAAATCGCTGCACTCCTCTTCAATCGAAACGGTAAACGGAGGCGCCGATCCGTCGGGCATGACGACCTTTCCGATGATGATCACCGGATAAATGTCGGCTTTGGCAGAACCAGCCAGGACGAGCAGCGCCCCGGCCAGACAGACACAGGAGAACAGCTTCGCGCGAACCATTACGACCTCCCCGTTTCAGGTCAGGTTATCAGATGTGGGGAGGGATGTGGGGCTGCGCCGGCTATCGGCCTGGAGCGCTACAGAATTTCCAGGTCAGGCGGATTGACCTGCCCGGCTTCCGGTTTGCCGAGTGCGAGTATGTACGCCTGCACCTGCTCTTTATCTTTCGAAGCCGCGTCCAGCGAGAGGTATTTCATCATATGCTCGCGCGCCCCGTTGATATCGCCTTTGGCTTCGAGAATCCGGCCCAGCACATACTCGATTCGCGGGAATTTCGATGTCGGATCCAGCCGGATCATCTCGTCCGCGCACTGCTCTGCCCCCGCAAGGTCTTTCAACTCGAACCGCGCGACAGCCTCGTGCATGTAGATCTCAGGGTAATTATGCTTCCTGTCAATCTTCGTCATGCGTTCGGAGGTATCCGCGGCACACTGCCAGTCTTTCAGCTGCAGGCAGACCCGCGCCAGCGTGACATAAGCCCTGAGCATCTTCGGATCGGCATTGATGGCTTTCATGTAGGCGTCTTTCGCCTCTTCTTTGTGGCCGGTCTTGTCGTACACCACGCCCAGCGCATGCCAGCCGTCGCTGAACTTCGGCGATCCATCCACGGCTGCCTGAAGATCCTTAATGGCTTCCGGCATCTGATGCGCGTCGATTGCCTTCATCGCCCGCAGGAAAGGTCCCTTGGATTTCCCCGGGAAATCATCCCCGCTGGTGTGGATCGTGTAGGGATCGGGAATCGCAGGACTAAGCACAATATCCGGAACATTCACCGTTCTGTCCAGGTGATTCTCATTCAGGCCGGACGCGTCGATCCTCGTCGAGGTGTATCCATCGTGGTGAGCCAGGAACACGCAGGAGCGGGTTCTGGTCGGGTCGAGGTCCAGACGCCAAACCCACTGGCCTTTCTTGTCCGTCAGAGGACCGGGCGCGTCGCCATATACATCGCTGCACTCTCGCTGGATTGAAACAATAACGGGCGGCGGGGAACCGTTTTCCATCTTCACGTGCCCGATAACGATGATGGATTCAAAGTCGGCTCTGAGGAAACCGGCAGCGAGGCAGAATGCGGTCAATACCTTGGTGCGGGTCATAGGACCTCCCGAGTCTATCACTGTTCAGACGAAATCCGGCGGTTAAGTGGTTACAGACCTTTTTCGAGCGGGCCGATCTGCCGCGCGGCAGCGCACGTGTTGTAATCGCGCTGATACCGATCGTGCGCCGCATCACGCGGGTAGTGTTCATCCGCCGGATACGGTATCGCAACGTCGCGTGGAACGGCAGCAGCTGGTCGTCAATTTACCGACGCGCGCAACGGACCTGTGCGCTTTGCGCTCTACAGAATTTCCAGATCCGGCGGAGTGACTTTCGCGGCTTCCGGCTTGCCGAGTGCGAGCATGTACGCCTGCACCTGCTCGGCATCGTTCGAGACCGCGTCGAGGGAGAGGTACTTCATCATGTGCGCGCGCGCCCCGTCGATATCGCCTTTGGCTTCGAGAATCCGGCCCAGCACATACTCAATGCGCGGGAATTTCGATTTCGGATCCAGCCGGATCATCTCGTTCGCGCTCTGCTCCGCCCCCGCAAGGTCTTTCAGCTCGAAACGCGCGACAGCTTCGTGCATGTACATCTCCGGGTAATCATGCTTTGTGTCAAACTTCGTCATGCGCCCGGACGTATCCGCGGCGCACTGCCAGTCGTTCAGCTGCAGACAGACCCGCGCCAGTGTGACATAAGCCTGCAGCATCTTCGGATTGGCATCGATGGCTTTCATGTAGGCGTCCTTCGCCTCTTCTTTGTGGCCGGTCTTGTCGTACACCACGCCCAGCGCATGCCAGGCCTCGCTGAACTTCGGCGATGCGTCCACAGCTGCCTGAAGGTTCTTAATGGCCTGCGGCATGTCACGCGCGGCGAGGGCCTTCATCGCCTTCTGGTAAGGTTCTTTGGATTTCCCCGGAAAATCGGCCCCGCTTGACTGGATCGTGTATGGATCGGGAACCGCGGCACCGAGCACAATATCCGGAACATGCACCGTAGTGTCCAGGTGACTCAGATTCAGTCTGGTCGCATCGATCGTCGTCGAGGTGTACCCATCGTGGTGAGCCAGGAACACGCAGGTCCACGTTCTGAGCTCGTCGGCGTTCAGGCGCCAGACCCACTGGCCTTTCTTATCCGTCAGAGGACCGGGCTCATTGCCGTTTAGATTGGTGCACTCTCTCTGGATCGAGACCTGGAAAGGCGGCGGCGAGCCGTCCGGCAAGGTCACCTTCCCGATAACGATGAGTGGCTCAACGAAGGCTTTCATGAGACCGGCAGCCAGCCAGAATGCGATTAGTAACTTCGTAGTGGTCATACGACCTCCCGGGTCATTCACTAATCCGACGAACTGCGGCGGTCAGGCGGTTGCAGCCCTTTTGCCAGCGGGCCGATCTGCCTGGCGGCAATCCGCGTGTTGTATTCGCGCTGATATCGGTTGTGTGCTTCATCACGCGGGTAATGTTCATCCGCCGGATACGGATATCGCGACATCGCATGGAACGGCAACGGCTGCACGCTAGACGAAAAGGCAGTATTGGGATCGCGGTCCTTGGCCCACCCGTCAACCCTTAAAATGTAGTCCCGCACCAGTCCCTCTCGTGGCGGAGGGATCGCTCGGAACGTGAGCTTCACCTCGTCGCCCGATCCCATAATCACCAGCCGGTCGTCAACGCTCTGCAGCAGCTCAGTCACGGAACCGTATCGCGTGTAAAGACCTGGTGTCGGATTCCAGAAGGAAGTCTGCGAGACGCGATTGTAGAAAAATGTGTCGGGCTGGCGGCGCGCCGCGTCGATGCGCGCCGCAGAGAAGCCGCGGAAGTGCAGATCCGCACCTTCGAGCGAAGCTTCTAACGGCGCTATGCCCCCGTCGCCGGTATTCTCACTCAGAAAGATTTCATCCCAGTAAACACACAGATTGGTTACGATCCGCACCTGGCGGTTCGGCGACAGGAACTCCACCGGCACCGCGATGGTTTTGGGTTTCCCGGCAGGCATTCCCATATCGGCGTTCACGGTCTTCCATGCGCCACGGGCATCGCGCACCTGCAGGTAAGGCATCACCAAGCCTGCTGCCGACTCCTGCGCCGCGCGCCGGAACGTGCTGCCGTCCGGCCAGTCAACCCATCCGTTGAGCAGGAGGACTGCCTTACCCGACGGCGCCGCGCCCTGAAAATCCAGATCGAGCGTGTGCAGATCGGCGATGCCGGTCTCAGAACGACGGAAATCATTCGGGTAGCGCTGGTCTTTCGCCACGATCTCAGGCAGTACGTTGTTGCCGCGGTCGGCTTTCCCACTGAAACTGCGCGCGGCGCGCGGATAGATGCGCTTCTCAACCTGGAATAAACGGAAATCCGGAAACGGCGGCCCTTTGAATTTCTCGTTGGTAAAGACCTCCGTGCCAGCCGGATGATCGACCGCGAGCAGCTTCACCTGATCCAGATACGAGACCTCGCTCAACTCTTCAGTGATGCGGACTTCGTATTGTCCGCCCTCCGCCTGAAGCGCTCTGCCGGGAATCTGAATGAACTCCTGATGATCGACCGGAAAGAAACTGCCATCGCCGCTCGATGCTCCCAGCGGCGCCACCCCCATCACATCGGTAATGAACTCAAACCCGTGGCCGTCCCAGGTCCAGATCATCGGACACGATCCCGACAGCCGCTGCGCTTCCTCATAGATGTGCGTCTGGTTCGCCGGCTGTTTGATTTCGTTCTGGATCAGACCGTTTGGCCACGTGATGCGCACAACGTCCACGGAGGCGTTCGGACCGGTGTCAAAAGTCAGAGGCACTCCTGCGTAAAGGCTCTGCCTGTAAAGTGTTCCGGCTTTGATTTCGACCATCGCATCCTGCGCGAGTTTCAGGGCGCGGATGCCTTTCAGCCGCACACGAATCCAGTTGTTGAATGCTGTCTGATTGCGCAGGTAGTGCAGCGAACCGTCTTCGGCGATCCGAACGCTGTCGAGCCGGCCCGCCGCATCGAAGTCCGCGAACACCTGTTTCCCGACGGCGGGCGCAGGCGTGTCTTTGAACGCCTCGACCTTATATCGGCCGCCGAGCTGGTCGCGATAGAGCACCGGAGCACGGTTCTTGTATGACACCGCGAGATCGAACGCCTTACCGTCGGGATCGACGCGCAGCTTCCGCGCAGCGATGACATCGCCTTTCACGAACGGGAAGTCCGCCGTATGGTCTTCCCACCCCGCCGGGCCCTGGTTTCGCAGCAGCGCAGGCTCGGGACCGAGCAGGACAAGGTCGAGATCGTAGTCGTGATCGTAATCGATCCACACAGCGCGATCGAAGCGGCGCAGAGGAAGCTTCGCGTTCACCCGCACGAATTTCCCCCCGGTGTTGCGCCACAGCTGAGGCCCGCGGGAAGTGAGTACGCACAGATCCATCAGGCCGTCGTTGTCGAAATCGCCGGGCGCGACATCCACCACATCCGTGACGCCATCCAGCCCGGTTCCTGCCGCGAGCTGCTTCCCGCGCAGATAAACCTCGACGCCTTTCGCCGACCAGACAATCAAATCGGTCTGCCCCGCGCCCGTCGCATCGATCAGCGCCAAACCATCAGCCGGACCCGCACTCAGTTGTGTGGCCGTATAAGTGGACCCGCTGACTTCCACCTTCGCCCGCGCCGCCGGGGGATCGTAAATCTCCGCGTAACTCGACCACGACGGATCCTCCGGAATCACCCACGATTTCTGCACCTGCTGAATGCGCTGAAACTCCGCGAGGTAAAGCTTCGCCTCATCCGGCCTGCCGGAAGTGCGCGCCATGTTGAACAGCTGAAATCGCGCGGCGGCGAGCTGCGGATCGAGATCGGCGGCGATTTTGAGCTGCTTCTCCGCGTCCGCCGTGCGGTGGGTCTGCTGATAAAGCGTGCCCAGCTGCAGATGCGCGATCGGCTCATCCGGCGTCAGCCTGATCATGCCCTCGAATTCCCGGATCGCCCGGTCCGTGTCCCCCTGCCTCTTGTAATAGATGCCGAGATTGAACCACGTGTGCGGCAGCGACGGATCCTGCTTCTGCACTTCTTCGAGAAGCTTGACCGCCTCGGGCTCATGCCCTTCCACGCGCAGCAGAGCGATCGCGTAGTTCAGCTTGTCGCGCGCCGAACCCGGATTGAGCGCCAGCGCCTGCCGGAATTCCTCGACAGCCTTGTCCTTTGTAGTCGGGTTTTCGTAGAGCGCCTTGCCGAGATTGCGATGCCGTTCGAGCGCGCCGGATTCTACAGGCGCCTTCGCACAGGAAGACAGAATCAAGGTGAAACAGAGGAGCGCGCTGAAACCCCGGACCCGCATTACTGTATTTGCCGGATGTTAACTGGCGCCTCTAACCGGAAGCTCAGCAGTGTCTCCGACGGGATGCGGACGGCTTTGCCGCGCGAGGCCGCCTCGGCTCCGGTACCGGCTGCGCCGCCGGCAAGCAATCCGATAGCGGCTCCTTTACCCCCGCCCGCAATGGCGCCGAGAATTCCACCGAGCGCCGCGCCGCCTCCGGCAAACTTAGCGGTCCGCTTGTTCTCGCCGACGCCCTGCCTGCCTCGTTCAGCGAAGTTTGTGGTCTCCAGCCTGTAAGTGTGCCCGTTGGTGGTCACCGATGCAACGTCAACCACGATATCCGACTGTCCCTTGAACTTGCCCTGACCCGATGCCGAGCGCACCACGAGCATCGCGCGCGATCCGCGCGGAATCGCGACCTCGCCGTTCGTGTCTTTGACATCCCGGCTTACCACGCCGGAATAGCGCTGGCCCGGCTCGGCGGTTTCCGAATCGATAGTAGCGTTGTTGCGCACCTCCAGCGTTGTGCCCGAAGGAATCGTGCGCACAATCTCTGTTGGTGGGGGCGCAGCCGCAGCGGGCGGAGGCGGTGCCGATGCCTGCGCAGGTGCCGCGGCCGGCGGAGGCGTTGTCTGGTCCGCGCCCGCGGGCGGCGGAGGACTTCCGGCGGCAGGCTGCGGGATTGTCGTCTGGTTGGCTGCAGTCTGATTCGGCTGCGGCTGCGTGTACTGCACCGACGACACCTGTGTCATCGGGTAGGTGCGCGATTCGCCGGTCGAAGCCTGCAGTGTGATCGACGATGGAGAACTGCTGGTGACCGTGCCGCTGAACGTGGTGCCGTCTGACAAAGTTACGGTGGCCTGCTGAGTGTTGGCGGGAGCCGTCTTGTTGCACCCGGCAAGAAGAACGATGGAAATCACGAAGGCTGTGAGAATGTCTACGCGCATTTGTCCCTCCTGGCAAGAGCTTACCGCAACAAGTGCCTAACTTCCCGGCGCGCACAACGGACCGGACCATTAGCGCAGCTGGCTGGCTCACCTTATCCTGGATAAGGCTGACCATACGTCTTCGCTCGTGGTCTGGCCTGTGCGCTATCCGCTATGATGGCTCTCCAGTGAACCCCGAACAACTTGCTTTCGGATTTCTCGAGTACGTGGTCTTCCTGCTTTCGACAACCTGCCACGAAGCCTCCCACGCCCTCGTCGCGAAATGGGGCGGCGACACCACAGCGCTCGAAGGCGGCCAGGTTTCGCTCAACCCGTTGCCGCATATCCGTCGCGAGGTTTTCGGCATGGTCATCATGCCGATCCTCGGCATCGCCCTCGGCGGCGGCCTGATCGGCTGGGCCAGCACGCCGTACAACGCCAAGTGGTCACAGGAACATCCGAAACGCGCTGCGTGGATGTCGCTGGCGGGGCCGGTGGCCAATTTCACGCTGGCGTTTCTCGCCGGGGTCGCCATGCGAATTGGCCTGGCCCTCGGCGCCTTCGTGCCGCTGGAACCTTCTTTTGCACACATCGTCGGTGCGGCCAGCCCGGCGGGCACAGCCGACGGCATCGCGACCGTACTCAGCATTTTCTTCTCGCTGAATATCCTCCTCGGCATCTTCAACCTGATTCCGTTTCCGCCCCTCGACGGCTACGGCATCCTGGGTCTCTTCCTCACCCACAGCGGCGCCCTGCGTCTGCAGGCGATGCGCGTGCGGATGGGCTACTTCTCGATCGTCGGTCTTTTGATCGCGTGGCAGCTTTTCGACCGCGTTTTTCCCGGCGTCTTCGACATCTCCACCCGTATGTTTTATACCGGATACACTTTCTCCTGAATCCCGATAGGGATAGACGTGTATCCTATAGACAAGCACTGCTGTGGACCACCTAGACCTCCTCGAAGCCGAGAGCATTCAGATCATTCGCGAAGTCGCCGCCGAGTTCTCCAACCCGGTCATGCTCTATTCGATCGGCAAGGACTCCTCCTGCATGGTGCGGCTGGCCCAAAAGGCGTTTTACCCCGGCAAGATACCGTTCCCGCTGCTGCACATCGATACCACGTATAAGTTCCGTGAAATGATCGCTTTCCGGGATGAATTCACGAAATCCATCGGCGCCAGTCTGATCGTCCACACCAATACCCAAGCTATCGACGAGGGGGCAAACCCGGTCCGCCTCGGCACCCAGAAATGCTGCGGCCTGCTCAAGACGCAGGCCCTGCTCGACGGCCTTGCGGCGGGCGGTTACGACGCGGCATTCGGGGGCGCCCGCCGGGACGAGGAGAAATCCCGCGCCAAGGAGCGCGTCTACTCCTTCCGCGACGAATTCGGCCAATGGGACCCCAAGAACCAGCGCCCCGAACTCTGGAACGTCTACAACGCCCGGGTCGACAAGGGCCAGCACATCCGCGTATTCCCGCTGTCGAACTGGACCGAGCTGGACGTCTGGCAGTACATCGCGCGGGAGCACATTCCCATCGTGCCGCTCTATTACGCGAAACCCCGACCGATGGTGGTGCGCGGCAATACGCTGATTCCCGTTGAGCAGGATTTTTTGCTGCTGCCGGGCGAGAAGCCCGAAATGGTGATGTGCCGGATGCGCTCGCTCGGCTGCAGCCCGTGCACCGGCGCCATCCGCTCCGAGGCCGACACGATCGAAAAAATCATCGATGAAATGAAGCTGGTGCGCCGCTCCGAGCGCGAAAACCGCGTGATCGATCACGATCAGGAAGGCTCGATGGAGATCAAAAAGCGCGAGGGCTATTTCTGATGGTGGCACCGGCTTCGGACAACCGCACACACAGACTGAAGTCTGTGCCACCTCATTACAGCCAGTCACCGTGCGTGCAGGCTAACACAGGCCGTCGGACTTCGTCCGATGGACCCGCTGGAAAGCGTGTCCGCAGCCTGGAAAGGCCGCCCCACAAAGGCGCGCGTGCGAGCAATGGTTTGCGGGCGTTATGAGTCTCCTGCGTTTCTCGACCGCCGGCAGCGTCGACGACGGCAAGAGCACGCTGATCGGCCGCCTGCTCTACGATTCCAAAGGTGTTTACGAAGACCAGCTCGCCAGCGTCGCCAAAGCTTCCGCGAATGGCAGCGGCGGTCAGATCGATCTCGCCCTGCTCACCGACGGCCTGCGCGCCGAACGCGAGCAGGGCATCACGATCGATGTCGCGTATCGCTATTTCTCGACGCCGAAACGGAAGTTCATCATCGCCGACACGCCCGGCCACGAGCAGTACACGCGCAACATGGCGACCGGCGCCTCCACCGCCGAGCTTGCCATCATTCTGATCGATGCGCGTAACGGCGTGCTGCAGCAATCGCGCCGTCATGCGTTCATCGCCAATCTGCTCGGCATCCGGCATTTCGTCGTCGCCATCAACAAAATGGACCTTGTCGATTTCGACAAGGCCGTCTACGACGCCATCCAGACGGAGTTCCGCGCCTTCATGCGGAAGATCGGCGCGCCGGATGCCCTGTTCATCCCGATCAGCGCGCGCGACGGCGACAACGTCGTCACGCGCAGCGCGCGGACGCCCTGGTACAGCGGACCGGCGCTGCTGGAGCATCTCGAAGACGTCGCGGTCGACGAAGGCATCGAGCAACTGCCCGCGCGTTTTCCGGTGCAGTATGTGCTCCGGCCGAATCTGGATTTCCGCGGCTATGCGGGGCAACTGGCCTCAGGCGTTCTGCGGAAGGGCGATCTCGTGCTGGCGCTGCCCGCGCGCCGCCATTCGCGCATCGAACGCATCGTGACTTACGACGGCGATCTGGCCGAAGCCCGCGCGCCGCAGTCCGTCACCATTTGTCTTGAAGACGAGATCGATATCAGCCGCGGCGATATGATCGTGCCCGCGCTCAACGCGCCCCACGTCGCCCGGCGTTTCCGGTCGAGCGTGGTGTGGATGAACGCGAAGCCTCTCGAACCGGGCCGCAATTACTTCATCAAGCACACATCGCATAAGGTGCGCGGAGTGATCCGCGGTATCCATCACCGGCTCGACGTGAACACGCTGGCGCATGTCGAAGCCCGGCGTCTCGAACTCAATGAGATCGGCGAGATTTCGGTCGAGACGCATCGCCCGCTTTTCTTCGATCCTTACACCGCTAACCGCATCACCGGCGCATTCATCGTCATCGATCCACTGTCGAACGAAACGCTCGGCGCGGGCATGATCATCGACGTCGAGGGCAAGGAAGAGACGCGCGGCCAGGTGACCGCAGCCGAGCGCGCCACGCGTTTCGGCAATCGCGCCGCTGTGGTTGCCGTCGACGACTCCGAAGCCGCCCTGCTGCTCGAGCGCGAGCTGTTCGACCGCGGCGCGCTCGTGGCCGTCATCCCGGAAGCCGACGATGCGTCGCTCGCGCTGGCGAAAGCCGCGGGGCTGATCGTGATCGTCACCGTAATCGCCCCGCCCGGCGCGATCGACGCAAGCAAGCTGGCCACGCACGAGGTGGTGGCGATCCTCGAACGCCGCGGGGTACTTGTCGGCCGCGAAGAACAGCTCGTCGAAGGCGAAGGAATCTGAGTATGGAAATGCCTGCGGCGGAAGTCGTCGCCATCGCGGATATGGTCAGTTATCAGGACGGCTCGGTTATCAGCCGGACGCTGGTGAAGCGCGACAACGGAACGATCACGCTGTTCGCCTTCGACGAGGGCGAAGGACTCAGCGAGCACACTGCGGCATTCGATGCGCTGGTTCAGGTGCTGGAAGGCGAAGCGGACATAACCGTCGCCGGGGCGACGCTGCGCACCCGCGCAGCCGAGGCGGTTCTGCTGCCAGCGAATCGTCCGCATGCGCTGAAGGCGGTCACCCGGTTCAAGATGCTGCTGACGATGATCCGGTCGTGACGGGAACTCGAAGCTTACGTTGCCGCTCCCTCACGGTCACGGTTCGGTAATCGCTTCCGAACCGCGCGCGTCAGCAAGCGGCAACACCGCCGGGCTCACATCACGAACGAACGCCTGCAGATTAGCCGGCATCGAGCGCTTATCGTGGGTGACGAGTATTCGCATCTCCAATGCCGCGAGGCGAAGCACCTCGTCATCGCTTAGACGGTCCAGCCCGGCTTGCTGGGCGGTTTGGAAATCGATCCCCGGCTCGCGCCGCAGGGTGCGTTGACTATGACCTGTCGCAGGTCATTGTCCGCCTGAAAGCGGATGCTCAATGTCGGGTCAGATCTTTAGCGGCAAGTTCCCGGCGGGCACGCTCCAGGCGAGCGAATAGTTCGGGCCGGGTTTCGCTCAGCGGCGGTACGGTGCGCCGGAATTCTTCCTCTCCCTGCGCGATATGAGCGTCGATCTCCTGCTCGTGCGCAAGGTAGAACGTAATCGTGCCGTACACCTGCTCAAGGGTCAGCGAGGAGAAATTCTGGCGGATGGTCTCCGGCGAATCACCGCTGCGGAACGAATAGACAATCGAGTCGAGCGACACGCGCGTGCCGGCAACGTAGTAGCCACCGTTGCGCTGCTCGACGTATTCGCTGCATTCCATACTTTCAGTATATGAATTCCACGGTCAATCCGCCGATACGGAACCGGAGCCACCGCAGGACTATTACGAAGTTTGAGAGATCAACGCAGATTCAGGACGCTATCAAGACTTCGAGACGAATACTGGACGACGATAAGGCGGCCGGAACAGCAGAGGCAGACCGCAAAACCCGACGGTCTGCCCCACCCTCAAATCAGGCCAGGACCGGCATCGGCTGGAACATCAGTTCGTTCTTGTCGCGGTCGTAATCCACGACCACTTCTTCGCCGTCGTGAACCTTGCCTGCGATCATCAGACGGCCGAGCCGCGTCTCCACCTGCTTCTGAATCGCGCGCTTGAGCGGACGGGCGCCGTAGACCGGATCGTAGCCGGTCTTCACCAGATGCGTCCGTGGCCGCGTCCGTCAGCGTCGAGTTGAATGTGCCGGTCGGCCAGACGCGCGCGCAGGCTCGCCAGCTGGATCTCGACGATCTGCTTCAGATGCTCCTCGCCCAGCGCGTGGAATACGATGATCTCGTCGATGCGGTTCAGGAACTCGGGACGGAATCCGGCGCGCAGCTCGTTCATCACCGCGTCCTTCATGTCGTTCGTAGCCGCGCCCGGCGAACGCTGCCCTTGTATTCGAGGATGCGGTGGCTGCCCACGTTCGACGTCATGATCAGCAGCGTGTTCTTGAAATTCACCGTGCGGCCCTGGCCGTCGGTCAGGCGGCCGTCGTCGAGAATCTGCAGCATCACGTTGAAGACATCGGGATGCGCCTTTTCGATTTCGTCGAACAGGATGACCGAGTAAGGCTTGCGGCGGATGGCTTCGGTCAGCTGGCCGCCTTCTTCGAAGCCCACGTATCCCGGAGGCGCGCCGAGCAGACGCGCGACGGTGTGCTTCTCCTGATACTCGGACATGTCGATGCGCACCATGTTGTGCTCGTCGTCGAACAGATATTCGGCGAGCGCGCGGGCGAGTTCGGTTTTGCCGACGCCGGTGGGTCCGAGGAAAATGAAGCTGCCGATCGGGCGGTTCGGGATCCTTCAGCCCGGCGCGGGCGCGAATCACGGCCTCCGAAACCGCGGTCACGGCTTCGTCCTGGCCGATCACGCGCTGGTGCAGCTCTTCTTCGAGATGCAGCAGCTTCTGCATTTCGCCTTCGAGCAGACGCGAAACCGGGAACGCCGGTCCAGCGGCTGACCACGGCGGCGATATCTTCCTCGCCGACCTCTTCCTTGAGCAGCTTGTTCGGGCTGTCGGCGACCGATTCGGCGGCGGCGAGTTTCGTCGGTGAGCTCGCGCAGCTTGCCGTATTTGAGTTCGGCGGCGCGGTTGAGATCGTAGGCGCGCTCGGCCTGCTCGATCTCGGTTTTCACCTGATCGATCTGCTCGCGCAGCGTGCGCAGGCCCTGCACGGATTCCTTTTCCAGCTGCCAGCGGGCTTTGAGGGCGTCGCCTTCGGCGCGCAGATTGGCCACCTCGGCTTCGATCTTGCTCAGGCGCTCGCGGGAGGCCGTCGTCCTTCTCCTTTTTCAGCGCCTGACGCTCGATTTCGAGCTGCATGGTGCGGCGCAGGATTTCGTCGAGCTCGGCGGGCATGGAGTCGATTTCGGTGCGCAGTTTGGCGGCGGCTTCGTCCACCAGATCGATGGCCTTGTCGGGCAGGAAGCGGTCGGAGATGTAGCGATCGGAGAGAATCGCGGCGCTCACCAGAGCGGCGTCTTTGATGCGCACGCCGTGGTGCAGTTCGTAACGATCCTTCAGGCCGCGCAGAATGGAAATGGTGTCTTCCACGGTCGGCTGATCCACCATGACGGGCTGGAAGCGGCGTTCCAGCGCGGCATCCTTCTCGATGTACTTTCGGTATTCGTCGAGCGTGGTAGCGCCGATGCAGTGCAGCTCGCCGCGCGCCAGCATGGGCTTCAGCAGATTGCCGGCGTCCATGGAGCCTTCGGCCTTGCCCGCGCCGACTACGGTGTGCAGTTCGTCGATGAAAAGGATGATCTCGCCGTTCGGATTCGAGGACTTCTTTGAGCACCGCTTTCAGGCGCTCTTCGAATTCGCCGCGGAATTTCGCGCCGGCGATCAGCGCGCCCATGTCGAGCGAGACGATGCGCTTTTCTTTGAGGCCTTCGGTGACGTCGCCGCGCACGATGCGCTGGGCGAGTCCTTCGACGATGGCGGTCTTGCCGACGCCGGGCTCGCCGATCAGCACCGGGTTGTTCTTGGTGCGGCGCGAGAGGACCTGGATGACGCGGCGGATTTCCTCGTCGCGGCCGATGACCGGATCGAGCTTGCCTGCCTCGGCGCTCTTGGTCAGGTCGCGGCCGTACTTTTCGAGGGCCTCGTAGGTGGCTTCGGGATTCTTGCTGGTGACGCGCTGGCTGCCGCGCACTTCGCGCAGGGCCTGCATCAGGCGGTCGCGCGTGATGCCGAGATTCTTTGAGAGCTTTCGAGTCGTCGACTGCGGCGAGCAGGAAGTGCTCGACGGAGATGAAGTCGTCCTTGAGGTGCTTGGCCTCGTCCTCGGCTTTCGTGAACAGCTTGTTCAGGCGCGCGGTGACGTAGATCTGATCGGGCCGCCGGTGGGGCCGGTGACTTTGGGCAGGCGGTCAAGATCCTGATCCAGGCGGCGCGCTCAGAGCTTCCGGGTTTACGCCTGCGCGCTTGAGGATGGACGCCGCTAGGCCGCCCTCCTGTGACAGGAGGGCGAACAGCAGATGCTCGACGTCGATCTGCTGCTTGCCCCGGCGGAGCGGCTTCGCTTTGCGCGGCGGAGAGCGCTTCCTGGGTTTTTTCGGTTAAGCGGTTGATGTCCATAAGGTAAGAACCTCTTTGGTAAGGACACCGGTGACAAGATCACCGGCGTTACATTACGCTGCGATCTGGAGACGGCCTCCTTCGGTGATGCCTGGTATGGCTGCTCTCAGAACTTCATGCACGTGTTCGGCCAGGACAAACTCCATTTCGTTGCGGGCGTCCTCCGGCAGATCGCGCAGATCCTTTTCGTTTTGTTTCGGAATGATGACGCGCCGGATGCCGAGGCGGCGCGCGGCCAGCATCTTCTCCTTTATTCCGCCGACCGGCAGCACGAGGCCGGAAAGCGTAACTTCGCCGGTCATCGCGGTATCGCTGCGAACGGGCAGACCGGTGTAGAGCGAGGTCAGCGCGGTCGTCATGGTGACGCCTGCCGAGGGTCCGTCCTTCGGAATGCGCGCCGGCCGGGACGTGAACGTGCACGCCGTAGCGGCGGAAGAGCGATTGGTCGATGTGGAATTCACTGGCGTGCGACCAGATATAGCTTTGGGCGATTTTGGCGGATTCCTGCATCACCTCACCGAGCTGGCCGGTGAGCGAGAGACCTTTGCCGTCCTTTGAGCAGCGCGGCTTCGATGTAGAGAACGTCGCCGCCGGCTTCGGTCCAGGCGAGACCGGTGGCGACGCCCGGCGGGTACCGTCTTGCGCGCCTGTTCGGGCGAGAAGCGCTCGGGACCGAGCAGGTCGGTCAGTCTGTTCAGGCTTGATTTCCACCGACGCAGCCGACTCGCCTTCCGCCATCTTCAGCGCAACCTTACGCATCACGCGGCCAATGGCGCGTTCCAGCTGGCGCACGCCGGCTTCACGGGTATAGCGCGTAATCACGATGCGCAGCGCGTCATCGCTCAGAGCGCAGATATCGGCGGAGAGGCCGGCCTCTTTCAGTTGTTTCGGAATCTGGTAGCGTCGGGCGATCTCGAGTTTTTCCTCTTCGCTGTAGCCGGCGAGCCGTACGACTTCCATACGGTCGAGCAGCGGCTGCGGAATGGTTTCGAGCGTATTCGCCGTCATCACGAAGAAGACCTTCGAGATGTCGAACGGCAGGTCGAGATAGTTGTCGCGGAATGTTTTGTTCTGCTCGGGATCGAGGATTTCGAGCAGCGCGGCGGCCGGGTCGCCCCGGAAATCGCGGCCGAGCTTGTCCACCTCGTCGAGCATCAGCACCGGGTTGTTGACACCGGCACGCCGAATGGCCTGAATAATGCGGCCCGCCATGGCGCCGATGTAGGTGCGGCGATGACCGCGCAATTCCGCTTCGTCGTGCATGCCGCCGAGGCTGAGGCGTTCGAATTTGCGGCCCGAGCGCGCGGGCGATCGACTGGCCGAGCGAAGTCTTGCCGACTCCCGGAGGTCCGACGAAGCAGAGGATCGGAGCTTTCGCGCCGGGGTTCAGCTTGAGCACGCCGAGGTGTTCGAGGATGCGTTCCTTGACGTCTTTGAGGCCGTAAGTGGTCTTCGGCGAGGATCTGGCGCGCGGCCGGAATATCGATGGATGCCTCGCTCGCCTGTCTTCCAGGGCAGTTCGAGAATCAATTCGAGCCAGGTGCGGCCGACGTTGTAGTCGGGCGCCTGGGCGGAGAGGCGGTCGAGGCGCGTCATCTCGCGGTCGGCTTCCTTGCGGACCTCGTCGGGCAGATCGGCGGCCTTCAGGCGCTCGCGCAGCAGTTCGAGCTCGGATTCGCCTTCCTTGCCGCCGCCGAGTTCCTGCTGGATGGCGCGCAGTTGCTGGCGAAGAACGTACTCGCGCTGCTCCTTGCCCATTTCGTTCTGGGCTTTGGTGGCGATCTTGCCGCGGATTTCGAGCATCTGGAGTTCGTGGGTGAGATGGTCGTGCATGATCAGCGCAGGGCTTCGAGGCGCGAGGTTCGACCGCGAGCAGGGATTCTTCCAGCGCCACGTCCATGCTGAGGACGCTGGCCAGCACCCAGCACATCTGCAGGGGATCGGACTGGGCAGCGATGGCGCGGGCGAATTCGGCGGGCAACTCAATGCCGGAGTACTTCAGAACACTGTTGGCGAGGTCGATAACTTCGCGGTGCAGGGCTTCTATTTCCTCGGGGTCGGCCTCGGCGCTGGCCTCGGGCAGCGGGAAGGGAGTGAAGGCGGCGCGCAGGTATTCGGCGTCTTCCCCTGTGATATCAGCGAGATGGACACGCTCCGAGCCTTGGACGAGAAGCTCGAATTTGTCCCCGGCGCGGTTGGATCGCTTGATGACGGCTTTGGTGGCGACGGGGTAGAGGTCGGTTGGTACGGGGATCTCGACCGAGGAATCGCGCTGTGTAACGACCAGCACCTCTTTGGACTCGTTGGCGAGAGCCGCCTGGATGGCCGCGACAGAGCGCGTGCGGCCGACGGACAATGGCAACAATAAGTTAGGGAAAAGAACCGTGTTTTTGATGGGGATGAGAGGTAGGGTTTTTGAGTCGGACATATGCGTTTCCTCTTGCTAGGAAAGATGAGTGGAGGAGGCTAAAGGATTCCGACTTAATGGATCGGCGTGTATCGCTCGCACGATGAACGAGTGCCTGAAATAACGAACCCATTTTGCCGGTCAGTGCCTTGGATTCAGGAGCTTGTCCGACTTGGCCCGACACGCTCGGCCATGGCCCAAACTGAATGAGGCTCTCCTTTTCGAGTTCATCAATAGCACAGCCAAGGCGAAAACGAGGCGCGGCAAGGCGGCGGGAGGGATCCGGAGTGGCTCGCAAAGCAATGCAAGCGAGGAAGTTCGGGCGCGGGGGATGTTGTTTGCAAAATCTGTGAACGGGAATCGATCAGGTTGAAACCGGGTTAGTCCCGGGGTTAGTCCATCAGGCCCGGGAGGTCGGATCGCTTCCGCCGAGGTTGGTCTGAGACACCTTGGTCTGTTCGTGAACGGCCTGCACGCCGGACGCGGCCACGGGAAAGCGCCGAGAAGGTTTCGTCTCACCGCGCAGGATCGCTCCTGCTTCCCGAACGCTTTTGAGTAATTCGCTGAACATCGTCGCCTTCATCGTTAACGATTCTACGCCAATGGCGGACAGGTGAGCTTGTCCGGTCTCGTCGCATATAATTGGACGCAGGAGCTCATGGAAGTCCACTTTCCTCCCGATCTCGAAGCCAGGCCGACGGCATCCGCTGCGCAGCAAGGCCGCGATGCGGCCGACTTGGTGCAGGATGCGGTATCGCGCTACTTCGAGGAAGACTCCCGCTTCGCAGAGGCGGTGAAGGTCGGTGAGGAAGCCTTGCAGCGCGGGGAGTATCTGACGCACGAGCAAGTCGGGCAACGCCTTCGACGTTTTCTGGAACTTTGAAGGTTCGCTGGTCGCTTCCGGCGGCGAACGACCTAGAGCGCATTTGCGAACGGATCGAGATCGACAGCCCAGACACGGCCCGGCGGGTCGCCGGAATCATTTACAACGGGTGCGCGCGATTGAAAGATTTTCCATTCATTGGCCGCGCCAGCAGTCGTATCGGCGGACGCCGCGAACTGGTTTTCCCACGCCTGCCATAGATAGTCGTGTATTTGGTCCATGAAGACGCGGTCGAAATTTCGCGTATTTTCCATGGCGCACAGGACTGGCCGTAATCTGTCTGTGGCTCAGCACTTCATCTCCACGCTGACCAGATGAATCTCGCTCGTCCCCACATTCTCTATAGAGTGTGGCGGCAGCGATTCGATGAACCGCGCCGGCTCGCCCGTCGGCATCGGATGAAGGCGCGTGTCCAGCAGCACGTTGCCCTTCTCGTCGCGGCGCACGAAGTCCGCGCCTGAAATCGTGTAATAAACCGCGGGCCAGCGATGCGTATGCACCGGCACAATGTCGCCCGCCGGGATATGCGTGTCCAGCACGCGCACGCGATCGTTATCCAGCACAAGTTTGTGATGTTCAGGCGCTGCAACCAGCGCATCAAGCGAGTCAGGCCAGGGCCATGGTTCAGTCACGCGGAGATTTTCTCATATAATGCCCACCGTGAAGCTTCCCGCCATTGCCATCGGGCTGGCCGCCGCAGCCACAGCGCACGCCCAGTTCACCGCCGCCCAGCCGCGTACAAATCCGATCTGGCGGAATTGTTTCAGTAGGTGAAACAACCAGCGTGCGACCCTCGTCCTTTCGGGTCGTCCGGCAGGCAGTCTCGAAACGTGGCGATCCGTGCCGGGTCGCTGCCAGGACTAGCTAGATAGCTACGGCTCTTCCTGCCACTCTTCCTGCCACGCTGGACATGTTAACCGAAGCGCTACAAACTGGTTTCTGCGTTTTCGCATATGCTTTTACCGAAGTGACCTGTGCGGAATGCGAATGCCTTCTCCTGCGGCGCGACACGCTGCGGCGCGCTTACGAAGGGGCACTCGCGAAACTGAGCGTCGCCCGCTCGTCTACCAGCGCCGACGCCTACATGAAGCTGCGGAGGGCGACCCAGGAAGCGCGGATTGAGTTAAATCTCGCGGAAACCGAACTCATGCAGCATCAAGACCAGCACGCGCTGGCGAACTGAAGTGCCGCGCTACGCGGCGTGCCAATAGAGTTAGCTCCGGTTCTCTGCCTGCCATGCCATCAAACTCGACCGACTCGCTACACTACTGTCCAGCATGACTGCCTAGGCAGGCCATTAAAGCGCCACCACTAAAAAGCACCCCACTACGCATGAATAGCTCATTGGAAAGTCGGCGTAAACGGCTTCGGCGGCAAATCGAGATTCTGTATTGTGCAGGTACCAGCACTTCCAAGCTTGCGAAAAATTTTAGTTTCGTTTCTTTGTCGAAGCGACTCGGAATCATAAGGTCACCTGAGCCGTTTTGACTTCAGAGAACCAGCCACCTTGTCCCCAGACGATATCGACGGCAAAAGTCCGCCCAATCGTACAATCTGGACAGTTAACAGAGATAGAACCCAGAGGATGATTTTCCTGTCATCAGAATCGATGCCACGTTTCCCCCGAACAAACCCTGCGGAGCGCTTTGGTTGTGAGGCTTGATCCAGTCGAATGTAGCCACAGGGATAGGGAGCGGATCAATGCGATCCGGCAGATCAGCATTCCAAATTACCGCCGCATATTTGATGTCCCTGGACGCACCAAGCGCCGCGCCCGTTGCCTACTCCGCCTTCATCGCCCTCCGCTCCAGTTCCCGCTCTGTAATCTCAAATTGTACGCGCCATGTCTTCCGGTCGGAGTTCCGAATCAGGAACCGCCGGTTCGAAATACAATCGACGGCATGGACCTCAATTGGCTATTTGTGCCCGCGACCGCGATTCTCACTAGCGTCATCAACACTGCAACACCCGGCAGAGCAGGACCGTTGCACCGTTGCAGGCGAAATGAGGGGTACACGGGAGCGCTGGGGCAGGGGCGCACTGGCCGTTAAGCCCACACACAGAATTGCTGGTTCAGCAAGAGAACGTCACGCCGTTCTGAATCAACTCAGCAGGCAACCCCATTGCAGGCGTTGTTGTTCTGCGATACTGAGCCGAGGTTGACAACTGGTGCGGCACCGTTGCCTTGAATCGTGTTGCTGCCAAAAACTGCCCCATTTTCAATCCCCAGACCTTCGCCACCATTGAAGTCCACGACGTTCTCAGTCACGGTGGACGAGGACGCCACGATCCCCCCCAAAAGATTCAAATTGGCTGTGTTTCGCCTCACCACGCCGTTGTAGAGAACGATCCCGTTGCCTTGATTAAAACTGGCGTGAACCTCCTCCACAAGACCACCTTGGCCGATCAAGAACACACCATTATGGAAACCGACAACGGAGCCATTGCGAACCGTGACGTTGACAGACCGGGAATTTATCCCCAATCCCAAATCCGGTCCTGCACAAGAGAGGGTGGTGCCCGCTCCGGTGCAGGTTCCCGGACCGCTGATCACGAAACCATTAAGATCGAGCGTGACGTTGTTGGACTGGATGTCAATACCGTCCACACCAGCGGGAACCACAAGATTGCCGGTCAACTGGTAACTCCCCGGCTGGGTGATCTGGTAGGGGAAGCCGTTGGTGGCGCGGTTTGCGCCAGTGGCCGCAACGGTCGCTTGGTTGATCTGCACAACGCCGTTTTGGGCGAGAGCGCAGCACGGGACAAGAGCAAGAGCGAAAAGGAACTGAGCTTTGGACATTCGGGAAACCTCTTGAGGAGGTCTACCACGGCCCATCCGGGAAGATCAATAGCCTCAAGTGCGTAGGCGTGGGGCGTAGGCCGCTGGTGGGGCATCGGCCACCAGCCCGGCGTACCTCCAAGATCGGCTGCAACACTGCAACACCTGCCGTTTGGGGCGCGCCAGTGATTTCTTTTTTTTGAAGTTTTCCCGCTCCAGGGACACTCACCATAGCCCCCATTCCGAGCAGAGCGCAAGCTCCTATCCTGGCCTCAGTTCTGACGCACGATAACTGACACGAATCGCGCACCAGAATGCAAACTTTGGTGGATTTGGACCCGCCGAATGACACCACGTTGATGGCTAATCGCCCCGGCGCGCTCTGCCGGTGGTGTCGTAGTCGGGATAAATCGATGCGCTGCAGAGGCTCGAAACACAGTATAATTTCCCCGAAGTCTTCGCGACAGTCTTGGCGTTTGTACACTTCGTACAAACGACCTCTCGGGGGCATTGTTCCCTAGAATCCCCGGCCTGATCCGAGTACCGATCGTGTACGAAGCTGGCCTTCCATCTCGTCCACAGCGTCTCGAGCGTCTTGTAAAGTCAATAAGTTGAAGACTTTACAAAGGTGCCCGGCTTTTCTCATATAATGCCCAACGTGAAGCTTCCCGCCATTGCCATCGGGCTGGCCGCCGCAGCCACAGCGCACGCCCAGTTCACCGCCGCCCAGTCCGCTGCCGGCGCGACCGCGTATCAGACCGCCTGCTCGAACTGCCACGCCGCCGACCTCGGCGGTCGCAACGAAGCGCCGCAACTCGCGGGCAGCGAACTTCATCGGCCTCTGGGGAACACGCACCGCGGGCGAACTGGTCGCCTACATCCAGACTTCGATGCCTCCAACCAATCCCGGCTCCCTGAACGAAGCTGCCAGTTCCAACCTCGCCGCGTACATTCTGCAGTCGAACGGCGCGGCAGCCGGCAATCAGACGCTGGCGCGCGCTTCCACCACCGTGATTCGGTCCATCGCGACGGGCCGCGTCTCGATCGCCGGCGGCGCGGCAGCTGCTTCCGGACCGACTGGCGTCACTGTTTCCGGCACAGTGAAGAACTACGTCCCGGTCACCGACGAAATGCTGCGCAATCCCGACCCGGCGACTGGCTCATGATCCGCCGCAATTATCAGGCCTGGAGCTACAGCCCGCTGGGCAGTTCATCAACGCGGCGAATGTGAAGAACCTGCAGGTCGCCTGGGTCTGGGAGATGACCGAAGGCGGCGCCAACGAGCCGACGCCGCTGGTGCACAACGGCATCATCTATCTCACGAATCCGGGCAATGTGATTCAGGCGCTGGACGGCCGCACGGGCAATCTGATCTGGGAGAACCGGGTGGGCCCCGAGCTTTCCACCGGGTTGGGCGCGCATGCGCAGCCTCGGCATCTGGCAGGACGAAATCTTCGTCGCGACCACCGACGCGCGTCTGGTTGCGCTGGATGCGCGGACGGGGAAGGAACATCTGGGAGTCCGTGATCGCCGACAAATCGAAGGGCTACGCGAACTCGAGCGGCCCGCTGATCGTGCACGGCAAGATTATCGAAGGCCTCGGCGGCTGCGACCGCTACAAAGAAGACGGCGCGTGTTTCATCAGCGCGCTGGGACGCGAAGACCGGCAAAATGCTCTGGAAGTTCAACACCGTGGCGCGTGAAGGCGAGCCCGGCGGCGATACGTGGGGCAAGCTGCCCAACCTGCTGCGGGCGGGCGGCGACACCTGGATCACCGGCAGCTACGATCCCGAGCTCAACCTGACGTACTGGGGCGTGGCGCAGGCCAAGCCGTGGATGCGCGCCAGCCGGGGCACCGGCAATAACGATACCGCGCTCTACACCAGCTCCACGCTGGCGCTGAATCCCGACACCGGAAAGCTGGTCTGGCATTATCAGCACGTGCCGGGCGAATCGCTCGATCTGGATGAAGTCTTCGAGCGCGTGCTGGTGGATGCGCGCGGAGCAGAAGCTGTTGTTCACCATCGGTAAAGACGGCATCCTGTGGAAGCTCGACCGCACGACAGGCAAATACGTTCTCGAATAAAGAGACGGTCTTCCAGAACGTGTTCGACCACATCGATGCGCGCACCGGCGAAGTGCACTACCGCAACGACATCGTGGAGCAGCAGAAGAAGCACTGGGTGCAGGCCTGCCCGAGCACCGAAGGCGGACACAACTGGCAGGCGATGAGTTATCACCCGGGCACGAACGAGCTCATCATTCCGCTCAGCCAGAGCTGCATGGAGATGTCGGGGCGCGACGTGGATCCAAAGGAAGGCTCGGGCGGAACGTCAGGCGGACCGTCGATTTTTCGAGATGCCCGGCACGAACGGCAATGTGGGCAAGCTGGCGGCGTACGACGTGATGACGATGAGGGAGAAGCTGGTCGATTCAGCAGCGCGCGTCGTTTCTGACCGGCGTGCTGTCGACGGCGGGCGGCGTGGCTTTTGTGGGCGATCTCGATCGCACGTTCAAGGCCGTGGATGTGAAGACCGGCGAAAATTCTGTGGAAGTCGCGGCTGGCAACGTCGGTGCAGGGATTCCCGGTGACATTCCTCGTCGACGGCAAGCAGTACATTGCGGTGACGACGGGCAACGGCGGCGGCAGCCCGCGGCAGGTCCCGGCGACGATCGAGCCGGAGATTCACAACGCACCGACGGGTAATGCGCTGTACGTATTCGCCTTGCCGTAGTATTCGAGGGAGCTGCGCTTTTTTAACCGATCGTCAAAACAGGGGGTTTCATACAATAGATGCATGGCCAAATCCTGGAACGAAATGACACCAGCGGAAAGGCTGGCCGACCGTATCGCGAAGAACCGCGAGATCGATCGGCGAGTCAGCGAGAAGATTGCCAATGAGCCCCCTCGTGAAAGCGGCTCCAGAAAACCCGCGGCTCGCAGCGCCAGCGCGCGCACCGCATTTGACAGGTTCCAGGAAATCAAGCGGGTCGAAGGCATCGACGCCGCGGCGGATTACGTTCGCACACGCAAAGCTTAGCGCGATCCTCATCGCAGTATTCGCGGTACCGGCAGGCTTCGGGCAAACCAGCCCGCAGGCCTGCGATCAGCTCAGCAAATTCAAAATCGCCGGCGCTGTCATTGCCATCGCGAAGACGGAAGTGAAACCTGCAGTCGGCAATGTGCCGCCGTACTGCCGCGTTGATGCGACCATCGATCCGCGCACCGGCGTGGGCGGCAAACCGTACGGCATCGGATTCGCCGTCGCGCTTCCCGCCAACTGGAACGGCGGCTTTCTCTTTCAGGGCGGCGGCGGACTCAACGGAAACGTCGCCAATCCTCTCGGCGCGCAGGCGGCCGGCGACACGCCTGCTCTGGCGCGCGGCTTTGCCGTGGTCACCACCGACAGCGGCCATAAGGGCGCGGTCTTCGACGGCAGCTTCATGCAGGACCAGCAGGCAGCACTGGACTTCGCCTATATCGCCGTGGGCCGCGTAACACAGGTCGCAAAACAGATCGCGCCGAATACTACGGACGCGCCGCGGGGCATTCCTATTTCGATGGCTGCTCCACCGGCGGGCGCGAAGCTATGCTCGTCACGCAGCGCTATCCGAATTACTTCGACGGCGTGATCGCGGGCGACCCTGCCATGCGCACCGGCTATTCGAACCTCGCCGACGCCTGGGTCACCGTCCAGCTCAACCAGATCGCGCCAAAGGACGACGCGGGCAAGCCCGTCAGCGGCCGCGCTCTTTCCGACAGCGACAAGAAGCTGGTCATCAATTCCATCCTCGAACAATGCGATGCCGCCGACGGCATCAAAGACGGCATGATCTTCAAGACGAAATGCCGCTTCGATCCCGCCGTTCTCACCTGCAAAGGCGCGAAGACGGACGCGTGTCTGACCCCGGCCCAGGTCAACGCGATTCAGAAAGGATTCGCCGGGCCGAAGAATGCGCGCGGCGTGAACGTCTATCCGGGATTTCCCTTCGACACGGGCATTGCCGCGAGCGGAGGCGGGATTCCGGGCCTGCTGAATCCCGGGCCGAGCCCGGTCGGCCGCCCGAACACTTCGCTCGCGATGGACGTCGATGAAGCGGCGGCCGCGATTGCCGCGATGCCGCGCACCGCGCTCACCGACACGATGTCAACCGAGCTGAGCACCTTCTCCGGTCACGGCGGCAAGCTGATCTTCTATCACGGCCTGAGCGACCCATGGTTCTCGCCGCTCGACACGCTTGGCTACTACCAGAGGCTCGGCAACGACGTTTCGTCGTGGAGCCGCATTTATCTCGTGCCCGGGATGGGGCATTGCCAGGGGGGCCATCACTCGACCATTTCGACGCGCTCACGGCAGTCGTCAACTGGGTGGAAAAAGGCGTGGCGCCCGAATCCATCACTGCGACCGGCCGGGCATTTCCCGGACGCAGCCGACCGCTGTGCGCCTGGCCGAAATACGCGCACTACAAAGGTTCGGGCGATTCCGAAGACGCGAGGAATTTCGAGTGCCGGGAGTAGGGGACGCGCGGCGCAAGCCGCGTTACGCGGATACAATCCGCGTGTCCGAAATGGTAGCGCGCCGGGTTATTTCGTGATGTCGCGCGCGCGGCTTGACATGCCGTCTTCCCAGTTGCTCCAGCCGGAAAGCATGCCGTAAGGCGAGCGGTCGAGAATCGCTTCGATCTGGTGCAGCTTGGCCTTTTCGATCTTGAACAGCTCCGCGATTTCCCACGTCCACGGCTGATTGGGACCGGCGGTTACGGTGCGCCCGTCCGGCGTTTTGAACGTACGTGTGTCGCCCGCCGAATGATCGAAAAACGCAAACGCGAACACCATGCCGCGCTCCGGATCGACCGCGACATAACGCCGGTCGCGGATGCGCGTCACAAAATGCAGCAGGCCGGATTCGAACTGCTGTTTGCAGCTCCATGACGCCGAGTAATTCGTTGACGTCTTCGGATCGGGCACCGGCTGGCCGTTGCGCGGCGGAACGTTGGTGGTCTGCGAGCCGTTTTCGATGCGGTTGCAGTCGTCGGTAAACGGATACACGCCCTTGCCGTCGTTCTGCTGCATACCGCTGAAATACATGTTGGCGGTCTTCACCAGATCGTCTCGTGTCATCCGCTCGTTCGGCGGAACGGCTTCCTGAAACAGATGATTCGGCGTGCCGATCTTCTCGAAATTTTTCGCCGCATTCTCGTTGCGCACCACCAGCATTTCGACTTCCGGAATCTGCCGGTTCACCACCTTGAGGCGCAGCCCGATCACGCCCGGCACCTCCTGCCCCGCCTGCCGTCCCTGCTCGCGGATGGTGCCGATGAACGCGACTTCGCCTGCCTGCACATCGGTCACAAACAACCGGTAGGTTCCCTTCGACGACATGGATCGCCAAAGTCCGTCGCCGGGGTCGAGGCGCTGACCGTTCTCCGTCAGCTTCACGTTCTTCGTCAGCGGCACGAGTTTGGTGTCGTGCTTCACCATGGCGTCGAGGTACTGATCGACGTACCCGTTGAGGCACTCGCGGTCGCAGGTCTGCCCGAAAGCCAGACCAGAGGCAAGAAAAGTCAGTGCAGCTATGGCGGAGATTCTCATCGCAGACGGATTCTATCACCCATGGAAAAGTACGCCGAAGCTGGTTAACATCGAACTTGAGGAGGCGCCGTTGAACAAACTGTACTCGCGACAGATCGCATGCCTCATTGTTGTTGTCTCCACGCTGTCCGCCCAAAGAAACAGAGCGTTCGAAGTAGCGTCGGTGAAGCCCGCAGCGCCGCTCGATCAGGCGAGAATTGCAGCCGTACTGAAAGACGGCGGTAGAATGCCCGTTGGTGCAAATGTCGATTCAAGGCGCGCGGAATACACCCACATGGACCTGAAAAGCCTGATCGGGCTCGCATACGGCGTCAGGCCGTACCAGATCGCGGGCCCGGAATGGATGGCCTCGACCCGCTTCGATATTGTTGCAAAACTCCCGGACGGAGCTTCAAAGAGCGAAGCGCCCGGCATGCTGCGGTCGCTGCTGGAAGACCGATTTGGGCTGGTCGCACATCGTGTCCGCGTGGAACATCCGGTCCTCGCGCTGGTGGTTGGCAGGGGTGGGCTCAAGCTGAAAACATCTGCCGGGACCCCCGTGCCGGTCGACGAAGACGCGCCACTCAGGCCAGGGGAACTGAAGATGGACGGTCCCGACGGACCGATCCGGCTCACAGCAGATCCTGTCAGCAACAGCGTCGTGATGAACTTCGGAAGCAAAGGCAAACTGACACGAAGGGACAATCCGAAAAATCATTCACTTCATCTGGAGTTCAGCATGACTTCGATGAGTGGCCTTGCGGACATGCTTACTCAGATATTCACGCAGCCAGGAATGGGCGCCGAACGGCAGATCGTGGACATGACGGGAATCCAGGGCACCTACGACGCCACTCTCGACGTTTCACTCGTGGACATGACGGCCACGGCGAGATCCACCGGGCCGGAGATTCCGATCGGCGGCGCGGTTTCTGCTGCACCCGATCCCGACGGCGACGCGCCCCCGTTAACGGAAGCAATACAGAAGCTGGGTCTGAAGCTGGAATCGCGCACGGCCCCCGTGCAACAACTCGTCATCGATCACCTGGAGAAGACGCCTACGGCGAATTGATTGTCGAACGCACATCCGCCAACCCGGGACCGGTCTTTGACGGGGGCTCGTGACGAACCTGGGCCAGGAGCGCGGAGTTTCGGTGCCTGTCCCCGTTTTTCCCGAGGGTTGACAGACCCTGCCCGCAGGCGTTACAAACATGATCGGAAGCTCTACAACACCATCAGAGAGAGGGTTGGAAAGCACAATGAAACGCGTTGTTTTTCTGGCGATGCTTGGCTGCGGCCTTGCCATGGCCGCGGACACCGTCAAAGGCATCCTGATCGACGAGAAGTCTTCCGGCGAAGCCGTGCTTCGTATTTCGGGCGCAAGCGGTCTGCTCGAAGGCGGGCGGATCGTCGCCGAAGCGCACACTAAAGAGGACCTGCTGAAACCCGACAACGAGAAAAGCGGCTACGGGGTCTTCACAGACGACAATAAATACCTGAAGTTCGATCCCGCGGGCAACCATAAAGCGCTCGCGCTGATCAAAGAATCGAAAAAGCTGGACGACTTCGAAGTCGAGGTTACAGGGGAGATCAAGGGCGACACGATTAAAGTCGTCAGCCTGAAGCTGCTTCCCGAAAACTGAGTTTCGTTTTGCCGCGGAACGCGCTAATCTGAGCGAAGGGAGAACCATCACGATGGCCAAAGGCATGAACCAGAAGAAAGAAACCAAGAAGCCGAAGAAGGACAAGAAATAGCGAATTCACAGACTAAAGTCTGTGCCACATCTGCCGGTGGCACAGGCTTCGGTCTGTGAGGTTTATTTCCCAGGCACAAACATCACGGCGCTTTTCACTTCTGTCTTCGCGAAACGCATCGGGAAGCTCTGGCCGTTGTAATACGCGTCCCACTGATCCCGGTAATGCGGCGACGCGATGTGCCCCGATTCCCCGATCGGCAGGCTCGCCAGCGACGCGTCCCATTCACCCGCCGCCATATCCATTCGCTCTGACGGCCCCAGGACTTTCGTCGTCTGCTTCACCGAAGTGGATCCTCCGCTCATGGGCGTCGGCGCGATGTCGAAGTATTTCCCCACCACCGGTACGTGCGTCACGACCGGATTGTCGATCGCGAGGTACATGTACTTGCCCCACTTCCACCGCTTCGGATCCTTGCCCTGCATGCGCTCGCCTTCTTCCATGCCGTCGGCGAACGCCTGCAGCAGCACCTGGTTGTAATCGCCGAACCACCCGGCGGGACGCTGCTGGAGCAGATGCTGCACCACGGCCGGCGCCATCTTCGAGGCGTAGATTTCTCCGTTGCCCGGCGAAGCCCGGTCCGCGATCGCTTTGCGCAGGTACTGATACGCAAGCGTCGCGATCAGCGGCGCGGCGTGGTCGCGATCCATCTGCCCGTCCCACGTCCGCAGGAGTTCCATCGCGTCGTCGAACACACGGCTCTGGCCGCGGTGATTCCCGTACGCTCCGACAAGCTGCCCGGCGAGGAAACGCAGAAAGCCCGCATACACATCCTTCTGGATACGCAATCCGTCTTCAGGCCTGATCATATTCCCGCCCGCGCCGAGCATGTCCAAGATCTGCCGGGCTCGGTAGGGCGAATCGAAATTGCCGCTGACACGATATTTGAAATCGGCCGGAAACGGATTCTGATTGGCCGTTACGATCAGCCCGCCCGGCGGATTCCATGACTGCGGCAGTTCGTCGAAGGGAATAAATCCCTGCCACTCGAAATTACCGGAAGACCCGTTCGACCGGTGTGTCGCCTGAATAATTTCGGATCGGCAGCATGCCGCTCGCATGATACCCGATATTGCCGTCGATATCGGCGTAAACGAAATTCTGCCCCGGGCCGCCGAAACGTGAAACCGCGCGTTTGAAATCGTCCCAGTTCCGCGCCCGGTCGATATCGAGAAAAATATCGGCCACCGCGTCCGGTTCGGCAGCGGTCCATTTGAGCGTCATGACCTGGCCGTTCTCGATCTCCCCGACGGGGCCGTGCCGCGTGACGAGGTTGGTCAATTCTTCAGGGGCGCGGCCCCTGACCTCGATGACCTCGCGCTCGGTCCGCGCCTGCTCGATTTTGCCGTTGAAGAGATACTGCCCGCTGCGCAGATCGATCTTCTCCACATACAGCTCCTGCACATCGAAGCCGAGGTTGGTTTCACCCCAGGCGATGCGGTCATTGTGTCCGGCGACAACCCCGGGCATGCCCGGCAGCGACACGCCTGTGACTTTCATGCCCGGCGCCTCGATATATTCCATATGCCAGATGCCGGGAATGGAAAATTCCAGATGCATATCGTTCGAGACGAGCGGCTTTCCGGACGCCGTATGCGCTCCGGAAACGGCCCATGCATTCGATCCCGGATGTCCGTCGCTGCCCGGCATGAATTCGAACCCGGCGCGGTCAGGGAAAAGGTAGCGCACCTTGTCGGCTTCACCGCCCTGCAGGATCTTCTGCTCGATCAGTTTGTTTTTCCACGAGGTCGAAAGGTCCTTGAACATATAAAGCCCGCACAGGATCGAATCCACCACGCTCCACGGGCGTGGATCGTAGTTCAACAGCGTGAATTCGATGCCGTAGCGTCCGCGATGCGATTCGATGTACGCGTTCACGCCGCGCGCGTAGGCTTCCATCGCCGCCTTGTCGGATTCCGGCATGGTGACGTAAACCTGCTCGGCGATGCGGCGCATGCGGAGACGGCGCGCCTCACGGTCCGAATCGAGTGCCGCGGGGCCGACGATCGCGGAAAGCTCTCCCGCCGCCACACGCCGCAGACCGTCCATCTGAAACATCCGGTCCTCGGCGGCTGTGTATCCTTCGACGAACCAGGCGTCTGCCATGGTTTTCGCTTTGATGTGCGGCACGCCAAGCGAATCGCGGTCCACCTCGACCGGCTGCGTGACGCACGTCACGATGGTGCCCGACGTTTGCGGCAGCGCGCGGTAGAGGAACCAGTAGTAACCTGCGGCCGCTGAGACAAACGCAATTGCAAGCAGAACGTTGACGGCGAAAAGGAAGCGGCGCACTGTTGCGATTGTAAACCGCGGGGCCGAAGCGTGATCCGTAACACTTGCCCTTAAACTTGAATAAGGGTGACTTCGTCTTACTACGCCGCGCGCCTGGGGCTGCTGGGCCTGATCGTCGCCATCAACGCCTTTTTCGCGGCTTCGGAAGTGGCGCTGCTCTCGGTGCGCGATTCGCGCCTGCGCGACCCTGGCGGAAGAAGGGAACGCGGGCGCAAAGATGGCTCTCGCTCTGCTTGCCCAGCCGGAAAAGCTGCTTTCGGTAACCCAGATCGGCGTAACACTCGCGAGCCTCGGCCTGGGCTGGGCCGGCGAAGACACGCTGTACGAAATCCTGCTGGCGCTTTTCCATCCTGTCCTGACAGCCGCAACAGCCACGATTCTTCACGCCGCGTGTTTCGTCTTTGCCTTCGCCGTCATGACGTACGCTCACGTGGTCATCGGCGAGGTGGTACCCAAAAACCTGGCCATCGACAAAGCCGACCGTCTGGCCGTCGTCGTCGCGCCGGCGCTCCTGGTCTTCTACCGCGTCACGTCGGTTTTCGTCACGGTCATCGAAAGCTCTGCGCGCGGCCTTACACGCCTGCTGGGCGGAAAAGGAACGCATCGCGGCGGTGGCCATTCCGCCGAAGAGCTGAAGCTGATCGTCAGTTCCAGCCGTTTTGCGGGTAACCTGCCCAAGCTCCAGGAAGACATGATCCACCGCGTGCTCGATCTCGACGACCTCTACGTGCGCGAAATCATGAAGCCGCGCCGCGAGATTGTCTCGGTGTCCGTGGAAGCATCGCTCGATGATGTACTGAAAACCATGGTCGAGAGCCAGCATTCGCGCCTTCCCGTCTGGAAGGACAAGCCCGAGCAAATGGTCGGCGCCGTGTTTTTCAAAGATCATGCTGCGCATCTGGCATGAGCGCCGCGATCATGATTCGTCATGGCCGCGCGACGCAGCCGTTCTCCGTGGCCCACATCATGCGTAAGCCGCTGATCGTGCCCGAAACCAAACCGCTCATGCAGATGCTGGAAGAATTCCGCCAGCGCCATTTGCACATGGCGCCTCGTGGTGGATGAATTCGGCACCGTGACCGGCCTGCTGACAGTGGAAGACGTGCTGGAGCAGATTGTGGGCGAGATCGAAGACGAGTTCGACGAGAAGCTGCCCGAACTCCGGGCGAAACCGGCAACGTGGAAGGCAATGTCGAGATCGATGGCGCCACCAGCATTCTCGATCTGGCTTCGATCTACGGGATCGAGTTGCCGGCCAACGGCGGATTTGAAACCATCGCCGGCTACATGCTCTTCAAGACTCGGACACATTCCGCAGGCGGGCGAGTCGATCGAATTCGACGGCCGGCGTTTCACGGTTACGGCGATGGATCGGAACCGCATCGCGACGCGTGCGGGTCGAAAAACCTGCGCCGCCGGCCCGGTCTGCCGAGGAAGAAGGAAACCCCCGAAATTGCTGGGCATTGATTACAAGGCCGCCCGCTGCGACCTGGACGGCAGCTCTGGTGCTGCTGCTGCTCGGCTCGGTGTATCTGATCCGCCGAACCACTTTCGTGTTCGTGATCGCGCTGCTCTTTGCCTATCTGCTCTATCCGTTGATGGATCTGATCGACCGGCATCTGCCGTCGAAGACGCGCACGCCCGCGCTCGCCATCACATTCATCCTCGTGATCGGCATCCTCGCGGCATTTGGTGTCTCGATCGGATCGGCGGTGGCAGAACAGGCCGCAAGCCTCGCAGCGCAGGCGCCGGCGTTACTGGATAAGCTGCGCCAGGCGCCCGCTCCAGGCGCGCAGGTGCCGTTGCGCAACGAGGCGCTCAACTGGATCGGCAGGGCAGCTCCGCGCAGCACTACAACGACATCGCCATGCTGGTACCGCGTGTGGCCGTCAGTGTGCTTTCGGCGTCGCGCAATCTGATTTACCTGATGCTGATTCCGATTCTGAGTTTTTTCATTCTGCGCGACGGACGTGCGATCCTGACCGGCTCTCGTCGAAATGCTCGAACCGGTCACTACCATGCCGCCAAAGACACCTTCGCCGACATCCACACGCTGCTGCTGCTCTACATGCGCGCGCTGCTTTTTCTGTGCTGCGCGACGTTCGTTTCATTCAGCATCGTACTCAGCGCGATGGGTGTGCCCTATGCCATGTTGCTGGCTTCGATTGCCTTTGCGCTCGAGTTCATCCCGCTTATCGGGCCGCTATCGGCGGCCACGATCATCATCGTGGTCAGCATCGTCGCGGCTACGCGCACATGTGGTGGGTAGTGATTTTTCTCGCTGCTTTACCGCCTGTTTCAGGACTATGTTCTCTCACCGCATGCTGATGAGCAAGGGGGTTGAGCTGCATCCGCTGCTGATCATCTTCGGGGTGCTGGCCGGCGGCGAGATCGGCGGCGTGGCGGGTATTTTCCTGAGCATGCCCGTACTGGCGCTGATCCGTCTCTTTTATCACCGATTAAGAAAGCTTCAGGCGGCCCGGCGCCTCAACTAGTCCTGTTCGCGCACAACGGACCCGTCGGCCTGTGCGCATTTCGCCCACCGAAACTCCTGGCACGGTGTCGCGTTTATAGATTACAGACGATGGTTATGCGGCGCCCAGCGACGGTCTTGGTTAGTCTGGCTCTGATGGCGTTCTCTTCCGGCCTGTATGCGAAGAAGAAGACGGTGGCATCACACCCCGGGCCGCCCCAGATGACAGCGGAGCAGAAGGTTCTTCATGCGCTCGACCGCCTGACCTTCGGGCCGCGCCCGGGAGACGTGGAGGCAGTCACCGCGATCGGCCTCGACCGATGGATCGAGCAGCAGCTGCATCCGCGCGACATCCCGGAAAACCCCGTGCTGGAAGCCAAGCTCGCACCTTTCGACACACTGCGTATGATCGACCGCCGAACTGGCGCACCACTATCCGACACCCGCAGATGGTGAAGGCGATGGTCGACGGCAAGCCGGCCTTTCCCGCAGCGACCCCGCGACGCGCTATGTGATTGAGAAACTGGTCGCGCGCGTCGAACGCCGCGAGGCAGCTGACAAGGCCGGGAACCCGGACCCCGATCTGAACGTCGCTGTGCCTGACACCTGGCAGCTGGACGATCAGCAGAAAGACATCCTGCAGAACGGCAAGCCGCCCGAGCAGGTGGCACTGCTCGAATCCATGCCACAGGCCGAGCAGTACGATGTGCTCGACTCGCTCCCCAACGGCCGCGCGGCAAAAACTCTTCGCCACGGCATCCCCGGATCTGCGGCGGAAAATTCAGATCTTCAACGGCTCCGTGCAGATCGTCAATCAGGATCTGAGCGAAGCCAAACTGCTGCGCGCGGTTTACAGCGACCGCCAGCTGGAAGAAGTGCTGACCGATTTCTGGTACAACCACTTCAACGTCTTCCTCGACAAAGGCGCGGACCGTTACATGGTCACCTCCTACGAGCGCGACGTGATCCGCCCGCACGTGCTCGGGCATTTCAAAGATCTGCTGCTCGCCACCGCGCAAAGCCCGGCCATGCTGTTCTATCTCGATAACTGGCAGTCGCGCGGTGTCGATCCCAAAGCCGGCGGGCGCAATCGCCAGGGCCTGAACGAAAACTACGGCCGCGAGCTGATGGAGCTGCACACGCTCGGCGTCGATGGCGGCTACACCCAGCAGGATGTCACCGAAGTGGCGCGCTGCTTCACCGGCTGGACGATCCGCCAGCCGAATCGCGGCGGCGGATTCGAATTCAACGACAAGATCCACGACAAAGGCGAGAAGCACGTGCTCGGCGTCACGATTCCGGCGGGCGGCGGCATGAGCGACGGCCTGAAAGTGCTCGATATCCTCGCGCATCGTCCGTCAACCGCGCACTTCATTTCGAAGAGCCTCGCGATCCGATTCGTGTCCGACAATCCGCCCGAGGAGCTGATTCAGAAGATGGCGGCAACGTTCGAAAAAACCGACGGCGATCTGCGCGAAGTCGATGCGCACCATGCTGCACGCGCCGGAATTCTGGGACCCGGCGAATTTCCGCTCCAAGATGAAATCGCCGCTCGAAATGGTGGCGAGCGCGGTGCGCGCCGTCAACGGCGATGTCGATTTTGCGCAGGGCCTGATGAATCAGCTCAATCAGCTGGGCGAGCCGCTTTATCGCAAACTCGAACCCACCGGCTATTCGAATCGCGGCGCGGACTGGCTGAACTCGGCTTCGCTGCTGGCGCGCATGAATTTCGGCGATGGCGCTGGCGCAGAGGCAAGATCCAAGGCGTCAAAGTGGATCCCGCGCAGTTCGCCGTGGCGGTCGATGCATCGCGCATCGAACGCAATATTCTGGCGACCGACGCCATCTGCCGCCGCCAAAGACGCTATCGCAGACGGGTCTCGCCGAACAGCAGGATCTCAGGCGCGCATGGCCGCAGGTCTGACGCTCGGTTCACCGGATTTTCAAAGAAGGTAGGGCAGGCAAGTATGGCAATTTCACGCAGAATTTTTCTTCGCAATTCCGCTATCGCGATGGCGGGCGTCGGATCGGCGCCGCTGTGGCTGGAGCGCGCCGCTTTTGCCGCCGATCAGCAGGGCGCGCGCAAGAAAGTGCTGGTCGCGATCTTCCAGCGCGGCGCGGCCGACGGCCTGAACATCGTCGTGCCGCACGGCGAGCAGCCGCTATTACGATCTGCGGCCGACCATCGCTGTGCCGCGACCCGTCGCCAACATCGGTTCCGAAGACGCCGTGGTCGATCTCGATGGCTTCTTCGGCCTGCATCCCTCGCTCGCATCGCTGAAGCCTCTGTGGCAGCAGCAGCACCTCGCCATCGTGCATGCGGCCGGCTCGCCCGATCCCACGCGTTCGCACTTCGATGCGCAGGATTACATGGAATCGGGCACGCCCGGTCTGAAGGCGACGACCGATGGCTGGCTGAATCGCGCGCTGCCAGCCGCACAGGGCAAGGCTTCCCCTGTGCGCGCCGTCAGCCTGGGGCCCGCGCTGCCGCGTTCGCTGCGCGGCGCCCAAAGCGCGATCGCCGTCGAGAACCTGAACAACTTCACGGTGCGCGACACCGCGGCCTCGAAAACGCTGGAGGCTCATGTACGCCGGCACCAACGATCAGGTCCTGAACGGCACCGGGCGCGAAACGTTTGAGGCTGTCGCGCTGCTCCAGTCGATCCAGAAGACGCCGTATCAGCCCGCAGGCGGCGCCAGCTATCCCAAAGGGCGTTTCGGCGACAGCATGCGGCAGATCGCCCAGCTCATCAAAGCGGACGTCGGCGTCGAGGTCGCGTTCGCCGATATCGGCGGCTGGGATCATCACGTGAACGAAGTCGGCGCAAAGGCGTCGGTCGGGCAGCTGCCTAATGTGCTGCGCGATTTCGGCGAGTCGCTCGCGGCGTTCTATCAGGATCTCGGCGATCGCATGGAAGATGTCGTGGTGGTCACGATGTCCGAGTTCGGCCGCACCGCGAAAGAGAACGGCAATCGCGGCACCGATCACGGCCACGCCAACGCGATGTTCGTGATGGGCGGACCCGTGCAGCGGCGGCAAAGTGTACGGCAAATGGCCGGGTCTCGGGCCCGAGCAGCTCAACGAACAGCGCGACCTTGCCCTCACCACCGATTTCCGCGATGTGCTTGGCGAAGCCGTCTACGCGCATCTCGGCAACCGGTCAATACAGTCGGTTTTCCCCGGTTACGACGGCGGCGCGGCGAAGTTCAGGGGATTTCTGAAAGCCTGATTCACTCGCGCAATGCGTTTTGCATGGCTGGCAGTCCTTGCCGCGATGCCGCTCGCGGTTACCGAGGGGCCGAAGTTCCGAGGTACGATCTAAGCAGGAAACACCCAGATGCCTGCGCCGCGAAAGCCCGTCGACGAGATGACTGAAGACGAATTTCGGGAATGGAAACAGCGGCTGTTCACCGAAGGCCGCAATCCGGTGGCAATTCGGCAGGAGGGTTGCGCGTCGGTCTCCTCCTATGCATGGGATCCGGATCTCGGCGCCACCCTCGAGCACACCGATGGAAACCGTTACATTGTCGGCATCAAAGACGGGAAGCTTATCCGGCTCGCAAAGGTTGAATCTCTGATCGGATCAGAGGGCTCCGGTTCCCGGCCCAACATGCCAACCAAGGCGACAGCGCCTCAAACAGCAAATTCAAACCCTCCTGGCGTTCGGAAGCGCAGGCTTGCCTGAACTGGCCGCCCGGCCGAAGCTTGCCATCATAGCGGGTCCGAATGGTTCCGGTAAATCCACGTTTTTCGACGCTTATCTTCGGAGCGAATTTCCTGTATTCGTGAACGCCGACGAGATCAGCGAAGGACTGTCCGGCGTCCCCGAGGATTCGCGGCCATTGGCGGCTGCGGAAATCGCGACCAAAGAACGGGAACGGCTGATTGCGAAAGGTACGTCCTTCGCGTTTGAAACAGTATTCAGCCGTACTGACTATTGGCTCGATTTCGTTCGGCAGGCGAAGGAGCGTGGTTTTTTCGTTGCCTTGTTCTTTCTGTGTACAGAAGATCCCGTACTGAATGCGGGCCGTGTTGCGACGCGCGTCGGGGAGGGTGGCCACAACGTACCGATCGATAAGATCGTGTCACGGTACGCTGGTTCGATCCGGACGGCCGTCCGGGCGGTCAGTATCGTGGACGAACTCTGGCTTTACGATAATTCAGCTTTGAACAAATCGCCCCTGCTGGTTGCGCGGTTTATTGCAGGGCAAGGCGACTACGTTGCCGCACATCAACCTCACTGGTCGGAGCCTTTCGACGTGGGTTCAGGAGAATGACCGGGATCAACCGATTTTCATCCCGCAGGGAACGCCTGGATCACGCCTTCCTCGCGGACGGGCTGAGGGAGGCGAAATCCCACATTCGGATCGCGGGCTGTTTTCGGAGTTCAATTTTTGAGCTCGTATGGGAGGAGATCGCGGACATCCCCGACCTCCGTATCGTCTGCAACAGCGAACTCGACACGGCGGACGCAATGGTCTCGAAGCATGCGAGAGAAATGGCGTTTAGGGAAAAATGGAATGAGTCCTCCGCCGAAGTGGAAGCGCTGCTGCACCGGGAGCGATACCGGAGGACAAAAATGCCGGCAAGAACGCGGACAAGGAATGGCTGGCCCGGGCGCACCGCAGGCGAGGTGAAGCTGGAGCAGGTGTGGCCGAGGCCCCAATCTAACAACCGGCTGCCTGCGGGCCCGGAGAGTACCCCGGCTCAGTAAAATCATTGGCTACACTGGGTCCATGCGCGCGAGAGCCGCACTCACCTTCGGCCTTCTGACTGCCGCGGCTCTGGCGAAGACAGGGCTGGACTCCACGCACTGGGAATCGGCCGGCAAAGCCTGGTGGGCGCACGTTCGTTATCTGGCTGACGACAAGCTGCAGGGCCGCGCTGTCGGCACGCCCGGTTTTGAGATGGCGGCCGATTATGTCGCCAACCAGTTCCGGCGCGCCGGGCTCGATCCCGCTGTGCCCGGCAGCTATTCGCAGCCGGTCGGATTCATCAGGTCCACGCTGAACGAGCCCGCGTCTGAAATGACGCTGATCGCCACGGGCGCGGCTACACCGGCTGCGCTCGGCGAAACGGTGGTCGTCACCTCGCAGACATCGGTTGACAAAATCGAGGCGCCTCTGGTTTTCGCGGGCTACGGTCTCGATATCCCTGAAGCCGGGTACAGCGATCTGAAAGATCCCGCCCTGCGCGGTGCGATTGCTGTCTATCTCAGCGGCGGACCGGCCAACGTTTCGCCCGACCTGCGGTCGCATCATGCATCGGGCGGCGAACGCGCGGCCGCCATGCGCGCCGCGGGCGTCCTCGGCGCCATTCAGATTCCGAATCCGCGGTCCATGGACATCCCCTGGCCGCGCCAGATGGCGAACCGCCTGCTGCCGCGCATGATGCTGGCTGAAACAGGCGCTCCTCTGCTGCAGTTCACCGCAACCTGGAATCCGGCAGAGGCCGAACGGCTTTTTGAGGGTTCCGGCCACACCATGGCGGAGATTCTCAATGCCGCCGATCAGGATCGTCCCCTGCCGCATTTCGGGCTGACGGCGAAGATGCGCGTCCGCATCGCAACCACGCACCAGAACGTCTTTTCGCGCAACATCGTTGGCATTCGCCCGGGCTCGGACAATGCCCTGAAGAATGAATGCGTGATCCTTTCCGCCCATCTCGACCACCTCGGCGCCGGCGAAAAAGTCAGCGGCGACGGCATTTTCAATGGCGCGATGGACGACGCGTCCGGTGTCGCGTCGGTGATCGAGATTGCCCGGGCGCTGAAAGCGGGCAAGGTGAAGACGAAGCGGTCGATCGTATTTCTCGCGGTGACGGGCGAAGAGAAAGGTGAGCTGGGCTCACAGTATTTCGCCAATCACCCCGCGACGCCGGGCCGCATCGTCGCCGACATCAACATGGACATGTACCTGCCTCTCTTCCCGCTGAAGTATCTCGAGGTGCAGGGGCTGAACGAGTCCACGCTCGGCGATGACATTCGCGTCGTAGCGAATGCGGCGCACGTCGAAGTGCAGGCCGACAAGGACCCCAACGCCAACCGCTTCATTCGCAGCGATCAGTACAGCTTCATCCGCAGAGGCATTCCCGCGCTGGCATTCAAGTTCGGCTGGATTCCAGGCAGTCCGGAAGAGAGAATCTACCGGGACTGGTATCGCGACCGTTATCACGCGGTCAGCGACGACGTCAATCAGCCCGTGGATATCGCAGCCGCCGCGCAGTTCAACGCCATCCTCGCCGCACTTCTCGAAAGAATCGCGGACGCGCCCGAAGCCCCGCACTGGAAGCCGGAAAGTTTCTTTCGGCGTTTCGCACAGTGATCGAGACCTTCGGCTTTGTCACCGGTGTGGTGAACGTCTGGCTGCTGGCCCGGCAGAACATATGGAACTGGCCGGCCGGTCTGGCAAACAACGCGGCTTACCTGATTCTGTTTGCCACCACCGGCCTTTACGGCGACGCCGGTCTGCAGATCGTCTACATCGCGCTGAGCATCTACGGCTGGTGGAACTGGGCGCACCGCGGCAGTACCACGCAACTGCGTGTTACGCGCACACCGACCGCCGTCTGGAACATCCTCGCGCCTCTCACCATCGTGAGCTTCGTCGGGCTGCGCTGGTTTCTGGCGCACTACACCGATTCGACCGTACCCGTCTGGGACGGACTCACCACTGCGCTCTCGCTCGCCGCCATTTACGGGCAGAGCCGCAAGTATCTGGAGTCCTGGTGGATATGGATTCTCGCCGACCTCATCTACATCCCGCTTTACATCTACAAAGGTCTCTGGCTGACGTTCGGTGCTCTACCTGGTGTTCCTGCTGCTGTGCATCTTCGGTCTGCGCCAGTGGATGCGCGAACTCACCGTCTCACCCGCCATGCAGGCCCAGGCGGGCTAAAACCCGCCGCACTTTCTTTGGTGATATGGAGAGCCGCCGCGCCACGCGCGCCACTTTGCGACTCTCATGTTCCCAGATCTTCGGAATGATCAGATCGGCGAAATCCTCCGTGAGCTGCTGAAAGCTGCGCTCCCCGACCACGCCCTGCGACCACGCGTGCAGCGTCGCGTCCAAATTCCCGCCGCTCACCACCTTCGCCTTAAGCTGCTGCAGATCTTCCCAGATGTGATCCTGCACTTCGTTCTTCAGCAGCCCTCCGGCCTGATCGCACATCTCGCGCGCGGCGTCCATGCTTCCCGGCGAGGTGCTGCAGATGGTCAGCCCGTGCCAGATCAACGCACGCGCCAGCAGACGCCGGTTTTCGGTGCGCCGCGCCAGTTCGACAGCTTCCTTCGCCGCTTCGAGCGCCAGATGCGCGATCCAGGCCGGATCTTCGATCTCTTCCTCGAGCTTGGTGTTCTCCACCATGCATTCCAGCAGCCGCGCACGCGCCATCAGGATGTAATCGTGCTTCTCCCCGCCGAGTTTGTAGGCCGTCCGCGCTTCATCGTCGGCTTTGTGCAGATCCCCGCTGTCGAGATGCAGATGCCCGCGATTCACACACACCGTTCCGGCGCCGCGGTGATTGGAGTGAATCGCGTAGATTTCCGCCGCCCGGTCGAGATGCGCCAGCGCCTGGGCGCGCATGTTTTCGAAGTCGCGGCGCAGCTCCGGCTCGCTGCGCTTCCGCTGCGCGGCGTCCGCATCGATACGCTTGCGCAGCTGCAGCGCGATCAGCCGCTCCACGTATCCCATGTTGGCCAGCGACCGCGCCAGATTGCGGTGCTCCGCATCGCGCTTGCCGTACTCCTCGATCGCCTGGGAGAAATGCCGCAGCGCCAGATCGTAACGCCCCTCGCGCCGGTACATGCGCCCGTAGCTCGACTGAATATTCCCGCGCGTAATGTAGTCGTCGGTGTCGCGCAGCACGGCGTCAGCTTCACTGAGCAGCTGCAGCCCCTCTTTCGTGCGGCCTTTCTGAAAAACCAGCCAGCTTTCGGCGACGCGAATAATGGCCGCCATCGGCTCCATGCCGGCCTCGCTCGCATAGCGGTACCCTTCGCCGGCGTGATTCTGTGCGTTGTCGTACTCACCAGCCTTGCGGCAGCACCGGGAACTCCAGAAATGCGCCAGCGCGAGCACGACCGGATCGTCGATTTCAGCCCGCAACGACAAAACCAGGCTGAAATTCGCCAGCGCGCGCTCCACGTTTTCTTCCGCCACCCACATCATGCCTTCGGCCATCAGCACGTAGGCGTAGTCGTGCATGCTGAGACACGCCCGCCGCCCCTTCGGGAAGGCCCCCAGGCCGTCCTGCACGACGTCCACGTCGCGCCAGCCGGCATCCACCCACTGGGCGATGTAGCAAAGCAGACCCGCCGCGTCCGGATCGTTGGGGTCTAATCGGCCCGATCTGGACCAATACTCGTCCAGCCGGGCCATGCCGCTGCCAATGCGGCGCATCCCCAAATCCCCGCGCAGGCCATTGAGTAAGTCAACAGCCATGTGGGTACCAGCGTACCAGAAAGTAGTCCGATATGGACCAGTCATACCCCGTGCCCTATTAACCTTGAGCCGCCCGTCCGGTTTCGTATCTACTGGGGGCATGGCATTTTTTCAGGGTGGTGGGGAACGGGTGATTGTTTTTATTGGTGCGCCTGGCAGCGGCAAGGGGACGCAAAGTCTGCGCCTGGCAAAGCGGCTCGACATCCCCGCGCTCTCCACAGGCGAGATGCTGCGCGGCGAATCAAAGCGCGATACTCCGGAGGGACGCCGGCTGCGCGGGATTCTTGCCGCAGGCTCGCTGGTGGATGACACAGTTGTCTGCGCCGCCGTAAACGCCAAACTCCGCCGCGATCTGCCGGGCTGCGGCGGGATGATCCTGGATGGTTTTCCGCGCAATCTGCACCAGGCGCAGCGTCTCGATCGGATTCTCGCCGCGATGGGAAAATCGGGACCGCTCGTGCTCCATCTCCAGGCTTCCCGCCACTGTCTGATCGAACGGCTGACCTCGCGCCGCCACTGCGAAGGCTGCGGCACGGTCTACAACCTGGCACTGCGCCCTTCGCGTCTGGGCATACATTGCGAAAACGACGGCGGCTTACTGGTGAGGCGCGACGATGATGCCGAAGCCGTGATTCGGCCGCCGCCTGGATGATTTCGACCGTGCCTGCGCGCCGCTGGTCGATTCTTACAGAAAAGGCGATTACCACCTCGTCGACGGCGATCAAGACGCCGAGGTCGTGTCGGCCGCGCTTCTCGCTATCGTGGGAATGTCGGCAGCCCGCGTGGCTGCTTAAGCCGCAGCGCAATCTCGTTCCAGCCGTTCGCGACGAACGTCGGAAGATCCTCCGCCACAGGAAACATCTCATTGCGCAGCCAGATCGTCGGGCATCCGGCGTTATTCCCGCACAGGATGTCGCCTTCCCTGTCGCCGATCATCCACGAAGCCGCAAGGTCCAGCCCGTGCTCTTCCGCCGCACGCTCGAGCAGAAACGGCGACGGCTTCCGGCACCGGCATTGGTCTTCGGGAGTGTGCGTGCACAGGTAAGTCCCGGCGATCGGAATGCCGTGCTGCTGCATGACGGCGCGGAACCGCTCCTGCACTTCTTCCATCTGGCGTGGAGAAATCAGGCCGCGACCCACACCGGACTGGTTGCTGACCACGATCAGCTTCCAGCCCTCCGCGGCGAGCGCGGCCAGCGCCTCAGCCGCGCCAGGCAGCAGGCTCACGCGTTCGGGATCGCGCAGGTAGCCGCACTCCTCGATCACGGTGCCGTCCCGATCGAGGAAAATCGCCCTGTTCACGCGGTCACTGCCGGGCTTCGTTTGGTTTGATCCCCGGCGGCCTCGCGCAGTTCCTCGGGCCGCACGGCCCAGGTGCCATGATGACCCACAGCCACTCCGGCCGCGATGTTGGCAATCCACGCTGCCTCGACCAGCGGTAGCCCCATCCCGAGCGCGATTGCCAGAACGGCGACCACCGTGTCGCCCGCGCCCGTAACATCGGCGACTTCGTTGCGCAGCGCGGGGAGATGCCGGGCCGCGCGCTGCGGCTCAAAGAGCGACATGCCATCGGCGCCGCGCGTGACCAGCAGCGCGGAAGGCGCGATGCGCGGCAAGAGCTGCGTGACAGCGTGCGCAAGCTCTTCCGAATTCACGATCGTCTCGCCCGTGACGGCGGCAGTTTCCTTCAGATTCGGTGTGACGACTGTTGCCCCCCGATAGCGCTCGAGGTTTCGCGACTTCGGATCGACCACCACCGGCTTGCCTCGTACCGCAGCTTCATCGATCAGCCAGCGGCAGAAACCATCGGTGACCACCCCTTTGGCATAGTCCGAGATCACACAGGCATCGACGCGCGTGAAGAGTTCCCCGCAGTGTGCCTGAAGCGCCGCACTGGCCGCCTCATTCAGCAGCGACGTGTCCTCGTCGTCAAAGCGGACAATCTGCTGGCCCGAGGCAGTGATTCTTGTCTTGGTCGTCGTAACGCGCGCCGCATCCTCGATAAGCGCGCGCAGATCGGCGCCCGTCCGCTCCAGTTCGCGCCGCAGACGGACAGCGGAATCGTCCACTCCGGTAACTCCCGCGATCGCCACACGCGCCCCCAGGGCGAGGATGTTGGCGGCCACATTGGCCGCGCCTCCCGGCACGTAGCGTCTTTCCGCGACGCCCACGACCGGCACCGGCGCTTCCGGAGAAATCCGCGCAGCCGATCCGGACACATACGCGTCCAGCATGACGTCGCCCGCCACCAGGATCGTCAACCCGGACGCGCCTTCCAGAAAACGCCGGATGGTTAGTTCGGGCATCGCACGATCCTTTCGATGATCTCGGTCGTAGAAGGCACGTTGTGCACGGGCAGAATCTCGATGCGCCCCCCGTAGCTGAGTACGACGTCGCGCTCCGGCATCGGCTTCGCGCCGCCGGCGTACTCGGCGCTCTTGCAGTGAATGTCGGGACGAAGACGCGCGAGCGCCGCGATGGGCGTTGGCTCGTCGAATATCGTCACGTAATCCACCATTTCAAGCGCCGCGATCATTTCCGCGCGATTCGACTGATTCACGATGGGCCGCGCATCGCCCTTGATCGCCCGTACGCTCGCGTCGCTGTTTACGCCGACGATGAGGATATCGCCCAGCGCTTTCGCATCGCGAAAGCTGCGGATATGCCCGACGTGCAGCAGATCGAAGCAGCCGTTCGTCCAGACCACGGTTTCCCCGCGCTCTGACCAATCGACACGTAATCGCGCCAGATCATCCAGCGTTCTGAGCTTCGACTCCAGCGACAAGGCTCTCCTGCCTAACGCAGCACGTAAGTCAGGGCGATCGCAGCCCCGCCCGCGACGCTCGTCAGTGCAGTGACCGTTTCCTGCGTGATTCGTCTGCCCGAACTATCGGGAATATAAAGGACATCCTTCGCCTGCAGTGTTATGTCAGGCTGCTTGCGCTTGAGGATGTCTCCCAGCGGAACGATGATTTCGTGCGCCGTGCCTTTGTCATCCGTGCGGTACAGGTAGGCCGTGTGCGAAAAATACTGGATAGTTCCCTGCGCCTGCGCAATCGCCGTCATCACGGTGTTGGCGGCGCCGTCAAGAAGCGGATACGGTCCCGGCTTGTTCACGCTGCCGAACACAATGAATTTGCCAACATCCGGCACGCGTATCTCCTCGCCGCCCGTCAGCTTCAGATTCAGCTCGGGGTCGGAGCCGCTATCAGCGTCCTTACCGGAATCCGCTGAATGGACTGCGTCCCGGCGTCGCCGTTCGGCTTAGTCACCAGAATCTCGGGGCCTGCCTGATCGGGAATAAGACCTCCCGCCCTGCCCAAAGCGTCAACCAGCGTCACGTTGCCGATCGCCTGAAAGATGATGGGACTTTTCACCGCTCCCGACACGCTGATCGGACGGCTGTGAAATTCGACGATACTGACCGTCACAAAAGGATCGACCAGGATTTTTTCCCGCTGCAGCGCCTCGCCGACGAGAGTCTCAATGTCTTTGGGCAGAAGTCCCTGGACGCGAACCGTGTTCTTCAGCATCGGCAGACGAATGGTGCCGTCCGCCGAAACGCGAACACTCCGGCTGACCTCCGGCGCATCGTAAACCTGAATGGAGATCAGATCCTCGGGGCCAATCGGCTGTGAAGGGAGATTCGCACTCGCATTCAGCTCCGTATAGGGCGCGGCCACGGCCTGTCGCAGCGCCGAATCCTGCTGAGCGGCCGCCGGAAAAACACTTGCGAGGACGGCAAATACGGCCAGAGCTTTTGTATGCTGCATCTTACTCAACTCCTGCAGATACAAAATTATCTCACGTGCCGGTCTGCAATTCCCGCCAGGCGCTCCACCAGAATATCCGCAACTTCGACGCTGTCTTTTGCCAGCCGTCCAGCCCGCTCTCGTCTGGACCGGTCGAACGGCATGCGAACGCCCGGGCCGTCTTCGACAGGCCGCGCGGATCGCACGGCGCGACCGAACTCCGCGACATTCCGGCGAAACGTCTCGGCCGGGCCCATCAGATCGGGCCGGATGGTGATGATCAGGTATCCGAATTCGGCCAGCTCCGGCGGAATCGCCGGTGAGCCGGCCAGTATGCCGAGCAACTGCACCACGATGGCGAGTCCGGAGCCCCTGTGCCCGCCCCATGTGGCAAAAGCGCCCGCCAGAGCAGCCGCGGGATCGCGCGTTGACCGGCCATCTCTGTCGAACGCCGCGTTCTCCGGCAACTCATTCCCCAGCCGCTGCGCCAGCGTGACTTCGGCATGAATAATCGCCGACGTGCCGATGTCGTAAATCACCGGCTCATCCGCGCTCGGGAAACCAAAGCAGATCGGATTGGTACCGAGACGGCCCTCCGTCGCACCGTACGGCGCCACCCACGGTGACGCATTGGACGCGATCATGCTCACCAGCCCGCGGGCAGCGGCCATCTCGGCGTAGAAAGAAAGCATCCCCGTGTACCAGGTGTTGCTCGCGCCAACCACCGAAATTCCGGCCGCCTCCGCCTTCCCGATGGCGATGTTCGTTGCCCGGTGGGCGACGAGATAACCGAGGTTGTCGCCGCCATCCATACGCGCCGAAACAGGCGTTTCGTGGATCACGCGGATCGGGTGACGGCGGTCTCCGGTCTTTTTGAATCGCTCGGCAATACTGATCGCGCGGGCCAGTCCTCCATAGCCTGCGCCACGCAGCTCGCAGTCGATGAGATGGTCCGCGATGATGGCGGATTCCGCGGCATCGTGCCCCAGCGCGGCCATGGCGCGCGCTACCAGCCCGTGAGCTTCGCGAATCGTCAGTTGCATGGAACTCTGTATTCACAGGCTGAAGCCTGTGCACCGTGGGCCTTAGTGAGGTGTGGTCGGCGGCGGTGGCGGCGGCGCGAAGCCACGCCCCGGTGCAATCGTCTGCGGCGGAGGCATCGTCGCTTTGCCGTCCAGCTCAAACACGTAAAGCGTCGGCGGGAAATCCACCTTCGCATCGGTCGTCCCGACGATATTAGCTGCCCGGCCGGTGCCGGCCATCACCGCGACGTACTGCTTACCATCCGCCTCGTAAGTGATGGGGGGACCGTTGCCGTTGCGGCCCAGCGATATCTCGATCAGCTTGTCGCCTTTGTCTGCGCTGTACGCGAACAGCTTGCCGTCGTTCGTCACCTGGAATACCAGATTGCCTGCGGTCGACACGGTTCCGCCGCCAATGCCGCCACCGCCCGGCGTGCGCCACGCGATCCTGCCCTTGACCGGATCCCACGCCTGAAGAATGCCCCGGTTGTTGCCCAGAGGCTCCGGTCCGATGATCGGCAGGTTATTGGGTTTCGGCAAGAGGAAACCGGGAGCCAGTCCTGTATGTCCTGTTGGCGCCGGGATCACTTCATCGCCCGCCGCGAACGTCCAGTTTCCGTACGTCGTCGGAATGTAGACGAGGCCCGTCGCCGGGTTGTACGACATCGGCGACCAGTTATGCGCGCCACCCGCGGTCGGGTAAAGCGTGATCGGGTCTTTGCCGTAGAACGCTTCGGGATTGACCATCGGGCGCCCCTTCTCGTCGAAGCCCTTCGCCCAGTTGACCTGCACGAATGGCGTGCCGGAAATGAACTGCCCGGTGGCGCGATCCAGAATGTAGAAGAAGCCGTCCTTCGGCGCCTGCATGATCACCTTGCGGGGCTTGCCGTTGATCGTAAGATCCGCGAGCATCAGCTGCTGCACCGCGTCGTAGTCCCAGTTGTCGTTGGGAACCACCTGGTAGTGCCACTTCAGCTGCCCGGTCGAAACGTTTACGGCAAGGATGGAGCACGTATAAAGACTGTCCATTCCTTTCGCACCGCGGAATTTCTGCACCCAGGGCTCCGCGTTGCCGGTGCCGACGTACATCAGATCGAGATCGGGATCGTACGCCATGCCATCCCACACCGATCCGCCACCGCCCATTTTCCAGAAATCGGGCCCCCACGTTTTGGCCGCGGCGCGCATGGCGTCGTTCTCGTAAGGCAGCGCGGGATTGCCCGGCACGGTGTAGAAACGCCACGCGCGCCGTCCGGTCTGCGCGTCGTAGGCATCGAAGAGCCCGCGTGTCGGATGATCGCCGCCCGCCGCCCCGATGATCACCTTTCCGTTCGCAATGCGCGGCGCCATGGTGAGCGAATACCATTCCTGCGGATACGCCACGCGCGCTTCCCAGACGGGTTTGCCGGTCATGGCATCGAGCGCAACCAGACGGCCGTCATTCACCGGAGCATAGATCTTGCCGTCATAAAGTGCGATGCCGCGGTTCACCGTGCCGCAGCACATCTTCGGACGCACAGCCGCCTGATTGACTTCCGGATCCCAGCGCCACAGCTCCTTGCCGGTGCGGGCGTCCAGCGCGAATACCACACTCCAGTTCGTGATGCCGTACAGCGTGTTGTTCCACATCAGCGGCGTGGTTTCCTGATTGCCGCCGCCCGCGCCCAGCGTATAAGTCCAGGCAAGGCCCAGCCGGCTGACGTTGCTGGTATCGATCAGCTTGAGCGGGCTGTAGCGCGTTTCGCCCTGCGTGCGGCCGTAGCTGAGCCAGTCGCCTGCCAGCGCGTCCTTTGCCGTGCCAGCATTGCGGAGGGCCGCCGCATCAACTTTCGCGACCTGCTGCGCGGGGATACTGCCGATGAGTGCGAGCGCAGCTATGGCGCCTGCTATGGGGGCGTAGCGTTTGTACATGGGGTTGAAGGGGTTCCAGACCAGCCTATCAGATTTCCCCCGGTATAATAGTTCCGAAGCATGACAGATGCACAGATGTACTTCGCAATCGGTGTACCCGTATTTGCGATTATCATGGCGATGATTGGCGGCATGTTTCAGTTCGCTGCGCTCAGCGCGCGGATCACCAGCTTTGAGACGAATATAAACGCGCGGTTTACCAGCCTGGAGAACCGATTTACGGGACTCGGAGCCCGCTTTGACACGCTCACCGGAAAAGTGATCGAAATCGACAATCGCCTCACGCGTGTAGAAGCGTTACTGGAACGTCACTGAGTTTCTGCGATAGACTCGACGCGTGATCTCCCGCCGCGCCGTTCTCGCGTCTTTATTGACCGCGCCGCTGCTGTCCGCGCAGCGGAAAATCACCATCAACTACGCCACCCGCACCGGAACCACCTGGCCTCTCTACATCGCGAAAGAAGCAGGCTACTTCAGCAAGTATGGGCTTGACGTCGACCTCGCTTTCGCCGTACATCCCGCCGCCGTCGCGATGGTCATCAGCGGCGAGGCCGCCATGACCAACTATCCGCTCGAGCAGGCGATGCTCGCCGCCTCAAAGGGCGGATCGCTGGTCATCGTCGGGAGTCCTTATCGAAAAAGCCTGTTCGCTCTGATGGCTCCGAAAATCGTCGCGAGTGTTCGCGATCTGAAGGGCAAACGAATCGGCGTGAGCCAGATCGGCGATGCCCCTTACAACTATGCTGTCGCGCTGCTGGGAAAGTCGGGGCTTACTCCCCGCGATGTCGAGTGGGTCCCGATCGGCACCGATGTCAACGGACGCGCCGCCGCCCTGGTCGCCGGGCGCGTAGACGCGACCATGATCACCGCGCCCGTCTACTTCAAGCTGGAAGAAAAGGGGTACAAGGCGCTCGCCAACACCAGCGATTACGACGATATATACGCACCCACGGTCTATCTGTTCCGCAAAGCGACCATCGCAGCAAATCCGAAGCTGCCCGAGCTGCTGATCAAAGCTAACGCCGAAGCCATCAAGCGCTTCTATGACGACAAAGACTTCGCCCTGAAGGCGTACATCAAACACGCGCCGGAAGATCCGCACGACCTCGGCCGCGTCTACGACCGCTACGCGAACACGAACACGTTCGAACGCGTGCCTTATGTGCTCGCGGCTTCGGTGCAGTACATGCTCGATCATCCAGTGGACGATCAGGCCGGCGCACAGATGAGAAGCTTCGATTTCCGCACCATCATCGACAACGCCACGGTGGAGCGCCTCGTGCGCGAAGGCTTCTTCGAAAAGCTGTACGGACCCGGCATCAAAGAAGAAGAGGCCCGCAAGCTGCGTCTGGCCTTCCGGTAAATGGGTTGTACACGCTAATTTAAGTGACATTGGGCGAAACCGCCTGCCCCACCCTTACAACAGCGGTACTTAGCAAGGTGGCGCAGGCGGTTTCGCCTGCGATCTGGGATTCCTCTACAGCTCCTGGCGCCGCGTGTACGCGCAAACTGCTCTACGGCTGATACGGCAGGGTCGTCTGGTTACTCGGCACGCCGTCCTGCACCATCGACACCGTCAGGTTCCCCGCCGGCAGCCCGGGCGGTACCTGGAAGTCGATCTGATACAGGCCCACCAGCGTCGGTGTCAGACCCGCAAAGTAGATCGGATACGACGAGCCATCGATCATCAGCGACGGCATATCGCTCGGGAACGCCAACGGGCTCGACGGCGAAGCCGTGCCGCTCGGCACGTTCACGGTGGTGGCGCCAAGCCCGGCCAGATACGCCTGCACATACTCACCGGGCACAGCCGGCGAAGTCGCCGTAATCAGCGATCCGTCCGCCTGATGCTGCGCGATGAGCCCGCCGCTCGCGTACGCGGCAAGTCCCGGCGCGACGTCCGAGAGCTGAATCGGCTGCGGCGTACTGAGAGCGCCGTTCACGGAAACGAAGACGTTCGTACTGCTGGCCCGGCGCGAGTTCGAACGGCACCTGCACGTTCACCTGTGTCGGGCTGGCGTAGTAGATCGGCGCATAGAAGTTGCCGATTGTCACCGACGCATCGTTATACAGAGTCGGCAGCGGTATCGTCGTCGCCGACGAAGTGCTGGTCGCGAGGAAATTCCCATAGATCGCGATGATTGTGCCCGGCGCCAAAGCCCCGCCCACCAGCGGATCGAAAACGTGCAGCGTCGCATTGGGCGAGATAACAGGCACCGCGTTGGGAGGCACCGCGCCGTTAATCCGGCTGGTCGTGTTCTGGAATCCCAGGGCGGACGCGTTGATGTTGATCGTGACCTGCGAGGACGGATGCGCAGGCGCCCAGGTACCCGAGTACAGCGCCGTCGCCGGATCGGCCAGCGGCAGGATGAGAGGCGGATCGCCGTTGGTGAAGCTGGCGACAATTCTTCCGTTGCCGATCAGGTTCCCGCAGTCGTCAGCCAGATTGATCGCCAGCGGCGTCGGCCAGCCGGCCGGCTGCGAGAAGCTGTTGACCAGTCCTGTCTGCGCCGGCACCAGTTTCGACGGCGTGCAGCTCACAGCGCGCGGGTCGGCATTAGCCGGTTTAGCCGATGTTGTCGCCGCACCCGCAGAGGGGATGATCAGCGTGACATTCACGGTGCGCACGGCCGTGGCGGAGAGCGAGTAGCTGACTCCGCCGTAATAGACCCCCGGGCCGAGCATCGATGTGTCCACGCTGACCGTCGAGACGCCCGGGACAGCGGATGAAGAACTTCCGGTACCCGGCGTCACCGAAAGCCAGTTACCACCGGTCGTGGTCGACGCGCTTGCCTGATACGTTGCAGGCTGGCTGGAAGCCGAATACACGTTCACCACCTGCGGGGCCGGCAGTCCGTTCCCGCTCTGGATGAACAGCAGACCGGCGGGCTGCGGTTCGGGCGCCACAGGCGTATTGACTGGCGCCACGTTCAGCACCACCTCGTAATCCTGCGGCGAGTTGCTCACATCGGATGATGAGACCTGAATGATCGCGTAATAAACACCCGCCGGCAGCTGCGCGGCCGCCGCGGGATCGATCGCGAATATGACCGAACCCGGCTGCGACGAGCTGGCCGCCCCGCCACCCGTCTGCAGCACGAGCCAGCTGGCTGCGGCGACGTTCTGTATGGACGCGATGGATGCATTGAAAGACACCGGACTGGTGCTGTTGACTGCCACGAGGAACGAGCCGAACGGATTGCCCGGCGCCGATCCCTGCAGCTGGTTGAACTGAGTGCCCGACGGCGCCAGCGCCAGCGTGGCATTGGCGGATATGAACAGCGTTACCGGGACCGACATCATGCCGCCGGAAGTCGAGATATCCACCTGCGTGCGGAAGAAACCCGCGGACAGACCGAACGGATTGATCGTCACCGGAATCGTAGCGCTCACCCCGCCCGCGAGGTTCTGCGGCGCTGCGCCCGCCGTGCAATAGCCCGCCTCGCACGACACCGCGGCGAATCCGAGCGTGCCGCCGCCTGCGTTGGACACATTAATCGACCCGCTCAGTGTCCCCGTCGAAGTGTTGGTGGTCGCGAAAGAAAGCAGGTTGGTGGAGACCTGCAACAGCGGCGGCGCCGCCGTGACCGTGAGTGTCACCGCGATGCTCAGCATATCGCCCGAGCAGGTTGACGACGTGCAGGTCGCCGTAATCGAAGTGTTGTACGTGCCCGGTGCCAGCGTCAGCCCGGCGGACGTGATCGAAGCCTGGATCGAATCCGGCGTCATGCTTCCGTTGGTGACGTTCAGCCACGGAACCGACGGGTTCACCACCAGCGTGTAACTGATAATCTGCGTCGGATCGGTCGATTGTATGCCCACTACCTGCGGCGCGGGTGCGCTGCTGGCCGGGTTCGCCAGGGCAAACGAGAGCGTTCCCTGCGTCAGAATCAGATCCGCCGCCGGCTGCCGGATGGACAACGGGATCTGCACCGTGGTCTGGGTGCCCGCCGCATCGGTGACCGTAACAGCGACGCCGAACGAGTCGCTGCTGTCCGCGGCGCGCTTTTTCAGGGCCGCCCGGATCGACGAAGTGTTTCCGCCCGACTGCGGTGTACCGGAGAGAACGCCATCGGACGATAAGGTCAGTCCAGGGGGAAGGGCGCCGCTGGTTACGGCGAAGGTGAAAGGAGCAACGCCGCCATTCACCGTGAGCTGCTGCATCGGATAGGGCACGCCGAACATGCCCGACGGCAGCGTCATGGTTGACAGCTGCAGCGGCGCGGCCTGGATGCTGATGGAAGCCGCTGCTGTCGCGATTCCGCCCGAAGTATCCGTAGCCATGATGCCGAACGCGTAATTGCCGGCGGCTGTCGGCGCGCCCGACACGATGCCCGCGGAGTTCAGCGACAGCCCGGACGGCAGCGTGCCGGAGGACAACGCCCACGTGTAGGGCGGCACGCCGCCGGTGGCGCTGAATCCCTGCGAATACTGAACACTGACCTTGCCGCCCGGCAGCGTGGCGCTGGAAATCATAACCGGCGTCGCCTTCGCAATCGTCAGGCTGAGACTGCCGGTGGCGGTAACGCCCCCGCTGCTGACGCTCACACTGACAGGGAACGTGCCTGCGGTTTTGGGTGTCCCGCCCATGCTGCCCGCGCTCGACAGCGAGATCCCCGAAGGCAGGCCGGTGGCCGCGAACGTATACGCGCCGGCTCCTCCTGTGGCGCCGAGCGTCACGCCATAGGGCTGGCCGATCATGCCGCCTGCCAGCGAGGTCGTCGTGAGGCCGAGAACGTCGATTGTGACCGAGGTGATCGCCGTGTCTCCCCCGCTGTCGGTTACGGTAACCGTGGCAATGACCGTTCCCGCCTGCGTTGCCGTGCCGCTCAGCCCGCTACCGCTCACCGTAACTCCGGCCGGCAGCCCGCTGACGGTGAACTTGTATCCTCCGGTACCGCCGCTGGCGTTAAAGCTCGCTGTCACCGATCCGCCCACACTTGTTGCGACCGGGGTTGGCGAGACCGAAATCGTCAGAGCGGGCGGAGGGGGTGGCGGCACGAGGATCGAGACCGAGACCTGCACCGACGCCGCGGGCTGAAATCCGTCCGTGACCTGCACGGAGAACCTATAGGAACCCGGAACGGTGCCGGTTCCGGAAAGAAGGCCCGTCGCCGCGTTCAGTGTCAGCCCCGGAGGCAGGGTGCCCGAAACGACCGACCAAGAAAGAGTCGCCTGCGGTCCGGACTGGGCAGTAAACTGGAATCCTGGGTAGGCGTTGTCAACAAAGCCGCTCGGAAGCGTCGTGGAACTGGTGATCCCGGTGATTTCGGTTGATGTCGAGCCCACGATATCGACCGCGTAGTTCGCGGTTCGCTTGCTGGGAAAAAAGTCCCAGAATCCTGGAGCAGCATTGCCCGGCGCGGCGGTGAAAACGCCCTGCGCGTCGGTTGGGCAGACCAGCGGACTCGCCGGAACGCATAACGATGGATCGTATGCGAAGGATTGCGCGAGGGTCGGACCGTTAGGAAGGTTCGCCGACTGCGTCAGAACAGCGGAATAATTCCCTGCGGGCAGTGTCAGGGAGAGATACGAGTCCCAGCAGAACGATGTAACACTGTCGGCTGCCACGGTTCCGCAGCCGCCGTCCTGATTAACGGCTATCAGATTCCCGTTCGCGTCGAAGACTGAAAGCGTGGGATCGAAACCGCCCTCGGGAATGTTGTCCCCCGCTGCGTTTAAGCCTCCCGCGTAAGACCAGGTCTGGAGAGTGACCGCACCGGCCTGGCTGAGACTGAAATAGAAAATCCGCTTATCGTCGTCAGCCGCAAATGTACCGGTGTAAGAACTCCCGGGAGCCGCGGCGAGAACCCGCGCCACCGCCAGAAGCGCAAAAAAAGTCAGCTCTGTTCGCCTGCCGCTCAACGCCCGGTTGCCCCACGATTGCGATTTGATAGACGTACGCGTCGATACCATTCTACAGATGCAACTGTTAACATGAAAACGACGTGGTGGATCAAGTGCCTGCCAGAATTGTGCTCGCGGTACTTATTCTCTGCCCGGCGCTGGCGGGCCAGAATCTGACTCCGAGCGACGACGCGCACGTCAACAGCGCGTTTCCTTCCACGAACTTCGGCAGTTCGCCTTTCCTCGAAGCCGGCGGCACTTCGCAGGCATTCATCAAATTCGATCTCTCCAGTCTGCCTGCGGGAACCGGAAGCGGCGCAGGTTCCAAGGTGCTCCTGGCACTCTGGGTGAATCGCATTGGCACGGCGGGATCGATACAAGTTTCTCAGGTGACCAGCGCCTGGAGTGAGTCCACGGTGACTTACAACACAGCGCCATCCGTCGGAAGCGCGATCGGGCCGGTCACGGCCAGCACGGCCAGCCAGTATGTCTCCATCGATGTAACGAGCGCGTTTCAGAGCTGGATTGCCAACCCGGGTACGAACCAGGGATTCGCTCTCATGGGTGTCGGCTCTGCCGATATCTTTCTGGACAGCAAGGAAAGCGTGACAACGAGTCATCCGGCGGTGCTGGAACTGGTGCAGGCTGGTCCGCCCGGGCCAACCGGACCGCAAGGAACAACCGGGGCCAACGGACCGCAGGGGCCAGCAGGACCGCAGGGGCCCGCGGGAGCAACTGGACCGCAGGGATCGGCAGGCCCACCCACACTGACAACAGGAGCCTGCCATGCCGGGATGTGCGTACTGAACGTTTCTATCAACGGTGCAGCGGCGAATCAGGCGCATGTCAGCCCGGGCGGGAACGTCACCGTTACTTTCGATTACACGACCGACGGTACGGGCAGTTACTGTCCCGGCTGCGACGTGGAGTACTATGTGGGCTTCTCTCCGGAAGCCGTGACTGGTACTGCGCCGGGAATCAACGCCAATTGTTTCCTGGAGTCGGTTTTTGGCGGCGGAGTACTGACTGGCAATACCGGCTCTTTGAGTCTGATGGCGCCCTCCACAAACGGCATCTATTACCTTGCGCTGGCGGAGACACTCGATTTTGGATGTTTCAATGTGGGTCAAGGCGGGACGCCCGGCCCCCTGCCCGGCGGTGCTCCCTCCTCCACTGCATATATAGGCGCGATTATCGTCTACTGAGTTTTTTCGCGCCGCGCTCTGTTCGCTTTCCTGCTCAACGCCCCGGACGCCCCACGATTGCAATGTTATACACGTACCCGTCTATCTGTTCTACAAATGCAACTGTTAACATGAGAACAACGTGGTGGATCAAGTGCCTGCCAGAATTGTGCTCGCGGTACTTATTCTCTGTCCGGCGCTGGCGGGCCAGAATCTGACTCCGAGCGACGACGCGCACGTCAACAGTGCGTTTCCTTCCACGAACTTCGGCAGTTCGCCTTTCCTCGAAGCCGGCGGCACCTCGCAGGCATTTATCAAATTCGATCTCTCCAGTCTGCCTGCGGGAACCGGAAGCGGCGCAGGTTCCAAGGTGCTCCTGGCTCTCTGGGTGAATCGCATTGGCACGGCGGGATCGATACAAGTCTCTCAGGTGACCAGCGTCTGGAGTGAGTCCACGGTGACTTACAACACAGCGCCATCCGTCGGAAGCGCGATCGGGCCGGTCACGGCCAGCACGGCCAGCCAGTATGTCTCCATCGATGTAACGAGCGCGTTTCAGAGCTGGATTGCCAACCCGGGTACGAACCAGGGATTCGCTCTCATGGGTGTCGGCTCTGCCGATATCTTTCTGGACAGCAAGGAAAGCGTGACAACGAGTCATCCGGCGGTGCTGGAACTGGTGCAGGCTGGTCCGCCCGGGCCAACCGGACCGCAAGGAACAACCGGGACCAACGGACCGCAGGGGCCAGCAGGACCGCAGGGGCCCGCGGGAGCAACTGGACCACAGGGGCCGCAAGGCGCAACGGGACCGCAAGGACCGCAGGGTCTCGGCGCCACAGCCGCCGTCTACACAATTCCCGGCACCGGCGGCACGTCCGGAGGGGGCTATTTGACAATCTCCAACGCCAGCAACGATGCCGCACTTACCATTACATGCAACTATGGATTCGCCGGAGACAACGAAGCGGCGTGGTCTGCTAACGTCTCTTCGGTAACCGCGGGCTCAATTCAAATCATCAACCAGACCATTGAAACGTCGCGCACGACCCTCCAGTCCTTCAATGATCTGGCCTACGGCCAAGGCGGACAGGATCGAGCGTTCCCAGCCAACGGCGACCAAGGCACCTGGCCCTGGACCGGAACTTTTACCGCGATCGAGGGCAGCGCCGTCAGCCGCTTCGAAGTCACGGTGAACGGCTCTGCGGGCGGCAATTGCCAGGTTTCGCTCGTCGCCATAGGACTCGGCAGCGCCCAGGTTGTCCACCCGTAGCCTATACAAAGCACCTGTGGCCGCGGCTGGCGACCACGCTCGCACACAAGAACTTTCCCGCCAGACTCTCAAAATTACGTGCATCCGGGCACAGAAGGTACTACCATGTCGAAGATGGCCACTCGCAAGGCAGCACCGAAAAAGGCAGCACCGGCGGAGAACAAACCCACAGCTAAGACGAACGTCCTCGTCATCGAACGTCGGCGGGACCAACCTGAAGATCATCGATTCGAACCACACCGATCCGATCAAGATCCCTTCCGGCCCCACGATGTCCGCCAAACGCATGGTGGAGGAAACGAAGAATGCCACCCAGGGCTGGGGCTACTCGTGCGTCTCGATCGGCTACCCCGGTCCGGTGCGCCACAACCGCCTGATGGCCGAGCCGCACAACCTCGGTCCCGGCTGGATCAACATGGATTTCGAGCACGAATTCGGCGTCCCCGTGAAGGTGGTCAACGATGCCGCCATGCAGGCGCTCGGCAGCTATGACGGCGGCCGCATGCTTTTCCTCGGCCTCGGCACAGGCCTTGGTTCAGCCCTGGTGATCGATGGCGTTCTGGAGCCGATGGAACTGGCCCACCTCCCCTACCGCAAAGGCAAGAGCTACGAAGACTACGTAGGCATTCGCGGCCTCGAAAAGCTGGGCAAAGCGAAATGGCGCGAGCACGTCATGATCGTCGTCAACCAGCTGCGCAAAGCGCTGGAGGCCGACTATGTCGTGCTGGGCGGCGGCAATTCGAAGAACCTCAGGGAACTGCCCGAAGGCGTGAAGCTCGGTTCGAATGCCAACGCATTTCTGGGCGGATTCCGCCTGTGGGACAAAAAGAAGTAGCAGTCCGGGGAGGCGCAACACAAGCTGCGCTTTGTGTCCGTCACGGAGTGCGCGGCTTGCGCCGCACGTCCAGATAGCACAACCTCAGAAATCCGTGGGATCTCTCGGAAACTTCTGGTACGGGAGCCGCACGCCATCGATGAAAATGTTGTCCGCCTCAATGTTCGCCGGAGCCATGTAACCGGCTGCTCCCCCCGCAGTCACGAAATCGTCCTGATCGACGCCGTCTCCCGAAACGCCGAGTCCGCCCACCAGCTGCCCGTTCTTATAGAGCGGCACAGCACCTGGGAAAAACACGATTCCGTTATAATACTGAGGATTCGCCTTGTCCTGGCCCTGCGTACAGGGGTTCGCCGTATCAAACTGATACAGCGGGAACCACGGCCCCAGCATCGTGAAATTGATCGGCGGCGGATAGAACGGCATGGTTCCAAATTCAATCGTCCGATTCGTCACCGCAGTCCCTGCCGGCACTCCCGGCAGGTCGGTACCTGGATGCTGTGTGAAATAAATTACGTTGCGCGACTTCGCCACGGACACATCGATCGAAAAAATCGTTGCATCGCGCATGCGGTAGAGCCCAATCAGGTGGCCATCGAGATCCGCAATCGAGATCACGAATCGCGCTTTATTGCCTGGTGGCAGCCGGATGACGGCACGCGTCTGGTTCGCCGTGGCCACGGCATTGGCAATGATGGTGTTTACGTCGTCAACCGTGAGCCCACCCGAGCCTGCCGTCCGTGGGATCAGATCCAGTTCCGGCGCGGGCGCCGTGGCGCTCGTCGGCCCGACGATGTAGGATCCCAACGCGTAAGATCCCGTGCCGTTGTCGCTTGCGCCGTTCGGGTTCGTCGTCTGATTGATCTCCGGAAGACCCACACCGCCCGCAATCACGATTCCAGGCGGTAGTAATGCGAGCGCACTAAGCAGGTTGATGCCATTCCCGGCGACAGCCCCGTTCAAAGCCGCGAATTCCGCGATCGCATGGGTCGGAGCCACGACCCCGACGCCACCCACCATGGTGTAGCCGCCCAGAGCGTTCAGCTTAAACAGCGGAATGCCGCCCGGGTTCACGGCGTTCTGATCGCTGTCAACAATATCCGGCTTGCCTGTCTGAATACCGAGACCCGGCATTGTGCCGTCTATAGATCTCGCGGGCGGCAGAAAAAACGGAAAGCCGTCGGCTGAGGTAGTCGGATACGGAGCGTTGAATGGGCAACCCCGGTTGCTGTTCTCAATGCCGTACAGCGGTGCCGGACCCGTGAAGTAAACGCTCGCCGGAAAATTAATGGTGCTGATGAACCGCACGGTGCGAGACGTAAGCGGCGCCGCATCGTTGCTAAAAAAAGATGCCGTGCGTGCCAGTCCGACAGCCAACTCGTCAGCGTCCACCGTCTGGCTGAAGTTGCCGATAGCCGTGGCGGGTGCGTTGGCCTTGTTGTACACAGCCAATATCTCACCCTGACGGGTTGTGACAGCAATATTCAGAGGGCTGGAGACCGATTCTGCTACAGCCTTGATCACATTCTGAACGTCCGACGCGTTCAGCGTAGTCATGTTCCGGATGAGGTCGTCATCGGCGGCCCGTACCGGCCCGCCCCGAACGCTGTCTGTGTGCTTACTCGTGGTCTGGCTGAAGACCATCGTCCCCAGCAGGCAAAACGCAACCAAACCGAGGGACCACTTTTTCACGGTAATGCTCCTCCTACCGATCTCATGCCAGCTGCAAATTTAAATGCGTCATAGGAGGACGGATTGTCCACCTGCCTCCGCAGCGCGTCTATGGCTTCCTTGACCCGCGCGTCCCCGGGGGCGTTTCCTGCCCTGGAGTACGCGTCATTCAGTACCCACAGCGCCAGCGCCGCCTGCTCGGCCGGGCGCTCGCCCTGGCGCGTGATGTAATCGGCGTTCGCGACAATCGCCTTCATGAGCCGCAGTGTCTTTGCCTGATCGAATGTGGCCGACTTCGCCATGTTGGCGATCTCTCCGGCCCGGCTGGCGGTCTCCGTGGCCTGCCTCGCCACTGCGGGCCGATCGCTGTTCAGTACCGTAACCATTCTGTAGGTCTCGTCGATCCGCCCGGCCAGGTCGCGTTCCGCTGCCGGATCCGTGTCGGTCAGAAATTCCTTCAAAACAACAAAACGAGAAATATTGAGCGGCGGATTTCCTGGACGCCGTCCCATAGCGGTGGCGGAAATGCCGCTCGCGTCCGGATCCGGTGGAAAGCCGCGCTTCAGGAACCAGCTGTCTTTAGCGTCGGTCAGGCTGTGATGGCAGGCGAAACAATCGAGATCGCCGTATTCAGGCCACACTGTTCGCGGCATGCTCACCGCGGGCACTCCCGCCATCACAGCCGGCTGTGTGCCGGTGGCGTTCCGCGCGATACGCTGCATCTGCAGCCGAAGCTCGGTAGCCTCGCTGATCGCCATGGCGCGCACATCGAAAAACGGATCCGCCGGGGGCTTGGGTTTGCCGGGCATTTCCGGCTTTTCCCACTCTTCCCTCCAGTGCTTCGGCATCGCGTCCTCGTAATACGAAAGCTCGAAAACCAGATCCGGATGTCCCGCTGCTATCAGCTCGTGATCCACCTTCTTCAGCGGATCGGTCGCGCTGCCGATGTGGCATTCCGCACAGTTTTCCGTACGCTTCACAATGTCGCGCAGATCTTTCATGCCGCCGTTCATCTTCCCGCCCTCAATCCAGTCTTCGCGGTGCCAGTTCGTCTCTGTATGCGGGCCCAGCCACTTCGATGCCGGTCCGTGGCACGCTTCGCAGCTAACACCGTCGGAGAGGTCGGCAGTGTGGTCCGGCTTCATCGGAAAGGTTGCCGCCAGCCGATCGCCGGGGTCGACGGAATGGCACGCAAGACAGCGCGGCTCTTCCTGCGGATTCGACTTCATGCCCATCAGCTTCGTTATGTTTTTGGCGACGTCGTTCGACAGCTTTGTAAATGCGGTCGTGTGCCGGTCGTGGACGACCCAGATCGAGTATTCATTCTGCTGCACCGTCGTGTTGTTCCGGATCTGCACACCGCCGTGGCAGCTCGGCGAAGCGCAGGAACCCGGTCCGTTGTACTTGGGGGCATCGTTCGTCTGCGCATATGTCAACGCGCAGCAGACAAGCAAGAAAAGACCTGGGCGCATAGGCAGTTTACAGGGTACTCGAAGTATGGTTTTGATGGCAATAGAAAGCTCCACTTACCGCGCGTCTATTTTTCAGACGAATTTTCTCGATCTTTACGCCGCACGTGCTTATAATGTCGGTTTGATCTTCGACGACCTCAGAGCCATCCAGAAAGAATTCGGATACCTGCCGGCCGACCAACTGCAGGATCTGTCCCGCCGCACGGGAGTGTCCCTGCCCCATCTTCACGGGGTAGCGGATTTCTACCCCCATTTCTTTCTAACGCCGCCGCCAAAGGTTCAGGCCAATGTCTGCATGGATATGACTTGCCATATCCGCGGCGCGGAAAATCTCAAAGCCACCCTCAAGCAGCGTTTCGGAACCATGAGTGAGCGCGATGTATCCATTGGCGAGGTTTCCTGTCTCGGCCAGTGTGATCGCGCTCCCGCAATCGCCATCGGCGGTCATTCTTATGTAAACGTTACAGCTCCGCAAGCCGAGGCACTCGTCCTGGTCGCCCTTGGCGGCGGCGAACTACCGCCCCTTCCGCACGATCATCCGCCGGGACCTATCGCGGCCGACCCTTACGTCGGCGCCGAGAAGTATGCCGGCCTGAAACAATTGGTTCAGACGAAGGACTTCACTGGCCTCATCGCCACCCTGAAACAGTCCGGACTCTCCGGCCTCGGCGGCGCCGGCTTTTCCACGGGACTGAAGTGGGAGCTTGTGCGCAACGCTCCCGGCAACGAGAAATACGTCGTCTGCAATGCCGACGAGAGCGAACCGGGCACCATCAAAGACCGCTTCATCCTCGAGCACGTCCCCCATCTGGTCGCCGAAGGCATGATTATCGCCGGCCTCGTGACCGGGGCCCATCGCGGCATTCTCTACATTCGCCACGAATACGAGGTGCAGGAGCACGTCTTCCAGAAGGAGATCGACCGTATCCGCGCCGAAGGCATCATCGGGCCCAGTGTCTGTGGCTCCGATATGTCGTTTGACATCGAAGTCTTCGTCAGCCCCGGCGGATACATCCTGGGCGAGGAGTCGGCGCTCATCGAGGCCATCGAAGGCAATCGCGGCGAGCCTCGTAATAAGCCTCCCTTCCCGGTATTTGAAGGCCTCTATCACAAGCCCACCGCGCTGAATAACGTCGAAACCTTCGCCAACGTGCCGCAGATTCTCGCTTTCGGCATCGACAAATACAAGGCGATGGGCGAAGACGGCCACGCGGGTCTGAAGTTCGTCGGAATCAGCGGCGATGTCAACAACCCCGGCGTCTTTCTCGTACCCATGGGCGTGAAGATGTCCGATCTGATATACAAATACTGCAAAGGCATTCCGGACGGAAAGCGCCTCAAAGCGTTCGCCCCCTCCGGACCCTCTTCAGGGTATCTGCCGCAGAAATTCGAGGATGTTCGCGTCAGTTTTAAAACTCTTGCCGATGTCGGATCGATGATGGGCTCCGGCGCCATCGTGGTCTACGCCGAGGGCCGCTGCATCCTCGACAACGCCCTCAACGCCACCAAGTTCTTCCGTAACGAATCCTGCGGTAAATGCGTGCCCTGCCGCAACGGCACGCAGAAACTGGTTGACCTGATGACCGGCTGGACGCACGGTAAAGGCACCCAGGCCGATCTCGACCTCCTCAGAGAGCTCTCCGAAGCCCTGAAGCTCGGCTCCATCTGCGGTCTCGGCCAGTTCGCGCACTCCCCGATTTCTTCGGTTATCGAGCATTTCAGCGATGAACTGCAAGCCCATATCCGCGACCACCGCTGTCCCGAGGGCGTTTGCCCGATGAAGGATGTGTAAGCCATGAGCGACGTTAGTCTGACAATCGACGGGCTTGCCGTCACCGTCCCCGCGGGCACCACGATATTCGACGCGGCTCGCCTCAACGGCATTCCCATTCCCACGCTTTGCCACCAGCAGAACGAAACTCCCGCCGGCGTCTGCCGCATTTGTCTGGTTGAAGCGGGCGGACGCGTTCTCACCGCGGCCTGCATTCGCCCCGCCGAGAACAAGATGAACGTGGTCACCAATTCGCCCAAAGTGCAGGGCGTGCGCCGCACCCTGGTCGAAATGCTCATGGCGGACCACCCTTCGCCCTGCGCCCGGCAGCGTCATTCCGGCGACTGCGAACTGGAAACTCTGGCCGCCAAAGACGGCATCGGCACGCCGCGTTTCCCCAAGCGCCTGGCCAAGCGCGGGCAGGACGATACCAGCGTCTCCATCGCGGTCGATCACGAAGCCTGCATCCTTTGCGACCGCTGCATCCGCGGCTGCAATGAAATCCGCCACAACAACGTCCTGGGGCGGAGAGGCAAGGGCTTCTTTGCCGGCGTCGCTTTCGACCTCAATAACCCGATGGGCAACTCAAGCTGCGTCTCCTGCGGCGAGTGCATGGTTTCCTGCCCCACTGGCGCGCTCACGAACAAGGTCGTCGTGCAGGCCGACATGAAGGGCGAGCCCGTACCGGTCGAGGATCTGCAGAAGCTCACCTTCTTCCAGAAAGTTTCCGGCACATTCCTTGAGCTGAACCAGAAATCGGTCGTCCAGCGTACGTTCCGTGCCGGTGAAATCGTCTGCCGCGAAGGCGAGTACGGTTCGACGGCTTTCTATATCGTCGACGGCAAAGCGGAGGTTTTCCTGGCCACACCCATGGCGCACGTGAAGACTTCCGGCGGCGCCACGGGATTCTTTCAGCGCCTTGCCAGCAGCCTTACCGGCCGCAAAGACGACAAACGTGAAGGCGAAGTCACCAAGGCATCGATTCCGATCGACGCCTCCGTCGGTCTCTCCTATGAGAAGCCCGTGGCCGAGCTCGGTCCCGGCGATCTGTTCGGCGAAATGACGTGCATGAGCCTCTATCCGAGGTCTGCCACCGTCCGCGCGCTCACCGACTGCACGATGTACGAGATGCTGCGCAACGTTCTCGACATCATGCAGCGCAACAAATCGATCAAGGGCATGCTCGACGAGAAGTACAAGCGTCAGGCGCTCGAAGATCACCTGAAGAGCGTACCGATGTTCGCATCGCTGCCCGCTGAGTTTCTCGACTCTCTGCGCCATTCCGTCGAGCTGATGCGCTTCGGCAAAGGCGACGTCATCTGCAGACAGGGCGATCTCGCCGACAGCTTCTATCTCATCCGCACCGGCTTCATAAAGGTGACCGAAGCGCATCCGGGCGGCGATCTTGTTCTGGCTTACCTCGGCAAGGGCGGCTATTTCGGTGAAATCGGCCTGCTGACGCCCGAAGGCCGCCGCACCGCTACCTGCACTTCTCTCGATCATTCGGAAGTTGTCAAAATCGGCGCCGCGGATTTCCAGCGGATGATGGATGAGTTCCCCGAAATCCGCGCCAATCTGCAGCGCGTGGCCGACGAGCACCTGCTGCAGAACGAAGATCTTCTGCAGAAAGCCTCCAGCGTCCAGCTCGAGCGCTTCCTTGCCAACGGCATGTTCGAAGCCCAGAGCCTGCTGGTTCTCGATCTGGAGAAATGCACGCGCTGCGACAACTGTGTCCGCGCCTGTGCCGACGCCCATGACGGCATCACCCGTCTCACCCGCGAAGGGATGCGCTTCGAAAATTACCTGGTCGCGACTTCCTGCCGCCAGTGCCGCGATCCTCTCTGCATGATCGGCTGTCCGGTGGGCGCAATTCGCCGCCGGAAATCGCTCGAGGTCATCATCGAAGACTGGTGCATCGGCTGCGGCCAGTGCGCCAACAACTGCCCCTATGGCAATATCACGATGCATGAGTTCAAACACGGCGAACTGGGCGGCGGGACAGGCCAGCGCGCCGAAGGCCCGAAGCGCAAAGCCACTTCGTGCGATCTCTGCACCAACCACGCCGAGCCGAGCTGCGTTTACGCCTGTCCGCATGACGCCGCCCATCGCGTCCACCCGAACGTGTTCTTCAAACACGTGCTGAATCCCGCATCGGAAATTGAAATCGGGAAGACCCACTGAGCCATGCGCATCGACCGTACACACAAACCGTGGGCGACCCTGGCGGCGATCATCCTGATCGTTTCCGTCGTCATCTATGTCGGGTATGCATACAGCACACCGGGCGGCCCGCGCGGCGGCACCTTCTGGGGACTGGTTTTCGGCAGCGTGGGCTACGCGCTCATGCTCTACGCCGGGCTGCTCGGCGCGCGCAAGAAAGTTCCCGTGTGGCGCCTCGGTAAAGCCCAGACCTGGATGCGCGGCCACATCTGGATGGGCCTGATCACCCTGCCTTTGATCCTGCTGCACGGCGGCTTCGCATGGCGCGGCCCTCTGACGCTGGTCCTGATGATTCTGTTCTTCATCGTCTGGTTCAGCGGTATTTTCGGCGCCATCCTGCAGCATTACCTTCCTACCATGATCATGACGCGCGTGCCGCTCGAAACCATCTACGAGGAAATCCCGCACGTGCGCTCCCAGCTGGTCGTGGAAGCCGAGGAACTCGTCGGAGCCATAGCAGGCAACGAGGTCGAGCAGGAAGACAAAGTGCGCTTCCGCGAGGCTTATGCCGGGACCATTCGTCCGTTCCTCGATGCCCCCGAAAAACCCGGCGTCGCTCTGGCGGACGACGAAAAGGCGGAGATTGTCTTCGACTCCCTGCGCCGCAGCCTTCCCATCGACCTGCACGGCACTCTGGACGATTTGGAAAACATCTGCGAGGAGGAGCGCCAGTTCACCCGCCAGAAGAAGATTTACAACTGGCTGCACGCCTGGCTGCTCGTGCATGTGCCGCTGTCCATCGCGCTGCTCGTGCTGGGCGGCGTCCACGCCATCATCGCGCTGCGCTATTAGGAAAAAGACATGGCCGGACGAATTCGAACCACCAAAAAGCTCGCGCAACGCATCGACCGGAACTATTTCAAGAACACATTCGCCATCCCGCACTGGCGGCGCGTTCTCTCCGTGATCCTCACCGCGGTCGGTCTGATCTGGCTCGGCTGGAGTCTGCTGTCCGGCAAGCAGGCCTACAACGCGGGCCCCCTCGCACACGCCCACAAAATCGTCGGCAACGACTGCAAGGCCTGCCATCTCGAACCGGCCATCTGGGGCACCAAAGTCGAGGACAAAGCCTGTCTCACCTGCCATGACGGCCCGATTCATCAGACCCGCCAGATCACCGACGACGTACCGAAGTGCGCGGACTGCCATGTGGATCACACGGGCGCCGCCCGCCTGGCCGCCGTGGCCGACAAGTCCTGCACCAACTGCCATTCCGACCTGAAGGTCACGGGCGGCCCGCAAAAATTCAAAGAACACATCTCGAACCTGGCCGACCATCCCGAAATCACCGCCGTGCGCGACGGTCATCCGCCCGACCCCGGCACCATCAAGCTCAACCATAAGGTTCACCTCAAAAAGGACCTCAGAGGAGCTCAGGGCAAGCTGGTGCAGATGGTCTGCGCCGACTGCCATCACATGGACATGCCCGCCGATCGCGATAAGAACACCATGGTCACCACGGCTTCACTCCTGGCGAGTGTCCCGGAGTCCGCCTCGGCCGTGATTCCGCCCAGCCCTTATCTGCGCTCGCTTTCCGCCGGGATCGCGCCCACCAATTTCGAGCGCGACTGCATGAGCTGCCATCCGCTGCAGTTCGACCCGCGCTTCAAGGACGCTCCCCACAAGGACGCAAAGATTGTCCACGAGTACGTGGTGAAAGAGTATACCGGCTACATCGCCGCCCATCCCGACGCAATTCACGAAACGTCGATTCCGGCGCTCACCGCGTCGATTCCCAGTCCCGCGGTGGAACCCGGGCTGCCGAACCAGCAGACAAAACCCCTGCCGCCCCCGCGCAACGCCGCCGAGTGGGTTTCGCAGCGCGTCGGCGAGGCCGAGATCCTGCTCTTCCAGAAAGACTGTAAGGAATGCCACTCACTGACGTATGCGGCCCCGTCAGCGCCACCGGACGTGCCGAAAGCTAATCAGACCCTTCGCTGGATGAGGAACGCGTGGTTCGACCATAAGTCGCACCAACTGGTGGATTGTGCCGAGTGTCACACCGACGTGAAGAAGAGTGAGCTGACTGCGGACGTGCTTCTTCCGAAGATGGCCGTTTGTTCGAAATGTCACACTGGTGGAAACGACGGCGCGGCGTCCGGCTGCTACGAGTGCCACATTTATCACGACTGGTCGAAGGGCAAGCCAGTCAAGTTGACCCGGATGATTTCCGAGCTGATGCACTGACGCAAAAAGGCCTCACAGGCTGAAGCCCGTGCCACGGTGGCACAGACTTGAGTCTGTGATCTGCCATGATTTCCCGGCTTCGTCAGACGCTCCGCCGCTATCGTTATTCCAGGAATCCGGTCCTGCGACTTGCCATCGGTTTGGTCACGGCCGTCTACCGCGGCGTGCGTGCGCCTTTCCGGTTCTGCTTCGATCCTGCGTACCGCGCGATTCTCACTCTGCGTTTCCTCCGGCCCGCCGATCTGCACCAGACCACAGTCCTGACCGGCATGGACCGCTATCCGGAGATCTTCTCCGTCTGCCGCGATTATTTCGCCGCCAGACCAGACCTGCGGATTCTCTCCTACGGCTGCGCGACCGGCGAAGAAGTCCTGACTCTGCGCCGTTACTTTCCGACGGCATTCATTGCCGGCGCGGAAATCAATCGACACAGCCTGTCCGTCGCACGCAGCCGTCCGGTGGATGACAGAATCGTGTTTCTCGAATCGGATCCCGAGCTGATTCGGCAGCACGCACCCTTTGACGCCGTCTTCTGCATGGCAGTACTGCAGCGCACCCCGATGCATGTCGCGGGGGCCGGAATCCGCGACATGAAGAACATCTATCCGTTCGAAAAATTCGAAGCCAAGGTCAATGAACTCGACTCCTGGCTCAGGAAGGACGGCCTCCTCATCGTGCACCATTCGCAGTATTCGCTCACCAACGCTGCTGTCGGCTCAAGATACGAGCCGCTCGCGTCCGCACGAACGATTCTCAACCCCGGCCCCCGCTTCGACCGCCGCAGCCTTCGCTGCGATGTTCCCGCCCACTCAGTCTTCGTGAAAGTGGTTTAGAAACTGCGCGGACAGCCTGACGGCCGGGCTTTGATTCAGTAAAGACACCGGCGACAAGATCGCCGGCGCTACCTTCGCCGTTCGTCGATCAGATTCGCCACCAGCCCTGTCCACCCCGTCTGATGGCTGGCCCCGATGCCCGCCCCGTTGTCGCCGTGGAAATGCTCGTAGAACAGGATGTAGTCCCGCCAGTGCGGATCGGTCTGGAACTTTTCCTGCCCGCCGAACACCGGTCTGTGGCCGTGGGCATCCAGCTTGAAAATGCTCATCAGGCGTTCGGCCACATCGTGCGCCAGATCCTGTACTCCCATGCCGGTGCCGTGCGCCTTGCGGAACTTGAGCAGGCTCTCCACCAGCAGATAGCTCGTCGGGAACCAGATCGGGCCACGCCAGTTCGAATTGCCGCCCTTCAGCTTCACCAGTTCCTCGGCGGGCGCGTAGCTTACCTTGCCGTGGCCGAAGGAGAAGGGATGTTCGAGATGATACTTCGAGAGGCTGCGGATGCCGTAGTCCGACAGAAACTCGTTCGGATCCTTCATCCGGTCCAGAATGCGCATGAACTGGTCGCGGTCCACGATCGAGAGAATGTGGGCGCGCGCGCCGTCGATGGTCGCACTGTAGCACGCGTTGCCGACCAGCTCCGAGCGGTTTTTGATGAACCAGTCGAGGTCGCGCAGGAAGCCGGGCTTGTTCTTCAGCTCTTCGTCATACAGAATCTCCACGGCGAACAGCGGAATCAGGCCCACCAGCGAGCGCACCCGGAACTTATGAAAGTCGCCGTTCGGATACCGCAGGATGTCGTAGAAGAATCCGTCGTTTTCGTCCCACAGCTGATACGAACGACCGCCCATTTTCTTCATCGCCACGCCGATGTAGATGTAGTGCTGGAAGAACTTGGTGGCGAGGCCCTCATAGGTGAAGTTTTCGTTTGCCAGTTCGAGCGCGATGCGCATCATGTACAGGCAGAAAAAGCCCATCCACCCGGTGCCGTCCGACTGCTCCAGCACCGCCCCGTCCGGCAGCTTTTCGCTGCGGTCCACGACGGTGATGTTGTCGAGCCCGAGGAATCCACCTTCAAACACGTTGTTGCCGGCGCTGTCGACTTTGTTCACCCACCACGCGAAGTTGATCAGCAGCTTGTGGAAGCAGCGCTCCAGAAAAACGCGGTCGCCTTTGCCCGTCTTCTCTTTTTCGATCTGGTATACACGCCAGCACGCCCACGCGTGCACCGGCGGGTTCAGATCCGAAAACTCCCATTCGTAGGCCGGAATCTGCCCGTTCACATGCTGGAACTGCTCAAACAGCAGGAACCAGAGGTTGTCCTTCGAGAACCCGGGATCCACCAGCGCTATCGTCACGCACTGAAACGCGAGGTCCCACGCCGCGAACCACGGATACTCCCACTTGTCAGGCATCGTCAGGATGCGCATCGAATTCAGATGCCGCCAGTGCCTGTTGCGCCCGTTCTTCCGCGACTGCGGCGGCGGCCACTTCGGATCGTCGCCCTCCATCCACGTGGTCACGTCGAAGAGGTAAATCATCTTCGACCACAGCAGCCCGGCGAACGCCTGCCGCTGGATCATCTTCTCTTCCGCGCTGGCCTTCGGCGGGTGCACCGACGCATAGAACTCGTCGGCATCGTGCTTCCGCGCGGCGATAATCGCGCCGACGTCCTTCAGCGGCTCCGCCATCTGCTCCGTGGTGAAGCGCAGCGGCAGAACGTGAACGCCGCCCGCCGGCACACGCAGCTTGTAAGCGAGGCAGGCCTTCGTGCCCGTATGCTCCGGATTCACCGCATCGTGTTCGCCCTGAATGAAATACCGGTGGAAAGCATCTTTGACATACGGCGAGCGGCTGATTGCGCCGTCGCCATATATGCGCGTGGCGTTCGTTTCGTTATTCGTGAACAGGGTCTGCCCGCCCGCCGGCCCGTATAGATAGCGTTTGCCGAGCTTCCACAACACCGGCAGATTCTTCAGCGGCTCTGCGTCGGTGTCGTCGGCGCAGATGGCGGTGAATCCCTTGCCCGCCGCCACGCCGATCGTCGGCTCCGGCTTTGCCGGCCATTGCCAGCCCCACGTGTTGCGGAACCACAGATGCGGCAGCACCCACAAGTCCGCATCCTCCGGACCCCGGTTATGGATTTCGAGCCGGATGGCGATGTCGTCCGGACCCTGCTTGCCGTACTCCATGAAGATGTCGAAATAGCGGTCTTCGTCGAAAATACCGGTGTCGATCAGCTCGAATTCCTGACCCGCATCACCGCGCCGCCGGTTCTCGTTCACCAACCAGCCGTACGGGTATTCCTGCTGCGGATACTTGTACAGCATCCTCATGTAGCTGTGGGTGGGCGTGGAGTCGAGGTAGTAGTAATACTCTTTGACGTCCTCGCCGTGGTTGCCTTCGCTGGACTGGACGCCGAAGTAGCGCTCTTTTAATATCGGATCACGACCATTCCAGAAGGCGGGCGCGAACAGCAGAATCTGATACCGGTCGCAGATTCCGCCGATCGAATCTTCGCCCCAGCGATAGGCTTTGCTGCGCGCCAGATCGTGCGGGAAAAAATCCCACGCGTTGCCCCATTCGCTGTAGTCCTCGCGCACGGTGCCCCACGAGCGGTCGGAGACGTAGGGCCCCCACTTGCGCCAGGGGCGCGTTACTTCGGAATGCTTCTCGGTTAAGCGCTTTAATTCGGCGGTTTCGGTCATGTGCGTGAGCTCTGTAAAGGTTAAAGCCTACCGCAAATGACCGCGAAACACTACTGATTTTGTGGGGCAGTCATTACTGGCTGCAGGCCGACTTTCAGTCGGCTGGACTGGCTGGAAAGCCAGTCCGCAGGCCCGAAGGCCTGCCCCACAACTATTTCTTCGACACCAGCGTGCCCCGCGCCGGCGGCTCGTCGGAGACCGTGTAGAACTTACCGCTCCCGTCCAGCCTGTACATCCGCTCCATCTCCTCTTTGTTGAAGGGGCGGGAGCCGCGCCGGTTGAACACCGTCGTCTGATTGCCGCTCTCGTCGACGCCGCGGTCGCGGTCGATGCCTTTCGATATAGCCAGCGCCGGACCCGCCGTCTTAAACGTCGCAATCAGCTTTGGTGCAGGCCTCGGACTGAAACCCTCGTAGTTCGGGGTCTTCTGATCCGCCTCCGGCCCAAAGAGCTGCAGGATCTTCATGCCGCCCTTGCCGTCGGCGACGTAGGCATACGCGCTGCCGGCCGTCATGCCGAGTTTCACGTCGCGCGTGTCAGCCAGTTTGCCGCCCGCGTTAAACCGCTCGCAGCCGCCCGGATGCTCCGGTGTCTTGACGTCGCAGATCACCAGGCCTTCCTTGCCGCCTGCAATATAAGCGTAGGTGCGGGCGACGTAAATGTTGTGCGCGTCCGCCAGAGGCTGCCTGGCGCCCGGCACCATCTTCGGATGCGCCAGGTCGGTGGTGTCGAGCACCTTCAGGCCTTCCTTGTCGACCAGGAAAGCGTAGCGGAACTGCACTGCCAGCCCGGTTCCGTCGACGATGTCCGGCGCCCCGATCGTCTCCGTGATTTTGGGCGCGGCCGGATTCGAGATATCCACCACCACCAGACCCTTCTTGCAAAGAATGTAGCCGTAGTTACCGGCCAGGGTGATGCGCCGCGCGCCGTCCAGCATGTGGCCGGGGTTGAACGCCATCGCCTTCCTGAGGAAGTTGTTGCGCGGATCGCCGTCCAGCAGAGTCATAACACCCGGGCTCTTGCTTTTGAGATCCGGATTGCCCACCACCACCAGACCTTCTTCGAGGTCGGTGACAAACAGGAAGCCGTACATCAGTGCCGGACGCGTCTCTTCGTTCTCCGCCGGAATGTTACGCAGCGGATCGATCGCGAGCGTGGGCGAACCCACGCTGGTTGCGTATTTGGTCTTAACGTAGAATTTCTGACCCAGCGGCGAAACCGGCGCCGTGTTCATCTTCTCCGAGAAATTCTTGTTGTCGATGTTGGCGATGTCGTAGACGCGGAACCCGCCCTTCCCCATCGCCGCGTAGAGATACTCGCCGCGGAACTGCAGGTCCAGAACTTCGCTGCCCACATGGTGGTCGGATTCGTCCAGTTCGCCTTCGTGCTTCTCCAGTTTGGCGTAGTTCGACGGATAGGCAATCTTCTGCAAATCGCTGCCAAAAACCGCCGGCGGGTCGTCGTGCTCGGCGACCGTCACCGCGTCGTAGCCCTTGTTTCCTTCCGCCACGTAGACATAGCGACCCACCATGTTCACCAGATTCGTGCCCTGCATCAGCAGCTGCGCCATCCAGGCGTTGTTGTCGCCCTTCTTCGAAACGTGGCAGTCCGTGCAGTTCTTCGTTTCCGTCGACCGGGTCGTGTGCGGATAGTACGGGCTGAAACCGAAACCGCTGTAACCGGCGGCGGAGATCGTCTGCTGCATGTAGTACAGCCAGTCGCGGTTGGCGTTCTGCGAACTCACCACCACCGCGCAGGTAGAACGCGTCGGCGCGATGCGATGGCCCGTGACAGTACCGTCGACGCCCAGCATGTAAACGTCGTTGCGCAGCACTTCGAAGTTGTACGCCGTCCAGTTTCGCGTCGTCAGGTCTTCGTTGTGCAGCATCTTGTTCTTCGCATTGGCGTACATCGGCAGATGGCAGCCGAAGCAGCTCGTGGTCCACGAAGAGTGGCACGCGTAACACGTCATCTTCGAATTGGCGTGCGCCAGTTTGGTTTCGTCGGTTTCGCCAGTGCCAAACTTCTCGGGATCGCTCTTCAGCACCGTTTTCGCATAATCCGACTTCGCGCTGTAGTGCTCGTTGCCCGGCGTGATCGTGTCGATCGTCTGCACCACTTCCCACGGCTCGCTGGTTTTGGGATCGTCCGGATCGACGACGGACCGGCGCTGATAGAGCTTCCCGTTCTCCCAGTAAAAGCGGCGCTTGCCGTCGGGCGTGCGCAGCAGGGAAAGATCGTTGCCGCCTTTGGGCGCCGCCGCGGCCGATGTCAACAGCGTTGCCTTCTTCGAAATCGTCCCGTGGCAGTCGATGCAGTCGATCTCGACCGCATTGCGCGTCTCGCCGTAAAGGCTTCCATTGCCGTGGCTGTCGTTTTCGAAATGGCAGTCGGCGCAGGTCATGCCCTTCTCGACGTGAATGTCCTCGAGATGCACGGCCTTTTTGAATTTGTCCTTGTCGTCCGGCGAAACGATGTTGTCTTTCGCGTCCAGCAGATTGCCTTCGCGATCGCGCTTGTAAACTTCGCGGAAGACCCATCCATGACCATGGAAGTCGTCAAACTGCGTGTTCTTCAGATTGGCGTTGAACTCCGGCGTGCCGGTCTTCGCCAGGAACTTGTAATCGCCCCAGTTGCCTTTGGCCGCGGCCGATTCCGGATTGTGCAGCCAGGCCTGATATCGCTCTTCGTTGGTCGGGTCCTTCTGCTTGTCGGGGTACATATGCCCGTTATCGGCATCGGTTTCGTTATCCCACCAGGTGTCGCCGTAGTAAGTCGCCTCCATGTTCGTGCCGGGGTGGATATGGCAGGCGATACACTGGCTCGACGGAATGGCGCGCGTAAACGTGTGTTTGATCGGATGCCCGTGTTCATTCTTCGGGATGGTCGGGTCGATCTGCTGGCTGAGGCCTTCATTGCCGAACTTCGCATAGACGCCGGAATGCTCTTTGCTCCGGTCGTTTGCGTAGATCACATGGCAGGCTGTGCAGCCGCTCTGCCGGTAATCGCCCGGATGATCGTTGGATCCCGGCATCGAGAGAAGCGGATCGTACAGGCGCGTTTTCTGCAGTCCCAGGAACACCGGGTCGGTGCGCAGCAGCGTGCCGATACCGCGGTCGCTCAGTTTGTCGTCCGGCTCGCCCGGTTCATCGTCGGGATCGGGATTGCCGATTTCGCTGCGCGGGCCGCCGCCTTTTTCGAACACGCGCAGCAGATTGCCCGGCTGCGAAACTTCCCAGCGTCCCAGCGGTTCCAGCATCGGCAGCACACCCTTCGTCCGCGTCAGCTCCGCATCCGGCTTCGGATACATCGAAATCGTCTGCGCCAGGCCCTCGGGGCTGTAGCTTTCACCGAAGCGCGCATTCTTATATGGGAAACCGCCGTTGTTATAGAGCGCCGCCTGCCACAGCAGAGGGCCGGTCGTCATCATGCTGGTGCGGACACTCCGCACCTGGCGCATGTGGCAATGGCCGCAGGTTTCATCCAGCACACGCAGATCGCCCGGGTTGACGAATTTGACGTAGTCCTTGTCCTCTTTCTCCCACTCCGCATACGGGATCTCGACGTTTGCCGCCGAGTGCTCCTCCATTTTTTTCTGGAAAATCTCCCGCCGCGGATGAACGTTGTGCGCCTTCAACGTCGCCTGCTGATAGGCCGCCGACTTCATGTCGGCGCCAGCCGGCTTGATCACGTCCGGCAGACCGCCGTGGCACTCAATGCAGCTCAGATAAAACGTGCGCGTCGGGTGCATGGTGGCCTCGTCGGTCTCGCCATGGCACGACTTGCAGCCCGCGCTGTTCTTCTCCGCTTCTTCCTTTGTCTCGCCCTTGGAGTAGGATCCGCTGTTACGGTCGAGCGGCAGCGTGACCCGTTCCTGCGCCTGCAGCGCCAGCCACCCCGCGCCGACGCAGATCAGACCTGCTGCCGAAATAAAACCCAGACGACTAAAACCGGAATCGAACATTGGCTGCCACCGCAAATAGAGTTCTTCCTGTAAGTATGTCGTCAAATCCCCGCCAGGGCAGGAACTCGTTGACGACGCCCATGATGATGATGTTGTCCGAAAGGAACGGCCGGTAAACCAGACCGATCCCGTTATCCATGCCGACGCCGTGATGTATCTGTCCCTGCTGCAGAAGGGCAACGAGCGATTCCGTGTGCACGAAGCGCACGAAATTCACGTTGATGACAGCCCGCATCTTCTGCGTCAGCTTGATGTCGGTGGCGGCGTTCTGAATCATGATGCCCGGATTCACGAAGTTCGACTGGCCTTCGTCCTTTTGCGTCCGCAGATCCGGCACGAGACTGTTGCCCTGCGTCAGACCTACGCCGCTGCCGAGCAAACGGATTCCGTCCCGTATCCAGAAGCTGAAAAATCCGCCCGCGAAATTCGGATTGTCGAGAATGGAATCGAAGCCGCGCTCTGTGTGGCTGGCGGGATTCTTCGAGCCGGACGCGTAAAACGACGACACGCGGTATCGGATCCAGTCCCGGTCGAGCGAAAGCTCCAGCGCTCCCATCTGCGCATTGATGTTCCGCGCCGTGCTGAAAGTTTTCAGCGACTGCGCCAGTTCGTTGAAATAATCTTTCCCCAGCACCTGGTAGAAGGCGCTGTCCACGTTGATGCGTTTGATGTGTCCGTCGCTTGTCAGGCCAAGGTAATGCGCGCGGATAGCATCCAGCCGAATCTGCCCGTTGGAATACACGGCGCCGATCGGCGCCGGGCGCACCAGGAAGTCGTCGGTGTTGTATTTGAGCGACGGATCGTCCTTGTTGAAGTGGTAGCTGCCCTGTACCGTGAATCCCGGGAAGAAGAAGTCCTGTTTGTACAGGTTCGCCACGAACACCTGCTGCTTGCGGTAATCGAACGTGTTCAGGCCGCTGTTTGTGTCCTTCTCGAGCATCGCGAAGTACGCCGCGTTGTACTGATACTTGTTGTCTCCGAGGTTGCCGAAGACACGCGCTCCCGGCTCCGACGTGAAGAATATGAAGCCGCGGAAGTCGCTGTTGAAAATCTGAATGCCCGTCCGGATTGAAACGAAATCGTAGTTGTCGCTCAGGTCGTGAATCTTGTACTCGACGAACGCTTCCTGCAGGCTCGGGTGCGAATCCAGACGCGTGTCGCCCTTAGCCACGTTCGGATTTACAATCCCGTTTTCCTGCGCGGCGATGTAGTTCACGTTGATGTCGGGGGTGACGCGGACCTGCCAGTCGATCGGCTTGAATGCCGCATCGCCGTGGAACAGCGTCAGCTGGAACTCGAAGTTCTGCACAAAATCGTACTGGGTGAACTTCCCGAAGAAGTATTCACTCTGCGCCCGCTGGCTGCCGAGAAGACTGGGAACCGGCAGCTGGGTGCCCTGATTAAACGTGTCACTGGTCAGGTTGACATTCAGGAACGTCTGCTGCCCGATGATCGGATAGTCGCCCTTCAGCTTGTTGCGGTCGAACGGGTCGAAGAAGTGCTTGTCGACCTTGTTCGGCCGCTCATCCCCCGCCTTGTAATCGGGCCAGCCATCGATGTACATCGCTTCATGAACATTGAAATTGGGCACTGCGCCCGGCAGAGGCGTGTAGCGATGGTAATCGGGCCAGTCGTAAGCCCATCGGCTTCTCGACGAGGTCATCGGTTCCGAGGGCGTACTCTGATTTCCCGGCACGGGCGGCGATGGCGGCAGCTCATCCGGAATCTGGCGATAGGTGGTCTGCGGCTGTGCCGGCGGAATCGGCGGCCGAATCAGTTCCTTCGTTCCGGTCGCGGTCATTGTGATCGTCACGTCCGCAAGTTCTCCCGCGTGCAACACCAGATTGTAGGTCTGGGAAGGCTGGAATCCTTCAAACGTCGCCTGCACGCTGTAGCGGCCGGGCGCCACATCCGACGCGCGCACCACACCATCACCGGTGGTCATGGGCGCCGCGCCCCGAATCGTCACGGGCGTGTTCGTGTTGACGTTCTGAATCGCGACATTCACGCCGCCCAGCCCCTGCCTCTGGTCGTTCTGGACGAACACCACGAGCGCGCCTGTCGTGGGCGCAGGCTGCCGGGGAATGCGGGGAACATTGTCCTGCGCCGCGAGCGGGACACCGCTGAGGCCGAAAACGAGTGTAGCGAGCAGGCAGCGAGTCAACGCCAATAGTTAACATAAATTCGTCGATTTTGGCAATGATTTCCTGCGATAGATCACGGCGAAGTTTACTTTGACATTCCAGGACGCATCAGGTTCGTGTTAAGCTCACCGGGTGACTGCCCGCAAATTTCCGTTTCCAGGAGAGAACAGGTGAGCGAATCCCGTCATTTTCAAAGCGCAGGCGCGGTCGATGCAGGCCAGGCCCCCATCGCCGATCCGTGCGTACTGGTCATTTTCGGCGCTTCAGGCGATCTTACGAAGCGTCTGCTGATGCCGGCTTTCTATAACCTTGTATGCGACGGACTTCTGTCCGAGCACTTCGCCATCGTCGGCACTCGCGATGGACCGCATGACCACGGAATCCTTTCGCGAAAAGATGTCGACCGACATCAAGACAGTTTTCCACGCGCGCACGAATTCGACCAGAAAACCGTGGGACTCGCTTTGCTCCCGTCTCTACTACACGCCGGGCAAGTTCGACGACGATGCCGCCTTTGCGCGCCTCAAGGAGTTGTTAACAAAGCTCGACGCCCAGTACAAAACCGGCGGCAAAGTGCTGTTTTACATGGCGACGCCGCCGTCTGTCTTCGGGCTGATCTCCGACAAACTGGAGAAAGCCGGCCTCAACGACATCTTCCGCCGGCTGGAAGCGCATCATCGTTGAAAAACCGTTCGGCACCGATCTGCATTCCGCCATCGCCCTGAATCGGGAAATCCTGAAGTACTGGAGCGAAGAGCAGGTCTACCGGATCGACCATTACCTCGGCAAAGAGACGGTTCAGAACATCATCGCGTTCCGGTTCTCGAACGGCATGTTCGAGCCGCTCTGGAACCGCAACTTCATCGATCACATCCAGTTCAGCGTCGCCGAGTCGGTGGGCGTGGAGGGCCGGGGCGGCTATTACGACCGGTCCGGCGTGCTGCGCGACATGCTGCAGAACCACATGTTCCAGATGCTCGCGTATCTCTGCATGGAGCCGCCCGGATCGTTCGCGCCGGAAGCGGTCCGCAACGAGAAGGCCAAGGTGCTGGAATGCCGTGCGCATGATGGACGCCAACGGCGGTGCGCCGCGAACACGGTTCGCGGCCAGTACGGTGCCGGCACGGTCCCGACGGCAAGCCGGCGCCCGGCTACCGCGAGGAGCCCAGCGTGCCGCCCGATTCCCGGACCGAAACCTTCGCGGCGATGCGGCTGCACATCGACAACTGGCGATGGCACGGCGTGCCCATCTATCTCCGCTCCGGCAAGCGGCTGTGGAAGCGCGGCACCGAAATCATCGTGCAGTTCAAAGCCGCGCCCGGACGTGCTGTTCCGCGGGCACCGGCGTCGAATCGCTCGAACCCAACCGGCTGATTTTTCACATCCAGCCGGACCAGGGCATCGAGCTGCCAGTTTCAAGCCAAGACCCCGGGCCCGAGATGCCGCTGCAGAAAGTGAACATGCGGTTCGACTACGGCGAGGCCTTCACGGCTTCCCGCGGCACCGGCTACGAAGTGCTGACCTACAACTGCATGAACGGCGACGCCACGCTTGTTCTCGCGCACCGACCTGGTGGAAACCGCCTGGCGGATCGTTCAGCCCATGATGGACTTCGTGGAAGACCGACCCGGTCGATTTCCCGAACTATCCGGCGGGCACCTGGGGCCCCAAGGCCGCATTCGATCTGATCGAACGCGACGGCCGCAAATGGGTTCGAAAGTACTGAACCGCGAAACGCTGGAGAAGGTTCCGCTTTTCTCAGGGGGCCGATGCGGTGCTGCTGGCATCGCTCATCATGGCCCTGAAGTCCCGTAGTGTTCCAGCCCGGGCGACATGGTGATGCAGAAAGGCGAAATCGGCCGCGTCGCTGTACGTGATTGCGCGCGGTCGAAGTGGAAGTGCTCGGCGATGACGGCAAAGTCGTCGCGACGCTGAGCGATGGCGCATTTTTCGGCGAAATCGCCCTGCTGACCTCCTCGCCGCGTACCGCCACGGTTCGCGCCAGCGCGGACTGCGATTGCTTTACGCTCGATAAGTCCGATTTCACACGTGTCCTCCGCGACCGTCCACAGTTCATGAAATCGGTCATGGACATCGCGGGCAAACGCTACAACGTCGCGGTTCAGGAGGAAGCGATCCTGGCGGCAGGCGCGGAGTAGGGCACGCGCGCCGCACGGGGCGCCGCGCCCGGAAGTATTAAAATCCGGTTTCGGAAAAAAAATTTACAAAGTTGCGTCCAACGGGCTTAGAATGATCGCTGCGGGTTCAGGCAGCATTTAGACGGCTGCGGGTTCAGACCCCGCGTGCAAAGGACAGGGAGGGTAACCATGTCATCATCTCCGGCGGTAACTAAAGAAGGCGCAATCGATCAGCTTTGCATTAATACCATTCGTACTCTGTCGATGGACGCCGTCCAGAAGGCCAACTCAGGTCATCCCGGCACAGCCATGGCAATGGCGCCGGTCGTCTACACGATCTGGCAGAATTATCTGCGATTCGATCCGTCAGACCCGATCTGGCCGGATCGCGACCGGTTCGTTCTCTCGATCGGGCACGCATCGATGCTCATCTATTCGATCCTGCATCTGACGAAGGTGACGTCGGTCGATCCCAACTACGAGCGCCTCGGCACTCCGTCCGTCACGCTCAAAGACATCGAGAATTTCCGTCAGCTCGACAGCAAGTGCCCGGGCCATCCGGAATATCACTGGACATCGGGCATTGAGACCACCACCGGTCCGCTCGGCCAAGGCGTCGCCACCAGCGTCGGTATGGCGATCAGCGCCAAGTGGATGGCGAGCCACTTCAACAAATCCGACTACGACATGATCACCGGTTCCGTCTACGCGCTCTGCGGCGATGGCTGCATGATGGAAGGCGTCAGCGGTGAAGCCGCATCGCTCGCCGGCCACCTCCGCCTGGGCAATCTCTGCTGGGTTTACGACAACAACAAGATCACTATCGAAGGCAACACCTCGCTGGCGTTTACCGAAGACGTTGCCACGCGTTTCATCGCTTACGGATGGAACGTGGTGCGCGTGGGCGACGCCAACGACACCGAAATGCTGAAGCGCGCCTTCGACACCTTCAAGCGCACGCACGACCGCCCGACCCTGATCATCGTCGACAGCCACATCGCCTACGGCGCACCGCATAAGCAGGACACCAGCGGGGCCCACGGCGAACCCCTCGGCGAAGAAGAAATCAAGGGGACGAAACGCAATTACGGCTGGCCGGAAGATGCGAAGTTCCTCGTGCCCGAAGGCGTCTACGACCATTTCGCCAACGGCATGGGCGCGCGCGGCAAGACCCTCAGCACGGCGTGGAACGAAAAGTTCGCCGCCTATAAGAAGGCTTATCCGGAACTCGGCGCGCAGCTGGAACAGATGCAGCGCCGCGAGCTTCCCAACGGATGGGAAAAGAGCATTCCCGTCTTCCCGACCGATCCCAAAGGCATGGGCGGACGCGACGCCTCCGGTAAGGTTCAGAACGCGGTGGCGCAGGCTGTGCCGTGGCTGATCGGCGGTTCGGCCGACCTCGCGCCTTCCACCAAAACCCGCCTGACCTTCGACGGCGCCGGCGACTTCGAAGCGGACAACTACGCGGGACGCAACTTCCACTTCGGCATCCGCGAAGCCGCCATGTCATGCATCGTCAACGGCATGGCGCTTTCCAAGATTCGCCCCTACGGATCCCAGTTCCTGATCTTCAGCGACTACGCGCGCAGCCCCATCCGGCTCAGCGCCATCATGGAAATTCCGTCCATCTTCATCTTCACGCACGACTCCATCGGCGTCGGCGAAGACGGACCCACGCACCAGCCTGTGGAGCACCTGCTCTCTCTCCGCGCCATGCCGGGCATCATCGTGATGCGTCCGGGCGATGCCAACGAAGTCGCGGAAGCCTGGCGCGTCATCATGAAGCTCCAGCACGAGCCGGTCTGCCTCATCCTTTCGCGGCAGAACATGCCGACGCTCGACCGCACCAAATACGCGCCGGCTTCAGGCGTCGCCAAAGGCGCTTACATTCTGGCCGACGCCCCCGGCGGCAAGCCCGATGTCATTCTGATCGCCACCGGCAGCGAAGTCGGCATGACTGTCGAAGCCTATGAAAAACTGACTTCCGAAGGCGTGAAAACCCGCGTGGTCAGCATGCCGTCGTGGGAACTCTTCGATCATCAGCCCCAGGCATACCGCGATTCCGTCCTGCCCCCGTCGGTGCAGGCGCGCGTCTCGGTCGAGCAGGCTTCCACCATGGGCTGGAACCGTTATGCCCACCGCAACATCGGCATGACGACATTCGGCGCCTCGGCGCCTCTCAAGGAACTGCAGAAGAAGTTCGGCTTCACCCCCGAGGCCATCGTCTCGGCGGCGAAGGAAGAAATCGCAAAGAAGTAGCGCACTCTCGATCACACGGGTTCGGCCCCGGGCGCAGCGTGCGAAAATGCCCGGGGATGCAATACGATGCAACACATTTTCAATATTTCGATTTGGAAAGAGGAAACCTGAGATGCAACTGGGAATGATCGGCTTGGGACGAATGGGAGGCAACATGGTGCGGCGTCTGATGCGCAACGGCCACAAATGCGTCGTCTTCGACCTCAGCCCTGCCAATGTACAGAGTCTGGTCACTGAAGGCGCCACCGGGTCCGACTCGATGGAGTCTTTCGTCAGATCGCTTTCAAAACCGCGTGCCGCCTGGGTGATGGTTCCGGCCGGTCACGCCACCGACGTCACTATCAACAAACTCGCCTCGCTCATGGAGCCCGGCGACATCGTGATCGACGGCGGCAACTCCTACTACAAGGACGATGTCCGCCACTCGAAGATGCTTGCGGAAAAGGGCATCAAGTTCGTCGATGTCGGCACCAGCGGCGGCGTCTGGGGCATTGATCGCGGATACTGCATGATGGTCGGCGGGGACAAAGATACCGTGGCTCACGTCGATCCCATCCTGAAGACGCTGGCCCCCGGTATCGGCGATGTGGGACGCACCCCCGGCCGCGGCAACAAAGGGACCAGCAAAACGGCCGAAGAAGGCTATCTGCATTGCGGCCCGGCCGGCGGTGGCCACTTCGTGAAGATGGTGCACAACGGCATCGAATACGGCCTCATGCAGGCCTATGCCGAGGGCTTCGACATCTTCAAGCATGCCAACTCGAAAGAAGTCGAGGAGCAATATCGCTACACGTTCGATCTGCCCGAAATCGCCGAAGTCTGGCGTCGCGGCAGCGTGGTCGGCAGCTGGCTGCTCGACCTCACCGCGATGGCTCTGATCGAAGATTCCGAACTCAGCAAGTTCACCGGCACCGTGCAGGACTCCGGAGAAGGCCGCTGGACGGTGATGGCCGCCGTCGAGGAAGCCGTACCCTGCGATGTGCTCACGGCATCGCTCTACACGCGCTTCCGTTCGCGTCAGGATCACACGTTCGCGGAAAAGATGCTCTCGGGCATGCGCAACAAGTTCGGCGGCCACGTGGAGCGCGCGGCAGGCGGCTAGATGCTGTAGACAGGCTTCAGCCTGTGACCTTCAGGCAGGCGGCGCGCACCATCGCCGCCTGCCTTTTTTCATTTCTGGTTGACGTTGGCCGGCGCGGAAACCTTCGGCAGCATGGCCTGCATAATCTCCGCCACAGTTGCCTGTTTGTAATCCGGTGGCACGTCGAACACGGAGTCCGCGATCGGCTCCGTGGATATCTGCGTCAGTTCCTGCGTAATCTGCATAAACGACGCATTTGGATCGCCGCCCGCCTGTCCCGTCAGCCCCGCCAGCATCGGCATGAACATTTCCATCTGCGTGCGCAGCATGATAGACCCGCTCGATGATGTAAGAAGGTCCTTCGTCAGCGAAGCCAGGCTCTCTCCCAGGCCGGGCAGCTGCTGAAACGCCTTCTCGATGGTGGCGAGCGGATTGATCGCCTCCATCGACATCATGTTGTATCCCGCCACCTCGCGCAGTGCCGGAACGCGCAGCGCCTCGCTGCCTTTCGCGATCCACACATGCATCACGATGCGGACCATCGGACCCGCCGGCAGCGCCGCCTGCCCGGCCGGCGCGTCAACTGTGATCGTGATGATGTGCTCGTCGCCTTCCATGCCCTGAATCGTCGCCGTGCCTCCCGCCGCCGATTCCGCATGCGCCTTCATCGACCCCAGCAGCGCCTTCGCCTGATCCGGCACCGCCGGCATGGCGCGCGCGACCTCGTCCCCGTACTGCGCGGCCGGCACAGTCGCGCAGCGTTTTCCAGCGTGGTCGAGCAGCGTGATCTCCTTCTTCGCGACGTTGACGATCAGATTGGTCTTGCCCTGCGTGTAAAAAATTTTGCCGTTCCGGAACTGATGGGTGAACATGTCCGGCAACGCCACGTTCATGCCCTTCATCATGGCTTCCGTGATCTGCGGCGGCAGCGCGGGATTGAAAGTGGTCTTCGTCTCGTAGCGCAGCGTGACATCGGCGCGCAGCGCCGGAACAGCCAGCAGCGCAAGGCAGATCAAGACATGACGATTCCGTTGCATAGCGCGAAACACCCCCATCTGAGTCTACGCCGGAACTGACCACTGTGAACTGAGAACTTTCTCAGAACTCGACCCGCAGCAGCATCTGTATCTGCCGCGCCGTCTCATTCACCGGCGACACGGCGGGGAATCCCGACGCCGTTCCCTCGCGCCCATACGTCTCCAGCCCGAACGTCGGCGATCCGAGCAGTGCGTCCGGCGAATTCAGATTGGCGTGATTCAGAATATTGAACGCATCGGCGCGGATCGTGAAGCGCGTGCCTTCGGGCAGCTTCGGGATCGAGAACGACCGCGCCAGCGACAGATCGATGTTGTAAAGCCCCGGCCCCCGGAACGCATTCCGCCCCGTATTTCCCACGGCGTTCGCGCTGGCCGGCTCCGCGAATGCCGCGCCGTTCAGCACATTGACGCCACCCACCGCCGGCACCGGACTCGGCAGATACACCGCGCCCGGATTGACCACATTGGCGCGCTGGTTTTCAATCTCGCCCGCCCCGAAATTAAACCCCTGCGAGGGCGAACTGATCGAGTACGGGAAGCCGCCGCGAAACGCCACCAATGACGAAATCTGCCATCCCTTCGTCAGGAACCTGCGCCCTTCCGACTGCCACAGCCCCACCAGAAACAGACTCTGCCGCTGATCGAAGTCCGAGTTGCCGCGGTCTCCGTTGCTGTCGAACTGCGTGGCGAACGCCGCCCGCGTGCTGCTGGCGCTGCCGGCGCTGTTAACGGCGGAGGTGAAGTCCAGATCGAAGAAGTCGCCCACCAGAGGATCGCTCTGATCGTCGATCGCGTGGCTCCACGTATACGTGCCCTGCAGGTACAGCGTGCGGTACCGGTATTTCACCAGCGTGCTCAGCGCCGTGTAATCCGAGTTGCCCTGCGACGATCTCCAGTAAACGTCCGGCAGGGATTCGTTCGGCCGCCCCAGCTCCGTCGTGAGCAAGGTGAACTCCCGGTTCACAATGTCGCTCGTGATCAGCCGCCGTCCCAGCGACATCGTTCCGTTCAGCTCGAACGTCAGATTCGGCGTGATGTACTGCTGCACGCCCGCGAAGGCATCCTGCGCGTACCCGTTCCGCAGATTCGGATCCATCAGGGTAATGCCGGGGAAGTTAGACGCACCCAGCGCGGCGGGCGTCTGGCCCGCGAATCCCGGCAGCACCGACGATATCGGCGCCAGGTAATTGAACGATTGGTTCGCGGGAACGCTGTACAGCACGAGCGACAGATCGTTGCTGCGCACGTTCTGCCACAGGTTGTCGAACGGCCGGTCATAGAAAATGCCGTAGCCGCCGCGGAAGATCGTCTTGCTGTTCCCGAACGGATCCCACGAAATGCCGAAGCGCGGAGCGAAGTCTTTATTGTCCGCGCCGAAGACGGTCTGGTTGCCGCTGGCCGGCTGCACCAGATTCGCCCCTGCCAGTTCGGTATTGAAGTCCCCGCCGCCCGGACCCAGCTGCAGCAGCGAATCTTTCTGCGCGCCCGTATTTTCCGGCCCGCCGAAATTGTCGTATCGGAAACCGAAGTTCAACGTAAGCCGCGACGATACGCGGTAGCTGTCCTGCCCGAAGAAGTAGGCCTGCGGATAGTAATAATTGCGATCGAAGCTCGGCTGAAAGGGCGTCGGCGTGGAATTGCGGTCAATGGTGACGTACAGGTTCTCCGGCTCACCTGTCGCAAACGGAAACGCACCCCCGAAAATGTATTCACCGCCCTGTCCCGCCGTCAGAAAGCCGGAGTTGTAGCGCAACAGCAGTCCGCCGCCCACCGTAATGATGTGCCGATTGCGCGTGAACACCGTGCTGTAGATAATCTCCGTGGTCTTATTCTGGTTGTCGTAAGCGTAGAACGCCGGGCTTCCCGGCAGACTGATGGGCAGGCCGGTCAGCGGATCCGGCTGCGTCGTGAGCGTCGGAACATTTGAGTTCGCGCGGGTCCAGTTAAGAGAGTCCGCCGCGAAATCGAATTTCAGTTCGCTCGTGACGCGCGGCCCCCAGGTGTGCGTCCAGTTCCCGGCGATGCCTTCGGTCCGGTCGTGCAGCGCAGAAATGAACTGCGGATACGGGCTCCAGATGAAATCCGGCTCGGTGAGCCGCTGGATCGCAAATCTTGCCATGATTTTGTCGCGTCCCGACTTCGTCGTGTAGTCGGCGCGTTCCAGCCCGATCAGCCGGTCCACCACTGTCGGCTCGGCGATCTGAATCACGTCCGTCACCGCCCCGTTTGGAGCGTTAATCACCGGCCCCGGATAGGTCTTCAGCAGCTGGCTCGCCAGCGATGTCGCCGGCACATTGAACGCCGACAGAAAATTCGTCGTCAGCATCTCGTATGGCGCGGGGTCCTGATTGCTGTGACTGATCAGCTGCTCCAGCGCGCTCGAAAAGAAGAGCCGGTTTTTCAGAATCGGTCCGCCCACCTGGTAGCCGAACTGCTGTTGTTTGTCCGGCAGTCTTCCGTAGCCGCTGAGATTGTCCTGAAAATCCGCGGCGTTGAGGACCGTGTTCTCCATGTATTCGTAGCCGATGCCGTGAAACGCATTGCCGCCCGCCTTGGTGACGGCGTTTGCCACGAACCCGGCTGTCTGCCCGTATTCCGCCGAGTAGTTGTTCGTCGAAATGCGGTATTCCTGAATCGCTTCCGGCGCCACCGGACTGAGCGGCCCGGTCACCAGATAGTTATTGTTCTCGACGCCGTCGAGCAGATAGTTCGACGCCGACGGCCGCGCTCCGCTCACACTCACGCCGAGACCGCGCGCCGTACCCTGATCCGCGGTCACGTTGGGCAGGCTGACCAGCATTGTGTAAACGTCGCGCCCCTGCAGCGGCAGATCCCCGATCTGCACCGGATCGATCACATACGACATCGACGTATCCAGCGTTCCGCGCGTGCCCTGCTGCCCTTCGAATGTGCCCGATTTGCTGGTGTCCACGTCGGGTCCGAAGAACGTCACGATCGTCTTGCTGCCCGGCAGAAACACACTGCGATACTGCCCCGCTTCCCAGACATCGCTCAGCGGCCGCATGGCAAATTCGATCTGGATGCGTCCCGCCACCGGCAGCTCCAGCTCTTCGAGCTGCTGCGACTGATAAGTGTCCGCCTCGCAGCGCACGCTGTAGGTCCCAGCCGACAGCAGCGGCAGAAAGTAATAGCCGGAGGCATCGCTCTTGAGCGTCCCGGTAGCCGCCAGAGTCTCGCTGGTATAGGTAATCGAAGCGCCCGCCACAGGAACGCCTGTGCGGTTATTGATCACCCTCCCCGAAATCAGACCCTGCGTCGTCTGCCCCAGCAGCGGGGCAATCGACAAGGCGCCCCATACTGCTGCCTTTATAAGGACCCGGTGAAGTCTCAATGAAGACATTGTACTGGGAAGTACGTGCCACCCGTTGGTTCGGACGAAAAAAAACATCGGCGCGTGTGTATCGCCCGCTACAATAGCGGCAATGCGACTTTCAGGGACGCGAATCCCATTCGCGTTGGTGCTGCTCTCTTTTGCGCTTCTCGCTCAGGAGGAAACACCCGACAAGCGCCTCGCCCGCACTGCCGAAACCCTGCATCAGATCTCTTCGGCCCGCGAAGCTGGTATCCCGATCCGGCTATTCGAACGCGCGCAGTGCATCGTCGTCGTACCGGACATGAAGAAGGCTGCGGTTCTGGTCGGCGGCGCATACGGCCGCGGCTTTGCCATGTGCCGCGTACCCGGAAGCTGGAGTGCCCCCGCACCCGTCCGCCTCACCGGCGGCAGCCTGGGAATCCAGCTCGGCGCCAACTCCACCGATATCGTCCTGCTCGTGATGAATCAGCGCGGACTGGAGCACCTGCTTTCCGATAAGCTCTCTCTCGGAGTTGACGTCAACGTCGCGGCCGGACCCGTCGGCCGCGACGCCAAGGCCGACACTGATGCCCTCCTGCACGCGGAGATTCTGGCCTGGTCGCGTTCGCGCGGCGCTTTCGCCGGCGTGGCCCTCAACGGCACAGTGGTCGAGCACGATAAGGCCGAAGCACAAAAGCTGTACGGCCGCCCCTGGAGCAATCGCGAAATCATTCGCGGTGGTGTGGCCATTCCCGATCCCGCCAAAGTTCTTGCGACCGAACTGGCCCGCGACGTCTATAAAAAGTGACACGGTCTGGTGGGCCGGCGCCGTCACAGGTAGCTGAGCCACCAGTCGCGTCTGCGCTTCTTTACTCCCATGAACCAGCGGCATGCCGGGTACATCGTCACAACCACAAATCCCCAGACCGCGTACACAACCCACAGGCTGTATCCGAAGTGCGCCGGAAACATTTCCGCCGGCCCTCCCGTTCAACGGCGGCGCTCTGAACAGAAACGGCGCCGGCCCGTAGCGCATCCAGCTCGCCAGCACCAGCAGCACGTGAATCCAGTAGAAGTGCACCACGAAGTAAAACAGCGGCACGCGTCCGAACACTACGAGCGGATTCCGTTCGCTGAACCGCATGCGGTCGAGCCATACCAGCACAATCAGCGCCGGGCCCAGCGTCATCAGAAGGAAGTCGAGCGATGCCGGATATTTTGTGCAGTTCAGAAATGACAGCAGCGTCACTACGCCGGACCGCTGCACACTCCACGGGAACGGATCGCCATAAATATTGATCCCGCGCAAGAGCACGAAAGCGGCCGTCATGGCGATCCCCGCGCGCCGCAGCAGCCTTTGCCGCCATTTCGCCTCGCCCTGAAACAGTCGGGCCGCGCAGTAGCCCGCGCCCATCGTCGCCGTCAGCGGCAGCAGCGGATACCCGACGATCACCGGCATTCCCGCGGCCGTGAATGCACCTGGCTGATGCAGCATATTCCAGCCCCACGCCATTTTTCCGAAGCTCGCGGCCTGCACCTTATCCGCCAGATTATGCAGGCAGATCACGGCGGTGCAGCTCACGGCCAGCCAGCGCATGGGCATGCGGATCAGGCCCGCGAGGAGAACCATCGATCCGCCCAGCGCCCACAGGGTGATCAGCAGCACCGGAAAGTCGCGCGCGAAGCGGAAGTCGAAACCGAAGCGCATCACGATCAGTTCGAGCAGGATCAGCCACGCCCCGCGCGACAGCAGAAACCGGGACAGCTCGGCTTTCGATCCCGCGCCGCGCGCCAGTCGCAAATACGCGCCCATGCCGGCGGTGAACAGGAACACCGGCGCGCAGAAGTGCGTAATCCAGCGCGTCAGAAAAACCGCCGGTGTCGTGGTCGCCATACCGGTGGGCGACTGCGACATGGCGGCGGCATGGAAAAAAATCCCGCACATGATCGAGCGGCATGATGATCATGACGATGCCGCGCAGGGCATCGATGGACCCCAGCCGTTCCCGCCTGGCGGCCTGCATTCCCCTCCAAACTACACCCGCCCGGCAGAGCTGCCGGACCCACACCACGCCAGTAAATCATTGATTATTAGACGGTTAAGCAAAAATCCGGTTCGTTTGGAAAAATTATTCTTTTCGGACAAAGGAGTCGGGGCCCAATCTAACAGGCTGCTGAAAAAGCCTCTGGCAGGCTGAATGCCTGCCCCCTATGATCTACAGGCTGCTGGCAGTATACGCTCCGACGGGAGACTGGCAGCCAAAAATTGCTGTAAGTCATGTGTTTTCAGCGCATAATTCTTGTCACCGGCCACGGCCGCGTCCCCGCCCACCCGCGGCTGGACCCGTCCCCGCCTTCGCCCCGTGCTCGGTCAACAGCGCGACCACGCTATCGTACTTCAGCCTCTTCGCCCCGTCCAGGGCCGTGCGACCGTCGTCGCCCTTGACGTTCACGTTGACGCCCGCATCGACCAGCAGCTTCGCGGTCTCCAGCGCAAGAGCCTCCCGCGCCGGTCCGGCCGGAATCGGCGTCCAGGGCCCCGCGCTTCCGCCGTCCCGGCTGCCGCCGTCGGCCACCACACCGAGCGCGGCCATCAGCGTTGACGCCGTCTCGGTGCGCGGCGCGCTCGCCGTGCCTGTGGATGCTTCCCACTTCACGTGCAGCACAAATTTCGGGTCCGCGCCCTTCGCGGCCAGCATGCGCATCACGTCGGGCTCGAGATAACGCGCCGCCAGCCAGTATGGCGTCGCGCCGATCAGCGACGCTTCGAAGTGGAAGTCGTCCGACGACCGCCGCGTCGGCGTCCACGTCGCGACCGGCGCGTTTGCATCCGCGCCGTGATCGAGCAGCGCTTTCACCATCGCGGTATCGCGCCGCATCACCGCTTCCAGCAGCGCGGTGAAGCCGTTCGGAGCTGCGTTCGGATCGGCGCCCTTGTCCAGCAGGAACAGGACAAGCTCAGTGAATCCCGAATGCGCCGCCAGCGTCGTCGCGCTGACACCCCACGCGTCGGCATCGTTCACGTTGGCGCCCGCGGCCACCAGCAGCTTCGCAGATTCCATATCGCCCACGCGCGCCGCGAACATCAGCGCCGTTTCGCCGCCATGCGGGACGGACTTGTTGTACGGCAGATACCCGTGCGGCGGGATCGCCATCACTTCGCTCCAGACGTCCGACTTCAGCCGGATGTCCGCTTTGTGCGCGAGCAGCACCCGGACCACGTCCGGATGCTTCTGCGACACGGCCCACATCAGCGCCGTCTGGCCGCGTGTCCCGTGGGCATTGATGTTCGCGCCTTTGGCGAGCAGCAATTCGACCACGCCCGGAAAACCCGACCGCGCCGCCACCATGAGCGGGGTCTCGCCTGACAGCAGCGCCGCATTGGGATTCGCGCCGGCATCGAGCAGCCGCTTCACCATCGCCACACTGCCGTTCTCGCTCGCCGGCCACAGGGGCGTCACGCCGAGATCGTTCGCGGCATTGACGTTCGCGCCCGCGCGGATCAGCAGATCGGCGCTCGCGAGGTCATCGCGATAGCTCGCCCACTGGATCGCGGTCGAGCCGTCGCCGTCAGTGGCGTTGACGTTGACTTTCTTCTGGATCAGCGAGCGCAACGCGACTCTGTCGCCGTGCTTTGCAGCATCGGCGACCGGCACAGCCGCAAGCAGCCTCGTGACGAGGAGAAGTCCCGCGGCAAACAGCTGTGGCCGCGCGCCCAACTACCGCCCCGGACCGCGTCCGCGACCGCGCGCCGGAGGAGGCGGCAATGTCCCACCTTCAGCCAGCGTCTTCATGTTCGTCAGCGCGCGCATGAACTGCGTGCTCTTCTGCTGCTTGTCGCGCTCGCGTGCCGCGTCGTCTGCCAGCATCGAGTTGTCGAACATCAGCGTGTAAACCAGCTTCGATGTCGTCGCGGTCAGCGGCACCGCTTCGAGCGTCCCGTGATACAGGTTGTACGGCCGCCCTTCCTTCACGGTCTGTGTATAGGTGTAGGACATCGCCGTCTTCCCCACCAGCACTTCGCCGCCGATCGACCGCACCGCGCCGAACTCGCCGTCCTTGCCCGACGTGATCGTGCACGGAATCTGAAACCATTCGCCGATGTCGCAGTACTTGCCGACGCGCGCCCACACTTCAGTGGCCGGTTTGTTTACCTCGATCTCGAGCGGAATCGAGACGTAGGTCGGATGCTCGATCACATTCGCGGCCGTTGCCGCTCCGGGAGGAGGCCCCTGCGCGAACGCAGCGGCAGCGAGCGCTAAGCCCGCGGACATTCTCAGTGGGTTTTTCATTTGGCGTACAGCTTATCAAAGTACGACTGGAAAAACGCCATTGCCGCGTCGCTCGGAGCCTGCGCGCCCTCCGGCGGATTGCCGAAGATCATCGGCGTCTTCGTCTTCTCGTCCCACGCGACCCACTTCGCCAGACCCTTGCCGTTCGGATCGCCCTTCCTCGCGAAGTTCACCCAGTACGACGACATGGTATCCGCCACCTGCTTATCCTGATCGGTCCACGGGCGGCTGTTGTCGAGATGGTTGAACACATAGAGAATCTCCGACACGTGCACCGCACTGCCATGCGGCCCCGGCGCAAACGCTCCTCGCGCGCCTGGCACCACCGGCGGTTGCTCAGTGAAGAAGTAGACGTACGATTTCTTTCCGTCCTTCGACGCCAGATGCGCCCAGTTGCGCATGACAAACGCCATCTGGTCGCGGCCCGAGTAGAACGCCGACTCCTTCGCCTGTTCGTCGCTCGATGCCGGATAGACCTTCAGGAAGGCGTCCGCCATGTCGCCCCAGGTTCTGTGCGCCTGCTCGATGAAATTCGCAGCACTGCGAGCATTGCCGAACGATTCGTCGCGGTTGGAACCGACAAGCACCGGCACCTGGTTCTGTCTGCCTTCCATGAACACCTTGCCCGGATCTTCGCGGATGATGAAGCCGTCCACGATCGGCGACGCGCCGCGTCCGCCGCCGCGCAGAATATCGGCTGCCGGTTTGGCGCGCAGTTCCGCGAGCGATTTCGCGCCCATTCGTTCCGCCGCCTTCGTGCCCGCTTCTTCGGCTTCAGCCAGAGTCTGCAGTTTCGCGACCTGGATGGTCGACCACGCGCTGCTCTCGCCGATAGCGCGCTCGAACAGCCCCTTCGTGGACGGTACGGCCATCAGGTTTGCCACCATACCCGAGCCCGCGGATTCGCCGAAAATCGTCACGTTCTTCGGATCGCCGCCGAATGCCGCGATGTTCTTCTGCACCCACTGCAGCGCGGCGATCGAATCCATCACGCCGAAGTTGCCCGCAGCGCGGCGGTCGGATTCGGTGGTCAGTTCCGGATAGGAGAAGAAGCCGAGTGCGCCGAGCCGATAATTGAACGTGACGATGACCGCGCCCTTCTTCGCCAGGGCTTCGCCATCGTACATCGCCTGTGAACCGGAGCCGCTGGTGTAGCCGCCGCCGTAGATCCAGACCATGACCGGCCGCTTTTCAGTGGGCTTCGTCGCGCCGGTCCAGATGTTGAGATACAGGCAGTCTTCGCTGGTGTTGCCACCTCGGCCCGCGCCCTGCATGCAGGTGGCGGAGAATGCGTCCGCCTTTTTTACGCCGTCCCAGTGCGCGGCCGGCTGCGGCGCCTTCCAGCGCAGGCCGCCGACCGGCGGCGCCGCGAACGGAATGCCTTTATAGACGCGCAGGTCCGGCGTGGCAGTGGCGACGCCGGAGACCATACCCGCGTCGGTTTTGACGGGGTCGTCGGCAGCTGCCATTAGCAGGCCCGAAGTAAGAAGTACGGAAACGATCAGCGCGGTTCGGTGCATCGGAAAAATTCCTCCAGCTTGAGGAATTATATGCGAACCCGGGGCGCACTTGCCGGAGCCTTTTGAAAAAGGCTTCGGTGACTCAAGACGGCAGGCGGAACCGCCGGCGATTTCGCCTGCTATTTTCGGGCCCCCGCAGCATTTTTCAGCAGCAATCTACGCCCCGTCTCCGTCTTTGCCGCGCACGATGCGGATGATGCGTTTCGAGTTTACTGCCGGGTCGACAGTAACGCTGAAGAACGGGAACATCATTTCCTCCCACGTCATGTCGCCGTAGTAAACGGTCTGGTTGGGGTCGGGATTGAATTTGTTATTCGCCGAGTTGTCGAAATGCGCGGTCACCTTGATGCGCGTGCCTTTCGGGATTTTGACGGGCTGCGCGACGTCGTAACCCGAGCTGCCAGTTGAAATCGTAGTGCGGCACGCTGAGGATGGTTTCGGTGTGGCCGTCGGGGAAGGTCAGCATGTAGGTCATGTCCTTGCCGCGCACGTGCATGTGCGGGAACATCGTGACCAGTTCGGCGTCGGCGAGGAACTCCGCCTGCATCGGCGGGCTTTCCCAGTCGGGATTGTTGGGCGGAATGGCGAAGCTCTTCGCATCGCTGGGAGCGGAGGTGCCGATGGTGACAAACGCGCGCTCCGGCGGCGTCTTCGAGACCGTGAAGCCGAGGCGGGGGTGATCGACGACATCTCTGCCGTTCGGTGTGTAGTGAAGCTGGAAGACCATGTCCGTGCCGGCTTTGATGAGTTTCGCGGCGTGGAACGGACGATAGTCCTGCACATACTGGCCGGGCACGTAGCAGCCCTGCGGACCGCCTGCGCCATCCAGAACCGATTTGGGAAGATTCCGTCCGTTGGCTCCGGCGGCTTCGGCGGGCGCGAGGCCTTTCTCGTCGCGCGGGCGCGCGTCCCAGACCGGCGTGTTGTACTGCGTGTCGGCGGTGTGCGGTTTGAAATAGACGCAGATGTGGTGCGTGACCGATGGCTCGCTGGGGCGGATTTCCATCGAAGTGACCCACGTGTCCTGCGTGATGCCGCTGGGAACGGTAACGTACATCCACTCGATGACGTTGGCTTTGGGATGCGCGGGGACGGGGAATTCGGGGCCGTTGACGACGATGTCAGGGTGAATCTCCCAGCCGTCGGCAGGCCACGTCTTCGCGGCGGGGGCATCCTGGGGATTGCCTTCCGGCGCGCCGGTGTCGGCCCATTTGGCGATGGTGTCGATGTCGGACTGCTGCAGAGTGCGATCGTTGGCGAAGTGGCCGAAGCGGGGATCGGCGAACCAGGGCGGCATCTTTTTGGAGAGCACGGCGGTCTTGATGGCCTTCGCCCAGGGGCGGACGTTTTCGTAAGTGAGCAGCGACATCGGCGCGACCTGACCGGGCCGGTGGCAGCTCTGGCAGTTGGCCTGGAGGATGGGTTCGACGTCTTTGTGGAAGGTGACGGAATCGGCCGCGAAGGCGGATACTGCGGGAAGGCACAGGATCACCCAGATCGATCGCTTCATTGGGTCATGATAGCGGAGTTTCGGGGCCGCCCTCGTGTTGAGTTGCCGATGCCCGGTAGCGCGCGTATCTACGGCACTGTAGATACAGTGGTATTTGAGTGGGACGAGAAGAAGGATGGAACCAACCTGTCGAGACACGGATTCACCTTCGACGACGCCACCAGGGTGTTTGACGATTTGAACGCGCTCACGTTTCCGGAGCGACTTGTTGGCGACGAGGAACGTTGGCACACGATCGGCCTGTTCGAAGAAACGGTCCTGCTTGTGGTTCATACAGTTGAGGAAGACAATGACGAAGAAAAAATCCGCATCATCTCCGCGCGTAAAGCGAGTCAACGCGAGCGTGCTCTTTACTACCCCCATCACTGAAGCCCAGCGGCGTCGGATGAAACGACTGGCGGAAATGCCTGACTCAGAGATCGACTATTCGGATGCCCCCGAGGTGATTCCTCACCCCTCGGAAATCGTTGTCGGTCGCTTTTATCGACCAATCAAGAAACTGGTGAGTCTTAGGCTCGACGCCGATGTGCTCGCGTGGTATCGCGCGCGCGGCAAGAAGTATCAGACTTACATGAATGAAGTGCTGCGTCGCGAGATGCGGAATTCGTAACGCTCCGCGCCGGGCAGAAGCCCTGCGGCAGGGCCGAAGCCCTGGCCCCACAAAATCTAACTGACGCGGCTGGGTTCGCCGTCGGCCAGCGCCAATTCAGTCACTCGCACACCGTTGGCGGCCAAGCGCGAAGGGAACATATCCTTCAGGCGGTCTTCGTGGATTGCGATCACGCGGCTGATGTCGCCGCCGACGCCCTTTACCAGTTCCTCCGTCGTCATCACCAGGTTGAACTGGCTGCCCATGGCGAAGCCGATCGGAATGTACTCCGGGTCTTCCTTCAGATAGCCGCGCAGGTTCTCCTGCATGTAGACAAGATCGCCGGCGAAAATCCAGGTGTTCTTCGAATTGGGCGAGAGGTCGTTGCGCAGGCGCACGTACATCGAGCCCCAGGTGTGCGTGTCCGGCGCGGCGTGCAGATCGATGCCGGGGAGCACGTCTTCGCGGTCGCCGTTCATCGCGACCAGGCGATGGTCGCGGGCCAGCGCGACCGTGCGCATGATGTCGGCGGGATCGATGCCGCCCATGATCCAGCGGAAGCGGCGTTCCAGCGACATCGCCCAGACCCACTTTGAAAGCTCGCGCTCCTGAATGTAGAACGTGGCCTTCGGGAAGTCTTCCAGGTTGCCCATGTGGTCGAAATGGGCGTGGGTGAGGAAAATGCGCGAAACGTCTTCAGGCGTGAGGCCGATTTCGGCGAGGACCTGGCGCGGCGGATGCCAGTCGCGCGCGCCGTACATGGTGGCGAGCACTTCACCGTATTCTTTGTGATTGTAGCCGACGTCGACCATGGCGATGTGTCCCTGCCCTTTGATGACGACGTAGCAATAGGGCAGGCGCACGGTGCCTTTGTTGTGCGCGCCGTAGAGCAGGCCGCTAAGCGGATACAAAGGGACGTTGGCAAATTCGCAGACCCAGATGGAATAGTTGTTTTTCATTTGTGAGCGCAGCAGCCTTGTTCGAAAGAGATCATCTGAAACCCGGGCAGCGCGTGCGAAGCGGCCCGCAGTTCCGCGTAAGACTGCTCAAGCGGAATCAGCCTGTCGCCGGTCCCATGGAGCGCAGTGCTGAGATTTTGTCGCGGCGGCGAGCAGGTGGTTGTGATGTGCTCGCGCGGGGGCGGGAACGCGTGTGGCGCGAAGTCCATCGACGGCGTTCTGATAAGCGGAGCGGGCGGACAGCAGCATCGGATGATCCGGCGCCGCGCCCGATTCTTCCAGCACCAGAAGCCCGGCCAACTGCGCCGCGACCTGCTTCAGGTCCTCGAAGTAAGGCTGCGTATGCAGTACGTAGGCGGTTGTCTGATCGTCGGTCATCTCATCACGAATGGGTTTGGCGCGTTGCCTGAAGTGTCGATCCAGACGCTCTTCGTCTGCAGATATTCGCGGATGGCTTCGGCGCCGTTCTCGCGTCCGATGCCGGAACGCTTGTAGCCGCCGAAAGGCGACATGTAGCTCACCGCGCGATAGGTGTTCACCCACACGGTGCCCGCTTCGAGACGCTCCGACATGGACAGCGCGCGGCGCATGCTGGTGGTCCAGACGCCGGCGGCGAGTCCGTAGATGGTGTCGTTGGCGATATGCACGGCTTCGTCTTCGTCATCAAAAGGTATCACTGAAAGCACGGGGCCGAAGACTTCTTCTTTGGCGATGCGCATTTCAGGCGTGACGCCGGTGAAGACGGTCGGTTCCACGAACCAGCCGGAGCCGCATTCCGGGCGCGTGGCCTTGTCGCCGCCCAGACGGCTGACCGCGCCTTCTTCCTTCGCGATGCGGATGTAGTCGAGCACCTTTTCGTACTGCGGCTTGGTGGTGACCGGGCCGACCTGCGTGGAGGCGTCGAGCGGATTGCCCATGCGCGCGGTTTTCGCGAGCGCGAGCAGGCGCTCGATGAACTGGTCGTGGATCGGGCGATGGATGAGCGCGCGCGAACCGGCGATGCAGGTCTGGCCGGTGGCGGCGAAGATGCCGGAGACCACGCCTTTTACGGCGTCGTCAATATCCGCGTCGTCGAAGACAATGTTGGCGGACTTGCCGCCCAGCTCGAGCGTGATCTTCTTGATCCCCTTCGAGGCCAGGCCGTAGACGTGCTCGCCCGTTTTGTCGCCGCCGGTGAACGCGATCTTCGCGACATGGCGATGCGTGATCAGCGGCTCGCCGACTTCACTCGCCGAATCCGGTGACGATGTTTACAACGCCGGGAGGAAGACCGGCGCTTCTCGAACAACTGCCCGAATTCGAGCGCGGATACCGACGAATGCTCCGAAGGCTTCCACACCACCGTGTTTCCGGCGGCCAGCGCGGGCGCGAGCTTCCATGCCGCCAGCATCAGCGGGGAGTTCCACGGGGTGATGGCGGCAATGACGCCCAGCGGCTCTTCACGCGTGAAGTTGAACATGCCGGGTCTGTCGATGGGAATGACGCGGCCCTCGATCTTATCGGCCAGCCCCGCGAAATAGTGGAACCATTGCGGGATGTACGTCAGCTGCGTGCGCATCTCGGCGATCAGCTTGCCGTTGTCGGTGGTTTCGATTTCGGCGAGCCGCTCCGATTCGCCGCGTTATCAGATCCGCCAGTTTGCGCAGGATCGCGCCGCGGGCGGTGGCGTTGATCTTCCGCCAGTCGCCGTAGAAGGCGGTGCGCGCCGCAGCGACCGCGCGGTCGATATCGGCCGCATTGCCGCGCGGGATCAGCGCCCACGGTGCGGCGGTAAACGGATTGACCGACTCGAACCACTCGCCGGATTGCGGGTCGACCCATTCGCCCGCGATCAGCATCCTGGTGTTTCTTCATGCCTGTATAGCTCTTGATGACCTCGTTGCGCCACGCGGAAGGAATCGACGCCGCCGGGATGCCGGCGTAGATCGCGACCTGCAGCAGGATTTCGCGAATCTCTTCGGGCGTGACGCCGTTGCGCAGCGCGCCCGCCACGTGGTTCTTCAGCTCATTGGGCCGGTTCAGCACGCCGAGCATGGCGAGGTTGATCATGCTGCGCGTCTTGCGCGACAGGCCTTCGCGTCCCCAGCAAGCACCCCAGCAATATTCGGTTACCAAGCTCCTGGAGCGGACGGGTGAAGTCGTCCGCCGTTCGCCAGCGCCTTTTCGACAAACTCCTTTCCGATAACATCTTTGCGTATTCAGAGGCCGAGTTCGTATGTTTTCTGATCCATATTATTAGTCCCCTTCCATAAGTGTGCAGAGCGCCCCGACATCGGGCTGATGTTCCAGGTTGTCGATGAAGTCTTCGATAGCCTTCGCGTTGGGGCATGCGGCGCGGAATCGCGCGCGAATCTCGTCCGGGAGTGGCGGGGACCAGGTCGGTCCAAGCGGCTCGGTGCGGGTTTCGCCGTTGCGCAGCGTGACCGTGACTTCAGCCCCCTGGCTTCGCGGGATAGTTTTGCGTGAATTCGTCGCCGGCTTCGAGTGTCATCACGCGGACGAGCCGCATCACTTCGGGATCGTCCAGCACGCGGTAGTTGGATTCCGCAATCTTACCCTGGGCGAGAGTCGCGGCCACGCAGTAGTGGATACTCATCTTAGCCTGCAGGATTCGTTCGAAAGGGCCCGCGATATTGCAGCCTGGATAAGCCACGGCGGCGGCGGAACATCGTACTCGGATGGATTCGCAATGTCACAGCTCCGGAATGCCGTCCGCTGCGCGAGAACCAGTGCCGCCTGGCAGGCGGTCTGCGCGTAGTTACAGGCTGGCGCAGGCTTGTAATAGACAGTAGAGGATTTCCCACTCGCCTCTGAAAGGCGCTGACGATGCCATGCGATCGATGCGATTCAGTGCGGCGAACAGGCCGGACCGTCCATCCAGCGCGGTTTCGGAGCGCGAGCGCCGAGTTCCGCCAGTTCAACCGCAGTGACCGCATTGCGCGCCGCAAATCCCGGATGGAAGAACATCTCATCGCCGCCGGAATAAGGCCATTCGTTGAGTCCTCCGGCGGTGTTTGCAGCAAGACCGATCGCGCTGACCATGGCGTCCTCACTCGAGACCGAGCGCCAGGCTCCGGCGACCGCTGCGGCAATCGGTCCGGTCGTTCCGGTGGGCCGATGGAAGCTTCACGAACTCTTGTCGACCAGAGCTCTCCCTATGGCAGCGCCGATTCATAACCGCACGCGGCGGCGAGGATGAAAGCTAGTCCGTAACCGGCCTGCGCTGCGAGCACGCAAGTAAGCACGGGGTAAATCACCACGCCCAAGTGACTGACCGCTCCGGTATGCATGTCCTCGCGAACCAGGCCGTGGCCAAGCGTGGCGTTGGCGAATGCGGCATCGCCGGTTGCGATGTGCGTGCGCAAGCCGATGATACTGGCGATACCTGAGGACCGGCTGGCGATCTGAATCGCCTGACAGCCCCAGGGCAGATCGCGCGCTTCGAGAGCACACGACAGCATGTCGAGTAGCCCGATGCTTGACCTTGTCGACGGACAGCTTCGGGACCTCGTCCTGGCTTGTCACCAGACGCGCGGCTCTCGTCATGCGCCGGGAAAGGCTTATCACTGACTTACTTCTAGCGCCTACTGTAACGCCCGCCCAGCGTTCAACAGTCTTCACCGTTTCCGTCAAGATCCGCGTCGGCGCCTTCGGTCGAAATGAGTCACGCGCAAGCAATTGACGGACCGCGCTGCCCACGATCATTGGCACGCCCAGCGCCTCGGCTTCTTCGAGACATAGGCGAATATCTTTGTTCAGCAGGGCTGATGGCGAAGCCGAAATCGAAGGTCCGGGGAATGACGCAGCGCGGAATTTTGTCCTGCGTGGCGCTGTTGCGGCCGCTGCCCGCGTTGATGACGTCCATGATCTGCTGGGGATCGAGTCCGGCTTTCACGCCCATAACGACGGCTTCGGAGGAAATCGCCATGGCGGTGCCGGAGAGCAGGTTGTTGAGAAGCTTCATCGTCTGACCCTGGCCGGGCTGCGTGCCGACGAAGAAGAGCTTCCCGATTACCTTGAGCACCGGTGTCACGGTTTCGTGGATCTCTTTCGGACCCGACACCATCACGGCCAGCGTGCCTTTCTCGGCGCCCGGCGATGCCGCCGCTGACAGGCGCATCGACCGCTGTGATTCCCTTTTTCGCGAGTGCTTCCGCGACGCGCTTGCCGCGACGGTCGATCCGGTGGTCGAGACATCGATGAAGATCTTGATCTTCGTGCCTTCGCCAATGCCGTTCAGCGCCCGATGCAACGGCCTGCACGATGGGCGGTGTGGGCAGGCTGGCCAGCACGATCTCTGCCGCCGAGGCGACTGCCGCGGGTGACGCTGCGCGCGTCGCGCCTTTTGCCACCAGCGGTTCGATTACGGCCTCGCTCTTGTCGTAGATCGTGACATCGAACCCGGCTTGAAGCAGACGCCGCACCATGGGACCGCCCATGCGCCCGACCCCGACAAAACCAATCATCTGTTTCGACATTCGCAATACACTCTAACATTCGGAGATTAAAGTGACGCAACCCGGAACCTTTCGAAATCATTGCCATCAAATACGCCCATCTGGGAAACCGGCATCCGGGCGAGAGCTTCATCCTGGCCGACCCGCACGAGTTCGGGTCGGATCTGGATTACTTCGTCTGGGTGCTGCGGCGCAGCGATTGCACGTACCTGGTCGATACGCGGCTTCGCGCAGGAAGCGGCCGACTCGGCGCAAGCGTGACCTGCTGCGGAATCCGGCGGACGCGCTGCCGCTGATCGGGTTGCACGCCGAGCAGATCACCGACGTAATTCTGACGCATCTGCACTACGATCACGCGGGGAATCTCGACCGGTTTCCCAACGCGCGCTTTCATCTGCAGGACCGCGAAATGGCGTACGGCACCGGACGATGCATGTGCCACAAGACGCTGCGCCATCCATTCGATCTCGCGGACATTCTGAAAATGGTGGAGCATGTGTTCAACGACAGAGCCGTGTTTCACGACGGCGACACGGAGCTGGCTTCCGGGGCTGACGCTGCATCGCGTGGGCGGACATTCGGCGGGGTTGCAGATTGCGCGGGTGTGGACGAAGCGCGGATGGGTGGTGGTGGCGTCCGACGCATCGCACCTCTACGCCAATTTCCAGCAGCGGCGGCCTTTCCCGATTGTTTACAGCATCGCGGAGATGCTGGAGGGTTACAACACACTTTACCGGCTGGCGGACTCGCCAGACCACATCGTGCCGGGGCACGATCCGCTGGTGATGACGTACTATCCGGCGGCGAGCAAGGAGCTGGAAGGGATCGCGGTGCGGCTGGACGCGGCGCCGGTGCTATGAATCTCTCGACCGAACTCGCTATCTGGGCGTCGGGGCTTAGTTTCGAAGACCTGCCGGATGACGTGATCGAGGCGACGAAGCTTCGCGTCATGGATGTCATCGGCCTGTCGCTGGCGGGCGCGGAGACGCCGTTCGGGAAATCCACGCGTGCGGCGGCGCTGGCGCTGTCGCCACCGGGGCCGTGCCGCATCTTCGGGACCGGCGATCGGGTTGCGGTCACCACTGCGGCGTTTGCCAACGGCGCTTTTTCACAAGCGCTCGAATTCGACGATACGCACAACGAATCGATCGTGCATATGAGTAGTCCGGCGGTGGCGGCGGCGCTGGCGCTGGCGGAAATCGGACCGGTGTCCGGGCGTGATCTGATCACGGCTGTCGCGCTGGGCAATGAGATTTCCTGTCGTGTGGGCAGCGTGGCGGCGGGCCAGTTTCACAAGCGCGGATTTCATCCGACGGGATTATTCGCCACGTTCGGCGTGACGTATCTGGCGGCGAAACTGCTGGGGATGGATGCGCGGCAGATGGCGCAGGCGGCGGGCATCTGCGGAAGCTTTGCGTCGGGCCTGCTGCAGTGCTGGGTGGACGGAACGCAGACCAAGTTTCTGCATCCGGGCTGGGCGGCCCAAAGCGCGATCACCGCGGCGATGCTGGCGCGCGAGGGAACAACCGGGCCGGGCGAGGTTTTCGAAGGACGCTTCGGTCTTTTTGCGTCGCATCTGCAGGAGTCGTTCCTGCAGGAAACGACAGGCAGGCTCGCGGATTATGGCCGCATCAACCACGATCTGGGAACGCACTGGGAGAGCCGGAACTCTTCGTTCAAGCCGTTCCCGGCGGCGCACGTGCTGCATCCTTACATCAGCGCGATTCTGCGGCTGCGCGCAAACCATGAGATTCGGATCGCCGATGTCGAGAGCATCGAATGCCCGGTGACGCAGTTCATCGTCGGCATCGTCTGCGAGCCTACGGATGAAAAGTTCGCGCCGGCTTCCGATTCGCACGGACGCGTGAGCCTGCAGTACAGTCTTGCGGAAGCGCTGGCGCTCGGGTCGCTCGGAAAGAACGCGTATCGGGTGGAGAGTCTGCGGAATCCTGAAATACTCGCGCTGGCGCGGCGGGTGCGTTATTACGTCGATGCGGCGTATCCGGGGCCGGGGCGGTTCAAAGGCGAGGTGACGATCCGGCTGAAGGATGGGCGAACGTTCCACGAGATCGAAGAGTACAATCGCGGATCGGCTGAGAATCCGATGACCTACGAAGAGATTCGCGCGAAGTTCGATGAGAATGGGGGCGGGTTTCTGTCGGCCGCCCGGCGCGAGAAGCTTGCTGGTCTCATTCGAAATCTGGACGCGCTCGGAGATGCGAGCGATTTGGTGGGCGCTTCCTGCGTTAGTTCTGCATCCCCCAGCGCCGCACAGTCACGCGCTCGATCGTTCTGAAGATCAGGTTTTCCACGGCGAGACCGAACAGGATCACGGTCAGCAGCCCGGCGAACACGTTAGGGATCAGCAGCTGATTTTTCTGCTCGAATATGTACCATCCGATGCCGCCCGATCCTGAGCTGACGCCGAAGACAAGCTCCGCGGCGATCAGCGTGCGCCAGGCGAATGCCCAGCCGATTTTGAGCCCGGTGAGAATACTCGGAAATGCCGCGGGCAGCAGGATGCGGATTACGTAGCCTGGTTTCGAAAGACCGTAGTTCATGCCGACCATGCGCAGGGTGGGGCTTACCGCGCGGAATCCCGCGTACATGTTCAGGGCGACGGCCCAGAGTACAGCGTGGATCAACACGAATATGATGCTGCCGTTGCCGAGGCCGAACCAGATCAGGGCGAGCGGCAGCAGGGCAATCGAGGGCAGCGGATTGAACATCGCGGTCAACGTATCCAGAAAGTCGGCGCCGATGCGTCCCGCGCCGGCGAGCGCGGTCAGGAGGCCTGCAAGCGCGAGTCCGATCGCGTAGCCGCGCAGCAGCATGCCGATCGAATAGACGGCAGCGCGCGGGATTTCACCCGACGCAATCGAGGCGAACAGCGCTTGAATCGTGTCGGAGAAAGTCGGGAAGAGGAGAGGATTGTTCAGCCAGCGTGCGTAGAGTTCCCATACGCCCGCCAGTGCGGCGAGCAGCAAAATACGCCGCGCGCCGGCGTTGTTATAGAACTTCACCCATACGCTGAGCGGCTTTTCGACGACGTCGAAGCCGGTCTTTGCGACGTGACGGACGATTTCCGGGCGCGAGTCAGTCATTGCGGAAAAGCATCGATTCGATGCGCGCCTCGTCGCTGGTTGCGCTGTTGATCTCCGCCTTCACCTGACCCGGATGCGCGCTCAGCAGCAGAATACGGCTGCCGATGCGAAGGGCCTCGGGGATGGAGTGCGTGACGAAAAGAACGGTGAACTTCGTGTCTTCCCAGAGCTGCAGCAGTTCCTCCTGCATGCGCGCGCGGGTGAGGGCGTCGAGCGCGGCGAAGGGTTCGTCCATGAGGAGAATCTTCGGCTCCATCGCCATGCCGCGTGCGATGGCGACGCGCTGCTTCATGCCGCCGGAAAGGGTGTGCGGATAGCTGTTGGCGAAATCGGTGAGGCGCACCTTTTCGATGAAATGCATGGCGCGGTCGTCGGCCTCGCGGCGCGCCAGTTTGCCGCTGGCCGTGAGCGCGAATGCAATGTTCTGCTTTACCGTCTTCCACGGCAGGAGCTGATCGAATTCCTGGAAGACGAAAACGCGGTCGGGTCCGGGTGCGGAGACTTCTGCGCCGTTCAGCTGAATCGCGCCTTCGACGGGGCTGATGTATCCGCCGACGGCTTTGAGCAGGGTCGACTTGCCGCAACCCGACGGCCCGAGGATGACGAAGCGGTCCGACGCGAGGACATTGAAACTCACGCGCCAGATTGCGGTGACCAGGTGATCCGGCGTGCGGTATTGCAGGGTGACGCCGTTCGAACTGCGAGCAGCGGCGTCATTCAGGAAAGAACATGTCCTTCCACGATGCCGGGCGATTTTTGATCGACCCGATGCTGTGCATGAAATCGGCGTACTTCATGACGTTCTCGGGCGTGGTGGTGAATTTCACGTGGGGGTCGTTCAGGACTTCGACGATTTCATTCACAGAGAAACCTTTGTCATGGGTCGAGGCGAGCAGAAGCTCGGCGGCGGATTTTTTATCGGCATAGATCATGCGGTTGGCTTCTTCGATCGCCTTCAGGACCGCGCCGTAGACTTTCGGATTCTGCTCGCGGAATTTCGTCGTTGTTGAAACCATGGTGAAGGTCGTCGAACCGCCCATCACGTCGTCGGAAAGCATGATCGTTTTAACGCGAGGGTCTTTTTTCTCGCGTTGCGCGAAAGGCGGCGAGGTGAAGTGCGCGTCGATCGCCGACGAACCGGCCAGGAGCGCGATCACGGCGTCGGGGTGAGTCATCGTGACCGTGTATTTGTCGAAGCGCGTCGGCTGGCCATACTTTTTCTGCGCGTACATCTGCATGATGATGGACGGAATTGAAACCTTGATCGCGGTCACCGCGATCCTGTCTTTATCGGTCACATCGTCGAGTTTCTTCAGACGATCGGTGCGCGCGTTGAGATACATGGGCATCGACGACATGGCCGCGACGCCTTTTACCTTCACGGATGAGAACGTGCGATCCCAGAGCGTGATAAACGCGGGCGGACCGGCGGTGATGAAATCCGCCGAACCGGAGAGGAGCGCGTCGTTCATCACCGAAGGTCCGCCGATGTTGATCCAGCGGACTTTGAGATTTGCGATTCCGGCCTCTTTGGCATGCTTTTCGATGAGCTGGTACTTCTCCATCACGAGCAGCGGCAGAAATCCGACGCCGCCCGCGCCGGTCGGAATGCGCACTTCGCTCACTTCGGCGTTGAGGGCCAGAGCGGTGATCAGCGTGATGAGAAGGAGTCTCACGCCGGCGGAATACGTAAAGCTCCGCGCCGGGCGGAAGCCCTGCGGCAGGCCCGAAGGCCTGCCCCACAAAAAGACAAAGTGCGCCGTCATGGAAGCGCGCCCTGAATCAGTGTATTCACATCCGGCAGCCGATCGATCTGCCAGCACTGATCGATCAGCGCTTCCACCCGATCGAGGGGCAGGGCGAGCACTGCCTGATCGCGGAACTTGTCGTTGAGCTGGGCGTCGCTGAGAGGGCGGTGAATGTTGCCGAGCGACTTCTCGACGAAGCGGGACAGCTTCGCGCCATCCGCCATCTCAACTTCCATGTGCGCCTGATCTTCGGTGATCGAAGCGTCGCCGATTGCCGTGGCCAGTTCGCGAACGCGCTTGACCGCGGGATCGTTGACAGCCGCGTCGGTGTACTCCTGAATTCCGGCTTTGCCGCGCACCAGACCTACCGCTGCGCCGTGATAAACGGAGAACTTGCCCTGCAGACCTTTGGTGATGTTGGTCTGATTGCAGAGATCGATAACGAGCGGCGCGACGCGCAGCCGCACGGCTTTGATCGATGCGGGATCGGGATGATGCGCATGATGAATCTGAATCGCGCCGTCAATGGTGGGGTGATTCACGATGCCGCACGGGAACGGCTTATAGGTGTTGGCGCGAAGTTCCCAGTCGCGGTCGAGCCCGGCGGTGATTTTGGAGAGATCGTATTTCGCGGACAGCACGGCGGCAAATCCGCGCGGTCCTTCGATGCCGTGCTCGCCGGCGGTGAATCCGGCGCGGGCCAGCAGCGCGGCGGAGTAGCCATTCTGGGCGGCGCGGCCGGGATGAAAGGATTTCGCCATAGAGCCGAACATCTCGCGAATGCCGGCCGCCTGTGTCGCGGCGAGTCCGATGTTCCAGACCATCTGGTGACGCGACAGACCGAGGAGTTTGCCGATCGCCGCCGCCGCGCCGAACACGCCCGCGGTTCCGGTGATGTGCCAGCCGACATCGTAATGCGCAGGATAGACCGCATTGCCGATGCGCATCTCAGCTTCAAAGCCGGCGATGAATGCTTCCATGAAATCGCGACCGCTCACCGGGTTCGCACTGGCGTATGCAAAGAGCGCCGATGCGACGGGCGAAGTGGGATGCATGTAATTCTTCGGCGTGGTGTCGTCGAAGTCGTAAACGTGCGAACTGATGCCGTTCATTAACGACGCGTGCAGAGGATCGAGGCGCTCGGCGCGGCCGAGAATGGCGGCGGTGCGCGGTCCGGAAAAAGGCCCCAGGGCTTCGATGGCGAGATCGACTGCTTCGTCGCGGCATCCGCCCAGGGCACAGCCCAGGTAGTTCACGATGGCGCGCCGCGCTTCGTGGCGGACGTCCTCGGGAACCGTTTCAGTGCGATGAGAAACGATCCACGCTGCCAACGCTGCGGTTTCCGACATACTTCCAGTACACTAACAGGTTGCCTGTGGAAACCACTCCCGATCTGCTCGCCGCAGGGCGCTCTTCGATGGAAACCGAATCGGAGGCCATCGCCTGCGCGGCGGCGCGTCTCGACGACAGCTTCCTCGCCGCCGTGCGGTTGATTCAGGAGCATTCCGGGAAGGTTGTCGTTACGGGGCTGGGTAAGTCCGGGTTCGTGGCACAGAAACTGGCTGCCACGATGTGCAGCACGGGAACGCCCGCGGTGTTTCTGCATCCGGTGGATGCACTGCATGGTGATGTCGGCATCTACGCGCCCGGCGATCCGACGATTCTGCTTTCGAAGAGCGGCACGACGCTCGAACTGCTGCGGCTCATTCCTGTTCTGCGCGGCGTGAATTCACCGCTCATCGGGATCATCGGCAATCGCACTTCGCCGCTGGGGCGGGAGATGGATATCGTACTCGACGCTTCGGTGCGCGCTGAAGCCGATCCGTTCAATCTGGCGCCGACCGCCAGCAGTGCGGTCGCGACGGCTGTGGGAGATGCCCTCGCGCTGGCGATACGTCATGCGCGGCAACTCACGCCTGAGGATTTCGCGCAGCTGCATCCGGCAGGCCAGCTGGGCCGCAATCTGCGTGTGACCGTCCGCCAGGTGATGCACACTGGCGACGAAGTGGCATGGGCGACGCGCGAGAGTTCGATGAAATCGGTGATTCTCGCAATGAACCACTGTCCCCTCGGTGCGGCGTGCGTGAGGGGCGACAATGGCGAGTTGCTGGGACTGATCACCGATGGCGATCTGCGCCGCGCGCTCGAAATGAATGACGACATCCGGCGCGTGCGCGCCGGCGACCTGATGACGGCCCACCCGGTGACTGTCGATCCGGATACTTCCCTGCAGGATGCTCTTCGCCTGATGGAAGACCGGCCTTCGCAGATATCGGTGCTGCCCGTTGTCGAAAACCAACAATGTGTGGGCCTGGTTCGGCTGCACGATCTCTATCAGCCGCTAACCGCGGGGCAGGTTGAAACTTAGAATCGCGACTGACCCGACCGCGCCCGCGGCTATGGGAGTCGCCTTTAGTGGAGAGAGGGAGCTGCTATGAAATGGGAAAACCTACGGGTACCGGACGCCTGGAAAGTATCGAATCGTGAAGCCAAGGAAGTTGTGGCGCGAGAGATTGCGCAGAAGGTCGAGAACGGTCAGGTCATCGGAGTCGGGTCGGGATCGACTTCGTATCTGGCGGTTCTGGCGATCGCTGAGCGCGTGAAAAAGGAAGGACTGAAAGTGACCGCCGTCTGCACATCGGCCGAAGTGACGATGGCATGCGCGGCGCTGGATCTGCCTGTCGGGACATTGCTTCAATACCGGCCGGACTTCGCGTTTGACGGCGCGGACGAAGTGGGGCCGGACAAGGGTCTGATCAAAGGCCGCGGGGGCGCGCTGTATCTGGAGAAGATTGTCCTCGATGCGGCGCCTAAGGCGTACATTCTGGTGGATCCGTCGAAATTCGTGAAGAAGCTCGGCGAGAAGTTTGCCGTGCCGGTCGAGGTGATGCCCGTGGCGCTGCGCATCGTGGAGCGCGAGCTGGCGAAACTCGGCGCGACGGAAATCGGTATGCGCATGGCCACCGGCAAGGATGGCCCCATCATTACGGAGCACGGCAGCCTGCTGCTCGACGTGAGGTTCAGGGATATCGGGAAGACCATGGAGCGCGACATCAAGGCCATCACCGGCGTGATCGATTCGGGGCTGTTCCAAGGACGCGACGTGGAGATTCTGTCGACCAAGGAGTAGACGCCTGACGAACTGTACCTGATCAGGCAGCCATGCGCGGATCCATCCGCCAGCTGGTCCTCTTCGACGTCGCCGATGAGATCCGCCTCGACGTGCTGCGTAATGCTCTGGGCATCGCGGAAGCGGGGCGCAATCCGGCGTTTTCGCGGCCGGCGCCCGATTACGTGCGCTTCGAGCGGCCGCCCGTGGTTGAGCCGCTGGCGATCGATCCGGCTTTCCGCACCGAAGCCAGGGCGAAGTATTACGATTACGGCATCGTCAGCATCGAGCTCGATCAGCAGTTCTCGCTCGACTGGCCGGGTCTGGTCGAGCACTCGGCGGGTGTTCTCGCCGATCCTTCGATGGAACAGCGGGCGCGCGATCTGCTGACACCGCGCCTCGCGAAAGCCGCGGGCGCGCTCGTCAATCCCTATAAGACCTGGCTCGACGAAGACTACGTGATCATCACCGTGATCCCCGAGTCGCCGAACGATGCCGCGGCCGACTTGCTGGCGCGGCATGGGGCGGACATAGCGCGGATCGTGCGCGGGGAGAACAGGCAACTCTCAGAGACGGAGGTGCGCGAGATTCTGGAAGCGAAGATTTCGTACTATCCCAACGACCTGCTGGTGGCCGGATGGTCGGCTGCATTTTTATTCGACGAGCCAGTGGCGGCTGAGCCAACCATCCAGCTTCTCGAATACGCGAACACGCAGCTGCTGGAATTCCGGCATTACGACGAAGTTCTGACGGGCGTGCTGGCGGGCGTGTATCGTTCGATCGACAAAGGCACCGGAGTGTGGCGGCGCTGGGGGCTGGCAGGCGAGGCCGAGCGTCTCAATACCGTGCGGCTCGATGTGATCGAAATCGCGGAGCGCGCCGAGACCGCGATCAAATTTCTCGGCGACATGTTCTACGCGCGCATGTTCCGGCTGGCGGCGCAGCGCGTGGGTGTGCCGGATTACCGGCGGCTGGTGGATTCGAAACTGCAGACGGCGGGTGAGCTGTACGAATTCATGGTCGACCGGTTCGATCAGGGGCGGGGATTTTTTCTCGAGGTGGTCGTGGTGATCATCCTGCTGATCGAGATTGTGTTCCTGTTTCGCGGAAAAAGTTAGCAGACGCCGAAACGCGGATACAATCCGCGTGTCCGAAATGGCAGCGAAAAGGGCGCCGCGTGTACGCTGGAGATTCATGGCCGGACTTCTTGCAGGAAAGACCGCTGTAATCGCGGGCATCGCGAACAAATGGAGCCTCGCGTTTGGCATCGCCGAATCGTTCGCGCGCGAGGGCGCCTCGCTCGTACTCACCTACCTCAATGAGAAGCAGAAGGAGACGGTGGCGTCGATCACCGGCGGGCTGAATGTCGAGAAAATGTTGCCCTGCGATGTCACGCGGGATGACGAAATCGCCGCACTGACCGAGAGCCTGCGTGGCCTGGGTAAGCCGGTCGATGTGCTGGTGCACAGCCTCGCGTTCGCGAACCGCGAAGAGCTCGGCGGCTCGTTCGTCGACACGCAGCGCGAGGGGTTCCTGCTGGCGCAGAACGTGAGCGCGTATTCGCTGGTGGCGCTCGCGCGCGCGGTGGCGCCGCTGATGACCAGCGGCGGGTCGATCATGACGCTGACTTACCTTGGGTCGATCCGCGCCATTCCGAACTACAACGTGATGGGGGTGGCGAAGGCATCGCTCGAAGCGTCGATGCGCTATCTTGCGCGCGATCTGGGGCCGCAGAAGATTCGCGTGAATGCGATCTCGGCGGGTCCGGTGAAAACGGCGTCGGCGCGCGCGGTGAAGGATTTTTCGGGCATGCTCGATGTGGTGAAGGATCGATCGCCGCTGCGGCACACCACGGAGCTGGCCGAGGTCGGCGACACGGCCGTGTTTCTGGCGAGCGACCTCAGCCGGGGCGTGACCGGGAACGTGGTGTTCGTGGACTCCGGTATGCAGCTGCTGTAGCGGCCAGATAACCAGCAGGCCGGGCACTATGAAGCTCAGTTGTGCAATCCATTTTGGTATAAGGGCGACAGTCCCTCACTACCCTGCCGGCGCGCCCAATCTGTGAAGTTAATTAGCGGCTGCCTGTAACAGTTCAGGTGGTTGATGCTGGTTTGAGCAGTGAGGGGACGGCCAGCCCTGTTCGGTATGAGCGTAACGCAGTCGCAAGATAATGCAGCGGAACTCGATTCTGCATGCGGCAGGTGCGAGCCACTGTGAGCAGGCGCGCAACCGCGATTTCGCCTTGAGGGCTGCGGCTACCGAAACTGATCTTGCGCCATTGCACGGCGCATCGAAGCGCGCGCTCCGCGACGTTATTGGTCGGCTCGACACCCTCATGGCGTAGAAAGGCGAAAAACCTTTCAAAGTGCTGCAGCAGTGCCCGCGCGAGATTCGCCACGTCTTTGTCGCGGCTATCAAGATAGCGGTCCGCCAGGGCGAAGAACTTCTTCTCCAGCGGAATCGACTTTGCAATCAACTGATCGCGTGTAAGGGGACCGTATCGAACGCCAGGTCCGTCGCGGAAACGATGCCACAGCCGGAACAACCGGGCATGCAGGGCCAGAGCGTCGCGGCAGAAGCGTTCCGCGTCGCTGGTCTTGCCGATTTCCAGTACGCCGAGGATATTTCGTTTGAAATGAGCCCAACAGAACTGGCCGACGCCTTTGTGGTACTTCAGGTAAGTGGGACAGCGGTCGCTGCAGAGAATGCCGGCGTATATTTCGCCCAGTAATTGCACCAGCACCTCGGCTCCGCGCGATGCGGCGATCCTGTAAAAGACGAAGCTCGTCGCCACCAGAGCCCACAGCCAGCGCTTTTCGCCGCTGGTCCGGTATCCGGTTTCATCGCTGTTGACGACCGGCTCGTTGGGCAGTTGCCGCTCCAGTTCCGCACAGGGGTCGGCGACCGCGTCGCTGACCTCTTCCCAACTGTTCTGAATACTGCCCAGACTGAGTGGGATGCCCAGAACCTGTTCCAGTAGTTCATGCACCACGCGGCGCGGCATTCGACAGACCACGGTCAGATAGGCAATGAGGGCGGTCAACTGCGCTCCGAAATGACGCCGTGCTTGCGGTGGCAGTTCGGCCTGGGTTGCCTTGCCGCATTCCGGACAGACGAGGCGGTGGCATTGATACTCGGTGACATGAGCTTTAATCGGCGGCAGTTCGGTCACCTGATGGCGACGCGGGTCGCCCTCGGTGGGCATCCCCGACGACAAACGGTGATCGCAATGGCGGCACCTGGTGGGGAACACCTTTTTCAATTCATCGACGCGACTCAAAGGCGCCAGTCCGCGCCAGCGTCCATGATGTCCAGGCTGGCCGCCCGGCTTGCGCAGGCTCTTCTTTCGCCGACTACCCCGCGACCGCTGCTCGCCCGCCATTCCATCTGAAGAGGGCGGTTTGGATGATGTCGTGGAGTTTTGCTGTCGAAGCGCCAGTTTACGTTCCAGATCGGCGATTTGCTTTTCCGCATCGGCGATCCTCTTATCGCGCTCGATCAATTCCTCGCGCAGCCTCTCGATCTCGCGGATTAAGCGCTTCTCACGCTCCAATTGCTCCGGGTTGACCGGTCGTTCTCGCGGCGACTGGCGATGCGATGCCCTCAAACATATACACTGCCAGGTTTTGGACCCAATATCCAGGTCCAAACGGCAGATTCTTAAAGATTTCCGTATCGCGACTTATACAGGCCTGAACTGTTACGGCTGCCTTTTATTCCGCACCTGCATAAACTCGTGCTGAAGCGCCGAATTGTCGTGCCTGGCGATTTCATAATTCTGAGAATTGAGCGCAAGCCTGGCACTTATTCGGTGAAGACGTTACGATGCCACAACGGTTTGTGTTTCCGGCGCTTTACCGACTACGACGGTGCCTCAACGGGCCGATCCGACAGAATACTGTCGATGGCACGCCCCGCACGAAAGGGATTTCAATCAGGTTTGTTCAGTTGCTTTGTATGGCAGGCGCGCTGGCGTCCGTTATGGCCGCTAACACGATTGTCTATGACAATATCGGCGAATCCAGCGCAGGTTCAGACGGCGTCGATTTTGCCGGCCCCCTCTACGACTCATTCACCTCTGTTGCGGCGGGGCAAATAACCGACTTGCAACTCATGCTGGCTGGAGACGACACTTCGACCGGCACACTTGAAGTAGGTCTGTATGCCGACGATTCGGCCTCGCCAGGACAACTCATTGACCTTCTCGGCAGTGTCTACGACGGCGGGCTGTCCGACCTTCCGGCGGTGTACGATATCACGTTGACCTCGTATCCGCTGCTTAGTGACGATACGCGTTATTGGATCGGCCTCTACGGCGCAACGACCGTTGAATGGTCCTACGACTACGATGACGGCGGCATCGGCGTCGCGGACGAGTTGTTCTCCAATCAAATGGGAGTGTTTACCAACGACAACGATCCTTACCAGATGTCGGTCACCGAAGGCGCTCCTGTAACACCCGAACCGCCGAGCATATTATTGATCGTCGTCGGCATCACCACTCTGGCGTTGGTTCGCCGTCTGGCGAGGCGGCGGACTTGTGAGATACCAGGAGCGGCGCCGCTGCGCGTCTGATCCAGTTTATACTGACCCGCGATCCAAGTCAGTTGCCGTTTTTAAAGAGGCGGCGACGGCCGAAAAAGAGCAGACTGGCCCCGCCGAACAAGCAATAAACCCCTAATACGGCGGGCGAAGACGGCTCAGGCATTGGGCTGGAGTAGGTCATCCCAGAAGCCGCACTGACTGTGATAAATTCCTGCGGCGGTGTCGCGCTACAAGTTCCAGAACACGTGATGGGGCCGCCTGTGCCACCATATGGTCCGCCGGGGGGGGGATCAACGGAATAGATATTCACACTCCAGCCAGTCAGGGCACTAACAGTAGTGTTACTGTTGACCGTAGTAACGCCCCCCACGGTAGTGCATCCGGTGGCGCACACTGCGTTAATGGCGCTTTCCACATATCCGGTTGCAGCGGACAAGGTACTTGAGTCGCCGCTTAGCCAAGACTTAACGTTGTCGCTAAGCGCAGGCAGATTCATACTACTGGCGCCGGTGGCATCAAAAAGTTCCCAGAGTGCATAGCTTAAATCCTCCGAAGCTGCTGAAGGTAGGGTGCAGCCCGGCACGTAGGGCGTGGCGGTGGTGCCGCAGTTCATTATTTCTATAGCAAGATATGCAGCCACATCATAGGCCGTCTGTTGGTTACCTAAGTCCCAGCTGGAACCGTCAACCGTGCCTCCGGATTTGGCATTGTTCCATAACAGATCGCCCGGCGTGTCGGTCCCGGTATTGATGCTGGACAATGATGTCACGTAAGCCGTCCAGTTCTCCGGGACGTAGCTGTTGTTGGCAAAGTCGTCGCATATCACCGGAACTGTACCGGTGATGCCGCTGATGGTGCCCTGATACGGACTCGTATAAACACCATCCAAACTCCCCCCAATGCCTGTGCCGCTAAGACTAAAACTCACCGTTGGCTGGCCGGCGGCCAAAAGGTTGCCTGCGAAAAGCACAAGGGCAAGTGGGGCAACAACTGTGCGCCCTGATATTTGTAGTTTCCGTCTCATGCTTCTCGTTCTCCTCCGAATGATAGTCGCAACTGCAAATCCTGCCTACGAAACCGGGCGTTACCAGCTAACGGGCAGCACTTGGGGCTCCAAACGTCTAAAGCATTATAAATAAATGGCTTATGTCTTTTGGATAAATGCCGCATTGCCATCGGTTGTACTACTTTCTGTAACATTCACCCAAATTTCTGGTATGACCTTGAAAACACATGCCTTGGTCTCTATGCAGTACTGGTACTGCCTTGCGAGATGAAGTTGGTAACCCGGCTTGGGAATAGATACGCTGGAGTTTGGTGGCCATACGAGCTTTGGAATTGCCGCGCGCGCAGTCAGCTGGGAGTTCCAAAGCCACGAAATCTGCCTGGGGCCGGCGACTGACTTTCCTGGTAATCGGTGCAGCCTTCCTCGCCGGGTGCTCTTCCGATCCAAATCAACGGAAGCTCCGATACGTTGAGAGCGGCGCCAGGTACTTCAGTAATCGCAAATACCAGGAGGCTGTGATCCAGTTTCGGAACGCCATACAGATCGATCCAAGATATGCAGCGGCACACTACCAACTCGCCCGGACCTACCTCGCCGCAGGCAACCCCGCGGCGGCGTTCCGTGAGTTCAACCAGACGGTCGGCCTCGATCCCGCGAATCTGGACGCCAAACTGAACCTGGCAAAATTGCTGATCGACAACCGGCATTACCAGGAGGGGCAAGCGATCACGCAAACTGTGATTCAGGCAGACCCGAAAAATGCGCGAGCGCACACGATCCTGGGCGAGAAGGATCTGCTGATGCACGACCTTCCGGATGCGCTGGCAGAACTCAGCAAGGCCGTGGAACTCGATCCCCAGCGAGTCGAGGGCTACGCCGCGGTGGGATCGGTGTACCTGGCACAGGGGAAGCCTGAAGACGCCGAGGCGGCTTACCAGAAGGCGATCACGGTAAATCCGAAGTCCGTTCAGGCCCACATGGCGTTGGGTGAATTCTTTTTCGCACAGCGTAAAATGGCCCAGGCCGAAGCGGCGATTCGTGTCGCCTGCAAGCTGGACGCCCGCGCGGTTCTCCCCCAACTTTTGCTGGGCAGAATCTACGCGCTGTCCGGGCGATTGGCCGAGGCTGAAGACCTGTACGCCAAACTGAAAGCAGTGGCTCCTGACGATCCCCGGGCGTATGAGGCACTGGGCACCTTTTACTTATCCTCGGGACAACCGGAAAAAGCAGTTTCTGAATTTGAGTCGCTGGCAGGCAAAAGGCCGAAAGACAACTCGGTGAAGGTTTACCTGATTGAGACGCTGCTTGACTTGAACCGCGTGCAGGAGGCAGCCCCGCTCGTGCAGAAAGCGCTAAGCGCGAACGGCGAGAACCCCCGGATGGTTTTGGCGAGCGGCCGGGTCCTTGTGTCGGAAGGCAGGTATCAGGAGGCAATCGAGCGTCTGGAGAAGGCGATAAAGCTGACTCCCGGCTCCGCCAGCGCTTACTATTTTCTGGGAATGGCGCAGAAGGGCGCAGGGCTCCTGGACGTGGCCCAAGCTTCATTCGCGCAGGCGCTGAAAATATCCCCTCAAATGAGCCAGGCAGCGGCGGCCATTGCCGGGCTCGATGTCAGGAATGGCGATCAGAGCGATGCGTTGAAGATGGCGGACAACGCGCTGGGAACGAGTCCCAACTCCACGGCAGGGCATATTGCGAAAGGCCGCGCGCTGATTGACAAAGGAGACATCCAGCACGGGGAGCCGGAGATCCAGGCTGCCCTCCGAAACGACCCGGTGTCGCTGCCCGCGCTGGCGACCCTGCTGAAGCTTTCCGTGAGCAGGGGCACTGTCCCGGAAGTGATTCAGCGAATTTCAGGATTGCTGCAGCAACACCCGCAGAACGCCGGTCTTCACTTCCTGCTGGCGTTGGGTTATTTCAGCCTGAAGGATCTGGACCGCGCGGAGGCCGGCGTCCGGAAGGCGTTGGCGCTCGACCCGGGTACGCCCGATGCGTACACACTACTGGCAAATATCGATTTGGCGCGCGGGGCAACGGGGAAAGCGGAATCGGACTTTCGCAGTGCTATCGCAGCCCAGCCTCGCAACGTTTCCAACTATGCGGCACTCGGAACCCAGTTCGAGAGGGAGAACAGATGGGAAGAGGCCAGGAAGTTGTTCGAAAGGGCGCACGAACTCGATCCCAACTCGCCAAACTTGTCCGCCGAACTCGCATTTCTTTATCTCGAGCATGGCGGCGACGTTAACGTGGCGGTGTCACTCGCCCAAATGGCGAAACAGAAGATGCCCGAGTCGCCGATGACAGCGGATGCGTTGGGTTGGGCGTACTACAAACTGGGATCGGTGGATCTGGCTATCGCTCAGCTGACGGAGTCGACGACGAAAACGCCGGATAATCCCGTTTATCAATACCATTTGGGCATGGCGTACATGAGCGCCCGCCGAATGGATATGGCAGCGCGTTCGCTGCGATTGGCGCTCAATGAAAATCCGAACTTCCCCGATGCCGGTAAGGCCAGGACCGCTTTAGGCGAGATTACGCAGCAGAAACGGTAGCCGGCCGGTCGGATTATCGAGCTCGGCCCCCCGATCCGCGTCGGCTGCTAACCAATCGCAACCTCGCGGGTGCGGCTTTCCCGGGATATAATGATGACTCGATAATGTTTCAAATTGTTTCTGGTTCCCGCCGCTCGGGGCGTTTGCTGCGTAGCAGTGGGACTATTGCCGCGTTGACGGCCTGTTCCTTTGGCTTTTCACTTTCTGTCTGGGCCCAAAACCCCTGTGCGATCGCTACGGGAGGCGCAATCCCTACCGCTGCGGACGTAACTGCCGCCACAAATATGGCGCTCGGCACGATCCCGTGCACGGCAAATGTAGAGGGATCCAAGACGTGCACAGTGATCACGGTCCAGCGTGTCACCAACGCGTCCCTCGGCAAACCATGTTCCGTGTACAATGCCCACGCGGCGAATTTGAGCTGGACGGCCAGCACCACCCCAAACGTGACCTACAATGTTTACCGGGCGACGGCTTCGACCGGTCCCTTTACCACACCGCTGAATTCATCGCCGATTACCGGGATAACGTATGTGGACAACACAGTCCAGGCTGGACAAACGTACTACTATGTGGCGACGGCCGTAGCCGCGAACGGTGCTCAGAGCGCCGATTCGAGTCCGCCGGTGCAAGGCACGATACCTACGCCATAGCCTCCGACTTTGGAAAAGGCCCGCCAGACCGGAAAACTGACGCAGTTTATCTGTCTTCGGCATTCTGCTTTTGACGGCAATACTCTTCCGGGCGCCGTTGAAGGCTTTGGTAATCCTTTCGTTTCAGGATGACCGGTACCTTCAGATCGCCGTAGCGCCATTCATGTGTTTGTTCCTGATGTATTGGGAACGAACGGTTATATTTCCCGAGGCCCGGTTTTCGCCTCGCGCCGGCATTCCATCGCTTTCAGTTGCGGGACTGTTGTGCTTAATTCTCGTATTCCGCCAGCCGCCAATCCATGAAGCGACCCGCATGGCCCCGGTTGTTTTCGCGATCGTGCTCGTCTGGATGGCGGCATTCGTGCTCGGCTATGGCCCACGCAGTTTCAGGCAGCGCCCTGTTCGCTTTGTGCTGTCTCTTCCTGATGATTCCGGTTCCACCTGAATTGATGGATCGGATGACCGTTGCCCTTCAACACGGGTCCGCCGCAACCAGCTTTCAAATATTGCGGCTGATGGGCATACCCGTTTTCAGAGAGGGGATGACGTTTATGCTTCCCGGCCTGAGTATCAGGGTCGCGCCGGAATGCAGCGGCATACACTCCTGGCTTGCCTTCGTAATGGTGGCGATTCTCGCGGCACGGGTTTGCCTGCGATCCCCCTGGAGGATAATGGCTTTAATCGCATCGACGTCCCGATCGCCATATTCAAGAACGCGGTTCGCATCGTTACCATCTCGTCGCTGAGCGTCTACGTGGATCGCACCATCATCGACGGCCCGCTTCATCACAAGGGTGGACCGGTCTTCGCCATTGTGGATCTCGCGATTTTTGTGCCGCTTCTGATTGCACTCCAAAGGTCCGAAACCCGCTCGCGTACATCGACTGGTGTCATTCCTGCTGCCGGCAACGTCAGTAGCGGCCTTCCAGCCTCTGCGTTGAAAGAAGGCGTCCAATAATGACAGGCTGCTCTGAGCAGGCTGGATCACGCGCCTGAGCGCCGAGCCGCCAGAATTTCCTCCGGACGAATGGATTTGCTTCGGCGGATTGCATCGTCAATGCACGTCGTTAACGTCGCAGCCAAATCCCTGACGTACGGCTCGAGCAGCATGACGGCGGGATATCCTGGAACGACGACGACCCTCTGTCCGCCTCCTGCCAAACGGTCCCATTTCAGGTCCGGGTTGTCGAGTACCCGATATTGCCTGCCTGGACGAAAGTCCGTAACTGCGCCGGGATAGGGTCGGGGGACATAGTTGCCGGAAGCCCGATCGTTGGCTTGCCAGATTTGCTGCCAGAACGAGGGACTGCGACGACGTTCCCTCGGAAGAACGCCGTTTGAACTTTGCCAGCAAGCATTCCGCGCCAGACGGGAATTCGCTTTCGCAGATCATAGAACTTTCCCTGAAGGAACTGTCGCTTGCTCTCGGAGTTAATTTTGAGGACCGCGGCAGCGTGGAAAATCAACCGCTGGAAAAGCAGGAAGCTCCTATCCCGCCAGGTCATCGGGACCTTGTGCCAGTTCATCGTGTCGAAGAGCGCGAGCAGCGCAACCTCTTCGCCCGCGGCATGGAGTTGCTGCGCAGCCTCATAAGCAATCGTGCCGCCCAGGCAGTAACCACCGAGCAGGTACGGTCCGTGCGGCTGAACGCCCCGAATCTCTCTCACGTATACGCTCAGCCATCTCCTCGACTGTTTTCAGGAGCGGAGAACTTCCGTCGAGGCCCTGGCACTGCAAGCCGTAGACGGGCTGGTCCGAGCCGAGGTACTGTGCGAGCTTTCTGTAGATCAGGACATTGCCCCCGTCTCCATGGAAACAGAAAAAAGGAGGGCGCGTGCCCGACGGTTGGATTGCCACCAGAGACGACCAGCGCGAGGACGTGGCCTCGCGGCTCAGAATCCGGGCGATGTCTTCAATGGACAGGCGCTTCGTAGAGGGTGGCGAGGGGCAATCTGATGTTGAAAACCTTTTCGATTTCCGCGAATATCTGAACCGCCAGCAATGAATGACCGCCCAGATCGAAGAAATTATCCTGCACGCTCGCGATCTTAATTCCCAGAACCTGCTCCCAAATTCTCACGAGTTCGAATTCCACAGATGTGCGGGGAGGAACAATCGGCCGCACCGGAGATACTCTCAGCCAGGGACAGGTCCGGCAAAGCCAGCGCTTTTCGGTCGATCTTGCCGTTGGGCGTGAGTGGCAGCTCCCGCATCGTCACAAAGGCGGCCGGGATCATGTAGGCAGGCAGCTTCCGCTTCAGGAACTCCCGTAATTCCGCACTGGACGGCGCAACTTGCGGGTTAGCAGGGACAATGTACGCGACCAGGCGCTGGTCCCCGGGCACGTCCTCACGCGCGAGAGCTGACACACTGAGCGACACCCGGATGCTGTTTGAGAGCGGACTCGATCTCGCCCAACTCGATGCGGAAGCCCCGGATCTTGACTTGTTGATCGATTCGATGGAGAAACTCGATACTGCCATCCGGCAAACGGCGGACAACATCGCCTGTTCTGTAGAGCCTCGCCCCCGGCTTGCCGCTGAAGGGATCGCTCACGAATCGTTCATTTGTCAGATCCGGCCGGTTCAGGTAGCCTTCGGCTACGCCGTCACCGCCGATGTAGAGTTCTCCCGGCACTCCAACCGGCGCAAGTTCCGGGTACGGGTCGAGTATGTAAAAGGTGGTGTTGGCAATCGGGAGACCGATTACGATCGGTTTGCCTGCTTCCACACGAGCCACCGACGACCAGATCGTTGTCTCCGTCGGGCCGTACATATTCCAGAGCGATTTCGACCGGGGTAACAACTCGTCGGCCAGGTCCGTTGACCACGCCTCGCCACCGCACAATATCTTCAAGTCCCGGCTTCCTGTCCAACCGGCGGCCAACAAAAGCCGCCAAGTCGCCGGAGTGGCCTGCATCACGGTTGCGCCGCAACGCTTCAAGAGCGCATGACAGGCGTGCCCCGTCCGCAGCCACTTCTCTGGCTGCAATAACAACCCGCGCCCCGCTGATCAGGGGGAGAAACAGCTCCAGAGCCGCGATATCGAATGACAGGGTGGTGACGGCAAGCAACGTATCGCCGGCATCCAGGCCCGGCTCCCGCTGCATAGAGCTCAGGAAATTGACGAGCGCCCGGTTCGAGATCTGGACCCCTTTGGGCTTACCGGTGGAGCCGGAAGTATAAATCACATAGGCCAGGTCGCTCGGCTGGCTATCGTCATTTCGTGCCGCTCCCTTACGGTGACGGCTCGGTAAATCCACGATGGTTCCGATCGTCCAGATAAACGATTTGAGCCTGGTGGGTTGGAAGCCGCTTCTGCAGGCTCGTCTGAGTCAGCAGTACGCGCGGCTTGGAATCCTCAAGCATGAATGCCAGCCGATCGCTCGGGTAAGCCGGATCCAGCGGGAGGTACGCGCCTCCAGCCTTCAAAATGCCCACCAACCCCACCAGCATTTCCAGCGAACGATCCACGCAGATGGCAACGAGAGTGTTGGGCGTTACGCCGAGATTCCGCAGATGGTTCGCCAGCAGGTCGGCACGGTCATTGAGCTGCCGATACGTCAGTTGCCGATCTTCGAACACTGCGGCGACCGCATCGGGTGTTCGCCTGACCTGCTGTTCAATCAACTCGTACAACATGCGGTCTTTGGGCCACGCGGTCCCGCTTGCTCACAGTTGCCGAAGCGAACGTTGAGCGGGTTATCGCAACCCGTGGATTATTGTTTCGAGGCAGTCGGCGGCTGGGTGGACACCCTGGCCAAAGTCGTTCTGGCGCTCGCGGCATCGGGGAAGCGAGGGTCATCAGTGAGCGCCCGCTGCAACGACTGTTTGGCCAGATCCGAACGGCCATCGGCCAGATACGCCATCCCCAGATGATATTGAAACTCGGGGTTGTGGGGGGCCTTCTGCACGGATTCCGTCAGCTGGGTAACAGCCGCCTTTGCAGATCCCAGCTTGTAGTAGGCCCACCCAAGTGTGTCAGCTGCTGCAGGAGCGTTAGGCGCCTTTTGCCTGGCATCCCGCGCGAGCGATACCGCGATATTGACGTCCCCGCCGTGTTCGAGGTAGAGATACGCGAGGTTGTTGGCGACGTGAGGGTCGGCTGGATCGATCTGGTGAGCCTTTTCAACCAGCTTCTTCGCCTCTTTCCAATTACCCTCCTTCTCGTACAGGCTTTCCAGAGCAAGGTAACCTGTCACGCCGCGCGGGTTTCGGTCAATTTCACCCTTCAGGTCCCCTTTGGCCTGTTCGACCGACCCGCGCGCCATATGGATCTCAGCGAGCAAGCTGTATGCCTCCCATCGCTTCGGATCGAGCGCGATTGCCTGCTTCGCGCTGGCTTCGGCGTTCGCCAAATCGTTCGATCGGAAATACACGACTGCCTGCCAGAAGTGGAGGCCGGCATTCTCGGGGTGCTGTTCAACCAGCTTCGAAAAACTCGGTACCAGCGTCTGGGTTTTCCCTTCCTGTATGCGCAGGTTCACCAGTATGTGAGAGCCGGCAGAGAAGTGGGGTCGCGGTCCAACACGGCCTGTAGTACAGTCTCGGCCTCTTTGCTGTTCCCTTTCCCGATCAACGCGCGGGAACGAATGAGGTAAGCGCTGACCAGGCCCGGTTGTGTCTTGAGAATCTCACCGGTCTGCCGCAAGGCTTCGTCGTAGTCGCCGTGACTCGCCGCGGCATCGGCCAGCGCAATTCGGGCGAGAGTCATGCGCGGGTTCAGTTCCAACGCGTGGGCCCAGGACGCTTTGGCCTGTTTGTCGAAACTCTGGGCATTCTGGGCCACACCGAGGAAATAATAGCCCGGCGCCGACTGCGTATCGCTTTTTAAAGCCTTCTCGATCTCGGTCTGGGCGTGCTGGTATTGGCCTTGCGAGATGAGAATGCGCCCGTCGAACACCAAGCCCTCCGGATCTCCCGGCAGGGTTTTCAGAAGTTCCTTATTGAGAGGCTCGGCCTCGCCGACGCGTCCCCGATCCAGCAGGATGCCGATCAGGAAGGCTTTTACCCTCGTGTCTTTCGGCTTGGACTGCGACACGGCCTTGAACTCGGCCACAGCCTTGTCCGTCTGGCCAGTCAGAAGATAGAGAAGACCCAAGGCCCGGTACGCCTTGGGAGCGTCGGGTGCGATCGTCTTGAGATCCCTGCAGACTCGCTCGGCGTCCGCCATTCGCCGGGTTACCAGATACACCGGCACCAGAGCCAATCGGGGCGACACGTCGTGTGGGTCCAATCCGACTGCGGCTTTCAGTTCGTCCTCCGCTAAAGCCATTTTCCCTGTTGAGAAATGGAACTGGCCCAACGCCGTGCGCGCTTCGGCCGATTTTGGGTTAGCCTCGACAGCCTTCTTGTAGACAGCTTCGGCCTCAGCGGGTTGCTTGGTGGAGAGATAAATTGCAGCCAGGCTCCGGTAGCTGTCCAACCCTTGCGGGGCGGTTTCAATGGCTTTGCGGAGTTGCCGAATGGCGCCCGGCACATCGTTTTTCTCAAAGTCCGCGGCGCCAAGCATCTCGCGAGCTGCCACATTATTTTGGTCGGCAGACAACAGCGTCTCCGCCAGTTGCTGGGCCTGCTCGTATTCCCTGCTGGCGAGGAACATGCCGGTCAACTGTAGTTGGGCTTGCGAGTTCCGCGGATTCAGATCGACCGTCGTTTGCAACTCGCGGCGGGCGGGGCCGTAGTCGGCCAGTTTCAAGTACGTCTGGGCAAGACGGAAGTGTGCCTGCTCGAACTTCGCGATCGAGAGCGAGAGCATTCCGGAACTCGACCTCAGCCGACCGGTAGTTGCCCTTGGCGAAGTACTTCTCTCCGCTATGCAGGTATTTGACTTTGCGTACGGCCGGATCCGAGGAACACGCGGTCAAGAGCAAAATTCCCGCCGCGACCAAACCCAACCTTGCGATCAGTATCAATTTCATAAACGCTGAAGGTCCTTCGATCTGTTCTTACCCAGGCGGTGTGTCAGAGGGGAAGTGGGGTGGCCTTGCAGACGTCACACCACCGAAACGAAAAACGCCTGCCTCACTCCCCCCGCGATTTAACAACTCGGCGCGTTGGTGAGGCAGGCGTTCAGCCTGTCCGGACTTCAACCACGGAATACTAGAATAAAGCTTTGATCAGACCGAGACGGCGTGCCAAGCCAAAGATGCCCAAGCCAAAGGCGAAGATCGCCAAGGTGCTGGAGAGGTTCCAGTCTTCGGGAACTGCCGCGACAAGATCAAGGTTCCCCCCCGGATCGGCTTGGGTCACGCTATAGCTTGTGCCGGGCCCAAACGGATCGGTTTCGCCTCCCGGCGAGGGTACACCTTGGATGTAAGGTCCCGCAACCGAGGGTGCGACGAATGCCGTGGACACCCCGAAATATGCGGCAACGGCGGAGTTGATAGTACCAGTTACGCCGCCAAACACAACCTCTGTATTGGGATAAACCGGACCCGCCGGTTCGATTGTCGCGCTTGTGAAGGCATCGTCCACGAGGATCACGTCGTCCGAGCCCGCCACTCCGTACGCCGGGCTCGACCCGCTACAATCACCTACTAAGGTGACGTTCGAGATGCAACCCGTAACGAGGAGTGAAGGTGGGTTATTGCCAGATGCGCCAGCTCCCCATTCGTAATCGCTACCGTTGCCATCGTAAACCCCGGTGGTGAAACTGAAGACGCCATCGCTAATGATCAACGTGCCGCCACTCTCAAGGGGGGTACTCTCGCCTACGATGTTTTCGACCCCTATACCCGATCCCGTCAGAGCGCCGCCAACGCCTGGGCTTGTCTCATAGTAGCTGTAAGATCCCCCCGAGTTCGTAAGGTTCCACTGAGTGCTCGAATCCCCGAAAGCGCACAAAGCCATCACGAGCCCCGAACCTAATACGACCAACATTCTTCTCGTCATTTCCGTATCTCCTCCTGTCTTCCCCGACTTCAACGCGTGGCAATCATTTAAGCAACGCTAACCTGCCCAGCCCTCGGTGTCAATGAGACCAAAGGGAAAATCCCCGATCATACAGCGCAGTACCAAACTCAGCGAGGCGTTTTCAGCCCACTCACCGTCGTCCCAAACAGACAACATCCAGTGAGACTCTTCTGGAAGCAAGAGAAAGACCAAACTATGAATGTCTTATAAATCAATGACACACACGCTTCTGAAAGGATCAGTTTCCCTGAGTGATACAACTTTTTATAACGTCGGCCGAAATTTCGGCGCGCCGTTGAGAACACGGAAAGTATGACGTGGGTGTACCGGTACCATTAGAACCGCATTGACGGAGGGATTACTGGGAGTTCTGCGCCGACAAACAGCATCGCTCGGGCGCGGAGTTGGTTGATACACAGCACCGGCACGCAGCCGTCTCCATACCTGTGTACCGAGAGGCCGCCGGTCGAGATGGATCTGCGGCAGCGGATTGCCTCGTCAGTAAACATCGTTATCGCGAAATGCGAGGCTCCAGAGGGACCTCCGGGTCGCTCTCAACTAAATCGGCAGACTCAAACTTTTCCGCGCACAAAGAATCGACCAGAGACAGATATTCGGCCTTCTTTGAGTTCCAGCTGTTAAGCGTGGCGTACTCAAGCCCGTTTCGTGAGAGGCGAGCCCGCAGATCCGCGTCGTTAATGACACTCAGCAATGCCTCGGCCATAGCCTGGTCGTCGCCGGAATTGAAGAAACACACGGTGTCGTCGCTGAAATAATAGGAATCGACGGCCGTGCGTGAAGCGACCACGGGAATTCCCTGCGACATGAATTCCATAATCTTGGTGCTGTAGGCTTCGTTGCCGAATGTATCGGCTCGTTTGGGAACTACGCCGATGTCGGCGTCAGCCATCAGCTGAGGTATTTGATCAAGAGGCACCGGACCGAAGAAACGGACCCGCCCGTTGAGGCCCGATTCCGATGCCAACTTTTCCAGATTTCGCTGCGAATCGCGGCCGCCGCCCCCTCCATACAGATGGAGCTCACAGTTCGGCAGTGTGTCTTTCAGCCGGGCCAGTGCCCTGATCGCAACGTCGAGACCCTGATGGGGCTGAAAAGTTCCGGGGAACAACAAGATGACTTTTCCGTCCGTTCTGTTTCGATCCCGCCGGTAAAAAACGGCGGGGTCGACATGATTTACCAATGCCGAGCACTTGCCGGCGGAAACGGAACGCGCCAACAGACGCTTTTGCCACAAATGATTGGAGATTATCACGTGGTCGGAGAAGCCGGCGGAAAGGCGCTCGATGATTTTGAGTATCGTTATATATTTGCTGCCCGGCGGCGAATTGAACTTTCCTTCAAACAACTCCGGCACCACATCGTGAATGTCCAGGATAATTTTGGCGCCGGTCCACTTGGGATACAGAGCGGCGAACACGAGGAAATCCGGTACGTTGTGAACGTGAATCAGGTCGTACCTTATCCTGTGGTGGCGGCGGCTCACGAATACGAACGAACCAGCCAGGAAACGAAGCAACTGCCACGCATAGCTCCATTTGCCGGTTTCGTCGTTGGCGCGATGCTGAATCCCATAGACATTTACCCCTTTCAGCCCGCTTGTCTGCTCCGAACGGGTAGGTCGCAGCGCTACAATGTCAACCATGTCCCCGCGGGCGGCCAGGCTCTCGGCATAGCGTCTGACTCGATTGTCGGATGCATAGTTGGTGTGCGCAATCATGCACACCCTGGTGCGCGTGTTTCTGGCTTCGGCGGGCACATTGTCCCTGTAATACTTATTCACCTCGCGCGGCAAAGCAGCCCAGAACTTATCCTTGTATTTTTCACGGACGTAAGTCAGGAACTCCTCGTAAAATGAGGCCGAGGCCTCATCGCGCGCGATTTTATCTCCCTCAAAGCACATGTAATCGGGGTGGGTAATCAGCATGGCCATGCCTCCCCGCTGGGCGATCCAGTCGAGTTTTTGCTTCCAGACGTTGATGCTGTTCTCCCGCAGGATGACGAACAGCGTGAAGTCCTGCGCCAGGGTGTATGGAAGCTCGACAAGTCCCTTGCCATCGGGACCGGGCACCCAGAAAGGGAAAATGGTCCTGACACCGTCGGGCTCAGGCTCGAAAGGATCGGTATCAAAGGTGGAAGAGTCGTACTCCACGTTCAGACGATGCATCCATCCCAATCGGTGCTGCATGAGGGGCGAGCGAAAACCCTGTGCGCCCCATCGTTCGATGTACGAGTTGATTCGGGCGGCCTTCTGGCCGAACCGCGCTTTGGAACTATACAGCTTGCCGTCGTGCTCGAGCCCGTGTACCCCGGCTTCAAAGCCCGATTCATCAAGCGTCCGGATCAATTGATCCGGTACCTCGTAGTCTTCTCCGGGCACGAAATTGAAAGACGACCTGAAGCCGTGGCGCCGCTCCAGGTCCATTAATCGTTCAACCCGCCCCAGCCCTTTCGGACCCTCCACATCATGAGTGAGAACGAACGCAAACTGGCGGCCATTTGGCCAGCCCGGCCACCCGGGGGGCGCGATGCCGGCCGCTTCGTCAATGGGCCACACGTCGCTGTGCGATGCACGGCGCTTTGCTGCCCACAGTTCGACGGACGGCGATACGAACCGACCACGGTATAACGGGTTTCAGGAAGTAGTAAGCTTTGTTGAAGAGCACGGCTAAGACTCGGAAACTACGTAGAGGCGCCGTTTTTCCGAAGCGCTTTTGTCAGGAGCCGGGGATTGAGGCGCGATCTTGTCCCGTACAAGAACGGCGAGTTCCAGGCGGCTGGATACGCCTACTTTTTTGAAGATGTTCGTCAGATGATGTTTTACGGTACGCTCGCAGATGGAAAACTCCAGGCCAACGTCTTTGTTGGATCGCCCGGCTGCAATTTTGGCGGCTATCTCGGTCTCGCGAAGCGTTAGTCCGAACTCCGGAAGCGACATGGCCTTCGCCGGCCGGGCAAGGAGATCCCGGACCGCGCCCAGCAGGAACGCCGCACTCTTATCCTCAACCCAGTATTGTCCTGCAAGAACACTCTGAATACCGGTCCTCCAGAGAGGCGGCAGTGAGGCGCGCAGAACCACACCGCGGGCACCGAGCTCAAAAGCCTCCACGATGTCCTGTATGCGCGAAGTCTCGATGATGGCAACGATTCCGGCCGGGGACCCGGAGTTGCCGCGGACTGACGAGCAAAGCGCTGAGAACTCCCGATTCAAGGCGCATTCGATGAGTAAGATATCGGGCTTCAGGCGACGTGTCAGGGTACAAACCGCGCGCGTGTCAGAAGCATCACCGACTACATGGACGCGCGGCTCGGACTCCAATTGACTGCGGAGGAGTTCTCTAAAAGACGGTTGCACAGCAGCAACCACGACGCGAATAGGGGTTGGGTCGGACTGAGCCGGCATAGACTGGCCTTGCATTAGATCTATCGAAGGGAGGGGTGGTGCTGACTAAGAGGAAGGATTACTCTGGTAGGCTTTGTAGTATTTCTTGTAGGCTTGGTCGAGACCTTCCACGCCGTTTAAGACTATAGCAAGTACGTGTTTTCGACCGACAAGATTCAGGGCTTCCTCGGTGGCGCTCGTCGCCGTGCGGCCAGCCCGCACTACGAGCAGTGTGGCGTCGGCGCGCTGCTTCCATGAAAGAGCGTCGGTCAAAGGAGCGACGGGCGGAGAATCAATCAAAATCCAGTCGAAATGTGGAGAAAGGGACTCCATCATTGTGGCGAGCGCGTTGCTGTGCAAAAGTTCACTTGGGTTGCTCCGGGGGGTTCCAGCGGGAAGAAAATAGTACCCAAGCGGTTCGATGCGCCGGACCAGAGAGAGAGGGTCCTTGTTGCTCTCCAGACACTCCGCGACTCCAGGGCGGCCAGCGAGGCCAAGTTCCCGGCTGACGGTGGCACGATGGAGGTCTCCCTCCACCAGGAGCACGGTGCGCTTTCCCTCTTCAGAGAGAGTAACCGCGAGATTGAGGGCAATGGTGGACTTTCCATCGTGAGGCAGCGGGCTTGTAATGAGAAGCCGTTTGAGCTTTTGAGGATCCCACACCTGATTCAGACGCAGGCGCAGTAACCTGAGACGGTCGGCCATGGGGCCGCGAGGGTCGGTGTGAGCCACAATCCTGGTCTCGGGCCGGATTTCCACGGTTTCAGCCGGAATCGGATGGCCGAGGGTATCCAAAGCCTCGTGCGGCTCGGTATCTTCGTACTGATAGCCAGACCGTTGAAGCGCTTCCCAAACGCGGCTCATGGATGTACGCTCCGGCAGGGGTTCAGGTTATTCATCAGGGGTGCCTAAGGACGTAGAACTCGGCTACGGCCATAACCAATGCGAGTGCCGAGCCGGCCACCAATTCAAATGTCTTCTTCCAGCTCCGGCGCCGTTTCTCGCCTTTGGTGCGGACCACGGGCAGACCGATTACAAGAGGGGCGCTGAACCGGCTGATGATTTCCGTGGTGGTATGGAAGGCCGGCCGGGCCAGGTCTGTAAGAAAGGCAATGACCAACCCCAGAAACAAGCCACCACCGAGGCCCATCAGGCTGAATTTGATGCGCTGCGGGCTGGAAGGCAGATCGGGCAGACTGGGTGGTTCGACAAGACGGAACTGCTGGCCTCCCTGCTGTTTCTCCAGGCTGGCGGCTAATTGCGATTGCTGCTCTTTACCCAGCAAATCCGCGTAATCCTGTTTGGAAAGCTCATAGTCGCGAAGGATGCTTGCCAACTGCTGCTCCCGGACCGGCGTCAGATTCAGGCGATTCTGGTACTGCGCAATAACCGCCTTCTGCTGCGTCTCGTACTTCACGATGTTCGCGATATCCAGTTTGTTGGCTTCCAACTGGCTCTTGAGCTGGGCGATGGAACTGTCTTCTTCCTCCGGCGCTTCCGGCTTCGCCGGCTGAGTGAGGGCAGGCTCGGACTTGTCGGCGACTCTGGCATTTTCGGATGCCCGCAGACGCTCGACCACGGCTTGTGTGGTGGCAATCTCCCGATCAATGGCACGCACGTCAGGATAAGAGGGTTTGTAGATGTTGGCTAATTTGTCTCTCTGGAGCTGCAACCTGTCCAAATCGTTTTGCGCGGTCTGAAGGGGGCTCGGGGGCCGAGCGATTTGGGTTCCGGGGAAGACGCCCGGCACGGCACTGCCGCGGGCAGCCAAACGCTGATAGCCGCTTATCAGAGACTCGAGGTACACACGCTGTTGCTGCGCGCGATCCAGGCTGCTTTCGAGGTTCTGGAGCTGCAATTGGGCACCGTTGAAAATGGCCAGATTACCCTGCTGCTGTTCCGGCAATTCGCCCAGATACTGAGCCTTGAAATCCCGCACCTTCTCTTCCTGGACCGTAAGCTTGGTTTTCGCTGTCTCCAGTTGAGCCTCGAGAAAGTTGGTCGTGTTCGTGGCCTGGTCTTCGCGTGTTTTCAGATTGGCCTGGATGAAGAACGAGGTTAACTTACTCGTCACCTGCTGAGCGAGGGCAGCCTTTTCCGCCACGAAAGATATCTTGAAGGCATTGATATCCCTGCGCCCGGAGGCTGGATTGACCGGCTCAATGGCGATATAGCTTCTCATCAGTTCGAGGACTTCTTCCGGTGCGAGATGCTGCCGCTCTTTCGCATACAAACCAAACTGATCGATGAGTTCGAGCAATCGGGCACGAGACAGAACGTCCTGGGTCATCGCCTGGAGAGCATCCGCGATATTGGTTTCGGTAGTGGGGGTGACATAGCGAGCCGGGACCTGCTGCGGGACTACGAGGAGAGTGGCCTCGGACTTATACCGATTTGGCATCTGGTACAGGACCGCGACCGTTGCCACGGTTACCACGGCGCCGGTCAGCAATATCCACCATCGCCCTCTGACTACAATGCCCAATATGCGGGGTAAAGGATTGGACGACGAACTTTCTGTTTCCGGCATTATTTATCTCCCCGGCGAGCAGGGTCGAAAAAGCGCTCCGCCAACCTGCGTCGAAACCGGCTCCCTCACGGTCGCGGCTCGGCAACGCACAAATTTCGAGGCCCGCAGGGCTTGGCGAGCAGGCCACAAAAAACGACGGTCGAGTCGGTATTTTTCCGAGGTTGGGTTCACTTCGTTTCGCATTTTCACTTTTTTCGTTGCCACGACCAAACGCGGATGCAATCCGCGTGTCCAAAGATCCGCGGGTTGCGCCGCGTGTCCATAGATGTTCGCGCCGGTCATGCTACGAGGGTACACTACCGAAAAGCGGCTAAAGCGCTGGGTTGGGCGTAAGTCATTTGCTTTCAGCGAAAATTTCCCGGTATAGTACGTGATCGCCGACGCCAGCCGGGCTGTCGACAAAGGCGCGGTGCCAAAGCTCGAGTACGGCTAGCGAGAACAACTCCTTGGAATAACCGCCGGAGGCCGCATCGGCGGAGATCAGATGTTCGATACCCTCCCTCCTGAAATATCCTCTTCGCAACGCTTTTCCATCCAATAGGATATCGCGCAGCCAGCCCTTCATATCGGTTCTCAGCCATCGGGCGTAGGGGACCGGAAAGCCAGCCTTTTTGCGTTTCAGGATCTCCGCTGGAACGCGATGGCGGAGCGCCCTCTTCGCGACCACCTTCGTGGCGAAGCCTCGGACCTTGTAATCCCCTGGCAAGGACGCGGCAAACTCCAGCACCTTGTGATCGAGGAAGGGCACGCGAAGCTCGACAGAGTTTGCCATGGTAATCTTGTCGGCCTTCAGCAACAGGTCGTCCGGGAGCCAGGTTTTTGTGTCCACATAAAGCATCCGGTTGACCAAGTCCTTACCAGCTCCGGTGTGGCTCAGTAATCCGCGTACGCCCGCAACCGAAACCTCTTTGTCCACAGAGTGCGCGAAGTCCTTTGTGTACAGGTCGCCGGGCTTACGGTTAAAGATGCGGAAGGGATCCGACGTCCGGCTGTAGTAATAAGACTCGAAAGGCGTGGCAAGGAGCGGGGCATACTTTGCGAGCCTCCGGGAACGGAAGAGTTTGTTCGCACTGGAAAGCCCGGCGCCGAGAGCTCCATTGAAGGGCCCAGTAACCGCTTTCAGCCTCTCGAGCCAGAGAAGATTCCGGTAGTTCGGGTATCCGGCAAAAGCTTCGTCCCCACCCTCGCCCGAAATCAAAACCTTAACAAACTGCCTCGCCAGCCTGGATACAAAATACAGGGCTACGGCCGGCGGCTCGCAGACGGGCTCCTCCATATGCCAAACGTACCGCGGGAGGAAGTCCTCGAACTCTTCGGAGCTGATTGTAATCTCGTGGTGATCGCTGCCGAATTGGCGGGCGGCCAGCCTCCCCCAGGGCCGTTCATCCGGAGTTCCGGGCTCGGAGAAGCCGACCGTGAATGTGCTCAACTGACGATCCGTACTCTCCCTTGCGATGCTCAACAACGCTGTTGAATCGAAACCGCCGCTCAGGAGCACCCCTACGGGCACGTCGCTGATCATGTGAAGCTTTACCGTTTCGTCCAGCAGGCCGGCAAGCCGTGATTCGGCTTCCTGCAGACTTAACGGAGACGGGGGTACTAACAGATCCCAATACTGCCGGATCTTCGATTTGCCGTCGTGAACCACCATGCACGATCCCGGCTCGAGCTTATGAATATTCCGGAACAGCGTGCCGGAACCCGGCATGTAATCGAAGGTCAGAAGCCGATCAATCATCTGAGGGGCGACTTCCGCGCGCACTTCAGGATCAGCGAGGATGGCCTTGATTTCAGAGGCAAAAATCAGGGATTTGGCGGAGATGTAGTAATACAGCGGCTTAATTCCGACGCGGTCGCGAGCGAGAAAGAGGGTCTTGCGGCGATCGTCCCAAATGGCAAATCCAAACATGCCGCGGAGCCGTTCGACACAGTCTTCGCCGAATTCTTCGTAGAGGTGAACAATGACTTCGGTGTCGGTATCCGTAGTGAACCGATGGCCTTTGGTGACCAGATAAGCACGAAGTTCCAGATAGTTGTAGATTTCGCCGTTGAAAACAATCCAGACGGTGCCGTCTTCGTTGGAGATCGGCTGATGGCCGGTCTTCAGGTCGATGATGGAGAGACGCCGGAAACCGAAGCCGACCTGGCCGGAGAAGTAGTAGCCTTCGTCGTCGGGACCCCGATGGTGCATGGTGTCCGCCATGGTTTTGACGAGCGCGGAGGAGACACTGGCCTCGCGGTCAAATGTTAATTTGCCGCAGATGCCGCACATGGGAGGAGGGCTTTCATTTGGGGGTTGTTGGCCACAGTGGCGCGACTACGAGAGCTGAGGGTCTGCCCCAAGGGCTCGTTGCCGCTCCCTCACGGTCACGGTTCAGAAACGCGGTAAGCGGCAGTAGAAAGCAGGCCAAAGGCCTACTCCACCGCGGAGCAACAGCAAAAGAACCGGCGACAAGATCGCCGGCGTTACTTCCAGATGGTGCGGGCTCCGGCGAGACGACCGAGCTGCTGACGCCGGAGATAGGCGATGGTCAATGGATCGTTTACCTGGGGAATGCGTCTCCAATAGCCTGTGATGAACCCCCAGGACAGGGCGACGGATCCGACCACATACGGCCGGCGAAGGACCCTGCGCATGCACTTCCCCAGCATGAACAGCGGGTGATATCCGCAAATGTAGTTGGCGCGGCCGTTTTTCACGAGGCCTGCCCATATGCCGTCCGCAGTGCCGGTCTCCCGATGGTGGGTTAAACGCAGATCGTCGAATGAGTGCGTGGCCCAGCCAAGCCGGTTGGCCTTCACTTCATCGAATGTATCCCAGCCTGGAGCGGGCCATAATCCGCCGAGAGCGTCCCAGCAGTCCTTGCGGTAGATCTTGGTGGCCCCCCTGACATGGAAACCCGGATTGGCTTCGACGCTTTCCCGGCCGTCCCGGACGTGGCAGATGACTCCGCCGCCGATACCCAGATCCGGTTCCCGTTCAAAGTATGCGAAGCAATTCTCAAAGTATTGAGGGGCGAAGGACAGGTCGCCATCGAACTTGACGATGAAGTCCCAGTCCTGGCAGGCAAGAGAACGGTAGCCATCATTGAAGGCTTCGACGACGCCGCCCCCGGCCTGGCGGAAGCCGCGGTTGGCCCGGTGGACGGCATGGATCCAGGGGTACCGGCGCGCGTACTCATCGATAACGGCGCCGGTTTTGTCGGAGGAGCCGTCGTTCACGATGATCCATTCCGCCGGGCGAACGGTTTGCCGGAGCATGCACTCGACGGTGAGGCCGATGAAGGCTTCTTCGTCGCGTACGGGCGTGATTACCACGTATTTTGTTTCAGTGCCCATGTTAACGATTGGGTCCTGGATTCGAGGTCTGCGGAACAACCGACTCCCTGACGGTCGCGGCTCGGTAACAGGCGTTGGGAGTGATTACCACGTATTTTGTTTCAAAAACCATAAAGGCAATTTAGCCACTGATGAACACAGATAAGAGAAAGTCAAGCTGTGAGCAGGGTTTTGAGGATGGCTCGCCACTTGAGAGACGGCGAGTCGCCAGTGGATCGGGCGGCGAAACCCAGAGAGATCAAGACTAGCCGAAAGAGGGCTACGACGCTCATGACGGCGCGGAACAGCAGCGCATAGACATACCCGTGATTCTTTACAAAATACTGCACCATCGAGCGCCACTTGGCGACGGTCGCCGTCTGGGGGAACTGCTCTTGCCCCCATGATGGATGATGGTGGCATCCCCAATGTAGTAGTTGTGGTAGCCGGCGTGAACCGCTTTGCGACAGAGATCCAGGTCTTCGGCGTACATGAAGTATTCCTCGCTGAAGAAGCCGATGCGCTCAAAAACCTCTCGCCGCATCATCATGCAAGCGCCCGAAATGACCTCTACTTTGGCCGGAGAGCTGCGGTCAGAAAAGAGAGGGCTGGTCCCCCAGAGGCGGCTGTGCGGCCAACGCGCGCGGAGGAAATCCGTGTCGAGAGCCTGATTCAGAATGGTCGGGAACGTCTGGATACAACTGGATTGAACGGAAAGGTCGCTGTTCAACAGTCTGCAGCCCACAATGCCGGCGGCTTCCAGGGATTCCAAATGCGTCAGCATGGTGTGGATGGCGGGGCTCACCAATTTTGTGTCCGGATTCAGGAAGAGTACGTATTTTCCGGTGGAGTGCCTGAATCCAAGGTTATTGGCGCGGCCGAATCCGAGATTTTCCGGACTCTCTATTAGTTTGAGGTTTCTGAATTGCTGCGTCAGGATGCCGACATCGCCATCCGGCGAGGCGTTGTCGACGACAATGAGCTCAAAGTTCACGTCCCGGGTGTATTCGTAGATGCTGGCGATGCATTCCCGCAGGTACTCGGTAGAATTCCAATTTACGAAGATGAATGAGAGCTGCACGGATATCTTCTAAGACTGCAGGGCCGGATGCCAAAGGGAGGCGTCGGGCTCGGGCACCGAAACAGCCCTGAGGTTTGTATCCGCACTCTCGGCCTGAGCGGGCGCCTTTTGAGTGGCCACCGTGGCAGCCGAGATCATGGCGAGAAAAGCGAACCACCAGATCTGGGTCTGATCCCAGTACGCCACGCCGAAGTAAGCGAAGATGTGGGCGAGCATGACGGCGCCAAGGCTCCAGAATAGCCATTGTTCCTTGCGCTCCACTCGCTTCCTCATCGTTCCCAGCTTGCCGAAACTGCGGGAGATCATGGTAATGAAGCAGACGAGGGTCACCAGCCCGCCTGTTTCCCCCTCGGCCACAAACTGATTGGATTGGTCCCACATATCCCATCCCCAGCTTCCGTTCTGGTTTGTACCAATCAACCACCAGTCCTTAAAGTGGCGAATACAGACGTCAATCAAGTTAGCGCGATCGTATCCCCCTGAGCCGCCAATCACGTTGATGTGGGCCACGATAAACCACACGGGCGCTTTCATCACCAGCGCTAGGCTCACCAACGCGATAACGAGTCCCCAGCGGACTGCGCGCATGGACCTGCGAATCGCCCAGAGAAGTAGCGCACCCACTCCTGCAACGTACGCGAGCACCGGCGTGCTCGAATTCGACATGAGCATCATCAGTGTCGACCCCGACATTCCTACCGCAGCCAGAGCTTTGGCCTTACCGCTCTTCCACAGCCAAAAGAACAGCGGCAGCAGCGTAGCCCCGAAACAACCGGCCAAGATTGAGTGGCCGAAGGTTGCCTGGGCCCGGGTCTGGCCGTTACGCACCTCGGGAACCAGCGGCGCACCACGCAGGTAGCCGAAGACGTTGACACTCCGGGTGTGTTCAATCAACATGCACGCACCAAGAATCATAGCTGTGACCGCCAACGCTTTGGCTGCCCGGGCGATGTCCTCCTCGTCCTGGATCAGGTACCGCAGCAGAAAGTATCCTCCCATAGCCTGGATCAAGAAGGCCGCTTGTTCCGCTACCCCGTTCGGCCAGTTGGTCAGCACAATTGCTGAGGTTCGATAGGAGGCCCACAGTATGAATATTTTGTCGACATTATGCAATCCGCCCGCAAGCTGGAACTTCGCTTTGGCGAGGCGCACAAACCCTGTCAAAACCAGAATGCGCAGCACGTACCAATGGAGACCAGCAAGGTAGATTTCCTGGCCACGCGGAACCAGAAACGCGGCCATCAGCAGGGGGATAACGACATATTTACGCGGAAGCCACAGCATGAGCACGATGGCGAGCAGCAGCGCCACCATCACCGCGGGGTGCAGTATGGTCTCTGAGGCACCATGGCCTAAATCGCGCTGGTTAAACCCTAAATCCTGCAACGCCTACCTCTTCGTTTCTAACAGCCCGTGCCGCGTGCTCAACTCGATAGTCCGCGATCACGCCCCGATACACCTGTAGCAGCCTTGCGCCGGCAGCCGTCCAGGTAGCCTCGGGCGCGGTATTAAGGCTGGCGCGGCGAAGCTTCTCCAGAAGGGATCGATCCTCGTGGAGCCTGGTGATGTGCTGCGTTAGCGTTTCAACGTCTCCCACCGAATGTACGAGGCCAGTCTTTAGATGCTCGCAGATGGCACCTGCAGCCTCAGAAACCAGCAGAACGCACCCGCTGCCTCGGGCTTCATGCGTTACCAGGGCGCTTCCTTCTTCGATGCTGGGAAGGACGAGGGCATCGCACTTTCGCATCAGCTCCGGAAGGTCGCTCCGATGTCCCAGCACGCGGATGCTCGGGTGGTCTAACATCGGCGAGAGCTTTTCACGGTATCCGGGGACGAAAGTTCCTGCGATCAAGAACGTCCCGGTCTGGTGTGCGGGCGATCGCCTCCAGGCTTCGAGCGCGTAATGCAAGCCTTTCCGGGGCGCGCAGCCTCCGGCGAAGATCATCGTGAGTCCTTGCGACGCGTTCTGGGCCTCTTGCGAGGGAAAATATACCTGCTCGTCAAAGCCATACTGATGCCGTACCAGCTTCCCGGGGGAGTATCCATAGTCCAGAAACGTCTGCCGCACAAAATCTGACGGGCAGAGCAGGCCGTCCGCTAGCGCGTATTCCTTTTCCTCTATGCGGAGCACTTCCGAATTCCAGGAGTGTTCATGGCCCGGTGGCAGGGGCACGCCCAGCCGCTCGCATTCCCGCAGCACTACCTCGTAGGCGAATCGCGTATTTGCATTTGGCCTTTCGAGCACCGTTGGGATTCCCAGTTCTGTGGCCACTTTCAGCGTTCGCGAAGCCGCGAGTGGCCACACATGAATGATATCCACGCGCCCTACCAACTTCCGCAGGCGGCGAGCTACCGTCGCGTCATGCAGGGCGAAAGCGCGCCGGCTACCCAGAAGCTTGTACGGAATTCGGATTTTCCCGCAGGCGAGTGTAGCGCGAACCCTCACGTTACCGAGCACCGGCCTATGGAGCGAACCGGGAAACACCGTCACGTCTGCGCCGCCGACCGCCAGGCCATTTACCTGCTGCCAAGCGGTGTAGCAGATTCGATCAGCTCCGAGCTTATGAGGAAAGCTGTAAAGGACCCGAAGACGATCACCTGGTTCGCTCATAAACGCCGTCTGCCCCGGATCGTTAAGCTGCGTATTCCCGAATCTCCACCATATCGCGCAGCATTCCCTTGAGGCCGGGGTCGGCGGCGAGTGTGATGCTGCCGCGCTTCGCCCCGGTTTCCTTCGCGGAAGGAAGCGAGGGGAAAAACGCGCTAAGTCCGAACTTGTTTTGAGCAGGCTTAATGTAATCGACGGTCAAGGCGCATCCAGAGCCATAGTCGTCATAGCCATAGCCGGGATCGTCAATCACCTGAAAATCGTCTATGAGTACCACCGCACGTTTCCAGTGGCTAAATATGATCTCCAGTTCTTCTGCCAGAGGGAGATCCGCATTCCAATGAGCATCCAGGTAGAACAGCACCGTTTTCCGGCGAAATTGTTTATCCGCGGCGAGTCCCTGGAGAAAGGGCCGACTGTCCCCATTGACGCGATGAACATTTGTGAATCGCCGCAAAGCCAACCAACAGAACCCCTGAAACCGCCGGCTAAACTCCACGGTGTAGATGGGAAGAGGCGTTAGTTTCGCCAAGTAGGAGGTTGTCGTGCCGCGGTAGGTTCCGGTCTCCACGACGGCATCGATTGGGAGGCGGCGGATGAAAGTCTCAACCATTTGCCGGCGATGATTTTGTCCATTCAATGCGCCCCCCCAGCTTGCTCTCAAATGTGGGAACCGGTAATAGTCCGTGATTCCCAGCAGTCTTTCACCCATCGCGCTTTTCAATATTTGTTTCATGGTACTATTTCGCGGACATTTTCATTGCTACCAACACTTCAGAATTTGATGTCTGAATTCGCTCCGACCAAGCGCAGCCGTTTTTTCAGCCCGTGACGCTTCCCCTGCAAAAAAAATGGCAGCAATTCCCGATCATGGATTGACGATCGCAAGAAGTTATAGACGTGAGAGGAGGTCTCTCCCGGTTGCCGGCCTTTTCCGCTGTTGTGGTGCAGGGACTTAACGGCATGGAAAAAACCCGGGCGGTTTATTTGCCACGGATATTCATGCCAGCAAATGGTGGCGGCCTTTGGGCCCGGGAGGGGTTTGAACTTCAGCCCCAATTTGTTGACGGTTGTTCCAAGGCGCAGCTCGCTGAAGATGTCCTGTCTATAAACATTGGCTACAATCTTCGTTAATGCCGCATGAGAAAACATGGTGCATGTGAACGGCACGATGCCTGCGGCATACGATCTGTCTTCGGGTGGTATATTATCCAGCTCGCCGTTCACGAACCACCTCCAGCGTGGATTTTTTTGCCTTGTGAAAAAGCTGATGCCCGCAACATCCGCGTCCCATACCTCGGAATAGTGGTCGCTAAGACTGACGTTACACAGGCAATCATACTCGGCCAATAAATATCGCCGGGCGTTGAAAGTTCTGTTTTCAAACCAACGATATAGTGTCGCGTCAATTCCTCTCCATTTTTGAGCATCGGCGCAAAACGGGGGGAGCCGGGCGACATCAATGGAGCCGGGCAGCAATTCCGGCACGGAATCAGTCAATGGCAAGATGAATGCGGTCGGGTTGGATCTGCGAAGGCTTTCCAGATGGAACTTCGTCAATTCGTCGCACTTATGGTAAAGAAAGAGGACACAAAGCTCGTAGTCGTATGTCACGATGGCTCCTTCAGCGAAATCCTAATAGCCTGTGGTAGAAGTAAGTGGGTTGGAAAACCGGCTACAGGCACCGAAAGTCCGTGGCGGAAACTGTCTGGTTTCCAGGGGCTTAGGAGCGCGGAATTTCGGAGCCAGTCCCCGGTTTTCCGACTCGAGGAGTTTTGCCACGGGCTGCTAAACTAAGCCGCAGCGCTGTCAGGCAATTCCGACTTCGCCACTTCCGCGGCGATCCAGCGGTAAGTCTTCTCCAGACCTTCGCGCAGCGGCCGGCTCGGCGCCCAGTTCAGACGTTCCCGGATCAGCCGGTTATCTGAATTGCGCCCCCGCACGCCCAGCGGCCCGGGGATGTGTTTGATGGTGAGCTTCTTGCCTGCGATGTCCATGATCAGCTCGGCCAGCCGATTGATCGTCACCATCTCTTCCGACCCAATGTTCACCGGCCCGGTGAAGTCCGGAGTCCATCAGCCGCCGCACACCGTCCACACATTCATCGATATACAGGAAGGAACGCGTCTGCTTGCCGTCGCCCCACATTTCAATCTCGCCGCCGTCCGGCGCCTCGGCCACCTTACGGCAGAGCGCCGCTGGCGATTTTTCCTTGCCTCCCCGCCACGTGCCCTGAGGGCCGAAAATGTTGTGGAATCGCGCCACGCGCACCTGCACTCCGTGGTTGCGCATATACGCCAGATACAGCCGCTCGCTGAACAGCTTTTCCCAGCCGTATTCGCTGTCCGGCGCCGCTGGATACGCCGATTCCTCCGAGCACTTCGGATTATCCGGATCCATCTGGTTGTACTCGGGATAAATGCACGCGGACGACGAATAGAAAAACCGCTTCACACCTGCCTTCGCACCGAACTCCAGCGTGTTCAGGTTGATCGTCGCCGAATTGTGCATCACTCCGGCGTCGTGCTCGCCCGTGAAGATGTACCCGGCGCCGCCCATGTCGGCCGCCAGTTGATACACCTCGTCGATCCCGCTCACAGCCGACTTTAACGAAGTTTGGTTCGCGGAGGTCGCCCAGCAGGAATTCATCCGCCGGCGGCTCCTCAAAGTCATGCCGCTTCATATCTGTCGGCGCGCACCCAGTAGCCTTCCGCTTTGAGCCGCTTGACCAAATGTCCGCCGATGAACCCTCCGGCGCCATTCACAAGAACTCGTTTCATGTTTTACAACGTTCCTCCCTGGTTTAGCTTGTAAAGGTTCTGCCGCGAGGCAACCGCCTGAGCGGGATCCGTTGCGCCGATCTGTCGGCGGCCGACACTGGATCAGCGGTCGGTCTTAGCGAAAACCGCGTGAATGCTCTCGCCGTCTCCAGCGAGCGCCGCCAAGGCATTCAGGACCGGTAACGCCGTCATTCTGAAAACCTTGCGCGTAACCTTCCACGGAATGCCCGGCGCCTTGGCCTGGGCCATCGGCACGCGCGGGATCCCGATTCGGCGAAGGACTTCATCGAACATATAACGCGCGCTGGCTTCGATGAATACTTCCCGGTGAGTCGTGACCGAGACTTCTTGCAGGCCAACGCAGTTCGCGAGATTTCGCAGCGTCGACGGAGAAAAATGATAAAGATGCCGTGGCAGCTCCAGCGGGTACCAATAGGACCGGAAAATACGAGCTCCCGCCGAATCTATGTTGGGCATCATCGCGTAGAAGATGCCGCCCGGCTTCAGCCATTCGGAGACCCGGGCCAGCACCTCCCATGGCCTGTAAAGATGCTCGAATACATGGAAACAAGTGATGGCGTCGAAGCTGCCGGGCGGAAAGGGGGCGTCAAGAATATCCCCAACAAATACCCGTGCACCACAAAGCGCTTCGGCCTCTTTCGCCATCGTCTCAGACATGTCTATTCCAAAGAGTTTCCACGACGGGCTCTTGAGCGCTGCAAGAAAGCTACCGGAACTGCAGCCGAGGTCCAGGACCGCCCCACCCGGCTTGTGGCGTAAAAGCTCGTCTCGCCGTCCGTTCCAATGGCTTGGATCCAGACCTCCGCCGGCAATCGTCCGGTCATAATCGGGACCGTAGTGGCGACCCAGTTCGGAGGGGGCTGGCGGATTCTCCAGGCGGGCCAGCGAGCATGAGGAACACCGTACGATGTGATAGACGTTGAGCCGACCGTGAAACCGGTCCGGACCTGACAAGAGCCGTCGCCCACCCTTATTGCCGCAGAGCGGGCATTTTGCCTCAACGATCATTTTGAGTTCCTGCACGCGAGCTGCGATCAGTCCAGTTTGCATTTCAGACGACCGGCTCCCTCTTCACAGACCGCTTGATGAATTGTCTTATGCTTTCCGGCATCCACACAGACGCCGCTCTCACGAGCATCGCTGGCTCGCTGGTCTCTCTGAAGCCGCGCACGTACATGGCTATCGACTTTCCCCTTTGCCCTGCCTGCCGGTACAAGAACCCCAGGTTACTGGTGTGATGCGACAATCCGCGGTTTACGGCTCGAATGGCTTCCGCGTCGCCTCGCAGACCTCTCTTCTCTTGTATCGACACATTGAATAGAAATAATTTGTCATGCATGCGGAACTTCTGGTGGGTAGAATCCGGGGTCCGTCTCTGAATTGCGAGTGGTAAGTCAATGTAGCCGAACGACGCTGCTCGGGACAGGCGCAGGAAAAACTCCCAGTCTTCTCCTGAGCGGGCGCTTACGTCGAACGTGCCAACAACCGTGAATGCCTCCCGTCGGACGAGCAACGCGTTAGTCTTGATTGGCGCCTCTTCGAGGAGGCAGAGGTACATCTGGCGGCTGGTCAGAACGTACTCTTGTCCCCTTCGTTTGCGATCGATCAGCTTCGGAAAGCTCTGCATGTAACCCATCGCTGACGGAGTAACGGTAGCCCCGTCAACTACTTCTACGTCGCTGAATACGGCGCTTACTCCCGGGTGGCATCGGAGGAATTCAACCTGGCGCTCGGTCTTGTCCGGCTTCCAGAGATCGTCGGAGTCCAACAGGGCGATACCTTCTCCGGTGGCAGCCGCGATTCCGGTGTTGGCTGCCGCAGCCACGCCAAGATTTTGTTCATGGCGTATTAGCCTCACGCGCTTGTCGTTAAAGCTATGGACTACACTGGCAGTGTTGTCCGTCGAGCCGTCGTTGACGACGATTACTTCCAGGTTTCGATGGGTTTGCGCAAGCGCGCTCTCCAGTGCTTCGCCGATGATGTGTGCGCGGTTGAATGTACGGATGATCGTGGAAACTTTCATAGGCAGTTGGCCTTGCGGGTACGCCGCTGCTCGGCCAGGATTTATTCCGCCGCTGACGTACGAGACCATCAAAATTCAGGGCTCTAATATCTAGTTCTGGTCGAATGATACGTAGATATCGCCAAATACGTCACCAGGCAGGCTCGAAATGTACTCGAGCAGTGCGTCTCTGCTTCGCCACTCTGACCACACAAGCTGCCAGGTGTCGCCGAGCGATGCGTTGAAGGAGCAGCCGGAGTCAAAAAGGGCGAACCGGAGGCAGTCTGCGGTTCGCTCGAATGCAAATGCGTGAAATTCGAAGCTGAGCGCGCCGGGTTTGAAGGACATCCCGCGAAGAACGCTCAGTTCGTAACCTTCCACGTCGATCTTGATGAAGTCAGGAGTGCCATGCGCCTGCCTAAGCTGGTCGAGCGTGTTCAGTCGTGTTTTAATGGTACCCTTCCATTGGTAGCCAGGGTCGTTTTGCGTCGCAGTGCTCATCCACTCTTCGGAGACCGTCGAATGAGCGCTGTACTCCCCGACGTGCAGGACGCACTCACCCTGGCGCTCGCCCAAAGCTTCGCAGCGCACTGAGAGCCGTGTTTTGCAGCCAAGCGCTTCAATGTTTTTACAACACGACGGGTTTGGTTCGACCGCTACTACCCGCGCCCCGAGTTTGAGAAACAGGTCAGTTCGGTCGCCATCATTAGCGCCTACATCGAAGGCCAGCGAGCCCGGCTCCAGGAACTGCCGGTAAAAGTCGCGGGTTGTGTTTCGAAGTCGAAGCTCCTGCCGGTTGAAGGCGGCGTGATAGATGGTTTGAAGAGGTTTAAATGCGCGCGTTCCCGCCAAGTGCCTGCGCGCGAGGTCTTTAAATGTCCGAGCTCTGATCATAGTCTTCCAATCCCGAAAAACAAGCGGCTCATCAACCATCATCCCAACCCGCTGGATGGTGCCAGACGAGCAAAACTTCGATGCAACATTCCCCCGACAGATCGCCTCAGTGGCCTTTCGAGGCTCAACAAGACCGCCAGGCCGGTAATTCCACCGACTACTCCCTCCGTCACCAGGATAATAACCGGCCTTTGAGCCGCCAGCCAAGACCAAGAGTGAAAGAGTGTGACGGAACCGATCACACCAGCCGAGGCAGTTACAGATGGCAAAATAGTAGTCACGAAGTCGCGAATCGACAGCGCCGAGAGTCGCATGAGTATGTATACGTATACGGGTGTTACCAGAAAAACTGCCACCACGAAGCGCGCAGCCGCAATGCCCGAAACCTGCGTACTCGGGGCCCCACCCCGGACCAGCAGTCCAGCGGCTGCAAGGGCCGCGGTGCTGATTATCGTGCGAGCCCACTCCAAGATTGCCAGCCGCCGTGGCTGCCCTAAAGCCTGCAACAATGACCCGGTGAAGAAGCAAAAAACAAAGCACATACTCATGGCGCTGAGGATTTTGACCACGTTCGCCGCGGAAGCCCATTTGGGTCCGATTGTCGCCATTAGCGGGTTCGCGACCACGATCAAACCAGCCAACGCCGGCAAGGTTGCCGCCGAAGTCAGGCGTATGCACGTAAGGACGCTCTTGCGAAGTTGGTCCGGGTCATTCTGAAAACGTGAAAATTCAGACAGCGAGACTGTTTGAATCGAAGCCATTGCCGCAGTCAGGAGACTGTTCACCACGCGTTCCGCTACCCGGTAGAGCCCCACTGCAAGTGGCCCAAACAACACGCCCAGAATTACAGAGTCGGCCTGCCCTCCGGCGAACAAGGCGAGCTGCGCGGTGAAGTTTGGGAGGGAAAAACCCATGAGGGCCTTGAGGTGTTTCCATGAGAACTCAAACCGGGGCCGCCATGAGCTCAATCTCCACACCAATATCAGCGCACTCGAGTCCCTGAAAAGTTGCTGGCCGACCAATGCCCACACTCCAAAACCGGCGAGTGCCATCCCGATGCCAACTACTCCGCTGCCCAACACGGCGAAGTTGGTACGGATGGACAGGGTCTTATAGTCCATCTGCCTGCGCAGAATGGCGATCTGGACTGCGGCCAGCGCTTCTATAACGATGCTCGCCGACAGGACCGGGATGATTAATGCGATCTGAGGAGAGTGGTTCAACCTCGCCCATTCTCGACTGAATGCGATACTGAGCAGCACCAGCAAAATTCCGGTCGCGAGATTCGCCCAGAAGACGGCATCCAAGTGTTCCTGCTCGACCTCTTTTCTCTGGATCAGGGCTGTCGCAAGGCCTTGATCGATAAACATCTGCAGAAAGCTCACGTAGACAAACGCGATCGCGACGAGCCCGAAGTCACTCGGACCCAAAATTCCCGCGAGAATAAATGAAAAAAAAGCAGAGAAGGCTTTTTCTCCCAAATTGCCGCTGTACGCCCATTTCAGGGAGTTGAGGAAGGTGCGTCGCGGTGTCACTCGAATAGCCTTTCTGGAAGGCCCACACTGAACGGCATAAGGGGCCGATTTGCGGCAGGATGTGGCGTCTTATAATGGCTGAAGGTCAAGCTGCTCAGCTCTTTATTGGGACGAGCTAATCTCATGTTCTTGTTCCCACCGCAATAAGCTCAGATGCAAGGACGCTATCGCCTATTCCTCGGGTGAAGCGGTGGCAGTGCTGGACACGCGCAGGCAAGACGTAGGTCATCTTTTCGAGTTTCATCTCAGCGCGTTGTAGCCACTTTCGGACGGCCCTCTTTGAGGTGCTATGCACACCGGTCGCCCCGTAGTCTCCAAGATCTCTGTAGCGTTGGTCGCCGCGAAGCTTTCCCCAAATAACCGGAAGCTGAGACAAATTTGGAACGGAAACAATGGCGGAAGAGCCGGCTGGCAATAGCTCCGCAAAAGAAGAAAGTACGCTCGCTGGGTCGGGGATGAGATGAAGGACGTTCAACAGGAGAAGGCAATCGAACTTTTCTCCAGCCAGCTTTGCTCTAGCTGTAGAGAGGTCGTCTTTCAGTATCTCGACTCCCTTTGCTTCGGCCCCGCCCGGTATTACCGGGTCCAAAGGTATGGCCACGACTCGCAGCCCCTTTTCGGCAAGCCAGCCCTCCGTTGCGCCCCATCCGCATCCGATGGACAACACGTTCCGGGCTGTGCTCGGAATCGCAGAAATGACTTCGGGCCGGACCGGTTCGTAATAATTCTTTGAGTACCTTCCTCCGGGAAGCTTCGATTCGGTCTGAAACAGGCTCGTCGGCCTCTTTCCATTTCGTCCAATTCGCAGCAGGGCTTCTACCTGCCTGCGCAACTCGCGTTCCTCCACGCCGAGCCAACTGCCGACGTATTTGTTAGGAAGATGATGAACCAAAAAGTCTTCCAGGTGCGAGATGCAGATCAGTTTCTGGAATCCGCACTGGGTATATGGGTCGGTCGCCGCCGTGCAAAGAAGATCGTACTTCCCCTGATGAGGTCCCGTCAAAAAGCCGCGAGACTCGATCGCAGAACGAAGTTGTTCACGCGTCAGCATGTAGCAGGCCGAATGCTCGTTGGTGAGACTCGCGAGAGTGTAGCTATCTCTAACCCGAACGCTGTGAGTGTCCCAGTGGAAGCGTCCGTGTACCTCTGGGTAGTTTACCGTGCCATCCGATCCTTGCTCAAATCGAAGGAAACCCGGAACCTCGTTCTGGTTGAGGATCTCATTTACTCGAAGGAAGGCGCGAATGTTGTTCTCAGTGATCAACGTGTCATCTTCGGAGTAGATAAAAAGATCGTAGTCCTCTAGTCTGTCGGCAAACAGTTGTTTGTGCCCAAATGGGAGGGACCATGGGTCTTTGCTGGGAAGGCCGACTAACAATTCCACGGCAGTGTCGAGTTTCTTGAAAACGTTCGACAGCACTACGGTCTCGACTTGGTGCGACATCGAGCGGTACTCCGCCAGTAATTCGGCGAGATATCGGTCGTTCTTCGTGCCGTAATTTGCGATTGCGACTAAAATTTTCAATCGTGGCTCGATCGTTTTGCTTGTGTGGGAATTTGCCTGGATCTAATTCATGTTTCGCCAGGAGTATTGAGCGACGCTTTTTCCGCCAGGGGCAGGTTCAAAATAGAGGTCCATTGTCACGACGGAAGCGGGAAACCTCTTGACGAACGGAAACTGCCTCGACTGGTATCGCGATGATTCCGATCCGTTACGAATATTGGCGCGACACAACGATTATCGGACGGAAACAGAGAGGTTGGTCGGAACGGCGGTGCCGCTTCCAGCGTACGCATACGCCCCTTTATCCCACGCTCCGCTGGCGGACCGCGCGACCGGCATTATTGTATTGCCCGCACTCGTTCCGCTCATGAGCGCTGCAAGCGTTCCGGTGCAGGAGATGATGCCGTTGCAAAGGTTGACGCCTGCGCCCATAAGTGGTGATCCTGTCTGTACGGTACCATTGGCATTCAATCCTGCGCTGGCGCTCGCGCCTGAGTGCGATTCTGCGCCTGAGAGATATCCCTGAATAACCGTCTGCCATGCTGCGAACTGCGTTGCTAGAGAGCCGCTCCTGCTGGTACTGTTCATGAACGAGAATGTGGGACCGCCAGATGAAACCGAGTTGGCATAGTGGTTGTAGTCGAAAGCTGCTGCGGTTACTCCTGAGGTGGCCAATGAAGTATTTATGAAATCAGCACAGCCACTCTCGACGTTGTTGCGAACGTCCATGTTGGTCCCGGCGATCTCAAGGGCCGGACCGCCAACCACCGGACAGATAACAGTGTTATTCCAAAATCGTGTTGGCCCCGGAGAACTATTGATGGCAATCCCGTTGCTCCAACCATTCGCCCCGGTTGTGTTTGTATTCAGGAATACATTGTTGAAGACGTAGGTATTATTGACAGAGGCCGCTGCCCCACCATTCTGATCGAAGAACAGAGGGGACGTATTGTTTGCGCCAAAGTCTCCGCTTATGAGGTTGTTGTAAAAATAGACCTGATCGCACTTCTGCCCGGTGTTGATGTTCATCAGCCAGCCATCATGGTGAAAGACATTGTCTGTCGTATCCCAGTTGACGTAATCGTGCCACTGGTTGTCGTGGATGTACCACCCGGAGGAGCCGGAAGCATCGCAGGTCGTGAAAAGCGAATGGTCCAGGTTGTACATATTCATGTTGTAAAGCTGGAGCATGTTGCTGCCAGAAGTGGCTGTCGGGAAAAGAATCCCATCCGCAGAATCGTGAAAGGTGCTGTCGTGGATAGAAATATTGTTACCGTTCGCGTTCGCGTACACGCACGCAGTAGAATCCGCGCCGGGCTTATCGTCCGAGACTGAGGTATGAAGATAAAGAGGGCCACAGCCGAAATTTATTATCTCCACATTACTTGAGTAGTTCATGTGGATGCCCAGAATTGCCAGTTGAGTTGCCAAACCAGATCCGTTGCCAGTGGCTTGCAGGTTGACTGATGCCCCGCCTATGTTGGCCGTGCCTCCATTAATCGTGATGTAGTTTTGGCCGTCCAGGGTGATCGGCGATTGAGCGTTCCAAACCGTGCCGGTGTTGCTGATAATTGCGCCGGGTTCGAATAGGATCGTTACCGGGCTTCCGCTCGACCCGCTGCCCAGAGCCCACAAGGGGCTGGAAATTGTCCCGCACAGATGTACAGTCGTACCGGGGCCTATTTGGCTCGCGCCCGAACCCCAATTGCCGGATGTGTTGAAGAATGTTACGGGGTAGGCATTCGTGCAGTTGCTGCCGTTGGCAGACCCCGCTGCTGTTTGAGCGATGTAAACGGCCGTGGCGCTAGCCGCGCCACGAGCCGGTGTCAGCGTCGTCAAAACGATTGCTGTCAGGAAAACGTTCCAAAATTTCATTCTTAGTGCTCCAGCCCAACCCGCAGGGATCGGATAAAATTTCCGAATCGCCCCGCCCGGTGTGGCGCTGGGGATATGACCGATTCTCACAACTCGATTATCGTCAGGCCTCTGTAAACGTTACCATGTCGAAATTAGTTATCTCGACTACCCCATCGTTCGGCAGGCATACCTCTTCCGCTTATCCGCTTCCAAGTGCGTTTCCGTGACGACGTTTGTAGAGCGTCATCTCGCCCCGCTGCGAGCTCGAGAACTCCCGCGTAACAGAGCTAACCGCGGCGCTGCACCCAGGGTTCGAGCGGTCGTGTAACTCAATGATCATGGAGCCAACGTGTTGCATCCAATCGCAATCCTCGAAGACCTCTTTTTCGGCCCCTTCGATGTCCACCTTCAGAAGATCTATGGAGTCGATGTTCATCTCTGCCATCAGGGTTTGCATGGTGACCGCCCGGACGCGAACCGCGCCGCCTTCGCGGGTGACGAATCCCCATTTCCCGAAGGCGGAGCCAGGCTGACCGATGCCGATCTCGCCATCTCGGTTCCAGAGAGCGGCGTGGATCGGAAAAATATTGGGATAATTTGCCACATTTTTGACCAGAAGGGCGTAGTTCGACGCCTCGGCTTCGACAGCGATGATTCGGGCGGCCGGGTATTTGTGGGCATAGAAAAGGGAAGCCATGCCGATATTGGCGCCGGCATCGACAATTGTTTTCGGCAGAGACGGAAGGTCGAAAGCGTACTCCTGCTGGAGCAGGATCTCGTTGTAAACGGAAAGGTCAGAAGTCCTGACACGAATATGAACCGGGTATCTGATGCCGCTGGGCTGTACTTTGAGTTCTTTGGGCCGGCCAGCCAGACGATGGGCAGATATCGCAAGGACACCACGGACGCCGAACGCACTGTAGTAGCCTTTCAAGCCCTGAAGGATGCTCATTGGGTCTTCGCTTTGGTCATCCGCTTCGAGGCGTACTGCACCGTGCGCAGCCAGTCGTAGCCGCCTTCCAGCTTGGCCTGAAAGAACCGGGTATCATCATCCGAATTCACCGGCAACCGCCTCATAAAGAATGGGTTGTCTGATCGTCCCGCGCGTCCGATGATCGTCGTGACGCCGCTGCGGTACGCGCTCTCCTGCAGGGCTCCACGAAGAGTCTCGACAAACGTCGCGTCGGTCTCCGGAAACGCATACGGGTAGGCAAACGTTTCGACGCGCTCCCCCAGTTTCTCCTCGATGTCGTCCTTCGAGCGGCCGACCTCCGTCCGCAACTGCGCGGGGCTGACGCCGCGGAGCTGCGGATGCGTCACGGTATGGGAGCCAAACTCGACGCCCGCCTTCCGCAGTTCCCGAACCTGGCTCCAGGTCAGGCACTCGGCGCCTTTGAACTGGCGCGAGGCCTGACCAATAAAGGCCGTCGGGAGGAAAACCGTGGCCGTGTACCCGTAGCGGTTCAGGATGGGGAATGCGTTCGTGTGGAAATCCTGAAAGCCGTCGTCAAAGGTGATTCCGACCAAGGGTGCGGGATTGGGCACCGCTTCCTCGCGGTCGCGGCTCGGAAACGAAAGAGGCCCCGACCCTGAAGCGGTGGTCTGGATGAGGCGGGATGCGTCGGTGACGCTCACCGTCCGGTAGCCGTTTTCGTGCAGGAACTGCATCTGTTGGGCGAACATCGCCGGCGTGGTCGTGGTCCGGTAGTAGGGATGCCGGTGGGTATCGCCGGAGTTGGAAATGCTGTGGTACATCAGGATCGGGATTCGCGGTTGGTGAGTACGCAATCGCTGGAGCGGATGGAAGAGGTAGAGAGTCGCAAGGCGATCGGCGCGAAATGGGGGCATTCGGCGGGCTCCGGCTACGCGGATACAATCCGCGTGTCCGAAATAAGAGAAAGTACCTAGCGGGCTACCAGTTGGGGCTCGGGTACGGATACGAAATTCATCACCTCGCGGACGATGCGCTCCTGCTGATCGCGACAAAGATTCGGGAACATCGGCAGCGACACGATTTCCGGCGCCACCAATTCACGTGACCGGGAAGTCTCCCTGTTTGTATCCCAGAGATTTGTAGGCATGCTGGAGATGCAGCGGGACCGGATAGTGGATCCCCGTGCCGATATTCGCCTGATCCAGGTGCTGCATCAGCCCGGCGCGGTCCTGCACACGGATGACGTAGAGGTGATAAACGCCCGTCGCCCACGCCGGCTCGACCGGGGGGAGATCGGCGGCGCCCGCCTCAAGGAACAGGTCGCGATAACGGGCCGCGGCGGCGCGCCGGTTTTCATTCCAGTCGGCGAGATGCCGGAGCTTGATTTGCAGGATTCCGGCCTGGATAGCGTCCAGCCGGCCGTTGAAGCCTTCCATTTCGTGGAAGTACTTCTGGCTTTGACCGTGATCGCGCAGCATGCGGATGGTTTTGGCGAGATCCGCGTCGTTCGTCGTCACGGCGCCGGCTTCGCCGCATGCGCCCAGGTTCTTGCCCGGATAGAAGCTGAAGGCGGCGGCCAGACCCATCGAGCCGGCCTTTTTCCAGCAATTGTCCCGCTTGGAGAAGTATTCCGCACCGTGCGCCTGGCAGGCGTCTTCAATTACGGGAAGGCCGTAGCGTGCGGCGAGTTCGAGGATCGGGTCCATGTCCGCGGTCTGGCCATAGAGATGCACCGGGACGATGGCTCCGACGGGCCGCATGAGGCGCCTGTTGATCAGCTCGCCGGAGTCCGGATCGACAAAGCAATCGACTTCGAGGTATTCGCGGAGCTTTGCGGGGTCCATGTTGAAGGTGCGCTCGTCGATATCGACGAAATCGACCAGAGAGCCGGCCTGGGAGATGGCTTCCGTGGTGGCGATGAAAGTGTTCGGGACCGTGACGACGATGCTGTCCTTCTTCAGGCCCGGCGGCCATGATGGCGAAGCGCAGCGCATCGGTGCCGCTGCCTACGCCGACGCAGTGTTGCGGTGTCGCAGAATGCGGCGAAGTCTTGCTCGAAGCTTTCGACGGCCGCGCCGCCGACGAAGGCGCCTTTTTCGAGGGCGTTTTCGAAGCTGGCGCACAATTCGTCTTTGAGTTCTTCGTGGGGCGTGATCAGGTCCAGAAAGGGGATTTTTTCGGTTTTATTCATTTGGGGTTCCTCCGTGATGAGTTAGCTGGTGGTTAGCAGCGGCGCAAACCGGCCTTGAACTGTACGTTGCCACTCCCTCACGGTCGCGGTTCGGTAACGGTAACGGTAAGGCAGGCTGTCAGGGCAGCATGCGGTCAGGATTTAATGCTTCTGATGAACTTTGCGGGATTTCCGGCTACGATCGAATGCGCCGCGACATCTTTCGTCACTACGCTGCCCGCGCCGACGATCGCATGCTCGCCGACGGTGATATTCGACAGAATGGTGGCGCCTGATCCGATCGAAGCGCCCTGCCTGATCAGAGTGGTCTCGACGTGCCAGTCCTGTTCGGTCTGCAATTCGCCTTCGGGAGTCGTGGCGCGCGGATAGCTGTCGTTGATAAACGTGACGCCATGGCCTACGAAGACATTGTCTTCGATGGTGACGCCTTCACAGATAAATGTGTGGCTGGAGATCTTGCATCGTTTGCCCATTTTCGCGTTTTTCTGGATCTCGACGAATGCGCCAATTTTGGTTTCGTCCCCTACTTCGCAGCCGTAGAGATTGATGAACTTCGAGAGCTTGACGTCCTTGCCGAGTTTGACGTCATCCGAGACGACGGAAAGGAAGCTCGTTCATAGGTCAACAGGAATGCCGCGATTCTTCAGCGATTTGTCGGCGGCTTCCAGCAGTCTGACGATTCTCAGGCCGGCCTGGCCGTCATTGAACGGTTTTTCATTTTTCGAGATGCATTCGGCAAAATATTTGGTTTCGGCGGCCAGCGCCTCGGTTTGTTCCACGCGGGGCGCCCACATGTCACCGGAGCGATAACTGACCAACAGCTCGTAAACGTTCTGGCCGTTGTTGATATCGACGCCCTTGTCGTAGATTTTGATTTTTTCGTCCGCTTCGAGATCGTTCCAGACCAGCATTTTTTTCTCGCCGCCGATCAACGTCGTGCGCACCTTGACCGGAGAGAGCCAGTTCACATTAAAATGCGCGATCATGCGGTCGCTGTAATAGACAGTGATGTAGGCGACGTCTTCCACTCCATTCACGTGCGCCTGGCCCGATGCGGTCACGCATTGCGGCTTTATTGCAGATGAGATGGTCCACGATGGAGAGATCGTGGGGCGCGAGATCCCAGATCACGTTGACATCGTGCTGAAACAAGCCGAGGTTGACTCTGGTGGAATCGTAGTAATAGAGCTTTCCGAGCGTTCCTTCCTCGACCATTTGCCGTATGCGCCGGACGGCGCCGGTGAAGAGGAACGTGTGATCCACCATGATCCGGAGGTTCTTGCGTTCCGCCAATTCAATCAATTGCTCGGCCTGGGCGGACGTTGAGGTGAAGGGTTTCTCCACGAAGACGTGTTTGCCGTTTTTCAGCGCCGATTCGGCCAATTCGAAATGGGTCCAGACAGGCGTGACGACCGCTATGGCGTCAATGTCGGGCGAGGAAAGAACGGCATTGAAGTCGCAGGTCACTTCCACGTTCGGAAAGTCGCGGCGGGCACGTTGCAGCGATGCCGCGTTTTTATCGCAAATGGCAACGACTTTGCAGCCATCCGCAGAGTTGAAGTTTCTGGCGATACGAGGTCCCCAGTACCCGTAACCGATAACACGCTATTTTGATCATATTTTGTTGGTTGCCTTTGGCTCGCACGGTTCATCGCGAGCCGGCGGGCAGGAGGAAAAATAAGAAAGAGGGAGGGGTCGGTGAGTTTCCGTTTGGGCAGGCTACCGCCCATTTAGTCCCAAACGGCACTATCTGAAATGCTGACTGCAGCCTTAGGAAAGCAGGTTCAGCGCCAAACCTGATCATTCTTTTAAGACATTTATTTTCAAGCAGTTGATGGCATTCAGGCGGCGACCGGCCGAGGGTTAGGAGTTTCACTTACTCCCGATTTATGGGACTAAAGTCGCATAATGGGACTAAAGTCGCATATAAGACCCCCACGACGCAGCCTGACCCGCAATCGATCTGGCGGGTCAGCATTTGGTGCGTTTACTCCAGTTCGCCTCCAAAGTGGCTGGGTCCGTGGGCTCCGAAGCGCCGCCCGAGAGATGTTGCCTGTTTCGCGTCGATCGTCTCATATCCAGTAGTGCCTGTGTTAACTCGCGATAACGCCTCAGGCGATCCCGCTCAGTGCCGCACCCGGGCCAACCACGGTCGACGCCATCGCCTTACTGGACGCACAATTCCCCTGCGCTGCGCGGAAAAGCGGCTCTCCTCGAAGCGCGAAAAATGCGGCGCGAACAGGACACGCTAAACCAGTAAGCTGATTGCCCAAGGCCGTGGCTTGTTATCACGGATGAAGCGCGGTGGCTCGCCCAGGGCGGCGCGACCGTTGCCGAAGCGGTTGTGGACGCACAATTCCCTTGGTTGCTCGCGGCGGAAAGGCGTGCCGGGCGCATTCGGTCCGGGGCATAAACGCGGCCATCGGCAAGACGGTAAGCATCGACTCGTTCCAGACCGGGCAGCACGGCCGCGCGCCATGTACGAGGCTCCATAGACGGAGCAGGCACACGACGACGTCCCCGCCCAAATTCAACCGTGGCGCAGAAAATCACCGAACGAACCGGACAGTGAACCGTGTGCCGGTCGATAATCCGGCCCTAGGTCGAAAAAGCGGATGTTCGGCTCGATGATCCGACTGTGCATGTAGTTTCCGCCCTGGGTCCACGCGTCCACCTGATCGTCGTGGGCGCCGTTCGGAAAAGATGCGCACTCTTCAATGAAATCGAGTACCCAGGGGGCGATACTCGGGTGAGGAAGATACCAGTCGCCGGCCTCGACTTGCGGCGAAACCGCGTGGGCGCGTGCCTCTTTACCGCCTTCCGGATTGACCTCGATCAAACCGGGAATCTCCAGCTTCAGCGTCTGGATCACGGCCGACCCGTTGGCCTTGTCCTCCACCAGCTTGGCGCCGGAATTCGGGTGTCTCGCTGACATCTCCCGCACGGCCTTCACCGTGCGCGGCATGGTCATGCGGTCCCGCACCTGGTCCAGCAGGTACCGTCTGGATCCCAACCTCGCCTGCACCTGACCCACCACGAAGTCTGACGTCTTGCGATCTTTGAAAGAACAGTCCCAGGACTGAATCTCGGCGTCGAACTTCTCCGGCAGATCGACGGCGGGGATTTCAATTTCGGATCCGTCGGGCAAGCGCGTGGGAACGGGAGGAAGCGTCATGCCGCGCGGCTTCCAATAGCGCCACCAATGCCGCTGCAGCACGCCGCCTTCGGCCGGTGACGGCCGTTGCTGGTGCTGCCCCGCGTAGCCCGCCGACCCCAGATCTCTTTTCGCCTGGTCGAGCACCGTGCGCGGGTACAGGGCGGGAAACAATATCTCGCCCGGCTCGGTCCTGGGGTCCCGCCACCCGATGGACGTCACCGAGCGGCGTTCCGGATCGAACTCCGACGGCAAACACAGGTGCTCGTAGCCGCCCCGTTCCAGCACATGGCCCGAGAGATCCTGCTCATGGAGCCTCTGCATGATGATGATCCTGCTGCCGGTCGCCATGTCGTTCAGCCGCGACGACATCACCTGATCCCACCAGACAATCGGTGCGCGCCGGGCGCTTGCGCTGTATTGATCCGAAGCATTTAAAGGGTCATCCACGATAATGGCGTCGCCACGGTATCCGGTACCGGCGCCCCCCACGGAAAGACTCAGTCGAAAGCCCGACCGGGAGTTCTCGAAGTAGTGTTTTTCGTTTTGGTCGCTCTTCAGCTTCCAGGCGGGCCGGAACGTACCCCGATACCACGGTGACTCCATCAGCTCCCGGCAGCGCACCGAGTCGCGAACGGCGAGTCCGATATTATAGGACGCGAATAAGCCCCGCCACTGAGCACCCTGCTCCGTGCCGACCCACTGCCAGGCTGGCCACAGCACGCTGACGATGAGAGATTTCCCGTGGCCCGGCGGCACGTTGATCAGCAGATTCCTGATGCGTCCGTCGCTGACCGCCTGGAGATGCTCCGCAATTGCGTCCACGTGCCACGCGGAAATCAGGGGGCGTGCCGGCTCAACCACATGCCAGGCCTGCCTGATGAAGTCACGAAAGAAGCGTCTGGCCAGTTCCGCTTCGACATGCCGGTATTTGCCGGCCGCGTCATGAATTTTTCGGGCTCTCATAGGGCATCCTTACCGAGCGCTTTTGCAAGCGTAGTCTGCAGAACCCGCAGTTCGTCCTCGCTCAGGCGCGAAAAGTCCGGTTTGCTCTCGGTCTGGATGGGACCGCCGTTGGCGCCCGTGACCTGCAGGGTGTCTTTCCGGCCGAGCAAGACCTTGCCCAGCCATATGGCCATGGCCGGGTTGCCGGCGTCGAGCAGCTTCATCTGCGCGCGGCGGACATTGACGCAGCCTCTGGCTCTGCCGCGACGCATGACTTCGGCAAATCTCGTCTGCTTGCGGCGGTTCTGGATCGTGCGGGCCGATACGCCGAACCAGGACGCGATCTCCTCATCGGTGGACTGCAGCGAGCAGAGTATTTCTAGTTCTTTCAGGTCAATTGGGGTAGCCTTGCGGCCCGCCCCTGTACGGATTCCTCCGGACATTGGTTTCTCCTAAAAGCTGCGGCTTTGATTTGCCTGTTCAGGCAGCCAACAGCTGGCGGACCCGGAAGATTCCAGATCAGCGGTCAGTTAGTCGGCGCGGCGTCTATTAACTCCCGGCGGCGGTGTTGTCAAAGGATTTTTCGCTCGGCGTTTCGGGCCGAAATATACCCGGGCGGACGGGGAAGGAAAGGGCACCGTGTGGTGGGACTCCGTCTATTGAGAAGGGATCATAGCGTGAATCTACGAGCACCAATCAACGGGGAAAATCGAATGTATGCGCGCCCTCCCCGAGTCGCATTCCACATCAGTGGCCACAAAGTCGAGTTCGGCGAACGTGCGCATCCGTTTGCGGTTCACGCCCGGCTGGCGCGGCCACGGGAATGTCTCCAGCGACCAGCGTTCCGGCAGATTCGCTCGGTGAATGCGCCATTCCAGCGCGCTCTCCTGACGCTCATGCCACTGTGCCCGCAATAATCCGGCAACGAAGTCGGAGTAGGAGATGTCCCCTTTCTCCGCCGCCTGCAACTGCTCGTCATAAACCTTCAGCACGCGCTTCAAGCTTGAGATTCTTCAGCAGTTGTTCCAGTTCTTTAGTCATCGCCTTCCGGCTCCTGGTAGCCGATCAGAAAGTAGTCGCGCGCCACACGCCGCAGAATCATGCGCTCCAGCCGGTCGAGATCGTAGATATTCCCGCAGCAGACGCAACAGTTGCCGCAGGGCAAGAGTCACCACCGTGCCGCGCGCTGGTCAATCCGCCATGCGATCGAATAGCCGGGGTTGCGATTGCGCCAGTCTGCCTGTGTTTTCCGACGGCGCGCCGTCTGACACTCCGGTTTCCCGCATGCCCGTTGACGGGCTCCCACTCGCGGATCCGGCCGGAACCACCGCCGACAGATTCTGCACGGTCTCTAGAGAGGTGGGTAACTTCTCGCGAGCGCCGAAGCACAGAAGGCGAAGAACGTTGGCAGACATGGGGGATGCGCAGCCGGGAATAGAGCTGCCGAGGGTCGAGCCCTACAAAGTGGTTCTCCACTGAAGGATGCGGGCGGCGTGAAGCGTATGATTTAAAATATTATCTTGACGTAATATTACTTTTGAGTAATAATAGGGTGGTGCCTGTCGAGATCGAATATACCGACGAATTCGAAAACTGGTGGTACGGACTCACCGAAGACTAACAGGAATCGTGCCGACAGCATATAGAACTCCTCCGGCGCGAAGGAACGAACCTCCCGTATCCGTACTCCTCCGGCGTGAACGGATCGCGCCATGGCCATCTGCGGGAACTGCGCGTGCAGCATCAGGGCGAGCCTTACCGGGTGCTCTACGCATTCAATCCACGGCGCACAGGTATTCTGCTGATCGGCGGAAACAAGACCGGCGACGACCGCTGGTATGAAAAATTCGTTCCGGTGGCGGACCGGCTGTATGACGAACACATCGAAGAACTGAAGAAAGAAGGTCTGATCTGATGCCCAGAAAAAATTTCCGAGAACTCGAAGCGAAGATGAGTCCGGAGCGGATCGCGCGCAGCAATTCGTGGGTCGATGAACAAATCCGGAACATGCCGCTTAACCAACTCCGCGCCGCCCGCGAACTGACGCAGACGCATCTGGCGAAGCTGCTGAACAAGGACCAGTCTGCCATCTCGCAGATTGAACGGAGAACCGACATGTATATCAGCACGCTCAGCGATTTCGTGAAGGCCATGGGCGGAGAACTGGAAATCCGGGCGAATTTCCCCGAAGGCTCGGTACGAATCTCGGGCCTGACAGAGCGCGCGGTGGCGCGGCATCGAAATGATCAGCAATAAACAGAAAAAAGAGCTGGAGCGAATCGCGGCCACCCGATCACCTCACACGCCCGGCAGGGCCTCCAGCACTGATGCACATGGCAGTACTTCTCGGGCGGCCTGAGCTCCGATTGAATGGGCTCCAGGTGCCAGCACCAATCGGTTTTTTCGATCCCGGATTTCATCCAATGCGGGTCGGGAGCCAGCTCGCCCCGGCGATAGACAGGTGCCGGGGCTAATGTTCGTGTCGGGGAAAAGCTTCTCGAACTCGGCGTCAGGCATGATAAAGCGGACATCTATATCGCGCCGGTCCGCGCGTTCGAGAGCTGAACCCACGAGATAGCAGCCATAATTGCCGAAAGTGTTGTTGATGTGCTGGCGTGCCAGCTCAACAGAGAATATCGCGGGCGCGCCGACACGCCTCTTCGCGCCCCGTAAGGTTCGGGCCGGGAGAGACGCATTTTGCGGATCGTTTCGCCCCCGCGGCGCGCGATCAACCTTACAGGCACGGCGCGCGCGGAATTGGGAAAGAGCGCTGCATCAGGTTGCTCTTGACGAACTGCCGATTTGTATATACAATGTATTTATTGATGGCGAGGGATTCGAGTGGGCCGAAAAGAAAAATGCGGCGAACCGCGCAAAGCACGGCGTCGATTTCGAAACTGCGAAACTGGTTTTCGATGATCCTCTCTCGATTGCGTTTCCGGAACGAAGCGTCGAAGGCGAGGAACGCTGGCAGGCATGGGGCACACCCAACGGAATCGCGCTTCTCGTGGTCGCCTATACGGTCGTGGCCGACGGAACCGAAGAAACAATCCGGATCGTCTCCGCGCGAGCTGCTACGCCATCGGAATGGAAGAAATATGAAGCTAACCCCTAAACAGAAAAAAGAACTCGAACGGATCGCGGCCATCCCCGCCGATAAGATTGACACCAGCGATATTCCCGAGCGCACTGACTTCAGCGGAGGATTCCGGGGAAAGTTCACGCGCTCGGAGACCCGCTTAATCAGCATACGGCTCAGCGAAGAAGACCTCGAAATGGCAAACCGGCTCGCCGTGCGCAAAGGCCTGCCCTATCAGACATACCTGAAGTCGCTCCTGCATCAGGCGCTCACTAGCGAGAGCCAGCGAAGCTGATATGCCGCACAGAAACTTCCGCGAACTCGAAGCAAAGATGGACCCGGAACGGATCGCCCGCAGCAAGGCGCGCGTCGAAGAAATGATCCGGAAATGCATGGCGCATCATCAGCACTTCCACGGCCGACCGCAGGCCTTCGCCTGCAGCCATTCAAAGAACCGCAGACCGGGAGTCGCAAACCAGTAAAAGAGCGTTCTCCTGACCCGCTCCGCCACGGCCAGCCGATCCAGACGGACCGGAACTCATCGGTTAAGGCCCCGTCATTCCACGCCATTTACTTCCCCAGCTTCCGCAGCTGCTCATCCGTCGTCGGTCGGATACGAAACGCCATCGGTCTGGAGTTGACCCCGCGGCGGTGACGACGGCGACAGGTGACCGGATTTACCGGCGAAGGGTTCGGCGCGGGTGCGGTGGGGTTTAGGTTGCTCATGGCGCGCATATTTTCGCTTGCAGACCTGCTGGCGCCAAGTGCCTGAAGTCCCCGAGATTGAAGGAAGGGCATCGACTGTGCGGAGATCGCAGGGAAGCTGCGGGCGGAGTGGATCAGGATGCTGGCGGCGTGAAAGTGACTATTCCTTGTTGACTGTTCGTTACCAATTTGGTAACATCAGATTTTGAAGATCGCTGGGCGCGAAGAGATCACCGGGTTCGTGAAAGAGCACCCGGAATCGGCCGCTGGACGAAGATCACCGAACAGGCGGCATGGAAGAATCCCGCCGAGGTCCGCAACACCTTCCGTACCGTGGATTTCGTGGGCGGCAAGGCAGTCTTCAATATCGGCGGCAACAAATACAGGCTGATCGCGCTGATCATTTTTGAGAGACAGGTCGTCATCGTCCAGGCCGTTCTGACGCACAAGGAATACGACAGGGGAAAATGGAAATGAACACTATGCCCGCAGTACATGCCAAACCCGTCCCCGCGCCCGCGCGGCTGAACATCCCTCGGTACGGCGATCTGCTGAAGCGCTTTTCGCCGAAAATCATCGAAACGAAGGAAGAGAACCGCCGCGCCATCAAGGTCCTCGAAGAACTGGCGGCGATCGAGAACCGCACGGCGGAAGAGAACGCCTTGCTCGACCTTCTCGCAACGCTCATCGACCGCTTCGAGCGCGAAGCGTTCCCGATTCCCGAGTCCACGCCGCGCGAGATACTGGCCTTTCTGCTCGAAGCAAACGATATGAAACCGGCAGATGTGGCCGGGCTTATGGGCGGCCGGTCCCGAGTCTCCGACGTCCTCGCGGGTAAACGCGAAATCAGCAAAGAACAGGCGAAAAAGCTGGCTGCAAGATTTCATGTCTCGCCCGCACTGTTTATATGACCGGAAAGAAAGCATCAGAACTCGCGCCCGTTCACCCCGGCCGAATTCTGCTGGAGGACCTCAGGGACGAAGAGATCAGCATCAACAAGCTCGCCCAGGCCATCCGTGTACCCGCCAACCGGATCAGCCTGATCGTGAACGAAAAGCGCGCCATCACGGCCGACACGGCCGCGCGACTCGGCCGCTTCTTCGGAACCTCTGCGCAGTAGTACTGACGGCGAAGGGTTCGGCGCCGGCGAGTGCGGTAAGGTTTCCGTTGCTCATGGCGCGCATATTTTCGCTTGCAGACCTGCTGGCGCCAAGTGCCTGAAGTCCCCGAGATTGAACGTGTAAATACGTTCTACCGCGCATCTTGAGGCGCATCGCAGCAGCAGAGCGTCGTAGATCTTCGCCCCGCTCCATCCGCCGTTTGCCATCGTGTTCATTGCCTCCAGATAGTCCTCTTTGCCGAGGGATACGACCTCAAAATGCGGCAGGATGTTCTCGGCGACGATACGCGCCGCTTCCACTGGGTGGATGCGCGGCTGGACCGGCAGGCGCGTGAGTGCGGCAAACACTTCCGCGATCGAGTGCTGGCCCATAAATCCCTTATCCTGCCCCGCGGCGACGCGCAGCAGCGCAGACCTCGCTTGCGTATGATGCGGATGGCCTTGCGCGGAGGCGGCAACGAGAACCGTCGTATCGAAGAAAATGTCCACCTCGTCTACGCTTTCAGAACGGACTCAATCCGATCCTCGCGCACGTCTTCAAAGATGCGCTCCCAGTTTGCCCCCCGTTCCGCGCGGCCCTGATGCACCCACAGACCATCAACCTTGACCATGGAAGGCCGTTGTTCGATCCGCTTGAGAAGCACGCCCTCGGGCTGCTCAATAGCCACCAGCTCGGTATCCGGCTTGAAGCCCAGCCGCTCGCGGAGAGGTTTAGGGACGACAATGCGCCCGGCTTTATCGATCCTAAGCTCCATACCATTAGAGATACCATATACCATTGAAAATGGCAAGAAACAGTGTATGGTGATTTCGGCAGCAGGCTCACCCCGGCCCGCCCAAGTTCTTCGCTAAGAAGCGGTGAGATGGCTGGTTCCAGTGGCCCGACCTTACGAGGCCCTGAGCAAATGGTTTGAATCAAGGAAACCTAAAACTTGGGACAAAAGGAACAAGATGTTTTCCCAGATCCTCGATTTTGGGTCTCGCCGTCGTTTTTAGCCGCACGCATCTTCCCTGTGCTGGGCTTCTAAACATGGTAAACGAAGGTACTTGTGAAGTCGATTTTGTTCTGTAGAGCATTGGTAATACATGTGCTTAAATGGGGAAGAAGTTAGATCGTTATTTCGTATATGTCCGTGCGAATCTCTGGTTGGTTGGCGTGGTTTTCGCTTAGCACCGCTCGGGCGAGATAAATTTTGTAACAGTTCAGGCCCTGCAAAAGTCTTGTCGCGGAAATCTTTAGAAATCTTACGTTTGGACCTGGATGTTGGCTGAAAAACCTGGCAGTGTATAGGTTTGAGGGCATCGCATCGCCAGCCTCGCCGAGTGCAACCGGCAAAACCGGAGCACCTGGAGCGCGAAAACGAGCGCTTGACGCGTGAAGTGGAGAAACTTCAGCAGGAACTGGTCGAGCGCGATAAGAAGATCGCCGATGCAGAGAAGCAGATCGCCGATCTCGAACGCAAGCTGGGGTTGCGGCAGCAAAACTCCACGACCTCATCGAAGCCTCCGTCTTCCGATGGTTTGGCCGGCGAGCAACGAAAGCGAGGCAGTCGAAGAAAGAAGAGCCGACGCAAGCCAGGCGGCCAGCCTGGCCATCGCGGCCACTGGCGCGGACTGGCGCCGTTGGATCGTGTCGATCAGGTGATCGAATTGTTTCCTCCGAAGTGCCGCCATTGCGATAGCCGTTTGTCGCGCAGCAGGATGGCCACGCAAGGCGAGCCCCGGCGGCATCAGGTGACGGAGTTGCCGCCCATTGAAGCGCATATCGCCGAGTATCGATGCCAATGTGTGGTCTGTCCGGAATGCGGGAAGGCGACCCAGGCGGAACTGCCCCCGGAAGCGCAGGGCCACTTCGGCCCGCAGTTGACCGCGCTCATTGCTTATCTGACGGTGGTTTGCCGCATGCCGCGACGCATAGTACGGGAGTTGCTGGAACAGGTTCTGGCCATACCGCTGAGTCTGGGCAGCATTCAGAACAGTTGGGAAGAGGCCAGCGAGGCAGTGGCCGAGCCCTGTGCGGAATTGGAAAAGCAACTACCCCATGAGCCGGTGGTCAACAGCGACGAAACGGGATACCGGACGAGCGGCGAAAAGCGCTGGATGTGGGCACTGGTGGCGGCGAACTTCGTTTTCTATAAGATCGCGGTCTCACGCGGCGCCGAAGTGCTGGTTGAGTTGCTCGGCGAAGTATTCGCGGGCATTCTTTGCAGCGACCGCTGCGCCAGCTACCTTAAATACCACAAGGGCGAGGGCCAGTTCTGCTGGGCGCACTTCAAACGCAATATCCTGGGTGTACAGGAAATCGGTAAGACCACCGACGCCGAACGTTTCTGCCGCGACGCGCTGGCGCTGCATGCCCGGCTGTTCCGGCTATGGCATCGTTTCCGCGACGGACCCGGCGTAAGGTACGGCCCCATCACACGCGAACAACTGATCGCAAAATCCATTCCGCTGGAGAAGAAGTTCTTCGCCCTGGCGGATCGCTATCTCGACAGCCGTGACAAGGACGTTGCCAACCTCGCGCTGGCCTTGTTGCAGCACTTCGAAAGGTTCTTCGCCTTCCTGCGCCACGAGGGAGTCGAGCCGACCAATAACGTCGCGGAACGAGCGTTGCGCTGCGCAGTACAGTGGCGCAAGATCAGCTTCGGAAGCCGCAGTGCCCAGGGTGAAGTCGCGGTTGCTCGTCTGCTTACGGTGACTCGCACATGCCGCATGCAGAATCGAACGCCGCTCGACTATCTCGTCGCGGCCCTCCGGTGTCACCGCAGTGCGCTGCCTGTACCGTCGCTGCTCAAAACGACATCAACCACCTGAACTGTTACTAAATTTCTAAGGAGGACCTATGCGCGTTGGAATCAGATTGCCGTTATTCTTTCTGGTTGCGGCGGGAATGCTGTCAGCCGACATAGTTGTTCACAGCTTTAATATCGGGCAGCCCTTAACTAACTGTTGCTATAACGGCGACACAGATATCGGCTGGTACTACACCCCCTCGACTTCCTACGTCCTCGATCAGGTCGAGACCGTATTCAGCACAAGCACCAACCCCTCCGACCCCATAACTAGTGCTAACGTCACGGTGGCAATCTTCACGGATACCCCAGCCAAAAGCGGTTTGGAGCTGGGAAGCGGGAGCTATACTGCAGTAGACGGAACGCTTGACGGACCGACGTTCACTACTGGAATCCCGCTCGTTGGTGGAGTAACTTACTTCGTGGGGCTCGAGGGTGTGCAAACCTCGGCGTGAACATGGTCTCGTTTACGGGTGGCAACCCGGATAACACCCCGGCCGGCTCGGTGTCGCCCGGAGATACCTATGGGGACACCAATGGTTTGGCGCAATTTGATACCTTGAACTGCAACGACCCCAACAATTTTTTGGTTCGTCAGAAAAAATCGTGGGTGGATTCGGGCTCGGGAAGTTTGCCAAGTGAGTGATAGAGGGCGAGTTCCAGCGTTCGAAAGGTTCGAAAGCCATAGGCTTTTCGCATTGTGACTTTGGCCTTGTTATTCAGCCCCTCGACGACACCGCTGGAAAGCATCTTTTGAGCGCGGAAATAGTTGAGGATCAGTTCACGGTGATCGCGCAGAGAACTGGCGATCTTCTTCATCGGCTCGATGCGGGAGCGCATCACCTGACGGCACCAGTCATCGAGGAACTTTCCGGCCCAGTAGGGAGCGTTGTAATCCCAGAGTTGCTGAAAGGCTTCCTTGAGAAGGTAAGCGCGGACGGTTTTCAGGTTGTAGCGGAGGATGTCGCGCAGGCGGAAGCGCTGTTCGGTTTTGAGGTTCTCTTCGCGTTTGAGCAGCAGCCAGCGCGACTTCTTCAGTACCGGCGTATAGCCTTCGCGCAGCATGCGGCGCGATTCGCCGGCGCGAACCTCATCGAGAGCCTTGTTCATCTTCGCAACGATATGGAAGCGGTCGAGAATGTGCAGCGCCTCGGAGCATTTCTCGCGAATGACCTTCAGATAGGGCTCCCACATGTCGGAGCAGACGAAGACGATCTTTGAAGCGATTTCGTCGCCGATGACTTTGAAGAACCCCTGAAACGACTCAATCGTTCTTTCCCTTCCGATCCAGAGCAGGCGCGTGACGCCGAGATCGATCTGATAAACCAGCGTCAGATACTTGTGGCCTTTGGCGTATTGGATCTCGTCCACACCGATGGCGTCAATCTGACCGAGCACCCGGTGCTCCAGCCCGAAGGTAACCACGTGCTCGACGGCGTCGAAAACCTTTTCCCATGAAGTACGGAAAGCCTCGGCGGTTTCTTTCCACGAAAGCCGGCGCGCCCAGCGGGCGAGGAACAACATGTAGGCCCGGGTCAGAGTGCGCTTTCCGTCGCCCCACGGAACTTCCTCGACCACGACCGCATCGCAGCGGCGGCAATCCACACGCCGCATCGAGTACAACAGAAAAACCAGAAATCCCCAGAATGGAATGAACTCGAAACGGCGCTCGGCGAGTTGATCGTAGCCTGGAGCGGGCTGGTGGCATCGCGAACAAATCGCCTTCGAGCCCTTACGGGGACGCACCGCGATCTCAATGCTCTTGTGATCGGAGCTGAAACGGGCCTGCCGATAAACGAATCCCGGAAAACGGTGACAACGATTTAGAATCGTGATGAGCGCAAGCATGAAGTGGAAGCTGGTGAAGGCGAGAACTACCAAAGTAAACCGCGCCGCTACTCGACCACGCCACGACCTCGAACACTATTGCCGGGATTTGAACGGCTGGCCCCGGTCCTGGATGGGGCTGGAAAAAGATGTGCCGCCGGGTGAGCAGTTGATCGCCCTGTTCCGTCCGTTCCTCGAATCTCTGGCGGCGTCGGACCTGGCGCCAAAGACCATTCAGAAACACGTCGATAACATGTGGGTGCTGGGCGGGGAGTTCATCCGCGACCTCAACTACGATCCTTCTCTGAGAAAGAAGCCCGTGGATGTGGTTCTCTGGCGCATGATCGAGTCCGACGGCGGCCCGCTTCTGTATCACGGCGGCGAGGATGAACAAAGATCGTTCGATTCGACTTGCCGGAAGCTCCGCCGATTCCTCACCGAGACGGCTCGCTAACGCTCGCCGTCAACCCACAAATTTCCCCGACGAGGCAATTTTTTCTGCAAGCCCGAAATTGAGTTTTTGGCGGCGTCCCCGGTTCCGGAACCTGGATCCTTCACGATCCTCGGCACCTTCGTCCTGCTCGGGCTCGGCTGGACCATCACGCGCAGTTCGTTGCAACATAGGTGACCGCCTCCGCATCCGTTGATGACATCTGCGCATTCGAAGCTGGACCCGCCCATCAACCCCGAAGACTGCTAAAGGCTGAGAGGCTTGGCCCGAATCTGTCTTCCAACACTACGCGGAACCCATCGGGGGATTCTCGCGGCCGGTGAACTCTCCTCTCCGGCGTCCCGGTCCTACGCGAAGCGTGTCACATTGAGGGCAGCGAGAGGCGGAGATGAGGCAGCAGGACATGGAGTGCCGGTATCCGACAGGCGCGGTCGCAGCCGCTGCGATGACGCTTTCTCCGGCTGGCAAACCAACATCAGGCGCGCTCATGCTTCAGCGCTTCGTGATCTCCGCCGCGTTGTCGCTCAGGCTCGCGCAATCTTTGTTGGAGTTCGTCCTGCGCTTAAGATCCATGCGCCGCAACGCTTCCGGGTGCCCGCGGTCCTCCAGCTTTCGCAGCAGACAGAGGCAACCCATCAGAATAGCGAGAGCGATCAGCGAGAACAGAATGCCGCCATTACGGTGCAGGTTGCCATAAAGGAAGCCGATGTTCGACCTTTGTGGCGAGGAACCAAAGCGTCACAATGCGAACCGCGTTCGTGAACATCGCGATCCGCACGGTCAGGATGGTCAGGAAAATCTTCCACCCCAGGGAACGCAGAAACAGGTGGCCCACCAGAAGTCAGCATTTTGTACTCGGCCGGGTCCGCACACTTCCCTGCGCGGTGTGCCGTACTACCCGGAATATCGAGGCGGCACACACGGGTGCGCACGGATTGGGTCAGAAAGCCCCGGACTCCACGGCCATTCCCCTGTGCGTAAAGCATCACCGTACCTCAAACGACTGCTATCACAAACTCGGACCGCAGGTTGGGAGTTTCACTTACTCCCGATTTATGGGACTAAAGTCGCACAACCACTAAGCAGGCAAAACCTCCGCCGATTCACCCGGGAAGGATTCTGCTCGAAGACCTGAAAAGCGAGAATGTTTCGATCAACGGACTGGCGCAGGCGATCCGCGTGCCGGCAAACCGGATCAGCCTGATCGTGAACGGAAAGCGCGCCATCACGGCCGACACGGCCGTGCGCCTCGGCTGCTTCTTTGGAACCTCCGCGCAGTACTGGCTCAACATTCAGAACCGCTATGACCTCGATTCGATCGACACGGCTGCGATCGAGCGCGACGTTATCGCCCATAGTTCCGCCGCCTGATCTCCTCGCGGGTAAGACACCGCAAAGCCTCGGGGATCTCAATGCCGTTGACCAGAAAATTCCGCGCTTCCCCCGCAGCACAGGCAAGCCGCTCAGATATCCTCGTCCGTCCGCGATCCAGCGGAAGAGCCAGCGCGCGCGCCCGAGCGCACCAAGCGCACCGCGTTTCCAGAGCAGTTGCGGAATCATATCGGAGCGTTCGCAAAATGCTTGTATGCCTGTTCGCGTTTTGATAACATAGGATGTGAACGTGATCAGCAAGGCCGGGCTGACGGATCTGATGGATGGCAAGGCGAAGGACGTAAAAGAAGAGGCGCTGGCATGGTACAGCATCGCCGTGAAGGCGGAATGGAAGTCTCTTGCCGACGTGCGGGAGACGTTTGCGGACGCCGATATGGTTGGCGAGCTGCTGGTTTTCAACATCCGGCACAACCGATACCGCCTGATCGTCTATCCCGCATTCCGCCGGTTAACCCTGTACGTCAAAGCGCTGCTCGATCACCGGGAATACGATAAAGGAGACTGGAAGAAAAAATGGCCGTAAGCGCGATCAGCCCCACAAAATATGCGAAAGTACTCGCCGAGGCGCTTCCGAAGGTCATTGAGACGCGCGCCGAATTCGATCGCCAGGTTGCCCTGATGGAGAAACTCGACCGCCGCGAAGAGAGCGGAGAAAGTCTCGGACCGGAAGAAGAGGCGCTCCGCGCACTCCTCGAACAGCTCGTCAAGGAATACGACGAGGGAATCGAGCTGCCGAAGGTCGAGCCCTACAAAGTGGTTCTCCACCTGATGGAACACAAAGGCCTGCGCCAGGCGGATCTGCTGCCGGTTTTCGGGTCGCGCAGCGTGGCTTCCGAAGTGCTCACAGGCAAACGGGAGCTCAGCAAAGCGCACATCCGCGGGCTGGCCGAATTCTTTCATCTTTCACCGGCCGCATTCTTCTGAGAATGCCTGATCACGGCGTGACCATACTCATGATTTGCGAGTTCGCGGGTTGAAGGCTGACGACGAGCCCGCCGTATTCGCCACATCGGGGACCCGCACAAGACAGCAGGCGTTACTTCCCGGCGTGACTCCCTGACAACGTACGACCATGTGCAGCGGTCACGACGCTTGAGAAGGCTAAGGAATAGGCAGAATACGCACCCCAAGGCGCCCGCGGGCCAGTCTTGACGGCTTTATCTAAAGAATTTCGGTTTCTTCCTGGCTCTCGGATACCTCAATTTGGATCGTCCGCCGGAGCGCAATCATCTTCCGAACGGCGTGGGGAAGGCCGCTCGCTGTCGATCCGAGCACGTATCGCTCGTGACGGAAACTGCCGACGAATGTTCCTGAGATGACGCGGATGCTGGGCTTGGCATTCAGCTCAGCAACGATCCCCGTAATGTCCAGCTTATGTACCTGGGCGAATTTCCGCGGTCCGAGTTTGTGATAGGAGTCGTTTGCGGTACGGTGATGCGGTATGCACAGGGGAATGGCCGTGGAGTCCGGGGCTTTCTGACCCAATCCGTGAGCACCAGTGTGTGCCGCCTCGATATTCCGGGTAGTGCGGCACACTGCGCAGGGAAGTGTGCGGACCCACTGTAGGTACCTCGAATCGCGACGGGGCTTCATCCTCAGGTTCTCCTGAGCGATGTCTTGCCTATTGCGAGGTCAGCGCCCGGTACTTTCGTGCCGGCGCCGATGGCGGCTTTGACCAGGCGCTTGTCGATTGCAATGCCCTCGTGCTTTACAATCGCCGTTACGACCTGCCGCCGGTCGGCGTCGAGCCCATCGAGGATCTGCTCCCAGGCGACAGCAGGCAGTTTGAGAGTCAGCGTTTTGTACTCGGCCGGTACGGCTGATTCATCCGTGATATCGACCGAGGGCGGGCAGCCGGCCAGGCTGAAAGTGACGGTCTTGCCCTCCAGCCTGCGGTACTTTCCTTTGGCATCCCTGCCGAGAACCTCGATGGTGTGCGTGATGTAGTCTTCGAGGCGATCGAGAGCCCGCTGATAAGCGGCTTTGCGTTCTCTGAGTCGATCGATTTCAAAGTTTGCGAACGCGATCTGTTGCTCGATGTGCGCCATGAACTGGCCCACGCGATCGCGCTTGTTGACGGCAGTCGTCAGCGCCAGCTGAAACTCGTCACGAAACTCCTGTTCCTGATCAGGTGGCACCAGTTCTGCCGTGTCTACCAGGACAGCAAGGTACTCCTCGATCGCGTAGAGTGGCTGCGCCGCAGCGGCGCTGGCGGAACCCGGGGCGAGGGCTCTCATGCTATGCCACCTCCGGTAGTGCGGCTATCTGGACCAGCCTCGCGTAGCATTCCAGCGCCTTGTTGGCGGACCGGAACTCAGCCGGATTGTTTACGCCGGCGAGACTCAGCTCCTCGAAGTATCGGGTCTCGCCCACCCGTTCCCGTACCTGCTCGAAGAACTGGCGCATCTGGCCGAAATTTGTCCAGGGTTTGCGCATCGTATGATCCGAAGCCGGTTTCTCCTCGTGCACTGGCGCTGCACTCACGTGCTCCGTGACAGCGCTCTTGCGGTGTAAACGTCCATCGGCGTCGGTGATGCCGAATGAGTCTCCCGAGGTATCTTCGACATCCTGGGTGAAGAATTCCGAAGCACTGGTCGCAATCAGGGTGGCTGCAACCAGCGCGCGTTTCTGCGCCATTTTCTGGATTGTGTTCACCAGATCCGCGATGTCCGGATTCGGAATGCGGTAGAGCGTCGTATCCTCATCCATTTCCCAGGCCGGTAATTTGCCTTGCCGGGTATCCCGTTCTATCCGGCGGGCCACGCCGGCAGTGATGGCTTCTTTGAATTTCTGCCAGTACTCGGCCGGCTTAGCGTAAACTCCGGTCGTGTCGGCGCGATCGATGGCAAATTCGAATTCGCAAAGCGTCCGGTGTCCCCCGCGCCTCAGCAGGCTGGCCCGATCAACGTCCTCCCGGATATATTCCGTCGTCACCCATCGGTACCGGTAATGGGACTCCCACGAGTTACACGAACCCTCACCGACGCCGGGGATGCGGCCCTGACGAAGAAGGCGGCACCGGTAACGCACATAGCAGAACGTCTCGCCGCCGTGCTGTTCTCCCGTCCAGTCGATTTCATCGACCACGGGTGTAAACTCCGGCTCCAGCCCGAAAAAGTTGCAAAGCTTTTCGGCCCCTGGTTTCAGCAATGTGGGCTTGCCGGTTCCGGGAATCTCGCCGAAGTCCCGGTCCCGGACCATGATTTTCCGCGTGAACTCGACGATGGCAGCGCGGCGCGCGAGGGCCACTTCCATGCTCATGGCCGGCAGGAACGCGCTCTCGCTCCGCGAAGCCTTAGTTCGCGCTATGAGGGCTGTTTTCGCCTTCTTACATGCGGGCGCCGGATCATTCCGAACACCTGATTCGGCAATCACTTCGGCGACCGGCTGCCCGGTCTCCGTCTCCTGGTCGCCACTTTTGATCGCATTCACCATCGATCTCTTCATTCAGGTTCTCCTGTTGACCGCTCGTTGTGCTCACCCATGGATTGCTCCGGAAGAGCTTGATCGCACGCGGCGGCAAAGCCTGGCCATCACGCAGCCTCCTTTTCGCTCGGTATGTCCGAGAGATCGATCGCTACCTGCTGTGATCGCCGCCAGCCCACCACCGCCGCGGCGACGGGGAAATTGACGGCCACGCATGCGGGAGCGTGGATCATCGTCTCGTAGCAGGCTTCCTCGCAGAACGGCGTGTCATGGAACGCGAGTTCGCGGGCGCGCTCCTCTTCCGCTTCCTGCGCGATCGCCGCGCAGCGCTCCACTTCGGCTTCGCGCTCTTTCCTGTCTTCCTCGCGGCCGACGGCGTTCCAGTCGATGCCGCTGTATTCTTCGGGATCGTATCGACTCATTGGTCTGATTCCTTTTCCGCAGCATTATACGTAGCTGCTACGCATTAGAATAAAGCCAACACGCGAAAATGTCAAGCGAAGCCGCTACGCATTAATCGGGCGGTGGAAGCGAAGCCGCCAGGTATGTTACGATTTCCGTGGCAGCTACGCTATGACCCTGATCGACACAGCGGCAATCGGAAAGAAGGGCGGGAAGGCCCGCGCGAAGAACATGACCCCGGCCGAGCGCAGCGCGAGCGCGAGCGCCGCTTCCAAAGCGCGGTGGGCTAAGGCGAAGAAGTCTACAGGGAAAAAAGCCGGCGCAAAGTGAAACGCGCCTCATTGTCCTGGCGGTCCTGCCGTTCGCACTCGTGGCGGCCAAGAAGGACCGCGGCTAGAAAGCCGCGAAGATCACGGATTCGCGAACGGTGGACACCGGCGCGGTTGCCCGTCCTCCCACCTATATAGAGACCAGCTCGCTGGCGATCATTAAAACTATCAGGTTCGCGATCCTGGGACTTCCGGGACATTTGGTCCGCCGCCCCTGCCGGTACATCGTGGGCGCCGATGCCAAGTATTGGATGATCCCCCGTAATGGATTTGTCGATTTACATCTCAGGGTCGAGGGCACACGCTCTTCACGCCGCATCTCACCCGTCGCGTCCCGGAAGAGCAGGAGCCTTTGTTGAAAGATCATTCAAAGGGATACCGGGGTGATCTTTAGGATCCAAACCCTTCAACAAGCAACACACGTAACAGAATGCCTCCCAGGTAAACGTTCCGTCTGTTCCAATCCCTTTCTTGATGTGCACCGGGCAATCTTGTTCGAGCGCCAGAATCCGCTCTGCCGGAATATGAAGGCTTTGGGCCATAGCGCACGCCCTTTGCTGAAAATCACTCACCATTAATCGTTCGAGACATTCAATTCGTTTGATCAGATTTCGCCTCACGTCGATCCTCCTGTTTTTATCGGCCCCCTTCACCACATCTGGAACTGTTCCACATTTCAGCGGGTAAGTGCTGGACGCTGATCGCGATTACAGCGCCTCCCCCGACGGGAGAAACGTCAGTCATTCTTCATACTGTTCCCTGTGTCGGACCTTCGCTCCAGAGCCGCGACCCGGTTTGAGAGGTCCTCGATTTCAAGAATCTGATGCGCTTGCTCCAGTACAAGCTGCGCCGCCCGCACCCGGGTCGCTGCCGGCGTTTTTCCGTCGGCCATAACCTTCAGCAGCGTCGTTACGGCGGCATTACATGCCTGTTGCAATCTTGCTCCCGACTGGAAAATCACTTCCCGGCGCGCCTGAAGGTATGCAGCATCGAATTCAGGCTGCTTCATCCATCGAAGCAAAGTTGATTTTGCGACTCCGATCGCGTCGGCAGCCTCGTCCGTCGAGTTGCACCTGAGCAATGCCGCGATCGCCTGCTCCATCTTGCGCTTGATTTTTGACCCGTGCCCTGTCACCTGCACACTCTCCCGCTCCTCTGCTGGTCCGTGCTTTCCATTCATCTCTCCTGATGCGCCGTCTCGAATTTCGCCAAGGCACAAGCCCTAGGCTCAAACATCTATTCGACCCGGGATTCCAGTGATATTCACGTTTTGCGGGCAAACCAGCGTAAGTAATTGAAACGATAACGATTTTTGTTCGCGAAGCTGCCGGGATACGCGGGAATGCCACGCGAACACGGCTCCGGCAATTAAAACTATAAATGTAGTATTTCTGGGCTGTCCAACTCCGGATTGGGTCTCATCTGGACTTATCTGGACTCATCTGCAGCTCGCCACGTTTAGCTCCAGTACTCCCAATTTAGGTTTTTTCCTGGAGACAAAGCCTGTTTTCCCGCACTAGTGCGGTATGATACAAAGCTTCGTCGATCCTGGGCCAAGTGGCCTATAAGACCGTTGTATCTGAACGAGCAGACGCCTTTAAGAACTCTTGAAGAGCGCTGATTTCGTTTCGTTTCAGTGCCCTCGTCAGCGTTGGAACCCGCCCAGCATCGGAGCTGGCTAAGGGCGGGTGCGCGTCGAGAGAGACAGAGGTTTGCCAATTTACCGTGATGATGCCTACCGCTCGAGTTCGCTGGTGTGTCTGGTGGGCAGTAGCCTGCGGACTCTCCTATGCCTGTGAGCCTGCTTTGGCGCAGGTTTCCAGCCTAAGCCTGTCGCCGGCAACAGGTAGTCCGGGATCGACTGCCAGTCTGGCTCTGTCGTTGGGAGGGGCTGGTACGGCGCCGGCGGGGTTGCAATGGACTTTGGCGTATCCTACCGGTCAGATCTATGGTGTCAGTGCGACCGCGGGGCCGGCAGCCACGGTGGCCGGAAAAACTCTCTCATGCGCCGCGTCACCGGGCCTGTTCACCTGCGTGCTGGCGGGTTTGAACACGAATGCAATAGCTGCGGGGGTCGTGGCAAATGTCCAGGTGACCCTGGCGGCCAACGCAACCACGACGTCAATCGGCATATCGAATGCGGTAGGCGTTGACGGGAGCGGCTCCGGGTTACCGGCGTTGGCTACGGTGGGGGCCATTGTATCTGTGCCCGCACTCTCCTCAATTACATGTATCCCTGGAAGCCTGAACGCAGGCCAGATCTCAGCCTGCACGATAACAATGAATATGGGCGCTCCGGCCGGAGGGACCGCGATTTCGCCGGCGAGCGACAACGCTTCGCTGGCGGTACCGGCGACGGTGACGGTAGCGGCGGGAGCCACTACGGCAACTTTCAACGCCACTGCATCGGCTACGATCGCGAGCAATCAGAGCGCGACTGTGACGGCGACCCTCGGCAGCAGCTCGCAGACGGCGGCGATCAGCCTGGTGGCGCCGGTGCTGGTTTCGGGCGTGACGTGCAGTCCGGCCAGCGTGGGGCAAAGCACGACGAGCACGTGCGCGGTAACGCTGAACCAGACGGCTCCGGCGGGCGGATGGAGCGTGACGCTGGCGAGCAGCAGCGCTTCGCTCACTGTGCCGGCAATGGTGACGGTGGCGGCGGGGGCGACGACGGCGACGTTCAGCGCGACGGCGGCAGCCGCGATCGCGAGCAATCAGAACGCGGCGGTGACGGCGACTCTGGGGAGCAGTGCGCAGACGGCAACTGTCAGTTTGGTGGCGCCGGTGCTGGTCTCAGGTGTGGCCTGCAGTCCCTCGGTTTTGGGGGCGGGCGGGTCGAGCGATTGTACTGTCAGCCTCACCCAAGCGGTGCCGGCCATCAGTCTGGTCCACGTGACTTCCTGCGGCCCGCAGACTTTCCCAACGTCGACCTGTACCATACCGGCGACGGGAAGCGGCAACCTGATTGTGGTTGGCTGGCAGGCCGGAGGGGGCGTCAATACCTCGGTGAGTATCAGCAGCGTGACGGATAATGCGGGAAATACGTACGCTGAGGCCGGCGCCGCGCTATCGGCAGACGCAGTGGCTGGATCCGTAGCGGATATCTGGTACGCGATGAACAGTGTATCCGGAGCGACGACGTTAACCATCACGTCCAGCTCCACGATCAACGACGGCGGCGCGGTGATCTGGGAGTTTTCAGGCGCGGACCTCTCAGCTCCCCTGGATCAGACAGCCATTCTGAACAGCCAGTTCGCGAGTGCTACGCCAACAGGGGCCACAGTGACGACAACCGCCGGCGCCGACGTGGTGATTTCGCTGGCACCGGTAGCAGGAAACGTGACGGGCATCCTGCCCGGGAATAGTTTCGTCAGCGATTCCGCAATTAAGGGAAACGGCTGGGCGCATCTGATCACTACTTCGGCAGGGGCCTATGCCGCGCAGTGGAACCAGAATCCCGCCGGGACCTATGCCAGCAGTACGGTAGCTTTCAAGGCCGCGGGAAGCGTGACGTTGACCAGCAACAACCCCACGCTCACGGTACCGGCGACGGTGACGGTACCCGTGGGAGCCGGCACCGCGACGTTCAGCGCCACGGCGGGCTCGTTCATTGCGAGTAATCAGAGCGCGACCGTGATGGCGACACTCGGCAGCAGTTCGCAGACGGCCACGATCGGTCTGCTGGCGCCGGTGCTGGTTTCGGGCGTGACCTGCAATGGGACAGGGGTGATGTCGGGAGCCAGTACCACCTGTCTGATTACCTTGTCGCAGGCGGTTTCAGCAGACACGATCGTTTCGCTGAGTTCCAGCTCGGCACTGCTTTCGATTCCTGCGACCGTGGCGATCCCGGCCGGATATGCGACCGGAAGCGTCACGGCAACCGCAGGCATCGTTCCTTCGAACACGCAGGCCGCGGTGAGCGCAACTCTTGGCGTTTCGTCACAAAACGCGACGGTGCTGCTCTGGTCAACGCCCAAATTGTCCTCTTTGGCATGCACACCCGTCAAGATTGTGGCGGGCGCCATAGGCAGCTGTACAGTTGCGCTTTCGAACCCGGCCGGCGATCTTTCCATCGCCATTTCCAGCTCGAGCGTCCTGCTGGTCGCTCCGGCCAATGTGACCGTGCCCCAAGGGGCTTCCAGCACCAGTTTCACAGTGCTTGGCCGGGCGGTTTTTAGTCACTCGATTGTGCTCACAGCCTCGTACAACGGTGAAAGCCTGTCGCAATCGTTTGTAATCACCGCGGGGAACCAGACGCAATTAACCGAGACGAAGATGCAATCGATTTCCTGCGAACCGGGCCGCTCGCATGGAACTTGCCGGATTGTTTTCAGGACTCCACCTGATTCCGGTACTGTCGACCTGTCGCTGGCGAGTTCCAATCAATCCATCAAGCTGCCGCCGACCATAACCGCGCAGCCCGGCCAATCGAGCGTCAGTTTCAGGATTGATGCAATCCCGCCGGCCAACGGTAACGCCACTGCGATTACGGCGCAGCTCGGTGCAGACGTGGTTCAGGAGACGGTGTCCCTCGATTCCACACCAGGACCACAGGGGGTTCCGGGTTATCTGTATGCAAGGTATGGGACTCATATTCAGTTCCGTGTATCCGCGTCAGATCCTTCGGCCGCCCTCACGGCTTCGGATCTTCCGCCGGGAGCGGTTTTTGACGCCGCCGCAGGGGTCTTTCAGTGGGTACCCGACGTAGCCTCGCAGGGCATCCATCATGTGGTTTTCACGGAAATCGGTTCGGCTGGTGGTTCGATCCGGGCGAAGTCCACCCTTGAGGTGGATTCGGGCACACCTGTTGTAACCCGGGTAGTCAACGCCGCGAGCCTTTCAGAGTCGGCTGCGTGCAGTCCGGGAGCGATTGCCAGTCTGGAGGGGAAGTGGTTGGTCGAAGGTCCGGCCACATCGGATGCTACCGGCCATTCGACAAAACTCTCCGGTACCGTGGTCAGAGTCAACGGTGTAGAAGTCCCGATTATTGCAGTGTCGGTTTCGCGCGTTGACTTCCTGTGTCCGGCAGCGGCGCCGGGCAGCACGCTGCAGATCGCATTAGAGACGCCAGCCGGTGCTGCCCAACTCGATCCAGACTGTCTCTCGGGAAGCTGCGCCAGGCATTTTTTCACTCGACGGTTCCGGGAAGGGACAGGGCATGGTAATGCATTCAGGCACAGCGACCATGGTGATGATTCCGAATTATCGATACCCATCCCGCGCGGCCCTGCCCGACGATCCCGTGACAGTTTATGCCACGGGGATTGGCGCGGCCCAGGAAGTATCGGTGGTGGCGGGCGGAGTTGAAGTCAGTCCGCAATCAATGGACGCGATCCCTGACTTCGCGGGGATGTATCGGGTTTCTGTGCGTTTGCCTTCGGTTCCCGCCGCCGGAGACATGCCTATCTCCCTGAAGATGAAAATGTTGGATGGGTCTGTGGTTACGAGCAACGAAGTATCGGTCGCGACTGAAGCACGGCAACGGCAGTAGCTCCGTCGGTCCAGGGCAGCGCGCTGATTGCCGGGTCACCTGGCGGGCGTAGTTGGGCGGCGATCATTTTGATCGCTGCGAGTACCATCCGTTTTGATGTATCCCCATAAAATGGGCCAGAGTCCAAAAGCTCCTCCCGGAGTAGGCTCGCCAGCCCGTATTATTTTGTCTCCTCGACCATCGATCTCCTTTAGAAACAAGCCGTTAACTAAAGATAATATTCTGGCGATAAAACTGCTGTTAACGAACGTCCACAAACGTTAGAGAGTGGGAAATCGCTAGTGACCAACGCATTGCCGAGTCCGCTCAGCTCGAGAAAGACCGAGAGATGGGTGCGTCAGGGGCTTTTCGCTGTTGACGCGGAAACCGGGACCGAGTTATTCCCCCGCTCGCTTTTCATGAAAATGCTCTGCCTGGAGCGAAACAGAGCGGAGCGTTCGGGCAGGCGGCTGGTCTTGATGCTTGTCGAGTCCCCGAGTCTGCTGAAACCCGGAGAGCAGGCTGGCGCGAAGGAAAAGATCCAAAGCGCGCTGTCGCGCGCGACGAGAGAGACAGACATCAAGGGTTGGTACAGGGATGGCACAGTTATCGGAGTAATTTTCACTGAAATTCCGCTGGCCACGACGTCTCGTCGTCCCAACACTCTCCCGCAAAGTGAATCACGCGCTTCACGCTGTGTTAGGTGCGCAAGCCGCTCAGCTGGAATTGACTTTTCATGTGTTTCCCGATCACCTCGAAGGTGACGAGGGTGGCGGCCCGGGCGCGGAGACGTTCTCTACCATCTATCCGGATGTGCTGGCTGAGATTGAATCGAGGCGTGTTCCGTTGCTCGTCAAGCGCTGCCTGGACATAGCGGGAGGCATCCTGGCGCTTCTGGTTCTGGCGCCGGTTATGATGCTGATTGCGATTGCTGTCAAGCTGAGTTCTCCGGGCCCTGTGCTTTTTCGGCAGATGAGGTTAGGCCAATCCGGAAAGAGTTTCACTTTTTTGAAATTCCGCTCGATGCATGCAAAGGCGGACCCGGCTATTCACGAGGCATATATCAAGCGGTTTATTTCGAATCAGACCGAGTGCCCGGCAGACGACGGTGGCAAACAGGTATTTAAACTGCAGTCGGATCCGCGGGTCACGCGTGTGGGCAGGTTTCTGAGGAGAACCAGTCTTGACGAAATCCCGCAGTTTTTCAGTGTGCTGGCTGGCGACATGTCCCTTGTCGGTCCTCGCCCGCCAGTCCCCTACGAATTTGCCAACTACGAAATCTGGCACCGTCGCCGCCTGCTCGCTGTAAAGCCCGGAATCACAGGTTTTTGGCAAGTAGAGGGGCGGAGCAGAGTCAAGTTCGACGAGATGGTTCGGATGGACATCGCATATGCCAGAACGTGGTCGGTTTGGATGGACATCAAGATCCTCTTGCGGACGCCCGCTGCCGTACTGAGCGGCAATGGGGCTTGCTGATTTTGTTTTCCCGGAGTGATTGAACGGGTTTAGCCGAAAGGCCTTGCGGAGGAGGTGCGCGGTTCGGAGAAATTTGTTCCACAGGGGCAATTCATGGCTTCACTGCGAAGGAAGTTTCCGCGCGCTTTCAAACTCAACGCTCTAAAACGTTTGGAAGCCGGCGATTCGGTGGGCGAGGTGGCCAAGTCGTGTAATGTTGATGCCAATGTCCTGAGGCGGTGGCGCCGGGAATATGAGAGGGCACTGGAATTTGCCTTCCCCGGCCCGGGCCGCCGTCAAAGGGAAACAGGCATCGCCGAATTGCGACGCCGGATCGAACGACACACGCAGGAAATTGGCCTTTTGACGCATCGCATCAAAAGTGCGGAAGCGCGGCGGACGACCGGGGACGCCATGGGCGCAAGCGGTTCGTTCACGGAGCAGCATGGCTAACAGCCCGTGGCAGAAAAGTCCAGACAGGCTGAATGCCCAATACCGCATACATTTTGCAACGCAAACAGCGCAGCCACCGAATCTGCGTCGATTGCGTCTTCGGCGCCTTCCAGAAGTGACCCACCTCTGCTCGTCAGAAATGACCCAGGCATTCTGAACTGATCGCGCCTCGCGGCGGCTGAAGTCGTGATGAAGACGATAGAACATCACGATGCCCGAGGCCCGGAAGAGACCGTGCACCATCTGTCGCCGGTGGTTCCGGCCGAATCCGCGAGTGGGAAGCCGGCAGCGAGCCTGCGGGAGTCCGGACTGCCAGAAGGCGCGGCGCCAGAAGACCCAGGCAAACTGGCGTAATCAGAACCCCGGCTATTCCATCGCATGGCGAATCGACCGGCGCGCGGCGGCGCACCCTGAATCACCCGAACCGCTGCGATTGCCCCCTCCTCTCAAGCAACTTCCCTGGGAGGTCGCGAAAGACCAGTTCGGCTCGCAAGGCGCTGATTTCATTGGCGTTATGGGGGCACTAATCGTCCGCACCGCGAAAGACCAGATCCGGCCCTATCTCACTGATCCCACAGCAGTTCCCGGCACACTTCCCCCGCTTCCGCAAAAGACCAGTCCCAACCTCCCGCATACTCGGGTTCAGCCGCCCGACCATGCACCTGGAGTTTCACCAGCTCGACCTGCGATGGGAGCACCTGCGAGTCCGCGAGCCGCACCGCCAGCGCCAACTGCTGGCCTCGCTGGCTGAGAGCGGCCAGCAGACGCCCATCGTTGTTGTGATCGCCAAAGACGGCAGCGACAGCTACCTGGTAATCGACGGTTACAAACGAATCGCCGCGCTCCG
>CAWHVO010000002.1:0-1922251 GCA_963832905.1 Terriglobia bacterium | reverse complement strand
CCTACCTCGGCCTGCCTCCGCGAAGTGTTTATAAGCTGATTCGCAATGGCAAGATCCCTCGCGTAAAGCTCTCTGAAGAAGCGCGCCGAGTGCTCGTCGATGTCGCGGATCTCGACCGAATCATCGACCGAGCCAAGGAATTGGCGCTGTAAAATGAGACGTATGTCGAAACGTCCGAATGGGACGGGCAACATCTACCAGCGCGGGTCGGTCTGGTGGATTCGATTTAGCCGGAACGGCAAGCAATATGCCGAATCGTCGAAATCCGAGGATCGCAAAGATGCGGAACGAATGCTCGCCACCCGACTCGGCGATATCGCCACCGGTCGTTTTCAGGGGCTAACCGCCGAACGGCTTACGGTTTGGAATCTCTGCGAACTCGTCGTCGCCGACTATGAGTTCCACAACAAACGCGGTCTCGAAGATCTTCGATGGCGCGCCGAGAAGCACCTACGCAAGCCGTTCGAACAACTCCTCGCACTCGCGCTGACCTCAGAACGGCTGAAGACCTACAAGAAAGAACGCCGCGTCGAAGGCGCTGCTGACGCCACGATCAACCGGGAGCTTGCCGTGATACGTCGCGGCTTCACCCTCGCCAGGGAAGCGGGCCTATACCGTGGCGAGGCACCACACTTCGGCCTGTTCAGACTCGACAACGCCCGTCAGGGATTTGTGGAAGACGCGGACTACCGCAAGCTCCTCAAAGCCCTTCCGCCGCATCTGAGGTGCATCGCAATCGCGGGATATCACCTCGGTATGCGGGCTGGCGAACTGCGGAAACTGCAATGGTCTCAAGTTGACCTCGACGCAAAAGAGATCCGCCTCGCGGCCGCTCAGACAAAAGGCAAGCGCGCCCGAACCGCACCGATCTACGGCGATCTCATCCCGGCCCTTGCGCACCAAAAAGCAGAACACGACGCTAACTGGCCAGATGTGCCATGGGTCTTTCATTGGTACGGCAAGCCAATCGGACATAGCCTGAAAGGGTGGCGCCGATCCGCCGAGGAGGCCGGAGTTCCGGATCTTCTCTTCCACGACCTTCGCAGGTCCGCAATCCGAAACATGGAGAGGGCTGGTATACCGCGAAAGATAGCGATGTCAATCAGCGGGCACCGAACCGAGTCGGTCTATCTTCGCTACGACATCGTGAGCCAGAAGGACCTCGCCATCGCGAGAGAGAAACTGGAGGCGTTCCACATCGAACAGAAGGAAATTAGTACACGTAAGGACAATCAGTCAAAAACGCTACCGGCTAACTGATTGATTAAAATGGTGAGCCGGGCGGGGCTCGAACCCGCGACCACCGCATTAAAAGTGCGATGCTCTACCGACTGAGCTACCGGCTCTTTGACTTATCAGATCGACTGGATGGTTGATCGATGCGGAAGGCGTTCGCGGCCCGCAACCGTCAGGTTAGCATAGCGGCTGACACCAGCCCCGCGATGACGTTGTTATAATCGCGGCAAGATTCGCGGATGTGGCGAAACCGGCAGACGCGCCAGATTTAGGTTCTGGTTTCCGCAAGGAAGTGGAGGTTCAAGTCCTCTCATCCGCACCAACGAATCAGAGATGGCCCGGCGGGACGGCGCACCTCGGCGAAAAGGCCTGCCCTACAGACTCAGGACTGATAGCTGCCCGGCGTCGAGGGGTCGAGCAGGTGGTCCGGGCGGAATTCCTCCGGGCGCCAGGGTGTTTTCGGCGAAAACTCCACTTCAAACCGGTAACCGAATTCATGCGGCTCGACTTCGACGACACGGCCCCTGAAAAAGGCCGGTCCGCAGCGCAGTTCGATGTGAGCACCGCGCGTGATCGCGGTTTCGGCTTCGAGAATCGCTCCCGTAATCCAGATTTCCTCCAGACTGACGATGCGGTCGCCGGCGGTTTCGGAGGCACCGTCAGTTAAAGCCACCAGTTGTGAACACAGAAAGCGCTGCGGAGTCATCGCCTCCCGACATCGTACGGCATTCCAGGATAACTTCGTTGAAAAAGTACGGATCGCCACGCGATAATGACTGCTTGACTCCATTCACTGTGCGGGTGCCCGGATCCAGCGCCAATCTCGGACCCGGATTCGACGCGCTGGCTGTAGCTCTCAAAGTCTGGCTGGAGTGCCGCTTTGCGCCCAACAACACCCTGTCAATCGAGGTGAGCGGGCGTGACGCGAATCTGATCCCCGCCAACGACGAAAATTTGATCTGGAAGACGGCGCTGGCTGTCGCCGCGCGCGCCCGCCTGCCGCTGCCGCCGGTTCATCTGGTCATTAATAACGATATTCCGATCGGAAAAGGGCTCGGTTCGAGCGCCGCGGCGCTGACCGCGGGAGTACTCATCGCGGAGCGTCTCCTCGACCTGCGCTGGAAGCCGGCGCGCATACTCGACGAAGCGGCGCGACTGGAAGGCCACCCGGACAACGTCGCCGCATGTGTGCTGGGTTCGATCGTGGCCAGCGGCACGGAGCCCGGCGGTCTGACACGCGCCATCCGGCTGGACATGCCCGAAAAGTTCGACATCGCGGTGGTGGTTCCGGATTTCGGAGTTCCGACGAAAGAAGCGCGCGCGGTGCTGCCCGACTGCTACTCGCAGGCCGACGTCGTGTTCAACGTGCAGCGCACGGCGCTGTTGATTGCCGCTCTGGCGACGGGCGATTCGTCTGCATTCCCGATGGCGCTCGAAGACCGGCTGCATCAGCCGTTCCGCACGCAGCTGGTTCCTGGGCTGGCCGAGATCCTGCGTCTGCGCAGAACCGGCCTGCTGGGATGCGCGCTGAGCGGCGCCGGGCCGGCGGTGCTGGTGTTTTTCGAACGCGGCGCGGAATCGGTCTGCGATATGGTGCGGAACGTTTTCGCCATGAATGGCTGCACAACGGAGCTGATCTCGACCGGTGTCTCCGGCAGAGGCTACGAGTTCGTTTAAAGCAGGGGAAAGCAGGGCTTCTACAGCATTGCGGCGCTGTCTTCTTCGCGGCGGCACTGCAGGATGATTGCTCCGGCCAGTCCCGCCAAAGTACAAAGAAACCCAACGTAGACCCAAAACGGGCGATAGTTCATCGTTACCGTGTGGCGACCCGGCGGTACAGTCACGCCGCGGATCGCGTGATCCACCTTCCATATCTTCGCTGACTTGCCGTCGACTGAGGCGCGCCAGCCAGGAAACCAGTTGTCACTCACAACGAGCAGTCCCTGGCACGCCATCTCAACGCTGGCGCGGAAGGATTCGGTCTCATCCACGATCCCGGTGACTTTGTCTTCGCCTGAGCAGGAATCCGGTGCGGGTGTTGCTGCGTTCGTCAGAGCCGTGCCGCGGAGATCGAACGTGCCGCCGGCGACCTCCGCCATGCTCTTCAGCCGGTCTGGAACGACAAGAATGTGATGGACAGTCCAGGCGCGCGGAAACGCGCCGGGGTCGTACCAGATTTTGATGCCACTTCTTCCCGTGAAAACGTCCTGCAGTCCTTCCCGCGGCCGGGCACGGCTCAGTGTGTAATTCATCCCGTACATGTGGCCGAGCCGCTCGTTCCGCCAGCCAAGGTCGAATGTCTGGGTCAGCATGCTGGCGCCGTAGGCGTAGGCGCTGTCAAAGCCGTACCAGTCGCCGAAATCGAACGGAACGTCGGCGTCGTTTTTGTGAATGCGTTTTGGATCGGGCTGGCGGCGCAGCCATTCGGCGAGGTCCTGCGTATCGCTGAGATCGTTCAGCATGGCCATGCGGCCGGTATCGCGCACGTTGGCCCAGGGCCCGGTCAGTTCCAGACCCTGCTCGATCATCACGAGGAAACCGATCAGAACCAGCGCCAATCCGCGGGGCAGCACAGTAAAACTCCGGGCGCAGTAAATCGCAGCCATGAGAACCGCAATCAGCGCAGTCATCATGATCCGCTGATCGATTCCCAGACGGAACGTGTCGAGGACGTAATAAACGACAGCAATCGCTCCCGCCAGCCACAGCAGCGTTTTCGCCACGCGGCGTTCGCGCGATGCATCCGGCGCTGCTATCAGGGTCTCGATCCCCATGGCGGCCAGCGCGGCTACTGCAAGGTGGAACAGAAACAGCACAGCAATCGGCTCCCGGGCTTTCTCCATCAGCGGCACCAGCGCATACACCGGGCCATAAAGTACGTCGCTTCCGGCCATGGCGTAAAGCAGACACGCCAAGGCAAGGAATACCAAGAGCCGAACTTCCTTGCGGCGAAACCCGCTCCACACCGCAATGGCGGCGAGGCTCAGCCCGACCACGCCGACGAAAGGATCGGAGAAGTTGGTGTCTCCGCCCGGCGTCACGATGTGCAGCAGCTCGCCAGGCAAGAGGCTGCTGTTCGCATGCTCGCTGAAGGGCACTTTGTCGTGCCAGGTTTTCGGGCCCGTACCCGTCCAGCGGGTTGCCAGCTTTCCGTATTCAACAGCGGGAAAAATCTGCACCGCGGCGATGAGCGCCATGGCCGCAAACAGCACGCCCATGCGCGCCAGCATGGGCAGTCGCCTGGCGCGTGGAAATCCGAGTATCAGACCAATGCCTGCCACCGCGCAGGTCATCATCACCGGCGGATCGTGGTGTCCGCACAGCCAGGAAATCCCCAGCATGACGCCCGCCCACGCGGCGTTCTTCAGCGGCGCGCGGCCGCGCAGAGAACGCATCAGAAAGAGAAACACGAGAGGCGCCATGATCGCCGGCTCCACATGGTTGGGCCAGCCGGTGTTACCGTAGTAGCCCATGGTGGCGCAGAGAATGCCGCCGATGATCGCTGGGCCGGCCGAGCAGCCAAGCTCGCGGAAAAACTTCCATGCAAACGTCCCGGCGAGGCAGTGAATCAGCACGAACCAAAGATTGACGTAATGCAGATCGAGCTGGCCATTGTGCATTGGCGCCAGCGCCATCAGGAACGTGAACGGGCTGGTGACTCCGGGCTCCACCTGGCCGATCGCCGGCTGTCCGAACAGCTCATACGGATTCCACAGCAGGATTGACCCGTGCCGAATCGCGTTGACGATCGCCTGGAGCCGCGGCACGACCATGTACGCCAGATCGGAGCTGGCGAGGAACGTGTAATGTCTGGTGAGTGCGATCTTCCAGAAAACGATGATCACACCCAGGAAGACTACTGAGGGTTCCCAAAGCGCTCGGCAGACTCGCGACAGTTGTGCGCGCAAAATTCTCAATCCTGGCTGGCTGCGCTAACGGGGCCGCGACGCGATCAGAAAGCGGGCGTCCGTGCTGACGATTTCGAACGCGGCAGAACCTTCGGGAATTTCCCATGCCTCGCCGGCCGTGAAGCGCTCTCCGGCGATCGAACCCTCGCCTTCGATTCCGATATATATCGCGTTCGATGCCGGAGCCGGCATCGTCACCGGCCCTCGGATGGTGAGCGGTTCGGCCCGGAACCAGGGGCATTCGAACGGCAGCGACGTGCGCGCCTCGAAGGGTTCGGGAATCGCCACTTTGAGGGCGTGATCGAGGTGCAGTTCGCGCGGCCGCCCGTAGTCGTAGAGGCGATAGGTCACGTCCGAATGCTGCTGAATCTCGCACACGACCAGACCGCCACCGATGGCGTGAATCGCGCCCGCGGGCACGAAAAACGTATCGCCGGCGCGCGCCGGCATCAAGTTCAGCAGGTGCATGATTTCGCCCGAGAGTGCCGCGTCACGAAGGCGCGGCGGCGTCACGGTTTCGCGCAGTCCGACCGCCACCTGCGCGTCGGGTTCGGCGCGCAGGATGTGCCAGATCTCCGTCTTGCCGCAGGAGCCATGATGCAGGCGGGCGTAGTCGTCAGCGGGGTGCACCTGAACCGAAAGTTTATCCGAGGTAAACAGGAACTTTACCAGGATGCCCACGGAGTCCGAGGCGGGAAACCAGACTTCTCCGGTCTTCCGCCCGGCGGTATTCCGATACCACGGCTCTGTGTTCGGCGAGCCCCAGATCCGGTCGCAAAAGGTCGGGGCAAGTTTAATGGGCCGCGCGCTCAACCCAGTGATTCCACGAATTTGTGGATGCGTTCGAGACCGCGCTCCAGTTCCTTCATCGAAGTCGCGTACGACATGCGGACGTGATCGTTGGTGCCGAACGCCTCGCCGGGCACTACCGCGACATTGGCTTCTTTGAGCAGCCGGTCGGCGAATTCAAGCGGCGTTTTAATGCCGGCCCGGTCCATCGCGCCGCGCAAGTTCGGATAGGCGTAGAACGCACCGGCGGGCATGGAGCACTTCACGCCGGGGATCTGTCGGAGCCGCGGCACCACGAAATCGCGGCGGCGGCGATACTCTGCAAGCATACGGGGCACCGAGTCCTGACTGCCACTGAGCGCTTCGACCACGGCCTTCTGCGCAACCGAAGTCGGATTCGAAGTGGAGTGGCTCTGCAGTTTGCTCATCGCGCCGATGATCGCCTCGGGCGCGAGGCCGTAGCCGATGCGCTAGCCGGTCATGGCGTAGGTTTTCGAAGCGGTGCCGGCGACAAGCACGGTGGGCTTCGACCCTTTGATCGAGGCCACCGAGTAGGGCTTACTGTCGTAGAGGAAGTGCGAGTAGCACTCGTCGGTCAGGATGAAGATGCCTTCCTTCGACGTGATGTGATAGAGCTTCTCGAATTCTGCGTTGTCGAGAACGGCGCCCGCCGGATTCGACGGCGAGTTGATGATGACGATCTTCGTGCGCGGCGTGATGTGACGCTCGATCATCGCGGCCGTCAGGCGGAAGCCTTCCTGTTCGTCGGTGCCGACGAAGACGCACTTGCCGCCCGCGTAATTCACGATGTCCTTGTAAGTGACCCAGTAGGGCACCGGGATGATGACTTCGTCGCCGGGATTGACGAGCGCCTGCGTGTAGTTGAACAGCACGTGCTTGCCGCCAACCGTGATGATGCACTCGGAAAGTTTGTAATCGGTGCCGATACTCAGCACGATGCCGGTCGATCACGGCCTGTTTCAGTTCGACGGTGCCGCCGACGGGCGTGTACTTGGAGTAATTGTTGACGACGGCGTGGATAGCAGCCAGCTTGATGTTGTCGGGCGTCGGGAAATCGGGTTCCCCCGCGCTGAAATCGACGACGTCGATTCCCTCGCGCTGCAGCTTGTCGGCGTCTGCCATGACCTTCATGGTGGAGGAAACGCTGATGGACGAGATGCGATCCGCGATTACTGCTTTCATTGTTGGTGTCATGTCGCTTCCTGAATACGCGCACAACGGACCCTTCGGCCTGTGCGCTTAATCGATTTCCTTGAGCCTTTCCCGCAAGCGTTTCTCGACAGTCGGAGGTACGAAGCCGGCGACGGGGCCGCCCAGCCTGATGATCTCCTTCACGAGTTTGGAGCTGATGAAGGAATACTGTTCGCCGGCAAGCAGGAAGATGGTTTCAATCTGTGGCTGCAGACGGCGGTTCATCAGCGCCATCTGCAGTTCATATTCGTAGTCCGAAATGGCGCGTATGCCGCGGATGATGACGCGCGCGCCGCGCTTCAGCGCGTAGTCGGCGAGCAGTCCGTCGAAGCAGTCGACTTCGACATTGGCGCAGTGGCTGGTGACTTCGGTCAGCATCTTCATGCGTTCCTCCACGCTGAACAGGGGCGCCTTGGCTTCGTTGCGCAGAATCGAAACGATCAGGCGGTCGCACAGCCGCGAGCCGCGCTCGATCACGTCGAGATGGCCGCTGGTAATCGGATCGAACGATCCAGGGTAGATCGCGACCACCTTCTCGTGGGTCTCGCTCATCGGGGAACGGTAAGTTCCCATTCTAGCGTGCGGCGCCCGGTCAGGCCGTCAGTTCGACATTCTCGTATAAACCGCCGAGCTCCAGCTGCGCGTTAATCGATTCGAGAGTGAGTGAGGCGTCGGGAGAGTCGGCTGAGGTCAGCATCCAGCGACCATCCGGCAACCGTGCGTAGAGATCGACGTGAACCCGGTCCGACGCCACGAGTATGTATTCGCGGAGGGATTCGAGAGCCTGGTACATCTCGAACTTGCGGCCGCGGTCGTAAGCCTCGCTCGACGGCGTAAGCACCTCGATGATCACGTCGGGATTGAGCAGGTTTTCTTTTTCATCATCGAGAAAGCGCGACTCCGCCGTTGACCACGATAACGTCGGGATACGCATAAAAGCTATCCGGTTTCGTGCAAACCCGCATTCTGCTGGCAAAGACGCGACATGGTGTCGGACGCAGCTTCAGCCGCAGCTCACAGACCAGGTTGGCAACTATAAGAGAGTGTGCTTCGCCCACACGCGGCATTGCGAACATCTCGCCCTTGAGGTACTCGTTTTTCCATTCGTCCCGGCGCTCGATTTCGAGATACTGTTCCGGCGTGAGGAATGTCTTCGGCAGTGTTGACATCATTCCTTGCCCACCGACAACGTTACCATTCCATCTCAGTCCCCTACAATCAAAGCAAACGTCCACATGCGCGATTCGCTGCTGCCATTCGCTCCGCCTGCCATCGGAGAAGAAGAGATCGCCGAAGTCGTGGCTGCGCTGCGTTCGGGCTGGATCACGACAGGGCCGCGTACGCATCTTTTCGAACAGCGTTTTGCCGAATTCACCGGCGCCGCGGCGGCGCTGGCGCTGAACTCCGGTACGGCGGCGCTGCATCTGGCTTTGGCTTCCCTGGGTGTGGGCGAAGGTGCGGTGGTGATCGCACCGGCGATGGATTTCTGCTCCGGCGTGCAGGCGATCGAACAGACGGGCGCCCGCGCGCTGCTGGTCGATGTCGATGCGGAAACTCTCAATATCGACCCGGCCGAAGTTGACCGCGCGGCCCGCTCGCTGCGATCCGGCGAAAGGCTTGCGGCGATTATGCCGGTCCATCTCTACGGCCATCCCTGCGATCGCGCCAGCCTTATCGAGATTGCGCGGCGGCATGGCTGCGCGCTGGTGGAAGACGCAGCACATGCACTGCCGGCCGGCTGTCGGGGAAAAGCGATTGGGGCGGCGGGCAACGCCGGCATTCCGGTTCTCACGGCCTTTTCGTTTTATGCCACCAAGAACCTGACCACGGGCGAAGGCGGCATGTTGACCGGGCCGCCGGACCTGATCGGAGAAGCGCGGCTTCTGAGCCTGCATGGCATCATGGACGATTCGTTCGCGCGGGACCGGAAATCCGCGCCTTGGTTCTATGAGGTCACGCGGGCGGGCTTCAAATACAACATGTCGGACATCCAGGCGGCCATCGGCCTCGCACAACTGCCGAAGCTCGGCGGATTCGCTGCCCGGCGCGCCCAAATCGCCGCGCGTTACAACGACGCGTTCGGGCGTTTCGAAGAGCTTGAAATCCCTCCCTGCCGGGCTGGAATCGCACATGCCTGGCATATATACGCGCTGCGGCTGAACTGCGACGGACTGGGCATGGCGCGGAATGAGTTCATTTGCGAACTGCGGCGCCGAAACATCGCGGCGTCGGTACATTTCATACCGGTGCATCTGCACGCGTGGTGGCGCCACGCGCACGGCTCGCAGCCGGACGATTTCCCCGTCGCGTATCGCGAATATCAGCGGCTGGTGTCACTGCCGATTTATCCGACAATGGCAGAGGGCGATGTTGACGATGTCATCGAGGCGGTCAGTGCCATCGTGCGGGAGAACAGAACTGCAGCCGCTCCGGTGTAGGATGGAAGCGCTCATCGCCGCGGCCGCGCTGGTGGGGCTGTCGCCGCTGCTGGCCGCCATCGCCGTCGCGATCCGCATCTCCAACCCCGGTCCGGTCTTCTACATGGCGGAACGCGTTGGGCTGCGCGGTGCGCGCTTCCGCATGTACAAATTCCGCACCATGTATGCGGCGCCGGCCGGCAGCAGGATCGCGGCGCCGGAAGACCCGCGCATATTCCCGTTCGGACGGCTGCTGCGGCGTCTGAGACTGGATGAGCTTCCGCAGCTGATCAATATCGTGCGCGCCGAGATGGCGTTTGTGGGACCGCGCCCGGAAGATCCCTGGATCGTCGGGCATTTCTACACCGATTCGGACCGCGAGACGCTGAACGTACTGCCCGGGCTGACGAGTCCGGGCACGCTTTACTACTGCACACACGCCGAACGGCACCTCAATCCCGGCGACGCAGAGGCAGCTTACGCGGCGGGGCCGCTGCGCCGCAAGCTGGATCTGGATCGCACCTACATCCGTGAAGCCTCGGCGGCGGGCGACGTGCGCCTTGCGCTCCGGACTCTGGCTCTGCTGGCAAATTTAACCTTTTCGCGCCGCCCAGAGCAATAGCGCGAAAATCACCACCGGCACCAGCGCCAGCAGGGCGTAATTCAGAATTCGTTTCGGGACGTTGGACTTGCGCGTCTTCCAGTTGGTGAGCTCGGGGCGGTCGGCGACGCCTACCTGCTCCGGGTGTTCGAGATCCCCGGCGAACTCGCGCGCCGTGGCATAGCGGTTGCGCGGGTCGCGCTCGAGGGCGCGGTAGATGATCTCCTGCAGGGCGGGCGGAATGGCCGGATCGATCTCGCGCGGCGGGATCGGATTATTCAGCAGCCGGTCATTCATGATCACGAAGGCGTTGTTGCCCGTAAACGGCACTTTGCCCGTGAGCATTTCGTACAGCATCACGCCCATGGCATAGATGTCGCTGCGGCCGTCGCCGCGTTTACCCTTCACCTGCTCCGGCGAAATGTAATCCGGCGTGCCCATCACATTCGTCAGGTTGGCGAAGGTAAGCCGCCGTGAGCCTTCGTTGCCGGCGATGCCGAAGTCGATCAGCTTGATGTTGTCGCTGCTGTCGACCATGATGTTTTCCGGCTTCAGATCGCGATGCACGACGCCGTGCGAATGGATGTAATCGAGCGCATTGCAGATGCGGGCGGTGAGCCGGGTGGCGCGGTCCTGCGGCAGCTTGCCTTTGGCCGCCAGAATCTGGCGAAGGAGCTGGCCCTCGACCCACTCCATCACCATGTACACGCGGCTGTGGTGGGCATCTTTGAAGACTTTCATGACGCCCGGATGGTCCAGCTTCTGGCCGATCTCCTGTTCGCGTTTGAAGCGGTCGAATAGCTGCGGATCGGCTTCCATCTCCGGATGCGGCACCTTGATGGCGACCTGGCGGTTGTTCTCGGTATCGGTCGCGCGAAAGATCGAAGCCATGCCGCTGCGGGCGACGAGGCTATCGATGCGGTAGTGATCGAGCAGATCGCCGGCTTTGAGTGCGGTCATGAAGAAGCGTGTTTCAGCGCAGCTTGTAGGGACGTCCGCGGTACATTCCCATCCGCTCCACGTCGCGCACGCGAATCAGCTGGACGCTCACATTATCGCCGCCATCCCTCTCGTTTGCAAGCGCGATGAGCTTGCGCGCGGCCACGTTCAGATCGGGATTCCACTGCACGATCTCGCCGATCTCCGAGCCTCTCACGGGCCCATGCAGTCCGTCGGAGCAAAGCAGGAGAACATCGTCGACCTGCACCTGGCGGTCGCCGATTTCCACGTTGACAAAGAGATCGTTGCCCAGCGAACGGCTGAGCAGATGGCGGGTCTGCGCCTGGGCCGCTTCGCCCTCGGAAAGCAGACCGAGGCGCACCTGTTCGGCCACCACGGTGTGATCGCGCGTGACCTGGAGCGCAAGACCGTGGCGGATCAGATAGCAGCGCGAATCGCCGACATGCGCGACCACCACGCGGTCGTAGCGGAACGCGCAGGCAACGAGAGTAGTGGCCATTCTGGATCCGCCCGGGCTGGCGGCTCTGCCGAGCTCGTAGATCCTCGTATTGACTTTCTGTACGAGACGCGGCATCAGGACGGTGTGCGCTTCGCCTTTGGGTGCGCCGCGAAAGCCATCGATCAGAGTCTCGATGGCAGTCTGCGACGCGACTTCGCCTCTTTCTTCGCCGCCCACTCCATCGGCCACGGCAAACAGCCAGCCTTGCGTGCGGCCCTCGGTTTCGGATGCGGGCAGAGCATGGCCCAAATAATCCTCGTTATGGTCGCGGACGCGGCCCACGTCGGACAATTCAGCGAATTCCAGATTCAGCATGGAAGCGGAAGAGGGTGACGGACTCAACGTCCTTCCTGTAAAGCTCGCTCCGGCGGACATAATTCCTTTCAGAACAAGACGAATCCCCTGGCCTGCGAAGTCTCCTTGCGGAAGCCGCGCAGCCCAGGGGAACGGGAGCAATTAACCGTTTGGAATCACGTCAGGCGGTGACGCGCCGTCCGCTCTCCCCGATCAGGGTGGTCCTGCCCTTCTTTTTGCTGGACGAAACGAAGTAGATGCCGCCATAGATGGCCCAGACCAGAGCGACACCCAGCGCCGTGAACGGTTCCAGCTTGGTGCCGAAGCCCATAAACGGTCCGATGATGTAGAAGAGCATGCAGGCGAGGTTCGCCAGCACACCGAAGATCGGAACGAACATATGTTTGAGCGCGTTGTACGACGGATGGTTGTGGAATCCGACAATGCAGATGACGCAGCTCAGCATGTACAGAAGGAAAGTGCCGAAGTTGGATGCCAGCGTCACCGCAAGCAGCGAGTTGGGCAGAGCCGCCATACCGTCGTGAGACAGATAGCCGAAGCTCGACAAGAAGCCCTGCGGCAGCGCTTTGATGGTTGCGTCGGACAGAGCGCCGGCGTCGCCGAACAGATTCGCCACCGTGATGCAGCCGACAACCGCCGAAATCGTGGCCAGCGTCCAGATGGCGCGGTGCGGGGTCAGGTTCTTGGAGTGCAGCATGCCGAAATGCTCCGGCACCTCGTCGTCCTTGCCCATCGCGTAGGTCACGCGCGCCCCGGTGTTGATGCAGGAGAGCGTGGTCCCGATGATGGCGAGGAACACGGTGAAGGCTTCCACCAGCATGAAGATCCTGCCGTTGCCCGAGCCGAAGAGCGCGTCGCCCACCATGATCATCATGTCGCCGATGGGCGCCGCCGATCCGGTCGCGGTGCTCATCGGGTATCCGCTGTTGAGGAAGTAGTTTGCCGCGAAGTACTCGATCAGATAACAGAACACCCCCTGCACCAGCAGCGAAATGATAACGGCCTTGGGAATGTCGCGCTTGGCGTTCTTCGCTTCGCCTCCCATCGAAGTGACCGACTCGAATCCCACCAGAATCAGGATTGCGATGGTGGCCTGCACGAACATCCATCCGAAATTGTGGATCCCGACCACCGATCCCGCGCTGGGGTGCGACAGGAAGTTGCCTTTGTCGTCGTGCTCGGGATAAGCGATCGGAAACTGAACCGGCTTGCCCGCGGCATCCAGCTTCGGCTTCGGATTGCCCATCGCGTCGCGTGAAATCACTTCGGTCGTCTGACCGTTAGCGGTCTGCTTCTCGGTGGCAAACTCGTAAGGATAAGCGGCGGTGGTCTGCGAATCGAACTTCAGCGCCGGTGTGCCGGCCGCGTGATTGATGCGGTAACTGAACGCCATCACGGAGAACACCAGCAGCGCGCTGATCTGGATCACATTGATCGCGATGTTGACGGAGGTGGATCCGCTGACGCCCCGATGCGCGATCTAGGCGACGCCGAACGCGGTGGCAACGGCACAAAGCATCATGAACATCGGCCCGGGATTGGAAGCGCTCATGAACGTGGGCCAGAGCGTCCCTGCCAGATAGCCGCAGATCACGCCCATGACGCCGCACATCACGCCCGGATAAATCCAGTAATAGAGGTGCGAGCCCCATCCGACGATGAACTTCGCCAGCCGCGCGTACCGCCATGCGCCCTGGTGATTGAGGAACGATTGTTCCGCGAAATAATACGAGCTGCCCGTGCCCGGATACAACTTGGAGAGTTCCGCGTAGCAAACCGCGGTGGCCAGGCAAAGCAGCACCGCGAAGAAGATGCCGATCCACATGGCGGGAGCCGTGTTTCCCGCCGTGGCTTGCGCCACGAACGTGAGCCAGAGGAATGCGCCTGGCGCGATCAGCGCCATCGCGTTCATCGTCAGGCCTGTGAGGCCCAGTGTTTTCTGCATTTCAGGGGCTTGATCTGCCATAAGCTGTCCTTAATTTGGGTTCCTTCTGTTTTCAGATTTCGGGCCACCAAGCCGAGACAAGCGCGGTCCGGTTCTCCTATACTCACAGCGTTGAGCCGCAAAGAGAAACTCAAAATTCTTATGACTGGGATAGAACCTGTTGATAAGGAAGTCAAAAGAAAGACGTAAGTTAGTTGTGAGGGCTTATTCCTCAACGGGTAACCGTTGTGCTGTATGTTACTTTTGTCCGTCCGTTTTCTCGCGGCGAACCTGAAATGTTTATGAGAGTGGCTGGTTTCCTCATGCTGTTATCGGGCTGGGTGCTCGTTGTAGTGGCGCTGGCGCTGCTCCCCTCCGCCGGAACGCGCGTGATTTTTATGCTGGCCGGCGTGGGCGTCGAGATACTGGGGCTGGTGCTCGCCTTCCGCTCTCACCTGAGGCCGAAGGATGACTGAGACGCAGACGCTGGCGGTGATTCTGTGCCTGATGCCTGGTCCGCTGGCCGGAGCCGGACTGGCCGTGATCAACGCCGGTCTCGGCCGGGCGCGCAACGCGGCGCATGCGATGATGGCGGCGCTCTCGGTGATCGCCGCGGCCGCCATGATGTACTTCATCTGCGGCCGGGCCTTTCAGGGATTCGCGGGCGGCCCCGGTTATCTGCTGATGGCGGGCGGCAAGCCCTGGGACTGGATCGGCGCGGCACCCTGGTTCTTCCGCGGCTTTACCGCCGGCCAGCCGATGCTGGTGGCCTGGTTTGGTTTGGTGGCGGCGGGTTTCGCCGGGCTGATCCCGCTGGGCGCGGGCTCCGACCGCTGGCGCCTGGGAGCCATCCTGGCTTCCACCGCGCTGCTCGCCGGGATCACCTTCCCGCTGTTCGCGCACTGGGCCTGGGGCGGCGGTTTTCTGGCGCAGCTCGGCGTTAATTATGCGCTCGGGCGCGGTTACCTGGATCCGGGCGGCGCCGGCCCCATCCACGCGGTGGGCGGACTCACCGCACTGGCTGTCACCTGGATTGTGGGCGCGCGGCGCGGCAAATACTCTCAGGAAGGCATGCCGATGGCGATCCCGGGCCACAACGCGGTGCTGGTCCTGTTCGGATGCATGCTGGCGCTCGCCGGATGGCTGGGCCTGAACTCAGCGGGCGCGATTCTCTTCGCGAAGGTTGACCTCGGCAGGCTGCCGCTGATCGCGGTGAATACGCTGTTTGCTGCCTGCGCCGCGGCGCTGGCAGCAGCGCTGATCACGAAGATCCGGTTTACGAAGCCGGACGCCTCGCTGACGGCCAACGGTTGGATCGCCGGTTTGGTCGCATCCAGCGCCGCGTGTGCGTTCATCGCGCCTGCGGAGGCGGTCATCGTCGGACTCGTGGCGGGCGGGCTGGTACCGTTTGCCGTGGAGCTGCTCGATCTGCGGCTCGAAGTGGACGACCCCGGCGGCGCGATTTCGGTGCATGCCGTGGGCGGGATCTGGGGCATGCTGGCGGTGGGGATTTTCGGCAGATTCGAAGCCGGCGGGTCCGGACAGCTGCTCGCCCAGACTGTCGCGGTCGCGACGATGCTCGGCGTTGTGCTGCCGCTGACGTACCTACTGAACTGGCTGCTCAATCGCGTGATGGGCCAGCGCGTACGCGCGGAGGGAGAGAGTCAGGGGATGGATCTGCATGAGCTCGGTGCGGGCGCGTATCCGGAGTTCCTGTCGCACGACGATTACCGCTGACGAAGTGGTGGCACAGGCTTTAGCCAGTGATTCGTTTTTCACCAGCCTGTTAAACTGAGAACGAACTCCGCAGGCGGAATGGCGGAACTGGCAGACGCACGGGACTCAAAATCATCCGTATAAAACTTTCAAAATCAGTAAGCCACGTTTATTCAAACACATAGCATAAACCATTGACACCTCTGGTATACTTACACAAGCCTTACACAGTTTGGCCGTTTTTCGAGGCCCGACCGCTATGCCAGAGAAACACACGATCCTCGGCGGCAAAGTCCACGTCTACCGCCGCGACAACAGCAGCCTGTGGCAGTGTTCGACCTACCTCGCCGGCAAGAACCGGCGCGTCTCGACGAAGGAAGACGGCCTCGCCAAGGCCAAGGACTTCGCCGAGGACTGGTTTCTGGGATTGCGCGGCAAAGTCCGGAACGGTGAAATAACGAGCGAAAAAACCTTCCGCGAAGCCGCTGTGCAATTCGAGCGCGAATACCAGATCATCACCGAGGGCCAGCGCAATGCCGAGTACGTTCAAGGCCACAGCGCGCGCCTCCGGGTTCATCTGGTGCCCTTCTTCGGCGACATGGGACTTTCCGAGATCACGCCCGGCCAGGTACAGGAGTACCGCATTCATCGCCACGAGGAAGCGGTGAAGGACCACGGAAAGCCGCCGGCCCGGAGCACCATGCATCAGGAAATCGTTGTTCTCCGGCAGACGCTCAAAGCCGCCGTGCGCCACCGATGGCTGGACCGGCTTCCGGATCTCTCCGAACCCTACCGGGCGTCGGGGAAGATTTCACACCGCGCATGGTTTTCCCCGGAGGAATACAAGAAGCTCTACGAAGCCACCCGGCGAAGGGCGCGCACTCCGAAAAATCCCCGCTACAAATGGGAATCGGAACAGCTTCACGACTACGTCCTGTTCATGGCCAATACCGGCCTGCGGCCGGACGAGGCGAACCAGCCTTGAATATCGCGATGTGAAGATCGTCGAGGACGAGGGCAGCCATGAAACCATCCTTGAGATCGAGGTGCGCGGCAAACGCGGCGTCGGCTATTGCAAGAGCACCAGCGGGGCCGTAAAGCCTTTTCAGAGGCTGGTCGAGAGGAACAAGCCGCAGCCGACCGATTCGATTTTTCCCAAGACCCACCGGCAACTCTTCAACACAATCCTTGATGAAGAAAATCTGAAGAAGGACCGTGAAGGACAACCCCGCACGGCCTACAGCCTGCGGCACACCTACATCTGCCTGCGTCTCATGGAAGGCGCGGACATTTATCAGATCGCGAAGAACTGCCGCACCAGTGTCGAGATGATCGAGAAATACTACGCGTCCCACCTCAAGAACAGTCTCGACGCCGCCGCGATCAACATACGGCGGCCGAAAACAAAAAAGAAGAACGAGCCGCCCACGGAACCAGAGGAGTAGGGACGCGCGAGCGATTACGCCCCTGAGCTTCGTAAATGCTAAAGTGAAGGAACTGCTCTGTGGCGGGCTGGCGGAACTGGCAGACGCAGACGGCTCAAAATCGTCCGACCGCAAGGTCATGGGGGTTCAAGTCCCTCGCCCGCTACCATCATCATCAAGTCCCTCGCTTCGAAGCCGAAAAGCCTGCGGGTCACCATGATCCCGCTTCGGCGCAGGGGATGGAACCATCCCGCGAGGGCAGATCCCTTTGAAACGTCTTCATGGCGCCGGGAAAAAGCGGGACACCTGTTCCCGCCCCGGCGGCCGAGGATGGAACCATCCTCATCTGAGACACGTGATGGCTCGATGGGCGGCAGATTCTACATAAAATAACCTCTGATCAATTTTTCGTCCCGGAATTAGGACTTTTGACGGTGATAGTGGGGAGCCTGCCCGCTCCGCAGAAACCCGGCACCATTTGGCCCTGATTGCCGCTTAAGGCGCTCGGGCGGGCAGGGGCCTCCTTTCCCCCCCGTCATCACAGGCCCCTGTAGTCTCAATTGTGGCCCCGCGCGGCGCGACCCATATTCTGGAAAGCAAGACCCCTAACCCCGGTTGTGTATTTACAGAATATTAAACCTAAGGATGTAGTCTGAAAGCGAGGATGGGGTAGTGTCATGTCCGAACCAGAGGAAGACGATCTCGACGGCTACCGGAAGGCGAGTTGCTCACTCTGCCGGACGGGGCGATTCCGCCGGGATGGCTGACCGAATTCTTTGCGCGCCGGGCCGCCCTGACCCACCAGCAGGACAGTAACGAGCTGGCGCTCGAACTCTCCGGTGATTCCAGCCTCCATCTGATGATCTTCCGCGATATGGACCCGAAGGAGAAACGCTGGCGCAAGGAAGAGGAAGACCGCCGCCGGTTGCTGGACGAACAGGAACTGCTGGAATACCGCGACCGCTCCGACCGCCTGCTGGCGCGGATCGAGCAGGAGCAGCTCGTCGTCGAGAAACACCGGAAGGAGATCGAGGATAACGCGCTCAAGCTGCATGACGGCCGCCGCGTCTATGTGGACGGCAACCAGTACCGCGACGAGCAGGGCCGGGTGCTGGAGGGCACGGACCGGGACGAAGCCGCCGCGCTCCACAATCAGAAACCCAATGCCTCGACGTGGCAGTACCGGCAGACGACCATCGAGCAAGCCGATGAACTCAAACGCCTGAAGCAGAAAGTCCTGGACGACCGGCAGGAGGCGGAGAGGGGAGGGGATGTAAGCACCGCCAATGAGCGGCTGTCAGGCTACGAAAAGGACTTCCAGAACAATCTTGAAACGAAACCGACAGACATCGCCGCCAAGGCGCCGGCCGATCTGGCGGCGTCGTACAGCTCCGATTACATGGCGGCATACGGCGATGAATACACCATCTCGACCGTCCCGGCCTTCACAAAAGCAGCTGACGGACAGACAGCGGCTGAAGGCAAGGATACCGAAACCGAAAATCCCCAGACGCAGAATGCGCCCCGGCCTGTCGGCCAGATCGCGCCGAAGATCTAAATCGTTTTACAACCCACTCCATTTTCCTCCAACGCAAAGCTGTCAGATCGGTCCTTGCCGTCAAGGGTTTCACGAGCGCAAACCCTGCGCCCTTGACTGGCGGCGGCCCGATCTGAAGAAACCCCTTGTCCTTATAAGAGGAAAATGGAGGTTTTGAAAACGCTATATAAGGAAGGACAGAGCCGCCTCGTTGGGCGGCAAGACACTTATGATCGTGGCTGACAGAAACTTTGAAGATGACCGCAACCGATTCATTCGATTCGGGTTATACTCAGTTATGAAGCTTTTCCTCGCTTTTTTCGTCCTGATGACGGCGCAGGCGATGAGCCTGAAAGACTTCAACACCAAACCCACGCATGACCAATCGGTTTACGTCGTCGATTTCATCGAGAAGATGACCGTCGGACCTCGGCGCGAAGAATCCGCAGCTGGGGCAGGACATCCGCGACTGGTTCTCGCGCAAGCAGGAAGGCAAGCCGTTTTCGGAAGGACTTGAGCGGCTGTATGTCGAACTCGGCGCACTGGAGATCCTGGCCCATGACGGGAAGGTCGATCTTACGAAGATCCAGGTCGAGGGTGTCATCGTCAAAGTGGTGAAGGACAAATTCCCACCGCCGGCGCAGAAGTAGACTTGACGAAAGGAGAAGGCATGGCACCTGACCGCGAGATACTGACGGCGTTGCTGCACGAGTCGTCGCGGCAATCGGAGCCTTTTCAAAGCCTGATATACGATTATTCCGCCGATGTCATGAACGACCCCGAGGTCCACCGCCTGTTCACGGCACGCCTTGACGCCGACCTGCCGATGCGGCGCGAGATCGAAATCCTCAAGGCGTCACTGTCCGTGTCAGCCGCCGGGCCGCTTTCGCAGGCGATGAATGAAGTTCTGTTGGCAGCGGACGCGCTGCCCGCCGGTAGCCATACGAACGCGCGCGAGATTGCCGACCTCGCGGCCGTCGAGCTGGTCTACAAGCGGCGCGATACGGCTCCCGAATGAAGCGCCCATCAAATCTGCTGTCGCCGGTTCTTGCCGTTCTGGCAGCTTGCGCCTCTCCGGCTGCGGTGATGGGTGCTGACGATCCTCAGGCAACAAAGGCTGTCGTAACGGACGCCGCTTCCACCGACAAGCCGCCTATGATTATTCACAACCCCGACGGGACATTCACGGTTCAAAAAGCGCCTTCGAAAGAGCAGGCTCAAGACGCCAAGGCCCAAAAGGGACTGGTCATACCCCCGCAGGTTGTTGTTCCGCTAATACCGAGGCCGCGAAATCCGGAAATAGCGCGGCCCAGCCTCGCACCTCGCGCCGCCATCCATGCCCCCGCCGGTAGCCCGGCTATGGGATCATAATCAACATGGCCGACGATCCGGTCGATAAATTCCTCACAGAGCAGAAGACGCTCGAAGCCCATCGCCACGAGCTGATAAAGGAAGTCCTTCGCCAGAAGGAAGCCGCCATCAAGGTCTTTGATGACAAGCTGGCGAAGCTGGGCTACGACGGCGAGCACGCCGTCAAAGCGCAGCCATCACAAGGACGACGCCGACAAAAAGCCCGCATAGGCGCCAGTCCGCGATAACGCGCGGTGAATTGTGTTAACGTTCCGGTTCTACCGGGGCGTCCCCGGCATAGGCTGCCGGTCGGGCCTTACGCGCTGCGCTTCCCGAGCTTTGTCTCGGCCATCCGGTGACAGTCCCTGACGCCAGAAAAAACCGCCACTTGCGGCTTCACCGATATGGTGTAATGTGGTGAATTACCAATGGTTTATCTATGAAGAAGATGCGGGGGAGGGGGAAGAGCATGCAGGTGCAGAGCACGCCGGCAGTCCGGGCGTCGATCAGTTTTCCGCCGGCCCTTTACGAAACTCTCGAAGAAATCGCGAAGCAGAAGAAGGTTTCGCTGGCCTGGGTCGTGCGGGATGCTGCGGAGAAGTACGTCTCTCACGAAACTGTTGAGACCAGTCGGCCTGGTGCACATACGCGATGAAACTCACCAAATCTCAGCAAGACGCCATCGGCCACGGCAATTCGAACCTGCAGCTCATAGCTTGCGCCGGTTCCGGCAAGACTGAAGTGATCGCCCGCAGAGTGGCGCACCTCATCAAAAACGGCTGCCGCCCGAACAACATTATTGCCTTCACGTTCACGGAGAAGGCAGCCGCTGAACTGAAGGAGCGTATTGTCTCACGCTGCCGGGAAGAGCTTGGTGAGATTCATGGCATGGCGGAAATGTACGTCGGCACGATCCATGCCTTTTGCCTTGACCTGCTTACGGCAGAAGTCCCGAAGTACCTGAAATTCGATGTGCTCAATGAGGTCCAGCAAGCGCTGTTCATCGATCGCCACAGCAATAAGAGTGGGTTAACGGCCTCGACCGATCTCGCCGGGCAGCCCCTGAAGCGATACCGGGACACACCGCACTATCTCAGCGCCATAAGCATTCTTCGCGAAGGGGATATCTTAGAGAATGCCTTGAAGAATTGCTCAGTCCTTGCGGGTTTGGAGAGCTATCGCAGCCTCCTGGATGACACGCGACATTTGGACTATTCAGCCATCATTGAAGCCGCAGTTGAGGTGTTGGCCTGTGATGCTCCGCTCAAGGAACGCCTTGCCGCGCGCGTCAAGCACGTTATTGTAGACGAGTATCAGGACCTGAACCCGATTCAGGAAGCCATCGTTTGGTCGCTGCACGAACTCGGTGCCAAGGTCTGCGTGGTCGGCGACGATGACCAGACCATATACCAATGGCGGGGGAGCAGTGTTCAGGGCATCCTTGCGTTTGAAAAGCACTACCCGACGGTCACCACGGTTAAGTTGGAAGAGAATTTCCGAAGCAGCCAAGGCATCGTAGAAACCGCCCGGCCATTCATCGAGCAGAACACGGAACGGTTGCAAAAGAAGATGCAGCCGACCAATGCACAGGATTTTGAGGACGGCGATATCGTCGCTCTGTCTTTTGCCGATCCGGGCCAGGAAGCCGCCTACATAGCGCAGAACCTCCAAGCACTGCGCGGCGTTGCCATCAAGGAGCCCACCAAAGATGACCCGGATCACGTGAGGGGCATCTCGTGGTCGGATATGGCCATTCTACTTCGCAGCGTTCGCGCAAATGGGGAACCGATCACGCGGGCGCTCGATGCAGCCGGAATTCCTTATGTGGTTGCCGGCATGAACAACCTGTTCGGAACGCCGGAAGCAGAAGCAGCACGGCAACTGTTCTACTTCATGGCAAATCGTCCGACCATCGATGCCGCTGCCCTTGAAGGGATCTGGCTTGCCGCCGGCCTCGGGTTGGATGCGATGGCGGTCCGGCAGGCGATCCAGAAGGCGAAGGCGCTTCGCGATGAATTCAATGCCGCCAATCTGCGAAATGTTCGCTACGGCCTCCAGCGGGTGTTTCTCGATTTTCTGGATGGCTGCGGAGCGCGGGAGGAACGAGTAGCAAACGGTCGGGGGGAAATCGCGTTCTACAATTTGGGGAAGTTTACCCAGGTCATAACGGACTTCGAGACAATCCACTACCACTCAAAGCCGGTAGACCTCTACGCGGCGTTTGCAAGCTTCCTGCAATTCCAGGCCGAAGATGCATATCCCGAAGGATGGCAAGACAACCAGTATGCCAATCCTGACGCTGTCCGCATTATGACCGTTCATCAGGCCAAGGGGATGCAGTGGCCCGTCGTGTTCGTGCCTGCATTGCTAAAGAACCGGTTTCCCTCAAAAAGGCAGGGCGGGCGAGGCGTGTGGCACCTGATACCGCGGAACGGAGTAAAGGACCAGGTGCGATATGAAGGCACCATTGAAGACGAGCGCCGACTCTTTTACGTCGCTATGACCAGAAGCCAGAAATTTCTGCATCTGACGTGGGCACCGGTTGCAGGAAACAAGCTCTTCCAAAATCGGTCAGTCTTTTGGGATGACATCCTGGCTTCAAAATTTGTCAAACGGCGGGCTCAGGACTACTCAAAACGGCAGCGTTTGGTACCCGCACCGAAGCAGGGCGTGTCCAACGTGGTTTTCTCGTTCTCGGACCTCAAATATTTCTTCGAGTGCCCGTATCAGTTCAAGCTCAGAGTCCTGTACGGTTTCAACCCGCCAATTCGGGAGGAACTCGGCTTCGGCCGGTCACTTCACAATGCTCTTGCGGAGGTTCATGCCCGCGCCATTCGAGGTGACTATGCGGCTCAGTCGGACGTATCAAGTCTGGTCGAGACGCACCTGCATGTACCGTTTGCGAACCCTGCGCTAAAGCAGCGCATGGAAGCTGCCGCCGAAAAAGTGATCGGAAACTATATCGACGACAACAAAGCTGATTTCGCCAACATCGAGTTCTCCGAGAAGCAGATCGACATCAGCCTGGAAGACGGCGTCAGCGTTGTCGGCCGCATTGATCTCGTGCGGCGCAAAGATACGAATGAGACGACAATCGTTGACCTGAAGTCCAATGACCGCGCCCAGGCCGAGGAGGTGACGGAACACCAGCTCCACATCTACGCCCTCGGATATGAGGAGCTCACAGGCAAGCGCGCCGACTTCGTCGAGATTTACGAGCTCGATGAGCGTAAACGCAAACCGCGTTCAGTGGACAACGACTTCATCGAGGATGTTAAGGGCAAAGTGCGGACTGCGGCAGAGGCGCTTCGAAACAATGATATGCCGGCAGCACCGGAACAACGTAAGTGCGGTAAATGCGACTATTGCGGCATGTGCACTGCCGGTCAAACAGTTGCCGTAGCGAAGGCTTGAACAGCAAAGGAAACGACATGGCCGGCAACAAAAAGACAAACGGCGGGAAAGCAAAGCGTCTGACGCGCTACTCATACGAAGACGTGATGGACCCGCGGACGCCAGAGACGGGCCACACGGCATTGCTGCCTGCTGATGAGCAGGTCGTGACCGTGCCGATGGACAACGGCTGGTCCAAGGCTATCAAGGTTGGACGGCTTCCTGAAGACGGCGACCGCACTGTTGTAGTGGATATGGACCCTGCGGCTGACCCTACCTTGTTCTGGGCTGGCAAACGCAACCGTCGCGACGTACCCATTCTTCCCCTGCAAAAGAACGAGATCGTCTCGGAATCGCGCATTGCTCAAATCATCCAGCGTGCCCGCAAGCGGGCGATGGACAAAGACCCTCAACTGACGTTCGGCGCCATCTTCGCCGACCTGGAGAAGACGCTCCGCGAGTCTGACAAGTCCAAACGAGTTGAATTCTATACCCATGATGAAGGATGGAAAAACAAGCTCATCTGTGGCGATTCACTCCACGTTATGGAGTCGTTAGCTCACTACGAAAAGCTCCTTGGTAAGGTCCAGATGATCTACATCGATCCGCCTTACGGCATCAACTACAACTCGAATTTCCAGCAGAGGGTTGACTCCACCAAGAATGATGAGAAGGACCAAGCGGATGATATTCTCACCATTAAAGCGTTTCGTGATACTTGGGTTCTCGGGGTTCATTCTTATCTCAGCTACCTATCTGAGCGCCTCTATCTCTGTCGGGACTTGCTAGCCGAGAGCGGCAATATCTTCGTCCAAATTAGCGACGAGAACGTTCACGTCGTGCGCACGTTGCTGGATGAAACGTTCGGCCGGGATAATTTTGCGTCACAGATCACTTTTCAGAAAACGGGCAGTCAGGAGACGACGCTTCTCGGGACGACGGTAGACTATCTCCTCTGGTATACAAAGGACAAGGCGGCGGCGAGCAAGAAATATCATCAGCTTTTCCTGCCCAGAAAGGCGGGCGACCTTTCTCTGGACCGCTATGACCACATCGAATCCGACGACGGAACGACGCGGAGACTAACGGCGGCCGAGGTGCGGGGCGAATCGCCCATTCCTCAGGGCCGGCGGTTCAGGACAACATCGTTATTGTCAGATGGAGAGACAAGCACACCCCAGGACTTCACATTTTTAGGAACCCTCTACCGTCCGAGAGCTGGGAACCATTGGAAAACGCCGCCCCCAGGTCTCAAGCGGCTTGCTGAACAGGGACGGATTATTGTTGAAGGTTCCACCATTACTTACAAGCGGTATGCAGATGATTTCAACTACGTACCTATCAATGACAGATGGGAAAGTATGCAGATCGGACGCGTCCGCGATTATGTCGTTCAGACCGCCGAGTCTGTCGTAGAGCGCTGTATCCTGATGACGACCGATCCCGCGGATATCGTCCTGGACATCACATGCGGTTCGGGGACCAGTGCAATCTGCGCCGAGCGTCTTGGAAGACGCTGGATAACATGCGACACGTCGCGGGTTGCAATTAACGTCACACGCCAACGTCTCGTATCTTCTGTCTTCGAGCACCAATTGACACGAGGCGCAGCACTATCGTCGGGGTTCATCTACGAACAGGCTAAACGCATATCGCTGGAAACGCTGGCCAAGGATTTAGAGCCCGAGAGTGTTGACCTGGTTGACTCGCCGAAGGTTGATCGTTCGGCCGTCCGAATCTCTGGACCATTTGAAGTCATGTCCCTTGGCCGGTATTCCGTTGAGGATTGGAAGGGTTATGTCGTTTCGGGAACGGACGCTGGCACCGAGTCCTCGAAGCTCGAAAACTACATCGAGGTCATTTGCCGCCTCTATCGAAAAAACGCTGCGATTCAAGGGGCAAGTGGCCTTATCCATGCTGTCGCGGAATCCGACAAAGAAAAGATAGCGATTTCTGTTGGGCCACTCTCCGGAAGGGTCACTGCGAAGCAAGTCAACGATGCGGTTCAAGACGCTCTGGCGTCCGGTATCCTCGAAGTTCATATTCTCGGCTGGGCATTCGAAGCCAATGTCGGCGAAGTCAAGGCCCAGCTTGAGAAACGAGGCAAGGTCAGAGTTGTTCTCCAGGTGATTCGACCGGATACATTGGCTGAAGGACTCAAGGTTGCCAAGGCGGAGATACTGTTCTCACCGCTGGCCTTGCCGGACATCGAAGTCCAGGTCATCAAGAATGGAAAACAGCCAAAGGTAATCGTTCGTCTGAAAGGCGTTGCGGTCTTCGACCGAAAGCACCGGACGACGGACTATAAACACGCCGGTTCGGGCTACGTCGCTGCCTGGTATCTCGATGAGGATTACGACGGCGACTGCTTTGTCAACTGCCAAATGTTTTTTGATTTTAAAAAAGCTCCGAACCTTAAGGCTCTTGGTGTTCCTGTTGAAGCGGAGGAGTTTGAGCTTCATCTCGAATCGCAACCATTTCAAGTGCTCGGCTATAAGCGAATTGCAGTAAAAGTCGTGGATGTCTTCGGCAACGAATCCACCGTTGTCCGTGAAATGTAACCGGAGCACCGCGCTATGGCCTATTTTGTTGATCGCGTAGTTATTTGCGAAGCTTTCGAAGAGCCAGACAAGCACTATCAGCTTCTGTCGGGTGGTCGATCGCGGCTTGTAAACGAGCGTCGTCCGTCCATGCGGTTCATGGCCTCTGCCACCAGCACACGCGGCGGCATCGGTGGGGTGGTTGGCCGCGAGGCCACTCTATTTGAGGACTTGTCCTCATGCACAGAGAAGAACGTTGTTGTGAATCAGTTGCGCGACGACATCCGCGAGTGGCGCAAAAGCGGCTATCCGGGAACTGCGATTGTAACGCGCCGTTTGCTCGAATGGTGGTTCGAGAGGGACGAGGAGCGAAGGGCAGTAGGCAAGCGATTCTTTTTCTGCCAGCAGGAGGCGATTGAAACCGTCATTTATCTGTATGAAGTGCAGAACCGACGCAGGATGCCTGAGACGGGCGACCTCCTCCGCTATGCGCTAAAGCTCGCCACGGGAACCGGCAAGACCGTCGTTATGGCGATGCTCGTTACCTGGTCAACTTTGCATAAACGCAAGGTGAGCGCTTCTTCTCTTTCGAATAATTTCCTCATTCTCGTCCCAAACCTAACGGTTCGCGACCGCGTGAGCGGCGTTCCTCGCGGTGACGGCTTGCAACCTGGCGGCGAGCACAATCTTTACAAAGACTTCGATATGGTGCCGCCGGAGTATTTTGATGAATTCGAGCCAAATGTCATGGTCAAGAACTGGCAGTCCATCCAGCTTGAGGCCAAGCGGGATGATTGGATCGACGACGACGTTCTTGAGGAGGGCCGTTTCATCCCCGCCGCCGTGTTGCGCGCTATGCGGCGCCGCGCCAAGCAAGATCCGAACGCCGTTATACAGAGGATGCTCAAGAACTGGCGTGATGTCTTTCTTATTAATGATGAGGCACATCATGCTTACGGTGAAAAGAAGGCACGCAAGGGGGAAGAGCCTGAGTATTTGCGATGGAGCAAGATTCTCGACCGTATCGCTAAGGCGACGCGTGTTAGCCTTGTGGCCGATCTTTCCGCGACACCGTGGTATGGATCTGGCTCGGCAAAGCCGGAAGGCTCGCTTTACGAATGGCTCGTCTCTGATTTCTCTGTCTACGACGCCTTCGAATCCGGCCTGGTAAAGGTCGTCCGCCTACCTGATCCGGACGAACAAGGCCGCATCTATCTTGACCTGTGGGATTTGGTAAAAGGTGCCAAGACCAAAGAGGAGTACTTGCGCGCGTGTAAAGGGGCGATTGCCAGCATCTATGCCTCCTGGAGCAGGGACTTTCAAGATTGGGCGCAGACGTTCGAGTTTGCCCGAACGATGCCGTGTCCGGTACTGCTTTGCGTGGCGGACAACGCCACGCGTGCGGCCTGGCTCTTCGAGCATCTCACCAAAGAGTATGAATTCCTGCGCAACCCGGATGACGAAGACCGGAAGGAGTGGCACACGATTCAGATTGATACTGGAGTGTTCGACGCCAATAAGGGCAGTGAAGCCACCTTGCGGGAAATCGTGAGTACGGTCGGTAAGGCTGGAATGGCTGGGGAGAGGGTCCGGTGCGTCGTAAGCGTGCAAATGCTGACGGAGGGCTGGGACGTGAAGAGCGTTAGTCACATCCTGGGGATTCGCGCTTTTGGTTCACCACTCCTCACCGAGCAGATCATCGGGAGGGGCCTGCGGCGTACGAATTACGACGTTCTCAACCAGCCGCTCGCCGAGCGCCCAGAAGGGTCCGAAGAAACGGTAGACGCTTTCGGCATTCCGTTTGTCGGTTTTCCCGTGCAAAAGCGCAAGCGCTCCCGCACCGGCTCTTGGGACAACAAACCAGTATGGATTGAACCAGACGAGAAGAAGGCTAAGTTCCAGGTCCGCATTCCGAACGTCCGCTCTTGGGCTGTTAGCATCACGAAGCCCCTCAGCGAGGTCATTCAGGTCGCTAAGCTGGAACCAACACTTGCCAACCCTATCGCTGAAGTTACCGTCCGCCCGGTCGTTGGTGGCAATCCGGAAGCCGTCCTGAAGCTCGATGAATTTCGGAGGGAATGGCCGCTTCTTCGCACATCGTTTTTGCTGGCGGAAGAGCTTTACGAAGCCACTAATCCCGGTAGCGCCGCGGATCAGGGCATCGGCCCGACATTCGACGAGCTTTTGGGCGTGACAAGAGAATACATTCAAACGCGCGTCACTTTCCCCGCAAACGGTGACAAGCGCGATATTGGCATTTACAACTGGCGTTTGCAGGCGCGAGACCTTCTGGAAAACGCAATACGTGGTTCAGCTGGGTGCGGCACGGAGTCCGTGCCCATCCTCGCCGATCCCGAATGGCTCGACTCCAAGTACTTAAAACGGTTCCAGTGGACAGGCATCCTCGCGGACGGAAAGAAGTCACCCACCAACAAGGTTCCCTGCCACACCGACCTGGAAAAGAAATTTGCCGACTTTCTGGATGGGGCCAAGGATGTCGTTCGCTTTTTGAAGAATGAACGCTTTGGCTTCTCGGTCACGTATTACGAACACAACCGTCCCCGGCAGTTCTACCCAGACTTTATCGTGGTGACGCGCGAGAACGACGGAAAAGAAACCATGTGGTTGGCAGAAACGAAAGGCGAAATGCGGACGAACGTGCCTTTGAAGAATGGATCAGCACAACTCTGGTGCGAGAAAATGAGCACGACCAGGTACGGGCAGTGGCGCTATCTATTTGCGCAACAGCTCAAGCTTGAGAAGGCGTTGAACAAAGGTGCCACGACTTTCAGTGGGCTTGCTTCGGATCTGGCTGTGTCCCCATGAGCATTATCAATCTGTTGAACCAAATCAAGAATGAAGAAGTCGTTCTGCCCGCGATACAGCGGGATTTTGTTTGGCCGGAAGACAAGGTCCTTCGGCTTCTCGATTCGATCATGCGGGGCTATCCGATCGGCATTGCACTTCTGTGGGAGACGTATCTGGATCTCCAGTACCGCAAATTTGACGAAGCTTTTCATCCCGGCCAAATCCATGATTTCAAGGAGAACAAGCGGAAGAAAAAGTTGAAGTTGGTCTTGGACGGCCAACAGCGGCTCCAGTCGTTGTACATAGCGCTCTATGGCTCATATGAGGGCAAGGGGCTTTATTTCGATGTCCTGAGTGGGCGGGAGTCGGACGACCTCGCTGAAGAGAAATACGATTTCGAATTCCTTGATAAGGCGGAGTTCGAGGATTGGCAGACGGAAATCCAGTCTGGTTCGCGAACATCGGATACAGCGAAAAATGGAGCGCCCAAGTACCTCGTTAAGGTCGGTGACCTTTTCGCAGCCGGCGTGAAAGAACGGGGTGTACTGGTCAAGCGGATAAAGCAGCAGGCAACAATCACCGAAGACGACGAAGAGAGGCTGACCGTCAACATCGCGCGGTTCGATGAAGTCCTGACAAAGAACTCCAACATCTTGAAAGTGTCGGTGATCGATGAGGACTTGCCCGGTGACAATCCAGATCGAAAAACGGAAGCGGATGTGCTTGAGATCTTCGTGCGCATTAATCGCGAGGGCACGCCTCTGAGCCGCTCAGATCTAATTTTTAGCATGTTGAAGCTGAACTGGCGTGAGTCGGCGGAAAGCCTCCCGGAATTCGTCCGTCAGATCAACGAAGGAAACGCATTCGACATTGACACGGATTTCGTTATCCGGTGCCTGTTCGCCGTATCTGACCTAGGAACAAAGTTTGAGCTAGACTTGCTTCGCAAGAAGCAGAACGTGGAACGGCTTCGGAAGAATTTCCAAGCCTGCTGTGACGCGATCCGGTCGGTTGTCGATTCCATTTCAAGGGACTGCTGGTGTTCGAGTAGTAGTCTGCTCGGTGGACAGGCAACTCTAGTCCCATTCGTATACTATTTGTTCCATGCGCCGAAGCACGAGGTGCCGACCGGGCAGATCGAAGCCTTCCGAAAGGGTTTGTACCTGTTCGCGTTTGCGCGCCCGTTCTCACGGTACGCCGACAGTAGGCTATGGAAATTTATCCGGGAGGAGCTTCGGCCGTTGGTCGAAAAGAAAGACCATCGTTTCCCCTTTGATCGAGCTGCGTGGTGGGTGAAGTACTGGGAGTCGATCACAGAATTCGATGAGAAGCTGCTGCAGGCGAACGTGCCATTAACGCTCCATGTGCTCCAGAATCTGAGCACAGACAAAGCCCAGTACAAACGGAATGCTGGCCAAATTGACCACATTTTCCCTCGGTCTGTTCTTCGCAAGAAGGATTTCGAGGAGCCGGAAATAAATCACTTCGGTAACTTCTGGATTCTTGCAAAGGGGAAGAACCAGAACAAAAGCGATAAGCATCCTGCGCAATTCTTCGCAGATGTAAACGATAGCGAAATGCGCCGCGCGGTGATTGATCGCGAGATGCTTGACTATCGCCGTTACCGCACGTTTCTCAAAGACCGCAGTGAGAAGGTCCGGGAAGTCGTCAGGAAGCGGCTGGAGTTTTCTGACGAGGATTTTACATGACGCCAAGATCCCCAGTGTGGAGAGCCCATGATTAGCGGAGTAGCAATGGTTACGCTAAAACGCCTGAGCGTGCAGCTGCTCGATTCTTGCATTGACAGCGGCCCGTCTGCCGGAAGTGCTGATGTCTGCCGCGGCGTCAACAAGCCTGGCGAATTCGGGGTCCAGGTAACTTTCAAAATCTAAATCCCCGACACGCAAGCTTGGGCTACTGCTGGTACGCCGGAAGCGCAAGCGGCGGCGGCCCTGGCGGGCGCACTGTGCGCCACCGCTCCACAGCATCGCGCACCGCGGCGATTTTGCGCATGTCATTACCGACCAAGGGGAGAAGGGTTCTGTCTTCTGCCCCCGCCAGCATTTCTCGAGTCGTCATCCCGGCCTCGCAGAGCCGCCGGTAGTCCGCTCTGTCGAGCGCGCGCTCCGCGAATCTTGCGAAATCGACTGCAGGACCCTGGATGCCAAGCTCAAGGCGTAGCAACAACCGGGAAGTCCGCTGCTGGAGATCGAGACCGCCGTGAAGGATCTCGGCTGCACGAGCAATCATTGGCAGCACATCGCATGTTCGACCTGTGACTGATCGGATTGGTCCCGCCGCGCCATCGAAGGCTCCGCCAAATTGGCTGATAGCGCGCTCGATCTCTTCCATGCCCATGCCGGAAACATAGTACAGGCAGGTGACCGCTTTCTTGGCACGCACCGTATCTTGCCTCAGTTCAGTCATGTTGAGCCTAAAATTGGCCAGAATCGCCTGGGACACACCTTGTCTTCGCAGTTCTTCTGCCCAGTGTTGTGGTTCCTTCTGTGTGCTCTTTCTGTTCACCGGGAAGAAGACTGCGTCCAGCTCCACACTGGTCTGCGCGATCGCAATCAATGCCGGATCGCTCACTTCTTCGGTGCGGAGAGCGCGCAAACAATCGATGGCACGGAGTAACGATTCAACTTCAACCGCACTCTCTCCTGCGAGTCGACCAAGGGCGGTTAGATGAAAGCGACCATCTTGGTCACGTTCAATCAGGCCGTGCCGTGCAAGGTCGTCCAATGCCCGTTGAAGCGCATGGCGGTCCCAACCAGCAGGGTTGCCTGCTTGCTGCATCTGGAACACGCCAAAGCTGGATTCGAGAAAGTCAATGATCTCGTCTCCCGACACGCCACCTGAAACTCGGCCCGCGGCCACAAGGACGCGGATGATCAGTGTACGAGGATCAGCGTCTAAGAAGCGGGAAGCCAGATCTTCCGGGCTTGCGGATACGTAGCGTTCCCAATAATGGTGCTCTTCGCGCGCGCTTGTCGCGATGAGGTAGGATGCGCCGCGCTCGGCGTATCCCAGACGACCGGCGCGTCCTACAAGATTTTTGTATTCAGCCACGCTATATGGTTGCGGTCCCTGCGCTCCCGGATGTTCCAGACCAACAATCACGACGGCAGATGCCGGAGTATTGACACCCATCGCGAGCGTAGTGGTCGCGACGATCACGCGTAACTGCGTCCCGCGCCGCCGGAAATGTTCCTCGATGACCCGCCGTTCCTCGCGATCAAGATGCGAATTATGAAAGGCAACGCCGCGGGCGAGTACCTGACGCAGCTGTCCCGACGCCTGCGATGGATCTCCGGCAGGAAGATCAGCCATAGCTTCGTTCGCGGAAGGAAGGCCAAGCGCGTCTGCCATGTATTGAGCACCATGGCGCGTCTCCCCCGTCGTCTCGCGAAAAATGATTACCTGCTTGCCCTCGGCGACCAGACGCCGAACGAGAGGGATGACCCAGTCGCGATGTTTACCTTCGCCACGAAGCGGCTGAATAAATCTCTCCGTAGTCCTGTTCCCCCCGGTGTCACCGTCGAGATAACGGAAGCGCCCGTCGTAGCAAACGATCCCCTCGTCGAGCGGTACTGGGCGCTCAACCCGACGCAGTAAGCGACCGCCAAGCCAGCGCTCAAGACCGTTCGTGTCGCCGATCACGGCAGAGAGCGCAATGAGCTGTGGATTAAGACCATCTCGACGGCGCATCCGAATGAGCGTCAGGAGGAACTCCAGGTTCGCTCCGCGGCTCATGTCCGCGATCATCTGCACCTCGTCGATCACTATCGTCCCGACCTGCTCAAGCACATATGGGTGCGTCAAGGCTATGGCGGAGAATTTCTCATAGGTCAGGAGGGCGATATCGTACCGCCCGCGCAGCAGCGGAGTGATGTCGTCGGTTTCGCCGGTGGCCTCAATTGTGCGGATGCCGAATGGTCCGTAGACGCGCTGGAACTGCCGCATCTTATCGTTGACCAGAGCCTTCAGCGGCATCAAAAAAAGTGCCCTACGTTTGTCAAGGGCGCCGCGCACCGCCGCGAGTTCGCCTAACATCGTCTTGCCGGAAGAGGTCGGCGCAGAGGCCACCACGTGTTCGCCGCGAAGTATGCCGTATTCATTGATCGCGTCGAGCTGAAGTTGATTGAGTCGCGGGATTTCGCCTGCCCAAGCCTCGATCACAGCTGGCGGAAAGCCGAAACCGGCAAGGCTTGCAATTTCGGCTGTGGCGACCGGGTTCCCACGGTCAGGAAACGCGGCACGGAAAATAGCTCCCGGTGCTAAGACGGGCCAGGTGAACTCTCCGTCAAACGTTCCCCGCACAGAAGGATGCTGCTCCCGCCGAATCTGTCGTGCCGCGTCAACAACGCGCCGGGCCACGTAGTCCAGTAGCCGCAGGACGCCTATCTGATCACCCTGCCGAATTTCTTCCGGTCCCATCAGGGCTTCGAGCAGGTGCAAAGTAAGGAAGCCATGGCCGAGGCGGGGGCTCTCCCACGCTTTTTCCGTCGGGCCTGAGGCGGTTAAGATTACGCGACCCTGGCCGCAAATCTGGTTCAGCTTCGCATCGACCGATTGGATATCACGTGGCAATCCCTCCACCTGGAGAGCCTTGGCCCCCATCCCCCCGGAAAAGCAGCAATCGAGCACAATCAGGAGACGGCGCGCCGGGATGCGTGCACACCACTCACCGAGCACCGTAAGCGGGATCGTCGTTGCCGCAAGGTCATAGGGATCTGTATCATGGGCGACGAGCTCGTGCGTCTCCGTGCCGTGCCCGGAAAAGGCAATAACCACAACATCATCCGGGCCGCTGCCGGCTAGCCTCTCGAAGCATTCTTGGATGGCGGCTACAGTTGCCTGCCCATCTCGAAGCAATGTTGTCTCGCCGCCAAGAGTGTCGCTAAACAGCGCGTGAAGTGCTGTGGCATCGCGGCTGGCGCAGCTGAGCCAGTTGATCTCAGCCGAAGCGTAGCGGTCGACCCCGATGAATACCCCTTTGAATGCCATGCCAAACTCTCAATTCCCGGCTTAGTCGCGGACCTTTCCACGGTCCGCTGTCTTTTCGTCAACCGAAAAACTATAATGACCCGCCTCAATTTTCTCCTTTGCCTTCTTGAAGAAGCGCTCGGGCGGGGTGAGGCTTGCCCCGCGCGCGTCGTCCATCCTGATCATCAAATCGTCGAACTCTTTCTTGAATTCTCCAAACGCCCCGAGGCCGGCAATCCGCCAGCACTGGCGAAACCTATCCTGCAGAACCTTGAACTGATGTGCGTGCTTCGCCACCATGTTCAGGCTTACGTCGAAATCCAGTGCCTTGTAGATGGCCGGGGCAAACCCGGCGAGCAGGGCGCACACGCCCGTGACCCATTTGTATTCATCCTGCTTTGCAAGGAGCGGCCAAGTGGCGAGGCCCCCCAGAATGATCGGGCCGACAACGAGAGCCACTTTTCTGGGCCGCAGCCGCTTCAGCCACTCGAAGAGCGCGGTCGATGTATAGAGGCAGGATTCCTCCTGCCGTCGGCACTCATCGATCAGGTTTTGCGTGCGCTCGTCCATTAGATTGTCCGGGGAATCTGGGAGCCGAAGATTTTCTGCCATTCCTCACCGGCAGCATCGACCCGGTTGTACTTTTCGTGTTCACATGCCTTCACAGCGCGCCAATACGCGCTTTCCGCCCGGCTTTGCCAGTCGCTGCCGAGATGGATGGTTTCCAGCGTACCCGGCACGGAAATGAACGTGTTCGCCCGGTGGTACAGATACGCGAAGAAATCGCGGGTGATCCAGTCGAACCAGAAAAAGTCATTTAGCCGCCACGGCGATTTGCCGAGAAAATCCGCCGCCAGCAGCTCAAGCTGGAATGACTTGATCGGAACGGAACAATAGGCCTGCCATGCTTTCAGCATCCGAATCAGGGGCCGAAGATTCCCGTTGTTGGCCTGATTCACCGTATTGATATAACCGACCTCTGCCCATGGATCGGTTTCTTTGTAAGAGCCGCCGTCGTTCGTATTGCATATCCAGTACCGGCCATTGGTCAGAAGAAACGCCGGGACGACTTCGACGTTGTAGGTGCCAAACCGCACGATCACGACTTGCCCATCCCCGCTCATATCGGTATCCGGATAGGTCTCTGTCAGAGCAGACTTCACTTCCTGAAGGAGGGCAGACTGGCGGTTCCAGACGTGAGCCTGGAATCGGGTGTGGACAGCGACCGGCAGGACGAAATACAAATCCACATCGCGGGGCGGCCGCGTGGCTGTGTCTTTGCCCCATGAGCCAACGAAAAAGCTGTTATCCGTATCGGAGGTGGAAGCGTAGTAGCGCCGGTTCAGGCAGTTCGCCACGCCATTGCGTTTCGTCATGCCGTCAAGGAACTGAGTCGGCGTGAGCGAGAGGTTGTTGTTGAACTGCGTGAATCGCTGCCGGACCGCGATCCATTGCAGGACAACGGCGGGGAGGGGGGCCACAGGTACGGCACCGAGCGCAGCCAACAAATTCGGGTACGGCGCTGAAAGTCCGCCCAGCACAGTAGGTGGCGATAAGGGGTTGAAGTAGTTCATTTTGGGTCCTAGCCAAACTTCATGGTTTACAAAACAACTATATCATACTATAATTGTAAACCAGAGGCAAGGAGGATAAACCCATGATCGGTAAACGACTTAAGCTCGCTAGGGCCGCTTCCGGTCTTTCCCTGCGCGACCTTGCAGAGAGAATTGACAACCGCGTTTCGGCCCAGCAAATTGGCAAGTACGAGAGGGACGAGGATGTACCCGGTTCCGCCGTACTGATCGCCCTGAGCCATGCCCTAGGCGTGTCCCTCGACTACCTGGTTGGCGATCAGGAGATGGTTCTGGAGGGCGTCGAGTTCCGCAAAAAACAGATTACGAGCAAGAAGGAGCAGGCCCAGATTCAGGCAAAGGCCCTTCACCTGATCGAACGCTATCTGATGGTGGAGGAAATCCTCGGCCTGCCCAGCGCCGAATGGGACAAACCCAGAGAAGCGCCGTTCCCCGTGCGCCAGATCGGCGACGCCGACCGCGCCGCACAGTACCTGCGCGAGCACTGGAACCTCGGAATCGATCCCATCCCCAATCTTGTCGAATTGCTCGAAGAGCGCGGTATCAAGGTTCTGGTCGTGGACTCCGAAGAGAATATCGATGGTCTGGCGGCTCAGGTCCGCCGTTCCCGTGGCGAGCCGGTGCCTGTCATCGTTATCCGCCGCGGCGTCCACGGCGAACGGCAGCGCTTCAATCTCGCCCATGAACTCGGGCACATGGTCATGGATGTACAGGGAGACGATAAATTCCGCGAGAAGGCCGCCCACAGGTTTGCCGGGGCTTTCCTTATGCCGGCCGAAGCACTCTGGTCCAGCGTCGGCAGACACCGAAGCTCCATCGGCTGGAGTGAGCTATTTGCGCTCAAGCAATTGTTAGGTGCCAGCGTTCAGGCCATCACGTACCGTTGCGGTGATCTTGGCATATTCCCTCCATCAGTGTCGCAAAAGCTCTTCCGGGAATTTTCTAGGCTGGGATACAGGAGCGCTCCAAATTACGAGCCGAACCACCTGCCGGAAGAAAGAGCGGGACGTTTTGATCGACTCTGCTACCGGGCGCTCGCCGAAGGGGCGATCTCGGAACCCAAGACGGCGGAGCTGCTGAATATTACGGTGCGCGAACTCAATCGCCGCATGGAGGAACCCGCCCCGGCTGCATTGCAATGATTCTTGTCTCCGACACCTCCGTGCTGATCGATCTGGAGCGAGGAGGCTTGCTGGAGGCTCTCTTTGCTCTCCCTCACGAGTTCGCGGTTCCCGACGTTCTTTATGACCATGAGATGCAGGGAGACTGGGGAGATGGCTTGGTAAGGCTTGGGCTTCGGGTTGAGGAGGTGTCGAAAGAGGGGGTTGCCAACGCTCTGCGCTATCGCCAGCAACGCGCTACACTTTCCGTGCCCGACAGTTTCGCTCTGGCATTAGCGAAAGAGCGTCAGTGGCTGCTGTTAACAGGAGACGGCCAATTGAGGGATCTGGCGGGTGGCGAGGACGTGGAATGCCACGGAGCATTGTGGCTGCTGGACATGATGGAAGAGGCGGGGACACCGGCCATCCAGTCTCTTCATGACGGATTGACAGCTATCGCGGCGCATCCGCGATGCCGGTTGCCGCGTCGCGAAATCACGATCCGCATCGAGCGATACCGGCTCATCATCGGACCCGCATAATCACTTCACGGCTAGGTTGACAAGGATATGGCGAAAGTCGAACTCATAATCAAATTCACAAATGGAGCGCAGAACGCGCGCTCCGACAGCGTTTGCATTGACACCTCGTACCCTGGCGACTCGGCAGGGGAGCACAGAGTCGCTCACATCCTTTTCACAGAACTCAAAGTTACGGTCGGTGCGCAGGCGGCGCCAAAGCACAATGCCGTTGCTCGCCGTTGGCTCGAATTCCCCGGTAAGCCCGCAGGCTTTAATCAATACTTCGATATTCAGAACTCCCAGGCTCTCTGGTTTGAATTGGCCAACCTGATAATGGGCGCAGAGGGCGATCTCATTCTGGCCGCTTCGTTCAAGGCCCTCGAACCGGCTCAGGAACCGTCATTTGATGACGACGCCGCTATCAACGACCTCTACTACGTCCATGACCGGAAAATGACGCTGCTCAATCAGTCGGTCCACGGACTGATTAAAGTGCAGGAACTTGTGAACCGTCTTCTGCACGAAAGCCTCGGCGGTGATCTCGTCGATACGAGCAAGACGGATTGGGAGAGAAATGAACTAACCCGAGAGAAGGTTTTAAAGGGGTTGGCAGCAAAGCGTGATAGCGGCTCTCTTTCGCAATCTAATTTTGATGCGATCAGTCAGGCTCTCGCAATTCCAAGGAACACACCGAAAGGCGAAATCGCCGGAACCTATCGAAGAAGGCTTACGCATCATGTCAGGCCTTCTGTGGACTATTCGATGTTCTTCTCTGCCCTGGAATCACGGGCAGGCGAAGAGGTTAGGGACGCGCAAGGAAAGGTGATCGGCAGACGCTACGTTGTGCGTGCCAGACCCCCGGTTCAATACCGCTTCGAAGACCTCCATGCCGCGTTTTCTGAATATCTCGATGCCGTCGTGGCAATGCTGGAGAGGCTTAGCCAACTTGAGATTCTACGCAGATAAACCTTATGCCGAATGAGCGCAGCGACGAATTGCAGGACTACCTCGACAATCTCAGGGTCTGGGCGAAGCTCGCCATTGAACGGCGCAGCGAGTGGCATACTCTCTTTGAGTTTCTAGAAACTGAGCTAGAATCAGGCAATCTGGAACTGCGTTCCGTAATTAACTGGCGCGAAGCACAGATGACGGATCAGGACGAAACTGCTGTCGCAGGCTTTCTCGAAACTGGCTTCTTCTCTCAGCAAGCCCAAACATTTCGCGCCGCGGCCTTTGTGGTCGCACTGGAGATCGATCGGCAGCGTACAAATCTGGAATTATCCAGGGCACTGGACCATTATCGTCCCGAGGACGATCCGCTCTTCTCCGGTGCTACCGGTCTTGAGGCTGAGGTCAACAAGCGAAAGACGATGGTGTCGATGGCGAATCTCCGTCAGGATAGCCGGTCCGGGACATTTCTTTTTGATTCCACCTTGCCCGAGGATAGCGTCGCCGAAGTCAAGCTCACTTCACTTATCAACCCAGAATTGATCAACTTCGTTCGGACGCATTCCACCGGACCAGCTGAGGTGGAGATCCGGCTTGATCCTGACTATCCGAGCCCGAGTGCTGATCCACCGTTTGCGACCTACACGCCTGAATTGCCGCCAAATTTCCTTGATGTTCTGGCAGGGGTACCTTTCGGAAGACTCCTGCAGACAAAGCAATGGAACGTAGCCATGCCGGACACCGCAAAACCCGACGCCCGGCTTGCAGCGGAGTATTTTTCAAGCGGCCTCCGGGCACTTGAAACAACAGGCTTCCGTAATGGAGGTCGCGCGGAGGTGTATTTCGAGGAACTCGTCGATCAGAGCACCGTGTACATCGACGACCAAGACGACACCCTGAAGGGGCGATCTGACGGGCCGGTAGTTGGGCGCATGATCCATTGCGACACGGACGCAACCGACCAGACTCCCTGCGAAAATGTTGTGTTCTACCATCTTGACCTTGCCGTAAACGTCTATGATGGGGCTACGGGACGGGAACGTTTGACGACACCTTTGCCCAAGAGGGTTGAGGCCAGCAAGCGCATACACCTGTTTAAGGCGGCTCCTCTACGCCTAAAACTCTTGCCAGGGATTGCCTATTTGTTTTTTCGCTCCAACCGCCTGCTGTACCAAGCCCTCGTGGAACTCCGTCAGCCGTAATGCGCAGGATGTTCGTTTTGACCGCCGTTTTGAGTACCGCTATACTGCCGGTGCAGACAGTCGTTCGTTTCTGTCCAACGAATCTACCAATCTGAGGGCGCTCGAAATGATGACCAAACCCGATCACCGCGATCTTGTCCGGGAAGCAAAGGCCATCGTCGCTCTCGCGTTCCGCAACGGTCCGATTGAAGACCTGCACGCCGGCAAACCTTGCCCCGCATGCGTAGGCAAAGCCGGTTATTCTCGGATTTCAGACGCTGAAATGAAGGTCATCATGAAAAACGCGGTGAACCACGTCTACAAGCTGCTCCGGCTCAAGGCTGACGACCCGGAGGGTTATGAACGCCAGATTGCATTTGGGGAACGGTACACCTTGAGTTGGGAAGATCCGGAATAACTAACGAAAACAAAGAAGGCACAATTGATAGACCACGTCATTCTCACGGTCAGTGATTTCAAGCGTTCAGTCGCCTTTTACGCCAAGGCCCTGAAGCCACTTGGGATCACAAACTTTACAGACTACGAAGGCCATGCCGGCCACCCCGACTTGAAGGGCTTTGGTGACGGGAAACGAGCTTTTTTCTGGCTCAAAGAAGGAAAGCCCGATCCCCAAGCGGTGCATGTTGGATTTGTCGCGAAAGACAATTCTGAGGTAGATGCGTTCTACAAGGCGGCCGTGGCCGCCGGGGGCAAGAGCAAGGAAGCACCTAAATCTCGGCTCGAATATTATCCCGGCTATTATGCGACATGGGTGCTCGATCCTGACGGCCACGATATCGAGGTCGTTCACAAAAGCTAGAATGTTCTTGCTTTGTTCTCGTTTTGGGTTCATGAGTCAATTCATGGCCTGAAAGGAGAAGGGAATGCGCGTCGAGGACTACAAGTGGCTGTTCTTGGACCTCAACAGCTATTTTGCGAGCGTTGAGCAGCAGGAGCGGCCCGAGCTGCGCGGCAGGCCGGTCGCCATCGTGCCTATGGAGACCGACTACACGATGGCCATCGCCGCCAGCCCGGAAGCCAAAGCTTATGGCGTCAAAACCGGCACCGGAATTCTGGAGGCCAAACGCATGCGCCCCGGCCTGCGTTGCGTGCTTGCGCGCCATGACCTTTACGTCCGCTACCATCACCGGGTCCTGGACGAGGTCATCAAACACGTCCCCATCAACAAGGTCTGTTCAGTTGACGAGCTTTCCAGCCGGCTTCCGCCGCGGCAGCGCAATCGCGACGGCGTGGCGGCCGTATCACAGCGATTGAAAGCAGGCCTCAGGGAGAATGTCGGAGAGCGCATTACCTGTTCCATCGGCATTGCCCCCAACAGCTTTCTGGCGAAGGTCGCCACCGACATGCAAAAGCCCGACGGGTTCGTCGTTCTCGACCACACAGTTCTTCCCGGCGCTCTCTTCGCTCTTGATCTGACCGACCTGCCGGGCATCAGCAAGCGCATGGAGGTCCGGCTAAACGGGGCAGGGATCAAGACCGTTGAACAGTTCTGGCGGCTCTCGCCGCCGCAAGCTCGGCAAATATGGGGGAGTGTTCTAGGTGAGAGGATGTGGCATCGGCTCCACGGCCAAGACGTGGAAGATCCGCCGACAAAGAAGCGCGTCATAGGGCACTCCCGCATTCTGGAACCCTCATTGCGAGCGCCCGAGAAGGCGTGGCTCATGGCTAGAAAACTCACGTTAAAGGCAGCCACGCGTCTTCGCCGGGAGGAATATTTCGCGACCATGTTCGAGCTTTATGTCAGCGAGCCGGGGGGCCGAGGGTGGCAGGGCGCGCAGAAACTCCCGCCGGGCCAGGACAATTTCGTGTTCCTGAAGGCCTTGGAGACTCTCTGGGATTCGATGGTTGTAGAGTTCAAAGCGCCCAAGCTGCTGAGTGTCGCCATCAGCCTTCATGGTCTGTGCAAACAGTCGGAAATCACTCCTGATCTGTTTGACGCATCCTCGGAGGCATATCAGAAAGTTCAAGGCCGGCACGACGCCTTGACCTCAGCGATGGACCGGATCAACAAACGCTTCGGTGCCGATACGATTCAGTTGGGCATCGTGCCGCTAACGCAGGCAGGCTATGTCGGAACAAAAATTTCTTACACGCGCATCCCGGATCTGGCGGAGTTCAACGAATAGCGGAATCGGAGAAATCGTCGAAGAAGACCGACAATCACGCGAGGGGGTTTACATAACCCGATGTGATAATGTATCTTATGACAACTATAGATTGTATTCAGGGCAGGGGGCTGTGATCTTCAGAGCTAAGTTGCATCATTTCTTCAGAGATATTTTGCACTATTCGGCAACACCGTCGCCTTCAATGTTAGTTTTCTGCTGGTAGCGACCTGGATCTGGCAGTTTGGGGTGCAACATAGCGATCAAGAAATGGTGCAAAATACCGCCGAAGATTACAGGGGACTTCTTTGTGGTTGTGACGCATTCGCGCCGGAGCGAAACGTAGGCCGCTATATTGATGCTGATAGCGACAACCTGCGGCGCGGAACGCCGTTGCATCTTTGCCTGCCGGAGCCGCTCCGGGGCGTCTGAAATATAAAGGCTCTGATTGGCAGCAAGGAAGTCAACTTGCTGTCTCGACATTAGTGTTTCGTGTTGTTGACAGCTGATCCTGTAGTGAGCAACAATATTCCCTCGTCTCTATAGGCATCCAAATCATCCTTCAGCCATTGTTCTCCCGTACGGATTTTATGAAACCGCACGTTACAGGTAAGAATATTGGGCTTACCTTCAATATCAGAATTAGACACTTCCATCATAATGTTAAAGTGACCATGCGGCTCAAGAAGTTCTCGAATTGCACTAACAAAAAGTAAGCCTTGTTCCTGTATGTTAATAGGTGACTGTTCCTCGATGTGAACTTTATTTACAAAACATTCTAGGCCTGTTCGGTCCCCAAAGTCCGAAATCTTACCTTTGGTTCCAGCCCGACGCTTTGCAAGAAACCAGCACCCATCTTCCTCAACAATGCCCGCAGCAAGAACCTGCTTCAATCGTGAGGACAATTGATGCCCTTTTCCTACATGCAGATCGAATAACACCCGCAACATTTGGTGGTTAGCTTTAATCATTGTCCGTTTAGATATTTTAGACCTTTATTGATTGCATTTCTAAACGTCGGGTCGTCCAACTTATTGTCTACACTGTTTGGCGCTCCCGGGAAACTGTCTGTAACCGGATCGTAGATGTATGTAACGTCTTCGCCATAAGGCTGATAATGAATCTGCCCCGGTCTCTGACCCGGATTAGGGTTTTCAACATCAAGATGTCCCTGTGGACAATCATAAAGTGTCTTACTGGCAATTGTAGGCCCGTTTGCCCCAAGCATCTGGGATTTTGCCGCTTCATCTTTCTGCTGCTCTGCTTGGTTTATTGATTCTTGGTCCTCATCTAGGTCCTCGCGTATTGCTTGATTACCGAGAAGATCATTATCCCCCTGCTCAGTGCCACCACCTTCATCATCAACTTGTAAACCAGACCGATCTATCCGCTGCGTCGGGTTCTGTCCGGCGTATGAAAATAAATTAAATCCCCCATTTAAGCCAATTCTGTCAGATTCAATATAGCGGCCTACACTTTGCGCTGTCGCACTTTTATCATACACGCGCGCGTTTTCTCTACGCGCTGTAGGGCTTTCAGGACTTAAAACTAAGACCCCCCATTTTTCTTCAGGATTTTTTTCCAGACGCGATTTTGGCCGCGAGTGTTGCGGCTCAAGATCGGAAGTCCAGTGCGTAAAACCGTCAAAGGGCATTGAGAGTCTCCCCCCGGTTAAGATTTAATTTTTCCCTAGACGCAAGTTTTGCCTATAAATGGGCCGGACGCAATACCGCTATGGTTTCTTGCCAACGCTAATAGTGATGGCCCTAGGAGTCTTTCCAGACAACTGTGGTGTTCGGTGGGTTTCGCAAGCAATAGAAGCAGCCCTAAGCGCCGAACAAAGGGCCATTTGCGCCGGGACGGATTCGTTGTCTTCTGGCGCTATATATAGATCGATTCCCGAGTCGGATATCGTTGCGGCTGATTCCCCCGCTGCGTTGACCATAACGCCGCCTGTTCTCTGTATCTGTGAGGCTACTCTCTTCCATCCCGATGATTTCAAAAGTGAGTCCAAGAGCCTAAGCAGCGCTAACGGCTCTGGATCGGAGAACACGCCAAAAGCGAAGTTTTGCCCGGCAAACGGTTTTGACGCTGCGATTAATTTATCTTGCTGCTCGGGAGATAATGTTCTTGGCTCCTTAAATTTCTTCAGAGCGAGCTGCGCTTCTTTTGCTCGGGCGTTCGCTTCTGCGGCGCGTTCATTTGCACCTGAGATTTCTCGTTTTTGTTCGGCATCTCGAATGCTGCCGGAAGCGACAATAGCGTATGTGGACAAGACGCCGAACACCAGCGCACCAACTAATACCCAATTGGCCCAAAAGAACACGTCGTCTGCCGACATTTCGAAGGCGTACATTCTTCTATTGCCTTTAGTTATTGGTGCGGCCTTTTCAGGCGTTTGCGTCATATTTATCTTTTGTGTCCTGAAAGATTGCGACCTACGGCTTCGTAAAAAAGCCCGCCGGAGTGAGGATCGGCATACCATCATCTTTAACTATGCCATCAGCCGTAGGCCTAAACATTGCTTTTAAGAGCGCTTCCCGATCACTCTTATCTGCGGCCCCACCGTTGACCAATGCCAAATACGTCTCGGCCATCACAGCTCGCTCCGTCGCGTCAAGGGCGAGATGATGTTCGCTAAGAAACAGTCTTACCAAAATTCGCGCGCCCCACAGTGCGGTCGTCGTTAAGATCAAGATGATCGCCGCATCGAAGACCAGCAACACATGCTGATCTATATAGGAGCCGGACTTCCACCCTAATAGGAAGATGGAACCGACCACGACAACTAAGGCAATCGGAACATACCAAGCTATATATTTGCGGTACTGTAATGACTCAGCTATATGCTCTGTGGCTTTATCGGTCCAATACTTAACGGGTGCCTTTAGCTTCATATGCTCTGAGTAAGTGTCCTTTACTTTATTCAAATCACTTATTGCAGCATCGTTTTCCTGCTTTCGCTCTGCGCTGAAAGTCGCCCATCTATCCTGTTCCCAATTATGAATCTTTTGGATAGCCGCATTGCCTTCTCGAATTATTGTCGCGACACCTTCCGTTACAGTAGTTCGTTGCGTTTCGATTTCTGAAATGAGTTGGCCCGCGCGCTGCTCAAATTCGTGCGCTTTCGTTTCGGCCCGAGCGCGGCTCCCTTCAAAAGCCTCGATCTGAATCTTAACTGAATCAGTAGTAATGCCTTCAGACAGGAGTAAATATTTTACAACTCCTGCGAAACTTGCGGACAGTTGAGGAGAGACGTTGCGATAACACGCATGCGCCAGTGCCGCAATCCCGGCAAACGGACCAAGGAGTTGTTGAACTTGCTGAACCGCGAGTGCTTTTCTTGATTTCGAATGGGGAAAGCCCCCATCCATTATCATCGTGAGTAAGTGTCTGAGTCTGGTTAAACCACTCGTAACAAGCTCAGGGTTGTTACTTGTAAGGTTTACAGACACGTCTCTTAATTGATTTATGGAGCTATGAAACCCTTTGACGCTTTCCCGTGCTACAGTATCTGGATTATGTGCCCATGATTGCAGAAGCCAATTCCAGAAGCGAATTTCCTCTTGAACCCAAGCGTTCGCGTCCTCCAGAGAGTTCAAAGCAAGCGTCCCGCCGTTTTCCTCAGAAAACGTCATGGTGATGTTGGGCGCGATTGATGCAGCCGGGTTCGTCATTACGGACCTACTATTTTTATGGATTTACAGAATAGATCACCTAGTTGATGTGGTCAACCAAGTTTCATTGCTCATCTTCTATTTCAGCCCCGAAAACGCTCAGAAGGGCCTCGCGGGCCACCGGCGCGGGCGCGGCGCACTCTGCCGGCGTCCGGTGCAGCCGCGCCGGGTGCGTGGCTTCGTGGATCGCCTGTAGCTTGTCTATGGCGACATGAGTGTAAATGGCGGTCGTTTCCAAATTCTCATGGCCTAGCATGGCCTGAAGGTAACGAACGTCCGCCCCGCCTTCCAGCATGTGGGTGGCGCAGGCGTGGCGAAGCAAGTGCGTGGCGCCGGGCTTATGTATACCGGCGCAATCCATGTACTTTCTGACGCGAATAGCGACGAACTCCGGCGTTACCGGCTGGCCGTAATCGGTGACGAACAGGGTTGTATGATCGGTCGCCAGCAGGCGCGGCCTTGCCTCCATGACGTACTTATCCATCCAAGAAAGCGCCCGCGCACCAATGGGCACAACGCGGTCACGCCTGCCCTTGCCTTCGCGCACCATCACAAGGCGGCGGTCGAACTCAATGTCATACGCCGCCAGCTTCGCCGCCTCCATGCGGCGAAGGCCGGTGCTGTAGAGCAGTTCCAGCAATGCGCGGTCGCGTATGGAAGCCGGGTCATTCCCCCCGGCTTCGGCAAGAATCGCCTCGACCTCGCGGATAGAGAGGATCGTGCGCGGCAACTGCCGCCCCTGTCGCGGCAGTTCCAACTCCGACGCCGGGTTGTAAAGGATATGGTTCTCGCGGGCCAGCCATTTGAACCATAATTTCAGTGGTGCCAGGCAGGCCGCTTGACTGCCTAGCGCCATTGGCTTTCCGTCCGCCTTGCGGTGATAGAACAGGTGGCGCTGATAGCGCTCCAATACCTGTTTGCTGATGTCGGCGGGCTGTCTAAGCCCGCGCTCGTCGCACCAAGCGATGAAGCGCCTTATGGCCGTCCGCGAACCGGACACGGTTTCGGGGGAATAGCCCCTCACCCCCATCCATTCAAAATGCGCGTTCATCCAGATCAGCAGGGGATTATGCGCCAGCGGGTCGATGTCGGTTCTTACCGGGCCGGTCGGCTTCTTACCGTTGCGCCTGCGGTTCTTGACCTTCCATCGTTTGTTAAGCGAGGACATGGGCGGCGTCCTGCATGTACGGCGCGGAGTCATCGCCGTTGTCACTGATACGCGATTCAGGGCCGGAATCCGGTGATTGCCCTGCAATGCTTTCAGGGGTTGGCTCTTGCGGTGTTTGGCCGGGCCGCGCTCCCCCCGCATCCGGCCCGATTTCAGGCCGCGAAGGGACCGCGAAGCCGGGGTCTGACCCCCGCGAAGTCTGCGCCACAGGTGCGGCTTCCGTTAAGGCTTGCGCGTCGATCAGCCCCGAGAGGTGCGGCGCGGCGCTGTCGCCGCCGTCGAACAACAGTTCATAAACAAAGTTCTGCCCCTGCCTGCCGCGATGCGCGAGAACATATTCAAGCCCCGCCAGCCGGTCAAGGTGAAGGCGCAACTGCGTGTCACCGATGCCGGTATGGTCGCGCAGTTCCTTCCGGCTGAACCGGATTTCGCTTTGGGGACACTGGCGGGCAGCGCAGCGTTCTTCAGCCATTTCACGGATCAGACGCAGCAGGCGGCGCGTCTGCGGCGGCAATTCATCGAGGGAGCGGCCTAGCACTTCATGGGCAAGCGCCGTGGCGCGGACAATATCGGCGTGGATCACTTCGATATAGCTGATTGTCCGCTCCCCTTGGGTCAGTGTCTTAACCGGGCGTTGATGCTGGTGCAGCAGGGCGATGGCGTCGATCAGCGTAAGGTACTTTTCATGGTCGCGGCGTGTCCGCGTCCGGTCGTCAAGGAAGGTCAGGCGGTCGGCGTAGGGATTGACGACGGCAACCGGCTGCAAAAGCCGCTGCGCGTTGCGGTGCAGTGCGAGAATGTCCTGTTTTTCCTGCTTCGCCTGCAATCCCGCCAGTGTCCGCTTTCCCCTCTGGCGGGCATGAATGGCGCGGGTCTGGTCGCGGCCTTCGTCCACGGCCAGCACAAGGCAGCGGTTCATAAGTTCCTCGTCAACATTGATCGCCGTGGTCGTGGTGATGATCGCGGTCGGGCCTTCCACGCGGTATTCCTGCGTTATCAGGTTGCCATCCACGTCCGCGCCGGTGCTGGCAATCGTCAACTCCCCTTCCGATTGCAGGAGTTTGAGGGCATAGGAAGCGCGGGACGCGCCTTCTTCCTCTGCAATCGCCAGAACCTTGTGTTTGAGGCTGGTTTCGCCAAGGTAATAAAGACTCTGGCCGGTCATGGTGGAGTATTTAACCTTGTCCTCTTCCGGCAGGAAGGCCAGCACTGCATCCATCAACGAGGTTTTACCGGCAGCGGAAGAAGATTGCACCACGACGCCTAAAGGGGCGTCCAGCTTGCGCGAAGTCGCGGCCAGATACGCGGTCAGTGTATTGGTTTCTTCGCCCACCATGCCGCAGCGGGCGAAGTCGGCCAGAATCCTGTCCAGCAAGTCCGGTGCCTTCAGAAGATCAAGCGCAGCAGTGCGCTCCGTGTCAGTCATGTCCGGGTGTGCGGGATGATCGGGCGCAAGCGCCTTCTGGATTTCTTCGTCCTGCACCTGTTCCAGCTTCAGCAGGACGCGGCCAAGTTCGCCCTTAATCTCGTCCTCATGGGCGCGGACTTCATTCGCGGCCTGCTCCGTGAACATGGCGCGGGCGCGGGCATTGTAGAGGTCTAGCGTGTCCACATGGAACAGGTCGCCGCTGCTCACCATCACGTTGACCTTGAGGAATCCGATAGCCAGATTCTTCGGCAATCCACGGACCCGCCAACGCCTTGGCCCGAAGGACAGCACGACTTCCGTGTCATTGACCGCCGCGTCCAGATCGCAGCGCGGGGCCGGAGGAACCGGCGAAGCGGGCAGAAAAGGGCTTTCTGGTAGCTTGTGTTCCCCGATGGCAGCATCTTCCTTGCGGGCGAAGCCCGCGCCAAGCCCCTGTTCTTCCGATTCGACCGGGCCAGCTTCGGGAGCCGGTAATTCCCGGCCCGGCAGGGGGCGAACCGGCGCTTTCCCGTTGCCGAGCCACTCCGCCTTGCGGATCAGCAGGCCGAGACTATTGGAAGCGGGCTGCACGTTAAGGGCATACTCGTTAACGTCCATCCCTTTCGGGAAGTTGATCCGCCAGCACTCAATCCCGGCCTCCATCAGCAGGGCCGCGACCTTATCCGCGCCGCTGTCGTAGGCGATAAGAACGCGCTGCGTTCCATGCGCCCTGAAGCATTCAAGCATGTCGGCGGTGAAGCCAGCCGGGCCGTAGGATGCCGTCACATTGCGGTAGCCCGCGCACCAGAACGTCATGGCGTCGATCAGGGCCTTGCACAGTATGATTTCTTTGCTGGCAATCAGGGCCTTGATATTCCACACGCCCCGGTGCGGCTCCGGCAAACACAGATGAAGCGGCGTTCCCTTCCGCAAATTGTCGCGTATCTTGCGTCCATAGGCCCCTTGGACCCCGCCGCGCTCGTCCAGTACCGGCACCACCAATGAACCGCTGAAGTGTTCATGGCCGCTCTCCCGGTAGATGCCAAGCTTCTCAAGGCGGGTACGGATGGCAGCGCCCGCGACGCGGGTTTTTTCCGGCAGGCGCAGGCCAAGGGTCCGGTTGGCATGGCCGAGTTTGAATGTCTCGATCAGTTCAATATTATGGATTCCCCTCACCTTCAGGTATTCAAGCGCTTCGGGCGAGGTTTTCAGGCAGCGGTGGTAATAGTCGATCACCTGATTCAAAAGGGCTTGGTCGTCGGCGTCCGCCACGACCGGGGCTTGCAGCACCCGCACCCGGCTTTGCTTTACCGGCGCGTCCGTCACGTCCGGGGTGCCTTCCTTCAGCAGTTCCACGGCATGTTTGAAGGACACGCCGTTTTTCTTCATCACCCATTCGATTACGCCCCCTTCAGCGCCGCAGCCGGAGCAATGAAAGATGTTCTTTTCCTCGCTGACGATCAGCGAAGGCGTTTCCCCCGTGTGGAACGGGCATAGCCCGGCCATGTCCTCGCCCTGCCGGGTCAGTTTGATCCCCGAAGACTCCATCAGCCGCAGCAGGGAGATTTCTGATTTAAGGCGCTCGATGTCCGTGTCCGGGGTTTTTGCCATGTGCGGGCCTCCGTTTAAACGATCATGGAAATGACCCGCTGACAATTACTTCATTATGAAGTATTGTCAAGTTCTTTAATCGACCTGATTATGTAGTTGGGCTTATGGATTGTTTGGGCTAGTCTTTATGGCGCTATCGCTGATTAACACCATTTTTGTTATGGCCCATCAGAAAAAACGTGCCCCATTGGAAGCCGAAGAAAGGGCCTTCTACAAAGCCCTTGGCACACGCATCGCGGAGCGGCGTGAAGAAATTAAGCTGACTCAAACACAGGTGGCCGATGCTCTTGGGATTGCCCAGCAGACTTATGCCGCCTATGAAATCGGCAGACGCCGTTTGCCAGTTTCGTTGTTGCCCGACCTTGCGGAAGTTCTCGATACGAATATTGATTTCCTTGCTGGAACCTCGGCGCGTAGCGCCGCATCCAAGCGCGGCGCTGCGCGCCGCTAGGAAAAATTAAATCTTAACCGGGGGGAGACTCTCAATGCCCTTTGACGGTTTTACGCACTGGACTTCCGATCTTGAGCCGCAACACTCGCGGCCAAAATCGCGTCTGGAAAAAAATCCTGAAGAAAAATGGGGGGTCTTAGTTTTAAGTCCTGAAAGCCCTACAGCGCGTAGAGAAAACGCGCGCGTGTATGATAAAAGTGCGACAGCGCAAAGTGTAGGCCGCTATATAGAGGCGGACCCGTTGGGACTAAGAGCGGGGCCGAATATTTATAGCTATGCAAGTCAGAATCCTACAGAGAGATTCGATCCATGGGGATTACAGGTCTACACTAATCACGGGCCTATTGACCTCCAAGGAGCAGCACAAGCCTCAGTGGCGGCACAATTGACGGTGACGCCGGGTACTGACCCTTATACAAACACCCAAACTTTTACCGTCCCTCCCTCCGCAAACGGAGGAGTCGTGGCTCAGGTAGTTCAAATCTTGAGTTTTGATGGCGGAAATAGTCAAAATATGAACCCGGCAATCCGATTAGTTCGATTTCTCTACTTTAGGTTTCCATGCAGCTATACGTTGTTTTATTGTCTCTATTTGCTGCGCAGTTAAATATTTTGCAACACGCTCCAGATTTTCGGTATTTTCATTTATAAGATCCTCTCTGCCACTTTCAGACACATCGGCACCTGCCGCTGAAGCTATGGCCAGACCATACCAAAAATAAGCGTCACCGTAGTTCTCTGTAACGCCTTGGCCTTTTTCGTATACTTCTCCAAGTGCACTTTGCGCTAGATCATTGCCTTGGTCAGAAGCTCTTTGCAGCCACTTAATAGCTAGCACATAATCCGGTTTCACCCCTTGGCCGGTTGCTGTCCACAAATGGCCCAAATAGGTGATCCCGAGGTTACACTGGGCTTTCGCATATCCATTATCCGCAGCCAAGCGCCACCATTTGAGAGCCTCCACCATGTTCCTCGACAAACCCACACCTTGGCCATAGAACTCGCCAACTTTATTTTGGGCTGGACCATAACCTTGGTCGGCGGCTTGACGATACCATTTGAGAGCTTCCCGGCATCCATTTTCACGCCCGGCACTGCCCGATCAGAATAGAGATTGCCGAGTTCATATTGCGCTTTAATGTCTCCCTTTTCGGCCTTAGATCGAAGTCCGCTAATATCGATCGTTACATCATGAAAAATAAAATCAGTGGTCGTAACCTTTACCTTTCTAGGTGAGGTTTTGTTATAAGCAGCACTTTCAGGATCACCGAGTTCCAGTTCTCCCTCTATCTCAATCGGACATTCTTTGGATGGACAAATCAAGGAACGAGAGGAACCAGAAATATCAATATCAAACCAGTCTGAAAGATAGACCAACTGACGTTTCTTATTATTCGAATCGTCCGATGGCCCTGTCAAAAATACGCTAAATAAAAGAGTTGTGGTCCCACTCCTCGGATCATTGACTAAGCGGGAGTGCAATGGGCCTTTAATTATGGACCATGCTTCCTGAGAAGGAATGTGGGTTTCAAACGTGCCCCCAGTAATGGTGAGATAGCCGCCAACGATCATCTCATTATCTGACATTTGAAAATGATCCGCTACGAGGCTTGCGGATATAACTTCTTTAGCGTGTGCCGTCCCACAATCTATCAGCCCACAAGTGATAACTAGAGCGGCTATTATAACGACTTTTACAATCGACGCTGTACCATTGGTCATTGTCAATTAGTAGGCCTTTGCTGTGGAAACGTGAAAGTCATGGGAGGGGTATTTATGCCAGAATTTGGCAAAGGCGTACCATACGTAGCTAAGAGTCCATTACTCATAGGTACCGCCGTAGTCGAAAATCCCATTTGTATCAAATCATTCCTTGTCATGCCGGGATAATACTGTGGGCTGCGAAATAATTGGGTAGTACCATAATCACATGGTTTAACTACGGATTCATCGTTAGCTTCATTAGTCATGGTGCTATCCGGCGAAACTGTCCAAGCTTCAGTATATAGTAATGCCTGGTTCATATTTTGACTATTTCCGCCATCAAAACTCAAGATTTGAACTACCTGAGCCACGACTCCTCCGTTTGCGGAGGGAGGGACGGTAAAAGTTTGGGTGTTTGTATAAGGGTCAGTACCCGGCGTCACCGTCAATTGTGCCGCCACTGAGGCTTGTGCTGCTCCTTGGAGGTCAATAGGCCCGTGATTAGTGTAGACCTGTAATCCCCATGGATCGAATCTCTCTGTAGGATTCTGACTTGCATAGCTATAAATATTCGGCCCCGCTCTTAGTCCCAACGGGTCCGCCTCTATATAGCGGCCTAGCGTGGTGTCGTAATCACGGTTCATGTTGTAGCTGAGCAAATCTTCCGCATCGGCATACTGGCCGGGGAACCTGTGATTTGTCGGGTCGGTGTTCGTCGGCGTGGCATAGGTTTCGCCGAACGGCTCCGTTTCGTAGTCCCAGACGATGTTCATGCTGGAGTCGGTGAGTTTCTGCGGCGCGCCGACTTGGTTATCATGTGCGTAATAGATATTGCCGGACGAATCCACCTGAGCCAGGAGTTTTCCCTCCATGAATATATACTCAAGCGTCGTCGATCCGGTTGAGTCGTTCGCCTCGCCGATCAGGTGCCCGGCAAGATCGTAAAGATAATCCGTCGTCGCGGAGGTCGTCGCCTTCTGCACCCGCTGGCCGAGGGCGTTGATCTCGAAGGTTATCGTCGGAGTGCCGACTGTCATCGATTCAAGCCGGTCACGCCCGCCGTAAGTATTCGAGATCGCCACCGCGCCGTTCATCACACGGTCGTCGGTCAATACGTTGCCGGAGGCGCTGTTGGTGAAGTGTCGCGTGTTCGTGCCGTCCGTGATGCTGGCCAGCAGGTTCGTGCTTGCGGTGAGCGTCGAGGTCCGCGTCGTCGTGCCGTCATACCAGGTCGAGCGGTTGCCGTTATTGTCGTACGTGTAGGTGCGGCTGCCATAGGCCCCGGAGGCCGTGTGCAGCCTGTTCAGATCATCGACGGTATAGGTTTCATCGCGGCCTGCCGCGAGGTTGTCGGTGATCGAGGTCAGGTTCCCGGCATAGTCGAAGCCGTAGGTCAGGTTCTGGATGTGCGTGCTGCCGTTCGAAGTGACGATGTCGTCCAGCCAGTAATTGTCATCGAACGTGTTCGTTTGCGAAAGCGTGTTGCCAAGAGTGAAGGACACGATCGGCCCGAAGGGTTGATGCAAGATGCTGGAAGCCAGCACCGTGTCGGTACCACCGGAGGAAGGCTTCGTATCCACTTGCGTCAGGTAGCCACTGGTGCTGTAGGTATAGTTGACGATCCGCCCCGAGGGATAGACGATCTGTGTGACGCGGTTGGCGAGGTCATAGCTGTAGGACGTGGTGTAAGTCTGCGTCCCGATCACGCGCACGGAACTCAAGACGTTACCAAAATTGTCGTAAACAAACGTCGTGCTGCCAGACTCGTCGGTTGCTTTCGTCAGCCGCCCGATGCCAACATTGCCGCCCGCAGTGGCGTCATAGGTATAGGCAATGGCCTCTGACGAATAGCTCGGGTATGTCTCGGCCGTCGGGCGCTCCAGCTTGTCGAAGGTGCGGTCGGTCTCGACACTGCGCGCATCGACCCGCTTGGTGACGTTGTGATCCCCGTCAAAGGTGAAGGTGGCCGTCCCTGTATCCGGGCTGGTCTTCGATATCGGGTCGTGGAACCCGTCGAAGGTGAAACTGGTCGAATAGCCGTCGAAGTCCGTCTGCGCGGTGATGTTGTCGAGATTGTCGTAGGTCGGTGCCGCCGTGTGCGAATACGGGTCGGTCACGGTCGAGGGGCGGTTGAGCGCGTCCCATGCGAGGCTCGTGGTCTGGCTGTTGGCGTCCTTCACAGACAGGCGGTTTTTGTTGCCGTCATACGTGAGGTTTGTTGTCTGGGTAGCTCCGGCGGAGCCGACGGAAGTCAGTCTATCGCCGAGAACATCGAATGTCGCCGATCCGCTCTTCTCGATGGTGCTTGAGCTGTTCTTGAAGTTCCAGGCCGTCACGTCGCCCATGGCGTCGAGGGTGTAGTTCATCGTCTCGCTGGCGCCATTGGTGACCTTGGTCACCCGGTGTGCATTGTCGTATGTATACGTGATCGTGTCAGAACCGCTATCCGGCAGGGTGACCACGTCCAGCATCTCGTCGGCATAGTACGAATAGCTGGTGACTTCGTTGGTGCCTGCCTTGACCGTCTTGCTGGTCAGGTGGTTGCGGGCATCGTAGGCAAGATCGGTTTCCACACTATTGGCGTCTGTGATCTTGGTCGGCTGTCCGGTGCCGTTGGCAGTGTTGATGGTGGTGACGTTGCTGAGCGGGTCCGTGATGGTCGCCAGAGCGCCGCTGCTATATGTGTAGGTTGTCTTGACGGTGACATCGGTACGCGGCGTCTGCGCGGTCAGCAGCTCGCCGGTGCCGTCATATGTATAGGTCCAGGTGCGCGTCTGTCCGTTGGTAGTCCCTCCTGTGGTGTCGGTCAGTTTGTGCGTCAGCAGCGTGCCCTGGGTGGCATCATAGCGGTCATCGATCGTGACATTGGTTTTGGTAATCGTGTAGGGCTTGTGGACCCAGGTGGAATCATAGGTGATTGAGGTGGTGCGCGCGACGCCTGTGCCGTAGGCCTCTGTGATCGAGGTCGGCTGGCCGTGGCTGTTGTTGGTCCAGTGCGTCGAGTTGCCGTCCCAGTCGGTTGCGGTGGCGAGATAGCCGTTGGCGTCATACGTGAAATAACGGCTGGCCGACGCGACCGGTGAATTCGCGGCGCGGTCGATCTCGCTGACCTTCGGCACACCCTGCAACGTCGTGAACTTGTAGGTTTCGGCAACGCCCAGCGGACCAGTGACGGTGCGATTGCCGGTTGAATCGTCGTAGGAAACCTGCACCTCGTCCGCTCCGCCCGCGTGCTCGGACATGGTGCAGCGCCCGTTCCCATCATAGGTCCACTGCGAATTAGTATTGCCGTTCTCATCAGTAATGCTCGTCAGCGCGAACGGCAGTTCTGTGTTTGCATAGACGTAGGTCTGGCTGGTCGAGGGGCTGGTGTTGTAGGTGATCGATGTCAGCAGGCTCTGGCTCAATACAGTTGTATAGCCGTAGGTCAGCGTCGCGCTGTCTGGCGTAGTCACACCGGTCAGCATGCCGCTTGTATAGGTGAAGGAGAGCGAGCGGCTGTAGGAATCTGAGACAGAGGTCAGCACGCCGCTGGTGTAATTCAGGGTCTGCACATAACCGTTCGGCAGCGTGATGGAATTGAGAGTCCCCTTGCCGCTGGCGACCGTGTAGACCTCCACCGTGTCGTCGGAATCGGTCAGCGTGTATGTCGAGCCGGAGTTGGTCAGCTTGACATCAACATCGGTGTCCGGCGTCCACACGCTCGATACCAGCTTGAAATTGATGACCCGGCCATCCGGACGCTCTGCCGTTACCAGACTGGCCGAGACACTCCGCAGGTAGCGGTCGTAGTTGGTGCGCCAGTTCGGCCCTATCAGCGTCGGGTACAGGCCGCGCGAATAAGACATGCTGTTATAGGTGCGGGTCAAAGCCAGCGGGTTAGTGCCGACCGTCGTGTAATCCGTCACCTGTTCGTACATGTTGCCGGTGGCAATATTGATCGGCTGGCCGACCGCCGCGCGTCCGTCGGCGCTGACCGGGGAACTCGCCGCCGCCAGCGCGTTCTGGTGGCATATCGCGCAAGTCCCGTCCGTCTTGGCAACTTGCGGCAGCGCCGTCGCGCCGGTCATTTCAAGCGTATAGGGAGCGGGAGTGCCGATGATGGAGCCGTTATACGTCAATACCACGAATTTCCCGGTCTGGGCGGTAGTAGGGCTGGTCGTCGCCGGAGTCGTGTTACTCGACGAAATACCACCGGCAAGCACGGTGCCGTCCGGGTTGAATATGGCGAACTTGGCTTTGCCGCCGGTGTTAAAATTGGGAGTCATGGTGACTGTCAGGTGGTCCCCCGATGTGGCCGAAAAGCTCCAGAAGTCGGCGTCAGCGTACTCCTGCGTCGCGTTGTAGGTGACGCCGGGATACATCACGCCGCCCCCCGTGCTGTGTGTCTGCCAGGGACTTGCATTGCTGACAGCAACGCTCATTGTGAAATTGCCGGTAAAGGTCGGGTAGCCGCCGCCTTGGAGGTTGTATGCTTGAATGGTGTAAAGGCCGGACTGCAACCAAGGGGGACCCGCCGACCACGCGCCATAACTGCCTGCCAAGCTGCTGCCGGCGAATGCCACTGTGCCATCCGGGTAAAAGATTTTCAGCCCGGGTTTGAAACGGGAATCCGGCGAAGCAACGTTGATGGCGCCAATTATCAAGGCGTAGCTATTGGCGGTCGCGGAAAAGGTCCAGCTTTGTGTACCGGCGCCGGTAACGGAACCCGAGACGATTTCGCCGTTGGCCATAGATTGTGCGTAAGCAGGCACCGGGTTGAAGCCCCAAATGGTCAGTATGAGCAGAGACAAAAGCAGAAGGTCTGAAATACGCCCGCGCTTGTGGGTCGTCGCTTTAAATGAATACATAAAATCTCCCCGCTAATTCTTGTCGTTCACGGACAGCGTGTATGTGGCCGTGATATCAGCTCCGTCATTCTTGAATGCGACAGCCGTGTAAACGCCGCTCGTCGGTGTCAGGACATCCTGATTGCAGCTCTTGCTGCAATTGAAGCCGCCGGCAAAATCGCCGGTCGGCGTAAAAACATGAATCTCCGGGCCACTGCCGGTGTCGCCTGTGTGGTTGAGCGTCAGGGTTTCTGTCTGGCCGGCAACACCGCTGAAAGTCCAGACCTCGATCTTTCCTCGGTTGGTCGAACCTGAATTGTCTGCACCCTTTGTCATGGCAACAGCCATAAGGCCGCCTTGAACAAAGGAGCTCGGCACCTGTACGAGCGTGAGTGCATAGGACCCGGCAGTGGTGCTGCCCTCATCGGCCCGATGGACTTTTACGCTCCAAGTTCCTTCCACAGCATTTGGCACCTCAAGCAGCGTGTTAAGGGGATGTCCTAATCCGGGTCCGTCTCCGGTGACGGGCGCAGCGAGATCGATCTCGGGTACAAAGTTCGTGGTGTGAGGTCCGGTTTCACCCACACTGAGGACAAAGCTTCCCCTGCCGGCAGGGACCTTGAAAGTATATGTATCGGAGCCGAGCCCAGTGAGGGTGCCGGTTATGGTCTGGCCGTTGGTGATCTTGCCGCTGACGCCATCGGCATGCGCGGGACCAATACTCAGAGAGGTCAGGACGACTAGCGGTAAAAACCGCACCAGCAGCCACAGCAGGGAACGGTTCCAAGCATAAGGCACAATACCTCTCGACCCGGCTTTACCATCCTGAAAGCCGGTGCCAGCGCGGGCATGCGCCGCGGGTTGAATTGGGTTCATGAAATATCCTTCCCCCGAAAGATCGTATGGACAATTCGCGATCTAAGCCCGGTCAGACAGGCTAAGTCAATCCCCCATGAAAAATCTGGCTATATTTCCGCCGTTCCGTTAAATCAGGGATTACAGAAGACAGAAAAGAACACGGGAGTATGGTTACAAAAGGGAATCCGACGTTTTCGAAGGCATCACAATCAGCCGGTTACACCTTGGCCGAGCTGGCGATCTGCCTGTGCATCATCGGCATTCTGACGAGCGGCAGTCTCCTTGGCACGTCGCATTATTTCAGGGGCGAGAAAACAGCGCAGACGCGTCAGAAGATCGATTCCGTCATGACTGTGCTCAGCACCTACGCGCAGACGCATTACCGCCTGCCCTGTCCCGCCGATCCCAAGGCAGGCGCGGCGCAGGCGGGACACGAGGAAGATAGATGCACGGCCGCCGGAACAACCGAAGGCATATTACCGTGGAAGGAACTGGCGATACCGCAGGACATGGCCGTCGATGGCTGGGGCCGCTACATCATCTACAAGCCGGCACCGGGCCTCACGGTCGACACACAATCCGCCGCGATGAAGGACACAGCAGGCACGAATGTCCTCGACGTTCACAACGCCTGCCGCAGCGCGCTCTGGTACGATGCCGACGGCAATCATTTGAACCGCGCCAAGGCGCTGTTCTGCTGTAACGCGCCACCGCCGAATGACAACAACGCCGGCACGGACCAAGTGGTCGATGCTCCATCCCTTAACGCTATGGAACCAGCTGCGGGCGGCAACCCGGCTTCCGTGAAAGATCCCGCTTTCAACGGCAGCTTTTCGATCCCGCGTTACATGGACGGGCCAGCATCACCGATGCTGCGCGCCTCCGTCCCGGCGGTTACCCTGACCAGTCCGGGCGGCGACGAGCACGCCATCATCTACAGCCTGCGCTCGGATCAGCTGTTCGCCCGCGCCGGCAGTGGCAGCTGCGGCTATCCGCCGGCTGCCGTGGTGCAGTCCTATTCCTGCCATCCGCAGAACTTCCGCAGCGACGTGACGGGAAGGACGGTCAAGGACCCAGCAACCGGACAGATGATTCAGATCCCGCCGCTCTACGGCGTCAACCTCGCTCTTGCCGGCAACAAGTACCAGTTGCGGGCCTCGCTGACCAAGAGCAGCGACAACTCATTGCTTGATGACAGTGTCGGCTTTTACGCCATCAGAGGTGATGGCAGCATCGGCAATGTGCAGATGCTGGTGCCGAGCGTGAAGAACTGGCCGGAGGGCGAGACGGATAATTTCAGCGTCGATTTTGATGACAATGTCATCGGCATCGGTCTCTTCATCGTCCCGGACGGCTACCGGATGATGGACGGTTATAAAAGTATCGATCTCTCACACCTGAAGTTCGTCTCCAGCAACATGGTGGTCAGCCAGAAGAACGCGATGATCACCGACCAGTCGCCGCCCCTGCTGGTCTCGTTCGATCCGGCGACCGGTTTTGAGAAGCCTATTACCGGCGCCGGCGGCGTCAGCGCCTATCACCTTTACGGCAACCTGAATCCGGGCCGGGTCAGCCATGCGCTGCGCAGCGACGCTATCTGCCACATACCCGGCGAGAAGGTCGGACCGAACCACGATTTTACCTGTGTGCGCCCGACGACATTAGAGCAGGCCGGGGTCGATCCCGCCCATCCCGCCTTTGCGCAGATCGGCTTTGAGGACAGCGCAACGATCAATTGCTATGAATACAGGGACGGCGGCTGCCGCGGCCTCGGCAGCCAGGCCGGCAAGGATATCATTCCCGACAATGAAGGCGGCTATATCGCCAGCATCGGCGATAACACCTACGACAACGTCGCCTTCAGCATCGGCCTCACATCCTGCCCGCAGAAACAATAATCCACCCGGCCATGCACAACCGGCCTCATCATGATTTCCGGCACGGCAACAGCGAAGGTTTTACGTTAGCCGAGATGGCCATCGTGATCCTGATCACCGGCCTGATGCTGACGGCGGCCGCCTCCATCACCCTCCCGATCATGCACAAGGCTAGGCGGATCGAGACGGACCAGAAGATGGCGAACATCGCCCGCGCCCTTGACGACTATGCCGCGCAGAACCTCCGGGTCCCTTGCCCGGCCATTCCCGACACCAAAACCACTAATCCCCCGTTTGGATACGAAGCCGGCAGCGGCACTGCCGGCAACACCGTGCCGTCCGACTGCGGCGCTGATCCCGCCCGATGGGAAGGCATCGTTCCCTTTCGCACTCTTAACATACCGGTCGAGTGGATCAGGGACTCCGCGGGCTATTACATCACCTACGCGATCAGCCCTGCATTCTCGCAGGATGTTTCGCGGACCGACATGCCGGTTCATAGCCGCTGCCGCACAGCCGACTGGTTCATGGCTGGAGAAATCTACGACAAGACCGTCAACGACCCGAAGACCGGCAATCCCGCCCAAAACGTTTTGCTGCCAAAATCCGAAAGAAAGGCGCGCTTCTGCTGTTCGGGCGCTCTGCCCGGAACCGACCTGGTGATCCTCGATGTCAATAAGCAGTCCCAGATTGCCATCCCGCGCCAGAGCACGCCGGCCTCCTACCGGCCCGCGAATGTCATCTTCCCCGATCCGTTCGTGCCCGATGTCCAGGTGCCGGCTAATGACAGGGCGACGGCCCCGGCCTATATTCTGGTCAGCCACGGGCGGGAGGGGCATGGTGCCTGGACGGGAGTTGGCAAAGCCCGATTCACTTTTCTCGGCGCTACCCCCGCCGAAATCGAGAACGCAAACGGCGACCGGGTCTTTATCGAGATCCCGCCCGCCGAACGGGCGGGCGTGGAAAAGAGCTTCGATGAGGTTGTTTTGTGGAGGACGCAGGACATGATATTGGCCGAACAGGGCAAGAGCTGTTCGCTGCCATGAACAATCAGTCGGGCATAACACTGGTCGAGGTGGCGATATCGGTGGCCATCATCGGCATTTTAATGGGCGGCGCACTGGAGCTGCAGCAGCGCGCCCGCGCGCAACGCCAGCTTGAGTCGACCTACGACAACATGGACGCGATCATCCAGGCACTCTCTATATATGTCGAGACGGCGGGACGCCTGCCCTGTCCCGCCGATCCGGCGGTCTCCGACGCAAGCTTCGGCTGGGAGCGCGGAGTAAAACCGGCGGACCTCCAGGTCGGGCATTCCCCGACCGGGAGTTGTGACGGAAAAACGCGCGATGGCATCGTGCCCTTCATGACTATCGGCCTGCCGGTGCAGACGGCGCGGGACGGTTGGGGTAATTTCTACAGCTATGCGGTCAGTCCGGTGTTCACGCGGCCAAACGACCAGACTTCGGCGACTGCCGATACCGGCAAGGTGCACGGGCGCTGCCGCCATCCGGGCTGGGTCAACGCGTTCGACCGCTATAACCGGAATGCGATTAAGGCGCGCTTTTGCTGCGCCGATCAGGCTCCGCCGATCTTCGATGTCGACAGCGACCTGATTATCCTGCACACCAACGGCGGTGCTGCCCTCTCGCCGGTCCGCACACCGGGAACCATGAACAACTACGACGACCTGACAAAGACAACGACGTTTCTGCGCAGCGATGCCCATGTCCCGTTCATGGACAAAACGCCTATCGAGGCCCCTGCCCTCGTGCTGGTCTCGCACGGTCCCGACGGCAAAGGAGCGTGGCTCGGCAACGGCACGAACAACCGCTCCACCCTGCCGGAGTCCGGGCCGGAGCTGCAGAACGCCGACGGTGACCAGATCTTCGTCGACGGTCCCTGGAATCTGAAACCCGGTCCGGCTTATTTCGACGACATCGTCCGGTGGATGACCCAGGACGGGATCATGGCCGCCCATGGAGCGCTTTCATGCTCGTACCCATAGAGCCGGACCCAAACAGGCAGGGAGAACAGGGCACGGTGTTCATCGTCGTGGTCGCCGTCATCATGCTGGTCTCAACCCTGCTGGTGCTGGGGGTCGGTGGGTTTCGGCTGCTGGATAACGGGGACCGGGTCAGGAATACCGGCAAACGGCAGGAGTTTCTGATCCGCGAGCTGGCGGCTTACGTCCAGAGGACCAACGCGCTGCCCTGTCCGGCGAACCCGGCCATCGACCCGATGAGCCGTGACTTTGGCTTCGCGCGGGTCTCATGCGGCATTTATCAGGCCGACGGGATTGTGCCCTTCCGGACTCTCAATCTTTCCGAGCATGACGCCAGAGACGGCTGGGACCGGTTCATGACCTACAAGATCAGCCCCGTGCTGGCGGATACCAACAAGGGAAATTCCATCTTCATGCGCTGCCGGCGCTTTCCGTGGTTCGAGGGCGATCCGCCGCCGCCTGCAAGGGCTGTTAACGTGTTTCCGCAGAAAGCGAGGTTCTGTTGTCCGCCAGAAGACGGCTTGTTTCCGCACGCAACCGACCTGCAGGTGTTCGCCGCCGCCACAGATATACCCGCAGGACTGACCATCAACAAGATTGGCCGCAAGGGCGATCCCTCTTACTACGACGATATAGACAAGCCAGTGAATATCGGCCCGCAGGGCGCGCAAGCACCGGTGCCGTCAGAGGCCGGGAACGAGGAGATGTTCGCGGTTGCCATTATCAGCCACGGCAAGAACGGCATCGGGGCTTATCTGGCGAACGGGACCAATGGCCGCATGTCCGGCACTGTCGGACCGGATGAAGAGATCAATCTCAGTGCCGGTCGAAACTACGTGGTCAGCCGACCGATCAATGCTACGTCGGGGTCGAATTACTTCGATGACATCGTGATCTGGCGGACGCAGCTGACCCTGATGGGCGAGTTGAACAATGCATCGTGCTATGCGCCGTGGAAATAGAGTTAAGCCCAACAGTTTTGTCAGCACATCTCAGAGCAGAGAACCGGGGACGCTGAGGCCCCCGGCTCCCCGAGCTTAGTCCGCTGTCATACGGGACACTCTTGCCCGGCTGATGTTTTCGAGCGAGGCGAGAGAGTTTCTGCGCTCGGGCGATCCTCTCTCGGTGCGAACCAGGCCTTTCGATACCGTGCAGAACAGCGCCGACAATTCGCTTTCGCTCCGTTGCTGCAGTTCCAGATTTGATATCAGACGCATGTTTTCCTCCTTCTGTTCGAGACCCCGCTCATCGGGGCCTTTCAGGAGGAAGCGTCCGCACGACAGAGCAGACGGGCTGTCAACGAATTGCACGGGAACCGCCGTCGCCCCTCAGGGGCAAGGCGCGTGAAGGGAGCGGTCTGTTCGTTGCACCGGGCCGGATGGCTTCGGGCAGCGTACATTCTGAAATGGCCCTGTGCGGGACCGGCAGAAGACGGAAATACCGCTGTTTAAAACTAGAACGGGCTACGAAGAAAGCACACACGCGCGCGGTAATGCGCCGTGGAAACAGGCCTGACAGTCAGTTCACCGTCCCCGTCGATGGCGGAATCGTCCCCGCGAAATACTCGCACAGCGCAGAGTGTTTGACGAGCGTCACTCCCAGCAGGGTCGCGTGCTCCGGCGGGAAGATAAACGCCAGTCAGCCGTGTTCAGGATGGTGCCCCTGGAGAATACTGCCGTTTTTGGCTGCTGCCATGTCCACCCACCAGTACGGGGTGAAGATGACGGGTATGGTGCCTTTTGGCCTTGTATCGAGAATCTTGTTCTCCTCCGAGGTCTTTGCGCCCCCGCCGTTCCGGCGGACCGGGATCTACTCGACCGCCATCGGTAGTAAGAGTGATGGCGTGACTCCCCGAGCCGCCCTGCGGGGCGTCTCGGCCATGCGGTGACGATCCCTGGCGCCCGGAGGTAACGGTGGATGGTAATCAGTTCAGGTATGGTGCACGACCAGATTGCTGTTGCTGATCAGGTCATTGCACAACGATTCTCTACCAAACAATTCGACGAACATCACACGCGACGAAATCGAGAAACCTCTGGCTTCAAGAAAGGGGTGCGGAAGACCGAACCCCTTTTGATCGCGCTTTCTTATCTTCTCCAATACAACCTATAGACAGGCTGCGTTTCCGCTAACTTTCGTGGCTCGCCTCAGCGGTGGAGGTTACGGATAGCTTTCTCGCCAGCCGCTCATGTTTTTCCCGAGCAAGCTGATGAAGTTCTGACGCAGTCGAGCCTGATGGGTGAGCTGAACAATGCGTCTTGCTATGCGCCGTGGAAATAGTCGTTTCACCAGCAGGGGCTTATGCCCATCGAAGATCTTCATCGTTCGCCTAGCTTTCCCCTTCCCGATGAGTCTGTTTTAAGAACTATTTACATTACTGCCCAATCCCTTATAAATACGGGCAAATGGGCCTCTTTCAGATCACTTTCATTCTTTCTGGCGTTCTGATCACCTCCATTCTCTCGGGCGTCCTTGGGATGGTGGGTGACGTCTTGCTGCTGTTTATACTGGGTTCGCAATTACTGCCCATCCAGCAGACTCTCCTTCTATACGCTACCTCATTGTTCTTTGCCTGTGCCGGCCGCGCTTTTATCCACCGGCAGCACCTTTACCTCAAGAGCATTGAATATTACATGGTGGGTTTGTTATTCGTCTTCATCTTTGGCTCTATGCCTGGGCTCTCTCTGGACAAGCTCGCTCAGGATGTTCTGCTTGGAGTGGCATACCTGCTGCTGGGTATCGCCTTTTTCGTGCCCTTTCTCTCTCGCCATAAAGTACAGTTTGACTTCAGCCAACCTCCCCAAGCCCTCATATGCGCGATCGTCGTGAACAGTATCACTTCTATAGATAACGTTCTGAATCTGTTCTTTCAGGACATTCCCATGACCCGGTATCAGGTGATTTCCACTAAAGCCGCAGCAATGTTGATTCCTTACGTCATTGTCCTCGCGCATGCGGGCTCGGGGGTTCTGTCGGCGCCCCAGCTACCGCAGGAGCTCATCTGGGTTTGTGCCGCCATCATACCGATCGCTCTTCTCGGGAGCTATCTTGCGAACCATGTCCTGAGCAGGATTACGGACGTACAGTTCTACAAAGCCACGCGGATCATTCTGCGGCTAATGGGCGCAACCTATCTAGGCAAAGCAGCGCTGCTTTTTACGGACCTAGCACCTCAGATCATGGCACTGAAATAGGTACAGGCGACAATACTGTACTGCAATGTCTCCGTACAATCAGGATCGTCATCACGGCCAGCGCAATGCCTCCCCAAACATCCACGAAGAAATGCCCCCCGAGAGTGGGCGTGGCGAGAAACATCAGAATATTGATCACCAGAATACCGGGAAATAGCGCCTTGGTGCCCCGCGCGGCATAGGTGAGCATGATCGCCGATGCTGCGTGGAAGGAGGGGAATGTGACGACACCCTGCATCGTGTGAAAATCGAGCGTCCTGAAGGTTCCGTTATGCAGGTCAGTGATGATTTGGATGTAGGGTGTGCTTTCGTTAATGTGAAAATATGCGAACGGACCGAGCGCTGGAGAGAAGATCGAGAACGGAATAAGGATAATGCTCGATACGAGAAGCAACCATGGCAGTTCCCAGGCGCGCCCGATCTCCCCGAGAAAATTCAGCGAAAGAATAATTACGACCGTCTGCGGCAGGAGACTGTAGTAGGCCATGGACAATATCATCTGCAGCGGCGGGAGCGCGGCGATCCAGTTGTGGGTGGCAACCCAGTTGAGGCCGAGGGCATGGTCGGCTGCGGCAAGGTGGGCGTCAACAAGGGGCTGCTGCCATGCTGTAGCCAGGTAATAGAAGATAACGATCGGCGTAGCGGTAGCCCCAAACATCGCAACCGCATGCGTTAGAGTGGCGATCCGGAAGTCCGGACGAAAATACGTGTAGAACAAGGACAGACCGAGTAAGGCTGCTGTTCGCCAAACCATGTCCCAGAGGGGCGCCGGTGCTGCGGAGATATCCTCCAGCTCCATGCCAATTGCATCCACGACTACAAATACCGCAATGATTGACCAGAACAACCTGGTGTTCAGCGACGGTCAACCGTCTTTGCAATCGCTATCCTTGCCCTGTGAAGCTTTTCGCATTGTTTCAAGTCCCGCAAAAAGAGAAAAACCGCGCCGGATGCAGCGCTATCTGTCGTTTATACAACTTAATAGCCAGAGTCCCAGTTGTGAAGCACAACTTCGTATTAATGCCATGTGTTCTCTTAGTTACAGGTTTTCGGTAAGCTTGGCTCGCCGTATTTGTATTCCGGTATCATGTTCCAATCCGTTATGATCTCCCCCTCCCGGCCGAGTGATTTCAGCTGGTCCTTAGAGGTCGAAAATGGCGTCGTCACAACCGCGTCCATAAACTTCCTGTCGTCTTGATTGGCCATGTCGAACACAGGTTTCCCGTCCAGCCGCAGGCGCACGAGCTGTTCCCGCCCGGTCTTAAGCCGTGCCCTGAAATCCTGATCGCTGGCGATCACGAAATTTATATACAGGTAGGCGTAAGGAAAGACGGATTCCGCTGTTTTCAGGGCATCCGGTAGCCATGAGGTGTTATAGGTAAGAATACCGCCAGAGGTGAGATGTTGTTGTGCTAGGCGCAGAAACTCCTGCGACAGGAGATACGTGCTATACGCCCGCTGATGAACGGTCGTATTCATAACGATAAGGTCAAAACGGGCATCCGGATGACGCTTAAGCCAGCGGCGTCCATCGTCGATGCTGACGTGAACGCGCGGATCTTTGAGAAACGGCGAGATCTCGGGGTAATCCTGGATCAGTGACAGATATCCCGGATTGATTTCGACGACTTCGATGTGCTTTACCCCCGGGAACTCGGTAAGAATGCGTGTCCACGCGCCGCTGCTCATGCCGATTACCAGAATATTCGCGGGATCAGGTCTTAAAGCCGCCAGCACGAACACGCGCTCCAGGATGTTGGAATTGACGCGTGGATCAATGCTTGTTCTGCCGTCATACACATTTCCGCCGTATGTGTAGTCTCCGCCGTTGCCGCGGGATCCGAGCGTGTGAATGATGCCCGATTTCGTCTCGACGATATGCGTAATGAGTTTGCCCTCCTTGCGCACATAGCACGCCAGCCCGCGCGTTACGAAGTCCGGCTGTTGAAAGGAGGTCACCCAGAAAACGACCATGATCGGAACAAGCACAAGAATAAATTTCATGTCCTTTGCCCGTAACGCACAGGCAATGCTCAGCAGGCCAGTCAGCGTAGCCATCCACTGCATGGCCAGCTGCAGGCTGACATGATCGACGAGCCAAAAACCCGTCACCAGGGGTCCCATTGCCGAACCGATAATATTCATGAAATAGACACGTGATACCGATTTTCCAACCTCCCCCGCCGTCCGCGACGAGCCCAAATAGTGGGCAATCGGAAAGATGACGCTCTTTAGCGCTGCGCATAGGAAAATGAAGACCGGGGTTAAGAAGTACAGTCCCGGCAAAGACGCGATTATCGGCCCAAACATATCCAATACACCGGCGATGGCAAGATCGAGGGCCGATAGCAAATACAGCTTTTGCACACGCGCACAACAAGCAGCGCCAATCAGGGCGCCAAAGGCGATGCCCAAAAGAAATAGTGTAAGCACGTAAGAGAAGGCCAGCGGCACGGAGCTTTCCGCAAAGCCGACATAACGCATCCAGAGAATCTCCTGACTGAGGCTCAGAAAGCCGACGCTCATGGACAAGAGCCACGGAAACCTCACGCTGGGCTCCTGAATGCGGTCATGACCATTGAGGCAACGGAGATATTAATGCATGCGGTTGCCACAACAACGTCATCGAGGGGGATGTATTTGAATGCAACGCTGCCGGTCAGCCAACAGCCGAGCGCTGCGCCCAGGGTGTTAATGCAGTAAAGCGAGCCGGTCGAAACACCTATATTCTTATACACCTTTGTAAAATAAGTGATTAGCATGGGTAACGTCGCGCCCATCAATACAGTCGGGAGCAAGAGCACAAGAAAAGTGACGAGAGCCAGAGTTGTCCGGCTCGACAGAATGAAACAATCCGACACCCATGGAAGGAGATGCGGGCTTGCCAGGCCGAAGAGGCCAATGCCCAGCTCGGCACACGCAAAAGCAGGGATAATGCTCTCAGACCAGCGATCCGCAATCCAGCCCCCTGTAAGGGCGCCAAGACCAAGACCCATCATGAAGGCGGAAACAATTATTGTGGTCGATTCGATATCCGTCCCGAACGAGAAGAAGAGAATCCGCTGCCAGCATACCTGATAGGCCAACGCTGCCATCCCGGATAAGAAGAACAGGAGTTCCAGGAATCTCAGGGATGATCGAAGAGCGCCGCCAGATTTGAGAAAGCGTGTTGTATTGTCTCCCACAACATGTCCTGTCTTTAGAAAAGTACCCGACCTATTACCGTAAAAGACGTTAGTCAGTTTGACTGGATCACAGAATGTGAGTCAATACTTTCCCCTGAGAATGGCTAAAAGGTCCCAAGTGTAATCGATTAGGACTCAATTCACAGTCCCCGTCGAAGGCGGCACCGTTCCCGCGAAATACTCGCACAGCGCAGAGTGTTTGACGAGCGTCACTCCCAGCAGGGTCGCGTGCTCCGGCGGGAAGATAAACGCCAGCCAGCCGTGTTCAGGATGGTGCACCTGGAGAATACTGCCGTTTTTGGCGGTTGCCATGTCCACCCACCAGTACGGGGTGAAGATGACGGGTATGGTGCCTTTTGGCCTTGTATCGAGAATCTTGCTCTCCTCCGACATAGTGCCTCCTGTTGTTGCCTTCACCACGCATCAAAACTTCGTCCCCGGCACCGACGGCGGGCTCCGCGCCGATGAAGTCGGTCGCGCCTCATCCATGTTCCTTTCCTTGCGCTGGCCCGGCGCGTTGCGCCACGGGCCGGGGCTTCGGCTCTCGGGCCGCGTGTTCGCGCCAGCCGCTCTGTCATCACCGCCGGTATCGCCGTCAGCTTCAGGACTTTCGGGAGCTTTGTCATCGGGCGCGACCTGCCGCTCGCCCTTGTCGAGATCGAGCAGGGCGTTCAGCTGCGCCTGACGGATGATAAGGTCCTTGAGCTTCGCCTCGTGCTCATACGGCCTGCCCGCCTGTTCGCTGAAATCACCCAGCATCTTTTCCGCGCGGGCGGTGCGGTCGCGCTCGTCCTCGACGGCCTTGTCGAGGCTGCGCAGCGCGTATTCGATACTTTGCATCGTCCCGACCGGGTTCTCCGCGTTCAATTGCGCCTTGTAGATGCCGGCACCCCTTATGAACAGCTCCGGCAGGCGTTCCTCGTCGGAGCCGATCAGCAGCGTTGCCCCCCTGCCCCGGCTCAGGATCTCGAAGCCACGGAATGCGCCGCGCACCTGCAGCGTCAGGTCATCGCGCCACGACAGGATGGCTGTGGTGAGCGCCGTAGCGCCGTCCTCGCGCGCGCCTTTGCCGGCATAGACCCTTTTGCCGACGGTCATCGAGAACTCTTCGCTCGTGTTGTCGTCGCGGTTTGCGATGTCGGCTGACAGCCGCGCGATCCGCTCCTGCCGTTCCTTGATCTCTGACGGCAGGGAGCGGATTTGCAGGCGGATGCTGTGTTGCTGGTTGAGGTGCGCGGCGCGCAGCTGGTCGAGCTTGCGGATTTCTGTGTCGGTTTTGACTTTCTCCATCACGGCGGGATTGCCCGAGGCGATGGCCTTGATTTCGGCGTAGGTCAGCGCGCCGCCGTCGAGGTCTTCGGCGGAGCGCACCGAGGTCTGCCCGTTCATGACCTGCTGGATGAAGCGGGCCTTGGTCTCCAGCGTCTGCCACATATAGGCGTCGAATGAGCCTTCCGTCACGTAGCGGAATATTTTGATTTCCGGATTGAGATTGCCCTGCCGCAGGATGCGGCCCTCGCGCTGCTCGATGTCGCGGGGACGCCACGGCGCGTCGAGGTGATGCAGCGCGGCCAGGCGTTTTTGCACGTTGGTCCCCGCTCCCATTTTTTCGGTGGAGCCGATCAGGATACGAATTCTTCCGGCGTTCACATCGTCGAACAGGGTTTTCTTGTCGGCATCGCTGTCGGCGTCGTGGATGAAGGCGATCTCCGCTTTCGGCACGCCGGCCTCTAGCAGCTTTGATCGCACCTCGTCGTAGACGTTGAAACTTGCCGGGTTCGGCGTCGAGAGATCGCAGAACACGAGCTGGGTGGAGCGGGCGTCGCGTGTTTCGGCCCAGACGGCTTTGATCCGCTGCACCGCGAGCGTCAGCTTGGTGTCAGGCTCCGGCTCGCCGAAAGGCTCGACCAGGCGCATGTCGAGCGCGGCCTTGCGGCCGTCGCCGGTGATCTTCAGCATGTTGTCCACGCTCGGATCGACCCGTGACGTGCGCAGTTTTTCGGCGCGCTTGGTAAGGGTTTGAATGAAAGCCTTGAGAGGCTCGGACGCCGGGGCCGCGGCGATCTGCGGCCTGCCGCCCGCTATTGTAGGGCGCGGCAGGTTCAGCATGTCGGCGGTCTGCACATCGGCGAAGGTGCGGAACATCGACAGCAGTTCGGGCAGGTTGATGAATTTCGCAAAGCGCGTGTGCATCCGGTAGCCGGAGCCGTCCGGCGCCAGTTCCAGCGCCGTGACCGCTTCCGCGAAGTTCGCCGCCCACGCGTCGAAATGCGCGACGCCCCGTTCCTTCAGCAGGTCCGGCGCGAGATAGCGCAGCATCGTGTACATCTCGGCCATCGAGTTGGCGATCGGCGTAGCGGTCGCGAAGACAACGCCGCGCCCGGCATTGATCTCGCGCACATAGCGCGTCTTCATATACATATCGAGCGCCCTATTACTCTCTGAATTCGGCAGGCCCGCGATGCGGTTCATTTTCGTGGTGTAGAACAGGTTCTTGTAGAGGTCGGCCTCGTCGACAAAAATTTGATCGACGCCCAGTTCCTCGAATGTGAGGGTATTGTCCTTGCCCTCGCGGTCGGCGCGCTCCTTGAGTTTGGCGACGAAGCGTTTCTTGGCTTTCTCCAGTTCCTTGACCAGCCTCCGGTTGTCGTCCTTCCCGGCTTTCGCTTCGAGGATCGCCGCCTCCAGCTCCTCAACCTGTTCCTCAACAAAACGCTTGAACAGCTTGTCCGAGACCGGCAAAAACTCGAACGAACGATGCGAGACGATCACCGCGTCATAGTTGCCGGTGGCGATCCGGGCCATCGCCCGCTGCCGGTTGCCGGTCGCGAAATGCTCCCGGCCGGCAATAAAAAGACGCGCCTGCGGATAGACTTTCAGGAACTCCGCGCCCCATTGCTCGACGAGATGGTTGGGAACGACGAACATCGGCTTTTTTGCGAGGCCGAGGCGGCGCATTTCCATAGCGGCTGCGGCCATCGTCCAGGTCTTGCCCGCGCCGACGACATGCGCCAGCAGCGTGCTGCCGCTTTGGACGACCCGCCAGACGGCGTCTTTCTGGTGGCGCGACAGGTCAGAATCGCGCAAATGCTCGCGGTTCATCCCCGGCAGCAGCAGGTGCGAGCCGTCGAAGCTGCGCAGACGCAGATTGTTGAAGCGGTCGTTGTATTCTCGGGCGAGCCGGGTTGCGCGCGGGCCGTCTTCCCATATCCATTCCCGGAACCGATCCTTCAGCTGCTGCTGTTTTTCGCGAGCGGCGAGCGTCTCCTGCTGGTTGATGACGCGCGTTCCGTCCTCGTGCTCGTCGTAGGCGGTCGGCACGCGGCCATTGAGCGCCTGCTCGACCAGATCGGAGGCGCGAAAGCGCGCCGTGCCGTGCGTCGTCGTGTTGGCGACGTTGTATTTCTCGCCGCCGTCGATCTCGACCGTCCAGGTCGCTATCGGCGCGGCGTGCCCGACGCGAATATTGGTGGACGATGTGTCGAGCAGCGCCCCGATGAATTCTTTTATGTCGCTTGCCGGAATCCAGGAGGAGCCGAGGCGGGCCTCGATGTCGCCCGGCTCCAGGTCGGCAGGCTGGACGGCTTTCAGCGCGTCGATGTTGCGTTCGTAAGCGGGATCGAGTTCCGCCGCCGCTGTGGCGGTCGCCAGCTTGCGGCGCACGTCGCCGCTCAAATAACGGTCGGCGGTTTCCCACCGGCCGCCTTCCGGGTTGCACCAGGCGAGGCTGCCCAGCTCGCGCTGTAAAGAGAGAGATGCGCGTCCGGTCACCGCTTCCATGCGCGGCCAGTCGATCCCGCCGGTTTCGTTCAGCGAGACGGCGAGCGCCTCGGCGGCGGTCTCGACATGGGCGACCGGTTTATAGCGCTCCAGTGTCCGGCGCTCGAATATCGCGGTCTTGGTGGCGCGCTTGGTCTCGGGATCGAAGTTTTCGAGCGAGAGTAAGAGAGGCTGGTCGGGATCGCCGGCGAAGGCCTTGATGTTCTCGCGCGCCGACAGCGGGCCGTAGCGGAAGATGAAGGAATCGTAGATGTCGTTGAGAAGTTTTCGCGCTTCGGTGATGCGCTCTGCGGGCGCGTCGTCGAGCTGCGTGCGGAAGACCATGCGGATGGCGTCGCGCACCGCCAGCATGCCGCGGATGCGAAAGGCGGCCGACCCCGGCACTTTCGCGGTCTCGAAGACTGATCCCCGGCGGATCGCCAGCAGTCCGTCGCGGATCGCGTAAGCGCCGTCCTTCACATCCGCGCTGTCGATGTCGGCGAGGCTGTTTTCGGGCGGCGGGCGGGCGCGGTCGGGGAGCGTGTGGCGGGCCGCGTAGATGTTTTCAGGCAGCGAAGTGATGGCTCGTTGCAGCAGGTCCGGCGTCAGTTCGCCGGTCAGTGTCGGCTCACGCTCCCGGTACATCGTGCCCTCCAGCCGCATGGAGCCGAGCATCATCTGCGGGTGACGGGCGAAGTATTCGTTGACAGCGACGGCACCGTCCGGGGTATCAATAGGAGCCAGGTCCCGCCACGGTTCGCAGCAGAACGGGGCGGTGCCTGGTATTTTCTTCTGGAAGAACAGAATATCGGTCGTGACCTCCGTGCCCGCGTTGGCCTTGAACGCCGTGTTGGGCAGGCGAATCGCGCCGATGAGGTCGGCGCGGTCGGACAGATACCGGCGCATCGTCGAGTCCTGCTTGTCCATCGTGTAGCGGCTGGTGATCAGCGCCATCACGCCCCCGAGTCGCAGCTTGTCGAGCGATTTCGCGAGGAAGTAATCGTGGATCGTCCGCGTGACGGGAGAGCTTTTATAGGCGGGATCGTGGACGGGATAGTTGCCGAAGGGAATGTTGCCGATCACCGCGTCGAAGAAATTATCCGGCAAGGTTGTCTCTTCGAACCCCTTCGCGAATATCGTCGCGTCCGGGTAAAGCTGTCTGGCGATCCGTGCCGTGATGCCGTCCAGCTCGATTCCGGTGCGCCGGCAGCCGGGCAGCAGGGATTCGGGCATCAGGCCGAAGAAATGCCCGACGCCCATCGAGGGCTCAAGGATGTTTGCGCCGGGAGTAAGACCGAAGTGCTCCATGGCCTGCCACAGCGCCTCGATCACCATCGGCGATGTGAAATGCGCGTTCGGCGTCGAGGCGCGCGCCGAGTCGTATTCCTCAGGGGTCAGTTGTTCTTTTACGTCACGGGCAATCTCCTGCCAGTCGCTGCGCGGATAGGGATGGAAGACGTTGGCGAGTGCGCCCCAGCCGCTGTAGCGGGCGAGCAGAGCTTTCTCGGAGTCGCGCGCTTCGCGGCTTTCATCCTCGACCAGCCGCAGCGTGCGAATGGCCTGGATATTATCGCGGGCTTTTTCCTTCAGCCCGCCCTGCCCGATCCGGTGAGACTCGTTTATCCGGAAGTCGCGCGGCGGAGCGGCGGGCGCCGCCGGTGCGAGGTCGCCGACGCTGAATTCTCGCGGGTCGAGGTCCCGGAGGGGTTCGGCGGCGGGAAGTCCCCGCTCGTGGTCGTATCCTGGTTCCCGCTCTCCGGGAGCGCCCATTCCTGCGTCGCCAGTTCCCACGCCGCCGGGTAGTTCATTTTCCTGACCGACACCAGCTCGTACAGCAGGTCGCCCGTCGTCTCCTGCGCTTCCAGCACTGCCTGGTCCAGCCTGTTCTGCCGCTCCAGGTCCCGCACCATCTGCGGGCAGTGGTCCCGCCAGTGCCTGAGGATCTTCTCGCCGAGCAGGGTCCTGAGCATCGTTTCCGTCATGGGCAACCTCCGCTATGGTTGGTTGATTCGAGTCTCGTGGCGTCAAGTCTGGGGGATCGTCCGTAAACAGGGCAAGCTGGTTGAAATGCACCTTGATGGATACACGCCCGGCTCTGCTCCCGTAAGATCCCCGCATCGCCTTCTCCCGGCGTTATCGCTCAACCCCGCGTTTATATAGTCTGTGGATACGCTCTAAGGTTGTATCTAAGTCCAGACTATGCCCCAAGGTTGAAAAATTCGTTAACGCGCCGTGCTGGAAGGGATTTCTGTCATCCACGCGTACTACCCCCTGCTGGTAATCAACGGCTCCTTCGCCGGTTTCCCTCAGCGCCGAGAGGCAACGCCGGGCGACCCCTCGGCTAGAGGGAAACCAGACAGCAAAGGAACCAGAAAATGGCCGACAACGATCAGCAAGTCCTACAGACTTACCGGAGCGCCTTCGATTTCGCGCTGGCCAAACTCATCGACACGCTCAAGGAAGCACAGGAATATCTCGGCGAGGGATACGACCTCGCGGCAATCGGCACGATGACCATGTTCGACGACCGGGCCGAGGACATGAAAGCTGCCCTGCGCCTGTTCCGCCCCGTGTGCCAGGGCCGGAGGCTCGAATGACCTTCAATGGTGATCTCGACAATTTCATGCTCTTCGAACGCATTGCCCGCCAACGCACGGACATCAGAACGCTGCGTACACGCGGGCGCGATTGCCTGGACTTTCACGACGTATCCGTCTGGGCTCTTTTGGACATGATGCAATCCGCTTACGACGCTGGCTTGAAAGCCGGCAAGAAAGCGAGGCGGTCATGACCATCTTTTACACCGACCTGTTCCAGCCGCGCGGCCAGGGCATGAAAGTTCTTGTCGCCTGCGAATATTCCGGCATTGTCCGCAATGCCTTTCTCGCGCGCGGACACGACGCATGGTCATGCGACCTTCTGCCATCCGAAGACGGCAGCAATCGCCACATCACCGGCGACGCACGCGACATACTGAACGACGGTTGGGACCTGCTGATGGTCGCGCATCCGCCCTGCACCCGGCTTTGCAACAGCGGCGTTCGCTGGCTCTCCAAGCCGCCGCCGGGCCGCACCGCTCAAGACATGCAGCGCGAATTGTGTGAAGGCGCGGAGTTGTTCTCGGCGTTTTGGAATGCCTCCATCGAACGTATCTGCGTCGAAAATCCGGTCATGCACAGACACGCCAAGGCCCTCATCGTGAACTACCGGGAATTCTCACAAAGCATCCAGCCTTGGCAATTTGGCCATGGCGAGACGAAGAGAACCTGCTTCTGGCTTAAGAATCTGCCGCTTCTGAGGCCAACCGAAGTCGTACCCGGCCGCGAGCAGCGCGTTTTCCGAATGCCACCCGGTCCTCAGCGGTGGAAAGAAAGATCGCGTTTTTACCCTGGCATCGCCAAGGCAATGGCCGAACAATGGGGTTAATCACCGATCATTTCCGCTGGCTCCAACAGCAGCCCGTTGCGGGTTTCCCTCCGCGCCGAGAGGCAACGCCAGGCGACCCCTCGGCTAGAGGGAAACCGGACCAGCAAAGGAGCTGACAGTGAAGACATACCAGATCCTGTACGCCGAAGACGTCCCGCATTACGCCATCGGCGAAATCAAGGCACGCGGCCCCAAGGATGCGCTCGCCAAGGCCCGAAAGGTCGATACCGACACTTTCACCGCGCTCGATCCGGATTGGAGCAATCCCGTCTGCCGGCGCATCGTCCACATCACTGAGGAAAGGTCGGGCAAATACATTGCCGAGGATGTCCGCCTCGACAATTACACCCTTGAACAAGCGACCGACCAAGAGATCACCATCCGCGATCACGGGAAGGAATTGCTCGATGCCCTCGAACGCGCCTATGAGGTCCTCGATGGCATCGCCGACAAACTCTTCTTCGCCGACGGCCAGCCCGTCACATCGCTGACGGCCAGCCAGATCGAGGAAATTTACTTCGATGCTCTTTCCGAGCATGTCGCCTTCACTGAACTTATCCGCAAAGCGCGGGGCGAAGCATGACATCAATCGGTCAACAATGGCGGTCCGCTGATCGACGATGACCGCGGAGCCACAGCAGAGCGTCTTTATAGTGACGTTCGTTACTGCTTGCGCATCCGCCGGTACGTTGCCTGGGACCCAACGCAGTGGCGCGTCTGGAATGAACGCCTCGAACGAGCGCAGGCTGAACTGGACCGGGTTATCAGGAGGAACCCATCCTCTGCGAAACCTAATCCCCGATTCATCGCCTCTGACCGATCAGCAGCCCTTTACGGGTTTCCCTCTAGCCGAGAGGCAACGCCGGGCGACCCCTCGGCTAGAGGGAAACCAGACAGCAAAGGAGCTATGAAAATGCCTGATCATGATCTCGACAACGACTTCTCCATGAGGTGCCCGAAATGCGCTGCGTCCGATCGGATCGACGTACAGGCATTGGTCTGGCTGCGCCTCTCCCCTGACGGTACTGACCCATATGAAGCCAGAAATCAAGACCATGAATGGGGTGATGTCAACGTCGCGCAATGCTGCGCCTGTGAACACATCGGCACAGTCAAGGATTTCGAAATCGCCGAGCAGCCTCAACATCGCGACAACGAAGCCCGCGCCAAGCGCGCCGCCGATGCCGTTTTTTCATATATCAAAGCCAAAGGCGAGGTTTATGAGGAAAGCAGCAGCGAGATCGTCGATCTGATGACCGATCTACTACACCTCGCCATCAGGCTCGATGAAGGCGCCGATCCCGTCGAAAGCACTCTTCAGCTTGCACAGATGCATTTCGAGGCGGAGCAAACTAACCCGGAGGACGAGCCATGAACCAACATTTGGGCGTATACACCGCGATACAGCTTGGGCCAGATAAGAACCCGGCAAACGGCAAGTTGCTTGCGTCCGCTCCACGCTCCCCGAACGGACAGTGTCCGCCGGAAATAGCTGCACTCTGGAAGGCCGGCGAGATTGCCATCGGATGGAGTTGCGATGCCCCGCTGAAGCAACTGTCACCGGAGAGCCTCGGGAAGCTGCGCCGGACACGGCTCAGGAACAAACTAAACAGTAAGTTCCCTTTGATCGCCGACGAGTTGTTCGCGCGCGAAATTGCGCTCCGCCCTGATTTCTTCGCCGGGAAAAGAGGATGACGCCCTAATCTTCACCTTCCACTTCGCGGTAAACACGTTTCGACAGCGGCCACGCCTCGCCTTTGCATTCGATCCGTATGCCGGGGCGGCAATGCTTACCGCGCGACTGCGTGTTCTGGACGTTGCAACAGGGCTGGATGGTGAAGATCAGCAGGCTTTCGATATCCGCCAGCAGCTCGCGCGTCAGCCGTTGCCCGACTTCGATCTCCGCCACGATCACACGATGCGTTTTGCTGAGCTTGTTGATGCAATCCCACGCGCCTGATTTCGCGCTGTATGCCGCACGCCCGCGAACGCTCGTCCGGTCACACTTTCCCAGGTAATAAATCTCCGCCTTGAATGGTGCCAGGTATGCGTAGAGCGCGAGGTCATGTCGCCAGCGCGAATCGTCGTCGCCCTCCACCCAGAACCAGTGCAGCGTGACCGCGAGGTTTGATTTCTTGGGCATTCTGGATCAGTATGACCGATTTGTTGCAATCACTAATCGACACGAAGGCTAGTCGCCGAGCATTGGTCTTTGGCTGAATAGAAGCCCTCGGGTTCCCGCCACTCCTGCCGCCGGTTCTCGATCCACTTTTTCAGCCGCACGCCCTGCACATTGTGAATGCAGCCGTCCTTGACGACCTCGAACTGCGTCGACGTTGTCGGGATCGGAAAGCCGCATGACGGATTGCCGCGCACATGCGTTAAATAAAGATGCGCCGCGTCGTATGAGCTGTCGGCATTCACGTCGACGCTGTACCGCTTGCCGTCGCCGTCCGTCACGGTCACGGTGCACCACTTTCCCATGCCCAATAGCATAGCGAAGACAAGGCGAATCCGGCTAACTGTTCCGCCTTGCAGAGTTCCTGAGTTCCCCGCGCCAATCCCAGCCCGTCCACTGCCCATCACAGTGCGGAAGTTCCGCCGAGGAACAATGCGAGATTGCCTTCTTCGCGATCCGTTCCTGCCGCCTTTGCAACTTCTGTCCGCTCCGGTTTGCCCCATTTTATTTGTCCTCAACACGCGTGGGAATCTGACCGAACGCGCCGCCGCATCACGTAAAAAGACGCGCAGGAGATCGTTGCTTTGTCTTACCCGACAAAGGCAGACGATCTTTCCCGCTTTTTCCGTGACCCGCCGGCTGATGCGCCCGGTCCTTTCGCTTCCCATGTTGAGGACAACCAAACAGAAAAGGGGCACTACGATGTTGCGAACGATCCGTCTACCAGCGCTCGGGAGGACCGTCTCCCTCGCAGACTACAATCAGGCCGTCAGGCTCGCAAAGGCCTTCCCGTCTGCGGTTTTCAAAACTGGTCTGACAACGTGGTGGCCCACCACCGGCGCGGAGATCATCCAGCAGTTCCGCGAAGGCATGACCGATCGCATTAACCAGGCCATTCCTTACAGCCAGCGGGGGCGGAAATGAAATCCATCATTGAACAGCTCCGGAATGATGTCGCCCGCGGCGACTGCATCGACGTGATGCGCAGCATGCCTTGGGCGTCTGTCGATTTCATCCTCACCGATCCACCGTACCTCGTTAACTACCGCGACCGTTCCGGCCGCAGTGTGGCGAATGACGCCAACGACGGCGCGTGGCTTAAACCGGCCTTCCGTCAGATGCACCGCGTCCTGCGGCCCGATAGCCTGTGCGTTTCGTTCTACGGCTGGAACAAGGTCGACCTGTTCATGGACGCTTGGAAATCGGCAGGCTTCGCGGTAGTCGGACACATCGTCTTCCGCAAGCGCTACGGATCGAACGCGCGGTTCCTCAGCTACCGGCATGAATCGGCCTATCTGCTGGCGAAGGGACGCCCGCCGCTGCCGGCATCCCCGGTGCCGGATGTCCTCGACTGGGAATATACCGGCAACCGCCTGCACCCGACGCAAAAGCCCGTGCAGCCGCTCAAGACGCTGATCGGCGCGTTCACGAAACCGGGCGCTGTCGTGCTTGACCCGTTCTGCGGTTCTGGCTCGACTCTCATAGCCGCGCAGGAGCTGGGACGCAGCTTCATCGGCATCGAGCTTGATGAGCAGCACCATCGCACCGCCAGCAGCCGCATAGCTCAACGTGAGGCCGCCGCATAGCTGAAGGCTGCCCACATTTCGTCCTCAAGACCGGCAGATGGTCGTCCCCGGACAAAGAGAACGCGGCTCGTTCAGGGGCGTTTCAGTTCGCGATTCGAGACTTCGTCGTCCTGTTTTCTCTCTTCAACCTCCGACTCCCCCGTCTCAGCTGCCTGTATTTTCAGATTGACCCACCGCCGCCGCTGCTTTTAAATCGGTCAGGCAATGAACCAAAGATTCTGACGATGACCCAAAAGTACAAAAAACGTCTGCCAGAAGGTCCTTTCTACCGTGATCTGGGGCGCAATCTCCGCACCGCGCGCCGCGCCGCCGGCAAGAGCCAGAGCGAGGCCGCCGAGTTTCTCGACGTGACATTCCAGCAGCTGCAGAAATATGAAAACGGGAAGAACCGCATCCCGATCGACCGTATTGTTAGTCTTGCGGGTTACTTTGAGGTGCCCATCCTACAATTGATCGATCCCTCCGACAGCGATTCCAAGTTCCAGTCGCTGGCCGAGCAATTCAGCGACAAAGAGTTCCATACGCTCATGGAAGTGTGGGGGACACTCAAAGACCGGCCGATGCGCGCCGCGCTGCTCAATCTCGTCCGGCGCATGGCAGACCTCAAATGTTGATGTAGACGCCGCGACCATTGGCTGCTGCATCGGGTCGGTCCCAGGCTATTCAACCTCGGGCCGTTTCCGGATCTCGCCGGTTTTACCCGTGTCGGTGTCACCGGGGATGATTCCCAGCCATTCCAGCAACTCAACGAGATGTCTGATCTTTTTCGGATGCAGGCCCAGTATTGCTCTCAGAAAATACAGGTAAAACAAGGCGTCTTTCGGTCTGTATGAAATCTCCTGTTTCGCAGCGATAAGCTCATCGCCGCAGATCAGGGCTTCCCCGAGGATTTGGGTTATGTCGGGGTTGCCGCGGGTGAGGGATTCCTCATACAGATACTGCACCGCGTTTCTGCTGCTTACAAGCGACCTCAGGTCCTGCTCTGCCTGGTCAGGCTGCCAGAGCTTTAACATCATCATCCCCAAAGGTCACAATTGTTTCATGAATGCCGGTGGTCTTGCGGACCCTGGCAAGAATGCTTTCAGAAACAGGCAGCCAGGCGGCTCTGGCTTTATTCCCGTCATCGAGAAGAGTTGTTTCACCCAGATATTTGATCTCCCAGCCGGCGCTTGTAAAAAGACTGCGCCAGTATGCCGGGTACATCAGGCCGACAATGCCCTCGATGCCGTATCGCAGGCCGGCTCTTCGGCGCTCACGAAGAATGACCCACTTCCGCTCGCTTAAAGTGACCCACCTGGAGAACAGGATCTCGGTTTGAGCGCGCATCATCATCCACGCCGCAGGCGTGTGCAGTGTTCGGCGAAGATGCGGGGCACTCGATATCATCCGCGCCGAAGGCGCGTTCTGCTCGTGGTGAGGGAGTAAGTACGGGGCTATCGCGCTGGCGTGGAACGCTGGAGTTTGTTGCGGAGGTGCTGGAAGTATTCCGGGCCGACCTTGAGCTGCAGGACTTCTTCGATCACAGGCGCGAAGTAAATCAGCGACCGAATCGTACCGAGAGGCGCAGCGTCGGCAGGTCTGGCCGAACGCCGCGCCGCCGCGAGTATCAATGCATTTTCAACTGTGGCCAGAGGCACGGCGCGGTCGTGCAACTGAATCGCAAAGATGCGGTCCGCACGTCGAACCACGCCGGCTGTGCCGGGTGTGGCCCGATAAGCATTCAGAACCTGTCGCACATACTCGCGCTGCTCCATCGACCCACACCTTCAGCCCTGCGGATCGCGCAGCGACGGACCGTTGATGGTGACCGTGTGGCAGTAATGCCGCACACGGCTGAGCAACGCCTCGACCATGGACTTGTTGCCGAGGAAGTTCTGCCACTCGTCATAGCCAAGGTTCGTAGTAATGATCGTCGAGTGGCGATGATAACGCTCCTCCATCAGCTTGAAGAACGTGTTCGACTGCTCGGGCTTGAGATTTAAATACCCGAACTCATCGATCAGCAGGACGTCCAGACGCGCCAGCCGGTTTAACAACTGGCGCGTGGATCGATCCGCCAGCGAAGCATACATCTCATCGAACAGGTCCTGTGCCCGAACGAACTGACAGCGATGTCCGTTCTGCAACGCCTTTAGCAGAAGGCCGCAGGCCAGCCCGGTTTTGCCCACGCCGGTCGGGCCCACCAGCACCAGATTCTCGTGCTTTGCCACGAAGTCGAGGTCGGCGAACGTGCGCATCTGCTTGCGGTTCACGCCCGGCTGGCGCGACCACGGAAACGTTTCCAGGGACCATCGCTCCGGCAGATTCGCTCTGTGAATGCGCCATTCGAGCGCGCTTTCCTGCCGCTCATGCCACTGCGCCCGCAAGAGTCCCGCCACGAACTCCGTGTAAGGGATCTGCGCCTTTTCGGCGGCCTGCAACTGCTCGTCGTAAACGTTGAGCATGCGGCGCAGCTTGAGATTCTTCAGCAGTTGTTCGAGTTCTTCAGTCATTGCCTTGCGGCTCCTTGTCGCCGATCAGAAAATAGTCGCGGGCTACCCGCCGCAGAATCATTCGTTCCAGCCGGTCGAGATCGTAAAGTCCGTAGCGGGCGGCTTCGGCAACCGCGGCAAGGAAAGGTTCGCGGGGATACTCGCGCAGCAGTCGCAGCATTTGCCGCAGGGCAAGAGTCACCACTTTGCGCCCCTTCTGCTTCAGCGCCGATATATAAGGTGCGATCTCCGGCGCGGCTTCGATGAGCGTCTGTTCTTCCGGATGCGGATCGTTTCGCTTAACGCCCGCGCCGCGCGGCGGCCGGTGTTCGGCCAGCATGATCCGCTGATTCGGCGGCGTCAGAACGCGATCGTGTACAACAATGTGGCGCGGATCGAGTTCGATCTCGATCCGGTCGCGCGTCTCGCGAACGTCCACGCTCCGCCCGATCCAGGGAACCGGAACCGAGTAACGAATGGAGTTCACCGAGACATAGCCTTCCGTGTCTGCGGTGCGCCGGTGCAGCCGATACACTTCCGGGACCCATGCCGGCAACGGTTTCAGACGTAGCTGCTCGACCGCGAACAGCTCTCGCGGCACGGCGCGAAGATGCTTCTTATAGGTGGAGTTCACCTTGTCGCACCACTGGCGCGCCTGAAGGTTGAGATCCTGCCAGCTGGTGAAGGTACGGCCCGCCAGAAAGTTGTTTTCGATGAATGAGAAAGGCCGTTCCACGCGCGCCGAACGATTGGCGTCGCCGCGCTCATGCGCCACGAAACGGAAACCGAGGCGGTCGGCGAACGACTCCATCTCGGGCACCGGAATCATCTCGCGTCCCGTGCCGCGCAGCACCACCACGTGCGTGTTGTCGATCATCACGCGTTCCGGGGCGCCGTTCATGTAGCGCACCGCATCGGTGAGAAACACCTTGCAGTCGAAGCGCTGAAAGGTGGGATTGATCTGAAAGAACAGCATGCGCGAATAACACAGCACTGCAGAGGCGGTCTGCGCCTTATACTTCCTGCCGCCCACTTCCACTTCATGCGGAGACGTATCGTGCTGCATCTCCACACCGGGCTCGAAATGATACTGGCCCGAGGGCACAACCGGCGTTTGCCCGATACCCTGTCTGCGGCAGAATGAGGTCAGCGCCTGATATGACAGTGCCGCGCCGCTCGCCTGGAGTTCCTCATGGACTCGCACGAGATTCCCCTTGCAGGAAGCCAACAGCTCGATGATCTGTTGGCGGTAAGGTTCTGCTTTCTCCGAACGCTGAATCTCCGGCACGCTGACGGAGTTCGATTGCAGGACTTTGCGCACAGTGAGGCGCGACACCCGCAACACGCGTGCGATCTCGCGCTTGCTCACTCGTTGCTCGTGCAACTCCAGAATCGCGGTTCGCTGCGCCTGGCTCAGCATGTCTGCTTTCCTGTTCCTTTCCGATTCGTTCCGCCATCCGGTTCAGTTCCCGGCGCGTACTTTCGATCTCGCGCTGCGCCTGCTCCTGCTGTGCGGCGTTCATCTCCGGCAAAGCTTCGGTGAGCCTGCGGCCGGCGCGACGCAGAATGGCAAGCGCCATCTCCAGATCGCCCTGAACCTGTTCGGCCGCGGCGGGCTTCGCCGTCTGCGGCTGGCTCTGCGTTTTCAGAAACAGTTCCGGTTCGGCGAGAATGCGCTCGCGAGCCACCCGCGAACCTTCGCGCCATGCGGTGTAAAGCTGTGCCGCCTGCCTGGAATCGCAGCGGTGCGTCACGAATGCCGCAGCCATGCGCTCACAGTCTTCGGCGCTGACGCGAGCCACCGGCACCAGATACTTCATGGCGGTCTGCGCAGTGATGTTCCCTTCGCGCACATGACGCTGAACCGCTTCAGGCAACAACTCGACAAGCGCCAGTCGCCGCGATACCCAACTGATGCTCCGGTCGAAACGGCGCGCCAGTTCGTCGAGCGAGTAGCTGAAGCGCTGTTCCATCTCCGACAGCAGCCACCCCTGTTCGAGCGCGCTTTCCTGAGGGCTCATTCGCTGCGCACGCGATAACAGCAGGGCTTCGGCTTCGCCCATCGGCCAGACCGTGGCTTCGATGATGTCGCGGCCCAGTTGCCGGAGCGCGGCGATTCGTTTGTAACCGTCGATTACCAGGTAGCTGTCGCTGCCGTCTTTGGCGATCACAACAACGATGGGCGTCTGCTGGCCGCTCTCAGCCAGCGAGGCCAGCAGTTGGCGCTGGCGGTGCGGCTCGCGGACTCGCAGGTGCTCCCATCGCAGGTCGAGCTGGTGAAACTCCAGGTGCATGGTCGGGCGGCTGAACCCGAGTATGCGGGAGGTTGGGACTGGTCTTTTGCGGAAGCGGGGGAAGTGTGCCGGGAACTGCTGTGGGATCAGTGAGATAGGGCCGGATCTGGTCTTTCGCGGTGCGGACGATTAGTGCCCCCATAACGCCAATGAAATCAGCGCCTTGCGAGCCGAACTGGTCTTTCGCGACCTCCCAGGGAAGTTGCTTGAGAGGAGGGGGCAATCGCAGCGGTTCGGGTGATTCAGGGTGCGCCGCCGCGCGCCGGTCGATTCGCCATGCGATGGAATAGCCGGGGTTCTGATTACGCCAGTTTGCCTGGGTCTTCTGGCGCCGCGCCTTCTGGCAGTCCGGACTCCCGCAGGCTCGCTGCCGGCTTCCCACTCGCGGATTCGGCCGGAACCACCGGCGACAGATGGTGCACGGTCTCTTCCGGGCCTCGGGCATCGTGATGTTCTATCGTCTTCATCACGACTTCAGCCGCCGCGAGGCGCGATCAGTTCAGAATGCCTGGGTCATTTCTGACGAGCAGAGGTGGGTCACTTCTGGAAGGCGCCGAAGCCGGCCTCCAGATAACCAACAACAATCTCCCCTGCGATCCGCTTTCTGGCCTGAGGTGGCAGTGTCTGGTCGATACAAAAACGTGAGCCCTCCCAGACACGGGGATGTTTTGGAATCTCCCTGTCCGTTACAAATTGCGAAAACAGTTGCTCCAGCATGTAGGGGAGTGTTGTCGGATAAAACCGCGACACGCCGCGCGCTATATATTTCTCGTCCCTGTAGACGAGATATTTTGCGGCAGGGTTGTCGTATTGGTCGAATTCCATCTGGCAGTAGTTCGGAACATCCCATTTCTGCCTTTCAATAATGCTCCGGTACCGAAGCCGGTGCTGGTCGGCCAGAGGGTTGCCCAGGAACTGGTTAACATTCTCGACGGTTACAAATTCAATCATCTCCCCTCCTCCTGTGTTCTACACGACAAGAAGAGCATGCTTCGAGGACCGATTGACCCTACGAAGGCTCGTAGGGTCTAAAAGCTGACATAAGGATGAAGCAGCGGGTGGATAAGACCGAGGTCAATGGCCTTTGAGACCGCATACATGCGGCTGTTGGTTTGCATTTTTGTAAAAATATTCCTCATGTGGAAATCCACGCCGTGTGACGAGAGCCCGAGAAGGGCTGCTATATCGTGGTCTGATTTGCCTTCCCCAACCATCGTCAAAACCTCTTTTTCCCTGGGGGTCAGGAAGATATTGGGAACCGGATTGCACGTGCTTTCAGCCTTGGCATGAAGTCTCTGGAAGGCGATATAGAAATGGTTGCAGTAGGCCGTGATCATGTCGAGATTTGTGTCGCAGGCATCCTTCTTTTCCGTGGTTGCCAGCCCGATGCCGGCAAACCGGTGAGGTCCCCGTAGCGGTGTGCAGACGCCGTTATGCAATCCCGCTTCCATCCCCAGATTGAGACAAAGTTTCTGCTTGCGCTTCAGGTCAAGTCTTTCCGACATTTCCTTCCACGTGAAGGTGCTGAGTTGCTGGTAGCAGTAGCTGATGACGGGATCGTATTTATCGAAGTTCTGTTCAAAGTAGTACTGCATCCAGTCGGCGGGATAATTTCGGAGATGGCCGACACCGGCTGTCAGGCCAATCTGCTTGTGGTCAGAGAGCAGGCAGAAAATCATCTTGTCGTAGCCGTGCTGTTTGACAGTCTCAAGAAACACCTGGAGAAGCTCGTCAACGGTCCGGGCCTTGTTAATCCTGTCAATGTATTCCTCGAATGAAATCGCCATGAGCCTCTGGTCCCCTAGCGATTCCAAGCGGTGTTACGCAGTCCTGCAGGGTTGTATCACGTTGTTCTGAATCAACCAGCTTTATCCGGCTCACACAAAAACCCCGAGCGGCCCCGTATTACATCTGGTGTGACCGGCCCGTAAAACAAGGCTCACTTGCCGTGCCGATGCTGTTTATGCGGCCTCTTTCAGGCGCGCCTTGTGCTGATCCAGCAACGGCTGCAGTTCTGCGGGCAGAAATTCCTCGAACCCGGCATTGACGATATGCTTCCCCTGCAGCAGCTCGATGGGATCACGCCCCTCGATCTGGCCGAGATTGGGTTCGTGAACAAAATATCCCAGCAGCCGCTGCAATCTCTCGGGCAACGTCTTCGCGACGGCGAGCGGAACGGCGAGATACTGGTTTTCCGATTGGCGCAGCCAGCCCTGGCAATAGCTCAGGACAACCCCGGTGCGAGGCTTCGCGGACCTGTTCGCGCCGCCGCAGTGCAGTAACGAGCCGAAGTAAATCAGCACCGATCCGGGCGGCATGACCCCCTGGGTGATTTCATGCTGTACGGGTTCGCGTTCAGGAATCAGCCCGACTCTCTCCCATTTGTGACTGCCGGGAACAACATTTGTCGCGCCGTTTTCGGATGTGAACTCGTCGACAGCCCACATGCAGTTGATCATCGCCTCATAGCCCGGATGGACGAACGGGAAAAGCGGATCGTCCGGGTGCATGATCTGTTGCGGCTCGCCAGGCCCGATCCGGATCGCCTGCGTGAGGTTCAGCTGGTACTGACGGCATCCGCGCAGAAGAAATTCATCCATCACCGCCAAAATGACCGGGTGAATGGCCATGCTCCGGCAAAGCGTGGATTTGGCGATCAGCGAGCTCAGGCGCTTGGTGGCATGGCCGTAGAAATCGCCGGTGCAGTTCGGCGTTTCTTCAAAGTGCGGACCCAGCTCTCCTTTCAGCCTGTCCAGTCCTTGCCTATCAAGGACATTCTCGATAACAAGGCAGCCGTCCCGCTCCAGTATGCGGCTTATCACTTCGACCTTCTCGTCAGGCTGGACCGTTTGAACTTTTGCCATGGTGTTTTTCTCCTCGTTGATGGTTGTCTGGCAAGCGGTCAAAAAGTAGGCGGTTCATCGGGAGAAATAACCCTACGAAGGTTCGTAGGGTTGTCCGGGAGGTCTTTCTGTCTAGAGTTTGCGTCGGTTGAAGTCTTCACCGCTCACAAACTGACGGAGATTCCGATATGCAGCGTCACGCCACGATATCGCTCGATAAGGAGATCCTGCCGGGACTTTCCCGGCGTACAGCCTTGCCCTGGCTGAGAGATGCTGCCCTCGACTGGGCCATAATTCTGGGCGCTCTTGGCGTTGTCCATATGGTTTCCAGCCCGGTTACATGGCTGCTGGCGCTTCTGATCATTGGAAACCGCCAGCACGCACTGGCCATCCTGGGCCACGACGGCACGCATTTCACCTTGTCGCATGACAGAAGGCTGAATGATTATCTGACAAACCTGCTTGCCTTCTGGCCCCTTGGACTGACAGTCAGTGGCTATCGCACCCTGCACTTCAAACACCATAAGCATACTGGTACGGAAGACGACCCTGAGCTGGGGCATAAACGGTCACGAAACCCGCAGTGGGACCTGCCGGCAAAGCCCTCCCGCATCCTGAAATATGCGGTTCTTGATATTGCGGGCGGCAGCTTCCCGGACTATCTGATTATCTTGAAGTATTCGAAGCCGGACAGACTGTCCGAATATCTGCCGCTGTTGTGTTACCACGCCCTCGCCATCACACTGTTCGCCGCATCAGGACTGTGGGGGTGCGGATTGCTGTGGTATGCCGGTCTGGCCACGACTTTCATGATGTTCTTCCGGCTGCGCCTGTGGCTGGAGCATCAGGGAACGGACGATACGCAGCGCGTTTGCCTGACATGGTGGCAGGCAGCGCTGCTGTCGCCGCACAACTCCTGGCATCACTGGGAGCACCACAAATATCCGACAGTCCCGTATCACAGGCTGCCGCAAGCCCGGCAACGCCTCAGCGGTCCCGCCATTCTGACGCTGCACGATCTCGCCAGCGCGCTCGCCAGCACCCGGCACATCCCCTCGGGGACAGCGCTCAAGGTTTCGGCGGAGAACGGCGACTCATCGGCGGAAGACAGGAAAATGGCCCGTGCCGCCTGACAAGCCGGACGAACGTTTGCTGATCGAAGCACTCTGCTGGCAGAACGGCGAGATCATCGAACGTCAGCAACGCCACGATCATCACGGCTGCGCGTTACGCGCGCCGCACCGCCATGCCGGCTTTCCTTGCCGCCGCCATGCTCCCGAATTACATCGCCAAGGGCGATCCCTTCTGATTCGAGCAGGTTGTATTATTCGAAAAAATAACCTGCAAGTTGTATCGCGCTTGATGTGTTGCAAATAATCAGGCAGACTCTGTCAGGGCCAATCCGATTCCGGAGTCGCCCTTATGTTCACTTACCATCTGAAGGAAATCCGATGCCCTAGAAAAAAGAAAACCCGCCGAAGCGGGTCTCCTAGAAACTGAAGCTCTATGTGAGCGGCGATCTGACAATCCCGATCATACAGAGTCCGGCAGCGAACGCAAGTGGTTTTTGCGGAGGTTTTTTGCGGCCTCATGCCGGTGGTCCTTCTCTCTTTCACAAACAGGAAGATCGCTCTTGTCCACACTGATCGCATATTCACCAATCCCCGAGCGCCGCCAGCGTTCCTGCCTGATTCGTGCGGTCCAATGGCCACCGAATCATCCGCAGCGCGTCTTCGTTCGCTTGCTGCATGGCGATTCTTCATAGACACTTTTTCAATGGCCAATCCCGATTCCGGGGTCCGGCCCTTGTGTGTTCACCGCTGTTCGAAGGAAATCCTATGACGTAACAAAAAGAAAACCCGCCAGTGGCGGGCCTTCTAAAAAACTGAAGCTCTGAAAGAGCGGCGTGTGCAAACCCACTCTCTCAGAATCCCGAAACGGACGCAAGAGTTTTTTGCGGTGAAGTTTTGCGGCCTGAATTCTGGCGGTTTTCTCATAACAAGGAGAAGACCATGCATCTGCAAATCGACAGACGACCGCCGCCGATTGAAGAAGTCGTGCAGCGAATGAAGGCCCGTATCGACCGTGACGGCTGGCGGCCGAATATAGAAACCATATCCGCTCCGCGCGCCGCCTGTTCAAAGTCCCGCGAGCGCAGCGAGCGTTCGCGCAGACACTGCCACCTTCCCGCCGAGCCAAAGAAACCCCGGTATCCCTCCCCGCGCGATACCGGCGAATACGTGCCGGAGATGAGCGCACGGATCGACAACGACCGAAACCTGACGGACGGCGCGCGGCGCTGTGGTCACAAGCTGATGGGATTCGTCCATCGGAAAAACCGCGAAGGCCGTGAAGTCGAGATCACGGTGTCTTACCTGGAGAAAGCGCTCAACCGCTGCCGCCGGACGGTTCAGGGCTACCTCCGCGAACTGGAGCGCGAAGGCTATATCGAGGCGCTTGTCGTGCCCTCCGAGCGCACGCGCATGTGCTTCGGTCTGCTCATCCGCCTTCTCGACCCGCTCTTTCCCAGACATCGGCGGGGTGGATGCGCCCGAAAAGGGCGGAAATCCGGACGCGCAGAAAGATTCACAGATCTATAGTTCAAGGTCTAGAAGGAAGCCAATTCCCCGACGCATCTGGGCGTTCTTCTGCTGTGAAGGTGTCTGGCGTTCATATATGAAAACTCTCCCCCCTCCTCCGCCCTTCCCGATCACCGTCTGATCTCGTGTTTTCCTAAGAAGTTGCTTGGCGAGGGGGTGGCTTGTTAAGCAGTGCGCCCCGGCCAAGGGGCCGTCGGGCTCTAGTCGAACCCCCGTCACAAGAAAGACGCGACGGTGTGTCTCCCCGAGCCCCTTTCAGGGTCTCGGCCGTGCGGTGACGATCCCTGTCGCGTTCCGAAGTACACACGTCATTTGCCCCTAGAGCAGGATCGATTCAGCATGTAAGCTGCGAGAGGCGAAGCAATCCCATGGGAACACGAACCTTTGAGCAAATGGCGCAGCAAGGCCATCGAGTGGCTGCCTGAATACAAACAGATCATCGAGCGGGCTGAGTCTCCGGGGATGCTGTGGCTTGAGCTGTTTTCGAAATTCGAGAAGGCTGTGAAAGCCGAAGAGAAGGACACCATTCGCCTCATCCTGATGTATGCACGTTGGTGCATGCAGTCGCCTGATCTCAAAACCTCCAACGCGGCTGGCATCAGTTTCTGGGAGGAACTGCCTCGGCACAAACATGTTCGCAAAGAACTGCCGAACCTCATCACGCTTGAAGAATTCCGAAAAATGAAAGGCACCATAGCCTGTTACAATGCTCCCGAAATTATCGAAGAGATCGAGCAGTCATTCACACACCCCTATAAATAGCGGTTCGCCGCCTTCTGGCTGAAAACCACCGCCACATCAGCAGCGAGACTAATGGCCACCCCGGCTATCTGCTTGTGTTATCTTTCGTTTTGCTCGCCGAGGACCCAACGGCACAGTCCGTGCGTCAATACAACCGAAGGTTTTAACCCGGCTTTAATCGGGGAGGCTTTAGGATCTCTTATGATCCTCAAGGGCAATCAGCGCGGCGGAGGACAGCAGCTTGCTGCCCACCTTCAGAACTCGTTCGACAACGAGCGCGTTGAAATCGCAGATGTGCGCGGCTCCGTTGCGCAGGACCTGTCCGGCGCTTTTGCCGAGTGGGCCGCCGAGGCGCGCGGCACCCAGTGCAAGAAATTCCTTTACAGCCTTTCCCTCAATCCCTACCAGCCGCAACGGGCGTCTTACCCGCGAACAATACCTTGAGCTGCTGGAGCGGACCGAGCGCAGCCTGAAGCTGGTCGGCCAGCCGCGCGCCGTCGTGTTCCACGAAAAGCGCGACAAGGACGGCGTCCTGCGCGAACACTGCCACGCCGTCTGGTCGCGCATCGACACCGACAAAATGAAGGCCGTGCAGATGTCACACGACCGGCTGAAGCTGCGCACCGTCGCGCAGGAATTCGCGCGCGACCACGGGCTGGAATTGCCGGACGGCATGAAGCCGGGCAATACAAAGGACAGCCGCAGGGACCGCTTCAACAAGCGCGCCGCGCAGGAAAATCTCGGCGAGAAGCAGCAGCAGGAGCGCACCGGCGTCCCCAAAGAGGTACGCATGGCCGAAATCGCCAGCTGCTGGACGGCCACAACCAACGGCGCCGCCTTCGTCCACGCGCTCGAAAGCAAGGGCTATTTTCTCGCCCGCGGCGATGCGCGCGATTACGTCGTCATCGACGCGTACGGCGAAATCCACAGCCTGTCGCGCCAGCTTTCAGGCGTGGCGAAGAAGAAGGAACTGATGGACCGGCTGGTCGATCACCCGCCCGCCGGCCTGCGCGACGCCGAAACCGTGCAGGCACATGCGCGGGAAAAGCTGCAGGAACGCCGGAAGGCGACATCAGAAAAAGCGACCGAGGGAAATAAACCAGAGCCGTCGCAAAACGAAGCCACTCCGCGTCGAACAAAGAACCGCCGCCCTGCACGCGCGCCAGCAGCAGCGCCGCGCCGAGCTGGACAAACACCGCCTCGATCTTCACGCCCGGCAGTTCCGCGAGCGCGCCGCGCTGCGCGACCTGCAGGCCGACCACCATTCCGAGGTGGCGGCCGAGCGCCAGCAAAAACAGCCGAAAGGCCTCGCGGCGTTCCTGACGCGGATCACCGGCATCACCCGGTTTGTCGCATGGGCGCAGGACAAGGCCGACCGGAAGCGCGAAGCGGCGCACCGGCACGAGACAGACGCCCTGCTCCGCCGGCACACCCGCGAGCTGAAAGAAATGGAGCGCCACTACGGCGCGCTCGACCGGCTGGAAAGCCGCGAGAACCGCGCCGCCGCCAACGCCGGGATGCGCGAAGAATACCGCAAGCTGCGCGCGCGGTCCTTCGCGCTGAAGCCGGAATTCGACAAGGCGCTGACACGGACGGAGCCTGCCGGGACCTCCGGCAGCGGAAGCAAAACGCCTGCACTGTTCAACCGCCTCGCCTCCGGTATCGGGTTGACCAAGGGCGACCTGCAGGCCGCCTTCGAACGCGCGACAGCCGGAAAGACCGTCCGCAAGGAAGACACCGACGCCACCGGCCACGCGCCTGTTGATGCCGAGAAACTGGAACGCGCGCGTCAGCTTCGCGATGAACTCAGCAGCAGGCAGCCGCGTCCCGGCCCCGAGCGGGACCGGGAGCGGTGATCCTCGATTAGAGGTTGGAGCGCACGATGCGGCGCGCTGCCCCTGCACCTTGCGGATATCTTCGAGCTGTGCGTAATCCTTGCGCTTCTGCTGTTCGCAGCATCCGATATCCCTGCGGATTTCCGCCGTCAGCGCATCCAGCCGACGGTTGTTCACTCTCCACATCGCTGCTTTAGAAAAAATCAGTTTCATGTTTTCCTCCTGTGTTGAGGCCCCGGCATGGAGCCTTTCATGAGGAAGCGGACGCCCGGAGCGCAGACGGACTGTCAACGAATTGCACGGTCGCTCGGTGCGGTCTGTTCGTTGCACAGGCCCGGATGGCTTCGGGCAGCGTACATCTCTGAAAAGGCCCTGACGGCCAAGACACGGAGGGAAAACAGCTTTTACTGATTTTTAACGCAGAGGTTGTACGATTGATAAAACACAACCGGAACGGGGATCGGGAATGACAATTCAGCTTGTGAGGAAACCGCCGATCGGCAAGATCAACAGCGAACGGCTCAAGATCGTGCTCGCAGGGCAGCCACACCATGAAGCAGAAAGCCTGCATGCTCATGCAGGTCAAATTCTGGCTGCATCAGGAACATGGCATCGACAATGCCGGTCCCACCGATGTCTACCTGTCCCTGCTCGATCCCGCACGGGTATCCCCTGACCACTTTTCGCAACGAACTTTCGGTCGCAGACTACAACCTCGTTATCGATTCTCCATATCATTGCGCGGCTGATTCGTACCAGCCCTGATCAAGCTTTGCGCCCCCGCCGTTCCGGCGGTCGGGCTCTACTCGACCGCCGTCAAGGGGAGACGGCGTGACTCCCCGAGCCGCCTTTCGGGCGTCTCGGCCATCCGGTGACGATCCCTGGCGCGGGAAGGAGCGGCGAAGCATCCGCTACCTAGCCTTTCAGGCTACGCTCTTTTCTCATCTGCATAATTTCGAGGTCATACTTGTCCCAGAATTGCGTCGACATTTGCACGTCGCCAGCATAGTCGCATAGAACTGCGACAGGCGTGTGCCAGCCATCTGTCAGAAGGTGGGTCAATTGCTCCTTGTCGCGCGTCCTATGCGACGTGCCCTGAGCCGTCTGTGGTTGGCGAGGACACTTACCTGATTTGATCGAAGCCCAATGCTCCTTGAACAGAGTCTGGATTTCACCGTTCAATGTCTGATAGCTGGTCCCTAGCGTTTCAGTCTCGACGTTAAACTCAACGCGCTTCTGAACAATGATATCTCCGGTATCAAAGCCCTCATCGACATAGTGTATCGTCACGCCCTTCGGGGTATCTTCGATGAAACTCCAGAAATTCGGATCGGCACCCCTGTTCCACGGTAAATACGAAATGTGCAAGTTAACGGCGCGGCCGGAAACTGCATCAATTACTTCTTTTGTTATTTTCCACCGGTACCCGTAGCTGACAATGAAAGTCACGTCATTGGCTTTCACATACTCTGGTGTGATCTTCAGATCGGTCTGAACGACTGACGCCTCTTCCTTCCGCAGCCAATTTAGCAGCGGTGATGTGTCAGGACCAAGAAACAGTATCGCCATCCCGTCAACTCCATAGATAGGGTCGATTTGACCCGGACGTTAACGCTTTTGGACAAGACTGTCAAAAACTCTACGAGAGAGAGGCGACAGGCCCTACGCATGGCCTGATTGGCAAGATGCGGAAGGAAACAATGGACTGACTTCTAACGCGGAGATTGCCGGGGGTTCTTAGAAGGCCTGATCACTTCCTCGTTTTCGTAATCGTAGGTTTCGCCTTCTTCAAGGATGAGGGTTTCCGTCCCGGCGGCCACACACTCGCGGGTCATCAGGAACCGGAATGTTTCGTCCCAGAACGCCGCCCCTGCCGTATCGCCCGTCGCCCGGCATGAAGTCGCCTTGTCTTCCGCGTTAGAGAAGGCTGGTCCCTCGCCCCCTCTATCCACTTCGGCCTCAAGCTTCATGCCCGCATCGTAGACCGCGCGCCTGACCACCACCGGTCCCTCGCCCGCATCGTCGTCCGCCATGTGAAGTTCCTTGTCCGCTTTCCCCGCTGCCCGTCATCTTAACCGAATTCGGGGACTGCCCGGGGTTGGAGTGTTTCTGCGGCTTCATCGTGTTCACAGACATTGTTTCCTTGCGTCGGCGCCGGCGTCGATCAATGCCAGCCTTTATCGTGAATCCTGCTTCAAAACCGTCCCTGTTGGACGTGCGCGCTGACGCGCCAAGACAAAAAACGGCTGTCCCCGGCGGGCGCAGCCCCTCCGTTTTTTATCTTGCGTCCGGTCCGGATTTCTCGCGAACGGACATCACAAGGCAGGCAATGAAGCCGGCCCGACAGAAAAGGAAAACAAGTTATGTCTTTCAAGAACACGAAAAGCGAAGCCGCCGAAACGAAGAATCCCCCGGTCGACAAGGTCCGCGTCGGCCTGATCACCGGCAGCATCTGGGAAAACAAGACGGACAAGGGAAACTTCTACAACGTGACCTTCGAGCGCCGCTACAAGGACGGCGAGCAGTGGAAAAGCTCGCACAGCTACAACACGGGCGACCTGCTCGAACTGGCCAAGGCCGCTGATCTGGCCCACACCAGAATCCTCGAAGCGACGGCCAAGGCTGAATAACCGCCGGGCGGCGGCTCACGACCGGGCCGCCGCCTTCAACCCTCAACATCCGGAGAACGCCATGAACCGCATCCTCGAAGTTACCGACGAAGACGAAACCCTTGTACTGGAATACGTCGACCTTGATGATCTGAGAAAAGAAGGAATCCTGCCCCGCCTCCCCTGACCGCCGCGCCGGGCCTTCCACCGCAGGAAGGCCCGGCTGCTTTTAGCGTTATCATCAAAGCACGTATGGCGGAGCCTGAGCGCACGACATCGTTTGCCAAAAGCGTCGAGGGACTGCACAAGGAAGAATCCGCCCTTGACCGCGCCAAATCCCTGCGCGACCAGTTCACGCACGCCCAAGAACAGAACAACGAAAAGCAGAAACCGCGCGAGGCCGAGAAACCGCAGGATACCGAGAAATCGGGCTCCCAGATGGTCAGCACGGACGCGCCGGTGCTGCGCCCGACGCCGAGCGGCCCGATGCGACAGATGGCCGACCGGCAGGCTTCCGCAGCCAAGCTGTCGAAGGAGCGCAACGACTCCGCGCAAAAACTTCAGCAGGCCCAGCAAATGCGCGACGCGTTCAAGGAACGGCAGCAGAAATCCCCCGATCACGGCCACGATCGGGAACACTGACGGCTATTTTCCGACGCCCTCAAGGAACTTCACGATATTGTCGAGCGCGACAAATTCCTTCATCTTGCGGAATACCAGCCACAGGCAGACGGTCACCCCGATCAGCCCGATCACGACCGCCCCTGCCCCGACGAGCGAGCCGCCCGCGCCGGCCACGATCATGAACGCCAGTGCCGCAAAGGCCGGAATGGCGGAGGATGATTTCAGCTTTTCGCGCTTCGCGATCATCTCTTTCTTGTAGTTTTCGTGATAGGCGGCGACCTCCGCGAACGGGTCGATCAGCACCGCCCCGTCCTCGTAATAACGCAGCGAGAACAGAGGCGACCCGAACGAAGCCGGGCTCGTCACAGCCGATATCATTCCGGCGCGCGGCGCCCGCAGGTTCCCAAACGCTACGTCGGCGGAGGTCAGAAGGGGCGCGGCGGCGAACCCACCTTCCACAGTGAGCCCCTGCGCAATCTCCCACGGTCCGAGCTTGAGCAGCTTGTTCTCGAAATACCACTGCCAGCGCTGCATCCCGTCCGCGCCGACCGTCAGTTCCTTCGGCCCCGTCGACTGAGGATAATCCGGGTTCGGATCGAACAGCCCCATGAACTGGAAATCCTCGTAGTAATTCACGCGGCGCAGCGCCACCGGCGGCGCGCCGGCGATCACCACGAGCGCCAGACCCGGATAGGCAGGTTGCCCCCGGTCATCGATGCGCGCGAACAGCTGCCCGATCTCATCTGGCGTTACGAGCGCGCGCTTCTGGATGGTTTCGCTCGTTCCTTCTGACCGCGATTCCGACGTGCCGGTCGTCTCCGACGTCCCCTCGGTCTGCGAGCGGGAGGTGCCGTGCGACACACCGTCCGACCGTCCTTCGCTCCAGCCCTTCGAGCCGCCGGTGCTTAAGGAATCGGAAAAGCTGCGGCTGTTGTTTCTCTGCAAATTCCCCTTCATGACGCCAGCCCCGAAGAATATCTTCACGGGCGTCCATGACTGCCCGTAATTCTTCGTCTTGCCCTTGGTCCGCGACCAGTTGGTCCCCCCGGACGTGCCCGAGGATACCGAGCTATTGGTGCCCTCGTTCTCCGAGATCGCCGTCGACGAAGACACGCCGTGACTCTCCGAACGCCCCGTGCTGTCGGTCTCCGACCGCACCTCGCGGATGACCTCGGTTTCCCCGATCAGCTTCGAGACATAGTCGCGCGAGAAATTATCCTCAAGGTTGAAAAACACCTTCAGCCCGGAGTTGGCGAGGAAGGTTTCCCAGTTGTCCTTGTATACCGCCTTCAGCTGCTCAAGGCTCTGCAGAACGAAGAACAGCTTGACGCCATACCCCGCAATCTGGGCGGCGGCGGTCTCGATCACCTCCATCCGCTTCAGCCCCGCGAACTCATCGAGCACCATCAGGATCGGATGGCCGGTCGCCGGTCGCCCCCTCACCTTCTCCATTTCGGTGACGGTCAGCGAGATCATCATCCGCAGCCACCGGTAATGCGTGTTCATGTACCGCTGCGGCAGGCACAGGTAAAGACTGAGCCCCTCGGGGCGCGTCTTCAGCTCCGACAACTGGAAATCCGACGCCTCAAGCAGCCGCTGCATCGCCGGGCTGTCGATGAACTCCGTGTTCCGGTTCGCCACCTGCAGGACGGTTTCATACTGCTTCGGCGAATTGATCAGCATGTTGGTGAACGAATCGCCAGCGCCCGCGATCAGCCCGTCGAAAGCCGGGTTGTTGCAGAGCCCCGTCCACAGCAGGGCGTGCGCCGGCGGAATGTCCTTCTCGCCCGCATCACGCAGTATCTCGGCGTTTTCCCAGTCGCCCCGCGTGATCAGTTTGCGCAGAGTGACAAGGTTTCTGCGCCCCTCGTATTGGGGCGAAGTCAGGACGTGCAGGAGCAGACCTTTGACCATCGCCCGCGCCGATTCATCCCAGAACGGATCGTTGGTGCCGCCCTCGTGGACGACGACGATGGCGTCGGCAATGCGCCCCGCTTCGTCGATGGTTTCCTCGGCTTTGGGGTCCAGAGTGTCGAGCGGATTGAAGCGCCCGCGCAGAGTATCCGCGACCTGGGCGGACTGGAAAGGATCGAGAACCTTGACGGTCTGCCCCATGCCCTTGCAGTGGGTCGAACCACCGCCCCGGCGCGCAGCCGTGATGGTCGCGTTTTCGCCCTTGGGATCGACGCAGCAGATTGAGCCGGGCCACGTAATCAGGGCTGGGACAATCGAAGTCGTGCCCTTGCCGCCCCGCGATCCGCCTACAAGGCAGACATGGCGGTCATCCAGATAGCCGAGCGGCATGCGCCCTTCACTGCCCGAACGGCCGAGCCAGACGGTCCCGTCGCGGTAGGGGTAGCGCTCCTCGACCTCGTCCGGATCAGCCCACGCCGCTGTTGCGATGCGCATGGTCATAGTCTGAGGTATTAATCAATGATACGTCTTTAAGTAATCGTTAGGAATTCTTTGCAACTATGGCTTGCATCTGAAGGCGGGTGATCCTATCATGCAATTACGTCAATTCATTCCCGTTTTGTTCTGCGCCCCTTGCAGAGAAGATACAAAGCGGAACAGTACAAATAAAGCCATCGCCATAACGCTCGCAAGATGTGCGGCGGTTATACCGCCGACGCTCCCTGACGGTCGCTCATCTTGGCAAGGGGGTAGCTTCGCCCCCCGTTGCATCCCCCGGAGCAGGGCCTTCGGCCGCTGCACCCGACCAGGAGAGCCTTCGTGCCCTCCATGGACCTCCAGACCGGGAGAGACTTCGCTCTCTCCCTGGACCCTCATCGACCATGGGCCTTGCCCCGTGGACCCGCGCCGGATGCGTTCCGCCCCTGCCCCCCTGACCAACCCTGCGCGGTTTGGATGCTCGCCCTGCCGGGGGCTTGCGCGGAGGAACAAAACATGACCGGCAAAAAACGCAGCGAAAAACGCCAGCGCACGGTCCTGCGCCCTGCCCGCTTCACACCGGAGGAAGCCGTCCGGTTTGATGCCAAGGCCGCGCCTTACGGCGGAGCGAGCGCATTCATCCGGTACATCGCCCTCGACCACCCATTGCCCCGCAGCAAGGTCGAACTCCAGATGCTCTCGAAGGTGCTGGCCGAGCTGGGCAAGATCGGCTCGAACATCAACCAGATTGCCCACCGCTACAACATCACCGAAGGGCGCCCGTCCGGTAGCATCGAAGGCGCCCTCGAAACCGCCTTGAACGAGCTGCTGGAATGGCGCATGGCGCTGATGCAATCGCTGGGCTATGAGCGCAACCGCAAGCCGCCCGAGGAATAAATTTCCCCGCGCGCTCAATCCGCCCCTTGCAACTCATAATGAGGGGTCCGAACAGCCTTGACGGCCCGGTCTCCGGGGCGCAGTGTGGTGGAAGTTCTATCGGAGGTTGTACACGGAGCGACGGCATGAGCAAGGACGGCAAGCAGAAACGCCGGGGCGGAAAAAGCCGGGAAACAGAGCCGCGAAGAGGCACCCTGCGCCGTGAGGCCCTGCCAACGCCCCTGCCCCGCCACCGGCCGCCGACTATTAACGATAAGAAGATGGCGTCCCGGCTGGCCGCCGCCGCAGAGTTCGCGGCCGCCCTTGAGAATGACGAGGCCGAACTCCGTAAATCTCGGTTGAAACTCGACGAGATCGTCCATTTGCTCAACTCCGGTACCGACCCGGCCAGTATCATGAACATCATCGAAAGCGCGGCTCAGGAATGCCGGGTAACCTTCGCAAGGGGCAGGAAGACACTCGGCGATTTCAAAGAAGCGTTCGCAAAGGACGACGAAGCTTCGGGGTCTGGGCGCTGAACTGCAAACCATTTAGGCACGCCTCCCCCACTTTCTCATTCCGCCCCCAGGGGCGGACGCCGGGGCGGGAGGGTTCGCCCCCACGACGGCGAAGACCGCCGTCTCCCCCCGCCAGAGGGATTTCAAAACGCATCCGCTGAAATCCCCCTCGCGGCTCCCCCTGCCGGAGCTGCGAAGCACGACCCACCCCTGCCCCCGCTATGCCCCCTTCATGCCGGATTAGATCGCCTCGCAAACATGTGAACACGGCAACGTGTCAACACATGAACAACAAAAGGTGTACTCTCGCCTCTTGACCAGAGAACACGAATCGGCAAGACTGAGCTAACGTGTTCGCCTCCTTTCCTGTTCACAAGTAAACACGCCCCACCCGTTTACACCTGCACTTCCATAGATGTTCATCGCCGCAAGCACTAATCCGCAGCATTGTCCTGCCGCCCGTATCCGCTCCGTTCGCGAATTGCGCGGGGCGCGGACAACCTTGCCTTCTTCAAGAGTTCACACGTCAGCTCGAAAACCAGTGAACTTCATTCGGGGCGAACTGTTGAGCCTGCCCCCGCGTCCTGTAAACAGGTTCATACGCCAACATGTAAACTCGGCAGCACGTTGTCAGGGCAACTTGTCATCACCAGAACGTGTGAACTTGTTTCCAGCAAGATCTCCGCAACAAGTTGGCAGGCGAACAGGTCAACGTGTTCACCGGCAAACACGCAAACCCGTTCCAAAGCAAACTTGTAAACCCGCAATCTGGTCCACCCAGCAACACGAAAAGGAGTGAACATGTCGCCCCAGTTCAGGTGTAAACGAGTAAACACGTTAACAGCTTCAAAGGTGCACTCATGAAGGTAATATCCGTTCTCGGGCAGAAGGGGGGAAGCGGCAAGACCACTCTGAAGTGAACCCCTGGAGTGAGACACGAAGTTAAGGGGTTTGTCGCCGTTCAATGCAGAAAAGTTGACCGGCGAAGTTGATGTGATCCACTCTGGAAGCACCTGAGCGGAGGATAGGGCAACGCAGGGATGCGACCCGAGCGTCAACTCAGCGGCCGGAACGGCCGGGGCGGCGAGAGCCGCCCCATAACAGAGCCATTCTGGCGCAACTGCGTTAAATCCCGGGGTCGCAGGGGCAGAGCCCCCGTATTGAGATGTGCGATGAGGTTCGCTTTTCATTGCACGGCGCCGTTTTCAAACTCAGCCGGCGGCAGATACCCGAGGGCTGAGTGAAGTCGTTTCTGATTGTAAACACTTTCCAGAAACTCGGCGATACTGGCACGAGCCTCGTGGAAGTCGCGGTATTCGTTGCGGTAGACCTCCTCATACTTCAGTGTTTTCATGAAGGATTCGCAGGCCGCATTGTCGTAGGGATTGCCTTTGCGGCTCATGCTGATGATGGCCTGATGGTGTTTCAGCATCCCTGTGTAGTCGTGCGAGGCATACTGAACTCCGCGATCGGAGTGGTGCACCAGACCCGGAGCCGGTTGCCGTTCACTCAGAGCCATACGAAGCGCGGCCACAGCCAACTCCGCTTCCAGAGTTCGGCCCAGCGCCCAGCCGATCACCCGCCGGGAGAATGCGTCGAGCACCACGGCCAGATAGATGAACTCCGTCCGCAGCCGGATGTACGTGATGTCGGCGACCCACAGCTGATTGACCCTCGCAGGCGTTATTTTGCCTGCCAGGTTTGGATAGACCGGCAGGTTGTGCCGGGAATCGGTGGTGACCGTAAAGGCGCGCTGACGGACGCAGAGAAGATTGTCTTCGCGCATCATCCGCAGCACACGCTTGTGGTTCACATCGAAGCCGCGCCGCCGCAGTTCCGCTGTAATTCTCCGGTAGCCGTATGCGGACGATTCCACGGCCACCTTCTGCATCTGGTCGCGGATTTCCATCTCCACCGGCGTGGCCTGCCGGGGTAGTCGCCAGCGATAGAAACCGGCCCGGCTCAGGCCCGTCATCTGGCAGAGTGCGTTCACGGCTTCACCTTTCGCCGAGGCTTGCTCAACTTCTTCAAACAGGCATCCCCGCCACTGACGACGGCTGGCGGGTGATGATCCCTGAAATGCTGCAAGGCTTTTTTTAAAAAATCGTTCTCCATCGTGAGCTGGCCGATCTTCCGTTCCAGCTCGCCGATCCGGCGCGCATCGTCCACCGCGGGCAAACCCGCTCCACGCCTTCCGATTCCGGGAAACGCCAGCTCCCCTTTGGCGCGCCATTCCCCGCGCCAGCGTTCCAGCAGCTTGGGGCTCAGTTGATACTTCCGCGCGATCTCACCGGTCGTCGCCGTTCCGGCATCCAGCGCGCGCATCGCAGCGATCTTCAGATCGCGACTGTAAACAGCTCGGGACAAATCCATTCCTCACTCCATTCAATGTATTTGTGCCCTTAACTCGCTGTCTCATTTTTGGGGTTCACTCCACTCTGACCCTTTCACTCGCCGTAGCCGCCTACAAGGCAAACAAGTCGGTTGCTGTCATCGATCTCGACCCGCAGGCCAGCGCCTGCAAATGGGGCGACCGGCGCAACGCGGACCCTGTAATCATCTCCGTTCAGCCCGCTCGTCTGCGTAACGTACTCGCCACTGCTCGCGAGAACGGGGCGGATCTCGTGTTGATCGACACGCCCGGCCGTCTGGAACAATCAGCCATCGCTGCGGCTCAAGAGGCGGACCTGATACTGATTCCGTGTCGCCCGACTATCAAAGACACGGAAACCATAGAGAGTACGATAAGCCTTATTCGTGCCGCCCGAACGAAGGCGAAATTGGCGGTTATCCTCAACGGAGTTCCGTCCCGCGGGGCGCAACGCGAGCAGGCGGAAGACGCGATCCGCAGCATGTCGATCCCGGTCTATCCGTTCTTTCTGAGCAACCGTGTCGCATTCACCCACGCCGATGTTCTCGGGCTGAGCGCCCAGGAATTTGAGCCGAGCGGGCAGGGGGCTCGCGAAATCAAAGAAATTTACAAGTTCACGTGTGAACTCTTGAACTCAGCAACCAGCCAACAATCGAAGGGAAAGAACCATGGCAAAAAGACCAGACTTACGGCAAGCGCTTAAGCCCCGTGCCGAGGTGCCTGTACCGCTACCGGCCACCCAGCAAGACAACACGTCAGCGCCCCCACCCAAGAGTCCGCACTTCCGGCCCAGCAGAGAAGGGAAGAGCAACGTCACGGGCTATTTTCCACCGGCAGTGAAGAAGCAGTTGCGTATCCTCGCTGCTGACCGCGACACCACGATTCAGGATCTGCTCGCCGAAGCGCTCAACGATCTCTTTGCAAAGCATGGGAGGCCCGAGATTGCTCCGATAGAAACCGCCACCGCGCGATGAATCCTAGGCCCGAATCCCGGTCGGGACAGCGGTCGGCAGCGCGCGGCGCCATTCGGATTGTGCCCAGCGGATGCCGTATCCTTTCCTTGTGGTAGAGACCGTCTACAATCTCTTCATTTACGTTAACAACAAGGTGATCGAAGAGGTCGGCTTTGTTCTGCATCGTCTCGAAGGGGCTGACGAGGACAAACTGAGCGTCCTCAAAGCAAATGTTGATCCAGACTACAAGACCGCCGATCGATATAAAGTTCGGGGCGGATTGGCTTGGGCAAAGTATCACGCGATGGAGCGGACCGGCCGCCACCTTGAACTCTTCGAACAACTCTTTCAGGACGTTGGGGCACCAGCCGATCCTCTCTTTGCCCTCACAGCAATTGTGGATGGATCGCCGCGGATCGACCTCGTGACAGGACCAGGAGCTATCGACCTCACTGAAATCCAAAACACGCCTTTCGCGCCGGGTGTAATGGTTGACTACCTGAAAGCCTATGTGAAGGACGGAAGTCTCGATCTCCCAACGCTGTTGAACGACGACTACTTTGTCGCAATTAAGATGCTCTACAACGCGCGTTATTTCGTATCTGCGGCGAAACTGCTGATGTCGTTTCTCGATACGGTCGCTTTTGTGGACCTCGGTGATACGCCGGAGAACTTTTCCAAATGGCTGGCTGCCTACGCAGACCTCACCCCTCTCGCAGTGACGGCGAAGGAACTTTGGGAGTTTCGCAACGGCTTGCTGCACATGACAAACCTCAGCTCCCGAGCAGTGACGACCGGGACAACCGCGCCGCTTATTCTTTACTGGGGCGCGGAACGACCAACGATGGCTCCGAAGAATCCGGAGAACGCAAAATACCTCGATTTGAAGGGCCTACTGGATGTGATCTTCGCTGCCGTCACCAAGTGGATTGAAACCTACAACGACAACCCCGACAAACTGCTGGAATTCGTGCATCGCTACGACCTGACCATTTCGGACGCCCGTCTCGCCTACTCCATTACCGAATCGACGCCTTGAATTAAGGGTCGATATGTAGTTCATGGATGCGCAGGGCTTGGTCCTGGGCGCAACTCTGGCGCAGACACAACATGCCGGGTAAACCAGCACATCGCCGAAGGGGCGGGCCGGGGGCGCCGCTACCGAAACATACGACTGGCCCGGTCACGGCCTGCGCGAGGCGATCAAGCGCGAGGAACTGCGCCAGAAATACCACAACTGCACGGAAGGGGCGGGGACTAACGCTCCCTGTCGCGCTCGCGATCATGGGGATGGCCCTTTTCGGCCCGCTTCAAGTCGGCGGCAAGGTGTTTGGCGCGATCAACCCTGTCTTTATCTGGCTTCTCCGGACCGTCCTTCGCCTTCGCTTCTTTTTTCCGGTCGGCGTCGATTTCCTTGGGATCAATCTTGAGCGTATGGTTGACGTGCTGGGTGTCAGTGACGATGACCTGGTAATTCCCGCCGAGAACTCCGATGGACATGCCGACGGTGTTGCCCTTCAGCTCGGGATAATTGCGCGCGATGTAGTCGCCGATTTCCTTCTCGGAGTGCTGTTCACCTTCTTGCCTTGCCATGGGCGAAGCATAGCACCGGACCTCACGCCCGTGTCATAGCAGATTACTTGACCAAACACTTGACCACTTGATCAAGCAACCACGACCGAGAAAGGAACGAAGGGCAGGGGTCTGGTGCCTGACGGCTGCCGCGACTCCATGCGGCGCGTCCCTGCTAGAATGCGGGGGTGGGCAGAGCCCTCAAAAACGACCTAAATTTACACAGTCGCTTACACAGTTTCAAATTTTTAAAATGTAAGTTGCATTGATGCAGTTACTTGCAAGCAGAATCAAAGGACTCAAAATCTGGCGTTGTTCACTCAACGTGTGGGTTCGACCCCCACTTCCGCCACCAATTAATTCGATAGCTTAGCCCGTGGCAGAAGTCATCCCTTGGCCCAAACGCAGGCGAAACCGCCAGCCCCACCATTTGCATTCAACATCTTGCGAACCATGGTGGGGCAGACATTCAGTCTGCCGGACTTCTGCCACGGGCTGTTAATTTAGAGCGGGATTAAGGCAGCGGGCGTCTTTTTGGGTTGTGCTGTATGGCCGAAGCCCGCTAGTCGGGATTCTCGCGAGTGATCGCTCGCGGACTCATTGGAACTTGAGCAAACCTAAGCGTTCCAATAGCATACCCTCGCCGAGTCCTCTATATCATCCAGGATCGGTCGAGCCCATCACCGCGGTATACGTAGGAGGGGCGCTCTGGAACCGTCGGCGGGCGTGGCTGTTTTCCTCTCCGCTGCTCCTCCGCTGCACCAGTGCTCTCCGCGGTCGACATCAGCCTTTGCGCCCGATGGCTCGCACGCGCTGGCAGACGGGGACCGACCGGGGCAACGCGTCGCGACAGCGTTCTCACAGGCGAACTCCGCCGTGAAAGTCGGTGGTTAGCTCGTTGAAGCCCGGCGACCAGAGCTAAAACGTATAACGATATTCGAGGCGCATGATGTGCTTGTACCAATCGTCGTGCGTAAGCGCCTGACCGAACCCGGTGTAGACAGAGCTGTGGGGGCCAAAGCCGAACCGCAGCCCGACTTTGAGGTTCACGATGTTCATACTGCTGACCTCTTCGGCAACACCCAACACGGGCCCGCCCACAAACGATTCAAATCCGTTCAGCAGGTGCCAGCCAAAAAGCTCCACCACGGGAGTGATTTTGATTCGATCTCCGTTGTATACCGTGTAACTCGGTCCAATGCCGTAAAAGAAAACATCTCCGGCAAAACCCTCCGAGCCCGCAGCCGGCACGCCAGCCGACCCACCGATCGGATGCCAGTCACCCAATTGGCCTTCCAGCGCAAAGCGGGGCGAAAAAGAGTGATAAGCCAACAGCGAAGGCTCGACGCTATAGTGATTCGTTCCCAGGCCTTTCGAGGCGTCGCCCGAAGGAAAGTAGCTCTTGAACTGAAATGTCACATAAGTGGATTCGGTTGCCAAGGCGGCAAATTTGAATCCCGCCATCACGTCGCTGAGTCCCGCCTGGTCGCCGAATGGCGGAAACGGGGGATTGCTCAGAAAGCCCTGCGGCTGGAGCCAACGTATGGGAACTTCGACGAAGCCGGAGAATCGCCGGTGCGGCGAGTATTCGGCGTCCAGGTACAAATGCTGGAAGTTGATGGCCGTGGGCACGCCGCCTCCCGGTCCGGGGGCGTTGGGATCATACGCACCGGGGACGGCATTTTGAAGAGACCGGTAACAGCCGCACTTCGCATAGATGAATTCGGCCCGATCCGGGAATTGATCTTCAAAAGCAGCATCAAAGCGAACGCGAATCTGCGAGTTGACAATCGGATTGTCGATGTATCCCACCATACTTCCCGGAATCGTGCGCCTTGGTTTGGGAGTCGGAGGAGCTTTCGCGTTCTGCTGCTGCGGTAAAGGGCCGTACAGCGGCCGGTTGAATGCAAGCCCGGTGATGGCATTGGATCCGACCGGGAAGCCATCGCCGACGGCGAGAGCCACGGCAGCCGGAGCGGAACCGGCAATTAAGAACCGGCTGAAAGAGGCGTTCGAGTCCTGACCGTGACCAGACGCCATCGACAACAGTAGAGCCGCAATTGCAGGGAGCAGAGGACTCATTGATTACTCCTTCCGTATAACTGTCCCACAAATTGGTCTCATTTGTTTTCGGCCAGTCGTCTTTGCAAATCGCGCAAGGATTTCTGGAATCCAGGCCTGTCCGATTCATCGAGTTCCGGTAGAATCTCCCTTAGGCTAGCAGCCGCAAGTTCCGCAGCGTCGCGTGCGTCATGCTGCAAGTACTCCCGCGCAAGTTGGACGTACTGCTCGGCTAAGTTCTCATACAATACATGGAATTCGGGGTGGTGCGCAAGGCGAAGGGACCCGTGAAGCATATGCGCCTTTGCACGTTCCATCTGCATTAATGGCGAGGGCTCCGAGAGCTTTTCGATGGTATCCAGAGCATTGTGGTTCGTCTCGCGCGCCCCTGCAGAATCCCCCTGATCGAACAGCAGAAACGCAAGATTGTTGTAGTAGATCGCAAGCTCCTGAAGCTCCTCCCAGTTATCGGAATCCTTCAACAGCTTCTGCTGGATATCAATCGCTTTTTGGTACAGGTTGTGCGCCTTGGCTGGCTCGCTGCTGACGTTTGCAAGGTTGTTATAAACACGCGCCAGATCGTGCGAGGGAGGATCATCGGAATTCGTACGTTGTTTGGTCGCGAGGGGTTCCAGGAGCGCGATCGCGTCCGTAAAGTCCGATTCGGAACCTTTCGTATTGCCAAGGTCGTATTGAAGGATGCCACGATTGTAATAGGTGCGCGCGAGTTCCTGTTGGTAGTCAGCTTCTTGCGGCATCGCGTCATGGAGGGCTTGCTGGAGACGCATGGCGCTATCGTATTCCTGTTCGGCGCGGGACCGTTGATCCGGCTTATTCTGCGTAGCCTCCGACCAGAGTCTCAGGTTTTCGGCAAGCCAATGATGAGCATAGGCCAGCTCCTTTGTATATTCCAGGTTGCGCGGCTTTTCGTGACGGAGTTCCTCAAATCCTTTAATAGCCGCGGTGTACTCCTGAACCGCCTGGTCGTATTTGCGAAGTAAGCGGTGAATATCACCCAATCTGGACTGATCCGTGGCTTTGTCGAACAACCCGGCGATTTTGCCCTGCTGCGGAAGACGTTTCGAGTAGAAATCCTCCGCCTTTTTCAGTAGTTCCGCGCGGAATTGTTCGAGCTGGGGCACATCAGGCATCTCCCGGCCCTGTTGCCCGCTAGGAGAGGATAAGCTCTCGTTCACCGCGCTTCGGGCCAGCGCCAGATTGTCCTCGGCGCTTTGACTTGCCGTTTTGGCTTTTAAGAAGAAGACCACGGCAACCACCAACAGAGCTCCCAAGGTGCCCGCGACTGCCCATGCCAGCCGAAGTTTATTCCTGCGCTGCCTCTCACGTTCAGCCTCGATGCGTCGCGTTTCCTGCTCGCTGCGATCGAGAAAAGCCATCGCCAGCGGAAATGAGGAGTTATAGTGCTCTGCCCATGCCTCCGTCGGATGGTTGTCCCGCTTCCAGCGCAGGCCAAGTTCAAGTTCCGGATCGTTCCACAGACCGGCTGTGCTTTCCTCAAACCAGGCGGCAGCCTGCGAGAGCCGCGCATAGACGCGGGCGGATGCCCGCTCCTGCTGTGCCCATGTGACCAGGCGATCCCAGCAACGCATCAGGCTTTCGTGCGACAGATCGACAATTGATTGCGATTCGAGCGGCGCTTGCGGAGGCGGCATGAGAAAGCTGCGGCCAGGCCGCCGGAATATTTCAACAATCCGGATGACTTCCGGCTCGGACGCGTCGCAAATTGCCGAAAGCCGGCTTATGGAGGTCGGCCGCCGAATGCCGCGCGGGTCGGAAAACGTGTCGGTGAGGGCCTTGAAAATTCGTTCGGCGATCCGCTGCCCCTCCTCTCCGGTCTCCAGAAAGGCTTCTTCGGCGTGCAGAGAAAGAGCGCGGCGCATCGTTCCGATCGCGTCGCAGTCGGAAATATCCAGTGGCCGGTTTTCCTGTTGGATTTGCCAGTAGTCCCAGGTGCGCATCAGGGCATGCTGGAGCACCGGCAGCTGATCGTGATCGTTCGCCACTTCATTCAGCAGCCGGAGAACAAGGCGTGGCGTAATTTCCGCGCCACCGACGGCGACAGGACCGGTAATGGCAGAACGCAGCTCTTCGCGATTCATTCTGGGGACAAGATATTGGCCACTATTGATCGCTTCCGGCAGTCCGGGGAACTCCATGCAATCGCCAATGAAGTCAGAACGCATCGTCACCACGATGTAAATCGGAATTTCTGCCTGATCTTTCGCTTCCAACAGCAGCTTGACGAATGCAACGGCCAGCTCAGAAGCGCTGTCTGTCCTGCCTTCCCTGCCGAACCGGAACAGCTCCTCGAACTGATCGACGACAACAAGAACGTTTTCATCAGGAAGAAGCCGGGCTTGGCGAACCGCCTCGATCAGTCCGCGGCTGCCGCGGTGAAGAGTCGCTTCGAGCAGCACGCGGCCGGTGCCGGCCATCTCCGGATCCGTTCCAAGCACATCTCCCGCGCTGAGTGCGGCAGCGAGGTTTCCAATCGGATCCGCGCCCGGACGAAACATCGCTATCCGCCAGCTTGAGCCCGCCTTCGACATCAATCCGCTGTGGAGCGAGGGAATAAGTCCCGATCGAATTAACGAAGATTTACCGCTTCCCGACGTGCCGACCACCGACAGGAAACGGCACAGGCGAAGTCGCCGCAGAAGCTCATCGATCTGTTTTTCGCGCCCGAAGAAAAGGTAATCTTCTTCCGGTTCGAAAGGTCGCAGACCCGGGAACGGATTGAAGCGAGCTCGGTCGGGCATCACCGGAGCTCTTCCTCAGTTAAAACGGGACACGAACGGTTGCAGGGAATCGGACGAAAAGCCGTTCAGTTGATACATCACCAGGGCGTTGTGTGTCTGGAAACGCTCTTTTTCCGAGCTGGCCGGGGGAATGATCGAAATCCCGATCTCCCTGGAGCTGGCGCCGCCATAACCCGCGCTTTTCTGCAGTTCGCGCAATTTGCGGCGCAACCAGCATTCATTGCCCCTGCCATACAGGATCAGCGCGGCATCGCAGGTCCGCAGGTTCTCCTCATGGTATTCGCGGATTTCTGCCTCGTCCCCCTCGAACACGGGGTGGATCACTTCGAATTTCTTTTCGAAGAGATAATTCGCCCATGGCGTTGCCGCGTCCGCATCGCGCTGATCGTAAATCAGGTAAAGCTGGATCAGAGGAACGTTCGCACCGGACTGCCGACCGGTTTCGCCGCCGCTCCTGGACGGTTTCCTGAGCCGGTCCTGGATTACGGTGCGCAGATCCTCCAGCGATGTTTCGAGCAGGTCGGCGCCATTTTGAGTGCGATCGTCCATTCGAAGCTGCTCGATCAGTCTGCGTTGGCGATCATCCGTGGCCTGCAGCCCCGGAGGGATCCATAGCAGCCGTGTGAAGCCGCCTTTATGTCCCCGTTCAATTGCAAGTTCGTTCTGAATTTCCAGAAGAGATTGAGAGCTGCCCTCGGGGATCAGGCTGGGGGGCTCTCCTATCAGATGGATCGACATCCTGCAGCGCGCCAAATCATCCCGGATCGCCGCCTCCAGCTCCGGCTTCACATGGGGAAGTGCCCAATCGGGAAGCACCGTGTAGCCGTGTTGCTGCAGGTCGCGCCTGATCGCTTCGCGCTGCTCACGTACATCGGAAGTGGTTTCCGCCAGAAAGATGCATTCCGACTCGACGGAATCGCTGACGGGTGAAGGTCCCGCAGCCTCCATCATCTCGAGCATGCAGCAGAACTCGTGCGCCAGGTCGTCCAGCCGGATCCAGAAATCCCGGAGGGCATCCGGTCCGAAGACTTCATTGAACTCCTGTACCTTTCCCGTCTCCGGATCGACCTTGTAGAACTCATAGCCAAGCAGAGCCCGGAGCTCCGGAGGTTGTGCATCGAGAGGCACGGGCGTCTTCACAACCTTGAAGATGCGCGCCTTCTGCCCGCTGACAGCTACTCGCTGGTTAGCGGCCGTCTTCGCGAACTCCGTGAGTTCCCTCCTCGTCCACTCCGACTTTACATAGCGGGGAGTAACCACCGGGATCAGAGAGGCCACGTGTTGCAGCTGATCGACCAACGCATCCGCGAAATTATCGTTGCCGTTGAGCTTGGGATCGCGCCAGATTCGGGGCGGTCTCATCAATTGTGTCACGCGAAGTTCGAGCGCACGGTGAAGATTAGTGATCCATCCCTTGCGGCCTTCCACCAGCTCCGCGTTGTCGACGTGAGCGTAGCTGATAAATGCGTCGTTCTCGAAGTGCATCCGAACGCCTCTCGATCTCCGTCGGACGGCCTGGCGCCTGTTCCCTGACCACTGGAGAGCCGTCGGCTGATCAGCTTCTCTCGCTTATCAGGGCCGTAACCTCTTGAGTTGACGATTCTAACGCAGGCCCTCAACCGTTGTCCAGGCGGCCGAGGCGGCCGGGCCGAGGCGTCTGGGCCGAGGCGTCTGAGGCGTCCAGCCGTCGGTGCACCTTCCTGGCCTCCTTCAATCCGGGTAAAGTAGTTGGAAACTATGTCTTACGATCCGAAGCCAGTGGACACTTCGCAAATCCGCCTCACACCTGAATTGAAGGAGCTGACGGAGCGCCTGGCTGAAAACACACATGACGTTCTGGGCGCGGCAGCGGATGAATGAGGGATGGTTCTACGGACCTGAGCGGCACGACCAGCGCAGGGAGAACCCGAGTCTTGTTCCGTACAGCAAGCTGTCCGAAAGCGAAAAGGAATACGATCGCAAAACGGCCATCGAGGTTGTGAAGCTGCTCCTGGCCATGGGGTACAACCTCACGTCTTCCGCGGGAAACTCGGCGCGGAACGAAGTATCCGGCTCCGGGATCGAACGCGAAATCTCCCGTTGCCGTGCCGAATTGGCCGGCGAATCCGATCATTCGGCTATCGCCTCAGTCTGGAATGCGCGTGATCCTGAGATATGGTGCGAGTCGCCCGAGTTATACGAGATGCTGGGGAATGCTGCGCTCAGAACAGGGGAGCCGCTGATCGCTTCCGATGTTCTGCTGGAAGGTCTGAAGTTTCATCGCGGAAATCCCCGCTTAAGGCAACTTCAGGCGCTCGCGCTTTGTCGCGGCGGCGCAGCCGGCGAAGCGATTGTGATCCTTACGGCCCTGCTCGAAGAGGGACATCGCGATGAAGAAACGCTGGGAATCCTCGCGAGTGCGCACAAGGATCTTGCCTCAGAGCAGACCAGCCAGGCTGACAGCGATAGACACCTGCGCGACTCGTACAAATTCTACGTGGAAGCTTATGCAGATACGGGTGGATACTATTCGGGGATCAACGCCGCCACCCTGGCCGTGGTTCTTGGTGAACGCGCGCACGCGGAAGTGGTCGCCCGCAGCGTGCGGGATAACCTGCAAGGGAAACGACCAGACGACTATTGGGCAACAGCGACCCGGGCTGAAGCGGCACTTATTCTCGGAGACTGGCAGAAAGCCGAACTCGATTACAGCCGAGCCGTCGAAATCGCCGGGCGCGGTTACGGGAATGTTCACTCGACGCGGCGCAACGCCCGCCTGCTGTTCGAACATCTGGAGCCGCGTCCGTCGCCATCACAGCGAGCGGAAATTGAACGCTGCTTCCGCGTTCCAAACGTCATCGCATTTGCCGGTCACATGATCGATCAACCCGGACGTCCCTTTTCCCGTTTCCCGCCGGAAATGGAACCGGTAGTGCGCGATGAGATTCGCTCGCGCGTCCAGGCAATGAATGGGGGTTTCGGATACACGTCCGCGGCCTGCGGATCGGACATCCTGTTTGCTGAGGTGATGCTCGAGCTTGGAAACGAGGTTCAGATCGTGTTGCCGTACGACAAGGAGAAATTCATCGAGGACAGCGTAGACCTGATCCCGGGCGCCAACTGGAAGCCACGCTGCGAAGCAGTAATCCGGCGAGCCGCGGGAGTCACGATCGCCTCCGATCGATTTCTCACGCCGGGAGGAGTTCAGTACGAGTATGCGAACCTCTATCTCTTTGGAATGGCGATTGCGCGTGCCAGTCAGCTCGACACATCGCTGCGTCCTCTGGCCGTCTGGGACGGCGCACCCGGGGATGGGCACGGCGGAACGGCATCCGCGGTAGAGCGATGGGTTAAGTACAGCCTGCCGGTCGAAGTAATCGGCGTGGACCGGCGCGACACGCCTTCGAATGTCTCGCGTGGCCGACCTTCCGAAAACCCGGACATCTGCGGTCTGCTTTTCGCCGACGCGGTAGGTTTCAGCAAGCTGTCTGAACAGGAAATTCCCAGCTTCGTACAGCACTTCCTTGGTTTAGCCGGAGAGCTCGCCGACAAACGCCCCCCGCTTCTCCGCAACACCTGGGGAGATGGCCTTTACCTTGTCTTTCCGAACGTCCGCGAAACAGGCATATTTGCTCTCGAACTTTGCCGCCGCGTGGCGGCCACGAATTGGAAGGAGAAGGGCCTTCGCGACGTGAATCTTCGGATTGGCTTACACGCGGGGCCGGTCTATCCGTGCGATGACCCGGTTACGCACCAAAGGAATTACATTGGTACTCACGTGAGTCGGGCAGCCCGTATCGAGCCCATCACTCCGCCGGGCCGCGTCTATGCCAGTGAACCGTTTGCGGCAATCGCCGCTGTCAACAAAGTCAAGGAGTTCACTTGCGATTACGTTGGCCGCATCGGGATGGCGAAAGGCTACGGCTCGTTCCGCACCTACGTTGTACGCCCGACGAATTTCGATCTTCGGATCGCTTCTGTCGGACGCAACACATTCGGCGCCGGCGCTTCCGCTACCGATCGCTGAGATTCACGGCGAGACTGGTCTGTCCGGCTGTCGAGAGCACGACAGGCACCTGATCCCCGGTGCGCCGAGCGTGGGTGTAAGGCCAGCGAAGTAGACGTTCGCTGTCAAGCTCCGACGAATCTTTCCGGCCTTGCCGCCAGACGCCAGGAGAGGAGGATGGCCTGGCTCCACAAATTTGAGACCGCTTTCGCGGGGGGCGCGAATTTCGATTCAATCAGCGTGACCGGCACCGATCTTGCCCCCAGGGCACCACCTACTGGCTCGCAGCGTCGGGACCGCATGACTCTTTCCTGGCTGAATTTACCGCCTGACGTTTAACGCGTTGCGTTATACAATCAGATCGGTGATTAAATCGTCCCGGTGCCGGGACACAGAGAAGCTGGCCGGTGGCATTCGGGTTCGCCGATTCGTCAACATCGAGCAGGTTGCAAGACGAAAACTCGCGATCCTGGACGCCGCGGCAAGACTCGAAACGTCGGAGTACCAGCGGCGAACCGGCTTGAAAAGCTGGACGGTGACCGGGGACAGTACTCAATACGGGTTAACGATCAATGTCGCGTCTGTTTCGAGTGGCGCGAAGGCCACGCTTATGAAGTGGAAATCGTCGATTATCACTAAAGGAATTACCATGACCAGACTCGCACCCATTCACCCTGGCGAAATCCTCACGGAGGAGTTTCTGGCGCCGCATGGAATCACCAAACACAAACTGGCGACAGACCTTGGAATACCAGCCAGCCGTATCGACCAGATCGCCAGGGGAAACCGTTCCATTACGGCGGATACGGCCTTCCGCCTTTCGCTGTATTTCGGCAACTCGGCTGAGTTCTGGATGAATCTGCAGACCAACTACGACCTGAAGATCGAGAGCGCCAAACTTCCGAAAATCAGGAGTGAGGTGCGTAACAGGGTCAAAGTGCCTGCGGCGTAAGATCGCGATTTCCCGCATCGCTGTAGCGCCTTTGGCGGATTTAATAGAATCGGTGACGCATGCCGTCTCTGACCCTCGCGACATTATCCGCGTCCGTTCTTCTGACGACCGCCGCGGCGCAAACCCTTCCCACGACCGTTGACGGTTATCTCGGCGCAGCCAAACTCGCCGCCGGAACGGACTGGTCCGGCGCGTTTCTGCGCATGTGCATTCCGCCTCCGCCGAGGGCCGGCAGAGGGCCAGCCGGCGGCTCCGCCACGCCTCCGCGCGAAACCTGGTACGCCGAACCCGCGAAGGTCGCCGACAATTTCTATTTCATCGGCACGAAGATTCACAGCGCATGGGCGCTCACGGGCAGCCAGGGCATCATCGTCATCGAAGCGCTGTTTGATTACGCCGCCAAAGATGAAATTCTCGGCGGCCTCAAGACGCTGGGCCTCGATGCGAACAAGGTGAAGTACGTGATCCTTTCGCATGCGCACGCGGACCATGACGGCGGCGCGAAAATGCTGCAGGACACGATTCCCGGCGTGCACCTGGTGTACGGCGCGGAAGACTGGGACGCGATCGGCAAGGCAGCCACGCATATGGGCGGCAAGCCCAGACGCAACGTCACCGGCGATGACGGCATGACGATCTCGGTCGGCGATGCCTCCATTCGCATCGTCACCACGCCGGGCCACACACCCGGCACCCTCTCCTACCTGTTTGAAGTGCGTGATCACGGCAAGCCGCTGCGCGTGGCATACTCCGGCGGCACCGCCATCCCGTTCAACGGGGACGCGGCTTACTACGACCGCTACATCGCCTCTTCAAAGAAGATGGCGAAGGCTGCTGCCGATTTCGGCGCCACCGCGCTGATCAGCAATCACAGCGAGTTCGACAACGCTTACTTCAAAGCGCACACAGCCGCCGAGCGCAAAGCGAGCGAGGCGAATCCGTTCGATGTGGGCGCCGACGCCGTAGCCCGCTATTTCGCCGTCGTGCAGGACTGTGCGGCCGCGGCGAAGCTGCGCGCGACGGGCAAATAGTGCGGGGCAAGCGCGAGTGAACGATCGCCCGATTGAGATTTTCCGGGCCACCATCTTCCACACCCCGAAAAATCCTTTCCATGAGCCGCAGGCTCTGGTGGCATTCATGGACGGCGGCCTCGTTGTGGCGCAAGGGCGCGTGGTGCGCTGCGCTGATTACAGCGAGGTGGCCAAAGCCTACCCCGACGCAGTCGTGCACGATCTGCGTGGCCGCTTCATCCTGCCAGGCTTTATCGACACGCACGTCCATTTTCCGCAGGTGCGCATCCTCGGCGGACTCGGTTTCACGCTGCTCGACTGGCTGCAGCACCTCGCGCTTCCCGAAGAAGCGCGGCTGGCCGACGCGAACTACGCGGCCACCATTGCAGATGAGTTTGTGGGCGCGCTGGCCGCGCATGGCACCGCTACAGCGCTGGTATTCGGCTCGCATTTCGCACCGGCGACCGCGGCGCTCTTCGACGCGGCAGCCAGGCACGGACTGCGCGTGGTGAGCGGTCTGGTGATGTCCGACCACGGGCTGCTCCCCGCACTGCATCAGTCGCCCGCCGCCGCGCATCGCGACACCCTCGCGCTGATGCAGCATTGTCAGGGCAAACCCAGACTGCATTACGCGGTGACCCCGCGATTCGCTTTCTCCGTGTCGGAAGCCATGCTGGAAGTCTGTAACGCGCTGCTGGCGGACCACCCCGATGCCCGGTTCACGACGCACATCAACGAAAGCGCCGAAGAGATCAGGGAAGTCGGCCGGCTGTTCGGGTGGGCGAAAGACTATCTGGCGGTCTACGAGCGATACGGACTCGTGGGCGGGCGGTCGGTGCTGGCCCACAACATCCACACCAGCGCCGACGAACTGAGCCGCCTCGGCGGACATGGCGCGGCCATCGCACATTGTCCTTCCAGCAATGCGGCGCTGGGCAGCGGAATCTTTCCCATGGCCCGCCACCTTGCGAGTCGCGTTCGCTTCGCGCTGGGAACCAACGTCGGAGGCGGCACGGGCTTCGGCATGATGAAGGAAGCTCTGATGGCTTATCTGCTGCAGCGCCTCGCGCCGTCGCCTCTCATTCTCAGTCCGGCGACGATGCTTTTTCTGGCGACGCGCGCGGGCGCCGAAGCTCTCGCCATGGAGGACGAAATCGGAGACTTCGGCGAAGGCAAGTCAGCGGACTTCGTGGTTCTCGCGCCGCCCGCCGGAAGCGTTCTCGCAGGCAGGCTCAATTGCGCCGAAACGCCCGATCGGATCCTGGCCGCACTTTTCACGCTGGCAGGCACGGAATCGGTGAGCGAGGTGCGCGTCGGCGGCGACACGGTGTTTCGGCGGGAGATCGCCCCGCCATACTGAAAGGAACAAATGCCTGTGCCCGGTCACGCGCGCCGCAGCCATCAGCCTGCAGTCAGCCTGCGGAGGCTCGTATCCAGCCGGGTCGCGAATTCGTCCACATCCGCTTTCGAGATGTTGAGCGGCGGCGTGACGCGGATGATATTGCTGTCGATCCCGCCTCTGCCGATCAGCAGACGGCTTTCGCGCGCGTACTCCATCAGCTGAGCAGCCGCAGCCGTGGCGGGAACCTTCGTCCCGCGGTCCTCCACCAGTTCGATCGCCTGCATCAGCCCCATGCCGCGCACATCGCCGATCAGCGGATAACGTTCCTGCAGCGCCTCCAGATGCCCTCGCAGGTACGCGCCGACTTCCGCCGCATTCGTCATCAGGTTCTGCTCATCGATGAAGTCGATCACCGCTTTAGCCGCGGTCGCGGTCACCGGATTGCCCCCGAACGTGGATATGGTGGCGCCGCGCAGCGCATCGGCCACGTCCGCCCGCGCCACCGTGAGCCCCACGGGCGAGCCGTTTCCCAGACCTTTCGCGCTGGTGATGATGTCCGGCGTCACGTCCCACTGCTCGATGCCGAACCATTTGCCCCCGGTGCGTCCCCACCCAGTCTGCACTTCGTCGCTGATGAAGAGACCGCCGTGGTTGCGCACAATCCCGGCCACAATTCCGAAGTACTCTTTCGGGCGTGATGAAGCCGCCGATGCCCTGAATTGGTTCCGCGATGAACGCCGCAACCTTTCCGGAGGTTGTCGTGCGGATCAGGTCTTCCATATCCTGTGCGCACCGCACATCGCAGGACGGATACTCAAGTCCCAGCGGACAGCGGTAGCAATAAGCATTCAGCGCATGCACGAATCCGGCCGCAGCCGGCGCCGGACCAAGCTTCCACGAACCCACGCCCGTCATTGCCATCGCCAGCGCCGAACGCCCGTGATAGCTGTGACGCAGCGCCACTACTTCCTGCGTTCCCGTGTAGCAGCGCGCCGCCAGAATGGCCGTTTCATTCGCCTCGGTGCCGCTGTTGGTGAAGAAGCTTTTGGTCAGCTTGCCTTGCGGCGTGATCCCGGCGATGCGTTTCGCCAGCGCCGCCTGCGGCTCGTTCGCAAACACGGTCAACACATGCTGCAGCCGGCCCATCTGCTCGATGACCCTGCGGTTCACGGTTTCGTTGCAGTGGCCCACGCTGATGGTGACGATGCCGCCGAAAAAATCGAGATACTGATTGCCGTCCGCATCCCACACGAACTGGTCTTTTGCGTGTGTCACCACCAGTGGTTCCCGATAGTAGTGAAATACGCACGGGAAAAGATACTGCTGATCCGCCAGAATGATTTCCTGCTTCGTCATCGGGCCTTCAACCATGCTACCCGGGTGCAGGCTTTGAAAACCGGGAGGGCTGACCCGGCAGTCCGGTGACGTTTGTCACGCGACATTCACAAAATGGTTTTTCCACCGTATCCACAGTTACGAAATGAGGTTTTTTTATTGCAGCGGAATCCATCACTTGCAAATGCCGCGCTGTTGAAAAAACACAATGTCCGGTTCCTGTCTATATACAGCGTGGACAGGTTGGTTTAGCCTTTGATGTCGATGACTCAGCGCGCTGCCACGGCGCCGGCGAAGCCGATCAACCCGCTCAGACCTCGAATTCTCCACGCGGCGACGTGGACAGATTCAGAGACGGTCTGCTGCCTTGCCAACGGCGAACGGCACCTGGGCCATATTGTTAAAGCCGATGACAGCTGGCTGGCTTTCGATGCGACCCACCTGAGCGAGCGCGGCACTGGCTTCAGGCTTTTGGGCTGCTGCACAACGATCACTCTGGCCAAGTATGCGGTTGAGCAGGTGTTCAGAAAAGAATGCGCGATCACCGCCACTTGTCATTAGCACAGTGTGCTCCCGACGTGGCTGTTTGTGCTCACATTGATACATGATCAACGGCGTTCACATCGTCCTTTACAGTAAAGATGCGGAGGCTGACCGCGCTTTCATGCGCGACGTTCTCGGGTTTCCTTCCGTGGACGCAGGTCACGGCTGGCTGATCTTCGCGCTGCCTGCGGCCGAAGCCGCGGTCCATCCGGCTGAAGCCGGCGGTCGCCACGAAATGTATCTGCTTTGCGACGACATCGGGCGCGAAACCGCCGCACTGATTGCCAAGGGCGTGAAATGCACCGACGTAGTCAACGCGGGCTGGGGACTGCTGAGTCGCGTTCGATTGCCTGGCGGCGGCGAAATCGGCTTATACGAGCCGAAGCACGCGCGGCCTTAGAACGAGATGCGCAGCGAAGCCTGCGCGCGCCGCCCCATTCCGCATACGTTCTGCGCACAGAGTCCGCAGTTGCTCCGTGGAGCATGGCGCGATAGCATGAATCGGGTCTACGCCATGCGCCGAAACATTATCCTGTTCATCACCGCTGTTCTTCTTTCCGCCGCCGAAAAACCGCCCGCGCCCGCCACCACCTGGCCCGGCTATCTCGGCGGCCCCGGCTCCACGCAGTACTCTGCGCTGAAACAGGTCAACAAGTCCAACGTGAAGCAGCTCGAAGTGGCATGGACGTATCCGACTGGCGAGCGCGGCAACTACCTCTTCGATCCGGTCATTGTCAACGGCGTGATGTATGTGCTGGCGAAGAACAATTCCATCGTCGCGCTGGATGCCGCCACCGGCAAAGAAATCTGGACGCATGAAAACCAGGGCGCCGTCGGCACCCGCGGCATCAACTACTGGGAAAGCAAGGACCGCTCCGACCGCCGTCTGCTTTACATCAACGCCGGCTTCCTGACGGCGATCGACGCGAAGACCGGCAAGACGATTATGTCCTTCGGCGACAACGGCCGCACCGATCTGCGCAACGGCCTCGACGGCGATCTCACCGGCGTGCGCGCGCTGCAGACCAACAACCCCGGCCGCATTTTCGAAAACATCCTGATTCAGCCGCTGCCCGCCAGCGGCGCCGCCTACGACTCCAAGCCCGCCGACGTGCACGCCTATGACGTCCAGACCGGAAAACTCGTCTGGATGTTCCACTCGGTGCCGCATCCCGGCGAATACGGCTACGACACCTGGCCGCCCGATGCGTGGAAAACGGTGGGCGGCGTCCACAACTGGAATGAGATGACGGTAGATGAAAAACGCGGCATCGCCTACATCCCCTTCGGCACCGCGCGCTACGATTTCTACGGCGTCTATCGCCACGGCAACGATCTCTTCGGAAACTCGATCGTCGCCCTCGACGCGCGCACCGGCAAACGCCTCTGGCATTTCCAGATGGTGCATCACGATCTCTGGGATTATGACATCCCTACTGCTCCCAAGCTGCTGACGGTCACGCACAACGGCAAGAAGGTCGACATCGTTGCGCAGCCCACCAAACAGGGCTTTCTCTTCGTCTTCAACCGCGTGACGGGCGAACCGCTCTGGCCGATTGAAGAACGCCCCGTGCCCCAGTCCGACGTGCCCGGCGAGCAGTCGTCACCGACCCAGCCGTTCCCGACGAAGCCGCCGCCCTTTGCGCGCCAGTCGTTCACCGAAAAAGACATCGACCCTTATCTGCCCGCCGATGAGCAGGCTGCGCTGCACGAAAAATTCAAGACGTATCGCAACGAAGGCCTGTTCACGCCACCCAGCTTCCAGGGCTCGATCGAAATTCCCGGACACAACGGCGGCGCCAATTGGGGCAGCTCCGGCGTGGATCCGGTCAAAGGCTACATGTTCATCGTTTCGAAGGAAGCGCCGACATTATTGAAGCTCGAACTGCCGCGCCCCGGGCGTGGCCGCGGACGCGGTGGCCGCGGTGGACGAGGCGGACCCGAACCGCCCGCACCAGCCACGCCTCCACCGCCGGCGCCGCCCGCGCCCGATGGCTCGCCCGTCATCCGCTATAACTCACCTGTCGATTTCATGCAGTCGCGCACCAATGGCCTCTCCGCCATGGGACCGCCGTGGTCGCAGCTCACTGCTTACGATCTCAACACCGGCACCATCAAATGGCAGATCCCGAACGGCACCGTCAGCACACTGGTTGCGGAAGGTCATGCCGACACCGGCGCGCACTTCCCGCGCGGCGGTGTTCTGATCACCGCGGGCGGACTCGTGTTCGTCGCCACGGCTTCGGACCGCAAAATCCGAGCTTATGACGAAGAGACCGGCAAAGTGCTCTGGGAGAAGGACACGCCCACGGGGTCGGAAGGTGTCCCGGCGGTCTACGAAGTCGGCGGACGCGAATACATCGCCTTCTGCGTAGCGGGCGGCAACGGCGAGATGGCCGTGCGCAACCTTCCGCCTCCGCCCACAGGTCAGAACGCCTACATCGTTTACGCGCTGCCCGCGAAGAAGTAAGAAGGTGGCACAACTTCAGCCTGTGAAAAGATAGTTTCAACAGAATGTTTCGGCATCAGACGCGCAAAGTAAAAATCCTGTTCGCGTTCGCCGATGCCTTTTTTGCCGCCCTCGCGTTCACGCTTGCATACAACATTCGCGAATACGCGCACCTGCCTGACATTCTCCACAGCCACCCGGTTTTTTTCCTGACCCCGGGTGTCTTATCGCTGATTCTGGCATTCTGCATTCTGACGTGGGCCGGCACGGGTTACTGGCTGGATGTCTATGCAAAGCTCGGATCCGCCCGGATTCCCATGATTCTGGCGGATGCAGCCCGGCAGGTGGGTTTGTGCGGACTCGGCCTGGTCGTGCTGGTCTACAGCGCGCGCACGGATACAAGCCGGTTTCTGCTCGGCAGTTTCGTCGCGATGAGCTGGCTGTTCCTCGTGGTCTTCCGCATCGCCGCGCGCGGCTTCGTGGATTCCGTCAGCCGGAAACTCGGCGCCGAACGCAACGTCTTCATCGTCGGACTGGGCGATACAGCCCTCACACACGCCCGCAGTCTCGAGGGCTATCACGGCCACGGCGTGCGCGTTCTCGGATTTGCCGCGCCGCCCGGCGTCCCCGCAACGCCGCAGTCCATCACACTCGAACGCTCCTATCGCGTCCATCCTCTCGACGATCTGCGCGGGATGCTGGCCAGCCACGTCATCGACGAAATCCACTTCGCCGTTAACACCTCCCTCTTCCCCGCCCTCGCTCCCTTCTTCCGCCTCTGCCAGGAAGAAGGCGTCTGCTGCCGCATCGCCGTTAACTTCTTCCCGCGGGTCAGCGGATACATGGACCTCGAACAACTCGGCGGCACGCCTCTGCTCACCTTTTCCGGCGCGCCCGCCAACGAAATTCTTCTCTGGGCCAAACGCGGCATCGACTTGGCACTCGCGCTCACCAGCATCACCCTTCTCAGCCCGGTCCTTCTCCTCGCCGCCATCCTGATCAAGGCAACTTCACGCGGACCGGTGATCTTCCGCCAGATCCGCTGCGGTCTTAACGGTCGCACTTTTACGCTCTACAAATTCCGCTCCATGGTGCGGAATGCGGAAGCGCGTCTCGATGAGGTCGCGCATCTTAACGAGCGTGACGGCGTGGTGATGAAGATCCGGCGCGATCCCCGCCTCACGCCGGTCGGCCGGTGGCTGCGCAAATTTTCCATAGACGAGCTGCCGCAGCTCTTCAACGTACTGAAAGGCGATATGTCGCTCGTCGGTCCGCGCCCTGCGATTCCGACCGAAGTCGCGCAATACCAGCGCTGGCAGCGCCGCCGTCTGCGCATGCGTCCGGGTCTGACGTGCCTCTGGGCGCTGCGCGGCCGGGACAAAGTGGATTTCGAATCCTGGATGCGCCTCGATCTGCAGTACATCGACACCTGGTCGCTCGGCCTCGACGCGCGGATTATTTTGTTGACGATCCCGCAGGTGCTCTCCGGCCGCGGCGCCTCGTAACGCCGGCGGTCTCCGCCGCCGTGTTCAGCAACGCCGCCGCCACTCCCCGACGCCTCACCTCCGGCGCGACGAATAAATCGTTCAGCACGAAAATCCGCGCCATCGCGCCCGACGAAAACCTCGGATACAGCTGTGTGAAACCCGCCGCCACGGAATCGACAAACGCCAGAAACACGACCGACTGATTCTTTTCCAGACGCTCACGCGGAAACTTCCGCGCGCCGCCAGGATCGCTCTGCAGCCGGTAGAACTGTCGATACGCGTCGAACAGCGGCACGAGAACGTCGAGGTCGTCCACGCTGGCTTGTCTGATGATCAAACCCACAGCTGTAACTATAATTCGATGGTGGCCCACTGGTCCGATCGCCTGATCTCCGAACTCAACGCCTCCGACCAGCGCGCCACGCACCTCCTCGCCGGGCTCACCAGCGAACAACTCAACTGGCAGCCATCGCCCGCCGCGTGGAGTGTCGGGCAGTGCCTTGCACACCTCGCGGTCACAAACGAGCGTTATCTGCCGCCGATCGCAAAGGCACTCCTCGACAAGCCCAAATCCGCCGTACCCGAGATCACTCCCGGCTGGTTCGGCCGCTGGTTCATTGCCAGCTTCGCCGAGCCATCGCCGAAGACCAAACGCGCCCGCGCGCCAAAACAAATCCAGCCGGAATCGCGCGTTGATTTATCCGTTCTCGATCGCTTCCTCCGCAGCAACGATGCCGTCCGCGACCTGATTCTTCGCGCCCGCGACTACGACGTCAACCGCATCCGTTTCCCCAATCCATTCGTACCGGGAATTCGTTTCACCGTCGGCACCGCGCTCGAGATCGTTCCCGGCCACGAGCGCCGGCACCTCCTGCAGGCGGAACGCGTCAAACAAACTCCCGGCTTTCCGGGAACAAATGGCTGACTTTCAACGTCTCGACTAAAGCCATGAAAAAGCCGCTCCTCGCGATCTCCGCCCTCGCTCTTCTGTCGGCCCACATCCTCTTCGCCGAGGATTTCACCGGCGACTGGCAGGGCACCCTCAAAGCCGGCCAGCAGGAATTGCGCCTCGTCATCAAAATTTCGCAGGACGACGCCAGACTCAAAGCTGTCACTTACGCCATTACTCCGCAGGGATCGCAGGCGATACCGGCCAGTGCGATCACGCAGAGCGGGTCCAGCCTGAAAATGACCATAGCCGCCATCGGGGCCACCTACGAAGGCAAGCTCAGCGCCGACGGCAAGGCGATCGCCGGAACCATCACCATGCCTGGCGGGCCGCAGCCTCTGAATCTGGCCAAAGCCACGCCCGAAACCGCATGGGCCATTCCCGACCCCGTGCCCGCTATGAAGATGATGGCCGATGACGCCAAGCCTCAATTCGAAGTCTCCACCATCAAGCCCGCGAAACCTGAGGAGCGCTTCTCCCTGCTCGTCAACCCCCGCAACGGGATGCTGAACACCACGGCCACGTCTGTGAGCGACCTTCTGAAATTTGCTTACGACCTGCATCCCAAACAGATCGTCAACGGACCGTCCTGGCTGGAATCCGAAAAATTCGACGTTACGGGGAAGCCCGACACTCCCGGCACTCCCCGCATGAATCAGCTCAAGGCCCTGCTCCAGCAGCTTCTCGCCGATCGTTTCGCGCTGAAGTTTCATCGCGAGCCGAGAGAGCTCAACGCCTATGCCCTCAGCGTGGCCAAGGGCGGAATCAAGGCGACCGAGGAGACGAGCAATCCGAACGGGCTGCCCGGTTTCGGCGGAAATCCGTTCACGGGTTTCATGGTCCGCAATTCGACCATGGCAGAGCTCGCCACCATTCTCCAGGCCAACATGCTGGACCAGCCCGTTGTCGACCAGACCGGCCTCGGCAAGACGCGTTACGACTTTATTCTTAAGTTCACGCCCGACCAGGCGATGATGCCGCCGGGCGGCGCGCCCCCGCCGAACGCCGCGCCCGGCCCCGGTACCGATGACGCTCCGCCCGATATCTTTGCCGCGTTCGAGCAGCAGGTGGGATTACAGCTTAAGAAGACGCGAACACAGGTAGAAACATTCGTCATCGACCACGTCGAGCAGCCGTCCGCTAACTGATCCCGGCAACGTACACGCGACGCAAGTCGCGTTCGTTAGCGGTAGCGACCGTGAAGGTTGGAACGCTGATAAGTCTTCGGTCCCGGTTGGGAGTGAATCACCAAACCCTGTATCCTGCGCCACAAACGAAGCAGCCAATTCAACATGCTGACTCCTTTTGGTCAGGACACTATCACAAATCACTGTCAAAACCCACCGTACCCGCGTTTCCCCCTGATATAATCCGCTCGCTGGAGGCGGACAACACATGAAGACTTACTGGCTGGCATTCCTGCTGATCCCGGCGGCTTACGCACAAACGTTAACCAAATGCGCGGACCTGACCGGCTTCAGGATTCCGGGCGTGCCGATGGTGATCACCAAAGCCGCAACAATTCCCGCATCTTCTGCCTCTCGTGCGGCCACGACCGAAACATCGGCAACATCGGCGACCATCCCGTCGCACTGCCAGGCCGACGGCATGATCAACGAGCGCACCGGCGCGGGCGAAAAGACCTATGGCATCGGCTTCTCCATTGCGCTGCCCGACAACTGGAACAACCGCTTCCTGTTCCAGGGCGGCGGCGGGTACAACGGCAGCGTCCGGCCTCCGGTGGGCTCTGCAGCCGCCGGCGACAACCCCGGCCTCGCGCGCGGATTTGCCGTGGTTTCCACAGACACCGGCCACAAAGGCTCCACCTTTGACCGAAGCTACGACGCGGATCAGCAGGCCAGTATCGATTTCGCGCAGGCTGCGGTTGGGCGCGTGGCGGAACTCGCCAAGCAGATTGTCGCCCACTACTACGGGCAGCCGGCCCGCTATTCCTACTTTGCGGGCTGCTCCACGGGCGGGCGTGAAGCCATGCTGATGACGCAGCGCTACCCGTCGGAGTTCGACGGCGTTATCTCCGGCGACCCCGCCATGCGCACGGGATTCTCAGGTATCGGAAACACCTGGTCGAGAGTCGCCTTCAACCAGATCGCGCCGAAAGACGACTCCGGAAGGCCGCAGCCGAACAAGGTGTTTTCCGAAAGCGACATCAAGCTGATCGTCAACGGCATTCTGAACGCCTGCGACGCCAACGACGGATTGAAGGACGGCATGGTGTTTAACACGCGCGCCTGTAAGTTCGATCCCGATGTCCTGACTTGCAAGGGCGCCAAGAACGATTCCTGCCTGACGTCGCAGCAGGCGGCGGCAATCAAGAAGGCTTTCGGCGGGCCGCACAATTCGCGGGGCGACCTGGTTTACCCCATGAACGCCTATGACGCGGGCATCGCCAATCTGCTGCCGAGTCCGAAACCGCCCGCCAATCCGCGCGCAGCCAACGGTCCTGCGGCGCCGACCAGCTTCGACGTTGACCAGCGCCTCTTCGCGCTGCTGGGAGATCCCCTGGAAGCGCTGACCGACACCACCTGGACCAACCTCAGCACATTCTCGGGGCACGGCGGCAAGCTGCTCTTCTATCACGGCATGAGCGACCAGGCCTTCTCCGCCATGGATACGCTCGATTACTACCAGCGGATGGCGAAAGCCAACGGCGGAATGGATAAGGTCGAGAACTGGAGCCGCATGTATCTCGTGCCAGGCATGTATCACTGCCGGGGCGGCGAGTACGCACTCGACAATTTCGACCTGTTAACCGCCGTGGTCGATTGGGTGGAGAAAGGTACCGCGCCCGATTATGTGGTCGCAACAGGTAAAGCTTTCCCCGGCCGGAGCCGTCCGCTTTGCGCCTGGCCCAAATACGCGTATTACAAGGGCCAGGGCGACCCGGAGGATGCGAAGAACTTCGAATGCCGCGAATGACCCGCCGATCAGAACCCGAACAGCGGCGCCAGCACTTCGACCAGCCTCGGATCGATGGAAGCGTCTATGACGACGCGCATTCCAGCTGATCAATGGCAATGTCGCGGCTTAATTCGAGAAATGAGAAAACGTCCCGCCGGGGAATTGCGGGGTACACGGCCAGAAAATCGTCGATGGTTTCGCCCGTCTCCAGAAAGTCGATGAGCGTTTGCACCGGCACTCGCGTATGCGCGAAGCAGGGCGCTCCGTGCATGACATCCTTGTCGATGGTCACCACGCCCGCCAGCGCGCTCTTTTGCTCTGGCGTCATCTCTGTCTCAATGATAGAGGATTTACCAGCCGGTTTCGCGACGCCGGTTATACATCGCCTTATTTGATGCGGTTGTCTTTGCTGTCGAAGGGTTTGTAGCAATACGGCTCATCGGCAAAGCAAGCGGGAGAAACAATCTTCTTCCCATCCGGCAACACGATGTTGGTGCCGTTGACGTGATTCGATCCATCCGTGGCCTGATAACCGTTGACGGTGATCTCCGTTCCCGCCGCGAAGGAACTCTTCGAAAAGCCCCGCCTCATCGCCGCGTTCGGTGCAAGAGTGTTCACCAGCCACGTAGCCACGTTGCCGTCCGCGCCGGCCACTTCGACATGAATCACCATGTGCGGATTGGTCCATCCCATCAGGCTGATTTTTCCGACTAAATGGACCGGTTTATTCTGGTCGAATCCCGCGGACCCATGATGCGCCCAAATGGGCGCCGCAGCCAGGAGCAGAACAGTAACAACGGGAAGTTTGAGTCTCATCTATAACCTCGCTCCTGCCTTCCGTTTGGAGTCATTCTACACCGGAACGGGCGGTACGATACGGATACGATACGCTCCGATCGCGACCTGGGGCTGAGGCCAGGCATCCACACACAGAGAGGTGGCCTTATGATTCTGCAGCTCGTCGCAATGATAGTCCTGGGCCTCATGTGCGGGAGCGAGCTGAACGTCGCGGCGTTCAGCCATCCCACATTGAGCAGGCAGTCACTGGAAACACACATTCGGCTTCGCTCCTCGTTCGCGTCCCTTCTCGGACGGGTGATGCCTTACTGGATGGCCGGCTCAACGCTGCTCAACCTGCTCCTGCTGTTTCCGTTCGCACGCCTCAGCGAACCCGCCTGGCGGCTGGCCGCCGTTGCGTTCGCGATTCAGTTTCTGGCGGTCCTCTTTTCGCTTGTCGGACCCGTGCCCATCAACAATCGCATCGCCGACTGGCGGGCTGATGCTTTACCCCGCGACTGGCAGATTCAGGAACATCGCTGGGACGTTTACCACTGGCTTCGTACCACGGGCTTGATCGTTTCCTTCGCCATACTCGCGCTCAGTCTGGGCGTGCATTGATGGAATGAGGCGTCCCATCTCAGCCGGTCCGGATTTCGCGCGTGAATCCTGCATATACTTGAGGAACCCGGAGGTTGAGATGCGGTTGACCACGTTCATTCTCCCGCCCTGCGCAGCGTTGCTCATACTGCTGCCCGGCGCACACGCTCAATCGGCATGGAGAGCGCCGCGCGCCGCCGACGGCCACCCCGAGATTCAGGGAGTCTGGGTAAACAACAGCGCCACGCCGCTCGAGCGTCCCGCCATTGTTGACGGCCGGGCCTTTCTGACCGATCAGGAAGTCACCGCCCTTCGCCAGAAAGCCTCCCAGCTGTTTGACGACGGCAACTCCGACGCCGCATTCTTCGATCAGGTGTTCGAAACCGTGCTGGCAAATGTCAAAGGCACAAAGGCCGGCTTTAAAAGCACGGACGGCCAGACCGGCGACTACAGCTCCGTCTGGACCGAATCGCGGGACTGGGACAACCGCACGTCGCTGATCACCGATCCGCCCAACGGCAGAGTGCCCGCGCTCACGGCGCAGGCTGCGGAGGCGCAGCGGGCCCGGTTCGCGTCCACGCGGGGCCGCCCGGCTGGTCCCGAAGATCGTTCCCTGAGCGAACGCTGCATCACCTACGGGACGCCGCAACTGGTGGCCGGATACCAGAGCTACCGCGAGATCGTGCAGTCGCCTGCCGCAGTGGCGATCATGACCGAGATGATTCACGACACCCGCGTCATTCCCCTGAATGCCTCGCCGCATGTGGCGTCGGAGTTTCAGGCGTGGGACGGCGATCCGCGCGGACACTGGGAAGGCGACACGCTGGTTGTCGATTCGACGAACTTCAAACCCGGCGCTTTCCGCAATGTTTCGACGGACAAGCTGCATCTGGTCGAGCGCTTCACGCGCACCGGACCGGAGACGCTGCAGTGGGAAATCACGATAGACGATCCCGGAGCGTGGACGAAGCCATGGACCGTGAAGGTCCTGCTGCGGCGTGCGGACAAGACAGTCTTCGAGTACGCCTGCCACGAAGGGAATTACGGTCTCATGGACATTCTCGCCGGCGCCCGGCGCGAGGACGCGGAAGAAGCGCAGCCCGGCACTGCTCGCCCAAACTGATCTCGCCGCCTCGGCCACCCGCCCCGGAGAAACAGCATCCCCCGGCTGTCGCCCAGGCCGTCCCGCGCCGCAGCGTATATTGATCCGAGAAGGAGCCTTACGCACAAATGTCCCGCCGCGTTAGTATCGAAGTCCCCGGTTTCGAGCACGACAACCCCATCCCCGCGGCCTGCCGCATTGGCCCGTTTCTCATCTCAAGCGCGATCTCGGGCAAGGAACCGTACAGCGGCAAGCTTCCCGAAACCGTGGAGGCGCAGTGCGAGCACATGTGGAACACGGTGCGCCGCATTCTCGAAATCGCCGGCGGCAGCCCCGCGGACGTCATCAAAATGACCGTCTGGCTGAAAGACCGCGCGCAGCGGCCCGCCCTCAACAAAGGCTGGCTCGAAATGTTTCCCGACGAGCACTCGCGTCCCGCCCGCCACACCTTCGCCGCACCCGACCTCCCCGGTAACATCCTCGTGCAGTGCGAAATCTATGCTGTGATTGGTGACGTATAACTCTTCCCGGCCATTGTTTAGCGCAGCGGTACCGGAGTCGGGAAATCCTTCCTCATTTGGCGGCGGTCCGCAGGAGGTTCATAATCTCTTCCACAGAATCGAGTCGTGACTGGTCGAACCCCTCCGAAAAGTCGAGACCGAAGCGTTCTTCGAGGAAGTTCACGATCTCCAGCACATCCAGAGATTGAAAGCGACCGCTGAAGATCAGGGAGTCGGTGTCGGTGAATCCGCGGGTGTCATCATTTCTCTGAAGGATTTTCTGCAGCAACTGACGGATAGTCTCGCGTGTGTCGTCCATAGTAAGTCTCTTTCTTAAAATCCGAACATTCGCCCTGCGAAGACGAAGTGATCGCGCAGGCCGTACGTCCTGCCGGCGTCGTCAAAGATATGTAAGAAGCAATAGAATCCCGCCACGCACACGAAAGGCACTAGGCGGCGATGGAACCAGGAGCGGGCCGGATCGTCTTTCCGTTTCCCGCGCAACTGCGAGATAGTGATGCCGGCTCCAAGCACAAAACAGTAGAACAGATACGTCTGGAAGCCGGCTACCGCGCGCCACCAGCCAAGCTCGGCAACGAAGGAGATGTCGCGCAAAAAATGAAAGATGGCATTGCCGGCGCAGGCTGCCGCCATGGTGGCGACGGCCATTCGCAGCCGGGGATGCTTCTTAAAAAAGCGCAGGTAGGTGGGATAGAAAAACATATCCACCAGCAACTCTTTGAAGTAAAAATAGAAGCGATTCCAGAACTCGGCCAGAGTACGGGATTCGAGCGGCCGGTAGGTATTGCGCAGGGCACGAAAACCCGCCATGCGGGCGCAGGCGACGATCTGATGTCCCCAGACACTCATCTGCAGCAGACTCATGAAGAAAGCGGCGACCAGGCTCAGACAGTTCCAATACCAGGCGAAAGGATGACCTGAAACACTGCGCGCGAAGGCTGTTTCAAACTCCGGAATCCCCAGCTTGCGACATACGAACTGCAGCAAAACCTGGCCTATGTTGAGAATCAGGGCCCAAACCAGCAGTTTAAGGCCTTTGATCTGGGTGACGGCGAGTTCCTCGGCGTTGCGCGCCTCGATTCGCCGCAGGTAGGCAGCGCCTTTTAAGAAAGGAGTGCCGGAACCCGTGGCCGCCATCCAGGCAGGCCGCCACAGTCCGGCCTGGAGAGGCACGGAGTCGCGATCACGCGCATCGCGGTCGGTGAGCGTGTAGCAGAAGAACCACAGCATGCGGGTAATAGCAAGAACGAGAATCCACATCACGACACGGCCCCAGCCAGTGAGCGGGGCCAGCGACATCGCGGTAACGAGCGCGAAGAAGGAGAAAACAGCGGCGAGCACGGGACGGCGCGAGACCCGGCTCCGGGGAAAGCGAAAAGCCAGTGCCGCGAGTCCGGCCAGCAGAACAAAAGCGGCCGCGACGACCAGACGGACGACGAACCCGGGCAGGTCTGTGATCCCTTGTTGCGCGGCCAGGCGAACGACGAAGGGAAGATCGAGCCAGTCCGGGTGCGCGATCGCGATCAGGATGCCAGCCACACTGACCGCGCGGCGCCGGTGTTGGGGGAAGGCCGTGGCGAGGGCGAGAAATGCGCCGATCGTCAGCCAGTGGCTGGTTACCAGGCTCAATGGAACCGTGAAAGCCCCTAGCAGGACCCATCGCCCGGCGGGCCGTTTACAGAGCCCTACCAGCTGCGGGGAGTTCTCCGCGCGCGGGATCAGCCTGACGTTCATACCTGGGGCCGCTGGCCGGTGGCGGATTCATCCATATACCGCGAGAGCGCCCGTCGATCGATTTTGCCGCTGGAGCCAAGTGGCAGGCAGTCGAGCGCGATGATGCGCCGGGGCACCATGTAAGAGGGCAGCAGGTGTCGTAGCGCCTCGCGGAGCTGTTCGGGTGGATCGGTCACTCCACTGGTGAAAGCCACGATGCCGGCGGCAATGCCGTCCTGAATCGGCCAGGCGATGGCGGCCACGTTTTCGGATCCGGAGACGGCCCGCAGGTGGGCCTCGATTTCTTCCAGCTCGACACGCTGGCCCAGAATTTTCACCTGGTGGTCGATCCGGCCAAGGTGATGGAAGATGCCGCGCTCGTCCTTGCGGGCAAGGTCGCCGGTGAGATACCAGGTCTTGCCGCCAATCGCAGGAAAACAGCGATTGGTGAGATCGGGCTCACCGTAATAGCCTTTGGCGAGCTGGCCGCCGGAGATGGCAAGCTGCCCTTCGCGGCCGGGTGGCAGGAAGGCGAGCGACTCATCGAGGATGGCCGCTTCGAGACCGGGCAGCGGCAGCCCGCTGGGCACGGTGTCGCGGCCCGGCGTGGGCGGCAAATCGGGTCCAACGGTCGCGCCGAGGCAGTAGACTGTCGCTTCGGTCGGGCCATAAAGATTCTCCACGACGCTGGAAGGAGCGGCCGTCTGCCATGCCTTGGCAAGAGCGTAAGGGAGGGCCTCGCCGGCGAAGACACTGTAGCGGACGGAAGGGAATGCGCCGGGTTTGAGCATCTTCATCCGCCGCATAAAGGCGGCGATGGATGGAACGGAAGACCAGACCGTGAGTCTCTGATCCGCGATGAAGCGCGCGGGCGCCATCAACTGGCTGGCGGGAATGACGCAGACGCAGGCTCCGGCACCCCAGGCACCGAACATCTCGAACACGCTGACGTCGAAAGTGAGCTCGGACGTTTGCGAGACCCGGTCGGAAGGGACAGGGTCGAAGCGGGGGCGCATGGCGTCGAGGAATCGAGCCACGCTGCCAAGCGCAATCATGACGCCCTTCGGCGCACCAGTGGTTCCGGAGGTGAACAGAATGTAAGCAAGGTCGTCTGCTCCGCGGTCGACCGGCGCGGGCATGCGATCGGTGGAAAGCGACTCCATGCGGTGCGAAAGATCCAGAATGAGCGTCGGCGCGTTGGCTCTGAGGGCATGCGTCAGACGGCCGAGGCCGATTTCATCGACAATCAGGGCGTCGAGGGCGACGATTTCGAAGATGCGGGCAAGCCTTTCGTCGGGCAGTTTCGGGCTGAGGGGGACGTAAGCGGCGCCGCGCCAGCACGCAGCCAGCACTCCAACGTACGCGCCCAGGGTGCGCGATGCGAGGACTCCTACCTTCCGCGCCGGGCCAAGCGCACAAGCGGCGCGAGCGGTCAAGCCGGCTAATTCGCCATATGAGTACGAGACATCCGAGACATGGAGTGCAGTGCGTTCCGGGTGGTCGCATGCCTGTTCATGGAAGCGCTGTGCGAGGTTGTAGTTCATGCGACTCTGGTAACCCCAATCGACCAGAGAAAACGGGCAAAATCCAGACTCCGGATCGTTGATGGAGTTTGCTATCTTTCGATAGAGTCATGCGATCCTGTGCTGGTTAGCGCAGCACGGCAGCGGTTCGGATCAAAAAAAACCGCGCCGTGATCGACACGGCGCGGCTGTCAAAGGTCAGACAGAAAAAGGAGAATCACCCAATAAACTCAGCGGCGGTAGAAACCTCCTCGGAATCCGCCATGGTACCCGCGACCGTAGAAGCCAGGTCCCACAACCACGCCGAAGCCCAGACCATAGTAGGGATACGGATAGCCGTAGGCGTAGGGCCCATAGGGAGGATAGTAACCCGGACCGTATCCCGCACCGTAACCGTAACCAGGACCCGGAGGCACCGGACCCGCGGCATAGGCGGGCGGGCGCTGCCCGTAGCCGTTGTTGCGGTAGTCCTGCTGCGTATTCACATACTGGAAGGCCTGCGGGGACTTGTCCGTCGCGATATCAACCGGCGCCTGAATCTGGAACGTCAGCCCGGCTTCCGGATAGATGATCGTCGGGTGTCCGCGGGTGAGCAGCACACCGAGGATTCCGACAGCAGCCCCTGCGCCCGCGCCGATCGCCGCGCCACGGCCGAGGTCGGCAGCTGCACCGACGGCTGCCCCAAGACCAGTGGTTACGCCAATCGCAGCGGCGTCGCGTCCCACCGAGGTTGGGCCATTGTGACTGATCATCGCGGACGGCACCGCCATCTGATCGCCATCCACCAGCGTGAGCTGCGTCAGCTCGACACCTAGCTTTGAAGTGCCTTCAACGCGTCCCGCTTTCTGCGCCTGGGTCACCCGGCCGTACACCGTCTGGCCGCGCTGCGCGACGACAAAGCCGTCTACCACGATGGGCTGATCGAGCGTGGCGGTGAAGGTGTCACCCTTCTGGTTGCGGTCCGAAGAAAGCCCCTGATTGATCCGCACCGTCACGTATGTCCCCGGCTTGATGGTCAGACGGGCAGGCACGCCGTAGTTGGGGGCCGGGTATGGCTGAACGTTTGCTTGGTTCGCGGCCGGGTACTGCTGAGTGTTATAGGGCGCGGGATTCTGCGCCGGGTAGGGCTGCGCAGGCGCGGTCTGCTGCGGGTCGGCCTGGGCCACCTGCGCCGCATCGGGTACGGGCTGACCGGCCGGATCGATGTTCGCGGGCAACGGGTCGTTGACGCTGCGCCATGCGTGCGGCGTCTGATCCGCGGCGGGCGGCGGGGTCTGATCCTGCGCCAGCACGAAACCGGCTGAGGTTACTAAAGCAATTGAAATCCTGATGATTTGAATGGGTAGGGTTGGTTTCATCCTCGGGCTCCTGTCCATAGCCTCGGCTCTGCTTAGGCAAGCGTGCGGCCAAATCCAGATACGTGTAAACCACTGAAAACAGGTACACGATCATTAGCGGCGGGCGCGTGACCAGCACCAGCCATGGTGCATTTCAACCAGAGTATATCGGAATCGCCCCCGCCACCGGAAATCCGATGCAACAAGAATTGCAGCCGCTGGTTTATACACACCCTATTCACGTCTCGCGCTCGTAAGCCTCTGAAACATAAGCCCAACAAACCTGAGGAAAGTTCCGTTTCCAGAGAGTTTTTCGTTTGACGATTGGGTGAAATCAGACGATCATCGATTCAGTTCCAGGGTTTACGGAACGATTAGCCGAGTCAGACGAAGACGGGTTTCGAGCGTTGATCCGAAGCGAAATCGAAAGAGGACGCTGCGGGGAGCAAAGGACAATCGGGCGTCGGGCGAGGCGAGCTTGTGATGGGAATCCGGTTGAACGCTTTGATCCGGAGGGTTTCAAAAGGACCCAAAGGGGAGTGGAGACCGGGTGGAGTCATCAGGAGCGCCGGAGATCGGCGCGGACAACGGGTCGGGAGCGAGGAATTCGCCCGGTTTCGGCTTCGAAACCGAACCGAGCGGAGGAGTTCCTGGTCGAACGGGTTCGGCGTTTGAGACTCGGCGTGGAAACGAAGGTGCAGGCCGGGAGCATTGACCTCGCAATGGTGGCGAAAGCGTCGTTGCGGGCGAGCGAAAGGCCGTTCCGAGTTTCCGGCTCCGGCTGGATGCAGATTTTGAAGACCGATCGAGGGCACTGACCCGGCTGGAGGCTGAAAGACCGCGGTGGCGAGCGGGAGATCGGTGGATTCAGGAGCATCCGGCCGCGGATCGAACACCGAGCATGCCGGTGGTTCGCTCAATCGTGCCGTGAACCCTGGACGTTTTTTGGCACGTTCAGTCTGTGTCCTGCGCTTTCCGTCCCACGTCTCTCAACGTCGAGGTTCGGAGTGCGCCGAGGTGGTCTGATCGGCGCCCCCCACGGCGCGTTGCTGCGAATGATCCTCCGCCTGATTGCCGTACTCTTCCAGCGCTTGAAGGTGAAGACTTCCTTGCGCTTGCGGAAACTGGCGAAATTGAACCTGCAATACTCGCACCGCCACTTCTGCGCGCCCAACAGCACCTTGAAGGCCGATCCAGAAGGGCGGTCGTGTAGGTCTTTCCGGTCCAGCCGTTCAGGTCCATGCGATGACAGGCGCGGGCATCGCGCGTAAAACAGATCCCGCCAGACGATCAGCGGCGCGAAGAAACGTGCTTGCAATCGAGGCAGCGAAACGGCGACCGCAGGCGGAAAAAGCCGAACTGCTCCGAAACATTGCGCGTCCGCGAAGGACGCAGATAACGGCTTCCGCACTTCGGGCAGGCTGTCATCGTCTTAGTCAATCATGCTCAGGCGTTCATTGGCGCGCGATGTCCGGCGCCACGCCGCGCGATGTCCTCCATCAGATATGCGTTGAAAGCCTCGACCAGACGCGCACAGACCGCCGTCCTGCCTGGAAGCTTCGTTTTCTGTGCGCTGCCCGCGATTTCGACCACGGGCAGCAGGCCGCGCGTGGTCGAGGTGATGAAGACCTCATCGGCGCGGCAGAGGTCGTCAACCGTCAGGGCGCGCTCGACCAATCGCACGCCGGGCAGGTGAATCTCTTCCAGAAGCACTTCGCGCGTCATCCCGGGGAGGCAGCCCTCGCTCACCGGCGGCGTGAAAACGTCGTCGCCCGAAGGCCGCAAAGATATTGGCCGATGTGCATTCCGCGACGCGTCCGTATTCGTTCAGCAGGATCACCTCGTCGAAACCCTGCTCCTGCGCGCGCTCGGCCCAGCGCAGGTTCGCGCCCCACGAAAGCATCTTGGCGCGGGTAAAATCGCTCGGCGGCATAGCGGGCGTTGGGCTGCACGCGTGAGCCGGACGCTATCGCCCCATTCTTTGGAAGTCGCCGTCAGCGCGATCGATGTCGCTGGCACGGCCGGTCGCCGGGTCCCTCCCAGAAGCCGCCGCGCGTTGCGCACCACGACCAACGCGCATCGTGCAGTTCGGCGCGTCGTTCGCCCGATCAGGCGAATCAGATCGCGTTCCAGCTGCGCCGCATCCGGCCGGCATCTCGACGTTCAGCAGGCGCGCGTCGCGCGACATGCGCGCCCAGTGCCGCTCCCACGCGAACAGCGCGCCGTCTACAACCCGCAGCGTGCTGAAAACGCCCCAGCCGGACAGCAGGCCGAGTTGGCCGGCGAACAGACTGGCTCGGATGCTTCCTGAATCCTGCCGTTATGCAGGATGTAGCGGTGGATCGACATATGTCCGATGTGTTCGCCATTTCAGTTATTTCATCATCTCGTCGCGTTTCGCCTTAAATTCGGTACCCGGTTTCCATTGCGGGTACCGACTGTCCTGCGCGACGTTGTACCCGATCTCGAAGAAAACGCGCAGATCGTCCACCGCGCCCGAAAGATCCCAGTCGGGCTTCACTTCGTCGGACGGCTTGTGGTAGTCGTGCTCCGTGTAATAGTCGCGCTTTTCTTTGCCGTAGCCGGCGGGCTTGCCGATGTAATCGGTCCCGGGATCGGGATCGAGCGCCGGCACGCCCTGTTTGGCGAATTCGAAATGATCGGAGCGGTAGAAGAAGCCTTTCTCGGGATCGGCGTCGGGCGTGACCGTGCGGTCGTGCGCCTTCAGAACCTCCGCCGCGGTGTCGTCCAGCGTGGAGTTGCCGAGACCGATGATCGTCATGTCCTTCGTCTTACCCCAGAGATTCAGGACGTCCATATTGATGTCGGCCAGGGTATTCTTCAGCGGATAAAGCGGGTTCTCCGCGTAATACTCGGTGCCGAGCAGACCCTGCTCCTCGGCGGTCACCGACAGAAAAAGAATGGAGCGCTTCGGCGCCGGCGAAAGCTTCGTATAAGCGCGCGCGATTTCGAGCAACCCCGCGCTGCCCGAAGCATTGTCCGCCGCGCCGTTGTAAATCTGATCGCCCTTCAGCTCGGGATCGCGGCCCAGATGGTCCCAGTGCGCCGTGTAGATCACATACTGGTCTTTGAGTTTCGGATCGCTGCCCTCGAGCTTCGCCACCACGTTGTGCGAATCGATTTTGCGCAGCGTGTTCGCAATGTGGAAACTGGCCGTCGCGCCGGCGAGCGTGACAGGCTTGAATTCCTTCGTAATGGCGGCCTTCTTCAGTTGCGCCAGATCGAGCCCGCGACATGCGGCACAGCTCGGCGGCCTTATCGTAAGTGATCCAGCCTTCCACGGGCACGCGGCCCATGTTGTTATCCGGGCGCTGGATGCTGAAATTTTCGCCGCCCCAGCTGTCCGGCAACCACCTCAAACGGATAGCCCGCCGGCCCGGTTTCGTGGATGATGATGGCCGCGGCAGCGCCTTTTGCCGACGCGATTTCATACTTGTAGGTCCAGCGGCCGTAGTAGGTCATGGCGCGGCCCTTGAACATTTTGTCGTCGAGTTTCGTCGGATCGTTCGGGATCGGGAATGGCCGGATCGTTGATCAGCATCAGGATCGTCTTGCCTTTCACGTCGACGCCCTTGTAATCGTCCCAGCCGTATTCAGGCGCCACGACGCCGTAGCCGACGAAGACAATGGGCGAATCCTTCACCTCGACTTCGGGAACGTAACGCTCGGAGAGGGCGATGTAATCTTTCTTGTCCGTGAGCGCGAGTTTGCGTCCCTTTGACGGCGATGTCCACGTGCGACTTCGAAGTGATGCCGGCCAGCGGAACGTTCTGCAGATAAGTGCCGTCGGGGTTGCCGGGCTTGAGCCCGATCTGCTGAAACTGCTGCTGCATGTATGCGATGGTTTTCTCTTCACCGGGCGAGCCGGGCTTGCGGCCTTCGAAATCATCGGACGACAGCGTCTTGATTTCGCTGAGCAGGGAATCGGCGGCGATGGCTTTTTCGGCCGCAGGCAGATCGGCTTGAGTCTGAGAGCAGGCAAGTGCGCAAAGCGCGAGCGCTGCGGGACCGAGAACGCGGCGGAGCATATTACAATTGTGCATGACCACGTTGGACATTCAGATCTCTTCCCAGCCTGCCAGCGCGGCCGGGATTGATCTTGATCCCGCCAGACTGGAATTCGGCAAACACTTCTCCCCCGACTGGTTCGTCTGCGAATATCACAACGGATCCTGGCAAAACGCCCGCGTCGAACCTTCGCATAACATCTCGCTTCATCCCGCGGCCATCGTCCTCCATTACGGGCAATCGATCTTCGAGGGCATGAAGGCCTACCGGTGGGCCAACGGCAAGGTTGCGCTGTTCCGTCCAAAGGAAAACGCCAGACGGTTCGCGCGTTCCGCGGAGCGCATGGCGATGCCGCTGGTCGATGTCGATTTCTTCGTCGAAGCCGTGAAGGCGCTGGTGCGCACCGACGCCGCTTGGGTTCCGCGGGAGCCCGGCAGCCTCTACATCCGGCCGACCATGATGGGCACGGAAGCCTGCATCGGCGTGCGCGCCTCGCACGAGTTCCTGTTCTTCATCATCACGATGCCGTCGGGCGCCTACTTCCACGGAACCAGTGCGGACACGGTGGGGTCGGTGCGCGTATACGTGGCGGAAACCACGTCGCGCGCCGCGCATGGCGGAACCGGCGACGTGAAGGCGTCGGCCAACTACGCCATCAGCCTGCACACCATCGAAGAAGGCAAGCGTAAGAATTGCTCCCAGGTGCTGTTCCTCGATTCCGGCGGTAAGCGGCAGGTGGAAGAGCTGGGCGGCATGAACGTGTTCTTCGTCGAGAACGGCACGCTTTTGACGCCGCCGCTGCACGACACCATTCTGCCGGGCATCACGCGCGATTCGGTGATTCAGGTGGCGCGCGACCTGGGCGTCACAGTGCGCGAAACGCCGGTCCAGATCGATGAAGCCGCGGAGAAGATCCAATCGGGGACGATCAGCGAGGTCTTCGCCTGTGGTACGGCAGCAGTGGTCATCGGCATCGATGAATTTCTGTTCGAGACCGGCCGCAGGATCACCATCGGCAAAGGCGCAGCGGGTGAGCTGACAACAAAGCTCAATCAGCAGCTGCAGGGGATTCAGTTCGGGAGACTGCCCGACAAGCACGGCTGGATCGAGTTGGTTTAGGCCAGCACCGCGTCCAGACGCCGCCGCAACTCCGCTACTTCCTCCCGCAGTTGCGCGACTTCCGCTTCGAGCGCTGAAACCCGATCCGTCGAATGCCCGGCGACCGATATCGGCGCAGCAGGAATTTCAACCGCCCCACCCAGCGTATGCGCATACCGCGGCTCCTTCGTGCCGGGCGCGTGCGGCAGCCTCTGCACAAACATGTCCATCATTTTGTGCAGCACGGTTTCTGTCTCATCGAGATCGGCGAAGGCGTACAGCCGCTCGGTGCGGCCTTTGATCTCCCCGACCGTCTGCGGGCCGCGCAGCATCAAAACGCACAGAATCGCCGTCTCGCGCCGCCCCAGGTTCAGCTTTTCGGTAAACCTCTGCGCAAACTTCGTCACCCGGCTGCCGCCCGTGATCGACGCCGCATACCCGCGCAGCCTGAGCCCTTCGATCCCGTTGATGACATCGTCTTCGGCGTACTCGGTGACCGGCCAGCGATTCGTCTTCTGATTGCACGCCGCAACCAGCGCGTTCAGGCTCATCGGGTAGTACTCCGGCGTGGTGCTCTCCTTCTCGATTAGCGTGCCGAGGACGCGGAGTTCCAGGGGATCAAGCGGATTATCCATTTGAGGGCGGCAATACCCTTTCAGCCAGCGCGAATTTCAGGGCGTCGATTCCCTTCCCGGTCACGCTCGAAATTTCAAAAAACGGCATCTGGTTTTTCGCGGCGAGCCGGCGCAGTGCCGCGAGCTTCTTCGGCGCTTTTCCTTCCACGCCGGCCACATCCATTTTGCTCGCCACCACCAGCATAGGGCGTTGGGCCAGGGCATTTTCAGAACCCGCGTCGAAGCTCGCGAGTTCCACCATGAGCGTTTCGAAATCGTGTATCGGATCGCGGCCGGTTTCCGACATGTCCACCAGATGCACCAGTACCTTCGTGCGCTCAATGTGTTTCAGAAACTGAATGCCGAGCCCGCGTCCTTCATGCGCGCCTTCGATGATCCCGGGGATATCGGCAACCACGAAGCTACGCAGGTCGGGCATCTGCACCACGCCGAGATTGGGTTCGAGCGTGGTGAACGGATAATCGGCGATCTTCGGCTTCGCGGCGGAGATGCGCGAAATCAGCGTCGACTTTCCGGCATTCGGGTAGCCCACGAGCCCGACGTCTGCGAGCAGCTTGAGGCGCAGCTGCAGCTTGCGGAATTCGCCAGGCTTGCCAGGCTTCGTGTTCGGTCGGAGCCTGATGGGTGGGCGTGGCAAAGTGCTGGTTGCCGCGTCCGCCGCGTCCGCCATGCGCCGCGATCCACGACTGGCCGTCGGCGGTGAAATCGAAAAGCGTTTCGCCGGTTGCAGCGTCGAGGACGGTGGTGCCGACGGGGACCTGGACGGTGAGGCCTTTGCCCTCGTGACCCGTGCGATTGCTGCCTTCGCCGTGGCGGCCGCGCTCCGCGGTATATTCGGGATTAAAGCGGAAATGGAGAAGGGTGTTGCGGTGGATGGTGGCGACCATCGTGATGTCGCCGCCGCGTCCGCCATCGCCGCCGCTTGGGCCCGCCGCGCGGAACGTATTTCTCGCGGCGGAAGGCAAGACAGCCGTTGCCGCCGTCGCCCGCTTTAATAGTGATATTGACTTCGTCGACTAACAGAAATGTACCGCCGGCGATCTTGTCGGCCGGTGTTTTTTCCGGAGTGGCTGAAGCCTGCGCCTTCGACGCTGACGAACTTGCCCATGCTGCCGCGGTCGCGGAACTCGACGATGCCGGTGACCTTGGCGAAGAGCGTGTCGTCCTTGCCCCAGCCCACGTTGTCGCCGGGCTTGATGCGGGTGCCGCGCTGGCGTACGATGATCGACCCGCCCGGAACCAGCTGACCGCCGAAGACTTTCACGCCGAGCCGCTGCGCATTCGAATCGCGCCCGTTTTTGGAACTGCCTAAACCTTTTTTATGTGCCATGGCTTTCTATGCGGCTTTATTTCAAGCCTGCGATGTCGCGGATGCGGACCTCGGTGTAATGCTGCCGGTGGCCCTGCGTGCGCTTGTACTGCTTCTTGCGCTTGAACTTGAAGACCAGAATCTTGTCGGCGCGGTCCTGCGCGGAGATGGTGGCGTTGACGCGGGCGGCGCCGGCTTGTTCGCCGGTGAGGAGGTCGCCGGAATCGGGGAAGACGGCGAGCACTTTGCCCAACGCAACTTCCGAACCGACTTCAGCGGAAAGCTTTGGAACCCGGATCACGTCGCCCGGCGCGACGCGAAACTGCTTGCCTCCGGTTTCGATGATTGCATGCATTTGGAGTTGAACCTCGTCTGGATGCTCAGGCGCACACTGCTCCGCCTGGGCTTTTGCCAAGAACCTTTAGTTTAGTACACGGGGTCGGCTGAGCACAACCGGCCCCGGATTGGCGGGTGCGCGCCACAAAAATGATGACTCGTTGGGTTCTCTTTTTTTCGCTCAGTTTCTTAAAGTATGTAAGACTTAAAGAAAGGAGGCGAACGCCATGCCCGATCCGCTGTCTGCCTTGGTTGATGAACGGTCTGCGCTGTTACGTCAGTTTGCCGAACTGGGGGATTTCCAGCCCGGTTCGGTCTCGAGTCCTACCCTGAGGTGTGGGAAGCCCTCGTGTCATTGTGCCCGGCCGGACGACCCGGGGCATGGGCCGTATTACCATCTCACCCAGAAGATCGAAGGTAAGACGGTTACCCAAAGCCTTCCCTCCATGGCGGCTGTCCGTAAGGCGGAGGGCGAGATCGCAGAATACCGCAGATTTCAGCACCTCACCGATGATCTGGTGGGCGTCAATCGGAAGATCTGTCGCCTGCGCCCGGTTGAACAGACCGGCCAGATCGAACAGGAAAAAAAACGACCGAAGCGATCCAAAAAGAAGTCGCCCGCGAAGTAGAGCAACTACTTGGCGTCATTTTCCGCGAACGCAGAGCAACCTGCCCATTCGATTTGGAGAGTGTCGAGGCCGTGATCCGTTCCGCGATGCATCGCGCCGGGGCCGGTGCGCTGACTCAACTGCTGCAATTCGAACCTCCGGATGCCGACCACATGGAGGCGCCCTGTTCCTGCGGCCACGCGGCACGCTTCAAGGAAATGCGCAGCAAAACATTTCTCTCGGTAGTCGGTGCCGTAGAGGTTCGGCGTCCCTACTATCACTGCTCTCATTGCTCGAAAGGACAGCATCCGGTCGATGGCGAACTGGGCATTGCCGGTCTGGAATCTTCACCCGGCGTCAGACGCATGGAATCAATGCTGGGCGCCGAGATGCCCTTCGTACCGGCATGCGAACCGATGAAGCTGCTGGCGGGTCTGGAAGTCCCCGCCAAAGCCATCGAACGGGCCGCTGAAAGCATTGGCGCGGAAATCGCCCGCCGTGACCAGCAGGAAATCGACGGCGCCAAACAACTCGTCCTGCCCATTGTTTCCAGACAGACCATTCCGAAAATGTACGTTCTGATGGATGGCGTCCAGGTCCCGGTTGTGGCCGCTGAAACCGAGGGCCGGGCCGGCAGAATCGAGGGGCAGCGAGCCCGCACCCGCGAGTGCAAGCTCGGCGCCGTGTTTACGCAGACCGCCGTCGATAAAGATGGCTGGCCCGTGCGCGATCCGGATTCCACCACTTACGTGGGCGCGGTGGAAAGTGCCGACGAATTCGGCTACCGCATATACACAGAAGCCTGGAACAGAGGCTGGGAATGGGCCGCCATTAAAATCGTCATTGGCGATGGCGCAGTCTGGATCTGGAACATCGCCGACCGGCACTTCCCGGGCGCTGTGCAGATCGTCAACCTCTATCATGCCCGGCAACACTTGTGGAACGTGGCTGCGTTACTTTATCCACATGACGCAGCGGCCAAGAAACGCTGGATGACGCCCATGAAAGATCTGCTCGATCATGGTTGGACGGAACTCCTCGTGGAATGGCTGCGCGAAATCGCCGCCGGGGTCGCCGAAACTCAGCCCGGTCTGGCCGGTGAAATCGCTAAAGAGGCTGACTATTTTGAGACCAACACGCATCGGATGCGGTACCCGGAGTTTCGCGAAAAAGGGTTCTTCGTCGGTTCCGGCGTTATCGAAGCCGGTTGTAAGTCCATCGTCGGCGTCCGCCTCAAGCAATCCGGCATGTTCTGGACCCTGCGAGGAGCCAACGCCATCATTGCGCTGCGCTGTTGCCGTTTCAATCAGAGGTTTGAAGACTTCTGGGCCGAGAGCCGTGCCGCCTGATCGCCACCACTCTCACTTTTATGTCGTACACCCCGGATTGGCCCGGGTGTGTCCTGATTGGCCCGATTTGTATTTCCTCTGCGTCCTCAGCGTCTCCGCGGTGAGAGGACCGTTGCCTTCGACCCGGAGGTGCGGCTCCCTACTTACCCCAGAACGCGAATCCCACCGCCGCCAGGATGCACGCGAAGGAAATCGCATAGTTCCAGCGCAGGTCTTCCGCCAGATAGAAGTACGCAAACACGACAAACACCACCAGCGTGATCGACTCCTGAATGATCTTCAGCTGATATCCGCTGAAGCGGCCGTACCCGATGCGGTTCGCCGGCACCTGGAAACAGTATTCCCCCAGCGCGATCAGCCAGCTGAAAATGATCGCCTGCCACAGGGGTATCGACCTGTGTTTCAGATGCCCGTACCACGCGAATGTCATAAAAGTGTTCGAGATGAAGAGCAGGATGACGGTAATCATTCCGCCGCCATCATAGCGGAGAATGGAACTTTTCCGGCTCCGTCCAGCGTACGGTCGGCTACAGCGGCTTTGCCCACAGCATGCGCGCTCTCAGGCGGAATGGCGTATATGTCCGCGTCGCCCCGCAGCTGTGGCTCCTGACGTCGCCTTTCGCCGCGATGTGGAGATCGCCGGGGCGCACCATCACGCAGAATCGGGCCGCAAACGCGCTGAAGAACGGGGTCACAGACTAAAGGATATGCCACGTATTATCAGCCACTTGCAAGGAATTGGTGGCACAGTCTTTAGCCTGTGAGTCGTTTTCGCCTGCCCGCAAACGGCTACTTCTTCGGGTAAGCGTTCAGCTCGCTCAGCAGGGTGGCGGCAGCCGGCGGAGCCGTAACCTGTCCCCGTATCAGTTCTTTGCCGGTGTATTCGCGCCCGTATAATTTCCTGGTTTCTGCCTTGCTGTGGCTGAGAACGGTGCCGTCGAGCGATGCGCCCGCGAATAGTCCGTGGCTGCGGGACCATGAGAGGATCTCTGAGCGAAGCGATACATCCGTATCTGCCACCCCATCGCGACCCACCGGACCCGCGGCCGCCGCCGCGTCTCCACCGATCGTGAACTTGTCGGCCAGGAGGTGGTCGAGACCCTTCTGGTTCATGACGAGCAATATCACATCGGTCGAATCAATTCCCAGTTGCGGTCCCAGGCTGCCGCCGGAAAGTCCGACCGGGTCGGGTGCGCCCCACATTCCCGCCGTGGTACGGCAAACCGCGTAACCTTTTCCGTAATCCGCACCCACCACGACGGCCGCTTTCTTCATGCCGGGTATGATGACGACGCATTGTGCTTTCTCCAGCAGGCCGTGCGGAACTCCCTTATTCGGATTCGCCGTGACCTGGCGAAAAACATCGGCTGCGTTGCGCAGCCTTTGATCCGGTGTCAACTCCTGTCCAAACGCGAGAACGGTGCAGGTAAGCAATATCGAGGGTATCAACCATTGAGATTTCATAGTTCACCTCGCGGGTTTGTCATGCAATTGAGAGCGCATTGATCCAGAGCTCACCAAATCGAGACGGGAACCCCGGGTGATGTGCCGCACGCTTCGCCCGTCGCGGCGATGGCGGAGAATACAACCCGCCACAACGTATATGTCCGTTACGGATATAATGAGCCGTGCGGGACGCGCGGGAAGCCGGCGGTTGGTCCGGTCCGAACAAATTGAAAGTTTACTGGCGCTCGTACACGGCGGTCGACTCATAAGGTTTGCCCTGAACGTCTGTACCTTTCCTCCGGTACGTCAGAACTTTGCCCGATTCCTCCACGATATAACGTCCAGTACCAACCGGTTTGCCGTCGCGTATTACGGTCTCCTCCATGACGCGGTCACTGATGACAGTCTTAAATTCCGAAACGTTCGGCGGCCGGTAGCCTTCAAGGTTCGCCATAGGACCGCCCTTCAGCGGATAGGAGTACTTCCGAAGAGTGACGCCCGCGCCGTTCTTCAGTGTCACCACAGCAGTGTCACCCTGTCGTTCGATGATTACTTCGGCGCGTAGTCCGGGCGTGTTTGTCGATTTGGCGACATTCAGTTTCCATGAGCCGACGAACTGAAACTGATCAGCGCCCAGCGCCGAACTGAACTGAAAAAGAGCAAGCGAACAGATCGCAATGAAAACCGATTTCATGAAGGCCTTCCTGATCGGCGGCACGTTTTTCCCCTCCTTAATGATAAAGAGGCATTGGTGCGGAGTCGTCAGTTTGCTACCTATGTCACGGCTTAACGCCCGGCTCCGTTTGGCCCGCCTCGCTGCCGATCATGCGTTTCGCCCACTCCTCGCCGGTATCGTTTTGAGCCCTCGTTTGCAGGATCGCTCGACTTCGTTGTCGAATTCCGGGTACAAACAGCGTACTCCAATCTCTGTTGCTGTGTGCTCCCGGACCGCTCTCGGAGCGGGGCCCTCGGCGGATACGAAAACCACAGGAGAAATCGCACCGTCATATTGTGCTCACTCGAGCTGCCGACCCCGGCGCCGCCGCTGCTTGCGCCGACACGTTAGTGGGCTTGATCGAGGCGACTTCGAAGCGCGGCCGCTCAGGCCGGGGCGTCTGAGCCAGCGCCATGCCGGCCACGAGCATCGAACCGAGAAGCGAAATCCTCACTTCGTCCGATTATTTCAGTTCCGAAAACGCAGAATAATAGAAGCATGTCCCGCGGATGGGAAAGCAAGGACGTCGAGTCGCAGCAGGAAGAAGCGGCGGCGCGGCGCGCGGCAGCAAAGCAGAAGCCGCTGACCGCCGACGAGATTCGCGTGCGAACCGAGCGTCAGAGCCTTGAGTTGTCAAGAACGCGCGTGCTGAAGGACCTGGAAACGGCGACGCACCCGAGGAGAAGAGAGCAGCTGGAGGCTGCGCTGGAGCATCTCAATCGGAAGCTGGCGGCGCTTTAGACCCGTTCCAGAATCATCGCGATTCCCTGCCCCACCCCGATGCACATCGTGCACAGCGCGTATTTCCCGCCGGTTCTCCGTAGCTGAGAAATGGCCGTTGTTACCAGCCGCCCACCGCTGGCCCCGAGAGGATGCCCGATCGCAATCGCCCCGCCGTTCGGGTTGACGTGTTCGGCGTCGTCGGCAAGCCCGAGGTCGCGCGTGACGGCGAGCGCCTGCGAGGCGAAAGCTTCATTCAGCTCGATCACGTCCATGGCGAACAACTGAAGGCCGGTCAACGCCAGCACCTTGCGTGTCGCGGGAGCCGGCGCGAACCCCATGATGCGCGGGGCGACACCAGCCGCGGCCGCACCCACCACGCGCGCGCGCGGCGTCAGACCGTGCTTCCTCGCCGCAGCCGCCGAAGCCAGAATCAGCGCCACGGACCCGTCGTTGACGCCCGAAGCATTTCCCGCGGTCACTGTCCCCGCCAGCTTCACAACCGGCTTCAGCTTCGCCAGCGCCTCAGACGTGGTGTCCGGCCGCGGATGTTCATCGGTCGTGAACATCTTCGGATCGCCCTTCTTCTGGGGAATCGCCACCGGAATCAGTTCACCGGCAAAAAATCCCGCCGCCTGCGCCCTGGCCCAGCGCTGCTGCGTGCGCAGCGCAAACGCATCCTGATCTTCCCGCGAAACTTTGAAATCCTCCGCCACGTTCTCAGCTGTCTCCGGCATCGAGTCGACGCCGTATTTCGCCTTCATCAGCGGATTGACGAAGCGCCAGCCGATCGTGGTGTCGAAGATCTCCGCCTGCCGGCTGAACGGCGTGTCGGCTTTGCCCATGACGAAAGGCGCGCGCGACATGCTCTCGACCCCGCCCGCAATCATCAGCTCCGCCTCGCCCGATTTAACCGCGCGAGAAGCCACACCGACCGCATCGAGGCTCGAACCGCACAGCCGGTTGACGGTCGAACCGGTTACCTCCTTCGGCAGCCCCGCCAGCAGCAGCGCCATGCGCGCCACATTGCGGTTGTCTTCGCCCGCCTGATTGGCGCACCCGAAAATGACGTCGTCTACGGCGTTCCAGTCGACGCCGGGATTTCGTTCGACGAGCGCTTTGATCGGAAGCGCGGCGAGATCGTCGGTGCGGATGGTGGCGAGAGCTCCGCCGTAGCGCCCAAACGGCGTGCGGACAGCATCACAGATGAATACGTCGTTCATAGTCGCAGAATGTCTTATTGTATGAGAGCCCGCATCCCGGCCATTGCATTCATGCCCGATATCGCGCCCTTCCGTAACCCGACTACCACATATTGGGCCATGCGCGAGGGAATTGCCGCGCCCCACTTGACAGACTTGGGAATCCGGGCGTAATTTGTAATTATCACTGAAGAAGGAGGTGGTCCAGAAGAATGAAAACTGGTAGTAGACCGCGCGAGGTGGCCGACTGCTGAGTCGACCGTTCTAAAGCTGTCGATCACCGCTATCAGTGGCGGGATCAAGTTCCTGTGGACCGGCCCCTCGTGGCGTTGTTGCAGTCCGTAGGTAATCAAGCAACCAAAACCCCCGTGAGTCAAGCTACGGCTCACGGGGGTTTTGACGTGTTAGCGTGCGTTGTGCGCGCTCCAGGCGTGATACCATAAAAGTTCCCCTCTGAAAGGTATCTATGAAAGCCGGAATTCACCCTGCCTACAACGAGGTCAATGTGATCTGCGCGTGTGGACACACGTTTAAGACCCGTTCCACCCACAAAGGCGACATTCGCGTGGAAATCTGCTCGAGCTGCCACCCGTTCTTCACGGGCAAACAGAAGCTCATCGACACTGCGGGCCGCGTGGATAAATTCGAGAAGAAATATCAGAAGAGCCGCGCCGCCAAACTCGCGAAGTAAGAGGCAGAGTGCACGCGGCGCCAGCCGCGTTTTTCCGCCGAAACCGCCCGCGCCACCTTGCTAAGTACAGTTGTTGTAAGGGTGGGGCAGGCGGTTTCGCCTGCCAGGTTCGGTTCCGTGCGATTCTTTTACAGCTCTTGGCGTCGCGTGTATCATTTCGCACGAACGAGCCTGGCGAGGGACGGCGAGAAAGCTCGTCCTCGCCGTCGCCGCTGTGCCTTCTATGGAAACCGGTTCCGGTCTTTTATTCCGCAGCCGGTGCCTGCCGCAGCCACTCTCTCAGAGCGTCGCGGTGCAGCAGGATACCCTTGCGCGAGTACGTCAGGTAACCCTGGCGCCGGAACTGATTCATATAGTGCGTGACGATTTCACGCGACGTTCCGACGTACTGCGAGAGCAGCTCATGAGTGAACGGGATCATCTGCACCGATCCGTTCTCGGTCTCATGCCCGAGCCGCTCAGAGAAACGAACCAGAGAGCGCGCCAGGCGGCGTGCGATGTTGTCGACGGAAAAGCTTTCGATCCGTGCGCCGAACTCCATCGAACGCTGCACCAGAAGCTGCAGCAGCGCGATCCCGAGCCGTGGACGCTTTCCGGCGATGTCCTCGATCTCCGAGGTCGTCCAGGTCATCACCTTGGTGTTTTCCAGCGCCACGGCCATTTCGTTGCGCTGCGCCATGCCGAGGAATGCGGATTCGCCGAAAAACTCGTCCGGCTGATAGAGATCGACGACGACCTGACGGCCATCGTCGGCCATTCGGCACACTTTGACTTTTCCATCGATGACAAGATAAATGCTGGTAGAGGGCTGGTCGCGGCTGTAGACAATCTGGCCCTTCCGGTATTCAAGAATGGTGGAACAAGGCAGATGCGCAAGAGGATCTTCAAGCGGTCTGATTTGAGGTAGAGGAGCGGTACTCATGCCCATGTAATTGACTCCAGTGGGTCTAATTTTACAGTACTAGTGGTACTGACGCCATGGTTCCGGCATGTTTTTATAAGCACACAGGACACCATATAGTTTCGTTCGCTTTCGAACACTAAGTTTCAATAAGATAGGGATTCGTTTCACCATCAACAGGTTTCATAAAGAGACAGTGAAATCGCAAACTCTACACGGTCTCGTGGCATTCACGGCAATCTTTGCCGGGTCGCGGGCATCTGCGGCAGCCGATTTTCGCCCTCCCGGCGAGCAACGCTACGCCGACGCATCGTCGATCTCGTCTGCGGTGGGGCCGGTCGTTGTAATTCCCGGTGGAAGGCTGATCAAGCCGCTGGGGGCCGAGATCGAGACCGGACCGGGCCCTTTAGGCCTGGCAGTGAGCCCCAGGGGGACCGTGGCGACCGCCGACACCGGTTCGGAGCGCTTCGGCGTCACCGTCATCGAGCCGCCCGTGAAGAAGAGTCCCTGGAAAGTGGGCCACATCTGGGCGCGCACCCCGCACAGCTCGGCGCCCGAGTTCGCGCCGCCTGATTGGAAGGGCGTCACCGCCGGGATCGTCTTCGACGGCGAGAAATCGCTCTGGATCACGGAAGGCGAATCGGGGAAGATCCGCCAGCTTGAGCTTTCCAACGGCAATCACGGCCGGATCGTCAGCCTGAACGCCGGCGAATGGTCGAACAGCTTCACGATCGACTTGGCGTATGACGGCACCCGGCACATCCTTTATGTAGTTGACCAGGCGAACATGCGCGTCGCGGCGGTCGACCAGAAAACCGGGCGCGTCTTGTCCTCGGTCAAGCTGGAAAGGCCACCGTCTGCGATCGCGCTTTCGCCGGACGGCGCAACGGCGTGGGTTACGGAACCGGATGCGGTGTGCGCCATCGATCTCCACGATCCCATGAAGCCGGAAGTTGCGGGCTGCGCACCCGCGCCATCACCCGAGGCCGTCCTGGCCACTGCCGATCGCGTCTACGTTTCGAATGCGCGCGACGATTCGATCACGGTGATTTCGCCGGCGGATCGGAAAGTAGTGGACGAGATTCCGCTTACGGTCGGCGGTCTGGCGCAGTATCGCGGCGTCATGCCGGCCGGGATGGCCTGGGATTCCGTGAACAAATGGCTGCTGGTGGCGGAAGCGGGGATCAATGCCGTCGGGATTATCGACACGCAGAAGGACGAGCTGATCGGGCACCTGCCGGCCGGCTGGATGCCCACGCGCGTCGCGATTGCCGGGGACCGGGTCTACGTGACAAACGCGCGCGGCAAGGGCGCGGGGCCATATCCGCGAAGGGAGATTCTTGAGCTGGGCGAAGTGCCGGTGCTCTATCGGGGTTCAGTATCGACGTTCGTGATGCCCGCCCTGAGCGAGCTCCGCCAGCAGACCTCGATTGTGTATTCCCTGAACGGATTCGTCCCGGCGAAGCAGTTGCAGCGGGTCCCCGAAGCGATTCAGCATGTGGTGCTGATCGTCAAGGGCGGGCGAACGTTCGACGAGGTGATGGGCGATGTGGCGGACGCGGGCAACGGCCACGTCGAGTCCCTCGCGAAGATGGCCGTCTTCGGGATGCGTGGCTACGCCGACGGTGGAAAGAACAAGTTCAGCGTGCACGATGCGCCGATGACGCCGAACCAGCACGAAATCGCAAAGCGCTGGGCGTTCAGCGACAACTTCTATGCGGCAGGCGAGACAAAAGTTGAAGGCGAATACTGGCTGAATGGCGGATGTCCGGATCCGGCGACGCAGAGCGCGATCAATGCGTCGCACGGGGCGCCGGTCACGACCGCGCTGTGGGATCACCTGAAGAAGAACGGCGTGACGTATCGCAATGTTGAGGCGGACAGCGCAGACCAGGCGATTGCGGAGCTGGCGGCATCAGACACCCTTCCGCGGTTCGTGCGCATCACTCTGCCGGACGATCGCCGCGATCCCGATCCGGACAAGGGATATCCGTATGAAGCATCCTGGGTCGCGGAGAACGATTTCGCAGTGGGGAAGATCGTGGACTGGCTGTCGCATTCGCCCGCCTGGCGCGAAATGGCGGTGTTCGTGACGGAGACCGATACACAGGGCGAGGTCGATCACGTGGATGCGCATCGGACGCTGCTGTTCGCCGCGGGGCCGTACGTGAAGCGAAACTACGTGTCGCACACGAATGCGACGGTGCCGGGCCTGCTCAAGACGATCTTCGAACTTCTGCGGTTACCCGCGGCCAATCTGATGGACCGAACGGCCGCAGGCCTGGAAGATTTCTTCACAGAAGTACCCGACGCCGCGCCGTTCATCGCAATCGCCCCGGACTCACGCATCTACGTATCGCCGGCGATCTTGCCGCCGGTGGGTTCAGTCAAATAAAGCCAGCCGGAAGGCTGCCCATGTTCCCCGGGGTCACTACTCGACAGGCCGCTTGCGGCGCGGATTCCGCTCTCCGAACATCCGCGGATCGTAACTCAGCGCCTGCGGTCGCCCTGCGACGATTCTCCTGAAATCGCGGTGGGTGGGGTTGAGCAGGCAGTTATTTTCCGCGGGCGCAAGAACGGAGGGGACAAGCAGCAGACAATGTTCCTGCCGTTCCGCGAACTCGTCGCCAAACCGGGCCAGTTCCGCAGGAGCGGCGGGATCGAGCCAGTTTCGGGGGAGCGCACTCATTTCAACCCGCTCCCCGCTCACGTCATCCGGAACTTCCGCCACCGCCAATACGAGATCGCCGGGAGGGTCGTCTTTATCCAGATGGACGAAATACTCCAGCATGGCCAGCGACTGATGCTCCGAGGCGTAGCTCAGCCGGACGCCCGGGCTCGACCAGCGTCCCCCGTAGCGGTATGCGCCTTCGCCGTCAAACGGGTCCCGGGCGTACTTTTTCCGCAGCACACGGTAAAACCGTCTCAACTCACTCCGCCGTACCCAATGCGGCCGAGAATGTTCTCCACCTGCCGCGCGCCCGGTTCCGTATCGATCGCCGCGACCGGCGTGACACCCCCCAGTGCGCGATTGGGACGTTTGAGCCAGCGCATACCGCGCTCATGATCGCCGAGGAACTCATCGGCGAGCGCGACAATTCGCGCCAGACGATAGAGACGATCGGATTCGTGCCGCGCGAGTCTTCCGGCGCTGCGGCGGCGCTGCAGGCTTCGGGGAGACAGATCGAGAGCGGCCGCCAGCTCACGCAGGGTCAGACCCGAGGATTGCATCAGCCTCTCGACGACTGCCGGAGGAAAGCCTTCACGAATGGCTTCCCGCATATCGCGATCGGTGGCAAGTGGCCGCCCGAAAATCTGTTCCCCGCCCAGTTCGCCCACCACAGCTTTCAGCTCATTGACCATTCTGTCGTCGATTATAGCGACAAATGACACGTCGCGCGGGGCGTCCCCAAAAAACTACTCAGATTGAGTATTCTTCTGCTTCGCAGTCTCGGCAAGCCATCTATAAATCTCTTGCTCCGTCTTGAAGAGCGGTCTCGCTGTTGCCGGGAAGTGATTGCGGTTGTCCCAAGCGTCCACGACTTCAAGCCGCTGGTTAAGCGTCTTGCTCACTTCCTCTTCGAGGGTTTCTACGACCGAGGGGTCGTCTGATTCAAAAAAGACGGAACAAATGCTCTTCTGCCATGAAAGTGAATCCACGAGTTGATAGCGTTTCATAAATTTTCAGCCACTTTACTGCTGATCGAGCTTCATAAAGCAAGACACGTGGGCGACTGCCTTCAGAACATCGCAATCCACGATGCTGGTGCTACCGGTCGCATTCGGTTCGATTTGGATCTGATAGTTTCTGCCGTTCGTGCATCGAACACTCCAATAGGCTCTCGATTCTTTATCCGTGCCCATGTAGAACGCAACGTCTCCGGTGCATCCTTCACCCGCAATCTGACCAAGTGCGAACGCCTGGGCAGTGGCGTCAAGTGCCGTAAGGCGATCATGGGCCGGATTCCCAGTGTCTTGAATGACGGCGGTCTGGGTCGAAGTGGTTGACGCCGTTTCCGAGTTGTACATTATGGCGAAAGCGACAAGTAAAAGGACCAAGAGACCAACAAAAGCGAGAGCAATCCTCATCGTTGGCATTATACGGGCTGACACCTGACGCGGGTGTCCCCCGAATCTATGCGTCCCACACTGCTGTTCGCCGCGGGGCCAGACGTGAAGCGAAACTACGTGTCGCGCACGAATGCGGGCCATCTACACCCCGGGGTAACGCGGGCGGTCTTGCTGCCGGTGGGTTTACTTCAAATCAAAGCCAGCCGCCAGGCTGCTCCGAATTCCTTACTCTTATCGCGCGCCCCACTTCAGCAAACTCGTCACCGGCCTCGTCAGCGGGTCGTCGTAATGATTCGGACTCACCCGTATCGCATACCCAAGCCTTCCCGTCTGCGCCGGGATGATCTGCCGTTCGAACACCGCGATGTCGCCCTCCAGCGACTTGTGCGGCAGCAGGACTACCTCGGTTTCCTCCAGCCCGCCGCTGGCGCCGATACGCCCGATGACACACTCAACCCTTACATCGTCGGGCGTGAGCCCGGCCAGCCGCAGGGCCGCGCGCACCTCCACCGGCCGGCCGCTCGTCACGGGTCCGGCAGGCGCGGGGCCGAGATCCGTGAAGCTCACCTGCGGCCAGATTTCCCGCACCCGCGTGTTCCAGCGCGAACGCTCGCGGGCGTTTTCGAAATCGTTCTGCCTGCATCTGCTCCCAGTGGTAGTGGGCCGGATCGTAGAGCTGCGTGGTGTAGTCGAGCAGCATGCGGCGCGCGTCGAAGGCGGGCGTCAGATGCATCATGCTGGTCTTCATGCGCTTCACCCATTCCGACGATCCGCCGACCTCGGTCTGCGCATAGAACATCGGCACGATTTCGCGTTCCAGCAGATAGTAGATATTGCTCGCGTGGATGGCGTCCTGATCCTCCGAGTAATCCTCGCGATCGCCGATGGCCCAGCCGCCCGACATCTCGTAGGCCTCGTCGAACCAGCCGTCGAGTACCGAAAGATTGAGCACGCCGTTCATGGCGGCCTTCATGCCGGAAGTGCCGCAGGCCTCTTCGCCGCGCCGCGGCGTATTGAGCCAGAGATCGACGCCCTGCACCAGCTCACGCGCGATCTTCATGTCGTAGTCCTCGATGAACACGATGTGCTTCCAGAGATCGGCGTCGCGCGAAAGCTGCACGATCTCACGGATGAACGATTTACCGGGCTGATCCTTCGGATGAGCCTTGCCCGCGATGACGATCTGCACCGGCCGCTCGTGGTTGCAGAGGATATTCTTGAGGCGTTCGAGGTCGCGGAAAAGAAGCGTGGCGCGCTTGTAGGTAGCGAAGCGGCGCGCGAAACCGATGGTGAGCGCGTGCGGATCGAGTACTTCGCCGGCATGGCGCTGTTCGGCGGCGGCGGCTTTGCGCCGAATGGCCGACGCGGTCTGCCGCTCGCGGATGAACGCGATAAGACGGCGCTTGCGGCGGCGGTGCACTTCGAGCAGCTCTTCGTCGGAAATGTCCCGGATCTGACGCCAGACAGCGGGATCGTTCCAGCGATTGCGCCAGTCCGGGTCGAGAAACTGATCGTAGAGATCCGCCAGATCGCCGTTGATCCAGCTGGGAAGATGCACCCCGTTGGTGACCGAGGTGATCGGCGTCTCCCAGATGGGCAGTGTCGGCCAGAGCGCGTGCCACATCTCCTGCGAAACGTGCTGGTGCAGACGGCTGACGGCGTTGCGATAGGCCGACGTATTTAGCGCAAGGATGGCCATCGACAGCGCCTCTCCGCCATCCTGCGGATTGCGGCGGCCCAGCGCCATGAAGCGGTCGAAGTCGATTTTAGCGTCCCGGCAGTAGGTGTTGAAGTAGTGATACATGAGACCCGGGTCGAAGAGATCGATGCCGGCCGGCACCGGCGTGTGCGTGGTGAAAACGTTGTTGACGCGGGTGGCTTCCAGCGCCTCGTCGAAGGTAAGCTTCTGACGCTCGATGAACAGCCGAATGCGCTCGATCGCCAGAAACGCCGAGTGGCCCTCGTTCATGTGAAAAACGGTGGGCTTGTAGCCGAGAGCTTCGAGCGCGCGCATGCCGCCGATGCCGAGCACGATTTCCTGGCGAATGCGCGTGTCGGTGTCGCCGCCATAGAGCTGGCTCGCGATTGCGCGGTCTTCCTGGCGCAGGTTCAGCGGCGTGTTGGTATCGAGCAGCAGCAGCTTGACCCGGCCGACTCCATCGCCCAGACACGAATTGCCACCGGCCCGGTGGGCATATCGATGTAAACCACCTGCTGTTCCCCGCCGGGGCCGTTGGCCGGGCGGATAGGCAGCGAGTAGAAATCGTTTTCCAGATAGCGTTCCTGCTGCCAGCCGTCGGCATTCAGAAACTGGCGGAAGTAGCCGAGCTGGTAGAGCAGCCCGACGCCCACCAGCGGCAGATTGAGATCGCTCGACGACTTCATGTGATCGCCCGAAAGCACGCCGAGGCCGCCGGAGTAGATGGGCATGCATTCGGTGAGCCCGTACTCGGCGGAGAAATAGGCGATCAGCTTGCCGTCTCCGGTCTCCGATCTGCCAGGCTCGGCCTGTATATGCGCATCGAAACGCTGGCAGGCGAGGTGGTACTGGGCGATATAGCGGGGGTCACCCGCGGCGCGTTCCAGCGTGTTCTGCGAAACGCGGCCCAGCATGACCACGGGATTGTAGCCGGACTCCTTCCACAGCGCGGGGTCGAGACGGCGGAACAGCGCGCGGATGGGCGGCTCCCACGACCACAGAATGTTGTATGCGAGTTCGGACATCCGCGAGAGCTGCGGCGGCAGAGCCGGCCGGACCACGAACTCACGAATGGGCTGGATGGTAAACGACACGAATTTCGATGACTCGTTTTCCAGTGTACGCAACGTCCTGTGGGGCGGGATGTTATCCTGCCGCGCGATTGTCAATCGCGCTGCCGCTGTCGTCGAAATCGCCACTGGCTCAGCCTGCCACCCCCTTCACGATCTCCACCAGCTCCAGTGCCCCCTTCCGCACGGGCCGCATCAGCGGGATCGCCGAAACGCGAACCAGCGCCGTGACGCTCCTTATCGCAAGCCTCAGCATGCGGGCAGTGCGCTCCTGGCCAGGCGACTCGTCGACCACCCAGAAGTAAATCACGCCCATCTGAAAGAACCACAGCAGGCCGGGCAGGTGCGGCGCGAGGTCTTTGGGAATCCGCATGCCGCAATCGACCAGAATGCGTTCGAACCAGGCGAGGTCGGCGTGGCGGATTTCCCGGGTTTCGCTGCTGAAAGGCGAAAGCGGATGCCGCGGGTCGGCGCCGTTCCGTAGCAGCGCCCGGAGCACACCCCGGTTCGGCGCGAAATGCGCGAGCTTGACCTCGATCAGCGCGCGCAAACGTTGTTCGAGGCCCTCTTGTTTCTCAAGGGCGGCTTCGATCCTGGGCTGCATCTGGGCCGACAAACGCCGATAGAAGTCCATCACAATTGCCTCTTTGGATGGGAAATAGTAGTAAGCCGCACCCGTGGCCACACCTGCTTCGTCGGCGACATCGCGCATGGAGGCCTCGTCGAAGCCGCGTTCGCGGAAAAGTTTCAGCGCGGCTTCGAGAATGCGCGCACGCGTTTCCTCGCTCTTGGGTGGGGCCTTCACTCTGGAGTGCTCTGGCATCGGGGGACAACGACCTCGCGGAGCTGGTTTTCGAGTTCGCGCTGGCTGCGCAGTCTGAGCATACTGGAAAGCGCGGCGCGGTTTTTCGAAACCATCGCAAAGGCTTCGCGCGCCATCAGCAGCAGGAACGGGCTGGTGAGCCGGAACGCCAGATCGCGATAACCGCGCAGCGCCCACAGGCAGACGATCCAGGCGTGATTGCCCAGCCAGACCTCGCCGGTGTTGCCGACGACCGCGAGCTCGCCCACCGGGAGCCCGGGAAATTCAGCCTGTGCCTCAGCCGATCCCGAGGCGAGGCAGCGGACGCGCACCAGAGATTCCTGCTGCGCGATCCAGTCGCGCGTGCGCGTGCAGAGGCCGCAGCCGGCGTCGCAAAGGATGGTGATTCCGGTGACCGGGGGCATCACGAAGCCTGTGGGACGGAAACCTGCACATCGGACGGGAACGGCGGCCGAAGTTCGGCCTGGCCGCGGCGCCGCAGCCGGTTCAGGACATAAAGGTTGAAGAAATGCATGACGCCGAGCACGACCAGAACGACGCCGAGTTTGTCGCAGACTAGCTCGATGGCCGCGCGGGCCGAGGGCACGACGGCGCTGGTGCGCAGAGCGAGGGAGACGTACCCGACGTTGATGAGATAGAAGCCGACCACAAGGAGATGGTTGACCGAATCGGCGAGCGCGGGGTTGCCTTGGAAAGCTTCAACGAGAAACGTACGCCCGTTCTTATGCAGAGTGCGGGCCACGCCGACGGTGACGGCGAGGCTGACGGCCAGATAAGCGATGTAGCAGTAGACGATGTACATTTTTGATTTCCATTTCTGAACACGTTCAAATTACATCCTAAAGCGCGACGGGCGGGCTGTCAAGAAAAATATGAACGCGTTCAAAAAAACGCCGCGCAGGCTGTGGCTGGCGTTACTGAACTCCGACCACATGAACCAGCAGACTTGGCAGGCTTGGTGGGGCAGGCGGTTTCGCCTGCCGGGGCGCCTTGGGCCAACCGGCTATGCGTCCAGCTGGATCAGTGTAGACTCGGATCGTTGAAGTCAGCGCGACGGTTAACCGCGATTATCGAGCGTGAGGACGACGGATACGTTGCCACCTGTATCGATATGCGCTTGGCGGCCGGACGTTGGATGGAATCAATCAGAAGTTCGTGGAAAGATTTTGCAGCACATGCCTACAACGTTCCCCGAGACCCGCTGGCTGGACGTTTTACGATTAACGGTGACGGCGTGTCAAGACGGCAGCACGAAGCAAGAGTGAATGCGAGCTATAGACTGAGTTGCAGACCCGCTCATGACCTCACCGAAGCTGCACTTTGGCGCTCTCAAGAAAGACAAGGTTTTCCTCACCATTCATCAAACGATGAAGCGCGCGGACGCTGCATTCTACGATCAATACGATCCGCAGTTCCTGGCGAAAAAGGCCAGCCTGCTATACAGCATCTACAAAAACGCCGATGAGTTTTGGAAGCTCTCGGAGGGGTGGGCTATCCGCCTCCCGGACCAAGAGCAGCTTTTATCCATAATCGCAACGGAATTACACATGGCGAGCTTCCATCAAACGGAAGCAATGTTGTCATTCCTCCTGTGCGAATTCCAGAACCGGCCGGATTGGGTGTACCTGACCACCTATGGCAACGCCGAAATCAAGAAGGCTGCGAGAACCATATCGAAAGGTGATCTTTCCGGCATTACTGACGGTGCTGCTAGCGATATCAAGGCGTTCATCAAGCTGGCGGTGTTCGCCGGTTGGGACTTCTCAAAGAGCGACGGGGCCGCTGTCTGGGAGCAATCTGTGGATGATTTAGGCTGGCTTGTTCAATATACGGTGGAACGATTCTGTTCAGGGAATGAGTACAACTCGTACAAACATGGTTTGCGGGTGGCCCTCGGCAAGGCGGGTTTAGTAGCGGTATCGATGACCCCACAAGCGGATTCATTCAAGCAGATATTGTCGATGCGGCATGCCGTCACGCATTTGGAACTGGCCGAAGAAGCCGAGGGATACGTGGGGAGCACGGTTACGAAGGAAATCGGAGCTGAGTACAGCTTCGAGCTTATCCACTGCATGTCGGCTGTTCTGGTGCTCGCGAAGACGCTGCGCGTTGCGCGCATCAAGGGACAAATCGAGGATCTTCAATTACCCGAGATCGACCGCGAGGGTATCACGCGAATCGCGCCCGCTTCCTCATTTTCCTTCTCGTACTGAGGTGCGGCCCGCGCGACAGCTCCGCGCCTGACAGCATTTTCCCTTGCAGGCATTTCCGGGCTATCATCGTCTCCTGGAACTGCGCGTGAATCAGTGGTGGCTCAGGAAACGGCGCCGCGAACTGCTCGCCATCGTGCCGGAGGATGCGGTCATGCACGGCGTTGAACTCTCGGTCATCGAGGGCGCGCTCGACGATATGAAAACGCCGTCGGGAGCGGCGAAATTCCGCCAATGGCTTCACGCGAAGAAAGCGCGGTACAAACTCTTCTGGGAAACGGCTTTTCTGCGGGCATGACATTCGCCCGGCCGTCTCTGTCCGCGATGGAGAATTAGGAGATGGCAGGCGAAAAGGGTTCAGAGCCGCGCGCACATCACATAGTTCCCCGGTTCTGGCTTGCAGGCTTCACGGAGACCGGAGAAAAAGACGGCAGGCTTTGGGTCACAGATCTGAGCCGGGGGAAGCAGTGGCAATCGACGCCCGCCAAAACTGGCTACATTAAGGATTTCTACCGGGTTTCCGATCCAAGCCTCGATCCTGTGATCGTCGAGAAAGCCCTCTCGACGATGGAGGGTATCGTCGCGCCTATCCTGAAGGCCATAGACCGCGAGCGCCGGCCTCCGCGCGAGGATGAACTGGGCGAATTGCTTCAGTTCATGGCGATTCAGTTTGTCCGTCTGCCAGCATTTCGAATTCTCGCCCTCAACGTTCTGGAAAAGATGAACCTGGAAAACATGGCCGAGTCCTTGAAAACCGAGGAATCGTGGGCAGCGGCGATGAAGAAGGCAGATATTACGCCGGGTACGCCTGGATCTGACTACGAGGGAATGAAGGAATTCTTCAAGTCGGGAGAGTACACTCTGTCGGCGGCGACGGAGTGGTATATGCAGCGTGCTTTCATGGCGGCAGGCGAAATCGCATCGCGTCTCGAAAAGCGATATTGGGGAATGGCGATTAGCCCCAGCGGCAGCTTCATTGGATGCGATAACCCGGTGATGATGGACGGCCCCAAGGGAAATTTGACGGGCTTCGTGAACGCGGAAATAATCATGTACCAACTCAGCCGCCACGTTCTGCTTTACGGCGGACATCCGGACATTGCGCCGCCATTTGTTAACCGAAAATATATTGCCCGCATGAACACGTTCGCGATGATTCGCGCGCAGGATCAGGTCTATTCGCACGTGTCTGACTTCGACTGGCAGGATGACACTGAAAAAGTCCGAGCCGACTGGCACTTGTTTTCGAAAGAGAAAGTGCTGGCCTCCGTTCCCGATTGACCTGACTAGGCCCGATCCGCTGAAGCGATATTTACACCGGGCCAGAAAACCGGCACACGAAAGCCAACACCTCCGCAAAACCATTGATCGGATTCACGCCGCTGATCCAGCGTGAACATCCACCTGGCCGTATAACGCCCAAACCGCTAAACCGCGCGGCGATCATCGCGAAGTACGCTCCGCCGCTGCCCAGCGAGCGTCGCCGGCAGTTCAGGACCTATGGTCGCGGAATCCGAAGGTCATCGCAGATCTTGCGCGCGAGAAAATTGTTGATTTCGCGATGTCTCGGAACCGTGGAGGACAGCCGCTCCTTTCGGTTCAGGTAGACGGTGTGGTTGCCGCCCTGACGGTGAAGTTCGCAACCGTGCTGCTCCAGGTGGCGAATGAGATCAATGCGCTTCACGCGGCGGGCAGGATGAGACTTTCCCGAATCACGTCCGCGCCCGCAAGCGACTGCTCTGACATTTCACGGTTTGCATCGAGAACCATTTTGACGGATTCTTCCAGATTCATGCGCGCCTCTTCAAGAGTCTCCCCCTGCGTGTTCGCACCAGGTAGTTCTTCGACGAATGCGATATAGCCTTCGGGCACTTTCATATAAACAGCCGTCAATTTCATCTCCGCCCTCTGCTGCGATCATACCAGGGGCGGCGAGTCGCATCTCCGATCTTTGCCGGTCACGGGCCACCGGACTCCAGTCGCGGAATGAAGGCGCACAATCACAAATTTCCCAAATAAAGTTCCCACCCCGCTATCTCCATGCACCCACGCCCCTTTCCTCCCCTTCCGGGCGTTTCCACCCAGCCCGGCGCCGCTCGTTTTCCGCCCTCCCGTGCTACTTCTGTGCCAGGACGCGCAGCGCAAGCTGCGCACTTCAATCCCGGACACAGGAGCACCAAATCCCATGGCAACTGACAAACAGATCGAAGCAAACCGCCTCAATTCGCAGAAATCCACCGGACCCCGCACCGAAGCCGGTCGCGCCGCCTCCCGCCTCAACTCATACAAGCATGGCCTCACCGGCGACCTCGACGTCATGACTGAGGAGCAAAAGGAGGCCCGCGACGCCTTCATGGCCGGCATCCTCGACGGTCTCAAACCCGCCGATGCCATCGAGCGTCAGCTCGCCCACTCCATCGCCGACGGCTACTGGCGCATCAACCGCGTCTCCACCATCGAAAACAACTTCCTGGCGGCAGATGCATACAATCAGGAACTCGACCGCCCCGCGGACGCCGAACAGCCCGACGTCGACCAGGCCCTCGCTCCCGCCCTGACCTTCATCAAACACCCCGAGCGTTTCCAGCTCCTGACCGTCTACGAAATGCGCCTCCACCGCAAGGTCAAGTCCGACCTGCAGCAGCTCCGCGAAATTCAGTCCACCCGCCGCGCCGATGAGACAAAGAAAGCGGAGCAGGAGCAAGCCGCGAATCGCAAGGCCTTCGATGAATCCTGCGCGCTGCTCGAGCTGAATCTCAGATACGACGGCCAGCCCGATCCCGACGGCAAATTCACCCACCCGAATGGCTTCGTTTATCCGATTCCGAAATTACTCGACGCTATGACGGTCAACCGGCGCATGCAGCATGCCAGGCAGAATGTTGCCCGCAACCCATTCACCGCCACCAAGCTCGAACGCTTTCGCCCCGCCGTCCAGCCCGCCCAATGAAGAATGAGGTGGCACACGCTGTTGGTGGCATAGGCTTCAGCCTGTGGCTTGAGTTTCTGCATTTCGTTGCCATTTCGGACACGCGGATTGTATCCGCGTCAGCACGGGCTTCAGCCTGTGGACTCCTTGCTTCACCCGCCACCCCACGCCCGGGAACATCTTTCCCGCCCGCGGAGTCCTATAATGGAGGCACATCCCGAGGGCACATTGGAAGGCACTTCTTACCTCAACCTTAATGCGAATCTGACGGCCGAACAGGAGGCCGCGTTCGAGGATCATCGCCTCATCTCCGCTCTGCAGGCGGGCGAGGCTTTTGCCTACGAGCAGCTCATCGAACGCTTCCAGACGCCGGTCTACAATCTGGCCTGGCGTCTCCTCAACGATCAGGCCGACGCCGGCGATGTGGTGCAGGAAGTGTTCCTCAAGATATTCCGCAATGTTGGAAGTTTTCGCGGCGACAGCAGTCTGCGCACCTGGGTTTACCGCATCGCGGTAAATGAGTCCCACAACCGGCGGCGCTGGCTGTTCCGTCACCGCCGCGGCGAAACCGGCATGCTCGATAACTACGACGATGCCGATTCGCGCGAAAAGCCCCTGATGGACTCGGGCGAAACCCCGTTCGACTTCACCATGAACCGTGAAGCCCAGGTCCTGCTTGAAGAAGCGGTCGCGGAGATCAACCCGGTCTTCCGCACCGCACTCGTCCTGAGGGAGGTCGAGGATATGACCTATGAAGAAATTGCCGATATCCTCCAGGTTTCCATCGGCACTGTAAAGTCGCGCATCGTGCGGGGCCGTGAAGCCCTGCGGCGCAATCTCGCGGCGCGCCTGGAACCGGCCGCCGGCCTGCAGCTGGTTCCGAGGGTAGCAAGATGACCGCGGAAGTTACCTGCAGCTCGGTGCGCAGTTCGCTGTGGGATTTCACCGCGGGCACGCTCGATCCTGACAACAGCCGCATGGTCGCGTCGCATCTGGACGACTGCCGTGAATGCAGGCTGCATCGCGCCGAAGTCGGTTCGCTCTCGACAGGTCTGAAGCATCTGCCGAAGATGACGCCCGCGCCTCTGCTTCGTACCCGTCTCAGCGTGATTGCCTCGCGCGAGCGTTCGCGTCAGGCGCTGCGGCGCACTCTGGAGGCGCGTTTTGCCGAGTTCCGCTCGCGTCTGAAACTGCTGTTCGACAACGTGCTGCGGCCCATTGCGCTTCCGGCGGTTGGCGGCATGTTGGCTTCGACGCTCTGCTTCGGCGTGATTGTCGATACGCTGCACATGCCCCCTGACTGGAGTAACGACATTCCGGTGGGTCTCTATACGCAGGTCACCATCGACGACGTGACGCCTTTCAGCGACTGCGCTGGCAAGGACGTGCTTGTGCAACTGACCATCGACCGCAACGGCAATGTCGTCGGCTTCGAAGTACCGCAGGGCACCATGTCGAACGATGAGCTGAAGGAGATCGGCAACTTTGTTCTCTACAGCTCGTTTACGCCGGCGACCGCATTCGGCGAGCCCGTTTCGGGCAAGATCCTCGTTCACATCCAGCACCTGAACGTACGGGGCTGACCGGTAAAATTGGCCCGCCAGAAGCTCGGGCAGCATTTTCTCGTCAAGGGCAGGATTCTGGGGCGGATCGCCCGCGCCGCCTGCGGGGACTACGTCCCGCTTGCCATCGAGCTCGGCCCCGGTCGCGGCGCGCTCACCGAAAAGCTGCTGGAACAAGCCGGCCGCGTGGCCGCGATTGAACTCGACCCCGCGCTGGCCGAATACCTGCGCGCGCGCTTTCCGCAGATCTCTTTACTCGAAGCCGACGCCCTCGAAGCCGATTGGTCGCAGTGGGGCGCGGGCGTGCTGACCGGCAATCTGCCGTATTACATCGCGACCCCGCTGATCTCCCGGTATCTGCGCCATCCCGGACCGCTGTCCCATGCCGTATTTCTCATCCAGAAGGAAGTCGCCCAACGCATCACCGCGAAGCCCGGCACGCGCGATTATGGGTACTTTTCGGTGGAATGCCAGTTTCTCGCCCAGACGGAATTCCTCTTCAAAGTACCGCCGGGCGCATTCCAGCCGCCGCCGAAAGTGGAATCGGCTGTGGTGCGTTTAACGCCGAAGCCGGCCCCTGCCGATGCCGATGCATTTCTCCGTTTTGTGTCGGTATGCTTCCGCCAGAAACGCAAGACGCTGCGCAACAATCTGCGGCCGTTTTACGATCCGGCGCCTGAGATCGCCAGGCGCGCTGAAGAACTCAGCGTCGCGGAACTGGTCGCCTTATACCGCGAACTAGGTCCACCCGATCAGGGCGCGCGCCACGATCCAGAGCTTCTCAGCCGGGGAGAGTGAGATGCGCCGCAGCAGCACATCGTAAGGCGATGCGGAGATGTGATCGAGGAGCCGCGAATAAATCGCGATCAGGGCCCAAAGTGACTTGTGACTGTCGGGCTGAACCAGGCCCGGCAGCGGCGCGGATTCCTGATAATAGGCGCGCGCTCGCTCCGTCTCGAACCCCATCAGGTCTCCGAATTTTTCGGTGCGCCGCGCGGTCTTCAGATCTTCGGCCGTGACGCCGAACCGCGCCATATCCTCGGCCGGCAGGTAAATCCGCCCCAGCGCCGCGTCTTCGCGAACATCCCGCAGAATATTGGTCAGCTGAAACGCGATCCCGCATTTTTCCGCCAGCAGCAGCGCATCGGACGATGTGAACCCGAAGATGTGAATCGTCGTGAGCCCCACCACCGAGGCCACGCGATAGCAGTACTGATAAAGCTCGTCGAAAGTCTGAATGTGGCGGGTTTCCAGATCCGATGCCACGCCCTCGATCATTTCGTGGAAGTATTCGCGCGGAATCGTGTAGCGATCCACCGTGTCGAGAAACGCCGGCCATGTCGGATTGCCGTCCGGCCGCCCCTCCAGCGCCTCGGTCAGCGCATGTCGCCACCGTTCGATGGAAACCCGGTTCGCGCCCGGCTCGTCACTCAGATCATCGCAGTAGCGCATGAACGCGTACATCGCGCACATGGCGCTCTTCTTGTCTTCCGGCAGCAGGATGAACGAGTAGTAGAAATTCTTCGCGCGAGACTTCGCCACGGCGCGGCAATGCGCGTACGATTCTTCGAGCGTGCTCATGCGGCGGATTTGAGCGCGGCTGGTTTGAGTGCAAGCCGCGCCAGAGTGCTCAGCAGCAGGCCCGCGCGCTCGACTTTCGAGATTTTCGGACGCCGTGACAGGACGTCGTAATTCTGCTGTTCGATTTTTTCCAGCACCCGCATTCCGCCGCGGCTGAATAATTCCAGATCGACTGCCAGCCGCCGGTTCACCATCCCCGTCAGCGGCAGGCCGGTCAGAAACAGCTCGCGCGCACGGTCCACGGCTTCGCGCATGATGCTGCGGAAGCGTTCGTCGAATTTGTGTGCGAACAATTCGTCAACCGTATAGTTGTGTTTCGCAAGCAGGTCCAGAGGCAGGTAGACGCGGTCTTTCAGCTGATCGACCGTCACATCCTGCCAGAAGTTCGCCAGCTGCAGCGCTGTGCATGTGGCATCCGACAACCGCTGGCGTTCCGCATCCGAATAGCCGCAGAGATAGAGCACCAGCCGGCCCACCGGATTCGCCGAATAGACGCAGTAGTCGAGCACTTCGCCCCAGTTCGCATAGCGCGACTTGTTGCGGTCCTGCATGAACGCGGTGATCAGATCGTCGAAAGGCTGTTTCGGAATCCCGTACTTCACCGCCGTCCCCTTCAGCGCAACGAAGATGGGGTGCTCCGCTTCGCCCTCATACATGCGGTTGAGCTGCGCACGCCAGTCATGCAGCCGGCGCAGGCTTTCCTCGCGATCGGGAATCTCATCCGCCAGATCGTCGGCCATGCGGCAGTAGGCGTAGACGTTGTAGAAATCCTGATGCAGATGCTTCGGCAGCAGAAAACTCACGACGTGAAAATTCTCGTAGTGAGTCGTGGCATATGCTGCCGCGTGGTCCGCTCGGCTTCGCTGAAGTCTCCGTCATGGAATGATGGCGGTCTTCAGCGGGCCGCTGCCTTCCATCAGGCGGAACAGCACGCGCGAAAGATTTCCCAGCGGTTCTTCCGCCTGCACGAAATCCTGGGCGCTGACTCCGCCTGTTTCAATGATGTCGAGCGCCTGGCGAAACGTGCGCGGCGTGTGATGAAAGCTGGCCTTGCAGGTGATCTCGGAATAGTGCAGCAGGTTCGTATCCAGCTCGACGCGCGTGCCGCCCGGAGGTCCGCCGAAAAAGTTCACGATACCGCCGCGGCGCAGCATTTCGACCGACCAGTTCCACGTTTCGGACCGTCCCACTGCCTCAATGACGACATCCGCGCCGCGTCCACCGGTCAGTTCACGAACCGCGGCGACGGGGTTGAGAATTTCCTCGGTCGCGATGACGCGGTCGGCGCCGAGCCGGAGGGTCTGTTCGAGCTTCGCCCGCTTGCGTCCAACGGCCACCACACGCGCCCCGCGCAGCCTGGCGAGCCGGACGAACATCGACCCGATCGGGCCGACACCGATCACGGCAACCGTGTCCCCCGGTTCCACGCCGGTGTCTTCGAGCCCCTTCACGACGCATGCCAGTGGCTCGGCCAGCGCGGCATCGCAATAGCTCAGCTGCGGTGCGATTTCATAGGTGTTACGTTCCACGATGCGCGCCGGCACGCGAATGTATTCCGCATACGCGCCGTTATTGAACAGGAGATCCTCGCAGAGATTCACCCTGCCGCGCAGGCAGTAGAAACAGTGCAGGCAGGGCGCAGAATTCGCCGCTACGACGCGCTGCCCGGGCTGAAAGCGCGTCACGGAATCGCCGACAGCGATCACATCGCCCGCGAATTCGTGGCCGAACACCGCGGGCGGCACGATCATGCGCGCGTGATAACCGCGGCGGAAAACTTTAACGTCGGTGCCGCACGTCAGCGCCGCGCGCACGCGCACGAGGATGTCGCCCGGCCCGATGGCCGGCACCGGAATCGTCTCAAGCTGCACGTGCTCTTTGCCATAGAGCACGGCCGCGAGCATCATTTCCTTAATGGCCTTACCGGACATGTCCTTAGTGGCCATTTGGAAGTTGAGGCTGCACGATGATTTTCAGCGGGTTCTCGCCCGGAAATTCGCCGGGATGCGTCGCCAGGCGAAACGCAAAGTCGATCTTATCAAGCGAAACGCGGTGCGAAATCAGCAGGCGGAGCGGCAGTTTGCCGCTGAAAACCAGGTCGGTGGATTCTTTCTGGATGTCCACCGAAGCGCTGTACGAACCAAGCAGTGAACGCTCGCCTACGCAGATGCTGGCGCCCGAAAGTTCGATGCGCTCCTTATCCGAAGTCTGCGCAAACAGCATGATTTTCGCGCCGGGCCGCGAACACGCTACCGCTTCTTCGACCAGCCCCTTCACGTTGGTCGCCACGAACACCATGTCCGCGCCGCGCCCGTCGGTAAGCTCTTTGAGTTTCCGGGCGACATTTGTATTTCGCGGATCGACTGCAAACGTCGCGCCGCAGGCCTTCGCGAGCTCCAGCCGCCGCGGAATCGTGTCCGTAGCCAGAATCGTGCAGCCGCGCAGCTTCAGCAGCATGGTGAACAGCAGCCCGATCGGCCCCTGACCCTGCACCAGCACCACATCACCCGCCTGCGGATCGCACTGCTCCACAGCCTTCAGACAGGTATTCAGCGGCTCGACGAACGCCGCCACTTCGAACGGCACGCCATCCGGAATCTTCTCCACCCCACGCGCGACGATCCAGTCCATCACCCGCACGTACTGCGAAAAACCGCCGCCCGCCGGTTCGAAACCCGCCGTCACGCCCACCTTCTTATAAACGGGACACTGTGCATACAGTTTCCGACTGCAGTAAAAACACTCGCCGCACGGAATGTGATGAAACACAATCACCCGGTCGCCGGGCTTGAACTTCGTCGCGCCGGCCCCGGCATGTGCCACGACGCCCGCCGTCTCGTGTCCGTAAATTCGCGGCGGCGCGAGCAGGTTGTATTCGATCTTCTTCAGATCGGTATGGCAGACCCCGCAGGCTTCCACGCGGATCAAAATTTCGCCCGCGCCGATTTCCGGCGTATCGACCGTGTCAACAGAAACCACCGAGTTGCCGCGGTATACCGCAGCCTGCATTTGCGCGGGGATTTCAGAATTCTGTCGCGTCAAGAAATTCCCCCAGTTTTTTCGATGCCAGTTCCGTGCGCTGTTTCAATCGGAGCAATTCTCCAAATTTCAATTGCATCACGAGCCTTGTTGTGCTGAACCTGCCATCGGCGCCAAGCGCGCGGTTGAAGTCCGTGGCGAAGCTTTCGTGCGCCAGATCGCTTACGGCGCGAATGCAGTAAAACGGCACATTCAGATCTTCGGCCGCGCGCGCCACTCCCGCCGCTTCCATCTCCACGATGGTGGCGCCTGTGGCGCGCAGGCGGTATTTCTCGGCCGCGGTCTGCGCCACATGATCGATCGAAGCCACGGTGCCGCGCGGCCCTGCGAAATTGCGCGGTATCCGGGCGAACCACGACCACCCGCCGGACTGCACCTGCGTTCCGACCACCACGTCGCCCACGTGCAGAGCGTCGTGGAGCGCGCCGCAGAATCCGATATTGCAGATCGCCGAGGCTTTGGGCGCCATCAGGATCGACGCAAAGGCCCGCTCGGCTCCCGCGCCATTGGCGATCGCATAAACTTCCCGGCCCTTCCATTGCCCGGAGCGCGCCCAGTGCACGGGCAGCGGCAGCGGCTCGACATGATGCCAGTGCGCGAGAAAGCCCGTGAACTCACGCGGATCGGCCCCGATGAAAAGCAGCGAATCAGGCATTATTTTGCGCGGTGAACCACTCGACAGCATCGGTGAGGGCGCTGCGCGCAGGGCAGGGCGAATATCCAAGCTCATGCGCGGCCTTCTCGTGCGACACCCACATCTTCTTCTTCGCCATACGCACAGCTTCCAGCGGCGCGCGCGGCGGAATGCCTGTCAGATGCGCGAGACCCGTCGTAATCACGCCCGCCGTCCAGGCAACGAAGTAAGGCAGTTCGACCGTCGGCGCTTTCCTGCCGGTTATCTGCGCGAGTTCCTGCAGAATCTGCCCCAGCGTCATGTTCGCCGCGCCCAGAATGTAGCGCTCCCCGGCGCGCCCTTTCTCGCAGGCCAGCAGATGACCCAGCGCGACGTCGCGCACATTCACCACATTGAGTCCCGTGTCGATATAAGCCGGCATCGCTCCGCGCAGAAAATCGACCACGATCTGCCCGGTCGGCGTCGGTTTGAAGTCATGATCGCCCATCGGCGCCGTAGGATTCACGATCACGACCGGCAGCCCGCCGCGCGCAAATTCCAGAGCGACCTGCTCCGCCAAAAACTTGGATCGTTTGTATGCCCCCGTCATGTCGTCGATCGAAACCGGCTGGTCCTCATCTCCGATCCCGCCGACAGGCACACCGATGCACCCCACAGTGCTTGTATAAACGACGCGCTCCACGCCGGCTGCCTGCGCTGCCTGCAGCATATTGCGGGTGCCGTCAACGTTCGATTGGTACATCTCCTCCGGATGCTTCGACCACAGCCGGTAATCCGCCGCCACATGGAACACGAGCCCGCAGCCCGCAGCGGCCCGCGCGAGCGAATCCGGATCGCGCAGATCTCCGGTGAAGCGCTCGACACCGAGGTCCGGGATCGCGCTCGATGCGCGCGCCAGCGCACGCACTCTGTGGCCCCGATCGAGAAGAAGACGCGCCACATGCCAGCCCACAAATCCCGATGCGCCGGTGACGAGAGTTGGTTTCACGCGGTGCCTCGCAGTTTCCGCACCGGCCAGGTCAGCAGGCGCGCCAGCCGGAACGAGCGCGAACGCGTGATCCGCTCCAGCGCCGTGGTGAACTCCTTTTCGCGCTCGTATAAAAACCGAATCTGCATGTTGCGCCGCTCCGTCAGCACGTCGAGTTCGTCAATATCCGCCTGATCGAGCGTGTAGCCCGCCCGCAGGCGCTCCGGGAGTGGACGCGGCACATAGATCGTCGCGTGTGGCGCCGCCGTTTCCTCAGGCGGGCGTTCGCTTGTGTAGTAATAAACCGCAATCGACCGCCGCGAGATGTGGCGCTTGTCTTCCGGCAGACCGACGCGTGTGAAGCCATGCCAGGAACGCTCTGTCGTCTCAAACAGCACTGCCCGATTAGCGATCGGCGCTAAGACGCGCGCTGTGCCGGCGCCGATATCCCACGGGTCGCTTCGCAGTTCGAGACATCCGCCCCACGCTTCCGACCACTCCGGATTCAGAAACACGATCAGGTTGAGCCTGCGGTGCAGCAGCGTCTTCGGATGGTAGTTGAAATCGACGTGCAGATCGAGTTCTTGCCCCGCAAGGTTCTCGTGCGTGCCGCCGCCGAGGTAATCGGGATCGTGGCGCAGCGACGCGATGCCCGCGATGCGTCCGGTGAGTTCGAGAAACGCGCGGTCGCGCATCAGCGCGTCGAACTCTTTGTACGCCGGTCCGAGGCGGGCAATATCCGGCACTGCGGCTTTGCCGCCGATCTCGCCGTATTCGTTGCGCGCATACTTCGCGTCGAAGGGCGGAAACTCGGCGATGAGCCGCTGGCAGAAGCCGGGCGACAGAAATTCGTCGATGACGACATGCCGGAACGGCTGGGCGGACGCGAAATCGCGCGCCAGGTCTTCAGCCTTTGCCGTAACGGTACCGTTCAACAGATGCAGCAATCCACCAGGATATCGCCTCTGCATGTCGCTGCGAAGGGAGCCGCGCAAATCACAGGCTCAAGCCTGTGCCACGAAGTTTTCGAGTTCGGTGGCAGTGAATGGGCTGCAGGCAACATTTTGTCTGGCCTGCTGCATGCGACGGTTGACCGTCGTGGCAAAGGCGCAGGCGAAATCGCCTGAAGAATCAGCAGCTTGCAACCATGTGGAGCAGGCCATGGGCCTGCCATTTCACTTTTTCAGTAACCTGCTAAAACGCCGCCAGTCCTTGAGCGGTGGAAGGCAAGCCGCCGGCCGCCGTGAACGGGGTCAGGGAGCCATTTGCCAGGTTAATCTGGAAGGCCCCGACATTGCCGGCGCCTGCCTCGACCGCATACAGGAAACTGGCGCCGCCTTCCGCCGCGGTCGCCAGATCATTTGGCCCGCTGACGTTCGCCGCGCTTTCCGCGACAAGCGTGACACTGCCTGCTCTCCCCACCGCGTAACTTGAGATGCTGGCGCTTAGGTTATTGGAAACATATGCGAATTGGCCCGCTGTGGGTTCGAGCGCGATCCAGCAAGCCGCCGTGCCTCCATCACCTACGTCCAGGGTGACCGGGTTCAGGCTGCCGTCGTCATTGATCAGGAAGGCCGAGACCGCGCCTCTGCCGCCGGCAGGGATGGCGGTGGCTGTACCGAAGAGCTCAGTAACCAGCATGGTTTCACTCCTGTCGAAAGTAAAGCCGAAAAACCCGGGCAAAGTGGGCAACCCCTCCCCCGGGGTCTGCGTTACGGTGGGGGTGCCGGCTCCCCCATTTGCATCGACCGGAAAGACGTAGATCGTATTAGTCCCTTTGACTGTCACGACCAACTGATTGCCGTCGGGCGTGAACCGGACTTGTGCCGGCGAGCGGGCAAACGAGGGTGGATTCAGGCCGCAGGCGAAATCCGCCGCCGGAGCACCCGTCAAAGCCTCAAACCCTGCCGCACTCGCAGCGAGACAGCTCACGCCCGAGGTCGCGGAAGATGGGCCCGGATCGATTACACGTTGCGAGCGTGTCGCCTGCATCTGGCCGGCTGCGTTGACGCTGAAGCCGGTAATATTTGGCAGGATGGCGCAGATGCCCGGCCCCCCGGCGTTCAGCACCCAAAGCAGATCTCCGTTGCTTCCGTTTGGCTTGACAGTGAGACTGTCGGGAAACAACCCGCCGGAATAGACACGGTCCGCGAACGTCAACGTGCCGTCGGATGCGACGAGGAACGAGGTGATCGTGCCCAGTGCACAGTCCTGGTTGTATGTGCCCACGCCGCTATTTGCACTGGCGCTTTCCGTGTTGACGGCGAACAGGATCTGATGTGCCGCGTCCAGTTGCAGGGCGCCTGCCGAGCCCAGCGAGTCAACCCCGGAGAGCTGGAGACCGCTGCCGCCACCGCCGGTGCTAATCGTCTGGACGGGGGTGGAGCTCAGGCTTCCGTTGCTCGCGCGATGGTAAACGAGGATCTGGTTATTCCCGAGGGCGTTGGTCATCGTGTAAACTGCTCCGTCTGCCCAGGCGGTGCCCGCGCACAACGAGCCGCATAGGGTGAACATTAATAATTGGATCGCAGTACGATCCATTTTCCTTAGCCGACTTCTGCCTGTCATCGCTTTCCATCCTCCTTAGAAAGTTCGAGAGCGCCGGGAGAGCCGCGACTTGGATTTGGGTGCGGCAGCACAGAAAGTATATGGCAGTGGGGCCGCGTTTGAGGAAGAAAAAGCGGATTGCGACCGCCATGCCGTACGAATCAGTACCGTTTTGCCCGGTGCGGGCAAAAGCCCGCAGGCGAAAAAATGGCATCAACCAGGATTCAGCGGACTGCATATCGCACCGCGATCCAATATTTCGCTGTCGGCCGACCTGCCTGGTCCATGACAAGCCGCGGGAGGGCTCTTCGAGCGACAGGTGCATTTCCCGCCTGGAGCCCGGGTTGGTCACACATCGCCGCTGCACATGCGGGGCGTTCCGGCTGTGCGATAGTTCAACCATTGCGCGCCGACGGGCAGGCCGATCCGATAGTCTCGGAATGCGCGCCGCTCAAGGCGCTATCCGGTTCTCCGCGCGCAGGACTACCAGGCGATCTGTTCGCCGCCCTCGAGTACCAGATTCAGAATGTCTTGTGTCCGATGGTCCCATTCAACCGGACAAAGCCTGGCGCGCGACACCTTTTGGGCATGGTACGGTTTCACGACTGTAAGACGCGCAAGGGCGTTCGACGCAGTGCCACGACCGGCTTTTTGTTCGATCACCTGCCGAATCGAACTGCCCACAGGAACATCCGTTTCGACACCGTTAACCTTCACTCGTATATAAGGGTTGACTTCGATTTCCTTCGTAATTGCCACATAAGAGGTGTTGCCGGCCGACCGGAGGAATGCAGCCGCGTCCTTTTGGAAGTTCTCCGTCCGGGCTTCGAGAACGCTCGCGGTCGGTGCGGACAACAACACGATGTTGTAATCATTGGCGGACAAACGTGTTTTCACGAAAAAGCGAAACCATCGTGCGCCAGGTTCGAAGACGAACCGATACGCACTCGGGGCGTCCTGCTGTTCAACCTTCCCTGCAAGATGAAGCTCCGCGGAACGAGGCGCGATGTAGAACCCCGGACCATCATCGCGGTCTTTAACGTCATACCAGGCGATCTCGTAGCCTCTCAGATCCGGGTTTGCAATTTGATCGATGTTGACGGCGCCGTTCCGGCCGCTGGAGACAATGGGCTGGTCGGCAGCGATGACCGAAGACCCCGGCTGCGTGCCCGGCCGAAAAACCGGCGAAACCACGCGCAGAGAGTTGACGGAAGTGAGATCCACCGAGCCGGCCGTTGCGAGTGCGTATCCGCGAAGCCGCATTCTCTGGGAAGGTTCGAGAGGGAGCGAGTCGATCACTGTGATTTTCAGAGCGAACGTCTCTCCGGGGCCTATGCACCCGCCCTTTTCCAAAGCCGCCGCCCAGTTGTCGAGATCACCGGGCGCCGACGACATCAGCACGTCACGGTTGACTACGAGGGACCTTCCCGCTATCCGCAGGCCGCTCGCGGATGCAAGGCAGGCCGCTTTGTTCCCGCCAGGCCGCAATCGAGGCCACCGTCAACCGATGCGTCTTTCACCTGCGGCGGAATCAGAAGAGCGCCCGGAGTCCGCGCGACCAGCCGGAACGAACCCGCTGGATGGGCGCACGCGGTGAGCATGGCCGCGACAATTGCAAGCACCGGCCTATATTGCTGGACGGTAGAGACAGGCATTCAGTTTCGCCGCCCGGGCAGTTCTGCAAGAGAAGGGCCAGGCAGTTTGGTACAAAGTTCCAGCGGTTTATCGGCAAACGACCCAGGTAAAGGGTGAAGGGCTCGGCACACTGGGGTGGAATTTCGACACCTGGATGGTCGGCCGTCCGGAGGCCCGTCGGGCAGTGGACAGGGCGTTTTGCGGCCACGTGGGCTACCCGGCGGCGCTGTAGAATTCTCGTATGCGGGTGCTGCGAACCGCACTCTTTGCCCTCGCCATCGCCGCGCCGGCCTTCCAAACAGAGCAGATTGCTCGTGTCATGCGCGAAATCCTGCGATTCCTCTCGATGCCTTAAATTAAAGCTCGAAGTACAAGGCAGCCTCAAAGGCCTATTGAGCCACTTTCAGATCGACCAGGTTCATGCCGGGCAAGACCATGACATTCGGAACGATTCGCACCACCGCGATCTGCCAGGCCTGGCTTTTTCGCAGGATAAGAAGAACCGGGATGCGGCGCGTATAGAGGGAGCCGTATTGCGCGCTCGTCGCGTCCACCAGAGCGACTTCGGGCGTGATGAACCGGACCGCATTCAGCACGAGGAATGGCTGGGTGCGTTCGGACATCGGGGCTGTCGGCGGGTTCGCGATTTGTTCGAGCAGCTTCCGGCTGTCGCCCGAGTCGCTGGTGTAGAGCTCGGCGCGCGATGCCGTGCGATCGTTCAGCGTGGCGATGAGTTTGTCGATGGCCGCGCGGTCGGCGGCTTCATCCGCGAGCGCGAGCTGGGCGAACGCCAGAGTTGCGATCAACAGGATTGACTTCATAAGGCCTCCTGTGGGAAACGCGGCTTGCGCCGCGTGTACTGACTACGGGACCAGCATGATGGGCGCCTGCCAGAACGAGGCCTTCTGGCCGTTCGTATCCAGCACCGTGACCTGACACTGATATTGCCCGGGCTGCAGCTTGTCGAGCGCCAGATCGAAGCGCAGCGGCACGGCGTGGGTCTTCGGGTCGAGCCCGTCCGTCACGGCGATCGGCGAGGTCTCGAACGCTTTCGTCTGCCCGCGGAAGAAGCTGACAAACGCCACCAGCGGCTGCTGCGCCGTGACGTTGCGCTCATAAGCCTGCAGGAAGACGTACATGTCCTTCGATTTACTGAACACGCGCGTGACGCTGGGGATGAGCTGCGCGCCGTCCGCGATCATCGGATTCACCGCTTCGGCCGCCGCGGCAGTCTTGCCTTTGCCGGCATTGTAGAGTGCTTCGCTTTTTGCCACGCGCTGACTGCTTAAGACGACGGAGCTGATGGGAATCCGCTTCTCCTCTTTCATCAGGTTGGGGATGGTGAAGCTGTTCATATAAGTTCCGATGCGGCCGGTCTCGTTCTCGCGCGCCAGGAACTTCACCACGTACTTACCCGGCAGCAGCGTGAAGCCGCCGGAATATTCGATGGGACTCTTCGCCCATTGTTCCGCGGTCGCCTCGGTGAGTTTGACCTCGATTTTGTCGCGGATGTTCTGAATGGTCGAGCCGAAATCGTCCTTCACTTCGAGCATGTAATCGATCACGGCGCGCTCGGCGCCGCCCTTGCGCGCCAGGGCCAGCTCGCGTCCCGGAATCTTCACCTCGAGCGGCACATAATATTCGGCCTTGTTCAGCTGGAAGTAATTCACTTCCATCCGGATCGTCAGGTCGGTGATGGGATCGCCCAGCATCATGGCGTCTTCCAGCTGTCTGTCTTTGTCGGCGGACGTGAACTTGGCAAACACCTTGCCGGCGTAATAACCCTGGCGGAAACTCAGACTCGCGGAGGCGCCGTTGTTCAGGGTGATTTTCACCTTGCGGAACTTGCCGTCGAGGTTCTGGTTCGACGTGTAATAGCCAATGATGTAGTAACTCGAAAACGCTTTCTGGGCGTTTACGATGCCAACCGACAGGTCGTTGTTGTCGAGCAGAGCTTTGCCGCCCGTATCGCCGGCCAGCGCATACATCGTGTCCTGCGATGCCTGGAAACCGCCGGTGAAGGCGATCGACGATGTGCCGGAGTAAATGCCCTGGCCGCCAGGAGATCCCGTCCCTGGAAGGCCAAGGGGAGCGAACGCGACCAGGCCGCGGGCGTCGATCGTCCAGAACTGAACGCCGGCGCGAACGGCGGCATTTACCGTGGCGTGCAGCTGGGCCTGGTTATCCAGACCATTGAGGTGCAGCCCGCTGGCGAAATAAAGCAGCGCTTTCTTTTCGTTGAGATGGCCGAGCATGGTGGCGGCCGTCTGCAGCGCGGATAACTGGCGGTCGGTGGTAAAGAGATTGAACTCACTGTCGTCCTGGCCGAAGGCGGCGCCGGTGTCGGCGGCGCTGTCGTCGGCTACGATCTCATCAAAACCCTGGCTTTCGCCCACTGCAATGGTTTCGAGGATGGTCAGCAGGCGGTTGCGATCGGCGGTGAAATCCTGCAGGACGTTCAACGGCGCCGCCCTGGTACAGCATGATGGCAACCAGATCGTCGGCGGTCATCTGCGTGCGGATGAATTTGCGCGCGGCGTCGAGGGAGCGCAGCTGGTCGAGGGGCGGCAGGGCCGACATGTCGAAATAGAGCGCCAGCAGACGGTGATCCTTGTAACGCGTGCTGCCGGGTTGTTCGGTCGTGATGCGGCTCTTGGGGAATTTGTTGAGCACTGTAACGTTTTCGGGGGCTGGCGGGAGAGGCTCGGGCACTTCGGAGAGTTGCTCGTAGTCGAAGAATTTGATGGTCTGCGGGACGTTGTCTTCGGTGACGGTGAAATCTTTCGCGGTCAGGCCTGCAATGCCCTTGCCGCTCTTGTCCGCGACAGACACGGTTTCGACGACCAGCTGGGTATTGACGGTGATCACAGTGTCGCCGTTGTCGTTGGTCGTCTGTTGGGCGGCGGGCTGCTGGGCGGCAGGCTGTTGAGCGGATGCCGTGAGCGTGAGGGACAGCGCCAGAACAGCGGCGCCGGAAACTCGGAGCGAAGTCTTTAGTCTCATATCAGAACCTCAAACGCAGCGTTGTGACCAGGTCGCGCATTGCATTGGTTGACGTTGAAGGCAGCCCGAACTGCGAGTTCCCCGGGGGGACGTTCACAATATAGCTCGTATATGTTACGTGGTTGATGGCGTTGGTGGAGTTGACGCGCAGATCCAGACTGTAGCGGTCCTTCAGGCGGAACGTGCGGCCCAGCGAGGCGTTCACCGAGAAGTGCAGGGGGCCGGTAATGATGTCGCGCCCGCCATTGCCGTACTCGCCCGGCGGGGCCACGGCGAAGGCGGCGGGGTTGAAGGCGTATCCGGCCGGCGCCGGGTAGAGAGGGACGCCGGTGAAGTCGGGACGCAGCACGCCGTTGACGCCTGTGCCTGCGGTGGTGAGCGGCACCTGGGGCGTCAGCGGTGTTCCCGTCCCCACGTTGATCGTCGTGGCAATGGTCCATTCTTTAAGCAGCGCGCCGCGCCATCCGCTCAGCAGTGTGCCGCCGCCGATGCCCTGACCCGATGTGTACTGCCCCTGAAAGGCCAAGGTCTGCCGCTGATCGAATGAAGAGAGCGCGCGCTCAGCGCTGAGATCGAGCCAGTTCTGCGCGATCACGTTTGCGCCCTGGCCCCTGCCGCCCAACGCCGAATCGTCGATCGCTTTCGCATACGTGTACGTGGCGCTGGAGAGAATGCCGTTGCGCAGCCGGCGGCGCAGCTGGAAGGAACCGGACTCGCGCGTCGCGTTACCGTTGGAAGTTATGTAAGTGAATCCGCTGGGGCACGTTGGGCAGGGGCTGACGGCGCCGTTCGGATAAGTGTTGGGCAGAAACTCCTGCAGACCGCGCGTGGCTTTGCTGCCAAGATAGGTCGCGATCATGACGAGCGACCCCGGCAGGTCGCGCTGCACCGATGCCTGCCAAATCTGGTTGTAGCCGACGCGCAGGTTGGGATCGATCGCGTACGTGTTCGTGACCTGATTGGCCGGCGCGACAAAGCCGTTCGCCAGCGTCAGCGGATTCTGCGCTGTGTTCGGTATGCTCAGCGTGGTCGAGAAAGGCGGCTGGGTGGCCAGCTGCGTCGCGATGCTCTGATAGATGGAAGTGTCGAAGTAGACGCCGTAGCCAGCGCGCACAACCAGCGAGGAAGCGGGGATGGGCCGCCATGCGAGGCCCATGCGCGGCGAAAACTCGCGTTTGTCCGGGCGGAGCAGCGAATCCGGATAATGGATGCCGGTGAGCGATCCCACGGGTTCCGTCCCCGTCACTGCCGCAACCCGCGAAAAGTCATTGAGGACGTTGAGATTGGCCAGCCTGCCATAGAGTTCGGTCATGGGCGGCTGATAGTTCCAGTGGAGGGCGAAATTCACGGTGAGCGCAGGACCGATGCGCCAGTCGTCGCCGCCTTGCACGTGGAACTGATTCTGGCGGAAATATTTGTCGGCGTTACCGTTGGAAATGGCGGCGGTGTCCGGGAGGCCAACCAGGAAATCGGCGAAGTCGGCGCCGAAAACAGGGGTTACGGAGCCGGGCGGGGAGGTGCCGAGACCGGTGAACTGGAAAGCGCCGCGCGGATTCGCCTGGCCAACGTTGTTGAACTCGAGACGCGAGTAGTCGGCCTCCCAGCTGATGTTATGGCGGCCACGGTTCCAGGAGTTGTCGTAGGTGAACTGGGTGGTCTGATTGTGCGTGACGGAAGCCACGCCGTCGCTGAGAGGGCTGATGCCACTGGAAAATTGCAGCGCCGGCGGACCCCAGTTGAGCGGCTGCTGATTGTTGCCGGCGATGCCGGCTTCGCCTGAGACGTTCTCACGATTGGCGAAGAACGAGTTTAACGTGTTCGAATTGCGGCTGAACTGAACCTGAAAATGCTCGAACATTCGCTGACCGATGCGATGCTGCCAGTTAGCCTGCGTGTTCTGACCCAGGCTGCGGGGCCTGTCGAGGAAGCCAAATTCGTTGTTGGTGTCGGCGGCGGTGCGCTGGAAGGCGTAATAGCCGTACAGAAAATTCTTGTTGCCGACGTTCTTATTAAGCTGGGCGCGAAGCTGGTCCGTATGCGTCTCGCCGATGACCGGAATCTGGTAGTTGAAAGTCGACGGGCCGGTCAGATTGGGCTGCGGGAAGTACTTCAGCAGCGCGGTCGCCTGCGGGCTGATGAGGCTCGCCGGAATCATGTTGCCCGGCAGCGGCGCTCCCGCGAAGTAGAGCTGCTGCGGCAGGCTGGAGAAATCGCCGGCGCGCTGCGCCGCGGTCGGCACATCATAAGCATTCGTCTGCGCGGTGTGGTTGAGCACCCGCGCATAGTTGAGCGTCAGCTGCGGGCCGTTCCGGATCAGGTGCGGAATTCTTATCGGTCCCCCGAAATTGAAGTTAAACGTCAGCTTGTTTTGCTCGGGCTTGGGCGTGTCCGCGCCGGTGTAGGAGAAGTTGCGGGCATCGAGCGCGGAGTTGTCTTCGACGATGGCGAAGCTCCCGTTATAGAGGCTGCCCGGACCCCGCCGGTTGTTACCGAAGGAGGCTGCCTGCGCGAACGGCGAACTGGCGCCGTTGTTCTGGGAGCCGTTGATGAGCAGGCCGTCGGAAGCGTTCTGGCTGAGGTTGCCGGCGTTCTGGCCTGCGAACGGACCGGAAGCGGCGGGCTCGGCGGTATCCGACGGCGCGGGGGCGGCGTTTGGATTCGCGTTGACCGCGGCGCGCTGGAAACCGCTCTGACCGTTGGCGGGGGCTGCCGCGGCGGCGTTGCCTTTCTTGTTCTTGCCGTTCTTCGTGTTGGCGGCGGGGGCTGTGGACGCCGTGGTGGTCTCGGATGGATTCTGGCTGACTGAAATGCGCGGCGCTGGCGGCGCGGCGACGGCTTTGATCTGGTCGAACGACAGCATCTTCAGATCGAATGCGGGGATTGGTGCATTGCCCGCGACGGTGACATCCTGATTGATCGGCGCGAAGCCGAGCATCTCCACGTCGAACGTCCACATGCCGTCGGGAAGGTCGGGGAACACGTAGTTTCCGTTCTCGTCGGCGACGACTGAGAGCTTGCGGTCGCCCTGCGTTGCGGTCACGGTGGCGCCGGGAAGCGGCAGGCCGTTGAACTTCACCTGGCCCCCGTGCTCGGCGGCATTCAGCACAAACACGCAGAGGAGTACGATCGCGAAGAATCGGACAATGCTATTCGCGCACAACGGACCCTTCGGCCTGTGCGCTTCTTCGGGGATTTTCATCAGCAGCTCAGTTCTCAGACGGTTTCTCCACGTGGTCGATATAGAGCATATTGCCCGGGCCTTTGGTCGATTCGAGTTTTACGCCGAGACCATCCTGCAGCGTGGTGAAGATGGTGGGCATCGAGCTGTCGAAATTCGGCCCCGGCAGACCGGCGGGCGCGGGGCCTGAATTAAACGCGGTACCTTCGGGGGTGAAGTCGAGCTTCACGTCGAATGTTCCGGTGAATTCGGTCTTGTCGATCACCGGCTTGCCCAGAATATTGGTCAGCGCGTTGGCAAGCTGGGTCATGGAAATCCTGCCACCCTCGAGATGATTGGGACCCATGAAAAATCCGCCGCACGGCGTCGGCGGAAACTGACCCGGGGGAGGCGGCGGCGGGAGCGGCTTGCCGGGATCGATCTCTCTGCAGCCGCCTTCTTTTGCTTCGGGCAGCTTCGACGGGCCTTTCGGCAGGGTGAGCGCGTAGACCGGAACTTCGCGCGTTTCGCGGCGCACCTTCAGCTGAAACCGGTCTTCCAGCAGCGACTGCAGCATGGGTCGCAGGCCGTCAATGCTCACTTTGGGGTCGGCTGCTTTGGCCTCGATATCGAAACCGTCGGTGTCGATCCAGCCCGGCCCGCCCGAGATCTCGAAGTTCCGCACGTCATAAGCGACAGATACGAGCATTTTCACTCTGGCGTTCGTCGCGGTGAATCGCCCGCCCACGGGCGGCCGGATCATGACCATTCCGCTCCCCGACGTGTTCGGTTTTACCGAAGCCACTTCGAATGCGGCGCGTTTTTCCTGCGGCACGGCAGCAGCCGCGATCAAAAGAGCCAGCGCGATTGAGACGGATACCCGCGTTGCCATATCAGTTTGGGTTCGGCCCTTTCGCGGATTCCGTTCTGAGCCCTAACTGTTGATTTACTCCGGTGAAGGCGGAAGGTTTCAGTCTTTCGCCGGTACCCGCAGCAGCCGAAATGTCACAGCAGGCGGAGATGAACGCGCCCCGGAAGCAGATACACGACATTGGCGTGGTGGTCAATTTACCTCGTCTCCTGCTTCAGTCCCGCGTATTACTTCATTGACGACGACACACGTCAATTCGTTCGCAAGGATATTCAGTTAAATTCGCGGAACGGCGGTACAGCATGGCGACTTCCATGCGGTGGACACTGCGTTTTGTGGGGTGCAGGACCATGAATGTAAAAGTATGTGTGGCCGCGAAATCCCCGATTGTGAAGTTTCGGCCCGCTGAAGGCAGCGTATTCAGGGTGGACACCGGGGCCGAGGCGATTGTTCCCGACGAGGTTAGCGGCATTCCTGCGGATTTGGTAACGCTCCGCGCCGGGTAAAACCCGGCGGCGGCGCCGAAGCGCCGGCCCTCCAAGATACAAAGCGGTCGGGCATCGCTCATGGCTTTCCCTCCTTCGCCTTCTCTTTCGCCGAAAGGGCGCGCAGGGTTTTCTCCGCGTCCTTGATGTCGTCGAGCGTCAGCTTCCCCGTCTCGATCAGATGGGCCATCACCGGCTTCGGCCCGCCGCCGAAAAGCCCAAGCAATTCGTCGATCAGGCTACGCTGCGCCTGATGCCTCGAAATCGCGGCATCGAAGATGTTGGCGTTGCTGATGCGTTTGGAAATGCGCGCGGCGCCTTTGCGTTCGAGCCGGTACACGGTGGTCTGCACGGTCGTGTAGGCGGGACGCTTCGGCTCCGGAAACGCTTCCTGAATCTCGCGCACCGAACAGGCCCCGCGCGTCCACAGCGTCTCCATGATCCTGAGTTCGAGTTTTGTCAGCCTCGGCAGAGCCATGCGCAAACGGTGACGCAGTTCAGTCTACTATGGCTATAGTCCGATTGCAAGGATCAGTTCGCGTCAGTTTGCGTCGGGTTTCTCCACGTGATCGATTGTCAGAATATCGACCGGTCCCTTGCCCGATTCGATCTTTACCCCTATCTGCTCCTGCAATGCGGTGATGATCGCCGGAGCGGCGTTCGGCAAATCGGCCTGATCGTCCGTCAACCACTGCAGATGAATATCGACCAGGCCGGTAACGCCCGTCCTGTTGAACGACGGGCCGCTCGAGTTGATTCGAAAGCCATTCCCCGAACTGCGTCATGGAAATTTTTGTGCCCGTAAACTGGTCGTCCGAAGCGAACCACGAGCCGCACTGAAACTTCGATTTGCCCTTTGCGGGAGGCTCATCGGCGAGCGCCGCGCAGTCCGCCGCGGATTCCGGCAGTTTCAGGCCACCCTTCGCGGGCAGCAGCAGATACGCCGTCCGCTGTTCCGTACCGCGGTGGAGCTTCAGCTTGAATCTGTCTTCTAGCAGCGACCGCAGCATCAGCGCCAGCTGATTCGGGTTCGCATTGCCCTCGGCCTTCGCCGAAATCGCGTATCTCGCGGAGCCAGCCCATTCGGGTCCGCCCTCAATCTGAAAATCTCTGACGTGATACGCCCACGTGATGAGATACCGGAGTGGAGCGTTTTCCGCGACCATTCTGCCGGGGGTAAATCGAAGGCCGAAGTTCGTCGAGGCCGCGTCGGCGGGCTTGACCGACGCAGCCTCGAAGGTCAATCGCGGCTGGTCCTGTGCGAATGCGATCCAGCGCGGCGCGAGCGAACCGGCGATCATCAGCCCGGCGAGTACGGCAAGGCTCGCAGAGATCCCCGTGCAGGATGCGCGCGGGGAGAACGCGCGCATCCGCCGCACAAGCACTTCGATTCGTTCGCCGATGCGCGATCGGCTGCCGAAAATGCCCACCGCCAGCATCTCGCGCGAATCAGTTCGCATCGGGCTTCTCCGCGTGATCGATCACGAGCACCATTATCGGCCCTTTGGCAGCACTCAGATTCAGCCCGAGTTGCTCCTTCAGCGCGACAACAATCGATGGCTCATCGGAGTCGGCCGCTTGATCCGGATCCCAGGTGAGCGTGAAATCGTAATAGCCAAGCAGTCCGGTTCTGTCCTGGACAATCCGGCCGGCCTGCCTTCCCACCACGCCGGCGAGTTGCCCGATGGAGATTCTGGCCGCGTCGAACTGCGCCCTGCCGGCTCCGCGCGCCTGGTGGATGAACCCGTTATCGCCGATGTGCTGTTTGAACTTCGGCCCGCCCGGCGCAAGCGTCATCACGAATAGGGGAAGTTCCCGGGTATCCTGGTGCACCTTGAGGTGGAATCGCTCCGCAAGCAGATTCAGCAGCAGCGGCCCTTCCTGCGCTTCGCGAATCGGACCGGCCGTCTTCGCCTGAATGTCGAACCGATCGCGATCCAGCCAGGGCGGGCCCCCGACGATCTGATCGTTCTGAATGCCGTATGCGCTGCGGATGAGCGTCTTCAGGGACGCATTCGTAGCGGTCAGCCGGCCGGTTTCGGGGAAGTTGACGATGCTGCCGTCGTTGCCGCTCTGGTTGATACGGATGGAAGCAACCTCGAATGAATCTTGCTGTGCGAAAGCGACCCAGCGCGGCGTCAGAGAACCCGCAATCATCAGACCCGCGAGCACGACGGCGCTTGCCGCAATTCCGCAGCCCGAAGCTCTGGCCTTGAAGTGCAGCCTGCGCTGTACCAGCATTTCAATGCGGTCGCCGATGCGCGATCGGCTGCCGAAGATACCCACCGCCAGCATCTCTCGCGCATCAGTTCGCACCGGGCTTCTCCGCGTGGTCGATCATCACAAACTCCACCGGCCCCTTCGACGACTCCAGTCTGAGACCTAGCTGCTGCTCAAGCGCCGTGTAGAGCGAAGGCCGGTCGTCGCCAAGCGGCGCGGCGTCCGGCGCATACGAAACCGTGTAGCTGAACTTTCCGGCGAGCCCGGTTTTGTCGAGCACCGTCCGGTTCAGAACGGTGAACAGGCTACCCGCGAGATAGCTCAACGGCACGGCCATGCTGTGAATGCGCCCCGGCTCCATCTCGAAGCCACGGCTCTCGCCTTCCGCGGCCGTCTTGAGTTTCGATCCGCCCTTCGCGGCCACCAGATTGTAGATCGTTTCCTGCCTCGTCTCCCAATGCACCGCGAGTTTAAACCGTTCCTCCAGCAGCGACCGCAGCATCTCGTCGAGTTGGTCGTTGCTGTCCGGCCATGCCTTGAGCGGAATCCCGACCTTGGCTTCGATGTTGAATTTGTCCGAATCTCCCCAGCCAGGCAAATCAGCGACTCGATACAGAGGCATCGCGTAGGCGTTAGCCACCAGCATCTTGAGCGTCTGAGCCGTCGCGATGTAACGGCCTCCGGGCTGCAGGCGGTACAGGAATTGATCGTTCGGACCGCTCGGCTTCACCGATGCCACTTCGAAGGCGAGGCGCGGCGGGGTCTGCGCGAACGCGATCCACTGCGGCGCCATCGCCGCAACGAACACCATCCCGCTCAGGACAACAGCTCCGCTCGCGAGACCCTCAGACGATACGCGCGGCGAAAACGCGCGACCGCTACGCAGCAGCGCCTCGATCCGATTCCCCAGGCCGGACCGGCCGCCGAAAATTCCAACGGCCAGTAATTCGCGCTCATCAGTTCGCATCGAGCTTCTCCACGTGATCGATGACGAGTGTCTCGGTCTGCTCTTTCGTGGCCTCCAGTCTCAACCCGAGCTGCTCCTGAACGGCGGTAAAAACAGACGGGCCCTGCGCAAGATCAGCCGGGGTATCCTCCGGCGTCCATTCCAGATCGAAATCGAATCCCCCTTCGAGATCGGTCTGATCAACGACGGGGCGCCCCACAAGGCGGGTGAGTTGCGCGACAAGCATCGACAACGGCGCTTCTTGGCCTTTCAAATGCCCCCTGCCTGCGACGGCGATGGAACCGTCCCCGGAGCGGGCCTCAGTCGGTTGTTTCAACTTAGGTCCGCCCTTCGCGATCACGAGTGCGTACCCGGAGGTTTCCTTCGTCTCGCGATGGACCGCCAGCTTGAACCTGTCCGCCAGCAGAGACTGGAGCATCGAATCCAGCAGAGCCTCGTGCGCGGCGGGCCCGGTCGCCTGCGCGGCCTTATAACGGGGATCCCGATCATCAGCCCTGGCTTCGATATCGTACGTTTCGCCGCCGAACCGCAACGAATTGCCGCCGACGATCTGACTACTGTCCACGCTGTAAGCCTTCATAACGAGCATCCCCAAGGGCACGTTCTCGGCAGAGAACCGCCCGCCCGGCAGGCTGCGGAAGTAAGTGCCGAAGTCAAAACCTCTCCGCGCGGCCGGTGTGGGTTTAACGGATGCGACTTCGAAGGATGGCCGCGGCTCCTGTTGTGCGAACGCGATCCAGCGCGGCACGAAGGACGCGGCAAGCATCAGTCCGCCCAGCGCCATCGCGCTTGCGATGATTCCGGCCAGTGACGCACGTGTAGTAAACGTCCGGCCTCTCCGCAGCAGGGTCTCGATCCGGTTCCCGAGTTCCGAGCCGCGGCCGAATATTCCGACCGCCAGCAGAAGATTGACGTGCACAACGCGCGCCCGAATGGCGGGTTGTGCACTGTCGCGCGCGTTAGTTCGCATCGGGCTTTTCCACGTGATCGATCACAAGCACTTCGACCGGCCCTTTCGCCGATTCGAGCTTCAGGCCCAGCTGGTCCTGTAACGCGGTAAAGATGGAAGGCCCGTCCACGCCGGCTGGAGGCGGCGTATCGGACTCCCCGCCCTGGTTCTGGCCCGGGTCGGGGGCCCATTCAACATGAAAGTTAAAGTCGCCCCGGAGCCCGGTCTGATTTGACACAAAGCGGCCCAACTGTTGCCCGAGCTGGCTGGCGAGTGTATCCATATTCGCCTTTTCGTCCGTGATTTGGCCCGTTCCCATCCGTGACTGCGGCGCACCTGAAACCGCGCTCTCCCTGAGCCTGGGCCCATTCCTGGAAACAACCAGCCGATACACGGGAAGTTCCTTCTCCTCGCGGTGCACAGCCAGGCGGAACCGGTCCTTCAACATCGCCTGCAGCATTGGCCTCATCTGATCCAGGGTGAGACCCCCTGCGTTGTCGGCGGCTTTTGCGGCAATACTGTATCGCTCCGAGTCAAGCCAGGAGGCACCTCCATAGAGGCGATAACCACTGATGGCGTAGGCCTGCTGAACGACCATCTTGACCGTGACTTCGGCCAGATTCAGCCTGCCGGGTTCCACGTGCATCGTGCCGGGTTTGTCCGAGGGGCCGTCGGGCTTGATAGAGGCGACTTCGAACGATGGCCGCGGCTCCTGTTGCGCGAAGGCGATCCAGCGCGGCGCGAAGGACCCCGCCAGCATCAGTCCCCCCAGCGTCATCGCACTCGCAAGCACTGCCGGAGCAGACGCGCGTGTCGTGAACGTGCGGCCTCTCCGCAGCAGCGCCTCGATACGATCGCCGATAGTCGAGCCGCGCCCGAAAATTCCGGACGCCAGCATTTGGTTACCGCGTCCATGCAGCAGATCGAAGAGGCGCGCCAGGCTCGCCGCATAGGGCCGGGCGGCGCCGGTGCGCGACACCACCCACTCGTCGCAGGCGATCTCGCGTTCGGGATCGATGCGCCACAGAATCCAGATGGCCACCGGATGCAGCGCCAGTGCGCCTGCCAGAAAGCGCGTGGCAAGATTCGCCCAGTCATCCCTGCGCACCAGGTGGGCGGCTTCGTGCAGCAGGACGTGTTCGCGCTCGGCATCCGACAACTCTTCGAGCAGCGAGTCCGGCAGAACCACCGCGGGTTTCAGGAAGCCGAGCGCCATCGGCGACGCGATGTCGCCGGAGATGAGCAGATCGGCGCGGCGCGGGATATTCGGCAGAGGGATTGGCGAAACGATCGCCCGGCGCTTCACGCTGCGCAGATAGAGATAGCTTCGGCCGATCTGATAGAGACGCCACGCGAGAATGGCCGCCCAGATGGCGAGTAGGGCGATGGGCCATCGCGCGGCGCGACGAGGTGCGGGAGGAATCACGAAGAGTTCGACACGATTGGGCACAGCCGGTGCGGGTGTCAGGTTAACCGCCGATTTCGCTGCTGTACTCACTGCGTGATGCCGCATCGCCGCGATCCAGTGCGGCGCTGCGGGAAGGATCAGCACGACCGCCAACGTGGCCCACCAGATCGCGTAACGCGTCGCGGCGTTGGTGCGCGGCCAGTATCGCAGCGCGATCCACACGATCGCCGCCACGACCGCTGCCTGCCAAAGGCTGTTGATCACGGCCGTCAGAATGGCGAGGATTTCATTCATGCCTATCCTCCTTAAGCAGATCGCGGATTCGGCGCCGCTCGGTCTCGCTGAGCTTCTCGTCGTCCAGAAGATTGAGCACCAGCGCCTCGGCGGAATTCCCGAAGAAACGGCTCAGCAGATGACGCAGCGCGCTGTGGCTCGCCTGGTCGCGCGTCACCACCGGCGTGTAGACGAAGCGCCGGTCGTCCTTCGGCTTGCTGTGCCGCACGTAGCCTTTGTCTTCGAGAATGCGCAGCGTCGTCAGGACGGTGTTGTATGCGAGATCGAGCTTTTTCGGCAGCGCCGCGGCAACCTCGCCGACCGTGGCCGCGCCTTTCTCCCACAGCACCTCCATCAGCCGCTGCTCGGCCTCGGTCAGGTGAAGCGATTTCTTCCGCGCCAAAATCTCTCTCCGCAACTATAAAATTAAGACTGGCTCGATTATAAAGGCGGCGCCTACCCGCGTCAACTATAAAATTAAGAGTCGTTCCGCGCCCACGTCGTCTGCCGCCTCTTGTGTAAACTGTTGGACGCTGAAATGAACACTCGGTTGATACGTAACACTGCGCTCTTCGCGTTCGGAGCGCTGCTTTCATCCCCGCTGATGGCACAGGACGCAAAGACCGTCCTCGCCGACGCCGCGAAGGCCATGGGCCTCGAAAACCTCGGTTCCGTCCGGTACAAAGGCAGCGGCTACAACTTCGCGCTCGGCCAGGCCGTGAACCCCAGCTCGCCCTGGCCGAAGTTCAGCCTGAAAATATACGAACGCATGATCGATTTCGACGCGGGCGGCGCCAGTCAGACCATGGTCCGCACGCAGGCGGAAAATCCTCCGCGCGGCGGCGGCCAGCAGCCCATCGTGGGCGAACAGGTGCAGTCGCAGACCATCAACTTCAAACAACCCTGGCCCACGGTTTTCGAAGTGTGGATCACTCCCCTCGGGTTTCATCAAAGCCGCGATGGCGAATGTGGCCACCCTGCAGGCGAAGACGATCGGCGGCAAAAAGCTCACCATGGTGTCGTTCACCGTCGACAAGAAATACAAGGTCAACGGCTATCTCGACGATCAGAACATGGTCACTAAAGTCGAAACCAAGGTGGAAAATCCGGTGCTGGGCGACATGCCGGTGGAAGCGACTTACTCCGACTACAAGACATTTCACGGGATGAAATTTCCCACGAAGATCGTCGAGACGCAGGGCGGATATCCGGTGATGGATCTGACCGTCAGCGACGCGAACCGCAACGTCGTTACCGAAGTACAGCCGCCGAAGATCGAACCCACGTCGAATCCGATTTTCGGCATCGACGAGACGCTGCTCGCCGACGACGTTTACTACTTCACGGGCGGCACGCATCACAGCGTGATCGTCGGGTTCAACGATTACGTAGTGGTGATCGAAGCCCCGCTGGATGAAACGCGCTCCGGCGCGGTGATCAGCGAAGTGAAGAAGCTGTACTTCAACAAGCCCATCCGCTACCTGATCAATACGCACGCGCATTTCGATCACGCGGGCGGCATCCGCACCTATGCGGCGGAAGGCGCGACCATCCTCACGTATCAGATGAACAAGCCGTATTACGAGAAGACGTTCGCGCTGCCGCGCACGCTGGCGCCCGACCGGCTTTTGCAGTCGAAGAAGAGGGCAGTGATCGAAGCCGTGGGGGAGAAGCGCGTACTCACCGACGGCACGCACACCATCGAGCTCTATCACGTGCCGAACAACCACAACGAAGGCATGCTGATCGCTTATCTGCCGAAAGACAAGATGGTGGTGGAGGCCGATCTCTATACGCCAGGCGCGGTAGGCGCGGCGCCGCCGAATCCGCCCAGTCCTTACACGGTCGAGCTACTCGACTACCTCAACAAGATGAAGCTGGACTACGACAAAGTCGTCGGACTGCACGGCCGCATGGCGACGAAGGAGGAACTGCTCAAGGCCGCGGGCAGGGCTCCGGCTGATAAAAAGGGCGACACGAAACCGGTGGCGAAGTAACGTGGCCGTCACCTATCGTGCCGATCAGGTCGGCAGCCTGCTGCGTCCGGCTGAGCTGGTCAGCGCGCGCCAGAATCCGGAAACCACAGTTGCGCAGATCACCGAAATCGAGGACCGTCATATCCTGCGTGTGCTGGCGCGCCAGAAGGAAATCGGCCTCGATATTTTCACCGACGGCGAATTCCGGCGCGGCGGATTCATGAGCGATTTCTACGACTCGGTCGAGGGTTTCGACGAACAGGCCGCGGTCGCGCGCAATTGGCGGCCGGCAGGAGAAAGGCCGCGCGCCATTCAGGGAGTCGGTTCGATCCACGGCATCGTGGTGCGGAAACTTCGCCAGACAAAACGCCTGACGAAACACGAGATCGATTTTCTGAAGCAGCATAGTCCGGGTGACATCAAAATCACGCTGCCCACTCCCAATCAGTTTCCCGCCATCATCTATAAGAAGGGCATGAGCGAGCAGGCGTACCCGACGCGCTCCGACCTGCTGTGGGACCTGGTGCCTATCTTCAAAGCCGAGATCGCCGCGCTGGTCGGCGAAGGCGTCAAATATATTCAGATCGACGCGCCGAGGTACAGCTATTACATCGATCCGAAGTGGCGCAGTTATATCCGGGACGAAATGGGACTCGATCCCGACGAGGCGCTCGACGAGGCCATCCGCGCCGACAATGCGTGTCTCGAAGGCCTGCGCCACCCCGGCGTAACGTTCGCGATTCACCTCTGTCGCGGCAATCATCGCAGCCACTGGTATGCGGAAGGGGGCTACGATCCGATTGCTGAGAAACTATTCGGACAGCTCGATGTGGATCTCTTCCTGCTGGAATATGAATCCGAGCGGGCGGGCACATTCGAGCCGCTGCGCTTCGTGCCGAAAGGCAAGGGCGTGGTGCTGGGACTGGTCAGCAGCAAGCTGCCGGAGCTGGAGCCGCCGGGGCAGATCGTGCGGCGCATCGAGGAAGCCAGTAAGTATGTGCCCATGGAGAACCTCGCGCTGAGTCCGCAATGCGGCTTCGCGTCATCGCTCGAAGGCAATCTGCTGACGGAAGAAGAACAGTGGGCGAAGCTGCGGCTGGTGGTGGAGACTGCACGCAAGGTCTGGAGCTGAAATCAGTCGAGCGGGACGCCGAGCGCGATCCGACAGCGGAAAATCCTCGCCCGTCGCGCGACATGCTCGTCGAGGATTTTGGCAGAAACGCCGATTTGCGAAAAAATCTCGACAAAGCACCCATCCGGGAGGCTGAGTGTGCCGCAAATGCCAGCCTTACGTGATATTGTCACGGATAGCTCATGTTAGTCTCGTTATCCGTTTCAAATTTCCGGTCCTTTGACAAAGAGCAGACGTTTTCCTACGGTTGACATCTACGGGCATTGAACAACTTGTAACGGTCCGCAAACCTCTCTCGGACGAGGAAGTAGCCAAGCTGGTTCCGGAAGCGCTGCGGTCCCGCCTCTCCTCATCGCCGGAAGAAGACGAGTGGCAGAAGGTGCTGCCTAATGGCGACGTGATCGTTGCGGAACGAGGAGATCCAGCTCGTTTTTTTCGAGTTCGTTTGCAGGCTGCTCACGCTGGCAGCGCGGGCGAGCTCGTACCGCTCGAAATCGTCCAGGAATCCGATGGAACAAGACGCCTGCTACAGCTAATCCCGGCCCTTCACTCTATGAGCAAGGGGCATGCTGTGTACTTTATCGATGAGATCGATCGAAGTCTTCACCCAATGCTGGTTCGCAGCTTCCTTGAATTCTTCTTGAATTCGTGCCAAGGCAAGTTCCGCCAGTTGATGATGACGACGCACGAGTCGAGTCTACTCGATCAGGATCTCCTTCGGCGGGATGAGATTTGGTTTGCCGAAAAGGATTCGGCGGGTGCGACGAGTCTCTATTCTCTCCTGGACTTCAAGGTCCGCAACGATCTCGAAATTCGAAAGCACTACCTGCAAGGTCGTTTTGGCGCTGTGCCGTTTCTGGGAGGAATTGGGCGACTGATGGAAGACGAGGAAAAGTCCTCGTGAGCTTGCTCCACCGGGATCCGCGTCCGCTGAGCCGGGATCGCGAGCCGCAAATTTATCGCGACGCCAGCCTCTTCTTAATCGCCTGCGATGACCGCTATGCGCCCAAACAATATTTCGACTTTTTTCAGATCCCACGCGTTGAGATCGTAGTAGATCCAACACTTGACGCCAAGTCGGCGCCTCGACACGTCTTAGATCGTCTGATTGCGAAGCACGATGAAAAGGGCTTTGAAGATACGGACGAGTGCTGGCTGGTCCTCGACACAGATCACAATTCTGAACCCAATCACCGATCGAACTTCATAACGGTAATTCGAGAAGCGCAGTCGATCGGCGTCAACGTTGCGCTCAGCTGCCCCTGTTTCGAGATATGGCTCCTCCTCCATCACGCAAGCGAGCAGGAAGCATCAAACCTTACACGTTGCGGGGAGATCCAACAAGCCATACGCACGCGGGTGGGTGAGTACAACAAAACCAAGCTCAAGCGGGAGCATTACGCCGACGGCTCTGCGGTAGATGCGACACTCCGAGCAGAACGCCTTGATGGAACGGTTCCGGGCGGTGATATTCCAGAAGCACCGACCACCAGGATTTACAAAACTTTTGCGAGCTATTGTGTCGAAGAGCCTGCCGTCGCAACTGCCGACTGAACTTCGGAAAATCGGGCCATGAGGTGGAACGCGCTGAGCAGTCCCCAAGCCCGGTTGTGGTCCATTCAGCCAGGGGCGCGTTGTGGACCGCTGTAGAATCGCCGGATCTATCTGCACCGCAGTGATGCACGAAGTTGATTCACACTGCGCCTGCGAGGGTAGCCTTGCACAGATTCGCTGTTCATACCGCCGCCCGGCGTCACGGCCCCGGATTCCGCGCGTTACCATTGCCGACAGATGGGACTTTTTTACGTTGGTTGCCGGGTCTTCAATCCGGTGACATCCAGGTCGAGCGCCGTACGGCGCCTGATGGTCGACACGGGCGCCGAGTCCACGTGGATCAGCGCGACGGTATTGGAGGCAATCGGGATTGAGTGGCGCAAGAAGGATCTCCAGTTTCAATTGGCGAACGGCCAGATCATTACGCGCTCAGTTGGCTATGCCGTACTTACCGTGGCTAAGTCGGAGACCGCGGACGAAGTCGTTTTCGCCGAAACAGGCGATCTCCAGCTGCTCGGTGCGCGGGCTCTGGTAGGGCTGAATCTACAGGTGGATGCTCGCCGAAAAAAGCTGGTGGCCGCTGGTCCGATCGTCACTGCAGCCGCCGGGGCCTCCGCGATTCGGACCGTTGGTGCAGGTCGCCCCCGGGGCGCCGAAGACTCGCGGAAAGACCCGGCCGACGGGGCCCCGGAGACCCAGGGACAACAGATCGAAAGCCCGATGAGTGGCCAGGGGCCGGGTTTTCAGGTACGCACAAGGGATCTGGTCCCGATGGGCTTGACGTACGATCCTAAATCGTATAGCATCCTCTTGTGACCCGATCCGGGAGTGCGGCCTTGATCGCGTTGAGTTGTTTGGCAGCGGGCGCAGCCGGGCAAGCCGCGTCCCGAGGTACTTCGATGACCGCTGCCCAACGAGCGGCAGCGATCGACACCGTCCGCGAATACGCCCGGAGCTATATCGCAAGTCTGCCAAACTACACCTGCACGGTATCGACCCGGCAGATGACGACCATGCCGGCCGCGCTGGCCGGCGGCCCGCCCGGATTTCCGCTGCAAATCGATGTCATCGAAGAGCAGCTCAGCTTTGTAGACCACAGGGAAGTTCGCACGATCACGAAAATCAATGGGGACCGGCCGTCCGCGGCGGGACGGGCGCAAATCGGCACGGTATCGCGCGGCGAGTTTGGAAATCTTCTGGATACGATCTTCGACCCGCAAACCGGCGCCGACATTCGCTGGGACCGCGCGACAACGGTGGACGGCCGGCGGGTCTATGTTTTCGCGTATCGGGTTCCGCAATCGAGCGGCTACGCTCTGGTGGGATCGAAGGGCCAGGTCAAGGTGCCCTTCGAGGGGTTCGTCTACGCCGATTACCATTCCGGGGCAGTCGTTCGAATCGAGATGAAGTGCACCGGAATTCCCGCCAACTCCGAATACAGAGCCCTGAACCTGACGCTCGACTACCACACCGCAAAGGTAGGCGGCAGCGAGTATCTTCTCCCGGGTGCGCGCCACAAAAATGATGACTCGTTGGGTTCTCTTTTTTTCGCTCAGTTTCTTAAAGTATGTAAGACTTAAAGAAAGGAGGCGAACGCCATGCCCGATCCGCTGTCTGCCTTGGTTGATGAACGGTCTGCGCTGTTACGTCAGTTTGCCGAACTGGGGGATTTCCAGCCCGGTTCGGTCTCGAGTCCTACCCTGAGGTGTGGGAAGCCCTCGTGTCATTGTGCCCGGCCGGACGACCCGGGGCATGGGCCGTATTACCATCTCACCCAGAAGATCGAAGGTAAGACGGTTACCCAAAGCCTTCCCTCCATGGCGGCTGTCCGTAAGGCGGAGGGCGAGATCGCAGAATACCGCAGATTTCAGCACCTCACCGATGATCTGGTGGGCGTCAATCGGAAGATTTGTCGCCTGCGCCCGGTTGAACAGACCGGCCAGATCGAACAGGAAAAAAAACGACCGAAGCGATCCAAAAAGAAGTCGCCCGCGAAGTAGAGCAACTACTTGGCGTCATTTTCCGCGAACGCAGAGCAACCTGCCCATTCGATTTGGAGAGTGTCGAGGCCGTGATCCGTTCCGCGATGCATCGCGCCGGGGCCGGTGCGCTGACTCAACTGCTGCAATTCGAACCTCCGGATGCCGACCACATGGAGGCGCCCTGTTCCTGCGGCCACGCGGCACGCTTCAAGGAAATGCGCAGCAAAACATTTCTCTCGGTAGTCGGTGCCGTAGAGGTTCGGCGTCCCTACTATCACTGCTCTCATTGCTCGAAAGGACAGCATCCGGTCGATGGCGAACTGGGCATTGCCGGTCTGGAATCTTCACCCGGCGTCAGACGCATGGAATCAATGCTGGGCGCCGAGATGCCCTTCGCACCGGCATGCGAACCGATGAAGCTGCTGGCGGGTCTGGAAGTCCCCGCCAAAGCCATCGAACGGGCCGCTGAAAGCATTGGCGCGGAAATCGCCCGCCGTGACCAGCAGGAAATCGACGGCGCCAAACAACTCGTCCTGCCCATTGTTTCCAGACAGACCATTCCGAAAATGTACGTTCTGATGGATGGCGTCCAGGTCCCGGTTGTGGCCGCTGAAACCGAGGGCCGGGCCGGCAGAATCGAGGGGCAGCGAGCCCGCACCCGCGAGTGCAAGCTCGGCGCCGTGTTTACGCAGACCGCCGTCGATAAAGATGGCTGGCCCGTGCGCGATCCGGATTCCACCACTTACGTGGGCGCGGTGGAAAGTGCCGACGAATTCGGCTACCGCATATACACAGAAGCCTGGAACAGAGGCTGGGAATGGGCCGCCATTAAAATCGTCATTGGCGATGGCGCAGTCTGGATCTGGAACATCGCCGACCGGCACTTCCCGGGCGCTGTGCAGATCGTCGACCTCTATCATGCCCGGCAACACTTGTGGAACGTGGCTGCGTTACTTTATCCACATGACGCAGCGGCCAAGAAACGCTGGATGACGCCCATGAAAGATCTGCTCGATCATGGTTGGACGGAACTCCTCGTGGAATGGCTGCGCGAAATCGCCGCCGGGGTCGCCGAAACTCAGCCCGGTCTGGCCGGTGAAATCGCTAAAGAGGCTGACTATTTTGAGACCAACACGCATCGGATGCGGTACCCGGAGTTTCGCGAAAAAGGGTTCTTCGTCGGTTCCGGCGTTATCGAAGCCGGTTGTAAGTCCATCGTCGGCGTCCGCCTCAAGCAATCCGGCATGTTCTGGACCCTGCGAGGAGCCAACGCCATCATTGCGCTGCGCTGTTGCCGTTTCAATCAGAGGTTTGAAGACTTCTGGGCCGAGAGCCGTGCCGCCTGATCGCCACCACTCTCACTTTTATGTCGTACACCCTCTTCTCCCATCGCGTTTCAGTATGCGCTTTGAAACGACGCGCAATGGAGCGTTCATTGGCGCCGAATATAAGTCATACCGGCGCTTCAGTGCCGACTCCACGGTAAGGTTCGACGGTGATTCCGCCGGTACCAGTGTTCCGGTTGCCGCACCCGCGCCGCACCCGGCCTCGGCTCCCGCGGCCGAAAATGTCCTCACGGAGACCCCAAAGAGCGCCCCTCCCGAACAGCCAGCCGCGGACCCGCCGGCTGCCCCCGCGCCGCCGGTTGTGGACGCGCCCGTGGTGGCGGCGCAGCCAACGCCTCCGGAACAGGCAGCTGCCACGGCCCCGACCGCTCCGGAACCAGTCTTCCACGCGTCCACCCAACTGGTCCAGGTCAGCGTTATTGCGCAGGACAAGGACGGCAAGCCCGTGACGGATCTGCGCCGCGACGAATTTCAGATTTTCGATAACGCCGCTCCGCAGGAGATTCGCCTCTTTTTTGGCGCGCTCACCCCATCGTCAGCGCCGCCCCCGCAGCCGCCCGGTACTTTTACCAATCGGATTGCGGGTGGCGGATCGTCGGTGATCCTCTTAGACAAGCTCTTCATCGACAGCGACAACAACGTTTTCCAATACAACGTCCGCGCGCGCCAAAAAGCCCTGCTGGCGCTGAACGCGATTCGGCCGGATGAGAGGATCGCGATCTATTCTTTGTGGTGCCGCTTCCAGGTTGTGCGCGAGTTTACCTCGGATCGGGATTCGCTCATCGAGAAACTCAATGCATTCGCGCCCGCGTCCGACTCCTGCGCCAACCCGGCATTTCCGCGCTCTGGCGTGGGAGGGGGCCTGGTGGCGATAATGGAGGCCCACAAGAAGGAAGACTTCGACATGCTTGCCGCGCTCCGGCAGACCGATCTTGGTGAGTCTGAATTCCAGGCGATGGCCGACCATCTGGCGGCAATCCCGGGCGCAAGACCCTGATCTGGATCACGAGCCAGTTCCGGCTCAGTCCGGCCAATCTGAAAAGGCTCGTTAACGCGAATGTCGCAATCTACCCGGTCGATGCGATCGGCTCGATGATCGGCACCCCTGCCGACAAAAAAGCGCGTTACGATCCGCTGCGGGCCATCGCCGCCATGTCGGGCGGCGTCGCTTTCTACGACCGTGACGATTTCGAAGTCGGCATCCTGGACGCCTTGCACGACGGTCTTGTCAGCTACACCCTCGGCTTTTACCCGGCGTCCGAAGACACGAACGCGCCCGTGCACCAGCTGGGCATACGAGTCAGCCGCCCCGGTGTGACCCTGCGCTACCGGACGAGCTATGAGTTGAAGCCGCAGCCGCCTGCCTCCGCCAATCCGGTGGACGATCTGGTAAAGGCCATGAACCGGCCGGTGGACACGACAGTAATCCCCATTACGGCGCGTGCCACGCGCAACGGAGATCGGGTGGATTTGTCGGTCTCCCTCGATGTGTCCAGTCTGGATCTCGAGTTGAGCGAGGGGCTGTGGAAGGGCAAGGCGGAACTGGTAACGCGCTTTGTAACCGCCGACGGATTGCCTGCGGGCAATGCCGCCGCGCAGACCCTGACGTTCAATCTGCGGCCAGCGACCTATGAGTCGATGGTGCGCGGCGATCCGTATCGCAGTCACAGCGACCGCCGATCCCTGCGAGGGCCACTGAACTTCAGGTGCTCGTGGGAAACCTGGCTTCGGGGAAGATCGGTACGCTCACCATTCCGTTGTCTGAAATCGTGGCATCGGCGACAAACGGGAAATGAGCGTGGCCAATGCGCGCGGCCTCGATACCGGGAGCATGCCGCGTTCTGTAAAATTCATCGCAGTCGTCGACATTTCACAACTGACTTCTTCTCACAACCCCGATTGATAGTGCCTGAAAAATGCTCAATCCGTTGAAGTGGGGTCCAGGGAAAGCAGTGCGAACAGGGAGTGGATTTTTCCCATGATCATCGACTTCAGATTCCGGTGCTCCTCGCTGGGCGTATCGGAATCCAACGCCAGATCGGCATTCAGGTTCTGGAGTCGGCGATGCGCCGCGACATCCGTCATGCTGTCGGCGATTTCCGGCCGGTTGTGCACAAGATCGTGAATATGCTGCCGTCGGATCTGATAGAGCACCGTTTCCGTAACCGAAGTCACCGTGGCCGACCGAGGCTCGTCGGCCAGCAACGACATCTCCCCGAAGAAATCGCCCGCGAGTAATTTGCCGACCACCAGCGGATGATTTTCCGATCCGTTCGGAAGAGAGACTTCCAGCAGCCCCTCCGATACCAGGAACATGGAATCCCCGGGATCGCCGATTTTTACGATGGGGGTTTCCGGCGGGTACAGGCGCGTGTGCATATGGGTGGCGATGGTCTTCAGTTCCTCGCGCCGGCAGGAGCGGAAGAACGAATTCCGTTCGAGGAACCCGATCTTCTTCTCCAAAGGATCGGTTACCGCCGCGGCTTTCGGTTCATATACAATCTCCTCGCGCGGGAAAGCCACATACAGATCGTCGCGCCGCGCGAGTTCCAGGATTGTGGCCATCAGCCGGTCCCTGGCTCCGGTTGGCGAAATCTCCGGCGGCAGCCAGTAGCGCACGATGTAATCGACCCCGGACGTGTTGAATTTCGTCGCCACGACTTCCGTCACCAGCTCCTGCGTGATGCCTTTGGTGGCCCTGATCGCGCTCATCAGTACGCGCACGATCCGGTCGTGAGAAATCCCCTGATGAAACGAAATGAACAGTTCGAAACGCGTGTTTCCGAGTGGCCTGTACACATTGTTGACGGCGATCGAAGCCATCAGGGAGTTCGGGACGAATACGGTGTTCGTGTCGTCGCGCGGCACAATCTGGGTAGCGCGCCAGTTGACCTCGGTGACGCGCCCGATTACGGGATCGCCGCCCATGCGGAGCTCAACGTATTCGCCGATCCGGAACGGCGGATCCAGCTCAAGCGCAATTCCCGAAAAGAAATCCGCGATGATCCCCCGGAGCGCGATGCCGAGTACGATGCCAAACACGCCCGAAGTCGCCCAGAAACCGGTAAGCGGCTGATTGAAGACCGAGTGCGCGATACCTGCCGTGGCGAGCGCAAGAATGAGTATGTTGACGGTGTGCTGCAGGAGCATCGGCGCCGCACCGGTGAGATGCTTCTGTCTCCGTTGCCAGACGAAAGCCTGGATCGTCCGCATGAACAGCCATCCGCCGGACAACCACGTCAGGGTCTGCAGCGCGAAATGCATTTCGTCGGTGAGCAGAGCGTGCCATCGTGTCCCGTGGTATTCAATCCCGAAAAGAAACAGGAAAAGCAGGAGAGGGAGGATCAGCAGTTTGGTTTCGGCGTAACGCATGCGGCTTCGAATCAGTCTATTTCAATTTGGTTACGGAACGGTAACCGCGATAATAGCCGGATGGACCGGCCCGCGCGGTCTTGAGTCCCGCCCAGCGCGCCTCGAAGAGTTCGATTTTCCGTAGAGCGTATTGACTACGATAATAAATCGTACTATTATCGGTGCGGTTGGCGGAATTACGAATGCGGATGAATCGGATTTTCGTGGCCGCAACACGCATTACCGCTCTGTCGCTGATCGCGGCCGGTCGGGGGCCGGGACAGCAGGTCCTCACCGCCAAAGCGGGCCTGATTTATATCGTGCGCGGACATGTCTCCATCGCCGGCCGTGGACCGCTCACCATCGGCGCGGCGAAACCCCGGCTCAACGCGGGCGAGACCCTGTTCAGTGAGGCCGGCCACGCCGAAGTGCTGCTGAATTCCGGCGGCGTTCTTCGTATCGGCGACTTCACCCGGATCCGCATGGACAGCGTCGAGCTCACCGATACGCGCGTCTCTATCGAAGGCGGTTCGGCGGTGGTCACCGTAAACGAACTTCCGAAGCCCGATCATATCGAGATTCACATGGGCGGCGCCGTGGTGGTTATGAAGAGCGAGGGCGTCTATCGCTTCGACGATGGCGAGACCGCGGGGCCGCGGCTGCGCGTGTTCAGCGGCCAGGCCGAAGTGCATCGGGAAGATAATCGGCATGTGACCATCGCGAAATACGGGCAAGTCATCGATCTCCGGAATCTGCAACTTGCCAGGTTCGATCGGAAAGAGGCTGATGAACTGCAGCAGTGGGCCGCAAAACGTAACGGGCCGCCCCCGTTCACCACTCTGGCCCCGATGATCTGCTATTCGCGCGAAACCAACGGTTCCTTCCTTCTGCCCGGCAATGACCAGACGCAGCGAGGGACCGCTCAACCGATTTCAAACGCGGAGGGACTCCGTGATTGGATAGAAGAGTGCTTGCACAGGTGATCCTCCGATTCGCCCTGACAATCGCGCTGTGCGCCGTTTTCCTGCAACCTGTCGATTTACGGGCGCAGGTTGATATTCAATCCCGGCAGCGCCCGGGGTCCCGGCCGCCAGCCATGCCGAGCGCCAATCTGCGCGTGGATACCAATCTTGTGCTCGTCCCCACCACTGTCAACGACCAGTACAACCGCCCCATCACCGGTCTGGAAAAAGAAAACTTCAAAGTCTTCGAAGATAAAATCGAGCAGGTCATCAACTCGTTCTCGAGCGAAGACGAGCCCATCGCGCTGGGCTTCATTTTCGATACCAGCAGCAGTATGCGCGGGCTGCTGCCGCAAGGTCGCGCGGCTGCCGCAGAACTGCTGAAGCTGGCCAATCCGGAGGACGAGTTCTTCCTGGTCGAATTCGACACCCAGCCACATCTGGTGATCCCTCTCACATCTGATACCAACCAGATTGGTCTCGAGATCATGATGACCCAAAACGGGGCCTCCACGGCGCTCGTTGATGCCCTGTTTATGGGAATTTACGAGATGCACAAATCGAAAAAGACGAAGAAGGCGCTGGTCCTCATCTCCGACGGAGGCGAGAACAACAGCCGATACACGCCGAGCGAAGTCATGCAGGTAGTCAAAGAAAGTGATGTATTGATCTACACCGTGGCCATCGGGGCGGGGCATGACGCGGACTCGGCGGCGGGATTGCACTGGATGACCGGCGTGTCCGAAACCAGCGGCGCGCATATGTTCTATGCAAACCCGGCCGAACTGCCCGACATCGCCGCGAAAATCGGCCTCGAACTGCGCAATCGCTACGTGATAGGGTATACGCCGCTGGATCAGAAGCGCGACGGCCGTTATCATCACATCCAGGTGAAAGTAGTCCCGCCGCGCGGTTTGCCGAAGCTCACGGCCCACTGGAGGAACGGCTATTACGCGCCTACGGAGTGAGGTCCGACTGGAAGGGTTATGGCACGAGAAAGTGCGTCTTGTGGTTGACACCACGCGCAAGGTCTGGTTCTGAAACGGGACGCGCAGCGCCATCCTGCCTAGACTGCGTCAATGTCCGAATTGGCGAGCTTTCCACCGGCAGGCCGGTTTCTCCACCCTGACGCGGCTGCGATCGACCAGAAGATAACGAGACTAATCCCGAACAGTTGCGTGCGATGGTGGGAGAAAAACGATCGTTGTGCCCGGGCACCCAGGTGCCCCGCCCCAATTCGCACGCTCTCAGCGACAATTATCCAGGTCTCGCCCACAGCAACTGCCGCTGTTGCAAACGCCAGCGAACAGAACATGAGAAGTAGAATTCCCTCTGTCCAGCCATCCGCGGGTGGATAGCGGGACCAGATACGCCTGGTCACCAGGCCGGCTGCGAACGCGTATATCAGAAGAAACGACAAACTTTCGCCCCAGTCCGTCCAGTAAAGGTTGTGCCGGAGGGCTCCGGCTACCTGCTGTCCGGTGACACCATGTGTCTGACCGGCCTCGTCAAGCAGCTTCGTAAGGCACCGGTCCTCCGCTTCAGATGCCACGACGAAGGAAACGAAATGTCCGGACTACGGCCCGTAGTGCGTGGTCATGTATCGGTCCGCGAGTTCCTCGGCAAATTCCGCATCCGCGCTCAGGTGCCAGACGGTTGCGGCTTGTCCAGTATGGCGCAGAGCTTCTCCCGGCCTTGTGCAATCTGAGTTGCGTCCCTGGCGCCTCACACAGGCAACCATGCACAGCGCGAGCACCAGAGCCAGAGGAAGGGCCGACCACGTGTGCAGTGCCGTTGGGCTTCGGTCCAGCCTGGGAAGAAGCATGTCAACGCGCCGGGGCAGGTTCTTGGATTTACCTTCGCCTGCCTGTTCAAACATGATATCGGTTAGACAAGGGAAGGCATCAGGTTGTTCCCGAACATACACCGCGAGCCGCGCAAGTCGCGTGGAACTCAGGCAGGTAGGCGCGGCCCGGAGCAATGTCGCCGAGGTGACAGATCCTCTCCCGGCGTTGCCGCTGTGCCTGGGGTTCCACGCGCTGGGGCCAGCCAGCCGGCGTCTGCGATTATGCCGGCGCCCGTTTCTGCCAGACTTACGCGATCCGAAAGCCGACAGCGCCTGGATCGCGCGCCCTCGAGAACCGCACGGCATCGCTCGCCTGAAGCAGGCTCAGCACTTTCAAAACCTGCTCGCCCGCGGGCGCCACGATCCCGTACGTTGGCATATCTGAAGCTACAGTTTTCTCAGCTCCGCGATCCTCTCTTCCACGGCGGCAGCAAAGCGCTCGGCGCGGGCCGGCTGGTAACCGGCCCCGAGAAATGCAGCCTGTATCTGGTCGGGCCAAAGATTCCCGAGCAGGTTCCCCATCCAGCGAGCATCCGCCCGGGGAATGCGCCTGCCAATCCACTTCAGACGGTGGAATAATTCGGGCCGGTCAGGAACGCCGAAGCTCACATATTCAGGCATCACTTTGGTGATGAAACGCGAGCGCGCATATTTCTGAAGATTGCCTTTCGAATCCCTCACGCTCAACCTCCATCCGCCAGCTCCGAAGCTCGCGCCCAGATCGCCGATCAGATAGACGGGACGGCCGTTGACGACGCGGACCGCCGTGTTTATGTCCTTAAGGTCCCAATTGTTGACCAGGCACATCAATACGCGCAGCCCGTTCCATTCGCGAGTGCCTTCGAAGGGATTGTGGCGCCATTCCCACTCGCCGATTTTTTTGTCTTCCCGCTTTAGCCGGACGTTCCGCATCGAGCCGTCCGGCGCGATCAGGTGTTCACCGCGATGCAGCTTCGGCATGTTTTCCACCCTCAGATAGGGTAAGAAATAGTCCTCATCCGCGTAGTAACCGGCTGCCCACACAAATCGCGAAGCCGCCGTTTCCGGACGGACTTCCACTCCGAGTTTGACCTTCCATTTAGTTCCATTCGCGTCGCGCACGGAGAATTTTGGATTGATCCCTTTCCTGTCCTCCTTGAGGAAAACGAAGGGGCCGACCGGCTCATCTTTTTTCCCGCCCGGTCCATAAAACAAGTCCCTCGAGCGAATGTCGGTCGGTTCGCGCCAGAAAGCGCTGAGGCCGGGAGCTGCCTCTGACGATTCGAGTCTTCGCTTGGCTGACTTTGCGATTACATTCGCAGGAAGATGCGCCGCGCTCACGAGCAGGGGAGCAATCAGGAGCGCGATTATTTCGTAAATCCGGCGCCGCAGTATCACCGGAAAACAATGTGCTCGATCCTTGCCAAGTTACGGAAACATACAGTGTAAATGTGGAACAACCGAATCACAGACTGAAGTCTGCGCCTCCGGACGTCCGCCTGTGGACGTCCGCCGCGCCGCCCGCCCCGCAATGTGATAGTTTCAACTACTTATGAGCCACCGATACGCCTTCATCGCCGCGCTCGCATTCGCCTCCGCCGCTTTCGCGGAAACGCCCTGCGAAAACCTCAGATCCCTCAGCCTTCCCAACGTCACCTTCACTACCGTCGAGTCTGTCGCGGAAGGCCCCTTCCGCCCGCCAACCGGCCCGGCTGCCGCACAGGCCGCTGCCGCAGGCGCTCCAGTCGGACGAGGCGGTGCTCCCGGGGGTCGTGGTGGTCGTGGCGGCGCACCGGCTCCGCCGCTGAAGGCGCACTGCCGCATCGCGATGGTTCTCGCGCCGTCCTCCGATTCGCACATCGAGATGGAACTCTGGCTGCCCGAAACCGCCGACTGGAACGGCAAGTTTCAGGCCGTCGGCAACGGCGGATGGGCCGGTTCCATCACCTTTACCGCGATGGCCTCGGCGCTGAACGAAGGCTACGCGACGGCCTCGAACGACACCGGCCACAAAGGCGGGGATCCAGTGTTTGGCCTCGGCCATCCCGAAAAGCTCGTCGACTTCGCTTATCGCGCGAACCATGAGATGACCGTGCAGTCGAAGGCCATCATCAACGCCTATTACGGCAAAATCTCGAAGGTCAATTACTGGAACGGCTGCTCGACCGGCGGACGCCAGGGCCTCATGGAAGCCTTCAAGTTTCCGGCTGATTTCGACGCCGTGATCGCGGGCGCGCCCGCCAACTTCCAGACGCATCTGCACGCATGGGACATGAACGTCGCCACCACCGCGATTAAGAACGGGAACATGTTCATGACGCGCGGCAAGCTCGCCACGCTGAACAAAGCCGTGCTCGATCAATGCGACGCGCTCGACGGCGTCAAAGACGGGCTGCTGACCAATCCGCGCAAATGCAAGTTCGATCCGAGCGTGCTGCTCTGCAAAGGCGCCGATTCCGACACCTGCCTGACGCAGGGGCAGGTGGATGGCGCGAAGCTGGTCTATGCGGCAGCTGTCAAAAAGAAGGGCCAATACATTTTCCCCGGCAAAGAACCGGGCAGCGAGCTGGTGTGGACACAGCTGAATCCCGCCAACGCGCCGATCCCGCTTATCCTCGGCACGTTTCAGGTCGCCACCTATCAGGATGCCAACTGGGACTGGCATAACTACGATCTGGATCGCGACGTTGCCGCAGCCGACGAAAAGTTCGGGTATGTGAACGCGGGCTACGATCTCTCCGCTTTCAAAGCGCGCGGCGGCAAGCTGCTGCTCTATCACGGCTGGAACGACACGGCGATTTCGCCCGGCAACACCATCGATTACTACAACAACGTGCTGAAGAAAATGGGCGCGAAGCAGGACAGCTGGATGCGCCTGTTCATGGTGCCCGGTATGAATCACTGCCAGGGCGGCGTCGGTCCCGATCAGTTCAACAAGATGGGAGTGGTGGAGCGCTGGCGTGAAGGCGGCACGGCGCCCGAGATGATTATCGCCGAGCATGTCACCGGCAACAATGTGGACAGGACGCGGCCGCTGTGTCCGTATCCGCAGGTCGCCGTATATAAGGGTGTGGGCAGCACGAACGACGCCGCCAGCTTCAGCTGCAAAGCCCAGTGAGAAGTGATCTATGAAGCCATCTTTCATCGTCGGGATTGCGGTCGGGCTGGGCGCGTCGATCACTTATGCGCAGTCGTGTGACTCGCTGAAGTCGCTCTCCGTGCCTAATGCGACGTTCACCACGGTGGAATTGATTGCGGCAGGACCGTATCGCGCACCCGCACAGAATGCTGACGGCGGCGGCGCTCCCGGTCGCGGCGCTCCCGGTCGCGGTGCCCCGGCGCCGATCATTCTTCCGGCCTACTGCCGCGTGGCCGCAACGCTCAAGCCATCACCCGACTCCGACATCAAGATGGAAGTGTGGCTGCCCGTGAGTGAAAGCTGGAACGGCAAGATTCAGGTGGTCGGCAACGGCGGCTGGGCGGGCGTGATCAGCTATGCCGCGATGGCGCAGGCGGTCAAAGAAGGATACGCCTCGGCTTCGACCGACACCGGCCACACCGGCGGCAATGGTTCATTCGCGCTCGGCCATCCCGAGAAGATCGTCGACTTCGGCTATCGCGCGGTGCACGATACCGTGACCACATCGAAGGCCGTTATGACCGCGTTCTACGGCAAAGGCCCGAAATATTCGTACTGGAACGGCTGCTCGACGGGCGGACGCCAGGGGCTGGTCGAAGTTACCAAGTATCCTGACGATTTCGACGCCGTGATCGCCGGCGCACCCGCCAATCCGCACATCCACCTGCATGCTTCCAGTGTCGAGCGCGCGATGGAAGAGATGAAACTGCCGAAAGAAGCCGCACTCTCCCGGGCGAAGATCGAGACGCTGCATAAAGCAGTCCTCGCGCAGTGCGACGCGCTGGATGGCGTCAAGGATGGCCTGATCGGCGATCCGCAAAAGTGCAGGTTCGATCCCTCCGTGCTGCTCTGCAAAGGCGCCGATTCCGACTCCTGCCTGACGCCGCCGCAGGTCGATCTGGTCAGGATCGTTTACGCCGACGTGAAGACGAAGAATGGCGAAACCGTCTGGACCGGCTACGAGCCCGGCGGGGAACTGCAGTACGCGCAGCTGCGCGTGCTTCCGACGCAGCCCGGCGGCGGCATCGACAGCATCCGCATCCTCGGCCATCAGGATGCCAACTGGGACTGGCGCACCTTCGATCTCGACGCCGATCTGGCGCTGGCCGACGAAAAGGCCGGCTTCATCGACGCGCATACTTACGATCTTTCGCCGTTCAAAGCGCACGGCGGCAAGCTGCTGCTCTATCACGGCTGGGCCGATCAGGCCATTCCCCCGGGCCACACGCTGGACTTCTATAAAGGTGTGCTCTCCAAAATGGGCGCGAAGCAGGACGACTGGCTGAAGCTCTACATGATCCCCGGTATGATGCACTGTGCGGGCGGCGATGGCACGGACCAGTTCAATAAGATGGCGGTCATCGAGCGCTGGCGTGAAGCGGGCGAGGTGCCGAAGGCGATCGTCGCATCGCACGTGAGGAACGGCCAGGTGGATCGCACGCGTCCGCTGTGCCCGTATCCGCAGGTCGCGGTGTACCGCGGAACGGGCAGCACGAACGACGCGGCGAGCTTCAGCTGCAAAGTGCGTAGCTGAGAACGCGGCTGGGAAGCTGTAAAGGAATCGCAGATCGCAGGCGAAACCGCCTGCGCCACCTTGCCAAGTACCGTTGTTGTAAGGGTGGGGCCGGCGCTTTCGCGTGCCAGGTTCGGTTCAGTGCGATTCTTTTACAGCGGCTGGCGCCGCGTGTGCCGCCAGTAATATGCTTTAGCGAGAGGAACGTAACTATGCACAGGCATTTCTTGCGGTTGATTTTCGTCGTCGCGGCATTCATGACCGTCGGTTCCCTGATGGGCGTGGAGCTCGATCCGCGCTACATCGTCATGACCCCGCCCGACAAGATTCCGTGGAAGATCGGCAAGAACAGCGACACGGCAATCCTCGTGGGCGATCCCAATAAACCGGGCATTTACGTGGAGCTGACGCGCTGGCATGCGGGCAACATGAGCCGTCCGCATTACCATGTGAACGATCGCTACATTACCGTGCTCTCCGGCACCTGGTACGTGGGCACCGGCCCGCACTGGGATCCCAATCAGACTGTCGGCATGACTCCGGGGAGCTTTGTGAGGCATCCCGCCATGGGCATTCACTGGGATGGTGCAAAAGACGCCGACTGCGTGATCGAGATCGTCGGGATGGGCCCCGCCACCACGACGATGGTGCCCGAAAAGTAAGTCTGTATCGGGAATTTTGATATTCTTGAAGGCTGGAGTCTGATACATCAGGTCCGGCGAGAGGAACCCCCGAGTGAAAAGTTTGTTAGTAAGAAGTCTGATATTTATGGCTGCGGCTGCAGTCTGTTTCGCGCAGGGGCCGCCCGCGGCGCCTGCTGCAGGCGGCCCGCCCGCCGGCCGTGGTTTTGGCAGAGGCCGTGGAGGCCCGCCGCGTCCGCCCGCCGGACCCACGCCGCATCTGCCAAACGATCCTTATCTCGGCGCCAATGCCGGTAAGCCCGATCTGGGCGGCAACTCGCAGAGCATCGACGCGAAGATGCGCGGCATCTGGCAGGTGCCCTACATCATCGACATGCAGAAGCAGGGCTGCGCAGTAGACGATGAGGCGTGCATCGCCAGCGCCGGCCGTAGGCACACCAAGCCCGTCGAAGTGCCTTTCAACGAAAAAGGCAAGGCGGAATTCGATCATGCTACGGCGACGAATTCGAAGGACGACCCGGAGGGTTTCTGCCTGCCGCCGGGCGTGCCGCGCATGATGTACACGCCGTATCCGACGGAGATTTTCCAGCTGCCGGAGCGCATCGTGTTCGTGTATGAAGGCGGTGCGCATGTGTGGCGCAACATCTGGCTCGACGGCCGCAAGCAGCCCGTCGATCCGAATCCGACTTATCTGGGCTATTCGACAGGCAAGTGGGAAGGCGACACGCTGGTGGTCGACACGATCGGTTTCAACGACCGGACGTGGCTCGATGCGGCGGGACATCCGCACGGCGAGAAGATGCACGTGACGGAGAAGTTCACGCGCACCGATTCGAACACGCTTAAGGTTGAAGCCACCATCGACGATCCCGATTACTACACGAAGCCGTGGACAGTGGTGACGTTCGCCAACTGGTATCCGAATCAGGAAATTCTCGAATACATCTGCCAGGAAAATAATCGCGACCTGAAGCATCTGGTCGGCAACTCCGGCAGCAAGTAAGCACGCGGCTCGGAAGCTGTAAAGGAATCGCAGATCCCAGGCGAAACCGCCCGCGCCACCTTGCTAAGTACCGTTGTTGTAATGGTGGGGCAGGCGGTTTTCGCCTGCCAGGTTCGGGGCGATTCTTTTGCAGCTCCTCGCGCTGCGCGTACAGTAAAGCTACTTCGATTTGCTTTTAGGTTCCGGCCCCACGCGCTGAATGCGCACGCTGATCAGCTTCACCGGCTTCTCCGGTTTATCGCCAATTAGTTGCCCATGGTCGATCGTCCTCACCACGTCGAGGCCTTTTACAATCTCGCCGAAGATCGTGTAGCTGCCGTTCCACTGCGTCACCGGGTCGGACGTGACGAAGAACTGGCACGCGCCCGTGTCTGGCTTGCCCGCGTTGGCTACGGCCAGCATCCCCGGCCTGTTGAAGTTCAGCCCCGGCAGGATCTCGTCGGGAATCGTGAATCCGCAGTTGTGTGAGCTGGTGGCCGTCGGGTCGCCCGACTGAATCATCATGTCCCGCAGCACCCGGTGAAACGTGATGTTGTCGTACATCGGACGCATCACCATCGCGCCCGTCTGCGGATCCTTCCATGCTTTGGTACCGGTGGCCAGACCGACGAAATTCGCCACCGACTTCGGTGTGTATTTCTCGTACAGCTTCGCGGTGAACTCGCCTTCAGACGTGGTGAAGACGGCATAGAGCCCGTTCGGCAGTTGGCTGGACTTTTCCGCGGCACTGGCCAGCAACCCGATCGCGAGCAGAATCGCAATTTGATTAAATTGTCTCAACCCGCCCATTCTATCCCGTCAATCTAACCTTTTTGGAACTCCCGCGTCGATACCAGCAGGCGCACAAGACGCGCGCCACAACATCAAGGAGTAGACACTTGAAACCGTTCCAACTGCGATCCAAAATGCTTGCAGCCGCGTGCGCCGTGACCATCGGCGGAGGCCTCATGGCGGCCGCCGTCATCGAATCTCATGCGCATATCGCGCTGAAGCTTGCCGACCCCAATGAAGCACCCAGCCGGATTACCATGGCGCCCGCGGCCAAAGCCGCCATGCCGGCCGTGGTGAAAATTTCCGCATCCAAAGTAGTCAAGACGCCCGAGGGCTTCTCTGGACGCCAGTTCGATCCATTCCGCCAGTTTTTCGGCGAGGACAGCCCGTTCGGCGGCGACGGCGGCGGGTCTCAGGCCCCCAGCTCGCATCGTGAAGGCGGACTGGGCTCCGGCGTCGTGGTCAGCCCCGACGGCTACATCCTGACCAACAACCACGTAGTCGATGGCGCCACCGACCTCGAGGTGACGCTGCCGGATCGGCGTCAATTCAAGGCCAGGGTCATTGGCACCGACGCCAAGACGGACATCGCGGTCATCAAGATCGATGCCTCCAACCTGCCGGTGATCACCATTGGCAATTCTGCGAAGATCCAGATCGGCGACGCAGTGCTCGCCATCGGCAACCCGTACGGCATTGGCCAGACGGTCACCATGGGCATTGTCAGCGCCACGGGACGCAACGGACTCGGCATTGAAGACTACGAAGATTTCATCCAGACCGACGCCTCGATCAATCCCGGCAACTCCGGTGGTGCGCTGGTCAACGACCGCGGCGAACTGATCGGCATCAACACCGCGATCCTCGCTCCCGGCTCCGGCGGCAATCAGGGCATCGGTTTCGCCGTGCCGGTCAATCTTGCGCGCAGGGAAATGGATCAGATCGTGTCTCACGGCTCCGTCGAACGGGCTTACCTCGGCGTGACGATTCAGGAAGTGACGCCGGCGATCGCCAAGGCAATCGGCCTCAGCTCACCCGAAGGCGCGCTGGTGAACGAGGTGAGGCCCGACAGCCCGGCTTCCAGGGCCGGCCTGCAGTCGGGTGACGTGATTCTCTCGATCAACGGCACGCCGGTGAACGAGAGCAATCAGCTGCGCGTGAACGTTTCAATGATGAACCCTGGCCAGACGGTTCACCTCAAAGTGTTCCGCGACGGGCAGACGCGCGAAGTGAATGCCGCAGTGGAAACGCTGCCGGGCAAGCCTGTGGAGCGCGCCAGCCGCGACAACAACAACAGCGGTGAGCAGGCGCTGCAAGGCGTATCGGTACAGCCTCTCGATGCCCGCACGGCGCGCGAGGCTGGTCTGCCGGCCAACACCCCTGGCGTCATTGTGACTGACGTGGATCCCGCCAGCCCCGCCGCGGCGGCCGGACTGCAGCAAGGCGACGTGATTCAGGAGGTGAACCATCACGCGGTCGCCACGGCAAGCGATGTGACGAATGCGATCCATCACGGAGGCGGGGAATCGCTCCTGCTGGTGAATCGCGACGGCAACAAGTGGTACCTGGCGGTTTAAGCTCCTCCCCGCTGCACGCAGCAGACGCGCGGAGTCCGCAAGGGCTCCGCGCTTTTCTCATTTGCCGTTTACCGCCAGGCCTCGTGATTCGCGCGGTAGTCGCGCACTCTGGCAAGGTCGTCATTGAGCATGTCGAGATCCGGCGCACCCATCCGGTTATCCGTCACCACTGAAATTTCATGATTTCACTCCTTTGATTGCGTTTGCTCATCTGAGCACAGGTCAGCGTGCACGCGTTTGGCCAGCCAAAACCGTACACTGTGCCGGAGACACACTGCATATGGGCTGGAGAACACTAGTGTGCGTTTTTGGAATCAGCGGCGTGATGGCTGCTCAGCAATCTTTCGAGGTAGCTGGTGTTAAACCCAACCATTCCGGCGAACGCATCATGCACTATGCCCTGCCGATCTTCCCTGCGGCGCATTACGGAACACGCCAGGCAAAGGAGCTGTAAAAGAATCGCACTGAACCGAACCTGGCACGCGAAACCGCCTGCCCCACCCTTACAACAACGGTACTTAGCAAGGTAGCGCAGGCGGTTTCGCCTGCGATCTGCGATTCCTTTACAGCTTCCAAAAAACCTTGGCCGCCAGCTCACCTCCGCCGACCTTGCCGCATCGCTCGCCCCTTTCGTCTCACGATCTGTCATCGATAAGACCGCTCTGACGGGAAAGTACGATGTCGAGTTGCAATGGACGCCTGACAGCGTGCGTTTCTCCGCTGCGCCGCCAGCCGACGCCGATCCCTCGACACCACTCATCCGCGACGGACCCTCGATTTTCACTGCGCTGCAGGATCAGCTGGGGCTGAAGATCGAGCCTGCCCGCGCGCCGCTGAGAATCTTCGTCATCGATCGGGTGTCGCTGCCTTCTGAAAACTGACGCCACTCCCGCGGAATTCGTGACGCTCCGCGCCGGGAGAAGCCCGGCGGCACCAAAGCGCCGGCCCTCCAAGCTAGTGGAGTGCGGCCGCGGGAACGTCCGGCTGTTTTTCAGAAACGCTTTCTTCGCGCGGCTCGGGCTTGAGTCCCGGTTCACGCAGCGGCAGGTCCAGCACGATCGGGTTGTGATCCGAGATATGCTCCGGAATCGCATGGTTCAACGTCTGCATCGTGCGTCCATAGAACGGCGCAAATCGCAGCGGCCCGTTCCGGTCCTCCGGCTTTCTGAGCTCCCCGGGCTTCACGAATATCCAGTCGAGCTTATATTTCCCGATCGGGCCGTAGTGACGGCCCAGTTCCTCGGTCGGCTCAAAACCCTTTTCAGCGCGTTCATTTGAAGCCGCCAGTCTGCCGGCATGCCCATTGGCCGTGCGGCTCTTCTCGCCGCGGAAGTCGAACGCCCCGCCATCCGCGAACCGGAAATCCTCCAGCACGTCAAAGAACTTCGCCTCGGGATTCCGGCCCACAATCGGGATACTGCGCTCAGTCGGGTCCTCAATTTTCCGCACGACTCCGGTTACGCCCACGGTCGCCTCGTAAAACAACCCGAATGGCGTTGTGTAGCTCACCGCTTCGGTCACACCTTCCGATGCCCACCATTTCGCGCTCCCGAAATGCTCTTTGAAAAGCCGGCCCACCGTAATCGGTTCGCCGTCCTGCACGGACGTATTCATGTCGCCCGCCACGATCACCGGATGCTCGACATCGCGTATCTGCGCGAGCAGCTCTTCCAGTTGTCTGCGCCGGTTCTTCGGCTGCGTTTCGTCTTCGAGATGCGTCGCCACCACTGTGGCGGATCCCGTCGGGATCGCCTGGTCTGCGATATCGGCAATCAGCATCATGCGCCCGCCGCGCCGTACCTGACGGATGAACTGCTCTTTGAAAACCTCCAGGCTCGCCTTGCCTTCTCCTTTGGCCAGCGGCCCTTTTCGCTTCTTCTCGTCTTCGTACCAGTCATGCCCCTGATACTGGTACGGCACAAGCTTCACGTTCGTCAGCGGGTAACGGCTGAGAATCGCGCTCCCGTGCAGCCCTTTGTAACGCACGGGGTCCGGTTTCATCACGCCGCGAATGTAGTCGAGGATCTCCTGCTTGTCCCGGCCCTGATCCTTATATGTGTCCTCGACCTCCTGAACCACCAGATGCTGATCGATGCCCATCGTGATGGGGTCGACTTCCACGAATTCCGCGCCCCACGCATAGTTCATGCCGAGCGCCTCGGCCAGTTCTTTGGCCACGTTGCGAAACCGCGTGCGGTTCATTCCCCAGTCCACTTCATTGAGCATGATGAGATCGGCGCCCGCGAGGACAGAAATCTCTTCCGTCACGCGCGCGCGTTCCTTGTCGTCGGCTTTGGCGCCCTTGTCCTCCATCAGCGCGTTGAAGCCTTTGGGATCGCTCAGGGCCAGCCGCACCGCATCGTATTCGAGTCCGCGTTCGATGTTCCACTGGACCACGCGCAGCACCGGACCGAGTCCTGTCGACGGTTTCCTGGGTTGCCTGCCCGCCTCCGACGCCCAGTTACTGACGAATGGTGTTGTCAGCAGTGTGTGCAGTTTTTGCGCGAGCGGCGCTGGCGGAGCGTCCTGCTGATACAAGGTCACCAGTTCGTCCCAGGTGAGCAGTTCGGGATCGCTAAGTGCAGGTGTTGCAGCGACCACGCCCGCAACTACAAGCAGCAATGTGCGAAGCGCTATAGTCGTCATCAGGGCCGATGAATGCAACTGGGATGCCGAAGGACACGGTCGAAAACCTCATCCTCGACTTGCTTGCATGGGTCTCCGCGCGCGAGCGCACTTACGAAGAAACTATCGACGCATGGCGCACGTCGTGTCCGCGTCTGCCCGTCTGGGAGGATGCCAACGATCGGGAACTGCTCCGCATCGAACGGGTTGACGGCATGTCCTTCGTCCGCGTGACGGCGCAGGGCCGTGCGCTGCTCAATGATCGCAATCGTCTGAGCGCCGAAACTAATTCGCCGTTGGCCTTTCCATGTGGTCGATGACCAGCACCTCGACCGGTGCTTTAGTCGCCTGCAGATGCAATCCCAGCTGCACCTCGACCGCATCCTCGAGGATCGGCGGCGAATCGGGCTGCCGCGGCCGCAGGTCGCGCGGATTTGTGAACTCAAGACTGAAGTTGTAAGAACTCTTCAGTCCGGTCTCATCGATCACGGGCGAACCAAGCAGGCTCGACAAAATATTGACGAGTCCCAACAACCCCTGATTCTCCGTAAACGTCACCTGTCCCGGCCCGCTCCAGTTGATGAAGTTCTTGTGGCCGTCCTTCGCATCCTGCAGCTTCGACCCGCTCTTTCCCACGGTGAGCTTGTACACCTGCCCCTGCTGCGTCTCGCGGTGGACCGTCAGTTTGAATCGCTCCGCCAGCAGGGTCTGCGACATGGCGCGAATCTGCTCCGGCCCTGCCTCCGGGTTTCCGGCCCTCGCGTCGATGTAGTAGGGCTCCGGGTCAAGCCAGTCCGGTCCGCCCTTCACCTGTACAGGCAAAACCCCGTAAGCCCAGGCGATCAGCCCGCGTACATAGCAGGTCTCGGCTCTAAAGCGGCCGTGCGTCACAATCCACGCGCCGCCCCCGGTCGGGATGGGCGGAGGCACGGGCTTGATCGACGCGACGTTCGAAGGCCGGCGGCGCCTGGCTCGTGGCCGGCAACGCCACGCCGATGGCAACCGCGGCAACGGCGACGCCTATCCGTCTGGTCATCCTACTATTCTGGCTGAAAATCTGCCATGCTTCTGATGTGCGAATCGCCGCGCTATTGTTCTTGCTGTCTGTGCACGCGTGGCGTGTTCGATCATGTACAAGGTATTTCCCGCCGGACCGAACTTCCGCGTGGCAGTGAACAATCAAGGGAAGCCGGTTCAGGGCCTGCAACTCGAAGCCAGCGGTTTGGCAGGCGCCGGTTCCTGGCGCGCAGTCACGGACACAAAAGGTTTCGCATATTTCCGAGACGTGGCTCCGGGGGCATATTTCGTGTCCGCCGATCACAACGCAGGTTTCGGGGATGGCGTCGGCTTGCAGGTCACAGCGAATGGACCTTCGAATGTCAGCGTAGCTTTCCAATGGCCAGGCGATCCAACGATCAACGCGCGCTCTCTGAGAGGCACTCTTCATATGGCCGGTGGCTCCGCTGAGGCTCAGCCCAGGCTTAATCTCGAATTGCAGGAGGGCATGACGGGGCGGGTTTTGAAGTCCACAATCACTTCCGAAAAAGGTGACTTCGACTTTGGCGACGCCGCACCCGGTTTGTATTTTGTGCGCATCGCAGACCCCAAACAAGCGGTCCCCGTCGCCGTCGATCCAGGCGCCGCGAGCGAAGCCATCCAATTGCAGTTTGGCCCTTCGGTCAACTGTTCGTCTTATACAGACCTGACGAAATGCGCGAAGGACGATCTGCATATCAGCAGTTCTCGCGGACGCGTTATCACCGCCGGAGGCCGCGCGATCTCCGCCGAGATCGCATTGTTCGACGATGCCGGCGCGCCGATCAAAAGGGTTTCGGCCGGCTGACGTGGAGTAGGTGTTTTTCGCCTGCGTTTGGGCCAAGGGATGACTTCTGCCACGGGCTGTTGAACTGAAAACAACTCGCGCGGCAATCCGGTTAACAACGAAACACTCGGGACCCGCGAAATGGCCGATATTTCAGTCTCTCTGACACGCGCTGCGGCGTGGCAGGCACTCATAAGCCCTCGCTTGGCCGGTCCTCAAGGGCGAGTCTCTCAGGTTCTCTGAAAGGCCATGCTCTTCCGGTTAACTGCCGGACCTGATTTCCACGCGGGGAGAGAGTAGCTTTGTACGCGATGCGAAGGGAGCGCCCGACACAACCCGAGCGGCGGCATATCCAGGATTCAGCTCGGTTGTGACCGAATCAGAAAAGGAACAGGCTTCACGCGAAGCTCCGCACCGCTTCGGCTTCATCGTCATGCACGTCGAACAAGGTGTAGACCTTGGTGATCTGCAACAACTCTTTTGTTCGTTTTGTCGGACTCAGCAGCTTCAGGGTACCGCCGACGTGCACCATCGAGGTGTAACCGGAAACCAGCTCACCGAGGCCAGCGCTGTCGATGTAAGTTACGCCGCCAAGGTTCAGAAGGACCTTCTTGTTTCCTTTGTCCGCCAAGGCGCGTATCTCGCCGCGCATCGCGCTCGAACCTTCGCCGAGAGTAATGCGGCCGGAAACATCCATCACCACTACGTCGCCGACTTGGCGGATATTCAGCGTCGCGCCCATGAATTCAGTTTCCTTTTGAAGTCGCTCAATTGTACCGGACGGCGCGATCGGCAGCCAGGGAATTGCGCATCCAGCAACGCGATGGCATCGGCAGTGGTTGGCTGTGGTGCGGCGCAGACCGGGCGGTTTGGGGTGGCGTCGGCATCAGGGCGAGCCGGGCGCGGCGGCTGGACCGCCGCATGGTTGGTCTTCAGCGTGGCGGGCGGTGGGCTGGCGACGATTGCCGTCGTGCTGGTCTGCGCCGCGGCGTCCGTGCCGCTGCGGAAGTGGAGACAGTAGGCAGCTATCAGCTGCCAGATCCTGCTAATATCGTTGGCATGCCGAAGTTTGTCATTGAGCGTGAAATCCCCGGGGCGGGCAGCATGACTCCCGAGCAGGTTCAGCGTGCCGCGCAGCAATCCCTCAGCGTTCTTCGCGACCTGGGACCGCAGATCCAATGGGGGCCGATGGCGAGCAGCCGGCGCTGGTGGCTCTGATTCCGCGCGTGTACCGGGAACTGCGGCGTCTGGCGGGACAACTGACGAGTGGCCGGAATTTACCGGATCCGGTTCCTCATCGGATGGACGGAGCTGACTCGCTCATATGCCCCTGTTTGCGGGGATGCATCGGCCGATATTGCGTCGTCCGGCCGGGTGCTCTTCCTGATTGACAGGGCGTGCTCGTGATGCCAATATTGGCATAGTTCCAAGTGGAGAAACTCGCGGTGGCTCGCCGATTCCCGCGCCAGTGTGAAATCGTTCCCGGCTGGCATTCAGGACGTTGTTGGTTACGCTTTGTACCTGGCGCAGTTGGGCGAAATGAGCCCCAGTGCCAAGCCCTTGCACGGTCTGGGAAGCGGGGTAATGGAAATTGTTGCGAACAATAAAAGCGGAACCTGGCATGCGATCTACACCGTCTCCATTGGGGACCTGGTCCGGCAGCGGCTCAAACAGTTGCACAGCGAGGTGAGGAATGCTGAAAAGAAAAACTCTTGAAATGGAACCAGGCTCGGGCAATGTGTTCGCGGACCTGGGTTTGGCCGACGCTGGCGAACACCTGATCAAGGCTGGACTGGTTGTTAAGATCGACCGGGCCATCCGGCAGCGGCATTTGACTCAGGCGGCCGCGGCTCAGCTCATGGGTATCGACCAACCCAAGGTGTCGGCGATGCTGGCAGGCCAGTTCCGGGGATATTCGGTGGAGCGCCTTATGCGCTTCCTCGTTGCGTTAGCAGCCCGTGGCAGAAGTGCGGAAACAGTTAGATGTGGCTTGAGATTGGAAAAACCAGGGGAAGTGAAAACCAACCGGAAGTGGGCCCGCTTTCTTCTGCTGATTCGTTCCGGTGCGCCGTCCATGCCGTCATCGCGATCTGGACAAGCAAAATCGCGTCGGAGAGCCCCTGCAGGGTTCTCGGTTTGCCGATTCCCGAAGATTTCCGGACCAGCAGCGCCAGATTGAATCCGATGGCATGGAACAGAAGCCGCTTCAGAATGTTCTTTTGACCCTTCAGGTGGGTTCGTCTCATGCCGCCGGTTTCGTACATGTGCGCAAAACTTCTTTCGGTCAATTCCGTGCGCAGCTTCTGCAGATCTTTGCCGCGCCGTCCACTCATCCGCCGCCGATTCCCATACACCTGCTTCTGTTCTTTTTCCTTGCCGTCCCAATTGCGGGGCCCGCGCTCCGGCTCCGGGATATAACTGCGCACACCGTCCGCATGCAAATCGACCAGAACTTCGTTGCTGTGATATCCCTTGTCAGCGACCACCTCTTCGACGCCGCGTTGGTTGATCAGGGCCGCGTTGGACTGCGCTTCCTGTAACGTGACTCCGATGGTGGTGGTGTCACCCAGATCCGCCGCCTGCAGCGTGATCGCCACCACCGCGCCGCTGGCCAGATCGACCGCATGCTCGGCCTTGTGCGCCAGATGCGTGCGGCCATCCTTCATCCTGGCGATGCGCGCGCTGCTATCGGTAGGGCTCATCCACTCTTTATTGGAGGCCTTCTTTTTGCGCTTCCGGTCCAGCCTCGCGGCCTGCTCGCGGGTAGGTTCCTCAATGCCTTCGGCTTTGGCCAGATCCTTCAGATATTCGTCGTAGCCGCGCCCATCGTCGCGCCGCTTGATCGAACGCATCGCGGCATTGGCTTCCAGCATGGTCGCATCTATGGCGATGGTCTGCCCGTCCATCAAGCCTTCTTCGCCCAGCACCTTCACGAACCAGCGGAACACCGCTTTGTGCGTTTCGACCGGCATCAGCCGACGCGTCCGCGACATCGTCGAATGATCCGGAGTCGATTCGATAACACTGAATCCCAGAAACTCCCGTAACGAAAGCGAGTCCGCCACACGCCACGCAATTCCCCGTTCCGAATCGATTCCCTCGAAGTAGCCGAGCAGCAGCATCCGGAAATAGACACCCGGAGCTATACTCGGTTGACCCATGACCGGCTTGTAAAAACGCTTGCACAGATGCTCCAGGCGTTTGTTAACCTTGTTCCGCTCCAGGATCTCGTTCACCTTCGCGTAGAACGGATGACTTGCCGCCTGGGGAATCTCCTGAGCGCTGAAAAACATCGCGTCCTGCTTCGGCTTGCGCTTACCCATCGCCATACAGCTTATGACGTCTGAAACATTTCAGAGGTCACATGTTTGGAGGCGAAAATCTGACTTTTACCACGGGCTGCTAGGGCACGATGTGGAGATCGTCGTTAAACCGGTTAAGCGTGGTTCCGCCGAACTGCGCGTTGCGTAGGCCAGCCAATCCGTCAAGCAGACTGTTCAAGGCGTCTCCGTTGGGCACCAGCACCCCGGCGAGTCTCACGCATCAAAGGGGCGCAAATCTCTATCAACTGGCTCAGTTTCAAACGGTTGGCAGGATTACTCCCGAAAGGGTGTCCGGAAGGTATTTACGGTCTCTTACATTTCAGGCGCCTGGCAATGGTCTCCGGTGATCGGTTCCGTCTGAAATCACCTGCCCGCCGTCGCCTGATTATATTTGATTAAAAATCAATAAATCAGTATATTTTATGCCTTAAACTGTGTTGGATTGTATTATATTTATCGCGTATGATGACACACTTCCCGGGTTGGGCCCGAATCGCAGGCCGCCCGCTCCGGAGGGCCCGCGCGCGACAGTATTACCGCGCCAAACGAACCCCGGCGCCGGCTGACTGCCATTCTTCGGGCTCTGTCTCCTTCCGCACCGTGCCGGGTGTTCGCATTTGTGCGCGAACGTCATGGGTACACCAGGCAGCGTCAAACCCGCGCCAAACCGCCTTTCCGCTGCATCCCACCCGCACCGTTCGCAGAAAATCGAAATTCGGGGGGACCAAACGAAGTGAACCCAATCCGGGGGGAACGGTCGGATTGCCTCTCCCTGCCCCGCGCCGGATATCGCTGACCGGGCTGCAGTTGATGTCGACGCATGCTATAGCCTGCTGCGGTCCTTAGATCGGGAGAACGCCACCCGGACACTGGGTCACCCCTTTTGCCGGACATTCGCGATCTCATTCGCAGCGATTCCCGTTTTTTCTCTCCCGATTTATCAATAAGTTCCGCGCTACAGGCTCGGAATCCCCTCCTGCGGCATGCATACTGTAATCGCAATGACAAAGGAACTTCGACGCCGGGCAGCGCACATCAATGGTGCGAACTCCCGCAACTGGCGGAAAACCGGAAGACAAGTGCATTTCTGTCATGATGCCCGCCACGCCGGCTCCGTCGCCGGAACCACAGACGGCTACTCGCCATTGCACTCAAAATCCGGCCGCGCAAAAAAGTATGTTTTTTCCAAACAAACTAACCTAATCTCGGATAACTACGGAGGCCCGGCTCGCAGGCAGGCCGGACTCCGGATGCAGCGTCGAGCCAGGGGAAAACGCCGCCTCGTGCCTGTTTCTGAACGCGGACCCCTGTCTGCTACAATGCTGTTTTATGTCAGCGATCCACGCCCACCGGTTGCATCATCATCACCATGCGACCACTGCGCGGCGCGTCCTGGCTTAAACCGATTTTGTAAGTCAAACGAAAGGATGCCCGCCGCAGTAACCGGCGGGCTTTTTTATTGCCGCCGGGCTTATTAAATGAAGCTCTGCGGCTGCCACAAACGATGAATCTCGATTACAGCAAACTCGACGGCCTTGATCCCCGCCGTCATTCAGGACGCCGCGACGCAGCGCGTCCTCATGGTCGGCTTCATGAACGATGAAGCTTTCCGCAAGACCTGCGAGTCCGGCTTCGTGACCTTCTACAGCCGCTCGCGAAACAAGCTGTGGATGAAAGGCGAAAGCTCCGGCCATCGCCTGGTGGTGCGCGAAATTTCGACCGACTGCGACGACGACACGCTGCTGATCAAGGTCGAGGCGCTCGGCCCGGGCGTCTGTCACAACGGTTATCGAGAGCTGCTTCTACCGGAAACTCGATGGCGACAACTGGATCGAAAGCGAGCCGCGTACCTACGATCCGAACGCCGTGTACGGCGCACAGGCCGAAGGGTCCGTTGTGCGCGATAACAATGGAGGCCCTCGATAATGAACAACCGGTCAGGCCTTATCCCCGGAGACTCCGGGCAAGGGAAGCACCTGTGGTCAGGAAACTAAAGCTCGGCATCCCCAAGGGCAGCCTCGAAAACGCGACGGTCGATCTGTTCCGCCGCGCGGGCTTCAACATCACGACCAGTTCGCGCTCCTACTTTCCCGCCGATCGACGATCCCGACATGGAGTGCATGCTCATTCGCGCGCAGGAAATGGCGCGGTACGTGGAGGACGGCATTCTCGATGCGGGGCTCACCGGGCTCGACTGGGTGGAGGAAGTCGGCGCCGATGTTCATGCCGGTGGCCGATCTCGTCTATGCCAAGCAGAGTTTCGGCAAAGTGCGCTGGGTGCTGGCGGTGCCGGAATCGAGCGCGTTCCATTCGGTGAAGGATCTCGAAGGCAAGGTCATTGCGACGGAACTGGTCGCCACCACCAAAGCGATATCTCGAGCGCAACGGCGTCAAGGCGAAGGTCGAATTCAGCTGGGGCGCGACGGAAGTGAAGCCGCCGGTGCTGGCCGACGCCATTGTCGAAGTCACCGAAACCGGATCGTCGCTGCGCGCGAACAAGCTGCGGATTGTCGAGACGGTTCTCGAATCGAATACGCAGCTGATCGCGAACAAAACATCCTGGGCGGACGATTGGAAGCGCCGAAGCTGCAGGACCTGAAACTGCTGCTCGATGGCGCGATCGCGGCGCTGGGCAAGGTCGGGCTGATGCTGAACGTGCATCAGCGACAATCTCGATGCGGTGATGCAAGTGCTGCCGGCGCTGAAGCGTCCGACGGTTTCGCACCTGAGCGATAGCGAATGGCTGGCGGTGAACACGATTCTGGATGAATCGACGGTGCGTACGATCATTCCGCGGCTGAAGCAGGCGGGCGGCGAAGGCATTGTCGAATACCCGCTGAACAAAATCGTGATGTAAATGTAGTGATCTTGCCGCCGATGCTCTTATAGAAATGCTCCGCATCCTGAATCCAGACAGGTCGGCCGTCTTGCCCGCGCGGCGCGCCACGGCTGACCGAAGCCGAAGACACCGTGCGTCCGATCCTCGAAGCCGTGCGGAAGCCGCGGCGATAAAGGCCTTCTCGAATACGCGCGCAAGTTCGACAAGCTCGACCGCAAATCGTGCGGGTGCCGGTGACGGAACTGCCGAAGCCGCGGCGAATCGCCTGACGCCGGATTTCTGTTCGGCTGTCGAAGTCGCGGCGCACAATGTCCGGCGATTTCGCGGAAAAGCAACTGCCGTCGCGAATATACGGGCATCAGTTTCGGCCAGGGCTCGCAGCTCGGCCAGATTGTGCGGCCGCTCGATACTGTCGGCGCCTACATTCCGGCGGGCCGCTATCCGCTGCCCTCCACGCTGATCATGACGGCGGTTCCCGCGCAGGCCGCGGGCGTGAAGAACATCTGCGTCGCGTGCCCGAAAGCTGTTGATGAGGTTTACGGTACGGCGCACCATGCTGGGCGTCGACCAGGTTTTCCAGATGGGCGGCGCGCAGGCGATCGCGGCGTTTGCTTTCGGAACGAAGACCGTGCCGCGCGCGGACCGCATTGTCGGGCCCGGGCAATATTTACGTCGCCGCGGCCAAGAAGCTGCTGGCGGGAGAAGTCGGGATCGATTTCGTGGCCGGGCCCACGGAGATTCTGATCATCGCGGCGAAGGCGATCCGCAGTTCCTCGCCGCCGACATGCTCGCGCAGGCCGAGCACGATACCGATGCGAGCGCGATTCTTCTGACCACTTCGAGACGCCTGGCGCAGAAGGTGGCGAAGGAAGTCGAACGCCAGTTCGCGACGCTTGCCGACGGCGCCGTGGCGCGCAAGGCGATCGACAAAAACAGCGCCATCGTCATCGTGGATTCGCTCGATGAAGCGGTGCGAGCTTTCGAACGCATTCGCGCCGGAGCATCTGACGCATTCATCATCGAGGAACTGCTTCCGAAGATTCGCCACGCCGGCAGCATCTTCATCGGGCCGTACAGTCCGGAAGCGGCGGGCGACTATGTCGTCGGGACCGAATCACGTGCTGCCGACCAACGGCGTCGCGCGGCTGCGCGGAGGGCTGTCCGCCGCCGACTACGTCAAGGTGATTTCGGTCGCAGCAAGCTCGATCTCCACGCTCTGGCGAAGCTCGCGCCGTCGATCACGACGCTGGCGCGCGCCGAAGGTCTCGAAGCGCACGCCCGTTCCGTGGAGGTGCGCCTTGCCGTAATCTCAGCTCCGCGCAAAGCCGTGCTCAGCGTATGGCCCCCTACTCGCCGCCAAGCGCGGGGCGCGCGAACAAGCTGCGTCTCGATTTCAACGAAAACACGGTGGGCTGTTCGCCGCGTGTCATCGAGTTCCTGCAAGAAGCTGCTGTGAACAGCAGCTGAGCATTTATCCCGAATACACGCGCGTAAAGCCGGCGCTGGCGGCGTTCTTCAAGGTCGCGCCGGACGAACTTGCTCCTCACCAACGGCACCGACGAAGCGATTCAGGTGCTCGATCAACACGTACGTGGATGACGACGACGAAGTCATCATCCTGCGGCCCTCTTACGCGATGTATCGTTTCTACGCCGAAGTGGCGGGCGCGAAGATCGGGGAGGTCGATTACATCCGCCGGCACGCTGGCGTTTCCGCTCGCGGGAACTCCTCGCCGCCATCACGCCGGCGACGCGCGCGATTCTGATTTCGAATCCGAACAATCCGACCGGCACCGCCACCGACATCGCAGCGATCGAACAGATCCTCGACCGCGCCCCGCAGGCTGCCGTACTGATCGACGAAGCGTATTACGAATTCTGCGGCATCACGGCGCTGCTGCTGATCGCCGAGTATCCGAATCTCTTCGTCAGCCGCACGTTTTCGAAGGTCTACGGGATGGCCGCGATGCGCATCGGCTGCCTGTTCTCGCAGGCGGCCAATGTCGCAATATCTGCACAAAGCGCAATCGCCGTACAGCGTAAACATGCTTGCGGCCCTGGCTGCCGAAGCCGCGGTGCAGGATACGGAATACGTCGCGAACTACGTGACGGAAGCGCTGGCCGCGCGGGAACTGCTGCGCGCGGGCCTCGCAAAGACTCGGCATCGGACATGCGGCGAGTTCCGCCAACTTCATCCTCGGTTATTTCGGCGATCGCGCCGTCGAAGTGCGCGACGCGCTGCGCGACAAAGCCATCCTCGTGCGCGACCGCAGCTACGAAATCCCCGGCGGCGTGCGCATCACCGCCGGCACACGCGAACAGGCGCAGGCGCGTGCTCGACGAACTGGAGAAGATCTGGTGAAGGACCTTCTCATCTTCGATATGGACGGCGTGCTGGTTGACGTCACCGAATCGTATCGCGCGACGATTCAGGCGACGGTGAAGCATTTTACCGGCGATGAGCCGTCGCGCGAAGAAATTCAGGACTGGAAAAATCGCGGCGGCTGGAACGACGACTGGCAGCTCTCCACACGCATGATCCAGGAACGCGGCGGGAAGACGCCGTACGACGAAGTGGTGGATTACTTCCAGAAGCTTTTTCACGGCGATGGCACGCAACGGCGCTGATCCTGCGCGAACAGTGGCTCGCGACGGATGGCCTCTTCGACCGGCTCGGCGCCACGCATCATCTCGCTGTCTTCACCGGCCGGCTGCGCTGGGAGGCGAACGTCACTCTCGACCGTTTCCTGCCCGGGCGCTTCGATCCGGTCATCGGCGTGGATGATGTGGCGCGCACCAAGCCCGATCCCGAAGGCCTCCACAAAATCCGCGCCGCGCGTCGAGCACGGCAAGTGCTGGTACCTCGGCGATACGGTGGATGACGCGCGCGCTGCCGCGCGGCGCGGAGTGTCCCGTTCATCGGCATCGCTGCGCGCGGCAAATCCGCGCTACGACGACGCTGGTAAAGCTGCTGCGGGACGAAGGCGCGGTCGCCGTTCTCGACGACATCAACTCGCTGGAGGCTGCACTTGCCGCGAACCGCTAAGCTGCAGCGCGACACGAAGGAAACGCAGATCGGCGGCGAACTGCGCATCGAAGGCCGCGGCCGCTACGAGATCTCGACCGGCATCCGCTTCCTCGACCACATGCTGGAGCTTTTCACGAAACACGGCGGCTTCGATCTCAAGCTGACCGCGAAGGGCGATCTCGACGTCGACCAGCATCACACGGTCGAAGACACCGGCATCGTCATCGGGCAGCTCTTCGCGCAGGCTCTTGGCGATCGCAAAGGCATCAACCGCGCCGGATACTTTCGTGCTGCCGATGGATGAAACGCTCGCGGTCGTCGCGGTCGATCTCGGCGGACGTCCGGCGCTCGTCTACAAGGACCGGGTCAAAGTGCGTCTGGTGGGCGATCTGCAGACCGAACTGGTGGAAGACTTCTTCGGCGGCTTCGTGCACCATGCGGGCGCCAACCTGCACGCGAAGGTTCTCTATGGCCGGTCGAATCACCACAAGATCGAAGCCATTTTCAAATGCTGGGCGCGCGCCATGCGCTATGCCTGCTCGATGGATCGCGCGGCTGAAAGATCAGCTGCCATCGACCAAGGGTTTACTGTGATTTCGATTTTCGACTACGGCGCGGGCAATCTGCGCTCCGTGCAAAATACGCTCGACGAAATCGGCGCTACCTACGAGCTCGTGCGCGATGCCGCGGCGCTGGAACGCGCGACGAAAATCATTCTGCCCGGCGTCGGCCACTTCGGCCAGATGCTGCGCGCGCTCGACGAGATGAACGTGCGCAGCGCGTTCATCAGCCGTATCCGGGCGGGTGTGCCGTTTCTCGGCATCTGCCTCGGCCTCCAGGGACTCTTCGACGCGAGCGAGGAAGCGCCGGACCAGCGCGGCCTTGGGATCTTCTCCGGCCAGGTGAAACGCTTCGACCCCACTGCGCGCGTCCCGCATATGGGCTGGAATCAGCTGGATCAGCGTGCGGCCGTCGCGGCTGCTTAAGGGCCTGCCGGAACATCCGTACGTCTATTTTGCGCACAGCTATTACGTGCCGGTGGTCGAGCAGACTGCGGCTACGTGCACTTACACGGTCCCGTACACCGCCGTGCTCGAATCCGGCAACGTATTCGGCGTGCAGTGCCATCCCGAAAAATCCGGCCCGCTGGGCCTCGCCATTGTGCGCAATTTTGTGGAGCTGATATGAGCGCACAGGCCGAAGGGTCCGTTGTGCGCGGAGGGTATTAGACGTGCTGGCTAAGCGCATCATTCCCTGTCTCGACGTCACTGCCGGGCGCGTCGTCAAAGGCGTTAACTTCGTGAACCTGCGCGATGCCGGCGATCCCGTCGAACTCGCCGATCGCTATAACCAGCAGGGCGCCGACGAACTGGTCTTCCTCGATATCACCGCTTCGAGCGATGCCCGCGCCATCATGGCCGATGTCGTGGCGCGCACCGCGCGGAAGGTTTTTATTCCGCTCACGGTGGGCGGCGGCATTCGTTCCATCGCCGATGCGCGCACTGATTCTGATGTCGGGCGCGGATAAGGTATCGGTCAACACAGCCGCCGTGCGACGGCCGGAACTGATCTCCGAACTGAGCAGTCGAATTCGGCGCGCAGGCCGTGATTCTGGCGATCGATGCGCGCCGCCAGGGCCCCGGGAAGTGGCACGTCTACACGCGCGGCGGCCGCGACGACGAAGGCATCGACGCCATCGAATGGGCGGCGCGCGGTGAAGCGCTGGGCGCGGGCGAGATCCTGCTCACTTCGATGGACACCGACGGCGTCCAGACCGGCTTCGACTGCGCCCTCACGCGCGCCGTATCGCGCGCCACGCACATCCCGGTGATCGCATCCGGCGGCGCGGGTAAGCCCGAGCATTTTGTGCGCGTTCTCACTGAAGGGCGAAGCCGACGCCGCGCTCGCCGCTTCCGTCTTTCACTACGGCACTTACACGGTCGACGATCTCAAGGAATGCCTCGACCGCGCCGGAATCCCGGTCAAGGAAGACATCATTGATCATTCCCTGCATCGATCTGATGGACGGCAAAGTCGTCCAGCTGGTACAGGGCCGCGAGAAAGCTCTCGAAGGCGACAGCCCCGATGAAATGCTGCGCGCGCTTCGCCGCCTTCCCGCAGATTCAGGTGATCGATCTCGACGCCGCCATGGGCCGCGGCGCGAACGACGCGCTGGTGGAGATGCTTGCGTCGAAGGCAGTCATGCCGCGTCGGCGGCGGCGTGCGCACGGTGGAACGGGCGCGAGACGCTGGTCGCGCAGGGCGCCTTTCGCGTTATCGTTGGCACGTCGGCGTTCACCGCCGACGGCCCGAACCGCGCTTTTCTGCAGTCGCTCGCCGACGCCATCGGGCGCGGAGCGCATCGTGCTGGCGCTCGATTCGAAGGACGGCCGCATCGTCGTCAAAGGCTGGCAGGAAGCCACGCGTTTCACCGCCGAAGAAGTGATCCATCAGCTGGAACCGTACTGCTCCGGCTTCCTCTGCACCTATGTGGATAAAGAAGGCATGATGCAGGGCACGGACCTCGACTGGTTCCGCCGTCTGCGCGCCGCCACGAAACACGAGATCACGGCGGCGGGCGGTATCACGACGATCGACGACATCCGCGCACTTGCCGCGCTTGACATCCACTCCGCAGTGGGTATGGCCATTTATACAGGCCGCCTCGATCTGGCGGAACTGGCGCACATTGGGCGTTGATTTTACACGTCCGTTACACATCCGCTTACGTAAAATGTTAGAGTCGATGTACCAATAGCGAGGGTCTCATGCGGGTGAGCTCCACCGTCGTGTTTTCATTGCTGTGCCTTTGCCCGGGACTTCGGGCGAACGACGCAGTGGACCGGGCTCACAAGTATGAGGACGCCGGCGATTTTGGCGCCGCTAGAGAAGCCTTTACAAAAGCACTGCAGTCAACGCCCAACGACGCCGAACTGGTAACGGCGTACGCGCAGCTTCTGGAACGCTACAAGGATCCGGCAGCCCGGGACGAATGGCTTAAAAGCGCCGGCCTCTGGAAGAGCGCCGGACGCACCCAGGACGCAGTTCATGCCGCGCGCCAGGCGGTGAAACTCGATCTAATTGCAGGAAACCGCTCGGCCGCGGAGAGGGATGCGCCAGCTGCGGATCTGCGGCTGCCCGAAGCCCCAGCCGCCGGGACCCGGAATCGCGCACAGATTCCGATTCCGGGACCGATCAAGTCGTTCGCCCGCATGGCAGCTCTGCCTGCCGATATCAGCCCCGACGGCCTGCTTCCCGCGCTGGCGCGGAATGTAGTCACGAACGGGTATCAGGCATCGCGATCGAACGAAGTTCTGGAAGAGACCGAATATCTGAAGCTGGTGCGCCGCTATCTTTCGCAGGCGCGCGAGACTGGAGGCGCTGGCCGGTCCCGACAAATTCATCCGCATCGAGATGTGCGAGTCGACGCAGACCAATGACCTGCTGCGCGTGCTGGGCTACCGCATGCGCGGCGGTTGCGGCAGCGAAGTGGTGCTCGAAACCGTGAACGCGGCGCGCGCTTTCATCACGACCGATTCGGGTTTCCCTCTGGCGGAACTGGAGCAGGCTCTGCGTACCGACAGCCCGTTTTCGCTACGACTACCATCCCTCTCAGGCCACGGTGCTCTACTCGGCGGATTACTGGCATGGGAGCGCGAAGAACAAGATCTCAGGGCGACTTCATCGATGCGTTCCTCGGCGACCCCGGACTGTGCCGCTTCTATCTCGGCATGTCCAAGCTCGATCCGGAAACGGCAGACGCACTGCGCAACGCGATCGCGGCGCAGCGGCTGCGCGGATTCGGCGAACGTGCTGGATTTCTTCGGCGGCAATTTCGAAATCCGCCAGGGCAAAGCGATTGTGCCGGGCGGCGCGAAATCGGCGCAGGCGTGGGCGGATCTGGCGGGAGCCTCCCCGGACAAAGGCGCGGAGTTTTTCGACAAGCTGATGTCGAAGGACGACGGCTGGCTGGCCGGCCTGTACGATTCGCTGGCGCGGATTACATGGTCCGGTGCGAGGACTACCTGACCGATCCGGCGCGCATGAAGCGTTTCTATGCCGCCGTGCGCGGCCGCGTCACGACGTCCGGGTCCGGCGCGTCCCGTGTTCCGGTCCAATGCGGAAATGATGCTGCTGACCACGCGGCTGCACCTCGATGCGGACGGGCGGGTGCATATGCCCGGCGATCTCGAGGTCTGGAAAGCGTTATTCGAGAAGAATCCCAAAGGCAAGTACGACGCGAGGCTGAGCAAGGCCGCCGTGAGCTGGAAAGACCCGGACGATGTTGTCGAGGCGCTTTTTGCACTCTGCCGCAAGCCTGTGGACAACGAACCGCTGAAGATCTTCATGGCCCTGAGCGATATGGACCGCAACCGCGCCCAGCCTCTGAAGACGGAAACCGTGCAGCGGCTGGTGCATGCCTGGTCTGTGTTACGGCGCTCAGTACGCGATCTTCAACGACGCGCCGACGATCACCGACCGGACGATCGTGGCGTGGATGGATGCTGCCGAAGGCGGTGGACAAGATCCGCGATACGCCGTTCCGCCAGGACGCGGTCGGGAACGTTTCAGGGGCTGACCGGGACTTTGGCAGATTTTCGTGCCGCCAGGGCAGCATTCCGGCGGATCAGGCGGATGGCGCGCTGCTGGCGATTCTCATGCCGTTCGGGACGGTGAAGAACGCGCGGCGAGCTTTTCGACGCGGGCCGGTCCGGAGTGAATACGCTGCTGAAAATCGGGGCCGGGGACGCGGCGACCGGTGCGTCGCCGCAGGAGCGCATGCTGGCGCTGCTGGCGGGAGGGCCGCGCATCGGACGATTCGGAACCACGCGCCGAACTGGTGCAGGACGAGCAGCGGATCTTCGAGGCGCAGAAGCTGCTTGCCGTCGATCTGCTTTTCGAGCTGGCCGACAATCTGCAAGGCGTGGCGAAGGGCGAGAAGCTGAACGCGCAGCTGGCCGCAGCGCCTGGCGGCGCGTGTGGGCGATATCGAGCTGCCGCGCAGTTCGATGAGCGGCGTGGAAAAGAGCAGCGTCGCGTTCGGATACTGGGTCGACCGGCATATCGACGACGAGCGCAAACTCAACCTGCGCGCGCTGATCGACAAAGCCGCGAAAGATCCGGAGAAGCTGCGCGACATCCGCGGGCAGCTGGCGCCGGCGCTGCGCGACACGCTGGTCGGCTACAACTACATCCACTACGCTCCGCCGGGCGCGCAGATTCTGATCACGAATCCGCTGTTTGTGCGCGGTCACGATTTTCATCGGCACCGCGGGATGCCAATCACGCTGGCGGACGACGGAGGTCTACGGCACGCGGCTGGCCGTCGAACGCCGGCGGGCGGCTGGTCGGGTCGCTGTCCGGTCTGCCTTATGCGCTGGCCGAAGCCGAAGAGAATTTCCTGGTTCCGACGCAGACGCAGGCGCTGATCTGGGGCGATCTGGTGCCGCAGATGATGCTGACGGCACGCGCGCCGCGATTCTGGACGGTGACGCGCGCGCAGATGCACTGGGTCGGCGTGCACATGCGTTATGCGGAGGACCTGATGGCGGAGGCGGCGCTGGAACCGTCGCACCGCGAGCGAAGTGTCGCGCGCGCTGTATCGGGTGGCGAATCCGCTGCGGGCCTCGCAGGTGATGCGGTTCCATCGCGGCGGGCGATGTGCATGGCGCGATCGAATCTGCTGACGCCGTCCGAAATGTATGCGATCGCCGGCACGCTGGCGCATTCGGGTTCGTTCAGCAGCGAGCCCGGAGGCCGCGGAGATCGCTGCATCTGCGAGTCGATCGCGCCCGATCAGGTGAGCGCGGCGGCGATCTCGCGCGCCTGGGGCACCCCGAAACCGACGCTGGCGAATTCCTACCGGCCGGAGTTGCTGAATCTGAAAACGTTTCCCGACCCTCATGGGCTATTCGAGCCGGATCATGGCGGAGAGCTGGGAATCGAATCTGCTGTACTGGGCCGACGTCGGCGACCAGATCGGGCGTGCAGCCGGCGCAGCTGAACGTGCTGGTTCCGGAGTGGACGCAGCAGATAGTGGAGCGGATTTTCGCTTCGCATCTGGAGGACTGGCCGGCGCTGCTGAGGAGCCTGCGGTCCGTGGGTGACGATGTGCGGGCGGAACACGGCAGGACGCAGGCGATGCGGATCAAGCCGTTCGAGAACGCGCAGGCGACTCAAGGCATGAGGCTTCGGAAATTCGGCGTGCTGATCGGGTGGCCTGGCGGCGGGCAGCGATCTGGCTGGCTGCGCAGGATATCGCGCCAGCGACGCGAAGACGCCGGTCTTCCAGTCGAAGGTCGATCTGGTGGTGCTCAGCTTCACGGTCACCGACAACAAGGGCAAGTACGTGAACGGCCTGAAGCCCTCCGACTTCCGCATTCATGGAAGACGGGATCAAAGCAGAAGATCTGCGACGTTTTCCGAAGGCAACCGGCCGGCGATGCAGATTCTGGACGGACGGCTCGCTGAAGCCGCTCGCGCCCGCCGAACAGCCCGATACGCGAGCGCGCCGTGAACAATGCCGCGCCAGCAGGCACCGATGCTTCGCGGGCACGAATGTGTTCGTTCTGTTCGACACGAGCAACTTCATGTATCACGGGTTTCGTGTATGCCGAAGATGCGATCGCCGATTTCGTGCGCGGGCTGGATCAGTGCCGATTCGGTGGCGGTCTACACGTTCAGCCGCAATCTGTCGCGCGCCGCGCCGCTCTGACGCACGACCGGAACGACGCGATCTTCGGACTGCGAAAGTCGGTGGCGGGCGACGATACGGCGCTTTACAACGGGCTGCTGCTGACGCTGCGCGACGCGGCGAAAGTGCCGGGACGCAAGGTGGTGATCGTGTTTTCCAACGGCCCGGATAACGCCAGCATGGTGGCGCCGGACGATGTGCGCGCGGTGGCCGAAGACGAAGGCATTCCGATCTACGTGATCTCGACCAACGACGTGAACAAGGACCCGATTTCGAGCAACGTGTTCAAGCGCATCGCGACGCGGACCGGCGGCAAAGCCTACTGGGCGAAGACGTGGCAGAAGCAGGTGGAAGCGTTCGAGGCCATCCGCGAAGATCTGGGCAATTCGTATACGGTGACGTACTATCCGGCGCCGAATCCGAACGAAGGATTCCGCAAGATCGATATCCAGATCGTGAGCGACACGGGGAAGCACTACCGGGTCAGGTCGCGCCCGGGATATCGGCCGCGGTCTTACTGAAGAAAACGGCAATTCCCGCAATGCGTAACGTTCCGCGCCGCGTGAAACCCGGCGGAATACTTTAGTCTGTGAACTCTCCCAGCCATTTCAGGCGTTTTTTGAGCAGCCTGGCGGACAGAGATCCTAAGAGCCAAAACTAATCCGGTAATGGCTTCGCTCCCAGCGCGCCAGCCCGGCATGAATTGCAAACGCCGGAGCCGCTGCCGTTGCCCAGGATGTTGGCGCACCGGTTACCGAGGCTGGCCAGTTCACTCTGACTCAGAGTAGACGCCGTGAATGGCGCTTCAGTAGAATCGTAGCCCGCCGTGGGCCCCGCGTGGAGTGTCGTACCCCAGGCGGCCAAGCCGTTCGCGAGCGTCGCAGTTGTCACCGTTGCCGCGGAGTTGAAGCAACTCGTACCAGTGCCGTCGCCGCCCGCGAGGCTGGCGAGCAGTTTTACTGTCACCGAGGTCGGAACCTTGCCCGTGAGGGTTCTTATCGTCAGGTCCCTGTTCACGCCAAGGTTAACCGTCTGGTCGCAGGTGATCAGACAGGAGCAACATGAGACCAGCTCCTCGCCCGAGTCGAACGTATATACGTTGGCACAGATGTTGCCGGACGGCGCGCCGTAGCCGGGGCCCAGCGCTGAACAGCCATTGGCCCCCGTGTTAGTGATGTTGACGTAAGATTCGCCGATGTCGAGGTTGGCCGCATATTTCACCAGGTAGGAGACCACTGGCGGGATGATCGTGACCTCGACGGAGAAGTCGTTGGCGAGTGTTTCGCCTGGGTTCAGAGTAATCGCTTCTACAAGGGTCATGGAGAAAGGCTCCGATGACGGTGGGGGACCGGTCGCTGTCACTATTCCGCTCGGGGTGTTTGACAGACCCGCGACTACGACCGCCGGCGGCGTCTCACCGAACAGCCTGTTGGAAGGATCTACGTAGGCCGTGTAGTTCACCGTCCCCGTACCGCTGAAACTAGTGAAGGCAGTCACCGAGCTCGGCCCAATCTCCGTGAAGCCCGTGTCAGACCAGCTGACGGTTAATGTCGCGGCAGACGCCCCGGTGTTAGTAAGTCCCCCACTCTCGAGGTCAATTGCCTGAACACTACCCGGAAAGAATGCCCGCGGCTTGCCGGTGAATCCACCGGGGATCGAGAAGTTACCTATGGTCCCGGCCCAGATGATTTCGTGGTCTGCCTGCACCCCTGTTGGCGGCGTTAACGTAGTGCAGACGCAACCGGGAGAAAAAGTAACCGTACCGGTCGAATCGATAGTGACGGTGTTGGTACCATCCGTAATCTGCATCGCGGGGGCGGTTAAGGCAAGAGACGGCACTGCGCCGACGGCCATGCTCAGGACCGCCATCATGAACGGGATGACAGATGCGCGTAGATAGCTCAACATGTTAATCACCCGACGATAGTTCCCGAGAGGCGGGCGGCCCACAAAGAAGTCTTCCTGCCAACCATGAAGACCACCAGAAGCCCCGTTCCAAGCATCAGGCAGGAGGATGGCTCAGGAGTACCAGTGGACGTTGACGCAAGCGTTGGGGTAAGAACGTTGCTGGCCACCGTACCATCACCACCAATCAAGACTCCGTTTCCAACGCCAAGAGACACTTCACCAACGCCCGTAGTGAAAGTGACGTTGAGGTCCGACGCGAGAACGCTGCTCACACTGTCCAGCGACGTAGCGTCGCCATATGTAACCACGAAATCGCCAGCCCCGTTTTCGGTAGCCACGGACGGGTCTGTTTCGAATATCAGCCAGGTACCAGTCACGCCGGCCAGCGCGCCGTTCAGCGCACCCGAAATCGTGAATGTATCGGCTGTGCTGGTAGTGGTAACCGTCAACTGGTCCGACAATCCGTTGTAGGATGTGCCGTTGATGGCGACCGTTGAAATATCCTCGGTGAGAGACGTCAAAAACCCTCCCGAGACCGTTGCGGAAGAGCCAGCTGAGTTGAAGGTGAAGCCAAGAACTGTGCCTGCCCTGCAAGTCGCGGGGAGCAGGCAAACTGCCAGCACCCAAACCATAGCCCCGTTTATCGTAATCCCTGTTATCTTCGTCATCTTTCCCGGCTCCTCCGACCGCGAACATTGAATCCGGCCCGCGTCGTGATTTATCGATCCCGAAAAATACTTTGGCTGTGAGTGCCATTTTGGCACCCAGCATGAGCCAAGTTGGCACCCAGCATGACGCAAGTATACCCCCAATCCCCCTCCCTCGATCCTCCAAATTTGTTCCAGATCACTGTACTTCCGCCCACCACAGCGAAACGGCTACGCCTTCGGGAGCATCGTCGCCATTCCGTGAGATTTGCCGGGCACGCTGGAGTGCCTGTGATTAAAGGCCGTTGCTTGTCCGCAGCCCTTATAGCGGCACAGGCTCTGGGATCGCCGGGTTGTTAATAGTACTGGCAGTACAGTACTGAGTTGCGCGATTATCTAGCTAGCCTTCTCCTGGCTTAGGCAGCATACGACTCATTGATTAGTGCGACAGTGATAGCATGCGCCCGGTTCGGCGCGGGACCTTCGGTGCGGCGCGTCCTTCCCACTGCACCGGATGTATGCTGCCGCATTTGCGGCACCGATAACTGTTTCTGAATGGCCACATCGGTGCATCATGCATCAACCGGCACCAAAGGAAGCCGAATCCTCTTGTCTCAATAGAAGTCTCCGTTCGCATATCCACTCCTTTTTAGTGAATCTGCCGGCTCTCAGCTCCGGCCTTCACTTCTGTGGAGTGGAGACCCTGGATTGCATGTTTGCAACGATCGTTCTCAGACTCTTATGAGAGGCCTTGCGTAACCCGATGTTGTTAGCGCCCAACCTTTAGCGGCCAGATTACCTCAACAACCTTCAAATCCCGGGATGTCTTTTCCGCTCTCCCGCCGCATAGTGCGACTAACGTTTAGCTGTTTCACAAGGTAGTGGGCGCCGCACTGCGCGTGCCGCGGAAGGCCGGCCATCGCGTCGCATCGGCCGCGCTCGCGCGCGTGGCCGGTAGCGCCCGATAACCCGATCGGGTATGTGTCCCGGCACCGTTCCTGGTAGCGAAAAAGCCTCCCAAATCGTGATGGATTCGGGGGCGCTTTTCGCCATATTAGAGCGGGAGGTTTGATTCACGATATGCCGAACGAGACAAACCTGAGCGAACGCATTGGCCGCGAAGTGGCCGCTGTGAACGGATTTCTCGACGCACCCGGCGAACAGTCGTTTGCCGGCCTGTTCGCTGCGTTCACACCACAACTGGTGGCGTTTTTCAGAGCGCGCGGATGTACCCTGACGGCCGAGGATCTCGCACAGGAGGTCATGTTCACCGTGTTCCGGAAGGCCTCGCAGGTTCGTGATCGCGCCCTGTTCCGCGCCTGGGTATTCCGCATTGCGCGCAACACTCTCTCCAGGCACTATGGCAGGCAGTCGCGCGATCGGGATACGGTGGACCTCGCGGATGTGCCCGAGAAGCTGATCGCGGTCAAAGCCGGAAACGGGGGAACGCCAACGTTTGAGTTCAATCTCTGGATGGCCTCGCTCGACGCGCGCGAAAAAGAGGTTCTGACTCTCCGTTTCGTCGAGGAATGGGAGTATCACGAAATCGCGGCGGCGCAGAAAATTCCGCTCGGGACCGTGCAGTGGAGAGTCTTCAATGCGAAGAGGAAGCTGGCGCCCGTGCTGCGGCCCGTCGCGAGGCCGGAGAGAACTGAAGACTGCAGCTACCGGAAAGCGGCTTGATTGGTGCCTCTCCGCACAGTCTCCTTCCAAAAAAATCGATCATCTACCCAACAAAGCGGTGTCTCGCTGCATCCTGAGGGGAGAACGCAACAACGAAAGGACTCACCATGCCGCTTCCATCCGATGAACGTGTTGTCAAACTCGCCAACGATCTGATTGCGCAATTCGACGCTTTGTTCGGCCTGCATCCGGGTTTTCGCCCGGCTCATGCCAAAGGCCTGCTCCTGAACGGCACATTCACCCCGTCGCCGGAGGCTCGGTCTCTGACTCACGCGCCGCACATTACCCGCGACTCGACTTCGGTCACGGCCCGGTTTTCCAACCAGACTGGAATTCCAATGATGCCCGACAACGATCCGAACGCCAATCCCCGCGGATTTGCGGTCCGCTTTAACCTGGCAGAGCGTCTCCATACAGATATCATCGGCCACTCGATCGACGCCTTCCCGACCCACACCGGCGAGGAGTTTCTCGAATTTCTGCGCGCCGCAGCCGCCAGCGGCCCGGGGGCGCCGTCGCCGTCGCCGATGCAGAAATTTCTCGGCGCTCATCCGGCGGCGCTGGCCTTCGTGGAGGCGCCGAAACCCAGTCCGGTGAGCTTCGCGAAGGAAGCTTACTTCGGCGTCATCGCGTATCGGTTCATCAATGGCGACGGCATCGAGAATTACGGACGGTACCGGATAACGCCGGTGGCCGGCATCCAGCACCTCGACGATGCCGCAGCGAAGAGCAAGGACCCTGACTACCTGTTCGGTGAGCTGCGGGAACGTGTGGCTCGGCAGGCAGTCGAGTTCGATATTCAAGTGCAGGTCGCCAACGCCGGCGATGTTGTGGACGACGCGACCCGGCACTGGCCCGAGAGCCGCAAACTGGTTCCCTTTGGCCGAATCGCACTCAACGAGGTGGTTCCGGACAGCGAGGCACAGCAGCGGCAGATCATTTTCGATCCGATCCCGCGCGTGGACGGCATCGAGGCTTCGGCGGACCCGCTGCTGGAACTGCGCGCCGCCGTTTATCTGCTGAGCGGGAGACGGCGTCGTCAGGCTCCAGCGGCACGCACGGCGTAGGGAAAGTGGGTGCACGCGACGCTAGTCGCGTTTCTCCGGCCGACGAGAAACGCCGCTGCTGTGTCGCGTGTACCCACACTACAAATAAATGATTCCGCGCCGCGCGGCGATGGCGACCGACTGCGTGCGATCGCTGGCCCCAAGTTTGCCCATGATGTGCTTGAGGTGAACCTTTACGGTCTCCTCGGCGATGAACAGCCTCTCCGCGATGTCCCGGTTGCGGTTGCCTGCGGCGACATGGCGCAGCACTTCCACTTCACGCTCGCTGAGCGATTCTTCGCCAAGATGAGCCGCCAGTTCGTCCGCCACCTCGCGCGCCACGGCCTTTCTCCCGTTGTGGACCTGGCGAATCGTGTCCAGCATTTGTTTGGGCGGCGCGCTCTTGAGCAGATAACCCTGCGCGCCGGCTTTGAGCGCCCGCTGCACCTCGACGTCGCGTTCAAAGGTCGTGAGAATGATGACGCGCGCATTCGGGAACTCACTACGAATCGCGATCAGAACCTCGATACCGTTGAGGTCCGGCAGCTGCAGGTCGAGGAGCACGACGTGGGGGTTCAGTATGCGGAAGGCCTCGATTGCTTCCTTGCCACTTGCCGCGGCGCCGGCCAGGAACATGTCGGGCTGGCTGTTGATGATGGCGCCGATACCTTCGCGAAGCAGAGGGTGATCGTCAACGCTCAGAACCTGTATGCGGGAAGCGGCTGTCGAAACTGTCGTCATCATAAGTTCATGTTGCGGCAGATTCGCTCCTCGCGGAAACCCCCAATCGTGAATCGCTCCGACTCTTTCGAGGCCAGACAGGTACCTCGCGCGAATTCAGCTCGTACGGTCCCGTACGTCGATGCGACGCCAGCCGAAAAGACGGGCATCCACCGACCACGCACCCGGCCCGAGCAGCCCCAGGGCGGCTCCGATCGCCGCGAGCAGAAATGAGGACCCGGTCACGATATCGCGGGACGAGGCCGTGGCGGGACTGGCGAAGATTGCCCAAAGGCTCAAAGAGGCCAGGAGGAATCCTGCCATGGGCGTCCAAAACCCAGGCAATAACAGTGCCCCGGCAGCAATGTTCAGCACCCCGGGTATGACGGATCCAATCGCCAGCCCGCCGCTCAACACGTGTACTCCATTAACGATCGCGGCTGCCCCGCCGGCGATCCGGAGCAAAAGAAGACCTGCGCCGGGCGCACCGCGGGCGAAGGTCGAGAAAAGTCGTCGCACAAACTATCAGCGTCGCTGATTGCCGGGAGCCGGCCAAGCCCCAAAAGCGGTATCAAGAACGACTCTTTCCAGCTTTGGCAGGCGAAATCGCCTATTCCACGATGGAGAATCACAGTTTGCAACCATGTGGAGCACAGGCCTTTGGCCTGCCATTGCACTTTTTCGGCATGCTGTCAGGGTTCGATAATGCCGCGCCTGATGCCGATGATCGCCGCATGGGTCCGGTCGTTGGCTCCCAACTTGGCGAGGATGTTCTTGACGCGGCCCTTGACCGTCTCCTCCGAAACAGAAAGCCGGCCGGCGATCTCTTTGTTGGCGTTTCCGGCGGCGATCAGCCGCAGCACCACCACCTCCGCGGAGGTGAGGATCTCGTCGGTTGCGTGTTCGGCAAGCTCATACGAGGCTTCGGGAGAAAGAGACTTCTTCCCCGCGCGCACTGCGCGGATGGTCTCGAGCAGTTCCTTATCCAGCAGGCTCTTGAGCAGGTATGCGCGGGCGCCGACCTGCATCGCACGCAGCACCTGGACATCGCCGGTGTACGTGGTCAACACGATGATCCGGGCTTCGGGAAACTCGCCGCGAATCGCCACGATGGCGTCGAGACCCGTCATCTCGGGCATCTGGAGGTCCATCAGTGTGATGTCGGGACGGTGCAGACGGAACTGTTGGACAGCTTCCCGGCCATTCGAAGCTTCCGCGACCAGCGACATATCGGGTTGCGTGGCGACCAGTGCGGCTATACCGCTGCGGAACAGCGGATGATCATCGACTGCCAGAATCCGGATCGCGTTCGCTTTCGATTCGGGGCCCACGTGGTCTAAGATACACGCCGCTCCCGAGCGTGTTGGCTGGCGTACGCCACCGACGCCGGGACCGTCAGCTCGACCTCGCAGCCGGCATCGGGTTTGCTCCAGACGTTGAGCTTGCCTCTGATTAAACTCGCGCGTTCGTGCATGCCTTTCAGACCGTGGTGCCCCTCACGCCCACCCGCCTCCAGTATCCTCTGGTTGACGCCCCTGCCGTCGTCGCGAATTTGTACGCGCAGGCGGCGTTTCTCGTAGTGAATCGCTACTTCGATCTGTGCCGCATCGGCGTGGCGGAAGGCGTTGCGCAGCGCCTCAACCACGATCCTGCAGACCTCGTCGCGCACCAGCGGCGCCAGGTCCATCGGCGCGCCTTCCACTTCAATGCGAAAACCGGGGCGATGACCGTTGAGACCGTCCGCGGCGAGTTCTTCTCCGATCGTACCGATCGTGCGCGCGAGATCATTGGTTGCGAGAGTAGACGTACGCAGACCCTGGACGGCATCGCGGCCCTCCTCGATCGACTTACGGGCCTGATCGACAGCCTCCTCCAGAAGATCCCGCGCCCGGGAATGATCCGGGAGCATGTAGGAGACCGCCGAAAACTTCAGCAGCACGCCCTGAAAGCCCTGCAGCAGGGTATCGTGCAGATCGCGCGCGATCCGGGTTCGCTCGTTGACGCGCTCCTCCATGCGCATACCGAACTGCCGCGACATCTGCCGCAGGCGCAGCCGGTACAGGACGACCAGCAGCGCCAGGGTCGCCGCTGCGACCGAAACGCGAAACCAGACGGTCTGGTAATACGCCGGGGCCACAGAGAAATGGAGCGCGGCGCCCGCCTCGTTCCAGACTCCGTCGTTGTTGCACGCGGTGACGTGGAAAGTATAGTGCGCCGCGCGCAGTTTCGTATAAAACGCCTGCCGTCGTGTGCCCGCGTTCTGCCATCCCTCGTTGACGCCATCGAGCTTGTAGCGAAACAGCACTCGTTCGGGAATCGCCAGACTCAGTGCGGTGTAATCAATCTCAAGGTTCTCGTTGTGCGCGGGAAGCGTGAGGCCATCGGCGCCGACGAAAGTCTTCGCGTTTGCAATCACCGACGAGATGAACACCGGCGGCGGAACGCGATTGCGGTCCCGTTCGAGAGCGGCCGGGTCCAGCCAGGCGATACCTTTTGTGGTGGCGAACCACAAACGCCCATCCGGGGCTTCCACAACCGAGGGCTCGGGCAACGGTTCTTCCGAGAAGCCCGGCAGTCCATCGAGCTCGTCGAGACGCTCGCCGGAAACCGGCAAATCGGGGTCGCGCAGCCACCTGTTAAGCTCGGCCGCGGGAAGGTGTGCAATGCCAGAGAATCCATTCATCCAGAGATCGCCGGTCCCGGTCTCGACTATGCCGGACAGTCTCCCCGGCATGTCCGGATCGCTCCACTTCATCAGGTAGAACTGACCCTTCATGAACAACTGCACGCCGCCCGCGCCCGCCAGCCACACATGGTCGCCGCGCACCGACGTGGTGTTCTCCGAGACGCCGCGTTTGCCGTCGGGAAACGAGAACCTCGAGAAAGTCGATCCATCCCATTTCACGACCTTGTTTGAAAACGCAAACCATACGTTGCCTGCCGCGTCATCAGTCATCGCGCCTTTGATGCCAGGTTTTTTGCCCAGAGTTCCGGTTTCGTCGCTCCAGGCGCCGTTGGAAAGATGCCACACCCGCCCGCTGTTCGTCGTGATCCAGGGGTCGCCGTTCCGATCCACTGCGGTGAATATAACGGCGTCCATCTTTTCGTCCGGATAATGCAGCGGCGAGAATCCGTTCGGCCCGGAACGCCACAGGTAAGAGTCGCCCGCGCCCGCGGACCAGATCGTTCCCGTGTGGTCACGACGCACGCTGATCGTCTGCCGCGTTCCGGGGAAGGTTGTGATCGCCCCATCGGCCGCGACATGCGTGAGCGCAAGGTTGCTGTTGCCGGTCCAGACGGAGCCCGCGTCTCCGGCCGCCACGCTGAACTCATGCTCCTGGGCATGCGGCAGCGCCACGGTCGTGAGCCGGGCTCGTCGCAGCCGGTCCAGACCGGCATTCGTCCCGACCCAGACGCCTTCGCGCTCGATCAGCACCTTCGAGACCGCGTCCGAACTCAGTCCCGTTTGCGGCGTGAAGGTTTCGCCGGGAGCGTTCGCGGCTGCGGTCGGAGCCGGCCAGCGGTCCACGCGATCAAACCGCTTCACGCCCGCGTCCGTGGCCGACCACAGGGAGCCGTCGGAGGCGAACGCGAAATCGCCGAATCTTATTTTTTGCTTCGATGCGGGGGCAGGCGCCGGAGCGGTCGCAAGGCTCAGCTTGCCCGCCACCCGCCGCAGTCCCTGATCGTCGGAAAGCCAGATCGACCCGTCCGGCGCTTCATGCAGCCAGGCGAACCCGGTGGATGTTCCTTCGCCGTACTTGCTGGTCTGAAACTTCTGCTGCCCGCGCGGCAGGAACAACAGAGCACCTGCGATCGGCTTCACCCACAGGGTTCCGTCGCTGTCCAGCAGAATCCCCGCCGGAAATCTTCCAGGATATCCCTGTTCCGTCCCGATCTGCTCGCACCTCGATCCGCGCAGCCGGAACAGGCCGGCCGTTGCCTGCACCCACAACGATCCATCGCGATCTTCAATGATCTGTCCCTGTTTGCGTGTCGGCGTGCAGCGCCTGTCCGGGTAAGCGGTCAGCTTTCCTTCTTTCCAGAAAAGCAATCCCGCGCCCTGGGTCGTCAGCCATATTCCTCCGGACGATGACAGAAAGACGGAATCGATTTCACTGTCCAGCACGGCTCCGCGGGTCACTTCCTCCACGGTCTGAAACCGCACTCCATCGAAGCGTCGCACGCCTCGCGACGTTGTCAGCCAGAGATAACCCTCAGCCGATTGCTTGATGTCAAAAACCGCCCCCAGCCCGGTCCACGCGTTGTGGTGAAACTCCGCTACACTCTCGGCCGCCTGACAAAGCACTCCCGGGATCACGATGATTACTGTCAGCACCAACCTGCGAAGCACTGTCCACATTCAGAAATCCAACCGGCCCACCAGCTGCAGGAACCGGGCCTGATAGGCCGACGAAATAACTCCGAAGTTCGGAGAATTCCAGATCGGCCGACCTGCTGAATTGGTGGTCAAGGTAAGCGTTGAGGCCGGCGCCTGAAAATTCGTGTGGTTCAGCGCATTGTAAGCTTCCATGCGGATCAGGAATCGCAGGCGTTCTCGGAGCGTGAATGACCGGCCAAATGAGATATTCAGATCCAGCTGCCCGGGAGCGCGAACCACGTTTCTTCCCAGATTCCCGAGGTCCACCGGCAACACCTGCGTGCGCGATGCGCCGGAGCCCACGAATAAAGGCCCCGTCGGCTGAAGCGGAAAGGTCGATGCGCTGGCGGGCAGCAGATACTGAACGCCTGTTCCGTTGGGAACTTCCGGGGTGTACAGACTTACGCCCGGATTGCCGACGTCGGGCCGTTGCTGTGCGGTGCCTGTCTCCGCCGCGTTCTCATTCGTCTGACCGATGTACAGGGGCAGGCCGCTGTGCGCGCTCAGCATCGGATAAATTTCGAAGTTCCGCACCCAACGATTGCCGGTTGTCCGGAAGAGAATCGCGGTAGTGAAATCATTGGGCCGGTCAAACTCGCTCGGTCCTTTATTCAGACCGAGAAACTGCTGCGCCACCTGGCCCACGTTCAGACCCGAAGGCTGCGAGAAGCTGTAAATCCCGCTGGCGTCGTCAAGCGATTTCGACCGCGTGTAGTTGGCGACAAAGGTCAGGTTCGAGCCGTACTGCCGCCTGACACTCGCTTCCAGGGCCTGATAGCTCGACACCGCTTCCATATTGAGCGAACTGAAACTCCCGATCTCCGGGTACCGACGCGCCTGCTGAGCCGCCAGTGTCGTGTTGGCGAACGCCACTGCGGCATCGATCGCGGGGTCGTACGGCACGTTGTTCTGCGGCATATTGATCGGAAAGTGCACGCCGTGGCTACCCACATAATTCACCTCAGCGATCGTGCCTTTCACGAACTCGCGCTGCAGGCCGAAATTCCACTCCTCTGCATATGGAGGCGGCTGGAACTGGGTGAATCCCGCGTAAGCCGTCAGCGACAGCGGATTCGCCGCCGAGTTGAACTGAGCGATGTTCGCCTGCGGGTTCTGGAGACTATCCGTGGCAACCGGCGGCAACCCCTGCGAGAGCCTGAACGGCTGTGCGATCCCCGTGCCCAGGTTGTTGAAGGCCTGCTCCACCGTATAGCCAGGGAAGAGCACCTGGCCGCCGAGATCCGAAAAGATTCCCGCATAAAAAACTCCGAACGCAGAACGGATGACTGTTTTCGGCGTTACGGTCCAGGCGAGCCCGACACGCGGCGCGAATTTCAGTTTCGAGGCCGTCAGATTAAGCGAATCGGATGCATTGTTTCCGGCGAAAAGAACCTGGCCCGTCACCGGATCGACTCGGGAATACTCGTTACTTGCTGTCGTAATCGGCGATTCGTATTCCCAGCGCAGACCGAGATTCAGCGTCAGCTTCGGACTCAGTTTCCAGTCGTCCTGTACATAGAGACCGAGATTGTAGTTGCGCCGTCCGATGAGCGGCTGCGCCAGTGAGTACGACGCGGTCTTGATGTCGCCCAGCAGAAAATCCGCCAGGGCGTTGATCGGGTCTCCCGAGCTGCTGTTGCGGTTCGTGATCGACCCATCGAAGGTGAAGCTGCCATTCACGTCGCCCGTCGGATTGAGGTCATCGAACTGATCCTTCCGCAGCTGAAATCCGAACTGGATGAGATGATTCCGCAGTGCCTTGCTGTTGTTCAGATTGGTTTGATAGTTGTTGTCGACCTGCGTGCGCTGGGTATTGGTGTTTGTGCCAAGCTGCGAGAATCCTCCGATATTGATCTCCGGCGCGGCTTCGCCGTAAGAGGTCGCGATGCCGAGTGTGCTCCCGACATTGATGCCGGCGCTGGGCGGAACGATCTCCGCATTGTTTCGGAAAAGACCAAAACGGAATTCGCTGACGAACGTGGAACTCCAGATCTTCGTCAGTCCCAGGGTTGACTCGTACCCCGTCGTTTCGCTGCTGCCCACCGCATTCTCGAGAGGGCTTCCGGGAAAAACCGGCTGAATCGGCGAATAGCCGTTGTAGTGAACAAACGTGCCGAACAGACGCAACGTGTTCGTCGGCGCTTCATCCAGCCGCATCACGCCCGTATTCAGCGCGGGATGGCTGGACCCGACCGACACGAAGTTGTTTGTCTGCAGATTGTCCGTTTTGTCCGCCGTGCCGGGCGAATTGGGGGCCGGGATGAGTCCGAGAATCTTCTGCGCGGCGGGATCGATCAGAGTTGGCGGGATCACATTGCCCGGAAACGGCGCCTTCGTTCCCGGATCATAGACAGGCGTCGGCGACGCCGAAAAGTTTCCCGCCGCATAGGCGCCGTAAGGCACCGTCGAAGTGATGTTGTAAGGCGATGCCTGAATAAGGCCTTCATAGTTCACAAAGAAGAATGTCCGGGCATCCTTCCGGCGAGCTTTTGTAAAGCCGAGGGGGCCGCTCAGTTTGCCCCCGAACAGGTTGTAACGATCCTCGGGACGCGATTTCCCCAGAACGTTATTGAAGTAGTTATTGGCGTCCATGTCTTCATTGCGGAAGTATCCGTAAGCGGCGCCGTGTATCACGCCGCTGCCCGAATTCGTGACCAGCGAAACGGTGGCGCCGGAGCTTCGCCCATACTCCGCTGAATACGAGGCCGCGAGCACATTGAATTCGCGGATTGAATCGGCCGGCGGCAGAGTCTGCACGGCGCCGGTCGACCCGCTCACCACCGAAATTCCGTCGATCAGGAACTCGCTGTTCAGCGTCCGGCTGCCTTCGATGGAAAGCTGGGAGGTATTGAGGCCAGTCTGCGCGGTGATGTCTCCGCCCGAGGAAACGCCCGGCGTCAGCGCCAGCAGATTCAGCGTATTTCGGCTGGGGAGCGGCAGGCTCTCCAGTTGTGACGCCGTGATGGTGTTGCCGATCGACGAGCTGTCGGTCTGGAGCTGATTCTCCGTGCGTCCCTCAACCGTAACGGTCTCGGCAATTTCACCGACCTCCATCAGGATCGGCACATCGACTCGCTCATTGACCGGCAATTCGATGCCCGAAACCTGTTTCCGCTTGAACCCCACGGCCGTTGCGGTCACATCGTAGCGTCCCGGCGGCAGGCTGGGTGCGCGGTAAACTCCCTCGGAATTGGTCGTGCCGCTCCACACCACAACGCCGGTATTGGCGTTGGTCACAGTCACGCTGGCTCCGCTGATCGCAGCCGGCGGGTGAGCCACCACTCCGGAAATCACCGCAGTGACGCCCTGGCTCCACGCGAGCGACGCGAAAACGACAGCCAGAATGAATCCGAGTGCGGGTCGCATGTATTCGCCGGCCTTACTGACGGCCAGGACCTACTCAGCAAACCATTGTCCAACAATATCCGATGAAACAGACTTGTCGCTGACCGTGGTTCGACAGTCATATTCCCTCACCCCACGAGCTCGGAAATGACCCGGAAGGTGGACCGCGTTCACGCAAGCGCGAAAAGTCCACTCCGCAGAGGCGACGGTTTGACCCCACATTCTCGCCAACAATACAATCCCCGCCCTCCTCTTCCCGAATGGAACGTCGCGTGGACGCGATCTTCAGGAAAAGGAGAAAGAGTAAACATGAAGTCTTTCATATTCGTTCTGGGAGCGGTCGTGGGTTGTGCCGCTGCGCTCAGTGCGCAGGAAAACACCCTCCCCAGGTTTGAAGTTGGCGTGCTGTATTCGGGCAAACATCTCGACGCAGGCAACAATAACTCGCAGATTACGGGCAACGGTGGCGCAGGGTACTTCGAGTACAACATCAACAAATGGCTGGGCGGCGTGGCCGACTTCGGCGGTTACGCCAACACCAGCAACCGGATCGATGACAAGCTGTTCACCTACATGTTCGGGCCCCGCTTCAACTGGCGGCACAAGCATTTCAATCCCTACGCGCAGGCTCTGTTCGGCGGCGGCGAAGCCTGGAGCAACATGACCAGCACGAGCGAGAATACTTTTGCCGTGGCCATCGGCGGCGGCGTTGACGTGGCGCTGACGCATCACATCGCCCTCAAACCGGTCCAGGTGGAGTACTTCCGGACGCAGTTCAACAGCGAGCAGCTCGGCGGTCCCACCAGCAACTTCGGCGACCATCAGAACGGCGTCCGCTACTCGGCGGGTGTCGTGTTCATGTTTGGTGGCAAATGACGGCGGGCAGAGCTGCACGAACGACTTCAGACGAGGAGAAAACATGGCCCATCGAAAATCGTACGTTTGTGTTGCAGCTCTGCTGACCGCCTGTCTGTCTGCGGCTCAGGAACGTGCGGACGGTCAGGCGCAGGGAGAGAGTAAGCGGGTCTTCTGGATCGTTCCGAATTACCGGACTGCACCCGGTCTGGCTGACTTTAAGCCTCTGAGCGCCCGCGAAAAGTTCAAGGTCGCGTCCGAGGATGCCTTCGATCGCGAAACATTTGTCCTCGCCGGTCTTTTCGCCGGCGAGGCACAGTTGACGAACCAGAATAAGTCCTTCGGTCAGGGCGCAGCCGGGTTCGGACAATACTACGGGGCCGCCTACGCGGACTTCGCACTCGGGGACTTCATGACGGAAGGTGTCTTCCCGACGTTGCTCCACCAGGACCCGCGATATTTTCGGAAAGGCACGGGCAGCAAATGGTCCCGCCTCGGTTACGCGATGGGGCAGATCTTCATCACCCACAACGATGCAGGGCTGACCCAATTCAACTATTCAGAGATAGTCGGAAATTCCGTCGCGGTTGCGATCTCGAATGCATACTACAAAGATAACCGCACGGCCGGGGATGGTGTCTCCAAATTGGGCATGCAACTGGGCGTCGATATGGCTTCGAATGTCCTGAAAGAGTTCTGGCCCGGGCTCCGGCGGAAGCTTCACCGCAAGGGCAGCTATTCCGACAGCACTCGGTGAACAAGCTGTACGGCAACCGACCCCTCCCCGACGGCTGACGCCACGCGTTTGACACTGTGCGATCGCACATCGCCGACCGCAAATACGCGCGGCACGCTGGTCTCGAACAGCCAGGGCGGACGCTTCAGCGGCCAGTGTGCCGCGTCGAGGTCCTCGGGCGTGAGGTCCGCGCCGGTTTTTACAAAGCCTTTGTCATCGAGCGCTACGCAGCCGTCGAGCCATGCCGTATTCGGGGACGCGCCCGTCATCGAAAACACATGGCGGATCGCGCGATCCTCCGCCGCTCCTGTTTCGCGGTTCTTCCAGGTGACCCGCTCGAGATGACCGTTACCTTCGAGCGCCACGATCTCGGTCTGCGTGAGCAGGCTGATGTTTGGGGATTCTTCTATCCGGCGAATCAGATAACGGGACATGCTGTCGGCGAGCCCCGGGCCACGCACGACAATGTGCACACGGCTGGCGATTCCGGCGAGGAAAACGGCGGCCTGCCCGGCGGAATTCCCTCCGCCGACGATGACGATCTCTTCTCCGTCACAAAGCTGGCCTTCGAGCCGCGTGGCGCCGTAGTAGACGCCCACTCCCTCGAACTGCGCGAGGTTGGGAACAGGCAAGCGGCGATATTCCGCACCCGAGGCGATGATCAGAGCGTGCCCCCGCGCCGGTTCCGCTCCCGCGCAGGCCACGACGAAGGGCCGGCCCTGACAGACGAGGCCTCCCGCCAGGCGCGCGATGGCAATCTGCGCGCCGAACTTTTCAGCCTGAATGAAGGCGCGACCGGCGAGTTCCTGACCGGAGATGCCGGTCGGAAAGCCGAGGTAATTCTCGATGCGCGAACTGGTGCCCGCCTGTCCTCCCGGTGCATTGCCTTCCAGCACCAGAACGTCCAGCCCCTCGGAAGCCGCGTAGACAGCGGCCGCAAGGCCTGCGGGACCGGCGCCGACAACGATGAGATCGTAGACTCTCTCGCTGATCTCCGTGTTGAAGCCCAGACAGGCCGCAACTTCGGCGTTGGTCGGATTGCGCAGTGCCGCCTTGTCGCGGCAGATGAGCACCGGAATATCCGCGGCATCGATGCCGAACTCTTTGAGGAGGTCCTCGACGCCGGTATCCCGCTCCAGCTCCAGATAGGTGTAAGGGTGACCGTTGCGGGAAAGGAATTCTTTCAGATGCAGAGTGGCGGACGAATAGCGCGATCCGATGACAACAATGTCGCCACGCGACTGGGCAATGAGCATCGCGCGCCGGCGCAGGAACGCGCCCAGAAATATTTCGCTAAGCTCGGGGTCGGTCTGCACGACGCGCTGCAGCGTGGCGCGGTCGATCTCGATCAGCTCGCTGTCCTCGACGGCGCGCATGCGTACGAGGCTGGGCCGTCCCGTGAGGATGTTCACTTCGCCGGTGAACTTGCCGGATCGCTGGACGGTGATGCTGCTTTCGCCGTCCCGCGAAAGACTGATGGCTTCCAGAGCACCTGTCACGATCACGAACATGCCGGCGTGCGACGCGCCGCGGTCGAAAAGTACTTCGCCCGCCAGAGCTTTACGCCGTCTTCCGAGGGAATCGAGCCGGGCGACCTGCGCGGCCGTCAGCGTCGGGAAGAGAGCATCGCGCGGGATGTTGTCAGGAATCGCCATAGACAGGGATGGATGCTCCGTGAACGACTTTGGCTTCATCGCCCGCCAGAAACAGAATCACTTTCGCGATGTCTTCGGGCTTGGGCCACTTCGCGAAGTCGGCCTTCGGCATGGCGCGCCGGTTGGCTGCGGTATCGATAATACTCGGAAGAATGGAGTTGGCGCGAATGCCGGTGCCTCTCAGGTCTTCAGCGAGCGACCCCATCATGGCGAGGGCCGCGGCTTTGGAAGCGGCATAGGCGGCGAGACCGGCCGGATGATCGAGAGCCGCTCTGGCGACCACATTGACGATGGCGCCCGTTCCCTGGCGGAGCATCTGTTTTGCAGCGGCGCGCGCGAGCAGAAAGCCGGACTGCAGATTCAGGGCAAGCATGCGGTCGAGCGTCGCGGGGTCGGAGTCCCACATTTTTGCTCCGCCCTCGAAGCCGCCGACGGTGTTGATGAGTACGTCGAGGCGGCCTCTGGCAGCAACGATTTCGTCGATGAGCCGATCCACGGCGGCCGCATCTGTGATGTTGACGCGCCGGGGGTCCAGCTTGTCAACCGACGGGCCCGCTTCGTCTTTCAGAGTGGCGAGATCGTTTTCATGGCGGAAGGTGACTGTGACGTCTGCGGCCTCGCGCAGCAGGGCGAGCGTGACCGCGCGGCCAGACCACCCGTACCGCCCGCCACCAGGGCGACTTTGCCGTCGAATCTCATTGCCAGCCACCGCCCAGGGCTTTGTACAACTGTACGACGGTCAGCGACTCATTGAGCCGGATCTGCGCGAGATCCAGCTCCGCCTGGAACAGGTCGCGGTCGGCATCGAGCGCATCGAGCTGCGTATCCACGCCACCACGATACCGAATGTAGGCAAGACGCAGACGGTCCTGCAGCGCCTCGACCAGTTCCTCCTGCTGCTCGCGGCTTTCGCGCACTCGCTGATGCGCGATCAGCACAGATGCGGTCAGCAGGACCCGCGCCACTGTCGAAGCTGCCATGTAGTTTTTCACTCCACTGGTCCTCTCAGTGGGACTACTATGCAGCGGACGGTGCGGCCGAGGCGCCTCCAGTTGGAACGATCTTTTGCTACCTGAATGGCCCGGTTTGCGTGTACCTCAACGGTGGTACGGCGGCGAACTATTCGTGGTGAGGCGGGATGATGATTTCGCGTCTGCCGAAGACACGCGCGTCAATGGAGAAAGCGCCCGGTCCAAGGCCAGCTATGGCGAGAAGCATGGTGACGGCAAAAACCAAAGAACTGCGGGAATCGAAGAAATTGGGCGAACAGGCAGGAAGCAATGAAAATCCAACCGCAGCGGTACCAGCTGCCAGGAGTGACGCGGCAATCGGTGTCAGGAAGCCCGCCAGGAGCAAGGCGCCCGCGGCAAGGGCCAGGCATCCGCTGAACCATGCCGCGAGCGCGGCATCGGCGCGTGTGAAACAGAAGATCCCCTCGGCGATGACCGCTGCGCCTGGCACAGCGCGCAACAAAAGCAGGGCGGCACCGGCCCAGCCGCGAGGGAATGCGAAGAAAAGGCGTCCCAGTGGTCTAACTCCCCGGATGCCTTTCAAACGCCGAAACGGCACCTGATGCCACGATATCGAATCGGGATTTCGGGGGCATCACGACGTTTTGTAATACTGACATACCACTTTCGGGGTAGGGCCCCAAGCTCGCTCAAAGCTGAATAATGCCCCGGCGGACCGCGATGGCGATGGCCTGGGTGCGGTCCCGGGCGCCGAGCTTCTCCATGATGTGCTTGATGTGAACCTTGACGGTTTCCTCGGAAATGTGGAGCAGTTCGGCGATATCGCGGTTCCGGTTGCCTCCGGAAACCTGGTTCAGGACCTCCACTTCGCGGGCCGTCAGATTGTCGTCGCTCACATGCTCGGCGAGCTGCGCCGCCAGCTCCGTCGGAATGCGTTTCTTGCCTGCGTGAACATGGCGGATCCCCTGGATCAGCTCCGAAGGAGGCATGTTCTTCAGCAGGTAGCCGCGTGCGCCGGCTTGGAGCGCGCGCTGGAGTTCGACATCGCCTTCGAAGGTCGTCAGGATAATGATGCGCGCTTCGGGAAACTCCGCACGGATTGCGATCATGGCATCGATGCCGCTCAGGTCGGGAAGACGGAGGTCCATCAGGGTGATATCGGGCCGATGCAGACGGTAGTGCTGAATGCCCTCGGCTCCGGTAGCCGCCTGGGAAACCAGTTCCATGTCCGGCTGGCTTTTGATGATGGTAGCGATTCCTTCGCGCAGGAGAGGATGGTCGTCCACGCTGACAATGCGAATGACGGTTTGTTCGCTCATTTCACCTTTCCATTCTGAAAAACGATTTTGCCCGGGATGGACAGTTCGATCTCCGTGCCCGCGGAAGCGCTGCTCATGACGTGAAACTGCGCGCCAATGCGGTCCGCACGTTCCCGCATCCCCATCAGCCCGAAGTGGCCGTCGCGCCCGGTCTTCAGCACATTCGGATCGATTCCGCGGCCATCGTCGCGCACCATGAGAGTCAGATTCTTCGCGGAATACCTGAGTTCCATCTCGATCTTCCCCGCGCGGGCATGACGAAACGCGTTGATCACAGCCTCGCGGCCGATGCGGTAAACTTCGTCGCGGAGCACGGGATGGAGCGGCCTGCGTTCACCATCCACCACGACGCGGAACTCGACGCGTTCCGAATCCGGGTCCGACCCGGCGATCTCCTGCTGAATCCGGGCGAAGGACTGTTCGAGATCGAGAGATGCGCTGCGCGTGGAGCGAAGTCCGCGCACCGCGTTTCTGCCCTCTTCGATCACCTGCCCCATCAGCTCCAGTGCGCGATTGAGCGTGGGCTTCACGGCAGAGTCTTCCGGCAGACGATCAGCGGCGACGTGTACCTGCATCGAAGCGCTCAGGAAACCCTGCAGCAGCGTGTCGTGGAGTTCCTGCGCAATGCGTGTTCTTTCCGCCAGCCGCTCCTGAAATCTCAGATTGATCCGTTTCGTGGCCTGCCGCAGCCGGAGCCGGTAAAGCGCGACGATGCCTGCGACAATGGCGGCAAGGACACCAAGGCCGAACCACATCGTCCCGTCAGCACTTTCGAGGATGGCGGAAACCGAGTTGGAGGCAAGTCCGTCCGCCTCCGTAAAGTTCGTGAAGCGGCCGTCGCGCAGCCTGCTGACACCGGCGCTCAGCGTTCCCGCCCAGACGGTTCCGTCACGTGCGCGATACACGGAGGCAACGCTGTCCTGCACCAGCCCGTCCGCATGCGTCCACGTTCGTACCGCGATGGATGGGCCATTTAAAGCAAGCCGGGCTAATCCTCCGCGCTGCCTGCCGACCCATAGTTCTCCGGGGCCGCCATCGAGCGCGTACACAATATCGTCCTTCAGTCCATCCGCCGTGACTTGGCCGCGCTCGGAATCTTCCGACCACCAGAGGCCGCCGGTCACGGGCGGAAACCAGAGGCGGCTGGTTAAATCGACGAATACGGGATTGCTGCCGTCGGTAGGCAGACCCTCGGCATTCGAGTAGGTGACGAACGCGCTGTCGCGCAGGCGTTCCATACCATCCGCGTGTCCGATCCAGATACATCCCTCGCGGCCCTCAAAGAGCGCCGTGAGCGCCTGTGGAGACGCGCCCTCACTGGTGCTGAATGAAGTGACCCCATGCGCGTTCAGCCGCAGCAGGCCGCGTGAGTCGGTACCTACCCAGACGTTGCCGTCGTGGTCCTTCAAAATGACGAGAGCCTGCATGCGGCTTTGTGGCGGCAACCCACCGGACGGCGGAATACCCACGTTCACAAACTCCTTTCCGTTCCTGTTTGTGTCATATACACTGCCGAAAAAATTCGCGTTCTGGCCGGAGTCCCACTCGTGCGAGAAGCGCACACTGGCTGTGTCTTTCTCGCTGAAGTGCTGATCCAGCCGGATGTCGAACGACTGCTGGCTGAGCGGACTCGATCCGGTCGCGACAAAGTTGCCATAGGGATTGTAAGCTGGAGACCCGACATTGAGATTCGGCAGCGGGAATGCGTTAATGAACTTCGCGCCGACGGGATCGATCAGATTGCCGGGCACCGGGGGGAGATTGCCGAGTCCGAACGGAATCGCGGGGTTACCCGGACTTATATAGGTTGCAAGATTGTCGAACGGGATCGGCGCGCGGCCGGATGCGTTGTTCTCCGCATTCGGCTTGCCGGTATACGGATCGTAAATCTGCCCGCCGGGGTTGGAACAGATACCGGACTGGTCGAACGTGCCGCCCACGCGTCCGCAGAGTTCGCCGAAGTTCGCCGTGCGTTCGGCCGCGTCCGGCACGCCGGCGATGTTCGATGTCTGCCCGGTCAGCGCGCGGATCCCGTTGAAGTCGAAAACGAAAAAGGTCTTGTTTTTCCTGATTGGGCCGCCGATGGTCCCGCCGAAGTCATTGCGCGTGAGATGCGACTGGGCGAGCCCGGCGGCACTAGCGAAGAATGAATTGGCGTTCAGGTCGTTGTTGCGCAGGAATTCAAACAGCTCGCCGTGATACTCATTTGTTCCCGAGCGCGTAATCACATTGACTATCGTGCCGCTGCTGTTGCCGAACTCCGCGCTGAAATTCGTCTGCTGGATCTTGTATTCTTCGATCGCCTCGACCGAAGGCACGTAGAGCGCCTTCTGCACGCCCGGATTGTTGTCCCTGTTGGTAACGCTTACGCCGTCGAGCAGCACATCGGCCTGCGCGCTGCGGCTGCCATCGGAAACGAAGTTAGTGATAAAGCCAGGGGTGCTCGCCCCGTTGCCGTACGTCGTTCCGATCGCCTGCGAGACGCCTGGAGCCAGAAAAGCCAGATCAAACGGATTGCGCGTCACCAGCGGAAGCTCCTCGATCTCCCGCGCGTCGAGTACGAGGCCCATCGTGGCATTCTCCGTCTGGACCGTCGGAGCGGTGGTGTGAACCTGAACCGTGTCGCGCCGCGCCGCGAGCTTCAGCTTTGCATCCGCGGAAAGGTCGGCACCGACATCGATCGCGATTCCGCTGCGTATGAAGGACTCGAATCCGTTGGACACGATTTCGAGCTCATAATCTCCCGGGCGCAGCGATCGAAACACGTACCGGCCCGCCGCGTTGGTGCTGGCCGCGATGCGCACGTTGTGACCGACATCATGCAACGTGACGCCTGCATTTGCGATGGGTTTATCTGAGGGATCGAGTACCGTGCCCGTGAGCGATCCGGTATACAATTGCGCGCACAAGGCCACCGGAAACAGGAGCAGTGCCGGAATGCGCGCCCCGCTTTGTCCGATCCTTCTGAGAGATATCCTCACGAAAACGTTGCCTCGTCATCAAGGCGCCCCGGAATGCTTTGTGCGTTTACAGCCATCAACGATAACGAAACAAAGATGGAGCAATCATCCCCTTGTACGGGCATTTGCATCTACCCCAAACGAGTTACAAGGAACCGAAATCGTGTGATTACGCACGGTCGCAGCGCCTGCCTGGAAGTCTGCACTTTTCTCATACCCCCTATGTGTTACCCCGCAGCCTACGGAACTGGTTAGCAACAAAAAACCCGATGTCGTGATGAAACAGGCGAGTCCGCGAGCGCATAGTTGAATTGCCAGCTGAAAAAGGAAAGGGGATAACATGATGACTCAGGCCGCACCCATCAAAACATCCAAAGCCGAAACAGACCTGAAGCGCGAAGGCATTCATGAGATCGCCGGGGCGCTTCGTCCGCTGCTCGCCGACGTGTTTGCGCTTTACCTGAAGACGAAAAACTTCCATTGGCACATGACCGGCAAACATTTCCGCGACTATCATCTGCTGCTGGACGAACACGCCGATCAGCTTTTCGCCATGACCGACGAAATCGCCGAACGCGCGCGCAAGATCGGGGCTGCGACGCTGCATTCGATCGGCGACATCGCCCGCTGTCAGCGTCTGAAGGACAACGATCAGGAGAACGTGGGCCCGCACGCCATGCTCGCCGAGCTGCACGACGATAACGCGCGCCTGACACGCTACCTCCGCGGAGCGCATGAAATCTGCGCCGAGCACAACGATGTCGCCACTACCAGTCTGATTGAAGTCTGGATCGACCAGGCCGAGCGCCGGACGTGGTTCCTGGCGGAAACCATTAACGAATCGCAGGAGAGATAAGAACATGCGGAATATCGACGAACGTCAACTAATCGGCGAAAGCGCCCGATTCCGGGCAGTACTCGACTCGGTGAAGCTGGTCGGACCCGCGGGCTGCGCGGTGCTGATTCAGGGTGAGACAGGCACAGGGAAAGAACTGATCGCGCAGGCGATCCACGATCAAAGCCAACGCGCGAACGGGCCGTTCATCAAACTGAACTGCGCCGCCATTCCGGCGGGACTCCTCGAGAGCGAACTGTTCGGTCACGAACGCGGCGCCTTTACCGGCGCTTTGACACAGCGAATCGGACGGCTGCAGCTGGCTAACCGCGGCACCCTTTTTCTCGACGAGGTCGGCGATCTGCCCCTGGAGCTGCAGCCCAAGCTCCTGCGCGCGCTGCAGGAGCAGGAATTCGAAAGGCTCGGCAGCTCGCAGACCATCCGCGTCGATGTGCGGATTGTGGCGGCGACCAACCAGAACCTGGCACAGATGGTCAACGAGCGGAAGTTCCGCGCCGACCTCTATTACCGCCTCAACGTGTTTCCGATGATGCTGCCCGCGCTGCGGGACCGCACCGACGACATACCGGCCCTGGCCCGTCACTTTGTCCGTCTCTTCGCGGCACGCATACACAAGCAGATCGACGGCATCCCCGAGCATGTGATGGACGTGCTGCGGCAGCACGACTGGCCGGGCAACATTCGCGAACTGCAGAACTTTATAGAACGCGCCGTGGTGATGACGGACGGGCCGCTGCTTCACCCGCAACTGACGGAACTCACGCGCCTCGCGCCGGTGGCTACTCAGACGCCCGAAAGGACTCTGGCGGAACTGGAGCGCGTCTACATCACAGAGACGCTGCAGAAGGTCAACTGGGTGGTCGGCGGCCGCAGCGGTGCGGCGGCGAAGCTGGGGCTGCCGCGGACCACGCTCATCGCGCGCATGCGTAAGCTGGGCATCTCCCGTCAGACTTCGGAGATTCGTCATAGCTGGGTAGATCCCTCGGTCACCGAAGCGATCGGTAACGCCGGCTACTTCGCACGCGCCGCGGCATAGTTTCGGCTAGGCTCCGGCGCCGCTGTGCGACCGCGCGGGCACTGCACCGAACAGCGGGCCGAGCCCTTCCGTCATCGTCGGATGGGTGAAAACCGCGTCGCGCAGAGCGGTGTAGGGCAGTTTTCCCATCATCGCCGTCTGCACGACCGACATCACCTCCCCGGCCTGCGGACCCACCATGGCGAATCCGAGGATCTCGTCGCTATCAGTGCTGACAAGCGCTTTGAAAAAGCCCCGTGTTTCCGACAGCGTTCGCGCGCGCAGCACCGCTTCCATAGGCAGTTTTGCCAGCCGGTAGGGGCGGCCCGCCCGGATCGCTTCACCTTCGCTCATGCCGACGCGCGCATACTCCGGATCCGTGAACAGACAGAAGGGCACCAGCCGATCGCGCGTGGTTCGCGATCCGCCGTGCAGATTGGTGTGCACGATCCGGAAATCATCCTCGGACACGTGCGTGAACTGCGGACTGCCGGCGCATTCTCCGAGTGCCCAGATGTCGGGCGCCGTGGTTTCGAGCCGCTCGTTCACCTGAATGTATCCGCGTCCATCCAGTTTCACTCCCGTGTTGTCAAGCCCGATGTCCCGCGTGTTCGGCGTGCGTCCGGCGGCGACGAGTATGTCGCTGCCTTCGAGCGCCGAGGTTCCCGCCGGGGACTGAACGGTCACACGCACCGCGCTGCCGGAGAAGCCCTCGACCCCGACGAGCTTTGTGTCCAGCCGCACATCCACGCCGTCGAGCCGCAGGAGGCCAAGCAGCGCCTCGGCTACATCTTTGTCTTCCTTCCCGACAAGTTGCGCGCCGTGCTCGAGAATCGTCACGCGGCTTCCGAAGCGTGCAAATGCCTGGGCAAACTCGAGCCCGACAAAGCCGCCTCCCAGAACCACCAGATGACCGGGCAGGCGATCGAGTTCGAGCGCCTCAACGTGAGTCAGCGGCTTCGCCGCGGCGAGCCCGGGCACATCCGGGACGGTCGCGTGAGATCCCAGATTGAGAAACACGCGGTCACCCCGGAGCGTGCGCGTCCCGCCATTCTTCAGCCGCACCTCAATGGTTTTCGGAGCGACAAAGCGGCCCTCGCCGAAAACCAGCTGCGCACCGCTCGCTTTGTACTTGTCCATATGCATGCTGACAAGGCCGCTGACCATCGCGCGTTTGCGGGCGCGAACCTCCGGTATTTCGGTCAATGCCGGCGCGGTTCCGCTTCCGAAGTCGCGATCGTGGCGCACCAGATCCGCCACCTTCGCGCTGTGGATAACGTTCTTGGTCGGAAGGCATGCAATATTCGGGCACGCTCCACCGACCAGACCACGCTCCACGACCGCTGTTCGCAAACCTTCCTTCCCGGCGGTCCACGCAGTCAGTTTGCCTGCCGTGCCGCTGCCGAAAATCAGTACGTTGACTTGCTCGGTTTGATTCATGACGGCTCGGAGGGTAGCAATCCGCCCGCCAAATTAAAAGCATCCGAAACCAGCTGCGATGCTCTTCCGGGCAGCCGGTCAGGAAAGTATCGCCTGTCTGATGACGTGCCCCCGTGTCGATACGCGGTCATGGCAAGCCACACGGGCAACTCCGCGGGGCAGAAAACCGCGCTTTCAAGGGCATTCGCGGCTGGCAGGGGAATTGCCGTGCCTTTGCCCGAATGACATCGACTTCCAACAGCACGCGCCGCTGCTGGGCCGTGATACTCGCCGGAGGCGACGGCACGCGGCTCGCGGAACTCAGCCGCAGGGTCTCAGGCGATGCGCGGCCGAAGCAGTTCTGCCGGTTTTTCGGAGGCAAGAGCCTGCTCGCTCATACGCGTGAAAGAATCGGCCCGCTCTTCGACAAAGATCGTACGCTCTTCGTGCTCGCGCGCGCTCACGGCCGGTACTACCGGGAGGAACTAGAGGACGCGGATCCATCGGCGCGCCTCGTGCAGCCTGCCAACCGCGGAACTGCGATCGCCATGGCGCTGTCCCTCAGACACATCGTCGAGCGCGATGCGAACGCTTTGGTCGCGTTCTTCCCGTCCGACCATCACTACGCCAACCCGAACGCTTTCCGTGCAAACGTCGCGTCGGCGCTGCGCGTGACCGGAGAATATCCGGGCTCTGTCCTCATCTTCGGCGCCGAGAGCCGCTATCCCGAGGTGGAGTACGGCTGGATTGAGCCAGGCCGCATGCTGGTGGATTCGGAGCGGTATCCGCTGCGGCGCGTCCGCCGCTTCTGGGAGAAGCCCGCGCGCGCACACGCCGAATTGCTGCACGGGAGCGGATGCCTCTGGAACACATTCGTCACCATCGGCTCGGCCAGGACTTTCCTGGCCATGATGGACGCGAATCTGCCGCACCTCACACGTGCGCCGCTATCCGTATCACGGGCGCACGAGTTGGCGCGATTCTATGAGACAACCGCGTCCGCGGATTTCTCGAAGGCAGTGCTGATGCAGCAGCCGGAACGTCTGATCGTGGCGCCGGACGCCGTCTCGGGCTGGACGGATCTGGGCAGCCCGGCGCGGCTGGCTACCGTGCTTGGCGACGGAATCCTGTCACAGCCATTTCTGTCGCGAAGGGCAGGCGCCGCAAAGGAGAGTGCAATGTCCATTTGAATGCAGGTTTGGGCAAACCTCTTTGAATCCACGGCCAACGAGCGGAATCAATAATGTCTTAGGCGGCTATGAACGCAACGGCGGAGTTCGTCCTCAGGCATGGCTATGCGCTCCTGTTCTTCTGGATACTGGCGGAACAGGCGGCGCTTCCGATACCCTCTGTGCCGCTGCTGCTGGTGTGCGGTGCGCTGGTGAAAGCAGGCCGCATGAACCCCCTGACGATTTTGTTTCTCGGTCTGGTTGCCTGTGTGATTGCCGACGGTATATGGTTTGAGATCGGACGCAGGCGCGGCGCGAGAGTTCTGCGCTACCTCTGCCGGATGTCTCTCGAGCCGGATTCGTGCGTGCGACAGACCGAGAGCGGTTTTATGCGCTACGGGGTCAAACTCCTTCTCGTATCCAAATTCATTCCCGGCATGAATGCGCTGGCCGCGCCGCTGGTGGGCAGCTCGGGCGCGGGCTGGGTGGAGTTCGCAGCTTACGAAACATCCGGCGCCGCACTGTGGATCGCGGCGTGGGGATCCGTCGGATACCTGTTCAGCACCCAGCTGGACGACATTGGCATCGTCATCGGCCACGCAGGTTTCCGGCTCTCTCTATTGATAGCCGCGCTCGCGGGTGGGTGGGTCTCGCTGAAGTACGTGCGGCGGCAACGATTCCTGCGGAAGCTCCGGGGCTTACGAATACCGGTTGAGGAACTGCATCGCCTGCTGTCGGACGGCGGCGAAGTAATGGTGATCGAACGTCCGCACTGAGCGCGCCATGCCGCGCGACCCGATTCCGGGCGCACTGCGAATCCCGCTGAGTGAGATGGAAGGGCGGCAGAGCGAGATTCCGCGGGACCGCGACATTGTCCTCTTCTGCACCTGACCCAACGAGGCCTCGAGCGCCCGTGCGGCGCTGCTGCTGAAGAAGTACGGAGTCACCCGCGTTCGTCCGTTGCTGGGCGGCGCAGATGCCTGGCTGAAGTTCACTGCCGGAACTTCGCCAACTTCCGGAACCGGGGTGTAGGGAGTGTTCGTGGGCACGCCTCCCCGGAGTTTTCAAAGAGAACCGATCGAGTTGACGATCTCACTCGCAGTCGCGATGGCGCTCGCGTAGGTCGGCATATTCACTTCGAGTGCCGCCTGCATTTCCCTGTCCGAGTAGCTCGCAGTCGCGTCCTTCACCACCGTAACCTCGTAGCCAAGCTCAGCGGCATAGCGTACAGTCGCCTCCACGCAGGTGTGTGCGATGAGGCCCATGACGATGAGCTGATGGATGCCGTGTTCCTTCAGCTGGAGGTCCAGATCGGTGTTGGCAAAACCGCTGGAACACCAATGTTCCTGCGCCACGATATCGCCCGGCTGAGGCGCGAATTCGCTGCGGATTTCGCCGCCCCAGGTACCGCACTCAAAAGTCCTGTGCATCCAAGCCGCCTTCTGAATGGGCGCAATGTACTTCCACGTTTCGTAATCGCCCGGGCGGTATCGATGATGCAGCGCGTAGAAAACGCGGATGCCGGCCTTCCGCGCCGCATCCAGCACCTGCATCATATGAGGAATACACTGATTGGCCTCGGCGACGCCCTTCAGTCGATCCCATACTTTGCCGCCCTCAGAAATCAAATCGTTGTACGGGTCGATCACCACGAGTCCGGTGATATCCCTGTTATATGTCATGCGTCACCGCGTTCCCGCCGGATGACGCACCGCGGTATGAAGAGCGAGCAGAGCCGGGACAAATATCTCCGAGAATGTCGGGAACGGCTGGATCGTGTCCCGTAGCACGGCGAGCGGCACGAGGGCACGGATCGCCAGTGTCGCCTGCTGCAGCCATTCTCCCGCCTCCGGCCCCAGCGCGTACGCGCCAGTCAGCCGTTCGCCATCGCTCAGCAACGTGAGGAATCCGTTCGACTCCGCGTAGGCGCGCGTGTATGTGGCAGTCTTGGCCACGTTCTTCAGCGCGACCGTCGCGCTGAACGGCGCCTCGGTCGCACCCACGGCGGCTGCCTGCGGATCGGTAAAGGTGACGCGGGGCACGGCGTCGTAGTTGGCAAAGCGTGGCTCGCCCAGGATATTCGACGCGGCAATTTCACCTTGATATTTGCCGGCGTGCGTGAGCAGCCAGATACCGGTGACATCCCCGACTGCCCACAACCTGTCGCGCACGCGCAGTTGTGCGTCGACCGGGATCCCGTGCGCGGTCGCGGCAACGCCCACTGTCTCGAGGCCAATGCCGTCGATGCGCGGGCGCCGGCCCGTCGCGACGAGCAGGCGGTCGCCGCGGAGCTCACGTCCGTCATCGAGTTCGAGGACGTAGTCGTCGCCATCGCGCCCCGCGGCAGTGGCTCGCACGCCAAGGTTCAAACCTATTTCCTCGCGCCGCAGCACTTCGCCGAGCGCCTCGCCCAGCGGAGCCGCTTCGCGCGAAAGCAGATGTGCGCCGCTTTCGACAATGGTGGCCGCACCGCCCAGGCGGCAGACTATCTGCGCCATCTCGGCTCCGACAGGACCGCCGCCCAGCACAAGCAGGCGCCGCGGGATCGCCTTCATGCCCGTCGCTTCGCGGTTGGTCCAGATGCCATCGAGCTCACGCAGGCCGGGAATCGGGGGCATGATTGGTTCCGAGCCGGTGGCGAGCACGACGTGATTCGCGGTGTGGCGCACGCCATCGACATCTACAGCACCCACGCCTGCGAGCCGCCCGCGGCCGCGCAGCAGGTTGACGCCGCGATCGGCGAGCCAGCGCTGCTGTCCGGCGTCGGAGTAGTTCGAGACCATGAAGTCGCGCCAGGCGAGTGCTGCGTGGACAGCCTCGCCGGGGCGCAGCAGCGTCTTCGACGGCGCGCACGCCCAGTAGGAGCACTCACCGCCGACGAGTTCGCGCTCGACGATCGCCAGACGCAGACCATTGCCGGCCAGAGCACCGATGCAGTGCTCGCCCGCCACGCCGCCGCCTATGACGATCACGTCGTAGTCGTTCATTGCGGCCGTTCTTTGCGGCTCATAGACGATCCGATCCTCTTCGCTAGCCGGCGACGAGCTGCTGCCCGCCGTCGATGTCGCAGGTCGCGCCCGTAATGGCCGTGTTGATCATGATGTGTACGGCGAGTGCTGCGACGTCGGCAGGTCCGACGACGCGCCGGATGGGAAGCGTTTCGCGAAGCTGCCTGCGGCGGTTTTCGAGTTCGTCGCCGAGCAGCGATGCCGACAACGGTGTATCAACAAAGCCCGCGGCGATGAGGTTGACTCGGACGGGCGCGAGTTCGAGCGCCAGGTTGGCTGTGAGAGCGGGAAGCGCGGCGGTGATTGTCGACACGATGCCGCGGCCGACACCTGGACGGCGCGCGCCGGTGCCGCCCACAAACAGCAGCGCGCCTCCTGGCCTCACATTGCGAGCGTTTCGGGCGACCTGGATCATCAACAAGATGTGGTCATCGATGGCGCGGCGCGCCTCCTCGAAGTCCAGATCGATGAGCCGCCCGTAGTGCGGCCGGCCAGCCGTTACCATCACGTGGTCGATCGTGGCTGGCAGGTTGCGGAAGAACCGATCGAGGGAGGCAGGATCCGTGGCGTCGAAGGCCGCGGTGCTCAGCGCATCGACCTCGGTCGCGGCGCGCTGGAGGCGCTCGGGATCCCGGCCGGTGAGGATCACCCTCGCCCCCTCAACGCCTGCTCTCCGGGCCGTTTCGAGCCCGATTCCGGAGCTGCCGCCGATCACAACGACGGTTTGCCCGATGAGTTCCGGCTCGCGCTGACTGGGAGAGGCGGTGGTTGCGGCGATCATGATTCCTCCGATCAGCTGTCTAAACTTAACGCTCCTGCATCGTGAGCACGACACGGAAGCGCGCGTCGCCGCTCAGCATGCGCGCGTAGGCCTCGGCCGCTTTTTCGAGCGGATAGGTTTCGATCATCGGGCGCACTCCGGTCAGGGCGGCAAAATTCACCGTGTCCTCGATATCCGCCGGCGATCCAGCGGCCCAGCCCTGAATCGTGCGGCTGCCAGTGATGAGCTGAATGGGCGTCACCTCAATGGGACTGAAGTCAACGCCGATAACGATGAATTTTCCGTTAGGTGCGAGACCGTCGATCAGTGCGGACATCGCCTTCGAGTTTGGCGCAGTCGCCAGGATCACACGCGCGCCACCAAGCTCCTGCAGTTTCTGCGCTGCGTTCGTCGATTCGGTGTCGATGTACAGACTGGCTCCGAGACTCTTTGCGAGGGCCGCATTGGAGGCCCCGCGGCCGATAGCAGCGACCTTATACCCGAACTTATTCGCGAACTGAACTCCGAGATGGCCGAGTCCGCCGATACCCTGCACGGCCACCAGGTCGCCGGGCATTGCGCCGCTGTGCCGCAATGAATTGTAGGTCGTGATTCCGGCGCACAGGAGCGGCGCCGCATCGACGTCGCTCAGAGTATCCGGTATCGCCACCAGAGCCTCGGCCGGAGCCACCATGTACTCCTGGTATCCGCCGTCGTAACTGATGCCGGGAATCTTCAGGTTGCGGCAGTTGCGGAAGTCACCGCGGCGGCACTCGGGACACGTGCCGTCATGGCCGCCATGCCAGCCCACGCCAACCCGCTGCCCCTTCTTCCACTCGGCAACGCCTTCGCCCGTGGCATCGACGACGCCCGCAACTTCGTGTCCAGGAACGCGGGGGAACTGAATGCCGGGCCACAGGCCGTCTTTCGTCAACACGTCGCTGTGGCAGACCCCGCAGGCCTGCACTTTGATGCGCACTTCTCTGGCGCGTGGTTCGGGGATTTCGTGTTCGACGATCTGAAACTCCGCACCTGGCCCCGTGATGTGAGCCGCTTTCATTGTGTCTATTGCGATGCTTGTCGCCATGATGTCTCCTGTGAACTCGGACAGCCTCAGTATGCGAGTTGGCAGAGGTCGCGGACATCACTCGAATGGGTAATCGGCAGCTCTGATGGGCGGAAACGTACAGACTCGCGCGGAGTGGCGTCTTCGTCGAAGTCGAGGGCGAGCCGCTAACTTGAATTCCAGCCTAATGGCCGTAGGGCCTTAATATTCTCATCGATGGGAAGAAGACCATTCCTGGAGTACCTGCTCAATCTGGTCAATCGCCCAATGCGCCTCCTCGTCAGTGATCACGTAAGGTGGCATGAAGTAAAGGACGTCGCCCAGCGGCCGTAGCAGCAGCCCGCGGCCGAGGAATGCTGCAGCGAGCTTCGGGCCCACAGGTTCGAGATATCCATGGCTGTCGGTAGTTGCCAGTTCGACAGCCGCGACGCCGCCGAGGACGCGGACATCACCCACTCCGGGCAGAGAAAGAAGAGGAAGCATCCGCGCGCGGAAGAGGGCCTCCAGTCCGCGCACCCGTTCGATTGATTTGTTCTCTACGAGAAGGTCGAGACTCGCAATCGCGACGGCGCAGGCCATCGGATTGGCCGTGAAGGAATGGCCGTGGAAGAAGGTTTTGCGCCGATCCTCGCTCAGGAACGATTCGTAGATCGCTTCGGTAGCGGCGGTGACTCCCAGCGGGAGATATCCGCCGGTGAGAGCTTTTGAAAGACAGATGATGTCAGGGCTTACGGGGCCGTGCTCGCAGGCGAACATTCTGCCGGTGCGCCCGAATCCGGTCAGGACCTCATCGGCGATCATCAGCGTTCCGTGCTGGTCGCACAGGCGGCGGACTCCCAGCAGAAACTCCGGCGGCCAGACGATCATGCCACCGGCAGCCTGCAGCATCGGCTCGACCAGCACTGCCGCGATGGTGTCTGAGCGCGCGGCAAGAACCGATTCGAGGCTGTCAAGGCAGTCGATGCGGCAGGTCGCACGCTGCCGTCCCACAGGACAGCGGAAACAATAAGGCGCATGGACGCGCTCCGTACGAAACAGCATGGGGCGGAACGGCTCGGTGAACGGCGATTCCGCGCTCGCCGACATCGCGCCGACGGTATCGCCATGATAAGCGTGATCCAGCACGACAAAATTGCGACGTTCGGGCCGGCCGCGATTCTGCCAGTACTGAAAGCTCATCTTCAGCGCGACTTCCACGGCGGTCGAACCGTTGTCGGAATAAAAGACGCGCGACAAGCCGCGTGGGAGCAGGCCGATCAGCCGCTCAGCCAGTTCTGCGGCGGGCCGATGCGTGATTCCGGCGAACATTACATGCTCAAGCTGGGCGGCTTGTTTTGCCAGCGCTTCGTTCAGGCGCGGATGACTGTGGCCGTGAATGTTCACCCACCAGGAGGAGATGCCGTCGAGAATCTTCCGGCCATCCTCGGTGTAGAGATAGACGCCTTTCCCGGAAACGATCGGCAGGGGCGCAGGCGCTGTCTTCATCTGCGTGTAGGGATGCCAGACGTGCGCGCGATCCAGTTCCTCCAGCGTCATGCTGAATCCCCGGCCAGAAACGGCTGGAGGCACGAACCGCGGTCCAGTTCGGCGCCCGCCCATTCGCACAGAACGGTGGATGACAAGTCCGGGAATCGCGGCATTTCGCCGAGGACGGATACCCGGCCAAACGTCTCAATGGCGCGACGGTTGTCAGAATTCGGCTCTCCGCCCATGACTACACCCGCAATGGGAATGCGTCGCGCGCGCAGCGCCTCCAGCGTCAGAAGCGTGTGATTGATGGTGCCAAGCGTTGACCTCGCCATTACGACGGCTGCCAGTCCGAGCAGGCGCATCAGGTTGACCATGAGATCTGCATTGTTCAGCGGGACCAGCACTCCACCTGCACCCTCCACAATCCAGCCCGCCTCCGCGCGCGCCGTTGCGGCTAACGCGCGCATGTTGATGATCGCACCGCTCAGTTCCGCCGCCAGATGCGGAGAAAGCGGGCGCGGCAGGCGAATGCCGGTGTCCAGAATTTCCGCTTCCGAACATTCGCCGAGCCTGCGTACTTCAGCGGTGTCGTCATCTCCGGGGAAGCCGGTCTGCACAGGCTTCCAGTAGCGAACGCTCATCGCGTGCCGATAGCGGTGCATGAGAGCGGCCGACAGCACGGTTTTCCCGACGTTCGTGTCGGTTCCAGTGATAAACAGGCCCGGGTTCATGCGGCAATTCTTCGCATCGCCGATTCGAGAGCATGCGAGAATTTGACCAGGATTTCCTCGGTCAGCGCAGCGTTTACTGAGATGCGCAGACGCGCTGTTCCCTCCGGCACGGTTGGCGGACGAATCGCCCTCACATCGAAACCCGCGCTTTGCAGTGCGGCAGCGGCGGCCACGGTTTCAGAGTTGCCCCCGATCACCAGCGGAATAATCTGCGAGCCCTCGCGCGCAACCGGAAATCCGGCATCGGCCAGCCGCGATCGCAGGAAGCGGGCGAGGTGGATCACGCGCCGCCGCGCCTCGCTGCTTTGTTCCACCAGATCGAGCGCGGCGTCCAGTGCATCGGCGATGGCGGGAGGCGCGGCGGTCGAGAAGATGAGCGGCCGCGCGCGCTGCACCATGTAGTCAATCGCCCAGGCGAGTCCCGCGACAAATGCTCCCGCGACGCCGAAGGCTTTACCCATCGGATTAACCGAGAGAAAAACTTCGCTTGCCAGGCCCGCGCCGCGATCGCCGAAAACGCCCACCGCATGGGCTTCGTCCACGATCAGCGCGCACCCGTTCTGTTTTGCGAGTGAGGCGTATTCGCGAAGGGGCGCGAAATCACCGTCCATGCTGAAGACCGATTCGGTGACGATAAAACGCTGCCCGCTCGCCGGCGAAGATTCGACAGCATTACGCAGCTGCGCGGCATCAGAGTGCGGGAACACCGTTTTGCCTGCCCGGCCGAGACGGATGCCGTCGATGAGGCTGGCGTGATTCAGCGCATCTGAAAACACCATGTCTCCGGCTTCCGGAAAGGTCGAAAGCACGGCGAGGTTCGCCATGTATCCGCTGGTGAAGTACAGGGCACTTTCGGCGCCTTTGAATCGCGCGAACCGTTTTTCCAGATCCGACCACCGCGCGCGTTCCCCGCGCAGCAGGCGCGACCCGGTCGATCCGCAGCCATCCCGCAGCACGGCCTCGGCCATCCTTCGCTTCATCTCCGGATGCTGTGCCAGCCCGAGGTAATCGTTCGACGAAAGATCGATTCCGCAGGGCGGATGAAGCCCGCGCAGCAGGCCCGCCGATGCGAGCGCGCCCATTCGTTCCGCGATGCGTTCTTTAAGAAGCATGCTCAGGCGCCGGCGGCAGCCAGCACGGCCTCGTCTTCCGCGATCCCGGGATTGGGCGCGGTGAGGAGTTTTTCGCCAATGAAAATGGAATTGGCGCCCGCAAAGAACGCCATCAGCTGCGCTTCCTGCGAGAGATGAATGCGGCCGGCGGAAAGACGGACGCGGCTGGCGGGCATCAGCAGTCTCGCCACGGCGACGGTGCGAATCAGATCGACGGAACTTACCGGCGGCGCGTTTTCGAGGGGCGTACCTTTCATCGGCATCAGCAGATTGATCGGCACGGACTCGGGCTGCGGATCGAGCCCGGCGAGCTCGGCGAGCATCCGGCAGCGATCTTCCGGAGATTCGCCGAGCCCCAGTATGCCCCCGCTGCAGACGGTGATTCCGGCTTCGCGAACAGCGCGAATAGTGGCGAGGCGGTCGTCATATGTGCGCGTGGTGATGATCTGCGGATAATATTCGCGGCTGGTGTCGAGGTTGTGGTTGTATGCGTCGAGTCCGGCTTCCCGGAGAGCCGCCGCCTGCTTCGGGGTGAGCATACCCAGAGTGGCGCAGGCTTCGAGACCGAGCGCCTTCACTTCGCGCACCATTTCGAGAACGCGCGCGAACTGCTCCCCATCCGGCGCCTGCCTCCAGGCCGCGCCCATGCAGAAGCGTTCCGCCCCCTGTTCCTTTGCGGCTTTTGCGGCCGCACGAACCTCGCCAACCGAAAGCAGGGGCTCTCGCTTCAGCCCGGTGTTGTATCGGGCGGACTGCCCGCAATATGTGCAGTCTTCCGGACACGCGCCGGTCTTGATCGACAGAAGAAAGCAGCGCTGGATGTCCGAAGGCGCGTGGAATTTCCGGTGCACCGAGTGAGCTTCAAACAGAAGGTCGAAGAGAGGCAACTGGTAGAGGTCGAGCGCGCGTGAGAGATAGTCCGCCATCCTTCTATCATCGTATCCGGCTTTTTTTGAGGAGCCGAAGAGGATCAAAACCCTCGGACCTCGCCGGGACGCGCGGGGTCATGCGAGGCAATGTGAGTAACTGCATCTCGACGCTGGAAGCCAAGGGAAGGGTGCGCCGCAGGATCGATCCGGACGATGCCCGGGCCATCCACGTGCTGCTGAAGCCGGAAGGGCGGACCCAGGCCATGCGCCTGATACGAACTTTTTGGTCGGCTGCCAAAAGATTTTGAACGGCACATCGGCGCGGCCGGGCTTGAAGCAGCACTGTCGGTGATCGTTCACGGTGAGCAGTTGATGGCAACACGGGCTGGCCGGTCCGAAGACGGACTGCGCGCGGAAATTTTATTAAGACTCGTTCATATTCAGTCGCCCGCAAATGAGCTGTCATCTTCGAGCTTCGGCCAGGATGCTCCGCCGGGCTTGTGATGAATGTTCACTCCTTCAACCTGGTTGTGTGCGTGCTCAGGACAGCGAGTCTGTATGCGCCTCACGAATCGTAAGAGATGTATCAGACCAGGCCAAATCAGAGACTTAGAATAGGAGAAATCGATGAAAGTATTTTCAGTTCTGTGTGCGCTGAGCCTTTTCGCGGTTTCAGCGTCGGCGGCCACTGTGAACGGTATTCTGATGGACAAGATGTGCTCCGCCAAAGCGGTGTCCGGCGGGCAGAGTGTGGCTGTTGCACACCCCACCAGCTGCGCGCTGAAGCCGGCGTGCCAGGCAACCGGTTACGGCGTTTTCACCGCGGATAACAAATTTCTGGCGTTCGACCCGGCCGGTAACGACAAAGCCCTCGCTGCCCTCAAAGCCACGAAGAAAACCGACGACCTGAAAGTACAGGTCAAAGGCAACGTAAGCGGAGACACAATCAAGGTTGCAAGTCTGAAGCTGGAATAGCCGCCGCAGTCGATAGCTATCGGCATACCTCAGCCTTGTACATTAACTTCCGGACTGGTCAGCGAAGTGCTGACTCAAGGGCCGGACCGTGCCTGTAAGATCTCAGCACCGGCTCGAACGATCGGTCCGCCAGCTGGTTGAAAATCTTCACCCGGCGTCGTGCGACATCGTCATGGCGACAGGGATTCTCGCCGTGGCGGCTGGTTATGAAGGGATGCGGGCCCTCGCCCTCGGGCTAACGTATCTGAACATAGCTATCCTGGTTACACTGCTTGCGGTAAACGTGTCGCGCATAATCTGCTATCGCGCTTCATTCGTCGGTGATCTTCGGAACTTTGAGCGCGGCCCGGGCTTTTTCACCGTGGTTGCGGGAACTGCGATCGTGGGCAGTCAGCTGGTAACGATTCTGCACGAACCATGGACATCCGGGACGAGTCCTGACCTTCAAAGGCGATGCGGAGAAGCCATGATGCATCGGAAAATCCTCGCGCGGCGCGGAGATTTATGGACACGGGGCGCAAGCCGCGTTGCGAGGACTGAAGACGCCGGGCCGAAGCCCGGCGGCAGGCTGGAAAGCCTGGCCCCACTAACTGATCGGTTTGTAGTCAGAGTACGTCTCGTCATCCCGCGTGTGGTGGCCAAAAATCGATAAGATGCGGCTGCTCGATTTCATGGAGAAATGCTTCGGCAGCCAGATGCCCTGGGCAACGGGCGCTTTCTCCAGTTCGAACTGCGTGCCAGGCTCCACGCGGGCCAGAAAACCGATGATCGAGACCGGATGAATAACCCGTGCCGTTACCTTCACCCACTGAAACGTCTGCTTGTCGATCCACAGCTGTCCTTCCATGCCGGTCAGAACCCGCGCCTCTTTGTTCGGGGGAGCGTATCCTTTCCGCGGAGTGGCGCGCAGCACATAGACGTTGCGCGATCCGATTGTCTGGCTGCCGGTGAGCGAGAAGTCGAATCCCTTCGTGATCTGGTCCATCAGCAGGTTATCGCTCTGCCGGTCTTTCTCGTACCTGGCTATCCGTTCCTGCCGGGCTGCGGGCGACTCACGGTTGCGTTTCCTCGTCACTGCTTCCAGCTTTTGCTGCTCTCGCCGGCGATCCTCAGGCGGCAGCGGCACGCCGCTGACCTTGATCAGCCGGCGCCACGGCGAGCCATCGATCATAGTCACCGCGTAAGTGCGGTCTCCCTCGTCTGTGCGATCCTCTTCGGTCCAGGAATATTTTGGAGCAACCTTCCAGTCGGCCTGATTCGCCGCCACGGATCGCTGGATGATCGTCTGCACGTTAACGACGCCGTATGCGGCATGCGCCATGACGAAGGCTGATATCAGGATCGGTGATCGCAAACCATACCCCCTCCTCTAAGCTGTGCCGCGAGGATTGCCGATCAACGGCAACAGCTGCGGCTCCAGGTCTTTCAGTATCTGCACCGCCAGAGCGCTGGTGAATTTGTAATTACCGGCGGTTTTGCCCGGAACGAATGCAAGAACCGTGCCGTACAGACGATCGCCGATGAAAAATACAAAGGCCGCCGTGCGGTTCTCCACTTTGGAGCCGAGGAGTCCGCCGCGCGCGCTGAACTGCTGAAGGCGATTGTCACCCGTACCCGTTTTCCCGCCTATTGGCAGAACCAGTCCGTCCGGGAGTTTGACCCCGCCTTGTGCTCTGCGTCCCGTTCCGTTCTGCACAACCCCGATCATTTCGTTGCGCACCAGCTTTGCTATCTCCGGTGACAGCAACCGCACGCCCTGCGCGGGTGAACGCGACATCCTTGTCTCCGACGGCGTTAACTGCGCGAGCCAGACCTGAAGGACCGAAGTATCCGGATAGTACATTCCGTCGTGAAGCAGAATGCCGGCGAGGTCGGCCAGGGCGTGAGGCGTATCGCCGGAAACGCCGATAGAGGTCGCATAGGAAGGCACCAGAGAATCGAAGGGATAACCCAGCGCTTTCCATGCGCTGTGGATCTGCTTAAACGCATCGATTTCCATCAGCGTCTCGATGCGTTTATCCTGCGCGTGCTTATAGCGGGTCTTAAAAAGCCACTGGTAGACTTCCTCGCGCTGCTTTGCGCTGGCAGCGATTATTTCGGAAAGGTGCGCTTTCGGATGACTCTCGCGATAATTCAGCAGCCAGAGTTCGAGCGGGTGAACGCGCGCCAGGTAACCGCGGTCGTTGAGGTCGAACTTATCGGGCCCGTACTTATCGAACAGCTCCTGGCTGTCTTCGCGCGCCAGCGCCGCGGCCGGCAGATGCGCTTTGAGGAAGGCGTCGAACTGGTTCTCATCGGCCTGCGGACGGACGGACCGGAAGATGACCGCGGCGCGAACGGGCGTAAGAACGATGCCGGAGAGCAGAGTCTGCAGTGCCTTGTCCGGCGTCTGGCCGTCGTATTTTGCATAGAACCGGCGCAGAAATGTGCGGCCTTCGAAATCGGCGAACCGGTCGAGGTAGCGCTGCCGCGCAGGATCGTTCGCGTCGTCAAGCACATTCGGCGAAGCTCCAGGCACGCGAAACATGTAGTAGTGTTCGACGTCTCGCATCAGCCGGATGAAGACAAGATTGACGGAGCGCTGAAATGCATCGCTCACCGTCATGGTTTCGTAGTCTTCGGATGTTTCGAAGTTGTCGAAGTGGTGCAGACCGCCGGCGGTGAAGAAGGCCTCGCCGTTGCCGCCGGAATATTTGCGCTGCAGCGCGGCTTCCAGCATAGGTTCGAGGCTCTTATCACCGGCCTGCGCCAGATATGCCACGGCCCAGGCGGTGAGATTGTCGTCTTTTACGATCGGTACCGTCTTCAGCTGCGCGGGCGTCATCGCCGCGTATCTGTCGTGGAGTTCTTCGACGATCTGCAGGTAATTGATCATGGTGCGCAGCTTCGCGGTGGAACCAAGCTGCAGCTTTGTACCCTGATTGATATCGAGCGGCTGGTTGAAGTTGTCCGTCTGCACACGCAGCAGGTTGGCATGACTGCCGGGCTCGTAAACGGTGACGCTGTAAATCACCGAGCCCGGGCTGCCCTGATCGAGCAGCTGATACTGGTCGAGCCCGGCGGCTTTCACCGCGTTCTGATCGGACAGCCCCGTAAGAAACTGGCTCACGGATTTTTCTGCCGGGCCATCGAGCGTGGTGTGCACCGTCATGTCCAGCCGGTCGAGCGAATACTCGTCGCGCAGGCCAAGAGTCTTCAGCAGAGACACGCGAATGGCGCTCGATGCTTTGTTGGCGGTGAAATTCACAGGCGGCTCCGGCTCTGCGCGAGGCCGCACCGTACTGCGGGCCTCCAGCGCGGCGTCATAAAGGTTCGCGGGAATCACGCCGTTCGTGTACAACGCGCGCAGGTAGCGATCGGTCTTATCGGCCAATGCGCCGGGATTCTGCGACAGGTATCGTGTGGGAGCGCGCAGCGCGAGAAACAGGGACAACACTTGCCGATAGGCCCTGGCCCGCACGATCCGGCCTGCCGGGGTGAGCTGGGATGGCTTAGCTGACAGGAGTGCGTTGACAGTAGAAAAGCTCGCTCCATACCAGTCGCGCAGCCCGTCCGCAAGACCTGCGACTTCCCCTTGACGCGGCGTCGCCGAGAGTGGAATCGAGTTGATGTAGTCGCACACGATCTGCCGCTGTGCGTCAATCGTCATCGGACCCGAACGGTAAGCGCGCAGCGCCGCCGAGAACATCTGGCGCCCTTTTTCGAATACCGAGTCCGTGCGCCCTTCGGGCGAATGGCGCATCTTTTCGAGCTGCGTCGCAAGCGTGCTGCCTCCCGCCCGCCGGTGTTTATGATCCACCGTGTGAATACTCTCGTCGAATATGGCCTGCACAAAACGGCCCCACTGGACCGCAGGATCCCGATAGGGATGGCGGGTGTCCAGCATCTGGCGATTCTCGATAAAGAGCACCGTGCGCACGACCAGCGGAGGAATGGCTCGAAAGTTCGGGTAGATTTGCCGCGGGTAGGCCGAGTCGTATAAAGCGCGGCCTCCGCGATCGAGGACCTGAAGCCCAGCCTGGTCCTTCTCGCGATAGATCGGATCGAGACCGAGGCGGCTGAGTACGCGCAGCGTAAATGAATCCGATGTCTGACCCTGAATCCGGAATCCGGAGGCGCGCAGCGCGGCGATCAGCCCGGGCAGATGAGAATAGCCGAGGCGTTCGTCGTAAGGTCCATCGGCGGGATGGTCGAGCGTGCGGCTGGGTCCCGGCCTGACCGAGAACTCGGCTTGCTGTGCAACTATCGACAGAATGCACGACTCCGCCCAGGAAGACCGCAGGTCCAGGGCTATCAGCCCCAATACGACGAGAATGGTAAAAGCTATTCCGGCGATTCTGGAACGTTGAACTATACCGGCAAAGAGGTGATTGCCGACACCCTGGATTCGAATCCTCACCGTTCGACTCCACTGAGTAGACGTATCGCCGGCCTCCGGGGTTCTACTACAGACCGGCTGAACGGGCGAAGAACCACTATTACCTCGTCAGAATTCGTTGCCACGTCCAGTGCTCGCCGTTCTTGCGGATGGAAGAGCCGGTCATAATCATGTGATCGCCGTCAAACCGGATATGGCTTGAGACCGTGCTGTTCACGTAGCTGGGAGCACTTGCGCCGGCGACATCGAAGCTCACATTGCCGGTTGACGGGTCAAAATTATAGGTTCCGAAATAGCCCATGTAAGGACGCGTCAGGTCGTCGAATTCCGGAACTGGCAGGTTGGCCGGTATGGACCCGTCCCTCGGATCGCATTCGATCCCGGCGGAAAAATGTCCGTCGGCAGTAAACACAAACTGACCCATCGGCGGCGTGCCGAAGGGGAAGTACAGTTGGCCTGACGGAGATGTATCGGCATAGGAAAACAACTGCCAGGTTCCGACCATCGGGTTCGGCGCGGGCTCGCTAAGTCCGAAACCCGTCAGAACGAGGAGTATTGAAAGGATTCTCATGACAGAGTGGCGGAGAGCAAGAATCCCGCCAAAGCCCTTTCTGAAATTGCGATAACGTGGGAAAGTGGACGTTCCCCGCATAATCACCGAACTGCCTGGGCCGCGCGCGCGCGCCGTCATCGAGAGAGATGTTCGGATCGTGTCTCCCTCTTATACCCGCAGCTATCCTCTGGTAGTCCACAGAGGACAGGGCGCCATCATCGAGGATGTCGACGGCAACCGTTTTCTGGATTTCACCGCAGGAATCGCCGTGGTGGCCACGGGGCATTGCCATCCGCGGGTGGTGGAGGCGATTCAGCGCCAGGCCGCTCAGCTCATCCACATGTCGGGGACTGACTTCTACTACGAGGCGATGCCTGTTCTCGCCGAGAAGCTGGCTGCCACCGCCCCGTCGGTCAGCCCGTGGAAAGTGTATTTCGGCAATTCCGGAACAGAAGCGGTGGAAGCGGCGATCAAGCTCGCCCGCTACGCTACGGGCCGCGAAAAATTCATCTCGTTTTTCGGCGGGTTTCACGGGCGAACTCTGGGCGCGCTCTCGCTGACCGCGAGCAAACAAATCCAGAAGAAAGGTTTCGGGACCTTGCTGGCCGGTGTGCACCACGCGCCGTATGCGAATCCCTGGCGCTCCGGCAAGTCTCCGAAAGAGTGCGCGGCCGATGCGCTCAACTACATCGAAGACACGCTGTTCCGCACGGTCCTGCCGCCCGGTGAAGTTGCCGGAATCATCGTGGAACCGATTCAGGGCGAAGGCGGCTACATCGTGCCGCCGCGCGAGTTCCTCACCGGTCTCCGCGATATCGCCGACCGCCACGGGATTCTTCTGATCGCCGACGAAGTCCAGAGCGGCATGGCGCGCACCGGGCGATGGTGGGCTTTCGAACATTTCGGTTTCATCCCCGACATCATCGCGGTGGCGAAAGGCATTTCCAGCGGAATGCCCCTGAGCGCCACCCTGGCGAGGGCCGAGATCATGCAGTGGGCGCCGGGTGCGCACGCTTCGACCTTCGGCGGAAACCCTGTATCGGTCGCCGCCGCCCTTGCGACCCTCAGCCTGCTTGAAGGCGATCCGCCCGAAACCGGCATGATGGCAAATGCGGCGCGCATGGGTGCGATTCTCATGGACCGGTTCCGCACGTGGCCCGAGCGTTACCGGCACGTGGGAGAAGTACGGGGCATCGGTTTGATGATCGGCATCGAGATCGTGAAGGACAGGGAATCGTGCGCCGTTGCACCCGAGCTGCGCAACCGCATCGGCGATCTGGCATTCGCGCGAGGGCTCCTCGTGCTGGGCGCGGGCCAAAGCAGTCTGCGCCTGAGCCCGCCGCTGTGCATCACGGAACAACAGGCGCGGGTCGCCGCGGACATACTGGAGGAATGTCTGCGGATTACAGATCGAACGTGACGCCCTGCGCCAGTGCAGAACGCGCGGATGAGTTGACGGTAACGGTCTGCCGCCGCATATAAGCTTTCCAGGAGTCGCTGCCGGCTTCGCGGCCGCCTCCGGTATCCTTCTCGCCGCCGAATGCGCCGCCGATTTCCGCGCCGCTGGTGCCGATATTCACGTTGGCGATACCGCAGTCGCCGCCGCGCGCGCTGAGAAACGTCTCGGCCGCGATCAGATTCGTCGTGAAGATGGCGGAGGACAGGCCCTGCGGCACATCGTTGTGCCACGCGATCGCTTCCTCGATCCGATCGAATTCCATCAGGTAGAGGATCGGCGCAAAGGCCTCTTCGCGGACAATCGGCATTTGCGGACTCGCCTCAACGAGCGCCGGTTCCACGAAACAGCCCGAAAGACGGCCGCCGCCGCAGATCAGCTTTCCTCCCTGCTGCTGCGCGGTGACGAGCGCGTGCATCATGTTCTCCACGGCGCGCTGGTTGATCAGAGGACCCACCAGAGTCCGTTCGTCGAGTGGATCGCCGATGCGCAGTTGCCCGTAGGCGCGTGCCAGAGCTTCGCGGAATTTGTTCGCGATGCCGCTCTGCAGAAATAACCGGCGAGTGGTCGTGCATCGCTGGCCCGCGGTCCCGACGGCGCCGAACAGGATGGCCGGGAGCGCCAGATCGAGATCGGCATCGTCCATGACCACGATGCCGTTGTTTCCGCCTAATTCCAGAATGCTTCGGCCCAGGCGATGCGCCACTGTTGCCGCAACCTCCCTCCCCACGCGCGTGGAACCGGTGAAGCTGATGAGCGGCAGCCTCCGGTCGGCAGCAAGCAACCCGCCGATGGCCGGACCTGTCCCCGTGCAGAGGTTGAACACGCCTGGCCAGCCGCGCCGTTCCAGAACGCGCCGGCAGATTTTCTGCACCGCGATGGCGGTGAGCGGTGTTTCCTCCGATGGCTTCCAGACGACGCAGTCTCCGCACACTGCCGCGATCAACGCGTTCCATGCCCACACCGCGACCGGAAAATTGAAGGCGGTGATCACGCCTGCGACGCCCATCGGAAGCCACTGCTCGAACATGCGGTGCGAGGGGCGCTCGCTGGCCATCGTGAGGCCGTAGAGCTGTCGCGACAAGCCCACCGCGAAATCGGCGAGGTCGATCATCTCCTGCACCTCGCCCAGCCCTTCAGTCAGGATCTTGCCGGTTTCGAGCGTGACCAGCGCGCCCAGTTCGGCTTTCGAGGCGCGCAGCTCGACGCCGATCTCGCGCACGATCTGGCCGCGTTCCGGCGCGGGCACCAGCCGCCACCGCCGGAAGGTTTCGACGGCATCGGAGACGATCCGCTCATAGTCGTCCGCGCCGGCCAGGCGGACGCTTGCGATGGCGTCGCCGGTGGCGGGGTTACGAGAGACCAGTTCGCCGCCGGAGGGACGCTCGGTCCAGGCCGCGCCGCAGCATCCGGAATTAACGGACCCGATTTCGAGTTTCGCGAGGATATCGGCGAGGTTCACGGCCGGACTCCGGCTATCAGTATGACCGACCGGGCGCGGGGCGATCCGGGCACGGGAAAAAACGAAGCCATTTTTGAGTTTTCGGGCTTTGGATTCAGTGCTTCTCTGTGGCCATAGCGACCCTCCCTGTGCACAGCAATAGCACGGCGCCGGGCAGAAGTCCGTTGTTCGGCGCGGTGAGGCACGGCAGGGATGGCGCGTATGGCGATGGGCGCAGGGGAGTTCCGGCGCGGGAGGTTTATTTCGCTCGTCTGTGACTCGCGAGCACGCAACCTTAATTAATAATCGCCAAGGAGGATCTCGACGCTGCTGGATGTCCATGTCGCGACGCCACAACCGGAGAAGTCGGTGTCCTCGGTCCAGGTCGGGCAAACAAGCGCAAGGGCGGATGCGAGAATCGGCCGGTCAGGGAGCCGGTAGCTTCCTCGCTTACGTCCCGTGTTCACTGAGATGGCGTAGTTTTCGAGGATTCGCCGGACCCGAATGCCCAATACCGCGCGAATCAGGATGTTGGCATCGAGCACGAGTGCTCTATTTGACATTCCGCTTCTTCTTGCGGGAAGCCTGCCGGATCTCCTTATATTCGCTCATGAGTTCGTCCTCTGAGGCGCCCCACGACGCGATCATGGCGTCGAGCTCCTTTGCGGCAGCGCGCATCGCCCCGACTTCGGCCTTCCGATTTCGCTTCCGCGCCGGAATGAAGAATCCCAGGGTCTCGCCATGACGGGTGATCGCAAGCGATCGGCCGCCTTCCAGGTAGCCGGCGAGGTTCTCACGAAACTCCCGAATGCCGATCTTTTCAGTTTCCATATTGCGTACTCATTGTACACAATAATCCCGAAACTTCTCCAGGTTCGCGGTCCGATTCCCTGGTGGGCAGACTGCGCCATGCACCCCCAGGTGGCTTTCACGTAGCATCCAGAGGCGCGGAACGGGCAGGGCCTGAACCTGGTACGATACAAGCAAGGGTCTAACACACATGGCCGTCACGATTCCTGTCAGTCTGACGCCTGCCGAAGAAGCCGCACTTGTGGCCCGTGCAGAGGCCGAAGGTGTCTCTGTCAACGCCCTTTTGCATCGGGCTGTCGTAGGGCTGATTTCGGCGTCAACCGGCATGGGGCCGACGCCACTCACAGCCGACGAATGGGACAAACAGTTGGGGGACCTACAATTGCTTCCTGATGGACGGATCGTGATTTCGGTCCTCCCCAACGTGGCGTTGACGCCAAGCGAAGCCCGACGAGAATTGATTGCGCGCGGACTCGACCGCTGGATTGCTGCCGATCTGGTCGCGCGGGTAAATACTAAGGCCTAGGCTCGATATCCACTCAAGGCCAGCGATCTCTCCTTCTAATTCGCGGATGCGCCTGATGCCGAGCGTGCTACGGTTCCCTCCTGTGCGTCGTGCGTGGCTCTTGCGTTGGCGTTCTTGCTTCTTTAACACGCTTCTCAATTCTTCGATGCGTGCCGCGACCGCATCTTTCGTCTTCATGAGCCCGAAGGTATCACGATCCCCTGTTGCTCGACGGCTCGTTTTGGCGATGCGTAACGAAAGCGCAGTACCCTTTGGGAAATCCTGAGGCGTTACAGTCTACTAAAAGGAGCTTCGCAAGGGCCCACTTCCGCGCCGGATCGACAGCGCCGCGCATCCTACGCTTGTGTCTACCTCTTAACCGAAATCATAGTAGCGCTGTCCTTGGGTAGGATGAGGTGTTTTTGTTCGCTCACGTTTTGGGCTTGGTTTAGGAAGTCCACCTCGACTGTGTAGGCGGTCAGTCGCCAATAGTAGTGGCCTTGCTTCGGCCATACGACAGGGACATTTGGATCGGTACCCAGTAGGAGATCTTCGGCCTCAATCTTCGTGGGCTTCCCGAGCACTTCAAGAAATCTCTCCTTGCTGTCAGTGAGCCTTAATCCACGAATAATTTGGTTGGTGTAGGCCAAGAAGCCTGGATAGTCAACGAGTGTTCCGTTATGAAGGACAATCTCATTCAGTTGGTCGCGTTCGAATACGGCGACAATGCCGTGGGTGTAGTACCATTCGATGGTCAGGCGGTCGTCCCTCGGGTTCTTGAAGGAGTCATTCGGTGATCCTAGTATTCGTCGGACATCGTTTGACGATGAGCCGAGGGTGATCGGTAAGCCGTACTCGGAAAAGGCATCGTAATGACACCCGAGCACGGCCACGACGGCAGCGCAAATACCAAGCGAGAGCACTCGCCATCGCAACCTGGCGGGCAGCCACGGTGCCTCAAGCGGTTGACCAGCCCGGCCTCTACGCGGCGGAGAGCCGTGCGCCATCCGTGACAAATCCGAGCCATCGCTCGTCCGTCCAGTAGGCATCACTGGGATTTGTCGCCTCCGCGAGATACTCATCATAAAACTCACGGCTCTCGCTCCTGCACAACTGCTGCGGGTTCTCGATGAAGAACGCCCTCATATCAAGTGCTAGCTTTGAGCATTCAGAACGCGCCCCAATGTCGAGCCTTTTCATGGAGGCAATACGAAGGCGGTAGCTGCCGAACTCGCGAAGCAGCTGCTCATTGCGCTGCCGCCGTTCCTTCTCGGTCAGAAGATTGAATTGGTGCGTCGCGGCCATGATCGTGCACGCGCCGCCGATCAACGCGCCAATCAGCCCCGAGATCGCCGGTATCCAAATATCGGGTCGCATAAGGACATCCAGTCACCGAAGATTCTATCATTTGGTAGGCTAGGCTATGACTAGGAGGCAATCTGGCTCGACAATGTTCCGGAGTTGCCATCCTTGTTCGACCAGGCTATAAGCCGCGAGAGTGGAGCTAACTATGAGCCAGCGCCTTTGATTGAAAGTGACGATTTTTGGACCGGAGATCTGGCTGATGTGGACCCCCTTCCAGGGGAAGGCCCCGCATTCCCGCACAATTCGTAACGCTCCGCGCCGGGTGAAACCCGGCGGCAGGGCCGAAGCCCTGCCCCACAAAAATCAAGGGCGCTGGCAGCTGAAGTTGGCGGCGTCGTCGACGCTGCCGCTGCCCTTGTACTTCGCCACCTGCGGGTAGGGGCAGAGCGGGCGCGTGCGGTCAACCTTGCCGTCGCGGATGCGCGAGGCGGCGATCTGGTCGGGCGCCTTCTTCGCTTCCACCCACTGCTCAAGCGCAGCCATCATGTCGAAGCTGCTGGTGGCTTCCCCGCCGCCGCAGTGCGCCATGCCGGGGATCATGAACAGGCGGTAGGAATCGTTGACTTTGGAAGCGCCGCCCAGCTTTTCCAGCACGCTGTTGTAATACTCGACGCTGCTGCGCGGGGAAATCTGCGGGTCCGACCAGCCGTGATACTGGATGATCTTGCCGCCGCGCGCGAGGAAAGCCCGGATGTCCGGATCGAGCGCGTCCAGCGCTTCATCGGCCTTCTGCGCAGCGGTGAAATCGCTGTCGAAGTTGAAGGTCTTGTAATCCCAGTCGGGGTTGTTGAAGACCATGTATTTGAAAAGATCCAGGCCAACACCGAACGGCTGCGGACCGGCCATGGTGTTCCAGCCGAGCTCGCTGCCAGGCTCGTGGCCGGGGAAGATTTCACGCTTCGTACGCGGGTTGATGACGTCGGAATAAATGCGGCGCACCGTCTCGACCTGCGCGGCGGTCAGGCAGGAGGCGCTGTCGTCGCCCTTGCACTCGATGGTTTTGGGATCGAATTTGCAGCGCGTGGGATCCTCAATGATGCCGTCTTTGGCGCCGTCCAGCCCATCGCATTGATCCAGAGCGGCGGCGTGAATCATGGCGAACTTCTCGCGGGGAATCGCGGCGCCTTCTTCGCGGTGCGTGGCCTGTCCGATCCAGACGGCCTGGACCGCGCGACCCGTCATATTGACAGCGGGCGATCCGGCAACGATGGCGTTGAAATCCTCGGGATACTTCTGCGCTTCCTTGAGACCCTGGCGTCCGCCGGAGGAACAGCCATTCCAGTAGGACAGCTTCGGGCCGTCGCCGTAGAAGGCGGCGACGATCGCCTTCGATTTCACCGTCATTTCATGCACGGCGCGATAGCCGAAGTCGACCACCTTCTCGGGATGCCCGTACGCGAAAATGGCGCTGCCGCCTTCGTGGCCGGTATCGGTCATGGCAGCTGCGTAACCGCGTGCGACACCGGCAGCGAGACTGTTCGGAGCGATGGAGCCGGTCCAGCCACCGTTGCCGTTGGCTTCGAGCTTGCCGTTCCAGCCGGAAGCGGGCAGCCAGATTTCCATTTTGATTTCGGAATCGGGGCCGGGCTTGATCGTCGCGGCGACACGGCAGAATGCGGGCAGATTTTTAAACGCGGCGTTCGGGTCGCCGCCGCGGCCCCTGCCGCGACCGCCGGGGGGAGCTGTGAAGGTCCCGGCTGCAACCGTCTGGGCGAGAGTGATTGTGGTCTGCGGTAAAGAGAGGGAGCTCAGGCTCTCACAGGTTGTAGCGGCCTGCGCAGTGGTGATTAAAGCAGCGGAGAAGAAGACAGCGAGGCTACGAGTCACTTTTCATCAGGCGCGCCGGTGTTGTTGGAGCCCAGGAAGAGCTTCTTACCGTCGGCAAACGTGATGTCGCGGCCGTTGGCGCGGTTGGATCCGTCCTTCGCCTGATAGCCTTCGATAATGATTTCCGCGCCGGCGGGAAGCGCGTCCTTAGTAAAGCCGCGGCGCAGCAGCGCGTTCGGGCTGCCGCCTTCCACCATCCAGCTGGTCACTTTGCCGTCCGGCCCCTTCACGTCGATGTGAATCCAGGAATGCGGATTGATCCACTCCATTTCGGTAACGGTGCCGCGCAGCTTAACCGGCTTCGACGGATCGAATTCGGCGGCAAACGAGTGGTGCGCGAACAGCGGAGCTCCAACGGCGAGTGTGAGCAGCGCAGCTAAAATCACAACCCGACGGGGCCCCATGGTCGCAACTGCAACGTGGAGTCTGTTTCTCATTTTCGATTTACCTCTGAAAACTTACTTCGCGGCGGTCTGCTTTTCGGCAGCGCGCGCGCCGCTGAGATTGTTCCGCATGCCGTAGTTGCCTTCCGAGCAGGCATACTCGAAGATCGGGCCGTCGATCTTCGACATCGGCACTTCACCGCTCCAGGGCTTCCCCCAGGTCTCGGGATCGTCCACCGTGAACTGATAGAGGACCGTGTCGGGATCGGTGCGGGTGAACCTTTCGATCACATGCAGCTTCTCGCCGGAGCCGCGGAATGCCGTGCGGTTGGTGAAATTAGTGGTGTCCACAACCAGCGTGTTGCCTTCCCAATGACCGCGGGAGTCGCCGAACAGCAGCTTCACGGAGGGGTCGATATGCGCGCTGCCATCGGTCGGGATCATGCGGGTGTCGTGGATCATTTCCTGCGTAATCGCGACATAGCCTTTTCCCTGCACGATCTGCAGATTGCTGTTGTAGCCCTCGGGCAGCATGGGCGGGCCTTCGTTCCCCCACAGGATGCATTGCTCGGCGAGACCGCGATTCTCGGGGCCGTCGAATTCATGACCGCGGTTGGCAGCCTGTTTGGCGGCCTGACGGGCAGCGGCTTCAGGCAGCAGCGGCGGGACGCGGCCATCGGGGCCGACGATCAGCGAAGTGCGAATGGTGGAGGGAATCTCGCTCTGGCCTTTTTCCAGACCGAACTGAGCCATGCTGTAATGCACGTCGCCATAGGTGCCAGGCGCCACGACTTCCTTCTGGTTCTCAGCCTTCTTGATGTTGGCTGCGGCTTCCTCTTTGGTGAAGAATTCCTTGCTGCCAAGGTTCTTCGGGCGCTCCAGCGGAACAGCCGAGGCGTTGGTGAAGACGCCAGAGATGTCCGGCACGCCATCGACGGTCTTCGGCGGAGTCCAGGTCTTCGCTCCTTCCCTGGCGGCCAGCATTTTAGTGGAAGCGGGCGCGGATGGGGTCTGGGCAACGGCGGGGGTCAGCGCGGCTATGCCGACGAGCGCGGGGCCGACGAGTGCGAGTTGGAAGAACCGGTGGCTCATGAAAAGCTCCTTCAATAAAGACTATCGCAAAAATTACTTCGGTGCGGCGCCGCCCCTGGGTTGTTTCCTCAAATTTCCGTAAAGCAGTTCCTCCGCGAACTCGACGCACTTAAACTCCAGCAACTGGGCATTCTTCTCGACATGCCGGTAGAGCGGCATGCTGATCTTCCACGGCTTTGAAAACATCTTCGGATCCTCGATCGTCGCCTCGTACATCAGGGTGTCGGCGCTGCGCGGCGTATAGCGCTCGACCACGTGCAGGGCGTCGGAATGGAAGTTGCCCGCGCGGTCGAACCAGGTTTTGTTGTTGAGGCCGGTCACGTCGATCACAAGCGTGTCGCCTTCCCAGTGGCCGTTCGACCAGCCCATCCAGCTATCGACGGGCGCCTTAGTGGGCTTGTCCATGTTGATCGTGCGCACCGCAGCGGCATACTCGTACGAGATCAGTATGGTCTTCGGCGACTGTACGATCTGGAACGGATATGGCATATACGTGGCGCGCGGCACACCCGGCAGATAGCACTTCACTTCGGGATCTTCGCTGTAGCGCTTCGCGAAATTCTGCTTCTTCTTTTCGAGCGCGGCCGGCAGATAGGGGATCTCATTGCCTTCCACGACACCGACGCCGGGAGGTACCGCGAAATCGGCTGCCAGCATGGGCGCCGGCCCGGCGGCGGCGGAGTGCGCCTGAATGTTCCAGTCGGCGGTGTTCAGCGCCTGCCAGATGCCGTTCAGATCGGGCTTACCATCGGCGGTGCGCGGCGCCCGATAGGTTTGCGCCGCGGCAGGCAGTGAGATGGCGATGAAGGCTAACAGTGCCGTCGAGATCTTCAAAGATTTTCTCCGAAAAAGAAGGCTTTGGTGCCAGCCAAACACCTGGAAAGACACTTCCACCCGCGACGCTGATATTACAGGCTGCCGGGTGTAAAGTCAATCGCGCGCGACTGCAGATGAACACAGGCTGAAGCCCGTGCCACCACGTGTGTCACAGGGCTCGGACTGTGTGCCTGGGAGTCACGGCCGGGGGACCGTGGTGCGGGCGGCTGGTCTCGGCCGGCGCTGCAACGTCCTGCTTGCGTGCGCACGAATGGCCTGGCGGCGCTTGATGCGCGATTGCGGCGTGGGGGCACCGAATCCGAACGGAATCTGAATCTGATTCACGTCCGCTGCGTCGGTGACGAATTCAACGTAGACATCATCGCCGGGCGCCAGACCGAATGTCGGCACCTGTACGTTGATCTGGTAAAGACCGGCAAGCGTTGGTACCAGACCCGCATACTGGATATTGCCCAGGTTGAGTGTGGTCCCGTTAGGGCCGTAATCGTTGAAATACACGGCCAGGCTTCCAGCATTGAAGAGGTCGGAGTAGCTCAGCGGAAGCGACGGGCCCACGGATCCGTCGGCAATTGTCGGCGTCACCGTACCCAGCCCCGTGAGATACACCGAAATATATTCGCCTGCCTGTGCAGGATTCGAGGGTGTAATCAGCTGGTTCGTGGCTGCGTGCAGCGCCGCCGCCGAACCGATGCCGTTCTGAGTCTGTGAGAACGACCCGGGAGAGGCATCCGTGAGGTACATCTGCACTGTATTCGACGGCACGCTGTTGTTGATCACCTGGATGTTAGCCAGACCGCTCTGGTTCGTGGCGACCTCATACGGCACGATTACCGACAGAACGGTCGGGCTGACGTAATAGAGCGGGCAGGCGAAGCCATCGATCGTGACCTGGACGCCGCCGAGCGTGGTGGGGAAGGGCTGCCCGCCCTGCACATTCGTGGTCGTCGAAGCCAGGTCTGTGCCAAACAGAGAGATCACTTCGCCGGGCGCAAGGCTGGCTGTTATCGGCTGAAAACTCGCCGCGTTCGTCACGCCGATCGGGTTCAGAAAGACACCGCTCCCGGTGAATGACGGCGCGTGCATTCCCACCACCAGGGAGTACTCGCCTTCGGTCCCGATGGCGACAAACGCATTGCCGCCGACGCCGAAATTGTATTGGTAAAAGAGAAAGTCCGCGCCATTCGAGCTGCCGTCCAAGTTGACAAGTATCTGATTGTCGGTGCCGTAGTCCTCGGAAAGCAGCAGCGGAAGATTCAGCCGCTGGTGAACGATGCCGTCGCCGTTGCTGTCGCCTGTGTTGTAAGTTCCGCCGTAATAAGAATCGGTGCCACCAATTTGCGCCAAATCGTCGAGGCCGGTGGTGAAGTAGAGACCCTGGCTCAGGCTGTTGGTTCCGGTGACCGCGAGCGCCTTGACTCCGAAAAAGATGTCGTAACCCGTCGCCGTCCAGCCCAGAATGAAGTTGCCGTCAGCGGACTGGAACATGGTCTTTGTCCCGGTGAACATCGCGGTCGCCGATGTTGCACCGGAGGGCAGCGGGACGGTCAAGGTGGCGCTTCCGTCGCTGTTGAAGCTGTAGGTGGCGCCGCTGACTGACTGTGACAGCGCCTGTCCATCCCCGTTCACCACGGCTTGACCGGTCAGGGAAATGGCGCCGAAGTTGCCCTTTCCGTCCGGCATCAGTTCGAACAGCGCGTTCTTGATGGCCATGGCGTTCGCGCCGGGGAAATCGAGCACGCCGGTCTGGTAAGCCGCGGTGAAACCGGCATTGGTGGGCGCGGTCGCGGCGGCCGGGATGGCGATGAAAATATCGTTGAGCGTGTTCATGCTCTCCTGCGATTCGGTCGAACTGCCGGTGAAAACCCCCTGGGCAACGGAGCCGTAAATATTCAGATTGGGATCGATCGGATAAAGCTCGCTGGTCAGGTAACCCAGGCCGTTTGAACCGATCGCGTATGTGCCGCTCGCTGTCAGAGGCTGTGGCGCGCCGCCCGCGGTTCCGTTGTCAACCGAGGTCCCGTTGATCGTGTAATTCCCCGCCCCGTCGAATGTGATGGTGCCGTAAACCGCCGTAATGTCGCTCGGATCGCCATTGGCATCCACGATCTGCACGGCGATGTGCCGGAAGTGGAAAGCGCCTTTCAGCATGCCGTTTCCGCTGATATCCTGCGTCTGGGCGGAAGCTCCCGCCACTGCCAGGACACTCAGCAGGGCCACTCGCATTTGCCTTCGCATGATTCCTCTTATCGATTGTTTAAAAAATGAGCACAGTTGTTCCGGATCAGATAAAAGAGCTACGCGCTGCACGGCCGCGCTCCAAGTAAGATGCGCCGCGCTGCGACTCCGGTTGCATAGAGATGCCGGATAATGCGGGCACAATCAGTTCCCAATAATTTATTGCGGGATTTAACACGTTTGCGTACTCGCTCGACGCGTTTGTCCGTCAATCTGACATCATGGCATAAGCCATTCGCTTTGTGCTTCGATTGTTAACCGAATATTTCATTAATCTGAGGAGACTCTGATGTTTCGTGCCCACCCCACGCACGTCGTATCCACCGTCATAGTGCTGCTGGTTTCCGGCGGCCTCGCGCGCCTTTGTGCGGAACAATCCGCACGCCAACTGATCCGCGAACGCGTTGACCCCGCGAAGGTAGTGACGCTGGCCGGAAATACGCGCGGCGAGGCGAATGCTCAGAACGACAAGGGCGCGGTCTCCGACGATCTCGCGGTCGGCCACATGACCCTCCTGCTCAAACGCGCGCCGGAACAGGAAGGCGCGGTCGAGCAGCTGGTCGCCGATCTGCATAATCCGCAGTCCCCGTCATACCATCAGTGGCTGACGCCCGCGGAATTTGGCGCGCGCTACGGTCTGGCGGCGTCCGATCTCCGGACCATCACAGGCTGGCTGGAGTCTGAAGGCTTCACGGTACATTTCGTTTATCCGAGCGGAATGGCGATCGACTTCTCCGGTAACGCCGGCATGGTCCGCCAGGCGTTTCACACCACGCTGCATAATCTGAACGTCAACGGCGTCGCCCACGTCGCCAACTTCAGCGACCCGCAGATCCCCGAGGCGCTGGCGCCCGCTGTAGCGGGCATCGTATCGCTGAGCGATTTTCGCCCGCATAAGATGCTTCGCCCGCACGTCCGTTCGGCGTCCGCTCTGGGGCCGAAATACACCGGATCGGACAACGGCCAAACCTATCAGGCCGTGGGCGCGCCGGACGTGGCCACGATCTACGACCTGAGTCCCCTGTTCGCGGCAGGCATCACCGGAAGCGGTGAGACGATCGCGGTTGTCGAAGACAGTGACTTGTTTACTTCCGCGGACTGGACGACCTTCCGCAGCACTTTCGGCCTGTCGAAATACACTTCCGGATCGCTGAACACCGTGCACCCGGCATCCAACCCGAACGACAACAGCTGCTCCGATCCGCTCGTGAACGCCGACGACAGCGAAGCCATCCTCGATGCGGAATACGCGACCGCGGCGGCTCCTGGCGCCGCCATTGTGGTGGCTGCCTGTTCCAATACAATTGCGACACCCGGCATTCTGATCGCGGTTCAGAATCTGGTCAACGGCAGCAGCCCCCCTCCGATCATCAGCATCAGTTATGGCGGCTGCGAAGCCGAGAGCGGCGTGGCGCAGAACGCCGCCTTCAACACGATCTACCAGCAGGCGGTCGCCGAAGGGATTTCGGTGTTCGTTGCCGCAGGCGATGAGGGTGCAGCGAGCTGCGACGCCGGCCAGTCCGCAGCCACTCACGGTATCGGCGTCAGCAATACGGCATCCACGCCCTACAACGTCGCCGTAGGCGGAACGGATTACTCGGACGTCCTGAACGGAACAACCGGCAAATACTGGGCGGCAACAAACTCCGCCACGTTCGGGTCCGCCCTGTCCTATATTCCCGAAATCCCCTGGAACGATTCCTGCGCCGGCAGCCTGATCGCGGTGTACTCGGGCTTTGCCACCGGCTACGGCGCCAGCGGGTTCTGCGACAGCCTGGTGGGCACATTTCAGCAGCTGTACTACTTCACGGTCGGCGCAGGCAGCGGCGGTCCGAGCAACTGCGCGACCGGCGTGCCGGCGATCTTCGGCGTTTCGAACGGCAGTTGTGCCGGCTATGCCAAGCCTTCGTGGCAGACGGGTGTGTCCGGCATCCCGAACGATGGCGTGCGCGATATCCCCGATGTCTCCAGTTTCGCGTCGGACGGCAGCCTCTGGGGGCACTACTCGATCGTCTGCTATTCCGATTTTGCGAACGGCGGATTGCCATGTGATTCAGATCCCGGCGACTGGGCTGGTTTCGGCGGCACTTCCGTGGCGTCGCCGACACTCGCCGGCATTCAGGCTCTGGTCAACCAGAAGGTGGGCGGCCCGCAAGGGCTTCCGACTGTGGTTTACTACTCTCTCGCGGCGAGCAACCCTTCGGTGTTCCATCAGGTGACCCAGGGAGACATTGCGGTGAACTGCAGCGGAGCAACCAACTGCTTCGGCGTGATTGGCAATCTCGACTACGGCCGCAATGGGCGTGTATTCGACACGACCTTCGGCGGCGCGCTTTCGGTTTCGAGCACCTCGTTCGCGGACGCCTACGCGGCGGGCGCGGCCTGGAGCTTCGCGAACGGCCTCGGCAGCGTGGACGCCAACAACCTGGTGAACAGCTGGCCTACTAAGAAATAGCGTGGACACCCTTGCGGCCGGCTTCTTTCGACTAACTGCACCGGCGGCTTTAACTGAGCGCGCACAACGCCCGCCCGAGTGGCGGGCTGTGCGCTTGACCGCCGGCGTTACTCGTAAAAGTCGGGCGACTTCTTCAGCTTCCTGTTCGCGATGAGGTCGTGCTGAATCCAGAGCTGCGCGCCTGTGGTCTTCAGAAACGCTTCGATTTTCCTCCGTGATGCCACGGTCTGATCGGCATTGAACTCCGTTGTCGGAATCTTGTTCAGTCTGCGCTCGTCGGGGTAGTGATAGAGATCACCGCTCAGCAGCACCGGCCCCGTCTTCCGCAGTTTCAGAAACAGCACCTGATGGCCGGGCGAGTGGCCGGGCGCGGCTTTGATGATCACAGTTTTGTCGCCGAAGACATCGTATTCGTCCGTCGTGAGGTAGACCGTTCTGGCGTTCTTCAGCGCGCTGAAGTTCCGCGGCTCGGTGCGCGGCGAGGGCGGATTGCTGAACATGATGTCGTGTTCGGCTTTCGTCACCAGCCACGTCGAACGCGCGAAGAGATTGCCGTTGCCGATGTGGTCCCAGTGAAAGTGCGAGAAGGCGAGATACGTGATGTCACTCGGCTTGTAGCCAATGTCGGCGAGCCGGCCGGCGAGGGGCTTCGTGGATGTGGCGTAGCGCATGGTGGCGGTCGCCGCGCCGGGCTTGAAATTACCGTCCGGCACCGGGCCGGTGTCCCACATCAGCGTGCCTTTGGGATGCACGATGAGGAAGCATGGCGCCGACATCCGGTACTCTTTCATCTCTTCCTTCTTCAGCCCGTAAGGGGACGTGTCGGGAATGTCGAGCATGCCGCAGTCGATCACGTAGAGCCGAACTGATTGGGGCGCCGGGGGCGCGGCGGCCGCCGCCGTTGCTAACAGAGCGGTCAAAAGAAGGCGTGGCAGCTTTCGGCGTGGAACCATAATTGTCGGATCTCCTTTGTAATAGGATCATAGCCATGGTCGCGCGCGCCACTGCTGCTTTTTTGGTTCTGGCCGGCCTGTTTGTTCCAGAAAAGCTGAGTGCCGAAACGGCCGCACTGAGCGGGCGCGTCACGTCGGCGGAAGGAGGCGCGATGGAAGGCGTCCTCATCAGCGCGAAGAAGGACGGAAGCACGATTACAACCACGGTGGTCAGTGATGCGAGCGGATCGTTCCGGTTTCCGTCATCGCGCATGCAGCCCGGTCGTTACGCGCTGCGTATCCGTGCGGTGGGTTACGACCTTGAGGGTCCGGCAGCGGTCGAGGTCTCTGCGGGTAAGAACGTCACGGCCGATCTGAAGCTGCGCAGCACCGACAACCTCGCGGCGCAGCTGTCGAATGCCGAATGGTTCGCCAGCCTGCCAGGCACCGCGGCGCAGAAGGCTTCGATCCGCAACTGCACGCACTGCCACACGATCGAGCGCGTCATGCGGTCGCACTACGATGCGAAAACGTTTGTGCCTGTGCTGCAAAGGATGTCGACCTATCCGCAGCTGTCATTTCCGATGATGGTGCAGAAGCTGGTGGCGCCGCGTATCGGCGGCGGCGAGGATCCGCTGGAACAGAAGATGGCTGGCTGGCAGCGCCAGGCCGACTATCTGAGCACGCTGAATCTCAGCTCCAACGGCGCATGGGCATATGCGTTTCATCCGCACGCGCGGCCCCGCGGCAGGACTACTCAGGTGATCTATACGGAATACGATCTGCCGCAGAAAACCCGCCAGCCGCACGATGTGGTGGTCGATTCATCGGGAACGGCGTGGTACGCGAGCTTCGGCGAGCCGATACTGGGCAGGCTCGATCCGAAGACCGGAAAGGTCACGGAGTACCCGCTGCCGCGCCTGAAAGCCAATTTGCCGACCGGCAGCCTCGCGCTGCGCCTGGATAAGGACGAAAATCTCTGGCTCGGCATGCAGTTTCAGGGCGGCATCGCGAAGTTCGATCGGCACACGGAGAAATTTCAGACGTGGAGCCTGCCGCCGGAGCTCAACGGCGACTACGTACAGATCAATCAGGTGAGCCCCGAACACGCGGACGTGGATGGCAAGGTCTGGCTGCAGGACGCGGGGACGTATACGGTTCTGCGGCTCGATCTGAAGTCGGGGAAGTTCGAAGTGTTTGCGCCGTTTGCGATTCCGCGCCCGAATATTTACGACGTGATTTCTGATGCCCACAACAACGCGTGGTTCACGGTGTATGGCGGGGAGCAGATCGGCCGCATCGATGCGAAAACCGGGAAGATCGCGCTGTACAGGACGCCGACCGCGGGCTCCGGTCCGCGGCGCGGCATGATGGACACGCAGGGCCGCCTGTGGTTCGGCGAAAATCACGGCGACCGCATCGGCATGTTCGACACCCGCATCGGGAAGTCCACGGAGTGGCAGCCCCCGACGCCCGGGACGTGGCCTTACGATGTGACCGCGGATAAGAACGGCGAGGTGTGGTCGGGCGGCGAATTCAGCGACACGATCGAGCGCCTCGATCCGAAGAGCGGCGAGTTCGTCGAGTATCTGCTGCCGCACTTCACCAATGTGCGGCGGGTGTTTGTGGATAACTCAACCACGCCGGTAACGTTCTGGGTGGGCAACAATCACGGCGCGTCGATTGTGAAGCTGGAACCGCTGAATTAGGGCGTGTGGTAGTGACCGCTTGCTCGCGCGCGCGGCTCAGTAGATACAGTGCGTTTCGGAGCCGCGACTTGCGAAGGAGCGTTTTGTCCACTGGTTAGCGCATGTGTGCGCGCGCAGCAGCTGCGCAGCGCGTGTATGCGATTCGCGCAGAATGCCCGCCGCCAGATCGCGCGGTGAAGGTGGCGCGTCATCGCTTCCCGCGCGTCGTCGGACACGAGTGACGGTTCTTCCCGCAGGATGCCCAGCAGCAGATGATCCAGCGTGATCTCCGATTGCGCGCGTCCTGGTAAACGATCCCGGCTACTCGTAAAAGTCAGGCGCCTTCCTGAGCTTCGCGTAGCCGACGATGTCGTGCTGGATCCATAGCTGCGCGCCGGTCTTCTTCAGGAACCCTTCCATCCAGGCGCGCGAGGCCGCAGTCTGATCCTTGTTGAACTCGGACACCGGCAGCCGGTGCAGCGTGCGCTCTTCCGGATAGTGGTAGAGGTCACCCGACAATACCACCGGCCCGGTTCTGGCGAATTTCAGAAATAACGACTGGTGACCCGGCGTGTGTCCGGGCGTCGAGAGGATGACGACTGTGCCGTCGCCGAAAACGTCGTATTGGTCCTTGTCGATATAGACCGTCTTGCTGCTCCTGAGCTTCGCGTAATTGGCCGGATCGGAGCGCGGGATCGGCGTATCGGAGAACATGCGGTCGCGTTCCACCTTGCGCACCAGCCACGTCGAACCCGCGAAGTAGTTGGCGTTCGCGACGTGATCGCCATGATAGTGCGACATCGCGAGGTACTTGATATCCGCCGGCGTGTATCCTACCGCGGCCATCTGCGGCAGCAGCCGCTTGTCCTGCGTCACGACTCCGACTTTGGCCGGACCGCCGCCGGGAGGAAACGCGCTGTCGGGGATGTCGCCGTTATCCCACATCAGGGCGCCTTTGGGATGCACGATCAGAAAGCACGGGATCGACATTTCTGTCGAACCCATTTCTTCCTTTTTGAGTGAATACGAATCGCCGTTTGTAGTGTGGATGGTGCCGCAGTCGAAGATGTAAAGCCGCAGCGATTTTGGGGGCTTCGGCGCGGAAAAGGCCGCGACCGCCAACAGCAGAACTACAGCAGCTCTGCTGCCGGCGATCACGGCCGGAATCCGTCGCGTCATGTTCGGAAGCGCCTTACCGCGCCGTTGCGGTGGCGTGCTCTTCCTTCAAGCTCGGTGATGCGTTTCGCCAGCATCTCTTCGAGATGCACCAGAGCCTTCGAGAATCCGGCGATGCCTTCGGCGAGTTTGTCGTTCGCCATGCGGTCTACGGCGTGCATCTTGTCGAAGGTCGCGCGGTCAATCGTAATGCGCTCGATGTCCATCGACTTCGCCTTCTCGGGATCGAGGTTGCGCACCAGCGTGCCTTCCGTCTTCTCGAGCTCCGCGAGCAGCGGGGGTGAAATGGTCAGCAGATCGCATCCGGCGAGTTCGGTGATCTCACCGATGTTGCGGAAGCTGGCGCCCATGATCTTCGGTCTTGATAGCCGTACTTCTTGTAATAGTTGTAGATCTTGCGCACGGAAAGCACGCCCGGATCTTCGTGCCGGCGCGTAATTCGCGGCCGGTGTCCTTCTTGTACCAGTCGAGAATGCGGCCCACGAACGGCGAGATCAGCGTGATGCCGGCCTCGCGCGCAGGCGATCGCCTGGTGCAGCCCGAACATCAGCGTCAGATTGCAGTGGATGCCTTCCTTCTCGAGAATTTCGCCGGCTTTGATGCCTTCCCAAGTAGCCGCGATCTTGACCAGAATGCGCTCGCCGCGAAAGCCCGGCGGATTCGTACTGCGCGATGATCTCGCGGCCCTTGGCTACGGTGGCGTCGGTGTCGAAGGACAGCCGCGCATCGACTTCGGTCGAAACCCGCTTGGGAACGATCTGCAGAATCCGCTTGCCGAATTCGACAGCGAGATGGTCAAAAGCCAGCGAAGCCACCTTCTTCGGGGGTCGCGCTGCTCGCCGAGTTGCTTGCGCGCGTCCTGCAGAGCGTGCTATCGACGATGGGCTGGTATTTCGGCATTTCGGCAGCCGCTGTAATCAGCGAAGGGTTGGTGGTGGCGTCTCTCGGCGTGAAATGCTCGATAGACTGAATGTCGCCGGTGTCACAGACGACGACGGTCATGGTGCGAAGTTGATCAAGAAGAGTTGGCATGGTGAGTCTCCTGGAATTAGTCCCTATAAATAATCGCGCATAATCGGCCCGGATGCTACCGGGCCTTTTGCGACAGTCTAGTGTCTCACAGCCAGAACCGCTATACAATAGCCGGGGGGCGCTGGGCCCGAACATGAGAAGGATTTCGCGGAGAACGTTCGCGGCCGCCTGCGGCCTGGCGGCCCCATTGTTCACACCATGGATCACCCGTGCCCAGCAGCCATCTGTGCGGCACGGACGCATCAAAGTTGATACCGAACGCGTCATTGGCGACATCGATCCGAAGATTTACGGAAATTTCATGGAGCACCTGGGCCGCTGCATCGAGGGCGGCGTGTTCGATGAGAAATCGCCGCTCGCCGATGTGAATGGGTATCGCAAAGATGTTCTGTCCGCGGTCAAAGACCTGCACGTGTCGGTGCTGCGCTGGCCCGGAGGCAATTTCGCCTCGAATTATCACTGGATGGACGGGATCGGCCCGCGCGACAATCGGCCGCCGCGTCTCGAAATGGCGTGGGGCACGGTCGAGAGCAATCGTTTCGGCACGCATGAATTTCTGAAATACACCGAGATGACCGGCGCGGAGCCCTACTTCTGCACGAACCTCGGCACCGGAACGTGGACCGAAGCACAGCAGTGGGTGGAATACTGCAACTCCGCCGAAGATACCGCCATGACCCGCCTGCGAAAACAGAACGGACGCAGGGAACCGTGGAAGGTGACGTACTGGGGTCTGGGTAACGAAATCGACGGGCCGTGGCAGATGGGGCATCGTTCGGCCGACGACTACGGGAAGTTCGCGCTGGAAGCCGCCAAGCTGATGAAGCTGACTGACCCGTCGATCAAGCTGGTCGCGGCCGGATCGTCGAATTACAACAACGGCGTCGACTGGATCGGCTGGAACCGGACCATCCTCGAATATCTGAAGCCGCAGGTGGATTATCTTTCGCTGCACATGTACGTGGGCAATCCGGCCAATGATTTCGGCGATTTTCTGGCCAGCTCGATGCAGCTCGATCAGCGCATCAAAACCACCGAGGGAACCATCGATGCCGCGCTGGCCACGCTGACGCCGCGGCGGAAGATTTCGATCGCGTGGGATGAATGGAACGTCTGGTATCGCGCGCGCGGCGCGAGTCAGCGCGGTCGCCACATTCTTGAGGAACGCTACAACCTCGAAGACGCGCTTGTCGTGGCGACCTTCCTCAACTCGTTCGTGAATCATGCGCACATCATCAAAATGGCCAACATGGCGCAACTGGTGAATGTGATCGCGCCGATCTTCGCGGATGAGAAGGGCATCTTTCTGCAGACGATTTATTACCCGCTGCAGTTGTTCGCGGGCAATTCGAAAGGGAAAGCGCTCGATCTGTTTGTCGATTCGCCGAAATATCCGAATCGGCGCTTCGATCAGGTGCCGTATCTGGATACATCGGCGGCCTGGGAAGATGGCACCCTGGTGCTGAATGTGATAAATCGCCACCAAAGCGAGTCGATGGCCACCGACGTTGAGCTGGAGGACAAAAAGTTCGCCGGGCCGGTGGAAGTCGCCGAGGTCAACGGTCCGGATATCAAATCTCAGAACGATTTCGGCGTCACAAACGTGAAGACCGTGCGGCGAACCACCAAAGCCGAGGGGCGTAGCCTGACGTACAGCTTCCCGCCGCATTCCTATACCATGCTCCGGGCCGAGCTGATCTAATCTGAACAGCGTGGCCGAGCGGCTGATTCACCTCCATGCGGTTGATGTGGGGATCATCGCCCTGTATTCCCTCGCCGTTCTCGGCATCGGATTCTACCTGAAGAACCACTCGGGGACCGGCGAGGATTTCTTCCTGGCGGGACGCGAGATGACGGCGTGGATCGCGGGGCTGAGCTTTCTTTCGGCGAATCTTGGATCGCTCGAGCTCATGGGCTGGGCCGCTGCGTCGTATCAGTACGGCATCCTCGCGGCGCACTGGTACTGGATCGGCGCCATCCCGGCCATGCTGTTTCTCGGCATCGTGATGATGCCGTTTTATTACATCAGCAAAACGCATTCGGTGCCCGGCTATCTGAAACTGCGCTTCGGCGAGCCTGCGCGCGCTCTCTCGGCAATTACGTTCGCGGCGATGACGGTGCTGATGAGCGGCATCAACATGTACTCGATGGCGCTGGTGCTCAAGGTGGTGCTGGGCTGGGACATTCACTTCAGCATCTGGATTTCATCGATCACCGTGGCGATTTACGTCGCGCTGGGCGGGCTGCGGTCGGCCATCTTCAATGAAGTCCTCCAGTTCGTCCTGATCTGGCTGGGCGCGCTGCTGATCCCGATTCTCGGGCTCGTTGAGACGCATGGATGGGACAGCCTGAAGCAGCAGATCGCGGAGCGCGTCGGAAGCACCGGTTACACGCACATGTGGAGCACGCTGGGCGCATTCAGCGACAACCCCATGGGCATTCACTGGACGGGGATCGTGTTTGGCCTCGCGTTCGTGACATCGTTCGGATACTGGACGACAGACTTTCTCGTCGTGCAGCGCGTGCTGACCGCGAAAGATCTGCGCGCGGCTAAGCTGGCGCCGGTGATCGGCGCGGCGTTCAAGATCATGGTGCCGTTCATCGTGATTCTGCCGGGGCTACTCGCACTCGTCGTGCTGCCCATGAAGCTGACCGGCGAGGCCGCGGCGGTGGCCTCACACGGCCACAGCTACAACGAAGTGCTGCCGCTGATGCTGGCGCGTTACTGCGGCCCGGGACTGCTCGGGCTGGGCATCACCGCGCTGATCGCGGGTTTCATGTCCGGGATGGCAGGAAACGTCACGGCTTTTTCCACCGTTTGGACGTACGACATCTATCGCGCTCTGATGCGAAGGGACGCGCCGGATGCGCATTACGTCTCGATGGGGCGCTGGTTGACCGTGGTCGGCGTGCTGGTCAGTATCGGCACAGCGTATCTCGTTATGGGCTTTCTCAGCATCATGGATTATGTGCAGGCGCTGTTCAGCTTTTTCATCGCGCCGTTGTTTGGAACCGTCATTCTCGGCATGCTGTGGAAGCGTGCCACGCCGCTCGGCGGATTTTTCGGCCTGCTGGCGGGGACGCTGTCGTCGATCGGCATGTGGGCGTGGGTGAAGATACAGCCCAGTGCACTTTCGATCATCGCGCTTTCACCCAACGCCAAAGACATGGCCGAAAACATGTACCGCGCGTTGTGGTCGTGGCTGGTGTGTGTCACGGTGACCGTAGTTGTCAGCATGATGACCCGGCCGCTTCCCATGGAGCGGCTCAAGGGACTGGTCTACGGCGCGACCGAGCTGCCTTCCGAGGGCCACCTGCCTCTGCGTGAGCGGCCGGTATTCTGGGCGGGAATTGTGGCGGCGGTGCTGGTGGTGATCAACATCTATTTCAGGTAACGCATGATTTCCATCTGGTACTTCATCGGGCTGCTGATTCTGATCTACGGCGTGCTTGTGGCGGGCGCAGGCATTGCCGACTGGATTTCGCCGCCCGCGCAGCCGACCACGCTCGCCAATCTGCACATGGGCGTGTGGTGGGGCGCGCTGATGATCGCGCTCGGCGGCTTCTATGCTTTCCTCTTCCGGCCGGGCCGTCATCGGCGGTAAAACGATTAAGGGAGAGCATTCCCGAGTAGTTCGTAACGCTCCGCGCCGGGCGGAAGCCCGGCGGCAGGCTAAAAGCCTGGATTCAGCCTCGAAGCCGAAGGCGGTCGCGCCACTGTCCAGGTGTTGACCCGCGCCGTCCCTCAACGTCGAACTCACGTTTGGTCTGGCGTCCAGTCGCCAAGGCGGATGTCGGGAATCACAACCTCGCGCGTGAAATGCGTTTCGGGTTTGTAGACCAGGAAACGGATGCGGGCGTCATTCGGCTGGGCGGGGTTCATGCGATCGACGAGGGTCCTCACGCTGCCGGTGCGGCTGATGGAATCGCCCGCGACGGTCCCGAACCAGGGGGAGTAGTCCGGCAGGCAGGCGTTGTTCTCCCAGGAATCGATGAACCACGCATAGCAGGACCGAATGCCTGGATTACGGCAACCCAGTTCGAACTCGGTGCCTTCAGGGTTGACACGCGTGGAGCAGCGGCCTACTCCCGGGACGAACTGGTTGGTTGCAAGAGCGGGCATCGACGGTTTGCCGGCTATGCCCAAAGGTGTGATCAAGTAGTGCAATTCGAGCCGCGCGTGCTCGTCTTTGAGACGAGAGAAGACGGCATCGGAGACGGTGAGGACCTGATACGTTTCATCGCCCGTATCGGGCCGGAACGGATCCTGCGCGCTGAGCGAGATGACGTGGCCGTCCCCGGTGACGATACGGGCCGCGACGTCGGCCGTGCGCCTCCCGCTAAAGCTGCCGCCAGCGACTTTCAGCGGTAAAAAGACGGCGGAACCGTTTCCAACGATAGTTGCCGAGCGTTGCGGCCGGAATCTGCCCGCTGACGGATTGAAGGTGATCTGAACCGCATCCGCCGCGGCAGGTTTGCGTGAAACCATTTCCTGAATGCCGAATGCGGCCTGCCACGGGAGCAATTGCGCGAACAGCCAGGTCGCGGCCACGGCGCCGAAAACCGAGCGGGCGCGGCCGGTCTTCCGGGCGCGATACTGGAGCCACACAACGAGACCGGCCCCGATGAAGCCCACCACGAGCTGAGCGGAATCGGTGACCCACGATAGTGCATACGTTCGAAAGTCCCCCGGGGCAAGGGTCGTGGTGAGGAAGACCGCCACGACCAGAGTCAGTACGAGAGCTCCGGTGATGGCTTCCATCAGATTGCGCGTCAGCGTGGCAAAGGCGATCGCAGGCAGATCGAAGGCGAGCAGCATCCAGATGCTGCGCGAGAGTGGAGCGCCGACGGACTCCGGCAGTGAGAAACCAGCGGCGAGGCACTTTCCGACTTCGATGAGAAAGATCGGGGCCTGAACAGTGAGTACAACGAAGAGGATCTTGCTGAAAAGGAGATCGCGGCGGCGGATCGGGCGCACGAGCCAGTCCTGACTCAGTCCGGGCAGGGTATCCTGCTGCACCGCGATGACAATCAGGACGGCGATGCCAAAAAGGCTCAGATAACCAAGAGCTTCGGAGAACCTCTGGAACACGTCTAAGCGGTCGTAGCGAAAGACGCTGAGGTGCGAGAGCACGATGCGCTGGAGGAGATTGAGCAGCGCGACGCCAAGCGCGATCGGCCAGAGGAGACGCCAGTCCTTTCGGAATATGTGCCAGATCATGGATTCATCCTTTCCTGCCGCTGGTCCTGCTTCTCGCGCGCCGAGAGGGCCAGCGCGACGAAGATGGAGCGCAGCGGCATCGGTTTGGTATCGACGCGGCGCACGCTGCCGTTCAGTGCGCTGAGACCGTCGCGCAGGCGGTCGTCGGAGAAGCCGCTGTTGACGAAAGTAAGCACGTTGCCGAGAGTGTTCACGTTCAGCCATTCCCGGGGCGCGTTCGCAGGAGGTCGAGCGGCGCGGTCGAGCGTGACGTGCACCTCGCGGAAACGCGCGGTGAGATCGGCCATGGACTCCTGAAAATGAAGCCGGCCTTCTTCGAGGAAGGCCACGTGTGTCGCGACGCCGTCGATTTCGTGGAGTTCGTGCGAGGAGACGAAGACGGTCATTTCGCCTGCCAGCTGCAGCATGCTTTCGAGAAATTCGTCGCGCACCAGCGGATCGAGACCGCTGAACGGCTCATCGAGAATGAGCACTTTCGGCCGGAACGGGAGGGCGCATAGCAGAGCAAACTTCATGCGCATGCCGTGCGAGAGGTGGCCGATGCGGCGCGCCACCGGCAGACGCAGTCGCGTGCCTATTGCGGCCTCAAGCGATTTGTCCCAGCTGGTATAGAAGGGGCGGAGATAGTCGAGATACTGACCGACGGTGAGGCGCCCCGGGAACTGCTGATTTTCCGAAACGTAACCGATCTGGGCGAGTTCGCGCGGTGATAGACGGCGCGAGTTGACGCCCAGTACGGTGGCGTGACCGCGTTCGGCTTCGAGGATGTTCATGAGCACGCGGATGGTGGTGGTTTTGCCGGCACCGTTCGAGCCGATGAGAGCATACGCGCTGCCCTCGGGGACGCTGAAGCTGAGGCCGCGCAGGGCTTCGTGGCGGCCGAATTTTTTCCAAAGATTTTCTGCGCGAATCATTTTCTTGTCACCTCACGGGTGCGTGTCACCTCGCCGGGTTTAAGGGAAGATTGTCCGAGCTTTGCCCATTGGGTTCCGACAGCATCGAGGACATCCTGCAGTTCGAGACCGACGCGTTTCGCCTCGACGACCAGCTGTTCGACCTCCTGCTGCAGGAGGCGGCGGCGGTCGCCTGCGCGTGCGGTAGGCAGTTCCGCCACCACGGTGCCGATGCCGGGATGCGATTCGAGGTAGCGCTCCTGAATGAGATGCTGGACCACTTTGTGGGCGGTGTTGGGGTGGATTTTGAGGGCTGCGGCGATGGCGCGCACCGAGGGGAACGGCTGGCCGGGCTGGAATTCGCCGCTGATGAAGGCTTTCCTGGCGGCGAAGACGACCTGGTCGAAGATGGACTGACCTGGCTGGATGTCCAGTCCGAATAGTGTCACATGCATAATGTGACACTTGGAGCGCAACAAGTCAAGGGGAAAGCGACGCGGCTCAGGAGGGCTGTACCCGTGGGCATGAAGCGAGCGGCATGGAGCGCGCTGCTCTGCGCGGCGAGTCCGGGTCCTCGAGGGTTGCCAGGCGGCTCCCGATGGCGGCTTAGCCCGTTATTTGGTTGCCTTCGAGGTCGGTCATCCGCTTCTGATTGCTCTGCGCAAAATCGTAGAACGCGTGAGAGCCGGGTTTCACTGTCGCTGATGCGCTCAATCAGGTCGTGACTCTCGTGATGGGTTTCCGCCCGAAGCTGTTGGATGTCAGCCTTCAGCTCACTATTCAGGCTTACAGATGCGTCAGCGAGTCGCCCTTGGTCGCGAGAGCGTTTCCGTCTTCCATGCCGGTTTATCCCCAACATAGCGGACCCAATAATCGCGGACCATTCCCCAATGCAGAACAGAAGTGTAATTCGGGGCGCTCGAATCGCCCAGCCGCATCAAAGGCGCCGGGGGTCGTACCAGGGGATCTGCTGTTTCTTCCACCCCTCCATTTCGAGCATCAGCTCTGAGTAAATCCCGGCGTATTCGCCTTCCGCGCTGAGCAGCTCCAGCGCCTCCCGTTTGCGACCGGACTGGGCGATGTCGAGGATATGGGCGGCAGCCAAATGGAAACGCTGGTGAAGTTCGGTGGCGCGGACGTGGTGGTGACCCGCGTCCTCCAGCTCCGTCAGCCATCTCCCGAAGGCGCAGGCGTCCTCGCGGCGCTCTTCGGCAGGGGGGACTTCGCACCGGCCAAGGATGATCGCCTTGTGGAGACGCGGATGCCAGCGCTCGCCGACAGCTTTTTCTGCGACAGTCTTCATGCCCTTTCATCGGCAGAGGCGGGTTACATCTTTAGGGCGCGTGGCAAAAACCGCTCTACGCCGTTGCGGCTCTGTACTGAGCCGCGCGCGCCGGCAAGCGGTGTTCTCGGACTTCTGCCACGGGCTGTTAGTTTAGGACGCGGCGATCTTTCAGCGCCGGCGATAATCGGCCTCGCGCTGCCATTCGGTCATTTCGCGCATCAGCGCGGACGAAACGCCGGCGTATTCACCGGAGCCGTCGAGCATCTTCAGGGCTTCACGCTTTTTTCCTGCCAGCGCGACGTCCAGGAGACGAGCGGCCGCCACATGAAAGCGCCGGTGCAGTTCTGCAACGCGGTCGCGGCGAGGACTTGCCCTATCGCTCTGTCCACGTCGCACGTGCCGGTCGCGATCGTACTGAAAAGGCGCGTCTTCCAGACCCGGTGCGCGCCCATCGCCGTAGTTAAACTGTCCGCCAAGATTCAGGTTTAGAGGGCTGCTGAAAAACGACTCACAGGCTAAAGCCTGTGCCACCACTTCTGGCTCATCGGCCTCGACCGCGGCCAGTGCCGCGCCCGGTTTTCGTCTGGGCATTCGGCTGCGTGCAGACGAAGCTCGATTCATACTCGATGGTGCCGTTGCCGTCATAGCGCGCATAGGCGGGGTAGCGGCACAGCGGACGCGTACGGCCCGGCCAGGCGGTATCCGGACCCGCGGTCGCAATGATGCGCTCGGGCGGAGTCTTCTTCTCCACCCAGGCGACCAGCGCGCCGAAGGCATCGTAACGGTCGGTCGCCGGTCCGCCGCCGCAATGATTCATACCTGGGACCGGAAAGAAGCGCACGAAATCGGAAGCCTTGCCTTTGTACTTTTTGTCAACATCGTTAAACCACGAAATCGTGTCGTTGAGGGAAAAAACCGGATCGCTGACGCCCTGCGTGATGAGGAGCCGGCCGCCGTGTTTCTGGAAAGCATTGAGGTCGGTCGAGCTGGCCATCATGAAATCCCAGGAAGCTTTGGCGAACGTCCCGTCCTCGGCGAAGATCTTCGGGGCGTCTTTGTCGAAGCTGAAATTCAGGAGATAAGAAACGGGCGCGGCGCCGGCGGCGGCAAGGGCTGTGGGCGGCGTGGTGAAGATGGCGGCCAGCGCCTGGCTGCCCAGCAGTGCGTTAATGCTGGAGTTGGTGGGCGCGGCATACTGCCCGAGCTTCCAGACGCGCCAGCCGGGAGAGCCTATGCCGGCGTCCCAGGGCCAGTCGGAATAGAGCGATTCGCCTTTGGAATCTTTCGCACCGCCCATTACTTTTTCGATTGAGGCCACCTGCGCCGCCGTCAGACAACCGTTGTCCTTCTCACCCTTGCACGTGAAGGCAGCAAGCTTCGGATGAACGAGAGCGGGCCTGCAGGCCGGGAAATTTGCGATGATTCTGTCCTCGAGGCCGTCCAGCGCGTCGCAGGCGTCCAGGACCGCCGTGGCAACGATCGCCATATCGCGGTCGGAAAAAGCCCGGTTGGCCAGCGGCAAGCCGTTTACATCGTTCTGGCCGAGAGTTTTGGCGGCTGCGGCGAAGGCCTGCGTGTCCCAGGCCTCGGCAATGGCGGCTTTGGGAAGTTTGAAGCCGGGCGAGCAGGCGAGGATGCCGTCGAAGTAGTCCGGGAAGCGCTGCGACATCATCATGGCTTCGCGGCCGCCCTCCGAACAGCCGACATAATAAGAGCGCTCCGGAGGCTTGCCGTAATACGACTTGATGATCGCCTTCGCGGCCTGGGTGACCTGGTCGTAGGAGTTGTAGCCGAAATCGATGCGCGCCTGTTCATCCCAGCCGAAGGTCTGGGTGCCATTCAGTTTCGGGTCGTTATTCGTGGCGTTGGCGTGGCCGGAGTCCTGGGACACGACAGCGTAGCCGAGCCCGAGCGCGTTGGTGGGCTGCTGGCCCTGGACGTTGCCGAGGGCGTCGCCAATGTTGCCGTTCGATCCGCCGCCGCCTTCGAAGAAAAATTTGCCGTTCCACGCGGTGGGCAGGCGCATGTGGAAGTTGATGGCGTAGTGCTGGCCGTTGGCGCCGGTGCGCTCATTCATATTGCCGCGCAGCTCGCAGTGCTCGGGCAGCGCGGGCCTCGTGCCGCGGCCGGGAACTCTGACCTCCGGGGTGGCCGCTCTGAGATCGGCCGCGGTGATAGCGGTGGAGGCGTTGGGAAGTTCCTTCAGGCCGGTGAGCGCGGTGCACTTGTCGGCACTCTGGGCGGAGAGAGTCGCAGCGAGGACCACTGCGGCGAACAGGAACATAGCTCGGATTGACATAAGGACAAATAACGCGGCTTCGCGTCTTTATGCTTCGCGTTTCTATTAGAGTAACTCCACCGGCGGTGGTGCGAAGAGGATTTCGCAACCGTGCGAAGTTTCCTCCCGTCTCTTAGCCCCGGGGCAAGACACCCCGTACCTGCAGGCCGCTGAGGATTCCTGTCGATAACAGCCCACCGCGCAATCGCGTCGAAAGTTCTTGAATGGCAGGGCGGTGATCCACGGCTCTGGAAGTTAATAATCTCCCCCCGAGTTCCGGCGCGTGTCAACGTGTTTGAGACACCTCGAAGCATAATTTACTGAGTTTTATTCTCTGGAGTTGGTTGTGGTTTGTTGATCCAGACCTCCTTCGGCGCGGGCAGGGGCTGGGGCGGCTTGCGGACGAAGCGTTCGGGATGAGCGCTGTAGGCGGCATCGAGAACGGCGCGCCGCCGCTCAATGGCTTCCGGTGCCAGACCATGATGCACCACAGCCGGAGAGAGAAGGCCCAGTCCGGAATGGCGGTGCTCGTCGTTATACCAGGCGAAGAACTCCTGGGAGAATGAACGGGCATCCTGCAGAGACCCGAAACGTTCCGGAAAACCGGGCCGGTATTTCAGAGTCCGGAAGTGGCTTTCCGAATACGGGTTGTCGTCGGAGACATGGGGGCGGCTGTGGGTCTTGGTGATCCCCAGGTCGGCCATCAGAAAGGCGACGGCTTACCACGCGGAGCAGGACTTTGGGTCGCTGGTGCGGGCTGGACGTTGATCGCGGTCACCGTTAGATCCGGTATGCCAAGGCGTGTTTGAAGGTTGTGCTGGACCATTGTCATCGGAATATCTCCCAAACTTTGAGACGCCTCATAGTGAACGGTTATGGAAATGCCCGCAGGGTCGCTCAAGGCGACAGCAAAATCATGGATAGGGGCATCCGATGAAGGCCAAATGTCCTGAAGTGCCGGACGAACTCGGTCGAGTAAATCCTTTTCCATCTCGCTGATGGTTTTCTCTCGTGGGATCTCCGGGGCCGCTGGTCTTTTCAGACGTTCCATGATGGCGGCCAATTCGCTTTTGCTTGCAACCGCCTCGACCGAGATTTGAACGTCTTGCCCCGTTCGGCGCGCAAGTTCCTTCCGTGCCTCGGCCACGCTTGCATCCGGTATCGGTTTAGTCGAAATCAGGTGGATAACGATTCCCTCTTTCGCAATGCTCACTTGCTGTGAGACGAGGGTATCTGAAGGCGTGAGGCGCCTCACTTGTTCCTGAACGGCCCCGCGTGTAAGCGTCTCACCGGTGACTTCCAGTAAAGCCCTGCGCAACGGCACCGAAATAGCTGCGAGCAGCATTACAATCATCAGGATGCGCCAACGCAGCCGGCCGCCGGTAGACAACATTCGCTCAAAGGGACTGTATGAAAAGAGGCCACCCGGAAAATGATCCCTTCGGGAAGCAATCATCACCGTCTGGAGTTCGGCAGTATTCAGACCGACCAGGAGAAAAACGAAAAAGGCGCTCGAAACAATGGCGACGAGATTGGTAAGAAAGAGAAGCCCCGCTCCCCCCATGATTTCGAGGTTCACCCCACTCCCAAGGCCGAAACCCATAACACAGAGAGGCGGCATCAGCGCCACCGCGATGGCGACTCCGGGCAAGGCGGTCACACCGTCGCCGCTTCCCCGCGAAACAACAACCGAACCCGCCAATCCGGATAGAAGAGCGATTCCTAAATCAAGCAGATTGGGTGTCGTTCTCGCCAGAATTTCGGAAGTAGCTGAGTGGAACGGCAACAGCCAAACCAGGAATCCGGAGAACGCAATCGACACCGCAACGCTAACCATGAGGTTGAGGACGGCCTTAATCCCCAAGAAAAGATCGCCAACAGCCAGCGCCAAACCCGTTCCCATGATGGGTCCCATAAGCGGTGAAATCAGCATGGCGCCGATGATCACGGCCGGGCTGCTTTCCACCAGTCCGAACGTGGCGATTCCAGCGGCGAAGAAGATTTCCAGCCAGTAGCTCAGGCTGGCGATTTCCGACGCTGCGAAAATCTGCGCATAAACTTTGGGTTTACTTCCCGGCTGGATGCCGAGCCAAGTCTGAAGCCGCCAGAGTCGACCAGCGGGCGCCGACGGCATGTTTTTAGAAGTATTCGTTGTTCCAGTATGCCGCACCCTGCATCGTAAAAACCGGACCGCGTGACTCGCTGAGGGTATCGCACGGGATAGGTCGCGCATCATTCGCGTGATGCCTGAAAACATTGGGCCTGCATGTTCGAATGTCAGTCGCAAAGCGGCACAACGGGTCCGCCGTCAGCACCACTGCCGGTGTTGGCTTGTTGCAGAAGTTCGGCAATGTTTCCGGTCTGTCAGTTCAGGCCCAACGAAATCACTTGGCTGGTTTAAAACGGCAACGAGTGCATGTGCGGGTGAAGGGTCCCTCGCCGCCAAATAGCCCCCCGATTCGCCGAGCGGGCTCTGTCGATTCGACCAATCCTCATCCTACGGACCCCAGTGGGCCGGTTGTATCCTCGAATCGTTTCTACTGTTTGTCCGAAATTCCGCTCCTGAGCCTTTATCTATAGCACCCCGAGTTGGTGCAGATGAAAGGAGCTATGCAGACTTATGCAGACTCACACAGTTTTGGACCCCGCAGAAGCCAGAGTGGTCGGGATTGGCGGCGAAATTCTCGCTGGCTCCGGCTTCGAAAACGAAGATCCCGACACCGATTTCGCTTCCGATGAATTCACCGCAATCGCGGCGAGCCCGAGGGAGGACTGAATCATGGCCAGCCTCAACCCGTGGGAAATGAGATCCCCGAGCGCCGCGACTTCCGCAAAGAGGTCACCGAATCCATCATCAAAATGCTGGAGCAGGGTGTGGCCCCGTGGCAGAAACCCTGGGATGCTGCAACGGTTGGTAACCTGGCCGTCCCGTTCAACCCCACTTCCAACAATCCGTATCGCGGCGGCAATGCCATTTACTTGATGGCATCCGCAATCCGCAAAGGATTTGACGACCCGCGCTGGATGACCTACAAGCAAGCAGCCGCCAAAGGCTGGCAGGTCCGGGGCGGAGAAAAAGGAACGCAGATCGAGTTTTGGGAGATGCGAGTCGAGGGCAAAGATGGCAAGAGTCTCGCTGCCGGAGACGGCTCGGACCACGAGGAGACCGGGCGCCGCAACGTCGCCGCGCGGGCGATCACAAGACTTCCCAGCTTTTTTGCGCTGATCTCGCAACGGCTTAGCAGCCCGTGGCAGAAGTGCGGAAACAGTTAGATGTGGCTTGAGATTGGAAAAACCAGGGGAAGTGAAAACCAACCGGAAGTGGGCCCGCTTTCTTCTGCTGATTCGTTCCGGTGCGCCGTCCATGCCGTCATCGCGATCTGGACAAGCAAAATCGCGTCGGAGAGCCCCTGCAGGGTTCTCGGTTTGCCGATTCCCGAAGATTTCCGGACCAGCAGCGCCAGATTGAATCCGATGGCATGGAACAGAAGCCGCTTCAGAATGTTCTTTTGACCCTTCAGGTGGGTTCGTCTCATGCCGCCGGTTTCGTACATGTGCGCAAAACTTCTTTCGGTCAATTCCGTGCGCAGCTTCTGCAGATCTTTGCCGCGCCGTCCACTCATCCGCCGCCGATTCCCATACACCTGCTTCTGTTCTTTTTCCTTGCCGTCCCAATTGCGGGGCCCGCGCTCCGGCTCCGGGATATAACTGCGCACACCGTCCGCATGCAAATCGACCAGAACTTCGTTGCTGTGATATCCCTTGTCAGCGACCACCTCTTCGACGCCGCGTTGGTTGATCAGGGCCGCGTTGGACTGCGCTTCCTGTAACGTGACTCCGATGGTGGTGGTGTCACCCAGATCCGCCGCCTGCAGCGTGATCGCCACCACCGCGCCGCTGGCCAGATCGACCGCATGCTCGGCCTTGTGCGCCAGATGCGTGCGGCCATCCTTCATCCTGGCGATGCGCGCGCTGCTATCGGTAGGGCTCATCCACTCTTTATTGGAGGCCTTCTTTTTGCGCTTCCGGTCCAGCCTCGCGGCCTGCTCGCGGGTAGGTTCCTCAATGCCTTCGGCTTTGGCCAGATCCTTCAGATATTCGTCGTAGCCGCGCCCATCGTCGCGCCGCTTGATCGAACGCATCGCGGCATTGGCTTCCAGCATGGTCGCATCTATGGCGATGGTCTGCCCGTCCATCAAGCCTTCTTCGCCCAGCACCTTCACGAACCAGCGGAACACCGCTTTGTGCGTTTCGACCGGCATCAGCCGACGCGTCCGCGACATCGTCGAATGATCCGGAGTCGATTCGATAACACTGAATCCCAGAAACTCCCGTAACGAAAGCGAGTCCGCCACACGCCACGCAATTCCCCGTTCCGAATCGATTCCCTCGAAGTAGCCGAGCAGCAGCATCCGGAAATAGACACCCGGAGCTATACTCGGTCGACCCATGACCGGCTTGTAAAAACGCTTGCACAGATGCTCCAGGCGTTTGTCGACCTTGTTCCGCTCCAGGATCTCGTTCACCTTCGCGTAGAACGGATGACTTGCCGCCTGGGGAATCTCCTGAGCGCTGAAAAACATCGCGTCCTGCTTCGGCTTGCGCTTACCCATCGCCATACAGCTTATGACGTTCTGAAACATTTCAGAGGTCACATGTTTGGAGGCGAAAATCTGACTTTTACCACGGGCTGTTAGGCCCCATCGTCGCTCCGAGCCGGTTTCACGGGTGCATGATGTGGCTTGCAAGCGGTCTGATGGCTCCCCTTTATGGGGGCCTCAGCCTGACGGCTCCCCTTTATGGGGACCTCAGCCTTTGCCTCGTGAATCTATTCCCCCGCAGCGGGAGAGCCAGGTTTACGATGTGCGCGTTTTCGTGTTGTTGCAGTTTGAGTGGGAGCCGGTGACAGCGGTGGTCCCGCAGGATCTTTGAGAATTGAATATTTCTTATTACAACATCCCGCACACTTTCATCCATGCGGGTGAACGCCTCGGTCATTCGTGGTCGCAACTCAAAATCGACTTTCGAAGCGGCAGGGACAAGTGTCTCTGAACGCGTTCAGAGACACTTTGATGGGCCGGATGAACCAAAATCGCAAATGAACCGGGGAAAATGCTTGAAGTGGTTGAAAGCAAACGCGCGAGCAACCCGAAACGCGCCGGAAACGAACCCGAGACGAACCCAGGAAACCCGCGAACGGACCCGCGAAACCCGGGAACGAACGGATTTTTGTGGGTCAAGGCTTCGGCAGGGTTCGGATCGACATGGGGACGAATGACGCTGCTTCGCGTCTTTATTAGAGTAACCCCACCGGCGGCAAGACCGCCGGCGTTACAGTCGTATATTATGCGCTCCCGAATTCTCCTGCTCATCGCGGCTGCGGTTATGGCGTCGGCTCAGACGCTGCCGCAAGGCGTCCAAAAGAAAGCGTCGCTTGGCGGCATCACGCAGTACGACTTCCCGAACGGACTGCGCGTGCTGCTGTTTCCCGATCCATCGAGCCCGAAAGTAACGGTCAACATGACGTACATGGTGGGTTCGCGCTTCGAGGGCTACGGCGAAACCGGTATGGCCCACCTGCTCGAACACATGAACTTCATCAAATCGACGCACGACCGCAATATCAAGAAGGAGCTGGTGGACCACGGCGCGGACTGGAACGGCACCACCGACTATGACCGCACCAACTACTTCGAGACGGTCACGGCGAGCGACGAGAACCTGAAGTGGGCGCTGGGGCTCGAGGCCGAGCGCATGGTGAATATGCGGATCGAAAAGCCGCTGCTCGATACCGAAATGACCGTGGTGCGCAATGAGTTCGAGCGGGGCGAGAATCAGCCCGGACGAATCCTCGAAGAGCGCGTGCTGTCGACGATGTATCTGTGGCACAACTACGGAAAATCCGTGATCGGGTCGAAGGCCGATATTGAAAAGGTACCGATCGACAAGCTGGCCGAGTTTTACCGGAAGTATTATCAGCCGGACAATGCAGTGCTGGTGATCGCGGGGCAGTTCGACGCGTCGAAGGCGCTGGCAATGGTGGCCGGGACGTGCGGCGCGATTCCCCGCCCGGCGCGCAAACTCGATGAACCCTATACGGTCGAGCCCGTGCAGGATGGCGAACGCTACGTCGAACTGCGGCGCGTAGGCGACAATCCGGTGATCGATATCGCGTGGCATGCGCCGGCGATGGCGCATCCGGATGCGGCGGCGCTCGAAGTGCTGAGCGGCATCATGTCGGGCGGCGGGCGCGGCGGCACGGGGCGGCTGTACAAAGCGCTGGTCGATAACAAGAAGGCGACCTCGGCGCGCATGGAATTTGAGGAACTGCACGATCCGGGGATGGTGATGGCGACGGCCACGCTGAGCAAGGACCAGTCGCTTGACGAGGCGCGCAAGACCATCATCGACACGGTGGCCGGCGTGGTGACAGAGCCGCCGACAAAAGAGGAAGTCGAACGCGAGAAGGCGCGCATCCTGCAGGGGATGGAGCAGAGCATGAGCAACTCGCAGCGCGCGGCGCTCAATCTCTCCGAGGTGATCGCGGACGGCGACTGGCGGCTCTTCTTCGTGAATTACGACGAGATCAAAAAGGTGACGCCGGACGATGTGGTGCGCGTGGCGAAGCTTTACTTCAAGGAGTCGAACAGCACGGTGGGGGAGTTCATTCCGACACCGGATCCGGACCGCACCGACGTGCCGGCGGCGCCCGCTCTTGACAGTCTGTTCAATGGCTTCCAGACCAGCATGAAAGTGTCGCAGGGCGCTGCTTTCGACCCGACGCCCGCCAGCATCGAGAAGCACCTGCAGCGTTCGAAGCTGCCGAACGGCATGAAGATCACGCTGCTGCCGAAGACCACGCGCGGCGGCACGGTGGTGGCGACCTTCGATTTCCGCTTCGGGGATCTGAATTCGCTGTCGGGTAAAGACGCGGTCGGGGGCATTACCGGCGCGCTGCTGATGCGCGGCACAAAGACCCGCACACGGCAGCAGATTCAGGACGAAATGGTTAAGCTGAACGCGCGCATCAACGTGAGCGGCGGCCTGACCGGCGCTACCGCTTCGATTCAGACGACATCGGAGAATCTGGTGCCGGCGATGCGGCTGGCGGCGGACCTGCTCCGCAACCCGATCTTTCCGGATTCGGAATTCGACCTGGTGAAGAAGCAGCGCCTGACCGGCATCGAAAGCGGCAGAACCGATCCGGGGCAGATCGCGACGCGGGCGCTGGCGCGCACATTGAGTCCGTATCCGCGGACCGATCCGCGATACACGGGCACGGTCGACGAGAATCTCGAAGACGTGAACAAGGTGACGCTCGACGATGTGAAGAAGTTCTATGCAGAGTTCTACGGGGCGTCGCACGGGCAGATGGTGGTGGTTGGCCAGTTCGACGCGGCCGCGGTGCAGAAGGCTGCGGCTGAATTGTTCGGCGACTGGAACAATACAGCGCCCTACAAACGAATCACCGGGGAGTATCGCAGCATCGCGCCGACGAACGTGAAGATCGAAGCCCCGGACAAGGCGGACGCGACCTGGGCGGCCGGGCTGAACATCGAGATGAACGACGCCGATGCGGATTATCCGGCGATGGTGCTGGCGAACTACATGTTCGGCGGTTCGATTACGTCGCGCATGGAGGATCGCATCCGCAACCGCGAAGGTCTGAGCTACGGCGCGCAGACGGGCTTCTCGGCGAATTCGGAAGGGAATCTGGCGCGGTTCCAGGCGAGAGCCACGAGCAATCCGGCCAACACGCCGAAGCTGGAGGCCATCTTTAAAGAGGAACTGGCCAAGGCGCTGGCTGAGGGATTCACCGATAAAGAGGTAGCGGAAGCGAAGAAGTCGTACCACGATCAGAGGATCGTGGGGCGGTCGCAGGATGGGCAGCTGGTGTCGCTGATCGCCACGCGCGAAGAGTACGGGCGCACGCTCGACTGGGACACGCAGATGGACGCGAAGGTCGAAGCGCTGACCACGGCACAGATCAACGCGGCGTTCCGGAAGCATGTGGATCCGGCGGAGATTACGATTGTGAAGTCGGGGGACTTTAAGAAGGCGGGGGCGTTCGTGCAGTAAACGCCGAATACATCGGTCCGCTACATTACCTGACCGGCCTTCGCTCTTTCTGCGTATTCGATTAATTCAGGCCGCAGATCGGGATTGGAGGCGAGGAACTCATCGACCAACGAAGCCACTTCGGGAATCGTTTTGACCCAGTGGCCGATGCCGTGGAGCGCGCTTACGCGGCAGGCGTCGTGCGGAATGGTCAGCTGGCGGCGGAGCGCCTCGACAATCTCAGTGGTGATCGGTGGAGTTGGCGTAACAGCGCCGAGGCACAGTTCGTACCATAGCCAGTCCCACCACATGTAGCAGGAGCTGTTCAGGACGTCCTGATCGAGCTTTTCCAGATGACCCAGGCGGGACGAACAGCGAGCCGCCATTACCTGCTCGAAGAGCGGCGTGAAAGATCGAATTGCTCGGATGCGTTCTGCCAGGGGAATCTTCGAATCGATGAGCTTCTCAGTGAAGTCCCCGGACCTCGGTCCGAAGAGATACCAGAATCCCTGATCCAGCTGAGCATCTGAGAATTCCGCAAGAAGTTCCCCGCTGCGCTCGAACGTTTCGGCAATCAGCGTTGGGACGTCTTCCCACGCACCTTCCCAGGTTGGGGCATCTTCAGCGCAATACCGGGCACTCGCTACCGGATGATCGAAGATGTGGCTGATCCACGCCTGCAGCCGGGAATGATCGGTTCTTGACACGACCCAGTATCCATTAGACTAAGAGCCATGGCCGCTCCCATCGCTGTTGCCGGCGTTGAGATTCTCGACGTTGTCACCCCTGCATATGCCGAAATTCTGACGCCCGAAGCGATGAAATTTCTGGGCGAACTCCACCGTCGCTTCGATGCACGCCGCGTCGAACGGCTCGCCGCGCGCGTGAAGGTACAAGAGGCCATCGATGCCGGCGGGCTGCCCGATTTCCCCGCCGAAACCGCCGATATCCGCGCGAAGGACTGGACCGTCGCGTCGATCCCGAAAGACCTCGAAGACCGGCGCGTCGAGATCACCGGGCCGGTCGAGCGCAAGATGGTGATCAACGCACTGAACTCCGGCGCCAACGTCTTCATGGCCGATTTCGAGGACTCCAACTCGCCGACCTGGCAGAACAATATCGAAGGCCAGATCAACCTGCGGGATGCGGTGAACCGCACGATCGCTTTCGAGAGTCCGGAAGGCAAGAAGTACAAGCTCAACGACACGATCGCGACGCTGCTGGTGCGGCCGCGCGGCTGGCATCTGATGGAGCGGCACTGCCTCGTTGACGGGCAGCAGATGTCGGGATCGCTGTTCGATTTCGGGCTCTTTTTCTTTCACAACGCGAAGACGCAGATGGCGAAGGGCACCGGTCCTTATTTCTATCTGCCGAAGATGGAGCATTACCTCGAAGCGCGGCTGTGGAACGACGTGTTCGTGTTCGCGCAGGATTACTGCGGCGTGCCGCAGGGGACGATCCGCGCCACGGTGCTGATCGAAACCATTCTGGGCGCGTTCCAGATGGACGAGATTCTCTGGGAACTGCGCGATCATTCCTCCGGCCTGAACTGCGGGCGCTGGGATTACATTTTCAGCTACATCAAAAAGTTCGGCAGGCGCGAAGGATTCACCATGCCGAACCGCGCGCTGGTCACGATGGACCGGCACTTCCTGAGCTCCTACGTGCAGTTGCTGATCAAGACGTGCCATCGGCGCAACATTCACGCCATGGGCGGCATGGCGGCGCAGATTCCGATCAAGAACGATCCGGCGGCGAACGAGACCGCGCTCGAAAAGGTCCGGCAGGACAAGCTGCGCGAAGTGAAGGCCGGGCACGACGGCACGTGGGTGGCGCATCCGGGCCTGGTGCCGATCGCGAAAGCCGTGTTCGACGAATACATGAAGACGCCGAACCAGATTTTCGTGAAGCGAGAGGATGTCGAGATCACGCAGAAGGATCTGCTGGAAGTGCCGACGGGCGAGATCAGCGAGGCCGGACTGCGGCTGAATATCAATGTCGGACTGCAGTATCTGGAGTCGTGGCTGCGCGGCAATGGCTGCGTGCCGATCTACAACCTGATGGAAGACGCGGCGACGGCGGAGATTTCGCGCGCCCAGGTCTGGCAGTGGGTGCGTCACAAGGCGAGGCTCGCGGACGGGCGCACGGTGACGAAAGACCTGGTCGATCAGACGGTGAATGAAGAGCTGGCGAAGCTGAAAGAGATGCTCGGCGAGGAACGGTTCACGGGCGGGAAGTTCGATCTGGCCGCGAAGCTTTACAGGCAGATGATGACCAGCGATCAGTTCGACGAGTTCCTGACGCTGAAGGCTTATCAGTACGTCTGAAAGTTCTCAGTTATCGGTTGTCAGTTATCGGATTTCGTGCGGACATCTGAATGCAATAACGGCCGGGCCCGAAGACGGGCCTGCCGTCGTACTGCTGCACGGATTCCCCGAGTTCTGGTACGGGTGGCGCAAACAGATCGGGCCGCTGGCTGAAGCCGGGTTTCGCGTCATCGCGCCCGATCAGCGCGGATACAACCGGAGCAGCAAGCCGCCGCGCGTGCGCGATTACCGCATGGCGGAACTGACTGCGGATGTGATCGCGGTCGCGGATCAGATCGGGCGCGAGACGATCTGCCTAGCCGGACACGACTGGGGCGCAGCTGTGGCGTGGAGCGTCGCCATGCGGTTCCCGCAGCGCGTCGAAAAGCTGGCAATTCTGAACGTGCCGCACCCGGCCGTGATGATGCGACACCTGCGTACCGATCCTCACCAGATGCTGCGCAGCTGGTACATGCTGTGGTTTCAGATTCCGCGCTTACCGGAGTCGCTTTTTGCGGCGTTCGATTTTGCAGCCGGCGTGCGGGCGCTGAAGGACAGCAGCCGTCCGGGGACGTTCACGGCGGAGGATTTCGCGCGATACAAAGAGGCCTGGCGTCAGCCCGGAGCGCCGACCGCGATGATCAATTGGTATCGCGCGCTGCGCCATCGGCAGGAGATGGTGGATTCGCGCCTGAGCGTCCCCACGCAGATTCTATGGGGGATGCGGGACCGATTCCTGCTGCCTGCGATTGCGCGCGAGAGCGTTGAGTACTGCGATCGCGGTGACCTGGTCGAATTTTCCGGCGCCACGCACTGGGTCCAGCATGAAGAGCCGGAGCGAGTGAACCGGTTGCTGGTCGAGTTCTTTTCTGGCTGATAGCTGACAGCTGATAGCCCTCTTTCAGAGCGCGAATACTCGTTTCGCTGAAAGCTGCGTTGCCAGCCAGCGGACCATCTTCTGCTTGTACGGCTCGGAGATCGCCGGATTGCCTTCCCACCAGCGAACGCCGTGCCCGGCGCCCCGGACCGGGAAGAGCTCGCAGCTTGCGCCCGCCGCGGTCATCTTGTCGCACATGTCCCGGGACTGATCGAAAGGCACCAGCGGGTCGGCCGTGCCATGGATCAGCAGGAATGGCGGCATGTCCGGACGCACGTTCGCGATGGGCGACAGCTGTTTGAGGCGGCTGCGCAAAAGCGTTTCCAGCGGCGTTCCTTTGAACCTTTCGCGAATCTCCGAGGGAATGATGCCGGAGCTGTCGAGCAGCGCCACCAGATCGGTCGGAGCGTAAAGCGCGACCACTGCCCTGACCGGTACCGCGAGTGCCGCCATCGCGGCGAGCTGTCCGCCGGCGGATTCGCCGACGAGCGCGATTCGATCGGGATCGATACGATATTCGGCGGCATGGTCCCTGACAAAGCGGACGGCGGCGATCACATCGTCGACTGCGACACCGAAGTGCAGCGGATCTGTCGCCAGCCGGTAATCGATGGAGAACCATGCGATGCCCGCTTCGGCAAGAGGCGGAAGAAGCGGCGCGACGTCAACGCGGCGGTCGCCGCGCACCCACCCGCCGCCGTGAACGACGACGGCTGCGGGAAAAGGCCCGGCGCCATCGGGGATCGAGGCATCCAGCTGCAGGCTCATTCCCTCAGCGCGGGCGTACTCAACGTTTTTGCGGAGTTCAGCGGCGAATCCGGAGGAAACCATGCTACCGGCAATCAGGAATGCGAGGCAGATGGAGACAAACCACCTGACGAACAACATGTCCTTATTATCGATGCTTCGCGGGCCGCCGCCGTTTCGGGCTGCGATAGACTTGAAAACCGACAGGAGAAATATCATGACTCGATTGACTATTGCCGCTCTGGCTCTGGCCGCCGCACCGCTGTTCGCGGCGCTCCCGGTGATGCCTGCAACCGATCAGGCTGCGCTGCTGAAGAGCAATGACTCGACGCTGGCGCGCAACAAGAAGAACGCTTACGATTTCTTCCGCATCGTCCTGCAGGGGCGGCATCTGGATCAGGCCGACAAATATATGCGCGTGGATTACATGCAGCACAATCCGAACGCAGATACCGGGATGAAAGGCTTCAAAGAATATTTCGAGAAGCTCGGCGGGCCAAAACCCATTCCGGCAACGCTGCCGGGGCTCGTCGCGATTCAGGCCGACGGGGATTACGTGACGCTTTCGTTCGTGCGCGAGTATCCCGATCCGAAAGACAAGACAAAGAAGTACACCACGACGTGGTTCGACATGCTGCGATTCGACAGTGACGGCAAGATCGCCGAGCACTGGGATTGCGCGACGAAATAATAGTCATGCGATCGATTCTGGTGCTGGTGGCGCTGACTGCGGGTGCCTATGCGCAGAAGGCGAAAGACAATCCGGCGGACTGGCCGATGTACACACGCGACCTCGCAGGCACGCGATATTCGCCGCTGAAACAGATCAACACCACGAACGTCGCGAAGCTGACACAGGCGTGGACGTACAGTCTGCGCGCGACTTCTGCCGCGGCCGCGCCGGAAGCTCCGGCCGCACCTGCCGGGGACTTCGCGGCGGAGGCCGCAGGCAGAGGCGGCGGGCGCGGCGGAAATGGCGCAAATGCGGAAGCCACACCGATCGTCGTCAACGGCATGATGTATGTGCCCGCTGGTCGGCGTGTGATTGCGCTCGATCCGGAAACCGGCAAACAGCTCTGGGTGGCGCAGCTGCCCTTCCCGACGACCGCGCGCGGCGTGGCGTTCTGGCCGGGCGATAAAGACAATCCGCCGCGCATCATTCTCACGGCAACCACGCATCTGGTCGCGCTCAACGCCAATACGGGGAAGATCGATCCCGGCTTCGGCAAAGAAGGCATCGTCGATATCGAAGTGCCCTGGAACGGCGTGCCGGCGATCTTCAAAAACGTCGTGATGCTGGGCGCGACGGTGGGCGAAGTTCCGCTCGGTCCGCCGGGCGATTCGCGGGCGTACGATGCTCGCACCGGCGCAAAGCTGTGGGAGTTTCATTCGGTGCCGCGTCCGGGTGAGACGGGATTCGGCAGCTGGGAGAAAGACAGCTGGAAAGGATTTTCCGGCGTCAATGTGTGGGGCTGGTATCTGACTGCCGACGAGCAGCGCGGCATTCTTTACATGCCGCTCGGCAGTCCCGCGGGCAATTATTACGGCGGCGACCGGCCCGGCAACGATCTGTTCGGCAATTCGATTGTCGCGGTGGATGCGAACACGGGTAAGTATCTCTGGCATTTTCAGACCGTGCATCACGATCTATGGGACTCCGATCTGCCGCCCGCGCCGAGCCTGATCGACATCACGGTCGGCGGCAAAAAAATTCCGGCGCTCGCGCAAATCGGCAAGGCGGCATGGATGTTCATTCTGGATCGCGTGACGGGAAAGCCGGTGTTCGGCGTGGAGGAGCGGCCGGTGCCGAAAGGCGATGTACCGGGCGAATGGTATTCGCCGACGCAGCCTTTTCCTCTGAAGCCGCCGGCGCTGGCGCGCACCAGTTACAAACCGGAAGACATGGTGACCGCCGAGGACACCATGCCCGAGCACGTGAAAGCCTGTCAGGATCTGGTCGCGAGGAGCGGTGGGCTTTACAACGCCGGTCCGTTCACGCCGTTTCTGTTTCACGAAGCGGGCGCGCCGCCGAAGAGCACGATGATTTTCCCCGGCAACGGCGGCCCGAACTGGGGCGGAACCGCGGCCGATCCGAACACCGGCTGGGTTTACGTGCAGACGCACGATACGGCGCTCGTCGGCTGGGTCGAAAAGAAAGTGCCCGGCGGCAATTACGGCAGCGGCAAGGATTCGCCGCAGCTTTACGACCGCGGCAGCGTGGACGGCCCCGGCCCGTATCACAGCTTCAGCGCGCGGGTGAAGGACGCGGACGGCAAGACGCTCGGCACGTGGCCGTGTCAGAAGCCGCCATGGGGACGGCTGATCGCGGTGAATGCTAACACCGGCGAGATCGCCTGGCAGTCGAGGCTCGGCCTGACGGAAGGCCTGCCGGAAGGCAAACGGAACACCGGCAACAGCGGCAGTGCGGGACCAATCGTGACGGCGGGGGGACTCGTCTTCATCGGCGCCACCAACGACAGCCGCTTCCGCGCGTTCGATGCGAAGAACGGACAGGAGCTCTGGGTAGCGAAGCTCGCGCGCAACGCGAATGCGAACCCGATTACGTATCGGGGAAAGAACGGCAGGCAGTACGTAGCGGTCGTTGCGACCGACTCAGTGTCTGTTTTCGCACTTCCGTAGCAACCAAAAGGTGTGGTTCCGCGTCTTTCGCGAAGGTCCCGGAACCACGCTGTGAGGTACTATTCGATTTGCTGAATATCCGACTCCTTTTCATCGCATTCTTTATCACCCTTGCGCTCAACGCACAGAACCAGAACAACCTTCGGTTCAATATCGCGGCCGGTTGTTCGCCTGCCCTGCAGTCGCTCGGCAGCTTCGACGTCACGCTGACGCCGAGCGTCACGCCCATAACCGTGGCGAATTTCCTCAGCTACGTAAACAGCGGCGCGTACAACTGTACGATCATCCATCGCTCGCTGAATGCGACCAACAGTGCCGACACCCCGCCTTACGTCATTCAGGGCGGCGGATATGTACTGGATGGAAGTCTGCCCGTGCTGGCTCCGCAGATGGCCCCGATTACTAATGAGTTCAGCGCGTCTAACGTGGCGGGGACGATTGCCATGGCGCTCCCGGGAAATTCGAGTGGCGGGTCGAATATAGACGGCGCCACCAATCAATGGTTCATCAATACGGCGGACAATTCGAGCGCGATCGACGGCGGCATGTATACGGTATTCGGGAACGTCGCCAACAGTTCGGGCATGGCCGTCGTGAACAACGTTAACCAGATGCAGACCTATGCGGTTAACTACGGGCAGCAGGCCGATTTCGCCGACCTTCCGCTGTACACCAATTACGCCTGTAACAACGGCGTGTGCCCTCTCGCTAACCAGGGGAACTTTATTTTTGTCACTTCGATCGGGACCATCGGTCCGCCCGCGGTCACCGCGGCAGGTGTCGCGGATGCAGCCACGGCGCTTAACAACAGTTCGACGGGCATCTCACCCGGCGAGATCATTACTATTTACGGAAGCAATTTCGGGACGTTGAATCCGAGTTATCTGGGGCCGGGCCAGGTAGCAGGGTTGACCCTCAACAGCGCGGGCACCGCGGCGCTCACGAACCTGCAGGGCACCCAGGTCACGTTCAATGGCGACGTGGGCGCGATGGAGTTCACGCTCGATGGCCAGATCGCCGTGTTTGTGCCCTACGAGATCGCGGGTTCCAGCACGGTTTCCGTCGAGGTGTCGTACCTGGGCGGAGAGACGCATGCGGGAACGTTCAACGTTGTGCCGACGACGCCGGGGCTGTTCACGCTGAGCCAGGCGGGGCTGGGCGATGCGGCGATCATCCGGTTCAGCGACTCCTCCGTCATCAGCAAGTCGAATCCGGCATCGGCGGGCAACACGCTGGAACTGTACGGCGAAGGCTATGGGGTGGCGACAGTCAACACCGCGCTGGCTGACGGAGCCGTGGTGGGCAGCGCTCTGCCTGTGCCGGCGGCGCAGATAACCCTGCTGATCGACAAAAAGCCAGTGTTCACCTCGTACGCGGGCGCGGCGTACGGCGACGTGAACGGAGTGCTGCAGGTGAATTTCGTCGTACCGCAAGGGCTCACGCCGGGCACGCATCAGATTCAGATCCAGGCCGGCAGCACGATCAGTCCGCTCGGCGTGACGCTGCAGACCCAATAGTCCACAGGCTGACCTGTGCCACCAATCAGTGGCGGAAGTGGCGGACGCCGGTGAAGACCATCGCCACATTCAGTTTGTCCGCGGCTGTGATCACCTGAGCGTCATTCACGGATCCGCCAGGCTGAATGAACGCGGTAGCGCCGTACTGCTTGGCCTGTTCGAGCCCGTCGGGAAACGGGAAGTAGGCGTCGGAAGCCACGACGGTGCCGGCCAGCGGCAGATGCGCTTTCAGCGCGCCGATGTTCACGGAATCGACGCGGCTCATCTGTCCCGCACCAACCGCGGCGGTCTGGCCGGGATACGCGTACACGATGGCGTTCGACTTGACGTGTTTGACGACCTTCCAGCCGAATTCGAGCGCGAGCCATTCCGCGTCGGTCGGCGCGCGGCGCGTTTTCACTTCACATGAGGCGCGGTTGAAGTGAGCGTCGTCGGGAGTCTGCGCCAGAAATCCGCCGGAGATGCTTCTGACGACCAGAGCGTCCTGCGCAGAAATGACGCGGACAAGGCGGATATTCTTCTTCGCCTGCAGGATTGCGAGAGCCTCGGCTGAGTAGGCTGGCGCGGCGACCGCTTCCACAAAGAGTTTCGCCAGTTCGGACGCAGTGGCTTCGTCGACTTCGCGATTTACACCGATGACGCCGCCGAACGCCGAGACCGGGTCGCACTCGAGGGCTTTCTTATAGGCCTCAACGAGGGAGGACTGCTCGGCGCATCCGGCTGGGTTGGTGTGTTTGATGATCGCCACCGCTGGCCCGGAGAATTCGCAGACCAGCTGCCAGCAAGCGTCGAGGTTGACGAGATTGTTGTAGGAGAGCTCTTTGCCATGGAGCTGCCGGGCGCCCGCGATACCCGTCGCGCCTGCGGCGTACAGAGCAGCCTCCTGGTGCGGGTTTTCGCCGTAACGCAGGGTCATACGACGCGGGGTGCTGATATCGAGGACCGAAGGCACCGTTTCGGGCTGGGCTCCCACCTGAGCGAGACGAGCGCTGATCGCATGGTCGTAAGCGGCGGTCGTCGCAAAGGCCTGTTTTGCGAGATTCCATTTGGTCTCGCGCGAGAGAACACCGCGCACACGCAGTTCGTCGAGAATCGGCTGGTAGTCGGCGGGCGAAGTGATAATGGCGACATCCTGCCAGTTCTTGGCGGCGGAACGGATCATAGTGGGACCGCCGATGTCGATGTGTTCGATCAAATCGTCGAGGGAGGCGTCGGCGCGCGCGGCGATCTTCTCGAACTGGTAGAGATTCACGACGACCATGTCGATCGGTTCGATGGCGTGTTCGCGCAGGGAGGCCATGTGCTCGGGATTTTCGCGCACCGCGAGGATGGCGCCGGTGATTTTCGGATGCATCGTTTTGACGCGCCCGTCGAGCATTTCAGGGAAGCCGGTGACTTCGCTGACGTCTTTCACCGGGATGTGTTTTTCGCGCAGGAGGCGGGCCGTGCCGCCGGTGGAGATCAGCTCCGCGCCGAAATCGGCGAGGCCGCGGGCGAACTCAGAGACACCGGTTTTGTCGGTAACGCTGATGAGGACACGCATGGGGGAATCACCAGATTATCAATCTGTTTACGCGCACAACGCACCGCCCGAGTGGCGGGCTGTGCGCTCCTAGCTCTTCAGGGCCTCGACCAGGGCCGGGACGACCTCGAACAGGTCGCCGACGATGCCGTAATCCGCCACCTCGAAGATCGGCGCTTCGGGATCCTTGTTTATGGCCACGATCGTCTTCGAGCCTTTCATGCCGACCAGATGCTGGATCGCGCCCGAGATCCCGACGGCAAGATAAAGTTTCGGCGCGACGGTCTGTCCGGAGCTGCCCACCTGACGTTCCATGGGAAGCCAGCCGTTATCGCAGATCGGCCGCGACGCCGCCAGCTCGGCTCCCAGCGCGTCGGCGAGTTTCTGCACGACGGGAATGTTCTCGGCCTCTTTGATACCGCGCCCGACGGAGACAATGATCTGAGCCGCACCCAGGTCGACCGCGCGCTGTGACTCACGATACGGCTCGTGCGGTTTGGTGCGGATTTGTTCGGCCCGAAGGTCGGGCGTCGTTTTTTCGACAGGGGCAGATCCAGTCTGAAGGCTGTCGGCGCGGAAAGCCCCGGCCTGCAAAGAAGCGAAGTAAGGCGGCTCGCCCGAGAAACGGACATCCGCGTTGATCTTGCCCTGGAAGAGCTGGCGGACCAGCACAAGCGTACCGTTGTCGATGCGATAGCCGACCGCATCGCTGACGAGCACGCGGTTGAGCGCAGTGGCAAGCTTCGGCGCGAAGTCGCGAACCTGATAGGTATGCGGCAGGATCACATACGTCGGCTGATGCCTCTCAATCAGCTGCTTCAGCGCGATGGCGTAGCCGTCGGGCGTGTACGGCGCAAGCAATGCGTGATCGACAGCGTGAACTTTCCCGAGCGCGTATCCGGCCAGCGTTTGGGCCACCGGTTCCACACCGTTGCCGAGCACGGCGGCGAAGACGGGAAGGCTGAGCTCCACGCCGATCTGCTGCGCCGCTGCCAGCGCTTCGAGCGCGGTCCGGTGCAGGCTTCCGTCGCGATGTTCAAGAACCGCCAGGACGCCGCTCATAAACCTCTCCTCATAATGCGTTTTTCACAAAACGCGCGCCTCGAATCGAAGTTTCTCGACCAGTTTCGCGGCAGCTTCCTTAGCCGGGCCGCCGAAAATCTGCGACTGCTTCGTCTTCTGCGGAAAATAGAGGCGATCGAGCGTGATCGACGCGTTCCCCGCCCCGCCGAGCTCCGATGCGGCGATTTTCTTCACTTCTTTGGTGCTGCGCCTTCTTGATGCCCATCAGGGTAGCGTAGCGCAGTTTGGTCGCGCCGGACTGAATGGTGAGCAGCGCCGGCAGCGGCATCCCGACGTGCTGGAACCAGCCGTCCTCCAGTTCGCGCCTGACCTTGATGCCCGGTCCCTCCGGCTCAACGCTCATGACAATCGTCGCGTGCGGCAGGCCCATCGTTTCGGCCAGAATGACGCCGGTCTGGCCGTAGCCGAGATCGTCGGACTGAAGGCCGGTGAGGATCAGGTCCGCCTTCTCCGGTTCGAGCGCCTTCGCCAGCATGCGCGCCAGCACCAACGGATCGCAGATCGGAGTTTTGTCGGTTTCGATGTGAATGGCGCGGTCCGCACCCTTGGCGAGCGCTTCCCGAATCGTCTGCGAGGCGCGTTCCGGACCGGCGCAGATCACGATAACTTCACCTGTCACCTTTTCGCGCAGCTGCAGGCCCGCTTCGAGCGCATAGGCATCGGGCTCGTTGATCTCCCAGGCGAGGTCGGCGTCTTCGATCCATTTGGCCGACGCACTCACCTTCAGCTGGCTCTCGCGCGAAGGAACCTGCTTGATGGCGATGACGATTTTCATGCTAGTCGGAGAAACGTTTGAAGATCAGCGCGCCGTTCGTTCCGCCGAAACCGAACGAATTGCTTAGAGCGTAATCGATCTTCATGGGGCGGGGCGCGTTGGGGACGTAATCCAGATCGCAGTCCGGGATCGGGATTTTCGTAGTTGATGGTCGGAGGCGCCATCTGATGTCTGCAGAGCGCACACCACGATGCCGGCTTCGAGCCCGCCGGCGCCGCCCAGCAGATGGCCCGGTCATCGATTTGGTCGAGCTGACGGCGAGCTTCTTCGCGTGATCACCGAAAGCGCGCTTCATGGCCATGGTTTCCGCCTGATCGCCGAGGGGCGTCGAAGTGCCGTGGGCGTTGATGTAATCGATCTGCTCAGGCAGCAGACGGGCGTCGTGCAGAGCGTTGCGCATCACGCGATACGCGCCCTCGCCGTCTTCCGGAGGCGCCGTGAAGTGGTGCGCATCGCCACTCATCCCGTAGCCGACGATTTCGGCCAGAATCGGCGCGCCGCGTTCTTTAGCGAAGCCGAGTTCCTCGAGAACCAGAATGCCCGCACCTTCGCCGACGATGAAACCGTCGCGGTCGCGGTCGAAAGGCCGGCGAGGCATGCGAGGGATCGTCATTGCGCTGCGAGAGCGCGCGCATGGCCGCGAAACCGCCGATGCCCAGAGGCGTGATACAGGCTTCGGTGCCGCCGCAGATCATCGCATCGGCATCGCCGCGCTGAATGATTTTGAACGAATCGCCGATCGAATGCGCGCTCGTGGTACAGGCAGTGGCGGTCGCGGAATTCGGCCCTTTCGCGCCGGTGCGAATCGAAATGTAGCCGGACGCGAGATTGATGATCGTCGCCGGAATGAAGAACGGCGAGATACGGCGCGGCCCGTGTTCGAGCAGATTCCTGTGCTCGCGTTCGATGACTTCGAATCCGCCGATGCCGCTGCCGACGTAAACGCCGACGCGTTCGGCATTCTCTTCGGCGCGATGGTCAGACCCGAGCCTTTGATCGCATCATCGGCCGCCGCAATGCCGATCTGGATGAAGCGCCCCATCTTCTTCAGTTCCTTTTTTTCGATGAAGCGCGTAGGATCGAAGTGCTTGATCTCGCCCGCCATGCGGCAGTTGAACAGGGAGGCATCGAAGGATTCGATGGGCGTGATGCCGTTGCGGCACGCCATGAGCGATTTCCAGGTCTCGTCCGTGGTCTCACCGATGGCAGTCAGAAGACCAACGCCGGTGACTACAACTCTGCGGGGAATGATCGTTCTCCTTTAAGAGCTTGTTGAAAAAGGCCCTGGCAGGCGAAGGCCTGCCCCACCAATGCCTGCAAACTGTTGAGTGCCCGCGGTGGGGCAGGCGGTTTCGCCTGCCATCCCGGAAACGAGGGCCGCCCGGCTATTTCTTCTTGCTTTCAATATAAGCCACGGCGTCGCCGACCGTGGCGATCTTCTCGGCGTCTTCGTCGGGAATCTCCAGCTCGAAAGCCTCTTCGAACGCCATGACGAGTTCGACGATGTCGAGCGAGTCAGCGCCGAGATCATCGACGAACGAAGCCTTGTTGTCCACCTGGCTTTCGTCAACACCGAGTTGTTCGACAATGATCTGCTTGACCTTCTGCTCTATGGGCGATGCCATACTTCCTCCACTCTATCCTGGGTCCTGAACTCCGGGCTTGCGTCTCCGGCGGCGGCCGGACGTTCGCACAAAGTTCTGATTTTACACCAGGCACTTCTACCCCGCGCACCACGGAGCCCTCAGCCCTGTGCGCTCGTTTGCGCAGGAACGTGTCAAGATCGAAGTATCGCGAATTCAGTCTCTGTAGTCCTGGTCTCGACCCGCAATCCTCTCAACATCGGTGCAGCCGCGCGCGCCATTGCCAACTTCGGACTGGACGACCTGCGGGTGGTGAATCCCTATGAGTTGGCTTTCCGCGAGGCCGTGTCGGCTGTAGGCGGCGCGCACGTGCTGCAGAGCGCCCGCGTCTTCGACACCGTGGCCGAGGCTGTGGCCGACTGCTCGCTTGTGGTGGGAACGACGGCCGCACAGCATCGTGAGCTGCAGCAGCCGATTGAGCGAATCGAATCGGGCATGCAGGCTTTGCGCGAACACGCCGGGCGCGTGGCGATGCTGTTCGGATCGGAGAAGTTCGGGCTCTCGAACGAGGATCTGAGCTACTGCCACAGCCTGATCCGCATTCCGACCAACCCGAAAACGCCGTCGATGAATCTGGGCCAGGCGGTCGCGGTCTGCCTGTATGAGCTGAGCCGGGCGGAACGTCCGAAGCCCCGCCGCGCCCGCATGGAGGCGGCCGAGGGCGCGGATGCCGAGCAGCTGACGAAGATGCTGCTCGATGTGCTGGAAAAATCCGGCTATACGAACCGGATCACGGCCGTCTCGACGGAGCATAAGATCCGGCGGTTCGTGCGGCGCATGCGTCTGACGCAGCGCGATGTGCCTCTGGTACTGGGCATTCTGCGCCAGATGTTGTGGAAGATTGAGGAGCGAAAGTAATGAGTCCGGTGAACGAAATCCTTGCTGCAGCTAAAGCCGGCGGGTACGACCGCGTCGTCGCGCTGCTCGACGGCGATCCGTCCCTCGCTAAAGCAACGAGCATGCTGGGTGCGCAGCCAATCCATGCGGCGCACTTCAGCGGCCATACCAGAATCGTCGATCTCCTCGTGTCGCGCGGCGTGGAGATTGATTTCTTTCTTGCCGCGGAACTTGGCCTGCTGAAAGACGCCGACGCCGAATCCGCGAGAGCCTTCAGCGCCGAAGGCAGCACGGCTCTGCATCGCGCCTGCTACTGGGGCCAGGTTGCCACGGCGCGTCTGCTGCTTGACAAAGGCGCCGATCCGAATGCCGTAACGCGCGACGGCTTTCTCGGGATCGCGCCGCTGGGCTGCGCCGTCGCCACTGCGGATGTGCCGAATCCCAGCGACAGCGAAGACGTCGTGCTCGAACTCGTAGAGCTTCTCATCTCCAACGGCGCGAACGTAAACGGCCGCCGCCGTGAGTTTCCGGCAAGCGTGCGTGCAATCCACCGCCGGTAATTGCTAAGGTCGTTCTGCCGCCGGTGCCCCGGCGCGGAGCAGACCATGCCGCGACGCAAAACTGCGATGATCACCATCGAGGAAGCCAAAGCACGCTTCGAAGTCTGGAGGCAGAACCGTAAGGGGAAAGCCGCGATACCGGACGAGCTATGGTCGGCGGCCGTTGACGTAGCCCGGAGAGAAGGGGTCAGCCGGACCGCGACTGAATTGCGCGTGGAATGGAATCATCTGAAGCGGCGGATGGCCGCGGCTGCGGGAACATCGTCGCAACCGTCGCCACCGAGGTTTGTGGAGTTGGTCGCGCGGCCTGAGGAAGCGCTTCATGAGTGCGTCATCGAAGTCGAGGGCCGTCGATCGAAACTGCGCATCCAGCTGAAAGGCGCTTCGGCCTCATATCTGGCAACGCTGAGCCGGGAGTTATGGGAGTCGGCGTCCTGATTCAGATCACGCCGCAACTGCGCATCCTGGTTGCGATAGACGCCATCGATGGCAGAAAGGGCATCGATTCTCTGGCGCAGCTGTGCCGTGAGAAGCTCGACTCCGACCCATTCTCCGGATGTCTGTTCATCTTCCGCAGCCGCCGGGGCACGGCGATAAAACTGCTGGCCTATGACGGCCAGGGGTTCTGGCTCGCCACGAAGCGCCTGTCGAAGGGCCGCTTCAAGTGGTGGCCCACCGGTGCGGAACCGGCGCGCACGCTGCGCGCGCATCAGGCGCAGTTACTGCTGGCCGCCGCGAACCCGGATGCCGAAGCACCGCCGGTATGGCGGCAGGTGAGCGCGTAAGAAAATCAGGCCAACCCCCTTGCGTTCCACTTTTGACTCTGCCACACTGCGAAAAGAATGCCGGAGTGGAGATACCGGGGACGCACCGTTACTGCTGAAGAGATCGCCTTCATCCGCGGGTTAATCGCTGAAAATCCCGGAGCCAGCCGTCGCAACCTGTCGGAGAAACTCTGCGAGGCATGGCAATGGAAACAGACCAACGGCGCTCCACGCGATATGGTCTGCCGTGGCTTATTACTGATGCTGCACCGCGCCGGGCAGATCGAGTTGCCGGCGATTCGTTTCCGGCCTCCCAATCCGTTCGTCCGGCGCGAGCGGCCACAACCGATGCTGATCGACACCACGCCGCTCGAGACGCCACTCAGCGCCGTTCGTCCGATCCTTTTGCAGCAGGTTCGAAAGACGACCGACGAACCGCTGTTCAACAGCCTGATGGAACAACATCATTATCTCGGCTATGAACAACCGGTGGGAGAGCATCTGAAGTATCTGGTGTGGGCGCAGGGCCGTCCCATCGCGTGCATGGCATGGAGTTCGGCGCCGCGTCATCTGGGCAGCCGCGACCGCTATATAGGATGGAGCGCTGCAGCGCGCCGTCGGAATATCCGCTTCATCGCTTACAACACGCGCTTCCTGATTCTGCCGTGGATTAAAGTTCCGCATCTGGCTTCGCACATTCTGGGCCGCGTGGCGGCGGCGCTGCCGGCGGACTGGGAGCGGATGTACAGCCACCCGGTCTACTTCGCGGAGACCTTCATCGATCCCGGCCGTTTTCGCGGGACCTGCTATCGCGCGGCCAACTGGGTGCTGATGGGCAGGACCACGGGCCGGGGCAAAGCCTCCAACAGTTACATTCCGAACCGCTCGATTAAAGAGGTCCTTGGGCTGGCGCTGACACGGCGCTTTCGTGAACTGGTGAGTGAGTTATGAAAAAGAAATCATCCCGACGGCGCATCGATGTCAATGTCGATGAACTCGACAGGATCATCGACGCCGCCATGCAGGCGCCGCTGAATGAGGCCGATGGCAGGACGCTCAAAACCGCCCTGCATGCGATGGCGGAAAGATTAGTCGGGCTGCGGAACACGGAGAAGACCAGCGCTGTGCTGGAACCGAAAGCGCCACACGCCGCAGCCGATACGCAGCCACCGGAGAAACAGGCGGCTGCGGGACACGGACGCAACGGAGCATCCGCATTTACGGGAGCAAACAGAGTAGCGGTCGCGCATGCCACCCTTCAGTCCGGCGATCCCTGCCCGGAATGCCGCGAAGGAAAAGTGTACCGCCAGAAAGAACCGGCGACGCTGGTCCGCATTATCGGGCAGGCCCCGCTGGCGGCGACTGTGTTTGAAATGGAAAGGCTGCGCTGCAATGGCTGCGGTGAGGTATTCACCGCCGCCGAACCGCCGTCAGCGGGTGCGGAAAAGTTCGATGCCACTGCGGTGGCGATGATCGCGCTTTTGAAATATGGCACGGGAATGCCCTTTAACCGTATGAAGCGGCTGGAAGGACAACTGGGGATTCCCTTACCCGCGACAACGCAGTGGGAGTTGATGGCGGCGTTCGCGAAGTGGCTCAAACCCGTGCTGGGCGTGTTCATTCGGCAGGCGGCGCAGGGCGGTGTAGTGCATAACGACGACACCGGCATGCGGATACTGCAGATGGCGCGCCGCAGCGACGACAGCCGCACGGGAACCTTCACCAGCGGCATCGTATCGATCTCGGGCGGGCGGAAGATCGCCCTGTACTTCAGCGGATGGAAGCATGCGGGCGAAAACCTCGCCGATGTTCTGAAGCACCGCGCGCCCGGCCTGGCGCCGCCGATCCAGATGTGCGATGCACTGTCGCGCAACTCACCGAAGCTTATCGAAACACTGTCGGCTTACTGCCTGGCGCACGGGAGGCGGCAGTTTACGGAAGTCGCGGAGAGCTTTCCCGACGAATGCCGGTATGTGCTGGAGTCGCTGGGAGCGGTATACGGCTTCGATGCCGAAGCGAAGGACCTCGGCCTGACACCGGAGGCAAGGCTGACGTTTCACCAGACGCACAGCGCGCCGGTGATGGAAGATCTGCGCCAGTGGATGGAGACGCAGTTTGCGGAGCACAAAACAGAACCGAACTCCGGGCTGGGCAAGGCGATCTCTTATTTACTGAGACACTGGACGAAACTAACACTGTTCCTGCGACAGCAGGGCGCCCCTCTCGACAACAACATCGTCGAAAGAGCACTGAAGAAGGCGATTCTGCATCGTAAGAATGCGCTCTTCTATAAGACGATGAACGGCGCGCGCGTGGGCGATCTGTTTATGAGCCTGATCCACACCTGCGAACTGAACAAGGTCAACCCGTTCGACTACCTGACAGAGCTGCTCCGGCATCGCGCGGATCTGACTGCCCATCCGGCGGAGTGGATGCCATGGAACTACCAGGGCCGCGCGAACGCTGTGGCCGCGTAATATCATGGTTCGGTCGCATGGCCGAAAGCATTAGCTTAAAGCCCTGCGAAACGAACCTCTCCAAATGGCCGCCAAACGGGCATCCGCACCAGCAAAATCACCGAGGGTTTTCGGCCAGCGACAGGCGCGGACGAAAATGTTTCGCGTCGGGCTGTACGCGCGCGTGTCCACGCATGACCAGCAGACCCTGTCGCTGCAGATGCGCGCCATGCGGGAGTATGCGGCGAAACGCGGCTGGACGATAGCGGTGCAGATCAAAGAAATCGGTTCCGGCGCGGCGGCGCGTGAACTGCGCGAGAATCTGCTCGCCGCCGCTCGTCGGCGCGAAATCGATGTGGTGCTGGTCTGGCGGCTGGACCGATGGGGCCGGTCGCTCGTCGATCTGGTCGTCACGTTGAAGGAACTGGCTGAACTGGGTGTCAGTTTCGTATCGCTCACCGAAGCATTGGATCTGACCACGCCGACGGGCCGCGCGATGGCCGGGTTGCTCTCGGTGTTCGCCGAGTTCGAACACGAGATTCTGCGCGAGCGGATTCGCGCGGGCATCGCAGAAGCCCGGCTGAAGGGAAAGCGCTTTGGACGGCCGCTGACCGCGGCAAAGAAGTCCAGCCAGATTCGGAAGCTATACCGCGCAGGCGTCAGCAAGGCCGAGATCGCGCGGCGACTGGAGATCGGCCGGACCTCCGTGCGCCGGATACTGTCAGCAAAGCAGCCATGAAGAAACCAGCCAAAGATCCAGTCCGCGAGGACCGCATTCATAACGAAGCCATCGCGGATGCCAACGGGCCGGAGGAGCAGATCATGGGGTGGCATTGCTACCTCGATGACAAAATCCGATTTCCTTTTCAAGCCAGGTGCATCGCTCGCAGGATCGTTTCACCGCTGAGGGAAGGGGAAACCGTCGAAGTTCATCGCATGGCTCCGGAAGATGCCTGCACAGCGGAGATGCTCGTGCTGATCCGCTGGCACGGTCGGTTCATGGCCGTGCCACTGTCACAACTGGCGGCTATCGACCCCGACGACGCCACCGCCGAGGCCGTTGGCGACTGGCATTACTGGGTAGCCAGAGGCTATCTTTTCTGAGTTTTCAGTCGGACCCGCCGCCGTTACACACGCTTGCCGGAAACTCACCCGCCGCCGCGACGGACTGAGCGCACTGCACAGCGCAGCGTACCGCGGCCATTGTCGCGTGCTGCAGGCGCTGCTTGGGCACGGGGCCGATCCCACGATTCAGGGCTATGCCGGCATGGGGCCGCACGCCGGACAGACCGCCGCGCAGGTGGCCGAATCCCAAAGTCATGATAGAGCGGCAGCGCTGCTCGCTGTTCCACCCCACCATTCGCGGAAGGGCGATAATCCGGCGCTCGGCCGATAAACCCGCTTACTGCCTGCTGAGCCGCTTCGTGTACTCGGCCACCGCGGCGTCGTAGCCAGGCGGAATGTTGCGCGGACTGGTGCTGCGCACGCTGCCGTCGCCGGCCGCCAGCTTCTTGCGCAAAACCAGCTCCAGCTCGTCGATCTCCGAAAGCGCCTGCGCGCCGATCACCGAACTGAGCTGCGGATCGTTGTTCATATGCCGCGGATCGAGCTGCTCGGCGCGGCGAATGAGGTCCTGATACTCGCGGTTCAGATCTTTGTCGTCGATGACCTGGCTGCGCAGCCGGCCGATGTCGCGCATCAGATCGTTGTAGACCTGCTCGGGAGGAAGCTGGCCCATGCGGGGATCCACGCCGCCGCCATAGTTCCATGCGCCGAAGGGTTCACCGGCATACCCGCCGATGTTGCCGGTACGCGGCGCGCTGTTGACCCCTTGTCCGCCGCCGTTCGGGTTGATCGAGCCAGCCTGCGCGCTTTGACCATTTTGGCCCTGCTGTTGTCCAGGCTGCTGACCTCCCTGTTGCCCGCCCGGCTGGCCGTTCTGCGCCTGCTGCTGGCCGTTCTGCTGTCCGCCCTGCCGGCCCTGCTGCTGATTGCCCTGCTGGTCGCCAGGCTTGCTGCCGTTCTGGCCGTTCTTGCCCTGCTGATTGCGGCCGCGGGCGAGCGCCTCCATCTCCTGCCGGATGCGTTCGGCCTGGTCCAGCGCCTGCTGCATGGCGATCTGGCTCTTGTCGTCGCCGCCGCCCTGCATGCCCTGCGCCGCGGATTCGGCTTCGAGCTTCTGCAGCTGGTCCTTCAGTTCATTCAGCGACTGCGTGACCGGAGCCTCGCGCATCACCGCATACTGGCCCAGACCGCGCCGCAGCGCTTCCTGCGTGAACTCCATGCGCGTGGCGACTTCATCCTGCTGGCTCTTGCCCATGGCGTCGCGCAGGTCCTTCGAGACGCCGGGCTGCGTGCCGGCGACGTCGCGCGCCGCCTGCTGCATCTGCTTCTGGAGCTGGTTGTAGTCATCCAGCATCTTCTGCTTTTCGTCCGCCATCTGGCTGGCGATTTGCTGGTTGCTCCTGGCCCTGGCCGAAATTGTGCCGCAGACGCTGCTCGAAATCCTGCTGCTGCGCGCCAGCTGTTCGGCGTTCTCGCGCCAGATCGCCGACCTCCGAACCATTCTGCTGCTTGCGCGCCTGCTGCAGCGTCTGACCGGCCTGCTTCAGACCTTCCGCGGCCTGCTGGGCTTCCTTCTGCGCCTGATCCGCCTGTGGCCTTGTCCGTGCTGCCGCGCCGAGGCCGCATTGCCATATCCTTCTCGGCCTGATCGAGATCCTTAATCGCACGTTCCAGCTGTTCTGTGGTAGCGCGATTCAGGGCCGCTGTTGCTGCTGGCCGGACTGCCGCGCTGCTGCTGATTGCGCGCCGTTGCTGACCCTGCTGGCCGGACTGTCCACCCTGGCTGCTGGACTGACTGAACGATGTGACCTTGCTGGCCCTGTTGCTGGCCCTGCTGCCCCTGACTGATCGCCCGCTGCAGCTGCTCCATCTGGCGCTTCAGTTCTTCGGCTTCGCGGCGCAGCATCTCCTGCTGGTAGCGCTGCTGCGCGAGCTGCTGCGGATTGTTCTGCTGCTGCTGGGCAAGCTCCTGCTGACGGCGCGCCAGCTCTTCGAGCTTCTTCAGCGCTTCGTCCACCTGCTGCTGTTTCTGCTCGGCCGCGGAACGCTGCATTCGTCTCGTACTGGTTCTTGTCTTTATCCAGTTCGAGATCGAACAGGTTGGCCAGATCGCGTCCGGCGCCGCCACCGCCGCCTCCGCCACCGCCACCGCGGCTGATCTGAACCTGAATCTGGCGGAAGGTGGATTCGGCGCGCAGCAGATGCTGCAGAGCCTGCTGCTCGGGCGTCATCGCATCCTGGAACGGCAGCGCCTTGAGCTTATCCGAAGCGGGCGTCATCGCCGCCACCGCCAGCTCCATTTCCTTCACGAACTGCTGGAACGCCGCGCCGCTGCCATCGAGCTGCCGCGCCTTGGTGCGATTGGCCAGCGACTGCGCCTGATCGCGCAGCTTCGCCTGCACTTCCGAAAGATACTTGCCGTTCTCGGCCGCCGCAGCCTTGACCTTGGCGTCGCCTTTCAGCTGATTGAACGTGGCCGCGATGATTTCCTTTTCGCGCTCGGAAATCTGCTGTTCCTGATCGCCTGCCGCCGCCACCACCGCCGCCACCGGCCTGCGACTGCGAGTACTCGAACTCGAACGGCACGGCCTGGATGAAGTACATGTCCGTCTTGGCGGAATTCTTGCCGTCGCGCGCGGTTGCGTACATGCTGACGATGTCGCCGGGAACGAGCTTGAAATCTTCCATCGAAAGCATCGTCGTGCCCTCCGCCTTCTTCGCGCCCTTCTGCTTCAGCATCGAGATCGACCTTCTCGGGCGCGCCGTTGACCGAGTAGTGCAGATCGAGTTCCTGCAGCGGGTAATCGTCTTCGCCGGTGACCGCGACGGTCACTTCTTCGATCGGGCTGACCTTGGCGTCCTTGCCCGGTTTGGTGATGTGCACGGTGGGCTGGCCGGCTTTGCGCGCTTCGATGAAGTAGTCGTCGGTGAGGCGCACGAGTTCGCCGTGATCCATCACGGCGATGTGATACGTGCCGTCCTTTTCGATCGGGATGTTTGTCGATGGTGCGGTTGTCCTGGCAGTCGAATCGAGATTGATCGGCTTGCCTTCTTCGAACACGATCTGGGCGTTGGTCAGCGGCTTGTCGGTCTGAATTTCGACTTTCGCGACGGTGCCTTCGACGGCGCGCAGATCGCCGCCCGGATCTTCCGTGACCGAAGCCATGCCGGTCCACGACGGATAGTTGTAGGTGACGTTGATGTTCTTCACCGCCGGCAGATCGATGGTGTGCAGCTTGTAGGATCGCGACTTGATGCCGCCGGCTTCCACGTAATACTGACAGATCTTCGGGCACGCGCACCAGCAGGAAGGCAAAGCCCGGGCCGCGAGCTCTGCGGCTGCATCGGCGCCTCTTCCCATTTGCGCGGAGCTGGCGTACTGCACCCAGACGACTGGCGTGCGAGGCGGTAAAGCCGCTGAGGCTGCGCGCTGACCAGCTGATCGGACTTGCGCCGAATGGTCTTCGAGCCCGGCTGCACGGTGATGCTGTAAAGCGGCTTGTTCGAGCTGCGTCTTTCGAATAGCTGCCCCAGAGCAGCGCGTGCCGTAGCCGAAAACGCCGGGCCCCCAGAACATCAAGCCAAACGAGCACGCTGGCCGCGGCCGCCGCAAGCGAGGCGAAACGGATGAAGCGGCTTCTTCTCGATAACCTGTTCCGGCTCCGCGTCGCGCGCGATGATCAGCGCGTCTTCGGCCAGCAGAGGCAGGAACGGATCGGAGGCGTTGTCGCGCGAGCGCTCGGTGAAAGTGAGCAGGCGCTGATCGAAGCCGGGGTGCCGCTGCTCCACTTCCTGCGCGGCGCGGCGGCGATTCATGCGCATCAGCGGCACCACCAGCGCCACCGCGACGGCGGCGCCAATTCCGAGGAACAGCACGAAGCGGCCGACAATCAGCCCGGCAGGCGGGAAGGCGGACCAGCATGAGCGACGCGACGATCGCGACCGTCAGGATCAGCGCGGCAGCCGGCCACCGCCGCGGCGCCGCGCGTCCAGGCAAACATGCGGAGCCGGCGCTCCAGCCGGTCCAGATATTGCGCAAGGCCTTCGAGTGGATTCATCGCCTTCTCCCCTTCGATCGACATCTAATCTTTCAGCGGCCGGTCATCTGCCGGTTTCCCAACACCGATTCCGCCATCGCCAACACTGCTAACATTGCCAGCACCCACCACCAGAGTTCCGCTTTGTCGTCACGCTGGTTCGAGGCGTCCGCCGAGCCGCTGCTCTGCCCCGACGTGGAGGCTATCCCTGTATTTTTCCACAATTCGCAGCGTCTCCGGCGGGACAAGCGCGAAATCCGACTCCCGCCGGTCCGGATTCACCGCCGCCAGCTCTTCGCGGCCGTTGGCGCGGCGAATATCGAAAAAGCCCTGCGACGGGAACTGGAAGTTCTGCGCCTTCGTCGATTCGGCGAGCGAAAGCAGCCGCTTTTCGCCTGGGCCGACGATCTCGACCGGCACGCCCTTCTCCCGCGCCGTCCGCAGCTCGACGAACGAACCGACTTTGTAGTTCCCGGGCGCTGTGCCAATTCCCCCCATCTCGTGCGTCGTCTGATCGAGGAACGGCAGCCAGACCGGCTCGACCGGCAGATTGTTCGCGATGTTGTCGATCGCCGACGTGAACACGAGAACGTGGCCGGAGCCGATCTGTCGATCGATGAACAGGGGCGAGCCGTCGGAAAGCGTCGCGGCCACCCGGATATCGGGCGACGCCTGCGGCAGCTGCAGCTTCGCCGCCTGATAGAACTCCACGCCGCCCCAGTTCTGCGCGCGCGCAAACGCCGGGTAAGACGTATCGACGGATGCCACCGTCAGGGTCGATTCGCGCTCGGGCACGACTGTGTGCATGCCCATGATCTGCACGATCGGCTACCGGCACGTGGCGGCCCGGGGTCGCGTTCTTGCCCAGCGTGATCAGCACAGACCCTCCGGCCTGCACGTACTTCTCCAGCGCGTCTCTCAAACGTTCGGGCAGCGGGCCGGGATCGGAGAGGATCACGAATGCGTATTTCGACACGTTGGCGTTCGCAGCCTGATTCGACGGCAGAGACTCCAGGGTGAACGCCGGCTCGCTCGACGATTCGAGCGCGGTTTTGAAATAAAGCGGGCTGGCCGTATCTCCATCGGCGTGCACCAGCAGGGCGGGCTTTGGATCGGCGCGTTCCACCGAGAAGAGCCAGTGGTCGTCCTGCGGGAAAGCGTCGGCGCCGTCGATCTGCACCTCGCAGCGCGTGAGTCCGTAGGGGGCGTCGAGCGTGAGGAATTCCACGGTGGCGCGCCCGTTGGCGGGAACCTTCACCTGTTTGGTTTCGAGCGGCTTGCCGTTGGCGAACAGCGTGACCTTGCGCGTCGCATCCGACCGTGCCGTAGCCGGCAACTGTGGCGACGGTGCGGACCTTCTTCGTATCGAAAACGCGGCGCGGCGCTTCGACGTTCTCCACCGTCCAGTTGGGGATGGGCTCTGCAGCGACGGAGTGGATTTCCAGTTTCGTGCCGTCGTCGAGCTTGAGATCGGAGAAGCTGGCGGGCAGCGACGATTTCTGAACGTCGGTAAACACGTGGGCCACGATGTCCGTCTTCAGGCTCTCGGACGTGGACCGCAGCACGCGCGACAGCTCGGCGTAGGAACTGGTATCGTCGCCCGGCTCACAGCGCGTTGACGCGCGGCGCGCAGGGACTGCTTGTCCTGCGTCATGTCGGTGAGCAGCTTCGATGCGCCGCCGAAAGAGATCACCTGGCCGCGATCGTCCGCATGCATGGCCTCGATCTGGATCGAGCGCCGCCTTCTTCGCCTGCGGCGAAACGGTCGCCCTGACGCATGCTGAACGAATTGTCGATGGCGAAGACCATCGTGCGGCCGGTATTGGCGCGCGCGATGGTGGTCGAATGCATGTACGGCCGCGCGAACGCCAGCGCCAGCAGCGCAACAAACAGGCAGCGCAGCGAGAACAGCAGCAGATACTTCAGGCGGCGATGCTTGATGGAGCTCTGCGTGCGCCGCTCGAAGAACATCAGCGAGCTGAACGGAATCGGGCTTCTGCCTGTATTGCCGAAGCAGATGAACGTAAACCGGCAGGCCGAGCAGGGCCAGTCCGCCGATGAACCATGGAGCGAGGAAACCCAACTACATCCTCCTCTGGCGAATCGCCAGAAAATTGCGCAATCCCTCGTCGAGCGGCTTGGCGGTATTCATGAAAACGTATTCGAGGCCGGCGGCGCGCGACTTTTCCGACAGCTGACGCATGTGCTCGTCGATCTTCGCGCGGTATTCGTTGCGCGCGTAATCGGGCGAAACTTCCATGCGCGGTGTCGTCTTCGATGTCCTGCAGCAGCACCGGATCGCGGAACTTCGGCGCGAGTTCATTCGGATCGAGAATGTGGAACAGCACCACTTCGTTGCCGCGATAGCGCAGCGGCTCGACCACCTTGACGATCTGCTCCGGCTGTTCGTAAAAATCCGACATCACGACCACGATGCCGCGCCGCTTCAGAAATTGCTGAAAATGATGAACGGCTTGGAAAAATCGGTGCGCGAGCCGCCTTCGGCCTTTTCGATGGCGTGCAGAATGCGCATCAGCTGGCCCTGCCGCGTGGACGGGCGCGATGTAGTTGGACACGTCCTCATCGAAGACGATCAGGCCGGTGGCGTCGCGCTGCTGCGAAGACAGATAGGCCAGCGATGCGGCGAGGAAGCGCGCATAATCGAGTTTGCGGATCTTGCCCGAGCCATACGTCATCGACGCGCTGGCATCGAGCAGAATCAGCAGCTGCATGTTCGTCTCGCCCTTGAACCGCTTCAGATAGAGACGCTCGGTGCGGGCGAAGACGTTCCAGTCGATGTGGCGCAGATCGTCGCCCTGCACGTATTGCTGATATTCGGCGAACTCCTGGCTGAAACCGAACTTCGGCGAACGGTGCAGTCCCGCGACGAACCCGTCCACTACCGTCTTCGCGACGAGGTCGAGAGACGAAATGGAAGCGAGTACTGCGGGATCGAGAAACTGTTGCAGCATTTTTCAGCCACAGGCTGAAGCCTGTGCCACCTAGTCGCGCGGCGCGGGTTTCACCTCCAGTACCTGGCTGCAGGATGTCGTCCTGCGTCAGGCGGTCCGATTCCGCGTGGAAATTCAGCAGAATGCGGTGCCGCAGGATCGGAATGTACAGCGCGCGGATATCCTCGAAGCTGACGTGATAACGGCCCTTCATCAGCGCGCGGGCCTTCGCCGCCAGCACCAGGAACTGCGCGGCGCGCACGCTTCCGCCGTAGTTGACGTACTTCTTCACCACTTCAGGCGCGAGCAGGATCCTTCATACGCGTGGCGCGCACCAGATCGATGGCGTATTTGGCGACGGTTTCCGCGATCGGCGTCATGCGCACGAGCTGCTGGAAATCGAGAATCTCCTGCGGCATTGGTGATCGGATCGGCCTGGGCGATGTGCGTGGTGGTCGTCAGATCGATAACCGAGCAGTTCCTGGTCGGCGGTCAGGTAGTCGAGCAGGATGTTGAACAGGAAGCGGTCGAGCTGCGCTTCGGGCAGCGGATAGGTGCCTTCGAGTTCGATCGGATTCTGCGTGGCCAGCACGAAAAACGGCGCGGGCAGCTTGTAGTTGTTGCCGCGCACCGTGCACGAGTGCTCCTGCATGGCCTCGAGCAGCGCCGACTGCGTCTTGGGCGGCGTGCGGTTGATTTCGTCGGCCAGCAGCACGTTGGCGAAGATCGGCCCTTGCACGAAGGTCCACGTGCGGTGTCCGGAGACCGGGTCTTCCTCGATGATGTCGGTGCCGGTGATGTCGGTGGGCATCAGATCGGGCGTGAACTGGATGCGCTTGAACGCCAGGCCGAGCACCTGCGCCATGGTGCGCACCAGCAGTGTTTTCGCCGTGCCGGGCAGACCGGTGATCAGGCAATTGCCGCCGACAAACAGGCCGATGCGCACCTGTTCGATGCACTTCATCCTGGCCGACGATCACGCGTTTGACCTGCCGGACGATCTCGGCATCGACTTCACGGAAGCGGTTAATGCGGGATTTCAGTACGTCCGGTTCAATTTGAGGCGTGTGGACATTTCTTCCTTATGATTTGTGACTCGTCACTCGCTCGACTTCGAGCAGCAGCTTCTGCGCCGGCCTGTAATTCGGCGCGGCTTCGAGCGCGTTGACGGCTTCCTCTCTGGCCTGGTCGTTCTGGCCGGCGGCCTTATAGGCCCTTGCAAGATTGTAATGGCTGCCCGCCACGTCGATAGGATGCATGGCGACGAGCGCCTGATATTCGCGCACCGCGCCTTTGGCGTCGCCGGTCTCGAGCAACAAACCGCCGAGGCGTTCGTGCAGCTCGGCATCCAGCGGGAAGATGTAGTTCAGGCGCTCGAGCGCAGCGGCCGCTTCCTTCTTCTTGCCGGCTTCGTCGAGCAGCTTCGCGTACTTCTTCATCGTGTCGGGATCGCGTCCGCCGATCTTCGAATAGCGGCCCCAGCTCGTCGATCGCGCATGCCTTGTCGCCCTTCTTCAGGCAGGCTTCGGCGACGAACGTGTAAACATTGCCGGCTTCGACGTAATCGGGATACATGCCTTCGATGGCGCGGCCTTTGGCGATCACTTCGTCGGTCTTGCCGTCCTTGGTGAGCTGGTTGAGTTCGCGCACGCCGCTTCGTCCAGTCGGCGAACCGGCGACCGTCTTCCCGTTTCTTTGTCGATCATGGCAAGGAAGTCCTTGTCGAACTGCGCGGGCTCCATGCCGAGCTGCTCCTTGATGACGTCCACGGTGGGCCGGTTCTTCGCAAACTCGTGGATCATATCAAGGAGCTTCGATTCGCCCCAGCGCTGCGAGATGTAGTCGCAGATCTTGCCGGCCTCGATAGTACGACACGATCACCTGCGCCTGGATAGGTGGGATGAACGAAGCCGCGGTCGATCTCGGCAACGGGAAGAAGCTTCTTCTCGCGGATGGCGGCGATGATCTCCGGGCTGAGGCGGTCGCCCCAGTCGGGCGTACGTCGCGGTCTCTTCGTGAACCGCGAGCCCTTCGGTGAACCAGCGCGGCACGCGGTCGTTGGTCATGCTGAGCACGTAGACGTGGCTCATTTCGTGCCACAGCGTGCTGGCCCAGTGAAATTCGCCCGGCGTGCGCCCGGAGGGGCTGTCCATCGCGATGTACGTTGTCGAACGTGACGCCCAGCGCGCCCAGTCCGGGCAGACCCATGGTGCGCACGGCGAAGTCTTCATGATCCGGATAAACTTCGACCTGCACCGGGTTCATTGAGCTTGGTACTTGTACTTCTTCTCGTACGTCGCCATGGCGCGCAGCATCTCGTCCTGAAAGTAAGGACGCAGCACGTCGGCTTCCTTCTTGTTCAGGCTGCAGGATCGGTGGTGGGCGTTTCGAACGTGACGAAGTTCTTGTAGCTGTCCATCAGCGTCAGCGCGTTGGCGGTGGCGGCGTCGCGGAAATGGTTGGCTGTAGGCGAGTTCGAGTTCCTTGCGCGCTTCGCCTTCGCGGCCGAGGCGCATCAGGTTGATGCCCAGATCTGCGAGTGCGGCGCTCCACAGGTCGGGAGTGGCGGCGATGGCTTTGCGTAGGTACTGCGATCGCTTCTTCGTACCGGCGATTGATCACGAAGAAATGCGCGATCGTCTCGTAGCCCTTGCCGCGATTGCCGATCTTCGCGACCCAGGGCGATTGCTTGTCGGCCAGCAGATCGATTGAGGCTTTGACCGCGATGGCATCCACCGCGTCGGACTGAATCGCCAGCGCGGCGTCGGCTTCGCTCTCGGCTTTCTTCGTGTCGTCGTCCTCGAGCGCGAGCGCGCCATCAGCTCGTGGGCTTGATAAAGCTTCGGATCGGCTTCGAGCGCCTTCGTGCGCCAGATCGTTGGCCTTGGGATCGTAATTGTCCGCCAGAATACGGGCCATCGCCGAGGTAAGCGCGCGCGTTTTTCGGGTCGATGCCGCAGCGCTTCGTCGAAGAGCTTCTGCGCATCCGCGGGTTGAATCGCTCGATAGAGAAGCTCGGCATAGCGTTCGCGGTAGTCGGCGTTCTTCGGATTGGCCTTCAGCAGCAGCTCGAAAACGTGTTGGCGGCTTCGTAATCCTGATGATTGCGCCAGAGGGATTCGGCTGCCTCGCATGGTCTGCGCGGACAGGGAGGTTACGCTCAACAGCAAGGCGAGGGCGATTTGTACCACCGGCGGTCTTGCCGCCGGTGATCTTAGTTCAGCAAAGGCGCCGGCGACAAGATCGCCGGCGGTACACCGGCGGATCATTTGTCGATCTCCTCCTGCGCTTTGCGCCAGTTCGAGCAGCAAGCTGCGTCAGCTGCTTCCTGTAATCCTCCGGCGCCATCAGCGACTTTCTGATACTTCAAGCGCATCGATCTTGTTCTCGATGTCTTCCTTCTTCGCCAGCAGTTCGCGCTTGGCCGGATCGGTCGACCACCGCCGCCGCCGATCCGAATTTCAGCAGCGGAAAAGCCGCGGCGCGCTGCTGATCGTCGATCTGCGGATGCTCCGTCGCCAGGCGCTTCTGCTCGGTAGTAGAACTGCGGCGGTCTTCTTCTCGGCATACTGGAAAGCTTCGAGCGCCGAGATGGTTTCGTTCTTGTCGTATCCGCCGCCGGATCGCGCAGCGCTTCCACCCAGTAGCGCGCGAACACGGTGGCGTTCTTCTCGGTGCCGGATTTCGTCGCGGTGATGACCGTGCGATTGTCCTTCTTCAGCGCGGCCGATGGCGCCGCCGCTGGCGCTGGTCATGTCGACCACCAAGCTGCCGGCCCGCGGGGATCTTATTCAGCAGCGCCGCCAGTTCCGGTGCCGGAAATGTCCGGGTCCAGGCAGATTGAACTTGTATTCCTGACCGTCGAAAGTTCCGTGCCCGATCATCATCAGCACGAAGGCATCCGCCGGCTTGGCCTGCGAGGCGATGCGGTTCAGCGACGCTTCCATCTTCGCGCGCGTGGCGTCGGCGCCTTTCAGGGTTTCGACGATGCGATCGGTCTGCCCGCCGGTCTTGCAGGATCTTATCCGTGTCGGTGGCCAGCACGGCGAAGCGCTGCTCGTAATCGGGCTCGCCGCCCAGGCCGGCGACGGTCAGAATGTACGTCGCGCTGAACGCCGGACGTCGCGGCACGCGAGCCAGACAAAGCCAACACACGAACCAATCTTCATACTACACCCCATTTGCGCCGCAGCAGCCACTCGCCGCCGCGAATCAGAATCACCAGCAGGAACACGATCGGCATGTCCCAGATATCCAGATTGTCGTGCGCGGTAATGCCGGCTTCGGAAACGGCCACTTCGCCGGACAGCTTCTTCGCGTTCGAAGGCGTGTAATAGTTGCCGCCGGTGTCGCTCGAGAGTTTTTCCAGCAGGTCTCGATTCTGCGCCGCGCCGAAATTCTCCGCCACGCCGTCTTCGCGGCGGAACGTCAGCGCGTCGCGGCCGAGATCGGTCTTGTCCTGCCGCGCATCGGTCTCGGCCACGTAAGTGCCGGGCTTTTCCGCCGTGTAGTCGCCCGTGTACATGCCCGGCTCCAGCGGATCGGGCTTCAGGTCGACACGTATCCGAACCGCCGTCGGGCCGCGAGATCGTCGCCTGCACCGTGGCGCCCGACACGGTGTCGTAATTCTTGTCGCGCACGCTCACGCGCAGCGGCACATGGGTGTCGTCGGAGAGCACCTGATGCGGCGTAGACGACAGAACCTGGCCCGGCGTTTCCGTCACCAGCCAGCGCAGCAGCTGCGACCAGAACATGGAGTGCGTCGTATCGGTGTGATCCTGCAGCATCTTCCAGCGCCAGCTGCCCGCGGTCGCGAAGACGCCGACGCGCCCGTGCCCGTAATTCTGAATTGCCAGCAGCGGCGTGGGACGATGCCCTGCTTCGGCCACATCCATCAGCACCACCGCGCCGGGCTTGGGCGCTCCCATCACGGCGTAATTCGCGATCTGCGGCATCTTCTGCCAGCGCGCGACGTTCTTGTCGCGCTCTTCTTCAATGCGGCAGATGACGCTCTCGCGGCCGGCATCGGTCAGCGTAGCGGTGGCAAAGTTGCGGCTCCAGGTTTTCTCGGCAGTCAGGTGCAGCGGCATCATCTCGGCCATCGGCGTCTTCGCATATCCGCCGTCGGAAAGCGCGAAACGTCCCGCGAGGAACAGCACGCCGCCGCCGCGCTTGTCGGCGAAATCGCGGATCAGATCCTGCTGTTCGCGGCGTGAAGTAGTTGGCTTCGACGCTGCCGATGATCAGCCCGTCGTATTTGAACAGCTCTTCGGCCTTGGTCGGGAAAACCGTCCGCGAGTTCGCTGGTCATTGTCGCCGTATCCCTGGCGATAGATCTTGTTCTGCGTGGTGCGCAGCATGGCAGGCGACTTCGATGGACTGGATCGTCTTCGATCGCGCGGCGGATGAATTTGTACTCCCAGCGCGGCTCGCCCTCGATATAGAGGATGCGCATCTTGCTGCGGCGCCACGTTCACCAGCCGCACACACAGAGTTGTTCTGCGTGTTCTGCTCGCCCGCCAGCGGCACGATCGCCGATCTGGAAACTGTGCGCGCCCGCCGGTCCCGCGTTGAACACGATCGTTTCGCTCTGCTCGGCGTCCGGTCTTCAGCAGCGATTGCCTGCTCGGCGATCGGATGGTCGTTCTCGCGCACCATCAGCTTCACCGTCGCGCCGGCATAGCCGTGCTGGCGGATGGCCACGCGGGCGCTCAGCCGCGATTCGGCCAGCGCGCGCGCCGGCGCAGCCACATCGACGATCTCAATGTCTTTGGCGAAATGATCCGGCCCGAAACCGATGGTGTGCACCGGAACGCGCAGCTGCCGCAGCTTGCTCGATGGTGTCGCGATCGATGCCGCCGGTGTTATCGCCGCCATCCGACAGCAGCACCATGGCGCCCAGCGGCATGGTGCCGGCTTCGGCGGCGATGTGCTTCAGGCTGTCGCCGATGCGCGTGGCGTTGTCGTCCGCCGCCAGATTCCTGGCCTGATCGATGCGCACGGCGTCGCGTCCGAATTCGTACAGCCGGACCTGGAAGCGCTTGCTGAGGTCCGGCAGCAGCTGGCTATTCAGCAGATCTTCAGCCTTGCTGGATTCGGGGCTTGCCGTCATCGGCGATGCCCATGCTGCGCGAATGGTCGATCAGCACGGCGACCACATTTTGCTGCGGACGCAGGCGCGCCACGCTGATGGCCGGGTGCCAGAGCATCAACAGCACCAGCGCGATCAGGGCCGTCTGGGCCAGCCAGATGACCGTTGAACGCGCATTAGACAGCAGCCCGTGACGCCGCCGCATATTCCAGAAAAGACCGGCGGCCGCGATGGCGATCAGCAGCATCAGCAGCCAGACCGGCCAGCCGGAAAGCAGCACGAACTTGCCTTTCTCGAAAATGGCCAGTGGATATTTAAACAGGAACTCGAACATTTCTGAACCCGGGCTTTTCTGTATGAACCTCAGTGGGTCATAGCATAGATGACGTAGTTGATGCCCAAACGGTACGCCTGCGAAGTATATTTTGTTTCATATTGCGGATTGTCCGCGTGTTCCCACGCGTCGCCGTCGTCCTGATTGAAGCACATCGCCACCATCACACGGCCCTCATCGTCGTAGATTCCCCGCCAGTGCGGGACGGTTCCATCCTTTTCGTAAAGGCGATGGCTGTAAACGTACTGCAGTCCAGGCACCTGAACACGCTGATCCAAATCATACACCGTGTGGAAGATGGGGTCGGCATCGGGGATTTCGACGATGGGCCGGTCGGGAAAAATTCGGCTCATGCTCTGCGTGAAGACGTCCCATTCGAAGGTGCCGTGGAAATCGTCGACCATCAGAAAGCCGCCGCGCAGGAAGTACTCGCGCAGGAGTTTGCACTGATCGTCGGTTAGGTCCCAGTGGCCGACCTCGACAGCGTAGATCCAGGGCCAGTTGTAAAGTTCGTTGGGATCGTTGATGAGGTCGATGACCTGTTCGGTGGAGCGGGTGTGGATGCGGGTGAGGCGGCGGACACCCTGCAGGAACTGACGGTCGGCTTTCGGAAAATCGGTGGGCCAGCTGCCGCGTTCGCCGTCGTACCCGGAGTAGCGGCCGGAGGGGTAACGGAGACGCGCGAAAGTCCACTCGGTCTGCTCGTAGGCATCCTTTGGGACGGCTGACGGGTTGTCCTCTTCCCCTGTGTATTCCTTGAAGCGCGCCTGAAAGGCGAGCAGAGCAGAGAAACCGCAGAATAAAAGGACCGCGGGTATCGCAGTGCGGAAGCGCATCTCCATTCCTGGAACGCGCACAACGCACGGCCCGAGTGGCCGGCTGTGCGCTCATATGAAATGCGCACAACCAGCGACCCCGAGTGGCGGTCCGGGTGGCCGACTGTGCACTTTCGTCTGCGGCCAGAATAGCATGTGTCGCCGCGATGCGAAGACACGGCGAAGATCGCACCGGCGAGGATGAGTTGGGCCGTCAGCACGCCAGGTTCGTTTCGGGCCGCGGGAGATGCGGGGAAATCGCCTCGCGATAAAGGCTCTTCGTCATCACCGCCTGGGCAGCGATCATTCGCATCTCGATCCGGTCAGCGACAATATCCGCCAGATCGGCCAGATTCCCGAGGTCCTGCGCCGTGAAGGCGGGACGCGCGGCGTGGTCCGCGATCACCAGCGTGCCCAGCCGCTTTCGGCAGTACGTGTCGATCGGCGCCATCGCGGCGAAGCTCAGATCGACGAAGTCGTCAGGCAGGTCCTGCACCACGACCGGCGACACCAGATTCTGCAGTGCCGGGAGCGCTTCGAGCCATTCCCAATAATCGGTACCCGCGCCGATCCGGCACATCGGCCGGCCCTGGGGCTGCAGCAGCGCTACATAAGCGATGGGCGTGTGGAAAATCCGGCCGGCCAGTGCGGCCAGCCTGGCAAGGTCAGCGGCTTCCGAGCGCCCCATGACCCTGCGTCCGTGACATCCGTTGCCTAAGCAGCCTGGCTCCCTGTAAGGGCTCATACGCTGAAGGGATCGGCAGAATCGCGTGGAGACTTTAGCCCGCGGCAGAAGTCCGGAAAAGCCGCTTGCTTGCGGTTAAATCGGCGCAGAGGACGCCGTCACGGTTTGCCCGGTTCACGCTGCTCCGGTTTGCCATTCGAGCCAGCCGGTGCATTCGTCCCCGGCGGATAAATCAGAACTTCGACACCCGCCGCGGGCGCTTCCGGGGACTTCCCCAGCCCGATCGTCTTCACGCGGCTGTCGTCCATTTTGAATTTGTTCACCAGGTAGTCGCGAACAACCATGGCGCGCGCTTCCGTCAGGACTCTCTGCTCTGAGGTGTCGCCTTTCATGTCCGAGTACCCGGCCACTACCGCCAGACCGAAGGGATTCGCCTGCAAGAAGCTTCCCGCGGCGTCCAGCGTCTTGTTTTGCTTTTCCTTAAGTTTCGCCTCGTCGGGTTTATCGAATATTTCCCGCGCGTCCCAGGCAAATCGCGTCGCCGGGGAGACTGGCGGCAACTGCGGAATCGCGTTTTGGGTCAGCTGCGCGGCGTCTTCGTATCCGCGCTTATGAAAGAAGTGACTCAGCAGGAAGTTGTGTTTGACGGCCTCCATATCCTCCTGCATTTCCGTCGTGGCCTGTTCCACATTCTGATAAATCTTCTTATCGTTGACCAGCGCTCCCACGGTTCCGGCGCCGTTGTTGATCTTCGAAGTAATCGAATTAATGTTCCCCGTCGACGTAGTCAGGTTATTCACGACTCCGCCAGCCGAATCCAGAAGCCCGTCCGCCTTCTTGATCAGGTCTGAAATCTGAACCGGCGGCGTCCCCTCCAGCGTGTCGTTGTCTTTCACGGAGGCGGCCTGATCCGTTCCGACCGATATCTCGACGTATTCGTCTCCCATCAGCCCTTCGCTGTGTATGGCAACGGCCGAGTCTTTCTTTACGACGTTGCGGGTGTCGCTGTCGAGGTCCATTTCGACTCGCACCTTTTGGTCGGGCGCTTTCGGCAGATCTATTTTGCGGACGGTTCCCTTCTGGATGCCGGCGACGCGAACCTGCGCTCCCGGTCCCAGTCCCGCCGCCTGCGCGAATTCCGCATTCAGCCGGTAGGTCGAACGAAACATCATTCGTTTACTGCCGATCCAGAAAATCGCCGCGGCGAATACCAGCAGCCCCGCCACCACGAATATCCCCAGCCGGAAAGCTCTTGACATGGTGCCTGCCTTTCCCTCAGGTTTTCTCTCCGTCGCCGAAAAACCGGATCACGAACTCGTTCCTGTTGTCCCGCATCTCCGCAAAGGTTCCCTCGGCGACAATGCTGCCTTTGTCGAGCAGCGCCAGACAATCGGAAAACGTTTTGGCGCCACGCACATCGTGCGTCACCACAATGCCGGTAATACTGCGCTTCTTCTTCATCTCGACAATCAGCTGACAGATCTCGGCGGCCGTAATAGGATCGAGCCCGGCCGTCGGCTCATCCAGCAGTAAAACGTCCGGATCGAGAGCGAGCGCGCGCGCCAGACCGACCCGCTTCTGCATGCCTCCCGAGATCTCGGACGGCATCTTCCCGAAGTCCTTCTCGTCGAGTCCAACGCCGGACAGCAGTTCCCGGACTTTGGCGGCGCGGTCGGACTCGGAGAGCTTCGCGTGGCGGCGCAGGGGGAAATCGACGTTCTGCCCGATGGTCAGCGAATCATACAAAGCCGCCTGCTGAAACAGGAAGCCGATCCTCTTTCTGACCTCATTCAGCGGCGCGGGGTCGAGCCCGGTGATTTCCTCGCCCGCGATCCGGACGGATCCGGAATCCGGTATCTGGAGCCCGATCAGAAGCTTCAGCAGCACGCTCTTTCCCGTTCCGCTGCGGCCGAGCAGCGCGACGGTTTCACCGCGCGAAACACTCAGACTGATGCCGTTCAGGACCTTCTGCTCTCCAAAGGACTTCCGCAGATCGCGGATCTCGACGAACGGGTTGTCCGATTTGCATTCCATGGTCCGCCTCAGCCCCAGAAAAGCAAAATCAGCCGTACCAGGACAACATCCGCCAGAATCACAAAGAGCGACGACAACACTACGGCGCTGGTGGCGGATTTTCCCACACCCTCCGTGCCTCCGGTTGTGCGCATGCCCTGAAAGCAGGCAACCATCCCGATGATGAATCCGAAGACAAACGTCTTCAGAGTAGGCGGAATGAAGTCGCGGAACAGAACGCCGCTGGTCGCGCTGTCGATGAAGTACCGGAATGTGATGGGCTCCGCAAGCGTTTCCGCGATCCATCCCATGACAATGGAACAGAATTCCGAGAAAATCGTCAGTAGCGGCAGCATCAGAATACATGCCGCCACACGCGTCGCCACAAGAAACCGGTAAGGGTCGACAGCGGACGCCTCCATCGCGTCGATCTGTTCGGTGACGCGCATGGAGCCGACTTCCGCGCCGATGCCGGCTCCGACGCGTCCGCTGACCACCAGTGCTGTGATTATCGGTCCGCTCTCTTTAACGACCGAGTAAAAGATAACCGACGGCAACATGGATTTGGCGCCAAAGTGGATCAGACTGTCTCTGGTCTCAAGGGAGAGCACCACGCCCGTTGCCGCACCCGCAATAGCAATCAGAGGGAACGATTTCGAGCCGATCTCATCGCACTGACGGATCAGTTCACGGAACTCGAACGGGGGGGTGATCGCAGCCCGCACGAGCCGGGCGAAGAACAGTGTCAGCTCTCCGAACCATTCGAAGGCGGAAACGACCGGGTTCTTCGACCGATTCTCCTCAATGCCTGCCGCACTCGCTCCAATATTGAAAACGCTGCTGCTCATTGCCCGCGACCTTCCATACCAGCGAGGTTAATGCAAGAAGCCTGCCAATGAAACGATCTTTGCGCCTCGCCACCGGCGAAAGCATCAACGATTACAGATAACAACTGACTGAACTGTTCGCCGGTAACCATTGGGTGAAATTGTGCTCACCGACTAGTTGCTCGCAAGAGCAGCAGTATTTGACTGGAGACTTAAGCCATGAAACAGACTTTATTCAGAAATATGGTTAGTGTGGGTATTCTGGTGATCGCATTCGCGGCGGGCCCGGCTTTCGCCCAGCGGTATTCGGACGATGATGCCTGGCATCGTGCGCGGGACGAATTTTACGCCAACCAGAGCTGGAAGATGCATATGTTTGACCGGATCCGGCAGGACCTGGACCACGTGCAGGCATTAGCATTCACGAACGGCGACAATCGCAGACTGGCGCGGACCGATCAGGAGATCAGTGACCTTCAGAGCAGGTTAGCCACGGGCGCTTACGATCAACCGGAGCTGGACGATGTCATCGCCGGCCTCCAAAGGGTTGTGGCGGACAATCATCTGGCTCCGGAAGACCGCAATATGCTCAATGACGATCTGAGCCGGATCCGCGACTATCGCGCTCATCACGACGATTGGCGTTAGTTCGGATCTTACGTGCGGTGCTGAAAAACACGGGCTGAAGCTGTGCCACGTGGCACAGGCTTCAGCCTGTGAAGGCATTTTCGGCAGCCTGCTATGGTTTCAGATTCAGATACTGCGGCACGCCCTCCTCCGCCGTCCCCACCGCGGTCGCCAGCGCGATCTTGGCGTTGTTGTGCGCGTTCAGACTGGCGATGTAGTTCTCATTGGCCGACGCCAGCAGCTGCTGCGCCTGCACCACCTCGATGCTGTCTGTAACACCTGCGCTGAAACGATCGCGGGCTTCCATGAGCGTCTCGTTGGCAAGATCCACATTCCTCTTCGCCACGGCCACCTGATCGGCTGCCGACTGCAGATCAAGCAGCGCGCTGCGCACTTCATAGTCGATGCGCCCGCGCAAATCGTCCAGCGCGTTCTTCTTATTGCGCAGCACCGTCTCCGCCTGCGCCGTATCGATGCGCGCGCGTCCGCCCGCATAGATCGGCACCCGGACGCCCGCCAGAACGCTGTAAGTGCCGTGCGAACTCGCCAGCGTGTCGCCGACATCGCCATAATCGGCCTGCACCACAACCTGCGGCCAGTAGTGCTCCGCCTTCGCCGCATCAATCGCATATTCCGCCGCACGCACGCTGGCCTGCGCCGCGCGGTAGTCGGGCCGGTGGTCGTACGCCTGCTTCAGCAGGTCATCGAGAGAGGTCGTCAGACTGCTGAACGGGAGCAAGTCGATCACATTGAACTGCTGGCCCGCGGGCAGACCGATAGCGCGCGCCAGCCCCAGCTTGTCTTTTTCCACTTGATTCTTCTGCGCCAGCAGCCTCTGCTGCTCGGTGCGCAGCTCGACTTCCGCGCGCAGCACATCGATACCCGGCACCGTGCCCGCGTTCTTCTCATCCGTGGCGCGATCGAACAGGGCCTGCGCGGTCGCCAGCTCCGCCTGCACGGCATCGACCCGCGCGGTGTCCGAAATCACCGCGAGGTATGCATCGCTGACCGCCTGCACAACCAGGTTTCGCGCATCCTCGGCCGTAAGCTCCGCGGCCTTCTGACTCTCGCTGGCCGATTTCAGATTTTTGCGCGAGGTGCGGTCGTAGACCGTCTGCGAGGCGTACGCGCGGACGTTCTCATATCCGAATGGTCCCACCACGTTCGGAAAACCAGGAAAGTTAAACCCGAAGGCGGCCAGATCGATCTGCTGCGACGTCTGCATCGCCGCCACCGACACGTTCGGCAGCAGGGTGCTCAGCGCGCGGCGGCGCTCCGCGCGCACTGTGTCGACAATATCGCGGTTTACCAGCACACCGAGGTTGTACTGCAGCCCGCGCCGGATGGCCTCGCGCAGCGTAAGGCTGAGCTGCGTCGGGCTCACCTGACCCGTCGGCACGCTGCCGCTGTAGATAACCTCGAGCGGCTCCTGCAAGACGGGCGCGGGCCCGTTCGGAACCGGCTGCGGAGGCGGCGGCAGCTGCGCCAGCGCGGCGCAGGAAAAAATCGCGAAAACGGCGGATATTCTGAATATCAACGAATCTGTCCTCACCCTCAAATTGTCTGATGAGGACTGTGCTGCCGATTAAGCTGCGGAAGTCTCGCGGAATGGCTATTTTGCGCACTTCCCGCCGGGGCAGCGGTTGTTTTCTTCGCACACGTACTCGAAGATGCCCATCTGGTCCCAGCCCGGATGCAGCGTCATGGTGAAATCCTGCGACCAGGCTTTGGTGAAAATCTTCGGATCGTCGAGCGTCATGCTGTAGTTGAGCGTCTTCGCGTCTTTCCAGCTGATGTGCTCGGTGACCGTCAGGGCATCGCTGTGCATCCGGTATTCGTTCGGGTTGGTGTAGAAATAATCGTCGAGGCCCCAGCGCCGGAAGCCGTTGGTTTCCACTACCAGCGTGTCGCCTTCCCAGTGCCCCACCGGGTCGCCATAGAAACTGGGCTCAAGCCCTTTGCGGTGCGGTCGGCCGTCGAGCGGGATCAGCCGCGTCATGCCCTGAAATTCGTGCGCCATCACGAGGAACTGTTTGTTCTCGACGAAACGCACCGCGTTGGCCGAAAGCATGCCGGACGGAAAACCCGCCGGCAGACAGAAATCGCGCGGCTCATCGTGGCGCGGGTCGCCGGTGCGCGGCTCGTAGAAGGCCTCACCGCCGGGTTTGAACGGCGGAAATCTCTGTTTGTTGAAGATCGTCGCCGAGCAGCGGCAACGCTCGCCTTCATTCGTCTTCGGCCATTCGTAAATGCCGCTGAAATCCGGCTTGCCGTCGGCGGTGCGCGGCGGCGAAAAAGAAGTCTGAGCGGCAAGCGTGGCCACGCCCGCAAGGATCATCAAGAAGCTGGAAACCCGCATGGCTATTTCTTATCCGTCGGCAGCTTGTCTTCCGCGCCCGCGGTGAACACCTGCGTCCGTCGGGGAAAGTGACGCGCGCACCGGAGCCGTTGTGCGAGCCGTCCTTGGCGAGAAACCCGTCGACCATGATCGTCATGCCGGGCTGGATCACGTCGCGCGTAATGCCGCGCCGCATCAGCTGTCCGGGCGCGCCGCCGGAAAAGGCCCAGTTCGTGACTTTGCCCGATTGGTCCTTCACGTCGACGTAAAGCCAGATGTGCGGATTCTGCCATTCGACCTTTGTCACGACGCCGGTCACTTTGATCGGCTTCGAGTCGTCGTATTCGGCGGCGAAGGAATGATGGGCTGCCAGCGGCAGCGCGGTGAGGCCCAGACCGATGAGCGATACGGCGATCCAGCGGAGTTCCATATTCCTCTTATACCGGTCTTAGTTCTCAGTCGGCGTCTTCTCGGCGCGGTCCACCACCAGCACCTCGGTCGGAAATTTGCGCGCTTCCAGTCTCAGACCCAACTCCGCTTCCAGGGCACTCGTCGCAATGCTCACCAGGTCGAGCGGCTCGCCCGGCTGCAGCCCCGTAAGGTAAGGACGCAGATCCACCTTGAAATCGTAGTAGCCTTCCAGCATCGTCATGTCGCGCACCGGCGTCTTCAGGGCGCTCGCGATGATATCTGCCAGTCGCGACAGCGGCATCTGATGTCCTTCGAACATCAGCGCCGCGCCCGTCATGCTGCCTTCGCCACCGCCCTCGACGGGCTTCAGCTTTGTGCCGTTCTTCCCGACCACCAGCGCGTACCCGGAAAGCTGGCGCGACTCGCGGTGCGCCTCGAGCCTGAACCGCTCCTTCAGCAGCGCCTGCAGCATGACGCGCAGCTGTTCTTCGGGAACGGCACTGGCGGGTTTCGCCACGATATCGAAGCGCGCAGTCGAGATCCATTCCGGTCCGCTGATTTCGTAAACGCCAAGCTTGTAAGCCCAGCGCGTTGCGCTGCTGAGCGTGACGTTGGTCATCGTAAGACGCGCGGGGTCCGTGTTGATGTCTTCGCGCAAAGCCGCGAGCCCGCGGCCTGGCTGGTTTTGACCAGGCTGTGTTTGGCTGGGTTTGATCGAAGCCACCTCGAACGCGGGGGCTTCCTGGGCCGAGAGTCCGTACGACGAGAGCAGCGCCAGACCGATGGTCAGGCAGGTGGCTCGAAGCATATCTTTTACAGGCTAACGCACGATACGAAGCGCTCCCGAGGCGTTATGATCGAAGGTATGAAGACGGCGGACGTGCTTCTCACGCTCGATGAATATCTGGATCGCGATTTCGAGCGCGAAACCGAACTGATCGCCGGTGAACTGAGGCCAAAGCCGTTGGGAACCGACCGTCATTCCGATATCTGCACTTGGCTTTCCTTCCTCCTGCTCCAGCAGGCCGGACGCTCAAGGACGCGCGTCGAGCTTTCCGTCCGCATCGGAAATGACGTGCTGATTCCGGATGTCAGCGTGCTCCGTGACAGGAAGAGCACACTGTATCGCAACATTGTCGCCGAGTCCCCTCGGCTGTGCGTTGAGGTCGTGTCGCCATCGCAACGTCCCGCCGAGATGCTGGCGAAGTGCGAGCGCTATCACGAATTCGGCGTCCCTTACTGCTGGGTCGTCGATCCCGTCAACAACCGTGCGTGGGAGTACCACGCGGGCGCGAAGCCTGCTGAACAGACTTCGACGATCGCCGCGGGGGACCTTACGGTTTCGCCTGCACAGCTCTTCAGCCAGGATTGACTTAACCTCTGGAAACCCGTAATCTCGGTCAATGAAACCGAGCGCCCGCCTGCTGACCGTATCGCTGTTTCTGCTGGCTCCCGCCGCCTGGGCGCAATCCGTCTCCGGACTCTGGGACGCCACCATCAACTTCAACGGCACGGACATCCCTTTCAGATTCGAACTATCGGGCGACGGCGCCGGCATCAAAGGCTGGTTCTTCAACGGCGACGACCGCGAGGTCTCGAACAGCGGCACGCTGGAAAACGGCACGCTGATTCTCAACTTCGACAGTTATCTCGCCAAACTGACCGGCACGTTTAAGGACGGCGTCTTCGATGGCCAGTATGGGCCGATGCTCAACCACAACTACGCGGTCCATGCCGTCCGCGCCGTTGCAGAAAGCCACCGTCAAAGCGGCAGGCGCCATCCATCGCCGGCCAGTGGGATCTGATAAACGTGAAAGCTCCAAAGGCGAGAAAGCCTGGCGGCTGATTCTGCGCCAGTCGGGCGCAGAAATCTCCGGCGCGATTCTGCGCGTCGACGGCGACACCGGAACCCTGACCGGCATTTACCAGAAGGACGGCCAGTTCGTGCTCAGCCACTTCTCCGGCGCGCGTCCTGCGCTGATGATCGTTAAACCCGCGGCCGACGGCACGCTCGACGTCAGCCTCAGCGCGCTGCACGGCTTCAGCGAGATGAAGGCTGTTCGTCCCGAAGAAGCCCTGGCGAAGGGTCTGCCGCAGCCGACCGATCCGGACGACGCACACCACCGTTAAAGACCCGACGAAGCCCTTCACCTTCAGCTTCCCCGATCTCAACGGCAACCTGGTTTCAAATACGCGATGCGCGTTTTCGCGGCAAGGTGGTCGTGATCAACATCACGGGCAGTTGGTGCCCGAACTGCCACGACGAAGCGCCCTTCCTCGCCGCCATGTTTGACAAATACCGCAAACAGGGACTCGAAGTTGTGGCGCTCAATTTCGAAGAAGCGGATCAGCTGAAGAACCCGACGCGTCTGCGCGCCTTCATCAAGGAATACGGAATCCACTACACCGTACTGCTGGGCGGCGAAACCGACTCGGCGAAGGCAAAGCTGACCCAGGCCGTCAATTGGGACGCATGGCCCACCACATTCTTCGTCGGCCGGGACGGTCTCGTACGCGGCGTGCATGCCGGTTTCCCGAGCCCGGGCAGCGGCGAACTCTATCGGCAGACGAAGGAAGAACTCACGTCGATGGTGGAGAAGCTGCTGGCCGAGAACCAGACGGAGTCGAAGTAGGACGGCGCAGCGCAAGCTGCGCACGCTAATCCTCAAACGCGCACACCGCTCGCCCGAGTGGCAAGGTGTGCGCTCTCAGAACAGCCGTTCCTGCTTCTTCAGATTGCCGAACGTGCCGATATTGGCGATCGTAAACGCGACGCGGTAGGTAGTGTCGTCGCGCACGCCGAAGTTGGTGCGCCGGTATTCCACGCTGATGCCGCAGCAATCGGTGTTATAGGTCACCTGCACCACGGCGAATTCCTGAATATCGAGACGCAGATCGTAGACCGTGGAGAACGCCGCGTTCCAGCCTTTGCTGTTCACATTGCCGTATCCGATCTGCGCAGCGAACTGATTGGCCGGGCCGGAAACCACTGGATTCGGCTTCACCACGCGTGCTGCCGAGCGAGACGAAATATTTCTTCCGCCGGTAATCCGCCGCCAGCATGCTGTTGGTGAAACGGTGCAGCAGCGGGTCGTAATCGCCTTCAAAGCGGACGGCGACTCCCGGCGCGGGCACGATGCGGATAATGTTGACGATCGGCGAGTAGTTGCGCGGACCGTCGAGAAAACTGAATCCGGTGAGATCCAGGCTGGACAGGTTGACGTTGCGTTGTCCAGCCACCACCGCGCCGCCGAACGTCGGATCGAAAAAGCGCTTCTCGAAAATCTCCCACGTGAAGACTTCGGTGACGGTATCCTTCCTCTTCGCATAAATCCGGTTCGTGAGGCCGACCTCGAGCTGCGCTTGTGTCGGCCAGCAGATCGATCGGGTCGAAGCGCAGCGTATCCGTGAAAGTCGTTGACGCCGGTAACGTATTTGTAATCGAGGCGCGGCTCGATCACGTGCTTGAGCTTGTCACCCAGGAACGTCTTGCGGTTGAAGACCCGCGCGATCGAAGGCAGCACGATGTCGATGTTGATCTCGGGCGCTGTGCGGTTGAGGGCCGACGTTGCCACCGCGCCGTTCAGAAAACTCTGGCCATAGAACGTTTCGTGCATCGTCAAAGTCGGAATCACGCTCAGCCCGTCCCAGTGAAAAACGGATGTCATGGACGGCTCGAGATCGCCACGCGGCGTGAACTGGGAAGTCTGGTAATAATCGGGCTCGAAGTGGGCTCGACGCGGTGGAACAGCGCAAAGCTCGAATCGAACGAAAACCACAGGGGCAAAGCGACCATCCGTAATCTGCTGGTCGCGCCCTTGGAACTCCACCTCCGGCACCTTGCGGATGGTCACCGCGTCGCCCGGCGTGATGCTTTCGATAATTCTTGTTTTGCGAAGCGTCCGCGTTCAACGTGTAATAACTCGAAATTCTTCGACACAAACGCCGCTCGAATTGGTCGAGGAGTAAATGGCCTCGGTGAACGAAGAGGAGAATGTCTGGCGAAACAGCAGCGAGCTGATGTAGTCGATGTTGGCGCGGAACGTCCATCCGGCTCCGAACTGCGCTTGAGGAACGTACCGGTGACGCTGGCGCCGGGCGCGCCCCAGCAGGGTGGAACCGATTCTCGCCGTGATCGTCCACGCCGAACGCAATGATGTTGAAATCGGTTTTCTGCCCGGGTTTGCCGCGCAGTTCGAGGTTGTGCGCGAGTCCGCGCGACGTCGTAATCCGTCAGGTTGTATGTCACATCGAAACTGCGGTTGGTGCGCCCAGTAGTATCCGGCGCCGAAGAAATAACCGAACAGGGAGCTGTGCCCGGCCTCCGGCGTCAGGAAACCGCTCTTGCGCGGCTCTTTGTGAGCGCCTTGTAGAAATAGGGGAAATAGAAAATCGGGATTCCCTTCAGATGAAAAACGCCGCCATGCGTGATGGCGAGTTCCTCGGGGATGATGTCCCACTTGTGCGCGCTCAGGTCCACCAGGGATGGGGCATGTGGCAGTCGGTGATGAGGCCCTCGTGCAGAATGTATCGCTCTTCGATTTTCTCCGCCCATTCCGCCTCAAAGTAAAAAGGCTCCTGCGTCGTCAGCACGCCGGGACGCGCCACGACTTTGGTCTTCGTGTAGCCCTTGACGTGATAAAAGGTACCGCGGCCGGTTTCGTTGTTGTACTCGGCCTTGTCGCAGTAGATCACTTCGTTGCGTTCGTAGTTGCGGTACATTACGTTGCCGTGCGCGGTGAAGACCTTGGTGTTTTCGTCATACTCCGCGTCATCCGCCTCAAACGTCGCGTCGAAGACTTCGATCACGACGTGGCCGTGCAGATGGTAGACGCTGCCGTCCTTATTCTGCTGGTCGGCGTCGAAATCGTATTCGCCGCGTCCCGGCGGATTGACCCGCGGAATCTGACACCGAAATCCGGCCGCTCGACGGTGGCGCCTCCCGGCGGCGCAGGCTCGGGCGCCGGAGTGTCCGCCGTTGCGGCAGGCGGCTCGGGCGGCGGGGGCGGAGTTTCAGACTGCGCCGCGGCGTTCGTCGCCAGCCCGAAATACAACGCAATTAACAACGAAAACGGCGCGCGTACACGAGTGAGAATTTTTCCGTGACAAGCCACGATGTTTGTGTTACTCAGAGGGATAGGGTATTATGCGGGCGAGACAGCTTCAATTGGCAACCGTAGCACGGCATAAGTTGTGCTGCAACCTGCGATCCAGGAAACATTGGCGGCAGCCGGAAGTAAATAGAACATGCACTGCAAGCATTGTGGTTTCGTAAATGGCGAAGACGATCATCGCTGCCTGCGCTGCGGGCGGAGACTGAGCGGCACAGTTGTGGCCGCGCCGCCCGGTTATTCCGGCGCCAACGCGCTGGCCCCGGCGGTCATGATGAGCAACGACACCATGAGCGACGAAACGTTTGAGTTTTCGCCCGTGCGGAAGGGCGCTCCCGCGCAGCCCACCCTGTTCACCCCGCAGAATCCGCCCAACGTGATTCCGTTCAGCCGTCCGAAGGAACAGACCGCGCCGGCGCCTGCGGTCCGGACCGCCGTGACAGCCCGCCGCTCCGCCAGCTCCGTGCGCAGCCCAAAGTCACTGTCCGGAAAAACACGATATCTGACGCGCAGGGCCGGCTGGATTTCATCCCGGCGGCTCCGGTGAAAGGCCGCCGTCTGAAGACCGACGTGGAGGCGCAGGTTTTCTGCGACCAGCCGGTCGCCACGCCGACGCATCGCGTCGTCGCAGCCGCGATTGACGGCGTCATTCATATTTTTCGGATTCGGACTGCTGGTCACACTCTTCGAGGTTCTCGGCGGCAGCTTCGGCAGCGGCAAAATGTTCTGGGCGGTCTCGCCGCGGTATTCGCGCTGGTCTCGTTGCTCTACGGGCTGATCTGGGCCATCGCGGGCCGGGAAACCGCCGGCATGCGGCTTACCGATCTGCAGCTGATCACGTTCGACGGATTTCAAGTCGATGCCGCGCACCCGCGCGCTGCGGTTCGCCTCGCCTGGCTGAGCTTCTGCTCGGGCGGGCTAGGCCTGCTGTGGGCCGTGGCCGATGAGGAAAACCTCACTTGGCACGATCACATTTCAAAAACGTTTCCCGCGGTCCGCGACGTGCCGCGGGCCTTTGTCAGAGCGCGCCGGATGTAATTTCCCGCGACGTGATTTCATACCGGAAGCTCTCCGGATCGAGGCTGTCCAGACGGCCCTCCGTCGTTTCCGCCTGCGGATACATGAAAAAGCCGAGCGGCGGTCCGGCCGAATTCGGCAGCTTCACGTCGTGCGCGAAATTGTAACCGATCCAGTTCATCTCCCACGATCCGAACAGGCGGCGCCGCGCGGCTTTGACCATTTCGTCATCCAGCGCACGATTTCCGGGCGGTTCTTCCAGCACCACCTTGCGCACGTCGGCGGGGTCGACCGGGACCCAGCCATGGCTGAACAAGTAAACCTCGGCGCGGCAGTGCTGCGCTTTCGTGATGTTCTCTGAAGCCGTGCCCAGGCTCTTATAGCCAAATTCCGATTTGCCCACGCGGATGCCGTAAACGTCGCGCGCCGGAAGGCCTGCCGCGCGTGCCAGGCCGACATAGAGCGCATTCAGATCGGCGCACTTGCCGCCGAGGTCGCCCGACTCCAGCATGAAGCGGATATCGCCGATGCCACAGCCGCGTGTCTTCGGATTGCGGAATGTGTTGTCGACGATCCATTCGTAGATCGCGCGTGCCTTGTCAACGTTGCTCTTTGCGTCTTTGGTGATCCGGGTCGCGGTTTCCTTCACGATCCCGTCGGTCGGAATCAGCTTCGTGGGCCGCAGAAAATAGTTCAGGTCGGAGCTACTGGCGCGCGGGGTCCCGGGTGCTGAAAGATCGACTGAGTATTCCGTGGTGGCGATGCGGCTGGTATAGCTTACGATCGGTTTCGCGTCCGCGGGGAATTCAGCATACACGATATGAAGCGAGTCGAGCGGCTGAGTATCCATCAGGAGTCTGCCCGCGCCAACTCCCGGCTTATCGGCGATGCTTTGCTGGAATGGCTGCTTACTTAGCAGCGCATGAGGGAGCCACACGCGCGTGACGCCCGACGGCTTCAACACTTCAACGCGCGTGGTGATTTCGAAGACGCGCCGTCGCGGCGGCGTCGCGCCCCGTGCAGCGAAAGCGGCGAAGGCGCCCGTGGCCTGCAGAAAATGCCGACGACTCAGCATTTAACTATCTTAGCTTTTCCGGCGGGACCACACGGTCGTAACGTCGCCCTCCGAACAGAATGGTCGGAATCTTCACCGTGCGAATGCGTTTCTCGACGACGTCCTTGTTCGCGCGGAGCCTGTCCGCGACTTCCTTCGACGAGGCAAGCTGCGCGAGCTGATCGATCTGTTCAGGCATGTATCCGAAGCCGGCACAGAACCCCCTGAGAGCGGCCCGCGCTTCATCCGGACCGAAAGTCAGGTTGAACCGGTCCTGCCACGCATGCCCCCCCGCATCGACGCCGGTGTAGATCGTTTCCAGCAGGCGCCAGTCGGCGGGGACATCGCTCGCCGGATGTTCGGGCTTGACCTGCCTCATCGCTTCGAGCCACGTCGCGAGCAGATACGAGTTCAGAAACTTGTATCCGGTCCAGGCGCCCGCCTGCGGTATCGGGAACGCGAGGTACGCAAGGTTGTAGCGATTCTCAAATCCTGCGGCTTTGATGTTGCGGAACAGATGTGCGCACGCCGCACAGCCGGGATCGACGATCTCGAGCGCCCACGGCTTCGCCGGATCGACTGGCCGCCAGGTGTCGCTGCCTTCCGGAACGTAGTCGCGCGCGTTCCATGAGCGGAAGCGCACGGGAATCATGGCGAACGTCTGGCCCGTCGTGTCGGCTTCATTCGAAAGCCACCCCAGCGGATGGCCGGTGCGAATCGATTCCCATAAGCCGGGCCGGTAGCTCGCAATCGAGCACGCCTCGCCGCTCAGCGAACAGCCTTCCGGATTGCCGGGACTGCACGTGTCATAGATCCAGAGATTCAGACCGGAGATAGCCACGCTGGCCAGGCTCCAGATGCTGAGAATGGCAAACAACCACGCGAACGCATCGATCCAGCGGTCGACGAACCGCGCCAGCCTCGGATACACCAGAATGATCTTCCCCAGCAGCTTGCCCTTCATCTCCTCGCTGAAGTTGATGTCGCAGGGACGGAAGGTGACACGCCGCACCACGCAGTGCCAGGCCTTGCGCGCCAGCTGCCGGTAAGCCGCGGAAAAAATGCCGCAGAACAACAGCACGACGAACGCGGCGATGCAGAACATTCAGAGGTTGTTCACGATCTGATGAATGACGCCGGCGACGTGCGCCGCCTGGCTCGCGGTGTTGTGGTGGCCGATCGAAATCCGCAGCAGCGGCGGAAGGTTTTTCAGATTCTTCAGATAGTAATGGCAGCAAAAGTAGCCGCTGCGCGCCATGATGTTCTGCGCCGAAAGGTAAAGCGCGAGGCGATGCGCGTCAACATGGCCGCTGTAGAACGACAGAATCGGACTCGCGGCGGTGTTCAGCAGCCTCAGACGGCTGTTCGACGACAGCGAATCAAAAAGAGTCTGCGCGACCGCCGTGTCCGTGTGCTGTTTCCCCAGCCAGTCGATGGCGGCGCTCAGCCCCGCGATCCCGGCGAAATCCTGCAGGCCCGGCTCCAGACGCGCGAAACCTTCTTCGTCCGAATCCAGAAGATCGAAATCGTCGCGGCGCACATCCGACACCGTGCCGCCGCCGATAAAGAAGCAATCGAGCTCTTTCAGAAACTCCTTCGCGATGACGATGAACCCGAGGCTCGGCCCGTACATCTTGTGCGACGACCCGCAAACCGCATCGAAATGCGCCTTACGCAGCAGCTTCGTGTCGTGTCCAATCGTCTGTGCAGCATCGAGGATCACAACCCCTCCGCGACTGTGCGCCGCATCGACAAGTTCGGCGACATTGTTCAGCGTCCGCCCGTCGATGTTCGATGCCGTGTTGACCACTACGACCGCCTTCTCCAGATGGTCCGGTCTGAAATCGAGCGACCCGTCAGCGAGACGCGGCAGGACGAGCCGCTCCAGCTGAAATCGCCGCGCGCAGGTCTGGCTGGGGAGGAAAACCGAGTTGTGCTCGATCTCCGATGTCACGATGCGCCGGAATCGGCCCGCCGGCAGCTGGTGCAGGAGCAGATTGATTCCCGCCGTGGTGTTGAGGGAAAAGGCGACCGTGTGATCCTTCGGGCTCTTATCCAGAAGCTTCAGCAGCTTCTCACGCGCGCCCGCCAGAATGCCGTCGACCTTCTCGCCCCAGGCGTACTTCACCCGGCCGCCGCAGGCGTTGAACTCGCGAAAGTAATCGTTGACCGCATCGATCACCGGCTGCGGACGCAGCGTCTGACACGCACTGTCGAAGTAGTGGGCGTCAGGGCTGAGATAGCCGAAATCGCCCGATTTTTCGGTCGTTTCAGCGGCTGAGTGTTTCCGGAAAAGGGTCATCGTAGGGCGGATCGTGCAGCCGCGATGAGCATCGGCGGGCGACTGGCCGGATGAACACCGGTCTCTTTATCGTAGCAATCGCCGCTAATCGCCACTCACTCGGGCAGCGCAAACGCCAGAATGCTCTGGCCGGCCGCGACGGCCACGTACTGCTTGTCGTCGAACATGTAGGTCATCGGCGACGCGCGCCAGATCGTGTTCGTCGGAAACTGCCACAGCGCCTTGCCTGTCGCGGCATCCGCGGCCATGAACGCGCCGCTGTTCTCGCCGAAGAACACGAGCCCCGACGCCGTTGACAGCGCTCCCGCCGATGCCGTGGTCGTGCCGCTCACCTGCGGCAACTCCCACGTAATCTCGCCGGTCTGAATATTGACCGCGCGAAGAAATTTCTGGAACGTCTCGCCCGGCGCGGGACGCGCCGCGCCGCCCATGAAGCTCTTACCCGCCTGCCACTCACCGGTGCGCTTCGAAAACAGATTGCACCGCTCCAGCGCATTGAAGTAATAAAGTCCGGTCGCCGGATTGAACGACGCCGAGAACCAGTTCGTGCCACCCTGAAAGCCCGGACACACATACGTCTCGCCATCGGCGTTCACTTTGAGCTCATTCAGAATCGGCCGCCCGTCCTTGCCGATTGCCTCCGCCCAGTTAAGCTTCTTCAGGAACGGCTTCGCCAGCAGCAGTTGCCCGTCGGTCCGGTCGAGCACGTAGAAAAATCCGTTGCGATTGGCTTGCAGCAGCAGCTTGCGGGATTTGCCTTGCCATGTCGTGTCGACCAGCACCGCGGGCTCCTGCGCATCCCAGTCGTGCATATCGTGCGGCGTGAACTGATAATGCCATTTCAGCTTGCCGGTCTTCGCTTCCAGCGCCACGACGGAATCGCTGTAGAGGTTGTCGCCTTCGCGCGTGTCGCCGTTGAAATCCGGCCCCGGATTGCCCACCTGCCAGTAAACGATGTCGAGCTGCGGATCGTACGATCCCGTCATCCATGTCGCGCCGGACGGATGCTCCAGCGAATTGCCTTTCCACGTTTCCGACAGAGGATCGCCGGGCTTCGGCACCGTCCAGAATCGCCACACCTCTTTGCCCGACGCCTGATCGAACGCCGCAATGAATCCGCGCGCGCCTTCGTCGCCGCCTGCCGTCCCTGAAATCACCAGATTCCCCACCGCCAACGGCGCGGATGTGCCGTTGTAATTCAGGTGCCAGTCCGCCATCTCGGTTTCCCAGAGCAGCTCGCCGGTCGTGCGATTCAGAGCGATCATGTGCGCGTTGTCGGTGAGCATGAAGATGCGGTCGGCATTTTCTCCCGTGCCCGCCGCCACACCGCGATTGAATCCGCCCGCCGCATTCCCCGCTACGCCTTTCGTGCGCGGCCGCTGGAAATGCCAGATCATTTTCCCCGACCCCGCATCGAGCGCCCAGCATTCATTCGCGCTCGAAACGTACATCACGCCTTCCACCACCACCGGCGTGTTCTCGACCGTTCTCACGCCCGCCAGCGGAAACATCCACTTCGGCGCCAGGCGCGCGACATTCGCCTTCGTGATCTGCGTCATCTTCGTGTAGCGATTGCCGCTCAGGTCGCCGTTGTACGACGGCCAGTCGGTCTGCGACGTGACTGCGCGATACTTATCCCCTGCGGCCTTGCGCAGCAGATGCAGCTGCTTGTCATCACTGCGCAGCGCGAGCTCCTCCATGCCTTCGCTCATCACCTGGCCTTCGATCGTTTTGCCGTCGGTGGTGTGCACTGTGCGACGCGCAGCCACTGGCGGCGCGGCAATCTGAATCTGCGCGATACCCTCCGACGCAATCGACACAAAAAGCACGAGCGATAAACCGGGGATTCGCATAGACGAAATTCTATAGGAACCGCCCCTTCGCCGGGATCACGGCCTTTTCCCCCCGGGCACGCGCTCGACGAGGCTACAGCCGGTCCAGTCGAGTTCTTCAGATCTCGCCATCTGATCATCCGGTGTTTCCGGATTTTTCGGTCATTTTGGGCGATTGTAAACGACAGCGGGAGGCCGATTGGACAATCAGATTGGACAATCGGCCAGCAGGATGGCATCCCACCCCACTTAGCGCGGGTAGGGGTGGCCGCGCAGGATTGCGAATGCGCGGTAGATCTGCTCGGCCAGAACCGCGCGGGCGAGCTCGTGCGGCATCGTCATCGCGGAGAGAGAGACAAGCAGGTCAGCGCGGTCGCGCCAGGCTTGCGGAAGACCTTCATGGCCGCCGACCACGAAGACCAGATCGCGTCCCGCCATTTCGGCTTTGGCGAAGAGATCGGCAAACGCATTCGAATCGAACGCGCGGCCGGCGGGATCGAGCAGAATTTTCTGCGCGGTCGGGTGCTTCGACCAGAAGTCGGCATCCGGTTTGATTTCCGCCATGCGCGTCGCGGCATAGCGATTGGCGCGCTGCAGGTAGTCGGCGGCGAGGGCGTTGGCGTGCGGGTCTTTGGGTTTGCCGATGAAATAAAGGAAAATCTTCACTCGGCCGGTATGGGCACGACTTTCGCATCGCGCCAGAGGCGTTCGAGCGAGTAGTATTCGCGCGCTTTTGGGGAGAAGACATGGACGAGGAAGTCGCCGTAGTCGCTTAGAATCCACTCGCCCTGCTCATAGCCTTCGACGCCGGCGGGCAGTTCGCCAAGCTGCCGTTTCAGCTGCAGGTTGATTTCATCGCTGATGGCCTGGTTCTGCCGCGTGTTGAGCGCCGGTGCAGATGACGAAATAATCCGTGAAGCTGGTGATGCCGGTGAGGTCGAGGACGCGGATGTCTGTGGCTTGCTTTTCCTGCGCGGCCCGAACGGCGATTTGCCATGCGGGCGCATTTTCGGGCTTGGGTGCGGGGTGCTTTGTACTGGTACGCTTAGGGACTTTGGTTTCGGTATGCTGCAGCGGTTCGCCTCTGTCGCTATCGTACTATAGAAGTACACGTGTTCATGCGACTGGCCGCGCTCGCGGCGATCAGCATTTCGTTCCTTTTCGCCCAGACTTCGACGCCCGATCCGGCGCCGGCGGTCGGAGCCGAATGCTGCCTCCGCGAATGCGATTCAACCCGTCGCTATTCTGCCAGACCAGAATGACCCGGCGGTGGTTCGCGCGCGGCAGGTTCTGGAACAGGTGACGCGGCTGGTGGCGACCGGAGCACTGCCCGCCATCCGGCTCAGGAAAGCGCAGGAAGATGTGCAGGACGCGCTCGACGGTTCGATTCTGAAGAAGAGCCTATACAGCAACGATCTGCTGCCGGAGCAAGCCGATCAGATGATTTACATCGCGCAGCGAATGGTGTTCCGGCGGCAGCGCGCGCTGCTGGATATGCAGGAGCTGGTGAGCGCGGGCGTGATTTCGCGCGTCCGAAGCGGAAGCGTCCGGGATGAATCTGGAGCGCGCACAGCAGGAACTGGAATGGGCGCAGACGCGGGCGACGCTGATCCAGCAGGTGGCGGAGTCGGTGCGGCTGGCGAAAGAGATCGCCAGCATGGAGACCCAGGCCGAGTCGCATCCCGAGTGGGCGGGCAAGGTTTATACGAAGTACGACGGCAGCGGCGTTTTCACGGCGACGGACCGCAGGATGCTCGAGGCTGGCGTACACGGCGCAGTTTGCCAGACCGCTGCCGATCAGCGCGGATGGTGAGACGGCGCTGCATCGTTCGCTCGGATTCGACCATCGTGGCCGTGTCGACGTGGCTGTCACGCCGGATCAGCCTGAGGGCCGCTGGCTGATGCAGTACCTCGAATCGAAGCGCATTCCGTATTTCGCGTTTCGCGCGGCGGTGCCGCATCAGGCGACCGGCGCGCATATCCACGTAGGTCCGGGCAGCACGAAGCTCGCGCTTTCGGATTAGCCGGACCGATTACTCTCCGTCCTTTCAAAGCAGACGTTATGTACACCCGCAGGAAGCAGCGGAAGCGTCGCTATCGGCAATTCACCATCCGCGGGCGTGTGGGCGACCATCCGCGAAGCGCTGAGCGGCGTGCATCGCGATCTGACCGAAGGCAATCTGCAGGCGCGCCATCGTCATTCTGGCGATCCCGATGATTCTCGAGATGCTGATGGAATCGCTGTTCGGCGTCGTCGATATGTTCTTCGTGGCGCGGCTGGGCGTGGATTCGCTGGCCACGGTGGCGCTGACGGAATCGTGTCTGGTGCTGGTGTTCGGCATCGCGATGGGGCTGAGCATGGCGACCACGGCATTCGTTGCGCGGCGCATCGGCGAGAAAGATCCGGAGGGCGCGGCGGTGGCGGCGGTGCAGGCGATCGCGGTGGGACTGCTGCTGTCGGCGCTGGTAGCCGCGGCCGGGATTCTTCTATGCGCCGAACTGCTGGGGATCATGGGCGCGAGCCCGTCGGTGATCGCGATCGGATCGACCTACACGCGCATTCTGCTGGGCGGGTCGGCGACGATCTTCCTGCTGTTTCTGATCAACGCGATTTTCCGCGGCGCGGGCGATCGCGGCGCTGGCGATGCGCGCGCTGTGGTTCGCGAACCTGATCAACATCGTGCTCGATCCGTGCCTCATCAACGGCTGGGGGCCGTTTCCGCGGCTGAACGTGATGGGCGCTTCGGTGGCGACGACGACCGGGCGCGGATCTGGGCGTGGCTGTTCCAGCTCTGGATGCTGTTCGGCGGCAAGAGCCGCGATTCGCGTTTTCGCGCATCAGCTTCGCATCAACGTCGGAGTGCTCTGGCGGCTGCTGCGCGTGTCGTTCACGGGCATTCTGCAGTTCCTGATTGCCACGGCGAGCTGGACCGGCACTGGTGCGGATTTGTGCCATCGTTCGGCAGCGTGCCGGTGGCCGGCTATACGGTGGCGATCAAGATTTTCATGTTCGTGATTCTGCCGTCGTGGGGGCTGTCGAATTCGGCGGCGACGCTGGTGGGGCAGAACCTCGGCGCGAAGAAGCCGGAGCGCGCGGAAAAGGCTGTGTATCAGACGGCGCGATACACGACGTATTACATGGGATCGATTGCGATTGTGTTCCTGTTATTCGCGCGGCAGCTGGCGGCGTTTTTCACGTCCGACCCCGCGGTGCAGAGCCGTGGCGGCGGATTGTCTGCGCTTCATCAGCGTGGGCAATATCTGTTACGCGTGGGGCATGGTGCTGGTGCAGGCATTCAACGGCGCGGGCGATACGCGCACGCCGTCGATGATCAATTTCTTCTGCTACTGGTGCTTCCAGATTCCATTGGCGTGGACGCTGGCGGTGATGCTGCATTGGGGACCGCGTGGAGTATTCGCGGCGATCCCCTCTGCGGAAACGGCCATGACGATTTGCTCGCTGATTCTTTTCCGCCGCGGCGCGTGGAAGAGAAAAACCATCTGAAACGAATCACAGACTGAAGTCTGCGCCGCGTCGCATCAGCCAGTGGCACGGGCTTCAGCCTGTGAAAGGCTAAATCGTCAGGATGCGCTCGAAGAACGCCCGGTAGCGGCGCAGAGCCTGGCGCATTTCCTCGGTGGAAACGTCACCGCCCCCGCTCGACCAGGCGGTTTCGAGGGTCGACTTCTCGGCGGAAAAAATTTCCGTCAGACGCTGAATGGCTGTCGCGACCAGCGTGTCGGCCTGCTCGACGCTGGCATGGGGATCGTCAACAAACGTCCCCTGGATGCGCTGCCAGCGCTCGCGCAGATCGTTTACTTCGGGCTCATCGAAGAGGGGAGTCCGTTCAGATATGGCGGACTCTTCGCGTTTCTCAATGTTGGCTTCGGCGATTATCATCTTCTTACCTCCGTAAATTGTTCGACGTGACGGCCCAGCAGGTCTTCAAACAGGGCCCGGTAGTGCTTCATAGCAAGACGCAGATCTTCGGTGGACGCCGCGTTACGGCCGTCGCGCCCGGCGATGTCGTGTGCGACACGATAGTTCTCGACCACCACGGCATGGCCGACCGAAAGATCGGCGGCGCGTTCTGCAAATTCCGCGGCGATGGGATAGCCCCGTGCCTGCATCGTGCGATGCACCAGCCGGTCGGCTTCGGCGACGGCGCCGCGGGGATCGTCCACGAATTTTTCCTGGACTGCGCGCCATTCGGCAGCGAAGCGATCGCTTTCCTCAGCGGAGAGCGGGCGAATGTGCAGGTTCTGAATTCTTTTCTCGCGCTGCTCGAGCTCGCGCTCGGCTTTAAGCGTGCTGCCCTGTTCGCGGACCGTACGATCGTACTCCGGACCGAATCTCGACCTGAGTTTTTTCGTACGCGCTTTCAGTGCAAAGAATACGGCAAGCAGGATGGCTATGACAGCAATGATTAAGAACACCCATGCAGTCGATGTCATTGGAACCTCCTCGCTGCAGTTTCAGGCAAACTACGGGCCAAGGAAGAAAACGCGCGTTTGGAACGGAGGATGAAGCGGCTCGGGAAGGGCTAAGATACACACATGGGCGTCGGACGCTGATCTCGCTCGAAGAATACCTGAGCACGACGTATCGCCCGGACTGTGACTTCGTTGAAGGCCACGTACTGGAGCGAAACGTGGGAAAACGAAGGCATGCTTATGCCCAAATGCATATCGGCGTTTGGTTTGCCGGCCGCGCGGACCAGTTGCGGCTGGAACCCCTCTCTGAACTTCGGATGCGAGTGGGGCTCAGTCGCGTCCGAATTCCTGATGTGGTCGTCGATGAGATTCCACTGCGCGACGAGGAGGTCTTCACCTCGCCGCCTTACCTTTGCATAGAAGTTGACGGCATCATGCGCACGGCGGATGGACGAGTCGCGATGCCGCTCGCTGAAGTGCTGCTGCCTTAACGCCGCTGCGGCAGAAATTTCAGCGCGTTGTCCCGCTCGATCGTGCGCAGCTCCGCGGCGTTGAATACACCGCACGCTTTCAGGTTCTCGACGTGTTCGAGTGAAGTGCGGAACGGGTAATCCGTCCCGAAGACAATCCGTGAAACGGGCACCACCTTCCTTAGTGCCGACATGGCCGCGGCGTTCGAGGCCTGCGCGGTGTCGTAGTAGAACTTCGCGGCTTCCGGGAGAAATCCGTTCGGCAGCTGTTTTACGTACTGCGGCGTCTTCGCCAGATTCACCATGCGCTCATTCATGAACGGCATCGAGCCGCCCGCGTGCGAGAAGATCACGCGCATGTCGGGAAACTTCTGCGATGTGCCGCTGAAGACCGTGCGGGTGATGGCGCGCGAAGTGTCGGTGCCGTATTCGACGATCGTGTCGGGAATGCCCGCCAGCGGGTTGCGGCAGCAGTCCGCCGGAGTGGGGTGTGTGTAGACCACCGCTTTGCGCCGGTTCAGTTCCTCGAAAATCGGTGCGAAATACGGGTCGCCGAAGAATTTGTCGCCGTAACTGGTCAGCATGCCGACGCCGTCGGCGTGCAGCGTGTCGAGAGCGTATTCGATTTCCTGCAGGCTGGCAACGGCATTCGGCCAGGGCAGAATGGCGAAGAAGCCGAAGCGCCCGGCGTGGTCGGCGGCGAGGCGCGCCATGAATTCATTCGACTCGCGCGTCAGGCGGCGGGCCAGGGCGTCGTCGGCAAATGAGACGCCCGGTGTGGTGATCGAGCCGATCGCGGTGGCAACGCCCGCTTTGTCCATGTCGGCGAGAGATTTTTCGACGGACCAGGCCTTTGCCGCCGTCAGGGCCTGGGACTGATTGGTGCGGGCGAGTTCCGCTACATAACCAGGCGGGTAGACGTGATGGTGGACGTCGATGATGCGGCGTGCGGGTTGCGTCGCGGCGAGGCCGGTGCGACGGGTGAGCGAACCCGCGCCGAGGACGGCCAGCGACTGCAGGATGGCGCGGCGCGACGGATTCTCTTGGGTCAACGCCAGGATTATTTCAGTGCTCCCGCATACTGTCAATGGTTAACAAGCTGAAGCCATTACCGGCCTGGCATGCTAAGTTTGTAATTTGCGTCCCCATCGACTTGCCGTTGCGCTGATTTTCCTTCTTGTTTTTGCCGGGGCGCTGGCTGCCCAGGCGCTTTTCAGCAAGCCTGTAAACGTGCTCGGCGATCCGAATTTTATCGGAACCGCGGCGACGCCGGAGCTTGTCGATTCGGCCGGTCCGAACTGGATCGAAGGGCGCGAGGTGAACTCCCCTTACGGCATTGCGCTGGACAATTCCGTCTCTCCGCCGATCGTGTACATCGCCGATACGGCGAATAACCGGGTTCTCGCTTATCAATACCAGACGCAGCTTACAGCAGGGTCGTACGCGGACCTGATTCTGGGCCAGCAAAACCAGTACTCCAGCCTGGCCGAAGGCCCTGGCCGTGCTTTGACGACGGGCCTGAACGGTCCAACCGGTCTCGCGGTGGATAGCGCCGGGAATCTGTACGTGGCCGATACAGGCAACAACCGCATCCTGCGCTATCCCAAGCCGTTTTCACAACCCGCGGGCTATCAGTTCCCCAATCTGATCATCGGCCAGACGTCGTTTAACGGAGCGGCCTCGAATTCCGGCGGAGTCAAAGCCAGCACCCTGTTTCTTTCGGGCGGAAGCTTTTTTGCCCACACGGGACTCACGTTGGATGCCGCCGGAAATCTCTGGGTAGCCGACACGGGTAACAACCGGGTGCTGCGCTTTCCGGTTTCCGTTCTGACCGCTGGCCAGAACGGACCTTCCGCCGATACGGTTATCGGGCAGAAGGACTTCGTTTCGAGTGTGTCCGCGACCAGCCAGACCAGCCTGACGAACCTCACCAATCCGACAAGCGTGTCATTCGACTCCACAGGCAACATGCTGGTGGCCGACGGGCAGCACCGCGTGGTGGTTTTCCCGCCAGGCAGTACAACGAACAGTTCGGCCACGAGGTATCTCGGCATCGCCGTTCCCGCGTCAACTCAGCCCAGCGCGGTGCAGGTCGGGTTCATCACGAGCGTCGTGGCGGCCGGCAGCAACGTGATTGTGGTCGATGCCGGTTTTAACCGGGTGCTGACGTTCGGGGCCGTTTCCACATGGCCGACGGGCGGTCTCCAGCTTTCGCCGACCGCCAACGTGGTCACGGGTCAGCCGGACTTCATGAGCTCGATGGCGAATCAGGGCGGGGTCCCGGCCGCCAATACGCTGAGCGGCCCTGTCGATGTCGCGGTCTCGCCTTCGGAGCTTTTTGTAACCGACGCGGGGAACAACCGCATTCTGGTTTACACGCTGGATACGCCCGGTCCGGAGGCCTCTGCCTCGCGTGTCATCGGGCAGCTCGACTTCCCGTATAACGCGCCGAACCTTGTGGTCGGCGAGGAGTTTTTTACCGCGCAAAATTCGGCCGCCAACGTTTCCGGTTCGGCCATTCTCGACTACAGCAGCACGCCGCCTCATCTGTACGTGGCTGACGCCTACAACAACCGCATTCTCGGCTTCAACGACTTCACGCATGTAACAAAGGGGCAGAAAGCCGACATCGTGATCGGCCAGCCGGATCTGCTGCATACCGTCGTGAATTACCCGTCGAATGTGGCCACGACCCTCAGCAATCAGGGACTCAACGCGCCGACGGCGATGGTGGTGAACTCCGCCGGAAACCTGTATGTTTCCGATTCCGGCAATTCGCGGATTCTGCGCTTCCCCGCGCCGTTTGCCTCCGGCATGACCGCGCTGGAGACAGCCGATCTGGTACTCGGCCAGGAGAGTTTCACTTCGATGGTGACGGACCCCACGGCAGCCACCATGAGTACTCCGGTTGGGCTCGCGTTTACCCAGGACGGCTTCAATGCGACGATGAACACCGGCTACCTGGTGGCGACCGACGCGACACAGAACCGGGTTCTGCTCTTTCAGAAGCCGTTTACGAGCGGCATGGACGCCAGCCTGGTGCTGGGTCAGCCAGATTTCACGACCGCGACGACGAGCAGCGCAACGTCTGGCATGTCGGCGCCCATCGCGGTGGCGGTCGATCCGCAGGATCACATTATTGTGGGAGACACCGGCAACAGGCGGATTTCGGTGTTTGATGTGGTGGGGAATCTGCAAAACTACTCGCCGCCGTCCTTCTTTCTGACGACCGGCGTATCCGCGCCGGAATCGATCGCGATGGAGAGCAGCGGGCAGTTCTGGGTGGCCGATCCCGGAACTGGTTCGGTCTATCACTACGCGTCGGTGAGTCAGCTGCCGCTCGCCAACTATACCTCCGACACTTCGGTCAAGCTGATTTCGCCGCGCGCGGTCTTCGCGGATACTTATAACAATCTGGTCGTGGCTGACGGCGTCAACCGCATCCTGTATTTCGCGCCCGCGCTGGGTGCGGTGAATGCAGCGAACTATATAGTAGGCAGGGCGCTGGCGCCGGGCGCGCTTACGTCGATCTTCCCCGCTGTTTCGACGAACGTTCTGGCGACCGGAACCGCGAACAACAACGGAACGTTCCCCCTGCCGACAACGCTGGCCGGGACGGAGGTGATCGTGAACGGGACGCCCTCCGCGCTCCTGTATGTATCGCCGGGCCAGATCAATCTTCCGCTGCCGATGAGCCTGCCTACGGGAGGGACCGTGGACGTGCGGGTGGTCGCGCAGGCTACCGGGCAGATTTTCGGCGGCGCCGAACTCGCAGATGAGTTCCGCATCGCCCGGGTTATTCGCCGGCGCAGGCGGGACGGGCACGGGTCAGGTGGCAGCGCTCAATCAGGACAACACGATTAACTCGGCGACGAATCCTCTCCTGCGCGGTCAGGTGATTCAGCTGTTCGCTACCGGCCAGGGGCCGGTGCCCAATGCTCCTCCGGACGGACAGGCGGCGACCGGAGAGGTGCCGACACCTCTGCTCCCGCAGATTCTGCTGGGCGGAATGTTTGTGCCTGCGGCGAACATCTCGTATTCGGGTCTTGCGCCCGATCTTGTGGGCGTATGGCAGATCAATTTCACGGTGCCCACCACGGTGACAGCGGGCAACAGCGTGCCGATTGTCGTGATTATGAACAGCATTCCCAGCGACAGTCCGGCGGTACCCGGACAGATTACGACAACGATCGCCCTTAAGTAGCTGATTCCTAAGTCAGTTGCAAAATGGTTACAGCCGCCGCGGTACTGTTGCCTTGATTTTCATCGGATGGGTACTGGATAATAACGTTAGTGGGTATTCATCCATACCCCCGGAGCTAAAATTGGCCGCTGTAGACTCTCGCACTTCGATGGTCGGCGCTCTCCTTCGTTCCGCAATTCCCTCTAATCGGCATTTTGTTCTGGACTTTCTGCAGGGACTCTCCCGCGATGAACTGGAGTGTCTGGCTGAATTTCAGGGTTCGTGCGTGCTTGAAGAAGAGTTTTCCGTGTCGTGTCAACCGTATCGGCTGATGGCTGATTTCTTCGATCCATCGGTCTCCGAACGCTGGCGTAATCCAGACGACCGCGCTCACAAAATGTTCGTTGTTCTGGCCTTTCTGGATATCCTCCACGATTCTGTTCCCGTTCAATTCGAGTCTCCTTCGCTTCACAGCGCGTGAGATTTTCCTGAGAATCTGAGCAGCACCTGGCCACTAAGGCCACGTGCGTCCTTTTTCTCGTCCGCACACCACGGACTCGCAAATTGCGCTTGCGGAGCCTCTGCTGCTGCCGTGCGCGGCTTTTGCGGCGGGGATTGCGACGGCGTTTTACCAGCCGCTTTCACTTTTTGAGGCTTCGATAGCGGCCGTCGGCATGGCTGCGCTGGGCGGGCTCGGCTACCTGGCCGGAGCCCGGCGTGCGGGCTTTGCGGCTGGGCTCGGGGCTATGGTTTTCGCCGGTCTGGCGGTGGTGGCGCATCCGGGACATGGGACTCCGACGCTCTCGGTGCGCGACAACGTGCCGGCGATCCTCGAAGGTTGTGTGGTCGATCCGGCGTTAACGGCTACAGACCGCGAACGATTCACGCTTCAGCTGGCGCCGGGCGCGCGGACGCAGGTTTCGCTTTCGGCGCGCGACGGCGTGTTCCCGGTGCTGCCCTACGGGACGCATCTGGAGTTTCAGGGCAAGGTGCGGCGGACGCACAATTACAACGACCCCGGGGCGTTCGACAACGTGCAGTACCTCGCCCGGCAGCACATCTACTGGACCGCGACCGGCGATGCATCGACGGTTCATGTGCTCGCCGGCCACTGCGGAAATCCGCTGACGGGGTTGATCTACCAGGTGCGTATGGCAGCGGTCGGGCGGCTGGATCGGCTTTACGCGGACGATCCGTACGCGGCCGGCATGATGCAGGCCACGCTGATGGGCGCGAACGCGAAACTCGACCGCATGTGGACCGAGGATTACCGCTCGACCGGAACGTATCACGCTCTGATCATTTCGGGAACGCATGTGATGGTGCTGTCGGCGCTGTTCCTGTTCTTCCTGCGGCTGTGCGCCGTGCCGCGCAATGCGGCGATCGGGCTGACGATTGTGGCCGCGTGGTTTTACGCCGGTGTGACCGGATGGTCGGAGCCGGTGCTGCGTTCGGCATCGGGGATCACGCTGTTCGGCGTCGGCCGGTACTTCTTTCGCGAGGGGCGGCTGCTGAACATTCTGGCGGCGATCGCGATCTTGTTTCTCGTCGTCGATCCCGCGCAGCTGTTTGACGCCGGATTTCAGCTTTCATTCATGGCTGTGGCGCTGATCGGAGCGTTTGTGGCGCCCATTCTGGAGGCAACCTCGGCGCCGCTGGCGCGTGGGCTGGCCGACCTCGGGGATGTGCGCAAAGACGTGCGGCTGCAGCCGAAGACGGCGCAGTTTCGTGTCGAGATGCGGCTGCTGGTGCAGACGATCCGGCTGGTGCTGCGGGCGCCTGAGCGGGTGGGGCGGCTGATGGTGGTGACGATCGCGCGCTTCTGCTTTTTCGCCTGGGATCTGGCTGTAACGTCGTTTTTTCTGCAGCTCGGGCTGGCGCTGCCGATGATCGTGTACTTCCATCGCACGACGATTTCGGGAATTACGGCGAACGTGGTGATCGTGCCGCTGCTGGGCGCTGTGGTGCCGTTGGGATTTCTGGCGGTCGGGCTGAACTCGGCGGTGCTCGCGCATTGGGCGGCGTGGATGCTGAATCTGTCACGCGTCGCGGCCGGATTCCATGCGCGATGGGAGCCGGCCTGGCGCAACCCGGCGCCGCCGTTCTGGCTGGGGGCGCTGTTCGTAATCGCAATAATCGTCGCGGCGTGGCGGCGTTGGCCGATGTGGGCGCGCGCGATTGGGTGGGTTGGGGTGGCGGCGAGCCTCGCGGTGATAGTGGTTCATCCGTTCGCGCCGGTTGTGGAGCGCGGAAGGCTGGAACTGAGCGCCATCGACGTGGGCCAGGGCGACAGCCTGCTGGTCGGCTTCCCGCGGGGGCAGCTGATGCTGATCGACGCGGGCGGCATTCCGTCCTTCGGGCGCGTGCGCAAGCCGAGCCTCGATGTCGGCGAGGACGTTGTGTCGCCGTATCTGTGGTCGCGATCGATAAGGCACCTTGATGTTGTGGCCATGACGCATGCGCACGAAGACCACATCGGTGGGATGAGCGCCGTGCTGCGCAACTTTCGTCCGCGCGAGCTCTGGATCGGGGCCACCGGGGACAGTCCCGAGTGGCGGACGGTACGCGCGACCGCGGAGAGTCTGCACATTCCGATCCGGCACATGCAGCGCGGCGAGCCTTTCCGGTTCGGCGGCACGACCGTGCAGGTGCTGGCGCCCGGTCAGGATTACCTCGCGGCCGATACGCCGAAGAATGACGACTCGCTCGTCATGCGCATCCGGTTCGGCGCGACGTCATTTTTGCTGACCGGCGATATGGAACGGCCGATTGAGCGCGAACTGGCGGCGCGCGGGCTGCTCGAGCACGACGATGTGCTGAAGGTGGGGCATCACGGCAGCCGCACGTCGTTGCACGCCGGAGTTTCTCGATCTCGAGAAGCCGGCGTTCGGGATCATTTCGGTGGGATTCGACAACAGCTACGGACATCCGCATCCGTTTGTCATGCATGAGCTGGAGGAGCGGAAGATCGAGGCATTCCGGACTGATGAAGATGGGCTGATCACGGTCGTCAGCGACGGGAAGCGCCTGCGGTTTAACAAATGATTCCTGTGTGGGTACGGGCTTCAGCACTGAAGTTTCTTCATTTCGCTGCCATTTCGGACGCGCGGATTGTATCCGCGTCAGGCCGAGCGTAGCTCGGCAGGCCTTGTCGATGCGTGATCGCACGTACGAAAGCGACGGCTAAGCCCTGACGGGCTTCCATTTCTCCAGGAACGCACGTACGTCTTCCGGGCCGATCTTCACCGTGGATTCGAACTCTCCGTTCTTCTGCGCGTAAACCACCTTTCCGTTCGGATCGAGTACACCGAGACTGGGGACGCCTTTATCCAGCGCGATTCCGAGCCGCGCGGCGAGAGGCCCGTTGTCTTTTCCGTCATCGCCGATGTTGATGTGGACGACCACGTAATTGGCGTTGACCAGCGGTGCGAAAGCTTTGGAGTGGAAGGTGGTGTCGAGCACGTGGCAGTCGTAGCACCAGTTGCCGCCGAAGACCACGATGACGCGCTTGTGTTCTTTCGCGGCTTTGGCGAGGCCGGCTTTCAGGTCCGCCTCCGCTTCGCGCGGATCCGGGTAGAGATTGACGTTCGGCGTGACAGGCTCGGGCAGACGCCGGCCGGCCTCGGCGCCGAAATCGCTGCGCGTGGACGCCACGATTTTCCAGCCGTCGGGAGCATGCGCCCAGAACTGCTGCGCGCCCGCGACGACGGGCATGCCGTTGATCTGCGCCGATACCCGCAGCACCACCAGAGTGCCGCCGCTGATGTTTTTGGCTTCGAGGATGCGCGGCGTGAACTGCGTCATGCCGTGGCGCCGGAGCCCGGCCCACCAGGCGATTTCTTCGTTCCGCGCGATCGGGTTGCGGCCCACGCTGAGATTCGCGCCGCCGGGAGGGTACAATTTCGCGAGCGCGGATTCATCGCCGCTCGCGACGGCGGCCTTCCAGGCATCGAAAGGTGCGAAGGGAGTCTGGGCGCAGCCGGCGATCTGCGTCGCGAGAATGGCAGCGGCGACCCACAGCGGTCTCATGGCTGTAGTCTACGCTGAAACCATGGTGCGTCACCCGATCGTTTTCACTTTTGTCTTCACCGCTGTCTCACTGGCGCAGACACCGCCGGCGTGGGTGGCGCGCAGCAACCGGAACACGCAGCTGCTGATCGATGTCGACAACAAATATTCGCCCGAAGGCGCTTCGGGGAACGGTCTCCGGCAGTTCGACGAACAGGTCTTCAGCATTTCCGCCGACCAGCCTGCGCGCATGCGGGCCGATCTGTCCCGGGTGCGGAAAGAACTCGCAGACCGGCTCGGGCGGGAAAAGGATCCACAGGTCAGGCAGGATCTCGAAATTCTGATTGGCTCGGCGGATCGCCGCATACGCGCATCTGAAGCGTTCGAAAAGACCTTCATTCCGTACGCCGATGTCGCAGGTGACGTTTTTGGAGGCATCAAGACTCTGCTCGACGATCAGGTGGCTCCCGCACGCAGGCAGGCCGCGCTGATCCGGCTCCGGAAATACACGGGAATGACGCCGGGATTCAGGCCAGTGGTCGAGCAAGCCCAACAGGACTGGCGCGAAAAGGCGAAGACGCCGGGCCTGCTCGGACCCGCAAAGCTCGCCGTGGACAAGAGCCTCGAAAACCAAAGCACCTATATCAACGGCATCGGACTCCTCTTTGAGAAATACAAAATTCAGGGCTATGCGCCGGCGCTGGCGAAGCTGAAGGAGCAGCTGGCGGGCTACGACGAATTCGTCCATAAAGAGGTTCTCCCGAAGGCGCGCACCGATTTCCGTGTGCCTCCGGCGATTTATGCCCTCAGGCTTGAGTTCTACGGCGCCGATTATTCACCCGCCGAACTGGAACGTATGGCGCATGCCAGCTTCACGGAGATTCAGGCGCAGATGCAGGAGGTCGCGGCGAAGGTGGCGAAGGAGCGTGGATTTGCCGCGGGCGATTACCGCTCGGTGATTCGCGAACTGAAGAAAGAACAGCTCAGCGGCGGCGACATTCTGCCGCATTACCAGAAGACGCTGGCGGACATCGAGGACATCCTGCGGAAGAATAATCTGGTGACGCTGCCCTCGCGTCCGGCGATCATCAAGCTCGCGAGCGCCGCGGAGACGGCGGAGCAGCCGGCGCCGCACATGGATAGTCCGCCGCTGCTCAACAATCACGGCGAGCGCGGGGCGTTCGTGCTTCCGCTGGGAACCACGGGCGCGGGCGGCGGCGCGCTGCAGTACGACGATTTCACGTTTGCCGCGGCATCGTGGACGCTGACCGCGCACGAAGCGCGGCCGGGACACGAGTTGCAGTTTGACGCCATGGTGGAGCGGGGCGTGTCGCAGGCGCGTGCCCAGTATGCGTTCAACAGCACGAACGTCGAGGGGTGGGGGCTGTACTCGGAGTGGTTCATGCTGCCATACATGCCGGACGACGGCAAGCTGATTTCGCTTCAGTTGCGGCTGCTGCGCGCGGCGCGGGCGTTCCTCGATCCCGAACTGCAGGAAGGCAAAGTGACGCCGGAGCAGGCCATGCAGCTCCTCGAAAACGACGTGATGCTGTCGAAGGCCTTCGCGACGGAGGAAGTGGAGCGCTTCACGTTCCGCGATCCGGGGCAGGCGGTGTCGTACTTCGACGGGCTGACGCGGCTGCTCGAAATCCGCGCGGCTGCGGAGAAGGCGATGGGCGCAAAATTCGACGTGAAGAAGTTCCACGACTTCATCCTGTCGCAAGGTCTGCTGCCGCCCGCGGTGCTGCGCAGGGCGGTGATGGAAGAATTCGTGAAGCAGTAGCGTGGGGCAGGGCTTCGGCCCTGCAGGCCGAGCTTCTGCCCGGCCCGGAGCTTTACGCATCCCCGGGGAGCGCTCTTCGGGAGACCGGCAGCGCAAACATGTTACGGTCGGAGTCAAAGGAGAACTTCCCTGCGGTTAGTTTTTTCCCGGCGTACGTCGCAGCGCGAGTTTGACGACGAGGTGGACGCCCACGTCGGCATGCTGACGGAGCGTTTCATCGCGCAGGGGATGACTCCGGAACAAGCCCGGCTGGCTGCGCGCCGCCATTTCGGTAATCGCACCTTACTCAACGAAACCCGTCACGAAATGCAGGCCCTCGTTTTTATCGAAAACATCGGGCGCGATATACGGCAGAGCGTGCGGGCGATTAGGCGCAACAAAGGCTTCGCGGCGGTCGCTGTCCTGACGCTCGCGCTCGGCATCGGCGCGAATACGGCGCTTTTCACGGTCGCCAACGCGCTGCTGCTGCGGCCGTTTCCGTATCGCGATCCCGACCGCATCGTCAGTGTGTCCGACCGTGCCGACCGGGATTACCAGATGTCGCTGCCGCGCTTCGAGTCGGTGCGCGGCCATAACCAGTCGTTCGAATCCGTCGCGGCGTGGGCGAACGACAACCTGAATCTCACTGGAAGCGGCGAGCCGATGCAGACGAGTGTGGCGCGGGTGACGCCGGGCTTTTTCCGCTTGTTCGGCGTCGCGCCGCAGATCGGGCGTACGTTTACCGAAGACGAAGGACGTTCCGGAAGGGAAGCCGGTGGTGATGCTGAGCGATGCGCTGTGGCGCAGCCGCTTCCACGCGGATCGCGGCGTGCTCGGCCGCAGCATTGCGCTCGACAACACTGCGTATACGATCGTGGGCGTGATGCCGGCGGATGTGCCGTTTCCGTTCGTGGAGAAGTCGGACATCTGGACGCCGCGGTGGTTCGAAATCACACTGATGACGCCCGCGCGGCTGCGCACGGGGGTGGGCTATCTGAGCATGATGGCGAAGCTGCGTGCCGGGACCTCGGCGGCGCGCGCCGATGCGGAGCTGGCCGTATTGAGCGGCCAATATCGCCGCGCGAATCCCGGGGCGCCGGATGAGACCGCGGTATTGAGCACAACGCCGCTGCGCGATCTGGTGGTGTCGGGTGTGCGCGCGAAGGTGTTGCTGCTTTCGGGCGCGGTCGGCGTGGTGCTGCTGATCGCGTGCGCGAATGTGGCGGGGCTGCTGCTTTCGAGGCTGCTCGCGCGACGCGGCGAAATCGCCATCCGCACGGCGCTGGGAGCCAGCCGGGGCGCAGTGGTGCGTCCGATTCTCACGGAAAGCCTGCTGCTTGCGCTCGTGGGCGGCTTGGCGGGGCTGCTGCTGAGCGTTGCGGCGACGCGCGCGCTCGCGGTGTGGGGCGCGGCCCAGCTGCCGCACGGCATTCCGCTCAGCGTCGATCTGCGCGTGCTCGCGTTTGCGCTCGGAGTTTCCTTGGCGGCGGGGCTCCTGTTCGGAGTTTTTCCGGCATTTCAGATGGCGCGCCGGAATCCCGGCAAGGCGCGTGGCCGGTCGCGAAACGTATTGGTGGTGGCGCAGGTGTCGCTCGCGTTGCTGCTGCTGATTGGTGCGGGACTGCTGGTGCGCAGCTTCGATCGCCTGCTCCGCGTAGATCCGGGATTCGATCCGCGCAATGTGCTCACGATGAGCATTTCGCTGCCAACGGGGAAGTACCGGACGGCGCAGCGGCAGACCGGGTTTTTCGACGAAGTTCTGCGGCGCACGGCGGCGGTGCCGGGTGTGCGCGGCGCGGGGATGTCGGCGGCGCTGCCGTTGTCGTCGATCCGGATTTCGCCGGTGCTGCCGGAAGGCCAGCCTCAGGTGCCGCTGGCGCAGCGTCCGTTTCTCGATATCGAGGCGGTCACTCCTCAGTGGTTCGATACCATGCGCGTCGCGATGCGCGCCGGCCGCACGTTTACCGATGCCGATAACGCGGTGGCGCCCAAAGTGATCGTCGTGAATGAAACTTTCGCGCGGCGGTTCTGGCCGGGGCGGAATGCGATCGGCAAGCGCGTGATTGTGGGCCGCGGTCCCGTGCCTTCGGAAGTCGTCGGCGTGGCGGCGGATGTGCGTAATCGCGGCCTGGCGGAGAGCCCCCAGGCGCAGCTCTGGCTGCCCTTCAGACAGCTTCCGTGGGGGAACATGAATCTGCTGGTGCGCACCACCGTGCCGCCGCTCACCCTGGCGAATGCGATCCGCGCCCAGGTAGCGGCCATCGATCCGGATGAGCCCGTCACCGGCATTCAGACGGTTCGACCATCTGATGGACGCCTCGCGCGCGCAGCCGCGCTTCGTCATGCTGCTGCTCGGCATTTTCTCCGCGACGGCATTCGTACTGGCCGCGATCGGCCTGTACGGCGTGCTGGCCTACGCCGTCGCGCAGCGCAGGCGCGAACTGGCGATCCGGATCGCGCTCGGGGCGGGGCGGGAGACCATTCTGGGAATGGTCGTGCGTCAGGGATTGCTGCTTGCCGCTGTGGGGATCGCGATCGGACTGGCCGGGGCGGCGTGTCTGACGCGGCTGATGCAGAGCCTCCTTTTCGAAACTGGCGCCCTTGATGTGACCACGTTCGTTCTCGCGCCGGTCGCGTTTCTGATGATCGCGCTGCTGGCGAGCTACGTTCCGGCGCGGCGCGCAACAAATGTTGACCCGATGGAAGCGCTGAAGGTGAGCTGAGGGCAAGCCATCCCGCCGTGGGCGCCACTCATCCGTAAGGAAGCCGCGAGCCTGTTCGATACCGCACGCGGCGGACGGTGAGGCCCAGCAGAGCGCCCGCGCTGTTTGATCGTCACGTTGGTGATGTTCGCTGCCTCGCCATCGGCCGTAAGCACCAGATTCACCTCACCGCTTCCCGCCAGCGATGCCGGCAGCGGTCCGATATTGATCTGATCGAGTCCGAGGTCCGTACCCTGCGCTCCCGCGAAGAGTACCGGTATCTCAGCGCTGCCCATCGTCGCCGTCACCTTTGCCGCATTCCGAAAGCCGGTTCCGTAAACTTCAAGAATAAAATCTGACGGGCGCTCAAATCGATCGGCAGCGCGACGACATCATTCGACGCGTTGACCTCGTAGATGTTCTCAAACGTCTGCGATCCGCCGGCCCCCACCCCTGCCCGGAGCTCTACGCATGCCGGGGAGCCTGTCCGCGAACCGCCTCGTAAGCGCTATTCTGGTAGCACCTTAAAAGGTGCTCCGGAGGAACCACGATGATCGACATCACCAGTGATATCCAGTCTTTGACGACCTTTCGCCGCCGGTCAGGCGAGTTCATCAAACAGCTCAGGAAGACGAAGCGCCCCGTCGTTCTGACCGTTAAGGGCAAGGCGGCCGCTGTCGTCCAGGATGCCGCCGCCTACCAGCGGCTACTCGATATCGCCGCCCAGGCGGACGTTCAAGAGGGCATCCGTCAGGGACTTGACGATGCCGCGAAGGGACGAGTGCTCCCGGCTCGCGAATTCTTCGGCAAGTTCGAAGCCGGGCATGGCATACCTCGTTAATATCTCTGTCCGTGCACAGCGGGACCTCGCACAGATCTATCAGTTCATCAATGCCGCGGAATCCGAGGCGGCGCTCGACTGGTACCGCGGCCTGCGCAGGGTCATTTTGAGTCTTGAGGGACTGCCGAACCGATGGCCGGCTACTCACGAAATCCCCGGACTCCGCCACATCCTGTATGGAAACAACCCGCACGTCTATCGGGTGATATATCGGGTCGTTGAGCGGCAAAAGCGCGTGGAGGTCCTGCATATTCGGCATGGCGCGCGGGATCAGCTGTAGCAGGTGCTAAAGGAGCTCCTTCTAAGATGCGCACGGAATCGGCGTAACAAACCGCACGCCGCTCCGGGCATGGCCTTCTGCGCGCTGCCGCTTCGACCCGGCGAACGACAGAACCTGCCGCGCCGCCTTGCGAGCGGTACGACGCGGGTATGACCAAATCGAAGATCGCCATCAGTTTGCCCGGAGATCAACTCGCCAGAGTCCACCGGGAAATCCGGGCCGGACGCGCGGATTCGGTTTCCGGGTACATTGCCGGAGTCCTCGCGGCACATGAAAAGCGGGAATCGCTTCGGGTACCGCTCCGTGATTTGACCGAACGATATGGCGAGCCGGCGGCGGAGGACATCAAATGGGCAAAACGCGCGCGCGCCCCGGCGTCGGGGATGATGCTGGATACCGGTGCGCTGATTGCTCTGGATCGCGGCGATAAGCGAATGATCGCCCCGCTCCATCTGGCGATGACCACGGGATGCTGTTGGCCGTTGCTACCTGTACGTCCACCGCGCGATGGAGCTTTCTTCGTGCGCTCACCTGCCGGCGTGAACGGCGCAACTTTACAGGAAAATGCCCCGGAGGCGAGTTGTAGCTTGGTCTTTCGCTGTGACGTCTCGCCTGTTTTTTCAGTCCCGCGGCCCAGTTGAGGACGACGGTAACGGGCGCGTGCTCTCCCTCGCTGGCCTCGGAGTTTGTGGTCATCAGGAAGCGCTTCCCGTCCGCCGTACATCGTAGGAAAAGAGACTCGTCAGAAAAAATCGTGGGTGACGGGGGGCTCGGGCAGCTTGGCAAGTGAATGATAGAGGGCGAGTTCGAGGACGCGGAAGGTGCGGAATCCGTAGGATTTTCTCATGGTGACTTTGGCTTTGTTGTTCAGGCCTTCCACGACGCCGCTGGAAAACAGCTTTGGGGCACGGAAGTAATTGAGGATGAGCTCACGGTGCTTGCGCAGTGAGGTCGCGATCTTTTTCATGGGTTCGATGCGTGAGCGCATCGTCTGACGGCACCATTCGTCGAGGAACTTCCCGGCCCAGGCGGGAGAGTCGTAATCCCAAAGCTGTTGAAAGGTTTCCTTGAGAAGGTAAGCACGGACAGTCTTCAGGTTGTAGCGGAGCACGTCGCGCAGCCGGAATCGTTGTGTGCCGGTGAGGTTCTGCTTGCGTTTGAGCAGGAGCCAGCGCGATTTCTTTAATACCGGCTCGTACCCGTCGCGATGCAAGCGGCGCGCCTCGCCGGCTCGGACATCGTCGAGAGCGTCATTCATTTTGGCAACGATATGGAAGCGGTCGAGGATGTGCAGCGCCTGGGAGCACTTCTGGCGGATGACCTTCAGGTAGGGTTGCCACATGTCGGAGCAGACGAACAGGATTTTCGACGCCAGTTCGTCTCCGATCAGGGTGAAGAATCCCTGAAAGGATTGGATCGTTCTTTCCTTGCCGACCCAGAGCAGACGCGTCATCCCGAGATCGATCTGGTAAACCAGCGTCAGGTACTTGTGGCCTTTGGCGTATTGAATTTCATCCACGCCGATGGCCTCGATTGGCCCGAGCGTACGATGCTCCAGACCCCAGGCGACGACGTATTGGACGGCGTCATGCACCTTGTCCCACGTGGTCCGAAACGATTCGGCGGCTTCCTTCCACGAAAGTTTGCGCGCCCAGCGGGCGAGGAACAGCATATAGGCTCTGGTTAACTGATGCTTGCCATCACCCCAGGGAACCTCCTCCACGAATACCGCATTGCAGCGGCGGCAATCGACACGGCGCATCGAGTACAGCAGAAAGACGAGGAAGCCCCAGAAAGGAATGAACTCGAAGCGCCGCGCCGGAAGATGATCGTAGCCGGGAGCCGGCTGGTGGCAGCCCGAACAGAAAGCCGTCGCGCCCTTGCGGGAACGCACCGCGATTTCAATGGTCTTTTTGTCCGGACTGAAGATGGCGTGCTCGTAAACGAATCCGGAAAATGGTGGCAGCGGTTTAGAATCGTGATGAGTTCCATGGCGACGAAGGCGGCGAAGGCGAAGATCTCCACCATAAACCGCACCGCCGCGTCCTCGCCTCCGGATCCTGCCAGTTACGTTCGCGACATCGATGAATGGCCGCGCTCGTGGATGGGGCTGGAAAAAGACGTGCCGCCGGGCGAGAAGCTGGTTGCCTGCTTTCGGCCCTTCCTCGAACATCTGGCATCTACCAGCCTTTCCCGCAAGACCATTCGCAAACACGTGGATAATCTTTGGGTGCTGGGCGGAGAGATCATCCGCGACCTGCACGAAGACCCTTCTCTTAGAAGGAAAGACATCGGCAAGATTCTCTGCGATGTGATCGATGACGAAGGCGGTCCGCTCATCCATGGCGGCATGTCCGAGTCGCTACAAACTTCCTTCGACTCCACCTGCCGAAAACTTCACCGGTTCCTCACCCAACCGCCGCACTGAGTTCCAAAAGCACCCACGAATTTCTCGGACGAGGCAAACAAAAAGCCCCCGGCCTGCGCCGGGGGCTCTTGCTCAAACAGCAGGGTTCAGCTTACCGGCTGGCCTGGAGGCTGGCTCCGCGGCTGACCTGGAGGCTGGCTCCACCACTGGGGCCGCTGTCAGGGCCGGTGCCAAGAACGTCACCGCTGGAGACAAGCTTGACCCAAAGCGTACCGTTGTCTTTGTAGTACGAGGTGGCACTGGCCTTGCGAAGTGCATCCAGGCTGCTCTGCTCCGTACCCGACGCTGCAGTGGTGAATCCCGGCAGATCGAAGATCACCCACGAGCCGGCATCCAGTTCCTTCACGCTGAGGGCGAGGGACGGCCTTTCGGTGGTCACCTTGATCTCGGTACCCGCTCGTACGTTGATTTCTCCGGTGACGCGCAAATCCTTGCCGTTGCGGCTGAGAACGACTGGCGGACCCGCAGGTGCAGGGGCGCCCAGGACCCCGTTTCTGGGGCCAACGAGAACACCGCCACCCCTGCCACCCCTGCCAGCGCCAGGGCCGCCAGCTACCGCGGCCCCGCCTCTACCGCCGCGACCGGCAACTGCCGGAGCGCCGCCTCTGCCACCGCCGGGACCGGCGCCACGACCGCCACGACCGGCGGGGGCGGCAACAGTCATACGCCCGACGTCGCCCTTGCACACGGCTGCGTTCCAGGTGGGCTTGATCTCGCAGGCGTCGTCGATTGCGATTTCGTCGTTTGCGTCGTTGATGAGAATGTGGGAATTGGGGACACCGGTGACCGAGCCGTCCTTGTCGTTGAATACCGCAGTCTGGTAGCTCCCATTGCCGTAATCATCGTTGCTCCACTTAAACTCCATAGGCGGGAAATACACCGGCTTGGCGTTGATGAATTTCGCGCGCTGTATGGTGTTGTTGGAGCTCATTCCGAAGCTGGTATACAGCAGGTAAGAGATCGCTCCCGTCTTGCGGGTGGCGTTGTCCTCGTAATTCACGAAGGTGACATTGTCCAGTTCATGACGGTAATCGTAGAACTCGTAGCCGCGGATCGGGAAATCCGCGACTTCGGGCTCCGGCAGGCTGCGGCCGTAAGCCATTTCCGCCGGCGTCTTTGGATTGCCGATGTTCTCGGATTCGCCCACGAACAGCGAGTCAACCACCCGTGACGTAAAGGCGGACTGACCGAAGTTGCCGGACGCATGCGTGTAGCCAATTGCGTTGTCGGCCATCTTCAGGTTCTTGAATACGTGCATCTCACCGCGGCTCCAGATGCCGCTATTGCGGTTCTTGTAACTGGTGAAATCCTCGATGACCGACTCCACTTGAGGGCTGTTCGCGTCAGCGGGATTGGCAAGGGAAATATGACCACCGACGGCGAAATGGCCATCGGCCCTGGGGCCGCGGTCGAACATGAAACCGTCAAAGTTCGAATGGGAGGTGTTGCCCTTGAACTCCCGCACCCGGGTTCGACGCGGCCAGGTCTTCGCACTGATCTCCGTGCCTGCGAACTTACCCGTCGGATGCTCCGGCAGGGCGAACCAGAAACCTGTCGCGTCGGAACCCGCGGCCACGTTGTCCCGGTAAATATTGTCCGGATTGGTGATCCAGAAAGTCGACGCCGTGTTGTCGGAAGGGATCAGGATATCCTTGGCGTTCTGGCCGGCCGTATCGAAGTTCTTGCCGCCCTTCCGCTCCGAACGGGCCGAGGTTTGTCCCGACGCACGGCGCGTCCGGATGACACTTGGTGAGGATCCCCAGGTTGTGCACGAACTGGTTGCCGTGCTCCACGGCATCCTCCAGGAAGAAGCAGTGACCAATGTTGTTGTAGGTCACGTTGTTTTCAACGTCCACGTAATTTGTGCCATGCACGGTCACGCAGCGGCTGTAGGTGTCGTGAATCGCCGAGTTCTTGATGTACTGCCCCTGCGCATCGCCGATCAGATGCCAGTGGATCGGATACCGCGCCAGATGCATGTTCTGACCCATGCGATTGAGCTCGACGCCATCGACAAACATCTTGCTCCCGTTCATCGCCATGATGTGGCCGCCAAAGAGCGTCTTGTCTGCGTCAGGCGAAGCCTGGATCAGGATATTGCGCGACAGCATGCCGACTTCGCCGCGTTCATCCACGCCGAAGGTGATCTTGCCGAAGTGCATGTAGTCCAGTTTCTTGTCGAGCGTGATCGTATTGCCACGGATGGCGGCAATGGTTCGCCGCTCTGCCTGATGGGGATCGAAATCCGTGGACGCGAGGACAATCACGTCGCCGATCCGCCAGTCAGCGGCATTCAGGACTTCGATCGAGTTGCTGCCTGCTTCGGCGGTCTTGGACAGCTTCGTCCAGGAGTTCGTCCGGTTACCGTGCAGGTTCAGGGTTCCGCCCATCATCATGATCCCGCGGTCACTGCGGTCATTCGTTCCACCGATTCCACTCATATCTTCGTCTTTGACGTTGTCGGTGAGGGTAATTGTCGCCTTGCGCGTGTGGGGTTTGGCTTCCGTGCCAATCTCCAGCTCCCCGTGCACCATGACCCACTCGGTGGTCAGTTCAAGATCTTTGTTATCCGCGAAGCTCAGTTTGCCGTTGATCGTCAAACTGCGCAGCGGTGGCGGAGTGACATCGAGGACAACGTTCATGTCCTTTTCAATGGTGACCACGGCGTCTTTGCCGGGCACCTTCTTGTCAGGCCAGGTGGCTGGATCGGACCAGCGCTTCGCGCTGGCCGTCGAAGTCTTTTGCTGCGCTTTGAGGACGGCATATCCGCCGAGGCCTAAAAAGGCTGGAACCAGCAACGAAAGGAACAAGAGAGAACGTTTTCGCATCGTTAAATCTCCGTGATCGATCATGCTACACTACTTTCTCCCGCGAGGATCGAAGGACGTGTAGCAAGGCAACATTATACACCTATCGGCGGCCGGACAATATCCTCTGGTTTCAACGTATTCGCCAGCGGATGGGTTTTGCGGAGCGCAGGGCTGAAGGGATCCGGGCACGGCGGTTCGGACGCCAGAGCATCCAACGCGCCGGGTGCTTATTCTCAGTCGCCGCGTTCTGCGGAGCGAAAAAGTGTAATCCATCTCTCCGGAAGGCACGGAGGCACCAACGACTTGTGTCAAAGAGCAAAACGAGCAAACCTGAAACTTGACGGCTCCGCCGAGGGAGCGGGATGTGGCGATCGAACCCCTTGGCGCCAGCAACGCCCCCAAAGCCCGCTTCCGAGAGATCAATCCGCAATCCCCTGATCGCCCGCCCGCCGCTTCTCCGATATCCCGCATAACAGCGGCCGCGTTCGCAGCTGTTACCGGTAGTGCTAACGATATTCCAAACGATTTAACGTGAAATCCAACTAATTATCTGCCATAATGTTTCCATCCGACCCTCCAGGCTGTCGTCCCTGGACTCATTCCCGCGCAGCGCCGCCTGCGTCGATTCCCAGAGGAAGACTCCCATGTCCAATCCACGCCGCGACGCCGCCAACCGCGCCAACGGCGCCAAATCCCGCGGCCCGGTCACCCCCGAAGGCAAACTCCGCTCCATCGCCAACTCCGCCCTTTCCACCGGACCCCGCACTCCCGAAGGCAAAGCCCGTTCTTCCCGCAACGCCATCCGTCACGGCCTCCTCGCCACCTCCATCGTTCTCGAGAACGAATCCTCCGAAATGTTCCGCGAAATCCTCGCCGACCTCGAAGACGAACTCCGCCCCGACTCCCCCATCGAGCGCCGCTTCGTCGAAACCATGGCCATCTCCGAGTGGCGTCGCCTGCGTCTGCTCTCTCTCGAAAAGGAGCAGCTCAGCATGGAAATGGAGCGCCAGCAGAACGCCGCCCTTCGCGTCCAGTCTCCGGCCACGCCGGATGTTCGCTCTCCGGACGATAACGCGGACCTTGTCGAGATCAACCCGGCCCGCTTCCTCGTCCAGGCCTTTCAGGTCATCAGTGGCCAGTCCCGCGCTTCGGAGTTGCTCAGCCGCTACGAAAATCGCCACGACCGTCAGTACAACCGCGCCCTCGCCGGTCTCCGCGCCCATCGCGCCGAAAAGCGCAAAATGGAGCGAGATGTTCGCGACGCCGAAAGACGCCGCAAAGCCCGTCTGCGTATGCGTCGGATGCGTCGTGCGCAGAAAACCGAAATTCCAGGCGACCAAACGAAGTGAACCCAACTGTGGGCTTGGAGGGTCGGCGCTTCGGCGCCTTGAGTTTCTTACATTTCGTTGCCATTTCGGACACGCGGATTGTATCCGCGTCACCGCCGACTTTCAGTCGGCGCGGAGCTTCACGTAGTCCCGCCTTCAACGGGGCGCTAATACACCCCCCCGATCACAGCCCCACCCGGAAAATTTTGCACACTAATTCCGTTGTATTTTCTAATATTTAAGAGACTTACCCCAGTAAAGTTGCCTCCCGCCGCCCACCTCCCGTGCTACCGTGCGGCTGAAAAATGACGGCGGAGTGGATGCGTAAAGCGAAAAGGATGGTCGCCCACACGGGCATTGTTCGCGGCGACGGCGATAACAGATGTGTCGCTCCGGTTCTCCAACGGCTCGCGGATTGTCGGCCTCCCGGGCGTGCCCGATACGACTCGCGGGTTTTCCGCCGCGTCGATGCTGGTAATCGATGAGGCCGCGCGTGTGAACGACGAACTGTATGAATCTCTGTGCCCCGTGCTCGCTGTCTCCGATGGCGACATCTGGATGATGAGCACCCCCTGCGGCAAGAGCGGGTTCTTCTACGAAACGTGGGAATTCGGCGGTCCCGAATGGTGGCGCATGCGCGGCCCGGCCACGGAGTGCCCGCAGATTCCCGCGTCGTTTCTGGAGGAACAGCGCAGGGCGACGAACGCCGACCGCTTCCGTCAGGAGTACCCCTGTGAGTTCGTGGGTCAGGGCGCGGGCTTATTCGAGAGGGAGTTGGTCGAGCGGATGCTCGACGGCGACATCGAACCCTTCAACCTGTAGCGCCGGCGATCTTGTCGCCGGTTCTTTTGCGGGTCGGCCAAGGGTACACGCGACGTGCCATTTCGGACACGCGGCTTGTATCCGCGTAACGCGACGCCAGTCGCGTTCGTTGCGCGCCGGGAAAACGCGGCTGGCGCCGCCTGTACCCTTCATCGGCACCGGCTTTTAGTGTGAGAGTCGCCAGTCTGTGAGGGATCGCACGTGACGACAGCGAGGCGTACAAGATCGCCCGTGCATGCGGGACTGATTCCCGAAAAGCGTTGATTTTTAATGTGTTTCTTTGATCATAAATTGCTGACAGAGCGTAACTTTAGCCCTATTTCTACCGCCTCTCAACACGGTTATCCTTTCTGCCTTTAAGCAGCACTGATATGGCAGGGATGCTGATAGAATCGGAACGGTCTAAATCCATGAAGAAAAGACTGCTTGCAGTGTGCTGTGCGGCGGCGTTGCCGCTGGGGTTGCTGACATTCGGGTTGGTTTTTTCGGTACGCCCGGCCCCGGCGCAGTCGGCCACTCAGGCGAAGGCCCCCGCGGCCCCCGTTCAAACAGCTGCCACAGAGCGCGCCCTGCTGAATCAGTACTGCGTTGTCTGCCACAACCAGAAGGGCAAAAAAGCCGGGGCAGCCGTCGGGTCTGGCGATCACGCTGGACACCTTGGATGTCGCCCAGGTGGAGCACGACGCCGAGAACTGGGAACGCGTAGTGCGCATGACCCGCTCCGGGATGATGCCGCCCGCCGGCATGCCGCGCCCCAAGGCGGCAGTTTTCGAAGCCGCTCATCGCCTACCTTGAAAACGAACTGGACAAGCACGCCGCCACGAACCTTCCGCCGCCCGGACTGCACCGGCTGAACCGGACCGAATACAAGAATGCCATCCGCGACCTGCTGGCGCTGGATATTGATCCCGGCCCGCTATCTGCCATCGGACGATTCGACGCGCGGCTTCGACAATATCGCCGGCGCGCTCTCCCTGTCGCCCGCGCTGCTGGAAGGCTACACTTCTGCCGCGGGCAAGATCAGCCGTCTGGCGATCGGCGACGTAACCGCGCCTTCGCAGACGCCCTATCGTGTGCCGGAAGACACCTCGCAGGATTACCACATCGAGGGCATGCCATTCGGCACGCGCGGCGGCATGTCTGGTGCAGCACGAATTTCCCGCCGATGGCGAGTACGCGATCAAGATCACGCCCATCAGCAAAGGCAACATGGGCGACACCAGCCCGTTCGGCGAAATCACCGGCGAGAAGCTCGAATTCCTGCTCGACGGCCAGCGCATCAAGCTGTTCGACTGGGATAAGGAGCGCGAGCCGCGAAGACGGCACGTTCGACGTGAAGTTCGACGCCACGGCCGGGCCGCACACGGTGGTGGTCACTTTCCTCGCCACCAACAACGCGCCGGGCAACGATCTCGATCAGCACTTCCTGCGCGACACGATCGAAACCGGCGGACTGCCGGGCTACAAGTTCTTCCCGCATGTGGGCAAGATCCGCATCGACGGGCCCGACAATCGCCAAAGGCGCCGGTGACACGCCCAGCCGGGCGAAGATTTTCGTGTGCCATCCGCACGACGCAGGCTAGCTGAGACGGGCTGCGCGAAGCAGATCGTTTCCACGCTGGCGCGGCATGCGTTCCGCCGTCCGGTGACCGATCAGGATACCGAGATGCTGATGGGCTTTTACCAGCTCGGACGCAATGACGAAGACAGATTTCGACCACGGCATCGAGATGGCGATGCGCCGCATCCTGGTCGATCCGGAATTTTATTTCCGCAAAGAAGCCGAGCCGGCCACGGTGAAGTCGGGACAACCGTATCGTATCAGCGACCTCGCGCTGGCGTCGCGCCTTTCCTTCTTCCTGTGGAGCAGCATCCCGGACGACCGCTCCTCACGCTGGCCGCGCAGAACAAGCTGCACGAGCCCGCCGTGCTGGAACGCGAAGTGAAGCGCATGCTGGCCGATCCGAAAGCGGAAGCGCTCGTCGACAACTTGGCCGGCCAGTGGCTCGGACTGCGCGCCCTGCAGACGCAGGTTCCGGTGACCGCCGAGTTCCCCGATTTCGACGACAATCTGCGCGGCGCGATGGCGAAGGAAATGGAGCTGTTCGTCGGCAGCATTGTCCATGAAGACCGGCCGATCACCGATCTGATCGACGCGAATTACACGTTTGTCAACGAGCGCCTGGCGAAGCACTACGGCATCGACGAACATTTACGGCAGCGCCTTCCGGCGCATCACGCTGGGTCCGGATTTCGACATGCGCCGCGGTCTGCTCGGCAAGGGCTACTTCGAAACCATCTCGTCGAAGCCGTCCGGAACCTCGGCCGTGCAGCGCGGCAAAACGGTGATGCAGGTGTTCCTCGGCGTGGAGCCGCCGCCGCCGCCGCCGAATGTCCCGCCGCTCAAGGTCATTGCCGACCGACGTGCATGGCGGCACGCGGCCCGACCATCCGGCAGCAGATGGAAATGCACCGGTCCGTCGAACCCTGCGCCAGCTGCCACAAGATCATGGATCCGATCGGGTTCTCGCTGGAGAATTTCGATGCCGTGGGACACTGGCGCACCACCGACGACGGCGCGCCGATCAATACCGCTGGCGTGCTGGTGGATGGCACCAAGCTCGACTGGCGTGAAAGACCTGCGCGCCGCGCTGGTCAAGTACTCGCCGCAGTTCGAGCGCGTGGCCACCGAAAAGCTGATGATTTACGCGCTGGGCCGCGGCACGGAATATTTCGACATGCCGCTGATCCGCTCCATCGTGCACGAGGCGGCGAAGAACAATTATCGCTTCTCGTCGCTGGTGCTTGGTGTGGTGAAGAGCGAACCGTTCCAGATGAACGGAAAGCTGCAGGTCACGGAGAAGGCTGAAGAGCCGGCGCCGGCATCGCCGAAACAGGGACTTTAGGTTTCGCGCGGCAGGGCTTCGGCCCTGCAGGTCGGGCTTTTGTCCGGCCCGAAGCGTTACGGAACGCACCGTCGAAAGGTTCTTGATAAGGAGACTCAGAAAGCAGATGTTCATTACCAGGAAGCATATCCCGCGGCGGGCATTTTTACGCGGAGCCGGGGTCACTCTTGCGTTGCCGTTTCTCGATTCCATGGTTGCCGGCGCAAACGCCCCTGGCGAAGACGGCGGCAGAGTCCCGAGACCCGGTTCACCGGCATTTTCGTTCCGCACGGCATGGCGCCCGGCTACTGGGTGCCGGAGAAGCCGGTTCTCGAAGCCGGCAATTTGCCCTTCATTCATGAAGCCGCTCGAACCGTTCAGCGACCAGACCGTGATCATGAGCGGCACTCTGGTCGCAGATCGGCCGAACCGCCTCCCGGCGTCACCGGCGCCGACCACTGGGTCGCGGCCGCCTACATGTGCGGCAACAAGCCGAAGAAGACCACCGGCGCGGATATTCAGGACGGCACCACCATCGATCAGCTCATCGCGCAGAAGATCGGCCAGGAAACGCTGCTGCCGTCGCTGCAGCTCGCCATCGAAGATCCGGGCGCGAACTCGAGCAACTGCGGCGAAGGCTATAGCTGCGCCTATACGAACTCGATTTCCTGGTCGTCGCCCACCCAGCCGCTGCCGATGGAGCTGAATCCGCAGATCGTCTTCGAGAAGCTGTTCGGCGACGGCGGCACCGCGGAGCAACGCGCTGCGCGCCGTGAGCAGGACCGCAGCATTCTGGATTCGGTCACGAAGGGTCTGGCCCGGTTCAAGAAGGATCTGGCGACCGGCCGACCGCGCCAAGGCTCGACGAATACACCGATGACATGCGCGAAATCGAGCGCCGCCTCGACATCGCGAAGAAGGCCACCGGCACGCAATCACCGAAGGCATCATCGTGCCCACCGGCATTCCGGAAGCGTTCGATGAGCACGTGAAACTGCATTTCGATCTGCAGGTGCTGGCGTTCAAGAGCGACATCACCCGCGTTTCCACCGTGCTCTATGCGCGCGACCTCACCGGCCGCGCCTATCCCGGCGAGCGATGTGCCCTCGCTCAGCTTCCACGGCGGCTCGCACCATGCCGAGAATCCCGACCGCATCGCGCAGTATTCGAAGCTGAACCAGTATCACGTGAAGTGCCTCGCTTACTATCTCGACAAGCTGAAGAACACGCCTGATGGCGACGGCACTCTGCTCGATCATTCGCTCGTGCTTTACGGCACCAACATGGGCGACTCGAACCAGCACCTGCACTACGACGTGCCGCACCTTCTGGCTGGCGGCGGTTCGGGCAGCTCAAGGGCGGACGGCATCTGGCACTTCCCGACGCAAGACCGTCACGTCGAGCAATCTCCTGCTCAGCATTCTTTCGGATGTACGGCATTCACCAGGACAGCATCGGCGACAGCACGGGTACCCTGGAGGGCCTCGTTTGATGTGGGGCAGCCTTTCCAGGCTGCGGACCCGCTTTCCAGCGGTCTTTCGGACGAAGTCCGATACCCCTTGACCCTGCCATTATTGACGGCCGCTGCCGCGCTGCTGTTCTCTTTAACGGCATCGGCGGCGACGGCGCCCAGTCCCGTGGCCGATGCGGCCATGAAAGGCGACATGGCAACGGTGAAAACCCTGCTCGCGCAGAAGGCCGACGTGAATGCGCCGCAGGCCGATGGCGCGACCGCATTGCAGTGGGCCGCGTACGAGAACAATCTAGCGCTGGCTGATGTTCTGATCAAAGGCGGGCGCGAACGTAAAGCTCGCCAATCACGATGGCGCGACGCCGATGTCTCTGGCGGCGATCAACGGCAATGCGGCGATGCTCGAGAAGCTTCTCGCAGGCCGGCGCGGACCCCGACGAGCGCCAGCCGAACGGCGAAACGCCGCTCATGCTGGCGTCGCGCAACGGCGACGTGGACGCGATCAAGGTTTTGATCGATCATAAGGCCGATGTGAACGCGAAAGAAAAGCTGCGCGGCACGACGGCTATTATGTGGGCGGCCGAACAGATCGCATCCGGACGCAGTCAAGCTGCTCGCTAGCGAGCGGCGCGGACGTCAAAGGCGATCGAGCGATCACGATACCCGCAATTCGCCGGCTGAACCTCGCGCCGACAGGCTCAAACTAGCGTGGCGCCAGCAGGATGTCCTGTTTGGCAGCGGAATATCAGACGCGCAGAGGCAGGGGAGAAGGTAGAGCCGGAGCGTAAAGCCGGAGCACGAACGCCGAGGGCCGCCAGTTCAACGAGGAAACCGCGTCGGCCGACGATTTCGCGTCCTTCTTCCGCACCGCCTGCCAAAGACGGCGGTGGGCTGACGGCGCTGGTATTCGCGGCGCGCGAAGGCTGCTTCGATTGCGCGGTCGATCTGGTGAACTCCGGATCGCGGATGTCAACCAGAAGACGTACTACGGCTGGACTGCGCTGCTGACCGCGACGCAGAACCGGCATTACAAAATCGGCGCGTGGCTGCTCGATCACGGCGCCGATCCCAATCTGGCCAACAAAGGCGGCTGGAATCCGCTGTATCTCGCGACCGATAACCGCAATATCGAATCCGGCGACTATCCCGTGCGGCAGTCCGGATATGGATCACCTCGACTTCATCAAGCTGCTGGTGGATCAAAGGCGCCAACGTGAACGCGCGCATCTGCGGCGTGCAGTCGACGCCGAACGAATGCAAGGGCGACACGACGGAAACGCGCACCAACTTCACCATGCAGTGGCTGTACGAAGATGGCGCGACGGCGTTTCTGCGCGCGGCGCAGTCCGGCGACGTGACGCTGATGAAGTATCTGCTGGCGCACGGCGCCGACCCGAAGATCCCTACAGCGCACAACGACACGGCTCTTGCGGTTGCTTCCGGCATCGGCTGGGTGGAAGGCATAACGTTCGAGTGGTCGCAGAAGGAAAACATCGAGGCCGTCAAGATGTGTCTCGACGCGGGCATCGACGTGAACGCGGTGGACAGCGAAGGACGTACCGCTCTGCACGGCGCGGCGCACAAAGGCCGCACCGACGTGATTCAGATGCTGGTGGATCATGGCGCGAATCTGCAGGCGCACGACTTCGGCAGCCGCGACACATTTGACGGCGCGATGAAGGGCATGACCTGGATTCCGCTGGACTGGGCGCGCGGCCTGGTGCGCGTGGGCGTACAGTCGGCGATCGCGCATCCGGAAGCGGCGAAGCTCCTGATGAAGCTCATGCAGGACCGCGGCATGCCGATTCCGCCGCCGCCGTCGTCCTCGATCTGTCTGACGAAGGGCATCAAAGGCTGTCAGTAACGCCGGCGGTCTTGCCGCCGGTTCTTTTAATCGATAATGATGACATTCAAAAACTGCGATAGTCTAATCATGATGCGCGTGATACCTGTGATCGCTGCCGGCACGGCTATGCTGGCGATTTGTCTGGCGGCGACGGTGGCGCCGAGTCCGGTGGCCGATGCGGCTGAAAAAGGCGACATCGCCACGGTCCGCTCCCTGCTGGCGAAGAAGGCCGATGTGAACGCGCCCCAGGCTGACGGCGCTACGGCTATGCAGTGGGCCGCATATTCGAATAATCTTCAGCTCGCCGATGTGCTCATCAAGGGCGCCGCCGATGTGAAGCTCGCCAATCACGATGGCGCCACGCCGATGTCGCTGGCAGCCACCAACGGCAGCGCGGCGATGCTGGAGAAGCTTCTGAGCGCGGGCGCGGACGTGAACGAGCGCCAGCCGAACGGTGAAACGCCGCTCATGCTGGTATCGCGCACCGGCAACGTGGCGGCGATCAAAGTGCTGATCGATCACAAGGCCGATCTGAACGCGAAGGAAAAGCTGCGCGGCACGACGGCGCTGATGTGGGCCGCCGAGCAGAGCCATCCGGCGGCGATTCAGCTGCTGGCGTCGAGCGGCGCCGATGTGAAAGCCGAGACCGATCCGGATACGCGCAATTCGCGGCTGAATCTCGCGCCCACGGTGCAGCAGAGACTGAACTCCGCGTTTGGGGTGAACGGTCCGGGCGGCGCCGCCGGCAGGGCAGGTCGCGGTGCAGCCGGACGTGGCGGTGCCGGGCGCGGTCGGGGTCGCGGAGTCGGGCGCGGCGGTGCGGCTAACGGCGAACCCACGCTCAATGAAGAAACCGCTTCTGCCGACGATTTCGCCTTCTTCCGCCGCACACCTCCGAAAGACGGCGGCGGGCTGACGGCGATGGTATTCGCGGCGCGCGAAGGCTGCTTCGACTGTGTGACCGAACTGGTGTCCGCGGGCGCCGACGTCAATCAGCAGACGCTCTACGGATGGACGCCGCTCCTCACCGCCACGCAGAACCGGCACTACAAGATCGGCGCGTGGCTGCTCGATCATGGCGCGAATCCGAATCTGGCCAACCACGGCGGCTGGAATCCGCTTTACCTCGCGGTCAACAACCGCAACATCGAGTCGGGCGATTATCCGGTGCGGCGGCCCGACATGGATCACCTCGACTACATCAAACTGCTGGTGGATCACGGCGCGAACGTGAACGCGCGCATCTGCGGGGTGCAGTTGACGCCGACGGCCTGCAAAGGCGACACGACGGAAACGCGCACCAACTTCACCATGCAGTGGCTCTATGAAGACGGCGCGACGGCGTTCTTCCGCGCGGCGCAGTCCGGCGATGTGACGCTGATGAAGTATCTGGTGGCGCACGGCGCCGATCCGAAGATTGCGTCGGCGCACGGCGATTCCGCGCTGGCGGCGGCGGCGGGCATCGGCTGGGTGGAAGGCATCACGTTCGAATGGGGCGAGAAGGAGAACATTGAGGCCGTGCAGATGTGCCTCGAGGCCGGCATCGATGTCAACATGGCGGACGTGGAAGGCCGCACGGCGCTGCACGGCGCGGCGCACAAAGGGCGCACTGAGGTGATCCAGATGCTGGTGGACCACGGCGCGAACCTGCAGGCGCACGACCTCGGCAGCCGCGACACGGTGAACGGCGCGCTTCTGGGCGTTACCTGGATTCCGCTCGACTGGTCGCGCGGTCTGGTGCGGGTGGGCGTGCAGTCCGCGATCGCGCATCCGGAAGCGGAGAAACTCTTGGTGAAGCTCATGCAGGACCGCGGCATGCCGATTCCGCCGCCGCCGACGTTGTCGATCTGCCTGACGAAGGGGATTAAGGGCTGTCAGTAAGAAGGTGTCAGCTATCGGCTCTCAGCTCAGGAACGCGCGGTTCGCTCGCACCGCCGACGATCAGCTACAGGGGGCTTCGGTTCAAAACTCCCGAAGCCACAGGTCCGCGGCCTGTTCCTCACCGAAATACGTGAGCTCAGCATTTTGATATTGGAGAACCACCGGGGTTTGGATAAACCTTCTCATGCCCGGTAGCAACCGGACCATCTCTGCAAAGGGTAGCCCGTCGATGTCGAAGGCGATCACCCTGACGCTACGTCTTCGGGCCGCCATTACGAGCCGCTCAAGAACTTTCAGATCAGAATCGCTCCAGGGAGCCACTCCGATAACGGGGTCCTGCTCGCCTGGGACGAAAAAATCTCCATTGCACAGCAGTTCGAAACCAGCTCGTCTCACCGCCAGTGGGAATTCGGCGCGATGCACTGTCGTCTTTGCGCTCAGTAGCGCACCTTCGTTCTCCCCCTGGTCCTGAGCTCTCCGGACAATTTCTGAGAAGTCAAAAAACGGCACGACTAAACTAAACCAACTTTTATCCCGCTACTGGACCGCGTGATCATGCGCCTGGCTCCGCACAACATCGACCGTGGTTTCTTATTTGTCCACGAATTTCTGAATCAGTAGATTAATGCGTCATCGCGTACACGATGTAGTTGACGCCGATGCGGATGCCCAGCGCGGAGTATTTTTCCGGATAGCGCGGCTCGTCGGCCCACTCCCACGAATCGCTCGTGTCTGAATTGACGTCGGAAACCACCATCAGGCGCTTCCTGTCGTCGTAGATGCCGCGCCAGTGGCCAACCCGTCCGCCATTGAGATACGGCGGGCCGTGCAGCGACCACTCGCCGGGGATGCCGTAGCGGTCCTTCAGATCATAAAGAACGTGGAAGACAGGATCGCCGTCCGGGATCTCGACGAAATCGCGCTCCGGGAAAACGCGCTTAAATGCATTGACGACGAGCGCCCATTGGTCGTCTCCCCATGTGTCGGCGGTCATCAGAAATCCACCGCGCAGCAGATACTCTCGCAGCTTTTTCGCCTGCGATGGTGTGAGGTCCATGGGCGAGGACTGAACCGCGAAGATCCAGGGCCAGTCGTAGACGTTGTCGCCGTCGTCGAGATTGATGGGCTGCTCGGTGGAGCGCACCTGGATGCGCGTGAGGCGCTTGACGGCCTGCACGAAGTGGCGGTCGGCGCGGGGGTAATCGTTGGTCCAGCCGGTGTTGCCCTGGCGCCAGTCGTAGTAACGGTCGAGCATGCCGAACATGCCATAGGGCGACGCGGGGAACATGAGGCGCCCCATGACGAATTCGGTGTGTTCGTTGGCGCCGGGCGGGATTTCGAAACCTGTGTATTCCTGGCCGGGATATTCGCGGAACGGCCGCTGGAAGGCCCACGCCGCGCCGAGCGCGACAAAAATGCCCGTTACCGGAAGCAGTTTGGGGAAGCGCATGGCCTGGATTCCGCAGTCCGAATCCTCAGTTTATCGCTCGTCTGGCGCGGCGCGCTTTTGGCCTTCAATTTCTGTGTTTTCAAAGGCCATCCAACACCACAGCCGGCGGGGCATGCATGCCGCAGGCCCGTTCACAAATTTTTTCGACTTTCTGGCATTCACCGCACGAGACTTACGCCATTGCGTGTCCGCAACCCGGTTTCCCGCGTGCATAATGTGGCTTGCAAGCGGTCTTTGAAAAATGAAAATTGACTCCAGCTCGATGGGCGAGTGTCTCGAGAAAACCCGGGAAGCAAGGCGGCGCGCCTCTGATCAGGGGCACCCGGATCCCGGCCGATCAAATCTTTCAGGAGTGGGAGCTGGGCAGTCCCATCGACGAGATTGCGGAAAACTATCCCTCTGTCACGCGGGATCAGATCGCGGCCCTGATCGCCTTCGCCGAACAAAGCAAATCGCAGACAGCGCGGTAAATGCGCTGTCTGCCTGACGAGAACATCCCCCACAAGCTGCGTCGCTGCCTGTCTGGCTTTGAAACCACCACCGCTCAGTACGCCGGCTTCTCCGGACTAAAGAACGGTGAGCTTCTGAACGCCGCCGAAGCAGCCGGCTTCGATGTGCTTGTAACCGGCGCCAAGACGATCGGGTGTGAGCAGAACCTGAAGGACCGGAGGATCGGAGTGGTGTCGCTTTCTGCGCCTCACTGGAGGTTGATCAAAGATTCCATCGACACGATTGCCGGCGCGATAACACGTTCATCCCCAGGCACTCTGACCCGTGCTGACGTTGGACGGTTTGTGCGAAAACCAACGCCCGAAAGCACCGACGAGTAGCAGGAAGACTATCCCGGACAGCAGCCCTTCATCGAGGCGTGATCAGACAGCCTGCCAGTTGTCTCCGCGTCGCCCCATCCAGCTCGCCGAGCGGAAAATCCACCTGCTCGCCCGGAAACAAATCGCTGATCGTGAGCATCTTCTCCGCCAGCGGCGCCGTCACCTTAGCCGACGCCCGCCCCGACGCTCCCGCCTGTCCGTTTCCCATGTGCTCTTGCCCTTCGAGTCGCTGCGAGACCACCGCGCCATCTGCCGATACGGTAAACGTCCGATTCGTCTGCGGTGCGGGCGACCACGTCAGCTGAATACCCCTGTCGCAGCTCATCGTCAACCGGTATAGCGGCGCGTCCTCACCCTTTTTCCGCGGCGCCACATCCCGCACGATGCTTGCCGTCAAACCCGAATCGGCGCGCATCACGGACCAGTTGCCCGCCCCCTCCGCCTGCGCGGTCGTCGCCGCAATCCACGCCTGCTGTGTCGGCTTATCCGGAACGCGCAGCCCTGCCGCACCCATGGCCCCGTTCCTCAGTTTGCTCAGCAGCATCGCCGCCAGCTGCGGATTGGCCTCAGCCGCGTCGTAGTGCTCAAGCGACAGCCCGCCGTTCCGCGCGGCATCCGTGTGGCAGACCGCGCAATATTTCTGCACCAGCGCCGTCTGCTGCGCCGCCGGCATCATTTCGGCGCGCAAAGCGGGAACCGTCATAATTAATACAACGACGCAACTGCTGATTCCGACGCCGTTGCCGATTCCGGGTAACATATTCATCATTCTAATGACTGCGCGGACCCGGCGTTTCTTCCCGGCTTTGTAACATAGGTAAACGACTCCAACCATGTCCTGGTTTAAACGCGAATCCAGCGGCGCCCACCCCCGCCCCGACGACAGCTCCGTCCCCACCGTCCGCACCGAAGGCCTCTGGCTCAAGTGCGACGGCTGCCGCGAAATCGTCTGGAAAAAGGATATTGAACAAACCTTCAACACCTGCAACAAATGCGGCTACCACTTCCGTATGGATGCCCGCGCGCGTCTCGCCATGCTGTTCGACGACGGCGCATATGACGAACTCGAGGCCTCGCTCGAATCCTCCGATCCGCTGCACTTCGTCGATGCCAAAACCTACGCCGACCGTCTCAAAGACACCCAGTCCGCGCTCTCGCTCAAAGACGCGCTCATCTCCGGTTACGGCAGACTCGCAGGCCGCCCCATCCACATCTGCGCCATGGAAGTGAAATTCATCGGCGGCAGCATGGGCGCGGTGATGGGCGAAAAAATCACCCGCGCCATCGAGCGCTCCATCGAATTCGGCACGCCTCTCATCATCGTTTCCGCCTCCGGCGGCGCGCGCATGCAGGAGGGTGGGGTCAGCCTCATGCAGATGGCCAAGGTTTCCGCCGCCCTGATGCGCCTCGACGAATCCCGTCTGCCTTATATCAGCCTTCTCACCGATCCCACCACCGGCGGCGTCACCGCCAGCTTCGCCATGCTGGGCGATCTCAACATCGCTGAGCCCGGCGCTCTCATCGGCTTCGCCGGCCCGCGCGTCATTGAGCAGAGCATCCGCCAGAGGCTGCCGCAGGGTTTTCAGCGCAGCGAATTTCTCCTCAGCCACGGCATGCTCGACGCCGTCGTGCCGCGCCCCGAACTGAAGCCTTATATCGCCAAAGCTCTCGACTTCCTGGCCGGACCCGTCGCCGGCGCCCACCCCGCCGAACGCGAAGCCGCATGACCTTCGCGGATACCCTGGGCTTCCTCTACTCTCTCGGTCCCGAACTCAAAACTGTGAAGTGGAGTCTCGACCGCATCCAGCTGCTTCTCTCGGTACTGGGCAACCCGCAGCTTTGCCCTCAGAAAGGCCCCCGCGTCCGTTTTATCCACGTTGCCGGCACCAACGGAAAAGGCTCCACCTGCGCCATGATGGCCTCCGCGCTGCGCGTCTCCGGCATCCGCACCGGCCTCTACACATCTCCCCATCTCGTCGACCCGAGAGAGCGCATTCAGATCGATGGCGAGCTCATCGCCGAGCCCGCCTGGTGCGATGCTTTCGACGCCGTCCACACGGCCGCCGAACGCCTCCTCGCGCGCGAACAGATCGATGCTCACCCCAGCTTCTTCGAAACCCTGACCGCCATGGCCTTCGTCGCCTTCCGCGATGCCGCGGTCGAAGCCGTGGTCCTCGAAACCGGCCTCGGCGGACGTCTCGACGCCACCAACGTCGTCGATCCCGAACTCACAGTCATCACGCCCATCGATTTCGATCACGAAGCCTTCCTCGGCTCCAGCATCGAATCCATCGCCGCAGAGAAGGCGGGTATTCTCAAACCGGCCCGGCCCGCGGTCTTCGCGGTCCAGCGCCCCGAAGCCTTCAGTGTTCTGGAACGCCGCGCTCTCGAAGTGAACGCCCCCGTGACTCTGTCTTCCGCATGGCGTATCGACGCTCTCGCAATCGACAAATTCGGCAGCCGTTTCACACTCTCCGGTGACGAAACCATCCCCATCGCATGCCCGTTCGCGGGCGAGCATCAGGTCGAGAACGCCCGCACCGCCGTCGCGGCGCTGCGCGTCTTCGGCCTCTCGTCGACAGCAATTCAGGAAGGCATCGCCCGCGCGCGGTGGCCCGGGCGTCTGGAACGCGTCGCCACCAACCCCGACATCATCCTCGACGGCGCCCACAATCCCGCCGGCGCCCGCGCCCTCGCGTCTTACATCGGACGTTTCTTCGCCCACGAACCGATCCGGATCGTTTACGGCGCCATGCGCGACAAAGCCGTCGACGAAGTCATCGGCGCGCTGTTCCCGCTGGCGGCCGAAGTCATCGTGACGGCGCCGAATCAGCCCCGCGCCCTCAATCCCGAATCGCTGGCGCAGGTCTCCGAGCATCCCAACCTGCGCATTGCTCCGACCTTCGCCGACGCCCTCCGCATGACGCGCGAAAAACCGATGACCACTTTTGTTACAGGTTCGTTATTTCTGGTCGGCGAAGCCCGCGCCGCCCTGCAATGACGCCAGGCGCGTCACATACTGTGAAACCGAATCTCGACCGTGACCCGCACCGCAACCGGCTGATCGCCCTTCATGGCCGGCGCGAAATGCCACTGCTTCACCGCATCCACCGCGTTCTGGTCGATGGTCTTATCGAGCGACTTCACCACGTGCACATCCTTCGGCTCGCCCTTCGAGGTGACCGTTAACCCCACCAGCACGGTCCCCGAGATTCGGAATCCCTTCTCGTCATCCGGGTTTGTCTGCGGCGTGACCTGATGCGTGACGCGCGGCGGCGTAATGCCGGGGCCGATATCGAGCACAGGTTCATCGTCAGCCGGCGCGGCAAACGCCACCGACGCGATAACCAAAGACAGCACTACTGTCCATCTGCGCGCCACCAAAGTATTGGAAAATAGACGAAACCCGGTTCCCCGAAGTTGCGGGTGCATAAAAATAATATTTGGCCCGGCTGATCATCGTTTGCTGCCTGCCCGGCGCAGGCAAAACAACCCACGCAAAGCAGGTGGAATGCGATCTTTCGGCCATTCGCCTGTGTCCGGATGCGTGGATGAATGCACTCGGCATCAGCGTCTGGCAGACGATCCCGCGCGACCGCATCGAAAAGCTTCGGTGGCAATTCGCACAAACCCTGCTCTCGCATGGCCTCAACGTAATCATCGAGTGGGAACGTGGGCACGATCCGAACGCGATGCGCTGCGCACCGGCGCCCGCTCACTGGACGCAGCCGTCGAGCTCCATGTTCTCGACGCGCCGCTCGATACGCTCTTCGACCGGCTCCGCCGCCGCAACACGGAATCGCCGCCCGTCACCATGGACGACCTCCGTAAATGGGCCGCGATGTTCGAACGGCCCCGCGGAGAAGAGATGGCTTTGTTCGACTCCGCATACCAAAATGAACCTTGCCCCCGAACCCGGCCCGCAGCTGGAAGCGGCTCGACGGCGTGGATCTCCTCCGCGGCCTCGCCATCTTTCTCGTGCTGATGAATCACGTCAACGTGCGCCTGCGCATCGCCAGGGTGCCGTACGCCGCCGGCATTCCGGATGCCCTCACCGGGCCGTTCATCTGGAACGGCGAAAACGCCGTGCAGATTTTCTTCGCCGTCTCCGGTTTCCTGATCGCGTCCACCTCCATCCGCCGCTGGGGCACGCCCGCCGGCATCGCGCCGCGCGATTTCTACCTGCTGCGATTCGCCCGCATCGCGCCGCTGCTTCTGCTGCTGCTCGCCATCCTCAGCACTCTCGATCTCGCCGGCCTGAAAGACTTCGTGATCCCGCCCGCCCGCGCCAGCCTCGGCCGCGCCCTCCTCGCCGCCCTCAACTTCCATGTGAATCTTCTCGAATCCCACCACGGATACCTTCCCGGCAGCTGGGACATTCTCTGGTCTCTCTCAATCGAGGAAACCTTCTATCTCGGTTTCCCGCTGCTTTGCCGCTTTTTCGGTCGCGGCAAACTTCTCATCGCGATTCTCTGCGGTTTCGTTATCCTCGGACCCTTCCGCCGCACCATCTTCGCCACCGGTCTCTGGAAGGACTACTCATATCTCGGCGGCATGGAAGGCATCGCCCTCGGCTGCCTCACCGCTATCGTCGCGATGCGCCGCGCATTCACCCGCGCCACTCTCCGGGCGCTCGCAGGCGCAGGCATTGCGGTCGTCCTTTTCATGCTGGCGGTCGCGCGCCTCGGATTCAGGTGGCTTTACCATACCGGGCTCGACATGACCATCCTCGGCCTCGCCACCTGCGCCATCATCGTCGCTGCCGCGCAGACCGAATGGCGCAGTCCGTCGCTCCTCGCCCCGCTGCGCCTGCTCGGACAGCGCAGCTACGAGGTCTATCTGACGCACATGTTCGTCGTCTTTGCCTTCTTCGATTTCTTCGTCAGGCTCGGCAAGCCGATGAGCGCGGTGCCGGTCCTCTTCATCGCGAGCATCCTGATCTCCGGCCTTCTCGGCGAACTGGTCGCCCGCGGTTATTCCGACCCGGTGAACCGCCTCCTGCGTAATCGCTTCGGCGACGGCTCGTCTCGCCTCGGATCGGCGATCGACACCCACTCACCGTAAACTCACTGTTGTATGCAACCCGGGGAGCCCAGCCGCACAGCCCTTGGCGCCGCTCGTCACCGCGCCGCGCATCAGCTTCTCGAACAGGGCCGCATTTTCACCGACCCGCTCGCCATCCGCATTCTCGGCGAAAATCCTCAGACCATCGTCGATGCTGCTCAGCACGACGCCGCACGCCGCATGCGCATCTTCATCGCGGCACGGACACGCTGCGCGGAAGACTGGCTCGCAGCAGCGATCACCGGCGGCGTCACGCAGCTGGTTGTGCTCGGCGCCGGCCTCGACACCTACGCCTATCGCGGCGCCTACCCGGACACCCTGCGCATCTTCGAAGTTCGACTACCCGTCCACGCAGGCGTGGAAACGGCAGCGTCTCAGCGAAGCCGCCATTCCGATTCCCCCCTCGCTGACCTACGCGCCGATCAACTTCGAACGCGAGACTCTCACCGCCGGCCTCAATGCCGCCGGGTTCAGCACCGCGCAGCCCACCTTCTTCACGTGGCTGGGCGTCGTTCCCTACCTCACGCCCGACGCCGTCTGGTCGACCCTGCGCTTTATCGCGAGCCTCCCAAACGGCGCGCACGTGGTTTTCGACTACAGCGATCCACCCGATTCGCTCTCTCCCGAAATGCGCGCCGTCTACGATGAGCGCGCCGCCCGCGTGGCTGCGCTGGGCGAGCCCTGGGTGAATCACTTCGAAGCGGAAACACTCCATCCGCGGCTGAAAGACGCGGGCTTCAGGACAATCGAAGACCTCGGCGGGCGCGAAATCGCCGTGCGCTGGTTTCCGCAACGCGCCGCCGCAATGCCTGCGAAAGGCGGCCACATCCTGCACGCCGCGACGTAGCGCACAGGCCAGACCACGGGCGGAAGCGCAAAGGTCAGTATTATCGCTGAGGCCCCTGACCATTGGCACAGCACACAAGTCAGGCTTATCCAGGATAAGTTGACCATTCCGGCTGGCGACCTGGTCAAGGGGCCGGTCAGCCACGATAAGGTGAGCCCTACCTCTGCGCCTGTGGTCCGTCCGTTATGCGCGTGAGACGATCTGATAAGTTGAACTTCCAATGGCATACGGCATGTCCCGGCTCGCCCGCTATGAATCCTGCCTGCGATCCGTCGCGCGCGTCTTCATCGGCTTCACCTTCTCGCTGCATGGCTGGCAAAAATTCTTCGGCATCTTCGGCAATTTCCACCCGCCGCTCGGCTCCATGCTCGGCGTCGGCGGCGTGATCGAAACCATCGGCGGCGCGCTCATCATTCTCGGACTCTTCACCCGCCCCGTGGCCTTCCTGTTGTCCGGCGAGATGGCGATCGCCTACTTCCACACGCACGCCCCGCGCGGCTTCTGGCCCCTGCTGAACGGTGGTGAGGTCACCGTCGTCTACTGCTTCTTCTTTCTCTGGATGAGCTCCGCCGGACCCGGCCGCTGGAGTCTCGACAATCTCATCGGCAGAGACCGCTGAGCGCGAGCGAACGGGCCAGACCACGGGCGAAGGCGCAGGGGTCAGCCTTATCCAGGAAAAGGTGAACTACACGACTGCGCCTGTGGTTCGTCCGTTGTGCGCGGTCCAGTCAATTAAGGCTTCCCGGCTGTAGTCGCCGTAGCACAGGCTCACGAATTGCTTGCTGTAGCGGGATGCCATGAGCCTGACCAAAACGTTCCACGCAGCAATTCTCAGCTTTGGTCTTCTTGTCCTGCAGATCACACTCGAACGCCCCGCGCGCGCGGATGGCGATGCGCCCGCGAATCCCACTTCCCCGACAGCCACCACCCCGGCCAACGCGGCCCAACCCTACACCCCGATGACGCAGTCCGAGCGCGTCCATCACTGGGTCACCAGCACGTTCAGCGTTGAGGCTGCCATCCGCGCCGCAGCCGGCGCGGCGATTCTCCAGGCCATGGATACTCCCGCTGAATGGGGACAGGGCTTGGAAGGCTACGCGCGCCGCCACGACGGCCACCGCCGTCTTTCGTATTCGCGTCTGGGGAGCATCGTCGCCACGGCTTTCATTTTCGCGCGAATGGCAGCCGCACAGCACCAGGGGTGCACAAAATGCAGGTCTCAGCCTGGCCACGGTAGTTGGCACGGAAGTCGGCTTCAATATCGCGCGGGAGTTTCTGTCTAAGGTCTTCCACACGCCCCAGGGAAAATTTTAAGCGCACAGGCCGAAGGGTCCGTTGTGCGCGTCTAAAATCGACGATAAATTATCGAGTATGGCCAAAGCCGCCGTGTTCTTCCTGCTGGCGTGCGCCGTCGCCCCGGCTCAGCAGCCGCTCGCCTTCGAAGTAGCCACCGTGAAGCCGCTGGAAGGCTTCGCGAACGCCCACGCGAATTTTTCCGGCCCCCGGATAACTCTTTCCGGATATGCACTCGAAGGCCTGGTTATGGATGCCTACGGCGTCGAGTCCTGGCAACTCGTCGGCGGACCGGTCTGGCGCGACACCGATCCGTTCGAAATCGTGGCGAAAGCCCCTGGCAACGCCGCCCCCACTCCCGAACAACGCCGCCAGATGCTCCAGTCGCTTCTCGAAGACCGTTTCAAACTCAAAGTGCATCGCGAATTGCGCGACGCGCCGGTCTACGCCATGGTGCTCGCGAAGAACGGGCCGAAGCTCACGAAGAGCAGCGCCGCAGACTCTTTCTACAGCGTCGGCGGCCACGAAATGAAATTCCAGAAGGAGACGATGGAGTCCCTTGCAAAGCAGCTTTCGAGCAGCGCTCGTCTCGGCAGGCCGGTGCTCGACAAAACCGCGCTCGCAGGCGAGTGGGATTTCACGCTGAACTTCATGCCCAATCCCCCGCCCGACGCCAACGTGCCCGATGTCTTCACCGCCCTGCAGGAACAGCTCGGCCTGAAACTCGAGTCGCAGAAAGCGCCGGTCGAGCACCTCATCATCGACCACGCCGAGAAACCGTCGCCTAACTGAGATCCGCCGGCTGCAGAATTTCCCGCGCCTCTGCGGCGTCTTCCACGCGCACCAGCATCCTGAAACCGCCGCTGGCCCACGCAACATGAGGCCGCATATGCCCCACCGAGTCCGCCTGAATCGTGGCGTCGATGCCGGCCGATTCAAGTGCGCTCTTCGCAATCTCCGCCTCGGCCTCAGTGCCGAATGCCGAAACAACGACGAGGTTGGTTTCCTGAATCATCTATCGGCGCCCGCCGCGCCCTTCGCTTGACGGCGGCACGATGCCCTTGATCCGCAGATACACCACCATCGTGCCGTACATCTCGTTGTCGTGAATCAGATTGCCGTAGAGCCTGCCCGCCATCGTTCCGCCCATGAATCCGGCGCCGCCCACCTGCGCGATATTCGAATCGCTGATCAGATCGTAAGCCTTGTCACACACCGAAAACGATTTCGTCAGCTCCACGATCACATCCGCCTTCGCGGTCTTCGTGGTATCCACGCGCGTCGGCATGCCCGCGATCCCGCCGCAGATCATCGCCTGCGCTTCGGAAATATGCCCGACTACCTGGGCGAACGTGCGCACTTCTGCCGCCGGCTTCAGGCTGTAGCCCTCATCCGGCATTTTCGACGCCGCGCGCAGAATCAGATCTTTCGTGCGCGCATAGTTCTGCCTGACCTCGCCTGCGATCGTCGGATTCGAATTGTTCTGCGCGGTGAGCGCGCCCGCCAGCGAAAGCGCGGCCAGCGTGACCACCCCGCACAGGCGCAAGTCCGTTGTGCGGCAGTGAGAAAACCCGCGCAGGCGCAAGTCCGTTGTGCGGCAGTGAGAAAAGAGGTTGCGAGTCATCGTTTGCCCCCCAAGCCAGCTTAGCCGAATCCGCCCGTCGCGGCCACGAGAAACGGCGCCGTAAAAAGGCACACCTGCTCGAACATCGTTCCCAGCGCTCCCGGATTCGGATTCGAGACAAACGTCAGCACATTGACCGCAAACCACAACAGGCCGCCGATCACCGCAATCCACGTCATGGAGTGCAGAAATGCCGATCTGTGCCCGATATCGCCCGGCCGCAGAAAGATCGCGATCAGCAGCACAATCGAGGACAGCGTGGCCAGCATGCTCAGCCCTGTCGTGACCGTCGTCACCGGCATCTGGTTCCGGATGACAATCACTCCGCAGAGCATGCCAGCCAGACAAAACCATCGCAGGCGTTTCGACACACCGATGTCTCCGCCGTTGCGCCACATGGCGAAGTAAAACAAGGGCAGAATCGCGGAGAAAACATAAGCAATCCCCACCGCGATCCACACGGTCGCCGGCACCGACGGCCGGGTCACGAGATTTCGCGTCGCCGTCCACATCGGCAGCGGCAGTGCCGCCAGCAGGGCGATTGCAGTGAACAGCGCCAGTTTCTTTATCAACTCACTGGCCGCCGGGCACAGGCCGCGTCAGGCTGCGCAGCTCATTGAGGAACGCCTGCTCATCCTGGAAATCGCGATACACCGACGCGAACCGCACATAAGCAATCTTGTCCACTCCGCGCAGGCTGTCCATCAGAAACTCGCCGATTTCGATCGTGGTGATCTCGCGGTCCGGCGAATCCGTGACGCGGGCTTCCACCTGATTGACCAGATCCGCCAGCTTGCCCATGCTGATCGGCCGTTTCTCGCACGCTTTGAGCAAACCGTTCAGCACTTTCTGCCGATCGAACTTCTCGCGGCGCCCGTCTTTCTTGATGACCATATACGGCACTTCATCGATCCGCTCGTAAGTCGTGAAGCGCTTCTCACACTTCAGGCATTGCCGCCGCCGCCGGATGGAATCCCCCTCCCGGCTCTCACGCGAATCAATTACACGGTCTTCCAGATGTCCGCAAAACGGGCACGTCATTGTTATGGAATGCTATTGACCGCAGCATAACAGGTGGGCACTGCTTTGATAGCATGTCGGTAGGCAAAGGAGTCGTCGTGCGTTCTCTGGTACTCATCTCGGCAATGTGCTCGGCGGCACTGTTCCTCTACCCGGCGCCGCAGCAGCCCGCGGGCCCCGCCAGCGTGCCCACGATGTCCCCCGCCGGCGAACGCGCCCTCCTCGACAAGTACTGCGTCACCTGCCACAACGACAAGCTCAAAACCGGCGGCCTGACTGCTCGAAAAAATCGACACCAATCATGTCGGCGACGGCGCCGAAATCTGGGAAAAAGTCGTCCGCAAAATGCACGCCGGCATGATGCCTCCCCTGGGCATGCCGCGGCCCGATCGGGCCACGCTCGACACCTTCGCCGCTTCGCTCGAAACCGCGCTCGATCGCGCCGCCGTCTCGCGCCCCGAGCCGGGCCGCGCCGGTCTGCATCGTCTGAATCGCACCGAATATCAGCAACGCGGTTCGCGATCTGCTCGCCCTCAAAATCGACGTCACCTCTCTGCTTCCCGCCGACGACGAAAGCAACGGCTTCGACAATATCGCCGACGTTCTGCGGGTCTCGCCTTCGCTGCTCGAACAGTATCTGTCCGCCTCGCGCACTGTCGCGCAGCCTCGCGGTCGGCGACCGCGGCCTCGGCCCCGTCTCGCAGGTCTACCAGCTTCCCCCGACTCTCGCCCAGGGCGAGCACATCGAGGGCCTGCCGCTCGGCACGCGCGGCGGCATCCTGATTCATCAGAATTTCCCGCTCGACGGCGACTACGAATTCAGCATCTTCCTGCTGCGCAACATCGTCGGCTACATGCCTGGGCTCGAATATCCGCACCAGTTCGAAATCACGGTCGATGGCGCGCCGCATCTTCCTGTCCCACGTCGGCGGCGAGGAAGACAACAAGATGATGGATACCAACCTCGGCGTCGCGGGCAACACCATCGACGCGCGGCTGCAGCGTGCGCGTCCCGCTGAAAGCGGGCCCGCACGAAATCGGCGTCGCGTTTCATCGCGAAGAACCATGCCGAATCCGTCGAGCCTCTGCAGCCGTTCACGCGCAATCTCGATCTGCAGGATATGAACGGCATTCCGATCATCAACCGCGTGCAGATCACCGGACCTTTCGCCGCCACCGGCTCCGGCGACACGCCGAGCCGCCGCCGCATTTTCATCGTGCCATCCGACGAATGAGAGCGGACGAACTGCCGTGCGCGCGGAAAATTCTTTCGACGCTGGCGCGCCGGGCGTACCGCCGCCCGGTGAACGATGCCGATCTCGAACTCCTGCTCAGCTTCTATCAGAAAGGGCCGGAATAAGGGCAGCTTCGATGCCGGCATCGAAACCGCGCTGCGGCTGATCCTGACCGATCCGAAATTCCTCTATCGCATCGAGCCCGATCCGGCCAACGCGAAGCCCGGCACGCATCAATCGCATCAGCGATCTGGAACTGGCCTCGCGCCTTGTCGTTCTTCCTCTGGAGCAGCATTCCCGGACGACGAACTGCTGACTGTCGCGGCGCAGGGCAAGCTGAAAGATCCCGCCTCCTGCAGCAGCAGGTCAAGCGCATGCTGGCCGATCCGAAAGCCGAAGCGCTGGTCACCAACTTCGCCTCCGAGTGGCTTTTCCTGCGCAACCTGCAGAGCGTGAATCCGGCCGGCGACAGACTTTCCCGAACTTCGACGAGAACCTGCGACAGACGCCTTCCGCACGGAGACCGAGATGTTTGTCGGCAGCGTGTTCCGCGAAGACCGCAACGTGACCGATCTGCTGACCGCCGACTACACCTTCGTCAACGAGCGCCTGGCGAAGCACTACGGCATTCCGGACATCTACGGCAGCCAGTTCCGGCGCATCACGCTCACGGACGAAGCGCGCCGCGGGCTGCTCGGCCAGGGCAGCATCCTGACCGTGACTTCTTATCCGACGCGCACTTCGCCGGTGCTGCGCGGCAAGTGGATTCTGGAAAACATCATGGGAACGCCGCCGCCCGCGCCGCCGCCCAACGTGCCCGCGCTAAAGGAAAGCGATGAAGGCGGCAAAGTCACCACCGTGCGCGAGCGGCTGGAAGAGCATCGCAAGAACCCGCCCTGCGCGACGTGCCACAAGGTGATGGACCCGCTCGGCTTCTCGCTCGAACAATTCGACGCGATCGGTAAGTGGCGCACGAAAGGATCTCGGCTTACCGATCGACGCCTCCGGCCAGCTGGCCGACGGCACGAAGATCAACGGCGTGGCCGATCTGCGCAAGGCGCTCCTGGCGCATCCCGAGCGCTTCGTCGGCACGATGACGGAGAAGCTGATGACGTATGCGCTGGGCCGCGAGCTTGAGTATTACGACATGCCGGTGGTGCGTGGAATCGCGCACGATGCGGCGAAGAACGACTACCGCTTCTCGTCCATCGTCATGGGAATCGTGAAGAGCACGCCGTTTGAAATGCGCCGCGCGAAGGAAACCGACACCCTCAGCGCCTCAAAGTGATTAGACCTCTTCCCTTCTCACTGGCTTGTCTGGCTTGATTTGTGGGGCGAGGCTTTGCAGCCTGCGGACAAGCTTTCCAGCTTGTCCAGCCGCCTGACAAGGCGGCGGTGTTCCTATAGCCTGAAAAGGAGAGCCGCGCCATGAACATCGAAATTCAGAAGCCTGAGCTGGTCGAGCGCGTGAACGCACACATCCGGGCCGGACACGCTCATGATGCCGGCGAGCTATTTGAAAAGGCCCTCGACGCCCTCGATGAGAAATCCCCGGCGGCCGCACCGGCAGCGGCCGAACGACGGCGGGCAGCGGGCCGCAAGAGCCTCGCGCAGCTGTTTGCGGATTCCCCGTTCAAAGGTCTCGATCTCGACTTTGAGCGAGACCCCGGTTACGGCCGTGACGTTTCACTATGAGCGGCTTCCTGCTCGATACCAACATTCCTTCAGAACTCACCCGCAAAATCTCAAACCCGCAGGTCGAACGCTGGCTCGACGAAGCGAACGACGAGGAACTGTATTTCAGCGTCATCTCTCTTGGCGAGATTCTCACGGGCATCACCATTCTGCCGGCGAGCAGGCGGCGCGACGGTTTGCAGGAGTGGCTCGACGAGACACCTGGTTCGACACAGCGGTTATTCCTCGGTTATGAGCACGAAGGCACTCCACGTCACGTCGCGCCAGCGGTCGTCGTGCCATTGCCCCGGGTCCAGGGTCGGGCCTCAGCCAGGCGAATTCGGCGGTTGGATCATCGAAGACGACCTTCCGCCGGTCGTCCTTCACGGCAGCGATGACACCGGCATAGGGGCCGGGTGCGCAGTGGTCGGCGTGGTCGTCGTAGGTGACGACCACGCGGGTTCCGATAGGGTAGATGGGGATGACCACCGCCGGAATCTGTTCGGCTATTCGCTTACCCTCTCAGATACCTGTTGAACCAGTCCACCGTCCGCGTCCACGCCAGCTTCGCGGCCTTCTCGTCGTACCGCGGCGTCGTATCGTTGTGGAAGCCGTGATTGGCGCCCTCGTACACGTACCCTTCGTACGTCACGTGATTCGCTTTCAGCGCTTCTTCATACGCCGGCCAGCCGGGTGTGATGCGCTGATCGAGTGCCCCATACTGCAGCAGCATAGCCGCCTTGATCTTCGGCACATCCGCCGCCGGAGGCTGCGCGCCATAAAACGCCACGCCCGCCGCCATCTCCGAACCCAGTCGCCACCGCCAGCGTATTCACAATCCCGCCGCCGAAGCAGAACCCCACCACGCCAAGCTTCCCGTTCGACATCGGCCGGTCGCGCAGCCACTCCGCCGCCGCAATGAAATCCTTCGTCATCTTCGGACGATCCACCGTCCCGAACAGCGTCGCCGCTTTCTCTTCATCGCCCGGATAGCCGCCCACCGTCGTCAGCCCGTCCGGCGCGAACGCAATGAAGCCTTCGGTCGCAAGCCGCCGCGCCACATCTTCTATGTAAGGATTCAGCCCGCGGTTCTCATGCACCACCAGCACGACCCCGGTCTTCCCCGCCATCTTCGCCGGCAGCACGTACTCGCCGCGGATGCTCCCGTTGCCCGCAGGTGACTGCACCGTCTCATAGCTCACCTTGACGCGTGGATCGGTCTTCGGAACCTGCTCGGCCCATGCGTAGTTCGGACGCAGGCTCTCCCACAGCGCCGTCGCCGTCACACCGCTGCCGGCGAACTTCTTCGCGCCGTCCAGAAACGCGCGCCGGTCGATCTCACCGTGTACGTAATAATCGAAGAGATTCAGTAATTCCTGGGGATAATCGGAAGGTTTCTTTCTTTCCATCTGCGAACGGGTTCCTCAGCCGGAAAGCATATCAAAGGGCTCTCAGCTGTCAGTTCCCAGCTATAAGCTTCATGAGGAATGGCTCTCTTGTTTTTGGGCTGACAGCTGATAGCCTCTTACGACGCCCCCAGCCCAACCTCGTCCGCCGCGTACTCGTCGAACACTTCCTCCAGCACTTCGCCGTCGGACATCCTGTAATACCGCATGGCGCCGCCCGCCCGCGTCTGGCTCCCCGTCCGCGGATCGATCGCCACCAGGCTCTCCAGCCGCTTCGCCTCGCGCGTGCCCAGCGGCCCGATGTCCACACGCCAAACCTCCTGCGGGAAATGCACGTTCCTGTCAGCCGGGTTCTTCGCGCGCGGACGCCGCATGCGGATGATCGTGTTGCGGTCCATCGCCGGAAACTGCTCTTCTTTGCGCGAACTATCGAGCGGCGGCGCACGCAGCGCTTCAGTCTCCGCATCCCGCACGCCTTCGATTTCCCGATCCGACCGGTCGAGCACCTGCGCCCACTCCGCCGACTTCGGAAACCGGTTCGACCACGCTGCCAGCGGTTCCAGATCCCTCGCACCTTCGCGTCCGCGGCGGTGGACCGCTCCACTTCCGTCAACGCCTGTTCGATCCCAGTCCGCGCTGGCTCCGTCGCATCGTCCGGCGGCTCCAGATACCAGACATAATCGCGATCCCTCCGGTCATATACTTCGTCGAGCGCTGCTCATCGTCGATGCCCGAATCGGTCAACACGATACGGTACGAGTGTTCATTGAAAACCGTGACTCGTCTGCGCCGCTCGAAAACCACTGGTATGGCGGGCGGGTTCGGGTCAGCCTGCTGCGACGAAGCGCTCTCGGCGCCATTCGGCGTCGCCGATTTCAGCCACGGCATGGCGCGCCGTGCCGCATCCTCCGCCGCGCCCCGCGCCGCGCGGGTTGAGAATCCGCCACCGAAACCACGAGCATGCCGCGCAGCAACGGCGTGCTCGCGTCGACGCGCTTCCCGATTTCCAGAATGAGCTGCTGGATACGCTCCAGATCGGCCGCAGCGGCATCGCACGCCGGCATCCCCGCCAGCGTCGCCGCCATCAGCCCAAATGAAACGAATTTGCGGATCGCCTATCCGGGCCGGAAGGCGGTACCGCAGCCTGGCCCATCAGCCCGCCCGCCAGGCCGATCTCAAGCCAAACCGATTTGACCGCCCTTTTCCGCATGCCGCGGGCACCGCCTCCGACAGTCTGCCATAAACAAAGCCGCATGAACAGACCCGCGTTCGTGAAGAGCGCATAAAGAATCACATCGCGCCGCATCCGGGCTTCACTCAACCCTGACAAACCGGATTTTCGCCACGCCGATCAGCATGGATCCAATCACCAGAAGCAGCCAGCTGCCCGGCTCGGGTGTTGTCGGATTCTCATGATTCCCCGGTGTATAAAGCACGAACGGCTGCGGCTCCGGCTGGGTGTTGGCAACCGGTTCCAGAAAAGTGTAGTCGTTGATGTCGCCGCTGCTGACGAAATTCTGCAGTTCCGACGGTGTGGCCAGCCCGTCGCCGTCGGGATCCAGCAGTCCCGCGACAAGCGAGTTGCCCGGAACCGTAAAAGCGCCAGGCTCGAACACATCCCAGATCGCATACTGCAGCGCGATCTCATCAGAGGTATCGCCGGGCGCAATCGCGCCGGTGTACCACTGCGAAGCCAGGTAAGGCACCGTCTCGTACTGCCCGGCCGCATCCGGACCGTTGAACATGCCGGTGCCGGGAGTCAATACCTGCGACAGATCGTATTCATTCGCCTGCCAGCTCTGGTCCATCGAAATCTGGTACAGAGCGCTATAGCAGATCGCGCCGGTCTGAAGTCCGTTGATAGTGAGTTCGTAAGGAAGTACGTAGTCTGTGCCGTCGTTCACCGACAACCCGGTGAGCTGGACGGTCAGAGAATCCCCCGAAAGAAGCGCCCGGGTCAGAAGCAGTACCGGGATCGATATGAGAAGTGCGTGTTTTTTCATTTGGTTCCTCCTTATCTGCCAAGGAACATCTCAGGAACCGTACGTGCATGTGAAACGGCATCCCGCGCGCAACATCTTTGCCCTCAAATATCGACATCGGTACTGTTACGCCTGCATTTCTTATCTAATCCTGATTTCCTCCCACGGGAAGGTGAGGAATTTGACGCAAATTCGGGCTCGATAGCGTCTTTACCCTCAGGTCGGACGGGTATTTAATGCACCCATGCCGAAACCCCTCAATACGCAATCAATTCTCAACCCGGCGTTCATCGCATTGTAAGCAAACCGTTTCTACGCTGAAGAATGGCACTCGAATCGTTCCCGTCCAACCGTCTGCCATCGCCGCTGGCGAATGCGGTCAATCACTTTCTGAAGATCGATCAGCTCGAAGAGCTTTACACCCGCGCCCGCTCCCTGCAGGATTTCAATCGCGGCCTCCTCGACGATCTGCAGGTCGAAGTCAATGTCGCCCCCGCCGATTTCGAGAAAATTCCCTGCGCTGGCGCCGTCGTCGCCGTCTCCAACCACCCCTTCGGCATTCTCGATGGCGTCCTGCTCGCCGATCTGCTGATGCACGCCCGGCACAACGTCCGCATCCTCACCAACCAACTTCTCGGCGATCTCCCCGAACTCAGCCAGTTCTGCTTCTTCATCGATCCTTTCGATCGCCCCGAGAGCCGCGTTTCCAACGGCCGCAGTCTCAAGCAGGCCATCCAGCATCTGCGCGCCGGCGGACTTCTTCTGATCTTCCCCGCCGGCGAGGTCTCGCATTTCGACCTGAAGAAGCGCGCCATCTGCGATCCCGCGTGGAACGTCACTGCCGCGCGCCTGATCCGCATCGCGAAGTCGAAAGCCCTGCCCATCCTCATCCGCGGCGCCAACGGCCTTCCCTTCCAGATGCTCGGCATGGTGCATCCGCGCCTGCGCACCGCCGCGCTGCCCAACGAGATGCTGAACAAACGCGGCAGGCGCGTCGAGATCCGCGTCGGCGGCATCATCGAACCCACGCGCATCGAAGTTCTGCCCGATGACGAGGCGGTCACCCGCTATCTCCGCTTCCGCACCGAACTCCTCGCCCGCCGCGGCGAAACCGCCTGCGTCACCGGCTCCGGCGTCATGCCCGTAGCGCCCCCCATCCCGGTTGATTCGCTCTGCGCCGAAATCGCATCCCTGCCCGCGCACTGCCTCATGGAGCACTCCCGCGAGTTTTCCGTCTATCTCGCCGAAGCGCGCCAGATTCCGCTCGCGCTCCAGGAGATCGGCCGCCTGCGTGAGGTTTCCTTCCGCGCCGCCGGCGAAGGTACCGGCCAGCCACGCGACCTTGACCGCTTCGATCCGTACTATCTGCATCTCTTCCTCTGGAACAAAGAGAAGCGCGGGATCGCGGGCGCCTATCGCCTCGGGGATGTGCCGAAAATCCTCGCCCGGTACGGCCAAAAGGGGCTTTACACCGACACACTTTTCCGCTTCCGCATGGGCTTTCTCGCGCGTCTCGGCCCCGCCCTCGAGTTGGGGCGCTCCTTCGTCGGCCCGGAATATCAGCGCCAGTTCGCGCCGCTGCTCCTGCTGTGGAAGGGCATCAGTGCATTCATCGTGCGCCATCCCGAATATTCGAAGCTCCTTGGCGCCGTGAGCGTTAGCAATCAGTATTCACCGGCCTCGCGCGAACTCATCGCCCGCTATTTTGAAAAGCAGAACACCTCCCCCGAATGGCGCGGCGCCGTCAAAGCGCGCCGGCCCCTCCCTGCCCGGCTGGTGCAGAAGTGGGAAGCCGCCGCCCTCGCTTCCATCCTTCCCGACATCGAAGATCTCTCCGCTCCCATCGCCGATCTCGAGCCCGATGGCAAAGGCATTCCGATTCTGGTGCGCCAGTACGTCAAGCTCGGCGGCCAGCTTCTCGCCTTCAGCGTCGACCCGCAGTTCGGCAACACGCTCGATGGCTTCGTGATGGTCGACCTCACCCGCACCAGCCCCGAAATCCTCGCCCGCTACATGGGCAAAGAGCAGGCGCAGAATTTCTTCGCCTGGCACGCGACGCCGCACCCCCGGGTCGCGTAGGGGCGAATCCTGCACTTAAGAAAGCCTGCAACGGCAGAGGCGTGACAGACGGGGCCGGCCGACCTTTGGTCCAGCCACATGCGCCCTCTTGCTCACTGGATGAGTGTTTAAGCTCAGACCCGCCTGTCCCACAGTCCCTAACAGCCCGTGGTAAAAGTCAGATTTTCGCCTCCAAACATGTGACCTCTGAAATGTTTCAGAACGTCATAAGCTGTATGGCGATGGGTAAGCGCAAGCCGAAGCAGGACGCGATGTTTTTCAGCGCTCAGGAGATTCCCCAGGCGGCAAGTCATCCGTTCTACGCGAAGGTGAACGAGATCCTGGAGCGGAACAAGGTTAACAAACGCCTGGAGCATCTGTGCAAGCGTTTTTACAAGCCGGTCATGGGTTCAACCGAGTATAGCTCCGGGTGTCTATTTCCGGATGCTGCTGCTCGGCTACTTCGAGGGAATCGATTCGGAACGGGGAATTGCGTGGCGTGTGGCGGACTCGCTTTCGTTACGGGAGTTTCTGGGATTCAGTGTTATCGAATCGACTCCGGATCATTCGACGATGTCGCGGACGCGTCGGCTGATGCCGGTCGAAACGCACAAAGCGGTGTTCCGCTGGTTCGTGAAGGTGCTGGGCGAAGAAGGCTTGATGGACGGGCAGACCATCGCCATAGATGCGACCATGCTGGAAGCCAATGCCGCGATGCGTTCGATCAAGCGGCGCGACGATGGGCGCGGCTACGACGAATATCTGAAGGATCTGGCCAAAGCCGAAGGCATTGAGGAACCTACCCGCGAGCAGGCCGCGAGGCTGGACCGGAAGCGCAAAAAGAAGGCCTCCAATAAAGAGTGGATGAGCCCTACCGATAGCAGCGCGCGCATCGCCAGGATGAAGGATGGCCGCACGCATCTGGCGCACAAGGCCGAGCATGCGGTCGATCTGGCCAGCGGCGCGGTGGTGGCGATCACGCTGCAGGCGGCGGATCTGGGTGACACCACCACCATCGGAGTCACGTTACAGGAAGCGCAGTCCAACGCGGCCCTGATCAACCAACGCGGCGTCGAAGAGGTGGTCGCTGACAAGGGATATCACAGCAACGAAGTTCTGGTCGATTTGCATGCGGACGGTGTGCGCAGTTATATCCCGGAGCCGGAGCGCGGGCCCCGCAATTGGGACGGCAAGGAAAAAGAACAGAAGCAGGTGTATGGGAATCGGCGGCGGATGAGTGGACGGCGCGGCAAAGATCTGCAGAAGCTGCGCACGGAATTGACCGAAAGAAGTTTTGCGCACATGTACGAAACCGGCGGCATGAGACGAACCCACCTGAAGGGTCAAAAGAACATTCTGAAGCGGCTTCTGTTCCATGCCATCGGATTCAATCTGGCGCTGCTGGTCCGGAAATCTTCGGGAATCGGCAAACCGAGAACCCTGCAGGGGCTCTCCGACGCGATTTTGCTTGTCCAGATCGCGATGACGGCATGGACGGCGCACCGGAACGAATCAGCAGAAGAAAGCGGGCCCACTTCCGGTTGGTTTTCACTTCCCCTGGTTTTTCCAATCTCAAGCCACATCTAACTGTTTCCGCACTTCTGCCACGGGCTGTTAAACGACTGAGCCTGTTGTCGTTTCAGTCGGTCAATTCCATGCTGTGGCTAAGCCGCATGGATCATAGCTTTAAAGCACGTGAGTTCCTCGACCGGATCAATAAGGGGCTGCTCGACGGGCAACTATACGAAGAACTCAACAAGCTCTCCCGGCAGGACCTCGAAGAAGTTGCGCGCCTGCTGGCCGAGCAGATCGCTTCGAAAAATCGCAAATGAGCCACCCTCATGCCGGCTGTTTCTGATCTGGTGGGTTGCGGCATGCGCCTGCTTCATCGAGTGGCCGGACCGCGCTGAACAGACGTAGCAGGCTGAGCGCGGCATGCTCGACACGAACGCCGGAACTGCGTCCCTGCCCGAGTGGCGGTGTCTCTGCCGGACAGCCGAAGGCCTTCAGTAAAGCCGAAAGGCTCCCGCGTCGGGTAGCGAGGGGTATGGACGTTGTCGCCGGGTCGGGGGCATTTTACCTGGCACTCGACGCCCCCTCCCGTGTCGCGCAGGGCGCGCCCTTGAGTACCATGACCCGCAGTTTTCCCAGTGCTGCCGTGAGGGTGCACGCGCAATAATAGTTACAAAAGGCATCTAATAAACAAAAACAATAAATTTAGTTACAGCCTTTCACAAATGGAGGAAATTATGAAAATCGCAGGCCAAAATGGTGCGATGACGAGGTTGGGATTGCTGGCTATGACGGCTTGCATGTCCCCTGTTTTTCTACAGGCCACACCGCCGACGGCGTGCCCTTCAACAGTTGCGGCTGGTGCCGCTTTCCCTGACAGCACCTATGTCTGCAGCGAGACCGACAACTACTGGCTCGAATTCACCGACCTTGGCGCCATAACGCCGGGTGACACCGCTCTTCCCACCGGCACAATTTTCCATATCGACACTGTGACGCCAGGTACCATCGCCGTCACAATCGAGCCCGGTGGCACGGCGCAGTTTGTTTCCGGCGACACCTACTCCTGGGAATATGACGTTGTTGAGGATTCTGCGAGCAACGATCCCTTCTACTTCGCTGGTTCCGATTTCGGCGCCGAGGTTTCCAACCCAACCCTCGTCACGACGATCAACGCACTCAACGTTGATTATTCGGGCGGCGGAGTTCCCAACGTGACCGTGGGCAGCCAGGTTGCTTCACTGACTCTTCCCGACGGCGCGCTTCAGACGTTAGGCGTTGGCGGGATTGACGGACTCCAGTTTGTGAACACACTCAGCGGGATCGACGCGACGACGAGCGTCCAGTCGGTATCGAACGAGGTCGGGGAAACTCCCGAGCCGCAGACTGTGGTGCTGCTCGGAATCGGTCTGTCCTTCCTTATCCTGATCGTCCGCCGCTCTCTTGCGCGCGCGTAGAATCTCTTCCACTGGCAGTGGGATGCGCATCCGCGCCCCCCCATTGCCAGTGCTGATCAGTTTACCTGCACTCCTCCCGGATCCACCCGCTAGATGATTTCGTAAGTCTGCATTGTCTTTTCTCTGCTTTCAGCGTCTCCGCGTTAAAGCGCACCGAGCCAACCGCAGAGAAAAACAGCCCCATAATGCTAATCTTGGGACCTGAAATCCTCCCGACTCCCGATCATCGCCGCCGGTGCCGTCGCCTTTTTTCTCAAAATTCTGATCGTTCTCCGGACCTACGGCACCAATGACCTCTACCGCTATGAAATCTTCGCCTACTGGACGCGATCCCTCGGCGCGGCCGCCTACCCGCTCCTGCCTGACCTGAATCACCCTCCGTCGATATTCCACCTGCTGCACGCCTGCTACTGGCTCGCCGCCGTCTCCCCGCTGCCGTTTCAGTTCTGGTTCCGGCTCACCGGTATCCTCGCCGACGCCGGCAGCCTCTGGCTCATCTGCCTCATCCTCCGCAATCGTCTCAACGACCGGGCCATCGCGCTCGCGGTTGTCCTATACGCACTCTCACCGGCCGTGCTGATGATCTGCGCCTTTCACGGCAACACCGACGCGATCCTCGTCTTCTTCGTTCTCCTCGCCATCCACCTCGCAGACAGCGGACGTCCATCCTGGGCCGCCGGACTCGCGCTCGGCGCCGCCATTTGCTGCAAAGTAGTGCCGCTCATTCTGATTCCCGCGTTCGCGTTTTATTTCCGCAGCACGCGCCGCATCGCGCAGTTCCTCGCGGCCCTCGCCGGCTGCGTCATGGTCTGCTGGTCGCCGTATCTGTTTCAGGACCCCGAAGTCGTCCTGGCATCCGTCTTCGGATACAGAAGCGTCGCCGGAACGTGGGGCCTCTCGTGGATTCTCGCCCGCATCGCCGTGCGCGTCCCGGTCCTAGCGCCGATCCTGTCGGCTTACATCGGCTTCGGCAGCGCCGCCCTGTTCCTGCTGATCGGCGCGCTGTCTTTCTGGATGAGCCGCCGGCCGCAGCCCCGCGCTCTCTTCGCGCAATGCGGTATTGTCATGCTCTTATTCATCGCGCTCGCGCCTGGTTTTGGCGTGCAGTATCTCGCGTGGGTTCTGCCCTGGGTGATTCTGCTCGGAGCCTCCGGCGCTGCCCTTCTCTTCTCCACCAGCGCCGTATTTCTTTTCGCCGTCTACAACCTCTGGGCCGGCGGACTTCCCTGGTATCTCGCCGACGCCATTCAGACCGGCACATGGCGCGGCACGCTCGCACTGCTCCAGTTCCCTTGCTGGCTTAGCGTGGCGATTTCCGCATGGCTTGTCTGGAAAGACCCCTCGCCGCGGCCGATCCGATGGCTTTGGGCCGCCGCCTTCGCCGTGGCGTCACTCATCATCTACTCACTCTCGGGCCAGCCTCTCCTGCGCCGTGCGGATGCCCCCTCTCCGCGTGTCGCGCTGCAGAGGATCCGCGCCACCGGACACGTCGATCTTTCGAGCGTCGTTTACCGCCGCGGGAATTATTCTGAAGCCGTCGCCGAAGCGCGCGCCGCGCTCCGTCTCCAACCCGATCTCGCCGCCGCCTGGAACGACCTGGCCGCCGCCTACGTCGCGCTCGGCGACTGGGACAACACGATCGTCAGCGCGCGCGCAGCCCTTCGTCTCAATCCCGGCCTGAAGCTGGCGCAGCAGAATCTCATCCGCGCCCTCGCCGCAAAAGCCAGATCCCAACCACCCGCTCAGTAGCGATGTCGCGCCTAGCGGTTTTGCGGAGAAGTATGTTTTGCCAATAGAAATGGATTAACTCATTGAAAATAAACAATCTTTATGACCGCTCACCCCGCACCACGGCCCGGCCCGCCCGCACGAGCCTCCCCGCCCGGCCATTTCCCTACCGCCCGACAGTCTCCGCGCGGGAAAAATTGAACCTATGATGGGAAAGCCTCGTTCTTTCTAACGGAAGGATTCAACGAGGGATGGCAGCTACGGCAGGGGCGATCTGGAACGCGACGAGCGCCGCCGGGGCGAAGACAATCGCGGTCAGCTTGGATCCGGACTCCAGCATCGTCGAGCGGTGCCTCGGCGGCGACGCCGCCGCCTGGGAAGACCTCGTACGCGCCCACACCCGGCGCATCTTCGGCATCTGCTACCGCTTCACGGGCCGCGAATCCGAGGCGCAGGACCTTACCCAGGACGTCTTCCTGCGCGTCTTCCGCGCGCTCGGCAGTTTTCGCTCGACCGAAGGTTCGTTCACCACATGGCTGGCCCGCCTCACGCGTAACCTGCTGATCGATCACTATCGCCGTACCCGTAACGAACGGGTGACGGACTCGATCGAAGAACAGCTGCCGCGCGTCGAAGTTACCACGGGCGAGGCGGTTTCCGCCCCTTTGCGCCCCGACAGCGCGCTCGCCGGCCGCGAGGCCAGCGAATTGCTTCAGGCCGCGCTGGCAAGGCTTTCGCCGGAATTGCGCGAAACGATCATCCTGCGCGATCTGCAGGAAATGGAGTATCGGGAAATCGCGCAGGTGCTGGCGATCCCCGAGGGGACCGTAAAATCGCGGCTCAACCGCGGCCGCGCCGAGCTGGCGCGCCTGCTGAAGAAGCACCGGGCGGCAATGTAATGGCAGGCTTTTTGGAACTGATGACGGAAGACTGACAACTGAGAACTGGAATGGAAAGGATCATGAGCTGCGCGGAATTCGAGACGCTCCTCGCCGACTGGATCGACGAGACCGTCGCCGCTTCCGAGCGGGATGCCTTCCTGCGCCATCTCGAATCCTGCCCCTCGTGCAAGGCTCTCTTCGAAGACGCCACCGCTGCTGTCGCCTTCATGGACCGCGCGGCCGATGTGGAGATGCCACCCACGCTGGTCCCGAGGATTCTCCACGCCACCAATTCCGGATGGGAATTCAAGCTGCGCTCGCGCGGCTTCAGCGGATGGATCAACCGCACCTTCGCTCCGGTGCTGCGCCCGCGCATCGTGATGGGTGCGCTGTTGACGCTGCTTTCCGCCACGATGCTCACCCGCTGCGCGCCGAGCCACACGCTGACGCCCGCCGATCTCGATCCGGTGAAGCTCTGGAGTTCGCTCGACGACCGCGCGCATCGCATCTATGACCGCGCCATCAAGAGCTACGAAAGCATGCGCCTGGTCTACGAAGTCAAAAACCAGATCAACGACTGGACCGAGCAGCAGCGCGAACAGGACGAATCTGCCGCCGACGCCCGCGCCAATAAGAAGCGGCTGAATCAGCAACCGAAACAAGAGGACACGAAATAACATGAACTGCGCCAATCACCCCGAAACCACCGCCACGGCGTTCTGCCGCGAATGCGGCAAGCCGATGTGCCCGGAGTGTCAGCGGCCGGCGCTGGGGTCGATCTACTGCGCGGAACATGCGCCCCAGACCACCCCACCATCTGCCGCAGCTCCCCCGCCGCCCGCGAAGCCCGCGCCCGAACCCGGCCGCTATGCGGGATCGTCTTACTCCGCCCCCAATGCTCCCCCGACCCCCATCGCCTCCCCGTATTCCGCTCCACCGCCTCCGCCACCGCCGGAGAATCATACACACACGCATCCCGGACTCGCTCTGCTTCTCGGCTTCATTCCCGGCGTCGGCGCGATTTACAACGGCCAGTACGCCAAAGGACTCATTCACGCCGTCATCTTCGGGCTTCTGGTTTCGCTGGCCGCCAACACGCACGGACCTTTCGAACCGCTCATAGGAATTCTCATCGCCATCTGGGTTTTCTATATGGCGTTCGAGGCGTATCACACGGCCAACAAGCATCGCCACGGGGTGGCTGTCGAGGAATTTTCCAGCCTGATCGATGTGCGCGGCGGACACAGCCGTTTCCCCGCCGGCGCCATTCTTCTCATCGGTCTCGGCTTCATCCTCCTGCTCGACACCACCGACATCATCAGCATGGAGCAGCTCGAGCGCTACTGGCCCGTGGGCCTGATCCTCTTCGGTCTCTACATGCTCTATGCGCGTCTGAGCCCGCAGGCATCCGCCCCTGATCAGCGTGGCAATGATCGGGGACTGGGCGAGGCGCGGAAATGAACGAGCAGAGTACTTACCTCGTCCGCGCCATCACCGGACCGATCATTCTGATCACTATCGGTGTGCTCTTCGCCTTCGATCGCTACACCGAGTTTCGTTTCTCGCAGACCTGGCCTGTGCTGCTGATCGTCGTCGGCCTTCTGAAGCTGGCCGGCGGCCGCCGTTTCCGCAATCCGGGAGCGCGGCGGTGACGCCTTCCCCCAGACCGCGCTCCATCACCGGACCGCTCATCGTGGTCGCCATCGGGCTGCTGTTCCTGATCAACAATATCTGGCCCGACGTCTCTTCTCTCTCGCGCATCGGCGATTACTGGCCGTTCCTGCTGATCGCCGCCGGCCTCATCGGGCTGATCGAGGTGCTCTGGCATGCCAGCCACGGCGTGAATCCGCCGCCGCGGATTTTCTACGGCGCAGGCATCTTCTGGGTTCTCGTCGTCGGACTGATCATCAGCGTCGCCAGCCGCAACAACAACTGGCGTTTGGGCAGCTTCGACAATCCCGGCGTCAGTATTTTCGGGTCCGATTACGAATACGACGTCAATCTCACTCAGTCCTCGCGCGGCGTTACGCGCGTCGTGCTGGATAACCTTCACGGCAATCTTTCTCTGAAAGGTCAGGACTCGGGCGACGTGCAGGTGACCGGCCGCAAGACGGTACGCGCGTACAATCAGGGCGATGCCGACCGCGCAAACCAGCAGACTCAGGTGCGCCTCGAGCGTCAGGGCGACTCCCTCGTCCTACACACCGACGACTTCACCGGATCGCATCTGATTCAGGTATCGGCCGACCTCGACATCACTCTACCGCGCGGCGTCAGCATCGAATCGCGCGGGCGCAACGGCGATCTTACCGTCGACGAAATCGACGGACCGTTTGAAATCTCCGGCGGCCGCGGCGACGTGCGCCTCAACCACATCGCCAAAGACGTGAAGATCGAATCCACCCGCAGCGGCGAGATTCACGTCACCGATTCGCAGGGCGCCGTCGAGCTCGAAGGCCGCGGCAGCGACATTCAGATGGAGAACATCGCCGGAGGCGTTACCGTGAACGGAGAATTCGGCGGGACCCTCGAATTCCGCGGCATCCCGAAGCCTCTGCGGTTTACTTCCCAGCGCACGGAATTTCACGCCGAAGCCGTTCCCGGCGGCGTCACCATCGATCTGGGTGACATCGAGATGCAGGATGTGACAGGCCCCGTCCAGTTCCACACCGCGGTGCGCGACATCAAAGCCACCGACGTCACGGGAGGTCTCGACCTGATGGTGGATCGCGGCGACATCCAGATCACAGAGACAAAACTGCCATTGTCGAAAATCGACGCCCACACCCACAACGGCGACATCGTAGTCGCGCTGCCCGAAAAAGCGGAGTTTCAGATCGATGGTTCCACCGCGCAGGGAGACGGCCTGAACGATTTCGGTGCAGGCGTAAGACAGGAATCGAACGGCCACGGCGCAACGATTAAGGGAAGCATCGGTAACGGACCGCTGATCACGATCGAGACCGACCGCGGCATGATCACACTGAAGAAGAGTTAGTGCCCTGGCCTGTAAGCGATGCAGTCGACTTCAATTCGAATCTTCGACATGAAGCTGCAGACGATGGTCGTGCGGGCCGGCTTCAGGTCGCCGAAAAATTCGGTGTAGACCTCGTTCATCGCCGCGAAATCCGCACCGTCGGCGAGATAGACGCCGACCTTCACCACGTCGGCCAGCGAGGCGCCCGCGCCTTCGAGCACCAGCTTCATGTTGTTCAGCACCAGGCGGGTTTCGTGTTTGATGTCGCCGGCGAAATCTTGTTCGTCGCCGGTCGACCGGCACCTGGCCGGACAGGAAGATGAAATCGCCGGCGCGCACGGCGGGCGAATAGGGTCCGCGCGGAGCCGGAGCGCCGGGAGGCGAAAATCTTCTCGATCATGCTCAATGCCCTTCGGCTTCGAGCATGCGCTCGGCTTCGATCGCGGCCATGCAGCCGGCGCCCGGCGGCGGTGATGGCCTGGCGATAGACGCGATCCTGCACGTCGCCGGCATGGAACACGCCGGGAATGTTGGTGCGCGCGCCGCCGTGCGAAAGCATATAGCCATCGGGATCGAGATCGAGCTGGCCTTTGAAAACCTTCGTGTTCGGGATGTGGCCGATCGCGACGAAACAGCCCGTCGACTTCGCGCATCCCAGGTTTCGCCGGTCACGAGATTGCGCAGCCGCACGCCGGTGACGATGTTCTGTTTGACGTCGTAAACCTCTTCGACGGCGGTGTTCATGACGAATTCGATTTTGGGATTTGCCCGCGCGCGTTCGAGCATGATCTTCGAGGCGCGGAACGCATCGCGGCGATGCACCAGCGCGACTTCGCGGCCGAAGCGCGTGAGGAAGTTGGCTTCTTCCATGGCCGAATCGCCGCCGCCGACCACCATGATCTTCTTCTCGCGATAGAAGAAGCCATCGCAGGTGGCGCAGGAGCTGACGCCGTGGCCGATCAGCTTCTGCTCGGAGGGCAGATCGAGCCAGCGCGCCTTCGCGCCCGACGCGACGATGAGCGTGCGGGTTTCGATCCACTCGCCCGTCGACCTTCAGGCGGAACGGCCGCTTCGAAAGATCGGCTTCGACGACCTGGCCATCGCAGATAGACGGCGCCGAAACGTTCGGCCTGCTTCTTCATGTTCTCGACCAGGTCGGGGCCGTTGATGCCTTCGGGAAATCCGGGGAAGTTCTCGACTTCGGTGGTCAGCGAAAGCTGGCCGCCGACTTCGTGGCCTTTGATGACGACCGGGTTCGAGTCCGGCTCGGCCGGTGTAAATGGCCGCCGTGTTTCCGGCGCAGCCGGAACCGATGATGACGACTTTATGCATGGAGTTAATTTTCTGAGACTATCAGATGTCGTGCGCTTCAAATACCACGGGCGCCGATGCCGCTCAGCACGCTGGCTCTTTCAGCAGTGTCGAGCACGCGCTTCTCGGTCGCAGCAGTCGCCGTGCGGGATCGGGCTGCCGTGCGGACAGGCCGTCGGGATGGCCGAGCAGCGTGCAGATGCGGTCCGTGACGTCGGGGCTGAGAATGTGCTCGAACTTGCAGGCGCTCGATTCGATTTCGACTTCGTCGCTGGATGGAGAGCACGTCCATGAAGAGGCGCTCGGCGAGGCGATGGCGGCGGATGACGTTGCGCGCGCGCTGCTCGCCCGCGGCGTGAACGTTCTCCTCGCCGTTGCTCGACCGTGACCAGGCCGATGCGCGACAGTGTCGCGATGAGGCGTGCGCCACTGCATTTCGGTGAAATCTGTGGGATTCCATGTGGCCGCCGCGTTCGCCGCGCGTCCAGAGATGTTCGAGGACTTCGTCGAAATCCTGATTCTCTTCGGCGGAAAAGACCAGTGTTTCTTTGATGCGGCCGTGGTCGAGATTGATGCGGCGGTCGGCGAGACGGCCGGCGTTTTCGTCGTGCGTGACCATCACGATGGTGCGGCCCTGCGCGTGAAGATCGCTGAGGAGTTCGAAGACGATGTGCTGATTTTCGGCGTCGAGATTGCCGGTGGGCTCGTCGGCGAGGATGATTTTCGGATCGTTCACCAGCGCGCGGGCGATGGCGACGCGCTGCTGTTCGCCGCCGGAGAGCTGCGACGGCAGGTGCGTGGCGCGGTCTGCCATGCCGACCTGCTTCAGCGCCTGCGAGCGCGCCGGTTTCGTCCGTCATGCTGTGGAAGAACTGCGCCAGCATCACGTTTTCGAGCGCGGTGAGGTGCGGGACCAGATGAAACTGCTGGAAGACGAAGCCGACGGTTTCGCTGCGGAAGCGCGCCAGTTCGCGCGTGGCGGAGTTTCGAGGTGTCGGTGCCGTCGATGCAGCAGCGCGCCGCTGGTCGCCTGATCGAGGCAGCCGATAGATTCAGCAGCGTGGTTTTGCCGGAGCCGGAAGGGCCCATGATGGCGATCCATTCGCCGCGTTCGCGCGGTGAAGCTGATGCCGTCGACGGCATGCACGGCGGTCGGGCCGTCGCCGTAGGTCTTTCGTGACGTCGATCAGTTCGATGAATGAACTCATTCGCCCCTCAGGATAACCGCAGGCTGGATGTTCCAGATGCGCGATGCGGCGATGGCGGTCGCGACGGCCGCGACGGCCAGCATAACGCCTGCGACGCCGGCGAGGACGAGCCAGTTGGCATCGATGTGAAAGACGCCGCCGAAAACTTCGCGCCCGATGGCGGCGGCCGCGAAGATTCCGGCGGTGTATCCGACGATGTTGCGGCGACGGCCAGCGCGGCGGATTCGGAAATGAAGAAGCGCGGCGATGCGGCGTTCGGCTCCGCCCAGCGCTTTGAGAATGCCGATTTCTTTGGCGCGCTCGATCACCATTTCGCTGAAGTTGCTGGTGACGCAGAGTGTCGTGATGGCCGAGGATCAGCAGTGTGAGCAAGAAGAGCGACGCGCGGATTTTCAGGACGACGTTCGATTCGGTTCCGGCTACGGCGAGGATGGTGCGCACGTCGGCGGCGGGGAATTGCTTCGGCGAGCGCGGCGCGGACGGCTTCGACCTGATCGCCGGGCGCGCGGATTTCGATCACGCTGGCGGCATCGTGAATGCCGCGAGCATTGCCGCGGTTCGAAGGGAACGAGCAGTTCGTGGTCTTCGCGCGCCTCCGGTGGAGACGATGCCTTTGACAGTGCAGGACTGGCGTTCGAGCGCGACGGTGCGCGATTGCAGTTGCAGCCGCGCGCGAGGATTTCTCCGGCGAGGCATTCGCCCGGCCCGATGTCGCGGCTGCCCTGACGTGCCAGTACGAGGTCATCGGCGCGCTCTTCGCGGCGACGAATCCGGCGACGACCGATCGCGTCCATGCGGTGAGTGATGAGGAACGGCGCGGCTTCGCGCGCCGAGCGTTTCGGCGGCGGCGACGATCGAAGCGGAACGGTCTTGCCGTTCACCGGCACCGGCGACGATGTTCGCGCCGTAGCTGCGGAATTCGTCGCGCATGCGGCGCTCGACGGTGCCGTAGATGCCGAACAGGACCGTCGCGAGGGCTGCGCCATGGCCAAGCGCGGCGAAGGCGAGCAGCAGGCGCTGCTTGCGATAGCGCAGGGCGCTGCGAGGACGAAGCGGCAGGAACATCAGACGCCTTCGCGCAGAATGCACGGCCGGCTCCATGCGGAGCGCCCGGCGCAAAGGTTGCGCCGCGCCGGCGAGCGCGATCGGCATGGCTGCCAAGCACGATCAGGAAGGGCAGGATGCCAGGAGATTTCGACTGCGTCGTTGGAATACCGACTGCGCCGACGACGTGCGCCAGCCAGACTCCGGCGAACGCGCCGATGACGCCGCCCGACGAGCCCGACCAGCGCGATTTCGAGCCCGAAGAGCGTCGCCACCAGCCAGCGCGCGTCGCGCCGATGGCCTGCATGATGGCGATCTCGCCGCGGCGCTCCATCATGGTGGTTGCGGTCAGGCTCCAGACGGTGAGGCCGGCGGAGAGCAGCGCCGCCAGCGTGATGAGCGCCATCAGGCCGCCGATGCTTGTCGAGAACTTTGCCTTCGGAATCGGCCACGCGGCGCACGGGGCGGGCCTGCGTGCCGGGGAGCGCCTGCTCGATCTCGTGCGCGATCGAGTGACGTAGTTGGTGCAGCTCCAGCGCTCGAGTTCTTTCGCGGTCATGCGTCTTCGGATCTTTGCGGGCGAAGTCGTCTTCGGGCTTGGTCAGCGCCGCGACGTCGATGCGGTCGACCTGCCCGGGCGTCTGCGTGAGCTGCTGCAGGCGCGCGAGCGGGAGGAGGACGCGATCGTCGGCTTCTTCGCCGGTGGAGAGGATGCCGGCGACTCGGAACGGCGATGCCGAACACGCGTGATCTCGCTGCCGGGTTTCCAGCCGTTTCGGCGGGCGACGGCCTGCGCCGACGACGCACTCGTTCGAGAACGTCCGGAGTCCAGCGGCCCTTGGCGATCTGCCAGGCGGGATTGACAGCGTCGATGCCGGTGGTCTGGGTGCGGCCGTCGGGCGTCTTGTAGGGATGCGAGAACCAGACGCCCTGGACCTGCAGCGCGCCGTCCTGCGCGGTCAGCGACGGCGAGAAGCCGGTGATGTTCAGGCCCCAGAAGATCTTCTTGATTTGGGCACTTCGGATTCGGGGATGTAGTTGGCCGCGCCCGCGGCGGCCGCGGTGATCGACCGACGCCGCCGGTGAGCGCCGCGGCCTGCGGAGTGACTACGATGTTGGCGCCCTCGGGCGCAGTTCGCGATTGATCTTGTCGCCGATGTCGAGCATGACGCCGAGCATGGCGGTGGCGACGGCGGACCCCATGGCGATGGCCGCGATGATGAGCGCTTTGCGGCGCGGCGAGCGGCGAATGGATTCCTGCGACGAAACGAACGATCATGCGGCATTCGGAAGCTCCGCGCCGGCGAGCCTCTTGCGAAGCGAACTGCTACTGGGCTGCTGAGGGCCGACTCGCTTCAGAAAGCGCGGATCCCTTTCAAGGGCATCGATGTTGATCACCAGCGTTCCGCCATCCACGTGCGATTTCGAGCGGAATCGGATTGCAGCCGCCTCGGTGCCGATGGTCGAGATGACAATTTCCGAACCGCAATTCCGGCAGATCACTTCGGGGCCCTTTCTGTAGTAGCCCTGGGTGCCGCAGATCTCGCAGGCATCGAAGGCGGTGGCGAGCGTGTGGTCGGGCTTCTCGATCACGATGAAGCGGACGCTGACGCCGTCGATCGTGCAATTCGAAACGATGCAGAGTCGCCGTCGCTCACCGAAGCCACCGGGATGCGCACCGCGCCGTTATCAAGCGCCACCGGCGTCGGCGGCCGAGAGCGCCGTGGACTGGCGCGCGTAAATGAATTCGGCGGTGATCAGGAGAATGAAAACGCAGGAGGCGGCGCAGGAGGCGGTCATCCACAGGCGTTCGCGGCGCGCCGACCATTGGGCTTTGCGCAGAGCCGCGCCTTCGAGGCCGTCGGTCTTCGGGCGCGCGCGCGCTTGCGCCATTCGAGCAGCATCATGGCCGCGGCCAGCGCGAGGATCGTGACGAAGAAGAAGATTTCGTTCTTGACCACCGGGCCGATGAGCGCCATTTCGCGGCTGCTGGAGGGCAGGATCTGGCTTTCCGATAGTTCGTGCAGGCCGGTGATGGCGAGCTGCACGACCACGACCATCAGGATGACGGTGGTCATGCGGAAGAACTGCTTCAGATTGACGCGAATGGTGCCGCGCACGAAGCTGACGCCGAACAGCACGGCCAGGCCGATGCCGAGAACCGCGCCGAGGCCTTCGAGGATGCCGGAGGTGTCGAGCCGGACCGCGCCGAGAGCATGAGAACGGTCTCGACGCCTTCGCGGAAGATCATCAGAAATACGAAGAGAAAAACGCCCCAGCTGCCGCCGCCGCGGCTGGTGTCTTTTTGCAAACCGAGTTTCAATTTCGCCTTTGAGCTTGCGCGCCGTGGCGGTTCATCCAGACGACCATGGAGAACACAAAAACGGCGCTGACGAGGAGCATCCAGCCTTCGTAGGCGTCTTCGTTCATGTCGATTTTGGTGAAACCCCAGGCCGCGATAAAGCAAGCAATTACGGCAGTTACAAGCGCCCGGTAGACGGCGGGCATGAGATCGAGCCGGCCGGTTTTGCGGAGGTACGCGACGGCGATGGCGATCACCAGCGCGGCCTCGACTCCCTCGCGCAAAGTGATCACGAAAGTCTGCAGCATAGACAGCAACTCAGTTGCAATTCGATTGTAGCAGGCCAGGTGGCCCGAATTGCAAGTGATTTGCAAAAAGGCCGGAGGCCACTGAGAGGAAAAGGGTTAGTTGAAAATCCGGTTCGTTTGGCAAAAAACTGTGTTTTCTCCGGGGCCCTTCCGCCGAAAGCCGAGCCAGGCGTAAAGACACCCCAGGCGCGGCGGATGTTATGCGGATGTCAAAGAGCCGGGCAGTCAAAGGCCTGCCTGGCTACAGTATGTACCCGACTGGGAGGGTTGAGGCGCGAGATGGGGGTAAGTGGTTTTGGAATGAGTGAAAGAAAACTTGAAATGCTTGTCACCGGAGCTTCGTTGATCCCTGGGACATGACCACGCGGAGAACACTGTTGATCCGGGTCGAGTAGCCGTGGCCGAATTTCGAAGCCAATCGTATACGTCTGCGTCGAGGCGGACCGCCGCAAGCTTCTTTCGGGGATGTTGAAACTGGGTGAGCTGCCGGTCGGTGAACCTCGGGATATCCGAGTAGTCTCCGCTTTTTTGCTTCTTTGCGACATCGCGAGGGCGGTTCGCTGGCGCTCAGGGCCGGCGCCCGCGCTTTATTTCCCGATCATCAGAATCGTCAATGATCCGGGGAAGGGTGGGGCGAAGAATCCGCCTCCGCGTCCGCCTTCAGGCGCCTCGCGCTGGCAGTGGCGTCAGATCGGTCGGAACGCCCGGGGCGATTCGCGGTGACACCAGCTGATTCGTCAAATCCGCTCATTATGGAGGCAATGCGAACAGATGGAATACTGTGACCATAGGTTTTTTCCTGAGAAAACACTTCGTGGGCGGCTTTCATCGTCACATCCCGGCTGTAACCACCCAGAAACATTAATTTACCGGCATATACATCCGCCTGATCTTCGTTGATGTACGTGTGCATGGCGTGGTGGCATTCGTGGCTCAGAATGAGGTGTTTAGCAGCCGGGGAAAGTTTTTGGAATTGCGGATCGACGAAAATCCTTGAAATAGGGGCCGCCCGAGTTCTGGCAATATCGCCGGTGTGAGTGAAGTAAACCGGCACGCTCAGGCGCTGGCCACTATCAGTAAGGCATGTGGTAGTTACCTGCGCGGATGAATGTTCCGCTGTAAGGCAAATCGAGGCGCAGCTAATGAGAAAGCAGGCAAAGCGCCGAACTAAAACTCGACTGCTGAGCAGTTGGGGCCCTCTTTCATAAATACTTCACCAAACCTATCATCATCTATGCTGGAAGACCAGCCAGGGATCTGGCGCCGTTGTGCTCGCGGCAGGCGACCGGATCAGTTCGCGATATTCACGCGAACTGGCATCAGCATTCTGACGGCGCTGATGGGCCATCCCACGTTCGTCTCACCTTGTAGTCACCCTGACCTCTTTGACCTCGACGCTGTTACATCGCCCATAAGCTTCAGGCGGAGGCGCCGTGTTTCCGCGCCCGATTTGGCCGTGAATCGTGGTCCGGCTTCCCGGATGCCGGAAGGGAAAGCGTATCGCTATTTTCCGGATCGAAAGATAAGCCGCGCGTCTCGGACCGGCGGTCAATTCGGTGTCTGCCAAGGCGTCCAGAAATTCACGCATCGAAGGGCGTTGCGCTCCTTGCTGCGCTAGAGCTCGCTCGAGCACCCCGGCCATTGGCCCCGGAAGGAACGAACCACGCAACACGGATTTCAACCAATCGGGAGAGGCTCCGGATCTGGGCGGCCCGCAGCCGGTGAGCGTTTCTGCGCAGATCACCCCTACCGAGTATATGTCGGTGCTGGCATCAACCGCCCGCCCATAACGCTGCTCGGGCGACATGTAGCGGGGGGTGCCCATAATGGCGCCGGGTACCGTCAGGGCCGTGTCCGACGACAGCATTTCCCTGCGAAACTTCGCCAGCCCGAAGTCAAGCACGACCACCCGCCAGGAACCTTCGGCGATCACGATGTTCTCGGGTTTGAGATCGCGGTGTATGACCCCTCCGATGTGAGCGGCTTCCACACCCAGGCATAACTGCCGCATGGCAGGGAGGGCTCGTTCTGATGCCATGCCGCCGGGCTTTATATGGTCGCGCCAGGATTTCCCGTCAATCCACTCCATTCCCAGGTATGCCCCGCCCGCGGGCAGCCAGCCGAAATCGTACACGGCGACAATATTGGGGTGATGCAGTGCCGCGGCGGCCTGCGCTTCGCGCGAGAATCGCGACATAGCTATGTTGTTCCCGAACAGGTCCCCGATCATCATCTTGACCGCGACCGGCCGGTCCAGCCGCAGGTCGTGGGCCCAATAGACCACTCCCATCCCGCCGCGGCCGATTCGGCGTTCGAGGCGGTATTTTCCGTCGATGGTCCTTTCCACCGGCAGGGTCAGGGAGAGACTCACGCCGTCGTGCGGGCAAAGGGATTCCGCAGTGGTGTAGCACCGCCCGCAATCGGGACATTCGGTAAGAAGCTGCACGTGTTGGCTGTCGAGATGTCCGAGCACCTGTACGCGCGTTCGCCGCTCCTCCTGCACGCTCCTCCTTAGGCGGAGCACTTCGCGCACGATTCCCATCTGACCCGCGATGGCCGCCAGGAGATCGCGGTCGCGGGTCGTGTATGGTTGTTCGGAGAGCTTGGGACCCAGTGCCAGGGTTATTGTGCCGTTCCGGTCGGTTCCCCTGACCGGCACGATCAGGTGCTCGGCTGGTTGGGATTCATAGGTATCCCCGTCCCAGCTGTTTTCCTGCACCTCATACAACAGGAAGAGTGAACCGGCACTGAGCAGGTCCATCCCATCCGAGTTCAGCCAGTCCCGGAGCCGGGCCGCGCGATCGAGCCATTGCGAATAAGCAACGCGCACGCGGCCGTCTCGGTCACTCAGGAAAAGATGGCAGCCATCGACGTGCAGTGCGGCGTCCAGCTCCCGGCCGGCAATCATGCAGAGCTCCTGTTCCGATTCGACCTGTTTGATCCGCTCCATGAGCGCTGCCAGCACCTGTTCCTGCACGAGCGCGGTTCGGAAGAAGCGCCGATCGAGCCACGGCCGTATCTGTACCCGGTAGCGCAATCCGACTGCTCCGGCAGCTGCGACGGCCAGAAAGAATGGCCACGAATTGCGCATCAGGAGGTCCCTGAGGCCGCGTTCCGGATTGGCAATCGCCTGGAAGAGGATGACGAAGAGAGGCAGAAGAACGATCAGGCGTAGTACGTTCTTTGCAAGCAGGTATTGCAAGCCCTGCCGGATGGCCACGCGAATGCCGAGAACGCGATGTTTCGACACTGCATAACCGAGGCCCAGAATGGACAGGCCGATTTCGAACGTCGCGGCGTCATTGACTATTGCTTCCAACTGGCCTGCCAGCTCGCTCCCAGTCACGTTCCGGATGAGCTTCAATAACGCGAACAACAGAAATGTGCCCACCGACGACCCGATCGCGAGTCCCGCCCACCTTATTCTTCGACGCGAGTCCGGTGTGCGGAGCCGCGCGTAGTTGCGAAAGAGAACGAGACACGAGAGCGCGGCCGTGATGCTTTCGAAGGCGGCGATCATCGGCGCGCCAAACTCGCCGTCCGGCCGGAAGGGTACGAGCGCGACAATCGCCCCCATCGGCGGAATGCCCAAAACGTGCGCGAATACCGGAACATTGAACGGAATCCATAGCAGTCCAGCCCAGACATAGAGTGCCCGGCGAAGCCGGTGCGCGGCGGGAGCTTCTTCGACCGAGCGGGGGAAACGCGAACAGAAATCATAGGCGAGCGGCAATTCCCACGGTCTGTATAAGCTGAGAAACGCGGTAGCCAGCGCAGATGAGAGCCCGCCCCATCCTGGGAACCCGATCAGGATGACGGCTGTCATGCCGATTCCGCCTCCCGTCATGTACATGAGGGCCCCGAGCCTCGCGGTAAGATTTCGCCACCGCAACGCGGCGACGTAAACCGAAAGCGCGATTAAGAGAATCGCGACAACCAAATTGGGGAAAAATCCCCCCCAATCCGGCCGGGCGGGGGGATTCATCGGCAGCGAAAGCCTCACAACTGCCCCGCCGCGTTCGACTTCAACCGGGTACGATTCGCCGTACGGCACGCGGGAGAGTGCGAGGGCCGGTCCGAAGATGCCGGCCGCCGCGTCGCCGGCTACGGAGAGAAGCCGGTCGTCCGGTTGCAGCCCGGCATTCCGCGCCGGCTGTTTCACAGTTTCGACTCTGTAGACTCCGCCTTCTTCTCTCGCGGTCCAGCCAGGAGTCATTGGCACTCCCGCGCGGCTGATCACGCAAGCCAGGACGAAGCCGATATAGAGGAGACCTGCAGCGCCAAAGACGAACGCAGCGGTACGGCTGCCTGCACGGCTCGAATCGGGCCGTGTGCTTACGACGAAGCGTGTACCCGTTTGTGCTCGATCCAACCCCATACGACGACTGCGAAATAGTCCCGCGCCGGACCTGCAGGGTTGACCGCGTCCCACTGTGCCAGAACGCGTTTGGCCTGTCCGGCAATAGCCCGGACCAGTTGAGATTGTGACATGAACTGCAGCCGGGTGTCGATTCGATTGGCGTGCGAGTTCGCCTGGTCCTCGCTGTAGTTGACAAAATCGTCCAGCCAGCCGAAGAATTCGCCCAGGCGGCAGAGCCATGCCAAGTGCCGCCGGAAATCGGCCGGGCTGCACCGCTCCGCTACAATCCACGCAGGAATGCCAAGGATGGCGATGGGCAGGACGTTCTTACGCCACCAGGCCCGCCGGCTGATATTGGGGCAGGAAACGGACTCGAGCTCAGCCGCATACATCCGTTCAATGGCTGTTTCGACGATCCTCCTGAATTGAGTACGGGCGCGGGGCAGAGCGGCCAGCCGGCGAAAGTAGAGATTCACGGCGCTGCGGATGAACGACAGTTCCGATTGAACGCGGCCCGAGCTTGCCGCTTTCAGATCGAGCGGGAACAGGCACGGAAGCTGCAGGCCGCGGTCCAGTGCTGAATCGACTGCCGAGACCATCAGGATCGCCAATCCGCCCAGTGCCATGACGGCGAAGCGTTCTCTGCGCGTCAGTGGTATGCCGGAAATCGCGAATTCGGTGAGGGCTGCCCCGACGCCCAGCGATCGGATGCACGGCTGCTCGTGCGCGGTGAGGTCGACGCCGATCTCCTCGCGCAGCCGCGCGAATTCGCGCTGTCCGAGAGCCCATATGCGAGAGGTCCGCTGAATTCTCACCCCGGGGTCAACCGATACGCCCGCCGTCATGAGTTCGCCGGCGAGCATTCCTGCTAAATCCACGGGCGTTACCGGCTATTACTTAAGTTCGGTGAAAAACTCCTGCCATGCGGCAACAATCCCTGATTCCAGACGAGTGCCTTTGAACACTGTCACGGTTGCAAATGGAATGCGGGACGGTCCCGTTGGGGATGGAGGAATAGCCCCGTACATCATCGTGTGTTTGGGCCCCGTGAGGATATGAAGATGGAAATGCAGCCCTGGGGAAAACCCCGTGTCCAAGTGCACGTAAAGAAAGGGGCCGAGCAGGTGAGCCGTAAATGTGCCGGAGGGTTCAGAGCCGTAGCCGTTAAGGTAATACATTCCGTGAAATGTCCCGGGAAATGAACCGGCATAGGTCATCTCGACATCCACTTTCTGCGTGTCGAGGGGGTGAACGATCGAACCGTGCCACGGGCCGGCCATGTCCTGAGGCCCAGGAAACATGCATCCTCCAGATTTTCTTGGTTACTGTACAGGACCAAGGCAGGATTTGTCAATTAGAGATTGTCCTGCCTCGTTGATCGGCTTCGCTCTTGAATGCCGACGTACCGTTCCACGTAGTATGGTCAAGTATGTCGCAGAACTTCTTCGATGACATACGGCGGAAAGTGCTGGCGGGAAAATAGCGTCACACGCCGATAACCCTGCAAATCCACAGCGAGTAATTCATTGGTAAAGGGTTGCGCGGATAGGGAATGAACGGGCTTCCGTCCACGATTTGGATCAATGACGACCCCGGATATCGCAATCGGGAATATCCCAATAGGGCAATAGGGCGGTTTTTATGAATCGCGCAGAGTGATCCCGATCTCGTCATTCCCGGCACACCTAACAGCCCGTGGCAGAAGTGCGGAAACAGTTAGATGTGGCTTGAGATTGGAAAAACCAGGGGAAGTGAAAACCAACCGGAAGTGGGCCCGCTTTCTTCTGCTGATTCGTTCCGGTGCGCCGTCCATGCCGTCATCGCGATCTGGACAAGCAAAATCGCGTCGGAGAGCCCCTGCAGGGTTCTCGGTTTGCCGATTCCCGAAGATTTCCGGACCAGCAGCGCCAGATTGAATCCGATGGCATGGAACAGAAGCCGCTTCAGAATGTTCTTTTGACCCTTCAGGTGGGTTCGTCTCATGCCGCCGGTTTCGTACATGTGCGCAAAACTTCTTTCGGTCAATTCCGTGCGCAGCTTCTGCAGATCTTTGCCGCGCCGTCCACTCATCCGCCGCCGATTCCCATACACCTGCTTCTGTTCTTTTTCCTTGCCGTCCCAATTGCGGGGCCCGCGCTCCGGCTCCGGGATATAACTGCGCACACCGTCCGCATGCAAATCGACCAGAACTTCGTTGCTGTGATATCCCTTGTCAGCGACCACCTCTTCGACGCCGCGTTGGTTGATCAGGGCCGCGTTGGACTGCGCTTCCTGTAACGTGACTCCGATGGTGGTGGTGTCACCCAGATCCGCCGCCTGCAGCGTGATCGCCACCACCGCGCCGCTGGCCAGATCGACCGCATGCTCGGCCTTGTGCGCCAGATGCGTGCGGCCATCCTTCATCCTGGCGATGCGCGCGCTGCTATCGGTAGGGCTCATCCACTCTTTATTGGAGGCCTTCTTTTTGCGCTTCCGGTCCAGCCTCGCGGCCTGCTCGCGGGTAGGTTCCTCAATGCCTTCGGCTTTGGCCAGATCCTTCAGATATTCGTCGTAGCCGCGCCCATCGTCGCGCCGCTTGATCGAACGCATCGCGGCATTGGCTTCCAGCATGGTCGCATCTATGGCGATGGTCTGCCCGTCCATCAAGCCTTCTTCGCCCAGCACCTTCACGAACCAGCGGAACACCGCTTTGTGCGTTTCGACCGGCATCAGCCGACGCGTCCGCGACATCGTCGAATGATCCGGAGTCGATTCGATAACACTGAATCCCAGAAACTCCCGTAACGAAAGCGAGTCCGCCACACGCCACGCAATTCCCCGTTCCGAATCGATTCCCTCGAAGTAGCCGAGCAGCAGCATCCGGAAATAGACACCCGGAGCTATACTCGGTTAACCCATGACCGGCTTGTAAAAACGCTTGCACAGATGCTCCAGGCGTTTGTCGACCTTGTTCCGCTCCAGGATCTCGTTCACCTTCGCGTAGAACGGATGACTTGCCGCCTGGGGAATCTCCTGAGCGCTGAAAAACATCGCGTCCTGCTTCGGCTTGCGCTTACCCATCGCCATACAGCTTATGACGTCTGAAACATTTCAGAGGTCACATGTTTGGAGGCGAAAATCTGACTTTTACCACGGGCTGCTAATGCGCTGTTTGCAGCCCAGATACCGCTCCGTTGTCTGGATCGAAACGTGGCCGAGCGGCAACGGGATCTGCTCCAGTTCACCTCCGCCTGTATGACATAACCTCGCGCATGTGCGGCGACAATCATGGGGCGCAAGTTTGTCGATTCCGGCTTTCGCCGAACAATACCATTCGATGAACTCCTCGATCGCGTGGCTGTATCCAGGCAGTAATCCTCCAGGCGAACTCTGCTTAAGCGTCGTCCAGCAACCCGCTCCTGAACAGCGGCCGTCCCGCGACTGCCATTCGGAACGCGTATCCGGCGAGTGCGAGCACCAGCGCGTAAGCGAAAAGGGTGCTCGGGGCGTACCAGGTGGAGAGGTCGGTGGTGACGGGAAACCAAAGCAGTATATCGACTATAAAGAACGTGGCAATCATCGCCAGCACCCCGAAACGGATGGTAACCACGAGTACCAGCGCTTCCGGAATCACGTTGAGGGCCAGCGAAAGCACCCGGTGGTTTTCCACGATACCAGCCGCAGCGAGAAGAACGGTGAATACGGCCGCTGCCAACCACTGTTTTCGAAACAGCACCCGCAGCAGAAAGAAGAAGAACAGCAATAACATAGCATTGGCGGGGGCGTTTATCAGCGCGTTCAGGGCGCTGTAGGTTGCGAGACTCGCGTTCGATACCGATTCGAGCGAAAGCGGACCGTACCGTGAGTCGGAGTTGGGGAGAATCAGCCTGTAGAACAGAAAGTAGGCTCCGATAGAGGCGCCGAACGCCATGCCGTTCAGCACATCCCTTCCGACGACAGGGTCGTGGAGCCCGCCGGCCAACAGGCGGCGCCAGGCAATGAGGCACTGCGGCCACCGGCGTCTGACGTAGGGTTCCAAAGCGACATAAGAACGCCCAAATAACCGCGGCGTATAACAGGGACCGGGCGGCCTGGTTGAGGAGCCCGGACATTCCGTCGTAGCTCGGAACGAAGTGGGCTTCGCATTGAAAAGCCAGTAGTGCGAGAAAAAATGTAAATGCAGACAGCCGGAATGCGCCCTCCAGATCGCCTTTCCCAAGCGAGTAGTGACGCCACGCAAGAAAGGCCCCCAGCAACATCAAAGCGAACGTCGGATAGGCGAGAGGCAGGTTGGCCTGACTGGCTGGCTGCCGGGACGGTCTTGTCCAGGGACCGATCATCTGGAAGTACACTGGACGTCCGCGCCACCAGGCAGCTTCGATGCGCAAAGGAATGGTCGTGCCGGGGTAGACTCCTGTCCACGCGGCGCGCGCATCGAAGCCTGACAAGGAGAGCCATTCGGGACTGGCCGAAGTAAATCTGCTCATATCCAGACCGGCGGCTGCAAAAAGGGCGTGCCAGTCGGGCGCCGGGGAGGTCCGGACCGGCGGTTCTCTCTGTGACGGAACGGCGTCGAATGTCACCAGCTGGCCCTGGGGATTCAGCCGGACGTTTAACATACCCGATTGAATCGGCGGCGGATTCAACGGGGTGATGACATTCAGATTGAACGGATCTGAGAGGTAGCCCGGACTCTGGCGATATCGGAAGAGGATGAGAGCCGGCGAGCCTTTGGCGAGCAGGGTTCGGTACTCGGCGGGATCCCCGAGAGATTCACGATATCGTTGGAACTCCGTGTCATAAACGAAACGGGATGCCTGGTCGGCAGGCGGGTCGGTATAGCCGAAGCCCCGAATCATTTCGCGGGCTTTCTGCTCGAGCACAGCCGGAGGCAGTTCGAAAGGCGTTCGCTGAAGGATGTTGGTCTTGCTGCCCAGGACAGCCACTGCAATCAGTCCGGCGGCCACAACACCGAGAGCAATCGCCGCGGACCGCACCGAAATGGCTTCGGTGTCTCCGGCGGCGGCCACCATTTGCGGTGACGGTGTGTCGCCCGCCGCCAGCGCCGCGGCCAGCGGATCGCCTCCCGGCAGCGCCCGCGCTACTGCCAGTGCCGAGGGCGGGCGCTTCTGAGGGTCGGTTCGAGACATCGCAGAATGATGCGCTCGACGACGGGGTCGAGGTCTTTCACCAGCGACGTTGGCGTGCTGCCTGCCGATTCGTCCGGCCGTTTGCCGGTGAACATTTCGTGGAGGATCAAACCAAGCGCATAGATGTCGCTGCGGACCGTGACTTCTTTGCCCGCGCGCTGTTCGGGCGCCTGGTATGCAGGCGTTCCGTCGCGGACACCCGCGCCCTGAATCTGACCGGCCACGGCGGCGAGGCCGAAGTCGGTGATGAGCACCTGGCCGCGGCCATCGATCATGATGTTGGCCGGTTTGAGGTCGCGATGCAGAATTCCTTTGTCGTGCGCCGCAGCCAGACCCGCGCAGAGACGGCGCGCCAGTTCCACAGCTTTATCGCCGGCGCAGCCGACCGATGCGGCGCAGCAGCGAGCGCAGGTCCTCGCCGTCGATGTACTCCATCGATAGGAACACGCCATCGGCTGTTTCGCCGATGTCATAAACCCGGCACACGTTGGGATGCGAAACCTGTCGCGCGATGCGAACTTCAGCGTGGAAGCGCTCGAGCCGGTCGGGATCGCCGGCAATGGATTCCGGGAGGAATTTCAGGGCAACCGGCTGACCGAGTTTGAGGTCGTTGACGATAGACTTCGCCCATGCCGCCGCGGCCAATGAGTCCGAGAATGCGGTAGCGCTCCGCGAGAGTGGACCCCGCAGGAAACCGGCCCTCATCCAGCGTGCTTGAAGAGTGCGCTGGCGATTCTTTGAAAGAGGTCCACGTTTTGCTGTCGCCGGGCCGGGCTTCGTTGCCGTCGAGCCGGGCTTCGCAGGCAGGACAGACGCGCCAGTTCGGGCGCACCTCTGCCGCACACACCGGGCATCGGCTCGCGGCGGCGGGTGTCATGAATTTCAGTCATTCTAACAGGACGGAGCAGAATCGGCGGTGACTTCCGATCGTCCGGAATTTCGGAGTGCTGGCCGGATTATTGACGGAAGGCCGGGCGACGGGAGTAATCCGCTCCAAACGCCGAAGTCCACTTCACACAGACCAGATTCAGATGGATGAACCAGCCATCCGACCGGCGAATTCCATATATTGAATGGAAGCGATCCGACGTTCCCCATGGACCTGCGACCCGGCTCCAAACTCGGCCCCTACGAAATCGTCTCTGCTATCGGCAAAGGCAGGAAGGGCGAGGTGTGGCGCGCGCGCGGTCCGCGCGGCTGGGGACGGGAGGTTCGCGATCAAGGTCCCGGCCGATCAGTTCACCGACCGGGGCAGATCGCGTTGCGTCAGACCGCTGGTCCCGAAGCTTTCGCGAGGTACAACTCGACGCGATCAGTAGTCCACGTCGCCACGCCGCAGCCGAAGAAGTCGGTATCTTCTGTCCAAATGGCGCATTCGAATGCCAAGGCGGCGGCCAGGACGGGCCAGTCGTCTTCATCGCGCCTAGCGATGCGCGCGCGGGCAATTCCCTCCTGGCCCGAATATGTTTCGGCTTCGATGGTCTGCACCAGGCCCAAGACGAGATTAAGTGTATCCAGAGCGGGTGCGACTGTAATCCACTGTAATCCCGCACGCGGCGAGGATCCCGGGCAGATGTTCACGGACTCCCGAAACGCGACGTCCGGGGCCAGGAATTCGACCTGCCCCGCGTATTTGCGCAGCAAGAGAAGAACCTTCGACCCGAGTACCGCGCGAACCAGAATGTTCGCGTCGAGTACCAGCATAGTCAGGTCTTTGAGGTTCGCCGACATGAGGTTCGCCGCGCTTGCCGAGACTTCCGGAAGTCAGCGATAATCTCGTCTTCGGTTGCACCTGCCGCGGCGAACAGATCCTGCATTTTCCGACAAGCGAGACGCAGAGCTTCGAGGTCCGCCTGGCTCGGTTTCGGCTTGGTTGGGACGTAGATGCGGATGGTCGCTCCGTGTCGAGTAATGGCGAGGCGCGTCCGCTCCCTTACATACGTAGTCTCAGAATCGCAGCCTTGGACTAGCCTGATATCTGGCTACTCAATCCGAGTAGTCTATTCGGGTAGTTGCATTTAGTTAGGTAACACTTTAAAGTTAGTGCGGAATATTAGCATTAAGTTCCATGCTTCGGGTACCGAGGCCGTGGCGTGTAGAGGTTCTTCTATGAGAGCGAAGTGTTCAGTGTCTGAATTGATCGTGCGCACGGTCGGAATTGTTATGTTATTGGTGGCGACTTGCGGTTTCGCCGCGGCCGGTACCCTGCCGGTGACCTGTACCGTTATCACATCCCAATTTACGGACCTGTCGAACGCCACAATCACCTGTCCCCAGTTCCCTCCCGCAACCGGTGAGCTGACCAGCGTCTCGATTGGCATCACGGGTTCAATAAGCGGTTCGATTACCCTGACAAACAACGCGCCAGGGCCGGAAAGTGGCACTGGAAACACCAAGAGCGATTTCAGCCTCAATGCCGCCCTGCCCGGCTTCAGCTTCCCTGCCACACTGTTTTCGGGAACGTTTACAACCGGTAACCAGAACCTGGGCGCCAGTGGGTCTCCGACAGCGACGTATTCATCCGGTACTTTGACCTCTGGACCCCTGAGTGTGGGTCCCTTGACCGACAACGCGAACTCTACGTTTGCCGGGTATGAAGGCGCCGGTAACTTTAGCATCGGTTTCAACACGTTCGACTACTGATCCTGACATCATTCCCCCCGGCGGCAATGTCTCAACCATTCACATAACCAATGCCTCGGTGTCGGTTACAGTGGTTTTCACGTTTGTTCCACCGCCAACCTTAACGTGCGCCAGTACGGGTACCACGGGCGAGGTGGGAGTGGCCTTCAGCAGTCCCTCACTGCTATCAAGCATTTCGGGCGGCGTATCGCCCTTTACGTTCTCTGTAGCGTCGGGAGCTTTGCCGACGGGGCTAACTCTGAACACCTCGACGGGCGCGGTCACGGGGACGCCCACGGCCACCGGAAGCTTTACGCTTGAGGTCACGGACTCCCTCGGTTTCGTGGGCACACCGACTTGCCCGTATAGCATTGGGCAAGTAACGCCAAGTTGCCCAGCCACGGGGACTACAGGCACAGTAGGCACTCCGTTCAGCAGTCCGGCGATCAACGTCACCGGCGGCACTCCACCTTACACTTTCGCGGTCGTGGGAACGATCGCGCCGGGGTTGACCCTCAGCACGAGTACGGGGGCAATCACCGGGACGCCAACCGCCCCGGGCAGCTGGTCGGTTCAGGTGACGGATTCCAAAGGGGGAGTGGGTTCATTGACCTGTCCCTTCGTGGTCACTGGTAACCTCACTTTGACGTGTGCTGCCTCAGGAACGTTCGGCACCGTGGGTCAGGTGTTCAGCAGCCCAGCGCTCACCAGCGCTCTTTCAGGTGGCACCCCACCTTACACTTTCTCGATTGTGGGTACGCTGCCGCCGGGGTTGACCCTCAACACGAGTACGGGCGCAATCACCGGGACGCCAACCGCCACGGGCACCTGGTCGGTTGAGGCGACCGACTTCACCGGTTTGGTTTCCAATTCATGTCCATACGGGGTCGAGGTTGCGAATATGTGCCCGGCTCCGGCGTTCCAGGTGCGTTATGCGGCCAACCTGGGCGCAGGCGAATCGTATATCAACATAGCCAACCCTGGGACTGACGGCGCTCCATTTCTCGGCCCCGGGTATGGCTCGGCCGCGGGAAACACCTGCATTAATGTGTACGCGTTTGACCCCGGTGAGGAATTGGTCTCCTGCTGCTCGTGCCTCGTAACACCCAATCAGACGGTGAATCTGGGCGTGAATCGGGATCTGATCTCGAATACCCTGACAGGCCTCAAACCCACATCAGTCACGGTGAAACTGGTGGCCACGCTGGCCGGGCCCGGAGGCTCTGGCACCAGTTGTACCAACAGCGCAGCAACGGTGAATACGGATCCGCCCGCCTGCGGCTTGACGGCCTGGGGCACAACCCTGCATGAAAACCCCACTAGTACATATGACACCACGGAATCACCGTTCACGACATCTACTCTGAGTCCGGGTGAAATTGCCAGCCTCGCCAACCGCTGCTCCAGCATACTTGGCAATGGCAGCGGCTCCGGCGTCTGCTCATCCTGCAGACCCGGGGCACTGGGAGCCGCGAAGTTATAAGGCCTGGGGGGGCGCAGTCGTCCAGATTCAGTCTCCAGGCGGACGGTCAACTGGTGTCTTAGAAGCAGGTCACCCCCACTCAGAGTGGCAGAGAATGGCAGGGTTTCGGCCAATCAGCTGACGCGGGGCGGCGAGATTGACTTTGCCGTCATGCGGGCGGGGCGTTCCCGGCGTCGGATAGTTCAACCATTGCGCACGGACGCCCCCGGCGAAAAGTGCGAGGATCGTGGACAGGACGAGCAACCTTGGATTTGGCATCATCGAACCTCCGGTTTCCGGACCGGCGATGCCCCGATGATCCACATGGGCGATTTGGTCCGGTTGCTCGCCGACGCCGGCTTTCGGCTGGACTATCGTCGTTTTGCAGCAGTAACATCTGGATATCCGAGAACTTCGACGCGTGCGGGCCGCTGTCCGGTGGAATCAGTTGCTCGACCAGCAGCAGGTTACCCGTGCTCGCCATGGCGTCGCGGCAGTTTCGTAAGATCGCGCGGGCCTTATCGTAAGCCTGCATCTGCGCGCGACCGTACAGATGTGACGCCGGTCCTCCCCGAATTGCTGTGCGAGCCCGGCGGTTTCTTTCATTACTGAGGTTCTTCGGCGGTGACGCACTCCGGCTGCGTTACGTCATCAGTGTGACGGCCGGGCACAGCGAAATGTGACAACGGCCGGAAGGAGACGCTATGCCTGTTCAAACGGCTGAAATCATCAAAGCACGAATGAAGAATCCGGTAATGATCATTCCCGATGCCATGCAGGCGCTGCTTGCGCTGGGAGCGTCGGCAAAGAAAGGAGGCGTGCCACAGAGCACACTCGACATGGTTCACCTGCGGGCCAGCCAGATCAACGGCTGCAGCGTTTGCGTCGACATGCATGCGCGCGATATGAAAAAAGCGGGCGAGACGGATGATCGCGTGTTCGGTGTGGCGGCATGGCGGGAGAATCCTCTTTTCACCGAAGAAGAGCGTGCGGCTCTGGATCTGACGGAGGCACTGACCCGGATCAGCGACCGGCCCGACGCGGTATCGGACAGGATATGGAACGAGGCAGCGCGGCAATACGACGAGAAGGGGCTGGCAGCGCTCGTGATCGCAATTGCCACGATCAACGTGTGGAATCGCCTGAACGTTGCTGTGCGGCAGGTAGTGGGCGACTGGAAGGGGTGACCGTTTTCTCCACCGCGCACAACGGACCCTTCGGCCTGTGACCGTTTTCTCCAGCGCGCACAACGGACCCTTCGGCCTGTGACCGTTTTCTCCAGCGCGCACAACGGACCCTTCGGCCTGTGCGCGTTTTCTCCAGCGCGCACAACGGACCCTTCGGCCTGTGCGCGTTTTCTCCAGCGCGCACAACGGACCCTTCGGCCTGTGCGCGTTTTCTCCAGCGCGCACAACGGACCCTTCGGCCTGTGCGCTTCAACGCTTACTTCACCGGCAGGAAGCGCTGGACGCGTTCGCCCTGGAAGACTTCGCCGGTGTAGAGCACACCTTTGGAGTTCGACCGCAATCATGTGGAGGCCGAAGAACTGGCCGCCGTTTTCGCCCATCGAGCCCATCTGGCCGATCACGCGGCCGTCCTCCCGATTGAGGAACCAGAGGTGGTTGTTGGTGAGATCGGAAATATAGAGAAGCCGCTGCGCTTTGTCGGGTGAGAACATGACGCCGCCGGTTGAGCCGCCTACGCCGGTGGTGGGCGCGAGGATAAATTCGCGGAGGAATTTGCCTTCCTTCGTCGTCACCTGAATGCGATTGGCGTTGCGGTCGGCGGCGTAGACCAGACCGTCGTGCGAGATGTTCAGCGTGAGATGGCCGCGGAACTCTTTGGGCATGGGGCCGCCGGGCGTGTAGGCGCGGTCGGCGTCGCTGGTGGTGATCTCGGAGAGCTTGTGGCCGTAAGCACCCCAGCCGCGTTTGAACCGAAGCGTGTCGAGATCGAAGACCATGACGCGTCCGCCGAGATAGTTGTCGGCGGCGTAGAGTTCGTGCGCGGGCTCGTCGAGACGAATCTCTTCGATGCCGCCGACGATCATCGGCGTGGTGGGAGGATATTTCGCGCGGAAGGCGGCGATGGCGGCTTCGCGATTGGCAGCGGCGGCGGGGTTGGGCCGGGCCCGCCCGCCCGGAGGAGTGATGAAGCCGGCGACGGGGCCCTGGGAGCCGCGACCGGGAATGTGCGCTGACGTGGGGGCGGGATCGGCAGAGCCGGGCGGGCGCTCGGGTGTGCGCGGAACTTCGCCAACAACCTTGCCGGTTTTGGGATCGTACTTACGCACGGTGTCCTGTCCGAGGTAGGTGAAACCTTTGCTGTTGACAGCCATGCCGTGGCCCTGCGGCGCATCGAATGAGCCGATGACGTTGCCCTGTTTGTCGATGTGGATCATGGCGGGCGGGCGGACGCAGCAGTCGGCGAGAGGCGGGTTGAGTTCGGCTTCGAGTTCGATGTCGGTGAGATCGTTGGGGCGGTCGTAGACCCAGACGTTGTCGTCCTTGTTGACCGCGAGACCGGTGACACCGCCCAGCTTCCATTTGTTGGGCAGAGGTTTGGGCCAGGCGGGATCGAAGCGGAACTGCGGCGCGGAGTTTTGCTCAGCCGCGGGGAGTGCGACAAGAGCGAGCAGCAGCATGCCGACGGCTTTTCTGTAATGACTCATACATGCATTCCAGCCAATCAGATTATATGTGCAGAAAAGGTTGGGTACCGAGGGCTACCTGCCGCGCGCGAACGGCGGAAGATATAACAAACCTCAATGTAGCTTTGGCGGCGGATTCAACCGATGATGAAGCCTTGAAACGCGCACAACGCCCGGCACTGGCGAAGCAAACCGTGGCGGGCTGTGCGCTCGGTTGAGTATGCGCGTTGCCATTCGGCTGACATCGGGACCCGCGGCGGAGGAAGCGGTAATTTCTCTCGACGAGATTCGGACGGGGCTTGAGCGGAAAATGCTGCGCGCGATCGAGTCGTGGGATGTGGAGAAAAAGCGTCTGGCAGAAGCGGTGTCGCGCGCGGAAGCGAAAGAGCGCGAGTTTCGCGAAATCGCAGAAGAAGTCAGAAGGCGGTTCGAAGCGATCGATCTGGTGACGGAGATGGCCGGCCAGACCGAGCCGCGAGCGCCCATCAGCCTGCCGGCACCGGCTGCGGATGAAAAGCCGCCTGCGAACGAAAAAACGATGCGCCCGGTCTCGCAGCCTTTGCTTACTTCGCAGTTGCGGGCGGAGCTGTCCCCGATCCTGCGGTGATTTAACCGGCCGCGACCGCTTCGCACAGCCGGCCGAGACGGACGAGCGCGCGTTCGTGCTTTTCTCCCCAGGATTGCCCGCAGTTGATGCGGATGTGATGGCGGAAGCGATTCGCCGGCGAGAAGATTTTGCCAGGGAGGATCGCAATGCGCTCGGCGAGTGCGCGCCGGTAGAGTTCCAGCGCGTCTGTTTTCGGGGGCATCTCAATCCAGAGAAGAAGTCCGCCGGCGGGGCGGCTGATGCGCGTGCCTTCGGGGAAGTAGCGTGCGATGGCCTGGCGAACATTGTCGACACGGCTCGCCAGTTCCGTACGCAGACGGCGAAGATGACGGTCGTATCCACCCGAGGCGAGGAACTCAGCGATGGCGACCTGCGAGAGAGTGGAGGAAGATACGGTGCTCAGGAAGCGGAGGCGCTCGACCTCGGCGTGGAAGCGACCGGGTGTGATCCAGCCGACACGATAGCCGGGCGGAAGGGTCTTGGCGAACGATGAGCAGAGCAGAACGAGATCCTTGCGGTCCCAGGATTTTACGCTGCGGGGACGGGAGGCGCCAAAGGCGAGATCGCCATAGACGTTGTCTTCGATGACGGCGACGTTGCGGCGCGCGGCAAGGTCAGCGAGATCCTTCTTGCTCTGATCCGAAAGCACGTAGCCGAGCGGGTTGTGGCAGTTCGACATCACAACGACCGCTTTGACCCGATGGGTGCGCATGGCGCTTTCGAGACGGTCGAGATCCATGCCCTCCTGCGGATGGGTGGGGATTTCGACGATCTTCATACCCAGCGCGGAGATGGCGCCGAGAACGCCGAAGTAGGTGGGGCTTTCGACAGCGATGACGTTGCCGGGCTTTGCGACAGCGCGGAGGCCCAGGTTGACGGCTTCGAGAGTGCCGTTGGTGACGATGACGTTGTCCGCGGTGAAGGAGCAGCCGCAGTCGGGAGAGCGGCGCGCCAGTTGACGGCGCAGAGATTCGACGCCGGGAGGGAACTCATAGTATGCGCTGTGCAGGGGCTGGCGATTGACGATGCGCCGCACGATGAGATTCAGAGGGCGATTCGGGAAGAGGTCGGGTGAAAAGCAGCCGGCGGCGAAGGGGACGCAGCCGGGATCGCGGGCGGAGGCGGCGAGAGTGGACAGGATTTCCCTGTGGCCGGGCGTGTGCGGCGCCATGGGGGGCATTTCCACGCGCGGCTCGGGGATGAGGCTCGAGAACGGGCGGCGCACGAAGAATCCCGACTTCGGACGCGCTTCGAGGTGCCCGCGGCTTTCGAGCCACAGGTAAGACTGAAGCGCAGTCGAGACGCTGACGCGCTTCTGTTTGCTCAGACGGCGGATGGAGGGGGCTTTTTCACCGACTCGCAGGGTGCCGTTTTCAATCTGAGAGATAATGCTTTCAGCGATCCGGATGTAGAGCGGCGCGGGGGCCGTTGCGGCTGCCATAGATTTCTGTACCCATACATAACAGATTTCATACGAATCGAACTGTACTGGTTATACTGACGCATATCTGCATCTGTACCTTTTACGGCGGGCGGGTTATTTTGACTGAAAGCTATGTCAGCCTTCAGCGTATTCACAGTCAGGGAAGAACCGAGATACCGGGCGCTGCCGCGAAGCGAGGCCGCACCGGGACGGATTGCGGTGCGCGCATCGGGCCGTGTGATTCTGCTTACGGTGGACGATATCGACTGGATCGAAGCAGCCGACAATTACGTCTGCCTGCACTGCGGCGCGGAGACACATGTGCTGCGCGAAACGATGAATGCGGTGGAGGCGCGGCTGGCGCCGTCACGCTTTGTGCGGATTCACCGGTCGGCGATCGTGAATATCGACCGCATCAAAGAACTGCAGCCGTGGTTCCGGGGCGACTTCCAGGTGATTCTGCGTGACGGGACGAAGCTGACAATGACCAGGGGTCACCGAAAGAAGCTGCACGCGCAGCTGCTGCTGGGGTCATTCACGAGGTAACCGGCGGGAACTTTGGCGAGAGCCGCCTCCGCGTTAAATGCACATCGGATCACCGCGGAGACGCAGAGAGCTTTGTCAGTAAGCTGTGTGCATGCCGCGATGGCTGAACCGGAACGTCTGGGGCATGACGATCACCAGCATGCTTTCGGACGCATGCTACGAAATGGTGCTGGCGGTGTTGCCCGGATTCCTGCCGGTGATTCACGTCGCGGCGGCGGCGCTGGGATGGATTGAAGGGGCGTCGGACGCGTTTTCCAGCTTTCTGAAACTGTTCTCCGGTTGGTATTCAGACAGAATCGGGCGGCGCAAATGGATTATTGCCGTCGGGTACCTTTTCACGGGCACCGGACTTTCGATATTCGCGGCGGCGGTGACGTGGGTGCCGATTCTGGTGGGGCGAATTGTCAGCTGGTTCGGTAAGGGCATCCGCGGATCACTGCGCGATGCAATGCTTGCGGAGTCGGTCGAACCGGAAGTGCGCGGGCGGGCGTTCGGATTTCATCGCGCAGGGGACACGGTCGGGGCGATCATTGGGCCGCTGGCGGGGATCGCGTTGCTTTCGGTTCTGCCGAGGATGTTTCCGGGCAAGGGGGTGGACGTGCCGTTCCGGACCATATTTCTGTTGTCGCTGGTGCCGGGATTGTCGGCGCCACTGGCGTTCGCAGTGATGGTGCGGGAGACAGCGCGGCGGCCGGCCGCGCGAAAGAATCTGCTGATGTCGCTGCGGGAACTGCCGGGCGAGTTTCGGCAATTCGTCGCGGCGGTGGGCCTGTTCGGCGCGGGAGATTTTTCGCCGACCCTGCTGACACTTGCGGCGGCGACGCTGCTGAGGAGCAGGCACGGGCCGGTACAGGCGGCGCAACTCGCCGCGGTGCTGTACGTGATTCGCAACATTGTTTATGCGCTGGCGGCCTATCCGGTGGGAGCGATGGCGGACCGGATGAGGAAGCTGCCGCTGCTCTCCGCAGGATATTTGTGCGAGGCGATAGCGGCGGGGTTTCTGGCTCTGGTGTTCCTGCAGGGAAGCAATGCGCCGTTCGGGGTATTGACGGGCGTGTTCGTGGTGTCGGGAGTTTTCGCGGCGGCAAAGGATACCCTCGAAGGCGCGATTCCGGCAGAACTGGGAGGCGCGGAGAAGCGCGGCACTGTGTACGGAGCACTGGGCGCAGTGAACGGAGCAGGCGACTTGATTGCGAGCGCGCTCACAGGGACCCTGTGGACTGTCGTCTCGCCGGTGGCGGCGTTCGGCGTGGCGGCGGGGCTGATGGCGATCGGCGCGACGGCTGTGCTCGGAGCATCAAGGCAATAACGCAATAACTATACTCGGGATATGCCCGGGCTGCTCTCCGTGGTTTCGACTCCTATCGGCAATCTGGAGGACATGACTTACCGGGCGGTGCGCACGCTGAAAGAAGCGGACTGGATTGCGTGCGAGGACACCCGCACCACGAAGCGGCTGCTGGATCACTACGGCATCGCGACGCCGACCATCAGTTATCACGAACACAACGAAATGAACCGGACCGAAGAGCTGGTGGCACGGCTCGTCAGCGGAGAGAAGGGCGCACTGGTGTCGGATGCGGGGACGCCACTGCTGTCCGATCCGGGATATCGCGTGGTGCGCGCGGCGGTGCAGGCAGGCGTGCGCGTGGAGGCACTGCCGGGGGCATCGGCGCTGCTGGCGGGGCTCGTGGTGTCGGGACTGCCGACCGATCAGTTTCACTTCGCGGGATTTCTGCCGCCAAAGCGGGGGCAGCGGACGAGGCTGATCGAGTCGCTGCGCGATGAACCCGCGACGCTCATCTTCTATGAAGCGCCGCATCGGATTCTGGAGTGCCTCGATGATATTGCGGCGGTGCTGGGCGAGCGTGAAGTCGTGGTGGGGCGCGAGCTGACGAAGTTTCACGAGGAGGTGCTGCGCGGGACGCCGGGGGAGGTGCGGCGATCTCTGGAATCGCGCGATGCGATTCGCGGGGAGTTCGTCGTGCTCGTGGCGAAGGCGAGCGAGCCGATGCACGACGACACACCGCCTGAGGAGGCCGTCGAGGCGCTGGTGGCGGCAGGCGTGAGTCGAATGGATGCGATGAAGACGGTCGCGAGGCAGAGAGGGCTGTCGAAACGCGACGTGTATCGGATCGTGAACAACCTTAAATGATCAGGGTAATTGGAGGCGGGCTCGCGGGTACGGAAGCGGCTTGGCAGATGGCGCAACGCGGGCTGGATGTCGCGCTGTACGAGATGCGACCCGTGCGCACGACGGATGCGCATCAGACGGACCGCCTGGCGGAGCTGGTGTGCAGCAATTCATTGAAGAGCGATCAGGAGCCGTCGGCGTCGTGGCTGTTAAAGCAGGAACTGCGCAGGCTCGGTTCGCTGCTGCTGAAGGCGGCGGAGAAGGCGCGGGTGCCGGGCGGGCAGGCGCTGACGGTGGATCGGGTGGCCTTCGCGGATGAGGTGACGAGCGCGATTGAGGCGCATCCGCGAATTATCGTGCGGCGGGAAGAGATTTGCGAAATCGATAAGAACGATATCACGATTATCGCGAGCGGGCCGCTGACCAGCGATGCACTCGCAAACGAGATCGCGCGGATGACCGGATCGGCGCGGCTGTTTTTCTACGACAGCATCAGTCCGATCGTGGATGCGCATACGGTGGACCGGGGGATCGCATTTGCGGCGTCGCGCTACGACAAGTCGCTCGACGACACCGGCGATTATCTGAACTGTCCGATGAACCGGGCCGAGTACGAACGGTTCGTGGATGAGCTGCTGGCGGCGGAGGCCGTGGAGTCGCACATTCCGAACGACACGCCGTATTTCGAAGCGTGTCTGCCGATCGAGGAGATTGCGCGGCGCGGGCGCGACACACTGCGGTTCGGTCCGATGAAGCCGATGGGGCTGACGGATCCGCGCACGGGGCGGCGTCCATATGCGGCGGTGCAGCTGCGGCAGGAGAATCTGCGGGCCGACAGCTATAACCTCGTGGGGTTTCAGAATCATCTGCGGTTCGGGGAGCAGAAGAGGATTCTGCGGCTGATCCCGGGACTGGAGCAGGCGGAGTTTCTGCGGTTCGGGCAGATTCATCGGAACACCTACATCAATGCGCCGGCGCTGCTGAGCGACACGCTGCAGCTGCGCGCGCATCCGAATGTGTTTTTCGCGGGGCAGATTTCGGGCGTGGAAGGCTACCTGGAGTCGATTGCGACGGGGCTCGCTGCCGGAGTGCTGGCGGCTGCGTTCGCGGGCGGCGAGACGGTGCGGGCGTTTCCGCGAGAGACGGCGATGGGGTCGCTGTGTCATTACATCTCGCACGCGGACGGACGGGGTGATGCGCATAACTACCAGCCGGCGAATATCGCTTTCGATCTGTTTCCGCCTCTCGACAGGCAATCGCGCGACCGGAAAGAGCGGCAGACGGCGGTTTGCGCGCGCGCGCTGGAGCGGCTCGACGAATACATGAGCGTGCATGTCTGAGCCCCCCATGTCAGAACTCGGGACGGCCATCGAAGATTTTCTGGGCGATCGGGCGCGGCGCAACGATTCGCCGCATACACTGCGGAATTACGGCGCGGACCTGCGGGAGTTTCTGGAATATTTTTCGCCGCCGGAAACGGAGCCGCCCGCGCCCGCGGAAATCGATCTGCTGAGCCTGCGCGAATGGCTGGGACATTTGTATGAGCGCGAGCAGAAGCCCGCTACGATCCGGCGTAAGCTGGCGAGTCTGCGCGCGATGTTTAAGTTCCTCACGCGGGAACACAGGCTGGAGCGCGATCCGGCGCGTCTGCTGCGTCTACCGAAGATGCCGAAGACGCTGCCGGAGGTGCCTAACACGGAGGTCACGAACGCGCTGGTGGACGGAGTGAATGAAAACCTGCGCGCAGGACTGGAGCGGCCGTTTCCGGCGCGCGACCGGCTGCTGCTCGAACTGCTGTACGGGTGCGGGCTGCGGATCAGCGAAGCGGTGGGGCTGAACCTGGAGGATTTCGATCGCAGCGAGCGGTGGGTGCGCGTGCGCGGCAAGGGCCGGAAGGAGCGACAGGTTCCATATGGCGTAAAGGCTGCGGAGGCACTGGAAAATATCTGGAGAGCCGCGCGTCGGAGGAGGAGCCGCATGGGCTGCTGCTGAATCATCGCGGGCGCAGGCTGACGGATCGGGGGGCGCGCAGCATCGTGAAGTTTTATGCAACGTACGTGGCCGGCGATTCGACGATTCATCCGCACACGCTGCGGCACGCGTTTGCGACGGACCTGCTGAGTCACGGCGCGGATCTGCGGGCCATTCAGGAACTGCTGGGGCATGCGCGGCTTTCAACGACCCAGAAGTATACGCAGGTGTCGCTGGTGGATCTGATGCGGGTGTACGACGGGGCGCATCCGAAAGCGAAAAGCCGGAGATGACGGGCGTGCTCATGTTCGGGGCGGTGATCTTCGATATGGACGGGCTCATGCTGGATACCGAGCCGCTGTATAAGATCGCGTGGCAACGAGCAGCGGAAGAGTGCGGGCATCCGATTTCGGAGGAGCTGTATGCGGGGTTGATCGGGCGGTCGCGCGTGGCCGGAGAGAGGATTCTGAGCGAGGCGTTTGGGGCTGCCTTTTGTGTGGAGGAGTTTCGCACGGCGTGCGCGAAATGCGAAGCGGCGGCATTTGCGGAGAGTCTGCCGGCGGTGAAGCCGGGCCTGGAGGAGTTGCTGGCGCTGCTGGAGACGCGCGGCATTCCGAGGGCGGTGGCGACGTTGACGGAACGGCACATCGCGGAGGCGCAGCTGGGCGGGCTGGGGCTGTTTGCGCGGTTCAGCGTGGTGGTGACCGGAGACGAAGTGATGAACGGCAAACCTGCACCCGACTTGTTTCTGCTGACGGCGGAGAGGCTGGGGGTCGAGGCGTCCCGATGTCTGGTGCTGGAGGATTCGGAGGCCGGAGTGATGGCGGCGCACCGCGCGGGGATGCGGGTGTTTTGCGTGCCGGATATTAAGGAGCCGTCGCCGGAGATCGCGGCGCTGGCGGATGGTGTGTTCGATTCGCTGCGTGCGGTAGAACCGGCGTTGGGAAGGGCGCCGGACGGAAGCCCGAAGTGCCGCGCGGAGGCCCGACCGGCCGGCTTTGTCTGACTAAACCCGGCGGCAAGACCGCCGGCGTTACAGGGTTTTCAGGAATTCGAGATCCACATTGCCGCCGGAGAGGACGACGCCGGCGCTTTTGATTTCGCGAGGCAGTTTTCCGAACAGCGCCGGCGCCAGCGACACGGCGCCGCTCGGTTCCACCAGAATCTTCAGACTCTCCAGCAGGAAACGCATCGTGGCGCGGATTTCGGCTTCCGTCACCAGAAGAATCCTTTCCACGTGCTGCTGAATTACAGGAAACGTGAGGACGCCCGGGGCGTTGGGGCGCAAGCCGTCCGCGATCGATTCAGGAGGGGGAATCGTGACGCGATGCCCGGCAGCGAAAGACAGCGCGGTGTCGTTGGCCTGCTCCGGTTCGGCGCCGAACACGCGGATGTCGGGTTTGATCGATTTCGCGATGGTTGAGCAGCCGGCGAGCAACCCGCCGCCGCCCACGCAGATGACCAGTGCGTCGAGATCGGGATGATCTTCGAGAAGCTCGAGAGCGGCGGTTCCCTGCCCTGCCATGATCATCGGATGATCGAACGGCGGGACGAGCGTGGCGCCGGTTTCGTCGAGAATGCGGCGGGCGATGGCTTCGCGGTCGTCGGTGAGCCGGTTGTAAGTCACGATGCGGGAGCCGAGGGATCGGACCATTTCGGCTTTGGCGCGAGGGGCGTCATGGGGCATGACGATAGTGGCCTGTGCGCCGACGTGCTTCGCCGCGATTGAGACCGCGATGGCGTGATTGCCGGAAGAGAAGGCGACCAGGCCGTTTTTCAGTTCCTCAGCGGTGAGCGAGAGAATCAGGTTCGACGCGCCGCGCATTTTGAATGCGCCGCCGCGCTGGAGATTTTCGCATTTCAGAAAGACCCGGAGGCCGGTGCGATCGTCGAGAGCGTCAGAGGTCAGAACCGGCGTGCGGCGGGCCAGAGGCCTGATGCGCCGGGCGGCTTCGTGCACGGATGCGGGGGAAAGTGTCTGCATAATAGAAGAATGCGGCCTGCTCGGCGTACGCGGATACAATCCGCGTGTCCCAAAATGTAGAAACTCCAGACGGCCTGCGCCGCGTGTACCAGCTAACGGGCAGTTTCGAATTCGGGGCGATGGGCGCGGTTGTATCGCAGCCAGTCCTGATACTCCTGCCAAAGCGTGCCGAACCCGGCCCAGTAGTAGCCGCCCACAAACATCAGCAGGAAGAGCAGAGTCGGGTAATTGTACGTCTGGATGGCGAACCAGCACATATAGACGAAGTAGCTGCCGACAGCGATTTCAAAATAAGGCAGCCAGCCGCTCTTGCGCCTGTATTTCCTGACGGCAAGGCGCTTCGCGTGCGTGCCTTCGATGGCGTACTTGGGCGTGCGCACGAAGCCGCTCTCGACACCGAACAGCGCCTCGAGAACGGCGCGCGTGTTGATCAGCGTCAGTCCGACGCCAACGGCCATGAGCATGGGCAGGAAGAAGATTGCGCGCTTCCACGTCTTCGGCCAGATTTCGCGCTGAGCGACCAGATAGAACGCCCAGAGTGAGACGAACGACGCGATGATGAGCGGGAAATCGAGCAGCATCATCTGCCAGATTTGCATGTAAAAGCGCACGATCATGACCGGCAGCATCAGCGCGGTCACGACGACCATCAGCGGATAAGAAATGTTGGGGGTCAGATGCAGGAAGGCTTCGACTTTGGCCCGGAAAGGAATGCGCGAGCGGAAGACAGCGGGCAGCAGTTTTTTCGCACACTGCGTCAGGCCTTTGGCCCAGCGGAACTGCTGCACCTGGAAACCGTGCATCTCGACCGGCAGTTCGGAAGGGCAATCCAGCCCGGGCAGGTAGACGAACTTCCAGCCTTTGAGCTGAGCGCGATAGCTGAGGTCCGTGTCCTCGGTGAGCGTGTCATGCTGCCAGCCGCCGGCATCCTCAATCATCGCGCGGCGCAGGATCCCGGCCGTGCCGTTGAAATTGAAAAAATAGACCGGCGCGCGAGCGGGCGCCCTGCTCGAGGATGAAATGGCCGTCGAGGAGCATGGCCTCGACTTCGGTGAGGAAGTTGAAGTCGCGATTGAGGTAGCTCCAGCGCGTCTGCACCACGCCGATTTTGGGATCGGCGAAGTGGTGAATAGTACGGGTGAGGAAATCGACGGGCGGGATGAAATCGGCATCGAATATAGCGACAAATTCGCCGGTTGCGGTCCGCAGACCGTCCTGCAGAGCGCCGGCCTTGAATCCAACGCGATTGGTGCGGTGATGATACTCGATCGGATAGCCCATGTTGCGGTACTTTTCGCAGATAGCTTCGGCGAAATCGTGACTGTCGTCGGTGGAATCGTCGAGAACCTGGATCTGGAGGAGTTCGCGCGGGTACCCGACCTTGACGGTTTCGTCGATCAATCGCTCGAGGACGTAGCGTTCGTTATAAAGAGGCAGCTGGATGGTGACGCGGGGCAGCCGATCGAAACGGACGGGAGGCTCCGAAACCGCATTCTTCCGATGCTTGAAATACGTACGAAGAGTCGCAAAGCGGTGGCATCCATAAACCGAGAGCAGGGCGAGCACGCCGAAGTAGGGGATGAGGATCGCCCAGTCAAACCAGGAAAGCTGATGAATGCCGGAAAAGGTGTGGTCGAACAGGCCGCGGCTGATGCGGTCGAAAGGCGAGGCGGAAATAAACGACGGCAAGATCGGCAAAAAGTTCATTCGTCGAAGTCAGATTCTGCCTGACAAACCAAGTTGCAGGCTGCCGCAGAGGTAACTATTAAGGATACAACGAGTGATTCGCAAAAAAGGGCGGGCGGAAGTCGCGGTCGCGGCCATCCGCCCGAGGGTTAACGGTTGGATTCACTGGTTATTGCCGGCGTTATCGCGAGGGCCATTATTGGCGGCGACGTTCTGGTCAGCGCTGAAAAGGGTGACCTCGACGCGCCGATTCTTGGCGTTCGCCGCGCGGGTGCGGGCATCTTCGAGAGGTTTCTGCTCGCCAAGTCCGACCATGTGGATGCGGTAGATGGGAATATCGTGCGCGGCCACGAGGTATTCGACAACGGTGTCGGCGCGGCGACGGCTCAGAGCGTCATTGTAGGCGGCGGCGCCGACCTTATCGGTAAAGCCTTCGACGGCAACGAAGAAACGCTTGTAGTGATTCTGGCTCTCGACCATCTGATCGAGCGCCATTTTGGCGTCGGCATCGAGTTTGTCGCTGTTGAACTTAAAGTTGACGGTGGTTGCGGCGACCTGTTTATAGTCGTCGAGGTTGGCGACGACACCGCGGAGATCCGCGAGGCCGCTGTTTGCCTGGTCGGCTTTCTGATCGGCGCCATTGGCTTTGTTCAGCGCGTCGCCGGCATGATTGTCGGCAGAAACAGCGCGCTCGTTAGCGGCACTGATTTTGTTCTCGTCCTGCTCCTGAGTAGAGCGGGTATCGTCGAGAGTTTTTTTGGTTTGATCGAGGGTTTGCCCCTGCTGATCGCTTTTAGTGGCGACCTGATCGAGCTTGCCGCTGACGGGATCCACCTGCTGTTTGACGTATTTCCTGGTGGCGCATCCGGTGGCTGCGATGCCGGCGAGCGCGATGACGACGATTGGAATATATGGCTTCATGTGTAGGTCCAAGACCTCCCCTGCGCGGTGCTCTGGCAATCGTGCTGCCATTGGCCGCCGCCGGGAATGCCGATCCTGGGCATTTGTGCAGGAATCCACAGGTCGTCAGCCGCAAAAGTATTCCGACCGGCAATCCACAAGACCCGATAACCACCAGGATATAATCGGGATCATAAGCCGATCGTTTCTGGTGCGAGTCATCATCCGAGTTATTGACAGGGCTGCGCGGCGTCGACTGTGGCAGCCCTGTTCTGGTTTTTCGGCGGTGTGACGGATCAGGGTTCTGACGGTTTAGAATTCTTCAAGAGGTTAGCAATGAGAGAGAAAGGTACAGTGAAGTGGTTTAACGCGGCGAAAGGTTTCGGATTCATCCAGCGGGAATCGGGTGAGGATGTGTTCGTGCACTTTTCGGCCATCAACTCGAGCGGTTACAAATCGCTCGATGAAGGCGCGCGTGTGGAATTTGAAGTGACGAGCGGCCCGAAGGGTTTACAGGCCTCCAACGTGGAAACGATCGCGGGCTGAAGGTACCGGATGGGCGCCGCGCGCTGAATGCGGCGCCCGACCACAAACTGACGAGGTGGAATGAGTAAGGAAGACAGCATAGAAGTAACCGGAACCATTCTTGAGAAATTTCCCAGTGGTCTGTTCAGTGTGCAGCTGGATCATGACCGCGTGGTCCTTGCCCATCTCGCGGGCCGGCTGCGGCGCAATCGAATCCGGGTTCTGGCGGGCGATAAGGTCACGCTGGAACTCTCGCCTTACGATCTGACCAAAGGCCGCATCACCTTCCGGCACCGATAAGGGTTCTCCGTTTTCACTTTTCCGCAACCCCGCATTTCCGGTCACACGCGCGTCGAATAAATTAATCCTGCCAGGTGGCCCTTAGGAATGTTATGGATGGAAACAGGAGTACCACCGTCCGGAACCCTCTGATGTGTTCTGCCCGGATCGGGGTTCGTATAATCAGGGCAAGCATATGACGGAGCGTCCGAAAACTCAGACGAGCACACGTGCCCGCAAGCAGACCACGGAACCAGCGGAAGACCTCACGTCGATCATGTCTTCGAAAGTGGTCGGGCAGCCGAATGTCATCAACGTAATTGTTCCGTACATTGAGATGTTTCAGGCGGGCCTGGCGCCGGAAAACAGGCCGGTGGGCGTGTTCCTGCTGCTCGGTCCGACCGGGACCGGCAAAACACGCACCGTGGAGGCGCTGGCTGAAACGCTGCATGGAAGCGCACGAAACGTTCTGAAGATCGATTGCGGCGAGTTTCAGATGGAACACGAAGTGGCGAAACTGATCGGAGCGCCGCCCGGGATATCTGGGACACCGCGAAACGCAGCCCATGCTGACGCAGCAGAAGCTGGCGGGCGTCACCAGCGACAAATGCGGACTGTCGCTGGTTCTGTTCGATGAAATCGAGAAGGCCGCGCCGTCGCTGACACGGCTGCTGCTGGGCGTGCTGGACAGGGGCATCCTGCGGCTGGGCGACAACTCGGTGGTCAATTTCGAGAAGAGCCTGGTTTTCCTCACCAGCAACCTGGGCGCGAGGGAAATGATGCGCGAGATTCAATCCCGATTTCGGATTCCAGTCGGCCACGGGCAGCGGTACGCGGGATGACCTGACGCAGCAAGCTGCAGAGCATCGCGCTGGTGGCGGTGCGCAAGAAGTTTTCGCCGGAGTTCGTCAACCGCATCGATCATGTGATCACCTACCAGCCGCTGGATGCGGAATCGTTTTCGGCAATCACGGATCACGAAATCGCAGGCCTGCAGAACCACGTGAATACGCGGCTCGGAAGCCGGTGCTTCACCATCGAAGTGCCGTTCGAGGCGCGGCAGTGGCTGATTGCAGCATGGCACCAGTGCGGAATACGGCGCGCGCGAACTGAAGCGGACCATTCACAAGCACCTGACGCAGCCGCTGGCGACGCTGGTGGCGAAGAATCAGATCGAGCCCGGCTCGCGAGTACGCGTGGAGATCGATCCCGACGGGGAGTCGCTACTCGCTGCGTGCGACCGGAACCGCGGAAGAGCCGGCGCCGGCGCATCCGACCGTACTGCTGGTGGACGACAACCGCGACCTGCTGCAGTTTCTGGAGCGTCTGATGGCGGAATCGGGCTGGGAACTGCTCGCGGCGGAGAGTGCGAGCGAGGCGCGGAAGCTGGTGGCAAAGCAAAAGCCGAACGCGGCACTGCTGGATTACATGCTGCCCGACGGAAACGGCGTCGAACTGGCGCAGCAGCTGACAGCAGATGGTGCCCAATATGCAGGTGATCATGATGACGGGCTCGATGCTGCCGCCGGAGGAAGAAGCCATCTGCGAGGAGCACGAATTTCCCGGTGCTGCGCAAGCCGTTCCTGGCCTCGGATGTGATGAACCAGATCCGCAGCCGGCTGGCGACGCGCACGGTGGGAGCGAAGTGGCAGACGCAGGGCTGACACGCTGACTGCTCAGGCGCCAAACCGGACCTGTTTGGCGTCGGCGAAGATCGCGTTCGGCGACAGCTGTCGGTAAGAGATTTGACGATCGGGTGACACCACGCTAGGATAGGTGTGCGGGGTGGAGCAGTCTGGTAGCTCGTTGGGCTCATAACCCAAAGGTCGAAGGTTCAAATCCTTCCCCCGCAACCAATCCACTTTCCTCCCAAACAACCTGAGATCAACCAGTTGCGGCTATTTTGGGGGCCTTGCCGGGGTGGTCTGACGGCCGATTTTTCCCGATCTGCTACCAAACTGTTACCAAACGGCGAGCGCCGGGCAGCGAACATCGCCTTCTGCAGCTTTGCCGCCGCTTCCTCGCGTGCGCGCGGGAACAGGTGGCCGTATATATCGAACGTGACCTGAACGCTCGAATGACCCATTTGGTCGCAGATGTACTTCGGGCTCTCTCCCTGGGTAATCAGCATAGACACGAAGAAGTAACGGAGGTCATGGAAGCGGACTTCGATACCCGCGGCCTTCGCGACCGGCGCAAAGACGCACTCGCTGAAGTAATCCGGATCGAGGAACGCCTCCGGCGCGTTGGAGAAGATGTGTCTCGCGCCCACACCTCGCTTCTGGCGCCAGGAGGCCAGAAGTTGGCCCACAGCTTCCGGCGGGGCGCAATATCCAGGCAGCTCCAATGGACGAACAGGCGGCCGCCGATCTCTTTGCATTCTTCTATTCAACGCGCTTTTTCGAGAAACCGGGCGATGCGACGCGCGGCAAGCGGCTCTTTACCTCGCTCGCCTGCTCGCGTTGCCATGGCATGACGGAGTTGACTGGGACGGCGGCGAAACCGGTGACTCAGTGGACGGCGACGGCCGATCCGGTCGCGATGGTAGAAGCGATGTGGAATCATGCCGCGAATATGCGTGAGGAGATGGCGCGACAGAAGATCCAGTGGCCGCGGCTTTCGGGCCAGGACGTTTCCGACGTCCTGGTCTTACGTTCGGGATATGGCGCGGGCATCGAAGAATACAGGCATTTTCCGCACTACTTCGGCCGTTAATGCTCAGGCTGTGTTTCAAATGCGGTGCTCGGTGTGCCATACCTCGGCGGAGCAGTTTCTGTCGAAGAATTTACGTGGACAGACGCTGACCGATCTCGCCGCTGATATGTGGAACCACGGTCCGATCATGCGGAACAATCCGGTGCGGTTCGATCCCGGAGAGATGAGAGAAATAGTGAGTCTTGTCTGGTCGCAACGCTACCTCGAAAACAAAGGCAATCTGGAACGAGGGAAGAAAGTCTTTGCGGCGAAAAAGTGCGGGGAGTGCCACAAGGGCTCCGCCAGCGGTGGAGTGCCTTCGCTCGCTACCCGCGAAAGAGATTTCTCCGGTATCACCATGGTGTCCGTTCTCTGGGGGCATGGCCCCGCAATGCTGGATCGCACGCGGGAGAAAAATATTCCATGGCCCCGATTCGAAACGCGGGAGATGTCCGACCTCATTGCTTATCTGAATGTAATGGATTCAAGCGACTTTAAATGATCCGGACCGAACGGACCCCCTCCTGAAACATCAGCTTTACTTGTTTGAACCGGCTGGGAACAGGCCGTCCTGACAGCATCCGGCGGAGCCGTTGCGGCGGGCGCAGCTTGCACTGAAAGCGCCGGAGTATGTCAGTCCTGCAATACGCGCCTTCCTGCTGATTTCCCCTCATGGTTTCATCGGTACCGCGATCGGATTCCTGGAATATCTCCGCATTACCGCCTGGCCGAACCTGCGGCCGTCAATTGTCGGCGTTGACATTTCGCCTCCTCTCGTCCTCAGTACGGCCGGAAATCAAATCGAGGCGGGACGATGATCGAGATGCTTCTCGGGATCCTCTCGGGGTTCTGCCCGGACGGTCCGTACGTTGGACGCCCTTGCAACCTTATCCGCCCCGGCAGAGCGCTGGGCCACAATCAGATTAGGGAAAAGTCCTCCAAGGACTACGAACAGAACGCCGACCGCCAGAGTCCATCGCTCGCGCGGCAGAGCATCCGCCATGTGCGTGAAACCCGTGCGCCGCCTGCCCAGAAACAACCTCGCGAACAGCCGGAAAATGCTGACCGCATTCATTGCGGTTGCGATTGGAAGCACGACGCCGGTAACAGGATGCGACATCAGTGTGCCGTGTATCAAAAGGTCCTGCGAGCAAAAGCTCAGAGTGCCGGGCAAGCCCACCAGAGCCAGGCCGAATACGGCGAAGAAAACGGCGAGACGGGGCGCATGTCCGGCCAGGCCGAGATAATCGCTCGCAGTGAGGTTTTCGCCAAAGCGGACCTCAAGCAGCCTCAGAATGCCGAAAAGCCCTGTAGTCGAGATCGTCACCACGAACCAGTGGACAAGCGCACCGGTGATGCCTTCGGAAGTCCGGCTTTCGAGTCCGGCCAGGATACACGCCGACTGACTGAGCGCAAGAAAGGCGATAAGCCGGCGCGGCGAGTTCTCCGTGAGCGCGCGTATCGCTACATAAATGGCTGTCGCCATGGCCAACCACGAGAGCACGGGGAAGAGATTGCCGGTGGTGCGCGGAAACAGCGGCAGGATCAGTTTGGCAACCAGCAGAGCGCCCAGATGCCCGTTCAGCAGCAGAGCCGTGGGAATCGGAGGGCCGCTTTCCGCCGCATCGGCGACCCACGCGTGCGCCGGCCAGATTCCCTTGCGAAAGATCACCGCGACCACCAGAAGGCCGAAGGCTGCCATCCCGCCGGGGCTGCGGCCCTTGAGGGTGTCGAGTGAAAGAGCATGACCGCTGTAATAAATGATTCCGATTGCCACGGCGAGCGCAAGGCTCGAGAGCAGCAGGGAGGTGGCTGGCCGCCACGAGCGCGCACGAAACCACGACTCCGGAAGGAAGGGAATCGTGGAAAGAACCCATCCCGTCAGGAAAACGACCAGATTCTCGCTGGAGTAGGCAAGCAGGGTGGCGCCAAGAAGAAACAGGATTCCACCGATCGCCTGGGAATCGCAATCACGCTTCGGCAGTACAAGCGTCGCCGCCGCCGTGAGGCACGAAAACAGCAGCATCAGCGCCTCGTACAACGATTCGCCCTGCGGGGCTGCCAGCAGAAGAAGCGCACTTGCCGCGACCGAAACCAGCGACGCCATGAAGCCGACAATGCGCGCCTGACCACGCCAGACCATCAGAATGGCCGCTGCCAGCCAAGGGGCGCAGATCGCTATGCCGTCGAGAACCGGCGCGCCCGGATTCCATGCGATGCCCGCCATTATTCAACTCCCTGTTCGGCAGGGCGGCGTATCGAAATCGCCGGTTTGGCCCGGCGTTCAGGTCTTGTAGAGCGTCCAACATTGTCGAGCGCTGGCAAACAGCCTTGAGATCTGCAGGAGGGGATAGATGAACCAGCGATCGAGAATCGTGTCGAGGTGTCCGCGGTCGAGCGCCCACCGGTAGAGCCAGAGCCGCGCACGTTCCGGAAACAAATCCTCCAGATGCCTGCCTGTCGGTGAGATCTCGCCACCGATTGCGGAATGCATGCGGTGATAGTCGTGCAGCATCGATGGCGCGCGGAGGAACTGAAGGGTGCGAACGACGGCGTGCCCGAGAATATGGGCTATCGCGATCGATCTCAGGCCGAAGCCAATCTCGACGAAAACCACTCCGACCTGAGTGAGCGACGCGAACGCGAGCGAGGTCTTGGCATCCGCGCTGGCGCGGCCCGCAATCGTGCCGTAAATGGCCGTCGCCGAGGCCGATCGCAATCACGCAAATCGAGGCGATCCGGGTTTCGGCGAGCAGCGGTTGAACGCGGAGGAGAAGGTATGCCCCGGCGTGAATCGATATGGCGCCGTAGAAAATGGCGCTCGACGGCGTCGGGCCCTCCATCGCGCGTGGAAGCCATCCCGAGAACGGGATCTGGGCAGCTTTTCCGGCGGCTGCGAGAAGAAGGAAGAGACACACGACCGTCGCCTGCGCTACCCCGAGCTTTGGCATTCCGGCAGAGAATGACGCATTTCCAGCCCAGTTGTGCATGGCGAATACGGCAACGAGCAACCCAATGTCGCAGGCTCGATAGACAGCGAATACGCGAACGCTGTTCTCCACCGGGGCCGGACGCTGATCGAAGAAAGCGATCAGCAGCACCGACGTGATGCCCACCAGTTCCCAACCCCCGATGAGCAGGTCGAACGAACCCGCGGCGAAAGCGAGCAGGGATCCGAACGCGAAAAGATGCAGCAAAACAAAGAACCGGAAAAAGCCGCTTTCGCGATGAAGATAGGTTGCGGAGAACTGTCCGATCAGCCCCGAAAGCACGACGGTCATCGCGAGGAAAGGCAGGGAGAGATGATCAGCCATTAGGACAAGGGGAAATCGGTACTCATGCACGGCAAACCAGTTCCCGAATGTCACCACAACGGCGGAGCCACCAGTCGACGCGAGAGTCCACAGCAAGGGCGAAAGGGCGAGCAGGCAGGCGGCAAAGGTCAGCCCCGTAATTCTGGACAAAACGCGTTCAGACGGAACCCAGCCCAACAGCCACGTCAGGGCAAGTAAAAAGAAAACCGCTCCCGGCGCCATGACGACAAAGACCAGTGCGACTTGCGAAGGACTCACGCCGCGCGGCCTCCCGCCGCGGTGGGAATCCATGCCATCGGGAGATGTTCGATTTTGCCCGCGTACCATTCGGACGAAGACAGCGCCACCGGCAAGCCGCTCCAGCGGACCATCAAATTCTTCGAATCCGGAATCCCGCCAGACGTGAATTCACCCCGAAGCCGGGTCGATTGTTGCAATGCGAATCCAGCGGTTCGCAACCATCCGATCGAGCAACGAGCTCGCGCGGATGACGCCGTTCAGCCGTTCGGGTGTGGTCTCGACTACGAACAGGATACGAACGGGTTCATGGATTGAGACCATTTGCCAGGGCAATCCGGTTCGCAAGTCACTGGCGTGACCGTCCATCACGCCGACCAGCCCGGTCACATTGTGCGGCAGTTTCGTGCCGCAACCGTAGCGGTCGTTATCGACGAACGAAAAGTAGTATTCGAGGCTGATGCCGGCGCACACCGGGACCACGGCAGCCATCAGAGACGAAAGACTGCGATCATCGGGATCCTGGTCCGGGTCGTAGGAAACGAGGAACGCACGGCGGTCAAGAAACAGTCCGCGCGTCAGGCTGCGCCGTCCCACGATGCAGACGGCATTGGTGCAATGGCCGTACTCGGGACGCGGCTGCGCGAGGTGTTCGGCGCGTTCTTCCACGTGGCGCAGCGCGGCATCCGGAGAAGCATCGGGCGGGCACGACTCAAACCTTCGGGCGCGCTCGTGGGCATTACGCATCCTCGCTTCGTCGAGCGACTCGCGAATGCGCAGCAGGTCGGCCCGCCAGGCGGCGGGAACGAGGTCCAGATCGAAGAGTTGCACGTCATCGCTGCAGGTATCGTGATAACCACCGATGAACCAGGTGTCCTGCGGAATGTCGATGCTCAGTTCCCGCAGACGGAAACGCACTTCAGGCCGGTTTGCCATCAACGGCGAAGAGCCGCGCGTTGGGGCCGCCGCGCCGTCCGCCACAGGCGCCGCAGTCGTGCGCCGATTCATGCGGATTATTCAGACTCGTAGATCCGTGGCCAAGAATCACCACGATGCGGGCGAAGCCTCGCTTCAGGCCGGCGGGACCGAGTACGCTTGCCACGCATTCGGCTTTTTCGGCGGCGGCAAAGCCCGTTAGCAAACCTTCCACCGTGTCCTGCGAATCCGCCGCGTTGCGCATGAACCGGAGTTCCGTGCGGGGCTCCGGCAGAAAAGCCTTGTTGAGCCAGTCGCGCAGCAGCGCGAAACGACGGGGGGCCAGCAGGTTGCCCACAAGCGGTACGGCCGAAAGCAAACCGAGCGCGGTCGTCGACAACCACCCGCGCACCAAAGACCGCGATGACACGAACGAGTTACGCATCAGCAATCCGAGCAGACGTCTGCGCCATCGGCGGCTCTCGTGCAACGCAGTGTCTTCGGCTTTTGCCTGCTCCAGTACTTCGTGCCGGGGCTTCACCACGACGGGGCAGAACGCAGCCCCCTGCGGGTCGTCGATTCCCTGGTAATCCACGGCGACGCCGAAGTACCCTGCGGCGCTGAAAGTCTCGACTTCCGGGTCGATTTCCTCAAGTGCGCGCCGGATGGATTCCTCCCGCTCGTCCAGGCAAAAGAAAACCTGCGCGCGCGGTCTGCCTTTCAGGCTAGACAACCCGCGGTATCTCCGATGGCTCGCGAGACCATGCAGAATGGCGTGTTCATGCCAGCGTTCATAGGCCAGATGGAGAATGCGGCGGCGCTCAATTCCGTTACACGCTTTGACTTCATCGATGAACGAGGTCCAGTCCGAATCCGACAACAGATTTACTTCGGCGGCGGAAAACGACACGACGCGCGCCGCGTCATAGATTCGCGCGGCCCGGCTCAGCCGCCGCCTCTCGATTGTCTTGAGCGGGTTCTCCTGCGGCACGTTTTCCGCCGCGCCCAGGCGGGCAGCCACGCGGGACATCGTCAAACGCACGGCCAGAAAGTCCATCAGGGAACAAGGGACCGATTCATGCGGAGCCAGACCCGGACTTTCTTCCAGTTTGTGCATCAGGCCCGCCCAACCGGGCAATGCGAGCAACTCCGACCGGAGAACCTCCTCCCATAGCGACTCACCGAAATTCTCCACGTCAAGATAGTCGAGCACTGCATCGGTGGCAGAGAACGAACGATCCTGCTGCCTCCGGAACTCTTTGTCGAGGCCCCCCAGATATCTCGGGAAAATGCCGCCCCGCTGTCCGAGCAGCGTCCGCACAGATTCATAAAATCCCGTTTCGCGATGCGGCATCGGCCAGTACGCTGTGCCCTGATCGAGGAAAACCGAGCAGAGGCGAATCAGCCAGGGATGGATGATCTCATCGATGGGGCGCGGCGGAGCGGGCTCTTCTTCATGTACGACTGTGCGACTGAAGCAGGCATCGAACAGCGTACGCAGAGCGGGATGACGAAAGTCCCCGGCGAGGTCGCCTTGTTCGGTACGCCAGAGAATGGTGGCGGCATCGAATTCACGCACACCGGGCGTTATCATGGCGCGCCGGAGCGACCGCCGTGTCAGCCCGGGGAAGACGACCGCATCCGGTTCGCTCCCGAGCACCGTGTTGATGTCTTCGATGCGGATGCGGCCCCGTGTCAGCTCCGCCCGATAGGCGGCTTCCGGCATATAAGGCTTCCGCGCCGAACAGACGGGAGGCTTCGGCTACGGCGCACTCAAAGGGCAGGTGCTCGAAAGCGTGCAGGGTGTTGTGGTGAATAAAAACGCCGATCGGGCCCTGGGCGGGAAGCAGGTGAGCTGCGTGTTCAACTGCGTGAAGCAGTTTATCCCGCCGTGACAACGCGGAATGGTCCTGACCCTTCATTGAGGCGTGCTGATGCGGGCTTTGGGTTCCTGCTTTGCGGCTTCCTTCAGCATGCTTACTGTACTGCTGAGCTGGGAATAAAAATATCGGCGCAGGATATCGAGGACATCGATCAAAGCGCGGTCGCGGATGGCATAGAAAACCTGATTGCCAACCTTCCTGCTGACAACGATCTGCCGGGCTCGGAGAACCGACAGATGCTGCGAAGCGTTGGCCTGCTCGATGCCGAGCTTTTCGATCAGCTTTCCGGCTGACAGTTCGCCATCGCGCAGCAGTTCAACGATCGCAATCCGGGTCGGGTTGGCGAGCCCCTGAAAAATCTCACTCTTGAACCGCCGGAGCGCGTCGCTCATATTACTATAGTATATTCGAATTATTGAATATAGACAAGTCAACGGGGAAGTCTTTTGCCTGCATGCTCCCGAATGCTTACCCCGCCCGGCTGGAAAGTCTGCGCATGTCTGCGCACGTCAACGCAGAGCCTCGATGTCTTTTCGCGCGATCCCGCGCAGCAATACACTTCCTCCTGCTCTCAAGATGCGCTAAGAAACACTGTAACTCATGTTTTTGCTTAACTTTGCAACGGAGCGGCGAGGGAACGGTTCCGCGCCTGCTCTCCCTTGCGGCATGCGGAGCCTCTTTGATGGCTGGGAACACCTGATCCGGCTGGCGGCGATCGCCATTGTTCTCGTCCTGGCTTTCCTGACGATTCGGCATGTTCTGACTCCAGCTGAGTTCGGCAAGTATGGACACTACCGCCCCGGCTCCCTCGATGAAATCGCCGCTCGCACTCCCGTTTTTGCCGGCCAGGAGGCCTGCGCTGCGTGCCACGACGACAAGGTCACCGCGAAAAGCAAAGGCCCTCACGCCAATGTCGCATGCGAAGCCTGCCATGGTCCGCTGGGGCGACACGCGCAGGATTTCACCAGCCAGAAACCCGTTCTTCCCGACACCGCAAAGCTCTGCCCGATATGTCATGAGGCGGATTCCGCTAAACCGAAAACGTTCCCGCAGGTCGTGTCGCGCGAACACGCCGGGGACACGGCCTGTGGCGCCTGCCACAATCCCCATCAGCCCAAATTGTGAGAGGAACCGCCCATGAATCTGAGCAGACGCGAATTGCTGGCCGCCGCAGGCAAGTTCATTATCCTTTCGGGAGCGGCCCTGGAAGCCTTCGACAGCCCCTCGGGCGCGTTGGCCGCCGATTCGAAGTACCGCATGGCGGACCACTGGTGGGCGATGACCATCGACATCGGCAAGTGCATCGGCAGCGGCAACTGCGTGCGCGCCTGCGCGGCCGAGAACGACGTGCCGGAAGGATTCTTCCGTACCTGGGTGGAGCGGTATGAGGTCAACGGCGAGGACATGGAGCATCCGCGCGTGGAATCGCCCGCCGGCGGACTGCATGGCTTTCCGGCCCGAAACACTTCCGGCGTGAAGAGTTTTTTTGTGCCGAAACTCTGCAATCACTGCGCCGAATCCCCCTGCGTCCAGGTGTGCCCCGTGGGCGCGACTTACGCTTCTCCGGACGGCGTCGTGCTGGTGGATCAGCAGTACTGCGTGGGGTGCGGCTACTGCGTGCAGGCCTGCCCTTACGGAGCCCGCTATCTGCATCCGGCTAAACACGTCGCCGACAAGTGCACCTTGTGTTATCACCGCATCACCAAAGGGCTGACGACGGCCTGCTGCGAGGCTTGTCCCACCGGCGCCCGCCGCCTGGCGGACCTGAAGAATCCCCATGACCCGGTACACGAGTTCCTCCGCGTCAATCCCGTGCAGGTGCTCAAACCGGAAATGGCCACGGGCGCGAAGGTTTTCTACAAAGACCTCGACGGGTCGGTGAGGTAACGATTATGACTCCGCATGTCCAGGGCTTCATGTATCCGAATGAAGTGGAACTGACATGGAGCGTCCTGATTGTTATCTACCCCTACATTACGGGACTGGTGGCGGGCGCCTTCATTCTCGCCTCCCTGGCGCGCGTTTTTAACATCGTGGCGGTGCAGCCGATCTACCGGTTGTCGCTGCTCACCGCGCTCGCTTTTCTTCTGGTGGCGCCGCTGCCCCTGCAACTGCACCTCGGACACCCCGAGCGCTCGTTTGAAATGTATATGACCCCGCACAGGACTTCCGCCATGGCGATGTTCGGGTTCGTCTATCTCTGGTACCTGCTGGTGGTCCTTCTTCTTGAGATCTGGCTCGACTATCGCCGGGACATCGTCCTCGCCGCGCGCTCCCGTACCGGCCCGGTAAGGTGGATCTACGCCGCTCTGACTCTCGGCTCCAGGAACATCGACGCGAAATCGCTCCATGTGGACGATCGCGTGGGCTGGGTGGTGACGCTGATCGGCATCCCGTCGGCGTTCCTCCTGCATGGCTATGTCGGATTCATTTTTGGATCCGTCAAGGCGAATCCCTGGTGGTCGTCGCCGCTGATGCCCGTCGTTTTCCTCTTCTCCGCGATGGTCTCCGGCATCGCAGTCGTTCTTCTCGTCTACCGAACGCTGTCCTGGGTCCACAAGCGCCCGATTGACATGGCTTGCCTCGATACCATGGCGCAGTATCTGCTTTACATCTTTCTGATCGATTTCACGCTCGAAATGCTGGACCTCATTCACCGCACCTATGAAGCGAGCGAGTCATTTCGCACTCTCGATTTCATGCTTCATACCCAGCTGTTTACCTCGCAGATCGTTGTGCAGATATTCCTGGGGACTGTCTTTCCGATCGGGCTCCTGGCCTTCGTTCAGGTGGTGAGACTGGGCGAGATGCTCCGCCGCAGAATCTATACGCTGGCGGCGGCTTTCACCCTGATCGGCATCTTCGCCATGCGCTGGAACGTGGTCATCGGAGGGCAGCTGTTTTCGAAGAGTTTCCTGGGCTATACGACTTACAAGATGGCTTTTGCGGCGCGCGAAGGTTTGTTGCCCGCTATCGCGCTTTTGATCCTGCCTCTCCCGATTCTGTGGGGATTACTGAAGCTGTTTCCACCATGGGAGGAACAGAAGGTTTGATCGTCGTCGGAGGGAATCTATGCCGGCACTATCCACCGACTCGAATGCGACGCTGGCCCGGGAAGACATCCGCGACCTGATACTTCAGGTTCAGGATCTGCGCCGGCGGGTTCTGAATCTGGAAAACCGTCTGGGGACCGGCGCCGCGGCTTCGGAGGTCCCGGCGGCAACCGCGCCGCCGCCGCCCGCCGTGGGCGTCGAACTGCCGCCAAACATGGTGGCCGTGCTGGGCAGGATGCTGATCGCGATTGCCGGCGCCTACGTGCTTCGCGCATTGACGGAGTGGGGAGTCCTGCCCGCAGCCGCGGGCGTGGCTATGGGCCTGATCTACGCGCTCATCTGGCTCGTGGTGGCCGCGCGTTTACCCGGCGAAGCGAAATTCGCGGCAGCCCTGAGCTGTTCCACATCCGTGCTCATTATGGCGCCGCTGGTCTGGGAAGCGGCCGGGCGCCTGAAGGTAATGTCGTCCGGCATGAGCTCCGCAGTGCTCGCTGCCTTTGCTCTGATCGCACTCGCGCTCGGTTCGCGGACCAGCCACAGGATCATCGCCACTATCGCGGGCCTTTCGTCGATTGCCATGGCAGCTGCGCTCCTGCTGGCCCGCAACGACATCGTCCCTTTCACAGCGGGGTTATTGCTCATCGCGGCTGCAATGGAATTTGCCGCCTGGCGCGATCTGCAGACGGGCGCGCGCGCTTTTGCCGCCCTCGCGGCCGACGCCTCGGTTCTTCTGTTCTCCTGGCTGATGTCAAAGCCGGGTGGGATGCCCGAGACCTGGGTTCCCGTATCGCCATCCGCTGTGCTTGCGGCGCAGCTCATACTCGCCCTGATCTATATCGCAACCGCCGTAACGCAGACCGTTGTACGGCGCAGGACGCTCGCTTTCGCGGAAATGGCGCAGACCGCCGCAGCTCTGTTGATCGGAATCGGGGGAGCGGTCTGGGTTTTCAAAGACCATCACGCGATCACCCTCGGTCTCGGCATCGCCGCCCTGGCGGCCGGCCTGACCTGTTATGCAGTCTCGTTCCGTCTGTTCGAGCACGACAACAAGTGGAACTTCCGGGCATGGGCCACGTTCGGACTTTTCCTTGTGCTCGCGGGAGTCTTTCTTCCATTTTCCCGGGCGGGCTTTTGGATCCTCTCCTGCATCTGCGCCGGGGCCTGCTGCTGGACTGCAAAGGCGCTCCGCCTGCCCACACTGGGGCTGCACGGCGCGGTATATCTTCTGTTGGGAAGCGGCGCGGCGGGGGTGACCGGGCAGACCTTTCAGGTATTGTTCGGCGGCGGCTCCGGCCAAGTGGAATGGTCAACATCTATTGTCGTTCTTCTGGCTGCCACTTTCTGTTGGGCGGGGGTCGCGGGTGTTGCTGAAAATGAAAAGGGCCGGCGGCGCAACCAGATTTCCTCGCTGGCGATTGCGGCCCAGATCGCCTGGATTGCCACGGGATTCGCGGAATTTGCCATCCTGCGGCTTTGGCGGACAGTGCCGCGGGATACCCTCGGGACCGTGATTCTCACCTCACTATCGCTGGCGCTTGCCTGGGTGGGAACGCGCTGGGCGAGGCCCGAGTTGGTGTGGCTGCTTTACGGATTCATGGCTCTCGGTGGCTACAAGCTCGTGATACGGGATTTCATGAACGAACACAATCTCGCTCTAGTGGTTTCGCTTCTTTGCTACGGCTGTGCCCTGATCATCATCCCCGGAATGCTGCGCGGCAAGGCCACGGCCGGGAATGCCCGGCTAGTGCGTGGAGCCCCGACAAGTATTCACTGAGACCAGGCTTCTCGTATCGCCCATCCCGCCTTTGCCAATGGACGAAAGGATCTGGTACCGGCTGCGGCGGCGCGCGGCTTCACGAGGCGCTCGTGCGCGAAGCGAAGTTGGCCGTCAGCGGCGTCTCCCGCACTCCGGGCAAAAGGGACTGATGGCCGCGCTTGTCCGCAAACACTCCCCCGAGTTAAGCGTTAAAAGCCGCCATTTCTCCCGTAGCCACCCAGTGGGCGCAGTCAGGGGGCAGATTGGCGCGGACTGTTTCTTCGTATAGCTGCAAATCAGCCGCGGACAGCACATCCCGCCAGCGCCCGTTTGTTCCTTTATTGAAAAACGTGTGCGCGCCTTTTTCCCACACCACATTCATCATGGGCGCCTTCTCCGCCGCGGCCTTCCGCATCGACTCGAACGAGCAGCTCTCTACCATGGCCGGAAAACGCGTCTCGTCGATTTCGATATCGAGGAATTTCGCGATCCGCCACATCTCGCCCGGCAAATCTGCCCGAAGGTTGTTGTAATGCACCAGCAGAACGTTGGGCAGATGGCGAACATTCCACCACTGCCGGTTGTGTTCCCAGAACGTCCCGCCCAGCGGATGCCCTCTGCCCTCAAGCCACTCCCGAAAGTAGTGCACAACGTCGCCCGCAGGCGGCTCGAGGGGCGGACCGACGCGCCCGGGAATGCTGTTGACCATTTCATACATCTGCGGAGTGTAGCCGGCGTGGTGATTGTAAAGACTCCACAGCGTGTCTCGTCCATCGCGCCCCACGTAGATGTACTTCGCCAGAGGCGAGAACACCAGGGCATCGAGAGGCTGATGGGTCTTGAGGAATCGCCGGTGCTGCTGTGCTTCCAGCTGCGCCATGACTTCGTGAATCGGCATCAGACGCATGTCCAACCAGGGCGATTTTTCATGCATCGACGTGTTGACAGGGCCGCGGAAGATCAATTGGCCGACGATCTGTTGCATCAGCGTGGTCCCGGTCTTGCCGTAGGTCGCGATGACGATATCGCCCTCGCGAAACCTGAATCCGTTCCAGCGGGTCGAGTCACAGATACAGTTCTGGATTTCACGCGTCTTCTGCGGCAATCCCTGCATCGCTGGCTGCATAGGGTTAGTCCTCTGCTAACGGTACCTTGTAACGCACGAATGAAGGCGTGTCAAGGGGACACATGGCGAACCGATAAAGAAAAAAGCGGAGTGTTTCGATAAACCTTCTGCCGCGAACCACGCTCCGCTGAATCAGCAGCGTGAGTCCAGAAGAATGGAAATCCCGCCACGGGCGGTCAAAGACCTCGATACTAAATCCAGCCGCGGTACCAGTAATATACGATGCTGGCGGTCTCGCGCACCTCACCTATAAACAGCTGGGGCCGCGCGCTGTAGTCCCCGGCCCGCTTGACGACATCGGGGACGGACGAAGCGGCAATGGCAACGCCTTCTTTGGCGAAGCACCTGCGGGCGCGGAACATGTGGCTGTCGCTGGTCAAGAGCACGATGTGTCCAGTGGCGCCGGCGAGCATGCGAGCGGTGAATACGGCGTTTTCGTGCGTGTTGGCCGCTTCGTCCTCCACCCGGATCCGGTCGGCAGGGATGCCGTTGAAGACCAGGAAATCCCGCATGCCGCGCGCGGAATCCCTGCCGCTTACGATGATCTGCTCATAGGGATGCTCGCGGTAATAGAGCACTGCCATGAAACAGCGCCAGTAGGTACTCGCATCCATGATTCCGGCGTTCGGCTCCGAGGCGCTCAAAACCACCAGGATATCTCCCTGATAAGAAGACCACGGCCGGGCGAGTTTCGTGGCATACCAGCTCACGAATGGCGAGAAGACGACAACAAGGACGAGAAGACCAACCGCCGCCAGAAATCGCACCGTTGTGCGCCAAAACATCCCTCCGATATCACGGGCCATGGTTCTGGACAGAGTATAGCCGTCGGGACCGGCGGGCGGAGAGCGGACACGGCAGGCCGGAGCTAAACTCTATTCATGCGGAGTCACCACGGAAGCCCTGCCGGATTGACATGATCCGCCTGTTCAGCATCTTCATCCCGACCAGGGTCCTCACGCTGTTCGTTTCGGAAGTTATCCTTCTCGCCGCTTGTTTCGCGGCGGCTGCCTATATGGATCCGGACGTGGGCGACGGCAGCATATTCCTTCTCTACGATTCAGGCATTTCCCGAATCGCAGGCGTAATCGGTTTCATTGTATTGGGTTTGTTTTTCAGAAACCTGTACGCCGACGTTCGGATCCGGAGCCGGCTGGCTTTGTTACAGGACCTCTGCGCGATTTTCGGCGTGACTTTCGTCGGACAGGGCCTGCTCGGCTACCTCAACCGCGACTGGATCGTTCCCCGAAAGATGATGCTGCCGGGGAGCATTCTCGCGGTCGCGGTCCTCTTCGGATGGCGGCTTCTTTTCGACAGATCCGCGCGACACCTGGTGGCCGCGAGCCGTGTGCTTTTCGTCGGAATATCACCGACGGTGGCCAGGATCTCCGACCATTTCGCCGCGCACCCGGAATTGGGCATGACCGCCATGGGCTATCTCGAGAGCGGAACGCCGGCCGTGTGCCCGCCGATAACCAGACTCGGGACCATGGCGGATATGGATGGCTTGTTGGATCGATCCGTTCCCGACTCGATTGTGATCGGCAATCGCGACGATGTACAGCCCTGGTGGGCCGACGAATTTCTGGCCCTTCGTTTTGGAGGCGTCATGGTGCAGGAAGCCGGCACGCTTTACGAGCGAATCTTCGCACGAAAATGCATCACTGAAATCTGGCCTTCCAAAGCGATCTTCGGTGGCGCCTCCCAGCCCGGTTTAATCGAGGTCACATCTCAATCAGTCTATTCGCCGATCATCGCCCTGGTTGTGGCCGTGATCACTCTTCCGTTGACGGTGGTGATCGCCGTGGCGATAAAAACGGGCTCGCGCGGCCCAGTGCTTACGCGGGAGACGCGCGTCGGCCGCCATGACGTGCCATTTGAAGCGTACCGTTTCCGTTGTACCGGACCGGATGGCGCTTATACGGCTGTGGGCAATTTTCTTCGGCGTCACAGACTCGTTTGGCTCCCCCAGTTTCTGAACGTCCTCAGGGGAGAAATGGCGATAGTGGGGCCGCGGCCGGAGCGACCTCAGTTTGCCCGCCGAATGAACGAATTGATCCCCGTCTACCGGCAGCGGCACCGCGTCAAACCCGGGGTTACCGGATGGGCACGGATTCATCGCCGGCGAGGCGAGGCACAGGATTCCCTGAGAGATCTCGAATACGACTTATACTACCTTGAGCATCTCTCGCCACTGGTGGATTTTTTCATTCTGCTGCTGTCGCTGAAAACGACGGAGCGTTCCGGCGATTCAGCGGCCTGAAGGGTTCGCCGGATCGCCGGCCGACTGCACGCGGGTTTGCGTCCAGAGCCTGGTGGCAGGCACAAAAAAGACGGCAATCGCCGCCAGTGCGGCAGCATTCATGACCAGCAGCGTTCGGGCCGGCGAGGTCAGACGCTTCAGAGGAAGAGACCCTGGAATGAAGGCGTCGGAAAAGGCCAGCAACAGCCAGGCGGCTCCGGCGGCCAGCACGGAAGTACGAAACAGGGAGGGAGGCAAGGCCGCGGCAGCGCCGAAGAAAAGAAGGATCAGCCATGGCAGGAGGAGCCGCGAGAACTTGTGCGAGAGAAAGTGAAATCTCATGCGGTTTCGGCTGGTGAACAATTCCGGTAACCGCGCGTGAACCTGCCAGAGCCCCGCGAGGGTGCGGAATCGCCGACGGAACTCGGTGCCCGCGATGGCCGGATAATCGAAGGCTATGGCCGCGGGATCGAAGATCACGCGATAGCCCCGGAAAAAAGCGCGGAGAGGCAAAACAGCGTCATCGGTGAGGGTGTCGGAAGGAAGCGGCCCGGTGAGCGCCCTGCGCATCGCGTATATGCAGCCGGTGGCAGTGAACAACGAGTCGATCTCGGAGTGGCGCCGGCGCGCCCAGACTTCGTAGCGCCAATACAAGTCCATGTCCGCCTGTTCACCTGTGTCGCCTCTCAGCAGACGAAGTTCGCCCGTTACGGCGCCCACGGTGGAATCGGCGAAGTTGGCGACCAGATGGCGCAGGCAGCTGGGTTCCAGGGGCTGGCGCACATCGGTGAAGAAAACGATCTCCCCGGCCGCCGCCGCGAGGCCCCGATTCAGCGCCGCCGCTTTGCCGCCGCGGGGCCCGGTCAACAAGGTCACTCCCCTGTCATCGAACTCGCGAACGATCGCTTCGGTCCCGTCGGTCGAGCCATCGGAGACCACAATGATATTCACCAGTTTGGGGGGATAGTCGAGTGCGAGGAGCGATTCCAGCTTCCGGCGGATCATGGTTTCGCCATTATGCACGGCCACTATCGCGGACACCGTCGTTTCAAAAGCCGGATCTTTCGCGACGGGCGGGCGCACAGCACCTTTGCTCCTGACCAGCAGCAACGGGTAGCCGGCGACGATGTGGAAAATAAGCGCGGCAGAAAGAATCAGCGCAAAGTACGCGATCATGATCGGCCGGCGCCCGGGTCCATGGTCCTGCCAGGCAACAGGCTCTCCAGCATGATCTCCGCGTCCATCCACAAAGACCCTTCTTTGATATAGAAGAGGTCGTACTCGATCCGGCTGCATTCATCCGCCGACTGGCCTCTCTTCGGAGCATGCAGCTGCGCCCAGCCGACGATACCGGGTTTAACCGAAAAACGGTGCGAATGAAACGGCATCACTCCCGTCAAATAATGCGCAAACTCCGAGCGCACCGGGAGTGGACCCACCAACGCCATATCACCCCGAATGACATTCAGCAACTGCGGAAGATTGGTCAGACGAAGGCGCGAAATAATCCGGCCGACGCCTGTCATGGTTCCGGTTCCATCAAGCCGTGTGGTTCGGAAGCGCAGCAGGCGAAAGGGAATATATTGAAACCCCGCGCACTCAAGGCTTTCGAACACGGGCCCAGGACCGGAAAAAAAGGCGATTGCGATGCCGGCGATCAGCAGGAGGGGAGAAAGCGCCAGCAAAAGAGTCAGCGCGATGAGATTGGTGTAGACGGCCTGGATCGCCATTGTGCGGCTGTCGCCCCGAAGGGCAGAGGACAGCAATAAGTTGACAGGCTGCAGCCGTTGGCAGCAGACGCGGCGCAGGCACCTTTCATAGACCGCGGGCGACTCCTCCACGACCACTCCGGACAAGCGGCAGTTCAGCAAAAGGGAGGGCGAAATCCGGCGCGCCCAATCCTTCATGCTCACCACGATGTGTGTAGGCTGGTGTTTCTTCAGTACGCCTTCGATGTCGTTCAGATCTCCGAGGCAGGTGGTACCGGCGGGCAGCAGGGCGGGCTGCCCGGTTATCACGCCGATCAGCGGCTCCCGGAGCAGCCGGAATATTTTCTGCGCGATCGAATCGAAGCCGATCAGCAGGAAACGCTCCCGTGATCGCTCCCTTTCCACGGTCGAGCGCGCCCGAAGTGTCAGCAACACGGATGCAAGCAACCCACCGACGGCAATCAGGAAAGGCGTGCGGCGAGTATAGAAAGCATAGGTCAGAAGGGCATGCAGCAACAGGGTGACTCCGGTACCGAGACAGAAACGCTCGATGAATCCGATCCACCAGTCGGCGGGCTGAGAGCCGCTGTCGCTCCTGAACTCAACGGCTGCCCAGAAAGCCAATACGGATTCCCCGGACCCGGCGATTGCCTCCCTGTCGCCGAGGCCACCCTGGAGAAATGCGTTGTAAATGAAATAAGCGGTTGTGAAGCCAATAATTACCAGCAGAAGGTCGATGAGCCTGTCGCGGGTGCGCATTAGAGGAGAGCCGGCTGGTTCCATTCGCGGAGCCCGCGCTGAAAGGTCCGCCGGAGGATTGCGGAAAGAGCTATCAGATCCGGGGAAAGTTCCGCCGTTTGTTCAACCCCTTCCACCTGGACGGATTCGGAATCGCTCAACTCGATGACGAACGACCAGGACGGCTTGCGGACGGCCAGAACTTCTTCGCGAAGTCCGCCGGGACGGATCCACCTGAGCTGAACCCAGTTCCATTCGCGGGCTGCGGCAATCAGCAGGCGCCACCATTCATCACCGGTGCTGGTACGTTCCAGAGTCTGCGCCAGTTGCTTCATGCGCAGCCTTTCCGCGAACACTCTGTGAAACTCCCCTTGAAACAGAAGACGCCCCGCGACCTCAAATTCAGGGTATCTCAACTCCCGGATGCCGGCCAGTGCGGCTGCGGCCGACCCTGCCAGGACGATCCCCTGAAACACGATGTGGCCGCGCGTGAAGCTGAGCAGGAGGCCGAGAAGACCGCCGGAAATGCCGACAGCGTAAAGTATGAAAGCGACGCGCCGGACGCTGAGGCCCCGTTCGCGCAGCCTGTGGTGAATATGCCCCCTGTCAGCCGAAAAGATGGGCTGCTTCTTCAGGCGGCGCCTGACAATCGACAAACCCAAATCCAGCATGGGAACGCATAAAACCAGCATGGGTATTGCGATCCGGGTGGCGGTCACTCGATGCCCGGCCCAGATAATCCCAAAGGATCCCAGCAGAAAACCGGCGGTCAAAGCACCCGAGTCGCCGAGGAAAACGGTGGCCGGATTGAAATTAAAAACCAGGAAGCCCAGCAGTGCGGACGCCAGAGGCAGGACCGTTAATAGCAGAAGTTTGTCACCGTGCGCAAATCCCAGGGCGGCGAAAGACAGCGTGGCCCAGAAGGCGATGCCCGTGCAAAGGCCGTCGAGGCCGTCGATGAGATTCAGCGCGTTGGTTGCCAGCAAAAGCCAGAAGATCGTAATGGGCAGACTCAGCCAGACGGGCAGAGCAGCGTTTCCCAGGTGATCGATGCTCAGACCGTTGGCGAATGCGATGGCCGCGGCCACGATTTGCCCCACCAGCTTCCCCCCTGGTCTGAGATTCATGAAATCGTCAACCAGTCCGGTCAGAAAAATAATCGCGGCGCCGGAGAGCATTGTCTGCAGCCAATGGATCGGAAAAACGGAACCCGGACCCCGCAGCGAGTTCAGCGCGAGTATATAGGCGATCATGATTGAGATTCCGCCGACCCGGGGAATCGGATAGGCGTGGACCTTTCGCTGGCCGGGCCTGTCCACCACGTTGTACGATCTGAAAATGTCTCTGACGATCGGCGTGAGAATGACCGCAAAGATGAAGGCCTTACCGCAAGCCAGCATCAATTGGGTCAGGTTCATAGCGAGTACTGGCAATTGTCCTGGCTGGCCCGGACAAAGTGAATCGAAGCTCGGCGGGCCTGTCTATCGCCCCGACGGCCCATGCCAGACCTGCTGGATAAGCGCCAGTGTCTCACGATCGAGCGAATGTTCGATGCCGACAATCATCGACTCGCCCTGCCGGCTGTGGACTTCTCCGAGATAAAGAGTTTTCGGGCAAGTGATCTCCACGAGATCGCCGGTCTTCAAATTTCTTTCGGCTGGAATCGGCGACAGATCGATCTGCAGCAAGTGTCCATTCAAACCGCCGATATGGGCCGGATGAGCGTCGCCGTCAGGCAATAGCCGAACCGTAACCTGTTGATCCTGCTCGTTCGACATTGTCTAAAATGAAAGTGTATCATTCGATGCTGGCGATATAGAATTCCCCATGGCGCGGCTTTACGCTCGGGATGAAGCGAACCTCCCGCACCTCATGAAAATCCTCTTCCTTTCGCCCAGACAGCCGCTGCCGGCCCGCAACGGCGCCAAGCTGCGCGAATACCATTTCCTGCGGGCGCTCGGCCGATCGGCTGAGCTGACCTACCTTTACTTCGCAGATCCGGAAACGCAGCCTTTGACGGTTAAGGAGCTGCCGTTCTGCAGCGATGTCGTCGGCATTCCGAAACCTCCCGCTTTCGGCCCGGTGAAGACCGTGATGGGGATACTGGGGCGCTGGCCTTTGCCGATCCTGAACCACTCTTCGCCCCAAATGAGCGCCGCGGTGGCCACCGCGATGGCCAGGTGCCAGTTCGACATCGTTCATCTCGACAGCATTCACATGATTCGTTACGCACTCGCCGCGAGGGAGCGGATGGGTTCGGTTAGAGCGATTTACAACTGGCACAATATCGAATCGGAAGCGATGAGCCGCCGCAGCGCCACGACACCTTCACGGGCGCGGCGCTGGTATGTGGAATATACAGCCGGAAAGCTGGCGGGGCTCGAAAGGGATATCCTGCATTCCGCATTCGGCCATATTGTCTGCAGTGACCGCGAACGCGACCAACTTCGCCCTATTGCCCCCGCGGCTCGTATCGCGGTAATCGAAAACGGCGTTGACACGAGTTATTTCGCGCAGTGCGGCGAGGCTCGAGCGACGAGCCGACGGATTGTCTTCGTTGGCGCGATGGATTACTTTCCCAACAGTGACGCGGCCATTTTTTTCGCGAATCGAATCTGGCCGCATGTCCGAAACAGACTGGACGGCGCCGAGTTGACGATTGCCGGCAAAAGCCCGAGTGCCGCCGTTCTGGGGCTGGGGAAACTGCCGGGGGTTACCGTCACCGGCACGGTTCCCGATATACGGCCCTATTATCAAGGTGCGCTGGCGGCGGTGGTGCCGCTGCGCAGTGGTGGGGGCACGCGTCTGAAAATCCTTGAGGCTATGGCCGCCGGCGTCCCCGTCATATCGACTCCGCTTGGAGCGGAAGGCCTTGAGGTTGCAGACGGAGAAAACGTCCTGTTGGTGGATTCGTCCGACGGTGAGGGATGGGCCGACCGGCTGGTTAGTCTCGCCGACTCCCCCGCCCGCCGGGCGCAACTTACCGCGGCCGGACTAAGGCTGGTGCAAAGCCGGTACGACTGGGAGATGCTGGGCTCCAGGCTGCTGGCAACCTATGAAAGCTGGCTGGGCGGCGCCGGGATCAAAGAGCGGTAAATCGAAACCAGCTTTCGCGTTCGCGCTTCGGGATCGTGCCGCTCGAGTATCAGTTCCCTGCCGCGTTTTCGCAAGCGATCGGCGAGTTGGGGGTCGGTCAGCAGCCGGGCCATGGCGGCGCTCATCGCCGCCGCATCGCCGGGCGGGATCAGCAGTGCGCTTTGCTCGTTGGTGACAATCTCGGGCACGCCGCCGACCGCTGTTGCCACCACCGGAACATTCGTGGCCATCGCCTCGAGCAAAGCATTCGGCGAACCTTCCGTCAGCGAGGAGAGAACCGCCACATCGGCAATTCCGTACCAGGGTTCGGCGGAACTTCGGTGGCCGGTCAACGTGACGTATTCGTCGAGACCCAGCCGGCGCACGCAGTTTTCGATGCGCGGCTTTTCGGGTCCGTCGCCCACGATCACAACGTGGGGCATTCCCACCGGGCGCAGCCGGTTGACGGCTTCCAATAACGTCAGATGATCCTTTTCACCGGACAGGCGTCCTACGATCAGAACGACCTTCTTATCCGCTGGAATCCCGCTCAACGCGCGTAATGCCGCAGATTCTTCCGGCTGGCAGGAGCGGGCGCCCCATGCGGACGGAATGGCATTGTGGACAATCTCGATCCGCTCGCGGCGGATGCCGAAGGCGGCGAGTTGTTCGCGGAAGGGCATGCTGACCGTCAACACCTTGTTCGCGGATCGCAGAGACCAGCGGTCGAGGTGGTTATAGGCCCTGGCTCTCAGGGATGGCCAGGTGTATCCGTGATGAAAAGCAATCCATGGCGCGTGCCGGGGCAGCCCGGCGAATCGGGTAAGGAAATGAGACTTCACCGCATGAGATTGGATAATGTCCGGGTGAACGCGCGCCACCAGTGCCTGCAGGGAACGGAGGGTTACAGGATCGAACGGTCCCCGCTCCGGGATCGTCTCAAGGGTAATACCCTCGCCGCGGGCGGCAGCGGCCCGAACGGCGTCAATAAACTGATTTTCCGAAGCGCCGCGCGTGAATGTGGCAATGGTTGTGAATACGTTGTGGGCCGACGCGCACCGCGCGAACTCCAGAAGATTCTTGGCCGGTCCCGTTATTGAATAGGCTTCGACGATCACGAGCAGGCGTAAGGGAGTCATAGATGAAGGCCGGGCACAGGCCCCCGGCCGCGAAACTCCGGAACAGACCGTACGGCGGATACCGATTAAGGCAATACCCTATCGGGACAGATTCAGAGCCGTGCGGCAGATTTCATGATAGTAAGTTCCTGGCTGCGGCGATTGGGATGGATTCCCGGTAAGCCCGGCTCCCGACGACTATACTTTTTCTATGGGGCTCCTCTTTGCCGATGCCAGAAGACTGTGGAACGCAAGGCAGACCGGCGTTTCTTTCGAGCGAACTCTCACTGTCGGCCGGCAACAGATCTATTTGCACAGCGCGGAACTGGAGGAACTTCGCCGGATGCATCCCGGGCACGGGTCCCTGCTCGAGGGATATCAGTTCGGCGAATACGCCGACCGCTTCTGGCGGGATTTTATCGGTGTCCGAGATCTCGAAACGATAGACAACTCAGACTACGAGGGCGCCGGCATTGTCCACGATCTCAATCAGCCCGTGCCGCCGGGTCTTTGGGAGACGTTCGACGCTGTGGTCGAAGCCGGTTCTCTTGAGCATATCTTCAATTTCCCGGCAGCCGTCGCCAATCTCATGAAGATGGTCAAGGTGGGGGGTACGGTATTTCTGACCACGGGGGCGAACAACTTTTGCGGACACGGATTCTATCAGTTCAGCCCTGAGTTGCTCTACCGGATTTTTTCGCCGGAAAATGGATTCGATGGAACCAGAGTCGTGTTTCTGGAAGCCGGATCCCCCGCCGCGGAGCTTACCCCGATCACGAAATCCTATGAGGTTGCCGACCCGAAAATTGTGGGCTGTCGAGTCGGATTACAATCAAAAACTCCAATCATAATGATGGCGGAGTCGCGCAAGATTCGGCATTTGGAACCGTTTGGGTCCATGCCGCAACAAAGTGATTATGTGACAGCCTGGCAGAAACCCGCACAGGGTTCCGGGGCGTCTCGGAGCAGAGCCAGGAGTCTGCTTCGCAGCGCTTTCCGGAGCCTGCCCGAGGCGTGGCGACGGAAGCTGGAAAAAGTACGTACGACCCGAGAGTACTCGCTGGCCAACAGACGTTTCTACCGCATCTTACCGTAGGTTTACTAAGCCAGCCGCCCTGTGTATCATCCGGGAACGACAACCCGGCGTAACGCTGCTTTGAGGGGGTTGACACGCCTGGCCGACTGATTTTTCGCAGTCGCCAGACAGGCTTCGCGTTGCTTTTCAGCGGCTGACCCCATGCTAATCTTGAGCCAGCGGGTTTTTGTGTCCAACAGGTTATCCTCATTCGGGGCCGACATCAGCCGCGGTCAATCGCGGCCGGGTCGGGTGATCGCGCCTGTTCCCGCGCGCCCGCGTCCACTCGTGGTTGGGCGGCTTGCCCCGGTCCGGCAGGTGGAGACCAAGCCCAAACTAAAAGCGATCTTTCTGATGGGGGTTGGCCTCGTATTTCTGATGTTCAGCATGCTGCATCAGATTCAGACCTATCTGATGGGCGTGAACCTCTATTTTCTTTATATTGTTGGTATTCCGGCCGTGTTCGGATTGGTGTTCAGCGGCGGTGTCAAGCGTGCGTTCGAGCGGAGCCCGGTTTTTTACTGGTGCGCGTTTTTCGTATGGATGACTCTCGCGATCCCGTTCAGCTACTGGAAAGGTGGTTCGTTCGGCCTGGTTGAGACCTATGTCCGTACCGTACTGCCAACCATGTTTATCATAGCGGGGGTCACTCGCAACTGGCGTGATTTCAAATTCCTGATGGCGACAATAGCCGCGGCCGCCGTTGTGAACGTCTTCAGTGCGCGTCTTTTCAGCGGCGACGACCAATTTGGAGGACGCGCAGGCCTAGAGCTGGGCACCGTTTCGAATCCTAACGATTACGCGGCCCACCTGCTGCTGGTATTGGCATTTCTGCTCTGGTTCATATTGGTTTCGAAATCGTTTGTACTTCGCCTTTGCGCTTCGGCAGTCTTTGCCTTTGGCGTGTATCTCATTGTGGCCTCCGCTTCACGCGGCGCGGTTCTGGCCCTGGTGGGCGGCACACTGCTCTTTTTCCTTCTGGGCACCAAGCGGCAGCGGATCGCCCTCGGGCTGCTCGCTCCGATTGCCGTGGGCGCGCTTTTGATTTCCGTGCCGGAGAGCGCGTTGCAGCGGGTCCGGTCGTATTCATCGTCCGATGAGTCCGCTTCTGCCGAGGCACTGGAGTCCAGCGCCATCCGCGAGTATCTGCTGAAGACAAGCCTGGAATATATCGTTCAGCACCCGCTGTTCGGAATTGGTCCCGGCCAGTTCAAAACGTATGAGGGCACCACGAATAAGCTGGTGGGAGACCATGGGGAATGGAAGGATACTCACAACAGTTACACGCAGGCCACCAGTGAAGCAGGCCTTCCTGCCGGCTTGTTCTTTCTGGCCGGCATAATTTCGACATTCAAAATTTTTCATTCCACGTGGCGTAAGGCGCGTGCACGCCCGGACTGCCGGGATATCGAGGTAGCGGCAGCCTGCCTCATAGTTGGCTATGGCGCCTTTTGTATGGCACTCACATTTGTGAATTTCGCGTATTTCTTTTATATGCCGGCGATGGCAGGCTTCGCTGTAGCTCTATCGCGTTGCGCGGGGCAAGAGTTTCAAACGAGAAACGGCTCTTCCGCGCGCTGAGCGTTCTCGCGAACTCAACTGATGACTCCAGGGCAAGTCGCGGCCTCTTCTCCCCGCTCGGTGTTCAGGGACATCCTCCAGGGCAGCAGCCTGTACTCAATTGCGCTGATTGCGCCCCGCGCGATCAGCGTGATCATGCTCCCGATCATCACTCGTTATTTGAGCCGGGCCGATTACGGAATTCTCGACATTATGGAGCAGGTCGGTGTTGTTCTGTCGCTGCTGCTTGGCACCAGCTTCTCTTCGGCGCTTGGCTACTTTTACTTCGCTTCGGAATCCACGACTGAAAGCCGCCGCGGCGTAGTAGGCACCGCGGTTGCCGGCGCGACTGCGCTCGGAATCTTTGCGGGGCTGATCGGGTTGCTGTTGGCGGGACCCATAAGCACTGTGGTATTCCGCATGGCCTCCGTCCGCCCTTATCTCGTGTTCAGCGTGATCGCGCTGTTCCTGGGCTTTCCTCTGGAAACCCTGTTCACCTGGCTGCGCGTGGAGAACCGTCCGGGCGTCTTCCTCGCAGGCTCATTGCTGCGCGTGCTGCTGACAGTCGTAACCGTGCTGCTTTTTGTCTGGCTGCTCGGCCTTCGGGTCTGGGGAATGCTGATTTCAAGCACGATCACCATCGGCCTGACCGCCCTCATCCTGGCCGTATACTGCCTTCGCACCGCTCGCCCGCGGATCGATCCGCCGCTTTTCGTTCGCATGGCGCGATTTTCCGCCCCAATAGGCTTAGCCGGAATCGCGGCATTCATTATGAATTTCGGCGACCGCCTGATACTGCCTCGCTTCGTCACTTTCGATCAACTAGGTATTTACGCCCTTGCCTATAAGATCGGCCTGCTGGTCGGCCTCGTATACGCGTCCTTTCATGTCTACTGGAGCGCGCAGGTTTTCACTATTCTGCGGCATCCCGACTGGGAAGTTATATTTGCGCGAACCCTCACGTATGTGGTCGCCGGGCTTTCTTTCTGCGGGCTCGGCATCGCAGTCAGCGCGAGGCCGGTATTGCGGATTCTGGTAGCGAAGGACTTTCAGGCTGCCGCTGTACTGGTCCCCGTCATCGTCGCCGCCTACTGCATCAAGGCCGTGGGAGATTTCCTCAGATGCCTCTTCATCGCCCAGGGGCGGCCCGGTTATGACGCCATTTCCAATTGGATGGGAGCCGCTGTTTGTCTCGCGGCCTACGCGACCCTGATTCCGCGGTTCGGCATCTGGGGAGCGGCAGTGGCGACTTTGATCGCATTCGCGGTGATGGGCGTCATTTCGGTTATATGGACCTACCGCGTGAAACCATGGCGAGTAGAACCGGTGCGCCTTCTTAAAGTTGCCCTGGCGTTGGCGATAGCTCTTGGCCCGTTCATCTTCCTGCACCCGACTTCACTTCCGGCGCAACTGGGTACGGCTGCCTTGTCGATCGCGCTTTTTCCCGCGGTGATGTTGCTGTCGCGCTTTCTAACGGCAGGAGAAATCGAGGTCGCCAGCGGGGCGCTTCGGTTCGTCACGGGTCGCTCTTAGAGAGGGATCCGCAGCATCCGTGTCCCGGCCACCGAGGTTCATCAGGGACCCGATACCGGCAGTCTATATGCTGCGGCGAATGGCATAAGATAACTTCGATTAACAGAATTCGGAGCGAGGCGGGAAAACCCGTCTTCCCCTCCCGAATCCGTATCAGTCTGCAATGCCGAGAAAAAGCGCGGCAACTCCGGCCACCTCACGCGCGGATCGTCCCCTTCCGTCCAGTCCCAATCCGGCCGGGGCCGCGCGCTCCAGACGCGCTTCGATATCCAGACCTTGCCTCCCCGCTCCCAGACACTCAGGACTTCAGAGGCGAACTCTTCGCGCCACTGCGGTACGCGGAGGGTGGCGGGTTCGATAACGTCGTAAGTGCGGATCGGCTCAGGGCGGTTCACCACGCTGAAAGGGGAGCGCGCCATCATGTCGAGAATCCTGTCCTGATTGGTCATGACCACCACGATGTCGGCGTTCGTCAGGGTGTCGCGGAAGCCGGCGAGGCGATGCATGGAGTTTCGGTCTTCCGTGGAAATACGCGGGGCCGCAAAAGAATACAGGTTGCTTACGACAACGCAACCCATGAACCCCGCTACAACGAACTGCGTGGCCCGGCGGGCCTGCAGGAGATCGCGCAGTATCCAACCGACGGCAGCAACGAGGAACGGAAAAGCCGGCAGATATCGTTCCGGCATCGAAGGCTCAAACAGGAAAACCGCGAAGACAATAACCGGGCCGGCACCCGCTGTGAGAAGAAGAAGCGGCCAGCCGGACTGCGCTCGGCGAAGCAACTCATACAGGAGACAAACAAGGAAAAGGTCGAAAGCGGCAATCTTCCACAGACTGGCCCCGATCAGGTCCCGGATGGCGACCGGGGCATACGGATCGTGTTTCAGATAGCGTTTGTAAAGAACGCCGTCCTTGCCCAGCGACAGAAACGACCGCGGCAGGCCGGTTGCGATACGAGCGGCCTTGTTGCTCTGATCGATCCCGTGCTGGGACTCGGCATACCACTTCCTGGCCTCATTCACCGACGATATCCGGCGCGCGGCCATGCCCAGCCCGAAGACTATAACGAGGCAAGCGGCGGCGATTGCCGCGAAACGAATCGCCTGGCCCGGCCTGACCGCACGGAGGATGCCTCTCAGGGGCGTCTCCCAGTCCGGCGGACACGCCGCAATCAGAAGGAGCGCGGCTCCCGCCAGGACGTACGGAAACCAAATCAGGACGGCGAGCGCAAACCCGATGGCGCCGGCCGCAATCCTCCCCTTCCGAAGCAGGTAAAAAGAGGCCGTCAGGCACATCAGCCCCGGAATGTAGGCACATCCGGAATGAGAGTAAAGGAGGAAGCCATGGCTGCACGACATGGCCAGTGCGACCAGGCCCGCCAAAAGGCGAGACCGCGTTATGTCCACCAGCAGGAGAAACCAGAGGGCCACGGTGAGGATGCCGCCCAACGCGGAAATGGCAATCAGGACGAAACTGACCTGCATGAAGGGTACCCAGTTCGTGACTGTCGAGAGCAGGGGAGAGAGCAGGGACGTCAGTGCCCACCCCAGCGGCCTCCAGAGGAGATGGCCGAATTCCCAGAGCGAGTTTCCGTTACCGAAAAGCGGGTGTCCGAGTTGCGCCGCGATCTGGGCCGCGTAGGCCGGCCCGTCACCCATGGTGTTAGGGCGAGTGGCCCCGAGTATGCATGCGAAAGCGACGGCGACCCACAAACTTTGCCGTATTGCTCTCAGCCGGATCGGGGCTTGCTTTTGCAAACTCGATTGACTCACTGGAATGGGCATAGTTTCATCGTCCTCACCGGCGCTCGAAGACGAAAAGATTGTTGAAGCCGAGTTGAAACCGCCGTTTGACGATGAGGTCCAGCCCATAAGGCGAAAAAACTCGGGGCGTTTGCGCCGATTCGAAGCCGTAGTGCTGCTCGAGCGACATCCCGTCAATTATTTTCAGCCACTGCAACACCGCGAGCACGTAGTCAACCGCAGGCGATGGAACAGTAATCACGAGCCTCCCGCCGGGCTTCAGGTGTGATGCACAGGCGCGGGCAAGCGGCGCCTGCTGCTCAGCCGGAACGTGTTCGAGGACCGCGAGCATGGTGATGACATCGAATGTCATGGGGCCGGGAAGAGCGTCAGGAAAGTAGCCGGAGTAGAAGGAAACGTTCGGAATCCGAGGCAGACTCGCCACGTCCAGCCCAGGTTCGACGCCGACGGATTGGCCGAGATCCGGCACCAGGTGGAACAACGTGCCATCGGCGCAGCCGATATCCAGTACGCGATCGCCACGGCGGACGAAGGCTGCGGCTTTTCGTATCCGCCATCCCTGGAGGACGCGATCGACATATTTCATGAATTCTCAAGTGCGCCGCATGCGCAGCCCAAGGACGCTCAGGAAAAAACTCGACAAAACGGTCTGACTGCCGAACACGAAGGCAAAGGCCGCCGGGATGACCAGCCGCAGCATTTTCGCGGGATCCAGCGGTCCGTACGATGTTGCGCTCCAGTAAGAGAATGCATAGAACGTCATGACGGCGCTCAGAAGCAGCAGGGCTGCGCCCACAATCAGTCCGGACTCAAGAGTGACGAAGCGAAACAGCGTGTTCAGTCTGGGATCCTCGGGCAAAAGTCCTTCCCTGATTGCGTACACCTTCGTAAAGAGGCTGAACAAGACCGCCTGATATCCGACCAGTATCGCCATGGCCGCATAGAGCATCGTGTGTACGCCGAGATGAAATCTTCCGAGCGAAACGTTGCCTGCCGACAAAGCCAGCACGCCGGCTCCGCCGAGCAGCATCAGGAGCAATCCGGGAATCAGGAACAGCCAGCGCGGGCTGTACAACAACATGAAGCGCAAGTGGCGCCAGCCATCCCGCCAGGGCCGGAGATGCGGCGGGCGCGACCGGCCGTCGGGATCGAGCGTGGCTGGAACTTCCGCGATGCGCATTCCCAGCAGATTGGCTTTAATAACCATTTCCGACGCGAACTCCATGCCCGTGGTCTGCAGGTCCATTCGCCGGAACGCCGCAGACGAAAAGCCGCGCAGGCCGCAATGAAAATCCCGCGCCGGGCAGTGGAAAAATAACAGGCCGATACCGCTAAGGACCGGGTTGCCGATGTAACGGTTTTTCCAGGGCATAGCGCCGGGGCGAATGCCGCCCAGAAAGCGGTTGCCCATGACCAGATCGTACCCTTCGCGCAGCTTTTCCAAAAAAGGCCCCAGCGCGGTAAAGTCGTAGCTATCGTCGGCGTCTCCCATGATGACGAAGGAACCACGCGCGTTTACCGTTCCTTCGAAAAGCGCCGCACCGTAGCCGCGGACCGCGACAGGAACCACGCGCGCCCCCGCAGCTTCCGCCAGCGCCTGCGATCCGTCGGTAGATCCGTTATCGCCGATCACCACTTCGCCGCTTACATTGTTTTCGGCAAGAAATTTCCGCGCTTTTCGAATGCATGTCTGAATCGTCTCGGCTTCATTGAGACAAGGCATCAGAATGGAGAGTTCAACGCTGGCCGTCCCTGAACCTCGCGAACCGTTGTCCGTTTCGGCATCTGCCGCCGGGAGCATATCGTCGATTCGATCCGCGAGAGATTTCAGAAGTTCCCCCATGACAGAGCCGGACATTCATCTTTTATTCTGGCCGATTCGCCCTTTGCGCGCAACGCTCACGGGCCGGGAGTCGCAGGAAGGCTCTTCAAGCCAGCCTGAGAGCTCGTAGCGACCGCCATCCCTCATTCACAAAAGCTGAAAACATTTAACACTAATGTTAACAACAATGTATAACATTTTATATCTGTAGTTTGCGCGGGCCTGCTGCTACCTTCGAATGGGAGCAGACTTATGCAGAAGAAAATAAGCCGTGCGGACACGGTGCGAATCGGGTTATTGCTGATATTCGCGGCCCACGGCGCGAAGAGTCAGACGCAGGTTGACTTGCGAACACAGAGCAAGTCGGTGGATTTCAGCCGGGCCGCATCCACACTGCCCGTCCAGACGGGCACGGCGTTGCCTGGCTCCTGTGCGCTAGGCGCTCTGTATTTTCTGACCAATGCGCCGGCGGGTGCGAACCTTTACGCTTGTGTGGCGGCCAACAGCTGGAGCTTAGAGACTGGCGGCGGTTCGGCCACCAGCGGCTCGGGGGCGCCTCAGGGCACATGCACGACCGGAGCGGTTTATGACGATACGGTCAACAGCAACACGTGGTTCTGCGAGAACCCAGGCGCATGGCAGTTGGCACTGACGACCAGCAATACGGGCGCGTTCGTGCTGACCGGGGAGAACGGTGCAACTCCCGCAGCGTCATCAACGGGAGCCAGTTCGTTGTTTTTCAACGCCATCGCGAAGGTCGCGCAGAGCGTTGACGACACGGGCAGTACGGCAACCATGGTGCGGCCGACGGACTGCTCGGGCAGCGGGTACCTGGCGCAAAAAATCAACGCCGACGGCACGGTCACCTGCGCGGCGGCCAAGGTAATGCACGCGATAGGCTACACGTTTGACGGTGGCGGATCGGCACTTACGGGCGGCGTCACCAAATACGTCACCGTACCTTTCGACTGCACGATCAGCGCGTGGAATATCGCCGTCGATACCGGCACGGCCACCATCCGAGTATGGAAGGCAGGCACGGGAACGGCGATACCCACGGTGAGTAACTCCATCAGCACCAGCGGCGTTTCGATTGGGACCGGAACGGCGATTTCCTCGACTGCGACCGGCGATTTCACTACCACGGCCGTAAGCGCGAACGACATTCTCGGCTTCAACCTGTACGCGGTTTCCGCCGCCACATATGTAAACTTCATTTTGGAATGCGACCAGAACCAATGAGACTAATTCTGGGTATTTTACTTTTGTCCAGCGGAATGAGCGCAGCCGCGCTGGTGGCGCACTCCTGCAGTTCCGGCGGGCCCAATACGGTTGGCACCAGTGCGATGAACACCACCGGAGCCAACTTTCTGGTGGCCGCGATCGGGTATTCCTTCGGGTCCTCGCCGGTGATCAGCGATAACTACTCCAACACATGGACGCCTCTGAGCGCGTACGGTCCGGATTCCGGGGCCGGCATGACGAAAGTGTATTACGCCCCGAATGCGACGGTGGGGGCGAGCCAAACGGTGACAGTGTCGGGGAGTTCGATTTACGCGAACGTATGTGTGGCGGCGTTTTCCGCGGCCGGATCTTTCGGGATACAAGAGGGCGGGGTGTCCGCTTCCGCATCGTCTTATCAACTCGGCAGCGTGACGCCGGCAATTGGCGGGATCGTGGTTGCCGCCGTGCAGCCTGGCACGGCATTGTCGGTTAGTATCAACTCGGGCTTTACGATCGCCGACCAGCGACCGACTGTGGGCGGTGTGAACTATGGATGCGGTATCGCATACCTGATATCCGCGTCGGGATCGGCGGTCGCCCCCATGTGGACGCCCAGCTTACCCACCCCGGCCACATTTGCATTGGCTGTCTTTTCCCCTGGCGAGCCCCCCCTGGTTTCCGCGGCAGGTGCTGGTTCGCAAGGATTCATCTTCTGAGGAACTAAGATGAAAAAAATAATTTCAGCATTTTTTTTACTAACACTGCTCACCTCACCCGGTTTCGCGCAATGCGGTCCTCCTCACTGCTCGGCGGTGCTTCCGGCGACGCCGGCTACCGCAACAGTTCGGAGCGCGAACCTGGGCAGCGCCTCATTCCGGATCGAGGCGCGTCTACACGGCCAAAACTGGTCCGCAACATCGACGACCGTAAATATCTTCAACGTCGGTGGCTATCATCTGGATTATGGGGGGGGCAATGGGATCTACAATGCTGTATTTACCGGCGGCGCCGACACCGCATCCAACGGTTACGGGAACTGCACCGTGTCACTCGGCAGTTCTCCGCCGCCCGACCTGATCTTCCGGATCGACCGGGATCCCGTAAACTCTCAGGTTCGCGGAGAGGTATTCAACACCGTAACCGGGGCGCAAGTCGGCAGCACGTGCGTGTATCCCGTTACATCACGGGCGACCTCATCCACGATTCAGTCCGCCGGCATTTCCATATGGGGCGGAGGACCGACGTTGCCGGGAGGCGATATTGGGTTCTTGCGCTGGTACAACTCCAGCGTTCCGGCTGGAACGCCGCCGGCCATGGCTGTCGCCACCCCCGCCACGCTCGGAGATTGGGAGTTCAACAACAGCCCGATCGACAGCAGCGGCAATGGCCAGGGGTTCAAGGGGATTACGAACTATGCCAACAAGCCCATTTACGATCCCACCTGTCTTGCCGGGGCATCGCAAACGGTCCGGCTGGGAAGCCCGCTTTCGCTCAACGGCACGGGATCGAGTCCGCTGGATGGCGGCCCCACATTGACTTATGCATGGAGCTATTTCGCCGGTTCAGACGGCGTGAACCAGAATCCCACCGTAACCGGAGCGGGCACGGCCACCCCCGTCGTCGCGGGGCTGAATCAGTTTGGCTCCGCCGATTTCCAGCTGACAGTCACGGACGGGTCCGGGAACTCCAGCACATGCGCGGTCCATGACGGGGTCGTGTCCGCCGACGAAAATGGCGTGATCAATCTGACCAGTGAAGGTCTGGACTCCGCTTCGCAGAAATTTATCGGCCCGCTCATCATGTACGGAGCGAACACGTGGCCGTGGGCAGACACGATTCATAAGACCGAGATGGATGTCCAGGTCAACAATCTGGCTAATTACTATACGCCCTTTTGGCGAACGGCGATGCCGGGGACTATCAGCATCACCGCCGGGTCGAACGTGGTCACCGGAACCGGAACCGACCTTACCGCACCCTGCGGAAGCGGGAGCAATCCCTGGGACGGCACAGCTGAAATCATCCTGATCTATCCCGGCACTGACGGAGTGACGCATTATATTCAGGCAAAAGTGGTTTCATGCACGGACGCTACCCACCTGGTGATGTTTTTTCCCCAGGGTTCCGTCCCGCCCTACACTACGGGGCCCTGGCCGGTCGGAAACGGGCAGGCACCTCTGCCGAACTGTACGGCGACCTGTACGGGTTGGGGGTGGACGTGGGGATATTCCGGCGGCGATGCAACTTATACGCCTAACAATCAATTAGGTGCGTGGTCATACAACGCCGCCCCCGGCAACTACTATGACAACGCCAAAGCTTTTTACGCACTCTACTGGCGGTCGGGCATCGATACCTACTTAACTGCGTTCCAGAACATGGCTGACTGGTGGTGGGAGTTTCCGCAGATGGATCAGGGATATTCGTGTAATTTTAACGATTCTCAATGTGTGGAAGCTCGGTCTCTGTCCATGAACGGAATTGTACTGCGAGCTTTAGAGGAAGGCAGTGCGTCCCCAAAATGGGGCGGTCTGTGGGTTGTAGCACAAGCTGCACAGTATAGTATGAGCCTGTTGGCCGCAGCCGGTAATTCGGCCACAATGGATCTCCGGGATACAGGATACGAACTGGCAATGTTGTCCTACTGTGCCCTGGCCGACCCGAATTCAGCACATAGAAACAGCTGCCAGTCCACACTCAAGAACGCTTTACCCACTGTTTTTACGCCATATAAGCGACCGGATATCGGAGTCTGGGCGGACTTGTACTATACCAATCCGACATCGGTAACGGCCTTGGGTGGATCGGGAAGCGTCTGTCTCACCAAGGGCAGCACCACAGTGACCGGCTCCGGGACGAGTTGGACGAACAGTTTGAGTGGAAACGAAATCTGGTTCTTTGACGTTAGGGGTAACCCCAATCTGCTCCCACCCGGGAACGCCTACGGGGACAGTGTCGGCTACGGCATCACCATCACCAGCCCGACCAGTCTGACGCTCACTTCACCTTACGCCGGGCCCACCGCCTGCACAGGCCTTAGCGGCTCCAACAGAGGGTTTTTGATGGGTTATCCGGAAATCAACCCTCCCGGACTTGCCAACACGACTGGGTTGGTTGGCTGGGGCGTGCAGCCTTATATGGCGGGAATTCTTGGCACAGGTTTCGGGTTCGCCGCGATGGCGATGGACGGATACGACGCACCGAGCGCCGCTTTGTACCGTAGCTACCTTGATGACACCGTTCAGTGGCTTATTCAGTTCGGGATGGACCCTCTCACTGGCGGCATGTACTACGGCTCTTATCACATCGGGTGCGTCCCGCCGATTCCGGCCGGAAATGTGGCGTGCGGCACAACCGAAAGTCAATCCCAAACCCGGACGCTCTCTCTGGACGTAATGCGGGCATTCGCCATGGATTATCAAAATACGAGCAGTCCCGCAGTCAGGACGGCGGCGGACACACTCATGAGCCAGATGTTTTCCAAGCCGGGTACCGGCGGCCCAAACCCGGACGGATTCTACATCTCCGATTTCGATGGCTCATATATAACGGGATTACCGCCGCTCGGGGCGGCTCCGAAGTGGGCTGGCCAATTGTGCGGCTTCGCGGAGGCGTGCGATATGTGGCCAGCGGTACGCCTGGGAGCCCCCGCATCCGCGAAGTTCGCCAATATAGTGGGCCTGGTCGCGATTGCGGGGAAAGGAACGGTGCCTTAGCAGGACTGCGGGCAGAAGTCCCAAGACTTCGCAAAAACACGCGAAACCGCCTGTCCCACCATGAAGGATCAGCAGTTTACAAGCATGGTGGGACAAGCATTCAGCCTGTCGGGACTTCTGCCACGGGCTGACAACGCGCTGTTGCGGTTCCGTGCATTTAACAAATGTGGTCCTCCGCGGTTGGAACGGACTGGGCGGGACATAAAGCTATCCACTGCCACCGGAACGCCGTGGGTTAGACTGAATTATTTGAGGTCGTAATGGAATCTGCCGCCCTGGAAAAATTGAAATCGGTTTTTGCCGACTCCATGCCTTTACCCGACGGCGTCGACTACAACGAGGTTGCCTACGGCAAAACGGGGGGCTGGGATTCCGTCGCCCACATGGCTTTGATCGCGCAGATCGAAGCCGCTTTTGACGTTATGCTCGCCACCGAGGATGTCATTGAGCTCAGCAGTTTTCCAAAGGCTCGACAGATCCTGGGCACCCACGGTATCTCTTTCGAATGATGCTGGAAGGCAAGGTCTGCCTGATTACCGGCGCCACTCGCGGTATTGGGTGGGCTACCGCCGAGCTCTTCGCGCAGCACGGCGCCACTGTGGTTCTGAATGCCCGTTCCGGAAAAAATACCTCGACCGCGCAGTGCGTGAAGCGAAAGCTGCCGTAATAGATCACAACGGTCACCAGATTCACCAACAGCGCAGTCAGGCATACCAGCAAATAGAGCCGGCTGACGGAGGGCCACCACCATCGCGCCAGCAGAAGGTACAGGAAGTCCAGCACAAAGCGATAACTAAAGGCAATCCAAGTGCCGGCGACAGGCAACCAGGGCATTGGCACAAACCCGCGCACCAGCTTTCCCAGGATAAAGCGGGGAAGGTTCGGCAGATTGCCCTTGATCCAGGCCATGGCCTGGGCGTGATAGTAATCGCTCAACTCGATGTCGGTGCGCCCCCTGGCAAGCTCAGACTTGGGTGTTTCGCCGGGCACATTGTCGGGAATGATCCAATAGCCCCAAAACATCAGATCGTTCGCGACCACGGGATTGTTCGCTCCCCACAGCGTCTCCCGTTCCAGTGAACTGAGCACCGGAAATCTTCCGGTGAGAGAGCGATTGCGCATCGCCCAGAGGAGGGTCGGCAGGGTGGCGATCAACAGGAGCATTGCGAGCCGCAGTAAACCGTAATCTCCCAGCCGGCGGCGAGCCATCGGAAAAACCAGAAGCAGCAGCGCGAGAAAAAAAGGCGCCAGGACAAAGTTCGTGCGCACCAGCGGCGTCAAGCCGAATAGCACGGCGGCAGCGTAGTGCCAGCGGCGGGCGGCCAGCAGGGCCGCAATCGCGCCGGCGAGCAGGGCCAGAAACGCGGCCTCCGACAAGCCACCCATCGCCATCGCCACCATCCCGGGTGAAAGCGCCACCGCCAGGCTCCCCACAACGGCCAGCCCCGCATTTATGCCGAGCCGGCGCTGAAAAATGGTGAAGAACAAGGCGGTAAGAGCGAGGCAAAACGCCCCGGCGAACCGATCGGCTGCATTCTCCTCTGCCCAGGGGGCAAGCTTCAATACCGCGGCGATTATGAATGGCCAACCGGGCATGCGGTCATAGGAGGTCAGATCGGGCCAGAGCCCGACCGTATCCTTGTAGCCGTGGCCCTCGGCGAGGCTTCGGCCTATCGCCAGGTATTGTTCGGCATCGCCTTTGTCAACGGCACGAGCCGGACCCCATAACCCGATCGCACACGCGAGCGCTGCCAGGGCGATCAGGAAACTCAGTGCCGGGGCCGCCCAGGGTTTGCCAAACAAGGGTTTGGACATGCCGGTTCGGAAGATCGCCAATGCGCCTCATTCTACACTAAAGGCACCGCGCGGAATCCGCTAAAATGACACAACTACATGAGCTCTGAATCCCTTTCGATACTAATACCTTTGTACAACGAGGAAGAATTCATCGGGGAGCTTTTGACACGGGTGGTCGCGGCGCCGCTTCCCGACGGTCTCGGCCGGGAGCTTATCATCGTGGACGATTGTTCTACAGATGAGTCTGTGGCATCGGTCCAGGCCTTCATAGCGTCTTGTCCCGGCGTCCCGATCCAGCTGATCCGGCACCAGAAGAATCGCGGCAAAGGCGCCGCTATCCGGACGGCGATACAAGCGGCCACCGGGCAGTACAGCATCATTCAGGATGCCGATCTCGAATACGATCCGCGGGAGTACCGGAAGCTTCTGGGACCTCTGCTGAGCGGCGAAGCCGACGTCGTCTATGGCTCGCGCTTCATGGTTGCCGGGGAGCGGCGTGTCCTTTATTACTGGCATTCGCTGGCGAACCACATCCTGACGACCCTGTGCAACATCGTCGCCGATGTCAACCTCACCGACATGGAAACGTGCTACAAGGCGTTCCGCACGGCTTTCGTGCAAACCATACCGATTCAGAGCGACCGTTTCGGCATCGAGCCCGAACTGACTGTCAAGCTCGCCCGGCGCAAAGCGCGGATTTACGAAACGCCGATCACCTATCACGGCAGGACCTATGAGGAAGGCAAGAAGATCGGGGCCAGTGACGCCATCGAGGCGTTATGGGTGATCCTGCGATCGCGATTCACCAGCAAGCTCTATGTTGACGCCGGGCATTCCACGCTCGACGCACTTTCGTTTGCTCCGAAGTTCAATCGCTGGATGGCGGATTCGATTTTGCCGTATGCGGGGCAACGGGTGCTCGAAATCGGTGCCGGGATGGGGAACATGACCCGGCATTTGTCTCCGCACAGGAAGCTCTATGTGGCAACCGACATCAGCGCCGAATATACAGCGCACCTCAGCAACATTTTCAGGCATCGTCCTTCCGTTTGCATCGGCAAGCTGGACGCGACGAATCCGGGGGACTTCGTTGCTTTCGACCGGCAAATGGACACCGTTATCTGCCTTAACGTACTTGAGCATATCGAGGATGACGCGGCCACGTTGAAATCCATCCGGACTTTGCTGCAGCCGGGCGGACGGCTGATACTGCTGGTTCCCAACGACCCGAAAGCCTACGGAACGATCGATAAGGAAATCGGCCACTACCGGCGCTACACGCCCCCTCACCTCAGAGCCCTGTTAACGGATTCGGGGTATGAAGTGGAAGACATCCTGAAATTCAACAGGGCCTCGATGCCAGCCTGGAGATTCACGGGTCAGGTGAGAAAAGCCAGGACTCTTTCGCGGATTGGCCTGCGCTTATTCGATAAGTTCGTATGGCTCTGGAGGAAGATCGACAAATCGTTGCCCTGGGAACCGGCTTCGATCATTGCGATTGCGAGACTGCCCGATTGAAGCTCACAGCTAGCTAGCGATTCCGGTAGACGGGGCTCACCGCTCGGTGTGTTGAGACCGATGTCTTGAAGCGAGCTGTGGAGTCGAGGGCAGCTCCGGCCATGTCGGCAAGTAGTGGAAATCTGATCTGGTGTCGAGGGCAGCGCCCAGCCAGCGCGGCGTGCGGTTTTCCGGCAACGCCTCCGTAGTCGATATCAGCAGCTCGATCTGCTCGATCATGTTCTCCAACGCCTGAAGCGATTGGCGGTGAGATAGCATACTTCAACGGTCCAGCAGGCGTGGACGGAATTGGCTATCCGCCAGATTTTCGACCAGCGCGCCCTTCAGGCACTATCCACTGCCACCGGAACGCCGTGGGTTAGACTGAGTTATTTGAGGTCGTAATGGAATCTGCCGCCCTGGAAAAATTGAAATCGGTTTTTGCCGACTCCATGCCTTTACCCGACGGCGTCGACTACAACGAGGTTGCCTACGGCAAAACGGGGGGCTGGGATTCCGTCGCCCACATGGCTTTGATCGCGCAGATCGAAGCCGCTTTTGACGTTATGCTCGCCACCGAGGATGTCATTGAGCTCAGCAGTTTTCCAAAGGCTCGACAGATCCTGGGCACCCACGGTATCTCTTTCAAATGATGCTGGAAGGCAAGGTCTGCCTGATTACCGGCGCCACTCGCGGTATTGGGTGGGCTACCGCCGAGCTCTTCGCGCAGCACGGCGCCACTGTGGTTCTGAATGCCCGTTCCGGTGAAATGCTGGAGCAGCGCCGCCAGTCGATTCAGGAAAGATTCGGAACGCCGGTTTTCGCGTTTGCGGGCGATGCCGCCGATCCGGCCGCGGTTCAAGCCTGCTATGCGGAACTTTTCAAGCGGCATAAGAAACTCGATGTGCTGGTGAACAATGCCGGGATTTTTCGGGACGCTTTACTTGGAATGATCTCAGGGGAATTGATCGAATCCGTGATTCGAACAAACGTGGCTGGTCCGATTCTTCACCTTCAGGCTGCCTCCCGCCTGATGACACGCGGAGGCAGCGGGTCTATCGTAAACCTGAGTTCGATCCTTGCGCGCTTCGGAAGTGAGGGCCAAACGGTCTACGCCGGCTCCAAGGCGGCCATCATCGGGATTACGCTGTCCGCCGCCAAAGAACTGGCGCCGAAAGGCATCCGGGTGAATGCGGTGGCCCCCGGCTTTATTGATACGGATATGACAAGGCAGTTGCGGCCGGAGGCTTATCAGGCTGCCGTGAACTCGATAAAAATGGGCAGGGTAGGCCAACCTTCGAACGTCGCCCAGACCATTTTGTTTCTGGCGTCGGAGATGTCGGCCTACGTCACTGGCCAGGTGATCGGGGTGGATGGTGGCATGGTCCTGCGATGATCTTTGAGATAGACGAGGAAGCCAAACGGGACCGCATAGCATTGGTCGAGGGACTCTCCGGGGAATGCCTGACATACCGGCAGCTTTGTGAAGAAGTGAATCGCTGCCGCGAGGCTCTGGCTTCTCCCGGGAAGAGTCTGTTCTTTTGTTTTTGCGGCAACACGCTGTCCTCTGTGGCCTGGTACCTGGGTGCTGTCGAGGCGGGGCATGCGGTTACTCTGTTGCCCGAGAATCTGGACCCGGGCCTGCGGAGCGGACTAATCGAAATCTTCCGCCCGGAGTTCGTACTTTTGCCGGAAAGTTCCACGCCGGAGTACCGGCCCCCCCGGCCCGACGCGCCGGATATCCATCCCGACCTGACCCTGCTTCTGTCAACCTCGGGAAGCACTGGCAGTCCCAAGCTGGTACGTCTCACACGGCGGAACATCCAGGCCAATGCACAGGCCATTCAGGCCGCTCTCGGGCTGACGGAAAACGATCGCCCGATCGCGCACCTGCCGCTGCATTACAGCTATGGTCTGTCCGTAATCAACAGCCATCTTCTGGTTGGCGCAACCATCGTTCTCAGCACCGGCAGTCTGATTTCGCCGGACTTCTGGAGCGTAGTCGCCGAGTACCGCGTCTCCTCGTTTTCCGGTGTGCCATACACGTACCAGATGCTGCGCCGCCTCGATCTGGACAAGCTGCAGGCCCGGTCCCTGGTATCCATGACGCAGGCCGGCGGTAAACTCGACGACAAAACCGTGTTGCATTTTGAAGCCATGATGGCGGCGCGCGGGGGTGGATTCTGGGTCATGTATGGCCAGACTGAGGCGGCCCCGCGGATCACGACGCTGCCCGCCGCGAAGCTCAGGGAGAAAGTGGGATCGGTCGGTATTGCCCTCTCCGGCGGATCGCTCGCCATCAGCACGAGCGAAGGTTTGACCACTCGGCCCGACGTGATCGGCGAACTGGTTTATCGCGGACCTAATGTCATGTGGGGTTACGCGCAGAGCCGTGAGGATCTGTCGAACGGAGACGAACTCGGTGGTGTTCTTCACACCGGCGACCGCGCCCGTCTGGATGCCGACGGATACGTCTATATACTGGGCCGCGCCGGGCGGGACGCGAAGATTTTTGGCCTCCGCATCAGCATGGACGACGTCGAAGGCCTGCTGAAAAGCCATGGGCCGGTTGCCGTCGTAAACGGCCCGGACAAGCTTATCGTGTATTGTGAGTTCGGAGACGGGGCAGAACTCCAATGCCTGCGGACCGAACTCTCGGCCAAATTGCGGCTGCACCAGAGCGCTCTCGACTTTCGCAGGCTTGACAAGCTGCCTACGAACGCAAGCGGGAAGACCGATTACGCGCAGCTGCGGACTACGTGATGACCTTCGACGAACTGATGCGGGCTCCGCAATACTCCCTCGCGCAAGCCGAGAAAGAGAGTGTGCTGACGGAACAGATCTCGGCTCTGACCGATCATCACCGCGGTAGTTGTCCCGAATACGAACGTCTCGTGAGAATTCTGCGTCCCGGTTATCAGGGAGCCGAACGCCTGGCGGATATTCCTTATCTTCCCGTCGGGCTGTTCAAGTCGCATGCACTGCGCAGCATACCGGAATCGGCGATATTCAAAACACTGCAATCGAGCGGCACTACCGGCCAACAGCCGAGCCGGATCGTACTGGACCGCGAAACGGCTCAGAGGCAGACCCTGGCTTTGAGCCGCATCATGACGCATCTTCTCGGACCGCGCCGTCTCCCCATGCTGCTGGTTGAGAGCCCTTCGCTCATCAAGGACCGGCGCCAGTTCAATGCGCGGGTGGCGGGTCTGCTGGGAATGATGAACTTCGGCCGCGATCATGTCTATGCCCTGGACGATCGACTGGAGCTCAACCGGAGCGCGCTTGGGGAATTCCTCGATCGCTTCGGAAAGGAACCGTTCCTGATTTTCGGTTTTACCTTTGTGGTGTGGCAACACTTCCTGCTCCGGCTCGCCGGCGAGAACGTGGATCTGTCGAACGGCTTGCTGATCCACAGCGGCGGCTGGAAAAAGCTGCAGGAACAAGCCGTCGGCGCGGAAGAAGTGCGGCGGCGCTTCCGGGCCGAGACCGGGCTTTGCAGAATTTACAACTTTTACGGGATGGTGGAGCAGGTGGGGAGTGTCTACCTCGAAGGCGAAGATGGTTACTTTTATCCTCCGAACTTTGCGGACGTGATCGTGCGCGACCCCGTCACGCTGGAGGAACTGCCTCCCGGTGAGCCAGGAGTACTGCAGGTTTTGAGCGCGCTGCCGCTGAGCTATCCCGGCCACTCGCTGCTCACCGAGGATCTGGGTGTCATTCACGCAATCGACTCGTCTTCCTGCGGCCGAAGGGGCAAGGCATTTTCCGTTCTGGGGAGGCTCCCGCGGGCCGAACTGCGCGGGTGCAGCGACGTGATCGCGGCGGCCTGAGCGATGGAAGTCGAAATCCTGGTACCACATCCCCGCAAGGCGTCGATCGACGACATCGCCGCGCGCCTGGCTGAACCCGTCTGCCTGCCGCCTTTTTCTCCGGAAATTATCGATTTCTGCGCCGGTTTTTCGCAGTCCGTGTTCCGCGACCATGAGGCCTCCCGCTACCCGGAGTTGACGGCACTGGCGTTCTGGATGCGCAAAGCGGAACTGATCCGGCTGCGCAGTGAATTCGAGAAACTCGGGGGGACGGACACGGTAGCCATGCCGCGGGGCCTGGTATTTCACATCCCGCCAGCCAATGTGGACACTATCTTCGTTTATTCATGGCTGCTGGCGGCGCTGGCGGGCAATCGCAACATCATTCGCATGTCGGCCCGGCGCGCGCCGCAGTCGGAGATTCTGCTGCGGCTATGGAGAGAGTCGGTCTTCCGGGCGGTTCCGGAGCTGGCAAACAATACAGTCGTCCTCACTTACGGGCATGACGATGAGGTCACTCGCGTGTTGTCGCAACTGTGCGATGTCCGCGTGATCTGGGGTGGAGATCGCACCGTCTCCACAATCCGAACCGCTCCGCTGGCGCCACATGCGCGCGAATTGACTTTTCCGGACAGGTCGTCTCTGGCGGTAGTTCACGCCGCCTGCTATCTGGAGTTGGACGAAGCGGGACAGGCCAGCCTGGCCGATCGGTTTTTCAACGATGCATACTGGTTCGATCAGATGGCGTGCTCTTCGCCCCGGCTGGTCGTCTGGTGTGGCGAAGCGGGTAACGTATCGCGCGCGGCGGAGGCGTTCTGGACGGCACTGGCAGCCTGCATAGAGCGGAGGGGCTACCGTTCCGCCGCGGCTATTCATATGCGTAAGCTGGTGTTCGCCTGTGAATCGATCGTTGACTTGCCTGTCGCGGAATACCGGCGCGACCCGGAAACAACCGTTCTGAACATGGCATCATTGGATTCATTTCCACGGGAGAACTGCGGAGGAGGATTATTCTTTTCGGCGCGTGTCGACCGTCTGGCGGATCTGATCCCCGTCCTGACCCGAAAAGATCAGACGCTGACCTATTTTGGATTCACCGGCCCCGAGCTGCGGGATTTTGCCGGACTGCTGGGCGGCAGAGCGATTGATCGAATGGTTCCCATTGGCCGCGCCCTGCAGTTCAGCCGGTACTGGGATGGATACGATCTGCTGCACGAATTCTGCCGGCTGATCCACTGCGAGCCGGAGACGCCACAGCGTTGAACGGGAGCTAACGTGGATTCAATCAGCAAACTGATTCTGGCGGTCAAGCGGGGTAAGACGCCCTTTCATCGCTTACTGCGCGGCGTACTCAGGAGGCTTTACAGGCCGCAGGCGCCTGGCCTCCCGGGCTGGATGAAGCCACCATTCCGTTTTCTCTATGAACTTCATTTCTTCCTGATAGTCTTCGGGCGTACATTGATTACAACTTTTTACCGAGGCCCGGTTTTCGTGGCCCGGTGCTCTCGCGTGGGGAAGAATCTCGGCCTGGACGGCCTGCCGTTCGTGAGCGGTCATGTGCAGATCGAAATCGGAGACAATGTCTGGATTGGCGGGCGCGTTTCGATCCAGTCGGGCGGAATGCTGCAGGCTCCCAGACTTGTTCTTAAGGATTTCGCGGAAGTAGGCTGGAACGTATCCATCACGGTCAACAGCGAGGTAATCATCGAGGAGCACGCTCGCGTAGCCTGGGACTGCCGGATCTCGGACAGTGACGCTCATCCGCGCGAATCCGATTTGCGCGCCGATAACAGACCACCCCACCTCGAAGACATCAAGCCCGTAAGGATCTGCCGGTATGCCTGGGTCGGCAACGGAACTCACATCATGAAAGGCGTTACCATCGGCGAGGGCGCCATCATCGGAGCCAACAGTGTCGTGCTGTCCGATGTTCCCGCTTACTGCCTCGCGGCCGGAAATCCGGCGCGGGTGTACCTGAAAGACTTCGGGCGGCCATCCACATGGCAAGCTCCGGCTCAGGATGTAAAGACAACGCCGTCACTGTGATAATAACTCTCACGCACCAAGCACCACTCCTTGGTGGGATCTGTCATAAACGCCGCAGCCGGAACCGATAAAGCCCGGCGCTGGTTCCCCGCGGTCCGCCGCCACCCGGTCATGGTCGCAATATTTTCCACTTCCTCAGAGCAGCGCGCGGAGGCGATCCGCCCAACGTGACAATCCGGGTATCAGTTCGGGTCCGCTATTCCTTCGGATTCGGGCCGGTATTTTGATTGACACCCACACGGGCCGGGTTTCCGAATGCAACCACATCCGGTGGCAATGCACGCAAAACCACGGAACCGGCGGCGACCGTTGTTCGGGCCCCGACATCCGCCATAACCAGGCACCCGGCGCCAATCCACGCGTCGGCGCCTATATGCACGGTCTCATAGACGCCCTCTCCCGTCAGCCGGCCTTCGGAGTCTCGAGTGTGCTGCCTCATCCCGCTGATAATCTGGGTTTGGGAGGCCACCAACGCACGTTCTCCGAGGATCACCCTGCCCAGAATGCAGAACTCTCCGATACCTGCACGCCTCTCGACTTCAGCTTCCGGATGCGCAAAGAAGGAACCAAAACCGATCCGATTCTCCATGCTGAAGCGCTTCAGAGTCAGTCGATAAAAGCCGCGGCGAACATAATCTCCAGGCAACCCGGGACCGAGCGCGATAAATTGCGACAATACCGTATAGAGCGGCTTGCAGCGCCCGAAGCCTGTCACCAAAGCGAGTGGAAATGCGAACGCCAGAAAGCAAAAGGCTGCTGTTTTTTTCAAAATGAGGCTCATTGCAGAGGCAACAGAGCGTGCAGCGCTAAGGAATCGTGACGTTTTTCCGCAGGCGTGAGCGGTCGATGCGGCCAGGTACTGGAGGGTTCATTTTGAGTTGACCATCAATAGTCTACACCTGCCCAAATGCGGCGTGCCGAAGGCAAAGACCAGCCGCAGGCCGCGCCCCGGGCTGTCGAGCCGGATTGAAGTCGGTGCCCGCTGGCCAATAGCCGTTCTTACCGTAACTTCCACGCTCCCCCGATGAACCTGGGGCAACTGATACGCTGCTGCCTGGCCACTCCTCACTCGAGGATTTCCGTCGTTCCCGGCTCCAATGGATCTTCCAGGCGCGCGGCGATGCGGCTGGCAAGAAGCCCCGGCAATGCGGCGCCGAGGCGACCTATGGGTGTGTTGGTCATGGCTGTAAGTAGTTTTTGAGGTCGCACGATGAGGGTGCGGACGCGCGGATATTGCATCGAAGCCACAGCCCAACATCTCCACGGCTCGTTTCGCTGCCACATAGTGGGGCCACTCCCTCACAGGGTGTTCCACTGCCGTCGAGGAAATGATCACCACACAACCGTCGCTGCGGTTCAATAGCTCCAAAAACTCGGAGAGTGGCACGAGAGTGAGAGATACCGCCAGGTTGATGTATGTACCGATGCGTTCGGCGGCGTTTGGCTCCAAACGCAGAGGTAGTATGGGCGGGCAGGCATTACAGATGAGAAAGTCGAGGCGGCCCTGCTCTCTCGATACTCGCCCTCGCAACCGCTGCAACCCTTCGGGATCCGCGGCGTCGCCTACCTCCGTTCGCGACAGGTTGCCGACATTTCCAGAGCGCGCCATCCCATAGACGGCCGCACCTCTCAACTCAAGAGCTCGCTTCATCGCTGCGCCCAAGCCTCGGCTGGATCCGAGGACCACTGCGGCCCGCCCTGCCAGGCTGTCCGGTCTGACTCCGTTGGAATCGATCTCGTCAACTTCCGGCACCGGAGGCCGTACGTAGGCCCAACATTGTCCGGAGGCAATTGTGGAAACGCCGGTTCCCAGAGAAACATCCGTTTCGATTTGCCCGAAGCGCGAATCAACGTTCTTCACCGAGGCGCGGTAGACCATGGTAACGGGGCACGGCGCCGTGCTGTGGAAATGCATCGCGAGCCTGGAGAAAAGACCAGTCTCTCCTGGTAGCTCCATCCCAACCAGATAGCTACTCCAGGCGAGTACCGTCGCCAACAGCCGATCCTTTATTCCCCATCGTGCCGCTACGGCAGCGAGAGCCGCGGCGTTGCAGGTGTATACACCGGAAATCTTCAGGCCAGGAACAATGTCTTCTTGCTGTCGCACGGCTGGGTTAAGGCGTTCAAACGCTTCAGCAGCCGCGATCCCCTCGTCCGTTTCATTTCTGTGGGAGAGTTCCGCTGCCACGGTTACTGTAACTGCCGACATGCTCCCGTCGAAGAGCCGCCCCTTCCACCTGCCTTCTTCTTGCGAGGTCTTGACGCGATAGGCAACACCTAAGAACATCGGCCGGAGGAACTCGGCTTCGAGAGACGTAGCGGACCAACCAGCGGGCAAGGCGATACGGCCCAGACACGCCATCGCTCCCAGGCAGCCGAATACAACCGGTTGGCCATAAGGAGTGCGACGAGCGTACTCCTGACTCAGATGGAGCGGGTTTCGGTCACCCGAAGCCTCGCTGAAGGCTGCAAGGTCTTGTTCGCTGAATGAAATGGAAGTCTGGTCAGAAGCCGAATCGCTCACGACTTTAAGAATAGGCTATTTCATGCGTGCTGCCTGGAGGTAACCTTACCTCCGGCGATATGAGCTAGCGCGAACCGTTCGGCACCCTGGGAATTGATCTCCAGCACAGGAGAAAAAGGATGGTGCAATGCGGGCGTCGAGCCCGGCTCCAGGCATTTGCGCGGTTTCCGTGTCTGGCCAAATCCCTCTTGCGATTTTGCTCCGCCAGACGCGCGCTTTCCGGTCATTTCGGATTGACGCCCGCGAGCCGGCTCCCCCTGAACTCTCTCCATGAAAACAGCCGGACCGGTAAAATCAAAAGACAGTGACGATCACGGAGGCTCTGAAGATTTCGAGGCAAGTTCGCCCTGAAGCCCGCCGGCACGAAGTGGCGCTGGTGTGCGGATTCTCGCCATTGCATCTGCAAACGCTTCTGACGGCGCACCTGCAGAAGAGGCTCATGGACAGCCGCGTTTCAATCCGGACGGGGCTTTATGGCAACGTAGCGGGAACGCTGGAGGGCTTGCACACGGGTGATTTGGCGGGAATTGCGCTCGTCGTGGAATATTCCGACCTGGACCCGCGGCTCGGGTATCGTGAAGCGGGTTCATGGGGCCCCGGCGCGCTGGTGGACATTGGGACTGCTGTGGAGACGGTGCTGGATCGTATCGCGACCGCGGTGGAGGGCGTCGATGCGGGAATTCCAATAGCGGTTTCACTCCCCTCGTTGCCTCTCCCGCCGCTGTTTCATACACCGGGCTGGCAGGCGAGCACGGAGCAGATCCAAATGGAACTGAGACTGCTCGAGTTTGCATCGCGGATCGGTTCCCGATCTATACTGATGAATCGCCAGCGGCTCGCGGAAGTGTCCCCAATGTCACAGCGGTTGGATTTGAAATCGGACTTGGCGGCAGGTTTGCCTTACACTCTGTCGCACGCGGACGCGCTGGCCAACTGCCTGGCCCACCTTCTGGCGCAAGGCACTCCGAAAAAAGGACTCATCACTGATCTCGATGACACGTTGTGGGACGGCGTCGTCGGCGAAGTGGGCCCCCAAGGAGTGAGCTGGGACCTCGCCGGCCACCAGCAGATCCACGGTTTGTATCAGAAGCTGCTTGCTTCTCTGTCGGAGGAAGGCGTTTTGGTGGCAATCGCCAGCAAGAACGATCCGCGTGTCGTGGAAGAGGCTCTGGGCCGGGAGGATCTGATCCTTAAACGCCGGCACGTCTTTCCCGTGGAAGTTCACTGGACGGCGAAATCCGGCTCGGTGGACCGAATTCTGCAATCGTGGAATGTCGGCGCGGGCAGTGTGGTGTTCGTTGACGACAGTCCAATGGAGCTTGCGGAGGTCGCGGCCGCTCACCCCGGGATTGAGTGTATCCTCTTCCCGAAGAAATCGGCAGCGGACGTTTACAGCATGCTGGGGCGGCTGAGAGATTTATTCGGCAAACAAAGACTCTCCGCGGAAGACGCATACCGTCTGGAGAGCATCCGGCAGGGGGCTGTTTTCAGGAAACAGGATGGCGCTCCCGCGCCGGAATCCTTCCTGGAGCAAGCCGGGGCCTGCGTTAGCTTCGACTTCGGTCCGGTTAACGACCCCCGCGTGCTGGAACTGGTCAATAAGACGAACCAGTTCAATCTCAATGGAATCCGCCATACGGAGGCGGATTGGAGCCGCGCCGGCGCGAATCCGGGATCTTTCCTGGCAGCCGTAAGCTATCAGGACAAATTCGGGCCGCTGGGCAGGATAGCAGTAATAAGCGGCCATCGGGAAGGAGGGCGGCTTCGTGTTAACACATGGGTGATGAGTTGCCGGGCTTTCGCGCGCCGCATCGAACACCAGTGCCTCAAAATGCTGTATTCGCGCTACGGCACAAGCGAAATCGTGTTCCGGTTTACACCGACCGCGAAGAACGGCCCGTTGCGGGACTTTTTCGTCAACGTGCTGGGAGAGACTCCTGAAGGGGAATTCGCTCTGAGTCGGGAAACTTTCGAACTTAAATGCCCACAACTCTATCATAAGGTAATGGAAGTAGCGCGAGCGGAATCAAATGGGTAACATCGTTCTTCGACTGGTGAAGTGCTTTCAAATCGTTTTTCCGGACCTGACCGAGGAGGAAGCTGCCTCGGCCAGTCAGATATCCGTCAAGGAATGGGACTCCGTGGCGACAATCACTCTGGTGAACGTGATTGAGGATGAGTTTCAGATTGAGATGGATATGGACGCGTTAGCTGAGTTCGATTCCTTCGCCGCCATTCGGAACTGCATCGCTCAACAGGCAGAGGTCTCCTGACGGAGTTGTTGGAATCTTTCACATCCGCCGGTTTCCGTTTCCCTCACACCGGCTTCGTCGTCGCCGATATTGTTTCCGCTGCGAACCGATTCTCGAAATCGCCGGGCGCTTCGTGGGACGGCTGTGTCTTTGACGATCCGCTTCAGAAAGCAAGGGTCGCATTCCTTGGGACTCATGCTCCCGATCCCGCCGAACTCGTACAGCCGGCCGCGGAAGATTCTCCAGTATGGCAGTTTCTTAACAACCGCGGAGGCGGTCTGCACCGCTTCTGTTATGAGGTCGCGGATTTGAACCGGGAACTACCGGCGGTGCGGTCGCGCGGTGCGGTAATTGCGAAACGGCCAAAGCCCGCTCTCGCTTTCGATGGCCGTCGCATCGCGTGGGTGATCACGGCTGAGGGTTTACTCGTGGAGTTACTGGGAAGCGCCCGGCGGGTCTGACGTGTCTCCGGTGGAGAAAAACAGTTGATCGACGAGTTCATTCTGAAAGTCAAACGCGGGCAAACGCCTTTCTATCGCTCGCTCGGCAGAACCGCGAGGGCCGTGTTGTCCAGTAACGCTCCGTTTCCGCGTTTCACTCTTCCTCTGCTGCGGCAGGTCTCGTACCTGCACTTCGGAGTATCGAGGAGCGTGCGCTGGCTCATCTCTTATTTCTATTTCGAGCCGTTGTTCCGCAGCCGGTGCGTTTCCATGGGTAAGCATTTCAGGCTGTGGTTCCTTCCGTGGCTTTCGGGGCACACGAAGATTTACATCGGCGACAACGTTAATTTCTTTGGCAGGGTCGGGATCTTCAGCGGCAGTATGTTCGACGCGCCGCAACTGATTCTGAAGGATCGCGTGGACATTGGCCACAACGTCGTATTCCTGGTGAACAAGGAAATCGTTATTGAGGAAGACGTTAACGTGGCCACCGGCGTCCGGTTCATGGACTCCGACGCCCATGCCAGAGACACGGCTGAACGAATCGCCGATCTGGGCGCCAGGCCGGAGGAGATCAAGCCCATCAGGATCTGCCGCTATGCCTGGATCGGCCAGAATTCCTTCATCATGAAGGGAGTGACGGTGGGAGAAGGCGCCATCATCGGCGTGAACAGCGTAGTGGTTACGGATATCCCGCCTTATTCGATCGCCATGGGAAATCCGGCGCGAGTGGTGATGAAGAACGTCACGAGACCGCCTGGGGCCGCCACCGGGACGACCGGCCCCGCCGCATAAGTTCAACCGATGGACTTCCACGCTCCGCCGATGAACATGCCGCCGGGATCGCGGCGTTCGCTTAATGCCTTCTCCTCACGCTGCCAGCGAGGAGGCAGAACACCCGCAAGCTGCCCGAAATATCCATAGGACCTCGCGGAAACCAATTCATATGAAGTCATCGATCGCATCATCTTTTCGATCGAGATTCCTTGTCCGTCCTGGACATGGATATCTGTTATCGAAAACAGCTCATGCACCGAAAGCGGCGTGGTCAGCACCTTCATCCGCAGGAGCTCGCGATTGGTTTTCGAAATATAGTCCTCACCCTGTTTGCCGGTTAATTCACGGTACAGCCGGCCCAGAATTCGGGAGGGTCTGAGCCGCGATACCCACTCCGGTACCTGCGTGGAAACCCGCTTAGTCCTCTCCGCCAGCACGGGGCTGCCGAGCGTCTCCCCGTTTGGATCCTGCAGATGAATGAAGACGCCGCCGTGCGCCTGTCGAATCCCAACCTGCGCAAGGAATGCCGGAACATCCGGAACATGGTGCAGTACCGAGCAGGTGACGATCAGATCGTACTTCCGCAACGGAAGGGTATCGAGTAGTCCTTCATGGACTGTAACAAGGATGCCCCAGTTCTGTGCGCGGACACGGGCGCGCTTCAACATGGCGGACGAGGTGTCGAGCAGGGTAATTTCCTGTACTCTCGATCCCAGAGCGGACTTCAGGATCGATGCGGATGCAAGCCCGGTACCGCACCCAATGTCCAGCATAGAGATCTTTTCCGTCGAGGGAAGTCCGGCGTCAACGCAATCCGTGGCAAGGAGAGCAAACTCACGGGGCAGACTTTCCCACATATCGCGGTGCAATTCGTCGTAAACTTCGGATTCATTCTGGTGAAAGGCGACATTGACGGCGGAATGAAATTCCTCAGGCGAGCAGGTAACACCATGGCGATCCATGATCTCGACGACCGGCGCGAATGCGTCCGTGCTAAGGGGCATCACCTCGGATTATAGCGGCGCAACCCGATCAGCGGGCACTTGCCAGCCTGGCATCGGCGGCGGCTGCCACGTTCGAACGCAGCCAATGCTCCAGGACAACCAGAAACCAAAGCTGGGTCGGGGCGTGGCCTGCGTTTTTCGACCGCTGGACGAATGCGCGCAGGCCGCCGGAACGGATCCAGCCTTCACGCTCGAGCAGCGGCTCGTGCTGGATGCCGTCCAGTGCTTCGCCCCAGTGTCCGGAGAGCCATTTTTCGACCGGGACGGTGAATCCCTGCTTCCTTCGCGATGCGACCACCGGGCTGATCCGGCGACGCACGATTTCTCTGAGGATCGCCTTCAATACACCGCCGCGCAGCCGGAGCCGGGGTGGCAGTGTGGCGGCGAATTCCCAAAGCTTGTGGTCCAGGAAAGGAGAGCGGGCTTCCAAAGCATAATGCATCGTGCCACCGTCCACCTTGGTCATAAACTCGGAAACGAACCACATGCGTTGCTGGTAGTCGAGCAGTTCCGCCACCAGATTGCGCGCCGATTGCATGGAGAGCGGCAATTTCCTCTGGGCAAGTTCCATGCCGGCCAACCGGTCGCCAAGCATACCCGCATAGCCGGGCAGTCCATTGTGTGCGCGCGCGACGGCGCCGAGTCCGCCGGTTGCATAGTCGATAAAATGCTTCGGGCGGCGTAGCGAGGGCACGCGGTCGAATACCGGACGCACGGCGCGCCAGGCTGGGCCGGCAAAGCCGGGGAGCATTCGGGCGAGTCGCTGCGTGTGCAGGTAGTCGCGGTAAAAAGGGTATCCCAGAAAAACGTCATCTCCTCCGTCGCCTGTCAACAACACAGTTGCGTGGGGTTTCACGGCCTTCGATACCTGGAGCATGGCGAGCGCGGAGGCGCAGCCGAACGGCTCGGAATAAGCGCTGGTCAGCTCGTCGAGCAACCCATCCTGCCGGCGCGGCAGAACGACAACTTCGTGCGGGATCCCCAGAATTCGGGCGGTTTCAATCGTTTCCGGTGCCTCGTCGCCGGCATCGCCGGGCGTGCCGACCGTAAACGCCCGAATGTTCGCATTCAGCTTTGCCGTAGCCCAACACACCAGCGTAGAGTCGATGCCGCCGCTGAGCAAAGCGCCTATCGGGACATCTGAGCAAAGGCGCAGACGCACCGATTCAACCAGAAGCCGCTCCGTTTCTTCAACCGCTTCTTCAAAACCAACCCGCGGCTCCGCGGAGGCTTGCGGCAGCGACCAATAACAGCGTAGTGAAATGCGGCCGTCACTCCATTCCAGAATTGTGGCGGCGGGAAGTTTTGCGGCACCCTGGTATATGGTGCGATCGTCCGTCACGTACCCGAACTCGAGGAATTCAAGCATCGCGACGGGGTCGATATCCCGCACAAGATTCGCCGAGTGCAGCGCCGCGACAGTGGATGCGAAGGCGATTCGATCTCCGTTCACCGCATAGACCAGCGGCTTGACGCCGAGCCGGTCGCGCACAAGAGTCAGCTTGCGGCGATGGTCGTCCCAAACGGCAAATGCGAACATCCCACGCAGCCGGGGGACTAAAGCATCGATTCCCCACGCCTCGTAGCCCCGGAGCAGCACCTCGGTGTCGCAGTCCGACCGAAAGGAACACCCGATCCGCTCCAGCTCTTTTCGCAACTCGAGAAAGTTATAGATACATCCGTTGAAAACGATCCCGGTGCGACCATCGCCGGACAACATCGGCTGATGCCCGGCCGTGCTGAGATCGAGAATCGCGAGGCGGCGGTGTCCGAGCACTGCACCGGGCCAGGCCTCGATTCCCTGGGAATCGGGGCCCCGCCGAGCCAGCGCATCGACCATCGTCCGAATGGTGTGGGCGGCGGCGGCCGGATGGTCGGGCCCGATATAGCCGGCGATTCCACACATAATTGAATTGTCGCAAGCTTCAGGAGGCGGGCTGTCCCGCAGGCGAGCGGCGCCTCAGGCAATCTCCATCGCCGCCTGGCGAAAGCCTTCGGTAACAGCAACAATCCTATAATTGCGAAGGTAGGCTGCGGCATAGTCCGTCAGGGCCCGGTATTCGTCAAACACGGCATCAAATTCGTCGAAGATGACGATAGTTCCCGGCCGGATCATCCGATCAATTGAGGTAAGACAGAATAACGCTGATGAATACAGATCGCTGTCACAATGGATCACCAGCGGGCAGTCCCTGGGGTTATATGACGCCAGAAAAGCGGGCAACACTTCCTGGAACCAGCCCATCACAAACCGTACTCGGGCGTCTGCGATCTCCGGGGGCTTACCGCCTGTGCTGAATGCCCCTTTCGGGAAGGCAGGGTTCCAGTCCTCCGGCAACCCTTCAAATGAGTCGAATCCATAAAAACGGCTGTCGGAATCGGTGTTCGTTCCGCACCAGAAGCGCAGGCTGTCGCCCTGATAGACGCCGAACTCCAGGTAGTCGATTGGTTCACGGCCGCAATAGGTCTGATGCACGAACGCGTGCAGCTCTTTCCTGTCCCGAAAACGCGGCACGCCATGGGCCGACTTGACCGTGGCCATCCATCGGGCGTTCCAGTTAAGCTTCTCGACGACATTCGAGTAACGCGGCAATATGCAGGCGGCGATGGTCTTCCTCGCCGAAATCCCAAACATGGCTGGCAGTGCTCCTCTCCGGCGTCCAACGCCCCGAAGGCCTCTGCGCCTCTGCAGGACCAGGCGCCACGAGAAAAGCGGTACGCGATGCCTGACCACAATATAGACCGCGTGACTGCTGCCTGCATCTATTCTGTCGCCGGCCAGCGCCGGAACCGCATCGGGAATCTGCGGCGCTGTCCTTGCCAAAGCGCCAATCGTTTCTACACTACCGTTTTAATCACTCGGGCCGGATTACCGACTGCCGTCGAACTCGCGGGTATCGGTTGCACTACCACGGAACCCGCGCCCACCGTGGAACCCGCGCCCACTCCGGCCATCACGATCGCAGCGGCTCCGATCCAGCAATCCGCTCCGATCGGCACCTCTTCAAAATTGGCCGCGTGCGAACCCTGTATCTGTCTGCCGGCGTCCCTCGTGTGCTGCCTGCGTCCGCTCAGAATCTGAACTCCGCTGGCAACCTGCGTCCTGTCGCCAATCCTGGTAAGCCCGAGAACGCAATAAGCTCCGATGTAGACGTCGTGGCCAATGCTGACTTGCGGATGCGCAAAAAAGGAACCGAATTCAATACGGCTGTCGAGCGGGCATTGTTTCAGGGTCAGCCGGTAATGCGAAATGCGCAGATAATCCCCGACCAGCCCCGGCACCAGAGCGCAGGCGTGCGCGAACAGAAGGTAGACAGCCTCCAGCCGGCCGAACCCCGAGAGCAGGGCGGGCAGGAAGGCCAGCATCAGGAACGCGCTGAGAAGAACGAGCTTGATTGTCCGTTTCATTTGTCCGCCCTCAACACGGGCATACCTTCTGTTCACCGGGCTTGCCGACCTTGAAAGGGCGCCGTTACAGTGTCGGTTGGTCCCCGGCCGACGAACAATTATAGGGCCCGGTCTGTTCCGGATCGGTTGCGTATATCAGCCGGTTTCCAGGGTGGACGCCACTCGGCTGCTTATTTTCCGTCCACCGGCAGCCCCAAAGAGAGTCTGTGCAACCCGGTTCCCAGTAATTCCCGAGCCGCTCTCAGCGCGGCCGGATCGTCTTTAAAAGTGAAGGCGTTTGTAATGAAGCTTCGTGCGGCTTTGTTCGCCAAATCGGCGTGCCCGGCTTTTGAAAGGGCAAACAGGTATTCGTAATCCTCCATCCCTTCGCGGATGAGCTTAAGCCGGATGCTGGCGACAGCGACAGGCTGGGTTCCTCCGATGCGGTCCACGGTGCCGGGGTAGTACAACGCGCCGTCCCCATTTCCGCCGGCGAAGTAGAGATGATCCCAGGGATTATCGCCCCAATTGTCGGTGCCATAGTATAACTCTCCCTGGACCTTATATAAATAAGCCATCCATTGGAAAATCCGATTTCTCACGGGAGAGGCATCCACCATATAAGAGGGCCAGGTGCTCGTCTTCGGACCCGGTTTGCCGTTTTCACAGCTTTCATGTTCACGGCAGGACTGATACCACCAGAGCTGCGTGCCTGGACGTTTCAGCCACTCGTCGTAAGTGGAACGCTGGTCCTGTCCGCCTTTGGGATGCATATCGTTGACGAGCGGCACGAGGATATCGATCAGGTTCGCCACTCCGTTTTTGGCAGCCTGCGCGATATTCGTGGTCACCAGGATGGGCATCTTCGGATCTGCGGCGCGTATTGCGTTGGCGTGAGCAGTGAGCTGGCTCCAGCTACAGCCCAGCGGCGGTTCATCGCAGGCGTACGAGGAAAGACCAGACCATCCCTTGCCGTTAAAATGGGTTTCCCAATCCTTTAGGTCGGTGCTGTTGACCGCTGTCGGGGTGAGATTGGGGTACCAGAGGTTCGTCAGCCGCGCTTCATCGAGGATTGTGGGCGTCTCCCCTCTCAGCAGGAGCCCATACAACGAGTCGAACGAGTTCCATTGACCATTCAGAAACGTTGGAGCCAGCACGACTCCGGCAACGCTGACCCTGTGGTCGAGAAACAACGTGGCCGTCAGGACGTGAATTCTCGCCAGTGCCGCGTCGTGATTACCGCCCCCGCCCGGATACTTTGCAAGGGCTGCATCTCCCGCGGCAGAAACCAGGCCGAGATAGCCCCCGGCAAAAGCACTCTTAAACGTTGCCGTCGAAGGAAGCGTGAAGTTCCACACCTTGAGCCGCACCGGGATCGACGCCAGAATCTGCGCGCCATCCTTCACAGTCGCTGTCGCCAGATAGTAGCCGGACTCGGCGGTGGGTGGAACGAAGACATCAATCCAGGCGCTGCGGGTCTCATTCCGCGGCACCTCAACAGGAAAAGCGTTTCGGTTCTGGTGAAAATAGGCGTCGCGTACGGGAATCAGGGCGTCGGGTACGCGGCCCGCGATTCCATTGAGATCCGACACGGTGGTCACGTTCAGATAGGCTTCACGGAACACCGCCACGCTGGTCTCGGCGGAAATGATCTTACCCGTCCGGGAGTTGACAAAATTGCCGACAGTCACGCTCATCCGCACAGGGGCCGTTCCGGCGCGGACGTGCACCTGAAAGCTCTCGAATTCATTTCGCGCAGCCGAAAGATCTATCGCGCGGTCTTTGCCGGGGGTGGCGCCCGGCTGGACCTTGGCCATAGCGTCGGTGACCCAGACTACGGATGGAGTCGCACCATCAGGAGTTGTTGCCCGCGCTGAAGCAGCCAGTCCAGCGCCGCCGGGCGCCGGGAACGCGGGCCGAAGGCTTTCGTCGAGAGGATCGGTGGACTGAGCCGTCACGAGTATGTTCGAAAATGCCGCCACAATCCAGCACAACCGAATCACCCGCATGACAGGAAAAAGGATCATCGCTCCCTGGGGATTTCACTTACGAATTGGGCCGGCTCCCACACGCGAGTGGCGACGGAATCCCTTAGACATCGGACCAGTTTACACCTCGACGATTTCAGCGATTGCCCGGGAAACGGATCTGGTAAACCCGGTACCGGCCAGGACGTCATTGCATTTGGGAAATGGCGCCGCTGACAGAGGGTTCCGGTTGAACGCGTCAGGTACCCGAACGCGCAGTACATTCCGCAAAGAGGGTCTCGTAACAGTCGACAACCTGGGGCGTTGAGAACTGCTCCACCATTCGCCCCCGGGCGCATGCGCCCATTTTCTTTCTGGCTTCGGAATCGGCCAGCAGCCGGACCAGTCCGCGCGCAATCGACTCCTGGTTTCCCAGTTCGGTTACCATCCCGTTCGCTTCATTGTCGACAAGCTGAGTATGCGCCGGAATGTTGCTGACAACTGGCGGAAGGCCGGCCGACATTGCTTCGATCAACGCGCATGGCAGGCCCTCGATAGCTGAAATCAACGTAAACACGTCGCCTGCCTGGAGCCACCTGAGTACTCCCTCCGCATTCAATCGCCCGGTGAAGATGACGTTGCGGTCCAGATTCAGGCTTGAAACCAGCTGTCCCAGCCCGACGCGCAGAGACCCATCGCCAACCAGCGCCAGAACCGCATCGGGAATCTCCCGCACTACCTTCGCGAAGGCGCCAATCAGCCATGGCAGCTCCTTCTGAGGATCCAGACGGCCCACAAAGACAGCTAATGGCGTATCCGGGCTCAGGTTGAGTCCCTGGCGCAACCGGGCACGTTCGCCGGGTCCACAAGGAGAGAAAAAGTCGGTATCCACCGGGTTGGGCATCCAGCCAATCCGCGACTTGTCAAAACCAACCTCCAGTGCCTCCTCAACCATGCCGGGGTTTAATACCAGAATCCGCATGGCCCATCGCCGCAGGAAGTTTAACTCCAGCCGCCCGAGGAACGAGGCGCGCATTCCCACCACCAGACTACTGCAGGAAAATTTCATCACGATCGGCTTCCCCAACATGCGGGCCACCGGGAGGCCCGTCGCCAAATGCAGCCCCGACATGAGAAAATACACGACCTCGTACTCATGGCGTTCTTTAAAGAGTGTCCAGGCAACCCCGAGGGCATAAACAAGATCGCGCCAACGCGTGGACTTTGCCCGGCCGTAAATTCGTACCCGTAGTCCGCAGGGATCCACCCACTCGGAGACGGAAGGCATGGGACCGCCGCCGGCGCACACGATGCGGGGACGATACCCTCGTTGCTGCAGCACCTCGGAAACGCGCTGCGCTTCGATCTCCGATCCCCCCAGCACCGGCGGATACGAATGACAGATCAGTATATAGGAGACTGGCCGAAAGTCCTTCTTCACTGTGTCAATGTAGCATCCGGCGGCACAACCGGCTGTTGCCGGCCCGAGCCCGCGACCCCTGCCGGATTCCCCAGCGCGACGCAGCCGTGCGCAACCAGCTGAACGACCACCGAGCCCGCCCCGATGACGCCACCCGCTTCCGATCCCTGCCAGAACCATGGATCCCGAACCGGTGCGCGCGGGAATTCACGTTAAGGCAGTTGGCGAGGACGGCAGCGGGGTAAGGGGTTCTGCGCGGACGGGTAAACCGCTCCGGTTCGGGGTGCCTGAACCGAACGTCCTCTTTATCTGAGACTACGCCTCAAACGGTCTTTAGGAAATACGGTGGCTGTTGTATTTTGACAACCTCCGGATTCAGGAACCGGGTGTAAGAGATCCGCCCGCTGGTTAATCGCGGCTGCGCAGCGCTGTGTGATTTCACGATCGACCAGCTCCCCTCATGGCTTTCAGAACGGCAATATCGTCCACATCGCAATACAGTCACGGAGGGAAATCCGGACGGAACCGGCCGTCAGCCGCAGGCTTACACCCCTTCGGAACTGCGATTACGGTGCTCCCCGTATGGCGTCGTCTCGCGGGCCTCTGTAGTTTGAAAAAGGAGTTCTCATGCCGGCTATCCGGGTCATGGTTGCCGACGATCACCCACTGGTCCGGTGCGGGCTGCGGGCGCTACTGGAGCGAAACGGTGAATTCAATGTCGTCGCGGAAGCCGCGGATGGCCTGGAAGCGATTGAACTGGCCACGCTCCACAAGCCCGATGTCGCGCTTCTGGATGTAAGCATGCCTCGTTTAAACGGCACCGACGCGGCGAGCAGCATTGCAGAAAAGACTCCGTCCGTTCGCGTTGTCATCATCAGCATGCATTCGGATGAAGCATACATTCTGCGCGCTTTGAAGGCCGGCGCCCGCGGGTATCTCCTGAAGGCATCGCCCGAGGCTGACATACTCACCGCAATCCGCGCGGTGGCCGCGGGAAACGCCTATTTCAGCCCCGGCATCACGAAGGTGCTGGTCGAGGACTACATCCATGAGGTGCGCCGCCGCGGTCTCGAAGACAGCTATGACCTGCTGAGTATTCGCGAGAAGGAAATCCTTCAGTGCCTGACCACCGGCAAAAATAACCGCGACATCGCCGACCTGCTGCATCTCTCCGTTTCGACAGTGGAGACGCACCGAAACAACATCATGCAGAAGCTGAGCCTGCACAGCCTGGCGGACCTGATTCTGTATGCGGTGCGGAAAGGCCTTATTCCCTGAAACATCCGGACCAGTCTCGCGACTGAGATCCGTGCGCAGACCGGCCACATTCCATGACAAGCAACAGACCGCCAAAACCGCACCACGGCAGCACACGGGTTTGCGGACGGAATGCTTTCTGGTTCACGTTCTGTGAAACTCCGGCGGCAGGCGGCCGTGTGGGCCCGGAAGAAGGCCCGCCTTTCCCCGGGCAGGGATCTCCCGGTGGCTGTGCAGCGCAATCAGCCTGGCTGCGCCACTTTTGTTCCGGACGGCGCACAGAACCCGATCGGTTACCGGGAAGGAAACAGTTCGAATGCTGTTCAGATAGTCCCATGTCTTACTGCTGCCTGCGATGAAACTTCTCCCGGATGTCAGGCCAGAACTCAGGCAGCAGGTTTCCCAGGGCCGAACCGGCAATGCTGGTGATAAACCGCGAGCGCAGCTCGCCACCGCCAACGCTCTGGCGGGGATAGTACGCATCGGAAAGAACGATTCCCATACCCATGCCCGTGACTGCGGCGAAATTGAAGCCGTCGCGACCGGAATCATAGCGCGTGATTACCGTTCGCGACAGAGCATAGCCGACCCGTCTGAGCGCGGACCTCCTTTTTCCCATCCGGAAATACCGCGGATCTTCGCGGAAGAGGGAAGCCAGCACGGCGTCACCGAAAAAGCTCTGTGTCGTCATGTCTGCCTGCGCCGCGCCGAAGCGTTGCAGGTACGGCGTGGCGCCGTAACCATATTTCGGATTGCCGTTGCCGATCTGCGAGAGCGCCGCGCCGGCGGCCGCGGATGCAAATGTGAATGGGTTCACACTTTCCTTCACGAACAGCCTCCATTTGTCGCGCACGCGCAATGGCTCATATTTGACTCCAGGCTCCGATACCGTCTGAAAATTGGGGATCACCCCGAGAATTCGATCATTCGAGATGGGGTCCGCGGGACGAGCCGGCGGCGTCTGGGAGTGCAGTAGCAAGGGTACGGCCAGACAGAGGAGCGTTCGCATTGCGGTACCAGAGCTAACCGTGATCGTGTGCGGCTTTCCGGCCTCGACGACCTGAAAATCCTCCCTTGTGAGATCGAGGACGGGCTGACCCCGGCTATCCACCGCAACCACATTGCGGTCGATCAGTCTCGCATCCGGTTGACGCGGGCCATCTCCCACGAGGGGAGTCAGCGGATTCAAGGCCACCGCCGGACCAGCTACGATGCGGAGTCGAACCCGCGTTCCTACCACTAAGCAGATGGTAGAGCCAACGACGGTCAGTGCGAATCCAGCCGCAACGGTAGATTTGAGCCGGATCCGTTGTATTCACGCGGCAAATTACAGCTTGCGCCGTATTGTGGCTTCCTGCCTGCCGCAATATCGTGGAATTGGCGGAAAGGGCCGGATGGAGCTGGCAGATGAACAGCACAGTGTGGGCAGTGCTGCTCGCGGGTGGCAGCGGCACCCGTCTGTTGCCGCTCACGCGGCGTCTCTGCGGTGACGAGAGGCCGAAACAGTTCGCCCCCGTGCTGGGGAACCGAACGCTCCTTTCGCTGACACGCGAAAGGCTGGCATCGGTCTTTCCGGCGGGAAGAACTCTGTTCACAGTAGTTGAACCCCACCGCCGGTACTACGTTGCGGAGCTTTTCGACGTTGACTCATCGAGGATACTGGTCCAGCCCGCCAACCGCGGAACATCCGCCGCGATCGTTTACAGCCTGCTTCGCATTTCGCGCACGGATCCGGATGCGATTGTAGCGTTCTTCCCGACAGACCATTACTTCGCCGAGGAGTCCGCCTTTTGCGAGACCGTCCGGAATGCTCTGGAACAGGTTCCGATGCACGAGCGGTATCTCATTCTGATCGGCGTCCGGCCTGGCGAGGCGGACGCAGACTACGGATGGATCGAGCCGGGGGCGCGAGCCGGGCAAACCGCAAATCCGGTTCTCTTCAGCGTGAGCCGGTTCTGGGAAAAGCCTTCCCGCAGGTTAGCCGACGAACTTCGTCGGACTGGTTGTCTTCTGAACACGTTTGTGATGGTGGGAAGCGTCCGCACAATCCTGGAATTGTGCGAGGAGGCAACTCCCAGGCTGTTACGCGCCTTCGCACCGCTCTTTTCGGACGGGCCGGGAGACCCGAAGACCGCCCAGCGGGTATACAGGAACCTGCCCCCCAGCGATTTTTCGCACCATGTTCTCGCCAATTGCACCGACCGGCTGCTCGTGCTGCCCCTCGCCGGCAACGGATGGAGCGACCTTGGAACGGAGGAGCGGGTCAGGGCTGTGCTGGCTCGCGAGAGATTGGTTAGTGCGGCAGGTCACGCCCATTATTCCGGGCCGAACGGTCCCCAGGCGTTTCATGACTGGCTTGAGGGCTACCAGAAACGGCTGACCGAATTGTGCCACCCGCCCGCGACACACGCTCCCGGGCAAGGTCCCCGGAGTTAGGCCGCTAGGGCTATGGGACTGTTCCGCTGCCGGCCTTTTGCCTTGAAAATCCACTGGCACTGGTATGTTCATCCCCGCAATGAAGTGATACTCTCCCAACGGAGAACGCTTACGCCAGGAACCGTCTTGGCTCGCCTTCCAATCACGCTTCTGGTGCTGAGCGGGGTGGGGTGCTCGGCTTTCGCGCAGGCCACGGCCACAAGCCCACTGGGAGAGCTGAGCACCTCAATCCGTGAACTTACCAGGCGCGTATCCCCCGCAGTGGTAGAAATTACCGTCACGGGATATGGGGTGCCGGATGAGGAGGACGGTCATACATCGAACCAGCTCATGCACACTAAAGCGAGCGGCTCGGGCGTACTCGTCGATCCGTCAGGATTCATCATGACGAACGCCCACGTCGTAGAGGGGGCCGTTACGGTCAAGGTCCTGGTTGGCAGAGCCGAATCCGCGGGGACGCGCTTTCAGCCTTTCCGGACCTTCGATGCCAGAATCCTGGGCGAGGACCCCGAGTCCGATCTGGCGCTTCTGAAAATCGACGCCCACGAACTACCGTGCCTTGGTTTCGGCGAATCGGATCACGTGGCGCAGGGCGATCTGGTGCTGGAGATCGGCAGTCCCATGAATCTGCGCAATTCCCTGGCCATGGGAGTCGTCAGTTCACCGGCGCGCGCCGTCAGCGATGACGACCCAATCCTTTACGTACAGACGGACGCTGCCATTAACCAGGGCGACAGCGGTGGTGCGCTTATCGATGTCAACGGACGTTCTGATAGGCCTGAGCACATTCATCGTCACCAGGTCCTGCGGAAGCGAAGGGATGGGTGCGCGCCACAAAAATGATGACTCGTTGGGTTCTCTTTTTTTCGCTCAGTTTCTTAAAGTATGTAAGACTTAAAGAAAGGAGGCGAACGCCATGCCCGATCCGCTGTCTGCCTTGGTTGATGAACGGTCTGCGCTGTTACGTCAGTTTGCCGAACTGGGGGATTTCCAGCCCGGTTCGGTCTCGAGTCCTACCCTGAGGTGTGGGAAGCCCTCGTGTCATTGTGCCCGGCCGGACGACCCGGGGCATGGGCCGTATTACCATCTCACCCAGAAGATCGAAGGTAAGACGGTTACCCAAAGCCTTCCCTCCATGGCGGCTGTCCGTAAGGCGGAGGGCGAGATCGCAGAATACCGCAGATTTCAGCACCTCACCGATGATCTGGTGGGCGTCAATCGGAAGATCTGTCGCCTGCGCCCGGTTGAACAGACCGGCCAGATCGAACAGGAAAAAAAACGACCGAAGCGATCCAAAAAGAAGTCGCCCGCGAAGTAGAGCAACTACTTGGCGTCATTTTCCGCGAACGCAGAGCAACCTGCCCATTCGATTTGGAGAGTGTCGAGGCCGTGATCCGTTCCGCGATGCATCGCGCCGGGGCCGGTGCGCTGACTCAACTGCTGCAATTCGAACCTCCGGATGCCGACCACATGGAGGCGCCCTGTTCCTGCGGCCACGCGGCACGCTTCAAGGAAATGCGCAGCAAAACATTTCTCTCGGTAGTCGGTGCCGTAGAGGTTCGGCGTCCCTACTATCACTGCTCTCATTGCTCGAAAGGACAGCATCCGGTCGATGGCGAACTGGGCATTGCCGGTCTGGAATCTTCACCCGGCGTCAGACGCATGGAATCAATGCTGGGCGCCGAGATGCCCTTCGCACCGGCATGCGAACCGATGAAGCTGCTGGCGGGTCTGGAAGTCCCCGCCAAAGCCATCGAACGGGCCGCTGAAAGCATTGGCGCGGAAATCGCCCGCCGTGACCAGCAGGAAATCGACGGCGCCAAACAACTCGTCCTGCCCATTGTTTCCAGACAGACCATTCCGAAAATGTACGTTCTGATGGATGGCGTCCAGGTCCCGGTTGTGGCCGCTGAAACCGAGGGCCGGGCCGGCAGAATCGAGGGGCAGCGAGCCCGCACCCGCGAGTGCAAGCTCGGCGCCGTGTTTACGCAGACCGCCGTCGATAAAGATGGCTGGCCCGTGCGCGATCCGGATTCCACCACTTACGTGGGCGCGGTGGAAAGTGCCGACGAATTCGGCTACCGCATATACACAGAAGCCTGGAACAGAGGCTGGGAATGGGCCGCCATTAAAATCGTCATTGGCGATGGCGCAGTCTGGATCTGGAACATCGCCGACCGGCACTTCCCGGGCGCTGTGCAGATCGTCGACCTCTATCATGCCCGGCAACACTTGTGGAACGTGGCTGCGTTACTTTATCCACATGACGCAGCGGCCAAGAAACGCTGGATGACGCCCATGAAAGATCTGCTCGATCATGGTTGGACGGAACTCCTCGTGGAATGGCTGCGCGAAATCGCCGCCGGGGTCGCCGAAACTCAGCCCGGTCTGGCCGGTGAAATCGCTAAAGAGGCTGACTATTTTGAGACCAACACGCATCGGATGCGGTACCCGGAGTTTCGCGAAAAAGGGTTCTTCGTCGGTTCCGGCGTTATCGAAGCCGGTTGTAAGTCCATCGTCGGCGTCCGCCTCAAGCAATCCGGCATGTTCTGGACCCTGCGAGGAGCCAACGCCATCATTGCGCTGCGCTGTTGCCGTTTCAATCAGAGGTTTGAAGACTTCTGGGCCGAGAGCCGTGCCGCCTGATCGCCACCACTCTCACTTTTATGTCGTACACCCCGAAGGGATTGGATTTGCGATTCCGAGCGATGTTGTTTCGTAGTGTTAACAGGCCCTGGTTCCATCATCGGGTAAGCTCCCCAGCTCGAATACGTCCAGCGCACCGCAACCCTGATTCTAAATGCTATCCGTTCGGATGGTTCGCCAGCCCCTCCCGAGTAGCTGTATTCAAGTTTGGCTCCTCTCCCGAAACAGTGCTCTGCGCGGCTTGGCGATCCTAGGGCACTCGGTAGCCTTCCAGTTTGGCGCCATCACGCAATAGAGCCACGTAGGTGACTCCGCGGCTCGTGGCGAGCACGCCGAAAACCTGCCGATATGCGCCGCCGAACCAGGGGTGGCTGTGCGGCAGCTTCAATTCCATGATCTGTTTTCCGTCTTCGAGGTGGAAAACTCTGAATGCACGATAGCTGCCGAACACCACAACGCGGCTCTGGTCGCAATCGAACATCTCATATTGCAGATCCCCGGACAGGTCGTTGATGTGGCAACCCCACGGCGATTGAGGCGGGACGCGCATGGTGTACTGCAGGTTGTGTTTGAGACGCCCATCGAGGTTGAGGCTCTCATGCACATCGTTTAACGAGGAGAAACCCAGCGGAGCGAGTCCGGGCCGGCATGCCGCATCGGCGGCGTCTTTCTGATTCTGCCTTCGTTTAATCTCCTCCGAATTCTCCTTCGCATTTTCCTTTCGGATCCGCGCTCGCTCTTCCGGCGTTGACGCGGTTTGGGCGAAATAGGTACTTTTGTCCATCTCGTAATTACACACCGTTTTCGCCTCCAGGGCGGGAAGCGTCAGGGTTTCCACCGCATACCGGCGGGTATCGGTCACGATGCGGGCGTTCGTTGTGCTGCTGTATTCCTGAATGCCGCTCACTATGAAGGTTCCGTTGGGACTGAAACCCATATCGCCTCCCGCCAGCAAGGGATCGGTGAGTTCGACGCGACGGAGAAGCTTGAACCCGTGGAGATCGATAATGTTCAGAACAGCCCGCGGCTTTGGATATTTATCGGGGTTGACGTTCCATGCAAATGCGTCCGGGCTCAAGCGGACCATGAGATAATTGCCTCCAGGGTCCATCAAAAACTGATCGTTCAGATCATATCCATCTCCCTGAGACGTCCAATCGTTGTTAGCGAAGGGTTCCTTGTTCGGCCCCACGTCAACATCCAGCTTGTCCTCATGAGGTTGCGAAGTGTCCCAAGCCGCGATGCGCACCAGATTCCAGATTTGCTGGGGTTGTGCGAGGCGCTTGGAGACCATCAGCAAGGCCCCATCGGGCATCCTATGCAGGGTCGAGTACTGACCGTCATTCTGCGGGTTATGCAACTGGTACGTGAAGGACCGCTGCCCGTCGCACTCGGCCAGGGAGAGCACGAACAGCATGAAAAGAGTCAGTCGCCCGGGCATGGCGTCGTCGTGTGACTATCGACCGGGAATCGCCTTCACTTGCTTGACCGCTATCAGCATACCGCGGGCCGCCTCTGACCGCAATGGCTGGTCCGGTTTTCGTCTTTCGATTATGATGTGCACTCCGAATCGGCTACCTTACGATGGTTGAGTCCTTTCGACAAGCCTGCGCACGGTTACCGAAAACTCACGAGCAGTCTCGACGATTCGCGACACGCGCGAAATCGCAGCCAGTGACATGCGCGGCCGTATGCGGCGCCTCGAACAGGGCGGAGATCGGATATGCCCGGCCCGATACGTGGTCTGGGCGCGGGGCGACGGGGGCGAATACTCGACGTTCCGACACGACATCGCCCCTTCGCTGGTGCAGCGGAGGAGCAGCGGAGAAAAAACAGCCGCAAACCCGAGCAGGGTTAAGCAGCGGGCGCCTTTTCGGTTGTGCTGTATGGCCGAAGCCCGCTAGCCGGGATTCTCGAGGGGCGAAATGACCGGGCGGTTGAGTCTGTTGGCCAACCTCTCCGAGGTGTCGATTGGTGTAGAGAGGCAAAAAGTCTTCCAATCGCGGTCCCAACTGCCTGCTTCATCGCGGCATGCGATACCGATGAAACTCTTTCCGCTGGAAGAAAGACAGTAGCGCACAGATCCTCTCCCGGAAATCCCCTTTTCCGGGGAATCGAACGACACACGTGAATTCAACGGAATCCCCTCGATTGATTCCAGGCCCAAACCACCTGCCGAGACGTTGACGATCCTGACGCGGATCGTCTTGTCCCGTCCCGCGCCTGCCCATTTCAGTTGTAACGAGTGTCTGTCGCCAATCCGACGGACAGAGCGCCGCGAGTGCAGATCGCGCCCGGGCCCACGCTGCGTCTTTTCGGCCCACAGCGTCGATTCGGCATACGCCTCGCCGATCGCGCTGGCGGCAATGCCTGCCCGGGCTGCGAGTCCGGACACCGCGGCCCAATCGCCGAGCTCCCATGCACTCGTCAAACGGCGGATCATGCGCAATGGTTCATTTGCTGGACTTGTTTCGAGCAGCGCGTCACGGATGGACGGAGCGACGTTGGCAAGACTCAGTGCCTCGCTCAATGGCATATCAATCAGCGCATCGATCAGCGAAAGCAGCCCCATCAGGAACGCATCGGATGATTGGGGGATGTTCATCTGTCTCGCCAGGTACTCACTGAAATGAGCTCGAACCAGCGCCAGGATAACCAGTTCATGCGGCTTATCTTTGGCCAACGTGGACAATGTGGCCAGCGTCGCCCAGTTACGGATGTATTTTTCGCCGACCATAATCAGCGCCTGATGAATCGAAGTGATCCCTTCAGCAGGGTGATAAAGTGCTGAGTTTACGTAGCGGAGCAATTGCCAGGACAGAGCGACGTCACTGCGAATGAGCGCCCCGATCCTGCTGAAATCCAGTTCCGCTCGCCGGGTCTCGTTGAGGAGACCCAGACAAGCAGCCTTTAACGGCGAAATTTGTCTGCCGGGCACCAGCGCCGGTCGCGCGAAAAAGTGGCCCTGAAAGTAATCGTAGCCGGCAGCCCTTGCCCACGCGAACTCCTCCCGGGTCTCCACCTTTTCGGCCAGCATCGCGATGCCCCGTGGATGATAGGCGGCCAGCATACGCGCCTGCTCCGCTCGCGATGTGGTCTGGATATCAACCTTGATTATCTGCGCGAAGTGTGTGAGCGGCTCTGTTCCGGGATGGCTTATGAAATCGTCCAGAGCGATTGCGTAGCCTTTCGCGCGCAAATCCCGGCACGCAGCGGTAACTTCGGGGTCCGCATCGACACTTTCGAGCACCTCAAGAACAACCTTTTCAGGCGGCAGAATCGCATGCAGACTGCCAATGAGAAGGCTGCGGTCGAAGTTGACGAACGCCTTGTGTCCGGCCAGGACGTTGTCGAGACCAATTCCGAGGAAAGTGTGCGCCAGCACCTGCGTCGTTGCCATCGCTGATTCGGTGCCATCAAAGTGATCGGAGTTCCCCTGTGCCCGAAACAACAGCTCGTAAGCGTACAGCTTCAATCCTTGGTCAAAAATCGGTTGGCGAGCGATCCAGACGTTCATAGGTGTCTCGTAATCACTTGAACCCAGGGCTCAGAAACTGCCGCCACTTCTCCACTATCCACCGATCCCTGCCTGCGGACAAGGCGCGCGGTACCCTCCGCCGCGGCAGAACAGTACCGGATGGCCGAAAGTTGACCCTCGGTTTCACTCAATTAAATTTGGCAACGGTTTCATTTACCTCAGAGACGGGGGCTCGGAGGTCTCGATGTCGAAAAGCCGGGAGCGACCTCCGGTATGGACGGTAAAGACATTTTGGGGAGGATTTCGCGTGAGACGGGCGATCTCCGGCGTGCGGTCGCCCCAGAGGGCGCGTCCCAACAGATCAACCACATAATCGTTGTGGCCGGGGAGCGTTTTGGTGCGCCCGTCTGGCATCAACAACAGGATCGGGTCGCCCGAGCTGAGATTCTTTTCGAGCGCTGCGAGTCTTCGGCGCAGCTTGATCGTTGTCATCGGCCCTGCTTCGACAACTCCGCAGCTCGCTCCAACTCGGTGACGCGCACGTCGATGTCTTCGGTCTCCATCGCCTTCGTGCCCAGAGTCAAGGTGTAATACGCCGCGCGCGCTTTACTGCGGCCGTCAAATTCGGGTCCACCGCGAGTTTGAGAAGTGTCGTGACCGCTGCGCCAGAAGCCTGCTGCAGACGCGCGACGGCCTGATGGAAGGAATCCCGGCGGGCTTTTCGGTAGTCGGCGTCGAACTCCGGGTCCTGCATCCAACGGAAAAGCGTCTTTGGAGACAAACCCACAGCTTTCGCCGCTTCCTCCACGTTCCGATGGGTTGGATCCCCAGGAAAAAGACGCGGGGCAACCGACGCGGTCGTCCACTAGGTTCAAAAGACAGATCGACCGCGCCTGAAAGCTGATCGGCGGCGCTCGCCGTCAGAGTCGGACGCTTCCCCGGCGACGCGGCCCCGTCGGATTCTGCCAGCCCGGCTCCTAAACCTGGATTCGGACGCTAACCAACCGCCATCGCCTTCCCATTACCGACGCCATTGCAGCCGCGCGGCATCTCAGGGTAAAAAGGGGGTGGTTAATCTTCCATCGCTTTTTCGATCCCCGATCACAACGGTAGATTTCCTGATTGGGCCGTCAGCCCGCGTGGCTTGCGGCAGACATCAGCCCGAAGAGTGAACCGGCTAGACGGCGCGAGGCTGAAACCCAATGGATTGCGCGCAGTGCGAATGGCTCAGGGCCGAATGCGAGTATCAGAAAAACCTCTATGTACTGGCAGCTCGTGATCTCGATGGTGCCGCCCCGGCCAGCGAAATCAAGCACTACAGGATTCTGAAGAAGATTGCCGACGCGGCGAAGACCGATCTGGAAACGGTTACTATCGAGATCGCGCAGCATCGGGACAAGCATACTGGGTTCCTGTGAACTCGCGAGGATTTCTACGCCTTGTACACCGCAAGCCTCTCAATGGGGCTCCGGGGTTTCGGCTACTCGGTTGAGATGGGTTCGCATCTGGAGCGTTTGTTCGCCACGCCATTTCGCGGGGCTTTACACTGGACCAATGCAGATTCCGCCGACGCCTGGACCCGACTGCACCAAGCAACTCGAAGACATTCCTACGGCGAAGTTCGATTGCATATGCGATAGCGAACGGGTCGCGTTTCATTACCTCGACCGAGGAGACTCATTGACGAGATTCTACAGGGTAATCAAGAGACTGAAAGAAGCGTTTACCGGCAGCTTCGTTACAAGGGGGTGGTCAGTCGCGGCACCCTGGGGATCCATGTTCAGAACATTACCTCTTCATTGGCAAAGGGCATCGATTTGGCCGCCGAGCAGGGTGTCGTGGTCGCGGATGTCGACGACGGCGGTCCGGCGGATATCGGCGGGTTCAAGCGCCGTGACGTTATCCTCAGGCTGAACGGCAAACCGATTGAGACCGCCCGCCAATTCGAGGATACGATTTACCGGCGGCCGATCGGCGATAAGGTGACTGTCACAGTCGAGCGGGGACGCGAGGTTCTGTCGCTGAGCGCGCAGATCGACAGTCGCAGCGCAACGGAAGACAAGCTGTCGGCTCTGGTCTCGCCGGCCAGGAACCTCATTCCGCGTCTGGGAATTTTCTGTCTCGAAATCGACGAGCGTCTGACCCGGCTGATGCCTGGGCTGCGACGGCACTATGGCCTGCTGGTAGCGGCGAGGTCACCCGATGGACAGGCGCCGTTCATCGACCTCCGTCCAGGCGACGTGATTCATCAGGTTAATAACCTTCCCGTCGCGCTGTTCGATGTGTTCCAGTCAAAAATCGAAGAGTTCAGGCCCGGGGATGCAGTTGCTCTGCAGATCGAGCGCGGGGGACGCCTTGAATATGTGGCTTTCGAGATCGAATAGATCGTGATGTGACTCATCGCCGCGCGCGAGCTTGGTTCAGACTCCCGGCGTGGACGGGAAGCCGCAGCCAGGCATCGCCGGGGCGCGAGGGTTGCGGCGGCGATTGGGATCTGGAATCGGGTAAGCACACGATTAAACGAACTCGCCGCGCCACTTCGGTCGCGCGGTCATGCCGCGGCTCCGCGGGGTGCTTGCGCGGCTGCAGGCAGCCTTATAGAATTCGGTGGAAGGAGAAATAGCATGTCGTTAACGAGGGGCGTTTCTCAGATCACCGGACGGCTCAGTCTGTTTGGCCTTGCGATGGCCTGTACCGGAGGCGTCGCAACCGCCGCGGAACCCATGTATACGGTGCTGAATCCGATAGGCAATCCGCCGCCGATCGAGCGGAGGTCCATGGCTGAACGGCCCGCCAGTCTCTCGGGCAAGACCGTTTACCTCGTTGACGAAACCTTCGACGGCGGCGATAAATTTCTCCAGCAGATGCAGGCGTGGATGGGCGTCCACATGCCCGATGTCAAGACCGTCTTCCGGGAGAAGAAGGGCGCGTACTCCACCGACGACCCGGATCTGTGGAAGGAGATCAAATCGGTCAATGGCCTGATGGTCATGGCCATAGGCCATTGAAGCACCTGCGCGCCGGCGGTCGTCGGCCATGTAGCGAATGTCGAGGCGAATTACGGAATTCCGGCGGTAGGCGTCATCATCGATGCGCTGGTCGATCTGGTGCACGACAAAGCGTTCGAAGAAGGCATGCCGGCTCTGCGGCTCGTGTTTACGCCCACTCCGGTGGGAGGCAAAACGCGCAAGGAGCTGGACGCGTATATCGCGGGGAACGATCCTGTCACAAAAATACCGTTCATGAAGGAGGTTGCGGACGACCTCACGCGGCCCCTGAACGACGAGGAAAAGAAAACCGGCACGGTCAAGCGCGAGAAGAAGCGCTTCATCGGGCCGGATACCGCAGAGCATATTCAGAATTATTTCGACGAACGTTTCCAGACGGATCAGCTTCCCATCGTCATGCCGACTCAGGAGAGGGTGACGGCGATGCTGAACGCCACGCACCACAAACCCGATGAAGTTGTTGGCAAACTGCGGGTCACCGGGGAACGCGAAGCGTGGGAGTTCACGGTCGAAACGGTCGCCATCAATGCCGTGATGGCGGGCGCGAAGCCCGAGATGTTCCCGGCGATTCTCGCGCTGGCGGCGTCGCAGACGAACGCGCATTCCAGTTCCACGTCGTCGATGGCGGCGATGGCGGTTTTCAACGGCAAAATCGTGAACGAACTGCAGATGAATTCGAGCACCGGCGCACTGGGGCTCTACAACAATGCCGACGCGCTGATCGGGCGCGCGTGGAGTCTGCTGTCGATGAACGCGACGGGGGGGTCGGTGCCAGGTCATACCTATGAGGGCGTGCAGGGCAATCCGATGTCGGATATTCCGGCGGTGTTTGCGGAGAACGTCGCGGGGCTCCCGGCTGGCTGGAAACCTCTCAGCGTGCAGAAAGGCTTTCAACCGGACGACAGCGTGGCCAGCACGTTCGACGGCTGCCAGAGCCAGAACACCATGATGGTGCTGCAGGACGAGGACTGGCAGTGGACGCTGAAGCGGTTTGTCGGCGGCATCGGTTCTCCGCAGCGCGGCGGCAAGCTGCTGCTGATCGACCCGTCGGTGACGCCGCCGATGGTTCGGTTCGGCTTCGACACGAAGGAAAAGCTGATCAAGTGGATCAAGGAGAATGTCACCTATCCGCAGTATCACTACTGGCTCGACCAGGAAGTGATCAATTACAAGCTGGGGCCGGGCCGCGAGGGGCGCGAGCCGTATGCATCGTGGCTAAAGCTTCCGGCGGACGCGCCGATTCCGTATCTCAACAACGTCGAAGTGGTTGTGGTGGGCGGCAGCGGCAACATCCGGTGGAGCGTGAATGAGTGCTCCTACCGGCGAAGCATCAAGGTTGACGACTGGCGCTGATGCGGCCGGCTTGGATCGCTCTCGCGCTGGTGCCGATCTGTCTGGTGGTGCCTTGGCTGCCTTTAAGGGCGGAGAATGGCTGCAGCGCGGATGCGAAGCCGTTGAATCTCAGCCTGAAGTTTAAGGACATCCATGGGAAGTCTGTCACGTTGTCCGATTACAAAGACAAAGTGCTCGTGCTGGACTTCTGGGCGACGTGGTGCCCGCCGTGCCGGAAGGAGATTCCGGGACTGATCGCGCTGTATGACGCGTATAAGTCGCGGGGTCTGGTGGTGTTGGGCGTATCCATGGATGACTCGAAGTCGGATATCAGGAAATTCGCGAAGAAAATCGGCATGAATTATCCGATTCTGATCGGCAACGGGCACGACGATCTGGAACCGGCCTTCGGGCCGCTGCCGCTGCCGAATGCATTCGTGATCTCGCGCGATGGCAGAATCTGCTTCAAACACGAAGGCATGACGGAGAAGGATGAGCTGGAGCGCGAGGTCGGCCAGTTGTTGTAGGTGGCACAGGCTTTAGCCTGTGAACAGTTTTAGGAGTTAAACTGGAAGCGTCCGGGAGGTCCTATGAAGAAGTTCGCACTGGCGATTATGGGAGCGGCAGGGCTGGTCTGCCTGATGCTGCCCGCGTCCGGATTTGCGCAGGAGAAAAAGGGCGCGTTCATTGACGGCGAATACGTCGAGGATTACGTCTATGTCCCGGACTTCATGTCCCCCGAGGATCTGAAGACGGCGATCGAAGCGCATTCGACGGACATCGTGATTGTCGACACGGCGGCCACGCCCGTCTGGGAAGACGAGCACATCAAGGGCGCGGTGAGCTTTCCGTATTCGAAGAACATTCAGGCCCCGGTGCCTCTGCCGCGCGACAAAACGCTGGTGATCTACTGCGCATGCAAGGACCACGAAGACTCGACGGACGTGGCGCGTCAGCTCAGCCTGCTGGGCTACCGCAAGGTCAAAGTGCTCAAGGGCGGCTGGTTCAAGTGGGTCGATCTGAAGTATCCCACGGCGAGCAAGGACGACGAGAAAGCGGCGAAATAATGCGAATCAACGCTCTGTGTGTTGCTGCATTGATGGGAGCTGCGCTGGCCCCCGCGGCCGACCTGGTTTCCGGGCCGCCGATCGGCGCGACAACGCAGTCGATTCCGGTTTCCGATGTTACCGGGCCCTATAAGGGCGAAAAAATCTGCTACGTCTGCGATTACGACAAGGCGCCGAATGTGCTCGCATTCTTCCGCGATACGTCGGATGCGACAGCGAAAGAGATCGTCGAGCTGAACGATCTCTATCTGAAGAACAAATCGCGAAACTTCAAAGCCGTCGCGATGGTGATTGCCGGCGAAAGCACGAAGAAGTGGCTGGAAGACCTGAACCGGACCAACCATCTCGAAATTCCGCTTACCTACTTCACGAAGGGGCCCAGGGATGTCGCAGCGCGGGTCTACAGTCTGAATCCTGCGGTGGCGAATACGTTCCTGGTGACGGTCGATCGCACCGTGGTCGCGAATATTTCGGATATCGCGCCGGATCAGTTCAGCCGCGTGGCCGACGCCGCGTCGGACATGCTGGCTAAGAGGTGAGCTTTTTCATGATGAGCCCCAGGGTGGTCTGGTCGGCAATTCGGCGTTGACATGCGCCGGGCTCTGACTGCCAGAGTTTCACCGCAAGCTGAAGCACCTGCTCCGCCATTTCGTTGGTGGCGTGCGCCGGCATCTTACCCGCAACAAGCGAATCGGAAGCTTTGAGGAGATCCGCATCCGAGGCGGGCGCGGTGCACTCACCGAGCGTGTCCCGCGTCAGCTGAAGGATGCGGACACTGCGGCGATACTTTTCGGCTGAAGTGAGTTCCCGCGGAGTCGGATCCAGACCGGTAACCCCAGTAAGAGTCATCACGCGATCGCGCACCCGCTTGTTCCCCGGATCCCGCAAAAGCGCGCGAAAATACGCCTGGCCAGCGGCGCGGTAATTGCCTTCCTGAAGCTGCGCGTTGCCCAATCCTTCCCAGGCATCTGCGTCCGAGGCGTCGCTCTTCAGCAGTGCTTTGTAAATATCCACGGCGCGGGCGGGTGCGCCGGCAAACAGATAAAGCGATGCAAGCTTCTTCCGCACCGTGACGCCCGAGGGGTCGAGAGCTTCAATCGAAATCAGCTCGCCGGTCAGTTCCTGCTTCTCGCCGTTTCTCGCCAGAAGGTCAACCAGCTCCATGCGCGTAGAAAGACGGTTTTCGTTCTGTTTCGCGGGCCATTCGCCGTAGATGGCGCGATGGTAGTGCGCTTCCGCGTCCGCCATTTTTCCGCTCTGCACCATCCAGCGGGCCGCCATGAGGTTGGCCGGACCACTGTTCGGTTCGCGCTGGAGGACTTCCTGCAGCAGCGGTTCCGCGGCAGTACGTTTGCCGGCGGCGGCGAGGGCTTCGGCCAGCTGCAGCTCATAATCGTCGTCGTCGCGATTGAGCGAATGCGCGTTGTTTAGTAACGTCACAGCGGCATCAGCCTTGCCCTCTTCCAGAAGACGGGCCCCTTCCCGGTAATTCCGCTGCGCACTTGCGTGAATTTCTGCCGACTCGACCTTCTCCAGAGAGCGGTCGATGAGAACAAGGGAGACCACGACTACAGCCAGCAGGGCGCTTATTCTGGCCCAGTTCGGGCTAACCGGATTTTCCAACTTCATTATTTGGCAAGCGCGCGCGCTTTTTCCAGCTCCTGTTTTCGTGCGGCTGCCGTCTTCTCAGCCCACGCCTTGATGTCGGCATTGGTCCCGTGCGCCGCTTCGGATTCGAGCATCGATATCAGTTTTTGCTCGTCGGCAATCTCGCTGCGCAGAAAACCGCGATCAAATTCGGCGCCCTTCCGCCTGGTCAAAGCCTGGATCGAAGGATTACTGCGCGCGTTAATGCCTTTCGGAACGCTTACGCCAGCTTTGTCGGCTAGCGTACACAGTTTACCATATTCATCGAGATCCTCTTTATCCAGCGTTCCTCCCAAATCCTTGACGGCGGAAGCGGTGGCGCTGTTCTGCGCCATTTCCGCCATATGCGCTTCGGTCATATCCGCGATCGCAACGCTGCGAATGAACTGGCGGTCCTGCTGCCTGCTGACGCGCGCAACTTTAGCCGGCCGGGCCAGGCCTGCGCCACCGAGTAAGAGCAACGTACAAAACCAGCACGGGCGTTTCAGATCCATCTTTCTCCACTCCTCCTGCGAATCATTTCGAATACTTAACTTTCGATTTCATCGTGGTCCGCGAATGTGTTGCGCGCAATCCCCTCAAGACACCAGATTTCCCGCAGAACCTTAGCCCCGCGCCGTGCGTCGCAATAAAACAGACCGATGCGCACGACGATCATTTTCTTCATGCTGCCCGTTCTCCTGATTCCGCTGCGGTCCATCGAAGCGATGACGCCTCCGCTCATCTGTCCCGGCGGAACCCCGCTGGGATGGATCCAAATCAAGGTGACGCGGGGGTCCGGCGGCGCGCCGCTCGACATTCAGAAGGTGAATCGCCTGGTCGAGGGCGACACCATCTCCTATCAACCGGCAAAAATTCAGTCGATCGATCCGAAAAAAGTGCGCATCGAGCTGCTGGTGGTGCCGGCGGACGGTTCGAGGATACTGGTGTCCGAGCCGCGGCCCGCGGATAAACCCACTTCCTGGATGGTGCCGTTCCGCGCACAGCTGGTCAGTCTCGTATGGGGTCCGCAGGGTCTCGATAAGGCGAAAGTCGCCAGTCTTGTGACAAAGAATACAGACCTGATCGCGCAGCTGGCCGACTACGCGGAAAAGACGGAGGAGACGCAGGCGCTGATCCAGTCCATCGCAGAGCAACAAACACTCGGTACGAGCCAGAATATGGATGCGGCCGTCGCTGGGTTCGCAAAGCAGTTTCCCGCGGCGAAAGTCGATCGCGCCCAACGCGCGCAGGCGCAGCTTGGAACGATGCTGGGCGGCGTGAATTCGTCGCTCTCGACGTACGATCCCCTGGCCCAGGATCCGCAGCAGCGCGCGACGCAATCGGCGGGTCTGATCGCATCGGCGGCCGGGATGTTTTTCGGGGGCGCCGGAGGAGCGGCGGCGAGCGGCGGCGCAATGGCACTCGTGAATCTGAACAGCGTTCTGTTTCCGCGCACGGAATTTCTCTCCGCGCTTGTGGAGCAAGGGGCAACGACACCTGGAACTGCCGGCGACGCATCGGGCAATACCGGACTCTGCGGAAGCAAAGCATCGACTGCGACGCGCACGGCATTCGCCTACCTCTGGGCGATACGGGTTCCAAACGCCGCAGCGCCGGACCTCACGCTGCCCGCGACGGAACATTTGCCGATCGGCATCAAGTCGGCAGTGCCCGTGAATGTCAAAGGCGCTGACTGGAAGCTTCTGACGCGGGTTCACGGCTGGAGGCTGGTATCGGCTGACAACACCAGCTCGACACCGGCTCCGGTAAGCGTCAACATCACTTCCAAAACGCTCGAGTTCGATCTCACCGGGAACAAGGTGAAAGCGGGTACATGGAAACTGACGGGCGACTGGGACTGGGATCCGCTGGCTGTTTCGGGTAATCTGGTGCTGCACGATTTTCCGAAATTCGCATCGGCGCATCTGACGAAGCAATCGCACGACAGGCTGATTGCCGGCGCGGGCACGCTGGACCTCGATCTGACCGGCGATGACTTCGAGTTCGTGCGCAAAATCGAATACAAAAAGCAGGGCGATCTGTTCGGCACGGCGCAGACAGTACCGTTTCGTCTGATGAAGGCGGCTTCGAGCGGCCCCGAGAGCTCGCTCAAAATCCGGCTCGACACAAAGGATCTCGATACGGGGAACTATGTCTTTCTGATCGCGCAATCGGATGACAAGGTCCACGAAGCCCCGTTCAAAGTGCTGCCGAAGCCGCCTTCGATTACCGGGACGCCGATTGTTCTGAACACAGGCGACGCGGCCCAGACCGTTGTGCTGCACGGTACCGGCCTCGACCGCATCGAGAGTCTGTCCGCCGACGGCGCCAAGGTCACGCTGGACGATCCGCAAAACGGCGATACACGCGGCGCGACGGTGACGCTGGAGCCTGAGGTTAAAGCAGGCGCGCTGCTCACCGCACATATCAAGGCACAGGATTTTGAAGAAGAGATTTCTGTGCCGGATGCATTTCTGGTGGCCGGACGAAAACCCCAGATCACCACCGTGCGGGAATCCCCGCAGGGCGACGGTCCCGGAGTTTCGCTCAGTCCCGGTGAGATGTCTTTCGATGCTCTGGTCAGCTTCGAGATCGGAGTCAGCCACGCTCCCGCTGTTACAGCTCTCAACCTGAGTTGCCGGGACTCCGCAGCACCCGGCGTGAAAATCGCAACCGGCGACGCAAAGCCGGACGCGAAGCTGGCGCAGGAATCGGCGGACAGCGTGTTCCTTCTGTTTGCGCCCCGCAATGTCGGCCATCCCGGATGCAGGCTGATGGCGACGCTGGTCACATCGGGCAGCGGGGAATCCGAGGCGCGGGAGCTGGGCACGATTGTGCTGCTGCCGAAAATCGATTCGTTTCAGCTCTCAGACGAAAGGGCCGGCGGCTTCTCGTATTACGCAGCGCTGGAAGGCCGCGACCTGGAGAACATAGCCAGAGTGGGATGGGATGCGGACACCGGTCTACCTGTGGAAGCGATTCCCGCTCCAGTTGCCGGTCCCGGAAACAAGGAGCGCCTGCGGGTGGCGATGCCCTGGCCGGCGCCCGCGCCGCACGCGCCGCTTTATGTATGGCTGCGCGGCGAAGATCATGGGAGACTCACTTCGTCACGGTACTGAATCGGGGAAAATCCCCTGGGATCTGGTGCCTTTACGGGATACCGAATTGGCCCGGTCCGGATGTTTAATGAACCTGGGGTGGCCCGAAGCGGTTCGGGCCAGAAGTGGTTGCGCGTTGCCCCGGGGAGTTAAAGGTTGGCTCCCCGGGGCTCTCCTGCCGCCGGGAGCAATCGACCACGGGAGGTTCGACCGATGTTGGGGAAGAAAGCTTTACTCGCCGCTGCCTGTTCGCTTGTCTTTCCTGGTGCGCTTCATCTGCGCGCCGAGGATAATTCCGCACGCGCCCAGCTGATTGGCACATGGCAGCCGAAGGACGCGGCAGTTAAGGACGCCGGCGTCTGGACCTTTGAACGTAAAGGCGCCGATGTGATCCACATCACTTACGCGGTGGGAGATCAGAAGATGGTCGAACTCGAGTGCGAAACCACGGGCAAGGACTGCAAGGTGAAGGATACGGGCAAGTCCGCCAAGGTATCGATGTGGTTCAGCGGACCGAATCTGGTGTCCCTTGAGACGCGCGGGGATGAGATTGTGAAGCGCCGGTTCGGCGTCGAGGACGGTGATTCGCTCGAAGTGGAAATCATTCCGATCCAGCCGGACGGCAAGGCGGAGAAGGTAGAGTTCCGCCGGGTCAAACAATAGGACCCGACCCTGCTGCGGCGCGCGTCACATTTGTCTCGCCCGCACAAACGGACTGACCACTGGCGCAGCCGGTAGGCTCAGCTTATTCTGGCTGACCGGCCCCTTTATGGGGGCCTCAGCGATAAGGCTGACCATGCGTCTCCGCTCGTGATCAGGCCTGCGCGGGCAGGCGGTCGGATAATGAGAATGAGCCCGTCCATGAGAGCACGCCGGTCGATTCTGCTCGCGGGCGCCCTGGCGGCGCTGCTGCTGGTGATCGGTCTGTCCGCGTTTGCCATCTGGTGGACGGCGAAGAATTCGCAGGATCGCATTGCCCGGCTCCAGAATGCGCACATGCGGGCAGGCGTGGCGCTGGCGGCGATACGCAGCAACGTATACCTGAACGCTATTCTCACGCGCGACTATCTGCTCGACTCCGAGTGGTCGCACGCGCAGCAGTACATCGATCAGTTCAACCGGATTCAGGCGAATACCGATGAGAGTTTCACCACGCTCGAAGCGCTGGGCCTCGACAGCGAACAGAAGACGGCGCTGAAGAGTCTGCGAAAAGAGCTGGCCGAGTACTGGGATCCGACGCAGGTAGTGCTGGACTGGAGTCCGGAAGAAAAGCGCGCGCAAAGGGCCGAAATGCTTCGCCAGCGCGTGCGGCGGCGCGAAGAAGTCTTCGCCCTGGCCGATGAAACCGAACGCCTGGTGACTGCCAACTTCGACAAGGAACGGCAGCGCATTACAACAGAAGACCGCCAGTTCAACGTATCGCTCGGCTGGACGACGGGCTTCGCGCTGCTGTTTGGATTCGCCATCGCGGGCAGCACGCTGACACGCATGCGGGCCCTGGAACGGCAGTCCCAGACAGCGGAACAGGAGTTGCGCCTGCTGTCCGGGCAGCTGCGCACGGCACAGGAAGACGAACGAAAACTGCTGTCGCGCGAACTCCACGATCAGGTGGGGCAAATGCTGACAGGGCTGCGCATGGAACTGGCCGGTATCGCGCGCATCCCCGGGGACCCGGCGGATCCGGTCTCGCCGCGTATCGCGCGCGCCAAGGGCACCGTGGAGCAGACGCTGCGGATCGTGCGCAACATCGCCATGCTGCTGCGGCCATCGATGCTGGACGACCTCGGACTGACGCCTGCTCTCGCGTGGCTGATGAAGGAGTTCGAGCGGTCGCACGGTCTCGCGATTCGTTCGGAGATCGATCCGTCGGTCGATTCCCTGCCCGAGGCATGGCGGACGTGCATTTTCCGGATTGTGCAGGAGACGCTGACGAACGCATCGCGCCACTCAGGCGCCAACGAAGTTACGGTCGCGCTGGCAGGCGCCAACGGCTGGGTCACCGGAAGAATTGCGGACAACGGGCGCGGCTTCAGAAGGACATCGCAAACGCCCAGGGGCCTGGGACTGCTCGGCATGGAAGAGCGGGTGCGCGAACTGGGCGGCAGCATTCAGATCGACTCGGCGCCCGGCGCCGGCACGCGCGTGGAGTTTCGCCTGCCGCGCCCGAAACCGTCGGAGGTTACGGATGATCAGAATCCTGATTGCGGACGATCACGGGATCGTGCGGACAGGATTGAAACTACTGCTTGAACGCATCGAGGGCATGCAGGTCGTAGGTGAGGCGCCGGATGGCCGCGAGGCCGTGCGCCTTACCAGACAGCTGCAACCCAACGTGGTCATCATGGACATCGGCATGCCGCTGCTCAATGGCCTCGATGCGGCTGCTCAGATCGTCAGCGAGAATGAGCGCCTCGGCGGCACGCCGAAGGGCACTGCTGTCATCATCCTGAGCATGCACACCGACGAGAGCTACATCGTACGCGCTCTCGACGCAGGCGCCCGGGCGTATCTTCTGAAAGACAACGCCGACGAGTACATCGAGCGCGCCATCCGTTCGGTTATGACCGGCAGGCCGTTTTTTTCGCCATCCATCGCACAGGCACTGCTCGAGGATTACGTGCGGCTGATGCGCGAACGGCGAATTCAGGACTCCTACGACCTGCTGACCGAGCGGGAACGGCAGGTGCTGCAGCTGCTGGCGGAGGGGAAATCGAACAAGGAAGCCGCGGCGATTCTCAATCTGAGCCCGTACACGGTCGAGAGTCACAGACAGAATCTGATGCAGAAGACGGGGCTGCATAATACGGCGGGAATCGTGCTGTATGCGGTGCGCAAGGGGATCATTCCGACGTAGTGCGCGCCCAGGAAGGTTGCGTATGTAACGCGCCCATGCGAAGACTCTTCGCGGCCTTAGACGTGGCCGAGGAGGCAGAGGTGGTCGAGGCGGCATCGGCCGCGGCGGATATGCCCCGACGAACCTTCAGGTTCTCAAGCCGGCGAACCTGCCGACCGCCATGCTGATGCACCGGAGCCAAACGGGTGCAGTTCCCTGACGGGTGGAATCTTCCGGGTAAAGTTACTTCTCGTGTTCGGCGAAGAACCGGAAGATATCGGGCATGCCCTTGCTGATAATCGAACCGTGATCTTCGGGCCCGATCTCAACGTACCTGTAGTTCATCTTCAGGTCTTTCATCGTGGCGATCCAGCGGCGCGTGTAGTCGACCGGCACAGCGGTATCCTGGCCGCCCTGGGTGATGATCACGGGCATCGTGTCTTTGACCGGCGTGAGCATTTCCGTCGCGGTCGGCAGCATGGCGAACGCCGCCGGGGCAATCGCGCCGATGGCGGCCCAGTTGGAGGCGTACTTCGCGCCGAGGTAGAGGGTTCCGGCTCCGCCCATCGAGTGACCCATTAAGTAGGTACGGCGCGGATCGACGTTAAATTCTTTGCGCATCAGTTCCAGAACGTTCATCACATCCTTCTCACTGAGCTCGCGCAGATTCGGCGGATCTTTGGGAGCGTTCGGGTTGGGGGGCCGCGGCGTGGCGCCCGCGCGCGGCGTGCCGACGGGAGTGCCGTACCAGCCGCGCGGATTATAACCCATCGGACCGACCAGAATGTAGCCGCCCTCTTCGGCAAGATCGATGGCGTTGCCGCGCATCAGCGAGTTGTGGTCGCCACCCAGGCCGTGCAGCGCCACGATCAGCGGAGCGGCTTTGTCCTTCGTCACCTTCGAAGAAACGAACAGCGCGTAGGGCAGGTTTTCGTTCGTGTCGGTGAAGTGATACGTGCGCTGCTGCACGCGTGGGTCGGGCGGGCGATTAATTGGACCGCGGCCGCGACCGGCGGGCGGCTGGGCGGCGGGCGCCTGCGCAAAAACGACCTGCGCGAACAATGCGAGGCCGGCCAGGCCGATTGCCGCAAAATGGCGATGCTCGAATCTCATCGATGAATCTCCTTAAAAAATGTGGTTGCTGAAACTCCCCGCCGGGAGAATCGCGGCGGCACCGAAGCGCCGGCCCTCCATCAGAAACCTGTGCTGCAGACAAAATTGGCCGCGTCGTCCGTGCTGCCTGTGCCTTTGTACTTCGCGACCTGCGGATACTGGCAGAGCGGGCGCGAACGCGTGATCGCACCGGTCCGGTCGCGGCGCGCGGCGGTCAAGGTCACCGGCGGTTTGCCGTCTTCCACCCAGGAAAGCAGCTGGTCGAGCTGACCGTAGGGCGATGGCCCGGCGCCTCCACCGCAGTGTCCTACCCCCGGCGCGAGGAAGAAGCGCATGAACTGCGCTGTCTTCTCCGCGCCACCCATCTGTTGCAGAACCCGCTTGTAATAATCGATCGATCCATAGGTCGTGATGAGCTGATCGGCCCAGCCGTGCCAGACGATCGCTTTGCCACCGCGGTCGCGGAATGCTCTGAGGTCGGGATTGTCGGTGCCGATCACGGTGCCGAACTCTTCGAGCGACTGGTCCCAGTAGCGATCGAAGAGGGCGCGTGTCATCGTGTTCCAGTCGAATTCTTTGTTCTCGGTAATCCAGTACTTCAGCCACTCCTGCGTGAAGGCGAAACCGACGGGCTTCAGCGGAGTGCCCCGCGAGACGTTGAGCGCGTTGATATCGGCGCCGGGAGCCTGGCCATACCAGAGCCGGGTACCGTCTTCGCGTTGCGGGCCTTCCCATATCCTGCGGATCACGTCGGCATCAGCCTGCGTAAACATGCCGCATTCGCCGGCCTGTTTGCCGATGAGCTCTTTCGGATCGAATTTGCAGCGGCTCGGGTCTTCGATGACGCCGTCCTTTACGCCGTCGATGCCGTCGCAGGCTTCAATCGCGGCTGTAGTGGCCGCGGCCAGCTTGCACGCGGGCACAGGATTGTTGGCAGCGTTCATCTCGACCGAGCCCCAGATCGACTGCATCATCAGCTTGGGCCAGTTGACGGCGGGCGCGCCGGCGAGGATGCCGTTGTAGTCCTGCGGATAGCGCTGCGCTTCCATCAGGCCCTGACGGCCGCCGGTCGAGCAACCGTTCCAGTAGGAGTACTTCGGCTCGGCGCCGTACATGGCCTGGGTGAGGGCTTTCCCCGTGACGGTCATTTCGTGGATGCCGACGTGAGCGTTATCGCGTATCGCCTGCCAGTTGAGACGGCCGTTGGCGTCGAGGGCAAAACTGCCGCTGCCGCCGTCATGGCCTGTGTCGGTCGAGCCGGAAGCGTAGCCGAGGGCCACGCCGGGATTGACGCCCGCGGCACTGCCGCCGAGGAAGCCGCCACCGCCGTTGCCGAGAAAGCGGCCATTCCAGTTCGATGTGGGGATGGCGATCCAGATTTTTACCTTGTCGCCCAGCGGCGGATGCGTGGTGATGGCGGTGATGCGGCAGATGCCCGGATTCGCGGCGTCAACGGCTGCCGATTCGATAGTCGTGTTCGGCAGCGCTACGGATGCGAGGCTCTCGCACGAGCGAACGGCTTTCGCGTTGGGTACCGCTGGTTGGGGAGTTTCACCGAGCGGAGGCTGCGCACCACCGCGGCCTCCCGGAGCACCTCCGCGTCCAGCGCGCCCCTGCGGGGCCTGCGCCAGAACGGGAATGGTGAAGACAAGAGCAGTGAGGAGGAGGCTGGCTGCGGCCAGATTTCGTCGGGTCACGGTTGGGTTAGTTTATTCCGCCGAGGCAGAGGGGACAATGATCCATTCGGATCATCGGGGCGTTTGTCAAGTAAAGGCACCGGGGGGGGTGCGCGCCACAAAAATGATGACTCGTTGGGTTCTCTTTTTTTCGCTCAGTTTCTTAAAGTATGTAAGACTTAAAGAAAGGAGGCGAACGCCATGCCCGATCCGCTGTCTGCCTTGGTTGATGAACGGTCTGCGCTGTTACGTCAGTTTGCCGAACTGGGGGATTTCCAGCCCGGTTCGGTCTCGAGTCCTACCCTGAGGTGTGGGAAGCCCTCGTGTCATTGTGCCCGGCCGGACGACCCGGGGCATGGGCCGTATTACCATCTCACCCAGAAGATCGAAGGTAAGACGGTTACCCAAAGCCTTCCCTCCATGGCGGCTGTCCGTAAGGCGGAGGGCGAGATCGCAGAATACCGCAGATTTCAGCACCTCACCGATGATCTGGTGGGCGTCAATCGGAAGATCTGTCGCCTGCGCCCGGTTGAACAGACCGGCCAGATCGAACAGGAAAAAAAACGACCGAAGCGATCCAAAAAGAAGTCGCCCGCGAAGTAGAGCAACTACTTGGCGTCATTTTCCGCGAACGCAGAGCAACCTGCCCATTCGATTTGGAGAGTGTCGAGGCCGTGATCCGTTCCGCGATGCATCGCGCCGGGGCCGGTGCGCTGACTCAACTGCTGCAATTCGAACCTCCGGATGCCGACCACATGGAGGCGCCCTGTTCCTGCGGCCACGCGGCACGCTTCAAGGAAATGCGCAGCAAAACATTTCTCTCGGTAGTCGGTGCCGTAGAGGTTCGGCGTCCCTACTATCACTGCTCTCATTGCTCGAAAGGACAGCATCCGGTCGATGGCGAACTGGGCATTGCCGGTCTGGAATCTTCACCCGGCGTCAGACGCATGGAATCAATGCTGGGCGCCGAGATGCCCTTCGCACCGGCATGCGAACCGATGAAGCTGCTGGCGGGTCTGGAAGTCCCCGCCAAAGCCATCGAACGGGCCGCTGAAAGCATTGGCGCGGAAATCGCCCGCCGTGACCAGCAGGAAATCGACGGCGCCAAACAACTCGTCCTGCCCATTGTTTCCAGACAGACCATTCCGAAAATGTACGTTCTGATGGATGGCGTCCAGGTCCCGGTTGTGGCCGCTGAAACCGAGGGCCGGGCCGGCAGAATCGAGGGGCAGCGAGCCCGCACCCGCGAGTGCAAGCTCGGCGCCGTGTTTACGCAGACCGCCGTCGATAAAGATGGCTGGCCCGTGCGCGATCCGGATTCCACCACTTACGTGGGCGCGGTGGAAAGTGCCGACGAATTCGGCTACCGCATATACACAGAAGCCTGGAACAGAGGCTGGGAATGGGCCGCCATTAAAATCGTCATTGGCGATGGCGCAGTCTGGATCTGGAACATCGCCGACCGGCACTTCCCGGGCGCTGTGCAGATCGTCAACCTCTATCATGCCCGGCAACACTTGTGGAACGTGGCTGCGTTACTTTATCCACATGACGCAGCGGCCAAGAAACGCTGGATGACGCCCATGAAAGATCTGCTCGATCATGGTTGGACGGAACTCCTCGTGGAATGGCTGCGCGAAATCGCCGCCGGGGTCGCCGAAACTCAGCCCGGTCTGGCCGGTGAAATCGCTAAAGAGGCTGACTATTTTGAGACCAACACGCATCGGATGCGGTACCCGGAGTTTCGCGAAAAAGGGTTCTTCGTCGGTTCCGGCGTTATCGAAGCCGGTTGTAAGTCCATCGTCGGCGTCCGCCTCAAGCAATCCGGCATGTTCTGGACCCTGCGAGGAGCCAACGCCATCATTGCGCTGCGCTGTTGCCGTTTCAATCAGAGGTTTGAAGACTTCTGGGCCGAGAGCCGTGCCGCCTGATCGCCACCACTCTCACTTTTATGTCGTACACCCCTTTTCGAACTATCGATTAGAATCAAACCATTCCGCGCGACGGTGCTGAGCGCAAAGCGTACTTGATGTCTAAGAAGCCAATACCGTTCAAGCCCGACGCGAGTCAGCTTTCGCGTGGTATCAAGCACATCTGCTACGAATACGCAAACCTCATCTCCGCGGCACGTTGGGACATGAATGGCTCTCCTCCGTGGCGCACTCACGCCGACGATGCATTCCTTCTCGGATGCCGGAAGATGGCAGATTTCTTGCTCAACCCGCAGCGGTCGAGGGCAAAGGGCGCTGAACTCCCGGATGTCCTGGCGCTGGACTATTTACCGTCAGGCTGTATCCCGAGTTGGACTCTCCCGACGTGGACAGGGGAGTGGCGGGACGCCATGAACCGGCAATTGGCTCATCTATCCTATGACCGGGACAAAGAGTGGGTTCACGACGAGTGGGTTCCAGCGCTCGAACGGGAGTTCCGGGTCGCATGGCTGGCATTTCTGGATGCAGTTGACGTCAAATACAAGGCAGCGTTTGATGCTGAGATGAGACAGTGCCGGCAGAAAGAGGGGTTAGGAGAAGTTGCACTTTAGTGGCTCAAACGCTATTCAGCTCAAGGACTAAAATGAAGACATGAATACCGCCCGCTACCTGCGCTGGCAGGACGGCGAAATATGGCTTGGTTATCTGGAAGAATTTCCCGATTACCTCACTCAGGGGGCATCCCTGGACGATTTGGAAGAACACCTGCGCGACCTGTATCGGGATCTGTCGAGCGGCGAGATTCCCGGCATTCGCAAAGTTGCCGAACTTTCGCTTGGATGAAGCGGCTGGATCTCATCCGGAAGATCGAGGCCGCCGGATGTGTGCTGATCCGGCACGGCGGAAAGCATGACTGGTATCAGAACGCCAAAACCGGTCTTTCTCAGCCTGTTCCCCGACACCGCGAGATCAAAGAGTTCCTCGCGCAGCACATTCTGAAAAAATTAGGCATTGACTCCCGATGAGCCCGTGCCCGATTTTTCGGGACGCGAGGCCCGTCGCTCAGTCTGCGGCAAGAGCGCAACGCCGTGATGAAATGGTCTTGTGCGCTTCCGTTGGTTCGCGTGTCTGCTGATCTGCGCTGGCTTTGCTGCAGTAGGCGGCGGCGCGGCACAGGAACGGAAGAGTTTTTCGTTTGAAACTTTTCCCTCCGCCGAGGGGTTGCAGCTTCGACAGGATGCTTCGGTTGGCGGCAATGTCCTGCGGCTGACACCCGCGAACACCAATACTGTCGGGGCGGCGTGGTTCAGTCAGCGCGTGCCGGTGCGCAACGGATTCACGACAACATTCCGCTTTCAGCTCACTGAGCAGGGCGGGCTTGGGCGCGGGGCGGATGGCCTCGCGCTCGTACTGCAGAACGTCGGGACGGACGCCATCGGCGGGCGCGGCGGATCGGGCGGGTTCGGCCTCGGCGGGCGCGGGCATGCGAACGAACAGGCGATCCCGCAGAGCATCGCGGTCTTCTTCGACACGTTTAAGAACGCGGAAGACGGCGATCCGTCGGACAACTCGCTGTCGATCAGCACCAATGGCCCCATCGGTTCGCTCCGCTGGCCGCCGCCACGGCTGGGGCGCGTGGCGAAACTGAAGCCGGTCCTGAAAGATGGAGCGGTGCATGCCGTGCGGGTGGTGTATGAGCCGCCGGTGATTTCGGTTTATCTCGACGATTTCACTAAGCCCGTGCTGCGCGCCGCGGTGGATCTGGGGACGATCGTCGATGCGTCGGGGAGCGCCTATATCGGTTTCACCGCCGCGACGGGCGCGGGGTGGGAGAACCACGACGTGCTGAGCTGGTCGTTCGATCCGAATCTGCGGGAGAGCGTGGATTCGTCGATTGAGTTTTCGAAGATTGAGGACGTTACTTCAAATGCGCGCTTTGAACAGGCAGCGTGCCTGCCGGACCGGAATCTGTGCACGCCGGAGAAGGCGAGCGTGGATGCGGTCGGGCCGGGGAGGTTCCATGTGATCCTGCCGGCGCATCTGGAATGGGGCGCGAGTGTGCCCAACCCCTCGGGCGGAACCGCGGTGATCAGCAATGCGAGCGGCAACGTCTGCTGGGATCTCGAGGTGCTGGGGCCGATGGGCTGCAATGGACCCGCGGGGAACGGACTGCGCGCGGGCACAGGTTTTGTGGCGCCGGACGAGCAGGCCGGGGCGTTGATTCAGCGGACGGTTAACGGGCAGACCTCGTTTTCAGTGAATGGCCGGACGAGGAACGTGTTCCGGAATAAGAGCAGTGCGGCGGAGTTTCGGCAGCACGAAGGATTCTTCGAGTTCGATGTGGAAATCCGCTGATGCGAAGCGGGATCAGTTGAGAAACTTCAGCACCAGTATGTCGAACGCTGCGCGTCGCAGGCGTCAGCACCAGTCTGGTTTGTTCGCGCAGCATGCGGATGAATTCGCCGGTGTTTTTCGCCTCGCCCTGCACCGCGATGTCGTAGACACCGTCGAGGCCGGTCTCGTCGATGACGGGGCGGCCCATGCTCATCTCCAGAGTTTTGCGGAAATCGTCCATCGTCGTGTTGCCCGCGCTGACGTTCGCGCGGCCCACATTTTCCGGGTGCTTCATCATCTCCTCGATCGCCTTGCTAATTGCTTCCGGCGTTTGCGGCGTCCCCCCGGGCAGCGCGAATGCGTAGACATCCATCGGCCTGCTTTCGACTACCGGCGATACGGCGAATCGTTTCTCGATGGCGCGCTGCACCAGCTGATTAATCGTGTCGTCAGTCTCCTCTTTCGGCAGCGCGACTACGAAATCGAATTTGTCATCGTTGTCGAGAGCGTGCGCAGTTTCGGTTGGCCGTGACGTTGGGCAGAAACGAAAGCACCGTGTACTGGCCCGTCAGACCTGGCCGGTACTTCGCCGATTGGGGTGACTGCACGACGCGGCGTCGATATCAGGCGCGCGGTCGCCGGCCTTGACAGTAACGGAAACCTGCCCGAACATGGCTGACACCAAAACGAAACAGCGCAGGAGTCTGCCGAGCATCGGGCCTCCTTTTTGCAAGTATGGAGCAAAACCTGCGCTTCGTACACTGGAGACGTGCACAGGATTACATTGATTCCGGGCGATGGAATCGGTCCGGAAGTGGCCGACGCGACGGCGCGGGTGGTCGAGGCGACAGGCGTCGCGGTGGAGTGGGAACGAGTACAGGCTGGCATCTCGGCAGAGAAAATCTGCGGGCATTATCTGCCTGAGGCGGTGTTTGAATCGCTGGCGCGGACGCACATCGGGCTGAAGGGCCCGACGGAGACGCCGGTGGCGAGCGGGCATGCAAGCGTCAACGTGGCATTGCGAAAAAAACTGAACCTGTTCGTGAATTTCCGGCCGGTGCGCATGCTGCCGGGGCTCAAGACACGGTTCTCCGATCTGGCGATCGATCTGGTGATCTTCCGCGAGAACACGGAAGACCTGTACGCGGGTATCGAACACGAAGTGGCAGCGGGCGTGATGGAGAGCCTGAAAGTCATCACGCGTACGGCGTCGATCAACATCGCGAAAGCGGCGTTTGAATACGCGATGCGCGAGCAGCGGCAGAAAGTGGTCGCGATTCACAAGGCCAACATCATGAAAAAGACCGACGGCCTGTTTCTGCAGTGCTGCCGGGAGGTGGCGGCTGGGTTCCCCGAAATCGAATACGGCGAGTTGATCGTGGACAACGCCTGCATGCAGCTGGTGATGCGGCCGGAGACGTTCGACGTGCTCGTGCTGCCGAATCTGTACGGCGATATTGTCTCCGATCTGACGGCGGGGCTCGTGGGAGGACTGGGAATTGTGCCCGGTGCGAACCTGGGAGACAACTGCGCGGTGTTCGAGGCCGTGCACGGGTCGGCGCCGGATATCGCGGGCAAAGGGCTGGCGAATCCGACGGCGCTGCTGCAGTCGGCGCGGCTGATGCTGGCGCATCTGGGAGAGCGCGATGCGGCAGGGCGGCTGCAGAGAGCCATTGAAGCCGTCTATCGCGAAGGCAAACACCTTACGCGCGACGTCGGCGGTGTGGCCGGGACGGCGGCATTTACCGATGCGGTGATCGCGAAGCTGTAAGACGCGATTGCCGCCCCGCGGGCGGTGGACAGGCTGGAAAGCCTGTCCGCAGGTTTAGCAACCTGCCCCACAATTACTGGAACTTCTGCACGGCGAAAATCAGGCCGCCGAAGATGACGACCGATGCCGCGGAGATTGTCAGCCAGAGAATCACGCGTTCGCGCGTGCTGGTCTGTCCTTTTTCATCCTTTTTGATCTGTTCTTCGAGGCTGTCAAACATAGTGACCTCACTTGGAGGCCGATCATACTCCAGGAGAGGGCCGGATGGAAGGGTGGTTTTTCAATCGCGCACAACGGGCTGACCACGAGCGCAGCCGGGTAGCTCACCTTATCCCGTATAAGGTTGACGGTGCATCTTCGCCTTTGGTCCGGCCTGTGCGCTACCTTGAGACGGGCTGAGCTACCTGAGTGGTGCTGACCGCGGTGGCCAGCCCCTGGCTGCGAATACCCTGTTCGCCCGGCAGGGTTGAGGCATCCCAGCCGCCGCCTGCACCTTTGACCAGATCGACAGCCGCCGTGAGACGGCGCTGCAGGATGCCGACGGCGTTTTGTTCATCGCCCAGATAAATGGCCTGCGTGGTGATGACACTCAGGTAGGAATCGGTACCGGCTTTGTAGCGCTCGATTTCGAGATCGAGCGAAGTCTTCGCGGCGGCCACGGCCTCCGCCTGCTGGTCCGCCTCCTGGGCAAGATAGCGAAGCGAAGCGAGGTCGTCCTCCACTTCCTGAAACGCGGAGAGGCACGTCTGGCGGTAAGCGGCGACGGCGCCGTCGTAGGCCGCTTTCGTGCTTTCGACCTGAGCGCCGCGGCGTCCGAAATCGAAAAGGGTTTCCGAGAGCGAAGGTCCGGCGGACCAGGTACGCGCGCCCCAGGTAAGGAGTTTTGAAAGACTCGTGCTGAGAAAACCGGCGGAGGCAGAGAGCGTCACGGTCGGATAATAAGCCGCTTCAGCCAGCCCGATGTTGGCGTTCGCAGCGGCGACCAGACGTTCGTTGGCGGCGATGTCGGGACGCCGTTCCAGAAGTTGCGAGGGCAGTTCGACAGGAATGGGCGGCGGCGCCTTCACCGTGAGAGCCGGTATTTCGACTTCGGACGGCGCACGGCCGGTCAGCATGGCGATGGCGTGTTCATCCTGCGCGCGGGTGATGCGCAGATCGGTGCTCTGCGACTGCGCGCCGTAGAGCTGTGTCTGAGCCAGAGTGACGTCGCTCTTCGATGCGACGCCGCCATTGAAGCGGTTCAGAGTGAGCTGAAGATTTTTCTGATAGGCGTCAATGGTGTCCTTGAGGACCGCCTGCTGCATGTCGTTGCCGGCGATCAGAAAGTAATCGGTGGCGAGCAGAGCCTGCGCGGCGAGACGGACATTCTCGAGATCGGCGGCGCTGGCCTGGGCGTTGGCAGAGGCGTTCTCCACGGCGAGACGAACGCGTCCCCAGAGATCGGGCTCCCAGCTGGCCTGGAAAGGCAGAGAAAAGGTCTGGGTCCGAGTGCCGGCGGAGAATACGCCGGTGCCGCCGCGTCCCGCTCCGCCGGATTCGCTCTGCGTAATGCTGGGAGTGGAGCCGATGGTCGGATAGTAGTTCGCGTGATCGGCGACGACGATGGCGCGCGCCTGGCGGAACTGTGCTTCGGCCTGCTTGACGTTCTGGTTGTTGACTGCAACCATCTCTTCCAGCTTGTTCAGCTGGGGATCGCCGAAAATCTCCCACCACTTCCCTTTGAGCTGGCCGTCGCTGGGCGTGGCCATTTTCCAGTCCGCGTTGTCTTTCATTTCGCGGAACGCAACAGGAGCGGGCGTGGGCAGCGTGGGCGCAACGTATTTCGGCCCCACGGAGCAGGCCGAACAGAGGAGCGCGGAGACGGCCGCGAGTGTTGACGGAGTGATTTTCAATCCGCACCCTCCGCGAGGCCGCCGGGGACGAACAGACCGGGCCGGTTCGCAAAGGGCTGCTTCCGGCTCGAACGTTTTGCGAGACGGTCAAGATAAAGGTAGATCACAGGTGTCGTAAAAAGTGTCAGCATCTGGCTTACGATGAGCCCGCCGACGATAGCAATTCCGAGAGGCTGGCGCAGTTCCGAGCCAACGCCGAAGCCGAAGGCCATGGGCATGCCGCCGAGCAGCGCGCAGGCGGTGGTCATCATGATGGGCCGGAAGCGCAGCAGGCAGGCCTGATAAATGGCATCGCGCGAGCTCATGCCGGTACGTTCGGCGGCCAGCGCGAAATCGATCATCATGATGGCGTTCTTCTTTACGATGCCGATGAGAAGTATGATGCCGATCATGGCGATGATGGAGAGTTCGGTCCTGAAGAGCACGAGCGCGATGAGGGCGCCGACGCCGGCCGAAGGAAGAGTCGAGATGATGGTGAGCGGGTGAATCAGGCTTTCGTAGAGAATGCCGAGCACGATGTAGACCGCGAGCAGAGCCGTGAGAATGAGAATGGGCTGCGTGTTGAGCGAATCCTGAAACGCCTGCGCCGTACCGGCGAATTTGCCTGTGATGCTGATGGGCATGCCCATGTCCTGCTCGGCCTTGTTGATGGCGACCACGGCGTCGGAGAGCGCGACGCCGTCGGGCAGATTGAACGAAATAGTGGTGGCCGGAAACTGTCCCTGATGCGGCAGCGAGATCGGCGTGATGCCCTGCGAGAAATGAGTGAACGTCGCAAGCGGTACGGAAAGGCCGCGCGGCGTCTGCACGTAGACTTCGTTGAGGAAGTCGGGGCTTTCCCACCATTGCTGCTCGAGCGCGAGGACAACGTGATACTGGTTGATCGATTTGTACATCGTCGAGACCTGGCGCTGGCCGAAGGCGTCGTAGAGGGCGCTGTCGACGGCCTGGGCCGTAAGGCCGAGACGCGAGGCGGTGTCGCGGTCGATGATGACGTTCGAGGAGAGGCCGGAGTTCTGCTGGTCCGAGCTGACGTCGACAAGCTGGGGTAAGGCCGAGAGCTTGTCGAGCACCAGCGGCGACCATTTGTTGAGCTGATCGAGATCCTGCGTCTGCAGAGTGTACTGATACTGCGCGTTCGACTGGCGGCCGCCGATGCGAAGGTCCTGCTGCGACTGCAGGTAGAGAGTGGCGCCGGGCATGCCGGAGGTTTTCTGGCGGATGCGGGCGATCACCTGATCGGGCGTGGTCTTGCGCTTCGCTTTCAGCTGCACGAAAATCTGCGCCGAAGCAGCGCCGCCCCATCCGCCGCCGTTGCTGCCGGCGACGACGCCGACGGTGTCGATATCGGGATCGGTGCGGACGCGCTCTTCAAACCACTTGGTCTTTTCGACGAGCGACTGATAGGAGATGTGCTGCTGGCCCTGGATCTGGCCCTGCAGACGCCCGGTGTCCTGCTGCGGGAAGAATCCTTTGGGGATTTTCACGTAGAGATAGCCGCTGACGCCGAGAGTGAGAAAGATGACCATCAAAACGGGGGCGGGATGATTCAAAACTGTCTGGAGGGCGGAGGCGTAGGTGGAGATCACCCAGCGGAAACCTTTTTCGGTCCAGTTGTAAAGCCCGTTGTGCGTGTGCTTCACCCTGAGGAGGCGTGAGCACATCATCGGCGTCGCGGTGAGCGAGATCAGAAGCGAGACGGCGATGGAAACCGAAAGGACGATGGCGAACTCGCGGAACAGCCGGCCGATGATGCCGGGCATCATGAGAATCGGAATGAAAACGGCGACCAGCGAGATGCTCATCGAGAGCACGGTGAAGCCGATTTCCTCAGCGCCCTTCAGCGCGGCTTTCATGGGCTGCATGCCGTCTTCAATGTGACGCGTGATGTTCTCGATGACGACGATGGCGTCGTCGACGACGAAGCCCGTGGCGATGGTGAGACCCATCAGCGAGAGGTTGTCGAGGTTGTACCCGAGAAGATACATGGCGCCGAACGTCGAGATCAGAGAGACCGGCACCGAGATGCTGGGGATGAAGGTGGCCCAGCCATTGCGCAGGAACGCGAACACGACAAAGATCACGAGGAAGATCGACAGCACCATGTTGCGCTGCGCATCGCGGACAGACTGGCGGATGGTGATGGTGCGGTCGTTGAGGATCTTGAAGTCGACGCTGGCGGGCAGCGAAGCCTTGAAGCGGGGGATGATGTCGGTTATGCGTTTGACGGTATCGACGACGTTGGCGTTGGGCTGCCGGCGAACCTGGATCAGCACGGCGGGCTTGCCGTCGGCGAGACCGAGATTGCGAATATCTTCGACGGAATCGACGACCCGGCCGAGATCGGAGAGGCGTACCGGCGAGCCGTTGCGGAAGACGACGATGAGGTCCCTGTACTGTTTGGCTTCGAGAAGCTGATCGCTGACGAGAACGGGCGTGGTGACACGACCGTTATCCAACGAGCCTTTGGGCTTGTTGGCGTTGGCGCCCTGCAGGAAGCTGCCAATCTGATCGAGGCCGACGTTATATTTCGAAACGGGCTGCGGATTGACTTCGACGCGCACGGCCGGAAGAGAACTGCCGCTGACCTGAACCTGGCCCACGCCGTCAATCTGCGCGAGCTTCTGGGCGAAGACGGAGGAGGCTGTGTCGTAGAGCTGAGGCCGTGGAACGACGTCGGAGCTCAGCGAGAGGATGAGGATGGGCTGGTCCGCGGGGTTCTGCTTCCTGTAAGAAGGATTGCTCGGCAGGTTGGAAGGCAGGAAGCCGGCGGCGGCATTAATGGAGGCCTGAACGTCGCGCGCCGCGGCGTTGATATCGCGGCTGAGATCGAACTGGAGCGTGACCTGCGCCGAACCGACGGAGCTGCGCGAGGTCATCTCGGTGACGCCGGCGATGCGCGTGAACTGTTTTTCGAGCGGCGTGGCGATCGACGCGGCCATGACTTCGGGGCTGGCACCGGGAAGGCCGGCGGAGACGTTGATGGTGGGGAAATCGACCTGGGGGAGAGCTGAAACCGGCAACTGGAAATAGGCGATGCCACCCGCCAGCGTGAGAGCGACCGTCAGCAGCGTGGTCGCGACGGGCCGTTCGATGAATGGAGTGGAAAGGCTCATATCAGCTCAGGCGAGAGGTGTTCGTCAACTCGAGTGCCGCGCAGGCTGCCGACCCATGCGGCGATGCGGCCGAACCAGAGATAAATGACCGGCGTGGTGAAGAGAGTGAGGACCTGGCTGACCAGGAGTCCGCCGATAATGCTGATGCCGAGCGGCTTGCGGAGTTCGGAACCGACGCCGCTGCCGAAAGCGAGCGGCACGGCGCCAAGCAGCGCCGCCATGGTGGTCATCATGATGGGGCGGAAGCGCAGCAGGCAGGCCTGATAGATGGCTTCTTCGGGCGTCTTGCCTTCCTTACGTTCCGCTTCGAGGGCGAAGTCGATCATCATGATGGCGTTTTTCTTGACAATACCGATCAGAAGAATGATTCCGATAAGAGCAATGATATCGAGATCTTCCTTAAATAAAATCAGCGCGGCGATGGCGCCGACACCGGCCGAGGGGAGCGTGGAAAGGATCGTGATCGGGTGGATGTAGCTTTCGTAGAGAATGCCGAGCACGATGTAGACGGTGACGATGGCGGCGAGGATGAGGAGCGATTCGTTGGCGAGCGAGTTTTCGAAGGCGCGCGCGGTGCCCTGGAATGTCGGCTCCACGCTGCCCGGCATACCCAGGTCCGTGGTGGCTTTGCGGATGGCCTGGACAGCGGCGCCGAGCGAGGCGCCGGGCGCAAGGTTGAACGAAAGCGTAACGACCGGGAACTGACCCTGGTGGTTGATGGTGATCGGGGTCTGGACGCGTTTGAACGTGGTGAAGGAACGAAGCGGGGCCTGGGAGATGGGCGCGGCGCCGGTCAGCGCGGTGTTCGTGCCGGCGAGAGCGATGGTGGAAGCGAGATTCGCGGAGGCGGACCCGACCTGAACGTAGATGTCCTTGAGCGAGTCCTGATTCTGCTGCCACTGCGGCAGGGCTTCAAGAATTACGTGATACTGGTTCGACTGCGTATAGATGGTTGAGACCTGGCGCTGGCCGAAGGCGTCGTAGAGCGCGTCGTCGACGTTCTGCGGCGTGATGCCGAGGCGGCCTGCGGTGTCGCGGTCGATGACCACTTCAAGTCCGACGCCGTTGTTCTGCTGATCGCTGGCGACATCGCGCAGTTCGGGAATCTGCTTCATTTTGTCGACGAGCTTCGGGATCCACTCGTCGAGAACCGACTTGTCGGGGGCGTCGAGCGCGTACTGATATTCGGTGCGGCTGATGCGGTCTTCGACGGTGAGGTCCTGCACCGGCTGCATGTAAAGGGTGATGCCGGAAACCTGATCGAGACTGCGCTGCAGGCGGCGGATGACTTCGAGGGCGGGGATTTTGCGCTCTTCAAGGGGCTTCAGCGTGATCTGAATGCGGCCGCTGTTGAGAGTGGTGTTCTGGCCGTCGACGCCGATGAAGGACGTGAGGTTCTCGACCGCGGGATCCTGCATGATGACGCGGGAGAGTTCCTGCTGTTTCTGTCCCATGGCGACAAAGGAAATGGCTTCGGGCGCCTGGGAGATACCGAGGATTACGCCGGTGTCCTGAATGGGGAAGAAGCCTTTGGGCACGATGATGTAGAGACATGTGGTGAGCGCCAGCGTGCCGACGCGCCACCAGCAGCGTCGTGGGCTGATGGCGCAGGACGACGCGCACCATTTTGCCGTACTGTTCGATGGTCTTGACGAAGCACCATTCCGACCATGCGGTAGAACCAGCCCTGCTCGTGCTCCGGCGTGTGTTTCAGAATGCGCGCCGCCATCATCGGCGTGAGCGTGAGCGAGACGAATGCCGAGAAGATGATGGTGACGGCGAGGGTGACGGCGAATTCGCGGAAGAGGCGGCCCGACGATGTCCGCCATGAAGAGCAGCGGGATAAGCACGGCGATGAGCGAAACCGTCAGCGAGACGATGGTGAAACCGATCTCGGCGGAACCTTTGAGCGCCGCCTCCATGGCGGAATCGCCCATTTCGAGGTAGCGCGAAATGTTCTCGATCATCACGATGGCGTCGTCCACCACGAAGCCGGTCGAAATCGTAAGCGCCATCAGCGAGAGATTGTCGAGGCTGTAGCCGAGCAGGTACATCACGCCGAAAGTGCCGACGAGAGACAGCGGCACGGCAATGCCCGGAATGATGGTGGCCGAGAGGCTGCGCAGGAACAGGAAGATGACCATGACGACGAGCGCGATGGTCAGCATGAGTTCGAATTCGACGTCGTTGACAGAGGCGCGGATGGTGGTGGTACGGTCCGTGACGACGTGGACGACTACGCCTTGGGGAAGCGAGGCTTCGATCTGCGGCAGCAGGGCGGTGACGGTATCGACGACGCCGATGATGTTGGTGCCGGGCTGACGCTGGATGTTGAGAACGATGGCGGGCGTGTCGTTCACCCAGGCCTTCTTGTGGGTATCCTCGGCGCCGTCGATGATGGTTGCGACGTCGGAAAGACGCACCGGCGCGCCGTTGCGATAGGCGATGATGATGGGCTTGTACTGGGCGCCGGACTGGAGCTGATCGTTGTCGTTAATGGTCCAGGCCTGCGCTGGCGCCGTCGAAATTTCCTTTGGCCTGATTGACATTGGCGCTGCCGAGCGCGGTGCGCAGAGTGTCGAGGCTGAGCCCGTAAGAGGCGAGCGCCACGGGATTGGCCTGCACGCGGACGGCGGGGCGCTGCCCGCCGCTGATGCTGACGAGTCCGACGCCTTTGAGCTGTGAAATACGCTGCGCCATGCGCGTTTCGGCAAGATCGACGACTTTGGGAAGCGGGAGGGTGGTCGAAGTAATGGCAAGAGTGAGGATGGGGGCGTCGGCGGGATTGGTTTTGCTGTAGACAGGCGGGACGGGCAGGTTGGTGGGCAGGAATGTTCCGGCGGCGTTAATGGACGCCTGCACCTGCTGCTCGGCGACGTCGATGCCGATATCGAGCGAGAACTGGAGCGTGATGAGCGAGCTGCCGAAGGAGCTGATCGAAGTCATCTGGGTCAGGCCGGGGACCTGACCGAACTGCTTTTCGAGCGGCGCGGTGATGGCCGACGTGATGACTTCAGGACCGGCGCCGGGATAGAAGGTCTGAACCTCGATCGTGGGGTAATCGACCTGAGGCAGAGCGGAAACGGGTAGCTGCCGGAATGCGACGACACCGGTCAGGACCACTCCGGCCATCATCAGCGAAGTCGCGACCGGCCGGAGTATAAATATCCGGGACGGACTCACTGGGGGGCGCCCCCGCCTTTCTTGAAGCCGCGGCCTTTGAATTCGCCGCGGCCGGCTTCGCCTTTAGGCGCCCGGAATCCGCCAGGGTTGGCGCCGCTCACGCCGGGCCGATAGGCCTGCGGTACAAACTGCTGAGGCGCCGCGCTGGCAGGTGCGCCGTTGGCAGGTGGTGCGCCGTTGGGAGGTCCGCCGTTGGGAGGTGCGCCGCCATTCTGACCGCCCTGACCGCGTCCCCGGCCGCGCCCGCGTCCGCGGCCGCTGACCGCCTGAACGGCTTCGAGCTCGCCGGGCTTACGGATGCGCACCTCGGTTCCTTCATCGAGACGATCGGTGCCGTCGATGACCACGTCGTCGCCTTCGTTGATGCCGCTGGTGATTTCTGCGTTGTCCTGATCCTGGGCGCCGATTTTGACGACTTTGATATGGACCTTGGAGGTTTCGGGGTCGACCACGTAGACAAACGTGCCCTGCTGACCGTTCTGAACCGCGACGCCAGGAACCACAAGGCGATGCGTCAGCGTGTCGACCTTGAGTTTGATGTTGACGAACTGCTGCGGGAAGAGGGCATAGTCATCGTTCTGGAACACGGCCTTGAGCTTGGCTGTGCCAGTGGTGCTGTCGATCTGGTTATCGACGGTGGTGAGGACGCCGGTCGCAAGTTTCGTTGTGTTGTCGCGGCTCCAGGCGTCGACCGGCAGTTGAACGCCGGCGCGCATCTTTTTCAGGACCGGCTGCAGGTTGTCCTCGGGGATGGTGAACTGCACCTGGATGGGCTGTAGCTGGGTGATGACGATCATGCCATTCTGATCCGAAGCGTGAACGATGTTACCGGGATCGACAAGACGGAGGCCGACTCTCCCGGTAATAGGCGCGGTGACCTGCGAGTACGTCAGATTGAGTTTGGCAGCGTTGATATTAGCCTGATCCTGCTGGATGCTGCCGGTGTACTGTGCCACCAGCGCTCTCTGTGTGTCCAGCTGCTGCTTGGGAATGGCGTCCTGTTCGAGCAGTGTCTGATAGCGGGCCAGATCCAGTTTGGCGTCGTCCAGCAGAGCCTGATCGTGAGCCAGCGTACCTTGGGCCTGCTCCAGCGCGACCTGATAAGGGCGTGGGTCGATTTCAAGAATGACCTGGCCTTCTTTGACAAGGTCGCCTTCGTTAAAATCGACCTTCATCAGCTGGCCGTCCACGCGGGACTTGACGGTGTCGGTGTAGAAGGCAACCACATTGCCGAGGCCGGGGTCGTAAACCGGGACGTTGGCGCGTTTGACTTTCGCGGTTACGACGGGAACGGGTCCTAATCCGCCGCCGCGTCCACCCCGTCCGCGTCCGCGGCCATTCCCCTGATTGGGCTGCTGGAAGACGCCCGGCTGCCCGGCACGCCAGACGGCGTAACCGGCGACTCCGGCAATGATCAGCAGAAAAAGGCCCCAGATAATGCCGCGTTTGCGGGGTTTTCCGTGGGGTTTACCGTCTCCATGGGGTGGCGGAGTGGAAGGGTGATCGGGCGTACCGATGCGGTGGACCTCAGGGAGATCCTTCAGATCGGTGGGGGGTGGGGTGTTCGTGGTCATTCAGACTACAGTTCTGGCTGTATAAGACTGACTACACAATAAGCCTTCAGGTAACGCGCGCGATGTTGAGTTTAACAAAATTTGCAAAGCCGTGGCGCTAGTCTGCGCGCGGAAGGGTCGGCCAACGTGTTGATTTTACAAAAAGATGCATACAGCGGCAGCCCTGGGTACCGGGGACCGCGCGCGGTTCCGCGGCTACGTTCCTAGACGCCGATGGGAGCCCTGCCGACGTCCGGCTGCCCGGGGATCTGGAGCGAAGCGATGAGACGCAGATCGGCTTGATCGTCACCGATCTTGGTTTCGACATGATCGACGCCTTCGGCGGTGATGCCGTAGTGCGTGCGGTCGTCGGGCCTGGCGAGGCCTTTCTGGCTGAGGTACCAGAGGGCGAAGCCGAGTTCCTCGCGGGTGAACCCGCTGAGGCGTTCGAGTTCGAGGATGGAGAGGCCGGGGCTGTCCAGATCGCTGGTGCGCTTCCGGTAAAGCAGGCAGAGAGTGGCAAGACGCCGGTTCTGTTCGCCGCGCAGACCGGCGAAAAACTCGCGGGAGCGGAGGTCGAAGCGGACGACGGCGTGCGACTCCTCGCGCTGGGCATCGTAGCGTTGGCGCTTCATCGGGTCGCTGAGAATGCGGTGCGCTTCGGCGATGCGCAGGAAGATTTCGGCGTCACCTGTCTTTTCGTTGTCCGGGTGGAAACGCTTCATCAGCGTGCGATAAACGCGCTCGATCGTCTCCTGATCGCAGGTGGGGCTGAGGCGAAGGATTTCGTAGTGGTCGGGGGCCATGGGATCGGGAGGCCCGATAGACGCTCTGGCGATGAAATGCAGTCCTAAGGTATAAGATGAGCGGGTCAGGCTACAGCGTTTAACCTGAGCAAGGGCGGCGATCTCGAAAGCCGGGACGCGCGCGATCACATGGACGAGCAGCGGAATGGGCTCGGGGCACTCAACGGCAACACCGGTTTCGGAAAGGTTGATGGCGCGGCACGACTCGATGCGCTGCTCGCGCGTTTCCGTTTTCCAGATGAGCTCGACCGCAGTGTCGGTTTCCCGCCGTTCTTTCCTTCTCAGATCGTGGCTCACTCGTATGGCTCCTCGCCGGAATGCAGCGGGCGAATATATCTCGTAACAGTTTAGTCGGGCTATAGAGAGAGCGGTAGTTAACAAAGGTTAGTGAATTCCGGCTCGCGCAATGCCTCGCTGAGTGCGTGAGTGCGCATGTGAGAATAGGGATTGAATCATCTGATCGCCCTTGTGCCGCTCGTTTTTCTGGCTGCGTGCGGCAGTGGTTCGCAACCTGTCGTACAGACTGAAGCGGCATTGCCGACGGCGCATGTCGATGAAGCGACGGCTGGCACGATTTCGGGACGCGTGCTGTTTACCGGAGACGCGCCGGTGATGCCGGAGATCGATATGTCGTCAAATCCGCAGTGCGAACGGCAGCACAAAAAGCCGCAGAAAGCGGAGACGGTAATCGTCAATTCCAACAAAACGCTGCGCAATGTGTTCGTGTGGATTAAAGACGGGCTGCCCAAAGCGCGCTGGACGCCGCCCGCGGAATCGGCAAAGCTCGACCAGAATGGATGTGTGTATGAACCGCACGTGCTCGGCATCATGGAAGGGCAGCAGCTGGAAATCCTCAACAACGATCCGGTGAATCACAATGTGCATGCGGAGTGCAAAGTGAACACGGCGTGGAATGAGTCGCAGCCGCCGCGGGCGGAGCATAAGTACAAGGTATTCGATTCGGAAGAAGTGCTGTTCCCGGTGACGTGCAGCGTGCATCCGTGGATGCGGAGTTATATCGGTGTTTCGCCGCATCCGTTTTTCGCGGTGACGGGCGACGACGGCACGTTTACGCTGAAAGGCGTTCCGCCGGGGACGTATACGATCGAAGCCGTGCACGAAAAATTCGGCAGGAAGGAAGGCAAGCTGACGCTCGCGCCCAGCGGGGAGGCGACGATCGATTTCACGTATGGGAGCTGAGAGTTACAGAGCCGGACTGTACCGCTGGTCGATTCTGCTGGCTTTCGCACGCTGCTGCTGGTGGTGGCGGGAGGACTGGTCACCAGCCGCGACGCAGGGTTGTCGGTGCCGGACTGGCCGCTGTCCTACGGCAAGCTGATGCCGCCGATGGAAGGCGGCATCATTTATGAGCACGGCCATCGCATGGTGGCGACAACGGTCGGCCTGCTGACGATTGTCTCGATGGTCTGGCTGTTGCGCGCGGATCGGCGGAGATGGATGAAGTGGCTGGGCGTGATTGCGCTGGCCGCGGTGGTCGTGCAGGGCGTGCTGGGCGGACTGACGGTGCTGCTGTTGCTGCCCTGGTGGATTTCGACAGCGCACGCGTGCCTGGCGCAGCTTTTCTTTTCGACCACGGTGGCGATGGCGATGTTTACTTCGCGCTGGTGGCTGCGCGGGGCGCGGCTGGTTTCGGAAGACGCGCGGTATCCGATGCGCGAGCTGTCATTGGCCGCGCCGATCTGCGTTCTGGCGCAGCTGGCGCTGGGCGCGGCGGCGCGGCACAAAGCGATCGGCTCGATCTACCATATCTCGGCGGCCCCGGTTGTGACCGGCGTGATACTTTGGGTTTCGTTGCGAATCCTGCTGCACTACGCGGAGAATCGGGAGCTGCGCATGGCTTCGATCGCGCTGCTTGCCATCACGTTCTGCCAGGTTTTTCTCGGAATCGCCGCGTTCATGAGCCGTATCGCTTATGCCGACGCGGTGCAGCCCATGCCTTTGATGGTGACGTTCACTGTGCTGCATGTCGCGGTGGGCGCGCTCACGATGGCCGCGAGCGTGGCGCTGGCAATTCTGGTTCGGCGAAACATTCCCGCGCCGGCGCGTGAGTTCGCGCTGAGCGGGGCGGCACGCGTGTCTTAAATGCGGGAATACATCGCACTGACGAAACCGCGCATCACCTGGCTCATCCTGATGAGCACCGGGGTTGGGTATTTCTTCGGTCTGAAGCGCGACTTTATCGATGCGGCGTCGTTCCTGAGACTGAACAACGGCCCGGACTGGTTGCTGCTGCTGCATACGCTGGTCGGCACGGGGCTGATCGCATCGGGCACGGCGGCGCTGAATCAGTGGTACGAACGCGAAGCGGATACGCTGATGCGGCGACCGCCGGCAGGCCGCTGCCTGCGGGCAAGATGACGGCGACCGCGCGCTGTGGTTCGGGATCGTGCTGGCGGTGCTGGGATTCGCCGAGCTGGCGCTGAGGGTGAATGCCTGTCGGCGCTGCTGGGCGCGTTCACGCTGGCGGCTTACCTGTTCGTTTACACGCCGATGAAACAACGGTCGCATCTGTCCACCGTGATCGGCGCGCTTGCCGGGCGCGATGCCGCCGCTGATGGGTTACGCGGCTTCGCACGGGTCGCTGACTCCCGAGGCCTGGGCGCTGTTCGCCATCCTGTTTATCTGGCAATTCCCGCATTTCCTCGCCATCGCGTGGATGTACCGGGAAGACTACGCGCGGGCGGGCATCCGCATGCTGCCGGTGGTGGAGCCGGATGGGATGTCCACCCGGCGGCAGATCATTCTGTATGCGTCGACGCTGATTCCGGTCAGCCTGTTTCCGGTGCTGCTGGGGATGTCCGGGGAAGATTTATCTGGTGGGCGCGCTGATTCTGGGCGGATGGTTTCTGTATACGGGCGTGCGTGTGGCGTTCGATCTGACCAACGTCCGGGCGCGGCACGTGCTCCTGGCGTCGATCATTTATCTGCCCGCGATTTACGGGCTGATGGTTTTCGACCGGCCGTGCTTTGAAGAAGATGAAATACGGATTATCCATTCTGGCGGCGGTTCTGCTGCCGAGTTGCACACAGAAGCCGCTGCCGGTTTTCGGCGACGTGCCGCAGTTCCAGCTACCAATCAGCAGGGCAAGAAGTTCGACAGCTCGGCGCTCGACGGGCACGTCTGGGTTGCGGATTTCATCTTCACCAACTGCGAAAGCTCGTGCCCGCGCATGAGTTCGAAGATGCATTCGATCCAGGGCGAGACCGACGCGGGCGTGAAGCTGGTTTCGTTCACGGTGGATCCCGCGCGCGACACGCCGCAGGCGCTGGAAGCCTACGGAAAGAAGTACGCGGCGGATGAATCGCGCTGGACCTTTCTGACCGGTCCGCCGCCGGTGCTCGAGATGCTGGATCACGACGCGTTCAAGCTGGGGACTCTGAGCATGGATCACAGCACGCGCTTCGTTCTGATCGACATGGCTGGACGCGTGCGCGGGTATTACGGGCTGTTTGACGGCGATTCGGTGACACAACTGGAGAAGGACGCCGCGCGCCTCGAATCCGAACCGCGCGCGTGAGCAAGCGGCTGTGACCCCCTCGGTTATTCCGGTAATTCTCGCCGGAGTCTGTGCCTTCCTGACATTGTTCGCACCCCAGCCGCTGCTGCCCATGCTGGGCGACATTTTCCACGCCGGCAAAGTGATGATCAGCCTGACGGTGACGGCAACCACGTTGGGCGTGGCACTGGCCGCGCCTGTAATGGGGCAGGTGGCGGATCGCGTGGGACGCAGGCGGGTGATCGTCGCATCGGCGGCAACGCTCGGAATTGCCACGCTGCTGACGGCGACATCGACGAGCCTCGGTGCGCTGCTCGTCTGGCGATTCGTGCAGGGCGTCGCGACGCCCGGAGTTTTTTCCGTCACGACAGCGTACGTGCACGATCAGTGGCCGGCGGAGAAAGCGGCGGCGGCGATATCGGCATATGTGAGCGGCACGGTGGTGGGAGGATTTCTCGGACGCGTGATTTCCGGATTCGCGGCGGAGCATCTGGGGTGGCAGTCCGCGTTTATCGTGCTGGGATGTATCAACCTCGGGATCGCGGGATATCTGGCATTTTCGCTGCGCGCGGATCACCCATCCACACCGACACAAATGAGCCACGCGATGGCCGGGCATCTGCGCAACCCGCAACTGGTGGCCGCGTACACCGTAGGGTCGTGCGTGCTGTTCTCGCAGACAGCGATGTTCACGTATGTGGCATTCCATCTGGCAGCCCCGCCGTTTTCGCTGAGCGCGGGGCTGATCGGATCGATCTTCGTGGTGTATCTGATCGGCGCGGTGCGTCACGCCGCATCGCGGGCAGACGCATCGGGCACGGAGGGCACGGGATGATGCTGGTCCGCGCGGCGATTCTCGGCGCGTCAGGAGCGCTGCTGTCTCTCGTGCCGAATGTGTGGGCGGTGATTGCCGGGCCTGGCGGTATGCTGCTCGGGCGTCTTCATCGCGCAGGCCGCGGCGACAAGCTTTGTGGGCGTGGCGGCGAAGCAAAACCGCGCGCTGGCGCTCGGGCCTGTACGTGAGTTTCTATTACGCGGCGGAAGCCTGGGCGGAACGGCGCCGGGATGGCTGTGGCAGAGGTTCGGATGGCCGGGTTGCGTCGCGCTGGTGGTCGCGGTGCAGATGGTGATTGCAACGGTGGCGTGGACGCGGTGGGACGCGGGCGTCGCTTAACTATCCACGCAGGCGTTCCCGCAGACGCCGTGGGTCAGTAAGCAGAAGGTAGATCAGGCCAAACGGTATGAGCGTGGCGCAGGCGAAGAGGATCGGGTGCAGCGTCGGGGGGATATTCAGCTTGATCGCCCACGTAACGGCGGCGGCGACGATGGCTGCGATCCAGAGGCGTGCGATATAGCCCACGCCCACCGGCGCGCTGCCGATGCGCTTGCGCCAGCGAGCGGCGCAGCAGAAGAAACTCGATCCAGCCGCTGATGCCGGCCGATGCCGTCAGTCCCGCCACGCCCCATTTCGGATCGACGCCGAGCCAGCGCGGCAGGTGGATCGCGGCGACGTAGCCGAGGACGGTCGTCAGCGCAACCCGGATCACCGCGAAGACGAGCGGCGTGCGCGTGTCTTTCAGCGCGTAGAAGGCCGATGAATAGAGGCGTCCCTGCGTGGACGCGAGCAGGCCGACGCCGGAGCCGGCGAGAATGCCCCAGACGTAAACAGCGTCGTCGTGCGTGAACTGCCCGCTGCGGCTTTGATAGATCGCGGCGCTGACGATATCGCCGAGCGCGATGAAAGCGACTACTGACGGGATCACGAAGAAGGCGATGCGGCGCAGTCCGCTGACGAGACGGCCGCGGAGCTTGGCGGCGATCTCGTCATGTTCGCCGACGGCGCTCGACATCTCCGGCAGTTCGGAAGCCGAAACCGACATGCCGAACAGGCTGACCGGCAGCAGATACAGAGTCTGCGCGTAGCGAAGCGCCGCGACGGCAACGATGGGCAGATAGCTGGCGATGATCGATCGACGTAAGCGCTGAGCTGCACGACGCCGCGGCTGACGAAGACGGGACCGAAGTTGCGGATCACGGTGCGCACGCTTTCGAGGCGCGTGGCCAGTCCGATGCGCAGCATCGGCACAAGCCGCAGCACGACGGGCAAGCTGCGCGAGGAACTGCGAGAGCGCTGCCGACAACCGAGGCCCAGGCGACGAGTGCCTGCCAGATTGTCCTGCGTCTGGCGCGCGGCCGAACAGGATCAGCGCCGCGATCATGCGCGATGTTCCACAGCACCGGCACGCTGTAGGAGAGGAAGAAGCGGCGATGGCTGTTGAGAATGCCGAGGCACCATGCGCAGAGGACCAGGAATCCCGCGCCAGGGAAGAGAATGCGCACCAGGGAAATGGTCAGCAGGCGCGTCGCACCTTTGAAGCCGGGCGCGATGGCGTCGATGAAGAGAGGCGTTGCGAGAACGCCGAGCAGCACGAGAACGGAAGTCAGCAGCGAAAGGATGGCGAACACAGCGCCCGCCACACGCCCGGCTTCTTCGCGTTTGCCGTGCGCGAGGAGATTCGCGTAGACGGGAATGAAGGAGCCCGAGAGGACGCCTTCGCCGAACAGCATCTGGAGGAAGTTCGGAATGCGGAAGGCGGCGCCGAAGGCGGCGGCCGCGGCGGAGGTGCCGAAGTAGTGGGCGAAGACGCGCTCGCGGATAAGGCCGGCGATGCGGCTGAGAAAGATGCCCGCCGCAACGAAAGAGGCGGCCCCGCGAGAACGCGCCATCCTCTATTTCTCGAGCAGGAAGTTGCCCACGACCATGGCGTCGATGCCGGAGGAGTAGAAACTGCGCACGGCATCGCGCGGCGTGCAGACCAGCGGCTCGCCGAACAGGTTGAACGACGTGTTGTAGAGAACCGGCAAACCGGTCTTTTCGCCGAAAGCGTGGAGCAGCTGCCAGTAGAGCGGGTTGTCCCGCTTCGACGACGGTGTGAACGCGCACGAGATCGTTCGCCAGAATCGCGCCGCGGAACTGCTCTTTGTGTGTGGCGCGGACGCGGCTCACGGTGGCGAGATGGCGCGCGTTCGGTCCGGCTTCGAAATACTCGGATGCGAGTTCGGCCGGGACCGACGCGGCGAATTTGCGCACGGGCTCGCGGTGCTTGATGAACTGCGTTCAGATTTTCCGTGGAGTAGGGATCCTGCGGCGAGGCGAGAATGCTGCGGTTGCCGAGCGCGCGCGGGCCGAACTCCATGCGGCCCTGCATCCAGGCGACGATGCGGTTGTCTTTCAGGCGATCGACGGCGGCGCCGATCATGGTCTCGGGAACCGTGGCGAGCAGGCGGAAACGCAGCTTGCAGTTTTCGAGCACCTGCTTGATTTCGGCAGCGATGAAAGCCGGACCGATGCAGTAGCCGCCGGCGTCGATTCGTCTCGGTTTCGCCGAGGAGATCGTGCCAGACGTGGAGCGCCGCGCCGAGCGCCGTGCCGGCGTTGCCCGCGGCCGGCTGTGCGAAGACGCCTTTGAACCGGCCTGACGTTTCGAGCGCGGAAACCAGCAGGGCGTTCCATGCGACGCCACCGCCGAGGCAGACGGTTTCGGCATCGCCCGCCAGACTGCAGCACGTATTCTTCGAGCGTCTGCTGCATGCTGGCGGCGATATCGGCGCGCTGCATGCGGAGTGAGTTCGGAGCGTCCATCGATCCCGAGTTGCTCGAAGAACCGCACGCCGAATCCGTGACCTTCGCGGCCGGATTCAAAGTACGAGCGGTTGATGGCGTGGTTCGAGGCGATGCGGCGGAAGACATCGAGATAGCGGGGTTCGCCGGTAGCGGAGAGCCATTGGACGCGGTGTTCGTCGGCGCGCGACTGGAAGCCGAGAAGTTCGGTGACGCGGCCGTAGAGTTCGCCGATGGAATCGGGATAGAGAATTTCGTCTTCGAGAGTGAGGCGATTCCCTTCCCCGCGCCATTTGGCGCCGCAGCGCAGGTCGCCCTCGCGATCGAGCGTAACGACAGCGGCGTTGTCGAAGGGCGAAGGATAGTACGCGGCGGCGGCATGCGCGGCGTGATGGTCGACCGAAACAATGCGCGCTTTCGGAAACATGCGCAGCGCGATAGGCAAGTCGGAGCCGGACGGCAGCGGCCGCGCCAGCGCGACGTAGTCGACCTCGGCGGGACCGATGCCGGCGATGCTGCAGGCAGGTCGCGATGGCGTTTTCGGGCAAGCCGGCCGGGTCTGTGGACGGCGCGTGAGCTTCGCTTCCTCGATGGCCGCGGCGATGCGGCCGTCCTTGAATAATTGCGGCGGCTGGCATCGCCGAGTACGCCGCCGATTCCGAGGATGTTCAATTGGCCTTCCCGCGTTTTTCGATTTTCGCCCAGGTGTCCTTCAGGGCGACGGTTCGGTTGAAGACCGGTTTGCCGGGCGCGGTGTCGGGATCGACGACAGAAATAGCCGAGGCGCTCGAACTGAAAGCGGTCGGTCGAGCGAAACCTGCCCGAGTGCAGGCTCGAGTTTGCAGCCGGTGAGGACTTCGAGCGAATTCGGATTGAGCTCGTCGTTTTCGCCCGGGTCTTCGTGCGTGAAAAGCGTTTCGTAGAGGCGCACTTCGGCGTCGACCGCGTGCGCGTCCGAGACCCAGTGGATGGTCGATTTCACTTTGCGGCCATCGGGCGCAGTTGCCGCCGCGTGTGGCGGGATCGTAGGTGCAGTGGATCTCCGACGACATTGCCGTTCGCGTCCTTCACGACGCTGGTGCAGGTGATGAAGTAGGCGTAGCGCAGACGCACTTCGCGGCCCGGCGAGAGACGGTAGTACTGCTTCGGCGGGTCTTCGCGAAAGTCGTCCTGCTCGATGTAGAGCACACGGGAGAACGGGAGCTCTTCTCGTACCAGCGGAAGCGATCTTCCGGATTGTTGATGGCTTCCATCTCTTCGGTCTGGCCTTCCGGATAATTGTCGATCACGACGCGCAGCGGCCGCAGCACGGCCATCATGCGCAGAGCGCGCTTGTTGAGATCCTCACGAACGTGATGTTCGAGCAGGCGCAGTTCGATGATGCCGGTGGTCTTCGAAACACCGAGGGCGCCGCAGAAACTGCGGATGGATTCGGGCGTGTAGCCGCGGCGGCGCATGCCGGACAGCGTGGGCATGCGCGGATCGTCCCAGCCGCGCACGTGGCCGTTGGTGACGAGCGCGAGCAGCTTGCGCTTGCTCATCATCGTGTACGTGATGTTGAGGCGGTCGAACTCGATCTGCTGCGGATGATAGATACCCAGCTGCTCGACGAACCAGTCGTAGAGCGGACGGTGATCCTCGAATTCCAGCGTGCAGATGGAATGCGTGATGCTTTCGATGGAATCCGACTGGCCGTGCGCGAAATCGTACATCGGATAGATGCACCATTCGCTGCCGGTGCGGTGATGCTCGGCGTGCAGGATGCGGTACATCACCGGATCGCGCATGTTGAGGTTCGGCGAGGCCATGTCGATCTTCGCGCGCAGGGTGCGCGAGCCGTCGGGAAATTCGCCTTTGCGCATACGTTCGAGAAGATCGAGATTCTCTTCAACCGAACGATTGCGGTACGGGCTCTCTTTGCCAGGCTCGGTCAGTGTGCCGCGATACTGGCGCACTTCGTCAGCGGTCAGATCGCAGACGTAGGCCTTCCCTGCCCGCACCAGCTGCTGCGCCCAGGCGTAGAGCTGCGGAAAGTAGTCGGACGCATAGAAAAGTCGGTCCTGCCAGTCGAAGCCGAGCCAGCGGACGTTGTCCTTGATGGAATCGACGTACTCCTGCTCTTCTTTTTCGGGATTGGTGTCGTCGAAGCGCAGGTTGGTTTTGCCGCCGAACTCCGCGGCAAGGCCGAAATTGAGGCAGATGGATTTGGCGTGGCCGATATGCAGATAGCCGTTGGGCTCGGGAGGAAAACGGGTGTGCACACGTCCGCCGTATTTGTTGGTTTTCGAGATCTTCGATGACGATCTCGCGAACGAAGTTGGTGCGAGGCGAGACTGGCTCGGCGCTCTCTCCGGGAGAAGAGGGGTTCATGTCCTTCATTTCAGTTTGGCAATGGCAAGTTCGATGCGCGCGAGCGAAAGCTCGCGGCCGATTACTTCGAGAGTACTGAACAGGGGGGGCGCGTCTTTGCGGCCGCACACAGCGACGCGGATCGGCTCGAACATTTGTCCGGCTTTGATGCCGAGCGATTCGGCGGCGGCGCGCAGGGCGGATTCGAGGCCGTCATGCGTGAACGCGGCGGAGACGAGCGTCTCTTTGCCCTTCTCAAGAACCCGCAGTGCGAGGGCCGGGTCGCCTTTTTTCGGCACGAGCAACGACGCGTCGTAGTCACGCAGCGTGGGTGACCAGAGATAGCTGAAATCGAGCACGTCGTTGAGGAGGCGGATGCGTTCGTGAATAAGCGGAGCGATCTGCGCGAATTTTTCGGACGGAAGATGGCAGCCTGAGGCTTCTATGACCGGCTGCAGCTTTTCGGCAAGCACCGCGGGCGGCATGCGTGCGGATGTGCTCCGCATTCAGCCAGACGGCTTTCGGGATCGAAGGGATCTTCGTCGGTGAAATTGACGACGGCGTTGCTGCGGTTGACGCCTTCGAGCGAGAAGGCCTGCACGAGTTCGTCGCGCGTCATATGCTCACGGTCATTTTTTGGAGACCAGCCAAGCAGGCAGAGGAAGTTGACGTAGGCTTCGGGAAGAAAACCGCCGTCGCGCCACGTGGTGACGGAGACGACGGGACCGTGACGGCGCTTCGAAAGCTTGCTGCCGTCGGGCGCGATCGAGCAGGGGCAGGTGCGCGAATTCGGGCATCTCGAGGCCGGCGGCGCGGAAAATCAGAATGTGTTTGAACGTGTTGGTAAGGTGATCCTGCCCGCGGATGATGTGCGTGATGCGCAGATCGATGTCGTCGGCGCACGAGGCGAGGTGGTACGTAGGCGTGCCGTCACTGCGCAGGAGGGCGAAGTCCTCGATGTCGTCGGCCATTTTCGATTGATCGCCGTAGACGAGATCGCGGAAGGTGACAGCTTCGCCTGTGCCGCGCGGGACCCGGAAACGCAGCACGAATTTTTCGCCGAGCGAGGCGCGATGGTCGCTCTCCTCGCGCGAGAGTTCGCGCTGGCCGGGAGGTGGAGTCCATTTATGACCGTACTGTGTCACGCCAAGATCTTCCGGGAGGTGCGCAGTCGTGAAGTCGCGGTAGGCGAGGCCGCGCTCAAAGATCGACTGCGCGAGAGACCTGTGAAGCGCAAGACGTTCTGACTGACGATACTGCTCGTCCCAGTCGAGGTCGAGCCAGGCGAGCCCGTCGAAGATGGAGCGCAGGGATTCTTCGGTGTTGCGCTCGATGTCGGTGTCGTCGATGCGCAGGACCATGGTGCCAGCGCTGTGGCGGGCGTAGAGCCAGTTAAAAATGAAAGTTCGCGCACTGCCGATGTGCAGATAGCCCGTCGGCGAGGGGGCGAATCGGACGCGGATCATTGTATGACCAACCTGGAAATTCGAGTATAGCGACGACGACGGAGTGAGCTGCCGATTCGAATACGCATGTGAAAGACCCTACGTATCGATCTGGCGAAGGAATTTCCCGGGTACTCAGGCGATATCTGGGGGATCACCAGTTCGGCCGGACCGCCACGCACAGGGGAACTCGACGGGACGGTCGTGCCTGCGCCGCCGCCGGTTCACTCGTGTTCGCGCCCGACATCTGCACGAACGCACTGAACGCGATGAAGGCCCGTTACGGATCCCGCATCTGGCAACGCTACGGCTTTGTCGATGCCTTCAACCCAAACACAGGCTGGCAAAGCGCGGATGTAATCGGCATCGATGTGGGGATCACGCTGCTGAGTATCGAAAATCTGCGCACCGGTAATGTGTGGAAGTGGTTTATGGCGAATCCCGAGGTGCGGCGGGCGTTTGAACTGGCGGGCATTCGTGCGGATCGTCATGGGTGAGTGCGCCAACGCGGAACCTGCCGACATCCCACCTCGTCCAGGAAATCAGGAGGGAGCGTGCTGATGACAACGCGGCTGGGTCTTGCAACTGGGTGTTTGACGCTCTTGCTGGCGAGTTGCGGTCCCACGCGGTATGGCGTGGCCGTGGGCGGGCCGCCGCTGTGTCCATACGGCTATTACGAGCAACCACCGTACGCTTGCGCGCCGGACGGCTATTACGGACCGGAGTGGTTCAATGGCGGCTTGTTCATCGGCGCCGGTCCCTGGTATCACGGGCGCGGGCGATTCTACGGTCATGTCGATCATGCGCTGGATGTCCGCCAGGGCTATCGTGGACCATTGCCGGCGCGCGGCGAGGTGGCCCGAGCCCGGCGTGCGCCGTTCCGGGGAACGGCGATGCACGACTCGCGTGGCCGGGAAGCTCCGGCCGGCCGTCGATAACCGTTCAGAACGGCGCGGCTTGTGTGGCGTCGAGGTCGAAGCAGTTTCGTCCGGCAGGGTGATTCCAGAAGCTTGCCAAATCCGTCGATGCGGAACGAAAGGCAGCGCAAAGCTGATACTTCGCTGCTCCACGCGGCCTGTATTCGTATGGCGCGCCGGTCTCCGGATCGGTGGCCGCATTGGCGCCCAGCCGCCGCCGGATGAGCGGGTTGCTGAGCGAAGAAGGTATCGAACCGTTTTGCGCCTGGTACACGAATACCGCGCTGGCGATCTGACGCAGATCGGTGACCCGGCGGCTGTCGGCTTCGATGTGCCGCTGCGCGCCGGGCGTACCTGCGACAAACAGGGCTGTCGAGAACACGATCACGGCAGCGGCCGACGCCCCTGCGCCGAACAGAAAATCGTGCGAGACCTTATCTGACCCCCGCGTGCGCACCGACGCGGTGTAGTACGCGAAGATCGCGCCGGTGATGGCGAACACGACGAGACACTTGAGTACGAACCGCAGTGTCAGTTCGCCGGTGAGGAAGTAATCGAGAAACCAGATGAGGTCGCCGATCATGCTGCCCGCGGTGAGCAGCAGCGCGATCCACGTAAGCCATTTGCGCACGTCGGACTGCAGACGTTCCGGTTCGATGCGCGTTTCGCGCACGATGCGACGCATGACGAGCATGTAGATCGGAAACGCTACGGCCAGAAATGCCATACTCCATGTGAGTGACGACCGCAGCCCGATCAGGCTCGCGGCGGAAACCGCGTCGGGCAGCCAGTGGTTGATCAGGTCGAAGAGGAGCGAGCCCAGGGCTGATGCCCAGGTGCTCAGAGTGGAGAACGCGAGCAGGTAGAGGAATGCATCGCGCGACGATTCGCCGTGGCCGGCGCGCGTTGGGACTGCCATGCCGGCGACGCGCGCCCAGTAGTCGCCGAGCGCGGCGTAGACCTGCGAGACCGGCCAGCCTTCACGCGAGAGGATGGCGGCGAGGCCTTCGTCGGAAGCGCCTTTGGCTTTGGCGGCTTCAATAAACTGCTCCAGTCGGGGATCGAATGTGCTCATGCACACGGGAGGGCACGCGTGAAGCCAAGGGCCTGGCGACGCATTTGCCTCGGTTTATCGGACGGACATCCCGGTTCGGTGTACATCAGCTGGGCGTCTTTGTACAGAAAATGTCCGATCAAGCCCGCCGCGGGTGGCGGTTGCGGAACATCACGAACGCATAGAGTGCGAGGAAAAGAACCGCTGCGCCGACGCCGAACCACCAGGCGTGCGATTTGAGGAATCCGGCGGAATCGCGGCCGAGCGCGACGCCGAGCCAGGCGAGTCCGAAGTAACGGATGAAACGCCCGATCAGCGTTACGGTGATGAACTCAGCCAGCGCTGTGCCCATAACGCCCGCGCTGATGACGAAAAGCTTCAGCGGCATCGGAATCGGGATCATGGCGGGAATAAAAACCGTAATCATCCCGTAACGCCGGAACCATTCGCGGAATTTCGCGGCCCGTCCGGCGGGAGCCGCCTTGTTCATGAAGCTGCGGCCGCCGCGCTGAGCAGCGGTGAAGAGGATGATGCTGCCGATGGTGGATCCGGTAACAGCAAGTCCGGCGCACAGCCACGCGACGGACGGGCGCTCGACAGCGATCACCACGATCAGAGCGTCGAAAACGCCGGCAACAGGAACGCCGCCGGAATCGAGGATGGAGAGAAGAAAAATACCGGCGGGTCCCCAGGCGAGGAGGACGTTGGTCAGGTGATGAAGCAAGATTTCATGTTAGCGCGGGAAGGGGAAAATGAATTATGTGGCATGACAAGGAATTTCGAACTGTCAGGATAGGGCGCATGAGCATCGGCGCAAATGCGTGGGGCGCGCTGGCGATTGGCGCCCTCTCGGTGGGAGCGTTCGCAGTGGGAGCGATGGCGATCGGGAGTCTCGCCATCGGCAGGCTGGCAATCGGCAAGGCGCGACTGAAGTCGGTGCGCATCGAGGATTTGACGGTGGATCGCGTCAGGGTGATCGAGTCGCTAAGCGCGCCTGCGATGAGGGAAATCACAGGCTGAAGCCCGTGCCACAGACTTAGCGGTCGCGCGCGGTGACGAGATCGGTGAGCGTGCAGAGCGCGCGCTGATACGGGCTGTCCGGGAAATTCGGCAACCACCTGGCGGGCGCGTTCGGTGAACTGCTGCGGCGCGCTCGCGGTGCGCTGGATGCCGCCATGGCGCTCGACCATGGCATAGATTTCGGCGAACGTGACGGAGCTGTAAGTCGCGGTCGCGCAAGCACCGTTCCGACCTGCGCGCGCTCCCCGGGCGTGGCGTTTTCGAGCGCGTAAACGAGCGGCAGAGTGACTTTGCCTTCCTTGAGATCGCCGCCGACGGGTTTGCCGAGAGTCTGTTCGCGGGAGGTGAAATCCAGCATGTCGTCGATCAGCTGGAACGCCATCCCGAGGTTCCAGGCAAATTCGCCGAGCTTCTCTTCGAGCCGAGGTGTCCGCGCCCGCCGAGACCGCGCCGAGCTTGGCGCAGGCGGAGAAAAGGCAGGCGGTCTTGCGGTCGACGAGTTCCATGCAGTCGGCTTCGGTGATGTCGATGCGGCCGATGCGGTCGAGCTGGATCAGTTCGCCTTCGACCATCATCTGGGTGAGGCCGATGAGCAGATCGAGAACGTGGAAGTTGCGTTCGCGCAGGGCGACCTGGAAGGCCTGCATGTAGAGCCAGTCGCCGGCCAGCACGCAGGTGTGATTGCCCCACTGCACGTTGGCGGAGGGGCGGCCGCGGCGCGTCTGCGCGACATCGATCACGTCGTCGTGGACCAGTGTAGCGGCGTGAATCATTTCGACCACGGCGCCCAAGCTGGATGGCGGTCTTGCGTCGGTGGCGCGGCCATTCTGACCGGATCCGGAAAAACGCGCGCAGAGCAGCAGCAGCGCGGGGCGCAGGCGTTTGCCGCCGCTCTGCTGCAGATAGCGGCCGATGGTGGTTACGGTTTCGACCGAGGCAAGCGATTCGACGTCGATTGCCTTCTCGACCCGTTCGAGGTCTTCGCGCACGAGATCGAAGATCTCGCGCGCCGAAATGCAGAGCTCCTGGACGCCTGCCCGTTCGGTTTCCATCGGAAACCCCAGTGTAACGGTTCACTTGGCGCAAACAGGCGCTCGAAGTTTGCCGTGGTGAGATCGGCGATGCGTTCCGGCGGTGGTCTCGCGAACCTCGGCCAGCTTGCGCGCGGTCTCGATCATCATGGCGGGCTCATTGCGTTTGCCGCGATGCGGGATGGGGGCGAGGTAGGGGGCGTCGGTTTCGATAAGCAGGCGGTCGTCGGGCGTGATGCGGGCGGATTCGCGCACGTTCTCGGCGGTTTTGAAAGTGAGGACGCCGCCGTAGCTGAGGTGGAAGCCGAGCGTCGAGGGCTTCGCGCGCCTGTGCGGGATCGCCGGTGAAACAGTGCATGATGCCTCGGCCGCTGACCAGTGTTCGCGCAGGATCGACATGGTGTCGTCCCAGGCTTCGCGGGTGTGGATCGTGATGGGGAGTTTCACATCGCGCGCGAGTTCGAGCTGCTCGATGAAGACTTCGCGCTGGATCTCGCGCGGCGAGAAGTCGTAGTGGTAATCGAGGCCGATTTCGCCGAACGCGACGACTTTGGGGTGTGCGGCGAGCGCGCGGAGATCGTCGTAGGTCTGCGGCGTGGCCTTCGCGGCATCGTGCGGGTGGACGCCGACGGAGGCCGAGAGCTGCGGGTAGCGTTCGGCGAGGCGGATGGCGCGATCGATTTCGGGCGGGCCGTCGCCGGTGCCGATGGTCAGAATGCGCGTCACGCCAGCGGCGGCGGCGCGGTCGAGGACGGCGTCGAGATCGTCAGCGAATCGCTTGTCGTCGAGATGGCAGTGGGAGTCGACGAACATCTACTTCAGACGCGCGCCGACGGGTACATCTTCGAGGAAGCCGGCGAGGATCGGCTTGCCGCCTTCGAGCGATGCGGCGACGATCATGCCGTTCGATTCGATGCCGCGCAGTTTGCGCGGATGGAGATTGGCGACGATCACCACTTTGCGTCCGACTATCTTTTCGGGTTCGTAAACCGCGGCGATGCCGGCGACGATGGTGCGCGGCTCGGGCTCGCCGATGTCGACTTTGAGGTGCAGCAGCTTGTCGGCGCCCTTCACGCGCTCGGCGGAGAGCACCTGGCCGACGCGGAGGTCGACCTTGCCGAAGTCGTCGATGTCGATCTTCGGCGACGGCGGCAGGATCGTGCCTTCGGGCTCGGCGGCTTTGGGCTCGATGGGTTTGCCGAGCATCTTTGCCTGGCGGATGGTTTCTTCCTCTTCGAGGGCACGCATGCGGTCGATGGCGGCTTTGGCTTCGATGCGGGGGAAGACCGGCGCGATCATGCCGATCTTCTGACCGGCGGGCAGTTGCCCCCACGCCAGCTCCGCGAGCTGGAAGTCCTCCAGAGCTGAGGCCATGCCGAGTTGTGCCCAGATGTTGGCGGTCGATTCGGGGAGGATCGGATGGAGGAGAACGACCGCGATGCGCAGAGTCTCGGCGCAGACGTAGAGCGCGTCGTCGAGTTGCTGTGCGGCGCCTTCGGTCTTTGCGAGTTTCCAGGGGGCTTGCTCGACGATGAATTTGTCGACACTCGACAGCATGGTCCAAATGGCTTCGAGACCGCGCGAAAATTCGAAGGCGTCGAAGGCGCGCGTAGCGAGGTCGATTGTGAGGCGAACTATATCGTAGGGGGCGTTATCAGTTGGCTCGGGGATCACCCCGTCGCGATACTGCTTAATCATCGTCAGCGTGCGGCTGGCAAGATTACCCAGGCCATTCGCCAACTCGGAGTTGTAGCGGCCGACGAGCGCGTCGAAGCTGAAGCTGCCGTCCTGTCCGAAGACGACTTCGCGGAAAAGAAAGTAGCGCAGAGCTTCGAGACCCATCACCTGGCGGATGGGTTCGGCGCGCACGATGTTGCCGCGCGACTTGCTCATCTTGTCGTTTTCGAAGAGCAGCCAGCCGTGCGCGAAGATGCGCTTCGGCAGCGGGACATCGGCGGCCATCAGAAACGCGGGCCAGAAGACCGCATGGAAGCGCAGGATCTCCTTGCCGATGAGATGCAGATCGGCCGGCCAGAGGCCCAGTTGATTTTTCGCACCGTCGACCGCGCTGATGTAGCTGATCAGCGCGTCGAACCAGACGTAGGCGACATGCGGGCCTTCGAGCGGAATGCCCCATTTGAGCGTGGTGCGGCGTGATGGAAAGATCCTGCAGGCCGCCCCGCACGAACGCTGAGCACTTCGTTCCGGCGCGATTCGGGCGCGATGAAATCCGGATTGTCTTCGTAGTGCTTCAGCAGGCGTTCGGTGAAGGCGGAGAGTTTGAAAAAGTAATTCTCTTCGGTGACCGTTTCGGTGGGGCGGCCGCAATCCGGGCAGGGATCGCCCGGTTTGGCATCGTTGACGTAGAGCTCATCGAAGACGCAGTACTGGCCGGTATAGCTGCCCTTGTAGACGTAGCCGTTGGCTTTGCAGCGCTCGAAAAGCCAGCGCACGGTTTCGTGGTGCTTCGGGTCGGTGGTGCGGATGAAGTGGTCGTACTGGATACCGAGCGTGTCCCACTGCGCGCGGAATTCATTGGAGACGAGCGTGGTGAATTCCTCGGGCGTCTTCCCCGCCGCCTGCGCGGAGCGCTCAACCTTCTGGCCGTGCTCGTCGGTGCCGGTGGTCAGGTCGACCTTGTAACCCTGCATGCGCTTGAAGCGCTTGATGGAGTCGGCGGCGAGGGTCGTATAGGTGTGCCCGATGTGTGGCGCGGCGTTGACGTAGTAGATCGGCGTCGTTAAGTAATATTTCATTTCTTCCTGTGGTTGAAGTAGGCGTTGGCCGCCTCGAGGATGACCTGCTTCAGGGGCACACCAGAGATGGCGGCGATTTTGCGCGCGTCGTCGTATTCCGGAGCAAAGCCGTTGTCGCCGTATTTGACGCGGACGACTCCGTGTGGCGTCAGGACGTTCGACAAATTCGCGCGGCTGCACCAGGCGTTCCGCGGTGTGGAAGCGAATGCCCAGGGTGGTGGTCTCGCGGAAGAGGATGGCCGCGAGCTCCTCGCGTTTATGGTGTTCGGCAATCACCTGCACCAGCACACCGGGGCGGCCCTTCTTCATCTGGGCTGGAATCACGATAGCGTCGAGCGCACCCGCATCGAGCATAAGTTCCATGGCGTAGCCGATGAGCTGAGGTGAAGCGTCATCGATGCTGGCTTCGATGATGGTGACGGTAGTGGCTTCAGACGCGCTCGTAGCCTCACCCACCATGACGCGGACGACGTTGGCGTGTTCGGCGAAGTCATGATCGCCTGCGCCGTAGCCGATGGACTGCACGCGCATAGCGGGCATGGCGCCGAAACCGGCGGCGAGGGCGGAAACAACGGCCGCACCGGTGGGTGTGGTCAGTTCAAGCGCGGGGCCGCGGGAATAGATCGGCTTGTCCCGCAGAAGTCTGGCAGTGGCGGGCGCCGGTACGGGAAGGACTCCGTGCTCGGTTGTAACCGTACCGCTGCCGACGTTGATGGCCGAGCAGTGGATTTCTTCAACGCCGAGAAGTTCGATCGCGAGCGAAACACCGACGATATCGCAGATGGAATCGACCGCGCCGACTTCATGGAAGTGGACTTTTTCGATGTTGACGCCATGCACAGCGGCTTCAGCTTCACCGAGGCTGCGGAAGATTTTTTCGGCTTTCGATTTTGCGCCGGCCGGGATGTCCGCAGCATCGATGAGTCTGAGAATGCCGCTCAGATGGCGATGCTTCGCAGGCTCGGGTGCGGTGACGCGGAACTTCATGGCGCTGACGCTGCGGCGATGCACGCGGTCGTATTCGATCCGGGCGCCGACGGCAAGGCTGTCGAGCGCGTGCGAGATGACGGCGCGGTCAGCTCCGGCGTCCACGAGGGCGCCGACCAGCATGTCGCCGGCGATCCCCGAGAACGCGTCGATGTAACAAATGCTCACAGTCTCTCTCTGGCGCGCCAGGCCGATCTGGCCTGGCGCACGTTTTCCAGTGTAGATGAAGGCCGGAGAACGAAGGTCGCAGGAGGTCTGATGTATACTCGACAGAGTTCATTTTCAAGTCAAAAACAGCCGCTAACCGCGGGCTGAGCCCGCAGTCGGATGGGGCAGAGCATTAATCTGCGCGCACGGCCGCTTCGGCACCGGTGAAAACTGCGGTTGAGCGGAGAGCCGCTAACCGCGGGGCGAACCCGCAGTCGAATGTGGTACAAACCGGGCCGGTCTGGCGAGAGCGAAATTTTGTGGTCAATTGAGAGGAGAAAATTCCAGTAATGAGTGAAGCACTCACAGGAGCAGAGTTTAAGCAGCAGCTGCGCGAGGGCAAGCCCAAGATGGGGCTGTTCATCAACTCGCACAGCCCGACGGTGGCCGAACAGCTGGCGCACAGCGGATACGACTGGCTGCTGGTGGATACGCAGCACGGGCCGATGGGTTATGAGACGCTGTCGGCGATGCTGGCGGGGATTGCGAGCGGCGGCGCGAAGTCGCTGGTGCGCGTCGGAAGCTATGCGGACCGCGCGGGAATTCAGCAGGCCCTCGACACCGGCTCGGACGGCGTGCTGGTGCCTTACATCAACACAGCCGAAGAAGCACGCGAGGCGATCAGCTGCATGCTGTATCCGACGGTCGGCACGCGTTCGGTCTATTTTCCGCAGCGCTCGATGAACAAGAGAGGGCTGCTGGGATACGCGGGCGACTGGAACAAGAACTGCATCGCGGCCCTGCAGGTGGAGACGGCGGACTGTATTAAGAACATCGACGAGATCGCGGCAGTGCCGGGACTCGATCTGCTGTTCCTGGGACAGAACGACCTCTGCATGTCCATGGGGCTGTACGAGAAGTACAAGTTCCCCGACATGTATTTTTCGCCGGAACTGCAGGAAGCCACGGACAAGCTGCGCGCGGCGGCGAAGAAGAACAAAGTCATCCTCGGGCTGTTCCTGTTCGGCACTTCACGCGTGGGTGAGTTCCTCGAGAAGGACTTCTCGCTGATCAGCGTGGGCAACGATCTGCATCACATCCTGACGCAGGCAACGGCTTACGTGAAGGACATGGAAGCGGTCTCGAAGGAAAAGGGCAAGCCGTGGGAGAGAAGGCCGACGGCGTTGATGTAAGAATCAGGCATGAAGCGAGTCATCGGTGTCTGCGGTTCGCGCTGGAAGCCGGACCATTCGCTGCCTTACGAAGAGGCTTTGCGGGCCGCGGGCATCGAACCGGTCCTGGTTCATCCGGGAGAAAGCGTTACCGGTGCGGCGGCCGGTCTGCTGCTGATGGGCGGGGCTGATGTCAATCCCGCCCTCTACAGAGAAACCCGTGCCCGCGAAACCGATGTCGCGGACGATGCGCGCGACCAGCTTGAGTACGCGCTCATAGCCGAGTTCCTCGAACGCGACGCTCCTATTCTGGCGATCTGCCGCGGTATGCAGATTCTGAACGTACACCACGGCGGCACGCTCATTCAGCATCTGGCTAATTCCGGCCGACATCGGGTCAAGGCTGAAGACAAGGCGGCGCCGGCGCACAGCATCCGGGTTAAATCCGGAACAAAACTGTCGGCGATACTGGGAGAGCCGCCGACCGTTGAAGTCAATTCGCGTCATCACCAGGCAGTCAGGGAGCCGGGAGAAAAGCTCATCGTGTCGGCGCAAGATCCCGAAGACGACACTATTGAGGCCGTGGAACGCAGCGACAAGAGATTTGTAATCGCAGTACAGTGGCATCCGGAAAATCAGGCGCCGCGCGATGCACGGCAGGCTGCGATCTTTTTGGCATTTGCAGCGATTCTCTAACACCCGCTGGTATCATGGTCGCTTCCCATGAGTCAGAAGACCCCCATTACAGTCGCATACGGCGACGGCATCGGTCCGGAAATCATGGAGGCGTCGCTCGATATCCTGCAGGAAAGCGGCGCGGCGCTCGATCTGGAGACCATCGAGATCGGCGAAAAAGTTTATCTGAGGGGCAACTCATCGGGAATCGAGCCAGCGTCATGGGAATCGCTGCTGCGAACCAAGGTTTTCTTTAAAGCTCCGATTACGACACCGCAGGGCGGCGGTTTCAAGAGCCTGAACGTGACCGCGCGTAAGCGGCTGGGGCTGTACGCGAACATCCGGCCGTGCGTGGCGTACGCGCCTTACGTGCGACACGAAGCATCCCGGCATGGATGTGGTGATCGTGCGCGAGAACGAAGAGGATCTGTACGCGGGCATCGAGTACCAGCTGAGCCCCGGCGTGATGGAGTGCCTCAAAATCATTTCGCGCCCGGGCACCGAGAAGATCGTGCGGTTCGCCTTCGAATACGCGAAGCAGAATGGCCGGAAAAAGGTCACCTGCTTCACGAAAGACAACATCATGAAGATGACCGACGGTCTCTTCCACAAAATCTTCGACGAGATCGGCGCGGAGTATCCGGACATCGAGAAGGAACACTGGATTGTCGACATCGGCGCGGCGAAGCTGGCGGATACGCCGGAAGGCGTTCGATGTGATCGTGATGCCGAATCTGTATGGCGATGTGCTGTCCGACGTGGCGGCGCAGATCGCGGGATCGGTGGGACTGGCGGGATCGGCGAACGTCGGCATCGCGGCGTCGATGTTCGAGGCGATTCACGGCTCGGCGCCGCGGCGCGCGGGGCAGAATCTGGCGAATCCTTCGGGGCTGCTGCTGGGCGGCGTGATGATGCTGGTGCACATCGGGCAGTGGGAGGCAGCTGAGCGAGTGCATAACGCCTGGCTGCGCACGCTCGAAGACGGCATCCACACGTACGACATCTTCGAAGAGAGCGTCAGCAAACAGAAGGTGGGCACGAAGGAATTTGCCCACGCTGTCGTGGCGCGCATGGGACAGAAGCCGGAGAAGCTGAAGACGGTGTCGTATGCGGGCGCGGCGTCGCCGCGTAAGGAATGGGCGCCGAATCTGAATCCGAAACCCACGAAGATTGAAATCGTCGGGGTGGATTTTTACCTCGGGTCGAACCGCGCACCGCAGGAGCTGGGCGATGCGCTGAGCAAAATCTCGCACGAAGGCATCGGGCTGCGCATGATGGATAATCGCGGGACGATCGTGTGGCCAGGCGGGATGAAAGAGACGTTCGTGATCGACAATTACCGCTGCCGGTTCCAGCCTCATCCCGCGGCAGAAAGCAAAACCGTGACGCACGGACAGATTTCGGCGCTGTACCAGAAGGTGACCGCCGCCGGATACGACATCGTCAAGACCGAAACGCTGCGGATGTTCGATGGCCAGCAGGGATTCACGCTCGCGCAGGGCCAGTAAGCCGGCGGCGGCTCCCGAGCCGACCCCATCCCAGGCACCGTAGTGTCCATCATCATGGGCAGCAAGTCGGACTGGGAGACGATGAGCGCCGCCAGCGAAGTGCTGACGGAGTTCGGCGTGGCGCATGAATGCCGCGTGGTGTCGGCGCATCGCACGCCAGGGTTGATGGCGGAAGCTGCGGCGAGCGCGGAGGGGCGCGGCATTGAAGTGATCATCGCGGGCGCGGGCGGCGCGGCGCATCTGCCGGGAATGACGGCGGCGCACACGACGCTGCCGGTGCTCGGCGTGCCGGTGGAGAGCCGCGCGCTGAAGGGGCTCGATTCGCTGCTCTCCATCGTGCAGATGCCGGCGGGCGTTCCGGTGGCGACGCTGGCGATCGGCACAGCGGGGGCGAAGAATGCGGCGCTGCTGGCGATTTCGATCCTGGCGAACAAGCGTCCGGATCTGCGCGAGAAGCTGAAGGCGTTCCGCGAACAGCAGACCCGCAAAGTGCTCGAAGAGCGGCTCAGTTGAAAAAGCCAGATCCTTCCCGGTGCGACGATCGGCGTGCTCGGCAGCGGGCAGCTCGGGCGCATGTTCGCGATTGCGGCGCGGCGGCATGGGGTATCGCGTGCAGACGTACTCGCCCGACCGCGATTCGCCGACGGGCCAGATTGCAGATGTCGAAATCGATGCGCCGTATGAGGATCTCGACCGCGGTGCGCGAGTTTGCGTCGGCCGTCGATGTGGTCACGTTCGAATTCGAAAATGTGCCTGCGCCGACCGCGGAAGCTGCGGCTTCGTGCACGCTGGTGAGACCGGCGGGCGAAGTTCTGCACACGACGCAGCATCGTCTGCGCGAGAAGACATTTCTCCGCCGGCACGGATTTCCGGTCACGCGATTCGAGCCGATTCGCGAAGAGAGCGATCTGTGCCGCGTGGTCCCTGATTTCGGGCCCGCGATTCTGAAGACCGCCGGCTTCGGTTACGACGGCAAGGGGCAGTATCGCGCGGCGACGCTGGCCGACGCACAGGCTGCGTGGGAAGCGATGGGGCGTCAGGAAGCGGTACTGGAAGCGGTGGTCGATTTTGAGGCCGAGCTCTCGGTGGTGGGCGTGCGGGGAGCAGACGGGGAATGTCTGTTCTTCGCGCCATCGTGCAATCACCATGTGGCGGGGATTCTCGACGTGTCGTTCGCACCCGCACCGTTCGGGCCGAAGGTGGAGAACGAGGCGATCGAAATCACGCGCGGAATTCTGGAACAACTGAACGTAACGGGGGTCCTGTGCGTAGAGTTTTTTATGACGCGCGACGGCAGGCTGCTGGTCAATGAGCTGGCGCCGCGTCCGCACAATTCAGGGCACCTGACGATCGACGCGTGCGTGACCAGCCAGTTCGAGCAGCAGCTGCGGTCGGTGTGCGGACTGCCGCTGGGGTCGACGGAAATGCTGCGTCCGGCGGCGATGGCGAATCTGCTGGGCGACGTCTGGGCGGGCGGCGAGCCGCGCTGGGAAGCCGCGCTGGCGCTGCCTGAAGTTAAGCTGCATCTGTACGGCAAGTCCGAAGCGCGCGCCGGGCGCAAGATGGGGCACCTTACGGTGACGGCTGAGACGGCGTCGCAGGCGGAGGCAAGGGTGCGCGAGGCGCGGTCGCACCTGATGCGCTGAGTATGGCGGTGAAGCGCGCGAAGGGCGACGTGTGGATTGTCCTCATCGGCCTGTTCAAGCTGGTGAAGGGCATCAGTCTGCTGATCCTGGGACTCGGCCTGCTGCGGCTGCTGCATCGGGATGTGGCGGCGGTGGCCGAGCACTGGATCGATGTGCTGCGTGTCGATCCGGACAACCGGTTCGTGCATCGTGCGCTGCTCAAGATTTTCAACGTTACGCCGAAGCAGCTGAAGGAGCTGAGCGCGGGGACGTTTCTTTACTCCGCGATCTTTCTCACGGAGGGCTCCGGGCTGCTGGCGCGCAGGCACTGGGCCGAGTACATGACTCTGATCAGCACGGGGCTGTTCATTCCGCTCGAGGTGTATGAGATTTACCGGCACTTCACGATGGTCAAGCTGGGCGTGACTGCGGTGAATGTCGCGATCGTGTGGTATCTCGCGCTGCGCGTGAAGCGGCGTTAATTGCTGCTGTCGTCGAAGGAGCTGCCGTCGTCGGACGACGAATCGTCGTCGAAGGAATCGCCGGAGTTGTCGCGCTCATCGTCGATGTCCGGACTGATGTCCTGATCCTGATCGGCCGCCTGCGCGAAGCGGGAATCGTCGCGGTCATCGCGATCGCGGCGATCATCCTCGTAGTAGTTGTTGACGATGGTTTCGCCGCCTCCGCCGCCGAGAAATCCGCCGCCACCGTACCCGCGATGTCCGCCGAAGAGGGAAGAAAGAGCGTCGAAAGCGATGTCGCCCGCGATCACGCCTGCGGCGGTTGTCGCAACGTTGTGCAGAAAGCCCGAGAAGCGGCCGCCGGATGGCGGAGGCGGTGGCTCCTGCGGAGGCGGAGCGGCATAGGACGAATTCTGATAGTTCGAACCTTGATAGCCGCCCTGATTAGTCGGCGGCGGCGCCCCCGGCAGGAAGCTGGTTTGCGGCTGCGGAGCCGTCTGCCTCTTCAGGTCTTCGATCGCCATCTGCTGCACGAGGACGGTCTGCGTGAGGATGTAGAGCGCATCGGCCCGCGCGCCGATGGTGTGCTGAATCAGATTATTCGCATCGCGGTCGATCTGCGGCGCGGGCGCGTTGCGCATCTGTTCGGCCAGTCCGTTAATCAGCTGCTGTTCCTGTTCGGTCATCTCACCCTCTCCATTCCTATGGTACGAGGCGCGCGGGTGGTCGGTTCCGGTCGCTTATAGTGGTTTTTCATCCAATCGACATGAAAGCCGCTTTTCTGTTTCCGGGGCAGGGTTCGCAGTTCGCAGGCATGGGCAAATCGCTGGCGCTTAATTTCGCGGCGGCGCGCGCGTGCTTTGAGCAAGCCGATGAAGCGCTGGGATTCGCGCTTTCAAAAATGTGCTTCGAAGGGCCGGAGGAGGACCTCAGAAGAGACTGAGTTCCAGCAGCCGGCGCTGCTTGCGGTGTCAGTGGCGGCGTGTACGGTATTGAGGGACATCGTCGGCGAGCCGCAGTACGTGGCGGGGCACAGTCTGGGAGAGTATTCGGCATTGGTGGCGGCGGGCGCGCTGGAGTTCGGCGAAGCGCTGCGGCTGGTGAACAAACGCGGGCGCTATATGCAGGAGGCCGTGCCCGCGGGCGTGGGCGCAATGGCGGCCCTGCTTCGGCTGCCGGAGGGAAAGCTGGACGGCGTGCTGGCGGGGGCGGCGCAGGGCGAGGTCGTGACGCCCGCGGGAATCTAATTCTCCGGACCAGATCGTGATCTCGGGAAATCGTGCCGCGGTGGAGCGCGCGATGGAGCTGGCGAAGGCGGCGGGGGCGAAACGCGCGATCCTGCTGCCGGTGAGCGCGCCGTTCCATTGCCCGCTGATGAAGCCGGCACAGGAGAGGCTGCTGGTCGATCTGGACGCGACGCAGTTTCCCGATCTGCGTATTCCGCTGATCAACAACTGGCAGGCCCGCGAGATCCTTACAGGCAATGAAGCGCGCGAGGGACTGTATCATCAGGTGCCGAATCCGGTGCGCTGGACGGAGACGATCGGATATCTGGCGACCAACGGCGTGGAGCGGTGGTTCGAGGTTGGCGCGGGCGCGGTGCTGTCGGGGCTGCTGCGCACAATCATTGCGGACGCGAAGTGCACGCCGTTCGGCGAAGCGGGTGACGCCGCGAAGCTGAACGTGTAGGCCGATGCTATTCTACGGGCACAAGTGACAGGACCGGACGCAGAAGCACTGGTCGATCTCCTGGCGGGCAGGCCCACGGAGATTGAACTCGATCGCGCGGCACTGCAGATTGCGCGGATCGAATATCCGAATCTGGATGCGGCAGCGGCGATTGCCGAACTGGACCGGCATGCGTTTGCGATTGCGGAACGTGCGCAGGATCTGTCCGACGGGCGGAACTTCATCGAAACCGCCAGTCGGTATTTGTTTGTGGAGGCCGGATTTCAGGGCAATCGGGAAGACTACTACAATCCTGAAAACAGCTGCCTGAACCGCGTGCTGGAAACCAGGCGCGGGATTCCCATCACGCTCTCCGTGGTGTACATGGAAGTGGCGCGGCGCCTGGCGAAGAACGTGAAAGGCATCGGGCTGCCCGGCCACTTCATCGTGCGTTACGACGACAGAGATTTTGCGGCGTGGATGGACCCGTTTGACGGCGGCAGTGTGCTGACTCTGGCAGACTGCTGCCGCCTCGCGCAGATGGAAGAGGTCGAGATCAAAGCGCTCGGGCCGGTTAACACCCGGCATGTCGTGATGCGGATGCTGAATAATCTGCGTGGAATTTATTTCGCGCGCAAAGATGCGGAGAAAGCCCTGGAGATTCTCGATCTGCTGATCGCGGCTGCGCCCGAAAGCGCGGATGAACACAAGCAGCGCGGCGTGGCGCTTCTGCAGCAGCAGCGCACCCGCGAGGCTATGAGCGCTTTTCAGCGTTATCTGGAGCTCTCACCGGAGGCTCCGGATCGCGAGGGAATCGAAGAGGAGATTCGCAACATTTCGCTCTGGCTGGCGTCGCAGAATTGACGGCGAAAAGCCGGGCAGTATACCGCGAATCGGCGAAAAACAATACTTTTTTGTAACAGGCGAGGCGGGTTACAATACGGTTTGGAGCGTGGCTGCCCGCGAGGGACGGTCTATCATTTTTGATCCAACACTCAAGAATGAGGGAGTCGGCTCAAGCAGCGCCGGTGCGCTGGTCCCTGCCGGATAAAACCGGTGGATGACCCCTGAAGGCGTTCGGTTGATTCCCACCCTTTACAAAAGGGGGTCAAAAGCGGATCGAAAGCCGCGGCGTGAAGCGCTCCAAAATCTCCAAAGCAAACCATCCGGCGTCAAGCGGCGGGAATTTCGTCGGGACCGAGCAGGCGGACGCTGCTGGCGGCAATCTTGCCGTTGCGGTCCATGCCGAGGTCGTAAGCAACTTTGGCGCCCGGCACGAGAGCCGTGGCATCTCCCTGATGCAGGCGTGAGATGTGGAAGAAAATATCCTTGCCGCCGCCATCGGGGCGAAGGAACCCAAAGCCCTTCTCCTCGAAATAAGTCATCACCGAACCGGTCTGAACTTCGGGGGCTGATTCTTCAGTTGACTCACCATCGGCGGACGACGCGTTCTGCGGGCGACCGGTCTTGTCGCCGACGCCCTGTTTAAGGAGCGCCATGTCCTCGTCGGTCAGTTCCGCCGTTCGACGGACTCGTTTCCGTCGGCATCTTCAGGTTCGGGTTCTTCTTCAGCGATTCTTCGAAGAGGCGTTTCTGTCGGGCGTTCAAAAGTCGGATCCTTTGAGGGTCAGGACTGCGCCGGGGCGGCGACAGCTTTCGGCTTGCGGGCGCGGGAGGCTCGTTTTTCCGCGGGCGGCTGACGGTCGCTCTTCTTCAGAGATGCGAGCACCATGCCCGTGACAAATTTCTTCTCGCCGTGGTCGTCGAATTTGATCGTGATGCGTTCCTCGGAACTGGCGAGAACAGTGCCGAGACCGAATTTGGAGTGCTCAACCTGAGCACCCTGGTTAAAGTTAGCCATGCTGGTGTGGATTTACTCCTTTGGAGTCTTGCGTGATGCTTCGGGGTGGGGACAAGGCGCGCAAACTACAACACCATCATAGCATGGCCAATTCGGGCTTCCCGTACTCCCCGAAAATCGGCTTGGGCTATATTGGCGGCGGCATTTGCAACGATTACATAATTGTCTGCCCGCATTTGCAGGGGTCAGTTTGCATCGGGGCTTAAAACGAGCTCCACACAAAAATGCAAAGCCCCGCTGATAAGAGCGGGGCCTGTAAATCGTGGGGCAGATCGGAGAACCTGCCTATGGTTCTTTGGATGCTGTTCTTGATCCTGATACTACTCAGGAAAAGACGGACCAAACTGAAGATCGATATCGATCTCTAGTCGAGTCCGAGGCGGTTGGTCAGCGACACTAACCAACCGCCTCAGCATCAATATACCACGCCTCCCGCCTTACACCGAATTGGAACCCGCTGTCCTGCGGGGCTTCGTGAGCAGGCGGATGGCCGCGCCGATCATGGCTGAGATGGGTCCGCAGCCAGCGATCGCAATCTGATACGAGCTGGGCTGCGTGGCGCCCTCCTGGCGCATCGAGAGGAAGCCCGTGAAAATCATGAGCATTCCCACGGCGGCAACGTGCGGAAATTCATGCGCACCGGCGATCAGCGCGGTGACGTAGCCGCTGAGAACCGCACCGGCGACGGTCGCTGCGATCCCGAGCCACAGGCCGATGCCTGAAGTGACGCGCGCGATCGCCAGGAAAATTCCAAAGCCGACGGCGATGCCCGCCAGACTACGGACAATTCTCACTTCTGGACCTCGTTCTGGATCGCCTCCAGCTCGCGTCCGGCCTCAGACCATTTGCCCTGGCTCGAAAGTTCGCGATAGCGCTGCAGGTGCTGGCGGATGCTGTCAATGCGCGGATCGGAGTCTTTTGCGGAGTGACGACCGGCGCGGGAGCAGTTCCCGGCGCGGGCGTCTGCGGCTGTGCCGGCGCAGGCTGCGCCCGCGCTCAGCTGCGCCAGCGCTTCTTCGTACGTATCCGCATAGATCAGCCGATTGCCCACCGCCAGCACCACCTTCTTCAGCTGCGGCATGCGCGCCTGCGTGGCCTGCAGATAAATCGGCGAGACGTAGAGGAACGTATCGCCGACCGGCAGCACCAGCGTCTGCCCCTGCAGAACCTGCGACCCCTGCTGGTTCCACAGCGTCAGGTCCTTCGAAATGTTCTGGTCCTGATTGATGCGCGCGTTGATCTGCATGGGCCCGAGCGTCAGTTCCTGTTTCGAAAGCTGCAGCACCACCACCTCGCCGAGCTTGTCGCCATCGCAGCGCGCGAGCATCACGCCGATCAGGTTTTCTTTCGAAAGCGGCGTGAACGTCGTCATCAGCAGAAACTCCGGCTTCGTTTCGCCGGGCAGCGTGGCGAATACGTAGGTCGGGCTCACCGGGCTGCGGCTCGGCGTTCTGGCCGGATGAGTATCGCGCCAGTTCCCACACGTCTTCGTTGTTGTAGAAACGACTGCGGATTCCGCATGTGATAGACGCGATACATATTCGGCCTGCACGCTGAACAGCTCTTCGGCATAGCGGGTATGCGCGCGCAGACTGGCCGGCATGCGTGCCGCATCCTCATACAAGGAGGGGAACAACGTCCGGTAAGACTCGATCACCGGGTCGGCCGGATCGAAGACGTAAATATGCGTCTCGCCGTCATAGGCATCGATGGTCGCTTTGACGGAGTTGCGCATGTAGTTGATCTGCCGCCATAAGCTTCGATCTCGCGCGAGAACGGATGCGAATCGGAGGTGGTGTAACCGTCGATCATCCAGACCAGCCGGCCTTCGGGCGTGACGACGATGATAGGGATCGCTGTCCCATGTCAGATAAGGCGCCAGCGTCTGCATGCGTTCGCGCACGCGGCGGTGAATCATCATGCGGCTGTGGTCGGTCAGATAGCCGGTGAGGACGATATTCGGATCGCCGAAATCCAGCGCCGCGGCGGCGCGCATGAGCAGCGATGAAATGGGAAATCCGCCTTTGCCCGGCATAGCGTGTCTTGGCGTTGTCGGAGCCCTTCGGATAGTCGAACTCCTCCTGCGCGGTGTCGACGAAGACCGGCTCCTGCTGCAGTTCGCCGTAATAGAGTTCGGGCCGCGCGATCTTCAGCGACGGCGCCTTGATCACAGGCGGCATGTCCTCGATCAGATAAACAGGCAGTCCGTTGGAGTGATCTTGCTGACCTCCGCCATCACCAGACCATAGCCGTGCGTATAGATGAAGTGCGGATTGATCCAGCTGGATTGCGTGCCGGGCAAGCTGGGTGATATCGAGTTCGCGCGGCGGAGAGCAGCACCTGGCGGTACTGGCCGTCGATCGTGTAGCGATCCACGTCCGGAGGTTCGTGGAAGGCGTAGTAGGGACGCAGCGCCTGCATCTGCGTGACGGTGTCGTGGAACGGCTTCCAGTCCCACAGGCGCACGTTGTCGAGCAGCGGCTTGTGCTTCGAAGTGTCGATCGTGGCGTTGGGATCGGTGTGCATTTCGATCTCGTGAACGCGTTCGGGTCGAGAGCCCGTAAGCCGCGCGCGTGGCTTCGATGTGCGTCTGGATGTAAGGGCGCTCGAGCGAAATTTCGTTCGGCTTCACGTAAAGCGCGCCGGCGATCGCCAGGCACGATAAACAGGAGCACGAGGCTGCCGCCCACGGCGATCCCGGCGGCGATCCACCGGCGCAGCACCAACGAGACCCGCGCCTACGATCAGCGCGCCGATCACGAGCCAGTAGAGCGGCAGGGCGAAATGGTCGTCCGTATAGTCGACGCCGACCATGAAACGATGCTGGTTCCACACCATCTCGAAGCGGCGCCAGATAGAAGCGGGCCGCCAGCGCGACGAGGAAGAAAGCCAGCGCGCCGCGCAGGAATCTCGATTCGAGGCCGCCGCTGAGACGCAGGAGGGAGATATCGAGCGGGCCGCGCGTGATTTCGGGCAGCGTGAAATCGCAGCTGCCAGCCGCGCGCCGTGAGCCAGTAGACCAGAATCGTGACGATCACGACGGCAAAAATAAAGCCGCGCAGATCGGACCAGAACGGCAGATCGAACAGATAAAACGTGACGGGCTTGCCGAAGATCGGGTCGTGGAAGCCCTCCGCGCCGGTCAAGCCACGGCTGCCGGCAAAGCGGAGCACGGTCCAGTTATCGATGCCGGCGTCGGCAACGAAGAAACGCGACGACGAGCAGCACCACGCTCGACAGGCGCGAATAGATCGGGTAGTCGCCGACCTGGCCGCCGGCGAAATGGACGCCGCGCGCGTGCGCGATCAGGAAGACGATCCAGGTGATGAAGGTTGCCGCCGCTATGGGGAGTGTTGAGTAGGCGTAGAGGTCGAGCCACGTCCTGACCTGACCGAGCTCTTTCCACCAGGAGTAATCGATCAGCAGCGAGGCGGCCCAGCGGGCGCCGAACAGCACGATCAGCAGCAGGATGACGATGCCGATAACACCGATGCGCATGCCGCGGCTGGCGGGAGCCCGCAGCCGGCGCGGGTGCATTTCGAACGGCGGATTTAACGGCGTTTCCATACGATTTCGCCCCCGACGATCGTCGCGAGCGGGCCGCCGCGGAAACGTCTTCCGCTGAACGGAGAGTTGCGGCTTTTCGAGTACGACTGTTGAACATCATACGTCCATTCAGTGTCCAGATCGAAGATGGTGATGTCGGCAGGCGCGCCGGGCGCCAGCGAGCCGCGATTGAGTCTGAGAATATTGGCCGGTCCGGTGGTGAACAATTCCACCATGCGGTTCACCGTGATGCGTCCCGTGATGCACCAGTTCGGAGAGCGCGAGGCCGATGGCGGTTTCGAGGCCGGTGATGCCGAACGGGCAGCGCTCGAATTCCTGCATTTTGTCGCTGCCGGCATGGGGCGCATGGTCGGTGGCGATGGCGTCGACCACGCCGGTGACGATGCCATCGATGACAGCCGTCGGCATCTTCGCTGCAGCGCAGGGGCGGCTTCATTTTGTAATTGCTGTCGTAGTCGGCCAGCTCGTGGTCGGTGAGCGCGAAATGGTGCGGCGTCACTTCGCAGCTCACATCGAGGCCGCGGGTTTTCGCGAATGCCACCATCGCCATGGAACGCGACGTGGAAAGATGCGCGACATGGAAGCGCGCACCGGTCAGTTCGGCGAGCAGGAGGTCGCGCGCCACCATGACGTCTTCGGAAGCGGAAGGAATGCCGCCGAGTCCCAGCCGCACCGATTCCCGGCCCTCGTGCATGTCGCCGCCGGCGCTGAGGTTGCAGGTCTTCGCAATGATCGATGACGGTGAGGTCGAGCGCGCGGGCAACCTCCATGGCACGCCGCATGACGCGCGCGTTCATTACCGGCCGGCCATCATCTGAAATGGCGACGATGCCGGCTTCGCGCATGGAACCGATGGCGGCCAGTTCTTCGCCGATACTGCCCTTCGTGATGGCGCCGATGGGGAAGACGTTGACCCTTGCGACCTGCGCGGCACGCTGCACGATGTAGCTGGTTACGGTAGCGCTGTCGTTCACCGGGAGAGTGTTCGGCATGCAGCAGATGGTGGTAAATCCGCCGGCCGCCGCGGCGCGCGCGCCGGTCTCGATGGTTTCGGCGTGTTCGATGCCCGGCTCGCGCAGATGCACGTGCATGTCGATGAAGCCAGGCGCGACGATCGCGCCCGAGGCGTCGAAGCGCTTCGCATCGGGATCATCGAGACCGGTGCCGATGGATTCGATGCGGCCGTCGCGGATCAGAACGTCGGCCAGTACGTCTGTCGCCCGCCGCGGGATCGATGACGCGGCCGCCGGTGATCAGGAGCGTGCTCACGCGGCATTCTCCAGTGTTTTTGGTCCCAGTATCCGCTCGAGCACGGCCATGCGGACGGCGATGCCGTTTTCCACCTGATTGAGGATCACGGAGCGCTGGCTGTCGGCGACTTCGGAGCTGAGCTCGCGGCCGCGGTTGATGGGACCTGGATGCATCACGATGACGTCCGGTTTCGCCAGCTCCAGATGTTCGAGCCGCAGCCCGTAGAACCGAAAATATTCGCTCCGCCGGACATCGGCGCTTCGTGCTGGCGCTCGAGCTGCACGCGCAGCATCATGATGACATCGGCCCCGGAATGGCTTCGGTCATGTTCGTACGTGAGGCGGACGCCGGGCGCGAGCTGCTCGAGTTCACGCGGCAGAAGCGAAGGCGGACCGCACAGCACGATGTCAGCGCCGAATTTCGAAAGCAGATGGACATTCGAGCGCGCCACGCGGCTGTGGGCGATGTCGCCGATGATCGCGACGCGGAGTTCTTCAAGCGCGGGGCGCTGATCGAGAATCGTGCGCGCATCGAGGAGAGCCTGGGTGGGATGTTCGTGCGTGCCATCGCCGGCGTTGACGATGGGGATGTGCAGGTGGCGCGCCAGAAAATGCGGCGCACCGGAAGCGGCGTGACGCATCACGATGGCGTTGGGACGCATGGCGACGAGCGTGTTCAGAGTATCGACAAGCGACTCGCCTTTCGAGACGCTCGATCCCTGGGCCGCGATTGAAACGGTGTCCGCGCCCAGACGCTGCGCCGCAATCTCGAAGCTGACGCGCGTGCGCGTAGAGGCCTCGAAGAAGAGGTTTACGATCATCTTGCCGCGCAGCGTGTCCAGACGGCGGAAGGGACCGCTTTCAATAGGCTGAAAGAAATGGGCCCGGTCGAGGATGGCTTCGATTTCGGAGCGGTCGAGACTTTCGATGTCGAGCAGGCCGGCGGATTTTGCGGCCCCGTTGTGTGTCATGCGGCTTCGGGAGCGTTGCGCTCGACGAGGAGCACCTTCTCCATGTGATCGATCTCCTGGAACTTAACCTCGATGATCTCCTCGTCGCTGGTCTGGACAGTGCGCCCGATGTAGCGCGCTTCGATCGGCAGTTCGCGATGGCCGCGATCGATCAGCACCAGCAGCTGGACACGCGCGGGACGGCCGTGATCGAAGAGCGCGTCGAGGGCGGCGCGGATGGTGCGGCCTGTATAGAGCACGTCATCCATCAGGATGATTTCCTTACCCTGCACGGAGAACGGAATGTCGGTGCCGTTGAGGACGGGCTTGAAATCGACCGTGCTCAGATCGTCGCGATAAAGATTGATGTCGAGAATGCCGACGGGAACCCTGCGCTCCTCGAGCGCCGACGATTTTGGCGGAAAGCCGCTGGGCAAGAGGAACACCGCGGCGGCGGATGCCGATGAAGGCGAGCTTGTCGAGATCTTTGCGTCTTTTCCAGGACTTCATGAGCCAGCCGGACCAGCGTGCGGTCAATTTCCGAAGCGCTCATGAGCTGCGATTTGACCTGCGTCAAAGCCATTTATCTCTCAACACGCACAACGGACGGACCACAGGCACAGCCGCGTGGTTCACCTTATCCTGGATAAGGCTGACCCTGTGTCCAAGCTAGTGGTCTGGCCTGTGCGCTCCTTTTTGACGCGCACAACGGGTCGGACCGGTGCGCTCTACGGATTGTAACGCACGCCGGATTTTCAGATGCGTTTCATGCGGCCGCGGATTCGCTTGGTGAGCTTTTCAATGTCGTCGAGTTTCTTCAGAGAGTTGAGGGAAAGAACGAAGCGGTCGTCCTTTTCGAGGTCTTCTTCGAAAGATCGAGTAAGGATTGTCAGCTCCTGTGCGTCTTTGAGATTCTGTTCATAGTCGGCTTTCAGAATCTCGTCTTTCTGCTTCTTGCCGTTGGGAAGACGCACGTCATCCTGCGAGTCGGGGCTGTCCTGAGCCGGCAGCAGACGCGTGCCGAGAAACGCCGGTATCGCGAGCAACAGAAACCGTCGGGCGCGCGAGTGAACGGTTATTAAATCCCTCACTTCGGTATCATACCGAAATAAGAATGAACGACGTAAATGTAGGGGTGATCGGGCTCGGCAACGTGGGCTCAGGAGCGCTGACCATCCTCGCGGCGAACGCTGATTCGATCGCACTCAAGCTCGGTTTTCGGCTGCGGGTTACCGCGGTCTGCAGCCGCTCCGTCGCGAGCAGACAACTACCCGCGCCGCTGACCGGCGTCACGCGCACGGCGGACTGGCGCGAAGTAGTGGGCAACCCGAATGTCGACATCGTTGCCGAGCTGATCGGCGGCACGACAGTCGCGCGCGAAATTATTGACGCCGCAATCGCCAACGGGAAATCGATCGTCACCGCCAACAAGGAGCTGATGGCGCTGTGCGGCGCCGAGATCTGGGATCGCGCCATCAAGGCCAACATCAACCTGGCGATGGAGGCCAGCGTGGCGGGCGGAATTCCGATTCACGCCGTGCTGCGGGAAGGAATTTCAGGCGACAGGATTGTCGCGCTGGCAGGAATCCTGAACGGGACGAGCAACTACATACTGACCGAGATGGAACAGCGCGGGGAATCGTTCGATGCGATTCTGGCGGAGGCCCAGGTGCTGGGTTATGCGGAGGCTGACCCGAGCGCCGATGTGGATGGATACGATGCGCGGTCGAAGCTGGCGATTCTGGCGGCGCTGGCGTTTGGTGAACGCATCACGCCGAGCGATATTTATGTCGAGGGAATCCGGCGCATCACGGCGCAGGATTTCGACTATGCGCATCAGCTGGGCCACACGATCCGGCTGGTGGGCGCGGCAACGCAGACGGAACGCGGGCTGATTCTGTCGGTGCGCCCGGCGCTGATCCGGCAATCGACGATTCTGGCGAGCGTGCAGGGCGCGTACAACGCGGTGTGGGTAAAAGGGCAGTTCGGCGCGGATACGTTTTACTACGGCCGCGGTGCGGGACCGAATCCGACCGGCGTGGCCGTGGTGAGCGATCTGATGCGCGTGGCGCGCGAGATTCGCTGCGGCAGCCCGGAGCGCGTGTCGCCGTTTGCGCACGAACGGCTGGGCGAGTATGAACCGGTGCCGATCACGCTGCAGCACCGGCCGTATTATCTGCGGTTCCGCGTGGAGGATCGCCCGGGGATCATTGCGGAACTGGCGCACATCCTGGCGGAGAAGCACATCAGCCTCGAGGCCGTGCTGCAGTTGCCGTGCGATACCAAGGATGATCTGCCGTTCGTGATTACGGTGGAGCCGTCGTCGGAACTGGCGATCCGCGAGGCGGTGGAGCAGATGAGCCGGCTGCCATTTCTGAAGGAGCCGCCGCTGGCGCTGCCGATGGAGCCGCCGCTGTAGGGATGGAGCAGTGCCGCTGCATTAGACTTTTCGAAGATCGAAACTGGCCCCTTCGTGGGGGAGCGAACTTTCTCAGCGACGCCCAATTCCGAGGGACGGCTGCCTGGAACTCAAGCTGCTTCCATAAGAGGAAGCAGGAGACTACGAACGGCGCGTCCGAGGAAATCAGATTCATCTTCGCCATTCTCGAAGATCAGGGCTCCCGCTTCAACCCTCAGAGGCAATTCGACCGCCTCGTTGTAGTTTGGAGATTCCCCACGGCTGTATTTGATCTGGTGCGGCTCGGAAGGTGTCAGCCACACCCACAGCCGCGCTTTAGCCCTCCCGGCAACGTCCTTGCCAACCGTTTCGGCGCAGACTGACCCCATCGGTGATCCGCTGGGCGTCGGGATATCACGCAAGATCTTCAGATGCGATACCAAGGCTTCGTCCCCGCTGGCTTGTGGGTCTCCTTGAGAAAGCATTTCGGCAAGCGACTTCATCTGCTCCTGCAAGAAAGGGATTCGGATGGAATAACATTTTCGTGCCCGCGGCGTCATATGGAACGCACCGCTGATTCCATTGCTCGACCTCGGATTGGATCCGCAGCTTCAGGCGTTCCCAAAAGTCCCTCACAACACCGACCCGCAGCGAATCGTCCAACTGCTTGTAGCCCTTACGCCGAAGAATTTCGTCCATGTAGTCGTCGGTTGTCATTCACGGCGATTCTACCAAGGAAGCAAAGTCTGGGCGGTTTGCCCCGCACGGGTAGACTGGTCTGGTTCCAGCCGCCGATGTAGCTCAAATCAGAGCTGGTTTGCCGGTCTGGAGCGGGACTCGAAGATTTCTGTCAGTGCCTGTTTGCTCATGCCGGCACCCGCGACGGCGAGCACCAAGTCAACCAGCTCCTCTTCTCCGAACAGCGGCTCCCAGTCATTCATCAGGAGGAAGGTTATGGCTGCGCTGGTGCCCACCCGCTTGTTCCCGTCGATGAATGCGTGGTTTTTGACACAAATGAAACAGGTACGCCGCTGCCATGGCCGGAATGGACGTGTGCAGATACTCGCCACCGAATGTGGATTGGGGCATCGCCACCGCCGATTCCAGAGCCCCGGGATCACGCAGATCGGACGATCCGCCGTATCGTTCGATCTGCTGCTCGTGGATTTCGATGACTTCGTCGAGAGTGAGGAAAGCGATTTCCGGCAAACGGCCTCACTGCGCGAGCTTGCGGAACGCCTTACCGTAGCGCTCGTGCGCCCATTCCTGCGCCGCCTCGAATTTCTTTCGCCGCACAGATGGCTTCGCAGGGGCGACAATCAGCTGGCGACCGTCCGTGCTGAGATCCAGCGGCGTTTCCGGATCGATCTTCAGCAGTTCAAGGATCGGGCGATCGATGATCAGCGCCAGGCTGTTGCCGTGCTTCGTCAGCTTCTTAACCATGGGGTTTCCGTACTTCCAATGTATCACCAAAGCGTCCGCAGATCCATGGAAAACCGGGTACAGGCACCGAAATTCCGTGAGGGGGGAACTGTCTGTTTTTCCGGGGCTTAGGAGCGCGGAATTTCGGAGCCAGTCCCCGCCTTTCCGACTTGACGATTCTTGCCACGGGCGGGCCTCGCCGAACCGCGCCCTTTTGACGCAATGTTCACAATTCAAGAGTAAAATTGACTAACGCCCCTGTGCGAGCGCGACCAGAGGGCGGCGAAGATGGGCACACCAATCCGCCTTAGACTGTTCCTGAGCTGCTTTCTCCTGATAGCCGTCATCGTTCTGACGGTGAACGTCACGGCGAGCGGAGGCCGCCTCAATCGCACGGTTCTCGAACTCATGCTGTGCGGGCTCGGGGCGATCGCGATGACGTGGATTTTTTCGCGCGCTATCGAGTGGCGCATCCAGCGGCTGAAGCAGTTCGCCGAACACGTCCTCGACACGAGCGACGTGGATGAACCGCTGCCCGAAGAGGGTGAGGAAACAGCGCTGCTCAATCAGTCGCTGCGGCGCATGGCTTCGCGCATCCGTGAACTGGTCGACAGGCTCAGCCTGGAATCGATGCGGCGTGACGTGATCCTGAAAAGCATGGCCGAGGGCGTGCTGGCGGTGGATCATCAGATGCGCGTGCTGTTCTGCAATCAGGGGCTCTCGGATGCCCTGGGCCTCAAGCATCCGGTGGAGGAGAACACGCCGCTGGTGGGGCTGGTGCGCGATCCTAAGTTTCTGCAGCTGATTTCCGGCGTGCTGCAGTCGGGCGAAGCCGTCAAGACCAAGCTGCAGTTCACGGCTGAAGACGCGTCGGTATTCGAAGCCTACGCCGCGCCGCTGGCGGTTCCGCCGCATCGCGGATGTCTGGTGATTCTCCACGACATCACCGGACTCGAAAGGCTGGAACGCATCCGCCGCGACTTTGTGGCCAATGTTTCGCACGAATTGCGCACGCCGCTGACCGCCATCCGGGGATACGCGGAGACGCTGCTCGCAGGCGCGCTGGGAGACACCGAAAATAACCGGCGGTTTGTGGAGATCATTCAGGCGCACGCCATCCGGCTCAACAATATCGCCTCGGATCTGCTGACGCTCTCCGATCTGGAGTCGGGGCGCAGGGACGCGGAACCAGGCCCGATCTCTGTTGAAGAAGCCGTGAACACGGCGTTGCTCACCGTGGAACCGGAAGCGCGCATCCGCGGGGTTAACCTGGTGCGCGGCTCGGTCAGCGATGCGCTCATCACAGGCCACGCCATCCGCCTCGAGCAGGCTCTGGTCAATCTGCTGGATAACGCCGTGAAGTTCAATCAGCCTGGGCGGCGAGGCGCGCATCGATACGGGCATGACGCCCGATGGAAGCGTATATATTTCGGTTTCCGACACCGGAAACGGAATGCCGTCGGACGATCTGGCGCGGATTTTCGAACGCTTTTACCGCGTCGAACCGCGCGCGCTCCCGCGAAGTAGGGGGCACGGGTCTTGGCCTGTCGATTGTGAAACACGTGGTGGAGAGAATGGAAGGCACGATCAAAGTCGAAAGCCGGCTCGGGCGGGGGTCCACGTTCACGATCATTCTGCCGGCTGCCGCGAATTCGATGGCCGCGTAAACTCAAACATGGGCCGGACCAAATCCGCCGGGCAGCACGGGAACAAGAAAGACGGGAAAACGATGAGCAAAAGCGCGAAGGCCGCCGCGGCGGCGTCAGACGCCGTCCGCGAGACGCATACGGTCGATCTGGACGATCCGTCTCTTTACATGAACCGCGAGCTGAGCCTGCTCGAATTTCAGAAGCGGGTGCTGGAAGAAGCCCGCGACGACCGCAATAAGCTGCTCGAACGGGTGAAATTTACTTCCATCGTGAGCTCGAATCTGGACGAGTTCTTCATGGTGCGCGTGGCCGCGATGAACCAGAAGCTTGAAAAGCACAGCGCCGATCTCAGCATCGACGGCAGAACGGTGGGCGAACAGCTGACGGTGGTTCTGGCCGGCGTCGATGACATCATGAACGATCTCTATGAGTGCTACCACAGCCAGTTGCTGCCGGCTCTGGCGGAACAGGGGATTGTGATCGCGGACTACGCGTCGCTGGATGAACGCGAGCGCGCCGCGGTCGACCACTATTACACCGAGACGATCTATCCGGTGCTGACGCCGCTGGCGGTCGATCCGGGAAGGCCGTTTCCGCATATTTCGAACCTCAGCCTGAACCTGGCGATCGTTCTTCACGATACCGACGGTCAGCGACATTTTGCGCGTCTGAAGGTTCCCGAAAAGCTGCCGCAGCTGGTAGTCGTGCCCGCCGCGGCAGGGCGGAAGAGAGTCTCAAAGGAGCCGGCACGCAACGTGAAGTTCGTGTGGATCGAGCAGGTGATCGCGGCCAATCTGCGCAGTCTGTTCCCGGGCCTGGAGATCGCCGAGTCGCATCCGTTTCACGTCACGCGCGATGCCGAGGTGGCGATTCAGGAACTGGAGAGCGACGATCTGCTGGAGTCGGTGGAAGAGGCCGTGTGGCGCCGGCGTTTCCGCGAGACCGTGCGCCTGCAGACGGACGCCACGATTTCCGACGGCATTCTCGACATTCTGGTGGAAAATCTGCAGATCGAAGCGCACGAGGTCACAAGGCTCCCGGGCCCGCTCGATCTGACCCGGCTGAAGCAGATCCCTGCGCTCGACCGGCCGGAGCTGAAAGATGAACCGCTCGATCCATGGTGTCCGCCGGATTTCTCCGTCGACGTCGATGACGATATGTTCGCCATGATTCGCCAGGGAGACCGGCTGCTGCACCATCCCTATCAGTCGTTCCAGCCGGTGGTCGATCTGCTGCAGAAGGCGGCGCACGATCCCGATGTGCTGGCAATCAAGATGACGCTCTACCGCACGGGGCGCAATTCGCCCATCGTGCAGGCGCTGCTGGAGGCGATCGAAAACGGCAAGCAGGTGGCCGTGCTGGTGGAACTCAAGGCGCGCTTCGACGAAGAAAGCAACATCGAATGGGCGAAGAAGCTGGAAAACGAGGGCGTCCATGTGGTGTACGGATTTGTCGGCCTCAAGGTGCACTGCAAGATCGCGCTGATCGTGCGGCGCGAGCCGGACGGCATCCGGCGCTATCTTCATCTCGGCACCGGAAATTACAACGCGACGACGGCGCGGCTGTACACGGATCTGAGCCTGTTCACGTGCGAGCCGGACTTCGGCGCGGACGGAACCGACCTCTTCAATTCGCTGACCGGCTATTCGCACAAGGCCGACTACCGCAAACTGCTGGTAGCGCCGGTGACGCTGCGGAACCGGATGACGGCTCTCATTCGCCGCGAGATGGAGCACGGCGCGCGCGGACGGCTGATTTTCAAGATGAACGCGCTCGAAGACAAAGCGATGGTGAAGCTGCTTTATGAGGCCTCGCGCGCGGGCGTGAAGATCGATCTCATCGTGCGCGGCCTGTGTTGTCTGCGGCCGGGAATTCCGGGCGTCAGCGAGAACATCACGGTCCGCAGCATCGTGGGGCGATTCCTCGAGCACAGCCGGATCTACTATTTCGAAAACGGCGGCAACGAGGAAATCTATATGGGCAGCGCGGACCTGATGCCGCGCAATCTCGACCATCGCGTCGAGCTGCTGTTCCCCATATTGAACAGCTCAATCGTCCGGCGGCTGCGCGACACCGTACTGAAGACCTGTCTTAGCGACAACTGCAAAGCACGTCTGGGCAAGCCCGACGGAACCTACGAATTCGCGCCGGTGGACGGAGCAAAGGCGTTCGACAGCCAGGCGTGGTTCATCAAGAACAGGGTGCTGGCCGCGGAGTAAGAAGGCTGTCAGCTATTAGCTCTCAGCAAGCTACCGCGCTGACAGCTGAGAGCCGGATTTCAGGCGACTTCGACGGCGCGGTGGCGGATGTCGAACGCCCTGAATCAGGAAAACAACGTCCTCGGCGATGTTCGTGGCGTGATCGGCGATGCGTTCCAGTTTGCGGGCAATCAGTATCTCGTCGATTGCACGGGTAATCGTGGCGGGGTCGCGTTTCATGAGGTCCACCAGCTTGCTCTGAATGCCGTTGCGGGCCCGGTCCACGGAGTTGTCCATCTCGGCGACGCTGCGCGCTATGGCTGCGTCGCGCTTCACGAAACTATCCAGGCTGCCCAGCACCATCGATTCCACAAGGCTCGAAATCCCCTCGAAATTGACGGACTCCGGCAGCGGCGGCTGCGTCATGAGCGAGAGCGAGCGCTCCGCAATGTGAACGGCCAGATCACCCATACGCTCGAGATCGGTTGAAATCTTGATCGCGGAGACAACCAGGCGCATGTCGCGGGCCACGGGCTGCTCGCGCACAATCAGGCTGGTGGTCATTTCGTCGATCTGGATTTCCATCGTATCGACGCGCGACTCGTCGCGAATGACCTGGTGCGCGTAGTCCTCGTTCTTTTCCACGAGGGAAAGCACGGCGCGCTGAATGGAGCGGGCGACAAGCGATCCCATCTCCTGGAGCATGTCGTTCAGTTGTTTGAGATCTTCCTCGAAGGGCCGCAATGCAGTCTCCTCTCGCCTAGCCGAAACGCCCGGTGATGTAGTCTTCCGTTTCCTTTTTGGAAGGATTCTTGAAGATGATGTCGGTTTTGTCATGCTCGATCAGGCGGCCCAGCAGGAAGAAACCCGTGGTGTCGGCGACGCGCGCGGCCTGTTGCATGTTGTGAGTCACGATGACGATGGTGCACTGATGCTTGAGGCCGACGAGCAGATCCTCAATCTTCGCGGTGGCGATGGGATCCAGCGCGGAGCAGGGTTCATCCAGCAGAAGAACTTCGGGATCGACCGCCAGCGCGCGCGCGATGCAGAGTCTCTGCTGCTGCCCGCCTGACAGAGCGTAAGCGGAGTCGTTCAGTTTGTCTTTTACTTCGTCCCACAGGGCCGCGCGCTTCAGGCTCTTCTCAACGATGTCGGCAGCCGGAGTCTTCTTCAGCATGCCGTTGATTCTCGGGCCGTAAATGATGTTGTCGAAGATCGACTTGGGAAACGGATTCGGCCTCTGGAAAACCATGCCGATGCGACGGCGGATCTCGGTGACATCTTTTGTCAGGATGTTTTCGCCATCGAGCGTGATCTCGCCCTCGATGCGCGTATCGCGCAGGGTCTCGTTGATGCGGTTGAGATTGCGCAGGAAGGTGGACTTTCCGCAGCCCGACGGTCCGATGAGGGCCGTGACCCGATTGGTGGCAAATTCGAGCGATACGTCGTGCAGCGCGCGGAATTTTCCGTAATAGAAGTTGATATTGCTGGCCCGCATCTTGGGCGGCGCGGCTTTCAGTGCAGCGCCGGTTTCGGGTGTGGTCGGGGTCATGGGCACCTGCTGGGGTTTCAGAGCGGATTGTGGAGAACTCATTTCTGCTGCCATTTCATTCTGTTAGCGGGGAAGCGATGCTCCCCGCGAAATTACCATTCGCGCCAGTATGTTGGCGAGCAATACGAGTGCCAGAAGAACCAGGCCGGCGGCCCAGGCCTGCTGATGCCAGTCGTCATAAGGCGCCACGGCATGGGTAAAAATCATCACCGGAAGCGAAGCCGTGGGTTCGGAGATCCCGGTGCTCCAGTACTGGTTGTTGAGACTGGTGAAGAGCAGGGGTGCGGTTTCGCCGGAAATACGGGCGATGCCAAGAATCATGCCGGTCATGATGCCCTTGCGCGCGGCGGGCACGATGACACGGGCGATTGTGCGCCATTTATTGGCGCCCAGGGCCAGAGAGCCTTCGCGCATGGAGCGGGGCACTTCGAGAAGAAACTGTTCGGTGCTTCGCGCCGTAATCGGAATCAGCATGAGGCTGAGAGCAATGCTGCCTGCGAGCGCGGAGAAGTGATGCTGCGGCACCACGATCACAGTCCAGGCGAAAATACCGATGACGATCGAAGGAATCCCGTTCAGCAGGTCCGCCACATAGCGGACAAGAAATGCCATGGTCTTGCCGCCATACTCAGCCAGATAGATTCCGGTAAAGAAACCGACGGGCAGACCGATCAGGGTGGCGACGATCACGATCTGCGCGCTGCCGACGATGGCGTTGGCCATGCCGCCGCCGGTCTGGCCGGGACCAAGCGGCAGCTTGGTGAAGAAATCAAGGCTCAGGGACTGAAATCGCCGTTGTATACCAGAAAGCCGAGGATCACGAAGAGCGTGGACACGGTCAGAAAAGCGCACGCGGCGCACAAAGCCGAGCATGATTCCATTCACAGCTGTTGCGGCGTGTGTCGCGGAACGTCATCCTGCCTTGGCCGTTCCTTTCTTCGTGGTGACCACGATCATCACCTGCGCCAGACCGTTAATCACCATGGTGAGGGCGAACAGCACGAGTCCGAGTTCCACCAGAGCAGAGAGGTAGGTAGTCGCCGGTGGCTTCCGTGAATTCATTGGCTATTACCGCAGCGATCGTGTAACCCGGTGCAAACAGCGACGCGTGCATGGCGGGATCGTTTCCGATCACCATGGTGACGGCCATCGTTTCTCCCAGCGCTCTGGCAAGCGCCAGAAAGACCGAGCCCAGAATGCCGAGGCGCGCAAAGGGCAACACCGCGTCAAACGTGGATTCCCATTTCGTCGCGCCCAGCGCCAGCGCCGCTTCGCGCTGTTCGCGCGGCACGGCCATCAGCGCCTCGCGCGAAACGGAAATGATGAACGGGAAAGTCATGACGGCGAGAATCACTCCCGCAGTAAGATAGCCCACTCCGTAGATTTGCCCGCTGAAGAGCGGAATGAAACCCAGCGCATCCTGGAGCGCAGGACCCACATAATCGCGCATCAGCGGAATCAGCGTGAAGATCGCCAGCAGTCCGAAAATCACGCTGGGCACAGCGGCCAGGAGCTCGACCAGAAACGTCAGCGTATTGGAAAGCTTTGGCCTCAGCCAGTTCCGAGAGATAAATAGCTGCGCCCGACACCAAGCGGCACAGAAATCAGCAGGGCGAGAAACGACGTGAGAACGGTACCGTAAATGAACGGCCACGCGCCGAACTGATTGGTGACAGGATTCCAGAGCTTCGAGGTGAGAAAGGAAAAGCCGAACTTCTCCCGGGCGACGGCGAACTGTGCAGCCACAGCTGCCAGACGATCGCCAGCGTGACGACAATCAGCAGAAGGGCGAAAAAAAGCGTGATGAGATAGGCCACCTCATCGCCGCCGAAACGGCGTCTGGCAACGCCTGGCGTTCCGGTTGCGACTGCGGCGGATGAGGTGGCCATAGATCAGTGAGTTACTCTAATCAGCGCGATCTGCTTCTGTTCCTTCGCGACCACCGCCTTCGGCAGCGGCGCGTAGCTGAGCTCTTCGCAGTCCTTCTGGCCGGTCGTCAGCATCCAGGCGAGGAATTCGGTGATCGCCTTCTTCTTCGCAGGATCCTTGATTTCGGAGGGGATCAGCAGCCATGTGAAAGAGGAAATCGGATAGGCGTCCGCGCCCGGATGCATTGGTGATCGAGACGCGGAAATCCGCCGGCATATCTTTCGACGGCGGCGCCGGCCGCCGTCACGCTGGCAAAGCTCGGCTTTGACGAATTTGCCGGATGCGTTCTTCACGTTCGCGTACGGCATTTTCTGCTGCACTGCGTAGATCAGTTCCACATAGCCGATGGAATTCGGCGTCTGCTTGACCAGACCCGAGACGCCTTCGTTTCCCTTGCCGCCCAGACCGAGTGGCCAGTTGCACCGACGTGTTTGCGCCGACCTTCGTCTTCCACTCCGGGCTGACCTTCGAGAGATATTCGGTGAAGATGAACGTAGTGCCGCTGCCGTCGGAACGGTGCACCACTGTCAATCGTCTTTGTCCGGCAGCTTCACGCCGGGGTTGGCGGAAGCGATCTTCGGATCGTTCCACTTGGTGATTTTGCCGAGGTAGATGCCGGCGACGGCATCGCGGCGCCAAATTGAGGTCGCTGGTCACGCCAGGCACGTTGTAGGTGAGAACGTCAGCGCCGAGCACGGTCGGGAAGTGCAGGGGCTTGGGCCTCTTCGCTTGGCCACATCTTTCATCTGCTCGTCCGTCATCGGCATGTCGGAAGCGCCGAAATCCACCGTCCCTTGCTGATACTGCTGAACGCCGGCACCCGACCCAGGGACTGGTAGTTGATCGAAACATCCGGGTGCGCCATCTTGAATTCGCTGAACCACTGCTGGTAGATCGGGTTCGGGAATGTGGCGCCCGCGCCGTTGATGGTTTCCGCCGCGATCGCCGCAGTGGCGAGAAGGCGGATAGTACTGTAAGGCCGGTTACTACGAGCTTTTTCATAGATTTATCCCCTTCGCTAAGGTTGAAAGAGGGGTGGGCAACATCCAGTCTCCCACCCCAAGGTTTCAATCGCGTTACAAATTGTTTAAATGCCATGCAGACCTCGTGATCTGCCGTGCGGTTTCTTATAAGCGCAAAGGGCGCTGTCCCGCGCCGCCATACAACAAAAAGAACTCACGATCCGGTGGCGGCCCTTTTCCTGATACAATGCCGCAACCCGTTTTGCGCGAATTCAATCAAAAGTTCGGCATCGAACCCGGCAGGGTGTACCGAAGGTTGAAGTAGATGGTGTTGTCGTGAGTCTGTTTGCCGCCTGCAACACCAGCCGCGTAATACCAGGGAGCACGCAGCAGATATTCGTACTGACCCATCAGGTTAATTGCGCCGTAACGGGCGTCTTTCCAAAACGTGTGGTTGAACCCGAACGTGGCTTCCTCTATGGAGCGGTTGTTGCTGTTCGAAGAACCTTTGAAACCATATCCGATCAGCGAAGTTCCATTGGCGTCGAGAGCGACATTGCGGCCGATGTAGTCGCCGCTGTAGTAGGCATAGAGAAGCGTGGAACCGACGGTGGCTTCAACGCCGCCGATATAGGAGTCGGCGTGAACCGGACTGAGGGCTCCATTCGCCCTTACGATCAGGTCGGGGGCGGCGCCGAAGAGATAACGGCCCTCGCCGTCGCTGTACATGCCCGAGGAGACGAGGCGGATGTTCTTCGTCACCGCCGCGTTGACCCCGAATGTCACACCGCCGCGGGTATCGGTATGGTGGTTGAACGGGGCGGAAAGAGCGGTGGTATGGTCGGCGCTTACAATTCCTCCGAGCTCGAAGTGGAAGCGCGAAGTCGGATCGAGTGCCAGCTTCGCGATGAAGTCCGGCATATAAGTCGGATTGTTCAGGTAGCCGGCGAGCGTGATATTCTGCCCCTCGTCAAGCTGACTCGATACCAGGCCGGCAAGAGCCGAGGGCAGAGTAATCGCGCCGCCGCCGCCCGAACCGCCAATGTACTGGTCGCCCTGTTCCGCGGAAAATCCGAAGTTCACCTTGTTCCCGTCGCTGTGCCAGAGGATACGGGCGCCCGGCTGACGCGTCCAGGTGAGACCCGCAATATAGTTGATGTCTATGACTTGGCTGTAGAACAGATCGCCCGGGAACGCCGAGAGGCCAACGCGGTTAGGCGTCAGCATGCTCCAGCTCTGCCCCCCGAGGAATTCCCAGTGACCCTTCCGGACATCAACCCAGAACAGACGAATGCGGGGGACGATAGCGCCGTTGGTAACAGCGTAGTTGGTGGAGCCACCGGTGCCGTTGAAGTCGTCCTCGTTATAGGCGATGAAATGGGTGCCCTTCCAGTTACCATCGAGGCGGAAGCCGAGGCGCGAGTTCTGCACGCTGAAGTGGTATTCCGAGAGGTTGCCGCCCGTCGTGCTGTTATACGGAACGCTGCCGAAGTTCGAACCCAGGGTTCCGGTTGCGGCGGCCTTGTCGCGCCAGAAACTGCGTGAAGTCCATGAAGCCGATCGGGACGACGCAGACGCTGCCCAGTCGAATGTACGCCGGCACCACACTGCCGGCTGCTGGCACCGGGGCATCGCAGGGATTACCCGTGGTCCCACTGGATGCAGTGCCCTGCGGCAGGGGGAATGCTACCGGCTTGGGCATCGGATAAGCGGCGGACAGCGCGGCCGGAATTCCTACGGTCGGGCGCGCAATCACCGGAACCATGGGGGTGGTGGAAGCCACCTGACCGGCGCTGGCGAAATTACCACTGGGGCTGGCAGCTGGCTGTGGCGCCGCGAGGGCCTTTTCGAGCAGCTCCTGCTGCGTTTTCATTGACTGCTGTAGAGCCTGCAGCTCTTTCTGTTGTTCCGCCAGAGCCGCTTTGAGTTTTAATATCTCGTCGGATTGCGGCTGACTGGCTGTAACGGCCGGTGACGGCGTTACGGTGTTCGCGGAATCGTCTGCGGCGCTGAGAAGGCTAGCTCCGGCCAGCAGCGATGTAATTAAGAGCGTCGTAGTCTTGTGACCGCATATCTTTCCTGAATTCATTCAAATCTCCCTTAAGAAGTCCCAGGATGAAGCTCTGGGCAAAGCTGAGCGGAACCGTGACCGGAAGCGAGACATGAAGACCCCCTTCATTTCGAACCGGATCGCACCGCGAGCTACCAGTCTAGGGATGCTTCCTGGCAACAGGATGACTAACGTGTGAAGAAACTGTTACGGAGTATTCCACCTATGCCAGGTGGTGGTGGCGCACGTCGATGCCCCTGATCAGGAAGAGAACATCTTCGGCGATGTTTGTCGCGTGGTCGGCCACACGCTCAAGATTGTGGGCGATGAAGATCAGATCGAATGCGGTGCCGGGAGGCGCCGTGCCGGATTCGAGCATGCCGAGCAGTTCCCGATAGACAGAGTCCTTCAGTTCGTCCACTTCATCGTCGGCAAGCAGAACGCTGCGGGCGAGGGCTTCGTCGCGCTGCACGAAGGCGTCGAGGCTCTTGCGCACCATGGACTCGACGGTCTTCGACATGTGCGGAACGTCGATCAGGGGCTTGACCTGGGCGCGGCTGAGAAGCGATATGGAACGCTGTGCGATGTTGACCGCCAGATCGCCCATGCGCTCGAGGTCGCTGTTGATTTTGATGGCGGCGGTGAGAAAGCGGAGATCGCGCGCCACAGGCTGGTGAAGCGCGAGGAGCTTGGTGGCGAATTCGTCGATCTCAATATCGAGCTGGTTGATGCGCTCTTCGGACTCCCAGATGTTTACCATGAGCGCGTCGTCGCGCTCGACCAGAGAACGAATGCTGTTGTGAATGGAGGTCTCTACGAGGCCACCCATTTCCAGGATTTTGTTCTGCAGTTCGTCGAGTTCGAGGACAAATGGGCGCATCGCCGGGTCGGGAAAACAGCGTTAGAAAAAAGATACCAGTTTCGCACCCGCTTTGCGGAAAAATGTTCAGCCAATCACAACGGCTTCGGGCCTGGCCCGTTTGCCGCGACCGGAGAGGACCGGCGGGCCGCTGAGAAAGGCTTTGGCAGCCTGAATGCCTGCCCCACCAATGCTCTGCAAAGCTGTTGGTTTTGCGTGGTGGCGCAGGCGGTTTCGCCTGCGATTTTCGGGCACTGGCCCAAGGTTAGTTGTCGCCGTTCACAAGCGCCGCAGTTGCAGTATCACTGGCCTCTGTGCCGGTCGTTGCATTCGCGCCCCAGACCACGTTCGCTCCCCACACCACATTCGCCCCCCAGACCACATTGGCGCCCCACACCACGTTGGCGGCGTCGAGGAAAAGATTGCTCGCGCCCCAAACGACGTTCGCGCCCCACACCACATTGGCGCCCCACACCACGTTGGCGCCCCACACCATGTTGGCGCCCCAGAGCGAGCCGGAACCCCATACTGCGTTTGCACCGTTGACCGAAGCGGCGCTCATCGAAATCGTGCCGCCGGAGTTTACGGTCAGAGACGGAGAAACGGCGCTAAGACTCTTCATCGGCAGCGTTCCGGCGGTCGCCAGCGCGTTTGCAATGCTGAGATAGCCCGCACCGATGGTGAAGATGTCGTACTGCTCGTGGTAAGTGATACCGGTAGTGGGATCCGTGTACTGGCTGGTCTTCGGGAACGTCTTGTTCGCCGTGGCCATCAGCAGCGCCTTCACCTGATCGTTGGTGACATTCGGATTCTGCTGGATGAGCAGCGCCGCCGCGCCGCTCACGAAAGGCGTCGCCATGCTGGTGCCGCTGAGCTGAATGTAGTACGGCGAAAATCCATTTTCCCCGGGCAGCAGCAGGCTGTTGGGGATCTGCACCTGCGGATAGAGGTTGTTCAGGTTACTCGACTGACCGCGCGTGGAATCGATCAGATTGCCCGGCGCCACGATGTCCGGTTTGGCCACGAAGTCGTAAAGCGTCGGCCCCTTGGAGCTGTACGTTGCAATCACGTCGTCGGAGGTCGACACCGTGCCCATGTCGCGCATGGCCCCCACCGTGATCGCATGCGGTGCGTTGCCGGGAACGGTGATGGTTCCGTAGCCATAGGTGGTCGTCGGATTCGTGCGCCCGTAGTTCCCCGCTGCCACCACCACGACGATCCCGTATTTCGTCCACGCTGTCTCGACCGCCTGGCAAAGCGGGTCCTTCGAACAGCTCTCGAAAACCGGCCGTCCCATGGACAGGTTGATCACGTTCACCTTGTACTTGCCTGTCAGTGTCGTGGCTGCATTGATTGCTGCGATCACAGCCGTGTCCGTGCCTTCCCCGTTCTGGTCGAGAACCTGCAGGTCGATGAGATTCACGCCCTGGGCCACACCGTGGAAAATTCGGTCGTAACCCTGGGTTTTGGCGTCATAGCCCGAACCGGCAATGATCCCCGCCACGTGCGTACCGTGACCGAAGTTGTCCTGCGTCGGCATGTGACTGAGGAACTGCTTTTCGTAGATCACCTTTCCCGTGAGATCGTCGTTCGGACCGATACCGCTGTCGATCACCGCCACGTTCACGCCGGAGCCGTTCAGGTTGTAACCCGCTGCCGTGCTCGCGCCGATTGCGATGTCCGCCTCATCCAGCAGTCCGTGCACCTCACGATCCGGCGTCACATATTCCACAGCGGGATCATTCGCAAGTTCGGCGAGCGCATTCACGGGCATACGGTAATGCGCGGCCCGGATGAAGGAGAAGTCGTGTCGCAGAACGGCACCGCGCGCCGCCATCCGGGCATGATCCGCCGCCGTGGGCGTCATGCGGTACTCGACGATCACGTCGATCGTGTCCGCACCGCCGGCCGCTGCAATCCGCTTCTGCAGGTCCGGCGATATCCCGTCTGAGTCGCCGCTCGCCAGAGCCAGGCTGGTCAGAGAGAAAGCCAACGCCACCGCCAGCATCCGCGTTGTGGTCGTTAAGCTGAGTTTCATTGGATGCGCCCTCCGTATATACCGTTTGCCCTCTGACCCCGCCGGCGAACCGGAGTTGCTGCATAGGCAGCCCCGACGAAGATCGGCGGCCAGCGAGTATGCTGCGGCCTTTGTGCGGGTTTCGAGTGATGACATAGAAGCCTGCTTACAACCTGATCGTAAAGAGACAGAAGAAATCGCTCAAGAGCGTCCGGACCATACAGTTGGTTAACGACTGCAGGATTGACTATCAGCGCGGATGCCCTGCAACCACGGCATTTCATGAGTGAGACAATCCTTCGAGGCAGGAAGTGTCAGCGTGCGGTTAACAGGAAGGGCGTTAACTTATGGCCATTTGCGAGCAGGAGCGCACAGTGAGCCGATAGTACCGCCTACCGGGGCCAGAGGAGCCCGCTGAATCAAAATCCCCGGCCAGCGGAATCAGGCGACTAAGGCCGAACGCCCGTTAGCGAAGTGACGCAGGAGTAAGGGTGTTGATTGAACCCACGCGCTGCGACTCGAACGCCGCGATGGCCGGCTCCTGCTTCAGAATCCAGCCGAGTTCGTCGACGCCTTCGAGAAGGCAGGTCTTCGAGAACCGATCGACCGGAAACTCGACGCGCTCTCCGTCGGGCAGGGTCATAGTCTGGGACGCCAGATCGACCTTAACTTTGGCGTCGGCGGGAAGCGCGAAGAGCTTCGCGTGGACATCGTGCGAGACGACGATCGGCAGCAGCGAGTTCTTCAGCGCGTTCCCCTTGAAGATGTCGGCGAACGAAGTGCTGATGACGGCGCGGAAACCGAACTGGGTCAGCGCCCACGGCGCGTGCTCGCGTGAGCTGCCGCAGCCGAAGTTATCGCCCGCGAGCAGGATCTGACGCGTTCTGGCCGCGCGGCGTGTTCAGAATGAAATCCGGTTTCGGATTGCCCTCGGCGTCGTAGCGCCAGTCGCAGAAGAGCTGCTTGTCGAGACCTTCCTTCGAGGTGGTCTTGAGAAAGCGCGCGGGGATGATCTGGTCGGTGTCGATGTTGTTGATCGGCATCGGCACGATACGCGATTCGAATGGAGTAAATGGTTTCACAGAATGGTCCTCACATCGGTGACGACGCCGGTAAGCGCGCTGGCGGCGGCGGTCAGCGGCGAGGCGAGGAAGGTGCGTCCGCCCTTGCCCTGCCGGCCTTCGAAGTTGCGGTTGCTGGTCGACACGCTGTACTGGCCCGGGCTGCAGCTGATCGCCGTTCATCGCGATGCACATGGAGCAGCCCGGCTCGCGGTAGTCGCATCCGGCGGCGCGGAAGATCTCCGGCAGGCCCTCGGCAATCGGCCTGGCGTTTCACTTCCATCGAGCCCGGCACCACCATGACGCGCACGTTCGGATTCACTTTGCGGCCCTTGAGAATGGCGGCGGCGCTGCGCAGATCGGAGATGCGTGAATTGGTGCAGCTGCCGATGAAAACCACGTTGACCGCATGGCCGGCGAGCGGCTTGCCCGGCTTCGAGGCCCATGTACGCTGAGAGCCTTCGAGAGCGCGTCGCGCTCCAGCGGATCGGAAACGCTGGATGGCTCGGGAACAGCGCCGGTGATCGGAATGCCCATGCCGGGGTTGGTGCCCCAGGTGATCATCGGCTCGAGCGCATCGCCGTCGATGGTGACTTCGCGGTCGAACTTCGCGCCTGCGTCGGTGGGAAGTCTGCGCCAGCGCGCGACAGCGGCGTCCCAGTCCGCGCCTTTCGGGGCGAACTGGCGGCCGTTGAGATATTGAAACGTCGTGTCGTCGGGCGCGATCATGCCCGCGCGCGCGCCGCCTTCGATCGACATGTTGCAGACCGTCATGCGGCCTTCCATATCGAGCGCGCGTAATGGCCGAGCCGGTGTATTCGAGCACGGTGCCCGTGCCGCCGCCGATGCCGATCTGCGCGATCAGCGCGAGGATGATGTCTTTGGCCGAGACGCCGGTCTTCAGCGCGCCGGTCGACATTGACGCGGAACGTCTTCGACGGCCGCTGCAGCAGGCATTGCGTGGCCAGCACGTTTTCCACTTCGCTGGTGCCGATGCCGAACGCCAGCGCGCCGACCGCGCCGTGCGTTGCCGTATGGCTGTCGCCGCAGACGACGGTCATGCCGGGCTGCGTCAGACCAAGCTCCGGCCCGATGACGTGGACGATGCCCTGATGTTCGGAATGCACGCCGAAGTTGCGGATGCCGAATTCCTGGCAGTTCTTCTCGAGCTGCGCAACCTGGTTGGCGGCGATCGGATCGAGGATCGGCAGCGAACGATCGGTGGTCGGAATGCTGTGGTCCGTCGTCGCGATCGTCAGATCGGGACGACGCACTTTGAGGCCGCGGTCGCGCAGGCCCTGGAACGCCTGCGGCGATGTGACTTCGTGCACCAGATGCAGATCGATATAGATGAGGCTGGGTGCGCCGGGTTCTTCATGGACGACGTGAGCGTCCCAGACCTTCTGACTTAGAGTTCTTAGATTGCCTGACAAACTGCTTCTCCTGTTTCTTCGCGTGGTGGCCGGCGTGCCAGTGGGACGGAGGTCCGCTGTGACCCTGCCGCTGTTCAGCACCTGCTTCCATCGCGCGATTGACCGCCGCGGCTTCTTCGGCAAGACCGAAACTGTATTCGAGCATCGCGGCGACCGAGCCGATCGCGCCGAACGGATTCGCCTTGTTCTGGCCCGCGATGTCGGGCGCTGAGCCGTGCACCGGCTCGTAGAGGCCGGTCCACGCACCCGAGGTCTTCTTCGCGCCGATCGACGCCGACGGCAGCATGCCGATCGATCCCGCCAGCACCGCGCCTTCATCGCTCAGGATGTCGCCGAACATGTTCTCCATCACGACGCACGTCGAACTGCTTCGGATTGAGCACCAGCTGCATGGCGCAGTTATCGACCAGCAGGTGATCGAGCGCGACGTCCGGATAATCCTTCGAAACTTCGACGACCACGCGTCGCCAGAGCTGCGACGTATCGAGCACGTTCGATTTGTCCACCGAAGTCAGCTTCTTCCGCCGTTTGCGCGCCAGTTCGAACGCCATGCGCGCGACGCGGTCGATTTCGCGGCGCGTATAGGCCATGGTGTTGACGCCGCGCTCGTCCATGCCGCTGCCTGAGATGCCGCGCGGCGTGCCGTAATACAGACCGCCGGTGAGCTCGCGCACGATAATCATGTCGACGCCGTCCACGCAGGTCGTTCTTGAGCGGCGAGGAATCCAGCAGCGCTTTATAGCTGCGCACCGGCCGCAGATTGGCGAACACGCCCATCGTCTTGCGAATGCCGAGCAGGCCGGTTTCGGGCCGCTTGTCCGTGGGAGCGTTATCGAACTCGGGCAGCCCGACCGCGCCCATCAGCACCGCGTCGGCTTCCGCCGAGAGCTGCTCCGTTTCAGGCGGAAACGGCGTGCCGGTTTTGTGGATCGCGATGCCGCCCAGCAGGCCTTCGCGAGATGTTCAGCTGTGTGGCCCCATTTTTCGGCCACCACGCGCAGTGACGCGCACAGCTTCTCTGGTGACTTCGGTGCCGATGCCGTCGCCGGGCAGCACCAATACGTTCAGATTCAAGAATGCTCCTTATTTTGCTGCCACGGCGGCCTGCTGGCTGCGTCGCGCAAGCTCCGCGATCTCTTCATCCATCAGGCCCTTCTTGTTGTCCGCCAGCGCGGTGATTTCGGTGTAAACGATGTCGAGTTCTTCCTTCGTGAGCGTGAAGCCGAGCACTTCCAGACGCGCTCTTCAGTGCATGGCGGCCGCTGTGCTTGCCGAGTACCAGTCGGCTCTCCGGCACGCCGACGGACTTCGGGTCCATGATCTCGTACGTGGTGCGCTCCTTGAGAAAACCGTCCTGATGGATGCCGGCTTCGTGCGCGAACGCGTTGCGCCCGACGATGGCCTTGTTCGGCTGCGGCCCGAAGCTGATGATCGAACTCAGCATCTGGCTGGCCGGGAAAAGATGCTCGGTGTGAATGCCGGTGTGATACGGGATAGCGGTCCTGGCGCGTCTTCATCACCATCACGATTTCTTCGAGCGAGCAGTTCCCCGCCCTCTCGCCGATGCCGTTGATGGTGCATTCGATCTGCCGCGCCCCGGCGCTTGACCGCGGCCAGCGAATTGGCCACCGCCAGGCCGAGATCGTCGTGGCAATGCACGCTGACGATCGCGGTATCGCCCAGCGCCTTCACGACGCGGCCGATGATTTCGGCATATTCATCGGGCGTGGAGTAGCCGACCGTGTCCGGAATGTTGACCGTGCGCGCGCCCGCCGCCACCACGGCGCGCGACACCTGTTCCAGATAATCGGGATCGGTGCGGGCGCCGTCCTCGGCGGAGAATTCGACGTCGTCGACATAAGCTGCGGGCCAGTTCGACCGCGGCTACGGCGTCGTCGAGCACCTGCTGCCGCGACTTCTTGAGCTTGTATTTGAGATGGATGTCGCTGGTGGCGAGAAAAGTGTGAATGCGCGGCCGCCGCGCTTTTTCGAGAGACGCGGCCGCGCGTTCGACGTCGAGCCTGGTGCAGCGGGCAAGCGCCGCCACCTGCACCCAGGGGAATTCCCGGCTCACCGCGTCCACAGCTTCGAAATCGCCATGTGAAGCGATCGGAAAACCGGCTTCGAGGATGTCCACCCCGAGTTCCACCAGTTTTCCCGCCATGCGCAGCTTCTCGGGTACGGTCATGCTGCAGCCGGGCGACTGTTCGCCGTCCCGGAGGGTCGTGTCGAAGATCCAGACGCGATTATTCATAGTTGGAAGGTACTCCACGGCCATTATGCGAGAGCCGCGGAGCGATAAAGCAAATTTATTTCATTCGCAGATTGGATTAAAGGATATTATAATGCAGGCGTGGAGCTGAGCACGCTGAGGGTCTTCATGACCGTAGCCGATGAGCGCAGCTTCTCGCGCGCGGCCGAAAAGCTTTCACGCACGCAGCCCGCCGTATCGCTGGCCCTGCAGCGCCTCGAAACCGAGCTGGGCGAGAAGCTGCTCGACCGTTCGGCGAAGGAGGTCGTACTCACCGATGCCGGCCGTGCCGTGCTCGAGTACGCGCGGCGTTTTCAGAACCTGGCGCTCGAGCTCGGAAATTCGATGGCTGAGCTGCGCGATCATTCGGCGGGGCGGCTCGTGATCGGCGCGAATGAATCGACCGGCCTCTATCTGCTGCGGCACATTGAGCGTTATCGCCGCCTCTATCCGAAAGTAAAGGTGCAGATCCGGCGCAGTTTTTCCAGCCGCATTCCGGCTGAGATCATGGACGGCAACCTCGAACTCGGCGTGATCAGTTATCAGCCGCGCGACGAGCGTCTGCGGTCGCGCGTGATCTTCACCGATTCGCTGGCGTTCGTGGTCTCGCCGAAGCATCGCCTCGCAAAACGTCACACTGTGCCCATATCCGAACTGGGCGACGAGACATTCGTGGCACACAACGTGGTTTCTCCGTATCGCGATATCGTGCTGCGTACCTTTCAGGTGCGCGGCGTGCGGCTCAACATGGATATCGAAATGCCGACCATCGAGATGATTCGCTGGATGGTGGAGGAGAACCAGGGCGTGGCGTTTCTGCCGCGCATGTGCGTCGAGCAGGAGATCGCCGAGAAGCGGCTGGTCGCGGTGCGCGTGCCGGAAGTCGAAGTGGACCGCAATATCTATCTGGTGCAGCCGGCGCGGCGCGCGGTGAGCTATGCCGCCGACGCGTTTCTGCAGTTGGTGGCGAAGTAGATTCCGATGCCCGTGGACGTTCTGCTGATCGGCGCGCATCCGGACGATATCGAGTGGAGCGTGGGCGGCATCGCGCTGCTGCTCTGCGATCATGGGGTTTCGCTGGCAGTCGTTGACATGACAGAAGGCGAAATGGGTTCGCGCGGGACTGTCGACGAACGAAGGATCGAAGCCAGCGCCGCCGCGGGAACGATAGGAGCCGAAGCGCGCGAGAATCTGCAGTTGCCCGATTGCGGGCTGGTCGATGGGCCCGATGCGAGGCGCGCCGTGTCCAGCGCAATTCGGCGCCACAAGCCGAGAGTCGTGATCGCGCCGCTTTGGGAGGATCGGCATCCCGATCATGCCGCTGCCGGACTGATCGTGCAGAATTCGCGGATGCTCTGCGGCCTTACGACGTTCGACGATTCGAATCCGCCGCACCGGCCCGCGGCGTTCCTTTACTACCCGATCCACACGTTTCATCAGCCGACGTTCGTGGTCGACACGTTGAACAGTGTTCGCACGCAAGCTGGATCTGCTGCGGACCTATCGTTCGCAGTTCGTCACGCCGGCGGAGGATTTTCTGTACAGACTGGAGTCGCGCGATCGTTACTATGGCTCACTCATTGGCGCGCGGCATGGCGAAGCGCTGGTTTCCGATCAGCCAATGCGGCTCAGTAGTGTGGCTGACCTTTTCCCGCTGCTCCGATGAAACGAATCCTGATCAGAACCGCGCTGGGGATCGCCGCGGCAACGGCTGTCGCGTATGGAATCGACGACGTGTATGTGAGAATCCGCCACGCGCCGTACGCGGATGTCACCGTCACCCGCGTGCTCGTCGTGCAGGAGAACTTCAACAAGGTCGAATATGACCGGACGGACCCGTCCACAGAGCGCTGCGTGTATTCGTTGTTTCCGCATTCGGGCCACAATCCGTGCTGGTATTTGAGGCGGCACCAGACGCAGTTCGTCAAAGTGAATTAACGTCACTGGCAGGCTGTCAGGATAGCGGTGTTGTAAACGTGCTCCGCCGTCGAACCGCGGGACAGGTCGTTGGCCGGTTTCGCCAGCCCCTGCAGAATCGGGCCGATGGCTATGGCGCCCCCGAGGCGCTCGGCGATTTTGTAACCGATATTGCCCGCCGCGAGATTGGGAAAAACCAGCGTGTTGGCGCGGCCGGCAACCGTGGAGCCCGGCGCTTTGGATGCGCCAACAGACGGAATGATCGCGGCGTCGAGCTGCAGTTCGCCATCCACTTTGAGATCGGGCGCAATCTGACGCACGATACGCAGCGCCCCGGTCACCTTGTCGACTTCCGCGTGATGCGCGCTGCCTTTGGTCGAAAAGGAAAGCAGCGCGACCAGGGGCTCGGCTTCGAGAAAGCGCCGGCTGGTAGCCGCAGCTGCGATCGCGATGGACGCCAGCTGTTCTGACGTCGGATCGACGATGACGGCGCAGTCCGCAAAAGTCATGATGCCGTCGACACCAAAGGTCCGATCGGGATGCACCAGCAGAAACGCACCTGAGACGGTCGTGATGCCATGCGCCGGGCCGATAGTGGTAATCGCGGCGCGCACCGTATCCGCCGTCGTACAGACGCAGCCGCCGACGCTGCCATCGGCGTCACCCGTTGCGACCATCAGGTCTGCGAAGTAAAGCGGCTGGCGCGCGATGACGTCCGCTTCCGCCTCGGTAACTCCCTTCAACGCTCGACGCCGATGATAGTGCGCCGCGTAATCGGCGAGACGCGTTGAGGTCCCGGGGTCAATCGTTTCGATACCAGGTACGCGGTGCTTCGAAATCAGAATCGGTTCGGCGAGACCCTCCGCTTTCAGTCGCCGAGCCGCGGCGACCACACGTGCATCATCGCCCTCCGCGAACACAATTCGGTGGCGGGCCGCCTGCGCGCGCGCGCGGAGCCGTTCGAAGAACGGATGCATGAATCGGTATCAGTCTCCCAGAAACCGGCCGTACGGACGGAGACCCGCGACATTGTCGCAAACCGCTTTGATACCCGCCGTGATCGGAATAGCGAGAACAAGTCCGGCAGCGGACCACAGAAATCCCCAGAACATGAGTGAAAAAGTCACTACCAGGGGATTCAGGTGGACGCGCGCCCCGACGATCTTCGGATACAGCACATTCATCGCCGCCAGATGCAGGATGAGCACAACCAGAATCGCGCCCAGGATGAGGCCGCTCGGCTCACCGCCGGCGAGAGCCGCAAGAACAGGCGGCGCAGCCGCCAGCGGCATTCCGATGTAAGGCACCAGACTGAGAAAGCCGCTCATCAGCCCGATCAGAAACGGATACGGAATGCCGAGCATGGCAAACGCAGTCCAACTCAGCGCCGCAAGAAACAGGCCGATCAGAAAGTTGCCCACTACGAAAGCACGGGCCATCTCGGCGACGCCTTCGAGGCTGCGCGCGGCGGCCACGCGGTCGGGGCCCTCGAAGAAGCGCAGGAAGCTGCGATAGATGTGGTCGCGCCAACTCAGCATGAAGTAAACAAGGAACGGCACGAACGACGCCATTAGCAGAAATTCGTAGAGCGTCCCGAGCTGCGGGTAGATGTATTCAGTAATGACGTTGCGGTCCTCGTGAATGCGCACCTCGGGGATCGGCGCCAGTGCGCCAGGGACCGCGACCGGCGCCGGAATATTCGGCGAAATCACCGGCGGCTCCTGTTCTTTCTTCTTTTTCCGCGAGCGCGTCGCGGGTTGCGGTGCGGGCGCAGGTTCGACTTTGCGCGCGGGAACGAACAGACGCGTGGCATTGTTTTCCAGGTTCTCAATGCGGTCGGTCACGCCGGTGATGAAGCCCGTGAGGTTTTCGCGGAACGCAGGGACGTCACTGGCAAGACCCGAGAGCTGCCCCAATGCAGCCACACCTCCGAGGTAAAGCCCCGCACCCGCGATCAGACCGACCGCGAGGGTTGCGACCGGACGCGGCAGCCGCAGCCGCATCAGAATGCCGACGAAGGGTTCAAGGATCAGCGCGAAAATCACCGACGTGAACGTGGTGATGAAGATCGGGCGCGCCCAGTAGAGGATGGCGATGATGACGCCCGCGGCGATCACCGGAAGCGCGTAACCGTGCACCTGCTGGCGGATGGAAGTCTGCGACCGTTCCTCGCTCGTGCGGATCAACCTGCCGTGCCTCGATGTCACGAGACTAACACGCAGGTACGCGGTGTGGGTAAATATGGGCGAATACAATCGAATCGTGGCGGCAGCGGGGCGCATTCTGGCGCTCGATCTCGGGAAAAGGCGTATCGGTCTGGCGCTGAGCGATGAGCTCGGCCTGACGGCGCAGGGCCTCGAAACGCTCGAACGCGAGGGGCGTCGCGACGATATCGAAGTGTTGCGGCGCCTCGCGGCTGAAAATAATGTGAGGCTGATCCTCGTGGGCGACCCGCTGCACATGAGCGGCGAACGCAGCCGCCAGGGTGACTACACGCGGGAGTTCGCGCGCGAGCTCGAGTACAAAACCGGCCTGCCCATCCGGTTCTGGGATGAGCGCTGGACGAGCCGCGAAGCAGAACGCACTCTGCGCGGGTCAGGCATTGCGCATCGAGAGCGCAAAGCGGCCATCGACCGGCTTTCGGCGGTGATCCTGCTGCAGAGCTATCTCGATTCTCCCGAGGCGCGGCCGTGAAAATTCTGCTGCGCCTGGCAGCCCTCGTCGTCGTGATCGCCGTGGCCGCAGGGGCGTGGATCGCCTATCGGGTGAATCAGCCCTATAAGGGATTCAACGATCCGGTGTTCGTCGAGTTCGGGCGGGGGACGTCCTCGCGATCGATTGCGACAACTCTGGCAGCGAAGGGCCTCATCGAACAGCCCTGGCTGTTTCTGGCGGCGCGCGGAATGCGGCGCAACGTCAATCTGCAGGCGGGCGAGTACAGGTTCGACAAACCCGCATCGCCGCTCGAAATCATCTCGCGTCTCGCGCGCGGCGACATTTACTACATGGAATTGCTGGTGCCCGAAGGATTCAATATGTACGAGGTCGCGGACGCCGTCGCGAAACTGGGCACGATGCGCGCGGAAACATTTCTGGCGGCGGCGAAAAACCCCACCATGATCCGGGATCTGGATCCGGGTGCGCCGTCGCTCGAAGGTTACCTGTTTCCGAACAAGTACCGCGTCTACCGGCACACAACCGCGCAGCAGATCTGCCGCAGGATGACCGGGGAGTTTCGTGAACGATGGAAAGCTCTGAACTCAGGGGCGAACGTGCACAACGTCGTCACGCTGGCGTCGATGGTGGAGCGCGAAGCGAAACGCCCGGAAGAGCGGCCCATGGTGGCGTCGGTGTTTCAGAACCGCCTGCGCATCGGCATGAAGCTCGACTGCGATCCGACGACGGTGTATGCCGCGCTGCTGGAGAATCGCTATCGCGGAACGATCCACCGGTCCGATCTGGCGAATCCGAGTCCGTGGAACACCTATCAGCACAAAGGATTGCCGCCGGGGCCGATTGCGAATCCGGGGCTCAGTTCGATTGAAGCGGCGCTGGCTCCCGCGGACACGCCGTATCTTTATTTCGTGGCGAAAGCGGATGGTACGGGCGGGCACAACTTTTCCGCTTCGCTTGGCGAGCATACCGTGAACGTGGCGAAGTATCAGCGTGCCCAAAATCACTAAGAAGCAGCGCGTGCGCGATTTCATCGCCGAGCGTGGATGGAGCGCAATCGGTGAAACCGAGTGGCATGAACTGCAGGCGGCTCTTCCCGATATTTCCGAGACCACTCTGCGCGAATGCGGCATTCCGGTTCGGGCGCCGTGGTGCGGCGTCAACGCGCATTCGTGCGATCAGCTCGAAGCATGCCTCTGTGAGCTAAGCCGTGTCTATGCGGAACGCGCCGAACTGCAGCATTATTGCCGGCATCAGGTGATTGCGGCCAAGGAACGGGCGCGCTGGGTGTCGAAGAGCGTGAACGTGGACGAAGGCAGGCGGGCGATGAAGGCGGAGATGGTGGAGTGGATGCTGGTCTGGCTGGACGATCCCGCCCTGTTTCCCGCATGGGTGAGGCTGCGCCGCCCGAACATGGGATAAAGCCCATGGGATAAACTGTTCGGCGTCATGAAATCCTCTCGTTGCGTGTTTGCGCTGGCGGCGTTGGCCGCGGTCAGCGCACAGGCTCAGGTGCCGCCGGATATCGAAGCCGGCCTGAAGAAGATCGGTCGGATCGTCGATCCGCCGTGTACAGCGAAACTGTACAGATCGCTGATGCCCGCGAATGACATCAACAGCAGCGTGACGCCTCTCTATCCGGGCATCACCATCGCGCGCGATGTCTCGTTCGGGCCGAATCCCAAAGACGTGCTCGACGTGTTCACCGCGGATAAGGGCAAAGGAAACCGGCCGGTGCTGATGTACATCGCGGGCGGCGCGGGCAACAAGATCGAGCAGCAGGATCGTGAGGCGAACGCGTTTTACGACAACATCATGCGCTGGGCGACGAAAAACGGGATGGTCGGCGTGAACATGCAGCGGCATGCCGGCCCCGATTGGGACAGCGGCGGCAAGGATGTTTCGCTCATGATTCAGTGGGTCGAGGCGAATATCGCAAAGTACAGAGGCAATCCGGATCGCATGTTCATCTGGGCGCAGTCGGCCGGCAACGGACCGTTGGGGACTTACATCGGACGGCCCGAATTATGGGGGCCGAAGGGCGTCGGCGTGAAAGCAGCGATCTTCATGTCGGGGCAGTTCAACATCCTGCCTTTAACGGCGGGCGCGTTCGGCAACGGCGGCGGACGCGGCGGCCCGGATATTCTCGGCTCTTCCGGCACAGCCTGCGGTCTGCCGGCGGGCGCGGCGTTTTCCGATGCGGGCGCGGTCAATGGCCCGGGCCGCACCGATCCTCCTCCGACAGCGGGTCGCGGTGGGCGCGGCGGGCGCGGCGCGGGTGGTGGCGCCGGACGCGGAGCGCCGCCGGATGCCGCGACGCAACTCGCACGATCGAGCCTGCCTGAGCTGAAGAAGACCAAAGTGAAGATCATGCTCGCGACGGCTGAGCTCGATCCTGGAATCCAGGGCACTGACAGTCCCTTCGCCAAAGCCCTGCAGGACGAGCTTTGCAAAGAAGGCAAGGATCACTGCCCGACGCTGCTCTACATGAAGGGCGAGAGCCACATGTCGGAGGTCTTCTCCATCGGCACTCCGGACACCAGCGTCTCGGGTCCCATCCTGAAGTGGATTAAGAGTATTAAATAGTCAGGCCAATTCGAAGGCGCGGAGCAATGCCTGCGCCTTGAGTTCCATCTCGTCCCACTCGGCCATCGGGTCGGACTGCGCCACGATTGCGCCCCCCACCCCGAGAGTCACATGGCGTTTGTGAAATACGGCAGTGCGGATGACGATGCTGAGGTCCGCCGTGCCGCTGTCGCCGAGATATCCGATGGCGCCCGAGTAGATGCCGCGGGCCGCGGGTTCGAGCTCATCGAGCAACTCAATGCTGCGCTGCTTGGGCGCGCCGGTCATGGAGCCGCCAGGAAAGAGTGCCCGAATGCAGTCCATCGTGGTAACGTCACGGCGCAGCCGGCCGGAGATTGTGCTGACAAGCTGGTGCACGGTCGGGTACGTTTCAACCTCCATGAGGCGCGGCACATGAACGCTGCCCACCTCGCAGATACGCGAAAGATCGTGCCGCACCAGATCGACGATCATGAGATTTTCGGCGCGGTAACGGCGGTCGTTGGCGAGGCGTTCGCGGAGCGCGGCATCTTCGGCGTCATCGCGGCCGCGGCGGATGGTTCCTTTGATGGGGCGCGATTCCGCGTGGCGATCGCGGTCGATGCGCAGAAAACATTCGGGCGACGTCGAAGCCACCTGGATGTCGTCTAACTGAAGGAAGGCCGAGTATGGCGCGGGGTTGATGCGGCGCAGCGTTTCGTAGTAATCGAGCGCCGGGATATCCGATTCGAGGCAAACCTGATTGGTGAGGCAGAGCTCGTAGCTCTCGCCTTCGCGAATCAGCCGGAGGCATTCGCGCACTTTGTTGAGGTAGGCTTCGCGCGGAATGCGGTATCCGGCCTGCGGAACAGCCCGATTCCATCTGGGCGTTTCACGCGGGGCGATCTTGCGGATGCGGCATTCGACTTCGTCAAGCCACTTGCTGTCGCCGACGAGGTACAGCGCGTTGTCGCGGTGATCGATGGCGAGGAACCGATCAACGCGCAGGAACATCGCATCCGGATACGGCGAGGCGTGTTTATGCTTCTGTCCCCATTCGTATCCGAAATAGCCGACATACCCGCCGCTGAACGGAAACGGCAGATCGGTTGCAGCGGCCGGATGCGCAAGCAGCGCCGGATCGTTGACGATCTGGGCTGATGCACCCATGTAGCTCACCGGCGTACGGTCCAGCCAGAACGCATAGCGCTCCTGAGAGAACAGTTCGCGAAACAACACCTCGGGCGGATGCGGACACGGCATCGAACGCGATCGCGTGCGGGGCGCGAGAAAATTCCGCAGCAGCTGGATTCCGAATTCCGTCGAGATCGACTCCGGATGAAACTGCACGCCCCAGATCGGACGGGAGACGTGACGCAGCGCCATCAGGGTCCCGTCGTCCGACCAGGCGATCTTCTTCAGTTCCGCGGGCAACGGCTCCGCAACCGCAAGTGAGTGATAGCGAATCGCAGAGAAGCGCTGCGGAATGCCGCGGAACAGTTCGTCGCCGCTGTGCATGATGTGGCTCGGCTGGCCGTGCACCGGCGCCACCTGAACAACGTCGCCTCCGAACAGCGCCGCGATGCCCTGATGGCCGAGGCAAACGCCGAGCAGGGGAACCTCCGCATGCAGAATCGCGTCGCGGGAGACACCGAAGTCACGCGCGCGATCGGGGCGGCCCGGACCGGGCGAAATGATGATGCAATCGAAACTCAGCCTGCTGAGCGCCGGCCACTCCATTTCGTCGTTGCGCACGACGATCGGCATTTCACCGGTGATCCCGGCCACCGCATGCACCAGGTTGAAGGTGAACGAATCGTGGTTATCGATGATTAATGCCGGCAATTAAAATTGTAGCTTCAGTCCGAACTGTATCTGCCGCGACGAGGTCACCGTGCTCGTGATCAGTCCCGCTGACGGGCTGGCCGCACCGTTGGAAAACACGACGGCGTTCGGCGACGCAAAATTGGGGCGGTTCAGCACATTGAAGAACTCGGCGCGGAACTGCAGATTGGTGCGCTCAGTGACGACGAAGCGCTTGAACAGCGAAAGATCGACTTCGGCAAGGCCGGGCCCGTTGAAAACGCCCCGCCCAGACGTTGCCCCAGGTACCGGGCGTTTCCAGAACGAAAGCCGTGGGATTGAACCACCGATTCGGATTGCCGGTGACAATGGGTCCGGTGAACGTGGGATTCAGATTCGGCCGGTCGGGATTGCGCGTGTCGCCGTCGCCGGAGCGATTGGATCCGTCCTGCGGGGTGAAAGGAAATCCGCTCAACAGAGTGACGATGCTGTTCAGCTGCCACCCGCCGATGAAGCGCTCGGTCATTCCGCTGGCGCCGCCGAAGAACGTTTTGCCGTGACCGAAGGGCAGTTCGTAAAGTGCCGAGATACTGCTCTGCGCCGCCACGTTGAACGCCGACTTGCCGTAATCCATGGGCAGATAATTCGGATCCTCGACCATCTGCGCCTCATTGCTCGCCTGCGCGCCGGTGGGGGCGGAATTGAGATCGAGATTCTTCGACCATGTGAAATTGCCGCGGATTTCGAGGCCGTGCGCGAGGCGGTGCATCACATCGATCTGCAGTGCGTTGTAGCTGCTGTTGCCTTCCGTGTACCAGAAGAAGCCTGCACCGAGAACCGGATTCGGGCGCGTCGGTTGCACGGGGAGATAGAGCGCACCCTGATTGACGGTCCCGCGAGCCGTCCCGTTTCCGCCGGACGCGCAGGTGGTCGTGGCGCAGATCTGCGCGGGAATGGCGTTGGCGTCGATGTTGAGCCAGCCATGATAGCCATGCGAGCCCACGTAGCCTATCCGCAGCACGGTGCTCTGGCTCAGCTGCTGCTCGATGCGCAGTGACCATTCCTGCACCGTCGGCGTCTGCGCGTTGGGCTGACGCCCTGCGGCGCGAACGTCGTGCAGGGCGATGGGACCCCTGGGCCGATGCACTGGGGGGGCGGCAACACCCCCGGAGTGACCGGGAGCAGCGGCAGCAGAGCTCCCGAGTAAGATGCCGATCCGTTGGCCGGAGGCAGCGAATTCATCAGGAAGCTCAGGTCGTCGATCAGCGAATAGTAGGTGCCGAAGCCGGCGCGAATCGCGGTTTTGCCGTTGCCGAATACATCCCAGGCGAGCCCGATGCGCGGCGAGAGAAGATGCGTGGCATTGTTCTTCGTGAAGACGGAATTGCCGACGATGGGATTGGTTTCGAGAACGCCTCCGCTCGTGATGTAGTTGGCGGCGCGCCCGGATTCCTCGTTCCATCCGGTGGTCGATTCCACGCGCAGCCCGAGATTCAGAGTGAGATTGGGGCGCACGCGGAAGTTGTCCTGCAGATATTCGCCGGTGAACCAACTGCGCCAGCCGAGTTCGTTCGGATCGGGCACGACCTGAAACGTAGTGACGGTGCCGGCTAGGAACGTCGCGAGCGAAGCGAACGTCGCCACACCGGTGGTACGCGAGGCGCCGTTCTCGTTGTCCTGCACGCGCTGAAACCATACGCCATAGCTGATCTGGTGGCGGCCCACGTTCCACTGCATGTCGTCAGAGAAAGTGTAGAGATTGCGGTGATTGTAGACGTTCGCGGCGTTGTTCGGGCCGGCGGCCGTGAGAGCGGCGGAGCCGGTGGTCGTGTTGCCGCCGCCGATGGTGAATCCGCCGGGCCCCTGACCGGTGACGAACGACAGATCGGCCGGAAACGAGGCGAGCGAAACGGGAACCAAAGCGAAACCGGCGCGCGAAAAGCCGGCGCGGAACGTGTTAATCAGCGATGGCGACAAAACATGCGTTTCCTGCAGGCTTGCGACCTGCATGCGCAGAGGCGTGTACGAAGCAAACAGCGGATCAGCGAGGGGGATGGTGCTGGTGCCGTCATCGATGGTGTAGCCCGCAGTCAGCGTGTCCCGCTCACTGATGAGGTAGTCCGAACGCAGCGTGCCGAAGTCTTCGCGAATGTGCTCGAGCGGGTGGTTGTAGGAAAACGCCGCACCGCTGTTGACGCCGTTCACCAGCAACTCGGGCCCGTTGACCGCCGGCCAGAGCTGCATGTATTTCAGAATTCCCGGATTCAGGTTCGACGGCGTGGAGTAGATGCCTGTCGTGGAGTTCGGCAGTTCGCCGAGACGCACATTGTTGTCGGGCACCACAGAGACGTTGCTGAGGGCGAGCGATTGCCGGAAGCCTTCGTAATTGCCGAAGAGAAAAAGTTTGTCCTTCTTCAGAGGGCCGCCCAGCGCGGCGCCGAACTGGTTGCGGCGGAAGGGAGGGATCGATCCCTGGTCGAAGAAGTTTTTGGCGTCGAGGTCGCTGTTGCGCAGAAATTCGAACAGCGTGCCGTGGAGCGCATTCGTGCCCGACTGCGTCACGACTGTCACCTGCGCGCCGGATCGTTTGCCGTATTCGGCCGAGTAAGTATCGGTGAGTACGTTAAACTCGCGCACTGCGTCGACGCCGAGAAGCAGGCCGCTGACACCGCCCGGAGTAATCTGCAGCTGGCTGGTGCCCGTGTATTCGATGCCGTTGAGGAGCACGATGTTATCCCCCGGACGCCGGCCGTCGACGGTGAAGGTGTTGCCGTTGCTCGTGCTGGTGTTCGCGCTCTTCAGCGCATAGTTTATGGCCCCGGGGTTGAGCGCGATGAGATCGTCGAAGCTCCGGCCGTTGAGCGGCAGGTCCTTGATCTCTCGCGCGTCGACAGTGCCGGAGCTCTGCGAGGTCGTCGTGTTGACGATGGGGCTCTCTTCGGAAACCGTGATCTGCTGCGCCAGTTCGCCGATTTCGAGTCGAAGGTTGACCACGGCGTTTTCACCCACCTGAAGCGTCACACCGGTGCGAATGGCCGTTTTGAAGCCCTTCTTTTCGACTTTGACTTCCTGCGCGCCGAGCGGCAGCGACGGGATAGTGAACACGCCGGTCTGATCGGTTGTTACAGTGCGCACAGCGCCGGTTTCAACGCTCGTGACGGTGACTACGGCTGCATCGACACCCATGCCGGTCGGGTCTTCGATTTTGCCCGAAATCGTGGCGGTGACCTGTGCGTGCGCCAGACCGCAGACGGCTAACAAAAGGATTGTGACTGGCCCGCGGGGCCACAGCTTCCTCATCGAGACTCCATCTCCTTGCTCCATGCGCACAACGGACCCTTCGGCCTGTGCGCTCAACTACCCCAATCCAGCGCTGATGGCTTCTAGGGTATTACACCTGGCCGCGCACCGGCGTCAATGCAGATGCGGCCGGTCTTTTTCGTTTTCCGCGCAGTAGGACTCCATGATGTCGGTATCGGGCAGCAGGAGGTCCGTGAATCTGATGGTTACGGGTTTCGTATAAGTCTTCGGATCGTCGATCGTGATCGCCACGTCCATGTGTCCGAAGTCGCGGCGCCGGTAGCGCTCCGTGATGTGAAGAGCGTCGCTGTGCGGGTGGCCCATGCCGTCCAGCCAGGATTTATCGTTGAAGCCGGTGGTGTCCACGACGAACGTATCGGCTTCCCAGTGGCCGGTCGAGTAGCCGAGCCAGAGCGGCTGCGGGTCGTCGGGAACCTTGCGCCCGTCCGTATATACCTGCCGCATGGTGCCGTCAACTTCGGCGAGGAGTATCAGCGTGAGGCCGGGAGTCTGGACGATCTTGAACGGCTCGGGCAGCATTTGGCCGAACGGGATTCCCGCAGGCATGCAGCGCGTGGTGGGATTGTCGATCGGGTTAGCATGACGGCCAGCGAATTCCGGGCGGATCGGCTCTTCGCCGAATTTGAAATCGGCGAATACATCGATCGTGTATTTCGAGAGCGAATAGAAATCGTCGCCCGGGACGCTGAGGGCGGTGTTATCGCCGAACATTTTCGTCAGTTCAGCGGCGGGTGTGGATTCGACGTGCCAGACGCCGGAGAGGTCGGGCTTGCCGTCGCGCGTACGCGGCGTGGGTGCGGTCAGATTGGGTTTGCCGTCCGGCGTGCGCGGCGTGGAAGCGGAGTGGTAATTGAGCCACTGCCCGGAAAGTGCAGGCGCTGCCATTACGAAAACAAAGATGCTGCCACGCATATCCGGATATCCTATCGCGCGTCGAGATACCAGAAGCGCGCGATGAAGAGCGCAGTGAGCGCGTACACCATCCAGCTCACATCGCGGAAGCGCCCGCACAGCAGCTTGATCAGTGTGTATGAGCAGAAGCCGAAGGCCAGGCCGTTCGCGATGCTGTAGGTCAGCGGGATCGCGAGCATCGTGAGGAAGGCGGGGATGGCGATTTCGGGTTCGGTCCACGCGATTTCGGCGACTGCCGTCATCATCATGCTGCCGACGATGATGAGCGCGGGAGCTGTCGCTGAGGCGGGAATGGCGCCCGCCAGGGGTGCGATGAACATGGCGACAGTAAAGAGCAGTCCGGCGACGATGGCTGTCACGCCGGAGCGTCCACCTGCCGCAACTCCGGCGGAGCTTTCGATATAGCTGACCACCGTCGAAGTGCCTGCCATCGACCCGGCAACCGTCGCGATGGCGTCGCTGTACAGAATGCGGTTGAGGCGCGGCACAGAGCCCGCCTTATCAAAAAGGCCTGCCTTTTTCCCGACGGCGAGCAGCGTGCCGATGTTGTCGAAAAGGTTGACGAACAGGAATGCGAAGACAATGTCGACCAGACCGAGGCGAAGTGCGCCGCGGACGTCGAGTTGCAGCGCGGTAGAGGAGATGTCGCGAATGCTGTAGGGCTGCGGATGCCAGTTGACGGCGCCAGTGACGGCGGCAAGCGTCCACGTCGCAACGACGCCCACCAGAATCGCCGCCCTGAATCCCGCGCAAAGAAGCACCGCCGTCAGGATTAATCCGAACAGCGCGAGGAGCGTGGTGGCGCTGTGCAGATTGCCGAGCGAGACGAGCGTGGCCTGACTGGCGACAATGATGCCGGCGTTGCGGAACCCGATCAGGGCAATGAAGAGTCCAACGCCGGCTGCGACCGCGGAGTATAGTTCATGCGGGATAGCGTTGACGATCATCTGGCGGATACCCGCCGCGGTGAGCACGAGGAACGCAATCCCCGAGAGAAACACCGCGCCGAGAGCGACGTGCCAGTTGACGCCCATGCCTTTGACGACTGAGTAAGCGAAGTATGCGTTGAGGCCCATACCGGGCGCAAGCGCGATGGGGTACGGGAGCCGGATGAGAATCATGTGACCGGTCCGGCAGACCGGGCACAGTTTCTTATCCATTTTTCTGTCCGGCACATCGGCGAGCGCGCTGCGCGGCGGTGCCGAAGGCGCGCCGAGCAGTGCGCGACAAAGCGCCAGTTTCTCTCGCCGCGCGCGGTTCGCAAGAAACCCGAACTGCCGGATACGAACGAAACCGGCGGGCAGGATGTGAAGCAGAAACCGCCGGATGAACTCGACTGCGTCCAGTGTCATCGGTTTGACCTTGCTGGCGTCCGCATAGTCCTTCCACAGGAAGGTCACCTTGCCGTCCGAAATCGAAAGAATCCGGCTGTTCGAAATAGCGACACGATGCGTGTAGCGGGCCAGATACTTCAGAACCTGCGCTGGTCCGCCGAATGGCGCTTTCGCATGAACGACCCATTTGATCCGCTTCATCCGGTTCCACAGAGCCGCGAACGCGGGCGGCTTGCCGAGCACGGCCATTTCTCCGTGGAATTGCAGTCTGCCGCCCTCGAACGCTTCGCGCAGATAAGTCAGGAACAAGTTTCGGAACCGGCTGCCCAACACGCCGGTGGGGAGAAGGAACGACGGTTTCCGGCAACCGATCCAACGCGCGCCGTCCGGAGCGATGCCGCCGCCCGGAACAACGCAGTGCAGGTGCGGGTGCAAATGCAGATTCTGACCCCACGTGTGCAGAACCGCGAGAAAACCGGCCGCCGCGCCCAGTCGCTTCGGGTCTGCTGCAATCGTGAGCAGTGTTTCCGCCGCAGCGCGGAACAGAATGCTGTAGATCTCGCGCGCATTCTGCAGCGCCAGCGCGCCGAGCTGCTGCGGCAACGTGAACACCACACGGAAATAGGGAACCGGCAACAGTTCCGTTTCTCTTGCCGTCAGCCACTTTGCACGGGCCATCGCCTGACACTTCGGGCAATGCCGGTTGCGGCATGAGTTGTACGCGTTGACCAAATGCCCGCACGTGTCGCATTGCTCCACATACTCCACATGGCCGCCGAGGGCAGCCGTGCGGCAGTCGCGAATTGCTTCGAAAGCCTTTCGCTGTTGGGGACTGAGTACGTGTCCCCACTTCGCAAAGAAGTCTTTTTCGTAAGTGCGGAAAACATCGGCCACTTCCGGCCGATGGTCGTTCATCGCTTCGGCGGAATGTCTGTAGCGGCCCGAACCAGATCGAGCGAACCCAGCAGTTCGAGCGGACTTCTGGTGGAGCGTACGGCGGCATCGCTCACATGCAGATAGCGGGCCGTCGTTGTCAGGTTGGCGTGGCCCAGTAGGGCCTGAATAACAACCAAGCTGACGCCGTCGTCGAGCAGATGCGTGGCGAAGGCGTGCCGCAGCGAATGCGGATGCACGGGTTTATTGATACCGGCCCGCCGTGCCGCCTTCCTGCATGTTTCGAAAACGGTTTCGCGCGTGATCGGGCAACCCGGGCTTCCGCCCGGGAAGAGCCAGTCGGCAGGACGCTTCCAACGCCAGTAGGCTACCAGCACTTCCCGGAGCGGGTCCGCCAGCATGACTTGTCTGTCCTTGTGGCCCTTACCCCGGCGTACCCAGATGACCTTGCGGGCGCGATCGAGGTCGGATACTTTCAGGTTGGTCACTTCCGATACCCGGAGTCCGGTGCCATACAGGGTGGCGAGAATCGCCCGATGGCCGAGGTTCTTCGGAGCCTCCAGAAGTGCTTTCACCTCATCCTTGCTTAGAATGAGCGGGAGCTTTTTTTCATAGCGGGGCAGTGGAATCCGGTCCATCTCGATCTTCTGGTTCAGCGTGTTCCGGTAGAAGAACCGGAGCCCGCAGACGGCTTGAATGTAAGTGGAGTGTCTGACCCGCTTCTCGTTGAGCAGAAACAACTGCCACTTGCGGATCTCTTCCGGACCGAGCTGATCGGGCGGCTTGTTGAAGTGTTTGGCGAACTCGGCGACCGAACGGGTGTAGCATTCCACGGTCGACGGAGCGTAGTTGCGAATGCGGAGATCGTCCAGCATTCGCTGTTTGAGAACTGTCATAGGTGAAAACCTCCTTCACCGATGACGAGATCAGAAATCGCGGATCGAATAAAGCGCTTCGCTACAACGCAGGCGGGAGGTTCAATGAACGCAAACACGGCTGCGAAGACGCAGCCCTCACAAATGCCGCTCGCGGCTTAGTTCAGCCTCATTTATGTACGGCGATGTGCGCAACTGAAAGGAAGACCGGGAAACGTTCCTTCGAAAACTTCTCTCTCTCCTTCGAAAACTTCTCTCTCTAAACCACTGAATCCGATAGGGGATTAGTGCTGGGGGTGGTTTTTGGATGGCGCTTGATCAGGTGAATGCAGTCTGCGATTCGCATGTGCCAACATTTTCGACAGCTGGTGGATGGCATGGGCGGCTTGGCGACTCTGGGGCGACCAAGGGGCTGTTTCAGCGCGACCTCAAACCCGATTTTTTCCAGACGGCGGATCAGTTTTCGGGCCGTACGTTCGGGATGGAGACGGTCGAAGTGATCTCCGCCGCGTTCCTGATACTCGGAGCCGTTCCGGATAATCGACCACGCGATGATCAGAACCCGGTGCGCCACTGCTACGGCGGCCTTCTTCAAACCGCGTCGATGTGCGATGCGATGGAACAATGCGGCCAGAAAGCAGTCCCGAGTACGTGCCGCTGCCCATGCGCTCTGTACCAGAATGCGGCGCAGGTAGCGATCGCCCTTGCGGGTGCGGCCGGAGAATCGTTTGCCGGCGCTCTCCGAATTTCCGGGGCACAAGCCCGCCCAGCTTGCGGCTTGAGCGGCTTTAGGGAACGCCGTCATATCCGTGCCGAGTTCAGCGATCAGGACCCGTGCGGTCGTCATCTCCACGCCCGGAATCGCGCACAGTCGCCGTAACAGATCTTCATGCGGAGCCATCTGCTCACAGAGCCGCGCATCAATATCCGCCAGTTCGCCGTCGAGCCAGTCGAGCTTGGTCAGCAACCGGGATAGTATCCAGCGAAAATGCACATCGGTTCGTCCATCCAGCGCCAGAATCAGGTCCGGTGTCTTCTCCTTCAACCGCCCCAGCGCCAGTTTCGCCAGTGCCTCCGGCTGCTGTGATCCTTCCGCCAGCCGCTTCAGAATCGCGCGTCCGCTCTTTCCGGCGATGCTGCTCGCCACAGACCCCAGCTTGATATTCGCGGTCTCCAGCAGCCGCCCGATTCGGTTGATGACGCGATTGCGGTCCTGCTGTATATGGACCCGCATGCGCGTCAACTCTCTCATCTGCCGCACTGGTTTGGGAGGAATGAAGCTTCCCCGCAGCAGCCCATACTGCAAATATTCGGCGATGCGGCGTGCATCAATGCGATCGGTCTTCTGGCCCTGCAAAGCCCGCACGGTGGCGGGATTCACCAGCGTCAACTCGAACTTGTGCTTACCGCGTTCCAACACATTCCAAACCGGGATCCAGTACACCCCGGTCGATTCCATGGCGACTTGTCTTACCCCGCGCTCTTTCAGCCATTGGCGGAGTCGTTCCAGATCCTGTGTGAATGTCCCGAAGATGGCTTCTTCGACTTCAAAGTGGCCACCGGCAATACGGCGGCGTATGCAAACGCTGACGGACTTTTTATGCACATCCAGGCCCGCGCAGCGGCGGTATAGTAGCTTCATAACGCTCCTCTGCCGCGAGCAATGGACGCCTTGAGAAAAATTCGACTTTCCTTCACGTGCTCACTGCCTCGCGGCAGCGGCAACAATCCGTTGTGCCGTGCACAACTGCATGCGGGCGTCCCGGCCACATTCACGGTCGGGCTCATTGGCTCCAGACGCACGACGGTCTCTGATTACTCCCGGCAACAGCAGATTACACCTGCTTGAAACCGTTTTCATCCCCCGTTGCGCCAAACCGCCGTGGACCATTCACACCCGTTCTAAAATCGCCATCCTCAACAAAACAGGAAAGATCTCCGCTCTATGCAGTCTCACCCCTTGTTCCTCGGGTGTACACTGTCGTCGCCGAGGCGCTTCGCGCCCGGCGCATCCGGAGGACACAACTCATGCGTACCGAACTCCAGCGTCAGGCCTCGCGCCTCAACGGCGTCAAATCCCACGGCCCCCGCACCGCCGCCGGCAAACGACGCTCCTCGCAAAACGCCTGCCGCCACGGCTTCTACTCGCGGCATACTCTCACTGAAACTCTCCCCGCCGCGCCCGCCCCGCAATTCGCCACTATCGCGGAGGCAGCCTTTCACCATGCCCACCTCGAATACATGCACGTCGCGGCCCTCGAGGCCCGTATTCTCAACGAGGAAATCGAACGCCAGCGCATCCTGCACCCGGATAAACCGGACAAATCCCTGAGCGCCATCGCATTCCGTCACCTCTGCGACGAAACCGGTGTCATGGTCGCTCTCTACCGGCTCCAGTCCGCTGCAACCCGCCGACTCGAACGCGCGACCCGTTGTCTCCAGGAAGACGCCGAAGAAACTGAATTCTGCGGAAGGAACCCGACGGCAAGCTCCCCTCCCGCTCCGAGGACGCGCAGCGCAAGCTGCGCCCCAGCCGCACAAACTTCATTTCGTGGAACGAACCCGACTCCCCGAAGGACGCGCCGTACCGGCTGCGCCTCCGCCCGCCGCAAAACTCCTCTGCGACGGCGCATCCGGCGTCTGCCGCCCCGCGCAGCCACCCTCCAATCCCGCGCACCGTGACCCTTCCTGTAAGATAGGAGAGTCGCCCACCTCCGGGCGAATTGGCTTCCTTTATCTAAATCAAGATGTTCGATAATCTGTCCGACAAACTGCAGCGTGTCTTCAAGAACCTGCGCGGCGAAGGACGCCTCACCGCCGAAAACATGGAGAGCGCCCTGCGCGAAGTGCGCGTGGCGCTGCTCGAAGCCGACGTCAATTTCAAAGTCGTCAAACAGCTCATCGAAAGCGTCAAAACAGCGCGCCATGGGGCAGGAAGTGCTCACCTCGCTGTCGCCTTCGCAGCAGGTCATCGGCATCATCAACGAGGAGCTGATCAAGGTCCTCGGCAGCCACGAATCGAAGCTGCGTTTCGCCAACGAGCCGCCCAGCGTCTTCCTGATCGTCGGCCTGCAGGGTTCGGGCAAAACCACCTCCACCGGCAAACTGGCGCGCTGGCTGACGAAGAACGGCCATCGGCCGCAGCTGGTTTCGGTCGACATCTACCGTCCGGCCGCGCGCGAACAACTGGCGATCATCGCGCGCGATATCAAGGTTGCCGATCTACGCCGGCACGCCCGAAGAAAAGCTCCTGCCGATCTGGCGCGGTCCGCGCGGCGCGAGGCGGTCAACAACGGCCGCGACGTCCTGCTCGTCGATACCGCCGGCCGTCTGCACATCGACGATCAGCTCATGACCGAGCTGAAGGAACTCAAAGCCCAGCTGAATCCGGTCGAGATCCTCTTCGTCGCCGACGCCATGACCGGGCAGGACGCCGTGAAATCGGCCGACGAGTTCCACAAGCAGCTCGGCATCACCGGCGTCATCCTCACCAAGATGGATGGCGATGCGCGCGGCGGCGCGGCGCTCTCCATCCGCAGCGTCACCGGGCAGCCGCTGAAGTTCGTCGGCATCGGCGAGAAATCGGACGCATTCGAGCCGTTCCATCCCGATCGCGCGGCGTCGCGCATTCTCGGCATGGGCGACATCGTCAGCTTCGTCGAGAAGGCGCAGGAAGCCTTCGACATGCAAAGAGCAGGAGGAGATGCAGCGGAAGCTGATCGACAACGAGTTCACGCTGGAAGATTTCCGCGATCAGCTGAAATCGCTGCGCAAGCTGGGGTCGCTCGATTCGATCCTGAAAATGATGCCGAAGGTGGGCATGATGAAAGAGCTGCAGAACATGCAGCCGGATGAGAAAGAGCTGACGCGCATCGTGGCCATCATCGATTCGATGACGCCGCAAGAGCGCGATAATCATATGATTATCAACGGCAGCCGCCGGCGGCGCATTGCGCGCGGCAGCGGCACGTCCGTGAACGAAGTGAACAACCTGCTCAAGCAGTACGGGCAGGCGCGCAAGATGATGAAGAGCCTGTCCGGCAACATGGGATCTCTCGGCAAGAAGCTGGGGAAGATGGGGATGGGCAAGCTCGGATTACCCGGATTTTAGAGTTTCAGGAAAGCTGAAGGAAAAAAGACAATAGATGCTGATGATCAGACTGGCGCGTTTCGGCGCCAAGAAGAAGCCGTTTTACCGCGTTGTAGTGATTGAGAAAGAACGCGCGCGCGACAGCCGCAATCTGGAAGTGGTGGGGCAGTACAATCCGCTCACCACGCCGGCGACTGTGAAGCTGAACCATGAACGCATCGCGTACTGGACGAAGAACGGCGCGCAACTGTCGGATACGGTAGGCCGCCTGGTGAAGAATAATCCGGCACCGGCAGCTGCGTAAGCAGCCGTACCGAACAGCACAGCGGCCGCGTGCCGCCGTGCAGCGAAACGCTGCAAACTGGGGGAGTCGATGAAACAGTTGATCGAAGATATCGCGAAGGCTCTGGTCGACATCCCGGAAGAAGTGGCCATCAACGAGGTCGAAGGCGAGCAGACGACCGTGCTCGAGCTGAAGGTTGCCCCGAGCGATCTGGGCAAAGTGATCGGCAAGCAGGGACGGACGGCGCGCTCGATCCGCACGATTCTGGGAGCGGCAGGCATGAAGCTGAATCGCCGCTTCACGCTGGAGATCCTTGAGTAGCGACGCCGGATGGGTTTCGGTCGCGGTGCTGGGACGGCCGCGCGGAAACCGCGGTGAACTCACGGCGGAATCTCTTTCCAGCCAGCCGGAACGTTTTGCGCACCTCGGACAAGTGCGCCTTCTGGGCGACGGTACGCTGTATCACGTCGGCTTGTTTCATGTGGATGCCGTCTGGCATCACGCAGGCGCGCTCGTCTTCAAATTTCGCGGTGTCGATTCCATCACAGACGCCGAAAAGCTGCGCGGCGCCGAAGTTCAGGTGCCGATCGGGGAGCGCATCGCGCTCGAGCCAGGCGAGTACTTCCATTCCGACCTGATCGGCTGCGAAGTGCGGGAACGCGGATCGGGGCGGCTGGTCGGGCATGTTACGCGACTTTGAGGAATATCGGCGGACCACCGCTGATCGAAATCGATGGCGGACGCCTGCTGATTCCTTTCGTCAAGGCCATCTGCGTCGATATCCGGCCCGAAGCTAAGCGGATCGACGTGGAACTGCCCGAGGGTCTCGAAGACCTGCAATGAAGTTCCACCTGCTCACGATTTTTCCGGAGTTTTTCGAGGGGCCGTTCAGATACGGCGTGGTGGCGCGCGCGGCGGAGTTCGGCGCGCTCGAACTGCGCGTTCACGACCTGCGCAACTGGACGCACGACGCGCATCGCACGGTGGACGATCGACCGTTCGGCGGCGGCGAAGGCATGGTGCTGAAACGCGAACCGATCTTCGAAGCGGTGGAATCCATCTGGCCCGCGCGCAGCGCCAAACAAAAAGTGATTCTGCTTTCGGCCCAGGGCGGAAGTTCACGCAGGCAGTCGCGCGTGAACTCGCGGCCAACGATGAACTGCTGCTGATCTGCGGCCGCTATGAAGGCGTGGATGAGCGCGTGGCCCAGCATCTGGCGGACGAGGAATTGTCGATCGGCGATTACGTCCTGAGCGGCGGCGAACTCGCGGCAGCGGTGGTAGTGGATACGGTTGCGCGTCTGCTTCCGGGCGTCGTCGGCAACGAAGATTCGACGGTCAACGAATCGTTCGAAGAATCGGGGATGCTGGATTGTCCGCACTGGACGCGCCCCGCGGAGTTTCGCGGCTGGAAAGCGCCCGATGTCCTGCTGGGCGGCAATCACGCCGAAATCCGCAAATGGCGGAGGCAGGCGGCGCTTGAGAAAACGAAACGCCTCCGCCCGGATCTCCTGCAGGATTCTTAAGCACGCTTCAGCCGCGGCGTCTCCAGCCCGCACACGCACGGGTCGCTGACGATTTCGCCGTCCAGCTTATGCGCCGAATCGACAATGTGCAGGCCATCGTGCACTTCGCACTCCCGCGCAACAATTGCGCCGTCGCCGCCACGCACCTGTTCGAAGATCGGCACACCCAACGTGCTCCAGAGAAGATTGCGATGGTGATCGCCAAGTGGCGAATCATCCGCCGAAGTCAGAATCACGATTGCCGTGTTCAGACTCGGCAGATTGAACAGGCCGCGCCGCTTCTGGTCCGCCAGCGATAACGCGAGCCCCAGCGGCATCACCACCACGGCCGGCGCCCACGCGCGCAGAAACGACATCTCCGCAGCTCTGAATTCGCGCATGTTCGGCCCGGCGCGCAGTCCGCAATCAACCAGTGCAGTCCGGGCAGGCATCGGCAGCGGAGAGAGGAAGCGGTTATCCATATGGATACGCCGGCGCGATCCATGTTTGCTCAGAAACGGGAGAATCACCTGCCGCGTTAGTGCGTCACACGCGCGTGTTTTCTCAGCCTTTCTCGATCAGTGCGCGCAGATTGCCTCCCAGAATGGAACGCGCGGCTTCCGCGCTCACCCCCACTTCCGAGAGCGCCGCGATCTGCGCGTCGAACACACTGCGCACCCACCCGCGCGGAAAGAATGACGAATCGGTGCCAAAGAGCAGCCGGCCCGGCCCGACCACGTCGAGCGTCCGGCGAAACACGCCGGGAAGATCGATCCCGTCAGGCTCGCAGAGCATCCAGCGATTGGAACTCGACGTGTCGAAATAAATGTTGGGGCAGAGGTCGGCCACCATGAGAGCTTCGCGCAGGTAACCGGCTCCGAAATGCGGAATGACGAAACGCACCGACGGAAAGCTGAGCGCGACGGCATGCAGATCGATGGGATTCGAATAGCGCATGTCGAAGTTTGAATGCAGGCCGAGCCTTTTGCGAAATCCCACGCTCAGCATGCCGCAATGCACATACACCAGCGCGCCGGGGAACCCCGAAACCGTGGCCAGCAGCGAATTCACGTGCGTGTCGTGCATCGAATAACGGTGCATCGCGGGGAATAAAAAGATGCCGTTGATCTGGCCGTCGCGCAGCGCGTTGGCGCAGCGGATGTCGGCGCCGGGCATCAACGGATTCATCATCGCGACCGAATGGAATCGCGCGGAGTGACGTTCGACGGCGATTCCCACGGATTCCACGTCGCCCGGAATACTGGCAATGAGCACGGCGCTTTCAACGTTGTTGTGGTTGAGATCAATAATCCAGCGGTCGGCAAGATCCTCGCTCGACGAAGGGATATCCCAGCCGAGAATGTCACCGACATTGTCGGTCTTTTTCTGTTCGGCGAGAGAGCTGAAAAAGGGCGGTGAGAAGAAATGAACGTGGGCGTCAGCGACCGCGACTTCACCCCAGGGCGTGGTCATCATATCTGCCCCAGCAGTGTTGTAGCCTGCGCGAGCTGTTCTTCGAGTGCACTGAACGCGCGCACCACACGGACGGCTTCATCGCGCGCTTCATCGGGCTTGCCCGCTTCGAGAGCCTCGCGAATGCCTGGCAGCGTCTTGGCCGCATAGCCGGTGTAAACACCGGGTGCGTAGACAAGATGCCGATACCAGGGGCGTCCCGGCAGCCCGGGGTCGGCGATCAGCGCGCGTTCGCTTCGAAACAGGATACGGTTGATCGCAGCCAGTTTGTCCGCGGGCGCGGCGGCGAGGTTCGGCTGCGCGCGTTCGTACGCCGCGTTGAGATCCGCGGCTGATTTCTGCAGGCGCGCGATCTCGTTCATCAGCGCGGTGAAATCGGGCCGTTTCCCCGGACTCGGCAGGGTCGCGATCTGCTCGGTGTAAGCGCGCACCGTGGCGGCGAAGCGGCCAAACTCGAACGGCAGCAGCGGCGCGTCGGCCAGCCGCATCATCGCCAGCGTATGCACCTGAGAGAGCGTGCGGCAGTACGTGAAATTGGTGTCGGAGAAGTGGCTGTACCAGTAGAAGTCGTCGTAATCGGAGTGGTAAATGCCGGCATCCCCGGAGGCGAAACGCATATCCAGCGCCGCCACGCCGAGGTGCTGCAGAAAGGGCGTGTAGTCCGAACCGGAACCGAGAGCGGCGATGTGGACTTCGTGACTGGCGTTCGCTTCGAGGGCGGCCGCGAGCGGCTTGCCCGTGGGGTCACTGACATCGCGCGTGAGTTCCCCGACGAAGGTTTCGAGCGAATGCGAGCCGCCGACGCTGAACCGGCCCTTGCCGCTGTAGTCCGCGTTGAGAGCGGCGATCAGGCTGCCGTCGAGTTCGGCCGCATGTTTCTCCGCCCACTCCGTCGAGCCGATGAGACCGAACTCCTCCCCGTCCCAGAATGCAATCAGAATCGTACGCTTCGGTTTCCATCCGGTGCGCACCAGTTCAGCCAGCGTGCGCGCCGTCTCCATCAGAGAAGCCGCGCCCGAGAGCGGATCGCTTGCGCCATGCACCCAGGCGTCGTGATGATTGCCGTCGAGAACCCACTGATCGGGGAAGTCGCTGCCGGGGATGCGCGCGATCACGTCATAAAGAGGACGCGTCTCATTGTCCATCACCACATTCATGTGCACTATCGTTGAGCCGGGGCCGAGATGATAAGTGATCGGCAGCGCGCCGCGCCAGGGTTCGGGCGCAACCGGGCCAGTGAGGCTGGCGAGAAGCGGCTGCGCATCCCCGTATGAGATCGGCAGCACAGGAATCTTCATGATGGTCTGCGCTTCCGCAATGGAGAGACGTTTCGCGCCGGGTTCAGACGCGAAGCCGGGTGAAAGAGGATCGCCCGGATAAAGAGGAAGATCGAGCACGCTGCCGCGCTGCACTCCCTGCGCGGGACGGAACGCACCGTTGGGATAGGTCTCGCCCTGGAAATAGCCGTCGTCGCGCGGATCGGAATAAATGATGCAGCCGATGGCGCCGCGTTCGTGCGCGACCTTGACCTTGGTGCCGCGGAAGCTCGCGCCATAGCGCACGATCACGATCTTGCCTTTGACATCGATACCGAGCGCGGCAAGCGTGTCGTAATCCGACGGCAGGCCGTAGTTGGCATACACCAGCGGCGCGGTGACATCGCCGTCCGCGGAATAGGCGTTGTAGGTGGGAATCATGCCGGCATCGTGCGAATTGGGATCGACTGCGATGGCGGGTTCTTCGAGTTTAAGGCGCAGTTTCGCGGGCGCGGTCATCTCCAGCACCCGCGTCTTCGGAGTGGGAAGCAGCGCTTCGAACTGCTCGATGTGCGCGTCGAGGCCCAATTCCCGCAGCTGCGCAAGGATGCCTTCCGCGGTCTGCTTCGACTGTGGCGTACCGGCAAGATGCGGCTGACGCGCGTAATGCCGGATGAATTCGCCGATGCGCGCGGGGTCGGGGATGGCGCGCGCCTGCTGTTCCCGGCGGATTTCCTGCGCCTGCGAGGCAGGATCGAAACCGCGCAGCGAATCGTTGGCGGCGGGATGAAGGGCGAGCGGCCAAAAGAAGGCGAGAACCGCGCAGGCATTGCGCAACGTCATTTCGAATTCAGTCTAGCGTGCGCGCGCTAGAATCGGGACTGCATGCCCCGGCATCCGGAGGAATTCACCGACACCGATCCGCGCGCGATGGAAGTGTGGCTGGATTTGCTGCGCGCCAAAACACCGGGCGAGCGAATCGAGATGGCGTTCCAGCTGACCGCGTTCGCCATACAGATGGCCGAATCCGGAGTGCGCGCAAGCTGTCCCGAGGCATCGGAACGTGAGATTTTCCTGCGCACAGCAGCGCTGCGAATCCCCCGCGATCTGATGATTAAAGCCTACGGGTGGGATCCCGAGCAGGATGGAAAATCCGGCTGAAGCATTTGTACACCTACTCGGAGTTCTCGATCGGATGGAGATTGGCTACGAAGTCGTCGGTTCGGTCGCCAGCTCCGCGCACGGAATCCCGCGAACTTCGCTGGATATCGACCTCGTCGTGGACATCAGGCCAGAGCAGATTGAGGAGTTCGCCGCTGCTCTGCGGGGCAGATTTTATGCGGATGCAGATCACATAAGGGAGGCGTTTGCGCGGAATCGCGCGGCCAACCTGATTCATCTGACCACCGCGTGGAAGTTCGATCTGTTTCCGCATGCCACAGACGAATACAGCCGGATCGAGTTTTCGCGGCGCACGTGGCGTGAGATCTGCCCGGACGGTATTCACGCGATTGAATGCGCGGTGATGTCGCCCGAGGACCTGATTCTGCGAAAGCTCGAATGGTATCGCGCGGGAGGCGAGACCTCGGAGCGCCAGTGGAACGATGTCCCGGGAATGTCTGATGCTTCGCATTGACATCGCGAAACACCCCGACGGCTCGACCGCCCTGCGCTGCACGCGTGCCGACGGCTCCGCAACCTGGCAGAAGCAGACCCGCCACGCCGCGCATTTCGTGCTCCACGATCTCACGCACTACGCAGTCGAGACTGCGCTCGGTTACCGCCGTGGCTTCTTCGGCCTCATCGCCGAAGGATGGGATGCCGAAGACACCACCGGCAAAGGCGCGCGCGGGCGTCTGCCCATGGAAGCCGTCGAAGTGGAGCAGATCGTCGGCCTGTTCGACTCCGAGCGCGCTTCCGGAACGCTCTGGTCTGCCGATGAATTCAACGGATTCGCCCCTCGCCGCCTGACCGCTGACGAAATCCACAAAGTGCACGCACTCCGCGGATCGCTGTTCGAAAAGTGGTTCGCACTCACGCCGGGGCAGGCACTCGAACTGCAATTCGGTTAGTTCCCCAGCCCGAGCCACGGCCCCGAGCCAGGCGATGCCGAGCGCTGAAACAGCCGCAGCGGCCCGATCAGGAATGCCCTCCACTGAACGAGGCTCATCAGCGCCCGGCGCACGCGACGCTGCGCCTGAATCACGTTGCAGTCGGTCAGCACGATCTGTTCAATCGCGTTGACCGAGGCCAGAATCGCGAACACTAACGCAAGACGGCGCACAGGCACCTACGCTTTCTCCCGCTTCAGATCCGCCAGCAGCCGCTCGATTTCGTCGTTCTTCTCCATCGCGGTGAACTGCGCTTCCACGTTGTCGCCCAATAGTTCAGCGCGGGCCTGGCTGACGGCTTCGGCGTGATTCACTTTCTGGTTCATGCGGTCCCATGCGCCTGATGTCGAGTTGGCGTCAACATCGAGCTGCGCGGCGGCGGCCTTCGATGCCGAACGGGCGCGATGATGCTGCGCGATCAGCACATCGCACTTCGCGCGCGCATCGGCGAGCTTGACGTCCAGCTTCTGCAGAGCGCTTTTCAGATTCGCGACCTGAACTTTCTGGTCGGCGATCTGCTGTTCGTAGCTCTCCGCGCGCTTCTTCGCGTCGATGGTGCGCTCGAGAGCCGCGCGTGCCAGCGCGTCGTTCTGTTTCGCGACGGCCATCTCCGCACGGCGCGTGTAATCGCCGCCTTCCGCGATGGCTTCGTCGCGCTTCTTCTCCAGCACGTGCAGGTCGGCGATCGAAATCGCCACCTGCGTCTTCACCTGCATGAGCTGGTTTTCCATGTCGAGGATAATTTGTTTCACCATCGTCTCGGGATTTTCCGCACGATCGATGAGGTCGTTGAGATTGGCCCGCAGCAGCGTGCCAACGCGTTCTAAAAGTGCCATGGTAATTTCTCCTTCCTTTAAAAGAACCGGCGGCAAGACCGCCGGCGTTACATGCCGGCCGTTTTCGCCTTGGGCGCCTCGCCGCTGGGGCCGGACGGCGGCGGGGCCTCGCCGATCGATCTCACCTTCGCGAACAGCTCGGACATCTGCATGCCCGACAGCGTTTCGAACAGCGCCGGAATCTGCGCGGCCATCTTCGCTATGTCGCCGGTGATTTTGTTCATGCCGGCCGCATCGCCGCCGGTCGAGATGATAGTGATCTTGTCGACGTTCTGCAGCGGGGAGGCAAGCGCTTTCACGATCTCCGGCATGTTCGAGATCAGCTTGTCAACAACGGCGGCCTGATTGTATTCCTGATAGGCTTCGGCCTTCACGTTCATGGCCTTGGCTTCGGCCTCACCCTTTTTGAACGTGATTTCGGCTTCGGCTTCACCCTGCGCCCGGATGGCGGAAGCCTGTCCTTCAGCTTCGGATATCAGCTTCTGTTTCTGCGCCGCAGCGAGAGTTTCGATACGGCGCCGCTCGATCTCAGCCTGCTTGAGCACGGTCGCGATCAGCTCGCGCTCGCGACGCTGGATTTCCGCGTCCTGCACCAGGATTTCGTGCTCCTTCTCGATCTGATGAATCTTGACCTGCTCCGCCACGACCTGCTGCTGCATGACGTTGGTCTGAATCTCGTACGCTTTGTCGGCCTGCGCCTGCTGGCGCTTGGTCGTCTCCAGATACTCGGCCTTCTTGATTTCCAGATCGCGCTGCGCTTCAGCCTGCTTCGCCATAGAGAGCGTTTCGGCGAGCACGCGCTCCTGATCCGCCTGAGCTTTGGCGATGGCCGCTTCACGCTGCGCCTGCGCGCGCCGTATCGCCGTGTCGCGCTCGGCCTCGGCTGTCGCCACGTCAGCATCGCGCTGAATGCGCGCTATATCGGGCCGGCCCATGTTGGCGATGTATTCGTTTTTGTCGCGGACTTCCTTGATCGTGAAAGAAATCACTTCGAGGCCCATCTTGTTCATGTCTCCGGCGCAGGTGGTCCGCATGCGGTCGCCGACCATCTCAGGCTCCTTGACGATCTGCTCGACCGTGAGCTGGCCTATGATGCCGCGCAGGTGGCCTTCCATCACGAGGCGGATGAGCGCCTCGCGGTTCTGGTCAGTCTTGGTGAGGAACTGCTCGGCTGCGGTCTGGATGGACTCAGGGTCGGACTTCACCTTGATCTGCGCCACTGCTTCCACCGTGACGGCGACACCCTGCATCGTGTACAGGTCCTGCTGCGGCGCGACGTCGAACGACATCAGCTCGAGCGAAAGGTCGCGCGCGTTTTCCAGCATCGGAATCACGAACGTGCCGCGGCCCTTGATGACGCGGGGGCCGCGAAAACCATACACGATGAGCGCCTGATGCGGTCCTGCTTTGCGGAACAGGCGCGCAATGGCGGAGATCAGAAAGACCACCGCGAAAACCATCAACGCGATTACAGCGGTAAACTGCAGCGGATTCATATACCCGTACTCTCTTTCGACGGAGATCCTTCTTCGGATTCGGCCGTCAGTTCGTCCCATTCGCGCACATAGGCAATCCCCTGCTCATAGCGCGTGACCACAACTTCCCTGCCCCTGGGGATCGGGTTTCCGTTTTCGCTCCTTATGGCAAGCGCGGAGCAACGTCCCTGCTGAACGAAAATCATTTCTCCCGTGCCATTGGGGCGAACGGGACTCGACACCGTGCCGAGCGCGCCGACGATGAGGTAATCGTCGGGGTCGAGCGGCTGGTCATGCGGCGCGAGAACACGCGCGACCACCAGAAAGATAATGGCCGCGCCGACGATGCCGACGACCATCGCAATACCGAAGACCAGCGCAAAGCCCACGCGGCCCCAGCTGGTGAGAATGTAGCCGGCGCCTCCAAACCATGTGAGGAACGCGGTGATGGTTCCCATGTTGAACTTCGACGCCGCGCCGTGCTGTCCGTGGGCATGGAAATGATGCCCGTGAAAATGCAGATGCGCCGACCCGGCCAGCACGCCGACCAGGCTGAACAGAAATCCGAAAGCGAAACAGCCGAGAAAGAATTGTTCCAGGGTCATTGCGGTTTCTCCTGACCGTTGACGGACAACGCCGGCGTCAGCGCTTCGAAAAGGCGATCGGCCAGGCCGGGGTTTTCCAGAATCAGCTGCAGCAGGCGCAGACAGCGCCGCGAATCCGGGTGCTTGGCCAGCGCCAGCAGAGCTTCGCAAACCTCCGGGTCGTTGCGGAAGCGTTCCGCGCCGCTCACCAGCCAGAGGTCGAGCTTGTCTTCGAGTGCGCCGAGATCGGAAATCAGTTCGGTCGAATAGCCCTCGGGATCGTCCACCAGATATCCGGGATGCACTTTGAAAAACTTCGCCAGCAGCATGCGGCTCGTGTTGGTGAGGTGCGGGCGCGCGCCGCTTTCGATCTGCGAAAGGTACGACTGCGAGATCGGCTTCTTCAGATCCTTCTGAATTGCGCGCACGACTTCCTGCTGGGTCATAGCGCGGTCAAAGCCGCGGAGGGCCCCTTCGACCTCGCGAAGATAGCGGATTTTTTCGCCCAGCCTCATATTGCTATCCGCAATAGATCATATTGCGATTTGTGATTTATGTCAAGAGTCAAGAGGTCAAGAGGGTCAAGAGGGTCGAGAGGACGCGACAGGATTTCCGGTCGGCCATGACCTTCAGGTTGGCGGCTGCGTCGGCTTTTAAAAGGAACCGGCGGCGAGACTCCCGGGGGCGCGCCAGCAGCTCCGGTCTGCTGTCCGTGCATAGCCAGGAACGCTCAGTGCGATCGGAGCCTCAGCCACTCCTCCATCCGGTCCCGCACCGCGCGAGGCGTGCAGGGACTTGGCAGCAACCCAGAGATCACGGCGACCGAATCGGCGCCGGCGCCCCAGCACATGGGCGCGTTCTCCAGCGTGATCCCGCCGATTGCGACCAGCGGTTTATCGGTAAGCGCGCGCACCTGGCCCAGACTCTCCAGGCCCGTTACCGGGTCGGGACGTTCTTTCGACGCCGTCGGGAAGACCGGCCCGAATGCAAGGTAGTCGACGGGTTCGGCTCCGGCGGCAACCATTTGGCCGGCGTTGTGAGTGGAGTAGCCGATGGGCCGCTTTCCGATCACGGAACGGGCATCGGCCGGAAGCAGGTCCTCCTGCCCCAGATGGACGCCGGCATCCAGCAGCGCTGCATAGTCCGCGCGGTCGTTCAAGATGAACGAAGCCCGCGCTTCCCGGCAGAGTCGCGCAACCTCGCCGGCCTGGGCGAACACTTGTCTGCTCCAGAAGCCCTTGTGGCGGAATTGCAGGATACGCGCTCCGCCGTCCAGAAGCGCGGATGCAAAATCCGCCGGATTGAAATCCAGACGGCTCAGGGCAACCGTCTCGAGAATCACATACACCCGCGGGAATTCATACCCAAAGCCAACGTGACTTCCCGTGTGACCTTTTGCTTTCATGAGGGTTGAATGAGGAAGTGCGATTAGGTACTATCGTACGACCTCAGAGTTTTGTCGCGGTGTGAAGCAGCCGTCGAAGCTGTGCCCCGGTGAACACTTCAATTAACGCAGCCCGATTGAAAAACATGAAATCTTGCCTCCGTAACGTCGTCGCCTTATCGATACTGTGGTTTTGCTTCGCGGGTTTACTGCCTGCCGCGGGTCCTAATTTCAGCTTCACAAGCGGAACTCCTCCGAATGCCGCGGTTAACACCGGCTACCCAACGTTCACGTTCAGTGCGGTCGATACGGGGTGCGCTTCCACAACGTACAGCTTCGCTTCGGCGGACCTCCCGAGCTTTCTCTCCCTGGCGTCCACCGGGCAACTGGCTGCGGTCGGCAGCGGCGCCACCACGGTCGGGGCGTACACATTTCATGTGACCGCAACGGACAGCTGTACCGGCACCAGCAACACTGGTGTCATCGCCCCTTACACGATACAGGTTTCGTCTCCCGGCGAGTATTACAACGGCATCGGCAGCGGCGGTGGCATCCAGGCCCTCAATGGCGGCACGAGCGCGAGTTGCAATAACTGTTCCGGCTTCTCCGCCGCCTTCGATCTCGAGCTCGACAGCACCGGTGCGAACTACCTGATCACGTCGCAGTTTGCGATGCCCGCCAGCGCCAACGGTGTCGTCTATTCTCTGCCGCTGGCGGGCGGAAACGCAACACAGCTTGCGAACCCCAGCCTCATACCGAACAACACGGTACTTGGCCCGAACGCCGGCGCCAGCGAGATTTTCATCTCCGCTGTTAGACGATTCGGCTGGGGACGTTATCGCTCTGGACGCCGGAAACAATGCCCTTTGGTTTCTGCCGCACGCCGGAGGCCTGGGCCATCTGGTTGGTAGTGGCCTCCAAGGTGTTGGAGGTGTTCGGATTGATCCGGCCGGTAACTACGTTGTGGGGTTCCAGACGCCGGACGGCAACGGGAATCCCGAGATCAATTTTTACGTATTCTCGCCTTGCAATACGTCCACCTCCGCCTGCCCCGGCGGGACGAACGGGGTAGTTGCATCTCCGCTGCTTACCGGTCCCGAAGGCTCAACCAACGGGCCGTTCGAGGGCGCTGGAGGAGGCTTGACAATTTCAGGCGGGAACTACTACGTGACCGTTGAGCCGGACGGTGTCAACGTAACCTCGCCTTACATCGCCGCGGTGAATCCTTCCGGACCATCCGTTTCGCAGTTTTATTCAAACTCACAGAGTTTGCTTTGTTTTCCCATTGGCATCGATGCCGACCCGCAGACTGGAAACCTCCTGGTCGCGGACAGTTGTGCCGGGCTGGCAGCTATCGGTGCTGACGGTACCGGACTCGGAGTGATCACATCAAACGCGCTTCCCTATTTTGTCATTGTTCCGCAGCCTGCGCCCGCCGCTCAGCCTGCGCCGGCACCCCCGCCGCCGCTGTTTCTCTCCGGCTCTCTGCCTCAGGCTATTGCCGATGAGCCCTACAGCGCCAGCTTCAGCGCTTCGGGCGGCGCACCGCCCTACAGTTACAGCGCAAGCTCATTACCCGCGGGCATCGGCATCAACTCCAACACAGGCGCCATCGGCGGCCAGACCACGCAGACCGGCAGCTTCACCGTGATCGTCTCGGTGACCGATTCCACCGGCGCCACGGCGATCGCTTCTGCGACCCTCACCGTCGCGCCGCCTCCGCCGGTTTCGCTGTCGGGCGCAAGCCTTGGATCGTTCGTAACAGGAACGCCCATATCAACGGTGATCAGCGCTTCCGGCGGCGCACCGCCGTACACCTACACACTGGCGGGCGGCGCGCTGCCTCCAGGCCTGAATCTTCAGTCGGGCGGGACGCTGAGCGGCATTCCACTCACGGCGGGTTCCTACACTTTCACCGTGAAAGCCACCGACTCCACGGGCGGCACCGCGTCAGGCACGTTCGGCATCACGATCGCGCTGCCGCCACTGACCATCAACGCTCCCTTGCCGCTGGCCACGGGCGTGGTGACGATTGGTTATCCCACGCAGACGATCTCCGCCAAAGGCGGCACGGCGCCGTATACATTCGTGGTGAGTACCGGCTCGCTTCCCGCCGGACTGACGCTCAGTTCCACGGGAAATATCGCGGGCACCCCGACGGCTGCGACATCGTCGGGCGGAACGTCGTTCACGGTGACGGCGATGGACTCCTCCACACCGGTCGCCGCAACCGGCACGGCGAATCTTTCGATCACGGTGCAGCCGTTCACGCAGAACCTCGTGCTGTCGGCGGGCAGTCTGAGCTTCTCGCTGGCTTCAGGCACCACAAACCTGCCGCCTTCCCAGACTGTGGGCGTGCAGTTGACGATGGTCAGCCAGCCCGTCGGCTACACAGTCGCGGTGCAGCCGTCATCGGCCACCTGGCTGAGCACGACGAGCGGCAGCACCACGCCGGGCGCAGTCTCCGTCAGTCTGACTCAGGCCGCGCTTTCGCTCGCAGGTTCGACGACTCCCTACACGGCGGGCATTGTGGTGACATGCACGAGCGGAGCCTGCGCGGGCAATACGCAGACCGTGCCGGTGACACTCACGGTTTCCAGTCCGCCGCCGCAGCTGAGCCTGCAGCTGACGACGCTGTCATTCAACACCACGTCGGCTGCGCCTCAGGTCGTCAGCCAGACCCTGGTGGTTTCCAACACGGGCGGCGGCGGCATCGGCTTTCAATCGATCACCTGCGCGGCGCCGTGGTGCACGGTGAGCGGCATCCCGGGATTTCTCGGCGCAGCGGTCAGCGCCCCCCTGACGGTCACCGTGGATCCGGCCGGTCTGTCCGCGGGCTACTACTACACGTCGGTGAACATCGTGTCTTCGGCGGGCAAGGCGAGTGTGCCGGTGACATTCTCGATTGCGCCCAACGGCGTGCTCTCGCTGAGTCCGGCGGGCGCGGAATTCACGCTGCCGCAGGGCGGGCAGCTGACGCCGGGTTCCTTCCTGGTGGACATCACCGGGTTGACGCCGGTGAGTTACAGCGCAGCGGTCGCGCCCGGCGCGCCGTTCCTGAAAATCGTCAATGGCAGCGGCATGGCCGCGGGCACGGCGCCCGGCACGGTCAGCTATGCGTTCGATAATTCGCAGATCGCGCAGCTGACGGCGGGGACTTATTACGGCACGATTGCGGTGACGGCGGGCGGGGCATCGAACTCGCCGCAGTCCTATGAGGTGGTGGTCAACGTGACGCCGCCCACCACCGCGGTGGTGCCGAATCCGGCGCCCGGCGGTCTGATCTTCCTCACCCAGGCGAGCGCGATTCCACCGGCCCAGACGATCACGGTGTATTCGTTCACGAGTGCTCCGACCGCGTTCCAGACATCGGCCTCCACCAACTCGGGAGGCAACTGGCTGTCGGTGACGCCGACCACTGGCAGCACCTCGTTCGATACTCCCGGCACGGTGAGCGCTTCCGTGAATCCGTCCGGTCTCAAGCCGGGTGTTTACAAAGGTGCGGTGAACTTTGCGTTCTCGGCGGCCGCGGTGCGCTCGGTGAACGTGACGCTGGTGGTGGAGAACACGGGATCGGCGACGACATCCGCCATATCTCCGAAGGATGCGACGGGCGCCTGTACGCCGTCGCAGCTGGTGCCGACCTCGACGGGACTGGTGAGCAACTTTGCTGCGCCCGCCGCCTGGCCGGTGCCTCTCGGCATCGCGCTGGTTGACGACTGCGGCAATTCGATCTCCAACGGCCAGATCGTGGCGACGTTTTCGAACGGGGATCCGCCGCTGATTCTCACGCTGGCCGATCCGACCAATCCCCTGCCCACCTACGTCGCCACCTGGACGCCGGAACATACCGCCGGGCAGATCACGATCAACGCGCGGGCCAGTGCGCCGAGTTTCTCGGCAGTCACGACGCAGATCGGAGGCGCAGTGACGCCGAACAACGCGCCCATTCTTGCCGATCTGGCGATCGCCAACTTCTACAATCCGATCGGCGGCGCACCCCTCGCGCCAGGCGCGCTGGTGCAGATCACGGGTGAGTATCTGGCGGGGCAGACGATGAATGCGCCGTCGATCCCGCTGCCGCTGACCCTGGCCGGGACGTCGGTGATTATCGGCGGCATGCAGGCGCCGGTCAGCATGGTGAGTCCGGGGCAGGTGAACGCGCAGGTGCCGTTCGAGCTGCCCGCGGGACAGCCGTATCAGGTGATCGTGAACGCCAACAATGCGCTCACGACGCCGCAGAGCTTCCAGGCCGGGGCGGCTTCACCGGGGCTTGGGGTGCTGCCGAGCGGCTACGTGCAGGCAGGCCATGCCAGCGGAGCCGCGGTGACGGAAGCGGCGCCGGCGGCGCCTGGCGAGACCATATCGGTGTATCTGGTCGGTATGGGAGCCACGACGATTCCGGTGGCCTCAGGCCAGCCGGGGCCGAGCGGAACGTTCGCAACCACGGTGATCAATCCGGCGCTGACGCTGAACGGCGAGACGACGACGGTGAGCTTCTCCGGGCTGATCCCCGGACTGGTGGGCGTGTATCAGGTGAACTTCGCGGTGCCCTCCGATGCTCCCAACGGTGATCTGACTCTGACTCTGGTGGAGAACGCTTTCACCAGTAACTCGGGACTGCTGCCCGTACACAACTGACCGCCGCTGCCCACAAGCCGCGGGCCTACAGGTCCAGTCTCGGCAGAACGCGCGAGGCGAGAATCGTATGCTGAACGCGTTCGGAGCGTCTCAGTCCCGCGCAACCAACCGTTCCAAACCCCTCGGTTCCCTTCGACATCATCCTTTCTCCAACCCCGGCGTATGTTTTCCCACATAACACCGAAGGGCGTAGTTCCTGTCTCTCTGAGACTTGGCTAGGATCACAGACAGAGTCGCGGGCTCTGAATTGGGCGGCAAAATGCACCGGTCGGGGATTCGCGATTTTTGACACAGTTTTGGCGCGCCTGATGGGTGATCGCAAATCCATGGTTGTACGCTACATACGGAAACGGGGTTCGCATTATGGAACGTCTACCGAAGAAGCAAACCTGCATAACTCTCCCCGCAGAATCTGCATTATGTGCATTTCCTTCCAAATGCTCCCCGGATCCGGGCTGGGTTTCGTGAGCCGGCATGCCTGAAGTATTACTGGCCGATGACAACCCGTCGGATGTTTATCTGATTCGCGAAGCCCTGCGCGAGCACCACGTCGATTGCGACCTCCGGGTGGCAGCCGACGGCAGGGACGCGATCGACATCATCTCCGGTGAAAACACGGACGTAAACGTCGGCAGCCTGAGCCTGATCATTCTCGATCTCAATCTGCCCCGCCACGATGGCATCGAGATCCTCCAGCGCCTGCGGGATTCGCCCAACCTCAAGGTGCCGGTCGTGGTCCTCACTTCATCGGATTCGCCCGCGCGACCGTCTCATGGCCACTCAGCTCGGCGCGGCGCGCTATCTGCGAAAGCCATCAAACCTGGATGAATTTCTCGAACTAGGAGCCATCTTCAAGGAGCTGCTGGGACAGACCGGCAAGAATCCCGGGCAGCAGGAGAATCCCATGAGTGAACTAGTGACTGACGCGCTCGATACCAGCACCCTGCTGAAGACTTTGATCGCTTTCAAAGACGGCGATTTCTCCGTTCGCCTGCCGGTCGACCAAACCGGGATTGCGGGCAAGATCGCCGATACGCTGAACGACATCTTCAAGCTGAATGAGCGCATGGCAAGCGAGTTCGCGCGCATCAGCAGCGCGGTCGGCAAAGAAGGCAAGATCAACCAGCGCGCCAGCATGGGAGTCGGCATCGGGCGACTGGGCGGAGTGTCTGGAATCGGTCAACGGCCTGATTGGCGATCTGGTGCAGCCGTCCACCGAAGTCGCGCGCGTGATCGGATCGGTGGCCAAAGGCGACCTTTCGCAGACCATGGCGCTGGAAGTGGACGGCCGCTCGCTCAAGGGCGAGTTCCTGCACACCGCGCGCGTGGTGAACACCATGGTGGCGCAGTTGAATTCCTTCGCCTCGGAAGTCACGCGCGTGGCGCGCGAAGTGGGCACCGAAGGCAAGCTCGGCGGACAGGCGGTGGTGAAGGGCGTGGGCGGCGTCTGGAAGGATCTGACCGATTCAGCGTCAATTCCATGGCCGGCAACCTGACCGCGCAGGTCCGCAACATCGCCGAAGTGACCACCGCGGTGGCCAACGGCGACCTTTCACGCAAAATCACGGTGGATGTGCAGGGCGAAATTCTGGAGCTGAAGAACACCATCAACACCATGGTGGATCAGCTCGGATCTTTCGCTTCGGAAGTGACGCGCGTGGCGCGCGAAGTGGGAACCGAGGGCGAACTTGGCGGCCAGGCGGAAGTGAAGGGCGTCGCCGGCGTCTGGAAAGACCTCACCGACTCGGTCAACTCCATGGCGGGCAACCTCACCGCGCAAGTCCGCAACATCGCCGAAGTGACCACCGCTGTCGCCAATGGCGACCTTTCCCGCAAGATCACCGTGGATGTGCGCGGCGAAATTCTTGAACTGAAGAACACCATCAACACGATGGTGGACCAGTTGAACGCGTTTCGCTTCGGAAGTGACGCGCGTGGCGCGCGAAGTGGGCACCGAAGGCATCCTCGGCGGGCAGGCGGACGTGCGCGGCGTGGCCGGAACGTGGAAGGATCTCACCGATTCAGCGTGAACTCCATGGCGGGCAACCTGACGGGTCAGGTGCGCAACATCGCCGAAGTCACCACGGCTGTGGCGAACGGCGACCTCTCGCGCAAGATCACGGTCGCGGTGCGCGGCGAAATTCTGGAACTGAAGAACACCATCAACACCATGGTGGATCAGCTCAGCTCGTTCGCCTCGGAAGTCACCCGCGTGGCGCGCGAGGTCGGAACCGACGGCAAGCTCGGCGGCCAGGCGGAAGTGAAGGGCGTGGCCGGAACGTGGAAGGATCTCACGGAGAGCGTCAACTCGATGGCCGGCAACCTGACCAATCAGGTGCGCAACATCGCCGGCGTGACGACGGCCGTGGCCAAGGGCGATCTTTCAACCAAGATTACGGTGGATGCGCGCGGCGAAATTCTGGAGCTGAAGAACACCATCAACATCATGGTGGACCAGCTCAACAGCTTCGCGTCGGAAGTGACTCGCGTGGCGCGCGAAGTGGGTACGGAAGGCAAGCTCGGCGGCCAGGCGCAGGTGAAAGGCGTCGGCGGCGTCTGGAAAGACCTGACCGACTCAGGTCAACTCCATGGCCGGCAACCTCACGGCGCAGGTCCGCAACATCGCCGAAGTCACCACGGCGGTTGCCAACGGCGACCTCTCGCGCAAAATCACCGTGGATGTGCAGGGCGAAATTCTGGAGCTGAAGAACACCATCAACACCATGGTGGATCAGCTCAATGCGTTCGCGTCGGAAGTGACGCGCGTGGCGCGCGAAGTGGGAACGGAAGGCGAGCTCGGCGGACAGGCGGAAGTGAAAGGCGTCGGCGGCGTCTGGAAGGACCTCACCGACTCCGTCAACTCGATGGCGGGCAACCTTACGGCGCAGGTCCGCAACATCGCCGCCGTGACCACGGCGGTGGCGAACGGCGACCTGTCGCGCAAGATCACGGTGGATGTGCGCGGCGAAATTCTGGAGCTGAAGAACACCATCAACACCATGGTGGACCAGCTCAATGCGTTCGCCGGCGAAGTGACACGCGTGGCGCGCGAAGTGGGTACGGAAGGCAAGCTGGGCGGCCAGGCCGAAGTGCAGCGGCGTGGCCGGCACATGGAAAGATCTCACCGATTCGGTCAACTCCATGGCCAGCAACCTGACCAACCAGGTGCGAAACATCGCCGAGGTTACGACGGCCGTGGCCAGCGGCGATCTGAGTCGCAAGAATCACGGTCGATGTGCGCGGCGAAATTCTGGAGCTGAAGAACACGTATCAACACCATGGTGGATCAGCTCAGCTCGTTCGCGTCCGAAGTGACGCGCGTGGCGCGCGAAGTCGGCACGGAAGGCAAGCTCGGCGGCCAGGCCGATGTGCGCGGCGTCGCCGGTACGTGGAAGGACCTCACCGATTCCGTAAACTCCATGGCCGGCAATCTTACGGCGCAGGTGCGCAACATCGCCGAAGTCACGACGGCTGTGGCGAGCGGCGATCTGTCGCCGCAAAATCACGGTGGATGTGCGCGGCGAAATTCTGGAGCTGAAGAACACCATCAACACCATGGTGGATCAGCTCAATGCGTTCGCCGGCGAAGTGACGCGCGTGGCGCGCGAAGTCGGAACGGAAGGCAAGCTCGGCGGACAGGCCGATGTGAAGGGCGTGGGCGGCACCTGGAAAGACCTTACCGATTCAGCGTCAACTCCATGGCCGGCAACCTTACGGCGCAGGTGCGAAACATCGCCGAAGTGACGACGGCCGTCGCGAAAGGCGATCTTTCGCGCAAAATCACGGTGGATGTGCGCGGCGAAATTCTGGAGCTGAAGAACACCATCAACACCATGGTGGATCAGCTCAATGCGTTCGCCGGCGAAGTGACGCGCGTGGCGCGCGAAGTCGGAACCGAAGGCAAGCTCGGCGGCCAGGCCGATGTGCGCGGCGTGGCCGGCACATGGAAAGATTTGACCGACTCGGTCAACTCCATGGCCAGCAACCTGACCAACCAGGTTCGTAACATCGCGGGCGTCACGACGGCTGTCGCGAAGGGCGACTTGACCACCAAGATCACGGTGGACGCGCGCGGCGAAATTCTGGAGCTGAAGAACACCATCAACACGATGGTGGATCAGCTCAGCTCGTTCGCCGCCGAAGTCACGCGCGTGGCGCGCGAAGTCGGCACCGAAGGCAAGCTGGGCGGCCAGGCCGATGTGAAAGATGTCGCCGGAACCTGGAAGGATCTCACCGACAGCGTGAACTCGATGGCGGCCAACCTGACGATGCAGGTCCGCAACATCGCCGAAGTCACGACGGCGGTCGCGAAGGGCGATCTGTCGCGCAAAATCACGGTCGATGTGCGCGGCGAAATTCTGGAGCTGAAGAACACCGTCAACACCATGGTGGACCAGCTGGGCTCCTTCGCGGCGGAAGTCACGCGCGTGGCGCGCGAAGTCGGCACCGAAGGCAAACTGGGCGGCCAGGCGGAAGTGCGCGGCGTCGCCGGCACGTGGAAGGATCTTACCGACAGCGTGAACTCGATGGCCGGCAATCTGACCGCCCAGGTGCGCAATATCGCGCAGGTCACCACGGCGGTGGCCAACGGAAACCTGAGCCGCAAAATCACGGTGGATGTGCAGGGCGAAATTCTGGAGCTGAAAGACACGATCAACACCATGGTCGATCAGCTCAACAGCTTCGCTTCGGAAGTGACGCGCGTGGCGCGCGAGGTCGGCACGGAAGGAAAGCTGGGCGGGCAGGCTGAAGTGCGCGGCGTGGGTGGCACGTGGAAGGATCTGACCGATAACGTCAACTTCATGGCCGCGAACCTGACGACGCAGGTGCGCGGTATCGCGAAAGTCGTGACCGACGTCGCCAACGGCAACCTGAAGCGCAAGCTGGTGCTCGAGACCAAGGGCGAAATCGCGGAGCTGGCGGACACCATCAACGGCATGATCGACACGCTGGCGGTGTTCGCCGATCAGGTGAGTAACGTCGCCCGCGAAGTCGGTATCGAAGGCAAACTCGGCGGCCAGGCGCTGGTGCCCGGCGCGGCCGGAATCTGGCGCGACCTCACGGACAACGTCAACCAGCTCGCGGCGAACCTGACTACGCAGGTGCGCGCCATCGCCGATGTGGCCACGGCTGTTACCAAGGGCGATCTGACGCGGTCTATCGCGGTCGAAGCGCTGGGCGAAGTCGCCGCGCTCAAAGACAACATCAACGAAATGATCGTCAACCTTGCCGAGACGACGCGCAAGAATACCGATCAGGACTGGCTGAAGACCAACATCGCGAAGTTCACCGGCATGATGCAGGGCCAGCGCGACCTGGTTACCGTATCGAGGCTGCTGCTTGTCGGAACTGACGCCGCTGGTGGGCGCGCAGAACGGCAGCTTCTACATCAAGCGACGACTCCGAACGGATGAAGGCGGCACGCTGAAGCTGCTGGCCGCCTACGCGTCGAGCGACAACGGGCTGGTTCCGACCGAGTTCAAGATGGGGCAGGGTCTCGTTGGTCAGTGCGGGCAGGAAAAACGCCGCATCCTGGTAACCGACATTCCGAAGGACTACATCAAAATCTCTTCGAGCCTCGGCGAAGGCACGCCGCTGAGCATCGTGGTGCTTCCGGTGCTGTTCGAAGGCGAAGCCAAGGCGGTGCTGGAACTGGCCTCGTTCCGCCACTTCAGCGACGTCCACCTGGCTTTCCTCGATCAGCTTACGCAGAGCATCGGCATCGTGCTGAATACCATCGCCGCCACCATGCGGACTGAGCAGCTGCTGAAACAAAGCCAGGCGCTGGCCGAACAGCTGCAGAAGACCAACGCCGAGCTGGAGGAGAAGGCGCACCTGCTCGCCGAGCAGAAGAACGAAGTCGAAACCAAGAACCGCGAAGTCGAGCAGGCCAAGGCCGCGCTCGAAGAGAAGGCCGAGCAGTTGTCGCTTACTTCGAAGTACAAGAGCGAGTTCCTGGCCAACATGAGCCACGAGCTGCGAACGCCGCTGAACAACCTGCTGATCCTCGCGCAGATGCTGGCCGAGAACAGCGAAAGCACCTGACATCCAAGCAGGTCAAGTACGCCGAAACCATCCACTCGTCCGGTACCGACCTGCTGGCGCTGATCAACGACATCCTCGACCTCAGCAAGATCGAGTCCGGAAAGATGGACGTGGAAGTCGGCAGCGTGCGCTTCAGCGAACTGCGCGATTTCTGCCTGCGCACTTTCCGCCACGTGGCCGAAGGCAAGAGCGCTCGATCTTATCCATCGAACTGGCCGAAAGCCTGCCCGCCGAAACGATCATCACGGACGCGAAACGGCTGCAGCAGGTTCTCAAGAACCTGCTTTCGAACGCGCTGAAATTCACGGAGCAGGGCACAGTGCGACTGCGGATCGACCGTGCCACTTCGGGCTGGAGCGCGAATCATCCGGTGCTCAACCGGGTGAAGTCGGTGATTGCGTTCTCCGTCACCGATACCGGCATCGGCATCCCGCAGGACAAGCAGCGAATCATCTTCGAGGCGTTCCAGCAGGCGGATGGAACCACCAGCCGCAAGTACGGCGGCACGGGTCTGGGGCTGTCCATCAGCCGCGAGCTGACGCGGCTGCTGGGCGGCGAGATCCGGCTGCAGAGCGCTCCCGGCGTGGGCAGCACTTTCACCCTGTACCTGCCGCAAACGTGGGCCGCGCAGGTGTACCGTGGCCCGTACGCAGGAAATGCCGCGCGCCGTTGCGAGGCGGCGATCGTCCGGCGCTGCCTCCTGTCGAACATCGACGCCTGCAGGCGAAATCGATCGATTATCCTTCCTGCCTCCCAGCACGGCGCCCGACGCCGGTGGTTCACGATCATCGAAATCGACGACGACCGCAACCTGATTCACCCGGGCGATCCGGTACTGCTGATCGTCGAGGACGACGTCACATTCGCCCGCATCCTGCTGGACCTCGCGCACGACCGCGGCATCAAGGTGCTGGTGGCGCTGCGCGGCAGCACGGCTCTGACGCTGGCCCGCGAGTTCTCGCCGCGCGCCATCACACTCGACATCAACCTGCCCGATATGGCCGGCTGGACTATTCTCGACCGCCTGAAGCACGATCCGGCGACGCGGCATATCCCCGTGCACGTGATCAGCGGCGACGAGAACCGGCGACGCGGCCTCGCGCTCGGCGCCATGACCTACCTCGAGAAATCGGTCACCAAGGACAACCTGACCGCGGCCTTCGATACCATCCATGACTCGCTCGACCGGCGTACTCGGAAGCTGCTGCTGGTTTCCGAATCGGAAGCGCGCCGCAGCCACTGGGAGCTGGAACTGGGCGGACGCCGACGTCGAAATCTCTTTGCGTGGCGTCCGGCGGCGAAGCGCTGGCCGTGGTACAGAACAAATATCTGGATGGCATCGTGATCGACGTGCGGCTCGGCGATATTCCGCCGGTGCAGCTTGTCGAGGAGATTCAGAAAGAGCTCGGCGCGCAGACGCCTCCTGTCATGATCTGCGGACCTGCCGCCGCGGGAGCCGATATCGAAGGCGAGATCAGGAATCCCGGTCGCCTCAGTGTGGTACGGTACGTCGATTCCATCGAGCATCTGCTCGAAGAGACAGTGCTTTTCCTGCACCGCGCCGAAATCGACCTTACCGAGGCGCAACGCGAAATCCTCGGCAACATCAAACGGTCCGATTCGCGACTGGCGGGTAAACGCGTTCTGGTGGTGGACGACGACGTGCGCAACATCTTCGCGCTGACTACGGTGCTTGAACAGCACGGCCTGCAGGTGCTTCATGCGGAGAACGGCCGCACCGGCATTGAAACGCTCCGCCAGACGCCGGGCATCGATGGTGTATTGATGGATATCATGATGCCTGAAATGGACGGGTACGAAACCATGCGCGCGATTCGCCAGATCTCCGAGTTCCGGCAGCTGCCGATCATCGCCGTAACGGCAAAGGCCATGAAGGGAGACCGCGCCAAGTGCATCGAGGCCGGGGCATCCGATTACATCACCAAACCGGTTGACCTCGAGCAGTTGTTCTCGGTGCTGCGGGTCTGGCTGGTCGGCTCGCACCATGCCGCGTCCACCGCGGTCGGCGGTCACCGGGTAAGAAGCGTGGCTGCAGGCACCGTGTCGAGCACACAGATGGTCCGCGAAACTATGGTTGAAAGGAGGATGAAAATCCTCCTTGTTGACGACACGCCGGACAATCTTGTATCCATCGAAGCCGCGCTGACCGGGCTCGGGGAAGAACTGGTTCTGGCCAGTTCCGGCAAGGAAGCGCTGCGTCATCTGCTGCATGAGGACTTTGCCGCGATTCTGCTGGACGTCCGGATGCCCGATATGGACGGTTTCGAGACGGCGGAGCTGATTCGCAGCCGCCCGCGGTCCCGCCAGACGCCCATATCTGTTTCTCACCGGCTATCGCAATGAGGAGCACCTGTTCCGCGGCTACGATCTGGGTGCGGTCGATTTTCTCTTCAAACCCATCGTGCCCGAAGTGCTGCGATCCAAGGTCGCGGTGTTCGTCGAGCTCAGCCGGAGCAACGCCAGGCTCAGGCACAGGCCGATGAGCTGCGCAAACAGGCCGAGGTGCTGCAGAAGGCCGAGCTGAAGTTCCGCTCGCTGCTGGAAGCGGCGCCGGATCCCATGGTGGTGTGCCGCGAGGACGGGGAAATTCTGATGGTAAACTCGCAGACCGAAGTGCTCTTCCACTGCGGACGCGACCGGCTGATATCGCGCAACATCGCCGAGCTTGTGCCAGGCTGGGAATTCCGCCGGCGCGCGGCGTCGGACGACGGTTTTGACGCGCCCCGGCTGGTGGAGCGCGCACTCGAACTGACAGCCTTCCCCGAGGGCGAGCGACCCGTTCCCCGTGGAGATCAGCTTCAACCCGCTGCAGACCGAAGACGGGCTGGTTGTGACCAGCGCCATTCGCGACATCAGCGAACGCAGGAAGAACGAAGAGCAGATCCGCCAGCTGAACGCAAGCCTCGAGGAGCGGGTGCTGGAACGTACCGAAGCGCTGATGCGGTCAAATGAGGAGCTCCAGCAGTTTGCATATATCGCCAGCCACGATCTGCAGGAACCGCTCCGCGCGGTGTCGATCTACACGCAGCTCCTCGCGCGGCGATATCACGGTCAGCTGCAGGATGACGCCAATCAATGCATCGATTTCATCATCGAAGGCGCTCAGCGCATGGAGCGCCTCGTTCATGATCTGCTGGACTTCTCGCGGGTAGACGCCAAAGGCTCCGACTTCTTCGTGTTGATGAAGTGCGATGACGCTTTGGATGACGCCATGCGGAATCTGCATTCCCTGATCGAAGAAACCGGCACAGTCATTACACGGCAGAGCCTGCCCCGCATCACCGGCGATCCCATCCAGATCACCCGCCTGTTTCAGAACCTTCTCGTGAACTCGATCAAGTTCAGGTCGTCTGAGAGTCCGCGTATTCATGTGGGAACCGCGGAGAACGGAAATGACTGGCTGTTTTCGGTCCGCGACAACGGAATCGGCATCGATCCCCAGTATGCTGAGAAAATCTTCGGTATTTTCAAGTGTCTGGCCCCCCGGGACAGGCGGTCCGGCAGCGGCATTGGACTGGCCATATGCCGTAAGATCGTAAGCCGCCATCAGGGCCGCATATGGGTTGAATCGGCGCTGGGTAACGGCGCGACCTTCTCTTTTACTTTTCCAAGAGACCAGTAATCACCGGTTTTGCACTGAAATTGCTCAGCCGATGTTAACGCCTCTGTGCGACGGGCCGGGAGTAAATGGGAACGCAGATCAAAACACGTGGGGAGAACGGGTCAGCGAGTCCGCCGGATTTCGAGGGCGGTCCCCTGAAAATTCTCATCATTGACGATGACCCCGTCGATCGCGAAATCTGCAGACAGTTTCTTGAAGAGGACAGACCCGGCGGATTTGTGTATGCCGAAGCAGCCAACGGCGTTGACGGATTGTTCCGGGTGGAGGCATTTCATCCCGACTGTGTTCTTCTCGATTTCAATCTTCCTGATTTCAACGGCCTTAAGATAATCCATCTGCTCCTTGAAGGCCGTGACTTTCTTCCCTGTGCCGTCGTCATGCTGACGGGGAACGGGAACGAATCCGTTGCCGTGAAAGCCATGCAGCTCGGTGTCATGGATTATATGGCCAAGGGCCCGGCCAGCGCTCACCTGCTTTCGCGAGCCGTTTTCAGCGCAGTGCAACGATTCCGTTTCCGGGAGGAGATCGCACGACAGCGCATGGCGCTTCAGCAGCGCAACGACGAACTGGAACGAATCCGCACGGCGCTGTACGAGGATAAGGAGCGTTACCGCGTACTGGCGGAGGCTATCCCCCAGCTGGTCTGGACCGCCGATACGTACGGGGGCATGCGCTACTCGAACCAGCGTCTGCGGGAGTACTGCGGAAAACCTGACGGCGGCCTGTGCCAGATTGAGGATATGGTTCACCCCGATGACCGCGCGGCGTTCCGGAAGCTCTGGACGGAAGCCGCCGTCTCAGGACTGACTTTCGAGACTGAGTTACGGCTCGTGCGCGCCGCGGACGGAACCTGGCGGCGACACCTGATGCGGGCTGTCCCGTTCAATACCGGCGAAGCCGGGTCTGACAACTGGTTCGGCACGTTCACCGATATCGAAGACCAGAAACGCGCTGAAGAAGCCAGCCGCCACCGCGAAAAGCTCGACAGCATCGGTCTGCTCGCCGCCGGCGTCGCGCACGACTTCAACAATCTTCTCGTCGGCATCATGGGCGGGGCCAGTTTTGCGATCGGCCACCTGCAGCCGGATCATTCCCTCTATCCGATGCTGGAGATTATACTGCGCTCCAGCGAAAAGGCGGCCGGTCTGACACAGCAGCTGCTGGCTTATGCCGGTCAGGTGCAGGTCCTTTCTGAGTCTGCAGACATTTCCTCGGTGGTGCGCGACGGCTGCCATCGCGCCCGCCGCGCCGTTCCGCCGAATGTACGGCTCATGATCGAATCTGCTGAGAATATGCCGCTGATCCAGACAAGCCCGCCGCAGATCGAGCAGGTGATCGCCAATCTTGTGATAAACGCTGCCGAGGCGATCGGCGATGCGTCCGGCTGGATCCGCGTCAGGAGCGCCATACCGCCGCCTGGCGTCCTCTCTTCTGAGCCGGGCGAGCCCGGGCTGCACGTCCTCGGATGTGAACTCCCTCCGGGCGATTATGTCTCCGTTGAGGTTTCGGATTCGGGCATAGGCATGGACCGGCAGATGCTCACGCAGATTTTCGATCCGTTTTTCACCACAAAATTTACCGGGCGCGGCCTTGGTCTGGCAGTGGTGCAGGGCGTCGTTCGCTCGCTGGGCGGCGGCATTCGTGTCGTCAGCTCACCAGGCAATGGCAGCACCTTCACCATCCTGCTGCCGCTGCGGGAGGGCGCCCGTGAGCCCGAAACAACTCTGCAGAAAGCCAATGGCACTCGGGCCTGAAGGTTGTCCGCGCGAAACCGCCGCCGCGCAGGTCATGGCTGCCAGCCTGAACGAACTGATGGCAGGCGCCAGTCATGATCTGATCGGCCCTTTGAATCGCGCCGCTTCCCTTCTGGACCTTCTGATCCGGCGCCACAGAAATCAGCTGGGCGCAGAGGGTGACCGTGTCCTGGAATTCCTGCTTATCTCTTCTGCCCGCATGGAAGTAGTTGCGGCCGGTGTCCGCCAATATATCGAGATTGCCTGTGCCCCGCCCGAATCTGCGCTGGTCAACCTGAACCAATCCGTCGCGGGCGCTCTTGCACTGCTGAGAGAAAGCATCGATGAAAGCGGCGCGACGATTGAGGCGGACTCGCTGCCCGCGGTTTTCGCGAACCGCGTTCAGATGATTACCCTGTTTGAACTGCTCATCGGAAACTCGATCAAGTTCAGCCGGCCCGGCGCTAAACCGCACGTTCGGATATCATGCCTCCGCCACGGGAATGTTGAGAATATAGCGGTCACCGACAACGGCATCGGGATCGACTCCGGATACGCTGATGTGATCTTTCAGCCTTTCCGGCGTCTGAACGGAGCGGAATATGCGGGCGCGGGTCTCGGGTTGACGACCGCAAAGCTGATCGCCGATCTTCATGGCGGCGCGATACGGGCGGTACAGACGAAAGACTCCGGATTGTCAATCCACTTCAGTATTCCGGCCAACGACTGGCAGTAATCGCTCACCTCGGCTCCCGCACGCGGACGCTTCCACACATGTTCCGCAGCAACCTGGCGCGCAGATTGCCACGTGAGGCGTATGAGGCGAAATATGAAACCCGCAATATTTTCATTCTTAGGACTGGTTGCAGCGATGCCGCTGTTCGCGCAGCAACCAGCCGGAGGCGAATCGGTTCCGGTTTTTCATGTCAACGTAGTTCAAAACACCGTCACGGCGATCAACTATGCGTACAGACAGGGACCTACCGCCATCGATTTTCGCGGCACTATTCTGATGCCGAACGCGAAAGGCAGCGCCACCGTGGAGTCCAAACGGGGCCTGACGGAGATTGATGCCGATCTTGAGCACCTGCTCCCGCCGCAGCGATTCGGACGCGAATACCTGACCTACACCCTGTGGGCAATCACTCCCCAGGGCGGTGTCCGCAATCTTGCGGAAATCGTACCGGGGCCCAAGGATAAAGCGCACGTGCGCGTCAGCACCGACCTCCAGGCTTTCGGTCTGATTGTCACCGCGGAACCTTACTCAGCGGCACGCCGCCCAGGTAACGTCGTCGTGCTTGAGAACGTCGTGCGCCCCGACACCACGGGCAAAATCGAACAGGTGCAGGCGAAATACGAACTGATGCCGCGCGGCGAATACACATGGCAGGAACCCGCTGAATTTCCCGCAGAGGTTGCCAATGCTCCCAAGGTCTCCATGAAGCGCTACGAGGCGATTCTGGAGGTCTACGAAGCACAGAATGCGGTCGGCATCGCGCAGGCCGCCGATGCCCCGAAGTACGCTCCGCAGACGTTCGCAAAAGCGCAGCAGCTTTACCTGTCGGCTCAGCAGATGGAGGGCAATAAGGGCGACACCAGCGTGATCGTGCAGGATGCCCGTGAAGCGGTCGAGACCGCGGAAGACGCGCGCATGATCGCGGAACGCAAACAGCAGGAACAAACGCTGGCTGATGCACAGAGTGCCGCAGCCAGGGCGCAGCGGGCGAAGTCGCAGGCTGAACAGCAGACGCAGATCGCCCAGGCGCAGGCAGACGCCGCGCAGGCCCGCGCCGACACTGAGCGGATAGCGCGGGAACACGCGGAAGCCGATGCGGCCAATGCCCGCGCCGAGGCCGCTCAGGCGGATGCCGCCCGGGCTGAGGCACAAGTGCAGGCGGCCTTGCAGAAACCGCAGGTGACGATCGTGGTGCCCGAGCGCGAGACGAAAGCATCCCAGCTGCGAATGAGCCTGCTGGAGCAGATGAACGGAGTACTTTCGATGCGCGATACGGCGCGCGGCCTTATGGCCACAATACCCGGCACCGCATTCTCGGGCGTCGATCTGCATCCCGCCGTGTCAAAGGAACTGGGCCGGCTGGCGATGATTGTGGAGGCGCATCCCGGGCTTCATATCACCGTGGAAGGCAACAGCGATACCAGCGAGAATGACGCGCGGGCGCTGGAACGCGCCGAATCGGTCCGCAGCGCGCTCACCACGCAGGGTGTTCCCGACAGCCGCATAACCGTCCGCGGTCTGGGTGACACCCGTCCCTTCGGCCCCAACTCCAGCGCCGCAGGCCGGGAGGCCAACCGCCGCGTGGAGGTCATCATTTCGGGCGACCCGATCGGCGCCCTGCCGTTCTGGGATCATCCGTACCCCCTGACCTCGAGCCGATGAACGGAGAACAAATCGGTTTCAGCGGCACCCGCGTACTCCCTTATGAGCTGGTGTGCAGAACCTTGACAGCCAATCCGGTCCAGCCGTAGCCGGTTTGAGTATCGAACACGTTGGCCAGACAGTTGCTGCCCAAACGTGTTTGGAAACGTCAGGCAAGGGCAGGATTCCGCGTGTGCGCAGGAAAGGCGTAACAGTTCTTCTGATAGACGACGAAGTGTCGCAGCGTACACTGATGCGCGACGTTCTTGAGAACGCCGGTTACGAGGTCCTGGAGGGAAAGGACTACCGGGAAGCGATGGTCATCCACGGGAATTACAAAGGGAAAATCGATATCGTGCTCACCGACATCGCTCTGCCCGGCAAGGACGGTTGTCAACTGGTCAGGACCCTGCTTGAGACCGACCCGGATCTCTGTGCCGTGTTCGTGTCGGGCCTGACGGGAGCCGAACTGTGCCGTTTCTACGGAATGGCGACCACCGATATCCATTTCCTCGCCAAACCCTTCGCCGCCGCCGAGCTCCTCAGGCGGATTCGCAAGGTTCTGAATACGGGAGGACCCTATCTGACGCGGGGCGCGGGTTTAAATTCCGAACCGTGAGAATCCGCACCATTCCGCTCTAACAATGGTAACGAATCGGCTTTACAATGGGCTCGTTGGTTACCGATACCGAGCCCGCCACAATCCTGGTTGCGGATGACGATCCGCAGCAGCGGTCGGACCTTGCGCGCATGGTCGAGTCGATCGGCTACCAGGTCGCGACTGCCGCCGACGGCGAGGAAGCCCTGAACAGGCTGGCTGAATTCCGGGTCAGTGCGATTCTCACTGATCTGGTAATGCCCCGCATGGACGGTATTGCCCTTCTGCAGGCGCTTGCCGCGCGTGGCGATCGCACGCCGACAATCGTTCTGACAGGATTCGGCACCATCAATCACGCGATTTCGATCGTCCATGAACTGAAAGCATTCTGGTTTCTCGAAAAGCCCTTCGACCCTGGTATCCTGCGCACACTTCTCGAACGCGCGCTTGAGCAGAACCGGCTGATCGAGCAAGCGGACCTGCTGAACCGTCAGCTCAGTTATCAGGGAATACTGGGCGATCTGGTGGGCGAGTCTTCCGCCATGCAGGCAGTCTTCTCGATCATCCGTCAGGTGGCCCCGACTACAGCATCGGTGTTCATCAGCGGCGAAAGCGGAACGGGCAAAGAACTGGTGGCCCGCGCCATCCATCGGCTGAGCCCGCGAAGTGCGGGTCCTTTCGTGGCCGTAAACTGCGCCGCGCTGCCTGAGAACCTGGTGGAGAGCGAACTTTTCGGCCATGAAAGAGGTTCGTTTACGGGGGCCGTGGTGCGCCGCGCCGGATGCTTCGAACAGGCGCAGAATGGGACGTTGTTCCTTGACGAAATCGGTGAGATGCCGATCGGAATCCAGGCCAAGCTGCTCCGTGCCCTGGAGGAAGGGACGGTGCGACGCATTGGCGGGACGACCGATATTCCGTGTGCGGCGCGCGTACTGGCCGCCACCAACCGGCAGCCGGAAGAGGCCATTCGAACCAGCCACCTTCGCGAGGACCTGTACTACCGGCTCAATGTGTTCCACATTTCACTTCCACCTCTGCGGGAGCGCGTGCGGGACATTGCGCCGATCACGGCCGCCCAGCTGCGCGACCTCAATCTCAAGCACAACTGCAGGGTCACTCATGTGCATCCCGAGGTGATGTGCTGGCTTGAGGCCAAACCCTGGCCGGGAAATGTGCGCGAGCTGCGGAACGTTCTGGAGCGCGCGGTCATCATGGCCGGCGAGGGAGAAATACTGCACCACCACCTGCCAGGCGCCGTCCATTCTTCGCCCAGAGCGGAGCCGTCACAGAACGCTCCTGACGGCGTTCTGCAGTTTCCGGCAGGGCATCGCATGGACGAACTGGAAGAAGCCTATCTTCGCCTTACGCTTCAGTACACAAACGACAACAAGACGCGTGCGGCCCAGATTCTCGGGATTTCGCTCCGTACGCTCCACAACCGGATCAGTGGATTCGGTAAGTCGAAGGTCCGGGCCGCGGGCGCTGGTGAAGGGAACCGCTGATTCACCGGGTGAGAACGGGGAGAGTGAAACGGAAAATCGAGCCGGTTCCCGGCGTCGATTCGGCCCGGATTCTTCCGCCATGGCCTTCCACGATGATGCGGCATATCGCGAGACCGAGCCCGACGCCGTTCTTCGACCCGTCAAGGCGCTCGAATGGTTTGAAAATCCTTTCAAGATAGGCCTTTTCAATGCCACCGCCGTCATCCTGAATAGCGAAGATCCATTCCGCTCCCTCTTTCTGCGCAGCGACGTGGATGTGCAGGGGACTTCGGCGACTGTGACGAATCGCGTTCCTGAGCAGCTCTTCGAAGACCTGAAGCAGAAGGCCGGCGTCGCCGGCGACGGAGGGCAGTTCCGCAGAGGTGATGCTGGTGCCCTGCGCGCGGATTTCGTTGTCCAGTCGCGATGTTGCGGTTCGAAGCATAATGTCCATGGGCACAGACTGGAAGGAATGTGGATCAATGTGCAGAGCGTTCGCATAACCGGCCAGTCCTTCCGCCAATAACTCGATACTCCGGGCGCCATCAAGGATGAAGCCGAGATTCTGTTCATCGTTCCCCGCCGCAGGGGTTTTCATCATCAGTTCCGCGTGCGTGCGCACAGCCCGCACCGGGCTTCTCAGGTCATGGCAGGCGCGCAGAAGGAACTCCGCGAGATTCCGGTCGGATGTGCGTTCATCCACGTTCGCCACCGTAGCATAGTACACGCGACGCCAGTCGTGTTCGTTGGTCGCCGGGAAAACGCGGCTTGCGCCGCTTGCACCCTCGGAGGGGGTGGTTGTTCATCCGCGCAGGATGCAGTCGAGGAACGCCTGCACTTCATCTGTATCCCGCACCTGAAACCGGGCGGCGGTGCGGCACTCATGACACACGCGAACGGTTACCGCGTCGGTCAGGGTATGGAATACACTCTCATCGGTTGCGTCGTCGCCGATGTAGCACACGGCGATCGGGCTGTCGCCCTGGCGCCGCATCGACTCGAGGATGCGCAACATTGCCGAACCTTTGTTCCATGCCACTGCCGGACGCAACTCGGCGACTTTGCAGCCGTTGGTGAGGAAAAAACAGTCGTCGTATGGCGCAACGGCTACTCTGACTTTTTCCAGCAGTCCAGCCACCTGATGGTCCGCGACGTTTCGATAGTGGACGCTCGCAGTCAGGCCTTTATATTCGACGCGCGCGCCGGGAATTCCCCGCGTCTCAACGGCAAGCTGCCGGGAGACTGTGCGCAGGAGATCCTCCAGCTCGGCAGCCCTGGGATGGCGCCAGAAAATACCGTTCGCGAGCATTTCGAGTCCGTGGTTGCCGCCGAGGATCACGTGCTGCGTGATGCGCGTCAGCAGGTCCGCCATGGCTCTGCCGCTGATCACCGCGACTGTCGTACCTTGTCTTGCGGCCAGCGCGTCGATAATCTGCCCCGTTTCGTCGGGTATGCGGGCTACGACGGGATCGGAAACGATTGGCGCCAGAGTGCCGTCGAAGTCAAGCCCCAGCAGCAGACGAGGCGCACTCGCGAGTTCGCGGGCGACTTCCTCCATCCGTTCATTCAGCCGTTCCATCAGCCTGCGGAGCCCGTCGCCCAGATCACAGGTGATTCCGATTCCGAAACTTCGGAGGTATCCAGCTTGAGAAGGGTCATCAGAATCTTCGCCGCCCAGCGGTAGATCGTGTTCTCAGCCACCGCGGCGCGCAGGCGGCGCATGCGCCGGCGGGATTCGGCGCGCGGCATCGATATGGCGCGGAGGATTGCGCCCGCCATCTCGTCGATGGAGAAAGGATTCACCAGAAGCGCGTCACTCAGTTCCTCCGCCGCGCCTGCGAAACGACTGAGTATCAGCACTCCTTTCTCGTCGGAACGGCTGGCCGGGAACTCCTTGGCGACGAGATTGAGACCGTCGTGCAGCGGACTGACCATGCAGAAATCCGCCAGACGGTGAAGGCCGATGAGCTGTGTCTGCGAATATTCGCCGCGGAAGAAGTGCACCGGACGGTATGGTTCGGCGCCCCACTGTTCGTTCAGACGGGCAATCTCCCCTTCGATTTCGGCGTTCAGGTCCCTGTAGTCCTGGATCTGCTCCCGGCTGGGCACGCCCACCTGAGCGAAGCAGATGCGGCCCCGGTACCGGGGATTATTTTCGAGGAAAAGCCCGAACGCGCGCAGACGCTCGGGAATGCCTTTGGTGTAGTCGACGCGATCGATTCCGATGCCGAGAAACTCCGGCTTCGCGCCGAGGCGGTCGATCCAGCGGCGCATTTCGGCGCGTACCTCAGCGCTCTGCGACATCTCGTTATGCCAGTCGTAATCGATGCTGATGGGAAACGGGCGCACCATCGTGGATCGGCCGCCGCGCGTAACCTCGCTGTGAGGACGATCCACCTTGGCTTCAACGTCGCGCTCGACAGCGGCGAGAAAATTGGCGCAGTGATCGCGCAGATGGAAGCCGAGAAGATCATTCCCCAGCAGGCCGTCGAGCAGCTCTTCCTTCCACGGAAAGACACGCAGGGTTTCGGGGTTGGGCCACGGGATGTGCCAGAACTGCCCGATGAGCAGATTCGGCGCATCGTTTTTCAGCATGCGCGGCAGCAGTGCCAGATGGTAGTCCTGCACGAACACGAACGCGGGCGCGCCGCCGGCTTCTTCCAGCACGGCATCGGCGAAGATGCGGTTCACCTTGCGGTAGCTCTCCCAGTTCCGCTGGCTGAAGCGGGGACGGTGGAAAGCGATGTGGCAAAGAGGCCAGAGTCCTTCGTTGGCAAGGCCGTAGTAGTATTCGTCCACCAGCTGTTTGTCCAGCCAGATGCGCCGCAGTGTGTAAGAGGGGTTGCGCGGAGGCACCTGGATATGACCGTGCGCGTCGCTTACTTCGCGATCCGCATCGCCGCTGCCGTGCGCCACCCAGACACCGCCGCTGGCCCGCATCACCGGATCGAGCGCGGTAGCCAGACCACTGGCAGGCTGTATGCAGGCGAGGCCCTCGTCACTGTGCCGGTGGACGTATGGTTCACGGTTGGAAACCGCGATGAAACGAGTGTCCTGCATCCTTTCCGAAATCAGACCGATCAGATCGTTTCGAGTCCAGACGTTCGACGGCGCGGAGCCGGGTGCAACTTGTGCAGTCATTAACTTCCGTTAAGGCAGAGCCTGGGCCATTGTGAACGGACGTACCGTGGCGGTTTACACGCTTAGAGTCCATGCCCGACGCGAACGCAGAACAGCCACCGGCAGACGCTGCAGGGGCCGCAGGGACGGCGGATATCGTGGTCGGCATTCTTAGCTACGACAATGCTGAGACGATCGGGGGCATCACGCGTGATGTGCAGAACAGCTTTGCCTCCTGTTTCCCGGGGAAGCGTTGTGTCGTTGTTCACGCTGACGGCGGGTCGAAGGACGGAACGCAGGAGCAGGCTGCGCTGGCCGCAGTAGACAGGGACGCGTTTGTACAAATTGCATACACGATTTACCCGGCACAGAAAATTTCTGCGGAATCTTTCGGGGTACCCGGCAAGGCGAACGGAGTCCAGGCGATACTCGGCGCGGCTTCCGGGATGAACGCCGCCGCCTGCGCTGTCGTGGATTCGACAGTGGGCACTCCCGAGAAGGGATCGATCGTTTCGCTGGTGCGTCCGGTTCTGGAAAAGGAGATCGACTTCGTCGCGCCGTGCTACACTGCGCCATAAGTATGACGGGGCGATCTGAACGGAGTTGTCTATCCTCTGGTGCGCGCACTCTACGGCAAGAGGATTCATCAGCCCATTGGCGGGGACTATGCCGTTTCCGCCAAACTGCTGAGATTATCTCACCAGACAGCTATGGCCGGACGGCGACGTGACCAGTTCGGATGCGGACGCCTGGGTCACCGTCCAGACGCTGTGCGGCGGATTCCGCCTGGCCGAGGCTTCGCTCGGACCAAGAGCGCTTCGACCCCACGATCCGGCTCCCGATACAAGCAGCATTCTGACGCAGGCGCTGGGATCGATCTTCCTGGAGATGAATCGCTCGGCGGGCTACTGGCAGAGAACGCGGGGGTCGCAGGCAGTGCCGATGTCGGGGACGTGCTTCGATCCGGTGGCGGATCCGGCGCCCATCGATCCGGCTCCCATGGTGCAGTCTTTTCGCCTCGGGTATCAGAATCTGCAGGACATTTACCGTGTGATCCTGCCGCCCGCAACGCTGGTGGAACTGAAGCGAATGTCCCTGCAGCCGCCGGACGCATTTCACTTCGACGACATGCTGTGGGCGCGCGTAGTGTACGACTTTGCGCTGGCATGGCGCGAGAGAGCCATCGACCGGAACCATCTGCTGGGGGCGCTGACCCCGCTTTACCTGGGGTGGGTTGCTTACTGGGTGCGCGTCGTTCGTGACGAAGGGCCGGCGGAAGTGCAGGCGCGCACCGAGGCTCTTTGTTCCGCCTATGAAGCGCAGAAGAGCTATCTGATTTCGCGATGGCGCTGGCCCGACAGGTTTAATCCATGATTCGGTTTAACAACCCGTGGCAGCTTGTCCCACTATCCCTGAAAATCCTCGCGTGGCGCGTAGGTAACCTGGCAGGCCAAACCGCCCAGCGGTTTCGCCTGCGATCTGCGATTCTTTTGCAGCTTCCCAGCCGCGTTTGGTTGCGGCTCGGCTGCTTTGTGGGGCAGGGCTTCGGCCCTGCAGGCCGGGCTTCGCCCGGCCCGGAACTTTACGCATTCCCCGTAACGCAGTGGGCGGCTAATCCATGACCGCGTTCAACCCACGATCGATTGAGAGGACACTATGAGCAATCCCCTGAATGAGGTTCTGCGGCAGACAATGGCGCGGATTACTACCGCGCTGGCGGACTTTCTGCCGGGGCTGCTGGCCTTCTTCGTCATTCTTCTGGTGACCGCCGGAGTGGCGTTCGCCCTGCGGGCGTTGGTGCGGCGCTCTTTGCAGCGGATCGAATTCGACAGTCGCGTGGGCCATTGGGGATTGTCGGTGGTCAACGAGTGGTCGCCGGGGCGGAGCCCGACGATACTGATGGCCCAGATTTCATTTTTCGGCGTCCTGCTGATCGGCGTTCTGATCGGAATCAGCGCGCTCGATACGCGGCTGACGTCGCAGCTGATCGTCGAGCTGTTCAGCTATCTGCCGCACGTGGTGGCGGCCATTGTCATCCTGCTGGTGGGGTCGATTACTTCGCGGTTTCTGGGGCGCAGCGTACTGATCGGCGCCGTGAACATGCAGATTCAGTCTGCGAAACTGCTGAGCGTGGGAGTGAAGTGGCTGGTGATTGTGCTGAGCGTGGCGATAGCCCTCGATCATCTGCGCATCGGAGGCACGGTGGTGCAGGTTTCATTCGCCATTTTGTTCGGCGGGATCGTTCTGGCGCTGGCGCTGGCCGTAGGCCTCGGGTCAAAGGACATGGTGCGGCAGTCCTGGGAGCGGCAGACGGACCGCATGGACCGGGAGGCGGAGGAACAACTCCATCACCTGTAACGCCGGCGGTCGGAGCCGCCGGTGCCTTTACTGAGCGAAAGCCGCGAAGCGACCTATGAATCCGGCGCATCCGGCCGCAGCTCGAACCATAGATAACCATAGGGTCCCAGCGACAGACGGTATGGTTCCTTTGCAATGACCGGGAACTCGGTGTAGCCAAGCATCTCCACGGGAGTAGCACCGGCGAGCGAGGAGAGGTCAAGCTCGACGGGCTGCGGGAACCGAGACAGGTTCGCCACGCAGAGCACCTGGTCGTTTTCGTCGCGGCGCAGGTAGGCGAGTATTTTCCGGTTGGGTGGATTGAGGAATTCGAGCGAACCGCGGCCGAAAACCCGGAATAATTTGCGTAGCGCGATCATATTGCGCGTCCAGTGCAGAATCGAAGATGAATCGGCCAGCTGCGCCTCGACGTTCACGGCTTCGTAACCATAGATCGCGTCGATAATCACCGGGCTGTACAGCTGCGCGGGATTGGCGCGGGAGAAGCCGGCGTTGCGGTCGCCTGACCACTGCATCGGAGTGCGGACGCCGTTGCGGTCGCCGAGATAGATGTTGTCTCCCATGCCGATTTCATCGCCGTAGTAAATCACAGGAGTGCCGGGGAATGAAAACAGAATGCTGTTCATCAGTTCAATCCGGCGGGGATTGTTGTCCATCAGCGGCGCCAGGCGGCGGCGAATGCCCACATTGAGGCGCATGCGCGGATCGCTGCCGTAGGCGAAATACATGTAGTCGCGCTCGTCGTCGGTGACCATCTCGAGCGTCAGTTCGTCGTGGTTGCGCAGGAACAGGCCCCATTGGCAGCCGGGCGGGATCGGCGGCGTCCGGCACATGATGTCGACGACCGGATGGCGGTCCTCAAGGCGGAGCGCCATGAACATGCGCGGCATCAGCGGGAAGTGGAACGCCATGTGAAACTCGTCGCCGTCGCCGAAATAGCGGCGCACGTCTTCGGGCCACTGGTTGGCTTCGGCAAGCAGCAGCCGGTCGGGATAATTGGCATCCACCACGCGGCGCAGGCGTTTGACAATTTCGTGCGTCTCGGGAAGGTTTTCGCAGCTGGTGTCCTCGCGCTCGAGGAGGTACGGGATGGCGTCGAGACGCAGCCCGTCCACTCCCATGTCGAGCCAGAAGCGCATGATCTTCAGCACTTCGTCGACGACGGCTGGATTGTCGAAGTTCAGATCGGGCTGGTGGGAGAAGAAGCGGTGCCAGTAGTAAGCCTTGGCTTCGGTATCCCAGGACCAGTTGGATTTTTCGGTGTCGGTGAAAATTATGCGCGCACCGGCATATCTTTTGTCGGTATCGCTCCACACATAATACTCGCGCTCGGGCGCGCCGGGACCTGCATGCCGCGCGGCCTGAAACCAGGGATGGCGATCGGATGTATGATTTACCACCAGCTCGATCAGCACCTGCAGATTGCGGGCGTGAGCGGCTTTGAGGAACACGCGGAAATCGTCGAGCGTGCCGTACGAAGGATGAACGTTGAGGTAGTCGGAAATATCGTAACCATCATCGCGGAGCGGTGAAGGAAAGAAGGGCAGAAGCCAGAGACACGTGACGCCAAGGTCCTGGAGGTAGTCGAGTTTCTGGGTCAGGCCTTTGAAGTCGCCGATGCCGTCGTTGTCGCTGTCGAAGAACGCTTTGACATGCGTCTCGTAGATGATGGCGTCTTTGAACCACAGGGGTTCGCGGGCGCTCCCGGGGGGCAGGGCCATCGGTACGAAAACGCGCACGCAGATTCCCGGCCAATGTGCGGCACGTAACATGCAAGGCAAGACAGAATGGGAAACGAGGCGCTGGGGTCCAGATCGAGTGGAATCATGCTGCACCCGACGTCGCTGCCGGGCCCGTTCGGAATCGGCGATCTCGGGGCGGAAGCGCGGCGGTTTGTGGATTACCTGGTCAGCGCCGGGCAGACTCTTTGGCAGGTGCTGCCGCTGGGGCCGACCGGCTACGGGGATTCGCCCTATCAGTGCTTCTCGGCGGTGGCCGGAAATCCGCTGCTGATCGGTCTGGAGGATCTGCCGGGCGGCGTGCCAAAGCCGCCTTCGTTCGCCACGGAGCCAGCCGATTTCGGGCGGGTCGATTTCGCGCGGGTCATTCCGTGGAAGACAGCGGCGCTGGACGCGGCAGCGAAAACATTTCGCGAGCGTGCGTCAAAAACGGAGCTTCGCCGGTTCGAAGAGTTCTGCTGCGAAAACGCGGATTGGCTCGAGGACTACGCGCTGTTTCAGTCCCTGAAGCAACTCAACCCGGCGCGAATCTGGAACCAGTGGGATGAAGATATCCGCGACCGCGATGCGCAGGCGATGAAGCGATGGCGCACGCTTCTGGCGGAGGCGATCGGCACGCAGAAGTTTCTGCAGCACGTGTTCTTTTCGCAGTGGAACGCGCTGCGCGCGTATTCGAGAGAGAGGGGCGTCCGTATAATGGGCGATCTGCCTATATATGTCGCGCACGACAGCGTCGATGTGTGGGCGAACCGCGAATACTTTCAGCTCGACGCACGCGGCGATCCGGTAGTGGTTGCCGGCGTGCCGCCGGACTATTTCAGCGCGACCGGCCAGTTGTGGGGCAACCCGCTTTACAACTGGGCCGCGATGGCGCACCACGGTTACAACTGGTGGGTGAGGCGGTTTCGCCTGCTGCTGAACATGTTCGATGTGATTCGCCTCGATCATTTTCGCGGCTTCGAGGCCTACTGGGAGATTCCGGGCGGGGCGGCAACCGCAGAAGACGGACGGTGGGTCAAGGGTCCGGGAAGAGATCTGTTCCAGACTCTGCAGCATGAGCTTGGACCGCTGCCGCTGGTGGCCGAGAATCTCGGAGTCATCACCCCCGAAGTGGAAGGCCTGCGCCATGAGTTCGGATTCCCTGGAATGAGCATTCTGCAGTTCGCGTTCGGTACCGATCCGCAGGGGCCCGGTTTCCGGCCGCACAACTATGTACGCGAACTGGTGGCTTACACGGGGACGCACGACTGCGACACGACAGTTGGGTGGTGGACCAGCCAGGGGCGTGGTGAGAGCACGCGCACAGCAGAGGATATCCAGGCGGAGCGCGATTATACGCGGCGGTATCTTCATACAGACGGCAGCGGCATTCATTGGGACTTCATCCGCGCGCTGCTGGCGTCGGTGGCGAATACGGTGATGATCCCCCTGCAGGATGTGCTGGGTCTCGGCAGCGAAGCGCGCATGAATCAGCCCGCCACACTCACCGGAAACTGGCGGTGGCGATGCCGCGATGGATTGCTGACGAATGAAAGCGCCGAACGTCTGCGGGCGCTGACGGAGTTGTACGAACGCATCCCGCGCATGTGACGTACACGCGGCGCAAGCCGCGTTTTTTCAGGCGAAAAGCGAAACGCGACTCGCGTCGCGTGTACCCTGCCGACCGGCGTGGCAACCAGCGTGCACCGAGTCGCAGGCGTGCGACCCGTACGTGCCATCACAGCAATTCTGCTGATAGCCAGCTGCGGCGTCGCGGCACCATCAGCGCCGGCGCAGAAGAATCAGGATCCGCTGAACCGTGACACGCCGCAGAGCGCGGTATTCAGTTTTCTTGAAGCCTGCCGGGCGAAGGATTACACGAAAGCGTGGCGCTATCTCGACCTGAGCCGCATTCCGCAGGACAAACGCGCGGACGAGGGACCGCAACTGGCCCGGCAGCTCGAAAGCGTCCTCGACCGCGACCCGGGCTTCGACGTGGCATCGCTCAGCCGCGAGAAGGACGGCGACATCAGCGATGGTCTGCCGCCAAACAGTGACCTGGTCAACACCTTCACCGTCGACGGCCAAAAGCAGCAACTGACACTGGAACATAAGACGCTGCGGTCCGGCGTTCAGATCTGGCTGTTCTCCCCGGATTCCGTCCGCCTGATCCCGAAATTGGCGGCGATGTCCACGGGTTCGCCGATCGACAGGTATCTGCCGCCGCCTCTGGTGAACTGGACGCTGGTGGATACCGCGCTGTGGCGCTGGATCGCTATATTTCTGCTGGCGGTGCTGCTGGCGATATTCTCGCGGTGGATCTCGCGGCTGGCTTTGTGGATCGCCGATGCGCTGATCTGTCGCACGCGCTTCAAAGTGGACGCACCGGTTCTCCACTCTTTCGCCGGACCGTTTCAACTGCTGTTCCCGGTCCTGATGTTCCGCGCCGCGTATCCCGGGCTGGGCCTTTCGGCGCTGCTGCGGCTGGCTCTCCAGCGTATCTGCGGGTTTCTGCTGGCGGTCGGCATTGCGTGGCTTTGCTTCCGGCTGATCGACGCGTCCATCGTTGGCCTGCGGCCTTTTCTCGCAGCACGGAAAAGGCAGCTGCCTTATTCGACCCTGGCCCTGGCTTCACGCGTTCTGAAGCTGGCGGTGCTGGTCTTCGCGCTCACGACGCTGCTGGGCGACTGGGGATACAACACATCGACGATCCTCGCGGGCCTCGGTGTAGGCGGTATCGCCATCGCGCTCGCGGCACAGAAAACCATCGAGAATCTTTTCGGCGGCGTGGCGGTGATCAGCGACCGGCCGGTCCGCGTCGGCGAGTCGTGCAAGTTCGGGAGCAGTTCCGGCACGGTGGAGGATATCGGTCTGCGTTCCACCAGAATCCGCACGGCCGACCGCACGCTGGTGACCGTCCCCAACGGCGCGTTTTCCGCCATGACACTGGAGAATTACGACCGGCGCGACAAGATGCTGTTTCACATCACGCTGAACCTGCGGCGCGACACCACGCCGGAACAGGTGAGATCGGTTCTGGCTTCGGTTGGCCAGACGCTGAAACAGCATCCCAAAATTGAGCAGGGCGGCGTTCCGATACGTTTCATCGGCATCGGCAGCTATTCGCTCGATGTGGAGATTTTCGTGTATGTCCTCACCACGGATGGCGACGAATTCACGAAGATTCAGCAGGAGCTGCTGCTGACCATTCTGGATGAAGTGGTGGCGGCGGGGACGGCGCTCGCGCTGCCCACACAGGCGAGCATCAGTTATTCGCCGATGGAGCGCCAGCCGGCCGCGGAAAGGGGCGAGCCGCAGCCGGTACCGAACTGGCGGCACTGAATTTGAGGCAGGCGAGGAGATCAGCGAGGGCGATTTTTATGGCTGGACTATCCGTTCTTACTCCGGCGCTGGACGCCGCACCACATCAGGGGGAGCCGATACTCGAGTACATCCGGCGCACATGGCAGACGCTTACGCGGACCAATCGGGAGCTGGCGACTTCTGCCGTTGACCCGAAGTTTCATCCTGAGCCGGACGGCCGCTGGCCCGTGTACATCTCGGCCACTGAGGACCGGGCGAAGGTGCAGGAACAGCTGCGGCGGGAGATGAAACCCGCCGATCTCCGGCTGATCGACCTGCAGGTGCTGCCGGTCTTCGGGGAACCGGACACACCCGGTCTGCTTTACCTGCCGCGGCCCTATGTCGTCCCAGGCGGCCGTTTCAACGAGATGTACGGATGGGACAGCTACTTCATCCTGCGCGGGCTGCTGCGCGACGGCCGGGTGACCGAAGCGCACGACATGACTGACGACTTTCTGTATGAGGTGCGCAATTACGGAAAGGTTCTGAACGCGAACCGGTCGTATTATCTGACGCGCTCGCAGCCGCCGTTTCTGACCGAGATGGTGCGGAGGGTTTATCGCCGCACGCACGCGCGTCAGTGGCTCGAAGATGCGCTGCCGGCGATCGAAACATACTATCGCTACTGGACCAGCCCGCCGCATCTGACGCCTGCCACCGGCCTGTCGCGGTATTTCGACCTCGGCACCGGGCCTGCGCCCGAAGTGATCGCATCGGAGCGCGATCCGAAGGGCCGGACGCATTACGACCGGGTGCACGCATATTTCCGCAAGCACCACTCGGGACCTGACAACATCAGTCCGTATTACGACGCGCGCACGGACCAGCTCACGCCGCTTTTCTATACGGGCGACCGGGCCATGCGCGAATCGGGCTTCGATCCCTCCGGCCGGTTCGGCCCGTTCAGTGTGGACATCATCGACTACAATCCGGTCTGCCTGAATTCGCTCCTGTATCTGATGGAGGTCCAGACCGCGGAGCTGATGCGCGAGATTCCGGCGCACGCGCATGAAGCCGCCGAGTGGGACAAACGGGCGCGCGACCGCGCGGCCATCGTCAACCGTCTGATGTGGAACGAACACGACGGCCTTTATGAGGACTACGATTTTGTGCACGGAAAGACGCGCTACTACCCGTTCCTGACCACGTTCTACCCCTTGTGGGCGGGAATGGCGACCCCGGAACAGGCAAAACGTGTGGTGGAGAATCTGCCGCTGTTCGAGCGGCCCGGAGGACTCCAGACGAGCGCTAATGACAGCGGCGATCAATGGGACGCGCCGTTCGGATGGGCGCCGCTCCAGCTGATCGCAGTGGAGGGCCTGCGCAGGTACGGCTATGAGAAAGAGGCAGACCGGATTTCGGAAGAGTTCCTTTCCATGGTCGCGGAGCAATATAAAAAAGAGGGAACGATTCTTGAAAAGTACGACGTCGTGCGCCGGTCGGCCGAACTGAATCGCGAAATCCGCTTTGGCTACCGTACCAATGAAGCCGGATTCGGCTGGACCAACGCGGTGTTTACGAATCTGCTCGACGAGCTGCCCCCGGCGCAGCACGCACCAATACTGGTGGCAAAGTGACTCAGATCACTGTGGAACAGACGATCGTTTTGCGTCGTCTGCCATGAGATATTCAGCCATTGCCGTATCACTGCTATGCTGTGTCGCGGCGTTTACTCAAACGGGGGCGGCGCAGGAGCCGGAAACACTCACCATCGATCCGGGTGCGCCGTCGCATCCGTTCCCGCATTACTGGGAACAGATGTTCGGATCGGGCAGAGCGATTCTGTCGCTGCAGGATGACTATCGCCGCGACCTGCGTGCGGTGAAGGCGATTACCGGATTCCAGTACGTCCGGTTCCACGCCATCTTTCACGACGAGGTTGGACTTTACAACGAAGACAAGAGCGGCGCGCCGTTCTGGAACTTCAGCTATGTGGATCGGATCTACGACGGACTGCTGGCGAACGGCGTGCGGCCGTTCGTCGAGCTGAGCTTCATGCCCAATCAGCTCGCCAGCGGGCCGCCGGCCGATTTCTTCTGGTACAAGCTGAATCCTTCGCCGCCGAAGGACTACGCGAAATGGGGGAAGATGATCGACGCCTTCGTTCGCCATTTGCTGGCGCGCTATGGCGCGGGCGAAGTGGAGCAATGGTATTTCGAAGTCTGGAACGAGCCGAACCTTCCGTTCTGGACGGGCAAGCCCGCCGATGAGACTTACTATGCGCTGTACGATCTGACGGCGCGAATCATCCGGCAGGCGGATGCAAAGCTGCGCGTGGGCGGGCCAGCCACCGCGCAGGCGGCGTGGGTTGACCGTTTCATCGCGCACTGCCTGATGAACCGTGTGCCGTTCGATTTCGTGTCGACGCACATCTACGGCAATGAAAGCCCGAAGGACGTGTTCGGGACGGACGCTCCGGTCGATGTGCCGGCGATGGTGCCTCGTGCGCTGCGAAAAGTGCGCGACGAGGTCGAGCGCTCGGGAGCGCCGCACACGCCGATCATCGTCTCCGAGTTCAACGCAATGTACCTGAATCAGGTCAATGTCGAGGACAGCGCATTCATGGGGCCGTGGCTGGCGAATACGATTCGCGCCTGCGATGGTCTGACGTTCATGATGTCGTACTGGACCTTTTCGGATGTGTTCGAAGAACAGGGCGTCATACGGCGGCCGTACTACGGGGGATTTGGACTGGTGGCGGCGCGCGGAATTCCGAAGGCGGCGTTTCGCGCGTTCGAACTGCTGCACAGGCTGGGCAATCAACGCATCGAGTCGGATGCCGCGGACGCGCTGATCACAAAAGAGCCCGACGGCACGCTGGCGATTGCGCTGTGGAATTACGCGGGTCCGGATGAAGCCGGAGTGGACAAGACGATTCAACTGCAGCTGAAGGGCGCGCGCGATGCCAGATACACGCTGCGCTTCGTCAGACCGGGAAGTGGCTCGTCTCTTGAGGAATGGATTCGGATGGGGAAACCGGACTGGCCGACGCGGGAACAAATCGCGCGGCTCGTCGAATCGTCGCGGATCGCCCCGCCCACGACTCACCGCGTTTCAGAACCCGTCCGGCTGGCTCCGCATGAGCTCGCCCTCATAGAACTACATAGATAGTGACGTTCGCGCGGTGCAGGTCGAAAATCATAACGCGCAAACCAAGCTTTTAAGGCTTTCATTATATTGGTAGTTTTCAAATCGGCTTGGTTTATTCGGCGCCGATGAGGCGGTCACCGGTAATTCGCTGCCTGTAATTCAAACATCCCGAAGTACCGCCGTCCGAGCTTCATCAGCCGCGCGTGGCTGCCTTCTTCCGCAATTCTGCCGTCTTCGAGCACAAGGATACGATCGGCCATCCGCACGGTCGAAAAGCGATGGGAAATGAATAAAGCCATCTTCCCCTCCGTTAGCTCCGTGAAGCGCTCGAACACTTCATGCTCCGCACGCGCGTCGAGCGATGCGGTAGGTTCGTCCAGAATGAGTATCGGGGCATCGCGCATATAAGCACGGGCCAGCGCAACCTTCTGCCACTCGCCCCCTGACAGATCGACTCCCCCTTCGAAGCGCCGTCCGAGAATCTGCTCGTAGCCGTTGGGAAGTCTGTCAATGAGCGCGTCCGCGCGGCTCTGTCGTGCGGCATGCCGCAGTTTCTCCGGATCGTACCGGTCCTCGATTCTTCCTGTCGCGATGTTTTCCGCCGCCGATAGTTCGTACCGCATGAAGTCCTGAAACACAACGCCGATCTGGCTGTAGAGATCGTCGATGTCGTAGTCGCGCAGATCCACCCCGTCCAGGAGAATTCTTCCGCTGGTGGGTTCATACAGCCGTGTAATCAGTTTTACCAGCGTTGTCTTTCCCTGTCCGTTTCCGCCGACAAGCGCAAGGCGCTCACCCGGCTCCCAGCGCATACTGAGCCGGTCCAGCACCAGACGAGAACTCCCGGGATAAGCGAACGTAACGTCCTGAACATCAAATCCGCTCTGAATATGACGCGGCGCAATGACGGCCGGCCGCGACGGCCGCGGCGCCGGCTTCACGGCGAAAAATTCCCGCAGATCCGTCAGGAACAGCGACTGGTCGGCAATACTGGAGAACGAACTGAATATGGTCTGAATATTCGCGCTTGCGGCGGCAATCGAGCCGGTGAGAAACGTCATGGTGCCTACACTCTGGTGACCGCGTACCGTCCGGTAGATCACCCAGACGTACGCGCCGTAGTATCCGGCACTGCTGAGTATCGATAAGAACGACCCGACGAGTAATCGCCGCGTGGCGAGCGCGCGGTTTTCGTCATAAATCCGATCCGACAGTTCCGAGTAGCGGCGCACAAAGAAGGGCGCCAGACCGAAAAGTTTCATCTCCTTCGCCGATTCCTTGCTTGCGCCGAGCATGCGGTAGTAGTCCATCTGACGCCTCACGAACGTCTGACCGAAGCTGAGCGAATAGCCGCGAAAGGCGAAATGCGTTTCACCCAGGAATGCCGGCAGCAGACAGGCAATCAGCAGCAGGAGTATCCATGGCGAGTAAACAAATATCGCGACCGAGAGCGTGATCACGGTGACAGACTGCTGCAGCACGGATCCGGCATCGCGGACCATGCCGATACGATCCGTGGCCTGCCGGCGCGCGCGTTCGAGTTTGTCGTGAAACTCAGGGTTTTCATAAGAAGCCAGATCAAGCCCTGAGGCGTGTTCCATGATGCGCACGCTGACGTAACGCGTAAAGCGGTCCGCGAACAGGCTTTCGAAGTATCCGATGCCCCGGCTCAAAACGCTTGCGCTGACCGCCAGCCCGAACTCCAGAGCCACAATCCACCAGAAGTTCCAGGGAAGCGGTTTCCCGCGGGCAGTCGCCGCCACTACCGCATCGATGATCAGTTTTGAAACCGAGAGCATCGCCACCGGAATCGCGGCGGCGATGATATGCAGGACAACGCAGCTCAGCACTACAGAAGGACCCGACGCCCATGCCAGCGTCAGCATCGGAGGAATATTGCGCAGTGCCCGAAATCGCTGCCTCCATCCACCGGATGAATTGCTGTTAACCGGAGCGTGCGCCATAAGACACCGGAACTATACAGAGCAGCCGCCAAAGTGCGATACCGGACAGGCGCCTCAGACGGCCTTGAAACCAGCCCGTTCCATTCCGCGCACAGCCTCCGGATTTTTCATGAACGTTTCCCATACGAATCCGGTACGCGCGTTTTCGGCCATAAGCATAGTTATCCCCGTGTCGATCCCAATGACATCCGTGTCATACCAGTTCTTCAGCGGGTTAAACGCATTCACAAAACCATAGCGGCTCCATGCTGACTTATACCGGTTCCTGATCGTTTGGACAACTCGGATACATTCTGCCGGCTGAAACGGCAGGGATCCGGCGGCCGCACTCGTCGCCACGGTTCCGTCAATGGGGCCTGTAAGCGGAGGCCCGCCCCATACCTGGTAACCGGTTCTCGAGTCGGAGGCGGTAATGCCCCAGAGGTCGTCGCTGTAGTCCGGAAATTCTTTCGCGAGCTCCAGGCAAAATCGTCGGTGTACGTCCGTGGCAATGGCCGAGTTCTGAAAGTAGTCGGCATAGCGGTCCCGCTTGTGGCGGAAATCGAACCACGCCTGCGAGTACTGATGAACGAAAAGCGGTGCGAAGGACCCGATGTACTCCTGCCCTCCGAATTCGAATGTGGTTCGTTTCCACACGTCCCAGGTCTCCGCTGGAAGAGGATGCGCCGACGAACCGAGCCCCAGCAGGTACATCATCATGAGTTCGCTGTAAAGGTCCCAGTGATACGGCAGAAACCCCAGCTCGGGTGTCCAGCCATGCGGCAGCAGCGACGTATCTTCCGAAAGCCATGTCCACTCCACGCGGTCGAAGATACGCGTGGCGAAGCGGGTGATTTCTTCGTCTTTGAAATGCGCCCTGCAGGTGAGAATGCCGCACAGCAGAATGGCCGTGTCAACGGAAGATACTTCAGAGTCCAGCAGCCGCTCGCCGGTATCGATGTTCACCCAGTGATAAAAAAATCCGCGGTGGTTGGGCTGCCAGTTGGCCATGGAGCGGAGAGCCGCCGCGATACGGTCACGCGCCTGGCTCCACGATACGAAGCCGCGCTGCTGTCCGATGCAGATCGCAGTGAGTCCGAAGCCGGTGGCGGCGATGCTGGCGAGTACACTTTGGTCTTTGGCCCGCACATTCGCCCGGTCTTTGACGAGTCCCGTAAACCAGCTTGACTGTTCCCAGAAGAACAGGAAGTTTGCGTGCTCCAGTTCGTTCAGTAAACTGTCTTCCTCCTGCGTGAAAGGGGATTGTACCGGCAGGAAACCGGCAGTCTTCGGCGCGGCCGCCAGCGCGGCGCCGCACAGGAAGGGCGTTAACAGTTCGCGGCGTGACAATTTCATGGGCATGTCGCCGCTGGTGTTAGAGGGAAGCGTCCAGCGAGTCCCGGCCCAAAGTGCGTCCTGGAACAAAGCTTGCTTCGCAGGAAGACACGGCGACCGCGACTGAAAACACCACCGGGCCCAGCGTCGCACGGAGAGTCATTCGCGCGATCCCGCTGCTCCTTGTCGCCGTTATCCTTGTTGTCCTGTTTGTCAGAGAGCGCACAATTACCCTTCGCGGAGCGGTTATTCGGAAGAGCGATGACCCTACGCATGAGCCTGTCATCAGCGGGGCCGAGGTCACGGTGCGGGAAGGTTCTCTCGTCTTCGGAACCAAATCGGACAATACCGGCGCCTTCGCGCTTAAGGTCCGGCGGTCGGTGATCCGCCGGCGTCCGGCAACACTCGAGATCCGCCACTCCGGCTATCAGCCGTACGTGATACCGGATCCCGCCGGCGACCAGCTCTATGTTGTGCAGATGACGCCTTTGCCCGAACCTGTCACCGAACGGCCGCATATCCGGATCGGAAACGTGTCTGTGCGATACACGCTGAAAACCGGCACTTCGATGGATGTCGGCAGCGGCGCCAAAGTGTTTCAGGTTTTCAACAAAGCTAATGTGCCATGTAAGCGAAAACGGCCGTGCTCACCGGACGGAAAATGGAAAGCCGCCACTGCGACCGCGCAGCTGGACGCCGGACCGGAAAATGAATTCCGCAATGGGCGGGTCTCCTGCATTGCAGGACCATGCCCTTTCACGCAGATCGACCATGATGGCTTCTCGCGGGGCGGGCGTGTCATCAGCGTGACCGTGCGCGACTGGTCGGACACCACAACCTTCCTGCTGCAGGCCGAAGCGGTGCGGCATGTTGTCTCCGAGGCAATCAGAAAATCTTACCCGGTGATCTTCGACCGCACGATGAATTTTTCGCTGCCTGACTCGGCTGAGGGAACCTGCATCGAAGCGGAGGTCGATGGCAAACCCATCGTATTTCCGATCGTGCCCAATCTTTCGGTCACCTGGGCAGGCTGCGAGATGCAGAAAGAACCCGAAAACAGTACGCTCTACCGCTGTGAACTGAAGCCGGGCTATGAGTTTCGCTGAACCGATCCTTACAGTGGCGCGCCACCTGCATCCGACCGGGCGTGCTCGGATGGATGATGATTTTCGCGCTGTTCCTTCTCACGGGCTCGGTTCTTTCCCTGGCCAGTCCGGCCCCGCCATCCGAGTCCGTCAGGCTGGCAACCATTCTCTTCGGTGCACTGTTCTGTCTCAGTGTATTGACACGGATTATCCGTGGCAGGGTCTGACGCCGGAAGAATTGTCCTGCTGTACGGTCCTTCCGGCGACGGATGGGCAGACTGGCTTTTGAAGGTGCTTCCGCCCAGATGGGGCGCGACTCTTAAGACTTTCGACGGCTCCGGAACGGTGCCATCCCGGCTCGCGCGGTTTGCCGCGCTTCGAATGCAGGGCGAGACCCTGGTTGCAGGTGAAACCCGTGCCGAATGCGTCGTGCCTCTCGCCGACAGCCTGCGCGACACCGGCGCAGCGGAATTTTTCGTTCTGGACCCGGACTTTCTCGCAGGCGATGAATCGGAAGTGGAGTGGCACGGGCCGTCGATCCTGCGCCGCCGCAAAATCCTCGCGCGCATGCGGGAATGCAAACTGGCGCTCGACGCCGCCCACGCCGGCCTCACCGAAGCTGTCCGGACCGGGCGCCACGTAACAGAGGCGGCCCGATGGATCCTCGACAACGCCTGGCTGATCCGCGCCGGCATCAATGAACTGCGGAAGAATCTCCCGTCGAAAGCCTTTCCCGCCGCTTCCGGCCGGCAGGAGACCGACATTTACCGGATGGCGCAGAATCTGGCGGCGACCGCCGACTTCGCCGTGGATGAGGACAACATCCGGACCTGTCTTCAGCAGATGCAGAGAGCGCATGCGCTGACAATCGGAGAACTATGGGCCTTCCCGTTGTTTCTGCGCGTCGTCCTGATCGAAGTTCTCGCAGTAAAGGCGACCCGTGAGAGTGACTCTGAGCAACTGCGCGAGCGCGCCCGTCTCTGGGCCAACAGGCTGGCGACCGCCATGCGCACGGGACGGAATGCATACGCCCGATTGCTGCAGCGGCTCGAATGCGAACCCGTGGCGTATCGGCGGGACTTCGCTGCGCTGCTGGCAGAGGCCCTGCAGGACAACGAAGCCGCGCTGAGCGGACTGGGGCACTGGGCGGAAGAACGCTTCGGCATTTCTCTCGCCGATCTGCTGCGGTTCGAGCAAACGCATGAGTCGGCGCGGACCGTATCGACAGCCAATGCCTATAAGAGCCTGCGCAGCCTGAGCCACCTCGAGTTCGCGCCGGTCTTTGAATCGGTCAGCGCGGTCGAGGCCGAGCTGCAGGCGGACCCTGGCGGCGTTTACCCGCGCAGCGACTTCGAGACGCGGGACCGCTGCCGCCGCGAAGTGGAGAGAATTTCCCTCCAAAGCGGAGTGGCGGAACAGGAAGTTGCAAGGCGCGCCCTGACCCTGGCGGCCCAGTCGGACGACCCACACACCGCACACGTGGCCTGGTATCTTCTTGCTGACGGAATCGCGGAGGTTGAGAAAACTGCCGGCGCGCGAATCGGCCCCGCACTGCGCATACGAAGGTGGGCTGTCAGGAACGCGACGCCGGTATACATCACCGCGATTCTGCTCCTGACTGCATGTTTCATGGCCATCTCGCTGGTGCTGGCGTGGGAAGCCGGGGTTCATTCCTGGATGATTCTGGCCGCGCTCGCCGCAGTCGCGTCGTTCACACTGAGCGAGCTGTCGCTCGAAATCGCCCACGCGCTGATCATTTCTCTCCTGCCTCCGGAACCATTGCCGAGGATGGACTACCGGGACGGGATCCCCGCGTCGAAAGCCACTCTGGTGGTGGTACCGACGATGCTTACAACCCGCGAATCCATACGCACAGAAATCGGCAAGCTCGAAGTTCGCTACCTTGGCAACCGGAACGAGAACATCTTCTTCGGTCTTTTTTCAGATTTCACGGATTCCCCTGTTGCGGTGGATGCGGATGATGAAGCGTTACTCCGCGCCGCGATCGACGGCATCAACCGTCTGAACGCCCGTTATCCAGGCGGGCGTTTTCTGCTCTTCCATCGGCCGCGAACCTGGTCGGACAGTGAACATGCCTGGATCGGCCGCGAACGCAAACGTGGCAAGATCGAGGACCTGAATGCATTCCTCTGCGGCGACGATTCATTGAATCTTCTGCTCGCCGGGCGGCTCACCGCTCCCGTTTCTTACGTCATTACCCTGGATTCTGACACTCAGCTGCCGCTCGACACGGCACGAAAGCTGATCGAGACGATCGCCCATCCTCTTAACAGCGTGGTTATCGATCCTGTGACCCGTGTCAGGACCAGCGGGTACGCGATCATTCAGCCACGCATCTCGATTGCTTTGCCGACCGCAACAGCGACGCGGTTCACACGCATTTTCTCAGATGCGCATGGCACCGATCCTTACTGCCGGACGATTTCCGACGCCCAACAGGATCTTTTCCTCGAAGCTATCTTTCACGGAAAAGCCATCTACGACGTAAAGGCTTTCCACAGGATCCTGCAGAATCGTTTCCCGAATGAAACCATACTCAGTCATGACCTGATTGAAGGCTCGCACGCCGGTGTCGGCCTCGCCAGCGACATCGAACTTTTCGAGAGCATGCCGCTGGATTACGGCAGTTATGCCGCACGCCAGCGCCGTTGGATTCGCGGCGACTGGCAGGTTGCGCCCTGGATGTTCCGCAGGGTGCCGCTGGCCGGCTGCGGAACCGGACCGACCTCCCTGAATATCATTAACCGCTGGCGCATCCTCGACAATCTGCGGCGCAGTCTGATACCGGTGGCCGCCGTGGCGCTCCTCCTTTTTGGCTGGCTGATTTCTCCGGTACCCGGCATCGCAAGCCTTGTCGTGGCTCTGGCAGTGGCGATTCCGGCGTTCGCGCCGATCCTCGACAGACTGGCGCGACGAGTCAATGGCTCAGTGCGGGGCTGGCAGGGCGCCGCGGACGATCTGAAGCGGGCAGCGGTCATGATTGCGTTCCTGCCACACCAGGCGTGGCTTGCGATCGACTCCATCGCCAGGGTCCACTATCGGCGCTGGTTCAGCCATCGCGGAATGCTGGAGTGGCAGACAGCCGAGAAAGTGCGCACTCTCGGCCGGCAGCACCTCGATGCAGCTTTCCGCCAGATGCTGGTGATTTCAGTTCTGTCTGTCGTTCTGGCGTTTGTGCTGGTGGAAAGAGGCGTGTGGGCGCGCGCCATATGGTTCGTTGCACTCTGGGTAGCCGCGCCGCTCATGATGCGCTGGCTGGCGGGTCCGGGTCAGCCGAAACACGAATCGCTGAGCCTGGATGAGAAACGGTATCTCCGCCGCACCGCCCGCAAAACGTGGAGGTACTTCGACGATCTCGTCACCGCTTCGACGAACTGGCTGCCTCCGGACAACTCGCAGCTGAAGTTTCAGGTCGAAGTGGCGCCGCGCACCTCCCCCACCAATATCGGCCTGTGGCTCGTTGCTTCCCTCGCCGCGCGGGACTTCGGTTATCAGACAGCCGATGAGATGTGCGCCCGCTGCTCACGCACGATGGAAACGCTCCGGCGCCTGGAGCGCTGCGACACACACCTTCTGAACTGGTATGACACGCGCACGCTTGTGCCGCTGACTCCGCGCTATGTTTCGACGGTCGACAGCGGCAATCTGGTGGCCGCGCTGTGGGTGTTCGCGCAGGGATGCCTCGATACGCTCCGCGCACCAGTCATCGGGCGCAGGGCGCTGCGGGGCCTGCGCGACACAATAGCCGTCGCTCAGGACGCGTGCGGCAGTGACCAGTCGACGGGCGCGCTTCGTGAATTGCATAAGGTGTTCCATGCGCCACAGCGAGGATACGACCTGGTCGCCCGGCTCCACCGCGCCGCAGCGCTGTGTGCCACTCAGCACTCGTCGGACGGAGATGAAGCCGGTCACTGGACATCACGCCTGAAGGCGCAGATCGCCGCGTGGAACGAAACGGCCCGCAGATATCTCGGCTGGATGGAAACACTGGCTTCGCCGCCGGATTCGGTACTGTGTGAGGTCGGTCCGGAGATGGTCGCGCTGCGTCGCGCGGCCCTCAACCGGATTCCGTCCCTGAAGACTATCGCGGGCGGCAGGCCGGCTTCGCTCGATGCACTTCTTGCACACCGGCACGTTTCCGGCCTGCGACAGGAAATCGTGACATGGTTCGATCGCGTTGCCGCGGAATACGCGGCGGCGCAATCGAACGCTGCAGAGATGATCGGCCGGCTGGGCTCACTCCGGACGGCGGCGGAGGACCTATCCCGCAGTATGGACCTCAGCCGGTTTTACGACCGCATCGGGCGGCTGTTCGGCATAGGGTATTCCGCCCATGACAACAGGACCTTCACCAGCCACTACGATCTTTTAGCCAGTGAATGCCGGCTGACGAGTCTGGTGGCAATTGCCAAAGGCGACGTCCCTGTCGAACACTGGTTCGCGATGAGCAGGCCGTGGGATCATACCAGGCGTCATGGGGTCCTGTTGTCGTGGGGCGGCACAATGTTCGAATATCTGATGCCCCTGCTTTTTACCCGCACAGTCGCCAACTCGCTCCTCGACCGCGCGTGCTTCAGCGCCGTGAAGAGTCAGATAGCGTATGGACGGCGCAAAGGAATTCCCTGGGGCATCTCCGAATCTGCGCATGGTGTGCTCGATTCCCGTCGGATCTATCAGTATCGGGCGTTCGGCGTGCCGGAACTTGCGCTGAACCCGGATATTGGAAATGATCCGGTGGTCGCTCCTTATGCCACAATGCTGGCATTGTCCATGTTCCCGGGAGAAGCAGTTGCCAACCTGCACCGGCTTGCGCAAATCGGGATGTCCGGTCCCATGGGCTTCTACGAATCGGTTGATTTTCGCGGCGAAGAAAATGGCAGCGCGCGTGGCGGCGAAGTGGTGCGCTGCCACATGGCACACCATCAGGCGATGAGTCTCGCAGCCCTCGACAACGTTCTCGGCCGCAATATCATGCAGCGGCGTTTTCATCGGGACCCGCGGATTCGTTCGGTCGAGGCGTTGCTCTGCGAGCGGGTTCCGATACTGCCCATGCCGAGCGAGGAAAGAAATCTGCGGCAGGCGACAGAACGGCTCGTTGCGGGATTTCACTTTAACAACGAAGAGAGATTCACGACCAGCCCGGCGGTTTCGAATTAACCAGTACCAATCCGCCCGCGCGTTGACTGCGTATAATCCCCGAAGCTACAATCTCGGTGGGGCTTGCATAACTTCAGACCGAAGCACCGACGCGGGAGATACTGTTGGGACTTGCACGAATTCTGCGCTGGCGCTCGAGGACCGACTCGGACTCCGCGCCGGGCGGCACCAAGGCAGTTGAAAAAGTCGTCTCGCTGAGCCGTCAGCTCATCTCAGACGGCGGCACGATCGGGGCCAGCCACCTCGCCGAGGAAATTCTCCAGAGCTACAAAGCGCTGCATCAGGCCGATCGGCAGGCGTTTCTGAGCGCCCTGGTCCGCGAGTTTTCGCCCGATCCCGACGCGGTGGGCCGCGCCGCGGACGCCTATCGCGAAGATCCTTCGCCCGGCAATCTGCGTCGTCTGCAGACGATTGTTGAACCGCCGCGCCAGGAACTGTTCCGACGCCTGAACATGGCGCCGGACGGCACGCGCGAGCTGATCGAAATTCGCCGCCAGGTGCTGAGCGAAATGAGTTCCGATCCCGGCCTTGAGCCGATCGCGGACGACCTCGGCCATTTGCTCGCGTCGTGGTTCAACAGCGGTTTCCTCACGCTGGAAAAGATCGACTGGCATTCCTCGGCGGACGTGCTGGAGAAACTCATCGCATACGAGGCCGTACATCAGATTCAGGGATGGGACGATCTGCGCCGGCGTCTGGAAACCGACCGGCGCTGCTATGCGTTCTTTCACTCCGCGCTGCCAGGCGAACCGCTGATCTTTATCGAGGTAGCGCTGACGCGCGGCATGAGCGAACGCATTCAGCCGCTCATCGATCCGCGCGCGCCCGTCGGCGATCCGGAGACAGCCGATCACGCAATCTTTTACTCCATTACGAACTGCCAGAAGGGTCTGCGCGGCGTCCCCTTCGGGAGCTCGCTGATCAAGCAGGTTGTCGAGGACTTGAAAGCAAGTCTGCCGCGCATCCGGAACTATGCAACGCTTTCACCGGTGCCCGGATTCCGCAAGTGGCTCTTCCAGCAGCCGGGGCAGGAGGACCTGCAGGCAATCCTGAACGGACCGGACGCCACCGACAGCGGCAAATGGCCGGAAGAACGCCGTCAGCAGCTGCTTTCAATGTGCGCCATGTATCTGCTCTCGGCCAAACGCGGGCAGGAGCCCCTCGATTCGGTGGCGCGTTTTCATCTGAAGAACGGCGCCCGCCTGGAGCGTATCAACTGGATGGGCGACTCCTCCGCGCGGGGAATGGAGCAGTCCGCGGGATTGATGGCCAACTACGTTTACGAGCTCGGGGATCTGCAGAAGAACCACGAGCTTTACACCCGGTCGGGCGAGATTGCGACCGCGCGCCGCATCGAGCGGCTTGCCAGGCAGGCTCTCAAAACCGGTACCGATCCGCGCTGAGCTCAGAACAGTTCTTTGCTTGCGATGGCGGCGCCTTCGACGAGCGCCTCGAATTTTGCCCACATGACCGGCGCCGGTACGCGCTCGATGAAACTCATCTGGGCAAATCCGCAATCGGTGCCGGCAATGACGTTCTCCGGACCCACAATCTTCGCGAAACGAACGATGCGGTCGGCGATGAGACGCGGGTGTTCGACGGTAACGGTGTGGTGAGTGATGACACCGGGAATCAGGATGCGGTCTTTCGGCAGTTTGCCGCCCTGCCATACGCGCCATTCGTGCTCGTGACGCGGATTGGCAGCCTCGATCGAATAGGCTCCGGCGCGCACCTGTACGATTAAATCGACGATGTCCGACAACTCGGCGTCAGCCAGATGCGGAACATGCCAGCTGCCGAAGCAGATGTGATAGCGAATGCGGTCCTCGGGAATGCCGCGCAGGGCGTGATTCAGCGCATCGACGCGCAATTGCGCCCATTCGCGGTAGCGCGCCGGACTTTGCTGCACGAAATGATCGAACATGTTTGCTAGAACGGCGTCGTTGACCTGCAGCAGAAGGCCGGCATTGTATATCTCGAGATACTCCTGGCGCAGAGCTTCAGCGATCGCGAAAACATAGTCTTTCTCGTTCCCGTAGAATTCGTTGACGCCGTCAAATGCGGTGCTGGCGGGAGCGACGGCGGTGAGAAACGCCTCTTCGACATGGACCTCCTTCAGTGCGTCCCTGAAGTTGGCGATGGCGCGCCGGATGGGTTCGTGGTCGGCATATGAAACGGGGCCGATGCATGCTTCCGCGGGACGGCCGGTCAGGGCTGACGGGATATCGCGCACAATCATCTCGCGGAAGCGTTCCAGATCGCGGCCCAGCCATTGGATAGGGCGCAGATCGTCCGGACGGATCTGGAATCCGGACATGCGGGCGAGCACATAGGGGGCCCAGCTGTCTTTGCCGAACTCGCCGTCGCTGACGATGTCGATGCCGACCGCGGCCTGCTTCCTCACGACCTCGGCTGTCGCGCGGCGAACGGCTTCGGGGTCGTCCGTATGCTCGGGCGCGCGGGAATTCAGTCCGGGAGGGCGGACGATGCTCCCCGCGTGTGTGGTGAGAATGCGATTCTCGCTTCTTTTCATCGATGCGGGGTCGGAAGCGAATGGTCTTTACTTGCTCGCGCCCACGAGGTGTTCGAGGTCGCGGTTGTTTTCCTGGCAGATGTACTCCATCAGCTCGCCCTTCAGCTGCGTGGGGTGCGTCGTAAACTTCCAGGGAGCGGTGTATGCGCCGGGATCGTCGACCGTATGTTCGATCTCCAGATGCCCTGCATCGACGCGCCTGATGCGCTCGATCACGTGCAGCTTATCGGTGGTCGGGAGGCCCGATTCATCGATCCAGCTCTTGCCGTTGAAACCGATCGTGTCGATCACAAACGTGTCCCCGTCCCACCAGCCGATGGATTCACCAAGCCATGTCGGATTCGGATCGTCGGAATGCTTGCGGCCATCGGTGAAGATCTGCCGCCAGACGTGGGCGCCGCCTTCGTACACGATGAGCGTCAGGCCCGGCACCTGCACGATGCGGAACGGATAGGGCGTCGTGCTCATGCGCGGCACGCCTGGGGGCAGGCAGCGCGCTTCGGGATCGTCCTTCGAGATATTCGATTTGTGCTCGTTGTAGACCTTCTCGGCCCATGCCTGAAAAGGCGGATGCACACCGGTGGCAACCATGTCCACGTTCTGGCGGATCGCGTTTGGATTCCAGGCGCCTGAAATATCGGGCTTGCCTTCCGCGTTCTTCGGTGCCGGACCGGTGGGAGCGCCATCGCCGCGGCCGCGACCCGGACCGCCCCGCCCGAAAGCGTCTGGATTAGCCGCCTGCGCGTAAAGCGTGGCGGCAACGGATGCAGTAAGGGCGCAGAGCGCAAGAGTCGAGGCGCACAGGCCGAAGGTCCGTTGTGCGCGAACACCATTGGGGAAATGCATGCAAAGGGCTTTCGTGGTACAGTCTAAGCCTTAGGCGGATGCTGTGTCAATGAGCACCAATACCCCGCACAGAGCCTCCCGGCCGGCGGTGCGTAATATTTTGTCGGCCCGCGAATCGGGAGCTTCGTCGCAAACGGCGCGCGCCACCCTCGAACTGCGTGAAATGCTCGTTCAACGGCCGTCTGCGTCCGGGCGAAAAAATCCGCGAAGTGCCCCTTTCGCAGCAGCTCAATATTTCGCGCATCCCGCTTCACCTTGCTCTCGAGCGGCTGGCAAACGAGGGCTTTCTCGAACCCCTCCCTAAACGCGGATTCCGCGTGCAGAGTTTTTCGGTTGAAGATATACACGATTCGATCGAGCTGCGCGGCGTGCTGGAAGGCGCCGCGGCGCGCATGGCGGCGGAACGTCTGCGGGACTCGCGCACTCTGGCGCCCCTCGAAGCACTGAGTCAGGAGATCCTCTCGCTGGTACGCACGCCGCGGATGACGATCGACGTCTTCACGGCATACATCGATCTGAATGCGCGGTTTCATGCACTGCTTCTCGATCTGGCCGGCAGCCGCATGCTGCGGCGCGCCATCGACCGCGCCTGCTGCCTGCCGTTTGCGTCGCCCAGCGCGTTTCTGAACCGGCAGTACATCTCGAACGATCTGCGTGAACTGTTTCTGATCTCCGCGGATCAGCACTGCGCCATTGTGGAAGCCATCGCCAGCCGGGAAGGAATGCGCGCGGAAATGATCGCGCGTGAGCATGCTCGCGTGGCAAGGCGCAATTTCGAGGATGCCATGCGCCATCGCGAAAGCATCGACCATCTCGCCGGCGCCAGGCTCGTCAGCCTGTAACGCCTGCGGTCTCGCCGCCGGTTCTTTTACTCAAATAAGGCCAGCCGCAGGCTGTTACCGCGCGCGCGCTGCGTTCAGTTCATCGAAGAAATCCAGTCCCGGCTTATTGGGAATCGGAATGGCTTCGATGGTTTCGCCAAGCCTGAGTGCACGTTCGTCATTCGCGGTGAATGCGGGCCATCCGGGCAGACCGCGCCCATTGGGGTCGCCCGTCCTGGCGAAGTTTACCCAGTAAGAAGACATTTCATCTTCGAGTTTGCGATCTGCATCGGTCCACGGGCGGTCCCATTCGGGGAGCGCGTGGAGCGCATAGGCAATCTCGCCGGAGTGGAAAGCGCCGTATTTCCTCTGCGCGTCGGTGCCAGGCGCGGTGCGATCGAAGAAATAGACGAATATCTTCGATTTTCCGGTCTTCGCCTGCAGACGCACCCACGTGCGTCCCTGCGACGCAAACATCTGATCGCGGTTCAGCGCGTGCTGCGACTTTGCTGCTTCTTCGTCCGTCGCACCGGGATAAGCCTTCAGGAAATCGTCGGAAAGATCGCCGTAGTTACGCTTCGCCTGCGCACGAAAGGCATCAGCCTTGGGTGCCGGACCGAACGACACGCCGTCATCGGCATTCCATCCGGTCAGCAGAGGCACGTCGTTCTGACGGCCCTGTTCAAAAATGGCGCGAACCTCCGCGGGCACCACATACCCATCGACAACGGGACCCGGCCGGTACCCGCCGGCATTTTTCAAAAGTTCATCGGCCGGCATGGCGCGAAGCTCAGCGATTGTTTTCGCGCCCCGCGCGTCGGCGAATTTCGCAGCAGCAACTGCGGCGTCTTTGAGCGATTTCGCACCCGTCATCGCGGCGCCGCTTTCGGCAATCGCGCGCTGGAAGAGGCCTTTCGCGAGCGGTGAAGCCATCAGGTAATTCACGGCGAAAGCACCTGCAGACTGGCCCGCGATGGTGACATTAGCGGGATCGCCGCCGCATGCGGCAATGTTCCTGTGTACCCAGCGGAGCGCCGCGATCATATCGAGCAGAGCATAGTTGCCGGAGGCTCCGCGCGCCGATTCCCTCGTCAGATCGGGATGCGCGAGAAAACCGAAAATGCCGAGGCGGTAGTTGATGGTCACCATGACGACGCCCTTCGCCGCGAGTCCCTCGCCATCGTAAACCGGGACATCGCCGGACCCGCTGGTGAAGCCGCCGCCGTGAATCCACACGATGACGGGCCGCTTCTCACCGGACTTCGCGGCAGCGGTCCAGACGTTGAGATAGAGGCAGTCTTCGCTCGATCCGCCTTCCATCGCGTTCTTCGCAATGAACTCGGCGCTCCACGGACCAAACGCGCCGCTCTTCGTCTGGTAGCATCCCGCCGAAAACCGGTCGGCTGGACGCACGCCCTTCCAGTCGGCAGCGGGCTGCGGTTCCCGCCAGCGCAGATCGCCGACGGGCGGCGCAGCGTACGGGATGCCTTTGAAAGCCGTGACCGACCCTTCGGTAACACCGCTGATCGGGCCAGTGTCGATCCGGATGGGCTGGTTCAGAGCGGATTGCGCGGGAAATGCCGCGGCAATCAGGATGAAAGGGAGCGAGCGGAAAGACATGTGTGTAAGACTTCCCGCTCTACTCTACTAACTTTTCCGGGCTAACTGAACTGCTTCACTGCGGCGGACATCCCTGGTGCGGCCTTCGCCAGATCCGCGGGAGACATGACCGGGCGGATACTGAGTTTGGCGTTGAAAGCGAGGAACCATGGTTCGGCGACGGCCGGAATCTGTGACGTGTCCTGCATATCGAACACCACAGAACCGCACCGGTTGCCTTCATCATCCGCGTAGAAATAGGCAGCCTCGGGTTTGAGATCCGCCAGAATCTTTTCGATGGTGGACGAAAGAGTGCCCGCTTTGATCGCTGCGTTCCCTGTCTCCACCGGAATCGATACTCTCATCAACATCCTCATTTACGCTCTCCTTTAAGCAAGCTGTCGTCAGGCGATTATATCGGTTTTTTGGTTTAAGCTTTGCTAAGCCCACAGGCCGAAAGGTTCGTTGTGCGCGTTCAGACAGAAGCGCCGGGGCGTTTATGGGGCGAGGCCCGGACAGCGCGCTCGAATGCCCATCCGCGAATGTGACTGATCTGTTCCTTCATGGTGCGGGAGAGCGGAACGATCTTCACCGCCGTGGCAACCAGATCTCTTTCGGTGAGCGGTTGCCCGGCCAGCACTGATTTGGTTACGGCTGACACGACGCATTGTTCGATCTCCGCGCCTGTCCAGCCTGCGGTGAACTGTGTGAGCTTCGACAGATCGAAGCCGCCCATCTCGATACCGCGGCGCTTGAGATGGATGCGGAAAATCTCGATCTGTTCATCCTCCTGCGGCAGGTCCACGAAGAAGACTTCATCGAAGCGGCCCTTGCGGATCATTTCGGCGGGAAGCAGATCGATTCGATTGGCCGTCGCCGCCACAAAAAGGCCGCGCGTTTTTTCCTGCATCCACGTGAGGAAGAACGCGAAGATGCGGCCCTGCTCGCCGCTCGACTCGGTCGATGTAATCCCCATCTCGATTTCGTCGAACCAGAGCACGGCAGGCGCCATGTCCTCCATCATTCGGCAGGCGGCAACAAATGCGCCTTCCGGCTTGCCGTGGCGCCCGGAGAAGATTTCGATCATGTCGACGCGATAGAGCGGAAGTCCGAAGTGCGAGGCGATGGCCTTAACGCAAAGGCTCTTGCCGCAGCCCGGAATGCCCATGATCAGCACACCCTTCGGCACCAGTTCCTGCGTCAGGCTCTCGCGCATGTGAAACAGCCTGCCGCGGTCAATCAGCCAGGACTTGAGGCCTTCCAGACCGCCGACTTCGGTAAGGCTGCCGCCGCTGGTGATGTTTTCGATGACGCCACTGCGGTTCACCAGCAGGCGCTTTTCCTCGATAATCGCGGGCAGGGCTTCCGGTCCCAGGCTTCCGTGCGTGGCCAGGCCGCGGCGCAGAGCGTACCGCGCTTCGTCGAGCGTCAAACCCTGCAGCGCGCGAGTCAGTTCGGAGAGCTGGTCGTCGTTGAGACCGGCCGCCTCTTTCTCTTCACGAAGCAGCTCGGTCATTTCAACCAGGTCGGGCGGCCGCAGTTCAACGGAAATGATGCTGCGCCCCAGTTCTTCCGGGATGTAATCGACAGGCGAAGTGATGACGACGAACCGGCCCTGATCGCGGCATGCTTCATAAACGTCGCGCAATCGCCGCCGGATTTCGGACGACTCGCGCAGCGGTTCGTGGAAGTCCTTCAGGTGAAAAATGCCCGGGCCCTCGTGCGCAACGATGAAGTCCAGAGCGCCGCGCGGCGCATACGTGCCTTCTTCGGGCGCAGCGCCGTCGCGATGCAGACCTTCCGTCAGGCTCCAGGTCCAGACCGGCGTGGGCGAAATCATGCGCTGACCGACCTCGCGCAGGACACGTCCGACACGCTGCTCCTCAGACGAGCGAATAAAGGCGAGAGGGCGGCCGGACTCGAAAATTTCGCGCAGTAGTTTGGCTGCGCGGCTCGGGGAATCCGGCGGAGTCACGTGCAGAAATTATAACGGACCCAAGTCTGTTACATTCAACAGATCAACTTGCCGGAAGACGATCCCCAACAGGAGTTTCAGCAGGCCGAAGCGCTTATCGAACAGCATAGTGCCGAGTTGAAGAAGGAACTGCGGCTCGGCGATCTGGTGATGTCGCACGTCATGTACATCGCCGGGCTGCAGTGGATCGGGACCGCCGGCAGGGTCGGTTCTTCCCACATCATGTACTGGATTCCCGCGGTGGTGCTGTTCTTTATACCGTCGGGGCTGGTCGTGGTTCATCTCAACCGGGAGATGCCGCTCGAAGGCGGGCTCTATCAGTGGGTCAAGCTGCGGTTCGGCGAACTGGCCGGGTTTCTCGTCGCGCTGAATCTGTGGGCGACCGCCGTGCTGATCATCGGAGGAAACATCTCGCAGCTGGCGGATAACGTAGGCTACGCAGCCGGACCGCGGGGCGCCTGGATCGTCGAGAACAAACCGCTCACGGTCGTGATGGGTACCGTCATGATCGCCGCACTGTTCTGGCTGGCCATCCGGGGCCTGTCGTCGGCAAAGTGGCTGCACAATTCGGGGGGCGTCATCCAGCTGGCGATTCTGGCGGGCATGATTCTGGTTGCGCTGCCGCGCTGGCTGCACGGCGGATCGAGCGTGACGCCGGTGGGGTTCACATTTCCGGCGGTGTCGTTGCTCAACCTGAATCTGCTGGGCAAGATGGGATTCGGCGCGTTCTGCGGATTCGAAGGGACGGCCATTTTTGCGGGTGAAATGCGCGACCCGGACGTCGCACGCACTGTGCGCCGATCGATCTGGGTGGCGGCGCCGCTCATCGGGTTGTTCTACATTCTGGGCACGGCATGTGTCCTGACGTTCAGCAGGCCTTCCGACATCGATCTGATTTCTCCCACCACACAGGTACTGAACAAAGGAGCGCTGGCTTTGGGGCTTGGCGGACTCGTGACACCGGCGGCACTGCTGATGGTTTTCATCATCGTCGGATCGTCGAGCGTCTACTTCAATGCGGTAATCCGGCTGCCGATGGTGGCGGGCTGGGATCATCTGCTGCCCGAGTGGCTGAGCCGGCTGCATCCGCGGTATCGAACCCCTGTTGGATCGGTCATGCTCGTGGGCGCGACAACAGTAGCCATGACCGTTCTCGGAAATCTGGGCACGGGGGCACAGGAGTCGTTTCAGCTGATCAACAACGCGGGCATCATCTGCTGGTCGCTGACCTATCTGGTGATGTTCAGCATTCCGCTTTTCGCGGGAGGTGAGAAGCCTCCGGTGGGCATTCGCGCCGCGGCAGTCTGCGGGCTGGCGATGACGCTGCTGTATGCGGTCCTTTCGATTTTTCCCATCGTCGATGTGAAGACCCCGGGCGCGTTCACGCTGAAAGTGGTGGGATTCGTCGGCGGCATCAATCTGCTGGGCGCATGGTATTTTCGCCGGGCGAACGCGCGGCGGAGCGTCGCATAGAGCCAGGCTTTGGTGGGGCAGCCATTCAGCCTGCCGGGGCCTTTTTCAACAAGATGTTACGTCTCGTCCCGATCGAGCCATTTGTCCACTACAGGCGCTTCATATTTGAGAAGCCGTCCGACCAGCGGCTCCGGCCGATCGCCCGCGATCACGATGCTGCGATCGAGCGGCCTGAGAAACTGCTCGGCAACAGCGTGGTCGAACAGGGCGAGGAGGTGGTCGTAATAACCATCGACGTTCAGAATCCCGCACGGCTTGCGATGCAGACCCAGCTGCGTCCACGTGATGATTTCGCAGAACTCTTCGAAGGTGCCGAATCCGCCGGGCAGCGCGAGGAAGGCGTCGGCGAGTTCAGCCATCATCGCCTTGCGCTCGTGCATCGAACCGACGACGCGCAGCTCCGTCAGCCCCTCGTGCGCGACCTCTCGTTGCCTGAGATGCCGCGGGATGATGCCGATGACTTCCCCTCCCGCCTCAATGGCCGCATCGGCCAGAGTGCCCATCAGGCCGGTTCTGCCGCCCCCGTAGACGATCGAAATGCCGTTCGCTGCAAGGCATCGGCCGACGGACTTCGCCGCTGACGTGTAAGAAGGCCGGATACCCGATGAAGAGCCACAGAAAACGCAGACCCGCCGCGCCATTAACACGTATGATGGTAGCTCTCCGCCTGCGTCGCCGGGGTCTCGACTCAACAAGGATCAGACTGCATGCCGAAGATGAAAGAATTCACCATCACGATCGAAGACAAGCCCGGCGCACTGGGGAAGTGCTTCCTGGCGCTGGCCGAACGCGGAGTGAACATTCTGGCCTTTCAGTCTTTTGTCGAGGAAGGCGAGAGCCTCGCGCGCCTGATCGTGAACGACCGCGCGGGCGCCATGGCCGTGCTCAGCGGTCTGCGCATGATCTTCGAGGAGACCGATGTTGCGGTGGGGTATTTGCCAAACCGTCCAGGCGAACTGGGCCGCGCGGCTGCGCGCCTTGGGGAGAACAAAATCAACATCGATTATTCCTACTGCGGCACGGATCCGGAGACGAATCGGGGCATGCTGGTTTTCGGCGTTAACAATCTGACGAAAGCCGCCAATCTGCTGGACGAACTGTAGCGCCGGCGGTCTTGCCGCCGGTGGTTTTACTCAAACAAAGCCAGCCGCAGGCTGTCACCGAACACTTTACGGCACGATCGGTTCCGGTACCGCCTCCCCATCCGCGCGCGGATCGGATGCCGCGTAATTCGTGCCAGTGCGTGAATCGTGCAGAATGGCCTGACCGCGTCCCATCTCCTGCGTGTACTCGCGGCGGATGCGGATCTCGTGGCCGCGCTCGGAAAGCTGCTGCAGCGTGGCTGCGGGCACGCGCACTTCAATCGAAACATCACACCCTCCGGCATTCTTCTTCGTAAACCGCGGCGCTTCGAGCGCGGCCTGAATATTCATGCCGTAATCGACGATGTTCGACACAAACTGCGCGTGCGCCAGCGGCTGATTGGCCCCGCCCATAATGCCAAAGCCGATATGCCGATCGCCCTTTTCCATGAAAGCCGGAATAATGGTGTGGAATGGCCGCTTGCCGCCGGCGAGCACATTCGGGCTGGCCGGGTCGAGCGAGAACAGCGCCCCGCGGTTCTGCATGATGAATCCCATGCCCTCCGCCGTAAGCCCGGAGCCGAATTCGTCATACACGCTCTCAATCCAGCTCGCGATGTTGCCTTCTTTGTCCACCACCGTGAGATAGGTCGTGTTGCTCCCCACGGGGTCGCCGTTTGGCACCGTGCAGTTGGCTTTGTCCGGGTTGATGAGCGCGGCGCGCCGTTTCGCATATTCTTTCGACAGCAGCCGGTTGACCGGGACATCCGAGCTGCGCGGATCGGCGTTGAAGCGGCGCACATCCGCATAAGCCAGCTTCATCGCTTCGATGCGCTTGTGCATTTCAACCGGGCTGAACGGCCCCAGCGGAGTGGCCGGGCTGGTCTCCATGATGTTCAGCATTTCGAGCGCGGCGAAGCCCTGCGTATTCGGAGGCAGCTCGGCGATCTTCCAGCCGCGGTAGTCGATCGAGATCGGCGTCACCCACTCGGAAGTGAATGTCGCCAGGTCGTCAGCCGTCATGGCGCCGCCAAGTTTCGCCGAAGTCCGGAGGATCGACGCGGCGATTTCGCCTTTGTAGAAAGCGGCCGGACCCTGATCGGCGATCAGGCGCAGCGCATGCCCGATATCCGGATTGCGAAACAGGTCGCCCTCCGCGGGCACTTTCCCGCCCGGCAGAAACACGCGCGCCGATTCCGGATTCGGGCGGACGATGCCGGCCGCAGCCTGCCATGATTCGTGAATCGCTTCGGTCACAGGGAATCCTTTCTCGGCGTAAGCGATCGCGGATTGAAACAGATCCTTCCAGGGAAGTTTCCCGTAGCGCTTATGCATCTGCGCCCAACCGTCAACCGCCCCGGGAACGGTGAAGCTCTGAATGCCGCGCGCGGGCATGGTCTTGATACCCTTGCGCGCGAGTAATGCTGGTGAAAGAGCTTTAGGCGCGGGTCCTGACGCGTTAAGTCCGACGAGCTTGCCCGTGCCGGCCTCCCAATAGAGGACGAACAGATCGCCGCCCAGACCGGTTTTCATCGGCTCGACAACAGCCAGCACCGCATTCGCCGCGATCGCAGCGTCCACCGCCGACCCGCCTTTCGCGAGAATCTGCGCGGCAGCCTGCGATGCCAGCGTCTGGCTCGTGGCCGCGATACCCTGCTGCGCGATCACCATCGAGCGGCCGTAGTTGCGTCCCTGACCATGCGCCGAATTCAGGGCGGCGACCGCGGCGAACGCGAGACCGGCGAACCTGCGGGATATCCTCATGAACCGCTATCTTAGAAGAAAAGGGGAAACTATGTCACCCGGCCGGTCGCAGGTATTTGCCGCATCCTGGGATACCATGACGAAGGTCATTTCAGCCATTGTGGCAGTTCTGCTGCTCGCGCCCGTGATTGCGGTGCACGGCCTCGTAATTGCCGCGATAGCCGCGGCTGTGCTTCTCGCGGCGTATGCGTGGTCGCCGCAAAGTTACAAGATTCAGGATAGAGTGCTGATCATTAGACGCCTCGCCGGAAACGTTCAGGTTCCGCTCGACACCATCCGGCAGGCGCGGGCGGCCTCCGCAGACGATCTGACAGGCTGTGTGCGGCTGTTCGGCAGCGGCGGCCTGTTCGGATGGTATGGGCTGTTTCGAACGGCGCGGCTTGGCAAATCGACGTGGTATGTGACAGACCGTCAGAATGCCGTCGTTCTGGTGACCGACCGGAAGACACTGCTTGTCAGCCCCGACGAAGTCGAGCGCTTCGTGAACGCGATTGGTCTCGAAGCTCCCCGGTCTGCGATCACCGACAACGTCCTCAACGCACTCGGAACCTACGATGGCGGCCATTCAGCCGGCGCGATCACCGCCATCGTGCTCACCGTTGCCGGGCTGATCGCCGCAGTGCTGTTTCTCTATTCGCCGGGCCCTCCCGGCTACACGCTGACGCAGGATTCACTGACCATCCACGATCATTTCTACCCCGTTACGATCCAGGCGTTGACCGTCGATGTGTCGGGCGTGCGCGTCGTCGACTTGACAAAGGACAAAGAGTGGCAGCCCACCATGCGCACCAACGGATTCGGGAGTCTCCACTATCATGCCGGTTGGTTCCGCGTCGAAAGCGGCCAAAAGGTACGAATGTATCGCGCCGACGGAAAGCAGCTTGTACTGCTCCCTCCGCAGGGCAGCGGGAACGCGGTGCTTCTCGAAACCCGCGATCCCGTGCAGTTCGTGCACGATGTGCACGAGGAGTGGAGCCCGAGATCTTCGGCACATAAGGTACACGCGGCGCAAGCCGCCTTTCTGCTCGCGCCCGTCCCCCTGCTTTAGTTGACCGGAATAACCAGGTCCACCACGGGGTGCGGCTTTGCATTGAATTTGCTGAGTGTCTTTGGCTTCGACCAGAACTTGTGGTAATGAGCCTTCAGGACGAAATCCACGTCGTCATTCAGATCGTTGAAGTGATACCGGCCGTCTTTCCCGGTGACGTACGACCGGACCAGCAGCGTGTGTGTGTCCTCGATCTGGACGGCCACTTTAGGCAGGGTATTGCCGCGGGCATCGGTAACAACGCCCGAAACGTCGCGGGCATGGTACTGTGCGCCCAATGGCGCAGCCATCACCAGCGTGAGTGCGAAACCGAGCAGAATTCGCCTGGCCATCACGCCTCCCACGGTTAGGATGCACCCCGCTTGCCAATCGGTGCAAAAGGGGGGGGCAGATTGCTTATCTGCGTCGATCTACCAAATCGGTCCGCAGCTACCGCCGCGCGCGCCGCTGCCGGCCAAGCTCCCCGTAAAGCTTCAGCACGGCCTCGGCGGTCCGCGCCCAGCTGAAGGTCGACGCCTGTTTCCGGCCCTTCCGGATCAGTTCCTCCCGCAGGTTATCGTTCAGGAGCACCTCGGTGATGCCGCGTGCGATGTCGAACACGTTCTCCGGATTCACCAGCATCGCGGCTCCGCCCACTACTTCCGGCAGCGAACTGACTGCCGACGCGATCACCGGAACACCCGAAGCCATGGCCTCGAGCGGAGGCAGTCCGAACCCTTCGTACAGCGACGGGAAGACGAACGCAGTCGCCAGTTCATGAAAAATGCGCAGCGTCTCAAATGGAATGAATCCCAGGAAGCGGACGCTGTCCTCCACGCGGCTGTGTATAACCGCACGGCGCACATCCGGATGGCGCGAAATTTCATCGCCGATGATGATCAGCCGCAGATCGCGATAGCCGCCGTGACTCGCGAGCCCGCTACGCGCCACCGCGAACGCTTCGATCAGGCGGGGAATATTCTTCTGCGGACGAATCGATCCTGCGTAAAGTAGAAAAGGGTACCGAATCTGGTAGCGTTCGAGAATTCTGTGTCTCTCGCGCGAAAGGTTCTGCGCCCCGCCGGTGCCCGGCGAATCGGAGAGACGCCGGTCGAGGAACATCGGGTCGGGCGCATTGTAGATGAGCCGGATGCGGTCGGCCGTCTCCGGCACAAGGTTCAGCACATCGCGCTGGGTCGCGCCGGATACCGCGATAATTCCGCCCGCACGCCCGAGGCCCCGCCGCAGACGAAAACGATGCGCGGCGCGCAGCAGGCGCGGCGATTCGTCGTAAAAAATACTGCTCAGGTCGTGAATCGTGACGACGTAAGGCTTTTCGAGGAACAGCGGGACGCGGTGAAACGGGATGTGCGTGACGTCGGGCTGCAGGCGCCGGATCAGGCGCGGCAGCGCAAGGTGATCGGCACGCGAAGAATCGCGCCGCGCGTACATGACCGTTTCGAAATTCGGCGGAAGTCCCGCGAACTGCCGAACGTCGTCAGGGGAACAGATCAGATGATAATGATGATCCGTTCCGGCGGCAGCCAGGGCCTGCACGAGATTGCGGATGTAGGTACCGACGCCGAAGTCGCGAATACGCCGCGTGTCAATCGCAATGCGGAGGCTCACACTGCAGCCGGCTGCATCTTCCAGGCGTAGAGCGGGAACCGCGAAGTCAGCGCTTCGACGCGCCGGCGTACCGCGGCGATCACGTCTTCCGATGTGACATTGTTCAGAACCTGGGCGATCAGCGAAGCCACTTCGCGCATCTCCGTTTCCGTAAACCCGCGCGTCGTGACAGCCGGGCTGCCCAGACGGATGCCGCTCGGGTTCAGCGGAGGATTGACGTCGAACGGAATCGCATTCTTATTCACGGTAATGCGGGCCCGGTCAAGCCCCAGTTCGGCTTCCCTTCCCCGCACTCCGTTGGAGAAGATATCGACCAGCATCAGATGCGTATCCGTGCCGCCCGAAACCACCCGGTAGCCTTCCTCCTGCATACCTTTGGCAAGCGTGGCCGCGTTGGCGATCACCTGTTTCGAATACGCCACAAATTCCGGCTGCATGGCTTCGCGGAAGCAGACCGCTTTGGCTGCCATCATGTGAACCAGCGGCCCGCCCTGCGTGCCCGGGAAAACCGTCTTGTCGATGGCGGCTCCGTACTTCTCCTTAGCCAGGATGATTCCGCTGCGCGGACCGCGCAGAGTCTTGTGCGTGGTCGAAGTCACGATATCGGCGTACTCGCACGGGTTGGCGTGCAGGCCCGCCGCGACCAGTCCGGAGATGTGCGCCATGTCGACCAGAAACAGCGCACCGACCGAATCGGCGACGGCGCGGAACCGGGCAAAATCCAGCCTGCGCGGGTAGGCGCTGCCGCCCGCGATGATCATCTTCGGTTTGTGCTCATCGGCCAGACGAGCCATCTCGTCGAAGTCGATCTGTTCGGTGTCCTTATTCACCTGATAGGCGGCGATGTGGTACGTCTTGCCCGAAAAATTCAGCTTGTGCCCGTGCGTGAGGTGGCCGCCGTGCGCAAGATCGAGGCCCATCACGGTGTCGCCCGGCTGCAGCACCGATGCATAAGCCGCCTGATTGGCCTGCGACCCCGAGTGCGGCTGCACATTGGCGTATTCGGCTTTGAAAAGCTTCTTCGCGCGTTCGCGGGCGAGGTTTTCGACTTCGTCGGTATATTCGCAGCCGCCGTAGTAGCGCTTGCCTGGATAGCCTTCGGCGTATTTGTTGGTGAAGACGCTGCCTGCGGCCTGGAGCACAGCTTCGGAGGTGAAGTTTTCGCTGGCAATCAGCTCGAGCTGGCCATCCTGACGGCGCGTTTCCTTCTGGATGAGATCGAAGATGGCGGGATCGACCTCAGAAAGGGGCTTCGAGGAAGGATGGTCCATTAATATGCGAATCTTAGCACCCTGGTGGCGCAGGCTTCAGCCTGTGACTTCCGTATTTCACTCTGAATTCCCTCAATGCGTCCGCGGCGATCCACCGCGCCGAGCGTGTTCCCTGCTCCCGGATTCGTTCCGCGCAGGCAATCGCGGCGGGAAGAAGTTTCGCATTGCGTTTTCCAATATTGCGCAGCGCCCAGTTGACGGCTTTCCGGACAAAGTTGCGATCGTCGAAGGCGTAGCGTTCGATCAGCGCGAGGCCGTCGAGGAAGCGCTGATCGGGCGCGGTCTTGAGGTGTACAGCGGCCCCGGCAAGGGTGGAGAATGCAGCGCGGCGCACGAATTCCCGTTTGTTGGCCGCCCATTTCGGAATTTTCTGCCAGACGCAGGGAGTGCGGTCGAAGAGGTCGCAGCAGCAGGCGTCGCACACGGCCCAGTTGTCGAAGTCGCGGGTCCATTTGTCCATCGTGGATCGGGAGATGGCCGTGGGATCGGCGACGAGGCTGGCCAGAATGCGCGCATCGTGAACTCCGGTAGCCCAGAGTTCTTCGGCCAGCGCCTGGTCCTTACCCAAACGCCGGGCCATCGCGCGAATGGTCGGCGTAGGGATTCCGAACGCGGATGCGCTCACGATTCCGAAGCGCGCCATGCCGTCCACATTGGCCGGATTGCGCAGCGCGCGCATCTCGCGCAGGATTCTGTCAGCGGGTTTCATGCAGGGCGAGCTTCGCGGCACTGATTGCCTGACCGACATGCCTTTGTCCGTGTTCGGCGATGTGGATGGCGAGGCTGATAGCGGTGGTCTCGAAACGCTTGCGCCCGATTTCACGGACATCGCCAAAATGTTCCGGCATCAGGGAACGGACAAGTTCCTCATAATGCGCGAGAGCGGATCGAATGGAGGCGAGTAGTTGTTCGGCTGTTTCGTGACCGGTGCCTTCGGCCTTCAGGGCCGCGAGTTGCGCGGCGCTGAGCTGGCGGCCTTCGAGATAAGTGGAGAGGCGTTCGATACTGCCCGCAAGATGCCTGGTATGAAAACCCACCGAAGTCATCCCATGCGGCGTGGCCCATATCTGTTCGGCTGTGAGCGGCGCGATGGCGCGCTCCATGTCCTCACGGATGTGTTCGCTGGCGCGGAGCAGATGCCCGATAACCGGGTCGATGCCCGGCACAATGCCCCGCATCCACGGTTCAGGCAGAGGTTCGGGGCGTTCGGATCCAGGCGATTCCGGCATTCGGAACGGCATCCGCAACTAAGATACCCTGCCGCCGGCGCCGTTTCAGTGAAAACTCCGGTTGACACACTATGTCAACACACCGGAACTGCGTCGCGCTTTTGCTGTGATCGCGGGGGACTGCCCGCTGACGGACGCGGTCACAACGGGATCAGACGATGGGCTGGACTGGGCGTCATTGCCTCGGTGAAGTTCATACGGATTCCGTGCTTCGGCCGCAGGATGACCATCGGGCGTGCTTCGATCGTCTGGCCCGGAACCAGCTGAAATTCGTATTTTCTCAGCAGAACGCTCAGAATCATGAAGATCTGCAGCATGGCGTAGTTACCGCCGATACAGCCACGCGGTCCGGCCCCGAAGGGCAGCCAGGTGAAGGGCGTGTGAAGCTTCTCGTTCGCTTTGGTGAAGCGCTCCGGATCGAAACGCTCCGGGTTCTCCCAGTACCGGGATGAGTGTTGAACGCCGTAGACGAACACAACGACCGTCGCCCCCCGGGGTATGACGATATCCCCCGCACAGTCGTCGGAAAGCGCCATCCGGTCAACCATCCAGAACGGCGGGTAGAGACGCAGCCCCTCCTGGACCACCTGCGCGGCGAACTCCAGCTTTGGAACATGAGAGTAAGTCAGCGGCTCTCCGCCCAGTACGACGTCGAATTCCTCCCGCAGCCTTTCGACACAGTCCGGGCGCGAACTCAGCAGGTAGAGGAGCCACGACAAAGCATTCGACGATGTTTCGTGGCCGGCGACAAGCAGTTGCATGCTTTCGCTCAGGACCAGCTCGTCGCTCATGCCTTCGCCGTCGCTGTACCGGGCATCCATTAAAATCTGCAGCAGATCGTGACCGGCAGCCTCCTGGCGCCGCCGCCTGATGTAGTCGAGCAGTATCCCGTCGGCTCGGGCGCGCATTTCGTCGTGTCTGCGCAGTTCACCGGAAACCGCAAACCAGGGATTCAGATACGGCTGAATGGTTTGACAAACCATGAATTCCTGGATGGTCGATATGGTCTGGCTGATGACCTCAATGTCTTCCTCTTTCAGCCGGGCGCCGAACAGCGAGCGGCCGACCATCCCGAAGGTCATTTTCATCAGATGGGGATAAATATCGACGGGGCCGATGCGGGCCTCTCTGTCGAAATCCCGCAAAGACTCCGCGACAGAATCCTGCATGATTGAGGACAGCACGTCCAGTTGTTTCCGATCGAATCCTTTCTGGATGAGCCGCCTTTGCGTGCGCCAGACTTCCCCGTGGCTGGTGAGAAGGCCCTTGCCCAGGAAGTGACCCATCCGTTTCGTCTGAATCTCGGATTTGTGATAGTTTTCCGAATTGGTCTTCAGCACGTGCTGAATGACGGCCGGATTGGTGGTTACGATGGCCTCTTTAACGCCGCCAAAACAGAACCGGAATGTTTCGCCGTGGAGTTCGGTATATTTCGAGAGAAGCCGCACGGGATCGCGGGCCATCGCACGCGAGTCCAGGAATGAGCGGAAACGGGAAACCACAGGCACGGTTTGGGGCAAGCTCAGGCCTCGCTGCCGAGCCGCTTCAGGAGAGAAAAATGCTGTGCCAGCGCCACCCTCACCGTAGCATTCTCCCGGTACGGAATGCCATATTCTTCGGAGGTCTCTTTAACGATCCGGGTCAGGGAAGCATAGTGAGTGTGGCACACGAAAGGGCACAGATGATGGGCGATATGGTGATTGAGTCCTCCCACAAGCCAGCCCACCAGCGGGTTGGCCGTCGCGTAGTCGGCTGTGGTCGCGAAAACGTGATAGACGCCGTTGTCAAACTCGTCGCGGCTGGAGGGAAAGTACGTGTTGTCGACGGTGTGTGTGGTCTGGAATACCAGCGATACCGACAAACCGATGATCACGTGAGTAAGCAGGAAAGCGATCGCCACCAGCAGAGGCGATTTACCCAGTACGACGACAGGCAAAACAATCATGTAAGTGACGTAGAAGGCTTTGCCGGCGAAGAGAATCAGGTATTCGCGCGCTGGATGTCGGGTGCGTCTCAGATAGTCGTGTGACGGGAAGAAAAAGCACTCGAAGTCCCGCACAAATACATAATCGATCGAGAACAGCGCGTAAAAGAACAGCGCGTACATGTGCTGGAACCGCTGCAGGCTCACGCGGGGCTCGTGGGGCGTGAAGCGGAAGATCCCGCGTCCCGTAAGGGCGTCGTCTTCGCCGTGCAGGTTGATACAGGAGTGGTGGCCCCGATGATGGAGGATACGCCACATGTACGAGCTGATCCCGCAAACATCGAAGACATAGTTCAGCGCTTTGTTGATAGACCGCTTCGGGGAGATTGCATTGTGATTGCTGTCGTGCGCGATGTTCAGCAAAAGGAAGGTCTGGGCAAGGCCATTCAAAAGGTAGGCGGCGACGAACTTCCAGGAATCCGGATTCAGCCCATAAAGAATAATCCAGCTGCCCGCCAGCACCGCAAGCCCCAGGGCAATTTTGACCCACATCGTTCCGTCGGCCTTCGGGGAAATGTTCCGTTCGGCAAAGAAGTCGTCCAGGCGGCGGCGTAAAACTTTCGGGAAGGAGGATGGAGCTTCCGGTCCGGGATCGGCCGGCAATAGATCTTCGATGTCGGGCGCCTGCGTATCGATAGCCAAAATCTGCCTTGAGGACCTCATTCTAACGAGAACCCCCGGGGGAAATCAAGGAAGTGTAAGAGCGCCTGCAGAGGGCTGATATGCTGGGTGGCTGCTGCAAAAAACACGTTTGGTGCCTTGCGAACAATGATCGTGGCCTCGCCCGCGCGCGCCCTCCATTTCCGCCCTGTCTTCACGTGGCGGGAAACCCCGAATAGTCACCAAGGGCGCCGCCTCCGCGAGTACAGAACGAATCTATGAATGCGTCGATTTTAGACAGGCTGGACAATCTGGGCCATGAGCATCCGCATAAACTTCTCTATTCCTACCTGGACCTGAACGGCCGGGAGATCGAAAGCTACACCTACGCGTCCTTTCTCCACCGGACGAAGGCGATCGCCGGCCATCTGCGGAAACAGTATCGTTTCGCAGCCCAGGACCGGCTGTTGCTGGCCTACCCGCCGGGCCTCGAAATGATCTGCGCGTTTTTTGGCTGCGTGCGCGCGGGATTGATCCCCGTTCCCGTCTATCCCCCTGGTTCTAATGGCTTCCAGGCCGCCCTGTACAAAATGATACATATCGCCAGGGATTGCCAGGCGGCCGGTGTTTTGACCAGCCAGGACTACCTCGGATCTCTCAAAACCAATCTCGCCAGAAGCGGAGTCTCGGCATTCGGCGTCGATGCCGACTACATTTCCGGTCTGCAGTGGATCGTGACCGAAGACTTCGTGGATATGATTTCGGACGAAACTTTCGCTTCGAAGCTTCTTTTTCTTCAGTACACGTCGGGGTCGACCAGAGATCCCAAAGGCGTGATGGTCACGCACGAGAACATCCTGCATAACGGGCCGCCGGTGATCCCGCATCCCAACCCCGTAATCGTATCCTGGCTTCCGCAGTATCACGATATGGGGCTTATCGGGTGCTACCTTTACCCCGCGCTGCAGGGCGGCACGACGTACGGCTTCGCTGCCACGGATTTCATTCAGCGCCCCGCTCTGTGGTTTGACACCATCAGAACCTACCGCGCCACCGCATCGACGGCTCCCAACTTCGCTTACGATTATTGTCTGCGTGCCGGGCGCTTGTCGAAGGAGAGTCTGGAAAACTGCGATCTCAGTTCGCTGAAGTCCCTGATGGCTGCCGCGGAACCCATCAAACCCGGTACGTACACACGGTTTCTGCAGACTTTTCAGCCCTACGGACTTAAGCCGGAGTGCTTTTATGTCGGCTACGGGCTGGCCGAGAATACTCTGGCCGTTTCGCACGTTGGCCGCAATATCGTTTCCGTCAACAAGAACGCCATCGCGATGGGAAAGGCCCGCATGACCACCGAGGTCTCGGAAATCGGCGCAGCTACGCAGATTATCAGCTGCGGAACTCCCCTGCCGGGCCTTGCGGTACGGATCGTGGACCCGGAGAGGCATCTTGCTCAGAGCCCCGGCCAGGTGGGCGAGATCTGGGTCGCCGGAGAAAGCAAGTGCCTCGGCTACTGGAATAATCCGGAGCTGACGCTCAAGGTGTTTCATGCCCGCCTGGTGGACGACAGCCCTTATGACGATGGCTACCTGCGGACCGGCGACATGGGCTTCCTGCACGACGGCGAACTCTTCGTTTGCGGCCGCAGCAAGGACATGATCATCATTCGCGGGCAGAATTACTACCCGCAGGATATCGAGGACGTGGTGGAGAAGGCATCCGCCCAGATCCGGCATAACTGCGTCGCCGCGTTCCAGATTCACGAAGACACCGAGCCGGCGCTGGCGGTGGTCGCCGAGGTAAAGAACCCCAAAGCGCTTCCCGATCCGCTGAAGATTGCCGCCGCGATCCGGAACTACCTCAATGTGGAAGTGGCGCTGATTTGCTTCATCGCGCCCAAAGCGATACCCAGAACAAGTTCCGGCAAGATCATGCGGAACAAGACCCGGCAGATGTGGAGGGAGGGTCAGTTTACCGTTCTCTCGGAATTTTCGCGGGAAAAGGACGCTGAATCCGCAACGTCCGGTTCTGCCGGCCAGTCTCCTTTCGATGTATTGAAGGCCCGGTATAACCTCACCGGCACCGAATCGTACACCCTCGTCGAAGCCGGACTCGATTCGCTGGATCTTGTCGCGTTCATGCACGAGATCAAGGAGCTTTTGAAGAATAAAGGCGCCGATATGCTGGCGAGGCAGGTAGATATCAGTCTGGTTCAGCGTGTCAGCGTGGCCGATTTGTTCCGGCTCGCCGAACAGTTGGAGCATGCTCCCGAAGAAGCAAAGATTCTGCTGCGGCATTCCCTGGCGGCTTTCCGTGAAGAGCAGCGCGCTGCTGAGGAGGTGATGATGAGCAACGACAGGAAGCTCATCTTTGCGCCTCCGGCGCCTGCGTTGTCGCCGGGGCTGTCAGAGGAGATACCTGTCCTGAACAATGTGCTGCTCACCGGTGGCACCGGCTTCATCGGACCGTTCCTCGTAAAGAGCCTGCTGGAACAGACGCGCGCGAAGATCCATGTTCTGGTCAGGTCGTCCGACGAATGTCAGGGCGGGCAAAGACTAAGGGCTGCGATGGAATCGATGGGGCCATGCGGAGCCGGGCTGATGCAGATGTTCGAGGCTCGCGTAATTCCCGTTTGCGGTGATCTCGGACAGCCGCAGCTGGGTCTGACGCAGGATGTCTGGGATTTTCTCGCTGCTGAAATAGACACTGTGTTCCATAACGGCGCAACCGTAAACTACCTGCTCAATTACGACCGGATGCGTGACGCGAACGTGCTGGGAACGAACGAGGTCTTAAGACTGGCGTTTGAAGGAAGTCCCAAGAGCTTCAACTACGTCTCGACTACCTTCGTGTTTGGCTGGGCGGTTAAGAAAGTCCTGTATGAGACCGACCGGAACGAGAATATGGAGCTTCTCGATTTCGGATACAGCCAGTCCAAATGGGTCGCGGAACAGGTGGTCATGGACGCGCGCCGCCAGGGGCTTGCCACGCGGATTTTCCGGCCCGCTCTCGTCAGTCCCTCCGTTACAGGCGGAGGCAACAACTTCGATATAGCGGTCCGCTTAGTGGCGTTCATGGTGAATCACGGCATCGGAGTGGATGCTCTGAACCAGGTTAGTTTCGTACCCGCCGACATCACGGCTAACAATATCGTTGCGATTTCAACCACACCTGGCACTGTGAATAAGACTTATCACGTTGTGCGGGACGATTACGCGAACATGCTGGATATTACCGATCTGATTACGAAGGCAACCGGACGGCGGTTCGATATATTCGGCATTCGCGATTTCGTGCCCGAATTGATCCGCAGATGCCGGAAAGAAGACCTGCTCTATCCGCTGCTGGATTTTCTGGTCGGCTCCGTGGACAATATTTCGTCCATGGAATTCAAACGCTACGACAATTCCTCCTACCAGGCGGCACGGGACGCTTCAGTGTGGGGCAGGCCGGATCCGTCTCTCGAAGACACGGTAAACGGTATTCTGCGTTTCATGCAGCGAAAGGGAATCATTTCGATAGCTGCCCGCGAACTCAAAGAAGCCGCGGCTGCTGCTTCCTGAAGACCAGGTTCTCCCTGATCTGCTGACCGGATTCCAGCGTGCCTGTCGTGGTCACTGTCATCTGTTGTCCGTCGGCGGATACCACCCATCGGTCCTTCTCAACAATTTTATCGTCTCGCCGGTAAATCGAATCGACCGTGTGCGCATCCACGAGTTCGAGCGTCACGGTATCGTTGACCGAGTTTCTCAGATCGTATTCCCTGCCGTCAAAACGGGCGCTATAGCTGAAATCACCCGCGAAACGGACCCCGTCCTTTCCTTCCGCCTCGATCTTCAGCGCCAACCCCTGCCGCAAACGAGTCTTACTCATATCCTGCGTCCACTCACCCGCGAACAGGTCATTGGCGGCCTTCGCGCCTCCGGTTCGTGTCCAAACGGTGATCCGGTCGGCATGCCCTTTCTCTGAAGTCGTGCCCACTAACTCGTTACCATCGGTCGAAAGTTTGTAGCGAACCATGGCGACTACAGCTCCGTCTTTCTTCTCTTTGACCTCGGCCTGATGCTTATCAATCCTTCGCAGCTCGATCTGATTGAACGCCGGATTGCCCTGTACGGACGTTTCATGTCCGCCCCACTTCGCCGTGAAGTCCATGTGGGTGGCGCCCGAACTCACGACGTGAACTCCATCGCGCAGAGATGTGATGGATAGTTTGTTGGGGGGATCGAGGGTGGACCGTGCGGAGACCAGCGTCCAGGCGCCGGCACGGGGGTCCGCGGCGCAAAGGGGCAGGGCTGCAATCAGCCCGAGCAATGCGAGTTTGTTCATGAATCCTCGTGCTGCATTCTTGTGAACGCCAGGCGGCTTCAAACCAATCTTCGCAGATCGGGATGGAACGGCAGAAAGGCATTGTAAGGTGTATGACATCATGAATCTCGTGCATGTGCGCCGCTTCTGGCTGGCCGGGCTGGTGCTTGCCGCGGTCGTTGCGCTTCTTCCCTTTTCCTTTCACGCCGAGCAGCATCTGGAGACTGCTACCCGCATCGAAGGCAGCCAGGCGGAAATTGTCGCGCAGGAGTTGGCCACTCGTTTTCGTTCCCCTTTCGTTGACCGCGTGGTCCTGGTGATTCAGGGACTTCCTCCCGCGGATTCGGATCAGGGCGAGCAGGCGCTGGCAACCATTGCGGCTGGTTTGAGAGAGGAACCCGGCGTGTCCGCAGTCGTTTCCTATGTCGATCTTCGCGATCCGATTTTCCTCGGCAAAGGAGGAGGAACCTTTGTTCTGGTGGGACTCGCCCCGACAGAAGGTCCTGTCGAATCGCTTGTCCCGAAACTGCACGCGCGGGCGAAATCTCTTCAAAACCAGTTGCGCGGCCGCTATCCGGCGCTGAAGCTCCAACTGACGGGTGAGACGCCACTTAATTTCGACATTCGGAAAGCCAGCGCCGATGACGTACAGCACGCCGAAGATCTCGTGATTCCCGCCACGCTCGCACTTCTGCTGGTGGCTTTCGGAAGCCTGGTCGCGGCCTTGATTCCGATAGCGGTTGGCCAGCTTGCCATCGCCGCCACTATGGCGCTTGCCGGATTCCTGGCCCGCCATTGGCACTTGTCCATTCTGGTTCAGAATCTGGCCACCATGCTTGGGCTGGGCCTCGGAATCGACTACGGGCTCCTCATGGTCAGCCGCTTCCGGGAAGCGATTGCTGCCGGGGCCAACGGATCCAGAGCTTCGGCCATCGCGGCACGTCAGGCAGGTCATACACTCCTGATTTCAGCCTCGACGGTAGCCATCGGATTTCTGGCCCTCCTGACAGTTCCCATCAGCGAAGTCCGTTCCATCGGCGTAGCGGGTGTCCTGGTAGCGGGAATGAGTGTATTGCTGACAAATACCGTCGTTCCGGCAGCGCTGGCAGTTCTCGGTCCGCGAATTAATGCCGGCCGGTTGCCCTTTGTAGCAAGGTTGGATTCGCATCGGGCTGCACGGACGGGAAACCGCTGGAGGCAGTGGGGGAAGGTGATTGTCGCCCATCCGTGGCTTGCCATCCTTCTGGCAGGCACTCCCCTGCTTCTGCTCGCTTCTCAGGCCATGCGGCTCGACACCAGCGTCCCTGACGGCGATTGGCTTCCGCCGGGGGCCGAATCGGTTCAGGCGCTTCACGCTCTTGAACACATGGACCGCGCCGGCATTGTTTACTCGTTGCGCTTGATTCTGGAACTTCCAGCGGATTCCATACCGCAAACGGACGCCGGGTGGAATGCCGTTGATCGTTTCACCAGGCGGCTCGCGAGCGACCCTCGTTCCGACCGCGTGATCTCAATCACGACGATGGCAGAGGGCAATCGGTCTTCCCTCGGCGACCTCTCGCGTGACACGCGCCGGACGTTCCTGAGTCGCGACGGACGGGCGGCGCTTCTTGAGGTGTTACCCAGGGCTTCCGTTTCCTGGAGAGATCAGGTCAACTGGGTGCGCGAGCTGCGCAAGACCGGCGCCGCAGCTTTGACGGGAATACCCGGTGCCACCCTGCGCATTGGCGGTATCCCGGCACTAAACGCCGATTATCAGACTATTGTGCTCGACCGGTTCGCTTCCGTGATGGCGCTGGTGGTGCTGGGGACGCTCCTGGCGCTTCTTGGCGGGTTCCGGTCGCTTTTCGCCGCCTTGAAGGCCATTGCCCTGAACTTGCTCTCTGTTGCCGCCTCCATCGGCGCGTTGGTTTTAGTCTTTCAGGACGGGTACGGAAGCAGTTTCCTGGGAGTTCCTGAGGGAACGGGAAGCGTGTTCCCCATCGTCCCTATCGTTGCCTTTGCCATCGTCTTCGGACTGAGTATGGATTACGAAGTGTTTCTGGTCGCCCGCGTCCTCGAAGCCAGGCGGAACGGGCTGAGTGAACGGGATGCGATCCCCGAGGGGCTGGCCAGAACCGCAGGTCTGATTACCAGCGCCGCGGCGATCATGATTGTGGTATTCGCAGCCTTTACGCTGGGAAGCCTCCTTGTGGTCAAGATGCTCGGATTTGCCCTGGCGGTAGCCGTGTTTATCGACGCGACACTGGTTCGGATTGTGATCGGCCCCGCCCTTCTTCGTATTGCAGGCGATTGGAACTGGTGGCCCGGGGGGCTCGCCGCCGCGCGCAGCGCACCAATGTTGGCGAGCCGCGAATGATGAATATCGATACGCCGTGCGCAGCCTGCTCGAAGTCATGACCGAGCCGCTGTCGCGCGCTCTCGCTCTTGCTTCCGTTGAGGACGGAGAGATCACGCCCGAGACGGCCGCCGCGCTCGATCGCTCGCGCGCTTCGCTGGCGCGCGGCGAAGGCATTTCGCACGAAGAGATCCTCCGCGAGTTCGGCCTTCCGAAATGAGCGAAGCAACCGCGCCGGAGCGCTCTCTGGCAGCGCATGGCCAGCGAAGTGGCCGGGCTGCTTCAGTGTGCCCGCTGTCCCGCGCCGCGCTGTGGCCGCTGGTTTCTTACAGGCGATTCCAGAAGCGACCGCCAGTTCTGCTCCGACAGTTGCAGGGTCAGAGCGTTCCGCGCGGGGGCGGCAGGGCGAGCGATTGAGTCACAGTCGCGCCCCAGCTGATCAGTAGCATTTGCCGCCACGACTGCAGGCTCCACGCTTCGACCGAGCTGCTGAAGTCTTCGCAGTTGCCGCGTATTTCGCTCTTCGTCCCCGGCGAGGCTTTCCACAGTTCGCATTTGTACAGTATTCCCGCCGAAGCATCTTTCGGAATCTGCCGCGTCTGGACAACCACACTGCCCGAATCCGGCCCTCCCCAGACAACGCAGAAGTCGCTGGCGTCACCCAGATTTTCTAAACTTTCCGTAGCGAGGGACTTCCGGAAAAGCCTTGAGGTCGTCGCAGTATACGGCACCGCAAAGTACACATCCTTGAGATCCCGAGAAAGCCTGGGTGCCCGCAGCACCATCCACAAACGACCTCTGATCGATACCTGCGATGTATCGATCCTGACGGGCGTGAAGCGGTCTCGCTTCAATGCAACATAAATCGTGCTTCGCTCGATGAGCGGCTCCTGCCCTGACCGGGTTGCATCGGGTGTACGACATAAAAGTGAGAGTGGTGGCGATCAGGCGGCACGGCTCTCGGCCCAGAAGTCTTCAAACCTCTGATTGAAACGGCAACAGCGCAGCGCAATGATGGCGTTGGCTCCTCGCAGGGTCCAGAACATGCCGGATTGCTTGAGGCGGACGCCGACGATGGACTTACAACCGGCTTCGATAACGCCGGAACCGACGAAGAACCCTTTTTCGCGAAACTCCGGGTACCGCATCCGATGCGTGTTGGTCTCAAAATAGTCAGCCTCTTTAGCGATTTCACCGGCCAGACCGGGCTGAGTTTCGGCGACCCCGGCGGCGATTTCGCGCAGCCATTCCACGAGGAGTTCCGTCCAACCATGATCGAGCAGATCTTTCATGGGCGTCATCCAGCGTTTCTTGGCCGCTGCGTCATGTGGATAAAGTAACGCAGCCACGTTCCACAAGTGTTGCCGGGCATGATAGAGATCGACGATCTGCACAGCGCCCGGGAAGTGCCGGTCGGCGATGTTCCAGATCCAGACTGCGCCATCGCCAATGACGATTTTAATGGCGGCCCATTCCCAGCCTCTGTTCCAGGCTTCTGTGTATATGCGGTAGCCGAATTCGTCGGCACTTTCCACCGCGCCCACGTAAGTGGTGGAATCCGGATCGCGCACGGGCCAGCCATCTTTATCGACGGCGGTCTGCGTAAACACGGCGCCGAGCTTGCACTCGCGGGTGCGGGCTCGCTGCCCCTCGATTCTGCCGGCCCGGCCTTCGGTTTCAGCGGCCACAACCGGGACCTGGACGCCATCCATCAGAACGTACATTTTCGGAATGGTCTGTCTGGAAACAATGGGCAGGACGAGTTGTTTGGCGCCGTCGATTTCCTGCTGGTCACGGCGGGCGATTTCCGCGCCAATGCTTTCAGCGGCCCGTTCGATGGCTTTGGCGGGGACTTCCAGACCCGCCAGCAGCTTCATCGGTTCGCATGCCGGTACGAAGGGCATCTCGGCGCCCAGCATTGATTCCATGCGTCTGACGCCGGGTGAAGATTCCAGACCGGCAATGCCCAGTTCGCCATCGACCGGATGCTGTCCTTTCGAGCAATGAGAGCAGTGATAGTAGGGACGCCGAACCTCTACGGCACCGACTACCGAGAGAAATGTTTTGCTGCGCATTTCCTTGAAGCGTGCCGCGTGGCCGCAGGAACAGGGCGCCTCCATGTGGTCGGCATCCGGAGGTTCGAATTGCAGCAGTTGAGTCAGCGCACCGGCCCCGGCGCGATGCATCGCGGAACGGATCACGGCCTCGACACTCTCCAAATCGAATGGGCAGGTTGCTCTGCGTTCGCGGAAAATGACGCCAAGTAGTTGCTCTACTTCGCGGGCGACTTCTTTTTGGATCGCTTCGGTCGTTTTTTTTCCTGTTCGATCTGGCCGGTCTGTTCAACCGGGCGCAGGCGACAGATCTTCCGATTGACGCCCACCAGATCATCGGTGAGGTGCTGAAATCTGCGGTATTCTGCGATCTCGCCCTCCGCCTTACGGACAGCCGCCATGGAGGGAAGGCTTTGGGTAACCGTCTTACCTTCGATCTTCTGGGTGAGATGGTAATACGGCCCATGCCCCGGGTCGTCCGGCCGGGCACAATGACACGAGGGCTTCCCACACCTCAGGGTAGGACTCGAGACCGAACCGGGCTGGAAATCCCCCAGTTCGGCAAACTGACGTAACAGCGCAGACCGTTCATCAACCAAGGCAGACAGCGGATCGGGCATGGCGTTCGCCTCCTTTCTTTAAGTCTTACATACTTTAAGAAACTGAGCGAAAAAAAGAGAACCCAACGAGTCATCATTTTTGTGGCGCGCACCCGGTTGCATCCCTCTCCTTGTCGATCGCGATGAATGCCATGGCGCTCTCATCGGGAGCTACCCAGAGATCGGCGCATTTGGCACCGACTCTGATCACCTCGCGGGTGCCAGCTTCAGACACATAAGTTATAGTTCCGTCCTTTAGCACTGGAGTCGCCCTGTAGGCTGGAGCCTGGAAGGCACCCGCAGCAATGCAGAACAGAAGGGCAAGCGGCCACTTCACTGAAGATCACCAAGCTGCTTGAGACAGTTTTCTATCGTGAGCACCTGCGTATCCCTGCTGGACACGCCAGCGCCATACCCGGGATCGGGTGTGTAGCCCGCTGCTGCGAGTGTGTCGAAAGCTGTTCCGACAGACGCGCCCTTGGAATACTGATCCGAGAGAATTGATGCTGCCGGTACCCCGCTCGTCTGCCCGTTGTACTTGAAATAGTTGCTGGTGGAAAACAGCGCTGTGTTTAAGGAAGCCGTGAAGCCGCTGAAACAGCCAAAGCCGTTATTTGGACTCGGGAGTTGGCTACACGGAACATCCCCAGCCCCTCTCCATCCGATGTAGTTGCCATTGCGGGTCACAATCCCTCGGGTTCCCCAGTAGCTCTCCAGTGCGCTCCACGCCAGCACCCAATCTTGAGGGATTCCAGCCTTAGTTCCCAAGGTCACTGCGGAGGCGTAGTTGTCGGCAACAAAACTGACCTCAAAACCGGGGAGAAAAGTCAGGCAGTTTGGCTTCGGCGGGGTCTGTGTCTATACCGGAGTATTCGGCGAACAGGGCTGCACATCGATTATCAGCAGTGTGCACGGCGGACCCCAATCCCAGCCGAAGCCGCCGCCCCAACAGGGCCCAAGATCGGGATCACACAACGGAAGATACATTCCTTGCGGGTCCACGTTGTTCACGGGATCGCCCAGCGTATATGCGTATTTATTCCAGCTTGCCGGAGTGCCCGGTTCGCTCGCACCCTTCGCCTGACCCTGGAACGGGTCCGGCGTCAGGAACCTGCCATAGCTTGAGGCATATAAGCGCTGATCGACGCCGCGAGGGCCAACAGACGGTTCCGCCTACCGTAGCATCGGCACTAAGGCTCAATCCTGCTAAAGCGGACGATGCCATTCCCGCCCTCGGCGATATACAGGCCGTCCGGGGATATCGCGAAACGGAAAGGCTCGGTTACTTTTTCTTTCGGCTTGAACATGTTCGGATAAGTTTGGACGGAAGGATTCCACGAAACCAGCTCTTTGCCCGTCCCAAAATCCCACACATATCGGCCGTGGAAGACGGTTTCATACTCGGAGAGAAAAGGAATTCTCCTGCGTCCGACGTCGGAAAGTGCGACGCGCGTTGACCGCGCTGCTGCACTGAGGGGTTCGTCGCCATTGCGGGTTGAGCGAGCGACCTCCTGCCCAGTATCAACGTCTTTGCAAACTGCCGGAGAAAAGTCGTTAGCTAACGATTGTCCTCCTTGACAGACCGTTTTCCCGCTGTCCGCAAACCGCCATTGGCCTCCACCCAGACCCGGCCATCGTCGCAGAACTTTGCGAGTTATTGGATCGACGATAAGATTCTCCCACTCGCCTGGGCTGACCTGGCCCATGACGGATAGCACGCCTCGATCCTGCGAGACATCTTCGATAAGCCAACTCTCGGCCACCCGCCACCGGCTCTTTTCTTTGCAATCGCCATCGTAGAAAACCATGGATGTCGAACGCTCCGACGACGCCGGAGCCGTGGATATCGCCACATTATCGCTGACAAACACTGTTTGGTTTGGAAGTCTGCAAACACGGTCGGTGTCTAGGTGGATCGCGGTCCCCACTGCATACACGACCTCGCCCGAAGGCGACCACCCGAAATTAAGCGGGAGCTGACCATCCCGAATCCCAAAGTCCACTTCAAACTCGCGCGGGGCCTTTTGAGGGTGCTCTGTGTCGATTATCACCAGGCGACTTTTTCTCTTCTGGCCATCCCCATAAACATCCGCAATAACGGCGAGCCTGCGGCCATCAGGAGAGAATCGCATCGCATAGATCGGGAACTCGGGCACACCCTTTGCTACACCCACCACATGCCGGAGGTCCATCTCCCAGACCTTAGACAGCATGCCCCCGGCTCCCCGGCAGGACCATCCCGCCGCGACGAGAACAAGTAATACTGCGCTTCGGCCACTCATTGATGCCACGCCGGGTCGAGGCACGGATGCCCCAAATGGCCTCCAAGCACATCGATGACGCCATGGCCTACAGCTCCCAAACCATAACCGCTATAGGGATTGAATGTGTCAAAGTGGAAACTGTATTCACCCGGAGCGAAATTGCCCACCTGTGAATGCAGGGTGTATCCCAAGGCCGCAGCGAGTCCCGTCGCGGCCGGTTGACGAACTCCGTCACCTGGCCCCATAGCGAAATCACTCGCGAAAGCTTGCTGATCAGCGGCCGAAAACCCCGCGATTTGTGCCGCGCTGATGTCAAGGTTGAAGTGGCCACCAACGTAATATGGACTGCTAGGCGCAGCGCTCAAGTCCGCACCTAAGACTAACGCGTGCATCTCCGCCGAAATATCAGTATTCAGGTCGCTCGTTAGTAGTTGCATGTCAGCGCTGCTGAACTGCCCGCTAACGTCGTTCTCCGTATCGCCAGCGAGGTTGCTGAGCGTGGCTGAGATGTTACCCGTGTTCTGCCAACACTTCGGCTGCGGTGGCCCCTTTACGGGATTGGGGCTAGTCGGCCCTGAAACAGGATTCGGCGACGCATTGATTTCTGGGGGAAACGTGAACACAGACGAATAACAAGGACCGCTCTCCCCAGCATTGGTCGTCCAATCCGGACCGCAATTCGGATCTCCCCCGCCAGCGCCAAGGCCGCAATTGTCAGTGAGGCAGTCGTCTCGGCCACTTGGGTCCAACCGATTCACCGGATCCCCGCGCGTGTACGCGTACCGATTCCAGCTTCCCGGATCTTTCGGATTGTTGACGGACCTAGTCGTAGCTCTAAACGGGTCCGCCGTCAGAAACCTCCCATAAGCGCTGGCGTAGAATCGCTGGTCTAGTGAAACTGACGCCGTTCCGTCGTAAACATACCCGCATCCCCAGCGCGTGGTTGAGCTTAACCAGCTCTCGACCCCGATGAAGACGTGATTTTGAAGTCGTGAACCCCTGACGCGAGTTTCCGGCAAACTGGCGATCTCGCCGGGGACACCACAGGCGGCTAAAAAGGAAAGCTCAGCGGTTCTTTCTTCAGTTGCCAGCACTGTTCGTCATTGTACGAAGATTCGGGCGCGACCAGCGGGAGCGAGACATGGGCCGGTGTTCGCCACCACGTAATGCGCCAGATAGTACTTCTGCATTCCCGTCCACTCGAACTGCCACTCGAACATCCACGCCGCGAACACTGCGACCAGGCCGAAAAAGATCGCTCCCGCCCGCTTCTGATACGCATGGCTCGGCCATCCCTTCGGACGCGACGACATCAGGATTCCGTCCATAAACTCACCTTCCGTTTTCTGTCGCGGATGGCGATGAAGACGCATTTTCCTTCAGACGTTCGAGTGCTTTTTCCACCTTGCCCGCGTCGGCCTTCGCGATCAGTTCCCGCATCCGCTCGGGCGCGATCTCGTGGCCGTTGGCCTGGTCGTAAATGATGTTGATGAGAATCGTCCTCAGCGCGAGGACTTCGGAGAGAACCGTCTGCTCGGCAACCGTCGCCTCGGCCGCCGGTTGGCCGGTCCCGGTCTTGGGAAAAGCCCGAAGCACCAGCTCGCGCACGCACTCGCCCAGCGTCACCCCCTGGGCGGCGGCTAAAGATTCGAGTTGCGCGTATTCTTCGTCGGTGAGTTTGGTTCCGACCGATCGCGTGCGCCGCGAAGACGCAGACGTATTCTGGCTGGAACCCTGGGAGGACCCGTTCGGAGAAGAACCCGGTGCTGGAACAGGCGAGGCCATGCGCCAACCTTCGTAGCCCGAAACTAAACTTCGATTTTACCGCCGAACGGCGGAACGCATTTTCAGCAGGTTACCCGCCGGTAACCGGATGGTTGCTGTGCAGCACCCGCGCCGGGGTGACGTGTCACCCCCTCACCAGCCGCCAAAGGCGGCTTCTTCGTTACCCGCCGGTAACCACGATTTTCACCCGAAAACCCGGCTCGAAGACGCCCTCCCGGTGCCACTCTCTTCGACAGCCGTCGAGACTGGAAGCGCCCTCGATCCGCTCCTCATGGCTCCCCGCAGCGCCGTTTTGCGCTGAAACCTGTAACCGATAATCTGTGATAGTGGTTACATTTTTGGCTCTGCAACAATGACCTCCGGAAGTGAGCTTGTCGAGACCTGGATTCCCGTGGCAGGCTTCAAGGTCGAACGCCGCAAGGTCAGGACCCCGGACGGCGGCGCGACTTTCACCGAATGCCTCGTCCCGAACTGGGAGATCGACGACCTGACCCCGGACCAGCCCTGCGCCCGGCAACCCTGCCTCCACCGGATCATCGCCGACTGCCAGCCTGAGAAAGACGCCGTCCTCGATCTCGCTGCTGTGGCCGCTGGTTCCTCAAGGGCGAGGCCTCCAGAAGTGATCGCGTATTCTGCTCGAAGACATGTAAGGTCAGAGCATTCCGGCGTGCCACAAGCATCTCCATGCCTGAGTCGAGTCGCCTTCACGCATGCTGCCCGGCCATGTCTCCCAGATTCCAAACCCTTGTGGCCATCCCCGATGTGATCAGGTATTTGCCATCCGAGGTAAAAGCAACCGTAATACCGCCCTCCAGCCACTGACGGCGTCCTCGCTTAACCGGGCCATGCACAACCGAGGCCACCTTCCGGCCTGACGGAATTTCGTAGATTACGGCCGCTGGCACCACGGCGCCTTTTTCGCCACGCTCGTGAGAAACTACTGCGACGAGTCTGCCGTCTGCTGACAGCGCGATCCAGTCACTCCCATCGACCTGAAGTCGCGTGATTTCATCGCCTGTGCGGCCATCGTATACCCCGAGATAATGCTGCCGCCATCCGCGAGTCAGATCCTCGACGCGGGGATCACCAACCGACGCCGCCACTCGGCTACCGTCGGCGGAAACAGCGATTCTAAGCAGTTCCAGACCCGGCTCGACTGACTTCGTCCATAGAACTGAAAGATCATCCATTCGACGGCACACCAGAACATTATCGAAAGAATACGCGACGCTGGTCCGGCGGTCCGAGATCACCGGCCCCCATTCCGTGTTTAGTGTCATCACCCCCTTGACCGGCCTCGGCTTACGCGTTTCAGTCGCATACGGAACCTTGACGATCTCCCGATAGTCTGGAAGATCGACCAGGCTCAAGGTCTTTGTTTCGTATGGTGGAGACTCCCAGTGCTTCTTCAGCAGACTCAGATCTCCTGCAGGTGAAAAACTGTCGTGTTGATGGTCGCGAGCATTGTAATAGGGATGCTCGACCTTGCGCTCACCAGTCCGAAGATCAACAATTGCCCGCCACGGCGTCGAGCCCTCGCAGATAAATTTCTGGCCGTCTGCCAGGAATCCCGAAACATACGCGCGGGTTTCGAACGTAGCGGAGTAGAGAAGACGCCAAGTGCCAGTTTCGAGCACTCGTATCGGATACCCGTGCTCCATCCAGTCTTCCAGGCATACTTTCGTTCCATCGGGCGAGATCGCCTGAACCGTAGAGGCCGGAAACTCCTTGGTGAGATCGACACTCAACGGTGCCGCAACCAACCTTCGAACAAGAGCCGCGCCGACTGGCGCAGCCCAGCAGCGGAGTAGACCGCGTCTCGAAACCCTCATGGCGCCCCAGTCGTTACTGCGTCGGACAACCATAACCGTTATCCGTGCCGGTCAACTTGTTTGGCAGAACCTGAAAGATCGCATGCATGAACGCGCCTAGCGCACCGTCGGCTGGATTGAAGTTGTCGATGTCCATCTGGATCTGTCCTGTTGCAAGGTTCGTATTGACCTGCAATGAATTAGTCAAGCCTGGAGCACGAAAATTGCCAGTGAACGGAGTACCGTTAGGCGCTGTGTGCGGAGGGCCAACCCCCGAGTTGTTGACGCCGTTATTGCATTGGCCATCACCGGTGCTGTAGAAACCCGCATTGCACATCTGCGTTATGAGGGCTTGAACCTGATCCGGCGTGCCTGTCATGTTCAGCTCCGTCTCGCCAAATGGCGTCGTGCCACCTTGTGCGTTCGGCGTGCCCACAATCTGCACGTCGAAAGTGCTCTGAAAGGGCGAGAGATCCAAGCCGAGGCCTTGAGCGCCGTTCGCAATCGCACCCTGAACGCAACTGGGCACTGGCGTCGGCTGCGCAGCATTGTCCATCATGGCGTTGAACGCCAGCAAATCCTGATAACCAGCTGACCCCATCTCGGACGTCAACACCATTGGGTTCGAAAACAAGACGCTACAGGACGACGGGTCAGCTTCGCAACCAGCGTCGATTGTATCGATCCATTGGCCGGAACCGAAATCATAAAGCCAATCCAGCCCTTTGGGATCGGAACGATTGACCGGGTCGCCTCCGACATAACCGTAGCGATTCCAACTGACCGGGTCTTTCAACTTAGCGGCCTTTCGCCCCTTAGGGTCCGCCGTCAGAAACCTTCCATAGGTGCTGGCATAATATCGCTGGTCCGCATAATCCAGCCCCGTATACGAATCCCGCGTATACGTCGCGAACTGCACGCTGTCCGTTCCCGCCGCCCCGTCGCCGTACGGGTAATACGTCTGGTAATATCCCCCCGTCGCCCGGTTCGTCCCCAGCCTGTCCTGATAGACCGGAGCCCCGCCCCCGCCCGCGTTCGTCGTCGCCACCAGCCGCCCCGCAAACCACACGTTCGTCACCTGCGCCTGAAAACACAATGGTGCCCCGCTCGGATAGCAGCCGCTCGCGATCCCATACCGGCCCAGCTTCTCCCCCTTCGCTCCGAAAAAGATAAACACTTCACCCAGCCGGGGATCCCGCTCATAAATCCGCTTGTTCGACGCGTCGTAACCGTAAAACGTCTCCCCGCCCGACGTCTCAGTCACCGTCGTCACCCGGTTCGCCTCATCGTACGTGAACGTCGCTCCCGCGCCCGAAGTCATGTTCCCATTCGCATCATAGTACGCATTCGTCAGCTGATTCGTCGCCGGGTTCACCGGAATCGGCGTCGAGGTCCCATTCAGCACCTTCTGCGTCAGATTTCCGAATCCGTCATATTGGAATGTCTGCGTCGCTCCCCCGCTCGCCGAGGTCAGGCGTTTCAGCGGGTCGTACTGATACGTGATCGCCGTCCCATTGTCCACTTCCTGCGTGATCTGACCGTTGTTCTGCGTCGCCGAATAGTTGTACTGTATTCCCATCGACGGCCAGTTGATCGATGCCAGCTGCCCGTTCCCGTTGTACGTCCGGCTCTCCTGCGACGTGTAGTACGGGGAAGGCTCGTACAGCCACGACATATTCGTCAGACGCCCCGCGTAATCGCGCAGCACTCCCGACACCCAGTCGTCGCTGTAGCTGTCCGTCAGCGACGACGGTCTTCCCATCGCGTCGTACCCCGTCGTCAGCACCGGCTGCGGGTAGCCGCTGGGCTGGAACTGCATCGGATAGGTGCTCGTTAAGGTGCGTCCCGCACTGTCGTAGGTGTAGTCCACTTCAAGGCTGACTGGCGGGTCCGGGTTATACGGACCGCCCAGAGCTCGGGCCAGCGAGACGTTCTTCGCCGTCACCGCGCCCGCCGCCAGATACGAATACATCTCCGTGTAGGTATCGTAGGCATAAATTTGCGGGTTCAACCCGCATCCGCTGCCGCCGCTGGCATTCTGCCCGTAATACGTCACAGTCGTCAGCCGCCCGGTGCTGTATTGCGAGAAGTTTACGTTCACCGGGTTCGTGTCGTAGGTGTACGTCACCCGCTGGCAGACATCTTCCACCTGGTAGCCGTACTGCGGCACAAACCGCTGCACCTCCGTCACCCGGTTCTTTGAGTCATACGTGTAGACCGTCTGCTGTCCCTTGGCATCCTTCTTCGTCGCGAGCGTATTCGTCGTGTTGTACGTATACGTCACCGTCCCGTTCTCCGGATTCGTCGCCGAAGTCAGCCGCCCCGCGCTGTCATACACGAAGCCGCCACAACCAAAGCCGCGAGCCGCGCGGCCCCGGCCACGCCTCGGCTGCTCCCCAGCCGACTCATTGCGCCACCACCTTCAGCGAATCCAGACTGAACCCCTTCTTGTACTGCTGCATGAAGGCCTCAATCGTCGCCGGGCTGTCCTTCCCGATCTCGAACACCTTCAACCTCTGGCCGAACATCCGCCAGAATCCCCGTGAACGCATTCCGGTCCACCGCCGCGACGTGTATGATCACCATCGTCCCGTCGTCCGTAGGCGTCGCCGACCACGCCACGATCCCCGGACCGGTCGTGCTTATCTGCCGGACCCGGCACGTACTCCGGCCGTTTCGGATCGCTCCTCGTTCCCGACCCCGTGAAATGCACCAGGCAAATCAACCGGTGATAGCAGCCCGTGGTAGAAGTGCAAAACGCTTCAAGTGTTGATGGAGGCGGGAAAATCCCAAGGAAGTGATCTCGAGGCGGGAAGCGGGCTCGCTATCTTCGATTAATTCGATCCAGCGGGCCGCCAGTGCGGTCATCGCGATCTGGACAAGCAAAATCGCATCTGAGAGGCCCTGCAGGGTCCTCGGTTTGCCGATTCCGGAACACTCCCGGACCAGCAGCGCCAGATTGAATCCGATCGCGTGGAACAGAAGCCGCTTGAGAATGTTCTTTTGACCCTTCAGGTGCGTTCGTCTCATGCCGCCGGTTTCGTACATGTGCGCAAAACTTCTTTCGGTCAGCTCGGTGCGCAGCTTCTGCAGATCTTTGCCGCGCCGTCCACTCATCCGCCGCCGATTCCCATACACCTGCTTCTGTTCTTTTTCCTTGCCGTCCCAATTCCGCGGCCCGCGCTCCGGCTCCGGAATATAGCTGCGCACCCCGTCGGCATGCAAATCGACCAGAACTTCATTGCTGTGATAACCCTTGTCGGCCACCAGTTCTTCGACGCCGCGTTCGTTGATCAGCGCCGCGTTGGCCTGGGCTTCCTGTAAGGTGACTCCGATGGTGGTGGTGTCGCCCAGATCCGCCGCCTGCAGCGTGATCGCCACCACCGCGCCGCTGGCCAGATCGACCGCATGCTCGGCCTTGTGCGCCAGATGCGTGCGGCCATCCTTCATCCTGGCGATGCGCGCGCTGCTATCGGTAGGGCTCATCCACTCTTTATTGGAGGCCTTCTTTTTGCGCTTCCGGTCCAGCCTCGCGGCCTGCTCGCGCGTAGGCTCCTCAATGCCTTCAGCTTTGGCCAGATCCTTCAGATATTCGTCATAGCCGCGGCCGTCGTCGCGCCGCCGGATCGAACGCATCGCGGCATTGGCTTCCAGCATGGTCGCGTCTACGGCGATGGTCTGCCCGTCCATCAAGCCTTCTTTGCCCAGCACCTTCACGAACCAGCGGAACACGGCTTTGTGCGTTTCCACCGGCATCAGCCGGCGCGTGCGCGACATCGTCGAATGGTCCGGCGTCGATTCGGTCAGACTGAATCCCAGAAACTCCCGCAACGAAAACGAGTCCGCCACGCGCCACGCAATCCCGCGTTCCGAATCGATTCCTTCAAAGTAGCCGAGCAGCAGCATCCGGAAATACACACCCGGCGCCATGCTTGGCCGACCCATGACCGGCTTGTAAAACCTCTTGCACAGATGTTCCAGGCGTTTGTCGACCTTGTTCCGCTCCAGGATTTCGTTCACCTTCGCGTAGAACGGATGACTTGCCGCCTTGGGGATATCCTGGGCGTTGAAAAACAGCGGTTCCTGCTTCGCTTTGCGCTTGCCCATCGCCATGCTGCTTATGACGTCTGAAACATTTCAGAGGTCACATGTTTGGAGGCGAAATCCGGACTTTTACCACAGGCTGATAGCGCTGCGCCGGATCGACGGCGTGCTGCGCGAACACATTTACCACCGAAGTAGTAAGTAATACCCCGACAACGACCGGAAAAATCCGGGATTCCAGAAATATAATCTGGAATAAAATGTATGTAAAGATCTATTGTCTAAAAATTTTTTGTTACAACCCGCTGGCCAGTCCTTAGAAAATGGTCCCACCCATTTCATTGCAAGAAATGGAGTTACCCGTTCGACCGCAGCCGACGCGGGACGCACGGCGCAGTCGAATTTTCATCGCCCTCTGTGGCCAAGCGTAGCGACCGCCATCCCCAGTCACAACGTTTCCGCAAATAAATGATCCGTCCTGTCAGTCATTTACAGCCGTAAGACGACGGCAGCCGCTCGAACCGGTCCATAATTGGCCAGGCTCTGGATATGACTGATTACATTTTTTCTTATCCGTTTTCATCCGTGGCCCGCTTTTGCTTCTTCTATCGGAGGATCTTTTTCTTTTAGTATGGGACCCCAGTTTCGCACTTACCGGACGCGGCCCGCGCGTCGCAGCCCCCGTGCGTCTCTCGACGTGGATGTCGTCGAATTCGCCCGCTTCCGTCTCGGCTTCCACCCCGACCCGATGCAGCAACTCGTTCTCCGCTCCACCGCCCACCGCGGCATTCTGAACTGCACGCGCCAGTGGGGCAAGACCACGGTCTCCGTCGCTAAAGCCGTCCATCGCGCCTACACCGTCACGGGAAGCCTCATCATCGTGGCCAGCCCTTCTGCCCGCCAAAGCGGTGAGTGGATGAACCGCGCTGCCGAAATGCTCGAACGCCTCGATATTCCGAAGCGGGGTGACGGCTACAACCGCATCTCCCTGCGTCTTCCCAATGGTTCGCGCATTGTCGGTCTGCCCGAAGCCGAAACCAGGATCCGCGGCTTCTCCGCCCTCTCCATGCTCGTGATCGACGAAGCCGCGCGCATGTCGGACAACACCTATCGCGCCCTTCGGCCGATGCTCTCCGTCGGCAACGGCGACCTCTGGTTGCTCAGCACGCCCTGGGGCAAGCGGGGTTTTTTCTACGAAACGTGGGAATTCGGCCCTCCGGAATGGCAGCGCGTGAGTGTCGCGGCCACCGACTGTCCGCGGATTCCCCCTGAATTTCTGGAAGAGCAGCGCTCCGTGATGGGACTGGCCTCCTTCCGTCAGGAACATATGTGCGAATTCATCGGCGGCGGCTCAGCCCTTTTCGACCGCGACCTAATCGAAGCCGCCATGGACGCCGAAACTAAGCCCCTCGATCTGTAACGGTCGCTGGAATTTGCACTTGAGGTACACGCGGCGCAAGCCGGTCGTTTCTTGTATTTGCCTTTATCCGTTTTTATCCGTGGCTAAATGTTTTAGCTTGGTCTGAAGTCTTTCTTGAGGTTTTCATCATGAGCTCAATTCTTCGCATCGAAGCATCCCGCCGCAATGGCGCCAAATCCCTCGGGCCTGTCACGCCCGAGGGCAAAGCGGTCTCGGCCGCTAACTCCGCCCGCTCAACCGGACCGGTCACGCCCGAAGGCAAAGCCCGCGTGTCGCGTAACGCTCTCCGTCACGGTCTCGCCGCAGCCGTCGTTATGCCTGACGAATGTCGCGACGCTTTCGAAGCCACGCTCGCCGGCCTGCGCGAAGAGTTTCAGCCCAGGACCTGGAGCGAGAACCGTTTTCTAGAAATCATGGCCGCCGACGATTGGCGGCGCAGCCGATCCTGGTATATGGAGAATATCCATCTCTCCCGCGCCGCTGATGCCCAGGAAAGCTCCGAGGCCCCCGCCGTGCGCGCGGCACTCGGCTTCGGCGCTCTCGCCGAGCGCTCCAATATCCTGCAAATCCTGCACCGTTATGAAGTTCGCAACAGCCGCGATTTCCTGCGCCACCTTCTGCTGTTCGAGTCGCGTCGCGCCCGGAAGAAAAATCAGCCTGATTTTTCCGAACAAAGCGAACCTAACCCAGGGTAAATACGGGGAGGCAAAGCCTCTCCACCTCGTAGTGGTGGCACAGGCTTTAGCCTGTGAGCCGTTTTTTGTGGCCTGCGAACCCTTTGCCAATTGGTACAGATACGCACAAATCGCTGGTCCCGGACTGTTCACGCGTGTAACAACAGGCAGTACCATCGAAACTGTTTCGGTGTTACACGATACCACCGGCTCATACAACCCACGGAGGAATTATGATTTCGCCAGGCCGCCTTCTTTGCGTTTCGTTGTTCATGTTTCTTTACGCCTCCGCAGTCGAGGCGCAGTCGATCAGCAGCGGTAACCCGCCGAATGCGGCACTCAACACGCCCTACAGCTTCACTTTCACGGCTACGGGCGGCGGCTGTTCTGCCGGGCCAACTTACAGCTGGAGTGCGACAGGTCTTCCGCCCGGGCTTTCACTGGACAGCAGCTCGGGTGTGCTTTCCGGCACCCCTTCCGCGGCTGGACCCTACGCCAACGTCATCATCACCGTGTCGGTGAATGGCTGCGAAACACAGGTGAACTCACAAGGCTACAACATCAACGTCGCGCCGAATCAGGAAACCTTTTACGTTCTGAATCCCAACTTCGGCGATTCCTCTGCCCTTTCCATTACAGCCATCAACGGGGGGACCAGTATCAACTGCCCGGCAGTGCAGATGACCGACCCCTGTTATTCGTACTTCGCAAATGAAGCCTACTTCGACGACTTTACGGCCGACGGCCAGGGCAATTTCATCGTCCCGGCGGGCTCTGCGGTTCTGAAATTCGCGTCCGGGACCTCGACTCCCATCGTGGTCGCTCAGACCTCAAACCCGGGTCTGGGCGAGTCCAGCGAGTTTGCGAATTTTAATTCGGCTGCCGTTGACTCGGCTGGCAACTTTATTGTCGCCGACAATGGCAACCAGGCGATATGGCTGTTCCCGGCGGACGGCAGTAATGCAACTCTGGTTGGATACTATCCCGAGGATGAGGGCGGAGAAGACGTGTTCGTGCGCATTCCGCCTGGATCGACCGGCCAGTACGTCCTTGTCGACGACAATGGCCAACAGACGCAGTTTTACCAATTCCAGGCATGCCAGCCGATGCCCGTGAGCTGTCCCGACACGCAAACACCGACGGGTTTTCTGGCAGAGCCCATATCGGCCTACGTGCTTGGCTTCACTTTCGATGCCGCCGGGAATTATGTCACGACCTTGGTCACCGAACTTAGTAACGAAGTTAATTACGTGACAATCACCAACGCCACTTCGGGGAATGTCCAGACTTTGTTCAGCAACCAGAACGTCTTGTCCTTCGCGCTGGGAATTTTTTACGATTCTCAGACCGGCAACTATCTGGTGGCGAATGAGCAGCTCGACCCCTCCGGCATTTACTACCTGAGCTCGGGACCCTTAAGCGGCAACGGACCCGGCGCCGCCCTGATTTACAGCGGTCCGCTCCTGGTCAACCCCGTATCGGTTCTCACTCTGCCTCCTCAGAACGTTCTGCCGCCGCCCCCTCCGGTGATTCCACCCCTCGTGATCTCTGGCGGACCGCTCCCTGGCGGCTTCGCTTTTGAACCTTACTCCTCGGGCGTAACCGCCTCGGGCGGTATACCACCCTACGATTTCACCGGCAGCGGCTTCCCGGCGGGTATTGCCATTAACCAGTACACCGGGGCCATCACAGGCACAACCAAAACTACCGGCAGCTTCCCGCTCTCAATCACCCTGACGGATTCGCGCGGCGTCTCCACCGGCGCCTCTCTGACACTCACCATCGCCACGCCTCCGCCTGTGACGGTCTCCGGCGGTGCGCTGCCTGCAGCCACCGTCCAGACGCCGCTCTCTCTGGTGCTGTCCGCATCCGGTGGCGCACCGCCTTACACCTGGACGCTCGCCGCGGGATCGCTCCCGCCGGGTCTGACCCTTCAGCCCTACGGTACGGTAGTCGGAGCGCCGCAGGTTACCGGACCCTTCTTTTTCACGGCGCGCGCCACGGATACCGCCGGCGGCACGGCCGTAGGCACCTTCTCGATCGCAATCCAGCCACCCGCGCTTGTTCCCACTACCTCATCCCCGCTGCCTTCCGGCATGGTCAGCGTGAACTATCCCGGTTTCAGCTTCACATTGAACGGCGGCGACCTGCCCTACACATTTAACGTCACCGGCGGCACGTTCCCGCCCGGCCTGACGCTCAGTCCGGATGGCCTCATTACCGGTATTCCGACATCCGCGGGCAATTACACATTTACTGTCAACCAAACGGACTCATCCTCCGACCCGAGCACGGCGTATTCCATGACCATCCGGCCGTTCTCGCCCGACCTCATCCTCTCCGAGGGCAGTGCGGCATTTACTTTGCTGACTCCGACCTCCACGCTGCCGCCGGCGCAGACCGTACAGGTACAGTCTTCTGAGGTAACGCAGACTCTCGGATACTCGGTCTCCGTCGCGCCCTCCACCGCGACGTGGCTCAGTGCGGCCACGCCCGGTTCAAACACGTCCGGTGCCACTACCCCAGGCTCATTCGCCATCGCGCTTACGAACGCGGCTCTTATGCTTTCGCCCTCGGGCACGCCCTACACTGCGACCGTGATGGTCACTTGTACCAGCGGCAGCTGCACAGGCAGTCAGCAAACCATTGCCGTGACACTGACCGTTACCAATGCGCCGGCGCAGCTCTCGGTGCTCACGCCTCTGCTTTCCTTCAATACGCTCACCTCCGCGCCTCAAACCACCACGGAGCTGCTTCCGGTTTCCAACACCGGCGGTGGTGCGATCGGTTTTGCCTCGATTACCTGCGGCGCCCCCTGGTGCACAGTGAGCGGAGTGCCGGCGACTATTAGTGCCGGCGTCACTGCGGCGCTCAGTGTGACAGCGAACCCCGCGGGATTAAGTGCAGGCTACTACTACACGGACCTCTCGATTGTTTCGTCGGCCGGCAACGCTAAGGTCCCCGTGTCACTGCTGATTGCCGCGAACGGCACCATCGCCCTTTCCCCGGCCGGCGTGGAGTTTAATCTCCCGCAGGGTGGACAAGCGGAAGGCAGCACGTCATTCCAGGTCTCCATCTCCGGAACCCAGGCGGTCGCATTCACCGCGGCGGTGTCGCCGGCGGTTCCCTGGCTCACTGTGACGCAGTCCAGCGCCACCGCTTCCGGCACGCAGCCGGCAACCGTGAATCTCGTCTTCAATCAGTCTCAGGTTGCCGCTCTCACGGCCGGTCCTTACTACGCGACCGTCGTGATCACCTCATCGTCGAACGCTGCCAATTCTCCGCAGTCGTTCGAGGTCGTTCTGAACGTGACACCCCCTACGCAACAAACCACTCCGAATCCTGTTCCGGGCGGGCTCATCTTCCTGACGCAGGCTGGCGCCGCCACAGCTCCGCCGCAAACCGTCAGCATCTACACGGGCTCAGTCACCTCCGTCACCTATCAGGCGTCCGCAGCCACAACCGGCGGCGGCAACTGGCTAAGCGTCAGTCCCACCTTCGGAACCACCTCAGCCGGCTCGGTCGCCCAGGGCACCATCACCGCGAATCCGTCCGGCCTCAAAACCGGCGTCTATACCGGAACGGTGAGCTATCAGTTCTCCGCCACTGCGGTCCGCTCCGTCAACGTAACGCTGGTCGTGTCGAACGTGACTTCGACCCCTGCCGCCACATCGGGGCTGCGTCCCGATGCAGCCTCCGCATGCACCGCCTCGCAGATTGTCCCGACGTCCACGGCGCTGGTAAGCAACTTCGCCGCCCCGGCCGCATGGCCGATCGAAATTGCCATCAATCTGAGCGACGACTGCGGCTCTCCGATAAACAATGGCCGGGTCGTAACGACGTTCTCCAACGGGGATCCGCCGCTCATTCTGTCGCTGACCGACGCCACAGGCGACTATGTCGCAACCTGGGCGCCGCAGCACGCCACCAACCAGATCACCGTGAACGCATTTGCCAACGCGCAGGCACTGCCCTCCGCCACCTTGCAGCTCCCCGGCGCGGTGACAGCGAATAACGCGCCGCTGCTCGCCAACAGTTCCATCGCCAACTTCTACAATCCCGTGGGCGGCGCGCCGCTCGCCCCCGGCACGCTGGTCCAAATCACGGGCCAGTATCTGGCCGCGCAGACCCTGACCGACTCGCAGATCCCCCTGCCCACATCGCTGGGTGGAACCTCGGTTCTCATTGGCGGCATTCAGGCGCCGATCACCTCCGTGAGTCCGAACCAGATCAACGCCCAGGTGCCGTTCGAACTTCCCGCCGGCCAGCCCTATCAGGTGATCGTGGACGCCAACAACGCGCTCACCGCGCCGCAAAGTGTCCAGGCGGGAGCGGCATCGCCCGGCTTATCGGTTCTCAGCACCGGCTACGTGCAGGCCAGCCATCAGAACGGTACGCCGATCACAGAGATGTCGCCCGCCATGCCCGGCGAATACATTGCCGTCTACCTTGTCGGCATGGGTGGAACCACAATCCCGGTCGCCTCAGGCCAGCCTGGGCCGGGGTCCCCGTTTGCGGACACCACAATCGCGCCGGCTGTCATGCTGAACAACGAGAACGCGCCGGTCGTTTTCTCGGGACTGATTCCCGGCCTGGTCGGCGTCTATCAGGTGAACCTGCAGGTGCCCGCTGACGCCTCCAACGGCGACCTCATCTTCGCTTTGTCGCAGGACGGGTTTACCAGCAACGCGGGAGTATTGCCCGTGCATAATTGATACACTGTCCCGTCAATGGGAATAATTGCATGGATCGTGCTCGGCCTGATCGCCGGGTTTCTCGGCAGCAAGATCGTCAACAAGCGCGGCGAGGGCCTGATTCGCGACATCCTGCTCGGCGTCCTCGGCGCCATTGTCGGCGGACGACTGGCCGCTCACTTCGGCATCGGCAGCGTGTCGGGCTTGAATATACACAGCCTGATCATTGCTGTGATTGGTTCGGTGGTCGTGCTGCTGGTCTACCACGCCATCCGCCGCGTGATCTGAATCTGCAGGTACACGCGGCGCCAGCCGCGTTTCGTTACTCCCACCCGGTGGGGGAGTTGTAAGGCATCGTGAAGCCCGTGGCTTCAATCTCGTGGATCTTCCCGCCGCGGATCTTGAAGATGTGCGCGGCCGGAAGGTCGAATGGCTTCGTCGTGCTCATGTCCACCGACTCGACTCCCGGCACGCCCGTGATCTTCAGCGTCTTTTCCTCCATCGGATGGCGGAACTGCGAAAGACCGAACACGAGGCCGGTCTCGACGTCGGCGATCTCGACGCGCCGCGGCTCGATGCGTTTGATGTAGTTAAACGTGCCCGTAAACAGCTGGTCGCGGCAGCCCATGGCCCCGATCGTCCCGCGGCCGGGTGTCTTCGGCGCCGGACCGCCCGTCGTCTGCATGCCGTTTTCGCGGCGCACGCAGTCGGCGGCGAACGGAGCCGCATCGCCATTGGCTGTTGTCAGCGCCGTGTAATACGAAAGGCCGATCTTCAGCATCTGCTCGCGCGGCGTGCGCTCGGCGGGCGGCACAGTGGTCAGCAGTCCCGGCCGCGGCGTCTGCAGATTGGCGAGACTGAAATCGCGCAGCCCGCGTGCGACCAGATGCTCGGCCTCGACAATCTTTCCGCCGCGGATTTTGAGCCGCAGCCCCAGCTGAATCGGTTTGCCGTCTTCTTTCATCATGCCGATGAATCCGATCTCCTGCGCTGTCGGATCGGGCACGTAAATCTTAAAGGTGGTTGGCACTTCAGACGCTGTCTTCCACAGCCCTTCGCCGGGCTTCATGACCTTCGTGTTTTCGACGAACTTGACGTCGGCAGCGATCGAAACGCGCGCGGGATCGTGCGCCACGACTGCGGCGAGATAAGAGTCCACCGTCTTAGTGAGGCAGGCGCGATCGCAGTTCTGAGCGAAAGCGGGCAGCGCGAGTAAGGCGAGTGCGAATCGTTTCACGCGCCAAGTATATACCGGCTTCAGGTGACATCGAACAGCGTCTTGAACCCGTAATCCATATGCAGCTGCTGATGGCAATGGAACAGCGTCAGCCCTTCCATCTGCGGCGCGAAATCCACCGCGATCTTCCGGTATCCCTTCAGCAGCACCACATCCTTCATCACTCCCGCGGTTGCCTTCCCGTACACATTCGTCAGCTCGAAACTGTTCCGATGCAGATGCACCGGATGCGAATCGTCGGTCTGATTGTCGAACGCCAGCCGGTAACGCTTGCCCTTCTGCAGCGCGCGCGGTTCCACTTTTTCGTCGAATGTTTTCCCATTGATCGTCCAATGATTGAAGCCGCCCGTGCCGCCGTTGATCTTCCCGAACACCAGCGGAATCGTCTCGACCGGTTCCGGCACCGCGCGCGACTCGCCGAACATCGTGTAGTCCCATGCTTTATGCGGCGGCTTGATCCATCGCGGCACACCGCTGCTCCCCGCGTATTCGACAACGATTCCCATGCCGTCGCGGCGGTCGTCGTCGTGCGGCGTCCCCAGCACCCAAACACCGGGATTCTTCATCTCCACCACGGCAGAGATACGTTCCGCCGTGCCGAGCGACAGTACATCCACCATCTGCGGCGCCGGCACCGGATTTCCGTCCAGCGCCACGATGCGGAACTGATGCCCGGAAAGCGCCAGCTCGATATTCTCTGTTGCGCTGCCATTCAGAATGTGGAACAGCACGCGCTGGCCTTCTTTCACACGCACCGGCTCGCCGTACCCAAGCGCCTTGCCATTGATCGTGAATCGCTGATACCCGATCTCCCATCCATTCGGCTTGTTCTTTTTGTCTTCGGCTTCTTTACGCGCTTTCTCGGCGGGCGTGATGTCGGGGTCGTCCTCTTCTTCTGCGGTGGTGTAGAACGGCTCCCACTCATGAGTAGCGAGAAAGACTTCCTGGTCGTATTGGCCCGGATTGTTCTTCGGCTCGATATAGACGAATCCGAATTGCCCGGTGTACGTTCCACGGTTCAGATCCGACATCGGCATCACGTGCGAATGCACGAAGCGCGCACCCGCCGGCTGTGGCGTCAGCCGGTATCGGAGATGCCCGTGCCCCGGCACGACGAGGCTTTTCTCTTCCGGCGCTCCGTCCACATCCGCGGGCACAACCAACCCGTGCCAGTGCACGAATTCCGGCGCATCGGTGTCATTGAACAGATCCACCGTCACCGGAACTCCTTCGTGCAGCCGCACGGGAGGTGCCGGTACCTGACCGTTGTAGCCGATGGTGCTGATCGTGTGGTCCTTTGCGATATTGACGAGCACCGGCGCGATGCGCAGCGTCACATCCGCCGGACCGCCCGGGGCACTGGAAGAGCTCTCCGGTGAGGGAGGTGCCGGGGCTCGCCCGCAGCCTGCAAGCACCGCGCCTGCGCCCGCGAGGAAACTCCGGCGTGTGGTTTCGAAATTCCGCATACGCCCTAACAGCATATCTTCCTGTGCGCGTCACCTGAGATAGATCGGAAGCCACCGCGGCACTTTATTCAGTGCGCTCGATCCACTACAATGGGGCTTTCATGCCTCGATTCCGCATTCACCGAATGAAGGACAATCCGCGCCAGCAGTTCCGCTGGGCGCCGCATGTTTCCGGTGCGGCGAATGTGAAGCCGAAAGACTACGAGCCCGCCGGCGAAGTTGAGGCGGACAACGAATACGCCGCCTGGGCTCAGCTGCGCGATTCGGAGACACCGCTGACGGTAGGCGATCTTCTCGAGCTGCCGGAAGGCCAGCTGCGGATCTGCAAGTACGTGGGCTTCGAAGCGGCGCGCTGGTTTGTTCCGGAGCCGCCGATTCCGGAGACCGCTCCGCCGGCGGAAATGACTCCGGTCGCCGCGGCTTCGGAACCAGCGGCTGCGCGGGCGTGAATCGAGAGGCTCTATGTTGACACGCGCAGTCAGACTCGGCGACGATATCGACGATTTTTGCGTCAAGTGCAAACGGGTCATGAATCATTCGGTCGTCTCGATTCTGAATGACGGGCCCGCCAAAGTACGCTGCCGCACCTGCCACAGCGACCACGACTTCCGCAACGAACAGCCGCCGCCTCCCAAAGTGGATCCGCGCAAAGCGGCGCTGTTTAATCAGGTGCTCGGGAACGTCGCGGGGCTGCCTGCGGCCCCCCCGCCCGACCCAAAGCCCGTGGAAGAGAAACCCGCGCCCGTCGAAGTCAAGGCGGAGCCCAAATCGAAAGCACCAGTCAAAGCCAGGGCCGTGGCGAAGAAGACGAAAAAAGCGAAAGCGTGAGCACACTTTTCGTTACCGGAGGAGCCGGGTTCATCGGCTCTGAGTTCATCCGCCAGGCTGTTGTTCATTACCGCATCATCAACTACGACAAGCTCACCTATGCGGGCAATCTGGATAATCTCGCTCCAATAGCGGCGCATCCGAACTATTCGCTCGTAGCGGGCGATGTCTGCGACGCCGATGCCGTGGCTGCCGCACTGCCCGAAGAATGCGACGGCATTGTCCATTTCGCGGCCGAATCGCACGTGGACCGCAGCATCCTCAGCGCGGAGGAATTCGTGCGCACCAACGTGCTCGGCACGCAGGTGATGCTCGACGTGGCGCGCCACCGGAAAGCGAAACGCTTTCTCCACATTTCGACCGACGAAGTCGGCGGCGACATGCCTCCCAACGGCTGGTTTCACGAAGACGACCGACTGCACCCGAACAGCCCCTATGCTGCCAGCAAGACTGCAGCAGAACATTTCGTGCGTGCTGCCGCCCACACGTTCGGCCTCAACACGTTGATCACGCGGACCAGCAATAACTACGGCCCGTATCAGTTTCCCGAGAAACTTCTGCCCCTGGCGATTTCGAACGCCCTCGAAGATCGGCCCATTCCGGTCTATGGCGACGGGCTTCAGGTCCGCGACTGGGTGCACGTGACAGACAACTGCCGCGCGCTTCTGGCTGTCTTGGAGCGCGGCCGCGCCGGCGAAACGTATCACATCGGCGGCGGACACCCCATGACGAACATCGATGTGCTGAAGCTTTTGCTGAAGATTCTCGGCAAACCGGAAGCGCTCCTGACCAGCGTCACCGATCGTCTCGGCCACGACCGCCGCTACGCCGTTGACTTCGCCAAAACCACGCGCGAGCTCGGCTGGCATCCCGAAATTCCTTTCGACGAGGGGCTGCGCGCGACGGTCGAGTGGTATCGCACGAATTCGGAATGGGTGCGACGCTGCCGCAGCGGCGAATACCGCGCCTACTACGAGAACATGTACGGAGAGCGCGAAGCCACGGCGCGCCGCCTGTAATGCGAAACTTCGTCCTCATCGCCGCGCTGAGCCTTACCGCCTGCTCCTCCGCACCCGAAAAGAAAGCCGAGGGTTCGCCTCCCGCTCCGCCTCCGGTGAAGGACGACACCGCGCTGCTTCTTACGGCGAATCGCACCAGCGCGAAGGTCGTTCCGGATCACCTTCTCGGCATCCAGGCGCTGCCGGGCGGCACCATCGGCGATTACGAAGCGGCCGAAAAAAAATATCAGCTGTTTGTCATCGAATCCGACACGGCACAGGATGCCGCACTTCTGCTGCTCGACGCCAAAGGCGCCATGACAGACGCGACCTACATCTCGTACATGGGCGGGTATTCCGGCACTATTGAACAGGGGCCTCTTTACGTCTTCGCCAAGACCAGGTTTTTCGCTGGCGTCGTCGGCCTGCCGGAAGCCAAGGCGGACCCTATCGCGCGCGAGTTAGCCGCGCAACTGAATTAGCTTTTCCGGACGCGCGCCGTAAGCCGCGCTACAAGGAATCGAATCTGAAAAACGGAATCGCGGCGGACTACTGGGAGACCGCTTGGGCTTTGCGACCTGTCTTTTTGGGTGGCACGGGCCGCGCGGCGACGACCTTCACCGGAAAGTGCTCGCGCAGCCAGTTGTGGATGCCTTCTTTCTGGCTGGCGTTGACGACGCGCTGCCAGCGAATGTCGCCGGTCGATTCGTTATATTCTGCAACAACATACGAGTTTCCCGTCAGGACGGAAACCACGGAATCCTGTCGAAATCTACCACAGTAGTACGAATCGTTAATGACCTGGCGATCAATCATGGTCTAATTATAGCAGGTTTCTAATTACCATAGTATTCAAGGTGATACGGGTTTCCAGCGGTTCGACGGCGACTGGCACCGGCGCGGGCGATTTTGGGCCGATCCTGTCTTTTCAATGACATAGCCCGGTTCGTTTGGCACAATAAATGGCTTTTCCGGGTGCAAAGTGGGGCAATCCGCAGGCGGTTCAGTGTTCTCGGGCTGAGTCCATGCGTTCATTTGTTGATCTCCGGCCACATTATCCACCCGGGGAATCGGCCTTGGGACAGTGGATCTGGCTAAGTGTCCTGTTTTCAGCGCGGAGATATTTTCCCTTAGCTGTCACCCGACGAGCAGGTCCCCTGCGCGGTCCGAACGCAGCGGCTATCGTGTGATGTCGTCCGCGGCGCTCGACACGATCGTGAGGTGCCCGCGCTAACCATCGATATGAGAAAGGGTGTCTTGTTACGGCAGTCGTCCCTGATTCAGTATCGAATCGTGGAACGTGCAAAAAGAACCCGGGGCCGGAGAGGCAACAGCATCATCGAATTCTCGCTCCTGATGCCGTGGTACGTTTTTTTGTTTGTTTCAGCCTTTGATTACGGCTTCTTTTCTTATTCGCTGATCGCCACCCAGGCCGCCGTGCGTGAAGGAGTGCTTTACTGCTCCGCCAGCTCCACCTCGCCCTGCGCGGATTCATCCAGCTCCACGCAGTGCGGGTATGCGCTCGACCAGCTCCGAATGCTGCCGAATGTGGGCTCTGGGCTGACAACGTGCGGGACGGGAACCACCGTAACCGCCAGCGCTCCGGTCGCCGTGAGCACGTCGGTGCTGAGCTCATCGAGCAGCCCCGCCTCGCCGGACGGGAATCCGGCCGCGTCGGTAACAGTAGTCTATCTGACGCCCCAGTTGATCCCGATTCCGGGTCTGCTGCCCGGCCAGTTGACCATTACCAAGACCGTCGCCATGCGGTACGTGAGCTAAGCATGAGAGCACTAAGCGATTGTAATAAAATAACTGTAGCATTATGAACGAGGCGTGATGGTGTAGTTCCATTCGCCGTGGAAAGTGTCGGGGCGCAGTTGGATGGCGGCAAACTCCGGCTTGCCCACCGTGATCCCTTTCGGGTACTTGCCCGTGTCCAGCTGGCTTTGAACGCGAAGGCCGGTTCTTGTGGTGGTAGCTGCGATCAGGTTGACGATGACTTCATGGCTCACCAGCGGTTTGCCGCGCCAGTTCTTTGTGATGAAGGAGAAAAGACGATGCTCGATCCGGTTCCATTTGCTGGTTCCCGGCGGGAAGTGGCAGACCGAGATCTCCAGCCCGGTTTCGTCAGCCAGTTTCTGCAACTCGAGCTTCCACAACCGTACTCGCGACCCGTTGCTGCCTCCACTGTCCGCTGTAATCAGAAGCTGACGGGCATCGGGGTACACCTCCCGGCCCATCATGCTCCACCAGCGACGGATGCTCTCGACGGCGAACGCTGACGTGTCGTGATCGGTACCAACGCTGACCCAGCCTGCATTCTGCGCCAGATCGTAAACTCCATAGGGAATGTCTTTCTGCTTCGCGAAATCATGCACCTGGACGAGTTCGGGCTGACCCTTCGGTCGCCATTCGCGCCCCCCGTTCTTGTAATCCCCTATCTGTTCCTTCTTTTTCGTATCTACTGAAATTGCCGGCTGTCCACTCTTCAGGAATTCAGTCGCCTTCGCATTGATGTGTTCAAACTGCGCATTGCGGTCCGGATGCGAGGAGCCCTCTTTCGTCTTGCGGTTCGCCTGCAGAGTGTATTTCTGTTCGTGCAGCAGCTCCGCAACCAGCACGTGACTCACCGCGTGTCCCCGGGCTCGCAATTCGTCGGCGAGATTGCGCACGCTCTTGCATGTCCACCGCAACGGAGACTGAGGGTCCCCCCGCGTCACTGGCTCCAGCAGTTTCTCCAGATCGAGCAGCAGACCCGGATCTTTGAGCGATGCCTTCTTTCGACCGCCACCCTTTTGCCGAATCGGCAGACGCATCCGCTGCGAGCGATCCGGCTTTTTCTGCAATTCCGCCAGACCCACCGCAATGGCTCGCCGGGAAACGCCACTGGCACGTGCCACCAGCGATATACCACCCCGTCCGTGGGCCGCGCTTTCCGCAGCTGCCCATAACCGCCGCGAGCGTTCATCCAACCAACCCTCCAACCGGGAAAAACGCTGCTTGATCTCACCCTCGCTGGCCACAAGAACATTCTAGGCCAAGAATGGTTTAATTGCTACACTTATTTTTTAACAATTACTAAGTTACATCCCAAACGGTGATCCGGAGGCCGCGGATGCAGGGCTGGCATGAACGCTTGCCTAGCTCGATGGTGATTCGAGCGGTCATGGCCGGAGTGTAGCGTAGCGAAGTATTCGGGTCATTTGGCTAAACACGACGACTTGGGACGGATCGGAATCGTCAGTGGAGGAGAAACTTCTTCGTGAGAAATGCCGTTGCCTCCAGCGATCGATGCCTCGGCCTCGGCGTCCCGCTGGCGTTGCTCGTCTGTATAGGGTTCGTCGTCGGGGGCGCGCTCAGTAGCGAGAGCAAAACGGGATCGGCGCAGAGGTAGTGCATGTATCGCAGCGCAGCCGTAACTTGATCGTTTGGAAGCCGGTCGATCAACTGATGAAGCTCCTGTTTCCCACTGTCAAGACCGCCAGCCATACGGGTTCGCCTCCTGAGCGCCTGCATTCATATTTTACGGCACTGGCGGAATAAGCTGAATGCAGGCAACAAATGAATCTCGAAATCCAGAAAGCCGAACTGATGGAGCGCGTTAACGCCCACATCCAGTCGGGACATTTCCACAATGCGGATGAGGTGATCGGGAAGGCCCTCGATGCGCTTGACGAGCGAGTGCCCCCGGCCGGGCCAACGCGCCCGGAGGCTCCGGAAAACATGACCGAGGGCGAACCTTTCTGGAAGGATTTCACACGGCGAGTACACGCGCTGCCGGATGAGGTCTTTGAACGCCTGCCCGCGGATGGCGCCAGCGAGCACGATCACTATCTGTATGGCACGCCGAAGAGAAACGGAAACGTGTGAACGGCGTCCTGGGCGAGGACGCGAAATCGCCGTGCTTCAACTGGCAATCTGGAGCACATCCCGCACGGCTTCGGGATGTTTGGCGATTACAGCGAGCAGGACGCGCGTCGGTGCATCGGGGCGGGATCTGCCCTGCTCCCAGTTGCGCAGCGTCGCGGGCGGGACGCCGAATCTGGTCGCGAACTGAGCCTGGCTGAGACCCATTTTCGTCCGGATCTCTCTGATGTTAACCTCGGGCACGCGGACCAGAGTCACGCGGACGTTGTCGTTCTCTCCCTTTGCCCAGGCGATTGCCTCCCTGAGCCCCTGGATAATGCTCTGGCCGTGGGTCTGACGCCTGCGCACAGCCGCCTTCTTCGTCGCTGGTTTGGATGTCTTTTTTGCCGCCATTTCGAAACTCCTATGATTTCCCCAGATATCCGGCTGTCAGCAGAGGAACCAGACGCGGCGCCTCCGGCGATCATCAGCACGGTGTCGCCAATGCGCACCTCGGAACAGAAGCGATCCGCTGTCGTCCGAGATCCGGAAGGGTACCTCTGGTGGCCCGCGAAATGGATGCCCCGCGGTTAGCGGTCAGTTATCCGCCGGCTTCTCTTCGGCGTGATCAATCACCAGCACGTCGAATCCCACCACTTCGGTCCGCCGGTCACCAGTTCGTCGCTGTTGAGTCCCACGCCAGCCCGATCCGGTCTTTCAGCGTCGTAACGCACGCTCCCCGGCGCAGGATTCTGCGGCACGCCCAGGCATCCCGGATTACCCGATCCTTGAGCTTCTTTCAGTTTGTGATTGCCCTTCGCGACGGTCAGCACATATGCCGGCACTGGCTTGGTGTCTTTCTTCATCGCAGCCCGAATCTCTCTTCCAGCAGGTTCTGCAGTATCAGCCGCACCGTCTCGCGCGGCGTCCCCTGCGGCGCTTTGGCCGCGATGTCGTACCGGTTGAGTCCCAGCCAGCTCGGTCCGCCGACCACGGTATCCGCATCCACATCCCACGCCGTCGTGATCAGATCGATCATCGATAAATTCAGCTGGTTCTCAGCGATCTGGCGATCAGCGCCAGCCCGCCCACCAGCATGATCAGCATCACGAGGGTGTTGAACAAACTCGTCGGCGCGAAATATATATGCAGGTTTGCGATGACCCCGGCCAGAATAAACAGCCCACCCGCCACGGTCAGCAGCCAGCCCGGCACGCTGCGGCCGTTCCAGAACAGCATGGCCACGCCGATCAGCATCGGCAGCAGGGTGATCCCGAACGTGCTCGTACCAAACAGATTCCAGTAGCCGCTCGTCACCATCACCTGGTTGGTCAGCAGGTATCCGCCCACGCACGCCAGCACGAGGCCGACGACAAACGACCCCAGTCCGCCCCGTGTCCCTCCCACATCGCGCATGCTCCGATCCGCCATCGCTTCATGTTGCCACAGACGGTTGTTGCTTCCGTGCCCTGGCGCCGGCTCGCCGCTCGCTTTCCGCATTTCATCAAGGAAAGGCTGGATCTTGCTGAAGGTGGCAAATATCTCGCCATGTGCTGCCCGGAATGCATCGCCCTCGATGGCTCCGGTGGTGACCATCGAGGCCGCCATGTCCCAATACCCCAGCACCATGCGGAATGCGGCATTGCGCTCTCCGCTCACGGCCGCAGCGAGCGGCCTCGCGCCGCAGGTCGAACAGCTGAAGAGTTGCCATTGGGTCTCATTGTAGATTTGTCTCACCGCTTTGAGGCCGCCGGAATATCCGCGCTAAGAAGATTCGCCCGCTAACGATTGCGCTGACGTGATTCGTTTACGTCTTCCTCTGGCTAACGAGGGCAACATCGTTACGCAAAGTGCCCATACCGCGATGTGCATGGTCATTAGCGCAACGGCTTCAGGCCAGCCCGCGCCCCACGAATGCCGAATGGCAACCAAGACATCCGGGGCAAACGAAACGACCAGAACCTTCCACGCCAGCGCACGGTACCGAATGGCCGGATCATCCAGGCTGGAGAAGCACATCCTGAAGAAGACATAAATGGCCGCCCCGCCGAACAAAACTGTGTCCAGGATCGGTGGTGCAACCCTGAGCGGCTGAAAGTCCGGGTCCGGGTTAAGAATATGAACCGTGATTATGCGAATGCACATCACGGCGATGACGGATGCCAAAAGCGTCAGCGGGCCAGCCCACAACAGCGCTCGTTTGGGATCAACCCGATCGTTGGACTTGTCGCCCTGAGCAGTCATAGAGTGAGCCGCACGCGCGCGGTCTTACTTAGTCTCGCGCCTGGACACCGAGGCCGGTTTCGCCCGGGGGAGCAAGGTACCTGAGCAACTCGGGAAAGGAATCTGTTAATCGTCAAAACGCCGTGTAAGGTGAACGTTAATCTAATCCCAGCGGTCGCCCGGCTGACAGCCGGCCCTGCTATCTCTTACGGGTTGCCCTGACGTCGCCGTCGAAAGTGTACGCTGTGACGTAGTGTACTACCCCGCCGGCGTCACGGAAGAATTCGTACCGCACGCCGTTCTCCGTTGCGAACGCCGTCCGCGAAAGAGTGATTAAAAGAAAAGTATTCCGACCATCCGAGAGCGATAATTGCCCTCGGGATACCGAAAAGTTGTAGGCGTGGGGGATCTCGGGATGATTCGGATCCCGGTAATCATATGTGCCGGCGTACTCCGCAAGAAGTCCTGGCTCCAGTTTCAGGCTCTGCAAATCCGAGCGCTTGCCAACCATGTGGGCCCGGTCGCGCTCATTCTCGTTACAGACATATTCAAGCGGCTGAATGTCGTCCAGCACAAACTTCGTGGTGACGGTCCACGGGGCCAGCAAAACGTTGGGATCAACATACGTTGCGCGGAGTTCCAGGTGACCGAAGTCCGCGCGGCGGATTCGCTCAGTGATGTGCAAGTTGTCACTACCGGGAATGCCGTCACCGCGGAGCCAGGTTCGGTCATTGAAACCAATACTCTCCACTGTGAGTGTCTCGTCGTCCCAGCGCCCAACCGAGTAGCCCATCCAGTCGGGATTGGGATCTTTGGGAAGATCGCGGCCGTCGAGGAAGATCTGGCGATAGAGCGTTCCGCCATAGAGCATCAGGAGCAGACCGGGAGTCTGCACGATCTGGCCGACGCCCATGTTGGCTATCGGACCTGGCAGACATAGCGCTTCCGGACTGTCTCGGCGCAGGTCTTCCATGCGTCTCTTTACCAGCGCCTCGGCCCATGGCTGGGGTTTCAGCGGTTCCTGAGCCGACGAATCCGTTCGCCAAACGCCAGTGAAATCCGGCCTGCCGTCCGCCGCGCGTGGCGTGGGCGCCGACAGATCCGGTTTGTCGTCCGCCGTACGTGGTATGCCGGGGGTCCTGTAGGCGAGCCACTGAGCTTCCACTGGCAGAGCACAGATGCAGACGCCCATGAGAGCCAGAAGGCACGCCGCGAGCTTCACGAACTCATCCTTCGGCGAATTCTACCATTCGCCGGGGAGACCGGCCCGCTTACCTCGCTTTGCTAGTAGGGGGCTCTGGTCGGTCACGACCAGTCGGGAAGTGAGAGTTTGCCGGCACCACTTCCTCAAAACACTCCAGATCGCCGCTTCGCGTCACAGGGGAGTTTGGCGGTCGAGGTTCAGATATCAGCGTGAAAGCGCCAGTTCAGGTGCGCCGCCCACCTTCGCGATAAACTTTCCCCATGCAACCGCGCCGCCGCATCCCCGCAACCCGGACCGCGGCTTTTTGCCTTGTGGCGCTCGCAACCCTGAGCCCCGCGCAGAATGAACCTGTCTTCCGCTCGGGCACGCGTCTCGTGCAAGTCAACGTTGTAGTCCGGGGCAAATCCGGTCCCGCAACAGGACTCGTCAAAGGCGACTTCACCCTCCTCGAAGACGGCAAACCCCGCACCATCTCGGTGTTCTCGGTCATTGCCGCCCGCGCCAACGGCCCTTTGACCGGGCAATCGCCCCGGCCCCAATCCGATCCAGGCATGATTTCCAATCGGTCCGACGCCTTCGGCGAAACTCCCACCACGGCCACCGTCCTTCTCATCGATCGGCTCAATACACCCATCGCCAGTCAGCCGTTTATGAACGCCAGTGTCATCGAATTCCTTCAGAAACATGGCAGCGGCCAGCGCCTCGGGATCTACACTTTGGGATCGAGCGTGCAGGTTGTGCAGGATCTGACAAGCGATCCGGCGCGCCTGCTGAGGGCCGCCGCCCGCATACGCCCGCAGGACGCCAGGCGCATGACCCCGGACGTCACCCTGGATGCTACGGGCGAGCCTCTCACCGACATGATGGCTGCGCATGCGCTCACTCATCTGCAGGATTTCGCCGTAACAGACCGGGTCGCCGTCACCCGTTCCGCTCTCGAAGCCATCGCCCGGTATCTGGCGAAAGTCCCGGGCCGCAAGAATCTGGTATGGATCTCGGCCAGCTTCCCTATCATCGTCATCAGGCCTGGCAGCGTGATCGACTACAGCCACGACATCGACCACGCCGCGCGCCTGCTGAACGATGCGAACATCGCCGTCTATCCCGTGGACCCGCGCGGTATTTCCGTCGTGAACGCAGCCGGCCCAGGCGACGCGGAGAATGGCCCCGCAAATAGCTGCGGTCGCGGACCTTGCCGGATCATCGCGCCTCCCGACCCCGCCAAAGCTCCGGACTCGGGAGTCGACACGATGAACACTCTTGCCGCGCTCACCGGCGGCCGGGCCTTCTATCACGACAACGGCATCGACGCATCCATTCTGAAGGCAATCGAGGACGCGGAGGTCACTTATACGCTCGGCTTTTATCCGCCGGACGACGCACTCGATGACCGCTTCCACAAACTGACCGTGAAAGTGGATCGGAAGGGTCTGGAGGTTCGTTCGCGATCCGGCTATTTCGCCTCAAAGGCGGCCGATTCCGCTATATCGCGCCCCACGCTGACGCAGTTGCTCGACGATTCGCTCGACGCTACCGCCGTCGGCCTGCGCGCCAGCGCGACCCCGGACGCAGCGCAGCCGGAGCACTACCTGGTCCACGCCATAATCGATCTCCACGATCTCGAACTCTCCCGTGAGAACGGCCGCGCCACTGGCGCAGTTAACGTGTCCTTTTTTGTTAACGACGCCAGATCCGTGCGCACCATGACCCAAAAAATCGACCTAACCGAGGACCAGTTCGCCGCCGCGCTGAACGCAGGCATAGCGGTGGAGAATTCGGTCCCCGCGGATGCCAAAGCCCGCGAGATCCGAATCGTCGCACAGGACCGCGCGACGGGAGCGGCAGGCTCCATCCGGGTACCCATCCGCAGGTGAGCGCTACGCGACTTCAGTTGTCCCTTTCGCTGGCCGCACTCCAGCGCGGGCAAACGCCGCGGCTGGGCTGAAAACACAGTCGCGCCGCGTCGTGCTGCGGCTCTATTGTTCCGGAATCTTATTAAACACGAGAACGAATTTAGAGGTTCTGATCACCGCGCCCGTGGTCTTGTCCGCCCCTTCGGGAACAACCTCTCTTACGGTCTGCGTCTTGGTCTCAGTCAAAGTCCTGCCGTCGGAGGAGAATGAGAAACGGCTTACTTCACCGAAATTGGTGTTGCTGATATCCACCTTGCTGATGACTTCGAAAGTGGAGGCATCGATTGGCCTGAAAGAGAGGGAGAGGGCGCCAGAGCCGAGAACGGTTTCGCTGCCGTCGAGGCGCAAGCTGGTGTCATCGCGACCTGAATGAGACCCGCTGCTGTCGGACATAACCGTATCGCCGGAAAGCCTGATTGCCTGGCCGGTTTGTTCGAGGCTGAAGCGCTGACTGACTATTGCCAGATCGGAACGTGCGCCGGGCACGAGGATCTTCCCAAAGGTCGATTTCGAAACGTTCAGCTCCCATGTTCCGATCCACTTCGCGGGAACGGTGGCGGTCTGACTGAGCAGAGCGGAACCGCAAAGTGCAATAAGAGCGCCGATACCGAAAAAGTGTTTCAATCCTCGATGGATTATAGGCAACCCGCCAGAGGAAGACACAGGGGAGTCTGCCGTCAGCAGCGATGCTCATCGCTATGGCGATACAGCGCTACGAGAGCCTGTTGCGCTGACTGTCGGGTCTCCTCTGCGGATAACCTCAGGTCGCCTGTAGTGTTTTGCGGGGGGCGGTCACCTAACGCCCGGACAGCCCGAACGTACGCTTCGGTCCGAGACGAATACGCACGAAGCAGGCGTCCCTTTGCGGGACAAGGCAGATTGGCCCCTGTCGTTGATGTGTTCTCCATCCGGGCTGATCATAGCGCAAAACTACAACCGGGATATTCCCACAGCCGGCGCTCCGCAGGTCAGTAGCTGTCGCCGTCGCGGTCCGTGTCGCCGGCTTTCAAATGGCCGTAGGGAATCACATGCAGAAACTTCCTGTGCGCACGGGCCGCCACGGCTTCTTTGGTCGTCGTCTCGGGCTTAATCGCCAGCGCATCCTGCCATGTCGTATCCTTGCCCGGCGCCGCTGCGCTGTCTCTGTATCCCGGCTTGATTTCGAGGAATGCATTCTGCCGCAGCTGCGTCAGGTATGCGCGCTCTTTCGGACCGGCTTTGGGCTCGATCAGCCGCGCGTTGATTTCGCCTTCCACCTCATCTTCGCTGGCCTGCCCGGCCGCGTAGTGCTCTTCGATCCGGTAGATTTCGAATCCCGCCGGCCGCCGAATCGGATCGGTGATGTAACCGGTGGCCTTATTGAACACCGCATCGTCGACCTCCCTGGCCAGCTCACCTTTCCGGAACGCGCCCAGCTCGCCGTCCGCGGCCGCCGTCGGTGCATCGGAATACTGACGCGCGAGATCCACAAACTTCGCCTCGCCCCTGCGCGCGCGGTCCACCAGATCACGCGCTTTCTTCTCCGCGGCGGCGGTGGCCCCGGCCGTGTCATTTCCAATCGAGACCAGAATCTCGCGCAGCACCACCGTCTCCTGGCGGATGAACTCCGCCTTGTGATCGTTGTAATATTGGTCGATCTCCGCCCTGGGGATATTGATGTTGCGGTAAATTTCTTCCTGCTTCACCCGGTCGGACAGCATCCGATTTGCGAGCCGCTGTCGGAAATCCTCGAACGTGTCGCCGCTCTGCTCCTGGATGAACTGCCGAAATTTGTCCTGATCCGAAATCTTCTGCTCCGACTGAATCCGCGCCAGGTATCGTGTAACGTCGGGCTCCACGTTGATGCCCAGTTCCCTGCCCTTCGCGACCAGCAGCATCGAATCGATCCGATCGCGCAGCTCGTCGGCCATGCGCCGGTTGACCTCGTCATCCAGCGCCGGGCCGATCATCCCGCGCTGCCGGAGTTCGGCTTCAAGAGCCGCCCGCTGCTTATCCAGCTCACCGCGCGTAATGATCTGGCCGTTCACCTTCGCCACAACCTCGTCAACCATGACGGCTGTTGCCTGGCCATTGGCGATACCGGCCAGGGCCGCACTGAGCGCTGCGATCGACAGGATTGCTCTCATGCAGCCGACGCCATGCATCCCTTGTGCCAGCCGGTTTCGGGCCGATTCATTGGAGCCCAGCCGGGTCTTGATGTGAAGAATCCGCACGCTGCCCCTTTTTGAATCACAGATGCCCGCGTCTGCAAAATTGGGTAATCTCGGCTTATGCGGCGGTTGCTCTGTCTCGCGGTGCCGTTTGGGCTCCTGAGCGCTCAGGTCGCGACCACGCCCATCGCGGCCCCGCAAATCTCCTCCATGCAGATGCTAAGCAGCGCTGAGCTGAGGGGCGATCTCAGGACGGTCGAGACGCTCCTCTCCTCCGGCGTCAGCGCCAATATGACCGATCGTCTCGGCCAGACGCCGCTTTCGTTCGCCATTGCCAGCGGTGAGACTGGTATGGTCGATCTGCTGCTCGCGTGGCATGCCGACGCCAACGCGCCCATGACCGGCGCCAATCCCCATTCGGACACTCCTCTGCAGTACGCCGCCGAAAAGGGCGATCTGCGGCTTGCCCGGTCGCTGATCGCCGCCGGAGCACGTGTGAATGACGCCGCTGGCGCCGGCCGCACGCCGCTTCACTTCGCCCTCCCAAACCATCTCGAAATGATGCAACTCTTAATCGAAAAGGGCGCCGAAGTAAACCTCCGCGACGCAGAGGGCGCCAGCCCTCTCGATGATGCCGTCTGGGTCGGCAACCTGGACGCCGCAGCCATGCTGATCGCCCACGGCGCGCACCTGAATGAGCCTGATACGCAGACCGGCGCTACGCCCATCAACGAAGCTGCGTTTCGCGGCCATGCCGAGCTGGTTCGCTATCTTCTGCAGTTCCGTCCGGACGTCACCATCGCCGACAACCGCGGCTACAGCCCGCTTCAAAACGCGATTCGCAATGGAAAGGAAGATGCCGCCCTCCTTTTGTTCGAAGCCCGACCAGCCGCGCAGCGCACACTGCAGTTTCTCGGCAGAACGATGGACGCCGCCATCGCGAAGGATCAATCATTACTTGTTAACGCGCTCCTGCGGCAGGGGATGAACATCAATGACGCTCTGCCCTCCGGCTACACGCCGCTCGACGCCGCAGCCTTTGACGGCGCGCCAAAAACGGCGCGCATGCTTCTCGACCAGGGAGCCGACCCGAACACCGCTGGCAAGGATGGCACCACTCCCCTCGATGACGCCGCCGCCAAAGGATTCGATTCCGTCGCCGCCATGCTTCTCGACTCCGGTGCGCGCACCGGTGCCTCGGCCCTATACTCCGCTGCCTCGGCCGGGCATCTGACGACGGTGAAACTGCTTCTCGATCATAGTGCGAATCCATCTTCCTGTGGCGCCAGTCGCATGACACCCTGGCAGATCGCCATCGCAAACGACCACCCGGACATCGCCGCCGAAATCAAAACCCACGGCGGCTCTGACCGCTGTCCCTGACACCAGCCATTCGTTTCGCCTGCGATTGATGAATTGATCACTTCTTTCGCATTTCCTGCAGGTGGCGCCGGTCGGCCACTGCCCCGGCGACATCGCCTGACGCATCTTCGGCCGAAGCACGCGCCGCGTATGCTTTAGGATCGCCGGGCTGGAGCCGGATGGCTTCGGTCTCGTCCTGAATCGCTTTGCCGTACTGTTTGGAACCTTGATAGACCGCCGCTCTTCTCAGATGGAACACGGCATTGCCGGGCCGCAGGCGGATAGCCTGATTTAAATCCTGCAGCGCGCGATCATACTGTTCCAGATCGCCGTATGTGGCGCCGCGGTCCGCATAGGCCTGCGCGAAGCCCGGGTTCAGACTGATCGCTTTATCGAAATCACGCAGCGCCGGATCATACTGTTTAAGGAGCTCGTGGCCATACCCGCGGCAATTGTAGCCTCTCGGGTCAGTGGGACTGATCCGAATGATTTGGTTACAGTCCTCCAGACTCAATTGGTATTGTTCCAGGCCCCGCCTGGCCTGAGCGCGGGCTACATAGGCTTCGACGTAGTCCGGACTGGCCCGGATGGCGTCATCGAAACGCCGCGCAGCTTTAACGGCCTTGTGCTGATCCAGCAGGACCATGCCCTCGTCATACGCTGCCCTGGCGTCGTTTGACGGCGGCACCAACGCGGCAACCGATGTTTTTTCTGCTTGCGTGATCTTAGCCGGCGGCGTTTCGACGCGGGGAGCTGCAGATGTCGATTTATCCTGATGAACCACCGCCCGGGCCGGCAGAGGCGCCGCGGTCGGGACAGGAGCGCCGCCCGGGTCGCGGCCAACGGGCGCAGTATTCACACTTACCGCCGCCGGAGACCCGGATCCGTAAAAGTGCCACGCTCCCGCCGCGGCCAGAGCTACCAACACTACACCAGCGACCGCCCATACAATAGACCGGGTTTGTTGGGCCCGTCGATCCGCGCCAGCCGTCGCGGCCATGGCGGCATCAGGCGTCGAGGGCCTTGTCTGTCCATCCGCATTCGCGACAATGCCCTCCCGTTTTTCCGAGCCTGGCTGCACCAGATGATAGACGGTGTGTTCGCGGACATGCTTATCCTTCTCGACTCCCTTTAATTCGAACAGCTTCTTGTAATCATCGGAAAGGCGGCTGACCACTTCAAAAAAAGACTGTGAGACGAGGATCTGATTAGCCGCGGCAAAGCTCATGATCCGTTGGCCGGCGTTAATGCCATCGCCAATCGCGTTCAGGGCGCCGTTGATATCTTTGATCAGTTTGACCGGGCCGAGATTGATGCCAACCCGGACGCGCAATCCGGGTTTCTGGTCCCGCTCATCGACAACGAAAGAGGCGCAGAGCTCGAGCGCGGCAAACATCGCCGCTTCCGGAGCGCCGAGGAAACAAACGGCTGCACCGTCTCCCGTATCGAGAATGACGCGCTCACTCTCGGGTACTTCCCTGATAGCGTTGGACAGATAACCGTTAAACCTTTTCTTCCAGGTCATCTGCAGTTCGACCGACTGCGATGAATAGTCGAACGATATCCATGAAGACCACACTGCATAACCAGGTGCGGTCCATTTTGCTGAAGTCGGCCATGTAACCTGCCTCTGAGACATAATACGGCCCTGCGCCGGGCACGGGAAACCTCGCCGTGCGATTCGTTACGGTTTGGCCGCCGTCAGCTGGGCGACACGCTTTGGTCAACCGCAGGTATTGGACCGCGTCTCAGCGGCCATATAATCAATCCGTACCAACGCATGCCCCCGCGCGCCCTCACGCTAGCTGCCCTCGCCCCGCTTCTGCTCCTCGCCCAAAACAGCCCGCCGGTCCCCACCATGAAACAGCTAATGCTCGACCTCATCCATCCCGCCTCCAACGACATCCTGCTCACTATCTCCCGCGGCCCCGCCGGCGAAAAGGACTGGTCCTCTCTCCGCCATAGCGCCTTAACCCTGCAGCAGTCCGCCGACGCGCTTCTCAAACAGAACGCCGCGCCGCCCTGGCAGCAATCGGCAAGACTTCTCTCCGACGCCGCATCCGACGCCTACCGCGCGGCGCAGTCAAAGGACATGCGCGCCTTGGCCGCCATCCCCGCGCGCCTCGACGCCGCCTGCACGAACTGCCATAAGCAGTACCGCCCCAATGTCTTCCCGCCGGCGAAGGAGCGGATCGAATAGCCATGCCTTACTCGCGCCGTGACTTCCTCAAAGCCGCAAGCATCACGCTCAATTCCCTATCCACCGAATCGCCGCTGCTCGCTCTCGCCCTCCCCGCGCCCATCGACCACGAGCGCTCCACCTTCCTCATCAACGGCACTCCCCACCTCGCCGACTATGAAGCCCGCACCACCCTCTGGGAAGTCATCGCCATCACCCTCGGACTCACCGGCACGAATCGCTCCTGCAATCGCGCCACCTGCGGCGCCTGTTCTGTGCTTATGGATGGCAAGCCCGTCTACTCCTGCCACACTCTCGCCACTGAAGCCGCTGGCAAACACATCACGACCATCGAAGGTATCGGCACTCCCGCCAATCTCCACCCGCTGCAGCGCATCGGCCACATCCGCGTGGCGGCCGACTGCGGCTTCTGCACTGCCGGCTGGATCGTCACCGCCAAAGCTCTTCTCGACCGCAATTCCAAGCCCACCGAAGCCGACGTCAAAGCCGCACTCGCCGGACACATCTGCCGCTGCGCCGCTTACCCCGGCATCATTCGCACCGTGCTCGATACCGCCGCTGTGCTCCGCGGGGAACACAAGTCCATCGAGCCCGCGAACGACTCCATCGTCCACATCCAGCTCCCCGCCGTCCGCGACTTCTCCACCTACGGCGGCCACACTCGCGCCGAAACCTTTCTCGCCGACCGCAGCACCATCCGCACCTGGCAGGGCTATCCGCCCGAAAACCTCCACGTCATCGGCAAGCCCCTGCCGCCTCTGCCCGAAGTCTCCATCCCGCGTTTCACCGGCAAAGCGCAGTACGCGAGCCGCGTCTGGTTCAAAGACATGTTGTACGCAAGGTTCCTGACGTGTCCCCATCCGCACGCGCGCATCAAGTCGCTCGACACCGCCGCCGCCGAAAGAATGCCCGGCGTTGCCTACGTCCTCACTTATAAGAACTCTCCGCGCAAAGCCGGTCCCATTCCCATCGGCGACCGCGCTGTCCCCGACCCCCTCCCGCAGGACATCAACCTGCAGGGCGAACCCGTCGCCATTGTCGCCGCCACTTCTGAAGACCTGGCGCAGGATGCCTGCGACGCCATCAAGGTCGAATACGAAATCCTGCCCTTCGTCTCAACTCTCCGGGACGCGATGGCCCCCAACGCCCCCGATCTACGCAACGGCAAAGGCAATTTCCTGCGCCAGGCCAACTCTCCCAAAGATGAGCCCACCGCCACCTGGGCCGACCATCGGGGCGACGTAGGCCAGGGTTTCGCCGAAGCCGACATCATCCGCGAATTCACTTATCGATTCACCGGCGGCGTCTCCGTTCCCATGCAGCCCTCCGGCAGCGTGGCACGCTGGGAAAAGACCAAAGCCGGCGAAGATCGCCTCACCTTCTGGGGCATGGGTCAGGGCATCTATCCCGCGCGCAACGCCCTTGCCGCCGCGCTCGACATCGATCCCGCCCGCGTCCGCTTTATCAATAAATGGAACGGCTCCACTTTCGGCGCCGCCCGCATGGCCGCCGAACGCTACTACTTCTGCATCGCACACCTCGCCCGCGTCACCGGCAAGCCGGTAAAAATCATGCTGCCGAAGGATCAGGAGCTCGCCCAGCTCCAGATCAAGCCCGAGACCATCACGAAGTTCAAAGTCGGCGTCAAGAAGAACGGCCATATCACCGCCATCAATCACGAGGTTTACGTCAGCGCCGGCGATCTCGAATTCGGCCGCCACGCATCCAACCCCGGCAGCTCCACCAATCAGATGGAGCTCTACACCTCGACCGTCCCGCACTGGCGATCCATCTGGTGCGCCTATAAAACCAATGCCCCGCGCCCCGGCCCTTCGCGCAGTTATTACCAGCAGGAAACCAAATGGTCCTGGGAAAGCATGATGGACGAAATGGCCGAAGCCGTCGGCCTCGATCCCGTCGAATTCCGCCTCATGCACATCACGCGTCCGAAACCCGGCGACACGCGCTATCCATACGACTGCTTCCCCTCCGTCGAAATCCTGCAGGAAGGCGCGAAAGCGTTCGGATGGGACAAGCGCAGCGCAAAACCCGCCAGCGCGACGGGCCGCTATAAGCGCGGCTTCGGCATGGGGATGACCCAGCACCACGGCGGACTCATGGGCTATCACGAAGGCGAACCCGAATTCGAAGCTCTCGCCAAAGCCCCCGGCGCGAACATCTTCAGCACCGAACTCGAACTTACTCCCGACGGCTATGTGACCATGCGCATCGCCCTCCCCGACAGCGGCTCCAACGCCGCCACCGCGCTCGCCCACGTCGTCTCCGAAATGCTCGGCTTCACTACGCGCGACCGCGTCCGCCTCATCTGGGGCGACACGGACATGGCCCCTTCGAGCGATGAATGGTTCGGCGGCCGCACCATCACACTCCAGGGGGCGGCGATCTGCAACGCTGCCGACAAACTCCGCAAAGATCTCCTCCAACGCGCCGCAAGCGCACTCAAAGTTGATGCGACCAAACTGCAAATCCGCGACGGTGTAATATCGGCAGGCTCGGCCAAAAACATTACATTCGCCGCCCTCGCGTCTCTCAATCACCCCAGCGGCCCGATCAAAGCTCACGGCCGCGGCGTCAACGGCGGTCCCCGAGCCGGGACGAATAAAGGCGTCGGCGCCTGCTTCGCCGAAGTCGAAGTCGACACCTGGACGGGCGACTGGCGCTTCATCCGCGCCGTCTACCCGCACGACACGGGCGTTGTTATCAACCCTCTCGTTGCCGAAGCCGACATGGTCGGGTCCCTGGTTGAAAGCACCCAGATCGCGACCGACGCGCTCCCCTGGGACCGCGAATTCCCGGGCACGCGCCACTACAGCGTGGGCTATCTGTCCTATCGCCTGCCCACCATCATGGACACGCCCAAGCAGACCCAGGTCTTCATCGACAGCTACGAGCCGCGCTGGTTCTACGGCATTAAGAGCTTCAGCGAAACCAGTATCGGCTCGGTGCCCGGAGCCATCGCCAACGCTATCTACAATGCCTGCGGCGTCCGCATCCGCGAGCATCCCATCACGCGCGAAAAAATCATGGCCGGCCTGAGGAGACGCGTATGAAGAAGGTCTCCATCTACAAACCGGCATCGCTCGATGAAGCGATCCAGATTCTGACGCACCATGGTCAGGAGGCTGGCGTCTACGCGGGAGGCACCGATCTCCTCGTCCGGCTGAAGAACCGCCTCACGCAGGCCCCGACTTATCTCGTCGACATCAAAAAGATCCAGGACCTCCACTACATTCGCGAGGACGCGCAGGGCAACGTGCGCATCGGCGCCACCACGAAACTCTCCGATCTCGCCGAATCGCCCGTGTTGCAACGCCGCTACCCGATGCTCATCGAGGCCATAAACTACATCTCTTCACCAGAACTCCGCAACGCCTCCACCATCGGCGGGGATCTGCTTCAGGAAGTCTGGTGCCAGTATCTGCGCGGCGGCTACAGCTGCTGGCGCAATGGCGGCTACATCTGCTACGGCGCCATCGGCGACAACAGCTACTATCACTCCGCCATGGGCGGTCGCCTCTGCTATGCCGTCTATCCGGGCGACGCCGCGACAGCCCTCATCCCCTTCGATGCCCGCGTGAAACTCGCCACTCCCTCCGGCGACAAGGACCTCACGGTCGAGCAACTCGTCCCGGGGGACATGATGGTTGACGGGCGGATTCAATCTCATGTGGTGCGATATAACGAAATTCTCACCGAAGTCATCATCCCTCCGCCGAAGCCGGACCTGAAGGCTTCTTTCGAAAAGCTCCGACCACGCGGCGTATGGGATTTCGCTATGGCGTCAGCAGCAATAAGTCTGCATATGTCAGGCAACACTATAGAAGACTCCCGTGTAGTCTTCGGAGGCATCTCCGGTAAACCTTACCGCGAGAATGCGGTAGAAGGCTTTCTGAAAGGAAAACCTCTAAGTCAGGCGGTCGCGAATCAAGCCGCCGATTTAGCCCTGTCGAACGCCGCGCCGCTGAAATACAACTCGACTAAGATCGATATGGCGAAAGGCCTCTTAGTCTCCGGACTGGTGAAACTCAGTGGGACCAATTAGAGCTATCGTCTTCGAGCCCTCCTGTCTCTCCGACGCCCAAGGTCCCTACGAAGACGTTGAGCCCGCATTCCAGCAACTGCGCTCGATGGGCGTTCAACTCCAAGAATCCGGACTCCCGTCTGAGACCATGTATGTCACCGACAACGCCGCAGGCCTCGACAAAGCCCGTGCCGCAGGCATGATCCCGATCCTTCTGATGCACAACCCAGACGAAGCCATGCGCCTCGTCTCAGCGAAGACGCCCGCTGGCGCGGTTGTCTCCCTGCTCGAACTCCCCGACTTTCTTCGCCTGCTCTCCGCTAAGTCCAATACTCTTCACTTAACAACATTTTCATGATATTCTGTTTTAGAGCGCAGCCTCTCCTGGAGGTCACTCGTGAACATGAATGCGGTGGAATCGGCCACGCTGGCGGCGATGGGGTACGACGACGCGCGGGGGATTCTGCGTCTGGAGTTTCGCAGCCATGCGGTCTACAGTTACTTTGGAGTTCCGGGCACGGTGTATGAAGGACTGCTGGCGGCGTCTTCAAAGGGGAAATACTTTAACAGGGCGATTCGCGGGCATTTTCCGCACTGGCGGGTCCCGGACACGCAGGCCGGGCTGCGGGGTGAAGCCTGATGGCGCGAACCGTTGCCGCGCTGCCCGCAGGAAGCCGGATCACCGACTACATCAGCCTGGGAGTTGTGGCGAAGGCCTTCCCGCCTGACAAGGTTCGCGCGGTACTGGCAGGAGCCGGGAAACAAAGCGTGCGACAGCGCGACCTGCCGGCGCATGTGGTGGTGTATTACGTGATCGCGCTGGCCCTGTACATGCAGTCGTCGTACCGCGAAGTTCTGCGCTGCCTGCTGGAAGGAATCCAGTGGCTGGTGGAGCCCTCGGCAGGAATCCATGTAGCCGGTAATTCCGGGATCTCGCAGGCGCGAACCAGAGTGGGCTGGGAGCCGCTGCGGCAACTGCACGATGAAGTGGTCAAGCCGGTCGCGGTTGCGGCTACGAAGGGCGCATGGTATCGCTCGTGGCGGCTGGTGAGCATGGACGGCAGCACGCTGGATGTCGCCGACGAGAAGGGCAACAACGAAGCGTTCGGTCGGCCGGGGGCCAGCCGCGGCACGAGCGCGTATCCGCAGATCCGCTTCGTATCGCTGGTGGAGAACGGCACCCATGTCCTTTTCGGCAGCCGGATGGCAGACTACGCCACCAGCGAGGTCGCGCTGGCAAAGACCGTATTGCCCAGTCTGTGTAAGGGCATGTTGTGCCTGTCGGACCGCGGCTTTTTCGGGTTCGAGATGTGGAAGCAGGCCGCGGCCACCGGTGCGGACCTGCTGTGGCGGGTCAGAAAGAACATTCTGCTGCCCTGCGAAAAGCGTCTGCCGGACGGATCGTACCTGAGCCGCATCTATGCGTCGCAGCAGGCGCGGCGGCGCGGGCACGAGGGAGTCGTAGTGCGGGTGATCGAATACCGGCTGGAAGGAGTGGAAGGGGCAGAGCCGTTGTATCGACTGGCAACCACGATCCTCGATCACGACCGGGCGCCGGCTGCCGAACTGGCGGCGCTCTATCACGAGCGCTGGGAGATCGAAACCGCGTTCGACGAACTCAAGACCCACCTGCGGGGAGCGCATATCGTCCTCCGCAGCAAGACTCCGGACCTGGTACGGCAGGAGTTCTACGGCCTGCTCATGGCTCACTTCGCCGTCCGCGGTCTCATGCACGAAGCCGCCCTGCGCGCCGATGAGGATCCGGACCGGCTGTCCTTCCTCCACGCGGTGCGCGTTGTCCGCCGCAAAATGGCCGCCTTCGGAGCTATTCCCCCCTCGGGGCCGCAAAGAGTTCCATAACGCGGTGCTGGAGGAATTCCTCGACGAATTTGTGGCCTCCAGCCGCAACCGGCGCAATCCCCGGGGAGTCAAGCGGAAAATGAGTAACTTCCCCCTCCGCCGCGGCTACAGACGCTCGCCTCTCATCGAGATCTCCGCCGCCATTAGGATTGTTAAGTGAAGAGTATTGAGGTTAGCCCGGGTGTACCAGCTTCCATCTCCCTGGACCAGACGCACATGTCGTTCACTTACGCGACGACATCCGCAGCGCGGAATCAAACGTTGATTGTTTCCAACTCGGGCGGGGGGTCGCTGAACTTCACCACGTCGATCTCACTCTTCTCCGGCGCGTCCGCCAACTGGCTGAGCGTAACGCCGCAGAGCGGAACTGCTACACCGGGGAATCCTGTCGCGCTGGCCGTGCGCGCCGATCCTTCGATGTTGCCCGCGGGTACTTACACGGCGAGCCTGACCATCAATGGCGGAAGCGCCGGAACCGTGACGATTCCGATCACGATGACGATCACAACGAATCCGCTCGTGCTGCTGCTCTCGCAGTCCGGGATTACGTTCACCGCTGTACAGAACGGCGGCGCGATTCCGCCGCAGACGTTCGGCGTGCTGAATCTCGGCGCGGGGACGCTCAACTGGTCGGTGGAGACGTCGACTCTTACGGGCGGTAACTGGCTTGACGCTGCGCCTTCGAACGGAGCGAGCACTTCTGCCGACGTAAACGGTGCGCCGCTCGTCAGTGTAAGCGTGAATCCCGCAGGCCTTGCGCCGGGGGCTTACTACGGTTTGGTGAAGGTGATCTCGGAGGGCGCGGCGAACACGCCTCAGGAGGTGGTCGCGGTGCTCAATGTGCTTCAGGCAGGTACCGATGTCGCGCCGATCGTGCAACCCACTTCGCTGATTTTCACGGCTCCGGCGGGAGTGTCTTCTCCTTCTTCGCAGAATGTGCTGGTCTACGATCCGACGGGAACCAGTAAGAGCTTCAGCTCGACGGCCAGCGGAGCCGGTTCTCTGGTGACACTGCCGACCAATGCGACGATTCCTCCGACCGAGCCGACGCCGGTCGTGGTGCAGCCGATCGTGAATGGCCTGAACCCCGGCACCTATCCGGGGACGCTGACGCTGCAGTTTTCGGATGGACGTGTGAGCGCAGTGGGGATTACTTTCGTCGTGACCGGGTCGCCAGGTTCAAGCTCCGCGGATTCGCGCGCGATCGCGCACGATTCCGGCAGCTGCGCGCCGACGAAGCTGATTCCGGTACTGACCACCCTCGGTTCCGGCTTCACCGTACCCGCCGGTTATCCGGAAGGGCTGACAGCGCAGATTTCCGACGATTGCGGAAATGCTTTGACGCAGGGCCAGGTGTCGGTTGAATTCTCGACGGGTCAGGGACTGAAGTACATGCAGTCGCTCAATAACGGACGCTGGGACGTAACGTGGGAGACCGGTTCGCAACAGGCTTCGTCAGTAACGCTGACCATTCTTGCCACGGACGCCACGCAGACGCTGACGGGACAAGCTCAGATCAACGGGGCACTCGGAGCGCCGCAGTTGCCGCCGCAGGTGTCAGACCGCGGAGTGGTTTCGGCGGCGAGCTTCACGGCAACGCCGGTGGCGCCTGGCGGGTTCATTTCGATTTTCGGATCGCTGCTTTCGGATGCCACGAGCTCAGCGCAAGTGCTGCCGCTGCCGACCACGCTCAACAACACGACAGTGAAGCTGGGCGATCAGACTTTGCCGCTGTTCTACACCAACGCCGGTGCCAGCGGGACGCCGGCACAGCTGAACGCTCTGGTGCCATACGAGACTCCGCTGAATACGAATCAGCAGTTGCTGGTGCAGCGGGATAACACGTATGCGACACCGGCGCACGTTGATGTCGCCGCCGCGCAGCCGGGAGTGCTGGAATACGGCAGTCAGGAGGCGGTTGCGGTGGATGTCAACGGCAATCTGATCGGGCCGTCGAATCCGGCGCACGCCGGGGATCTGTTGACCATGTACTGCCTGGGTCTCGGCGCGGTGTCGCCTGCAGTTGCGGATGGAGCGGCGGCTCCTTCAAATCCGCCCGCAGCCACAGTGAACACTGTTACCGTGACCGTGGGCGGGCAGACGGCGAATGTTTACTTCGCCGGACTCACACCTACGCTCGCGGGCCTGTATCAGATCGATTTCTACGTGCCGCAGAACGCGGGGACAGGCGATCAGGTGCCCGTGATGCTCTCAACGGCCGGGCAGACCAGCGTGGCAGTCAATCTGAGCGTGAGGTAGCGATTCATTCAACGGCCCGCAGCCGGCAAAGCCACCCTGGGTGTGTTTGCCGAATCCATTCGAAGTCAGTTAATTCCCGACCGGGGTTCCCAGCGCGTGATCGACCACGAGCACAGGCATCAGGCGTTTTTGGGCCTTCAGCTTCAACCCCAGGTATTTTTCGACCGCTTCAAAAAAGCTAACGTCGCCGGTGGGAACCGATGCCGTGGTGGACGCGGGGTTCGCGCCGCGGGAACGGGCGCGGCTCGAGGGCGCCCAGGACAGACTGAAGTCGTAAGCGCCGCTGAGGCCGGTGAGATCCACTGCCGGTCGATTGCGACACCCCGCGCGGAAAAAGTTTCCCACCCCGCGCGGCCCGTGGATACCGGTCTCTCGTCACATATGCCAGTGAAACGCTTTCTGCACGATTGTCCACCCTTCGTCAACCCGCATCAGCGTGAATATATCGGACATCGATACTCCCGTTCCAGCGAGCTTACCCGAAAAGCCCTCGAGTTCAAGACGCAGGCACGCAATCTTTCCGGCGATTTCCACGCTCGCGACACGAAACTGAATGTCCGGAGCAGGGCCGTTGTTGTCAATGAAATCGAAAAGCCCATCCATCGGGCCATCCATAACGCCCCCGGGATAATGCCCGAAGAAAGTAGCGGCAGGGTGAAAAACAGGGCGCATCAACTCGCTCTTACCCTCCCGCAGTCCGTCCATGTAGCCTTTCATCGTTTCGAGAATCGCGTCATACTGAGTCACGTAAGCCTGAACGGGCGCTTTTTGCGGTGTCATCGTCGTCTCTCCTTTTATGCGAGGCCGAGGGGCATAGTTCACTCTAACTTCGTTCACGGCGATTGAATTCTCATGGCAGCGGAGATCCCGAGCTGAAGCAGTACAGTGTGCCGTCGAAGGTCGGCACATAGATGCGTCCGCCGGCGAGCGCGATGCTGCTGAAGTGGGAAAAGCTGCGCATCGTGTCACCACTCGAAAACAGCGCTTTGCCGGTGGCGGCATCCAGCACATATAAGGTTGAATGTGATGCGCGACCGATGCGGTCGGCGATGCTGTACTGCGATCCGCTGGGCGTGATCTGCGCGGGATCGTCGCCATCAGCCACAACAAAGATCATGCCGTTGGCATAGATCGACGGCGTGGGAACTTTCATGTTGAGGGAATTCCAGGCGGGCGTGAGCGAAGGCTTGCCATCCTTCTTCTCCACGCGGAACGCCATGACGCTGCCATCGGGAGTGTCTCCGTACGTGTTCCGGAACGTGACGCCTGCCGCGGGAGGACCGTTGGCCGGCGCAACCAGCCAGCGCGCACCCGAGGCATCCTGCCAGGTGGTGAAGGCGCCCCAGAATCCTTTACCGCTGAGATTGAACTCGTCATTGGCAAGCAGGCCGCTGCGGTAAAGAGGCGTGCGATGGTCTGCGCCGCCCAGCGATTTCGCATAGAGCAGAAAGATCACGCCTTCCTTCCCCGCGGCGGCCACCAGTTCCGAGTTCTCGAAAGGAAACACCGTGGGGCTGATGTTCCCCATGTCGAGGTCCTTCTTCGTGATCCACGCGCGGTTCGACGGCGTGTAATAGTCTGCCAGTTTCAGATCTTTGCCTGAAAGCGAAATCACCGAGTCCGAGTACAGATGATTCGCGGGATCGTAAGGGCCGTCTCCGGTCTCGAAAACCACATTGCCCGTGCTAGTGACGGCGACGCCGGCGCGTCCCCAGACGCCGGAGCCGGAAGCGCCGGTCCGGAAGTAAGAGACCTTGCGATCGGCGTTGGAAAGGTCCATCGCATAGACGCCGGAAGTCGCTCCGTTGCAGCCCTGCGACGTGGTCGTGTGGAGCATGCCATTCACAGTATTCAGGCTCCACATCTTGGCGAAAGCCGTGACGAACCGGGTGGCGGGAATCGAGATCCTCGCCGCTGATGATGTTGTATGCGTGCAGCCGGCCATCCGCGGCCAGAACATACACGGCCTGCTGTCCCGCGGCCTGCCCCAGCACCGGCGTCAACGTGAGCCCGTTCGGACACAGCCACGTGGAGGCGCGCCTGGGAGAGTCCTCCGTTGCGAGAGTTTTCTGCCAGTGAATCTTCCCCGTATCGGCGTCGACCGCGAACAGTTTGCCCGATGACCCGGCAACGATGACGAGATCGAGGAGCCCCTTATCCGTGTAAATCTGCGCGTGCGCCACGGGTGCGGTCAGACCGTGCAGGGCCATGGGGGCGTTGTCGAGTTTGATGCTCCATTCGAGCCTGAGCTTTGGCGCGGATTCGCGTGTGATTTCGGGTAACAGTTCAGGTGGTTGATGCTGGTTTGAGCAGTGAGGGGACGGCCAGCCCTGTTCGGTATGAGCGTAACGCAGTCGCAAGATAATGCAGCGGAACTCGATTCTGCATGCGGCAGGTGCGAGCCACTGTGAGCAGGCGCGCAACCGCGATTTCGCCTTGAGGGCTGCGGCTACCGAAACTGATCTTGCGCCATTGCACGGCGCATCGAAGCGCGCGCTCCGCGACGTTATTGGTCGGCTCGACACCCTCATGGCGTAGAAAGGCGAAAAACCTTTCAAAGTGCTGCAGCAGCGCCCGCGCGAGATTCGCCACGTCTTTGTCGCGGCTATCAAGATAGCGGTCCGCCAGGGCGAAGAACTTCTTCTCCAGCGGAATCGACTTTGCAATCAACTGATCGCGTGTAAGGGGACCGTATCGAACGCCAGGTCCGTCGCGGAAACGATGCCACAGCCGGAACAACCGGGCATGCAGGGCCAGAGCGTCGCGGCAGAAGCGTTCCGCGTCGCTGGTCTTGCCGATTTCCAGTACGCCGAGGATATTTCGTTTGAAATGAGCCCAACAGAACTGGCCGACGCCTTTGTGGTACTTCAGGTAAGTGGGACAGCGGTCGCTGCAGAGAATGCCGGCGTATATTTCGCCCAGTAATTGCACCAGCACCTCGGCTCCGCGCGATGCGGCGATCCTGTAAAAGACGAAGCTCGTCGCCACCAGAGCCCACAGCCAGCGCTTTTCGCCGCTGGTCCGGTATCCGGTTTCATCGCTGTTGACGACCGGCTCGTTGGGCAGTTGCCGCTCCAGTTCCGCACAGGGGTCGGCGACCGCGTCGCTGACCTCTTCCCAACTGTTCTGAATACTGCCCAGACTGAGTGGGATGCCCAGAACCTGTTCCAGTAGTTCATGCACCACGCGGCGCGGCATTCGACAGACCACGGTCAGATAGGCAATGAGGGCGGTCAACTGCGCTCCGAAATGACGCCGTGCTTGCGGTGGCAGTTCGGCCTGGGTTGCCTTGCCGCATTCCGGACAGACGAGGCGGTGGCATTGATACTCGGTGACATGAGCTTTAATCGGCGGCAGTTCGGTCACCTGATGGCGACGCGGGTCGCCCTCGGTGGGCATCCCCGACGACAAACGGTGATCGCAATGGCGGCACCTGGTGGGGAACACCTTTTTCAATTCATCGACGCGACTCAAAGGCGCCAGTCCGCGCCAGCGTCCATGATGTCCAGGCTGGCCGCCCGGCTTGCGCAGGCTCTTCTTTCGCCGACTACCCCGCGACCGCTGCTCGCCCGCCATTCCATCTGAAGAGGGCGGTTTGGATGATGTCGTGGAGTTTTGCTGTCGAAGCGCCAGTTTACGTTCCAGATCGGCGATTTGCTTTTCCGCATCGGCGATCCTCTTATCGCGCTCGATCAATTCCTCGCGCAGCCTCTCGATCTCGCGGATTAAGCGCTTCTCACGCTCCAATTGCTCCGGGTTGACCGGTCGTTCTCGCGGCGACTGGCGATGCGATGCCCTCAAACATATACACTGCCAGGTTTTGGACCCAATATCCAGGTCCAAACGGCAGATTCTTAAAGATTTCCGTATCGCGACTTATACAGGCCTGAACTGTTACGATTTCGGTTTCTGTCTTGTTCCAGCCCGTGCGCTGCGGATCGCCGCCGAACGCGGACCACACACCGCGGCTGTACTGGCCGCACACAGATGCGGCGAACAGAGCGGCAATGAGCAGGGATCTCATCCGGGAGAAGTATATCGCCGGACGACTCCCTATGGCGCACCTACGGCCGCCAGGTCCTTCATGGCAGAGTCTAATGCCTGTTGCAATTGCGTGTACTGGGCTTCGAGTGCCGGGTTGGTACCAGGCGCAAGCTTCCCCTGATACTCTTCGCGGAACTGTTCAACCTGGTGTGCCAGGACCTGAACCTTCCATTCGCGCTCGGGCGACGACCGAGCTATAAGGTCGCCCCGGACCAGGGATTGCTTGCGCTGAAGTTCGGCGAGTCTCTCTTTCGCCGCGCGTAACTTTCGCTGGTCTTCCGGAGAGTCGCCTGTAATAGTTCGAACAGCGAGTTCCGCGTCCGCCAGTTCGTCGTGGACGAGATTCTCCACTACTTTTTGCTGTGTTCTGCTGAGATTCACGAACGCCGCCGGGAATGTCAGGGTCTGAACGCGCATCTGTTGCGGAGCCACTCCGAGTGCTGCCCGCAGCGCAAGCTGACGTAAATAGGCCGGCCCGCTGACGACACGCACGGAGATGATTGCCAACTGCTTGTCGCGGGTGATTTCAACCGTCACAGTGTCTGACTCCTGCCGGGCGCGCGCCCATGTGACGCCGATGGTGACGCATATGAGTGTCAGGGCCAGTGTTATCGCCAGCGCCTGGGTCGCGGGCCAGCTTTCACGCGAAGGTGGCGCGACGCCGACCAGCCGCCGGATGCGATACGACAACGGACCTCCGGTGCTTCCGACCGCCACGGCGGGTTCCGCGGCGCGCAGCCTTTCGAGCAGCGTTAATGCCCGCGAGTAACACAACGCGTCGCCAGTGGTACGAACTACCTCGTCGTCACAGCACAGTTCCCGCTCGAGCCGGATACGCGAAGAGATCCACCACACCGCCGGGTGATAAAAGAGAAGCGTTTCGACCATCACCTGCAGAATGTTGATCAGGTAATCGTGCCGCCGGATATGGGCGATTTCATGGGCGAGGACGGTCTCCAGCTGCGCGACTGTGAGTCCCGCGACGGTGGCTGCGGGAAGCAGAATTACCGGCCGCATCCACCCGACTACGGCGGGCGTTTTTGAGATCGCGGACATCAGGATACGAAAGGCGCGCGCGCACCCCATGCGCTTCGCGACACTCGACGCGAGGTCGGCAATCCATGTCTCGGGTTGGGCGCCCTTGCGCCGCAGGGCGTAGACGTGCGCCAGATTCCAGACCGGCCTCAGCGAAAAAAGCAGTGCGCCGATCGCCCACGCGGGCAGAGTCCAGTCTCTCGCCACTTGACTCGCCGGTTTCATGCCGGCCAGCGGAGGAACGGGCAAATACAGAATCCAGACAGAGACAATCGGCAATACAGCCAGAACCAAGAGCGCCATGCAGCCCGCGATGTAGCGCGATTGCGGCGAGCTTCGCTTCAACGCGACGAGGAGAACGGAGAACAGCAGAGCCACCAGCGCGCCCTGCCAGACAAATTGGATCAGCGCGGCGCTCACCGCGTTCGCGAGCGATGTCATTTTTCCGCCTCCAGACGATCCAGCAGGCTCTCCAGGTCGAGCAGGTCCTCCGGGGACGCCTTGCCTTCAGGGATTGCCTGCATGACAAGAGCTTTCATCGAGCCGCCAAAGGCCCTCTGCATGAGGTCGTGCAGCAACTGCCGCTGCGTTTTCTCCTGTGTGTAACGCGGACGGTAAATCTGCGGGCGCACCGTTTCATCGCGCTTCACGAGTCCTTTGTCGGTCATGATCTGTATCAGTTTGAGAACGGTGGTGTATCCGGTGGGGCGGACAGAATCCATTACGCGCTGCACTTCCCTGACGGACAACGGTCCCCGCTCCCAGAGGACACGCAGGATCGCCAACTCGCCCTCCGTGGGCCGGGGGTTAGTCGCCATGCGGTCATTATTGACGAATTAGTTCGTCATTGTCAACGAAGATCTTCGTCATTAGACTTGCGCCGGGTAAAACCCGGCAGGCTGAACGCCTGGCCCCACAAAAATCCCCGATTACGCGGTGAACAGCGCGGCGAGTTTGTGGCCGATGGGAGAGCCGATGCCACTGCATGGATCACTGCCGGGACCCGCTTTATAAGCGCCGTTCTCACCGTGCGTGATGTCGTTGAAGCAGTGCTGATTCGCCCAGAGCATCGGCGTGATGAAACCGAGTTTCTTTCCGAATGCGGCGAAGAGCCCGGCATACAGCGGAACCACAGCGCTCGTGCCTCCTGCCCCGCTGATCGGTTTGCCGTGCAGGTAAATCTCATAGCCCGAGTGGGGATCGGCGTTGGCGGAAACGTCGGGCACCATTCTGCCGAGACCTGGCCTGGGCGGCGCAGGCGCGTCATGCTGAAAAGACTGTACAGGGAAAATCATCGAGTAGCCGCCGCCCGTTCCAGTGCCGTCAGCTTTGCCAGGACTGTTATTCCATACCGTCTCGGATATGCCGGTCCTGTTCGTTCCGCCGCAGCCGATCACGTGAGGACAGGATGCGGGCAGGTTAACGTTGGCGGAGGTGGCGCCGCCGTCGCCGGAATCGTTGTCTCCGGCGGAGGCAAACACCACCATTCCGGCTTCGGTCGCTTTGTGCGCAGCAGCTTCCATGGCATGGGCTTCGTTTTTGGTCCATTTGGCTTCTTCAGAACCCCACGAGATGGAGCAAACGTCGCAGCCGTCCGCGGTAGCAGCTTTGACACCTGTTGCAATTTCCTGAGTCCAGTAGACGCGGATCACTGCAGGCTTGCCGGTGGCGACGTAATACGACGCAGCGGCAACCTGAATATCCAGCGTCACTTCGAAATCAGCGTCGCCATGAGGATCGCCGATGTGCTGATTCGGGGCGTTTTTCGTGCCGTCAACGGAGATGTCGGTGATGGATGGATTCGGCTGTCCGATGGATTTGAAGAAAGCGTCCATGTCGGACTGCACCCAGCCGCCGTTGAGCTCCACAATGGCGAGGATGCCGCCGCCGGCGAGGTTAGTGGGCCAATGGTAGGCAGAGCAAAGGTCGGGCACACTGTACGTGATGGGCGAAGCGGCCGCAGCGTCCATGGGATGGTCGTGACGGCGGAGTTTGAAATGAGGAATGACACCGTTTTTCAGGGGTTTGAAGGGGGACTCAGGCATGTGCCGACCCCGCAATTGTTTCATATGACGAGCCGATGTTGTTCGCACCCTCGCCCATGCAAAAAGCCGCCGTCGTCGAATCAGCAGCTGCTGCCGTTTGCCCCGCGACAAGCTGCCGATATTCAGTATCCAGATTATGCACGCGGCACTGTGCCCGCAATCCCATCGCATAGACTGGGCGTATGGCCGCCGTGCTTGCTGCCTGTCTGGTTTTGCTCCTCGCTTCCGCGGTACCGGCGCAGGAATCGGCCGCATCTCCCGCGCAGTTCGAAGTGGCATCCATCAAACCTGATAAGGAGGGACCACGCGGCTCGACCTTCTACAATCCGACGCCCGATCGCTTCCAGTTCGACAACGCCACCGTGAAAGCCCTGATCGCTTATGCGTACGGCGTGCGCGATCTGCAGATAGCCGGCGCTTCGGGATGGCTGGCCACCGACGGTTATGACGTGCTGGCGAAGCCCGAGGGCGAGATCAGCGATGAGCGCGTCCGCGAGATGGTGCAGAGTCTCCTGGCCGAGAGAATGAATCTGAAGATCCATGAAGAAACCAAAGAGATGCCGGTTTACGCGCTGGTGACAGCGAAATCCGGACCGAAACTCGCGAAATCCGCCATGCCGGATCAGCCGACCGCGCACGGCGGTTTCGGCCGTTTCTCCGGCCGGCACCTGACCATGGATATGCTGGCAGACCTTCTCGCCGGACAGGTCGAGCGGCCTGTGGTTGACAAAACGGGCATCGAAGGTCAGTACGACGTCGAGCTGCACTGGACGCCGGAAGACAGCCCGGAGCCGGGTCCGTCGATTTTCTCGGCGCTGCAGGAGCAACTGGGGCTCAGGCTGGAATCCCAGCGCGCGCCGCAGGAGATCGTGGTCATCGATCACGTAGAGCGGCCGTCGGAAAACTGAGACTGATAACTTGATTTCCATGCCCGACCTCCCGCCTGCGATTGCAGTGCGCGATCTGCGCAAGGTCTACGAAGGCAAGGCGGCGGTCGACGGTCTCACGCTCAGTGTGCCGCGCGGGTCGTTTTTCGGATTCCTTGGTCCGAATGGCGCGGGAAAGTCAACCACCATCCGCATGCTCACCGGGCTCATCCCGGCGACCTCGGGTTCGATCGAACTGCTCGGCCTTCCCATGCCCGCCGAAGAACTCGCGATCAAGCAACGCATCGGTCTCGTGCCGGATGAATCCCTTCTGTTCGACCGCCTCACCGGCGCGGAGTTTTTGGAATTCGTCGGCCGGATGTACAGCCTGCCGCGGCCGCTTGCTTCGCAGCGAGCACAGGAACTGCTGGAACTGTTCGAGCTCGCGAACGAGAAGCGGAAACTGATCGCGGAATACTCAAAAGGCATGCGCAAGCGCGTGGCTATGGCTGCGTCGCTGATTCACCGGCCGGAACTGTTCCTCATGGACGAGCCCTTCGAAGGCGTCGACGCGGTCGGTGCGCGTCTGATGAAAGATATCCTTCTCGACCAGGTGTCGCACGGCGCGACGATTTTTCTCACCTCGCACGTGCTGGAAGTCGTCGAACGCCTCTGCGATCATGCCGCGATCATCAACGAAGGGCGCATCGTGGCTGAAGTCGACATGCGCGATCTCCGCGCCGGTTCGGAGACGCTCGAAGAGCTCTTTGTGCGGCTGGTGGCCCCGGAGCGCGGTATCGGGCGTGAGTTCGAAAAGCTTGAGTGGCTCAGCTGATGATATGGGCCATTCTGCGCGCGCAGATTCTGAGCCTGCGGCTGCGTGGAGGAACACGACGTGGCGGAGCCGTCTTCGGAGTGGTCACCAGCCTGATCTTTTACGGTTTCTGGATGATCCTCGCACTCGGAATTTCGGCGTATTTTTCGAGTCCCGACCTGGCGGAAACCTTCCTGCCCGTGCTTTCCACCGGGTTGTTGTTCACGATGCTCTACTGGCAGCTCGTGCCCGTGATCACGGCCGGATTCGGCGCATCGATCGATCTGCGCAAACTCCAGGTCTATCCGATTCCGCACCGGAAGCTCTTTGCCGTCGAGATTCTTTTGCGCCTCACCAGCAGCGCCGAGATGCTGATCGTCCTGGCCGGAGCCACATTCGGCCTGATGCGCAATCCGCGCAGCGGCGCCGCCGTGAAATCTCTCGTGGTGCTCGCCGCTGTTCTTTTCGCAGCCGCCAATCTCCTGCTGTCGGCGGGCACGCGACACTGGCTCGAACGCCTGTTCCGGCGCACGCGGATGAAAGAAGCGGGAATGGTGCTGCTGGTGGTGCTCGTGCTGCTGCCGCAGCTGCTGTTCGTTTCCAACCTGCGCAAAGGCGCGCTGCTGCGTTTCGCGCCGTCGCAGATCGTGTGGCCATGGGGTGCAGCCGCGCATCTGATGGTGGGCGACAGCGTCGCCGCGGCCGTGTCCATCTCTGTACTCTGGCTGGCCCTGGCTGTCTGGTTCGGACACCGGCAGTTCGAGTACAGCTTCCGCGAGGATTTCGCGGGTGCGGCGCGTCGCGAGGAACCCGATGCGAAGCCCGCCGGATTCAGGGAACTCCTGTACCGCATGCCTTCGCGCTTTCTCGGAGATCCCCTCGCCGCTCTGCTCGAAAAGGAACTGCGCACCCTGTTCCGCATTCCGCGGTTCCGCATGGTGTACGCGATGTCCGGCCTTTTCGGAATCATTCCGTATCTGCCGACGCTGCGTAACCCGCGCGGTGCGCCTTCGTTCTGGATGCAGAATTCGCTGACGATCATGTGCCTCTATGGCCTCCTTGTGCTGGGCCCGATCAGCTACTGGAACGCGTTCGGATTCGACCGCTCGGCCGTGCAGGGCTATTTTTTGTGGCCGATCCGTTTTCGCGAGGCGCTCGTGGCGAAGAACATCGCGGTCGCCCTGCTCCTCATCCCTCAGATCGCGATGATCGCGCTGGCAGGCCGGCTGCTGAGGCTGCCCGTAACGCCCGCGCGTTTCGCGGAAACCGTGCTGGTCATCCTGATCGCGGCGCTTTATTGGTTCTCGATGGGAAACATTCTTTCCGTCCGCCTGCCGCGCGCCATGGACCCCGACAAGATGAACCAGATGTCGGGCAAGATGCAGGCTCTGAGCATCTGGATAGCGCCGTTTCTGTTACTCCCGATCGTTATCGCCTACTGGGCCCGGGCGGTGTTCGGAAATGAGCTTGTGTTTGCCGGCGTTCTGCTGATCGCGGCGGTGGTCGGGAAGGTTTTCTACGATATCGGTCTCGATTCGGCGGTTAACACTGCGAACTCGCGGCGCGAGGCGATGCTGATGGAGCTGTCGAGGTCCGACGGGCCGCTTTCGATTACCTGACAGGAGGCATCTGAAAAAACGAAGCCATTTTCGGGTGGGAAGCCCGTGGATTCAGGAGGTTGCGCTGCGGCAGCCTTCGGCGGCTCGGGACGGGCGTGCGGTTCGGTCTGGGCGGGTGCGGCTTTGGGATCGCGAGGAAAGCCTTGCGGCTGGCTTTGATTGTGTAGAACCACCGGCGACAAGATCGCCGGCGCTACAGCGCTGCGACCGGCTTGAATCTCGCGCAGCTGCTTCAGCTCCGACTGCGCTTTGCGATGCAGGCGCATCTCGTAAACCGTCAGCAGGCCGAAGCGCGCGGGATCGTCGATGAAGGCGCGGACGGAGCTGAGGGCGCGCTGGAGGTCGGAATATGCGATGTCCTGATTCTCCGGGGCAAGGGCAAAGTCGCCCTGGGCCAGAAGCGCGTTTTCGACGACCGGGATGCGGTTCAGGCGCCAGTAGGATTCGGCGATGGAGTGGGCGATCTGGTTCTCGAGGTCGTCAGCGGGCTTCAGAGTGAGAACGATGCTGGCGATGAAGGTATCGTGGGCTTCACGGAGTTCTTCGGGCATGATGTCGAGCTGGCCGGTGAGGCCGTGGCGGAACGCGTTGAGGCGGGATCTGCTTTTACCGGGTTCGGTGCGCGGACCAGTGGATTTCTGCGCGTTGAGGCGGTTTGCCTCGGTCTGCTTTTCGGTTGCCATGGATAGAGTTCTCCCTTCACGCACAACAAGTAGCACGGGGAAGGCGGAAGGCAGGGCGCGGAGGGCGGTGCGGAGCGGCGCTATCGGCTGTAAGACGCGGCCTGCGAGGGGGTTGGGGAGAACGCGATTTATTTGGGAGAGTTGTGAACGCTCGGCGGGGGCCGAAAATTATATCTGAGCGACGCCGGTGAAGCTTGAGCCAGTTCCAGCAACTTTTTGACCCTGCCATATGAAACACGTCAACCCCGCTGTTTGCAGGGTTTTCGGCGATGGTTCAAAACCTACCGTTTATGAAACGTGCGCAATGGGTGTCCGGGGGCGAGCCGAGAATGAATCCGACGATGGCAGAATTCTTTCGTTCATCGACAACGTGCTTATGTTCAAACCCGACGCGATCGGTCTCGCTTATGGATTAGTCACGCCGGCAGACATCCGTCGTTTCCGATTGGTGAACTGGCCGGGTGTCTGACGACCGCGCGTCAACAGAGGAAAGCGTGGCACCGGGCACTGTTTCAGTAAAGGCACCGGCGACAGGATCGCCGAGGGTACATGCGTAGCTAACGCGAGGCAGGGGCGCTTGCGCAGGATCGTGAAGGGCGAGAGTTGTGATTCGCTCATCGGCCCGTGGCGGAAGTCCTCTCTACCGTGAGCCCACAGGCTAAAGCAGTTTCACGATTAAGAAACGGCATGCCCGCCGAATTCGTAACGCTCCGCGCCGGGTAAAACCCGGCGGCAGGGCCGAAGCCCTGCCCCACAAAAATCCGCGCGAAAGTACACTGAAGTTTGTCCGCACTCTACGAATTATTGAACGGGATCGGCCGCTGCCGCGCGATCGATCTGGCGCAGCCTTATCACATCGGCATTCCACACTATCCGCTGCACGCGCCCTATCTCTACAGCCTGAGTAAGAAACACGGCGAAACCGTCCATCCGGGCGGCGCCAGTTCCGCCGCGGAGGCCATCGCGCTGAGCACGCACACTGGCACTCACATCGATGCGCTCTGCCACTATTCGTCGAAGGGCAAGCTGCACGGTGGCGAGGAAACGACTGGGACGTATGCGGACGGAATCGAAAAGCTGTCGGTGGATACGATTCCGCCGATCTTCCGCCGCGGGGTGCTGCTGGATATCGCGGGCATGCAGGGGGGCGATGTTCTGCCGGTCGATTTTGTCATCACGCCGGAACATCTCGATCGAGCTGCGGTGGGCCTGGATATCCACGCAGGTGATGTCGTCCTGCTGCGCACCGGGTGGTCGAAATACTGGAACGACCCGGCGAAGTTCATTTCGCAGGTACACAGCCCCGGGCCGAAGCTGGCGGGCGCGCGCTGGCTGAGTGAGCGAAAAATATTCGCGGCAGGGTCGGAGACGGCGCCGTTTGAATTCGTCCCCAGCCCGGAGATGGAAGTGCACGTGCACTTGCTGGTCGAAAGCGGCATCCACATCGTCGAGAATCTGAATCTGGTAGAACTCGCCGCTTCGGGCGCGCGGGAGTTTCTTTTCGTCGCGATGGCCCTGAAAATCCGCGGCGGCACGGCGTCGCCGATTCGTCCTTACGCGCTGATTCCGGAAGGCGGGCACCTGTGAATTACGACGCGATCCTCCTTGTCTCCTTCGGCGGACCGGAGAAGCGGGAAGACGTCATTCCCTTCCTCGAGAATGTCCTGCGCGGCAGAAACGTTCCACATGAGCGGCTGATGGAGGTCGCTGAGCACTACTATCATTTCGACGGCCGCAGCCCTATCAACGACCAGTGCCGCGATCTGATCCGCATGCTGCACGCCGAGGGTCTCGAACTGCCCATCTACTGGGGTAATCGCAACTGGCATCCCATGCTTGCCGAAACGGTGAAGCAGATGCGGGATGCAGGCGTCGAACGCGCGCTCGCCATCGCGACCTCCGCCTTCGGCTCGTATTCCGGCTGCCGTCAGTACATCGAAGATCTCGAAACGGCGCGCGCCGCCGTACCGAACGCACCGGTCATCGATAAACTGCCGCCGTTCTGGGATTCACCTGGCTTCTTCGACACCATGTCCGAGCGCGTGAGCAAAGCTCTGGAGAAGCTGCCCGGCGCCCAGGTCGTGTACACCGCACACAGTATTCCGGTGTCGATGGCGCAGTCGAGTCCGTATGAATCGCAGCTGAAGGAGGCGGCCCGGCGCGTAAACGATCGCCTGAACCTCGGCGAGCCCGTGCTGGTTTATCAGAGCCGGAGCGGTCCGCCGTCGCAGCCGTGGCTCGGACCGGACATCGGCGACTACATCAAATCCACAGAAGCCAGGAGTCTCATCGTTGTCCCCATCGGTTTTTTGTCCGATCATATGGAGGTGATCTACGATCTCGACGTCGTCGCAGCCGAACTGGCGCGCGAGCGGGGCATTGCGTTCGTACGCGCCGGCACGGCCGGCACTCACCCCACTTTCGTCAGAGGGCTGATCGATCTTGTCCGGAAGGCGATGACCGGCGGAGTGGTCGCCTGTGCGCCAGGCTGCTGCCCGAGAGGAGTTCGACCGCGATGAGAAAATTCGCGATTCTGATGCTCATGAGCGCTTCGGCCGTGCTGCAGGCGCAGGAAGCGACGACCCGGCCACCAGTTGTAGCCAACAGAACGGACCCAGCGTATACCGACGAAGCCCTGGCGGCGAGAATCCAGGGAACGGTGATCCTTCAGCTCATGATCGGTACCGACGGAATTGCCTCGGATATTCACGTGGTTCGCGGGCTGGGCTACGGTCTCGATGATAAGGCAGTCGAGTGCGTGGAGGCCTGGCGATTCAGACCGGCCCTCCGCAACGGTGAACCGGTGGAAACGAAAGCGCAGGTCGAGATCAACTTCCGTCTGCCCCCAGGGAAATAGCTACTTCACAGTGAATGGTACGCGCGACGCCAGTCGCGTTCGTTGTTCGCTGAGAAAACGCGGCTCGCGCCGCGTGTACCTTGTTTCCTTACTTCACGGGCGGCGCGGGCTGCCAGTTGCCGGAGTACGGTGGCCAGTTCGGCACTATGGCGTTCTGCTCGGGATAGAACATCGACGAATAGACTGAACGGATTTTCGCCTGATCGATGTAGAACCATTCGCTGAACATGTTCCGCCGCATTGCCGCGCCGGGGTTGCGTTCGAACACGCCGAGCGCGAGCACCACGCCCGCTTCTTCATCGACGATCGGATAGCGGCGGTCAACCACCGCGTAGATATTCCGCATGGCGCCCTTATCAGTGCAGTCCGTCGGCGGACCTCCGTTGGCGCCCGGACGCTGCGTCGTCAGAACGCCGTTTTCGAGGCGCACGCAGCCCCGATGCGCGATGATGAGTGAGCCATCGTGCGCGGAGAGGCCGTCGAAATAGCTGTTGGTGATGCCGATCAGGTCGGCGCGCGAGACGCGCTCAGCTTTAAGAACGGTGCGCTCGGGCGGCGCGTGTTCCAGAAGATATGCCGCGTCGTAGAAGGCCGCGTTGGCCTGAGCCCCGGCACTGGGTCCGATACCCGGATCGTTCTTCCGCGCCGCGAACCACTCGGCCTCGCTGATATTGCCGTTCTCGACTTTCAGACGAACTGTGACGATGGCGGGCCCGGCCGCTTCGTCCACTGTCCCGAAGTACCCAGCCTGGCCGGTCTGGGGATCGAGATAGCGGCGCTGCAGTTTACCCAGCGCCGTGGCGGATTGCCAGATCCCCGCGCCGGGCCGCTTGACGACGGAATTCTGCGTTTCCCGATATCCAGGCGACAAATGCGCAGCCGAAGGATTGTGCGCCACCACCGCCAGAAGATACTGGTCGAGGGCGAGGCGCAGACATCCGCGGTCGCAGGTGGCGGCGGAAGCGCTGCCGACGGCAATCAGCGCCACAACCAGAGACCTCATTTCGCGCGTCCCTTAAAACCCTGGGAGAGCATCGGAATCGTGACGATATAGTCGTGCCCGCCGTTTGCGGGATCCCATTCCACCGCGTAAAGCGTCTTCTTGTTCTTACCGCTGAACGCGCAGGTAATCACGTCGCGCCGGGTCGGAATCAGTCCAAGCACCTTGCCGTCCGGTGAAATCACCCGGATGCCCTGACCGCTGGTCACATAGATGCGGCCTTCGGAATCGATGGCGCTGCCGTCGCCGCCGCCGCCTTCCCATTTGGCGAATTCGCGCTGGTTGGCGAGCGCGCCGCCGGGCTGCACATCGAACGCCATCAGCCGCCCGCCGTTCGTAACGTAGAGCGTCTTCTCGTCGCGGCTGAGCATGATGCCGTTGGTGTTCAGGTTCTCGCCGTACTTCGTCACCACGCCCATCGGGTTGGCGTAGTAGAGACCGCCCATGGTGAAGTAAGCGCCACCTTTGCTGTCCGCCACGAGATCGTTCAGCACGCCGCCGATGCAGTCGAAGGAATCGCCGTTGTAGGAGTTGGCAAAGGTGTGGCGCTTCGGCGCAAGCTCTTCGATGCTGGCTCTCAGGCCGCGGTTGTTGACGAACAGCACGCCTTTCGAATTCATCGAGACCGCGCCGCTGGTGTTGAGGTCGGAATAGGCGACCGAGGTGTTCCCGTTCTTGTCGAGCTTCAGGACCTTGCTGTTATTGTTCTGGGCGAGGAGAATGCCACCGTCTTTAGTGGCGATGATGCCGTCAGCGTTGTTGCCGGTGGTATCCCAAAGCTGCGTCCATTGAACACCGGCGGCGATCACTCCGGGGATGGCGGTAATTGTCACGCTGCGCGCTTCTGCGGGGCCAGCCGGTCCGCGTCCCGCGCCGCGGGCAGGACCGCGTCCGCGTCCGCGCCCGCCGCGCGCCGGGGGAGGAGTTTTGCACCCCGCAAGGACTTCCGGTTCGCGTGAGTCAGACGGCGCCTGCACGCCTGGACCAGTCGTTTTTCCGTCCGGCGGCGGCTGCTGCGCCCGCAGCATTACTGGATGCGCCCAGGGGCCAAAAATGAACGTCGCACCGAGCAGGCTCAGTGCGACGGCAATATTTCGGTTCAAGTTCATGAAAACCTCCAGGTCGCCAGCGACCTCCAGAATCTTATCAGCCGCTAACCGCGGGGCGGCCCGCAGTAAAGAGTATCACTGACACCGGGCACTTCGCGTCGGCTCAGGAACTCCGTCAGGGTAGAAGCTGGTTACACCGATTCCGGCGGTCGCTGTTTACCTGGGGGCCTCATGGGTAGGAGAGGCCGTTCGGTCCGCTGGTTATTCCCAGAGCGGGCCGGCGTCGTTGCGCAGATAGATCGTCATGTTCTCGCGGAAGATTCCGGTGCGTTTGTCGATCGTTCCTATCGTGATCTCGCGGCCGAGGACGGTGTCGGCGTCACCTGCGGCGGTCTCGGTGCCGATGAGGTGCACTTCCTGGCCCTTGTTGACCTGGATGTCGTATTTCTTCACGAAATCCATCGGGGCGATGTAGATATCGACCACCTTGCCTTTGATTTTGGCTTCCGCGTGGAGGCCGGGAAGGGCGCTGCCGGCGGGAACTTCATGAACGCCGGTAATCACCGTGCGAACATCAACAGGGGCGCCGCCGAGATCGCGGGCGATGGCGGGCAGTGTCAGAGCCGACGCCGCCACACCGCAAATAACCACTGTCCAGATGCGGTTCAGATTCTTTTTGTTACCCATGATGTTTTCTCCTGTGCCGCACACAAGCGCACCCGAGGGGCCGAAAGGTACCACAGTCTTTTAAGACCTGTTTTCAATGATTTTCGGGAAGTTTTACGAAAAATATACCTGTGAATTGTGCGCCAAGTTCCGCAACATTGCGCGAGGCTGAGCACCTCGCGCCTGGGTAGCATAGCGGTATGCGTCGCGGCATTCTCGGGGTTCTGGTCCTGATCGCTCCATTCACAGCAGGCGCGCAGCTGGTGGCGCCGAATTCGATTCCCGACGGCGTCGTTCCGGTAGTCTTCCTCGATGGCTACCAACTCGGGTGCATCGGCAGTTCGAGCTTCCAAAGCAATTTCGGAAACGCGGACATGGTGCTGCAAGCGAGCGGCCTCGTGACCGTGTATTTCGATAACTGCAGCGTGCCCGGCGGTCCGTCGATCGAAACTCTCGGTGCCGCGTTCGGGAAGTTTCTGGCGTCATTGACCTACTTGAACGGCACCCCGGTCCCCTTGGTCGACGTGGTGGCGCACAGCATGGGCGGGCTGATCGTGCGGGCTTATCTTTCCGGAATGCAGCCGCTGCCGGCAGGCTCGGCCGCGACATTCATTCCGCCTCAAACGCCCGGCATCCGCAAAGCCATCTTCCTTGCGACGCCGCACTTCGGCACATACGTCGCGTCCGATCTCGGCGACGATACGCAGACGCACGAGATGTCGCTTGGCAGCCAGTTCCTGCTCGCGCTGAACACGTGGAACCAAGGCACCGACGATCTGCGCGGTGTCAATGCGCTGGCCATAGCCGGCAATGGCGGGACGGGACTGGAGTCGGCTCTCGCCGGCACACTGCTCTCCGACTTCGATGACGGCGTTGGCACGTCTTTCCTCACCGGCACTAACGCGTGGCAGACGCTCGGGGAGGCAATTGAGAACGATCCGAATTTCGATTACGGCGGCATCCTGATCGGCGGCGCGAATCCGAATGGCGCCACAGAGGCGATCACGAGCGCTACCGATCTGGGGCTGAACGGCGGTGTCGCTTTCAGCGAGGCAATACCGGTGAAGGAATTCTTCGAGCCTGTGCTGACGGTAAACGTCACCGGTTCAGGCACGCTCATGGTTGCAGCTCAGCAAGCTCCGGGAAGCACGAAGGCGACAATTGCGAAGACCGGTCCGACGATCACGGGCGTTGTGCCGGCCGGCATCGCCCAGTTCCCTCGCGACGTGGCGCCAGGAGCATTCGTCACGGTTTACGGGTCGAATCTGACCAGCGCGATGATGCAGGCGCCGCAGCCGTATCCGACGCAATTGGGCGATGTCCAGATAACGGTGAACGAAACCGCCGCCCAGATCGATACATCAGTCCGACGCAGATCAATTTCATTTATCCGGCCGCGGTGGCGCAGAACTCCGGTTCGCTGCTCCCGCGCCTCGCCGTGCAGAAATCGGTCGGCCAGCAGACGGTGAACGTAGTGGTCGTTCCCGCCGTGCCGAGCATTTTCACTTCGACCGGCGTGGCCAATGGTCCAGCCGCGGCGGAAAACGCCGTGACCGGCGCCCTGATCAACGCGGCGAATCCACTGCATAGCGACGATTACGTTGCGTTGTTTCTGACAGGGCTGGGGGTTGAACCTAGGCTGACGACCACGGTTACCATCGGCGGCCAGAGCTGCGCTGGCGCCTTCTTCTTTGCGGGACCGGTCCCGAGCTACGAGGGCCTCGATCAGGTGAACTGTCAGATTCCGCCAGGTGTCAGCGGGCCGGCTGTACCCGTGATCGTGACGACCAACGGATATGCGTCAAATACTGCGACGCTGAACATCCAGTGACGACCGGGCAGCCCGCCCGCTGGACGCGCGGCCCAACCAGCGCCCATTCCTGGACAGCAAAAGACGCGGATACAATCCGCGCGTCCGAAAGAACTTCCAGACGCGGCTCGCGCCGCATGTCGTGTGACCGTTACTGGATGTAGCAGCCGATCGGCTGGGTCTCGGGTTTCGCCACAGGCCGGCCCGCGATCACGGCGTCGAGAGCATCGCGCAGATCGTGCTCCGTAACCACACGGCGCTGGATTCCGATAGCGGCATACGTGTTATCGATGCGCCCGCGGTAAGCAATTCGCCCATCCGCTGTGACAATAACCGCGGTGGGGTTGATGGTCGCGCCGGCAGCTTTGACCAGGGCATGACTGCGGTTGACGATCTTCGGGTACGCGCCGTGGCCGTATTCCGTGGAATGCCGCCGTGCCTGCTCGTCAGTAATCGAGGGATCGGTATACACCAGGGTGCAGCCCGCGCCGCGCCTGGCGTACTCATCGCAGATGCGCCTGATCTCGTGCGCGTAGTAATTCGAAATGGGACAGTCGTTCGTGACGAAGAACACGGCTTCAGCTTTGCCCTTATCCACTTTGAGCGGCGCGCGCATGACGCCGTCGATATCCTTCACCGCGACCGACGGATGCAGGATCGCCCCCAGCGCGAATAAGATAAGAGGTTTCATTCTGCCAGTAATCGGGCCACTTTGGCGCGCAGCGAGGGGTCCACTGCCATGCGCCGCATCACCATCGTGTTGCGGTGCTTCTGATAATCCGTCCGCAGCGTGGCCAGATCGGCTTCGTCGTGCGGCACGCCCACGAGCGTGATACTGCCCATCTCATCCTTCGATTGCTCGCCCCATTCGACCCGAATGGGCGGCGCCGAAACATTCCGCGGATTCTCCGCCGAATTATCCCAGTGGATTTCGGCGTCGAGGCGGGTGCCTTTGGGAAGCGTCACGAAATCCTGGAAGAAGTAGCGGTCCTGCCAGGCAAAATCCCAGTTCGTAATCGAGAGCAGCGTCTTGACTTCGCCACTGGGCAGCGTGGCGGTCATCTTCATCGTGCGGCCGATGTAATGCGCATGGGCGCCGATGGAAACCGCATCCATTGCGGCGGGCAGCGTGTAGGAATCCCGGAGCACAAAGTCTTTTGCGCCGGCCGGAATATCCAGCCCGGAGAAAAGCGAATAGACGGGAGGCAGCATCACGGAAACCAGGTGCCGCTTCGGAGCCTCTTTGGCGAAGTAGAGGCCGATGACCGACTTCTCTTCCTGCGGTTTGCCGTTGGGATGGAAATGATACTGGATAACGAAGTCGGAACCTTTTTCGATCGGAATGGCAAGGCCGTCCGGCAGCATGTGGGGCTGCGCGCCCACCGCCCACCCGCCGATCTGTTCGACATTCGCGGCACCAGGGCGCATGCCGCTGAAGCCAGGCTCCGGGCCCTGCGAACGCGTGTGCGCCTTGCCGCTCGGGTCGGCGAAATAGAGAACATGGTGCACGACCGAACGAGCGGTCGGCTTCATGTCGATGGCCGTGATCCACTTGTTTTCGGTGAAACCAAGCGGCACCGCGATATTGCGGTAGATATCCGGACCGTCGGCGGGAATGTGATAGGCGGCCGGCATTTCAATCACGAGATCCGGATCGCCCAGCATCCAGCCCGAAGCAAACTTCGGCACCGGGGGCGCGTCGCCTGCCCTGCCCTCCGGCATTCCCTGCTTCACCCATTCCTGAATGAGCGCAATCTCGGAATCCCTGAGGCGCCGCTCATCCTTGAACGGATAAGAGCTGGGCTCGGCCTTCCACGGCGGCATGAACTTAGCCGCAGTGACTGCGGCAATGGTCTTGCCCCGCTTCGCGACGTCCTGATAAGAAAGCAGCGAAAACGGCGCCGCTTCGCCGGGCCGATGGCACGAGGAGCAGTTGTTATAGATAATCGGCGCGATTTGCCTGTTGAACGTGATGTCTTCTGTCGGAGGCACTGCGGCCTGCATCGCCACGGGCGCCAGCAGCAGGAGAAGGAGCGGTGTCCTGGTGGTCAAAATACGAACGCCAGTCCCCCGCGTATCATGCGGGGCGTGTTGATGAGCAGAAACCGGTTTCCACCCGAGGTCGTCAGCGGCAGATATCCCTGGGCCAGCAGATTGCTGAGTTCGGCGGTGGCTTCCATACGGCACGGCACGCCGGGAATGGCTGGCATGGGCTGCCGCACGATGATGTTCAACCCGGGCTCGGGTCGAGGCGTTTCCGTGGAGAACATGGGCAGCAGCACGGCGTGCTGATAATCGGTCCACTGATAGCTTGCAACCACCCGCGTCCCAGTGCCGCGAATCCTGGCTGAGGCGCGCAACGTGGCCGCCGGCCGATGGGAAGCCTCCATCAGGCGACGGAGGTCGTCGCCGGTTTCGATCCCCATTCCACCGTGCGGGGACAGCACGCCCTCGGATCCATAAATCATGCTGACCTTGTAGTTGTCGCCGAAATCCTGGGTCATCGAGGCGTTATAGTCAAACGCCTGGAAGTTCCCCATATTGAAAAGCGAGCTGTTCGAGAAGAGATCCGGCACCAGATCACCCGGAAACAGACCGGACGCGGACGACGCAATGGCCAGCGTCGTGTTGGAAACCGTTTCGTGATCGGCCGCAACCCGAAACTCGCGCGATCCGAAACGCTGGGAAGCGCCGACTTCGAAATCCTCGCCGCGCTGAATTCTGGCATGGCCGTCCGCCAACGTGACACGTGGCAAAACATCGACTTCCGCGAGTTCTCTCTGCAGATCGCCGACGCTCTGATTCGACTCCCCGAGCCCGTCGGCAGACACGCTCTCCATGCTGAGATCCGGGCGCGGATTGCCTGAAGTCCACGTGAAATCCAGCCTGCCGCGGGGTACTGCGTAAGTCAGACGCCCCCACGGGCTGAAGTAATGTCCGCCGTCGAGAAACGATACGTTGTCGTATGCAAAGCCGTACTCCATTTCGAGGGAGTCGGTGATCTCCTTTCGGTTCTGGAAACTGGTGCCAAGCGTGCGCAGAGCCGGCAGCTGACCGTCGCTCTGGGAGCCGCCGTTGTTGGCAATCACGCCCTGTCCGATGCGCAGAGGGACGTAAATCTGGCGCATGGTAACCGCGACCTCAGGCGTATCGCCCGTGGGGAGTTCCCTGCTCCAGGTGGTGCGGATCGCCGCAGAAGGCGCGGTGGATCCCGGCGCATAGCCGATGTCGCCTGCCAGGTGAAGGAAGTTATCTTTATTCGAAGACGTCGCGAAGGCGAACTGCGTGCCGAAATCCGCCTGCCCGTCGCTGGAAAGCGTCGCTCCATCGGCGGCGGAGATCCGCACCATGCCGCGCGAGTCGGCAAACAGCGCTGTACCGAAAGCCACGGAGTCAGGCGAACTTACGCCCTGTACGGGAAGGAAGCGCAGAATCGGACGCATCGCGCTGTCGGCCCGCAAAGCCCATTTCCAGCTGTCGCTCATCAGACTGCCGGAGACAGGCGCCATTGAAACCAACTGCACCGAGCTGAACACGCGCGAAAGATTGACTTCCAGAAGGCTGCGCATGCCCGGCCGGATCAACACACGGTCCTTGACAGCGGGGACGAAATTCAAAAGCGAAATGTGGACGGAGTACGTGTCGGGGACAGATCTCCGAAAGCGAATGCGCCGAGGGCGTCAGTCGCAGCTCGCTGCAGAACGCGCTCTTCCTTATTAAGAAGAAGCACCATCGCGCCCGGCTGGGGTTTCCCGGCGACGTCCGTTACCAAGCCGCCGAGTTCGCCGGAGAAACGAATCGGTGGCGCGGCCTGCGCGGCAATTGCAAGGGACAGAGAGAGCGCCAGTGAACCGACCCATCGAGGGCCGCGGCGCCCGGCTGCCGCCGCCCGGGTCGATGTGCGAATTGCCCTGGCGTCGCGAATGCTCACTGCTCCCTTCCGTACTAAACCGATAACACTCTCAGCTTACCGTAAAATTCGCCTGCTGCTGGACCGTCTGGTTCCGGTTCCTGTCAGTAGCCTTTATCTTGATGACATAGTTCCCGGGGGCAAACGAACTGAGCCCAACCTGCTTCTCCACAATCACCTCATTGGCCGAAGCATTCGGAATGCTCGTCAACTCCTCTGAGAAGTCGGCAATCTTTTCGTTCGACCCGGCCTTGTCGATTTCGTACTCGATCGCGCCGGACGGCTTCTGGGTTTTCTCGTCCGGCCCGAAATTGTAGAACTGCACGTACAAGCCAAGCTTTTCGTCTTTAGCGAATTTGTTGCCGACCCGCGGACGCACTTTGCTGTCGCCGATGGCAAACATGCCGCCGCCGATGCTTTTGGTCGGCAGTCTCTCGATCGTGTCGGCAATAATCAGGCTGCTCGAAGCCAGTCTTTCCTCTTCAAAGTGCGGGACATCAAGCGCTACCTCGTAATTGTTCAGATTGCCCGCGATCGTATCTTTGGCTACGAGGTTGAGGTGGTACCGGCCTGGAGCCAGCGGAATCGTCTTCTGATAAATCGAACGCTGCTGCGTGTACTTTGCCAGCATGTCGGGCGGGGCATCGATCGTGAGCGGGTATTCGAACGTGGTGATCGGGCGGCGCGTCATATTGCTGATGCGCCCCAGCAGGTTGACGCTCGCTTTCTGGACGCCGTCCTTGGCCTGGAACTGGAGATCCCGGTTCTCAAACTGCACGGTGATGTTGGCCATCACCGTTGCCTCCGTAACGCGCACATAATCGATGAGCACCTGCATCGGCAGAATGTTGTAGGTGACGCGAACGCCGATGACAGCCTCGAGGTCCTTAAACTTGACCTCCGGAGGCTTCTGCAGCTTGACGAACTGATCGAGCCGCTCGAACTGGTTGTAGCTCGCGGGCGCTACTCCGCCCAGCGGGGCGCCCAGATGTGTGCCGTCGGTGTTATTGAACCGCGCCATCTTGTCGCTCAATCCGAGTTGTTCGGCCAGCGTCAGACCCGCACCGGGAACGTAGGTCAGGGCATCTTTTTCCGACGGATCCATCGTCATGTGATACTCGCCGGTCATCGTGGTGTCGACGAATTCGATTGTGACGTCGTTGCCGATACCCTCGATGTAGCGATAGCGCCAGTCTTCGAACGGGAACGTAGTGGTTTCACCGCCGCCTTCCGCTACCGGCCGTTCGTAGGTGCCGCCCGACGGATGCTCATCGCGCTCGTCGGGCGGACCGAACATGATGTAGATGCGGCCACGGTCTGTCTTCCATCCGGGGACGCCGGACGCGAAGCGCTCGTTGGCGTACGCGATGCGCCGGTAGTGCTCTTCCTTATACTCGTTCTCGACGGTGTCGGGCGTGGGGTCGCGGCGCAGCCAGAACTGCTCGACGAACTGCTCGCGCTCTTCGTCGGTGCTCATCTGCTTGAAGGCTTTGCGTTCTTCGTCGGTGATGATGTAGGCGACGTCTTCGTTCAGCCACTTCTTCCACGGCGTTTCGAGCTCCTTCTTGAGAGCCTCTTCCTTTTTCTTGATCTGCTTCGGCGTCAGCGGCTTGGCAACGGTTTCGCGTTTGCTGTCCTTCTTGTCCTTGCTGCCCGACTGGTCGGTCGTGTTCTGTGAAATAGCGGGAATCACGAGCAGCAGGGTCAGGCCAGCCGGCAGAACCCAAAGAATCTTCTTGGTCATATTGCGTTTTGCCCCCAGCAGGAATGGCAGTGGCGGAATGTCAGCATGCTTTCTGCGGTCCGTGCCGGTACCATTGATTGTAACTCAGACGGAGGGCGACGAAGACGGGTTTCAGGGGGGGGAGGCCGGCGGTTGGTCTGTTATAGCGCCGAACCGCGCAGACCGATGCGTTTGCGCAGGAAGTTCGTCCGCTGGTTCATTGGTTTGGCGAGGTTGCGCCGGATCTGATCGATCAGATTGCGTTCACTTTCCGCCTTCAGAGCGTTCAGCTGCTTCTGCTTCGCGGAGGGTTTTTTCGAGGACATGCATGACGGCCCGGTCGCGGGGGCGATCCGCGGCTCGCTTACTGGCGATGATATCAGTCAGCGCGGCCACGACGATCTTTTCTTCGCCAACACCCACTTCGCAGGCGCGGGCGCGAAGGCTGTTGAACGAACGTACGCCATGGATTCTGGTCATGAAATCGACCTGTAGCCCGTCGTCGTCGCGGATCAGGCGGAAAAGCCCGGAAACCGGGTAGTGGGGCTTGAAGACTACGGCGTCCATTGCCTTCGCGATGGCCTTTAATTTTCGAAGGTTCGCGGGTGTTTTGCGGATGAGGAAATCAAGATCGACGGTCGTGACGGGCGCACCCTGCAGCGCCGCCGCTGCGTTGCCAATCAGAATCGCTTCGAAGTCCTGCTCGCGGAGAGCCCGCGCGACAGCGGCGATGATCGGTTTGGCGTCCAATTTCCGATCATAGCGACAAATCAAAAGCCGCGATCCTCGTCGGAAAAGTATTTGTCGTTGGTGTAATACTAGCCTGTTGGAGGGTACCCGCGCCAAATTCGAATGGGACGCGGCGAAGGCTGAGGCCAACCAGTCCAAACACAGGATCAGCTTTGAATCTGCCGCCAAAGTCTTCGACGATCCGAATGTGGTGCTGATGAAGGACCGGATCGACGAAACCGGGGAGCAACGTTGGAGCGCAATAGGTGAACTCGAGGGCGTTGTGCTGCTTATCGTGACGCATGTATACAGAGGAAAGGTCGATGACGAAGAAACGATCCGGATCATCTCAGCCAGAAGAGCTGGTTCGCGTGAACGCCGATTCTATCTTGAAGGCGCCGCTGAGTGAGGAACAAAGAGCCGTCCTCAGCCAGCTCTCCGCGAAGCAGGCTGCCGGCGACGATTCCGATATCGACTACTCGGATATTCCACCGTTGACCGACGAGCAGTTTGCCACGGCGATCCGTGGCTGGCGGCATTTTCGCCGCCCGATCCTGCTGGAGCAGGCTGTGCTCAACACCCTGACCGAAATTGCAGCCCGCAAGGGAATGGACCTGGACACCCTGGTGAACGACATCCTCAAGCGGGAGATTGCCATCGCCGAGGTCCTGCGGTGACGGCAGTAACTGTGAACGAGAGGCGGCCCGCTTCCCGGTCGTCAGCTTCAACGGCAGTAGTCGTTTAATTAGCGGGCAAGAACGAGGCAGTTCAGGCGTTCTCTTACCGGGATCCCGGTGTAAAACGTCACCAATGTCAGTCGCGCTGCGTAGGCAAAAGCGCAGAGATAGGCGTCTGTCCACAGATTCGGCGAGGTCAGTGAGCCTTCGGTGAAGGTATCCCAGATTTCCGAAAGACCGCCTGGCTCCGAGAGATAACCGATCCGCCGATCCGACCGAAGTGTCCGGTATGTCTATCAGGCCCGATCAGGAGTCATCACCTCGTCCTGCATGACGTGCCTGTTAGTCAGCAGTCGCAGGAAGCCCGCCTGCGTGATTCGGCAGAACACGAGTTTTTCTTCCGTCGCATTCATGAACCAACGCCGCGCGGCGAGATGAAGGACGTGTTTATCGACGGTCAGCGCAATCCAGACATTGACGTCAGGTAAGCAGATCATCGAAATCGAAGCTGGACAAGTCGAGCGTACCGGGACGATTCGATCGGATCACTGGCAGTTCGATTTCAAGATCACCGAAGCAACCCCTGGGAGCTTCGAATTTTTCCTGAACCGCGTCCGCAACCGCCCCGAGAATGATCTGTTCGACCGTAGTTCCCCGCGAAACCGCGAGGGCTTCCGTCTTCTCGTACAGAGAGTCCGAAAGATTGACTGTCGCCTGCATGCTGTGGTTTTATTGTCCCACCAACCAGCCACTGTCTGCTAATTCTCCCAATGTGCCGAAAAAGCTTCTGATCCTCATTCAATGCGTAACGTCCCGGTTGGGAGGAAAACCAGTCTTCGAGAACATTCGAGGCCTGTTTCGCGGGATCAGAGTTCTTCCGAAAATCGGTCATCGCCGAACTCCGGGATGTCCGCAAAATGCGCAGGCCCAAGCCGTACGTGCCGTGGGAATGCGCGGTGGAACCGCGCGTTTACAAACATCCATCGCCGATGCTGAACAGGTGTGCGTCCTTCAACGTGTCCTCTGGAAGGGGGTGCAGAGGATCGCCGATGGCAGGCACGGTGAACTCAAACACTATATAGATCGGCCAGGCGGTGCAGTACCAAGGCGGGTCGGCGTCCGCGATCTTAATCACGGTCGCGGTAGTTGGCCCCTCGTAACAGCAGCGCTCAAAGAAACGCTGTTGCGCGCCGCGAGGTAGTCCTCAACCGCTTTGCGGGTCGCCCCCGGTTTGAGGCTTTGTTTGTAGTTGAGGAGAACGGACTGGATTTGGGCGTTCAGCTGTTGCTGTTTGCGTGGTTTCGTCTCGCGCGTTCTTACGAGGGTCGTCCAGGCCATTGCGGCAGCAACCACCGCAAGGAACACACCGATGCCCCACCACTTCATTCATGCCGAAGTATACCGGCTCAAGCAGACGGTCATCGCTGCCAATACAAATAAAAAAGCCGCGATCCCCATTTCGGGAACCGCGGCTCTCGGTTTCAACACAGCCGCACAGCTTCTGCGCCGGAGGCGCATTGCCGCGCGGTTAGCGCTCAGTAATCCATGCCTTCGGGTCCACCGTGACCGGGACCGGCCGGAGCGGACTTCTTCTCCGGAATCTCGCACACCATGGCTTCGGTGGTCAGCATCAGGCCCGCAATCGACGCCGCGTTCTGCAGGGCCGACCGCGTTACTTTCGCCGGATCGATCACACCCGACTCCACCAGATCCTCATACTTATCGGTCTGGGCGTTGTAGCCGTAGTGCGTGTTCTTGCTCTCGCGGATCTTACCCATCACGATCGCGCCCTCCTCACCCGAGTTCTGTACGATCTGCCGGATCGGCTCTTCGCAGGCGCGCCGGATAATGTTGACGCCGATCTGCTCGTCGCCATGCACCTTCAGGTCCTTGAGCGAAATGGCCGCGCGCAGCAGAGCCACGCCGCCACCGGGAACGATGCCTTCCTCGACCGCCGCGCGCGTGGCATGCAGAGCATCCTCGACACGGGCCTTCTTCTCCTTCATTTCGGTCTCGGTGGCCGCACCGACCTTGATCACCGCCACGCCGCCGGCGAGCTTCGCCAGCCGCTCCTGCAGCTTCTCGCGGTCATAGTCCGACGTGGTTTCGTCGATCTGCGTGCGCAGCTGCTTGATGCGGCCCTTCGATAGCCTTCGCCTGCCCTGCGCCGTCCACGAGCGTCGTGTTGTCCTTGTCGACCGTAACGCGCTTCGCCTTGCCCAGATCTTCGAGCTTCACGCCTTCCAGCTTGATGCCGGTTTCTTCGAAGATGGCCCGGCCGCCGGTGAGGATGGCGATGTCTTCCAGCATGGCCTTGCGGCGATCGCCGAAGCCCGGCGCCTTCACCGCGCAGGCGTTCAGCGTGCCGCGCAGCTTGTTGACCACCAGCGTCGCCAGCGCTTCGCCTTCCACTTCTTCCGCAATGATCAGCAGCGGACGGCCGGAGCGCGCAATCTGCTCGAGCAGCGGCAGCAGATCCTTCATGTTGCTGATTTTCTTTTCGTGGATCAGGATGTAGGGATCTTCCAGAGCCACTTCCATGCGCTCGGGATCGGTCACGAAGTAGGGCGAGAGATAGCCGCGGTCGAACTGCATGCCTTCCACGGTCTGGAGTTCGGTCGCCATCGTCTTCGATTCTTCAACCGTGATGACGCCGTCTTTGCCGACCTTCTTCATCGCCTCGGCGATGGTGTCGCCGATGGTGTGATCGCTGTTGGCGGAAATGGTGCCGACCTGGGCGATCATGTCGCCCGAAACCGGCTTCGACATCTTCTTCACTTCGGCCACGGCCACTTCGACGGCCTTGTCGATGCCGCGCTTCAGCGCCATCGGATTCGCGCCCGCCGCAACCGACTTCACGCCTTCGCGGAAGATCGCCTGCGCCAGTATGGTCGCCGTGGTGGTGCCGTCGCCCGCGATGTCGGAAGTCTTCGAAGCGACTTCGCGCACCATCTGCGCGCCCATGTTTTCCAGCGGATCCTTCAGTTCGATTTCCTTCGCGACCGTAACACCGTCTTTCGTGATGTTCGGGCCGCCGAACTTTTTCTCGAGAACCACGTTGCGGCCCTTCGGACCCAGCGTGACTTTTACCGCATCCGCCAGCTGATTCACCCCGCGCAGAATCGCCTGGCGGGAATTTTCCGCGTAAACAATTTGTTTTGCCATTTTTTTTCCGATCTCTCCTCTTGAATTCTGTTGGTGGGTTAGCTGGCTTTCTTGGCGGCTTTCTGGGGCGCGGCGTCGAGGATGCCGAGCACCTCGTCCTCGCGCATGATCATCAGCTCTTCGCCATCAAGCTTGATTTCGCTGCCGGAATACTTGCCGAACAGAATGCGGTCGCCCGGCTGCACATCGAGCGGCACGATCTTGCCGTCTTCGAGACGCTTGCCCTTGCCGACGGAGACGACTTCACCTTCCTGCGGTTTCTCTTTTGCGCTGTCGGGAATGTACAGACCGCCGTGAGTCTTCTCGGCTTCTGTTTCAACGCGCTTGACCACGATGCGGTCGTAAAGCGGACGAATGTTCATGTTGTTGGATTACCTCCTCAGAGTTGTTGGGATGCCCCAAGTGGAACAGTAGGGCGTACTGCCCCGTTCCATGCATATTATTAGCACACTCCGGCGTTGAGTGCTAATACAGGCGGCCTAACTGACTGAAATGACTTAAAATTAAAACCTTGACAACGCTTCGCTCAGATAATTACATGCGAACAAGTGTGTCCAGGAGTTCCCAGAGCTCGGCCAGTTCTGCTCGGCCCGTAAAAATATTGCCGATTGCAATACGCAGGATGTATCTCCCGTGCGCCACGGTGGACGAAAGGAAAAACCGCCCCTCACGGTTGATCGCATCGAGAAGCGCGCGGTTCTCGTCATCGCTTCCGCGCCGCCGGAAGCAGATCACCGAAAGCAATGTTGGCGCACAAATCTCAAAACGCGGATCGGCGGCTATGCGATCCCGCAGTTCGTGGGTCATCGCGATCTGATCGCGAATGATCCGGGCGAGACCTTCGTGGCCGTAATAGCGCAGTACAAACCAGAGTTTGAGCGCGCGGAATCGATGGCCGAGCGGCACGCCGTAGTCCATCAGATTCAGACCGCCGTCTGAGGTGCGCAGAATCTCCGGGACCAGCGAGAACGCCTGCCGCAGAACATCGGGCCGCCGGCAATAGAACACGCTCGACTCGACCGGCGTCATCAGCCATTTGTGGGGATTGAAGACAAACGAATCGGCGCGCTCGCATCCGTCGAGCACCCACCGATATTCCGGGATCACCGCAGCCGCCCCGGCGTAAGCCGCATCGACATGCAGCCAGAGCCCCTCGCGCTCGGCGATATTGGCGATGGCAGCGACGGGATCGATGCTCGTCGTCGACGTTGTCCCCACCGTCGCGACCACGCAGAACGGCCGTAAGCCGGCGGCACGATCCGCGGCAATGGCCTCAGCCAGCAGGTCGGGTCGCATGCGGAATTCGGAGTCGGAACCAATCGACCGCACATTCCGCCGCCCCACTCCCAGCGACATCGCGCCCTTTTCCACGGACGAATGCGCCTGATCCGATGTGTACAGGATGAGATTGCCGGGCGCACCGGCGTCGCGGGTCTCGGGAGCCGCCGCCACGCGCGCCGCCGCGATGGCATGCATGGTGGCGGTCGACGCGGTGTCGTGAATCATGCCGAACCAGCCCGTCGGCAGCCCGAACCAGTCGAGCAGCCAGCGCAGCGTCACGATTTCGAGTTCCGTCACGGCGGGCGACGTTTTCCACAGCATCCCGTTCGCATTCAGTGCCGCCGCGAGGAGTTCGGCGAGAACGGCCGGCGGCGCTGACGAGTTGGCGAAGAACGCGAGGAAGCGTGGATGATTCCAGTGCGTGATGCCGGGCAGGATGATGCGCTCGAAATCTTCGAATATGCGCTCCATCGGTTCGCCGTGCTCCGGCCCGCGGGATGGCAGCGCGTTGATGATGTCGTCGGGCTGAACGGATGACAGCACCGGATAGCGTCCGGAAGACTCCAGATAATCCGCCACCCAGTCGATCAGCTTGTGGCCAAATTCGCGAAACTCACGCATGGGTTAACCATGCATTGAACCACGTCGAAAACTCCGCGAGGAGTTGTGCGGTGTCCGGCGCCAGAGGCGTCAGCGGCGGTGCGGATTTCTGCCCGCGCAGTTCGACCGCGCGCTTAATCGCAACCGGGAACGGAAATCGGTTCACCCAGGCAACGAATTCGTCCAGTCTCGCGGACAGCAAGTCGTTGTTCGGAGCCCTGGCGAGTCCGACAACCAGCTCCGGCACGGCACAGGCCGATGGCGAGATCGCGCCATCGGCGCCTTCGGCCAGCGCACGGCTGGCAAACCGGTCGGCGCCGCACAGCAAGGCAAACGGCCGCTCGCGTTTCAGGTCGAGGAGCCGGCTGAAGTACTCCCAATCGCCGGAGGAATCCTTGATCCCCGCGAATCGCCCACTGTCGAAGAGCCTGCGCACGGACTGCACTTCGAGTTTCGAAGTGCACTGCGGCAGGTTGTGCAGCAGAATTGGCACGGCATCGCCCGTTTCGTGCGCGAACTGCAGATAGAACTCTTCGACCTCGCATGGTGTGTACGGATAGAAGATCGGCGGCATCAGGATCAGGCCGTCCGCCCCTGCGGCAATCGCCTCATCGGCCAGTTGCAGCGCCCCCGCCAGTGTCGAATGCGAAACCCCCGCGATCAGCGGCACCCGGCTGCGTTTCACCGCCAGATACAGCATGCGCTGACGCTCGGCGATGCTGTAGTCGAGGAACTCGCCGGTGGCGCCGAACAGACAGATGCCCTTGACGCCGCCCGCCGCGAGAAAGTCGACGAGATCGAGCATGCCTGAAAAATCGGGGTCCTGAGATATCGCGCGCCGCGGGGTAATGGCCGAGGCAAACACGCCGGCGAGTTCAAGTTGTCGGGCGGCGCGTGCCATCGCCGCTAGGCTATCAAGTACCCCTTCACCCAAAGAGGGCGCGGAGGCGGGCATCGCGCGCAAACAGCCCGCCCCACAGCAGCGCGGCTATGATCGCCGGAAAGCACATGTTGAACACAGGGTCGCCCACCCGCAGAGGCGAGGCCACGGCGTCGCCGAGATATCCGGTCAGCAGCAGCGCGCCGAAAAGCGATGTGCGCGGCGTCACATAAATCGCCACGCTGGATCAGGAGCTGTAAAAGAATCGCACTGAACCGAACCTGGCAGGCGAAACCGCCTGCCACACCCTTACAACAGCGGTACTCAGGAAGGTGGCGCAGGCGGTTTCGCCTGCGATCTGCGATTCCCTTACAGCTTCTCAGGACCGTTATCCTAACGGGATCGCGGGGATCAGCGGACCATGAACAGCGCGCCAAGCGCTTTCAGAATGCGGCCGGTCGAGAACATCAATGGGCTCCCGGAACGGCGGCCGGCTCGTACATCTGGCGGATTTCGGAATCGAGCTCGTAGCCCGGTCCCATGATATCGGCGTGAATCTGCACAAAACGTCTGGCGATCTCGATGGCTTCTTCCTTCGATTTGACATCGACGATAGCGTAACCGCCAATGCACTCCTTGGCTTCGGCGAAGGGGCCATCTGTAAGGGTGATCCTTCCGCCGGACAGCCGCATTCTCGCGCCTTTTGACGTCGGCATCAGTCCGCCGGTGGAAACGAGCACGCCGGTCTGGGCCGTTTCGGCGGTGAATTTGCCGAGCGCGGCGTACAGTTCCGGAGGCGGCGGCGGTGCATTTTCATTGCTCAGCTTCGTCATCAACATGAATTTCATCGTTTGAATTCCTTTCTACTCAGGCGTCGAACAGCGCCCCGCATAATCGACACTCACGCCCGAAAAAAAATTTCGGCATCCGACCGGCGCACGTAGACGGCTTCGATGGCCGCCGGGTCCTGAGAGGCGCGCTTTGTCGCCAGTTTCGCGATCGTTCCGGCCAGCGCGCGGGGGGCCTGTATGACCTGGCCCGACACTGGAAGCGGTCCCGCCGAGATCCATTCCACCGGCCCATGCGGAAGCATCGGGAGGAATTTCTCAAGAGGCAGCACAGCCTCCGGCACGATCGCATTGCCGCCCGCGTCGTAAACTGCGGCGTAGACCTCGCCGCGATGCGCGTCGATCACCACCGCGCGCGCGTCCGACTTTCCGAATTGGGCCAGCACTTCGAGATTCGAGACCGCGACCACACGCTTCCCGCACACCTCTGCCAGCCCCTTGATCGCCGCCAGCCCGACACGCACCCCTGTGAACGACCCTGGCCCCGCTGCCGCGGCAAACAGTTCAATCTCCGCCAGCCGTACATTCTGCCGCGCCAGCAGCGCTTCGATCTCGCCGAACAGCACGTGACTGAACCCCTGCGGCGCGTGCAGCAGTACTTCTTCACGAACGCCCGTTTCGTCGGCAAGCGCAATACTGCCGTCCGCCTCCGTTGTATCGGCCGCCAGCGTCAGCATTACTTTGTGAGCGTGAAATTGCGGTCGAGCGCGTACACTTTGCCCAGGGCATTCATCCCGAGGATGTGAATGTGCAGGGCGGCCGGATAATCCTTCGCGATATTGGCCGGGATGCGGAACGTACCGCTCGCGCCGGTTCCGATCACGCGATAGCTGCGCTGATCGACTGTGACCTCGCCGGTCCACTCGTACATCATGTGCTGCAGCGCTTTTTTCTGGCTCGTCAGTTTGATTTCGTACTGCGCCGGTTTGCTCAGCGAAATGCTGTCCCCAGACGGATGCACCACGTCGAACGGCACCTTCTCCGGATTCCCCTCGATCTCCTGCATGACGATGCCGCCTTCGCGCGAATCGAACCGGTAGCTTTTCAGCATTGACGCCTTGTGGCCCTCGCGCGAAATCTGCAGTACCCAGTCGTGCGTGCGGTCCGGGGGGTCGGCAGTAAAGATTTCCCCTTTCGCCTCTTTGGCCTTCACGAACTGTCCAGTGGCCGGATTGAGCCACCGCACGTCGTAGCCATGCTGCTCCAGCTTCACCGTCACCGGGCCCGGCTTCTCCACATAGATGATGTACTCGACTTCTTCAAGCGAAAGCCCCCGCCCGTTCTCTACATCGAAGAACGGTTCGAGCTCCCAGTGCCGCGTGCCCTCCATGAACTCGTACCAGATCTTCATTTCGTTCGCGGCCTGCTCGTTCGGAATCGCGGCATCCGGATACTGGCCATTCATCGTCGCGTTCCATAGCCGATGCCGGAATGTGTCAGCGTCCGTCGCCGCGTCCGCGAAATTATTCACCGACGGATACTTGTACACCTGCTGATCGATGGCTCCGATGGCGTCGTCGCCTGTCTGATAAGACCGGTAACGCAGCCACCCGTCGTCCACGACCGGGCCGGACGACACACCCGCGCGTGTGGATCGAGGATGTTTGTACGGATCGAGGTTAGCGACGTACTCATTAATTTCCCTGAGCAACGCGCGGCCGTCGTTATAGGTTTCCCAGCCTTCGATGCCCTGCCACGTCACGTCGAACGCCGCGAGACGCGACAACGCATAGGTGAACCACTTCTCGCGAGCGGTACGCGTCGGGAGCAGACGATCCATCAGCCCGTCGGGTCCGAAGAAAGCGACATCGACGATAATTCCTTTTTCGTTGGCATACCGCAGCTTCGCTTCGGCGCCGCGGAAGAACTCGGGAGTCTGAAAATTTGCCGCGGTTTGATCAACCAGCGTGATACCCAGGTGATTGAAGTGCTGCGACGCGCGCGTGTCAACCAGCGATCGCCACGCGGCCTCGCTCATCGACGTGAAGCCAGGCACAATCGCTCCCATCCAGAGATGAGGTTTCAGATTATTCGAATTAGTCTCATCCACGAATGCGAAATGATGTGTGTTCACTGCCCGCAGCCAGCCGATCCTTTCCACCGGTGTCGCAGTGAACTGCCCCTGCTTACCTGCAAGCCCGGGAGCGCTGCCCCTGGTTCGCCACACGTAGCTTCCCGGCTCCGCCGCCGAATACCGGATGACCCATCGCGTGCCGCCGTCCCAGAACGCCTTGGCGAGCCCGGTGTCGTTGTGCGGCGACCTAAATTCCGCCTCAAGATCGACTGGACGCTCGATGCCGCCCGTCGCCGACGGGATGTCAAACACGATGTCGCACGGCGTGAATTCGGGCGTCGGCTGGCATACGGTCTGGGCCGATGCGACAGCCGCAAATGCAAACGCCACCAGGGCTCTGAACATCAACTTCAGTTTACCCGCGGGAACTTATACTGAAACTTGCTGTTCGGCATCCTTTTGTTCCTTTTGGCCGTGGCCGGGTGCGCGCTCTTCGCTTTCAAACCCGCCTGGTTCCCCGCCGCCATCACTGCCGAGGCTCTCGCCTACGACCGCCAGTTCACCTGGACGCTCTGGATCGCCGGCATTATCTTTGTCGGCGCGCAGATTCTGCTGGCATGGACCATCGTGCGCGCCCGCCGCCGTACAACTGCGTCGACGACCCTCAGTAACCGCCCGCTCGAATTCACCTGGCTCATCGCGACCGGCGCGCTTTTCATCACGCTGTCAATCTTCGGGTCGCGCGGCTGGGCAAAGTCTCCCGAACGCAAGCCGGGCGAAGAAACCATCGAAGTTTACGCGCACCAGTTTGCGTGGAATTTCCGATATCCCGGCCCGGACGGCCGCTTCGGACGCACCGATCCCAAACTCATCAGCGACGCCGGCGGTCAACCCGATGGGCATCGATCCCTCCGATCCCCGCAGCAAAGACGATTTCGTTACTGCCAGCCTGCGCATCCCCGCCGGGCGTGACGTGCTTCTGGTTCTCCACTCGCGCGACGTCATCCACGATTTCTTCGTGCGCGAGCTGCGCACCAAACAGGACATCGTACCCGGCATGGAGATTCCGCTGGAAATCCACGTCGACATACCCGGCACGTACGAAATCGCCTGCGCCCAACTCTGCGGTCTCGGCCACAGCCAGATGCACAGCGTGATGATCGCGATGCCTCCCGAAGATTACGACCGATGGAAACGTCAGCCGCATTAGACCGCGGTATCGGAGGTCGCATTTTCTCGACCGACCATCGCGCCATCGCGCGCCAGTACTTCTTTCTCTCGCTGATCGCGGTGCTCGCCGGGACCGCACTTTCGCTCGTGATGCGATTTCATCTGATCTACCCGCAGACGCCGATTGCGGGCACCGTGATGCCGCCCGAATTCTATCTGTCGCTGCTCACGCTGCACGGCACGCTGATGGTGTTCTTCGTGCTGACACTCGCGCCGCTCAACGCCTTCGGCAATCTCGTTCTGCCCGAACAACTCGGCGCATCCGGCATGGCATTCCCGCGCCTCAACATGCTCTCGTTCTGGATCGCGGCGGTTTCGTTCCTGATCCTCATTGCGTCGTTCTTCGCCGTCGGCGGCGGTCCGCTCTCCGGCTGGACGGCCTACCCTCCGCTCAGCGCGGTGGGCGCCATTGCCGGCCCTGGCGAAGGACTTGGCCAGACCCTCTGGTTCGTCAGCATCGGTCTCTTCTCCGTCGCATCGCTTCTCACCGCCATCAACTTCATCGCCACGGTCATCGATGAACGCGCACCCTCGATGCCGCTGATGCGAGATGCCGCTCACCTGCTGGAACTGGTTCGTCACCGCGATCCTGAGCCTGCTGGCGTTCTCCGTGCTCTTCGCGGCGCTGATTCTCATGCTGCTCGATCGCCTCGGGGGCACCAGCTTCTTTGTTCCCGCCGGCCTCCTGGTCAACGACCAGCTCATCGCGCGCGGCGGCGGTTCTCCCCTGCTCTGGCAGCATCTGTTCTGGTTCTTCGGACACCCCGAGGTCTACATTGCGATTCTGCCCGGCATGGGCATCGTCTCGGAGCTGATTTCGAACTTCTCCCGCAAACCGGTCTTCGGCCGCCGCGTCATGGTGTGGGCGTCCATTTCCATCGCCTTTCTCGGACTCCTCGTCTGGGGACACCACATGTTCATCAGCGGTCTCAATCCGTATTCGGCGATCGCCTTCTCGCTTCTGACGATGACGATTGGCGCGCCATCGGCCGTCAAAACCTTCAATTGGATCGCCACCGCCTGGAACGGCGCGCTGCGGCTCACCACGCCGATGCTCTTCGCTCTCGGATTCGTCTCGGTTTTCGTGACTGGCGGACTCTCCGGTTTATTTCTCGGCCAACCGCAGATCGACGCCTACTTCCACGACACCTACTTCGTGGTGGCGCATTTTCACCTGATCATGGGAATCGCCGCGCTGTTCGGCATCTTCGCTGCGACGTTCTACTGGTTCCCGCTGATGTTCGGACGCATGCTGAACGAACGCCTTGGCAAGCTCCACTTCTACCTGACGTTCATCGGCGCGTACGCTGTGTTCCTGCCGATGCACTTCGCGGGCTTCGCCGGCAATCCGCGCCGCTACTCCGACTTCACGACATTCGATTTCCTCGCCCAGGTGATGCCGCTGCAGCGCTGGATCAGCTACTCCGCCTTTGCGCTGGCGTCCGTGCAGCTGATCTTCCTCTGGAACCTTTTCTACAGCATGTGGCGCGGAGAGATAGCCCCGGCCAATCCGTGGCAGGCGGCGACGCTCGAATGGCCGGGAACTACTCCCTGATTCTGCGCCCGAGGGATAGATTTTCCGGGCTGACAAACGATAAGACAGATGTCTGTCCGCGTTTCGCAGGGGTCAGTTTGCATCTGGGGCTGGTAGCGCACAGGCCGAAGGGTCCGTTGTGCGCGCCAAGCATTCGAGCTCCACATAAAAATGCAAAGCCCCGCTGGTTAAGAGCGGGGCCTGTAAATCGTGGGGCGGATCGGAGAACCTGCCTATGGTTCTTTGGATGCTGTTCTTGGTCCTGGTACTACTCAGGAAAAGGCGGACCAAACTGAAGATCGACATCGATCTCTAGTCGAATCCGAGGCGGCTGGTATTGACGGTACCAGCCGCCTCAGCATCAATGTTAGCACGTTTGTCACGTCGGTAACATTCGATACGCGCCGGGTCCTCGCTTCTTAAGTCTTCAGTCATACTGGGAGTCGTGGACCGCACCATCACAGAGGCGAATCTCGGCGGCCCTCCACCCATCGGGCCCGATCTGCCATTCGGCGACGGCGGCGGCGAAGACCGCGACCGCCGGCCGATTCCCGGCAATTCGCGCGCGACCTCGATTACGGGCATCATCGTCCTGATGTGCACCAGCACGATGACTTTTTCGGCGCTGGTCAGCGCCATGGTCGTGCGCCGCGGCCTCAATAACGACTGGGGCCACATCGGCCTGCCGCACATCCTCTGGTGGAACACCGGCGTACTGCTTCTCAGCAGCGTCGCCATCGACACCGGACGCCGTCTGCTGCGGCGCAATCACCGCGCCGCGTTCAACTGGGTGTGGACGATCGGAACGCTGCTGGGCGCGGCATTTCTCGCCGGGCAGGTGGTGGCGTGGCGTCAGCTTGCCGAGCGCGGATTCTATCTGACCGGGCACCCCAGCAGCTCGTTTTTCTATGTGCTGACGTGGGCGCACGCCGCGCATGTGGTCGGGGCGCTGGGCGCGGTCCTCTACGTGGAGTATCGTGCGCTGCGCTTCGAGCTGGGGCCGGGCCGTCGAACGCTTGTGACCGTCAGCGCGATTTTCTGGCACTTTCTCGACGTGCTCTGGCTCGGGATCATGGGGCTGTTTGCGTTTTGGGCGTAATCCGCGAACATCTCAACGTCTACTATTCGACGCGGACGCGGCGCAGCACGATCTGGATCATCATCGCGAACGCCGCTTTTTTCGCCGCCCTGCTGGCCGTGATGTTCTATCTGCGGTGGGTCTCGGAAGCCTGGCCCACGCCGTTTCATTTCGCATCGCTGATCATGGTGACGGCGCTGACGCTGTTTTCCATGGCGGCCAGCTGGACGCTGGAGATGGCCTCGCGCGCGCTTAACGTCAACGACGTGGAACCGGCGGTGCGATGGGTTGCCGTCGGAATCGCATGCTGGCTGACGTTTCTGTTTCTCGAAGTAGTCGAGTGGGTCCGGCTGATATACCTTGTCAAGCTTGGCCCGGACACGGCTTTCGGAGCGACCTATCTGGCGCTCATGGGAGCACACTGGATTGCGGCGTGCGTGTGCGTGTGCTGGATGACCTATGTCGCTAACGATGTCAGGAAGCGCGATATCATCGCCGTGGCGCTGTATTCGCACTTTCTGAATCTCGTCTGGCTGGTGCTTCTGTTTTGTGTCTACTTCGCGAATGCGACACTCGGTGACTTATGAATCGTGCCGCTGAGAACGCGGCTCGCGCCGCGTGTACAATCACAGGCTGAGGCCTGTGTCACATTTCGTCTTCGCACAATGCGTGATGTGCTACCGGACCGCGGCCGCACAGCAGCTGGCACGCTCGCGTGTGCTCAACTCCGGCATCGTCATTCTTCTAGTGCCGCCGATTCTGGTGCTGGCTGGCATTCTGTTTCTCGCGTTCCGAAAATCCCGCCCTCGCAGCCCGGGGTGACAAGCGCTCTGTTGAAGACACGCTCCCAAGGATGCGTAAAGCTCCGGGCCGAGCGAAGCAGGCTCGCCCTCGGGCGCGATGATTCGGTCGGCCGATTTCCAGCCCGGCGACCACATCAGCATCACCGCCACGCAGGATGCGAAGGGCATCTACCACGCCCAGACCCTCTGCCAGATCAAAGCGGGTACGCCGGTCGAGCGCGCCGCCGCATCCAAATCCGCCGGCACCGATTCCAACGACTCCGGCGCTCCTGAACTTCGCCGCGGCATCCCGCGCCCCAGTCCCGCATCGAGCCCTGAACCCGACTTCCGCCCCGGATTGCGCGCCCAGGATGCAAACGGCGTCACGCGCCTTCCCGCGCCGCTCAAAGAAGATCCGAACATCGACGTCGCTCCCGCCCGCCCTGCCTTCCCGTCCAGCGGCGACCCGGTGATCGACAAGGCGCGGGAAGCCGCTTTCGCCTACGCCCAGACGCTTCCCAACTTCATCGTGAAACAGGTGACGACGCGTTACGAATCCGATACCCGCGGCGGCCAGACCGTCTGGCACGCCTTCGACACGATTACGGCCGACGTCATCTCCGAAGACGGCAAAGAGAGCTACCGCAACATTCTTAAGAACGGGCATCCGCCGACGACGCCGGTCGACCAGTCCGGCTCCTGGTCGACCGGCGAATACTCGAGCGTGCTGCTGGACGTCCTCTCTCTGTCCACCCGGGCGTCGTTTCATGGCCAGCGCGCCACCACTATCGTCAACCGCCCTGCCTGGCACTACGACTACAATGTCGATGCCCGTAACTCTCACTGGAAGGTCGAGTCGCGCACCACAACGATCTCACCCGAATACGCCGGCTCCATCTGGATCGACAAGGAGAGCTTCCGCACGCTGCGCGTCGAACTCTCCGCGCGCAATATGCCGAAGGATTTCGAACTGGATACGGTCGAATGCGCGGTGGATTACGATTTCGTGACCATCGGCGACAGCCGCTTCCTGCTGCCTGTGCATTCCGAAATCCTCAGCTGCGAGCACCGCACCGGTTACTGCTCGCGCAACGTGATCGACTTCCGCGACTATCGCAAGTTCACGGCAGATTCCAGTATCAAATTCGATCAGGATACTGACAAGTAGCTCACAGCCAGACACAGAAGTCTGTGCCACCCCCTACCCTTCGTACTGCAGGACGTTCAGCCCGGCGTTCCAGTCCGTGACGTACACCAGTCCGTCGGTCGTGGCCAGAATGTCCGCTGACTTCGCCGCCAGGGCGACGTTCGGTCGCGGGTCGATCAGCTTTTTCGGTGGTGGCGGAACCCAGTAACCGATTCCCTTTGGCGCGAATGCATCGCGGATATCGAACACCCGGACGCCCGCAACATTATAGGTAGCGAAAATCGTCTCCTCGCTGCGAAACGTGCCCGGCCGGTTCTCGTGCAGGTTGTGCGGGCCGAACGTTCCGAATCCGCAGTAGTCCCGGTCCTTGGGCGCGGGCAAAGTGGAAATCGAGACCGGGTTCTCCTCCGCGCGCAAATCCACGATGAACGTGCAGAACATTCCCTTCGCGCACTTCTCCGCATTGGCTTCGTCAGCCACCACGGCCAGTTTGCGGCCCGGCAGCGGCAGCGGCGTGTGCGTGCCGCCTGGAAACGGCGGGCACCAGTTGATGTGCGAGATCATCTTCGGCTTTGTGGGATCGCTGAGATCGTGCACCGTGAACCCGCCGTCGCGCCACGCACCGTAGCCGCGGTTGCCCGCCGTGATCATATGATGCAGCGCCACGCGGCGGCCCGGCGCCAGCGTTGACGGCTCACCCGCCGCCCGGTTCATACCCGGCATCCACCACCGCCCCACGATCTCGGGCTTCGTGATGTTCTTCAGATCGACCATGCACAGAAAGTGGTCGGTGAAACCGTCCATGTGTGTGGCAATCGCCGCGTATCGCCCGCCGACCCACCATAGCCGGTTGATACCCAGGCCCGGAATTTCGAGAAAGGCGATCTCCCTCATCTCGCCCGGGCGGGAAATATCGTGAATGCTGAGCCCCGCGCGGAATTTCCTGCGATTCGTAATGCTGTCGGCCAGCGCATTCTCGAAATAACCGCGGATGCTGTCGTACGACTGCATCGCCACGATGTTCGCCCCGTTGGCCACGAGCAGCAGATCCTCGGCAGCCTGCAGATGATGCGTGCGCGTAAAGTCTCCGCCGGTGAAAAAGCCCACCGGCTTGAGCTTCCGCGGATCGGCCGCATCCAGAATCGTGACGCCGTTGCTGAACATGTGACCGACGTACAGGTGCCCCCGGTTGCGCATCACCTGCACACTGTCCGGCCGCCCGCCGATGTCGCTGTACGACAGATGCCGGAACCGATTCCCGATGCCTTCGGGAGGAACCGCTTTTTCCTGCGCGACTGCCGTTTGCTGCGCCGCTTGTTGAGGGAGATACGCCAGCCCGGCGGCGCCCGGCAGGCCCTTCGCAAAATCCCGGCGGTTGATAGTGGTCATGTCTTTTAACTGGAGCTTACACCAATTCTGCTGCACACCTCAGGCAGTTGGGTCGATACAATCGGAACAGATGAACACAGCAGGCGCAATTCACGAACGCCGGGCCGAAATCCTGCGCGTGGCCGCCCGCCACGGCGCCGGGAATATTCGCCTGTTTGGCTCTGCGGCACGGGGCGAGGACACGCCCGACAGCGACATCGACTTGCTGGTCGATGTGACTGGCGTCACAAGCTCGTGGTTTCCCGGAAGCCTCACTGCCGAGCTGGAAGAACTCCTGGGCATGCGGGTGCAGGTGGTGATTCGCAGGTCCCTGAGCCCTCTCATACGGGAAGCTGTCCTGAGGGAAGCCGTTCCTCTGTGAAATCGCAGCGCGCTTACGTAATGCACGTGCTGGAATGTGTTGGCAGAATTAAAGCGGATTCAGCTTCCGGCCGCGATACGGTGTTTGGCTCGCACACTCTGCAGGACGCCATTATTCGAAATCTCCAGGTGCTTTGCGAATCGGTTCGCAGGATCGATCAGGCATACAAAGACTTGCACTCCGAGATCGACTGGAAGGCCATCTCAGGTATGCGTAACGTCTTGGTTCACGACTATTTCGACGTAGACTTTGAGGCCGTCTGGGATGTAGTGACGCGTGACCTTGCGCCGCTCGAGGTCGTCATGCGCTCCATCCTGGCGCCAATGGACGAGAACGGTTGATCGGTACGCGCTCGCGAGCCGCACAGCGCGTCGCAACGCTGCCCCGCGGCAAGTCCGGAGCCAGGAGACGCCAGCGGTATGAGCGCGGACGTCATGGATTCGAACGCCGTACCGCGGGAGCGCTTGATACAGTCATTTCATCGGGATCGTATCCAAGCTGTCGCGCAGCCAATCTGACAGCTCTCTGCCCAGACCCTCAAGATCTGGGAATATCGTAGTTTCGGTAATGCCACAAATTCTCAGCTCCTCCCTTACGTTTGATATGGCAGTTGACGGGATTCGGATGCAACTGGGGTGGTCCCCTGGGCTGAGACAAACAGTTAAGACACTGTTGACCGTTCGCTGTAAATTCATTGTGCCCGATCCCGGAACGGATTTAGGATGGGCGTGCCGGTGAAGCGGAGGCGGGCAATGCTGGCGAGCAACCCGCTGAGGAATAACCGGTCGGTACTCGTCGCGACGATGAGTAGGGCGTGGAACCTCCGGTGCGTCCTTGCAGTAAGCCTGGGTCGAACCCGGCCGGGGAGCGGTACTTCGGCCCAGGTGATTTAGAAGAACATCCATCGGCCGACAGATACCGTCATGCCTGAAAAAACGCACGGTCGGTTTCATGTCTGCGCCCCTGCCGCTCGGAGCTTGTCTTCGAATTCCGCCGGCGGTAAGTAGCCGAGAGCGGAGTGCAGACGCTTTTGGTTGTAGACCTTCTCCAGAAACGTGCCGATTTCGCTCCGTGCTTCGGCCAGATCCCGGTATTCGTTGCGGTGAACCTCCTCATATTTCAGGGTTTTCATGAATGATTCGCACGCCGCGTTGTCCCAGGGGTTGCCCTTCCGCGACATGCTGATCTGAATACCGTTTTCTTTGAGCAGGTCGGTGTAGTCGGTGCTGGCGTATTGCGAGCCGCGATCGGAATGATGCACCAGTCCCGGTCCGACTACCCGCCGCGACAAGGCCATGCGCAGAGCGCTCAGCGTCAGTTCATCTTCCAGCGTCCGGTCCAGCGCCCAGCCGATCACGCGGCGCGAGTAAGCGTCCAGAACGACAGCCAGAAACACGAACTCTTCGCGAAGCCGGATGTAGGTAATATCGGCGCGCCAGAGCTGGTCGATATCGGTCAGCACCATCTGCCGCGCCAGGTTCGGGTAGACTTTCCGCCCATGATTGGAATCGGTCGTGACCACGAACTTCCGCTTCCGCACACAGAGCAGATTGTCCTCGCGCATCAGCCGGTAGACGCGTTTCCAGTTCACCGCCCAGCCGCGGCGGCGCAATTCCTGCGTGATGCGCCGCCGTCCGTAACTGGGCCATTCGAGGGCCACCCGCTGGATCGCGTCGCGCAGATCCATATCGGCGTCGGCCCCCGATTTCCCGTTCTCGTCGAAGCGATAGTAGCTGGCCCGGCTAACCCGGGCCAGCTTCACCATCCGCTCGATCGTCAGTCCGCCGCCGGCCTTCACTTCTTCTTTGACCTTCCGGAAGACCGCGGATTCCCAGTCAGTGCCTGCAGCATCCGCTGTTCCTCGATGTGCTGCAAGCACCCCTTCAAAAAATCGATTTCCAGCGCCTGCTGGCCCACCTTCCGTTCCAGTTCCGCCACCCGGCCCTCGGACCAGCGCTGCTTTCCATTGCCTGGAAATGCGTTGCCCGGACCCTGGCGGAACTCCCGGCGCCACCGGTGCAGCACGTTCGGGTTCACTTCCAACCCGCGCGCCACCTCGGCAATCGATACCCCTTGTTCCAGCCGCCGAACGGCGGCCAGTTTAAACTCCTGCGTGAACTGCCTGCGTGACAATCCCATGACTCAATTCTCCATTCACTGAAAAATGAGTCTTAACTGTTTGTCTCAAAAATGGGGACCAGTCCAAACTGAGATGGGCATCTTTGTCCAGCATCAAGTTCTTCAGGCGAAAAAGGTCTGTCCCAAAGACTGTGAACGGCTGCGCTGTGCAGCAACTCTTCGGGAAAAATGTGATGGATCTATAGCAAGCGGCGTTCTCACACCCAGTTCATCATTCTCATAGGGATCGGGTGTCAGATAATGCTTAGCTTCTTCCCATTCCGGCTCGGCAGGTCCTCTGCTCCTATACGCCTCGCTGACCAACGAAACTTCAACGAATGCCTGGTCATTCAGCCACCATGGATCGAGCGCATAGACGGCAGCGTCAGGCCATTCGTCCTCACATTTGCTACGATCGCGCTTCAACCCAAAGTACAACGCCACTAACGCGGAGTCGGTCCAATCAAGAAGCCGAGTAGGCGCGCCATAATGCCGCATGAGAAAGTACCACTCCCAATGGTCACGTGGCCGCTGGATGTCGCCGATCAATTGGGCGCCCTACGCCGGAAATCGGCTCGGAGCTCTTGCTCATGCCGGAGTAGCGTGCGGTTCGTCAATCGGGAATCGACCCGGTATACCTTGGGCTGAAGCATGGTGGCCGAGTCCGCGTTGGTCTCGCTCCGAAACCACGCTACCCACGCGGTTGGTATGTCCTGGTCGTCTTAACTTTTGGATTTTTCGCTCCGATACGCAAGCCATTGCTTCCCGAGTGAGGTGACGCGAGAAAGAAACTCCGCCACTGATGAGGCCTGACACAATTCGGCGGGGCTGCCTTGTTCCGTTATCTCGATTCGCAATTATACAGACCAGTTCGATGAGGGAATGACACTTGTAACGGCGCTTGTGCCGCTCAGGACCGGCGCCAGCTCGATGGTGGTCATCTTACCCGCGATCCGCAGGGGTGGCAGACCCGGAGGTTGTGCCACGCCTGCCACACCGCATCCAATCGCGCCTGCAGCCAACCCGGCGATTCCCCGCGGACGGACGTTCATTGCCAGAGCTTACACCCGCAGACACCGCAAGAGCACACCAACGGCGACGACGAGTAACCAGCCTGTTCTTTTTCTCCCCGCGCTGTGCAACAATCGCTCCTATGTCCGATTTCGGCCCACCCCCGCAGATTCTCACCGTGATCGAAATCGATCCCGCCACCGGATTTGCCGCGGTCAGCTGCCGCGGGCGCCTCGTGGCCAGTTACCGCGACGAGTTCTATGAAGCCGTCCGCCCGCTGATTCCCGGCTCGAAGCGAATCGTACTGGACTTCAGCGACGTCACCCACATGGACAGCTCCGGACTCGGAACGGTGATTCGTCTCTACGTGACCGCCAAAGCCGCCGGCTGCGACCTGCAGCTAGTCAACCTCAGCAAAGGCATTCGCCGGATCCTCAGCATGACCAATCTGCTTTCCTTCTTCACCCTGGTCGGAGAGAACGACATCCGCATGCTCTGAGCGGCCGATCCCCGTCCCACGGTTTTCTACCGGTGGGACTCAAGATTCCGCGGTCCCCGGCCGATATAAGGTGTATGGAGTTCTGATCCGGCGTAGTGTCGCGGAAGGGAGAAAATGGCGAACTGGAGAGTTACCTGGAGGATATGGGGCATTCTTGGCCTCGCCCTCCTTACGGGTGCATTATCCGCAGGTTTTCTTTATCTGCGGCTGAACAACATCGCCGCGAAATACGAGACGCTGTTCGACCGGAACGTCCATGACCAGGATCTGGCGCGGGTCATGCAGGTCGCCTTTAAGAAGCAGGTGCAGGAGTGGAAGGACACTCTGCTTCGGGGACGCGATCCCGAAGCGCTGAAGAAATACAGCGGCGCGTTTCACGCCGAATCGGCAGCCATCGATGGACTGGCGCAGCAGCTGAAGAACGATATCGACGATCCGGAAGCCCGCCGGCTGCTCGATCAGTTCGCCGATGCACACAGCAGGATGATGATCCGCTATGATGCCGCGCTGGCTGTGTTTGCATCCTCCGGTGGGGCTGACCAGACCGCGGCCGATGCCATGGTCAAGGGTCAGGATCGCGCTCCGACCGATCTCATCGACCGCATCGTGGATTCTCTGGTCAGCCAGGCTAAAGTGCGCCGCGCCGCCATTACAAACGGCCTTTGGGTGTTCGGCATGTCGGTGTCGATCGCGTTCACGCTGCTGATCGCCGTTGCGTTCCGGGTGGTCCGAGGCATCAACACCGCTTTGCGCCGCATCGTCGCAGTACTGAGCGAAAGCGCCGATCAGGTGTCGTCCGCCTCCGCTCAGGTCTCGTCGGCAGGAGTCAGCCTCGCCCAGGCCACAACCGAACAGGCGGCCTCTCTTGAGGAAACCTCGGCTTCAGCCGCGGAAATCGCGTCCATGACCCGCAAAAATGCCTGCAACTCGAAATCCTCGGCGGATCTGATCGCGGTCGTAAACACACGCGTGAGCGAGGCCAACCGCTCTCTGGAAGACATGGTCAAAGCCATGCACGGCATCACGCTTTCCAGCGGGAAGATCGCCAACATCATCCGTGTCATCGACGAAATTGCCTTCCAGACCAATATTCTGGCCCTGAACGCAGCGGTCGAAGCGGCACGCGCCGGAACGGCCGGTCAGGGCTTTGCGGTCGTGGCCGACGAAGTCCGGAATCTTGCCCAGCGATGCGCCCAGGCCGCGCGGGAAACCGGCGTGCTCATCGGCGAATCCACGGATATGTCGAAGGACGGCGAGGAAACGCTGGGGCGGGTCGTCAAATCCGTTCGCTCGATCACTGGCAGCGCCTCCCAGGTGAAAACGCTCGTGGACGAGGTGAGCGTTGCAGCCCAGGAACAAACTCTCGGCCTCGATCAGATCGCCCGCTCCATCGCAGAAATGGAACGTGTAACCCAGCAATCGGCCGCGGGGGCCGAAGAGTCCGCCTCCGCTGCACAGGAGCTGAGTACGCAGGCGGACTCCATGCGGGACGTTGTGGCGCACCTGAGTATGCTGATCGACGGCCGGGCCGTTAACGCAAAACCCCGAGCATCGCTGCACGCCTTTTGATCTCCTGTCCTGATCTCCTGTCCTTGACTGGCCTTCTCCACCGCGATATTCTCGTGCCCGGAATCTGCCGCTAAGTGCGCAGGAGGACGACCATGGGCTTTCGAAGAATCGACTGGATAAGAGTCGCGATCGCAGCCGGACTCGCGCTCAGCGGGCCGCTGACGGCCAGCGCGCAGGGCCCCGGCCGGGGCCGGACGCCTGAGCCCTATACGCCGGCCAAAGACGCCAAAGACCTGCGGTCCGTGCTCTTCAACTGGATGCGGTACATGGACATGCTCAAGGGCCATGATGAGCGCGACATGGTCGCCACTCTGGAATACCAGGGAAAAGGCACCATCCAGGTCGATGGACAGCCGTGCACCCTCACGAAATTTCGCGCCAGCACCAACTACCAGACATTCAGCCAGCGCATTCAGTACTCCTGCACGCGTCCGAACGGACAAACATATTCCAACATCGAAGTGGTGAGCGGCCTCTACGCCTGGGATGAAGACACGCCCGGCGCCGAAATCGGTCCCACGAAGGGCAAGGTCACCCCGATGCCCGGGACAGTGCAGGAGCGCCTCATCCGCCTGTGGGCCAGTCCGCAGGGCGCCGCCAAGGCCGCCGTGGAAGGGACCACGGAGACGTTCTGGCTGGGCAAGAATCCCGGAACTCTGTTCGCCGACGGCCTCGCCAAAGTGGGCCAGACTTCTGTCTCGTGGGAGAACGGCAAGCCGGTCCTGTCCTTCCCGATTCCCGGTGTGCCGGGCGCCACCGCGACCGCCACCCTCGACGCAAAATTCATGACCGAACGTGTCGTCGTCAAGCAGGGATCGACGATCACCGAATTCACCTACGGCGACTATGCGGACTGGAACAACCCGCTGAACAAAATCGAAGTGTTCTACGCCGGCAAAATGACCGAACGCCGCAACGGCGCGCTGATCCGCGACCTGACGACAACACAGACCGAGACCGGCAACGTCTACGTGGTGGCGCCGGTGCCCGCCGACGTTCAGACCGCCGAAAAGGTCACGGGCCAGATCCCGCAGGGCGTCATCGCGAAGGATGAACCGCCGGTTGACAAATCGAAGCCCACGCCGCACATGGGCAACCATCCCGACCTCACCGGCAACTGGTCTTATACCGACTGGATCGGCAATTACATGACGGGCGGCGGGCGGCGCTGCTCTCCGACGCAGTCCTCCACCTGCGACCGCCAGGATAATCAGACGTTCGATTTCGAGCTCTACTCGCCCTCGCGTTTCGGCGGTCTGGGCCGGCCGATTTACAAGCCCAAGAACTGGGACAAGGTTCAGGAGCTCGACATGTGGACCAACAAATATGACCCGGTCATGACCTGCCAGCCTCTGGGCGTCCCGCGCGAAGGCCCGCCCCGCCGCATCATGCAGACGGATAACGATGTGGTCTTTTTCTATCAGGGCGGCGATGCCGGGGGCGGATACGGCGAGTACCGCATCATCCCGACCGATAACCGCCAGCACGACGCCCGCAAGGCTATTGAAGCCACGTATCTGGGCTACGCTGTGGGGCGCTGGGAGGGCGACACGCTGGTGGTCGACTCCATCTCGTTCGTCGATTCAACATGGCTCGGACGGGGTGGCTTGTTCCACGACGAGAACATGCATGTCATCGAAAAGTTCAGGCGTGAGGGCGATGTGATCTCTTACGACGTCACGGTGGAAGACCCCGGTGTGCTGGTGTCGCCGTGGGTGTTGCCGACACGAGTCGTGCGGCGCAACGCAAATCCCAACGCGGGGCTTTTGGCGGAGCGTGGTAACTGCGAGGTCTACGAAACCAAGAGCATCTCCTCGCAGATCCGCCATTAGTTTCCGGACGCGCCGCGCAAGCCGCGCACGCCGTTATACGACGAACCCGCAAGAGTTAACGTACTTAGTACGGCATCGGTTGAACGCAATCCTGTTAACCATTAGGATTGACTCAGTGATAACCGACGACAAAAAATTCCTGATTGGCGGGGCGTTACTGCAGATCATTCTTCTGGGCGTCCTTGTCGCGATCCTGCATCCGCACGTGACGATGGCTTCGTTGCTATGCTTGCTGCTGCTGCTGGCGGCGGAAGTCGTGATCTATCGCGAGGTACGGGGCATGAAAGAGCCCGCGCAGGCCCAGCGCCCACGCAGGGACCTCGCTGGTCTCAAGCGCCGCCCTGGTTCCGATCCCGCGCACCGGCCGTAGGGCGCTTGTAACGCCGGCGGTCTTGCCGCCGGTGGTTTTACTAATCCTCCACGATTATTTGAAAAATGCCCGGATCGGATAAAATCGGTCAGGCGCGCCAAACGAATCGCCGCACAATCCAGGAGACCACGATTGCCGGCCTCTGACTTTCCCATTCTTCCGTCGACTCGGGTTGGCGTTTTGCTCGACCACTACCCGCAACTGGAAGATATTCTGATCGCGCTCGCTCCTCCCTTTCGGAAGCTCAAAAACCCGCTGCTGCGCAAAGGCGTTGCCAGAGTCGCTTCTCTGCAGCACGCTGCCGTTGTCGGCGGCCTGCCGGTGAGTACGTTGGTAAATAAACTACGCGCTGCCGTCGGCCAGTCTCCGCTCGTTCCTGAGAATATCGCCGACGCGGGTTCTTATTTCTCCGAACAGCCGGACTGGTTCTCCGCCGGCAGGGTCATCCAGTCGATTGACGAACGCGAAGCCGATCCGGACAAAATGCCGATCGCCGCCATCCTGCAGTCGGCAGTCCGTCTTCGTTCCACCGAGATCATCGAGCTGATCACGACCTTCATCCCCGCTCCCGGCATCGAAATCCTCAGGCAGAAGGGTTTCCTGGTCTGGTCGGTGCGGGAAGAGAGTGGATTGATCAGGACCTACGTCTCGAAACCCGCTGCCTGAGCCAGAGAAGACTGACTTCCCGAAACGATTTCAGAAGTCTGAGGTGGCGCCTCCGCCGCCGGAATCGCCGCCTCCGAACAAAGGTGTGTTCTGCGGCGCCGATGTCACCACCGGTGAACCCGACACGGCCACACCGACCGTCGAAACAAGGTTCCGGAACTTCTCATCCGACACGGCGAGGCGGCGCGCGGTGTAGCCGGCGCGCACGGCATCCTCTCCTTTCGCAAGCCATCGTTTGACTCCGGCTGCGGTCCCAATCAGCAGGATTCCCAGCAGCATCGGATCCCAGGTTCGGTGCTGCAGCCCCAGATAAGGCTTGTTCGTTGCCAGCGTCAGTATCGCGGCAGCCAGTCCCGCCGCAGTGACCGCCCGATCCTTTCTTGTGAGGGCCCGCCACAGTATTGCCACCGGCAGACACCACACGAGCGCGTAGGTTGCCCAGTAAAAGGCTTTGGGGAAGGTGCCAAAGTCGAGCATGGGAATCCACCACTTCCGGAGGAGATCCAGCGAGGAGAGGCGCAAATTGAGGGCCAGGTATAGTCCTGCCCACAGGAGAGCCTCGGCGACCGAATACTCATCGTCGCGGAAGTCGAACCGGTGGCTCCGCCTCACCCGAATCGTGACTGCCAGCCCAGCGGCGTAAACTCCCGCCACGATGAGATGCCGCAGGGCGTGCGACGAAGTCCAGAACTGCGGCATAGCCGCCGCCAGAACCATCGCCCCGGCAAACGCGTACCTGTATCCGAACCTCCGGTAAACGAGAAACGACGCCGGCGCGGCGCCGCCTGGGAAGATGGACTGCGTCCACGACCCGCCGGCGTGGTCGAAAAAAGCCATCTCCACACCCAGACCGAGGAGCACGATTGACAGCACCACCAGCCCTTCTTCCACGCCGTGCCGATAGAACTGCTTTGACGACACCGCGGCTTCGGCGCCCCCATAACAAGCCAGGGCAAAAATCAGCAGGAATAACCCGGCGCTCCCGGAATCCGCCCTGAAGGGCATCGCAGCAAAGAAGAGCCCCACAGCCGCGCCCGCGCTGATCAGCGTAAAAAGAAAAAATACGGCCCGCAGAAAGCCGTTGGTGCGGCGCAGGGTGCACTCCACATCCTGCTTCATCCTGAGGTGCTGCGCTTCGCTCAGGAAGCCCTCGGCTGACCAGTCTTGCAGCAGACGAAGCGTGCGGAGATTTTCCTCGTCGGATGCGGCGTAGACTCTCATGCCTCTTTTCCGCCGCGCCGGGCAATCGCGAACAGCAGCACCAGCATGCCGATTCCCGTGATGACGAAGTAGGCCAAAATGGCCTGGCTGTCGTCCACGTGGCGCATGAGAACCGAACTTACGCCGACGTAACCATACACGGCCGCGTAGGCGACGAACGAAAACTGCTTCACCATGAGACCGTAGGCGAGCGCGGCGCCGCAGCCCGCCAGCAGGAGCAAAAACCACCACCCGTAGTTGTCATGATTGAAGACACCGGAGAGTACCGCGACGAGGAAGACGTTCGCCGCGAGATTCAGATACGTTCCGAGGAAGTGCGCTTTGACGGCCGCCCGGTGGAGCGCGGTCCCGGCGGCGCCCGTGATCAGGCTGAACAGAATTCCGTCGTCCCGGTAGGCGCTGCTGCCCTCAGACCAGTGGGAGAGTTTCAGTCCGAACCATCCGGCCAGCGCGGTCAACGCCAGCGACAGGACAAACCGATTGTCGAACCGGTAGGCCAGCCCGAAAAAGAGAAGTGCGGTGACGAGCAGATAGATGTCCCACTGGCCGGAAAGGACATGCAGCCGCGCTTCCAGATAACTGAGTTCGGCAGACCAGGTGAGACTCCCCAGATAGAGCACGTAATCGAACAGGAGGTTCGGCGAAGGGGTTGCCGACGCCGACCACGGCAGCGCGCGCGAGAAGCAATACCACAGGCAGGCGGCAAAGATGCCCGACAGAACCGCGAGGACCACGATATCGCCGAGCTGTTGGGAATAGCTCTGCACAGTCCACGCCAGGCCTCCGACGAATGCGACGACGCCGGCGTAGAGGAGGATGTTCAGCTCGCGGAAGACAGAGAGCGGCTGGTTGCGGGCGAGTCCGTCAAGCTGTGTGTACTGCGCGGGCGAGATGATGCCCTGATCGCGCCACTGCCCGAGTTTCATTGCTGCCTATTGTAGTGGAGCAGCGGGGAAAGCCGATAGCTGATAGCCGCAGCCCCAGCCGCGCTAACATAATTCGCATGTCCGCCCAGATCCTCCTTCAGGGCCGTCTCGTCGGCGCCGGGGACTTCCTCCTCGCCCCGCCCGCCGACCGCGACAACCGAGCCTTCGAAGCCCGCTCCACCTGGCTGCTACTGCTCGTCGAAGCCATCCCGCGCGCCCTGCTCGCCGAACTCCAGCTGCCCTCCATGATGCTCGGCTCCTCGGGCGGCGACCGCTTCCTCGTAATTCTCCCCGACCAGCCCCGCGCCGACGCCGCATCGGAATTCCTCACCCGCGTCGCGCAGTCTCTCAATGAAATCACTGCCGGCAGGCTGATCCTTGTCTGGAGCGCCACCGAAAATCTCGGTGACTGGACCATCGTCCGCAAGCGCCTGCAGGACGGTATGCGCGAAACCACTAAGCCGCCGGCCGCGCAGCCCGGATACTTCGACGCATTCACCGCGCAGGGCGCCGGCGCCGACCGCATTCCGCGCGATCTCCGCGAGGCCGCGGCCATCGGCTGGAGTTTCGACTTTCCCGCCCTGATCTCTGCCGAAGCCGCGACGGACACGCGGATTGTATCCGCGTCACCAATACACCGCTGGGAGATCGGCACCGAGTCCGGCATTCCGGTCACGCGCCACGGCGCGCGCAACGGCGACGCCTTCGCCACCACGAAGGAACTCGCGCGCCGCTCCCACGGCCAGCGTCTCTGGGGCGTGCTGCGCGGCGAAATCGACGACTACTCCACCCGCATGCGCCGCCTGCAGAGCGTCGAAGAACACGTCGTTCTGTCCATACTCTACCGCCAGTTCATCGCCGGCGAAATGCAGCTGCTGTGCTCGCAGGGCGAATACTTCCAGCGCGTCACCGTGCTCGATTCCGGTGCATCCGACTTCGCCATCTACGGCTCCTGGGACGCCCTTGCCGGATTCGCCCGCGACCTCGAACGCGTCTTCGCCCGCTTCGCTCAGGAGAACCTCAAGGAACTCCCCGGCGCCGAAGCCAAGACCATCACTATGGCGCTCACCATCGCCGAGCCCGGCGCCCCGCTCGCCCGTGTCTACGAGGACTGCGGCCACGATCTCGAAATCGCCCGCGCCAGCGACAAGGACTGCCTGCACATTCTCGGCCGCGTGCTCGAATGGAAGCAGCTGAACGAAGCCGCCGATCTCAAGGACTCCCTCGTTCAGCTCAACGAAGAATTCCGCGGCGGCCGTATGTTCCTTGGCCAGCTGCGCAATCTCTATAAGAAGGTGGAAGCGCCCGAACAGAGCGGCATTCAGATAGATGACGAGCGCCTCATGGCGCGCGCCCTGCGTTTCCAGCGGCGTTTTTCGCGCGTGGCCAGCCGCCGCGAGCGCGAATTCCAGAAACTCCGTTCGCACCTGATGAAGGAAATGGCCGGACGCAACGTGCGCGGACGCCTCAAGCTGCGTCCCGAAGGTCTGATCGCGCTCGAATGGGCACGCCTCGCCGAGGACTAAGATGGAGGGCCGGCGCCTCGGCGCTGCCGTCGGTTTTCAGCCGACGCGGAGCTTTACGAATCCCCGGGAATGCGAATCGTTTCTTCAATCTGGCGGCGACGTAAAGCTCGCTGTGATATCTATGGGTGCTGACGCTTTAGGGGATTAATCTTTAGGAACATTTATGGCTGAAGAACAGGCTGCACAGCAGCAAGGGAACCGGAATCGCGGCAATCGTCCGCCGGGCCAGGGTGGTGGCGGCGGCGACAGAGGCGATCGCGGTGGCGGAGAACGTGGCCGCGGTCCAGCCGACCGTCGTCCCTTTGGCGATCGCGGCGAACGTCCCGACGGTCCGCCCGAAATCGATCTCGACAAACTGATCGGCGACAGTCTTTATCTCGACAACCAGGCCCACGTCGTCGTAAGCCGCATGCGCGATCTTGACTCCGGCACGCGCAGCACGCTGCGGCGTCTCTACAACGCGGTCCGCCGCGCCACGCGCACGCCCGAGAAGGAGCGCCAGCACGCCTTCGTCATGCTCCGCGCCCGGCTCGCTTACACGATCGCGCGGCACGGCCTGCGCAGTCTCGACCAGATCGAGCGGCTGCTCCTCCAGGTCACGCGGAAAAACGAAGCCCGCGGCTACGAGCGCTTCCGCGATCTCTTCGAAGCCATAGTCGCTTACAACGAATAAAAGGACGCCATCGCCGAAGGCGAAACAACAATGACTGCGCACACAGCACAAACGGAACTCCGACTCATCGGGAAGCTGATCCTCGAAGGCGAAATGCATTGCGAAACCGGCCTGCACGTCGGTGTCGGCAAAGGCTCGCTCGAAATCGGCGGCGCGGACAACCCCGTAGTCAAAGACGCACACGGCCGCCCTTACGTCCCCGGCAGCACACTGCGTGGACGCATTCGCGCGCTTCTCGAACAGGCCACCGGCATGGCCATCCCGTCGGAACTGGTTTTCATCTCGAAGCGCAAAGGCCAGGAAGTGCGCATTCACCAGAGCGACCGGCCCGACGACGAAATCTGCGTCCTCTTCGGCCGCAGCCCGGGCCGCATGGAGAAGGTTGGCGGCGGCGATATCGAAAGCAATCACGCCACACCCGCGCGGCTCAGCGTTTTCGACGCCCCGCTGGTCTCCGACAGCATCACCGCGCAGATGCGCGAGACGCTCGACGACGAACTCACCGAAGTCAAGAGCGAGAATGCCATCGACCGCATTACCTCACAGGCCAATCCGCGCACGCTGGAACGTGTACCGGCGGGTGCGCGCTTCACCATCCGCATGGTGCTCGACCTGCTCTGCGCCGAAGATGCATCTCTGACGCCTCTCGTAGTCCAGGGTCTTCGTCTCCTCGAAGACGATGCCCTCGGCGGCGGCGGATCGCGCGGCAGCGGCCGCGTCCGCTTCGATAATCTCAAGCTCACCTGGCGCGGCAAGGATTACTACGCGTCCGGCGCAGCCGAGCAGGAACTCGCCGCGGGCGTCGACCTCGCCGCCCTGCAGGCCAAGGTTCAGGAGATCGGCGATTCTCTCGTCTCTGCTTAAGAAAAGCTTTCTTAAATGCCGCTGGTTGAAATCAGGCTGCAGCCGACCGGGCCGTGGCGCGCGGGCCATCGCACCGGCGATCGCGAGCGCGCCGACTCCGTCTATCACAGCGACGCGCTCTACTCCGCTGTCACCCACGCCATGAGTTCGCTCGGCTGGCTCGATGAGTGGCTCGACGCCACCGCGCGCTCTGACTCCGGCTCGTCCGTGCGCTTCAGCTCACTATTCCCGTTTGTCGGCGACACCCGTCTGCTTCCGCCACCACGCACAGCCTGGCCTCCCTCTGGCGCAGGCAAACTGTACGTCAACGCCGCGAAGCTCGTCCCGGTCGAAGTGGCCCGCCGCGGCATCGTCAACGAATCGCAGTGGTCCGTCGACGGCGCGAGCGAATGCCTGCTTCCTGCCGGTATCGCCGCTCCGTTTTCTGTTTCGATGCGATCCGGCGCCGCCGTCGACCGCATGACCGGCAACACCGAGCCGCATCGCACCGCATGTCTCGAATTCGCCCCGCATGCCGGCTGGTGGGGAGTCATCGATTTCACGAATGAAGACTGGCAGCCGCGCGTGAAATCCGCCTTCCGTCTTCTCGCCGATTCCGGTTTCGGCGGCGAGCGTTCGCGCGGCTGGGGCCGTGCCGCCGACCCTGGATTCTCCGACGCTTCGTCGCTCTTCGGCGAGGGACACCCCGGCGCCTGGTGGATGCTCTCTCTGTACTCGCCGCACGCCGAAGATGCGATCGACTGGTCGCGCGGCGATTATGCCACCGTGACCCGTGCCGGCTGGACCGACAGTTCCGCGGGTTCACTGAAAAAAAAACACGTGCGCATGGTTGAAGAAGGATCCGTCCTGATGGCGCCTTCCCTGCGCGGCCGCGCCGTCGATGTCGCGCCCGAAGGCTTCCCCCATCCCGCATGGCGCGCCGGTTTCGCGCTGGCGGTTCCCGTGCCACTCGAGGTCGAAGCATGAGGTACCGGGTGACCATCCTCACGCCCACGCTGGTGGGCGATGGCGACAAGCTCTCACCAATCGACTACATGGTGTGGCGCGATCAGGTCAACGTGCTCGATCAGACACGCATCTTCAAATTGCTTTCGAAAGGTCCGCGCCTCGACAGTTACCTGGCGCAGTTGCAAAGAGCCACGAAACTCGATTTCGCCTCATGGGGCGGCTTCGCGCAGAACTATGCCGGCCGCCGCATTCCCTTCGAAGACACCGCCTACGCGCCCTACTGGGAGCGCGCCCAGGCCGAGAGTCTAAGCATCCCGACATTCGCCACGTCCCTCGACGGCCCGTTCCTGCCCGGCGCCGCCCTCAAGGGCGCATTGCGCACGGCGTACGTCTTCGCGCACATGAAGCCATCGGCGATGAAAGAGGTCGCCGCGAAAGTCACCGGCGATCGCCCTTCGCGCCGACCCGCCGAACATATCGAGCAGCACGCGGACCGTATGCGCGTCTTTTCCGTAGCCGACTCCGGGTCGCGTGCCCGCGATGGCTTCCGCGTCTACATGCTGCGCCTCGCCACGCTGACCGCACGCGCACCGCAGCAGTACGCGCTCGGCTGGAAGCAATCCGGCCGCGGCGCCGCCGAAGGCAGGAAGCCCGAAGACGGCACGCCGACATTCGCCGAAATGGCCGATCCCGGCACATCCTTCGAAGGCATCTGGCGCGAAAACGAATTTCTGAATCGCGAGGAAGTGCGTCAGTCGCTGCGCTGGAGCGCGCCGGTGACGCGCGAGCGCCTCTTCGAAGCCGCCAATCGCTACGCGGAAAAGCAGCTCCAGCTGCACGCGCAATACGCCGCATGGACGGGACTCACCGGCCTCGCCGCATCCGTTGCCGAGCTGCAGACGAAGCTCACCGCTGCGCGCCATAAAGGCCGCTGCCTGCTGGCGATCGGATGGGGCGCGGGCTTTCTCAGCAAATCAGCGGCAATCGGAGCGGAAGGCGAGCAGGCCGAAGAACACCGCCGCATCCTCGCCGCCCTGCCTTACTACGAGCGCGCCATCAAATCCGGCCTGCCGTTCCCGAAGACACGCCGCATTGTTTTTCTGAAGAACAAACCGGCGACGCTGCCTGGCTGGGTGGAGCTCGATGTGGAAGGATCAACCGCGCCGCCTGCTCTTGCGGATCCAGATCCACAGCGAGACGGCGCTCGAGATTACGGACACAGCCACCAGCCCGATGATGAAATCCTGAACGCGGGCGGACTCAGCCAGCCGGATGATCCGGCGCCCGTAGACCAGAGCTAGCGTTCCCTCCACGGCAAACCGCAGCACGCGGCACACGGCAATGATCGCGAGCATCTTATTTTTCGGATACTGCAGCGCCGCGGCCGCAGCAATAAACAGAGTGAACGGAAATGGCGGCGGCATCAGCGCCGCCGTCGCAATGGCGATGCCGCCGTGCCTGCGTACTTTCTCTTCCACATAGGCGACTCGCTTCCCTTTCAGCTTCGCCTCGATCTCCTTTTGCCCGCCGCACGCCGAAACCCACCGCGTGAACGCGACACCCGCGACCGACCCCGCGGTGGCCATCGCAATGTAGTAGAAGACGCGCTGCCGATGCGCCGCCGTCAGCCCCACCACAAGCAGATCGTTGCCGAGCGGCAGGAACAGGAACGACGAATCGAGGAAACCGAGTCCCAGCAGCCCAACCCCGCCCAGCGAGTAAGAGAAAATCGCGAGGCTGCGGAGCAAATCGACAATGTGCAAGCGATTCTGATCGGCCGCACCCCGGTGGCCAGTGATTGTTTTCGAACAGAAGCTGCAGGTACACGCGGCGCCAAGCCGCATTTCTGATCTGTTTATCCGAACCGGCTCGGGCAAAGAACGCGGCTGGCGCCGCGTGTTACGTCTCTAACGCTGTCCAGCCGCCGGCGGATGACGCCGCGCTGCCGCACGCGAATTATAGTGCGGATGAACCTGCGCCTGGTGCACGAAATCCGCCACGATAGCCAGTCCCGTCGCGCCCAGCAGAGCGGCCACGCCGATCCATCGCCACGCCCGCACTTCAGTCTTCGGCTCGAGCCGAATGTTGATTACGGGGGCAAGATAGCCGGGCCGCGGCACGACAAGCTCGTCATCGGCCATCACCGGAAACTCGATCACGGCTCGCTGGCGCGGCATGACAACGCCGGCACGCCATTCCAGTTCGCGGCCCAGCGCCACCACCATCAGGCCCTCGTCCGTGTATGAAACATCGCCCAGGAACTGCCGCGGAATCCAGAACTCCTCCCCGGTCCGCATATTGGCCACAACGCACTCCGACCACGTCGCGCGCCGGTACAGCCATTCATTGTGTTCGATATTGCGGATGGCCGGATAAAACACGAACCGGCGCCCGCCCAGGTGCTCGAGAGGCGTCGGCAACGGTGCAATCGACACGACTTAATAATAGCCCGAACAGATCCGGTTTTTTTGTCTGTGCCATAATCGGGCTGGGCCGGAAAAACGAAATGCCGTTCGTTTACCCGCACGTTTCCCGCAGCATCGCGCTGGGTTTGATTGCGACATCGGGCGTGTGGGCACAGACTCTCGGCACGTCTCCGCCTCCTCCCCCCGGTACTCCGCAGCCGCAGCCCGCCCAGCCGTCGATACCAATGGGCGACACACGCCTGCCTGTTTTCTTCGCGGGCACGGTGGTGTTCGATGGCGGCGCCGGCCCCGCCGAAAACGTTCCGATCCAGCGCGTGTGCGGCGGCGTAACGCGCACCGTGGCGTTCACCAACAACAGAGGCCAGTTCAGCTTTCAGTGGGGATCCAGCAACAGCCTTTTCCCCGACGCCGGTGATGCGGGACCCGTCGTAGCAAAGCGCTCGGGCGATCTGAGCAGCGACTCTTACTCCGGCGCTTCCGTGCGCGGAATGTCGGTCACAACGGGCTGCGAGCTTGTCGCCACCGCGCCTGGCTACCGGCCCGTCAGAGTGGATCTGAGCGGCCATCGCGCCTCGGACGACTCCGATCTCGGCATGATGGTGCTGCATCGCATCGCGGCTGTCGAAGGCACCTCGGTGAGCTTTACTTCTCTGGCCGCGCCGAAGGATGCCCGCCGCGACTGGGAGAAGGGCGTTCGTCTGCTGCGCTCGCCTAAACCATCCGGCGCCGCTGCGGCGGAAAACGAATTTGAGAAAGCGGTGGCTGCCTATCCGAAGTATGCCGTCGCCTGGGCCGATCTGGGCCGCGCCAGGCTGCGCCGTAAGGAGACCGATGCCGCGCGCGACGCATTCCTCAAAGCCATCGACGCCGATGACAAACTGGTCGAGCCTTACATCCAGCTGGGAAACATAGCCACGCGGCGCATGCAATGGACCGACGCCGCACGCTATCTCGACCGCGCACTCGCGCTTGATCCAGTCGATTATCCGCGCCTCTGGCTGGCCGACGGACTGGCAGACTATCGGGTCAGCAATTTCGACCGCGCCGAGAGGAACGCCCGCGAGGCGCTGAAGATTTCCGCGCCGAATCAGGATCCGGAGGCCGCCCGGTTGCTCGCATATGTACTCCTCGAAAAGCAGAACTATGCCGGAGCAGATGAGGCTTTTCGTGCCTACCTCCGCCTCGCTCCGAATGCAAACGACCTGAGCGATATCAAAGCGCACATCGAGCAGATCAGCACCCATCTTCCGCAGCCCGGCCAATGACGGAGGTTACACGCGGCGCAAGTCGCGGTGCGTCCGTACCCGCCTGTTGTGCTGACGGCTGGCTATCTGAGATAGTGGAAGTGCCAATGAAACGGAAGTTGCCGGCCAAGCCCGCCTCCCCGAAGCAGGAATCGGTAGTACCTCCCCAGCTTCTGGAAGGGGCAAAACGATCGCTTTCCGCGGATCGCGCGAGGACCCCGGCAAAATGCGTTGTGTGTGGTTCTGAAACAGCTTCCAATTCCCCGGAACCCCTGTGCTGGGTATGCCGCCGACTCAAGATCAGCGCTTGGCGCGACGTTCGAGCAGCAGATGCCCGCCCAGGAATAACGTTCACAGATTAAAGTCTGTGCCTGGAGTTTCTACTTTTTGCTGCCATTTCGGACCCGCGGATTGTATCCGCGTTTTTCAGGTTCCTGCTAAAGTTTCCCTCCCGGGCAGCCGATAACATCTTCGAGGCGTTTTGCGCGGTTAAGAGCGCACAGGCCGAAGGGTCCGTTGTGCGCGGTTAGTTAAGAGACTCGCTTCGAGGAATCCAGACTCGTGCTCCCGGCAACCGGAACCCTGACTACGCTCCCAGCCTTCCTCGGTATGGACCAGGAGACGCAATCACCTGCCTCGCCCGACGTCGTGTGGGAGACGGATGCAGATCTGCGCATGGTCGAAGCATGGAACTGCGGGACGAGCCTGGTGGGTAAGACCATCCTCGATCTCATCGGGCCGGGCGGCACAAATGAGCAGGCAGTGGCGGCCCACTGGGAAGATCTGCGGGCGAGGAGGCCGTTTCGCGGCTTCATCCATCGCGCTGTGAAACGGGACGGCGCCGTCGCCTGGTTTGAGGCCAACGGAGATCCTTTTTTCACCGGGGACGGCGTCTTTCTCGGCTACCGCGGCATCGCGCGGGACATCACGGCGCGCAGAGCCGCCGATGAGAGGGCCGGCGTGAGGGCCGCATTTCTGGCGGAGCACGATGCCCTGACCGGGCTGCTTAACCGGTCTGCGTTTCAGGCAAGGCTCGTACGGTCGCTGGCGGAGCTGAAGACCGGCATGTTCCTCGCGGTCCTGTTGATCGATCTGGACAACTTTAAGCTCATCAACGATTCGATGGGCCACCCGGTGGGTGACGAACTGCTTCGCTGTGTCGGCGAACGCCTGTCTTTGTGTATTCGGCACGCGGACACGGTGGCCCGCGTGGACGGCGATGAGTTCGCCGTCGTGCAGGTAGACCTCGCCCACCCCGAGGAAGCAGCCGTGCTGGCCGATCGGATCCTGCAGACGGTTCGCGAGCCCTGTGAAGTCCAGGGACACCGCCTGATTCCGACCGCCACGCTCGGAATCGCAATTGCTCCACTGAACGGCGCCGATCCCCTGCAGCTGGTGAAAAATGCCGATATCGCTCAGTACCACGCCAAGCTGGAGAACCCGGGGCATTGGCGCTTCTATGAACCCCGGATGGGGGCGCGCGTGAAGGAGCGCCGCACCATCGAGGCGGAGCTCCACAACGCTCTAGCCCGCGGCGAATTCGAGCTTTACTACCAGCCCTTCTACAACATCGTGTCCCAGAACACCTGCGCGTTTGAGGCTCTCCTGCGGTGGCGCCATCCGGTGCGCGGCATCGTGCTTCCGGATCACTTTATCGGTGTGGCGGAGGAGACCGGGCTCATCGTGCCTCTCGGCGCGTGGGTCCTGAAAGAAGCCTGCATGGAAGCGGCTAAATGGCCGCCGCATGTCTCGGTGTCGGTCAATCTTTCCCCGGTGCAGTTCCGCGGCAGATCCCCTGTGGACGACGTCATGAACGCGCTGCGCGCCTCGGGTCTTGCCGCCTCCCGGCTGGAACTCGAAATTACCGAAACGGTGCTGATGCACGACAGCGAGGAAACGCTTGCCGCGCTCCACCAGCTGCGCGCCCTCGGCTGCCGCATTGCCATGGACGATTTCGGCACCGGATATTCGTCGCTCAGTTATCTGCGTAGTTTCCCGTTCGACAAGATCAAGATCGACCGCACCTTCATCCAGGACCTCGACCGCCGTCGGGGCGCCGAAATCGTGCGCGCCATCGCGACGCTGGGCAACAGCCTTCAGCTCGCCACCACCGCCGAAGGCGTCGAGACGCACGAGCAGTTCTCCATCGTCTGCGCCGAAGGCTGCACGGAAGTCCAGGGATATCTGTTCAGCGAGCCCCGGCCCGCGCAGGAGATCCCGCAGATGATGGGCCGCATGCCCGAAGAAGTCCGCTTCAGCCTGCCCAGCTCACTGCCTGCGCCCGAAACCGCGCCGCAGAGCTTCTTCGTAGACGAATCCGGCGACGGCGATATCTTCTGCGGCCAGGCCATTTGATTTGAAGATCGTGATCTGATCCGAGTTCGCCCGGCCGGGAATGCGCCCGGCCACAATCGCCGACAACTCCACCGCCGGCAACGCATCCACCTGCCTTTCGCGCATGGGGATCAGCAGGTCTCCGGATTCGATCTTCCCCACTTCCACCGAATCCACCGCCACCACCGCCGCCCGATCGAGCACCAGCTCCGTGGGCAGTTCCCGCCGTTCCGCCCAGTTCGATCCCGCGGCGTTGACGTGCGCGCCCGCCCGAATCCACGGGGCTTCCAGCACCGGCTCTTTCGAACTCGTGGCCGTCACCACAATGTCGGCCCCCTCGACACAGTCCCGCGCTGTCTCCGCCGCCCGCACGTCCAGACCGAAATCCGCCGCGCACCGCCGCGCGAACTCCTCGCGCTTTTCTTTCCTGCGGCTCCAGACCCGCACCTCGCGCAGCCTGCGCACCGCCGCAACGGCCGCCAGCTGCGTTCGCGCCTGAAATCCGCTCCCGATGATCCCGGCGACGCTCGCGTCCTCCGGCGCCAGAAACTTTGTCGCCACCCCGCTGGCCGCGCCGGTGCGAATCTGCCCCAGATGATTGGCTTCGAGCGTAGCCAGCGGCATTCCGTCGCCGGACCGGTAAAGCAGCACTTCGAAGTGCGCCCCGGTTTTCGCATTAACCGAATACGCCTTCAGCCCGAAGTAATCCGGCGTCCCCGCAGCCATGTAGTGCAGCACCGACCCCGTCGGCAGAATCACCCGCCGTCGCGGATGATTGATCGCGGTTCCGTCATCCAGCTTCCGGAACGCATCCTCCACCAGATCGACAGCCTTCGCCATCGGCAGGCATGCCAGCACTTCCTGTTCGGAGATGTACAGTTTCGTCATCGGTTGGCCTCCAGGATCGTCGACACTTCCTCCCACTCCGCCATCAGGTTTTTCATGTCCGCGCGGCGCGATTCCAGCAGGCCGGCGATCTCGATGCTCATCTCCGCGCTCTGAAACTGCGACAGCCCCTGTTCGAAATCCGCGATCTCGACTTCGAGCCGCGTGACTTCGTCCTCAATGGCGCGCTGCCGTTGTTTCATCTGCCGCAGCTTGATCGGATTCAGCCGCCGCTGCTTATCTTCCTTCTCGGCGACGGCAGCGTTGCCGGACGCCGGCGCCGCCGTTTTCGGTTTATGCGCGTGGTTCGCCGCGTTGTGATGCGCAGGCGTGTGCGTGGTTTTCTTCGCCTCGACGACAGACGCCGGCGCCGCCTGTTCCCCGCCGCCGTTCTTCCGCCACAGGTAATCCTCGTAATTCCCCGGGAACACATCGACCGCCCCGTCGGCCACTTCGATCACGCGCGTCGCAAGCTTGTCGATGAAGTACCGGTCGTGCGAGACGAACACGACCGTCCCGTTGTACTCCTCCAGCGCCGTCAGCAGCACGTCCTTGGCGCGCATATCGAGGTGATTGGTCGGCTCATCCAGCAGCAGAAAATTTCCCGGCTGCATCAGCATGCGCGCCAGCGCGTAGCGGTTGCGCTCGCCGCCCGACAGCACGCCGATTCTCTTGAACACATCGTCTTCCGAAAACAGAAAACACCCGAGGATGCTCCGCAGCTCCGTGTTGTTCGACCGCGGCGCCACACCCGACAAATCGTCGATGATCGTCGCATCCGTATCCAGCGCTTTGTACTGATCCTGCGCAAAGTAATCCGACTCCACGTTGTGGCCAATCACGTATTCGCCCGCCGTCACCGGCTCCTCGCCCGACAGAATCTTAATAAGCGTCGACTTCCCCGCCCCGTTAATCCCGACCAGCGCGATGCGGTCCCCGCGCTCGATCTCAAACGACGCGCCGCCGAACACGTGCTTCTCGCCGTAATTCTTCGCCACGCCCCGGAACTCCGCCACGATTCGCCCGCTCGGTTTCGGCTGTGGAAAGCGGAAGTGAATGGTCTTCTCATCCGGCGGAATCTCGATGCGCTCGATTTTCTCCAGCTCCTTGATGCGGCTCTGCACCTGCCTGGCTTTGGTGGCCTGATAACGGAAGCGGTTGATGAAAGCTTCCAGCTGCTCGATGCGCTCCCGCTGATTGGTATACGCCGCCTCGATCTGCGCGCGCCGCTCGTTCTTCTGCTGTTCGAATTTCGAATACCCGCCGGTATAAAACCACACGCGCTTGTTCCATATCTCCGCGATCTTCGAAACCGTGACATCGAGGAAATACCGGTCGTGCGAAATCAGCACAAACGCGTTCGGATACGAATTGAGATACCCCTCCAGCCAGTTGCGCGCTTCGAGATCGAGATGATTCGTCGGTTCGTCGAGCAGCAGCAGGTTCGGCTCTTCCAGCAGCAGCTTCGCCAGCGCGATGCGCATCTGCCAGCCGCCGGAAAACTCCTCCACCCGGCGCTGCCAGTCCTCCCGGCGGAATCCCAGGCCCGACAGTACCGCCCCCACGCGCGATTCGATGTTATAGCCGTCGCGCGCCGTGAATTCCGCCTGCACGTGGTGATAGCGCTCGGCGATCTGCTGGTATTCGGCAGTCGCCTGACCCAGCTCCGCCATGCGATGCGCCAGCGCCTGCTGCTCCGCTTCGAGCGCATGCACTTCGCTGAACACAGTCAGGCACTCGTCGAACACGGTGCGCCCGGTGAGCGTGATGCCATCCTGCGGCAGATAGCCCGCGCGGATGCCTTTCATCGCGTTGATCTCGCCGTAATCGAGCGACTCCATCCCCGCCAGTACCTTCAGCAGCGTGGATTTCCCGGTCCCGTTCGCGCCCACGATGCCGACGCGCTCTTTCGGCGTAATCAGCCAGTTCAGGTCTTCAAACAGGATTTTAGGGCCGAACCGTTTACCGGCGGCGCTGAGTTGAATCATGAATGTACCGCCGGCGGTCGAAGCCGCCGGCTCTTTTGCTTAACCTTTTATAGCCAGTACTGCCATTGTCCCGCACCGATAACGTACGCAGCCAGCACGCCGTTGGTGACCGCATGGGCGAGGATGCAGTCCCATATATTCCGCGTCCGTATCATCCACCAGTTGTAAGCGATTCCCGCCGCGAGACCGACGTCCCAGAAAGAACCGTGCTCGCTCGCGAAAAGAATGGCCGTCAGCCAGAATGCCGAATACCCGAACGTTCCCAGCGGGACCCGCTCGAAGTCCTGCGGGTCAACGATCCACCTCATCAGCCAGCCGCGCCAGAAAAGCTCCTCGAGTATCGGAACCGCAACCGCGCTGATCGCAATCCGGAACATAAGGAATACCGCATCGTGTCTGGAGGCCTCGGGCGTGGACGCCACCGGCTGACCCACCACAGCGTTATCGAACAGAAAGAAGTGATGCCAGCCGGGAACCAGATGATCGGGCAGCACCCAAACAACGAAAACAGCGATCCCGACCCCGACGCTCAGAAGCGGTTTGGACGGACCGCCATGCAGCGGCACGCGCGAAACCGCCAGTATCGCGATCACAGGAACCGCGAATCTTACCCAGGCAGGAATCGGAATCACGTGCTGCACAGCCAGCAGCGCGAGGAAGACTACAAACGGCAGGACCCAGTGGACTGCTGCATGCCTGTGCAATTGAAAATCTTATCAAGGGTACACGCGGCGCAAGCCGCATTGGCGGGAAACGCGGCTGGCGCCGCGTGTACGTCAGGCGGCCCCAGCTGTCAGTGTCCTCATCCGCGCCGACCGGATAGAGACAAAAATCCGGAAAAACGGCCGCGCTTCGTCCCGTGACCATCGCTTTGCCGACCACACCGCCTTCAGATAGCGCGCCCCGCGTGGCGGCAGCGTCAAATCGTAAACCCCGCAATACGACTTGGGTGTAAAGGTCGCGAGCGGTTTCGCCGGCCACGCCGCCCCGTCGTGCGATCCATAAATCTCGACGCCGATGTGTTCCTTCTCCACAGCGTGCGTGATGCCGAGGCTCACCAGCAGTTCGTGCGTCGAATAATTCGTGAGATCGAATACGGCACTCTGGCCCGATTCGCGTACGGTGGTCTCTTCAACGAGGAAGTTCGGCAACATCTGGCGCCTCCTTCAGAAGGACTGAACTCCGGCGATTCAATGCCGGGGCAACCGGGCGAGTTTCTCACCGGCTAATGCAAGCGTCTCATAATTCTTGCAAAAACAGAAGCGAATTTGCGTAGCCCCCAGCCGATTTTGGTAATAAAAACTCGATCCTGGAACCCCGGCGACGCCGTACCGCTCCACCAGTTCGAGCGCGAACGAAGTGTCATTTTTCGCACCGAATTCCGAGATATCGGTCATTACATAATAAGCGCCGCCCGGTTTATGACAACGGAACCCCGCCGCTTCCAGCATTTCAATCGCGGCGTGGCGGCGTCCCGCGTACGTGCCGGACAGACCCTCAAAGTACGCCTGATGCTCGTTGAGCGCTGTCATTCCTGCATACTGCAGCGGCGTAGCTGCATTCACCGTCAGGAAGTCGTGCACCTTCCGGACGTTCTCCGTAATCTGCGGCGCCGCGATCGCCCAGCCCACCCGCCATCCGGTCACGGAAAAAGTCTTGCTCAGGCTGTTGATCAGAATGGTGCGGTCGCGCATGCCCGGCAGCGAAATAAGCGGGATATGCGTCTGGCCGTCATAAACAATGTGCTCATAGATCTCATCCGTAATGGCAAGCGCATCGAACTCCTGACAAAGCGAAGCGATCAGCGTCAGCTCCTCGCGCGTGAACACCTTGCCCGTGGGATTGTGCGGCGTGTTTACGATGATGGCCTTCGTGCGCGCCGAAAATGCCCCCCGCAGCTCGTCCGGGTCGATCCGCCAGTCGGGCGCATGTAGCGTGACCAGCCGGCGCGCGGCCCCGCACAGCAGCGTGTCGGGATGGTAGCTCTCATAGAACGGTTCGAAGACGATCACCTCGTCTCCGGGGTTTGTCGTGGCGAGCAGTGACGCGGCCATACCCTCGGTAGCGCCGCACGTCACCGTGATCTCGCGTTCCGGATCGAACTCAAGCCCGTACGTGCGCCTGTACTTGGCGGCGATGGCTTCACGAAACGGTTTCGCGCCCCAGGTAATCGAGTACTGATTGTGGTCGGCCTCGATGGCCTTGACCGCGGCCTGTTTCAGATCGACCGGTGCCGGGAAATCGGGAAATCCCTGCGCCAGGTTCACCGCGCCATGCCGTATCGCCAGCCGCGTCATCTCGCGGATCACCGATTCGGTGAAGTTCGCCGTCCGGTCACTCTTAAATGTTTTGCCAGTCGAGGTCATCCACAAGCATTCTGACACTGACTGTTTTCTCTGCGTTCTCCGCGTCTCTGCGTTGAAGCAGCATTGATCTAACCACAGAGAACGCAGCGAAGTCTAAGCGGGAGCCCGCTTTGTCTTTTCAGTCTTCTTCGCGGCGGTTTTCTTCGCACGCACGGTCTTCGTCGCCGACGTATGCACAGCCTTCTTCGGCGCGGCAGCCGTATGCGCCACGCGCCTCGGCGCCGCGGGCTTCACCACACTGGCCAGCAGCACGGGCGGCGTCTTCACGGTAGTCTCCGCCGGCACCTTCCACTTCGAATAAATCTGCCGGTACATATCGGCGTTTCTCATCACCGCCTGAATGTATTCCCGCGTCTCATTGAACGGAATGCTCTCCAGAAACTCCACCGGTTCGCGGAAATTCATCCCTGCCAGCCACTGATGCACGCGCCCCGGGCCGGCGTTGTACGCAGCCAGGGTGCGGTACCAGTCCCCGTCCCAGCTGCTGAGCTGCTGTTTCAGATACTCCGTTCCCAGCCGGATGCTGACCAGCGGATTGAACAACAGACTCGTCGGCACACTCATCCCCTGCTTTTTGCCCAGCATGCGTCCGGTCGAAGGCTCGATCTGCATCAGGCCCCGCGCATTAGCCCGCGACTTCGCCGCCGGATTGAACTCCGATTCCTGCCGGATCAGTGCCGCCACATCCCACGGATCCAGCCCGTGTTCCTGGGCATTCATGAATACCTCGTTCTTGTACGGCAGCGGGAACAGAATCTCCCAGAACTTCTCCGGCGCACTCTCGATGGGCATCGTGAGGTAGTCGGCGCTGAAGCTTTTCATCACCCGCAGCGCGCGAAACGGCGAGTCCGCATTCTGCGCGAGCTCCATGCCGAGCAACTGCGGCTGTTCGCCCTCCAGCTTCGCTCCGAATCGCAGTTCCCCTTCCGCCAGGTCGGGCAGCCCCGCGCTCATCAGCAGCCGCGCCCGCTCGATCCGGTGCGCCGTAGCCGGGTTCGGCTCGGTTGACGACCAGTCCCGCCGTTCCGGCCAGTCGACATCTTCCAGCCACATCACCGCATCACCGTCCGGCACCGCCTCGGCAACCTTGTCACGCACCCGCTGCCTTGCCAGCACGGCGTAGAAATAGTGCGGGAACTGTTTCGTCAGCCGGTCGTAGTAAGCCCGCGCCTCGGCCTGTTTGTCCTCTGTTTCGGCAATTCGTCCCAAAAAGTAGAGCGCCGTCGAAGCCCGCGAGTCGTCGGGGTACCGTTCCACCTGTTCGCGCAGCAGCGTCGACCGCTCAGGACTGTCTGCCTCATAAGCGGCCCACGCCACTCTCCAGTGCGCGTATGCCGCCGCCGTGTCATCCGGAAACTTCTCCGCCGCGGTCCGGAACAGCGCGGTGGCCTGGCTCGTCTGGTTCGAACCCAGATATTGGTTGCCCGCCGCGATCAGCGCCTTCAGCCGCCAGCCCGACTGCGGATAATGTTCGTCGAGCCGGTGGACGGCGTCCATCATTTCGTCTTCTTTGTCTGATTTCCGCGCGGCCTCGGTCAGATAGTACAGCCGCTCGGCATCTGCCTTTTTGTCGGCCACGCTGATGGCTTTCAGGTAACGATAGGCGGCGGCCACGTCGCCGGCCATGTAGTCGCTCTTGCCGATCCCGACCCTGGCTGCGTCCTTTTCCGCCCCTTCCAGCCTCTCCGCCAGAGCCGTATACTCTTGGCGGGCTTTGAGATATTGTTTCGCCTCCAGCCACTTCGCCGCGCGATCCAGCTGCTCGCTGGCAGGGGCGTTCGGAAAATCCTTGCCCAGCCCCGGGCGCAGTCTGTCGATCGCGGTGGAGGCCTGCGCCGCCAGATCCGTATTCGGATATTCGTAAAAAACCCGCTGATAGCTGAGCGCAGCCTGTGCCTCTTCACTCAATGCCTCATAGGCGAGCCCCAGCGCGAAGTCCCCGTCCGGCTGCGGCAGGGTCTTGTAAGCACCCTGCAGAACCCCGAGCGCTGTCATCGATGTTCCCGGATCCCGCTTGTCGAGCAGAGCGCGCCCGTAAAGCAGCGTAATCCTGCCCTCCAGCGGCGAGGACTCGACCCGGTTTGCGCGATACGTGTTCAGCACCCCGATCGCGCCTTCCACGTCCCCCGTCAGCAGTTCCGCATACGCCAGATGGTAGGCGTCGTAATCGGCCAGCGCCGCCACATCACCTGCCGCCCGCAGGTGAGAAATCGCCGCCGCAAAATCGCGCGAATTGTACGCCGCGATTCCCTGCCCGAGTTGCGCCAGCGGCGCATCCGCAGCCTGCAAGCCGCTGGTCTGCGCGAGCAGCACCAGAACCGCCAGCGCAGATGAAGCTTTATACATGCATTGGCCCCGCTCGCATCGGACCTGGATAGTCGTGCCCGAGCAACTGCTCGTCGTCGTGGCCGAAGCTGCGCAGGATTTCCAGATGGAGGTAATCCACCATGCTCCGCGACTTCGCCAGAAACGCTTCGCGAAATTGTTCCCGCGCCGCGTCGATCGGCTGCCGCAGGGCTTCATAGATATCACCCGCAGCCGTTCCCTGATTCAGCTCAGCCGCGTGTTCGAGGCGCATTTCCGCCACGCGCACCCGTGCCATCCGCTGCGCCTGCATGTGCAGCTTCTGATCGTCCGCGGACAGGCTGTCCCAGGATGAAGATGGAGCCGAAGCTTCCGCGGCACCGGCCTTGGCGACCGGCGGCTTTGCCTCCAGCCGCATTCCCGCGGCTTCGCAAAGCAACTCAATCTGCGCAGATGGCGCCGCGGCCGATGCCACAAGCATCGCCATAACCGTCTGACGCGCCACTACCGGGAAAAGATACGCTTTCCCGTCCCCCGATCCCGCGTTGAACAGCTCTGCCAGCGGAGCCGAAAGCTCGCCTGGCGTCGCCAGCGCTACTACCCGGTCCCGGCTCTCGATGGCCGCCACCAGCGCAGGCGCCGTAGCGGTCTCGAAACAGACATTCTCTCCGGCCAGTCCCGCACTCGCCGCCACGCGGGCCTGATTTTTTGCAGACTGGTTGCTTTCAAACACCAGCACCACCAGTTTCCCGGCGTGCTGCGCACAACCCTCCGCCAGCAGCTGCAGAACCTGCTCTTCGCCCGCAACGCGCAGCCGCCGCAGCACCTGGTTGAGACATTCGACCTGCGAATTGGCCTGCGCGCGTTCCGCGGCCGCTGCCTGCGCAGCCGCCTGCCGCCGTTCCGAATCGAGATGTATCGATAGTTCATCTATTAAGCCGGAGTGGTACCGATCAACCACCTCGCGCCAGCTGACATCGCCGCCATCGGGCATTCTTATCCAATGTTAGTGCAGCAATTCATTACTGTCGAGGCTAGGATCGTTTCATGACCGGGAAGATTTCCGAAAAAGCCGCTATCGTTACCGGCGGCACACGCGGTATTGGCCACGCCATCGCCGAACGGCTGCTCGCCGAAGGCGCCCGCGTTGCCCTCTGCGGCACCACGCAGCAGTCGGTAGACGCCGCGCTCCGCACACTCGGCCCGGCCGACCGTACCTTTGCGATGCCCGCGGACGTCTCAAATATTGAAGACGTGCGCAGATTTATTACCGCCGCCCACGCGCGCTTCGGCCGCATAGACGTTCTGATCAACAACGCCGGCGCGGGCGTGTTCCGCAGTGTGGCCGATCTGAGTCCCGAAGAATGGCAGCGCATGATCGGCCTGAACCTGACCGGCGCCTACTACTGCTGCGACGAAGTTCTGCCTATATTCCGTCAGTCTCGGGGCGGCGACGTCATCAACATCAGTTCGCTCGCCGGCAAAAATGCCTTCGCCGGCGGAGCGGCATATAACGCATCGAAATTCGGTCTGAACGGTTTTTCCGAGGCCATGATGCTCGATCACCGCAACGAGGGAATCCGCGTTTCCACTATCATGCCCGGAAGTGTGGATACGGAATTTGGTGGCCAACAGCCAGCCACAAGCGCACAGGCCGGAGGGTCCGTTGTGCGCGATGGAGACAGAGAGGTTCCGGAACGTCAGCGGAGCTCCTGGAAGATCGCCCCGGAGGATATCGCCGAAATCGTGGTGACGCTTCTAGAAATGCCGCGCCGGACGACGATAAGCCAGATAGAAGTAAGGCCGTCGCGGCCACCCGGAAAGTAGCTGCGACAGGAGTAAAAGAATGACTTTTCATTTGGCATAGAGCGTGCAGTAAGCAGGGTGACGAAGGGCTCCGGAACCGAAGAAGCAGATGATGATGCCAAGGAAACGGTGGGAGAGAAAGAACATGGTCCGGTTAAATAAGAAGTTGGATCCGTCACAGACGGGAAATGAAGCGGAAAAGCTTCATACCGATTTGCGCAGGCTCGTTGTTGGCCAGGAGGACGCGGTCAGTCAGATTGTAAACATTTATCAGACTTATCTCGCGGGCATGACAAGTCCCGGCCGTCCGATCGGGAACTTCCTGTTCCTCGGTCCTACCGGCACCGGCAAGACACGCCTCGTCGAAGCCACGGCGGAATCTCTGGTCGGCGATGTGCGTTCCGTCATCAAGATTGACTGCGCGGAATTTCAGCACAGCCACGAGATCGCTAAGCTGATCGGCTCCCCTCCGGGATACCTCGGTCATCGGGAGACGCATCCCCTGCTCAGCCAGGAAGTGCTGAATCAGTACCACACCGACAAGGTGAAAATCAGCTTTGTGCTTTTCGACGAAATAGAAAAGGCGAGCGACGCGCTCTGGAATCTCCTGCTTGGAATTCTCGACAAAGCCACGCTCACCCTGGGCGATAACCGCCGCGTCGATTTTTCACGCGCCATGATTTTCATGACGAGCAACCTCGGCGCCACGGAAATGGGTTCCATTCTGAGACCCAGTCTGGGATTTGCCACATCCGAAATGGAACGCCTTGCGGCCAGCGGTGTCTCCGATGAAAACCTGAACGCCAAGGTCAGCCGGGCCGGTGTCGAAGCCGCGCGGCGCAAGTTCACCCCGGAATTCATGAACCGGATCGACAAGGTGGTGGTATTCCGCTCTCTGGGTGCGGCCGAACTGACCCGCATCCTCAGCATCGAGCTGGGTCAGCTGCAGCAGCGCATTTTCAATTCGCCCGGCGCCACGCCGTTCGTGTTCAACGTAACCACGCCAGCGCGTGAGTTTCTGCTGAGCGAAGGCACCGATATGAAGTACGGTGCGCGCCATCTGAAACGCGCCATCGAGCGGTCGCTTGTGCATCCCCTGTCGAACCTGATCGCCTCCGGCCAGGTGCATGGCGGCGACCTCGTGCTCGTCGATTACGACGCCGAAGAGAACGGTCTCAGCTTCGTCAAAGAAGGCACTGACATGCCTGTGTACGAGATGATTCAGATGATCGAGAGCCCGCAGATTTCGCACGCTGCCGTGGCCACCGCGGCGACGGTTGACTACGAACAGGTACGCGCAGCCAGCGCAAAAAGCCCCCGCCGGTAACGCCGGCGGTCGAAGCCGCCGGTTCTTTGGTGGATCAAAGTCGGCCGAAGGCCATCGACGCTTAATTTCGTTTCAGGCTACCCCGGCCATGGTTCGACGTGCACCAGCACGTCAGCCACCCAGGGCAGTTGTTGCCGGATTCGGTCGCGCACCCGTCGTGCAATCTCGTGTGACGCGCGCACCGTGATTTCCGGATCCACCTCCAGGTGCAGGTTGACGTGATATTTGAATCCCGTCCTGCGCGCAAAGCATTTTTCGACCCCGGCCACATCGCCGACACTCAGCGCGACTTCGCGAATCCTGCGTATCGATCGCTCATCGGGCATCGTGTCCATCAGATGCATCCCCGATTCGTAGATCACCCGGCAGGCCGAGCCGATCACGATGACTCCCACCGTGAACGCCCCGATATGATCCGCCCGCAGGAAACGGCCCGGGTCGGCCACCGCCAGCGACACTGCCACCAGCGCCACAATTCCCGACAGCACATCGATACTGTCGTTCACTGCGTCGGCCAACAGTGATGCACTGCCGATCTGCCTCCCGAAGCGCGACTTGACCATCATCAGACAGAACTTCGCGCCGATCGACACCACCAGCGGCCACACCGCCCAGCTGGCGGGCGCATGGCTCTCATCCGCCGCACCGTTGAGACCATGCCAGGCAATCGCAGCACCCGCGCATGCCAGCAGAAAGCCCAGCAGCAGCCCGGTAAGAATTTCAACCCGCCCATGCCCATAGGGATGATTCTCATCCGGCGGACGCGCCGCCAGTGTCAATCCGACCAGCACCAGTCCCGAAGTGAAAACGTCCGATGCCGATTCGAAACCGTCGGCGCTGACCGCCGCCGAGTGCGCCAACGCGCCCGCCGTAATCTTCAGCGCCGCCAGCAGACCGCTGACAATCATGCCGAGGATCGCGATCTGCCTTGCTCTGTCCATCGCCGGCGCGTTTTCGCGCGCACTTCACCACTATAAGGCTGGCAATATACGGCTCGGCTCGTACAGGTTAGACTATGGCAATGCGAAACGGAAACTACACAGCAGCGCAGGTCGATGAACAAGGCGTTACGGTCGTCCGGCTCAACGACGCCGCCACCCAGACGCAGCTCTCGGTGCTCCCCTCTCTCGGCAACCGTGCATACGAATTCAGCGTGCGCGGCGCCAACGCCCTTCATTTTCCTTTCGACACTCCCGGTGCCGCCAAGACCGACCGCCATCTCAACGGCATTCCGTTTCTCGCCCCCTGGGCCAACCGCCAGCCCGACGGTTTCCGCGCCAACGGTAAACACTACACGTTCAACTCGACTCTCGAAGGCGTGCGCCTCGACGCCAACGGCAACTCCATCCACGGCATGCTTTGGGCCTCGCCGCACTGGCAGGTCGTCGACGTCGCCGCCGACGCCGATTCCGCCCACGTCACCAGCCGTTTCGAATACTGGAAGCACCCGGACCTCATGGCCAACTGGCCCTTCGCGCAGGAATACGAGATGACCTACCGCCTCTCCGCCGGCGTACTCGAAGTCCGCGTCACCGTAAAGAACCTCAGCACGGACACGATGCCCATCGCCGTCGGTTTCCACCCCTACTTCACGCTGCCCGGCGTGCCGATCGAAGAGGCCGTCGCGCAGATTCCCGTGCGCAAACATGTTGACACGGATGCGCGCCTTGTCCCTACCGGCGAGACCACACCGGTTGACTTCTCCGCTGGCGTCTCGCTCAAAGACCACAAGTTCGACGACGGCTTCACCGACCTGATCCGCGGCGCGGACGGCCGCACGGTCTTCTCCGTTTCCGGCCGCGGCAAGAAAGTCGAAGTGACGTTCGGGCCGCGTTATCCGGTCGCCATCATCTTCTGTCCGCCGGGGAACAATTACATCTGTTTCGAGCCGATGGCCGGCCTGACGAACGCGATCAACCTCGCCGCGGACGGCAAATATCCCGACCTGCAGACAGTCCCGCCCGGCGGCACGTGGCAGGAAAGCTGGTGGCTGCGCGCCGATCTGTAACGCCGGCGGTCGAAGTCGCCGGTTCTTTTACTTAAATGAGTCTTTCGGTGGACGGCCCCACGCCTTCGCGTCCTGCACACAAGTGCGAAACAGCGCCTTTCCGATCCCATTGCCAATCCAGGCGGGGGCGAGATAAATCGCGCAAAGTTCAGCGCATTCGGGAGATGCGGGATCATCGGCGGAACCGATGTCGGCAAACCCGACCATCTTCCCCTCACAGAAGGCAACAAACACGGCAATGGACGGATCGCTGCCCGCCAGGTGCCCTTGCCTTCCTCTGTCCAGCCACGGGCGCGTTCATCGGCGGAAAGAGCGGCAGGATATTTATCCGTGTAAATGCCCGAATAGGCGCTGCGTATCGCATCCACGTGAATGCGTCCGATTTCGGCCGCCTCCTCCTTCACGGCCCGCCTGATCTGCACCGAGGCGATTGCATTCGATATTTCCATAGTTATAGAATTATAGTTACTGATACCTGCCAAACCCACCGAAGAAGAGATCACCCGCTTCGCCGATATGTTCTCGGCCATGGGCACCGGACCGCGCCTCCGCATCATGCGCGTCCTGCTGTCGGCCCACCCTGACGGAATGGTGGTGAGCGATATCGGCGCCGAGCTCGGCATCCCGGCTTCCACCCTTTCGCATCATCTCGAAAAACTCAAAAACGAAGGGCTCGTGAAATTCCGCCGCGAGGGCACCTGGCTCTGGTACTCGGCCAACGCGGAAGCGCTGCAGGAGCTTCTCGGCTTTCTGTACGCCGAATGCTGCACGCGCAGCAAAGCAGTGGAACCGAAAACGATTGCGCACAGGCCGAAGGTCCGTTGTGCGCTGTAACGATAGTGCGCCTCTGCGCCCGAGAAAACACCAAATGGAAATCAAAGAAGCGGTCCGCGAAAAATACGGTCAGGCAGCGCTGCGGGTCAGCGCACAGGCCGAAGGGTCCGTTGTGCGCGATAAACAAAGCGCACAGGCCGAAGGGTCCGTTGTGCGCGCATCCGATAAAGCCGCCGGCGGAAGTTCCTGCTGCGGGGCCGCGCCGGCCACCGATGGCTGTTGCGATCCGATCACCGCGAATCTCTATGACGCGGCACAGGCCGGCGAACTGCCCGCGGAAGCGCTCCTTGCCTCGCTGGGTTGTGGCAACCCGACGGCCTTAGCCCGCCTCAACCCCGGCGAAACGGTGCTCGATCTTGGCTCCGGCGGCGGCATCGATGTGTTGCTGTCCGCGCGCCGCGTGGCCCCGGCCGGCAAAGCCTATGGTCTCGACATGACCGATGAAATGCTGGCGCTCGCGCGCGAGAACCAGCGCAAGGCCGGCGTCGAAAATGCCGAATTTCTCAAGGGCGAAATCGAACACATCCCGCTTCCCGACAACTCCGTCGACGTGATTATCAGCAACTGTGTCATCAACCTTTCTGGCGACAAGGACCGCGTGCTGCGCGAAGCCTTCCGCGTCCTGAAGCCCGGCGGACGGTTCGCCGTCTCCGATGTGGTCACCCGCGGCGACGTTCCCGAAGACATCCGCCACAACATGCTGCTCTGGGTCGGCTGCATCGCCGGAGCGCTCGATCATGACCAGTACATCGCCAGTCTGGCGCGTGCCGGCTTCGACAGCATCGACATCGAACCTACGCGGGTCTACAACATTGAAGACGCGCGGGTCTTCCTGAGTGGCCAGGGGGTCGACGTGGACGCCATCGCGCCTGCCGTCGAGGGCAGATTTATGAGCGCTTTCATTCGTGCCACCAAGCCCGCCGGCCGATGACAATTGCCCCGGCGCTTCACGAATCCGGGAGTCCCTTGTGGGTACGGGCTTCAGCCTGTATGGCCGAGTGCGGCTCGGCAGGCAGCCTCGTGGATACGTGATCGCCCTTATGATGGCGACGCTTAGCGGCGGAAGCGATCGGCACGGCGCGCCTGCTTCCGGCGATGCGCCGGCATTTATCGCGGCGCAGCTGTGCGCAGCCGCCGCGCCGACGCTGCTCTTTCGCTGGCTGGTTCCATGACACACCCCACGACACGTGTCCTCATCCTCTGCACCCGCAATTCCGCGCGCAGCCAGATGGCGGAAGGCCTCCTGCGGCACGATGCCGGCCAGAAATTCATCGTGGAAAGCGCAGGCACGCACCCGCGCTCTGTCCGCCCGGAGGCGATCGCCGCCATGCACGAACTGGGAATCGATATTTCCTGCCATCGGTCAAAGAGCGTCGACGAGTTCGCCGGCCAGACGTTCGATTACGTCATCACGGTTTGCGACAACGCCCGTGAAACCTGTCCGGTCTTTTTCGGCGCCGCCAACCGACTGCACCACAGCTTCGACGACCCGCCGCCACCGGGTGTCGGTACCGCCACAGAACGTATGGCCGTTTTCCGTCGTGTTCGCGACGAGTTGCGGAGTTACCTCAAAGACTTCGCGTCCAGTTCTCCATCGTGAGACGCGGTATACGGCCGAATTCCCGCGTATTGTTCGTCACCAGCGCGAGCCCCGGACTGCGGGCATGCGCGGCAATGAACAGGTCGTTCGCCCCGATCATCCTGCCCCGCCTCTTGAGATCCGCGCGAATCTGCGCGTAATCCTGCGCGGCCCGATCCGGAAAATCCAGCACTTCGACATAGTCCAGAAAGGCGGCGAGCGCGGTCTGGTCCTGCTGCTCGCGCGAAGACATTTCGACTCCGAACAGGAGTTCCGATTTCGTGATGACGGAAATGCACACATCATCCACCGGAGTTCTCCTCAGGTGCTGGAGGACTGAATCGTTCGAGCGCTTCATGATATCGGAGCTTGTGCCGGTGTCGAGCATGTAGCGCGGCATCAGGATTCCCGCTCTTGCACGGTAAGGTTTTCAATGCCTTCCATGAACTCCGCTGAAGCAGTCGGAGCTTCCGCGAGATAAGAGGACCACTCGAGCGGCCGCGGCGACAAAACCACATCGTGCCCCACCTTTCTGATGAAGACTGCCTGCGTCCTGAACTGAAACTCCTTGGGCAAGCGCACCGCATGGCTGCGGTTGTTCATGAAGATTTTCGCTTTTCGCTGCCCGGTTACGCGGCTGTGTTCTGGCATATACGAATAGCATATGCCACATTATTCAAAGCATTCACCTGCACCAGGAGTCATGCGAATCCATCCCTTTACCGCGACGCCGCCGCCCACACTCGACGGCTCTTCAGTTCGGATCCGGACGCTCGACCTTATCGATGACCAGAACGTCCACCTGAGTTTTCTGAGAGGCCAGTTTCAGCCCGAGCTGCTCCTGCACGGCAGTAAAGATGGATGGCGCATCGCCTTGTTGTGTGTCGCCGTTGTTTTCCGCTGCCCATTGAAGATCGACATCGTAGGCGCCGCCCAGACCTGTCTGGTCGATTACCGGCCGCCCAACCATGCTCTGAAGCGTAACCGCGAGTTGCCGGGTGGTCCTCGTTCCTCCGGTGAGAAACCGCCGGGTTGCCAGCATTCCGCATGCCGGTCTCTTCCCCGTGGGCGATACCGGACTCGGTCCCCCGGCATCGGCCGTCGGACGCTTTTCCTCATTCCATTTGGCGCAATCCACTTCTGACCGCTTCATCCGGGCGCCCAGCCGTCCGTCCTTCCGTGCAAGGGTCAGGGCGTAAACCGGCATTTCCCGCTTTTCGTCATGCGCTGTAAACCCGAAGCGCTCGCCGAGCAGATTCCGCACCATGCCCCGCACCATTTCATCAGTTGGAGTCATTCCGGAAGGATAGGTCGCAGTGATATCGATACTCGTGGTCCAAGTCCATTCCGGCGCTCCCGCGAGCTGATGATCAAGCAATCCGTACGCGTAGAGAATGACGAACCGCAACGGTGTATTCGAGACCAAAAATCTGCCAGGCCTGGACCCGGAGATAAACGACGGACCTTCCGTATTGACGTTTATCCTGACGGACGCCACCTCAAAATGCGAGTCGGCCGTAGAGGATACGGTCTGCGCGCTCAGCGAGCCTATCATCGAGACAGCCATCGCGGCTAAAGCACAGCCGAGCCGTTGCGATCGCCAAGTCACTGCCATGATTTTATGAAATACGGTCGATCACCGCGACGCCGCGGCCGTATCCAGCACCTCTGAAACCGAAACTTCATCCACCGCCTGCCGCTCCCGGATCAGTTGCCGCGCAATCGGCCGGATCGACGGCAGCCACGCCCCAAACACCGCCGCCGCCACCAGACTGATCGCCGCCCCTGCGACCAATGTCATCGGCGCACCAAACCTCCCCGCCGCAAACCCCGCCGCCATCGACCCGAACGGCCCGATCCCGAGAAACATCATCGAATACACACTCATCGTCCGCCCGCGCAGATGGTCGGGCACCATCGACTGAATCAGCGTATTCGAAGCCCCCACCTGCACCATCATGGCGAACCCCGCCACGAACAGCAGCGCCCACGAAACCCACATCACTTCCGAAACCGCGAATCCGGCGATCGCGCACGCCATCACCGCCGCCGCCGACGGCACCAGCAGCGTAAAGCCCTTGAGCTGCGTGCGCGTGGCCAGCATCAGCGCCCCGCCCAGCGCCCCCAACCCGGTCGCACCCATCAGCACTCCCAGCCCCTGCGCGCCCGAGTGCAGAATACCATCCGCGAAGATCGGCATCAGCACCGTAAACTGCATCCCGGCGAAGCTCACCACTGCAATCAGCATCACAATCGCCCGGATCGGCACCGTCCGCCCGACATAGTGAAAACCCTCCCGAATCGTCTCCCAGGCCGATTTCGTCGCGGGCGCCGGCCGGAACGGGTCCACCTTCATCAGCAGCAGCCCCCAGATCACGGCCACATAGCTGATCCCGTTCGCGAAAAAACACCAGCCTTCCCCGATCTTCGCCACCAGAATCCCCGCGATCGCCGGACCGATAATCCGCGCCCCGTTGAACATCGACGAATTCAGCGCGATGGCGTTCATCAGGTCGCCCCGCCCCACCATCTCCACCAGAAACGACTGCCTGGCCGGTATGTCAAATGCGTTAACCACGCCGAGCAGCGCAGCCAGCACGAAGATTTCCCAGACCTGCACGCGATGGGTAAGTGTCAGGGCGGAAAGCACCAGCGCCAGCGCCATGGATGCCGCTTGCGTTGCAATCACCACGCGATGCCGGTTCCGCCGGTCCGCCGTGTACCCGCCGATCGCCGAGAGGATGAAAATCGGAATCTGCCCCGAAAAGCTCACCAGCCCCAGCAGCGCCGCCGAGCCGGTCAGGCGGTAGACCAGCCACGACTGCGCCAGCGACTGCATCCACGTGCCGATCAGCGAAATCAGCTGGCCTGCGAAGAAAAGCTGGAAGTTGCGATGCCGGAGGGCCCTCAGGGTGGTCGACATCTTCTCTCAATGTACCGCCCATGTACCGCCCATGTACCGCCGGCGATCTTGTCGCCGGTGCTTTTACCCGTCTTGACGCTTTTTCACAAACAAATAGTTGCAATTCCCGCCGCATTCAGGCACCATGAAAAGTTTTCACCCTGTTTCACAAAAGCATGCAGGTTCGCGTCCTCTATCACGACCACTGTTTCGACGGCTCCGCCGCCGCGGCCTTTTTCAGCCGCTTTTACCGCGGCGCGGTTGACAGCACGGCCGAGTTCTGCTACACAGGCATGGCTCACCGCGCGTCCCAGATTTTCGAGGACAGCCTCTTCGACGGCGACGAAAACGCCATCGTCGACTTCAAGTACTCCAGCAACCCCAAACTCACCTGGTGGTTCGACCATCATCAGAGCGCCTTTCTCACTCCCGAAGACGCGCGCCACTTCCAGGCTGGCCACTCGCCGAAGAAGATGTACGATCCCTCCTTCAAGTCGTGCACCAACTTCATCTCCACCATGGCCCGGCAGAAGTGGGGTTTCAGCGCTCCCGATCTTGACGATCTGGTGCACTGGGCGGACATCATCGATGGCGCCCAGTATCCCGATCCCAAAACCGCCGTCGAACTGGGCGCACCGGCCATGAAGCTGACGCTCGTGATCGAAAGCTCGAAAGGCTCCGATGTCGTCCAGCGCATCATCGGATATATGCAGCACATGCCGCTCGCCGGGATCGCCGCGCTGCCGGATATACAGGAGATATTCAAGCCCCTTTACGATCGCCATCTGAAATCGCTGAACATCATCCGCGACCGCGCCAGTGAATCGGGCGGCGTGATTACCTTCGACCTCACCGGCTACGATCTCGAAGGCTACAACAAGTTCATCCCCTATTACCTCTACCCGAACAGCACCTACACGGTGTCGGTGAGCCCGTCGAGTTTCCGGACGAAGATTTCGGTCGGCTCAAACCCCTGGGCGCCCGAAGAACCGCGGCACAATTTGGCTTCGATTTGCGAGCGTTACGGCGGCGGCGGCCATGCCCGGGTCGGCGCGATCAGCCTCGAGCCGGGACAGGTGGATCAAGCCCGCCAGGTCGCCGCCGAGATCGCCACCGAACTCCGCAGCTAAGTACTCGGTTTCAGAAGTTCGCACACGTATTCCGCAGCCGCAAGGCACTTGCGGCGTCCGGGGGAGTGATTCTGCGGCTGGTGGGATACTGGGGCCATGCCGACGGTCTTGCGGTCGGGTCCGTATCGCGTGTATTTTTACAGTCATGAACCAAATGAGCCGCCGCATATGCATGTGGACCGTGACGACCAGTCAGCGAAATTTTGGTTGAGGCCAATCAGCCTGGCTCTCAACCTGGGATTCAGTGCGGTGGAACTTCGTCGTATACAACAGATACTGAAAGATAACGAAGCCGGCCTGCTGGAGAGATGGAATGAAAGATTCGAAGATTAACCCGGGCGAGCGGGTGAAGGACGTGCACTTGACGGACGACACGCTGGCTGTCGACCTTATTGACGGGCGCACGATTGTTGTTCCCCTGGTCTGGTATCCGAGGCTTCTCGACGCAACGCCGGAGCAACGCCGGAACTGGCTGGTCAGCGGAGCGGGATACGGTATTCACTGGCCAGACATCGATGAAGACTTAAGCACAGCGGGACTCCTGCGCGGCGCGCCCGCAGCGCCGGAACCATTGCGGACGCGAGCGTAGCTATCTCGTGCCCTCCCGTTTCAACTATCTGCTCGATGGCGCCAAAAATTCGGCAGGCTCGGCAAGAACCCCGTATCTTGGATCGTGGGGCGGGCACATCCACGAGTTGACTTCTCGCCCGCGTCGCGCTTAAGGGCGTTTTACGGTCGGATGGACTGTGTTGTATACCCACCTCAAGGAAGGCCGTTCTGTCCCGTCTTCGGAAGTGGCCCTGGAGTCTAATCCACAACCCCAATACCGAAGTGTGCCAATGCTGAACCGACCTGCACGGTGAGCGGAAACCCATTCGCCTCGGGCGTTGGGGGCAGTTGAAAGTTTACCTGGATGGCCCCGCTGGGCAGTGTCGGCGCGTTTCCTTCATAGGTGATCGCCAGAGGCGCGGTTCCACCGCCCGCAATCCCGGTGAGGACGGAAATCGGAAGAGGATTGGGGTCGAGCGTGGTGTTGACCAGATCGTCCGGCGTCCCCGAAACTGCGCCGCCCCCTGTCAGCCAGATGCTCACAATCGAGCCGGGCTGAGCGCGGTTGGTCTGCGAATTAATGGTTCCGTCCTGGTTTACCGCGATGGCGTAACCGGTCTGATTTGTGAACACCTGCGGCACAGAGGGACGAACCGCGAGTGTGGGCCCGTTGATCGTGCCTGCAGGCGTGACGATCTGAACTGTCGTTGTGAAGAGATCAGCGATTTCGCTGGGTACAATGGCGTTGATCTGGTTGGGACCAACGTACAGGAGCGCCGCCGGGAACCCATTAAACAGGACCTGAATGCCGGCCAGAGATCTCCCGATCGTGTTATTCGAAATAGATGCGGTGACTGCGTTCGCGGCTCCGATGCTGATGCCGTAAAGAGAAATCAACTCGCGCCCGCAGACTGCAGGGGAGACGACGGACGCACTCAGTTCGACGAGGCCCATCACATAAGGCCCCGCGGAACCTGATGAAATCAGCAGCGAACCCGACGTGCCCAACGCAGCGATGGCGCCCTGGGACGTGACGGCGAGACTCTGGTCGGCGGCGCCGGTGGGTGCGGTGAAGAATGACACCACACTCGAACCATCCACGGAGAGCCCCGCGATGTAATTCGTTCCGATCATAACTGCGCCCAACGGAGCCGGCATTTCGGCGAGGTCCGAACTCCCGCTGACCCAGATCACACCGTTCCGGTCCACCGCGATGCCGACTGGGCCATACGCTCCCAGAGACAGATCATCGTCTCCCAAATAGGTGGCGAAAGTAAGGTTGCTTCCCGTCGCATTGAGTTCGGCGACGAATCCGGCATTGTAATTTAGGTACGCGTTGCCAGAGGGCACCGGATAAGTTGGTTGAAGCGCGCCTGCTGTCACCGGAAAACCATCAGGAGTCGCACCTGCGAGAATCACATTTCCCGAAGCGTCGAGCGTCATCGCAGTGAGACTCACCTGCGGGCCGCCGTAATACGCCGGACCCTGTGTCGCCGGAATTGGAATAGGAATATAGGTTCCCCAGACAAGTTGTCCCCCACCTGGAGAAAGCTCCGCTACAAATCCGGCCCCACGGCTGTTGTTACAGTTGCAGTGCGTGGCGAAGGCGCCTGCGCTTACCGGCACATTATTGGAATTCGTGTTTCCCGCGATGAACACATTGCCTTCTGAATCGACGGCGATTTGTGCCGGGGTTGTGTAGATGTAGGGACCGATAGAGCCCGGAAAGCTGGTACAGGGATTAGCGTCTTCGTAGCAGGTGAAGCCGGACCCGGCGAAGTACGTCGAGAAAGTCAGCTGACGGCCGTTCGACGAGATCTCGGCGACGAAGCCGTATGCCAGCAATTCGGCCGATTCGGCTGCGACGGGCGGGGAAGGTTGAAGCGCCCCCTGCGTGGTTGCGAAAGCAGGCGTCTGTCCGAACCCGGCCGTTGATCCGGCCACATAGATGTTCGTTGCGGAATCGAACGCCACGGCTGATGCGTAACCACCCGGGCCGCCGCCGAGCAAAGTCGAGAACAGAATTCCATGGAGCTGCGGGTCAACCTTTGTAACAAAAATACTGCCTGAAGTCTGCAGCGCCGAGACCAGCGGAAAATCCGTGGATTGCGTCTCGCCCACAATCACCAGATTTCCCTGCGCGTCCACTGCGGCCGCCTTGGGCGTATCGGTCGAGGAGCCTCCGAAATCCAGCGTCGCCAGCACGTTCCCTGCGCCATCGGTTTTCGTTACATGGATGTGTGTGGTTAATGCTGTTAATACTCCCGTGGCTGCATCGGCCACAATGAAAAGATTCCCCGACGCATCCGCTGCGAGAACAACCGCGGTATCGTTTGGATTCAGGTCGGGAAAATGTTGGGTAAACTTTTGCGGCAGCGAGTTGGCGTATACGGTCGTCCCGATTAACGCGGTGGCAATCATTGCAAGGACGATCGGACGGGGCGTCATAACCGGTCCAGACGAAGCAAGCGTACGGCCAAAATTCTCCGGTTGAGATTCTGCGACTTTGAAGGCTTTTGGCGCTTGGTGCTGAGTTATTTGGACACATACAAGGGTTTTCACGGCAAACGTTGCTCTGGAGATTCAGCCTTGACTGTTTGGGCCCAGGGTCGAATTCCACGACGCGCCGAATGTCGCCGGACGGCAATTGCGGGCGGACCTTGCTCGAGACAACCGACCGTCCGAGAACTGGTGCCCAACTCCTGCGGATTTAGAGGCACGTTGTTGGGTTATTAAGGATGCTTCTTGCAAGCCCTGTTGTCCACATTCACTAGAAACGCGCGTCGCGCGGAAGTGAATCCGCTTACGCGTCAGCGAAGTCCCGTTCCTGGACATCATCTCAACCGGACTCCTGCCCTCGGACGCCGCGTTGTGTCCGAAATGCGGTGCGTCTCTTGAAGCGTCACGCTGGCCGGCCGGCGTGCCTTTCACGCGCATGTGTGTGCGAACTTCCGCAATCCAGTCCTACGAAAAATAGCTCCATGGAACCCACGTGAAATCAGCAACATGAAATATTGACAGGTCCCAGGAAATCGCCGACCGCCCCGCCCCCCAGGGGCGGCCGGTTTTTCATCCACCTCGGTGGACGCGCGAAGCCGCGTCGTAGCGGTCACGAGCCGCGAAAGTTTATATCTCCCGTCGAATCACCACCCAGATCGCCACTCGGCCGCTGGTCGCGAAAAGCGCATGTCACACTGAAGCCGCAATGAGAAACGTTCGTATTTGTGCTGATTCGGATTCATTCGTGCCCAAATTAGTTTTGCTCTTGCGGAAAACCACATTTTTGCCAAACGAACCGGATTTCGCGGCTATCTCATTGAAAACGCAAGCATCACCTATCCGCCACAAACCGCCCCAGCGCCCGATCCTTCCGCGCCCGATCGACGTCGAACGACTGCCCATGCATGACGATCCACACCCCCGGCGGCAGCACGCGGGCCGCGAACAGGCTCTCGGTCAGGTTCTGCAGGCCGTCGGACCGCTCGAATCCGAGCGGCGTCATCGCGCCGGTCAGCACCACAGGGTGGCGGATCGCACCCAGCCGCTGCTTCAGCAGCCTGCCCGTTGTCACCATCGTGTCGGTGCCATGTGTGATGACGACCGGCGCGTCCGAGATCTTCGCCTTCACAGCCTCAAGAATCATTTCCCGATCCGCGTCCGTCATGTCGAGGCTGTCTTTGTTCATCACGGGCGTCACATCGACCTCGGCATCCGGCAGCCGCAGCTGCGAGAGATAATGGTCAACCTTCGACCCACGGTTCTCTACCGACCCGCTCTGTTCGGAGTAGAGCTTTTCCATCGTGCCACCGGTTGTAACGAGGTGAATCCGCATGCGTCCAATTGTCACGCAGATGAAAGTCCTTGCACTCGCGATAGCAATCGCATCCGCCGCCCTCGCACAGAACGTCACCCGACGCTGCCTGCGGTCCCGCCGCCCCCCGCTTCAAGGTCGTTCGCGACAAGACGCAGCACCCGCTGCCCGCCCCGCAGAGCGGCGGCGCTGTAGTCTATATAATCGGTTCGAACATCGGCGGAACAGTCGCGATCGGTATCGATGGATCGTGGGTTGGCGCCGTAGGCAACCGGAGTTACTTCACGTTGCCACTTGGCCCGGGCGAGCATCGCCTGTGCGCTCGTGCCGCCGCGCACGTACTGGTTATGCTGGTGCCAATCACGCTTCACGCCATCGCCCAGCAGGCTATGAAGGTGAAGTCCGGTGAAACTTATTACGTTTCAGCTGAGATGGTGCCCGATGTTGGCTTTAAGCTTGCTGTGCTTGACCCTGATGAGGGACAGCACCTCCTGCAGAACGCGAAGTTCAGCACTTCGCGTCAAAGGTAGCGCATGAGAGCCGCGGCGATCCTGTTGACTTGCGCCGGTCTGTGCTGCGCAGAGGACGCCCGCTCACTCGTCGCCCGCGCCGTCGCCATGGACGATCACAGCTATCGTCTCGCCCTGAATTATACCTACAAAATGCGCGACGAGATCGACGAACTCAATGGAGCCGGCGGCGTGAAATCGGCTCACAGCACGCTCGACGAAGTCCTCTACATCGGCGGCAAGCGTTACTTTCGTCCCCTCGAAAAGGACGACAAACCGATTCCCGCCGCGGATGCCCGGAAGGAGCAGACGAAACTCGACCGCGCTGCCACCGATGCCGGCCGCCTCAGCGAAGCCGACCACGCCAAACGCATCGCGGACGAGGAGCAACAGATCGCCAAACGCCGCGCCCAGTTCAAAGACATCCCCGATGCCTTCGATTACAGGCTCCTCGGCGACGCCGTCATCGCGGGCCGCAGCGCGTGGGAAATCAGCGCCAGTCCGCGCTCCGCTTATCATGGCGAACTGAGCGGTATTCTCCACAATCTCCAGGGCACACTCTGGATCGACAAACAGGATTGCAGCTGGGTCAAGTTCGACGCCGACGTTCTCAATCCGTTTTCGCTCGGATGGTTCCTCGCCCGGGTTGCCGAGGGAACGCATCTGTCCTATGAGCTGATGCCGGTTGGCACGGCTGGTAAGGACGAATTCTGGGTACCGAAGGACATTTCACTCAAAGCGTCGGCGCGCATGGTGCTGGTCAAGAAGGTTAACGTCGAACAGCACGTCACCTTCAGCGATTACCGGAAGTTCCAGTCCGATTCCCGAATCGTCTCGACAGGCGAATAACAACCCCTTGCAATTCCCGGCGGGCGATGATATAGTGGTGTTTTCGATGACCGCCCACTTTGGCTTTAGCTATCGATTTTGGAGCCCCACTCCATAGTGGCGTTGGTCTGGTCTGAGTTTCAGAATCACCAACCCACTCGAAAGAGTGGGTTTTTTCATTTTATGGAAGGTTTCAAATGATTATCTCGATGCGGCCCGACGCCACCAAACAGGAAGTCGAACATGTCACGGAACGGATTCAGGAGTTCGGATTCAGAGTCCATTCGATCGAAGGCGAGGAGCGGGTCGTGATCGGCGTCGTCGGCGTCGGCGGCGATGTGACGGCGTGTCTGGAATCGCTCGAAGCCACGCCCGGCGTGGAAAACGCCGTGCGCATTTCGGCGCCCGTACAAGTTCGTCAGCAAGGAATTCCGCAAGGAGCGCACGATCATCCGCGTCGGCCGGGCCGAAATCGGCGGCGACGAGTTCATCACCATGGCCGGCCCGTGTTCTGTCGAGAGCGAAAAGCAGATCATGGAAACGGCCGAGGCCGTGGCCGCCGCCGGCGCGAAGATGCTGCGCGGCGGCGCATTCAAGCCGCGCACTTCGCCGTACGATTTTCAGGGCATGGAAGAGGAAGGCCTCAAGCTGCTGGCAAAGGCGCGCGAAGCCACCGGGCTCGCCATGATCACCGAAGTCATGAGCGACCGCGACGTGGATCTGGTGGCCGAATACGCCGACATCATGCAGATCGGCGCGCGCAACATGCAGAACTTCGCGCTGCTGAAAGCGCTCGGGCGCTGCGGCCGTCCGGTGATGCTGAAGCGCGGGCTCAGCTCGACGATCAAAGAACTGCTGATGTCGGCCGAGTACGTGGTGGCGCACGGCAACTCGCAGGTGATGCTGTGCGAGCGCGGCATCCGCACGTTTGAAACCGCCACGCGCAATACCTGCGACATCTCGGCGGTCCCGGTGCTGAATGAGATGACGCATCTGCCGGTGATCCTCGACCCGAGCCACGCCACGGGCAAGCGCAGCCTGGTGCCGGCGCTCGCGAAAGCCGCGGTGGCGGTGGGCGCCGACGGCATGATCGTGGAAGTGCATCCCTGCCCGGAGAAGGCGGTCAGCGATGGCGCGCAGTCGCTCACTATCGAAGGCTTCCGCGATATGATGCGGCAGCTTTCCGGCTACATCGAATTGTGGAAGCAGGAGCGCGTCGCCGACCTGGCCATTGCTTAGCCATGTGGGGCAGGGCTTCGGCCCTGCAGGCCGGCTTTGCCCGCCGGAGCGTTACGTATCCCAAGCTTATTTCTTCCCCGCGCTCAGGCTCTTGTAAACCGCGGTGACGAAATTGTCCGCCGTCCCGAAGCCGCTTTTAGCGCTGTAGCGGGAGTCGAAATCCTTCGTGTAACCGGCCTTCGCGCACCTGCTCGAGAGTCATGCCTTTCTTGATTGCAGCCTGCACGCGATCTCGCATGATCGTGACCATGTCTCGGTATTCCAGCACGTCGTACTCGTCGCAGATTCGCCCGTGGCCCGGAATCACATAGGTGCCGCCTTCTTCTTCGTGCTTCGGGATCGCAATGTCGAGAAGATTGTTCAGCGCATCCATCTCGCCCTGAATGCTGCCGCCGTTTTCGATGTCGATCCATGGATAGCTGGTGGTCACGAAAATATCGCCCGGTCGCAACCACGTCCGAGCGGCGGAAGAAAACGAAGCTGTCGCCGTCGGTGTGCGCTTTCGGCTGATATATCATCGATGATCGGCTCCTCGTTGAAGTACACTTCCTTCTGCCCGGTCATGTAGGTGTCGGTGGGCCACGCACCCTCCGGCATGGCGGCCTGCTTGCCCGAAGGCGCGCTCACCCGGTCGAGCACATTGTTGATGCGCTAAGATCTGCGCGCCGGCTGCCGGCATCGTTGATGTCTCCGGTGACATTCGCGCCGGTGATCGTTACGCCGGCCTTGCGCACGATGCGTCGTTGCCGCCGATGTGGTCGGGATGCATGTGCGTGTTCATGATGTACTGAATCGGCTTGTCGGACAGCTTGCGAATCGCCGCCAGCACCTTATCCGTGTTCTGCTCCAGGCCCGTATCGACGACCACCACGCCCATATCGCCGATCTGCACGACAATATTTCCGCCCGCGCCCGCGATCATGTACACGTTCCCCTGGACGTGCAGCACATCCAGATCGCCCGCCTGTTCTGCGCGAGCAAGCCTGACGCAGCAAAGCACCAATCCCGTAAACAGTATTCCCGTTCTCATTGACCCGAGGCCTTCTTTTCCAGTTGCTTTGATTTTCATCCGATACTCGGGATACATCGTCTCCGCCCCGCCCAGCGCCGCTTCCACCGGAATGTGCAGCTTGTTCGCATGTTCCGCGACAAACGGATTCTCGCCTGGCAGATAGTTCGGCACCGCGCCGCGCGGACGGTCGCGCCACCTCTTCCACGTACTCGCACGGATACAGCCAGTTCTGCCCCTCCGCGTACTGTCAGCCGAAACGTCTGCGTCCGAATGAACGGCTCGGTCAGCGTCACCGGATCGGTCACGATGGCCACATGCGTCAGGAGTCGCCGTAGCGGAAGAAATGCTCCACCAGCGTCGCCTCGATCGCTCTCCAGCAATCCGTTGCGCCGCAACTCGCCCATCTTGATGTGCGTCGTGTAGACGGTGAGCATGTCGCCTTCCCACTTGCCGGTCGAAAATCCCATCCACGTATGCGGAGCGTTCGGCGAGGGATGCGGCCGGCCGTCCATCCAGATCGTGCGGTTCTGTTCGTACGTGCTGATGTACTGCTTGATCGCGATCACTTTTTGCGACTGCGGATCGCGCTCTTCCCAGATCCGCAGATTCAGCGGTCCGCCATAAATGTACGAAACCAGATGGACCTGGCACTGGTGTTCGGGCAAAGTGGATCGCGACGAACTCCAGGCAAGTCCGAACGCACGCGCGCCATCGTTGATCGGCACCCCGTAATACTCCACCAGCGCCGGATTGCCGACCTCTTCGTCGTGCGGCGCGGGCGACCAGTTGCCGCTCAGATCGGCGCCGGGCGTCGCGTTCATAGACCCCGCGAACTGGGCGAATACCGGGGCGCAAAGCACTGCTGCGGATAACAAGAGCCGGGCTGGTTTCATAAGAACTCCGTGTCGAACAGCTCACAGTATATCCGGGCGGCAGAGCTGAAGGCGACACCCTTGTAACAGAACCGGAGTCTACTAAGTGCGCAACAAAGGATGCGCTTGTCATGAGGCTTGCCGTTTTGTTTTGTCTGGCGTCGAGCCCGGGTTTTGTGGGGAACAGCTTTGCCGGAACGTGGTCTGGCACACTGGTCAACGCGCGGTGCTGGGGCTTCGCGGAAGGCAATGTGGGGCAGAAAACCACTCTGGCCTATGTGGATCGCGACAGAAACCTCGAGGTGAGGCTGTGTGCCCCGAGCGCGAAGACGAAGTCGTTCGCTGTCATCCCCCCTGACGGCGTGAGTCTGGCTTTTGACGCGGCGGGAAATACCCAGGCAGTCGATTGCGCTTTTTGAAGGGCGTGTCCTCGTTCAGTTCGGGCCGGGCCGTTCCACGTGATCCACGACGTAGAGTTCCAACGGGAGTTTGCGGGACTCGAGCTTCAGACCAAGCTGCTCGCGGATGGCGGCGAAGACCGACGGCGCGTCCGACGCCGGTGTCCGAGGGTCGGCGTATTCCAGTGTGAAGTCGAAGGCGCCGGGGAGATGCGTTTCATCCACCACCTTACTGTGCACAACTGTCACCAGCGCGCGGGCGACGCTTTCGAGAGAAACGCTGTGGCCCTCCAGCACCTGCGACGAATAGTTCTGCCCCTCCTTCGTCTTTTGCACGACGCGGAAACCGCCGCAGAATACAGCGTCCGTCTGCGCGGCCAGCGGCTTCCGCGGATCCATCTGAACACAGGAGCCTTCACGCGCAGGATTAATTCCGGGGCCGGGATGGCCGGGGTTCGCCATCACAAGCGCGTAGCCGGAAACCTCCTTGGTCTCCTGATGCATCGTGAGATGGAAACGATCTTCGAGAAGAGAGCGAAGCATGATTCGTTTTTCGCTGCGCGCGGGATCGCCGTCGGCTTCGGCATCGATATCGTAAGGATCGGTTTCCATCCAGGCAGGACCGCCGGAAATCTGCAGCCAATCGATATACCAGGCGACCGTGATGTACGACTTCAGGTTCATATTGGTTGCAATCATGCGCCCGCCGGGAGGAAATCGGACGCCGGGCGGTCCGGACGTCGCCGAGGAAGGTTTGATGGAGGCGACCTCAAACGAGGGCCGGGCCGTATCCTGGGCAATGAGGAAGTTCGAAGCGAGCGCCGCCAGCAGCGCGATGTAACAGTGGATCCGATTCAGCATGGCCGACTGATCAATTATCCGCCGAATTTGATCGATTCGTTAATTGTCTGCCGGCTTCTCGACCTTATCGATGACCAGAACTTCCATGGATTTCCTGACCGCGTCGAGCTTCAGGCCGAGCTGCTGCTGAACCGCGGTGAACAAATCCGGCGGCAGGTCGGGGCGATCGCCGCCCAGCGCGTTCGACACAGCGGGCGGGTTGGCGGTCTGAAGCTCGGGAGGCGTCCACACCAGCGCGAAATCGAAACGGCCGCTGATGCCGGTCTGGTCGAGAACCGGGCGGTCAACCGGACCCTGCTGAAAATAGCGGCACAGGTCAGCCATCGACGTGCTGGAAAACGAAGCGCTGCCGGGTCCGCGATTGATGATGAACGGGTCTGTTTTGTCTGTGTCGCTCTTGATGAGCTTCGATCCGCTTTTTGCGAGGCTGAGGGTGTAAACCGGAAGTTCCTTCGTATCCATATGGAGGACGAGGTGGAAGCTGTCGGCGAAAAGCTTCCGCATCATGATGCGCGCCTGATCGATATTGGGCTGACCATCGCCCTGCACCTTGGCGGTGATGTCATAGTGCTCCGAGTCGAACCACGAGGGAGCACCGATGATTTGGTGCGGGTGAACATCGTACACGATCGTCATCAGGTTGGACATCGTCAGGTTGTAAACCGAGATTGTCTGGCCCTGCAGGCGGACGCCTCTCTCGCGTTCGTCGGGCCGGCTGAGCTTCACGGTGTACACATCGAACGTCGGGTCGGCATCGTGGAGCGGCTTGAGCGGCTGCGGAGGCTGGGGGATGTTCCAGGCTTCCTGTCCCTCGAGGACACGCTTCAGGGTCCACGGGACGGCTTCAGGGAATCCGCGCTTGATCGAGCCGGAAAGGATGTTGCCGTCGGCGCTGACCTTGCCTTCGAAGACACAGCCGATGCCGGGGATTTCGATTTTGATGTTCGAGGGCTGCACGGTGACGGTGGTCGGGAAAGCCTGAAAAGTCTGGTCGATGCTGTAGAAGATGGCTTTGTAGCTGGCGCCGTCGGGTGGTGAAATTTTGAGGACGGTGCGGAGATCGGCTTTGGTGTCCGGAGGACGGACGGTGCCCTGCCAGGTACCGGCGAGATTCTGCTGGGCGAAAAGGCCGGCCGGGAGCAGGGCGCAGATCAGGAGCGGGGTCCGCAAGCGCATGACAGTAAGACGATGGCCGCCGGGAAATGTTCCCCGGAAAGTTTAGGGCGCCCAGCGTTTGATGAAATTGGTGTCGAAGCGGCCGGCGACGAAGTCGGGTTCATTCATTATGCGTTTGTGCAGCGGAATCGAGGTGTGGATGCCTTCGACCACGAACAGATCGAGCGCGCGTTTCATGCGCTCAATGGCTTCGGCGCGATCCCCGCCGTGCGCGATCAGCTTGGCGACGAGCGAATCGTAGTAGGGCGGAATCACGCCGTCCTGATACGCGTGCGTGTCGACGCGGATGCCGATGCCTCCGGGCAGATTCAGGCCGGTGATGCGTCCGGGCGACGGCGCAAACGTTTCGGGATTTTCCGCGTTGATGCGGCACTCGATGGCATGCCCGCGGAACTGGACGGGCCGCCGAGAATATCGTGACAGCGCCTCGCCGGCGGCGATGCGGATCTGCGCTTTCACCAGATCGACGCCGGTGACCATCTCCGTGACCGGGTGTTCCACCTGAATGCGGGCGTTCACTTCGATGAAGTAGAGGTCGCCCTTCTCGTCCATCAGAAACTCGACTGTGCCCGCGTTGGTGTAGCCAATGGCGCGGATGGCTTTGCGGAGCTGGTTCATCACGCGCTCGCGAACCTCGGGGCGCAGAGCGGGCGAAGGCGATTCCTCCAGCAGCTTCTGGTGCCGGCGCTGAATGCTGCATTCACGCTCGCCCAGAATTTCGACATTGCCATGCTCGTCGGCGAGGATCTGGAATTCGATATGGCGCGGCGCCGCGATGTATTTTTCCAGATAAACATCGGCGCTCGAGAACGCCGCCCCGGCTTCCTGGCTGCGCCTGGGTCGAGAAGCCCAGGCAAGCTCGGAGGCTTCATTCACCACGCGCATGCCGCGCCCGCCGCCGCCCGCAGAAGCTTTCAGGATCACCGGATAGCCGATCTTTTCCGCTGTTTCGAGAGCTTCTTCGGCGCTCGCAGAGTACGCCTTCGGAGCCAGGCAAAATCGGCACGCCGTGTTCCTGCATGATGGCGCGGGCGTGTTCCTTGATACCCATGGCAGCGATGGTTTCGGGCGTAGGTCCGATGAACTTGATGCCCGAGACGCGGCACACTTCGGCGAAACCGGCGTTCTCGCTGAGAAAACCGTAACCCGGATGGATGGCGTCGACGTGCGCGATTTCGGCGGCGCTGATGATGGACGGGATATCGAGATAGCTGCGCGCGCTCTTGGCGGGGCCGATGCAGATTGCCTGATCGGCAAAACGCACGGGCAGGCTGTAGCGGTCGGCTTCGGAATAGACGGCGACTGTGGGGATGCCGAGGTCTTTGCAGGCGCAGATGATGCGCAGCGCGATTTCGCCGCGATTGGCGATCAGAATTTTCCTAAACGGGCCGGATGGCAAACAGAGCCTCTCCGTATTCCACCGGCTGACCGTTCTGCACGAGCTTGCTTTCGATGACGCCGGCGACGTCGGCTTCGATTTCGTTCATCAGCTTCATCGATTCGATGATGCAGAGAACCTTGCCGGGCGTGACGTGTTCGCCGATGCGGACGAAGGGGGGCGAGTCGGGCGAGGAAGATTCGTAAAAGGTGCCGACGATGGGGCTTTTGACATAGAAGAGCTGGGGGTCGGGTTTCGGGGCAGCGAGCGGTGCCTCGGTCTTGGGCGCGGGAGCCGGGGCCGGCGCCGGGGCCGCAACATGAGTTGTGGTTTCCGAGCCGAACGACTGGCGGATACGCACGCGGTTGTCGCCACGCTGCACTTCCAGTTCGGCAATACCGGTGTCAGAAACGAGCTGGATCAACTCGCGGATTTCGTCAATTGTCATGTCGCAATTGACTAGGGTATCAAGCAGACCGATTCGAGGAGGGCCCGGTACCTGGCTGTGGAAGTTCACGTTGCCGCTCCCTCACGGTCACGGTTCGGTAACCCTTGCGCCGAGCGTCCTTCAGCCGTGGATGAGGAACATGAGCCAGCTGCCGGCGATCACCGAAGCCATGCAACACATAAAGAACCAGGCCGCGTGCAGCAGGCGTTCCCTTCGCGTGCGTTTTCCGAGTAATCCGACGAGGGCCAGCAGAGCCGCGAACGCGAAATGTGGGATGGCAGCGAAAGGAACCAGGTAGCGGTCGAACATGTTAACGCGGGGCTCCGTCGAGAGCCTGTTGTGCGCGCAGGACCAGAAACATCCGGTTCCAGCGGCTTCGGGTGAAGAAATGCTCCCCCACATCGACGAGGTGGTGGACGCTCCAGTGTTCCAGATCCTCCGTCGTGGCGTCGTAGGACCAGTAGACGAACAGCGGCTTACCCACGACATAACTGCGCGGCACGAAACCCCAGTAGCGGCTGTCGGAGGAGTTATCGCGGTTGTCGCCCATGACGAAGAGCGAGCCCGGCGGAACCACTACCTCGCCGTTGACGATGTGGTGTTCGAACATGTCCTGACCGCGCGGGCTGGTGAAAGCACTGGGCTCAACCGGAAAGTCGTCACGATACGGATCGATTCCCGGGTTAACGTGCTGCGTCCAGGGCTCAATCGGGGCGCGACCGTTACGGATGACCTGTTTGTTATGCAGGTGCCCGGATTCGCATAGGCGGTGCGATCGACGAGTATGTGGTCCCCGACGCGCAGCGTGCTCTCCATAGAGCCAGTGGGAATGACGTAGGCCTGCACGAGCGTGGTGGTGGCGAACAGATACAGAAGGATGGTCACGATCCATTCGGTAACGTAGCCGCGCGGGGCGGATTTGCGGGCGGTTGAGAGCAGGCGCCGAGCGGTGTCAAAACGTTCGCGGAGGCTCGTCGAAACGGTATCCGCCGCGGTGCGCATCATAAAGCCGGCGATGTTGCGGCGTCGCGCGGCGTCGCGGTACTGCTCGTGGAAGAGGCGTTCCATTTCGCGTCCGTAGGCGAACCGGAATTCGCGCGGATAGGTAAAGAGCAGGAACCGATAGACCCGTGGCAGCAGATCGCGCGGGAGCAGGTTCGTCATCATACTTTTCCTTCTGCTAACAGACGACGGGCACGGGCGGCTGTCACGGCGCCGGCGAGGCGTTCGGCTTCAGCGCGCACGACGCGGCGTCCAAGCGAGGTCATGCGGTAGTAGCGCCGCCGTTCGTCGTCCATTTCCGGGTCGGGGCGCTCGTCGGATTCCTCAATCAGCCCGGCAGTCAGCATGCGTTTGATGCAGCCATAGAGTGTGCCCGGGCCGAGTTGCAGCGCAGTGTTTGTCTGCAGCGCAACATCCTGCATGATGGCGTAGCCGTGGCGTTCCCCGTCCGCGAGGGCGATGAGGATGTGGAAGACCGGCGGCGTCAGCGGCTGCGGTTTGTTCATATATCCGTTACGGATATAATAGCCGGGACGTTCCGGATTGTCAAATCAAATGGGCACGCCGGCCAGCCTGGCAATGGCCAGCGCGTTCGATTCGCGCGACGGACCCGGCCTGAGGACATAGTCGAAGTCGAGCGGACCACCGCCAGGATACGAACCCGTGTGCACGTTCGTCCCATACAGTTCGTCGAGATCTGCGATTTCCGTCAGGGCGAGGTCGTGCGTCGAAACAGCGCCGATGGCGCCATTCTCCACCAGCGTGCGGACGATGGCTTCGGAGGCGATGCGGCGGTCGCGGGAGTTCGTGCCGCTGAGGATTTCGTCGATGAGAAAGAGAACCCCGGCGCCGGATGATGAGGATTCGATGGCCTGACGAAGGCGGTCGATCTCGGCGAGGAATTTCGATTTGCCGGCCGCGAGTGAGTCAACGACAGAGAGAGAGGCGCAGACGGAAAGCCGCGACAGGCGCAGCGATCGCGCACGGACCGGAGCGCCCGCACAAGCCAGAACCGTATTCAGTCCGATGGCGCGCAGCAGAGTGCTCTTTCCGGACATATTGGAGCCGCTGATGACAAGGAAGCGGCAATCTGTTCCCTGGCTCGCGCACAACGGACTGACCAGAGGCGCAGCCGCATCGCTCAGCTTATCCTGGATAAGGCTGACCCCTGATGTTCGCCCCTGGTCTGGCCTGTGCGCTTGATTCAGGCGGACGCTGTTGCGAACGCAGGAATCGTCCGGAATGAGCGGGTGGCCGAGGGCATCAGCCTCGAATCGCGCACTGTCAGACACGAATTCGGGAACGGTGTTTTCAGGGTTCTCGGACGCGTAGTTGGCGAGCGAGCTAAGAGCTTCAAATTCACCCCATACTTCCAGCCACGTGCATAGTTGCGGCCCGTGTTTCCCACGCCACGCTTCGATGGCTGCGAGGAGCTGAGTGCCGGCCAGCAGGGCGAGGCTCGGAAGGTAGAACCAGTCCTTGCTGCGCTCGTGGAGTGCGTTGATGAGGCGCTCGAGTCTGCGCAGGGTCTCGGATGCGTGACGCGCCTGCCCCGAAATGCGGCGCAGTTTGGGCGAGACGAATTCCGTCTCTTCGAGCAGGCGCAGGCCGCCGCGTAATACCTGCGTTTCGGCGGAGAGCGGGCCTACCCATTCGATGGCGCGGTTGACGCGGCGGCGATTGATCAGACCGGCTACGGTATGGAAGACCAGTAGCGGCGCGGAACCGACGGCGACGCGGTCCCATGGAATCAGGGCAGTCAGGCCTCCCAGTAAGAGCGCCGCGAGCAGCGTCGAAGTGACAAGCGCGGCGATCCGGAACATCCGGCTGAACGCGACCCGCGGCGAGTCGAGCCATTCCGCGAAGGTCTCCCACTTCGTTTCCTGAACCTCGAAATCGCCAAGAAGCGCGACGCGTTCGCGGAGATCCGGGCGCGTGCGCAGCTCCGCGATCGCCTGCTGCCGCTCAACGATTTCAGCGACGGGAGGAGCGGCGAGCAGATAGCTTGCAAGCCCTTTCCTGCCCACCGCGGTGCGGGCGGTGGAAAGGAGTTCAAAGAGAGAGCCTTCGCCGAAAAGGTTCAGATCGCGGGAATAGGCGTGTTCCGGGGGTGAGAACTCCTCGCCTGTTGCACCGCCGCCGGACCAGTTGCCGCCGATGCGGTCGATGGCGCGATGGTAGAACTGCGCGAGGCGGGAGGCTCGGTATCGGGACTGGCGCTGCGTTCGATAGCGACGGGCGGAAGCGATAGTCACGGGCACAGGCACTATGGGCCACCAGGGAGCGATCTGGCGTCCGACGGCCCAGACACCGAGGATCAGAAACATGGCGACCGCAACCGCGAGGGCTGCCGCTGCGATGCTGCTGTGAAAACGCGCCTGCGAGAGGGCGGTCTCCAGATCGCGCAGGCGGGATTGGTACTGGGCAAGGATGTCCTGTACGGTCAAACCCGATATACGAGTCTGCGGCCGGAGTTGTTCGGTCATGTGGCGCCGACATAGACCGTCACCACGATGGCGGCGCCGGCGAGGAATGAACCAAACGGAAGCGCGTAGCTGGCCGGGTCCTTGCCAGTCAGTTTGATAAATGCGAGGCCGATGACCGACCCCGCGAGCGAGCCGAGGATGATGGTGAACAGTGTGCCCCGAATGCCGAGGAAGGCGCCGATCATGGCGAGCATTTTGACATCGCCAAAACCGAGGCCCTCCTTGTGACGCATCTTTTCGAAGAGCCACCCGCCGAACCAAAGAACGCCGGCTGGCAGCAGACCGCCGACGAGCGATTCGCCGAGCGCGGAGGCGCGCGGTCCGGGAAGCCAGCCGAAGAGAGGTGCGATCAGCGGGAAGATTCGATCCCGAACCGGCGCAAAGAATGCGAATGCAATGCCCGCGAAGAAACCACCAATGGTGAATTCGTCGGGAAGAATCAGCGTCTCGAGGTCCGTGAAAAGGAGCGCTATGAGAATCGCGGCGAAGACGCAGTTCTTTGCGGCGAGAACGGTCAGACCGCTGCGGTACACGAAGAAACCGAACGAGACTGCGGTCAGCAATTCAACTATCGGATAGCGCCAGTGAATGCGCGCCTGACACTTGCGGCAGCGGCCGCGCAGCACGAGGTAGCTGAGGATCGGAATGTTGTCGTACCAGGCGATCGGGTGTTCGCACGCGACGCAGGCAGAGCGCGGGCGGACGACGGAAAAATCACGCGGCCAGCGGTAAATGCAGACGTTGAGAAAGCTGCCGATCAGCAGGCCGAAGAGTGCGGCGAGCAGAGACTCAAACACGAGCCAGTACCTTTTCGTATGCCGCGAGTGTGCATTCGATCATGTGATTTTCGGTGAACCGTTCCTGCACCGTCGCGCGCGCGGCGCAACCCATCGCTGTGTCGGCTGCATCTGCATGGCGGAACGCGGCGACGACGGCCGCGGGATCGTTTGGCACGAGGATACCGTCGATGCCGTCCTCAATCAGTTCCGGGATGCCCCCGACGCGGCTGGCGATGACGGTGACGCCGTACGCCATGGCGAGCAGGATACCGGAGCCGAGACCTTCGGAGTGCGTCAGGTAAACGAGAAGGCGGGCGTGGGGCAGGTCGGCTGCGAGATCGGACGAAATTTTCAAGTCGACACCGGCAATCTTCGCGGCCTGCTGCGCCAGAGCCATTCCCTTCTCCGGATCGAGCGTGTGCGGCGCAAGGATGTCGCTGCCGTGGGCGGGCTGAACTGGAACGGGGACGCCATCGTAAACGACCTCGATCCGATTTCGCTCGATACCGGCGCGCACCAGCTCCTCAGCTACATGACGCGACACCGCGAGAAAAAGCTGAGGCCGGGAATACTTCCAGCGCGATGACGCGGAGCGGCGCACCGGAAACGCAACGCGCCGGGAAACCACAAGAGGCACGGTTCCCAGCAGCGCCGCGACCGAATGGCTGCGCGCGTCGTGGGCATGCAGGAGATCGAAGCCGCGCGACCATACGCGCAGAGGCCGCATCGGCTCGCAGGGAAGCCGTTGCTCGCGGGCCGCCGTGAATAAAGGCGAGCCTTCGCGCGCCAGCAGAAGCGATTCGTGTCCGCGGGCGATCAGTCCGCGGTGCAGACGCAGCACCTGCCACTGACCGCCGCGCATTTCACGTCCGCTGTCGAGATGAAGGATTCTCATTTGAGAAAAGACGCCTTCGCGTACTTCAGGAAGGTGTACAGGCCGGCCATACACGCGATAAGCAGTCCCTGGCGGCCGTCGAGAAAGCCGCGCTGGATGAAGTAAGTGCGGAAGAAAGTCCAGGCGGGATCCATCGTCAGCCGGATAAGAGGTACGGGTTTGCCGCGCGCGGCGACTTCCTGCGCGGCGAGCGTGGTGTAGCGATCCAGTGTGCGCAAGTGCTCGGAGAGCGAGGCGCACGTGTAGTGCAGCAGATTGCCGCGGAGTTGGCCGGCCCCGGATTCGACGCGCACGCTCTCGTGCACATATTCGCCAACCCACTTCCCTTTGCGGCGATCGTAGAGGCGGAGTTTGCGATCGGGATACCAGCCGCTGTGATGGATCCAGCGCCCAAGATACTGCGCGAGGCGCGGAAATGAGTAGCCATCGCGCGGGGCCGGGTTGTGCTTCAGCGCGGCGATCTCGGACGCCAGTTCCGGAGTCAGTTCTTCGTCGGCGTCGAGAGAGAGAATCCAGTCGTGGGCCGCGCTGCAGGCGGCAAAGTTTTTCTGGGCGGCGTAACCACGCCATGGTTCTTCGATTACGCGGGCACCGAGCCCGGCTGCGATTTCGCGGGTGCGGTCGGTCGAGCCGCTGTCGACGACCAGGATCTCGTCGGCGCAGGTGAGGCTTTGAATGGCGCGGGCGATGTTGCGCTCTTCGTTCAGGGTGACGATTGTCGCGCTGATCTGCATCAACCAATAATCGGCGTGATCGAGAAACAGAGGAGGAACACCACCAGAGCCACGACGCCCAGCCGCATGCGCGGATTTCCGATGTCCGATTCATCGCGACCGGCGGATGACTGGCGGGCGAAGATAGAACAGCAGGACAGCCCAGAGCCACCAGCCGTTCCACCACTTGCCCATCGGCAGCAGTGCCAGCAGAAACGCCTGCGTGATCCATTTGTGCGAGCGGCCGAGCAGCGCGTATACGACGTGTCCGCCGTCGAGCTGCCCGACTGGCAGAAGGTTGAGCGCGGTGGCGAACATCCCGACCCACGCGGCACGGGCTACGGGATGCAGATAGATATCGGCCGCCGGCACGCCGGGGAACACGAGGCGCTCGAGCAGCCACTGCAGCGCCGGCACGCCGAGCTGAATCGATGCCCTCGTGATTGATGCCCGGAATCATTTTCGAGAAAGCCAGACCCACACCGAGCGCGGGAACCAGAAAGACGAAGCCGGCGAGCGGACCTGCGATGCCGATGTCGAAGAGCACGCGCTTGCTGTAAATCGCCGAGCGGATGCGGATAAACGCGCCCAGGGTGCCGGTGAACGGCGTCGGCGCGGGCAGAAAAAACGGCAGCGTGGCGTCCACTTCGTAGTAAACGCAGGCGAGATAGTGGCCCAGTTCGTGCGCCATCAGGATGGTCAGCAAGGTGAGCGAAAACGGCAGGCCGGCGAAGAACAGCGCGGGACTGCGCAGGCCGACAGTGAAAATATTCGAGATCGCTTTCCAGATCGAAGAACGGCAGGTTGTGGCTGAAATTGTACTGCATGTGCGCGCCCACCAGCGTCGTCGTGAACAGGGTCGGCGACGAACAGCAGCGCATGCAGCCAGAGGCGCTGCTTCGCGGGTGCGTAAATACGTGGACCGGCGAGGAACAAACCGCGAGACCCGGACTGCCACCGGGCTGCGGGCGCTTTCGATCAGGTCTTCCGGGAACACTATCTAATCTTAGGATCGCGCACAACGGGGACCAACCAGAGGCGCAGCCGCATCGCTCAGCTTATCCTGGATAAGGCTGACCTTACATCTTCGCCCGTGGTCTCGCCTCTGCGGTCACTGCAGCGTCTGTAGTTCTTTGCCGGGCTTGAAGCGAACGGCCTTGCCGGGCGGAATCGAGACTTCCGCGCCTGTGCGCGGGTTGCGTCCGATACCGGTCTTGCGCGGCTTCACGGTGAACACGCCGAAACCGCGGAGCTCGATGCGGTCGCCGTGCTCCAGCGCGCGTTTCATTTTCTCGAACACGGTCTCGACGGCCATTTCGGCCTTGGTCTTAGTAATGCCAGTCTTGCTGACGACTTCGTTAATGATGTCGAGCTTGATCAAACGCCCCTCCAGCCATCTTGATGATAGAATTAGGGTTATCTCGATGTCAAGCAAGGTGCTCGCAGCCGGAGATCCTGGCCTTGTCGACCCGGCGTTGTACCGCAGGACCTGCGCGCAGTTTGCTACCGGAATCACCGTTGTTACGACGCGCGACTCTGAAGGGCATCCTCATGGCCTGACGGTCAATTCGTTTTCCTCTGTGTCGCTCGATCCTCCACTGGTGCTGGTGAGCATCGATCTGCGCAACGCGATCCTGGGGCATTTCATTTCCAGCGAGTGGTTCGCGATCAATGTGCTCGCGGAACACCACGAGGAGCTGTCGCGGCGGTTTTCAAGCCCTGCGGAGAATCGCTTTCTGGGTGTGGAATGGACCACCGGGATCTCCGGCATGCCTCTGCTCACCAGCGTGCTGGCGCAGCTGGAATGCGCAGTGGTGCAGACCTTCGAGGCCGGCGATCACACGGTGCTGATCGGTGAGGTGCGGGGGGCGAGCTATCGCGAGGGTAAGCCGCTGGTGTTTTTCGACAGCGGTTACAGAAGATTGGAGTAGCGCAGCCAATCCTGCACGTTGTCAGACCCTGCTTTCCTCGGGGCCGTTCCCAAGTCTGCGTTCGAGCGAGGCGGTTCGCTTCGCACTGTCACGCCAAGGCGTCACGCCAGTGTCCGCTCATTTTTTCGTAGTCCCGGAAAACGCGCACGAACTGTCGGGCGCCAGCCTGAAGCAGAGCACTGTGCCGGTCAAGTCGAGTATTCACCTCGTCGAACTTAGCGTCGAGACGCGTCTCGACCTGCTGAATATGAGTGCGCAGCGCACCGATTTCGGCTGCTGTCGCCCGCACACTGTTTTCCACACGGTGATCGACGTGTGACTTCAGGCGATCTTCCATCGCCGTCAGGTAAGTTCTCAGTTCCTCGTCCACGTTTCCGCTATTGTGCGCCATGTGCCGGCATAAATACAAAACGGGCGGCCGTTTCCGACCGCCCGTCGCTTAACTGGCGAAGGCTCAGAACGTGTAGAGCGGTATGCCCGGCGACGGTGATGGTTCGGCCTCCAATTCACCGGCCGCCACGGGAACCTCCTCCGCCTGGATATTCAGCGGGCTCTGATTCGCCAGCCGGTAGTAGATGCCTGTGTCACCCAGGTAGATATCCAGCTCCGACGGCTTCGGCAGCTGACCCTGGATCAGGGCTTCGGAAAGCGGGTCCTCGATGTACTTCTGCAAGGCGCGGCGCAGCGGGCGGGCGCCATAGCTGCGATCGGTGCAGGTCTTCTCGAGAATGTACTTCGCCGCGTCGGTGTTCAGGCGGATCCGGATCTGCTTGGCTTCCAGATTCTTGTTGATCTGCTCGACCAGCAGGTCCATGATCTTGATGAGATCTTCGTCGGTGAGCGATGTGAAGAGGATGATGTCGTCGAGACGATTGAGGAATTCGGGATTAAACGCGCGCTTCACTTCGCCGCGCACCTGATCTTCAACCTTCGACGCCTGACCTTCCACCGCCGGCGCCTGGAACCCGAGGTGGCCGCGCTTTTCGAGGAAACGCGCGCCCAGGTTCGACGTCATGATGATGATTGTGTTCTTGAAATCGATCTGGTTGCCCAGGCCGTCGGTGAGCTGTCCGTCTTCGAACACCTGCAGCAGGATGTTGAAGATGTCCGGATGCGCCTTCTCGATTTCGTCGAGCAGGATGATCGAGTAGGGCGAACGCTTCACGCGCTCAGTGAGCTGCCCGCCTTCCTCGTAACCGACGTAGCCCGGAGGCGAACCGATGAGCTTGGAGACCGAGTGCTTCTCCATGAACTCGGACATATCGAAGCGGATGAGACTCTTCTCGCTGCCGAACAGGAAGCTCGCCAGCGCGCGGGCGACCTCGGTTTTGCCGACGCCGGTGGGTCCGAGGAACAGGAACGAACCGGCCGGGCGGCTGGATGCTTTGAGGCCCGCGCGGGAGCGGCGGATGGCGCGCGCCAGAGCGGAAATCGCCTTGTCCTGGCTGATGATGCGCGAGTGCAGCTCTTCTTCGATGCGAAGCAGCTTGGCGATTTCTTCCTCTTTGATGGAAGTCATCGGGACGCCGGTCCAGCGGGCCACTACGTCTTCGATGTCGTCCTTCGTGACAACCCCGGTGGAAGAATCGTCGAGGTTGTACTTCTCGCGCAGCTGGCGCATGTTCTCGCGCTCTTTGCGCTCCTCGTCCGAATAGAACCGCGCCTTTTCGAATTCGTGATTCGCGATGGCGTTCTCCATGCGGTGCACGATGAACTTGATTCGCTTCTGGATGTCGGCGAGATCGCTCGGCAGCGTGGTCTGACGCAGCTTCACACGCGCGCCGGCTTCGTCGACCAGGTCGATCGCCTTGTCGGGCAGAAAGCGGTCGGGGATGTAGCGGCTCGATGTGTAGACCGCGGCTTCGATGGCGTCGTCGGTATAGCTGACGGCGTGGAATTTCTCGTAGCGGTCCTTGATGCCGAACATGATTTTGACGGCGTCGGCTTCGTTGGGCGGCGGAACCTTGACGGCCTGGAAGCGGCGTTCGAGCGAGCGGTCCTTCTCGATCGACTTGCGAAACTCAGCTGGGCGTGGTGGCTCCGATGCACTGAATCTCGCCGCGCGAAAGAGCAGGCTTCAGGATGTTAGCCGCATCGAGCGAACCTTCGGCCGAGCCCGCGCCGACCAGCGTGTGCAGCTCATCGATGAAGATGATGGCGTTCTGATTTTCCATCAGCTCCTTCATGATGGTTTTCAGCCGCTCTTCAAACTGGCCGCGGTATTTGGTGCCCGCGACGATGAGCGAAAGATCCAGCGCGAGGATGCGCTTGTCGGCGAGAAACGAAGGCACGTCGCCTTCCGCGATTTTCTGCGCCAGACCTTCGACGATGGCGGTCTTGCCGACGCCCGGTTCGCCGATCAGGACCGGATTGTTCTTGGTGCGGCGGCAGAGAATCTGCATGACGCGTTCGAGTTCGTAATCGCGGCCGATGAGTGGATCGAGCGAGTTGTCCATGGCGGCCTGAGTGAGGTCGCGCGAGAACTCGGCGAGAAGTGAACTTTCCTTCGGGCGGTTGGTAGCTACTTTCTCAGATTGCGAGCGCTGCAGCTCCTCCCGGATCGTCGAAAGACGCAGACCGCGCTCGTGCAGAATTTCGGCGGCAAAGCACTTCTCTTCGCGCAGCAGACCCAGCAGCAGGTGTTCGGTCCCGATGTGTTTGTGATTCAGCCGCTCGGCTTCCTCCGCCCCATAGGCGAGAACGCGCTTGCATTCGTGGCTCAGCGGGAGATCGACCGAGGTGGAAACTTTTTCACGAACCGTGGTGTGCCCTTCGATCTGCTTCCGTATGGAATCGACCGCCGCATGTGAACGCAGAAAACGATTCGCCAGCTGCTTGTCTTCCCGCAGAAGTCCGAGCAGCAGGTGCTCCGTTTCGATGTAAGGACTGCCGAACTGACTCGCCTCGTAGCGCGCGAAGAAGATAACGCGCCGGGCTTTTTCCGTATAACGTTCGAACATCGCTTATGGGTACTCCCTTTGCCGCACAGCCTATATGTTTAAGATACTCTTGGCAACGACGCAGTTGCAAAGCTCCTGCGAAAATTTACACATGCGCGCTTCCCAGTACTGCTCTTGCTCACGCGGCGCGCAGCGCGCCTCCTTCCAGCTTGAACACGCGGTCGGAACGGCGCGCGAACGGCAGATTGTGTGTCACCAGGATGCTGGTGAGATTGCGCCGCCGCCGTATTTCACCAAGCAGATCAAAAATCATTCCGCCAGTCGCCTCATCGAGATTGCCAGTTGGCTCATCGGCCAGAAGCAGAGACGGATTCGACGTGAGAGCACGCGCGATCGCGATGCGCTGCTGCTCTCCGCCGGAGAGTTCACCCGAACGGTGATGCGCTCTGTCGCCCAGTCCTACCTCCTCCAGACTCATACGTGCCGCGGCAGTCGCCTGCGCGGCGGATTCACCCCGGATGCGGAGGGGCATGCTGACGTTTTCGAGCGCGGAAAACTCAGGTAACAGGTAATGCTGCTGCCAGACGTAACCGATCTCCCGATTACGGAACTCCGAGAGCGCGGGCTCTGCGAGCCCAGTCATATTCTTATGTCTGTAGTATATCGCCCCGGCAGTTGGCGCATCGAGACCCGCAATGAGATGAAGCAAAGTGCTCTTACCCGCGCCGCTTTCGCCGATGATCGCGACCTGTTCGCCTTCGGCGACATCCAGCGAAAGGCCGCGGAAAATCACGAGGTCTTTGTCGCCCGAGCGGTAGACCTTCGCGAGATTTTCAATGCGGAGTAAAGAAGCGCCGAGCAAAGAAACGCCAATCAAATTCAATAGTTGACGATCGCGGCGAACGAGGCCGGATCCAGGCTGGCGCCGCCTACCAGCGCGCCATCGATCTCTTCTTCCGCCATCAGCTTTTTCACGTTGTCCGGTTTGACGCTGCCACCATAAAGGACGCGCGCCGCGCCGGCGAGTTTCGCGCCGTAGCGGGCCGCCGCGTTGCCGCGGATAAAACGGTGCGCAGCGGCGGCGATTTCGGGTGTCGCGGTTTTGCCGGTGCCGATGGCCCACACGGGTTCATAGGCAATTACGATTCTGGCGAACTGTTCGGATTCGAGAGGCGCAATGCCGCCATCGAACTGCCTGCCGAGGACTTCCTCTGTGCGGTCGCTTTCGCGCTCTTCAAGGCGCTCCCCGACGCAGACAATCGGCGTTAATCCGTATTCAAGCGCGGCCTGCGTTTTGCGGACGACGTCGGGCTCGCATTCGCCGAAATAGTGGCGGCGCTCGCTGTGCGCAATGATGACGTACCGGCAGCCGATGGCCTGCAGCATGTGTCCGGACACTTCGCCCGTTACCGCGCCTTCCCTGCCCCAATAGAGGTTCTGGGCGCCGACGCCGATGTTGCTGCCGCGTGCTTCTTCGACTGCCGTGGGCAGATTGGGAAATGGCGGGCAGACAACGATGTCGCAATGCGTGCAGTCCGCGACGAGAGGTTTGAACGCTTCGAAGAACGCGTGGGTCTCGGTGGGAGTCTTGTACATTTTCCAGTTGCCCGCCATCATCGGACGTTCTCGTCATTGAATCGTGGCTCCTTCGTTCACGCCGCGCACAACGGTCCGTTCGGTCTGTGCGCTTCAATCAACCCCAAGAAGCTGGTTCCGTGTTCGATCGATGTGCCGAAGTTGTCCGCGACGGTCTGGCCGATATCGCTCAGGGTGGCGCGCAGGCCGAGGTCGACGCCTGTGTCTCGCGTGCGGACCGAAGACAAGGAGCGGTGTGTATTCGCGGCTGTGGTCGGTGGAAGGCGTGGTGGGGTCGCAGCCATGGTCGGCTGTGAGGATAGCGAGATCGTCGGGACGCATGGCCGCGCGGAATTTCGGCAGCCATGCGTCGAATTCCTCAATGGCGCGGCCGTAGCCCTCAACGTCGTTGCGATGCCCATACTGCTGGTCGAAGTCGACGAGGTTGGTCCAGATGAGGCCGGTGTCGGCATGGGCCATCGTTTCGAGCGTCTTTGCCATGCCGTCGGCGTTGTTTTTCGTGATGACGTGCGGGCCGATGCCGCGTCCGAGGAAGACGTCGTAAATCTTGCCCACGCTGCAGGTGTCGACGTGCCGCGCGCAGAGTTTGTCGAGCAGCATGCCTGCCGGCGGCGGAACAGCGTAGTCGTGGCGATTGGCGGTGCGCACGAAAGCGCCGGGCTCGCCCTCAAAGGGACGCGCGATGACGCGCCCGACTTCATAAGGCCCACGCAGGATGGCGCGCGCCACTTCGCACATCCGGTAAAGCTCGGGCAGCGGGATCACCTGCTCATGCGCGGCGATCTGGAAGACGCTGTCGGCTGACGTATAGACGATCGGCGAACCGGTGCGCATGTGTTCCGCGCCGAGTTCCCTGATGATCTCGGTGCCGGAGGCGGCTTTGTTGCCGATAGCGTGTCGGCCTGTCCGGCGCTCGAACTCGTCCATGACCGCGGGCGGGAAACCGTGCGGGAAAAGCGGAAAGGGCTTCGCCAGATGGATGCCTGCCATTTCCCAGTGGCCGGTGGTCGTATCCTTGCCGGGCGAAGCCAGCGTGCAGCGGCCGTACGCGGCTTCGGGATGCCCGGCCTTCGGAAGTTCGGGCATCGGTTTCAGATTGCCGAGGCCGAGACGCAGCAGATTCGGGACGTGGAGACCGCGCTGCCGCGCGATGTTGCCGATGGTGTCGCTACCTGCATCGCCGTACGCCGCGGCGTCGGGCATTTCACCCGCGCCGACGCTGTCGAGGACAATCCAGATCACGCGCCTGAACATCGAATGTTCAATGGTACCAGGAATACTCCGTGTCAGTTTTCGGAGGGCATTTCGGCGCGATCGATGACAAGATATTCGACTGGCGCACGCTGCAGCACGAGCCGCAGGCCGAGTTGCTGAGGTAGAGCCGCGAAGATGTCCGGCGCCGGATCCACCGCGTTGTCCGGACGCGGAATCGAATATTCCAGCGTAAAGTCGTATTTTCCGCTCAGACCTGTGCGGTCGACGACCGGTCCGTCAACACCGTTACGATTGGAAAAATAATCAACCAGCAGCGTGACGGGCATAGATCTTGCGATGAGCTTGCCGGCGCCGAGCGTAAACTGGCTCCTCGCGCCCGCTTCGCTCTCGTGGAGTTTGATACGGCCCTTGTCGATCATCAGAGCGTATACCCGCGTGTCGCGCGTTTCCGTGTGCACAACCAGATGGAAGCGCTCAGCCAGTAACGCCCGCAGCATGGCGCGGAATTCGACGACAGGCCGCGCACCATCACCTTCTGCTTTGGCTTCGATATCGAAGCGGCGCGCCCCGGATCCGTCCTGTGCCCATGATGGGCCACCGCTGATCTGCCATGGCTTCACGTTGTAAGCCCACCAGATCAGGCTGTAAATGCCCATGGCTCCAAGCTTGAGATGCGGACCGGATGGGCTGCCGCCGCCGGTAAAGCTGGCCGGACCATCCGGGTGAGGTTTGATCGAGGCTACCTCAAACCTCAGTTCCTGCTGCCCGTAAAGGCAGCAAGTGAGCGCCGCAAGCAGCAACATTCTGGTCACTGTTACAGTTTAGACGTTAAACTGAAAGTAACCGTTCATGCAGACTAGGCGCAATTTCATCGGCAACGTGGCTACCGGTCTCGCCGGGAGTCTTGCGACCGGCCGCGTGCTGGGCGCGAATGACCGGCTGCGCGTCGGCGTTATCGGCGTGGGCGATCGCGGGACGCAACTGACGCGCGAAGCAATGGCGTCACCCGATGTCGAGATTGCAGCCTTCGCGGATGTCTACACGCGGCGGCTGGCCGATGCGCTCAAGCTGGCCCCAGGCGCGAAGACCTGCGTCGACTATCGGCAGATGCTCGACGACGCGTCGATCGATGCGGTGATGATTGCCACGCCGCAGCATCTGCATGCCGATGCTTTCATCGCGGCAATGAACGCGGGCAAGCATGTCTACATCGAAAAAGCCATGGGGTTCACGCTCCCTCAGGCCAAAGCCATGCGCGCGGCCTATCAGAAAGCCGGAAATCGCGTGGTGCAGATCGGGCATCAGGTGTGCTCGACCGGTCATGTTGCGGATGCCACGAACTATTTGTCGAGCGGTGCGGTCGGTCAGGTGACGGCAATCCGCGCGCATATGTACCGCAACACGCCGCATGGCAAACCGCAATGGACGCGGCCGCTGTATCCGGACATGACTGCGGAGACCATCGACTGGAAGGGATTTCTGGGACCCGCGCCGGCGCGCGATTTCGATGCGGACCGCTTCATCAACTGGCGGTTGTTCACCGATTACTCCGGCGGCAACGTGCATGAAAGCATGTCGCAGCAGATTGCGTTCTGGTACCGCGTGATGGGCCTCGGGATTCCGCAGGCGGTCACGATGACCGGCGGGCTTTACCGCTGGATCGACGGGCGCGAAGTGCCGGACACGATGAACGTTGTGATGGAACACGACACGCTGCTGTTTTCGTGGGATTCCGGATTCGGCAACAATCAGCTCGGCGTAACCGAAGATGTTCTGGGAACCGATGGCACCATTGCGCGCGGCCAGCAGATTCGCTACCTGCCGCAGAGGGTGAATCGGCCCGACGGCATCGAGATGCTCGGCCAGACGGCTACCCCGCCCCGGGCGCACGTGGAGAATTTTTTCGATTCGATTCGCACCGGGCGTACGCCGAATTGTCCGTTCGAAATCGGGTACCGCGTGTCCGTGGCGTGCAGCATGGCGATCGAAAGCTTCTATGCCGGGCGCACCGTGCGCTGGGATCCGGCGACGGAAGAAATCGTCTGAATGCCGGCCGGGGCGCGCCAGACACAGACTGAAATCTGTGCCACGGGAAGTGGTGGCACAGGCTTTAGCCTGTGAGTCGTTTTGCACTGGCGGTCACGGCAGCCGCGGTGGGCGGGATGGCATGGGCTGTGCGCGGACGGTCGTCTGCGGCATTCGGGCCGTCGATCTGGCGCGGCAAGCCCGGTCGCAGGGCGATTGCGCTGACCTTCGATGACGGTCCAGGCCCGGCGACAATCGAAATCCTCAGCATTCTGGCGCAGTACAAGGTCCCGGCAACGTTTTTCCAGTGCGGCCAAAATGTACTGCGCGCACCTGAGCTAAGCCAGGCGGTTTGCGCGGGGCCGCACGAGATCGGCAATCATTCGCATACGCACCCGAATCTGGCGCTGCGGCCTGCCGGGGAGATCGTGGACGAGTTCGCCCGTGCGCAGCAGGCGATCGTTCAGGCGACATCAAGAACTCCCGCCCTGATGCGCGCGCCCTACGGGGTGCGCTGGTTCGGATTTCGCGAAATGCAGCAAAGCCTCGGGCTGACAGGCGTGATGTGGACGGTGATCGGGCGCGACTGGAAGCTTCCGGCGGCGGCTATCGCCGCGCGCGTGCTGGCGAATGCCGCGGACGGCGCAATCATCTGCCTGCACGACGCACGCGAAATGCAGAGAGACCCCGATGTCAGCCAGACCATCGAAGCCGTGCACCGTATTGTTCCCGCGCTGCTCCAGCAGGGGTATCATTTTGAAACTGTGTCTCAGCTCTATGACGGGAAACTGATGGCCAACGACGAACTCACCGAGCGCATCCTTGGGATCATCGCCGAAACGCAGCGCAAGGCCCCGGCGCAAGTGACGATCGACAGCACCTTCGAGGAGCTCGGCATCGATTCGATGGACGGCGTGAACATCGTCTTCGCGCTGGAAAATGAATTCGATATCAATGTGCCCGATGAAGACGTGAAGAAGCTCCGCAGCGTGCGCGACATGGTGGAAGGCGTGATCCGGCTGGTTCGAGATCCGAAAGCCGCCGTCCTGATGCGGCGGGTCGTCGTCACCGGCATCGGCGTCATCTGCGCACTCGGACGCAATCGCGAACGGTTTTTCGAAGGGCTTTGCGCGGGACGATGCGGCATCGGACCGATCACCGACGCCGGGGTGCACTCGGATCTGCGCTTCACGCAACGGGGCCGAAGCGAGGGGTTTCCGCGCGGAAGATCATTTCGCGCCGAAAGAAGCCGACATGCTCGACCGATTCGCGCAGTTTGCGGTGGTGGCGCGCGCGAAGCGGTGGAGCAGAGCGGCATCGAGTGGACGGACGAACTGCGCGAAACTACCGCGATCGTGACGGGCTCGTGCGTCGGCGGCCAGACGCACGAAGATCGCGGGATTCCTCGAAGTTTATAAGCTGGGCAGGCCCGCGTGCATCCCATGACGATCCCGAAAACGATGGCGAATGCCGGCGCGAGCGCGATTTCGCTGGAATTCGGCATCACGGGCCCGGCGTTCACGATTTCGACGGCGTGCTCCTCGTCGGCACACGCTATCGGACTGGCGTTCCAGATGGTGCGCTCGGGCATGTGCCGATGTGGCCATCGCCGGCGGGAGCGAAGCGCCGTTCAGCTACGGAATTCTCAAAGCGTGGGAAGCGATGCGCGTGGTTTCGCCGACGGTCTGCCGGCCGTTTTCGAAGGACCGCAACGGCATGATGCTGGGCGAAGGCGGGGCGATGATGGTGATCGAATCGCTCGATCACGCGCTGGCGCGGGGCGCGAAGCCGCTCGCCGAGATCGTGGGCTTCGGCATGTCGAGCGACGCGCATCACATCACGCAGCCGTCCGCCGAAGGCGCGGCGAAGGCCATGCGAATGGCGGTGAAAGACGCCGGCATCGCGCCGGAGCAGATCGGCTACGTCAACGCGCACGGCACCGGGACGACCGTCAAACGATGCCACGGAAACGGCCGCGCTACAGCTGGCGCTTCGGCGATCACGCGAAGCGGCTGGCGATTTCCTCGACGAAGTCGATGCACGGGCATACGCTGGGAGCGGCCGGCGCGATCGAAGCGGCGGCCGCGATTCTGGCGCTCGCGAACGGCATTCTGCCGCCGACGATTCATTACAGTGAACGCGATCCGGAATGCGATCTCGACTATATTCCGAACTGTCGCGCGGCGCCGAGATGCGAGTACGCGATGTCGAATTCGTTCGCGTTCGGCGGACTGAATGCCGTGTTAGTTCTGCGGCGGGCCTAACGGTTGCACCGCAACAGTGGCAGTGGCTTGCGTGGTGGCGCCGCCGATCGTGAGCACAACCGGAAGATCCCCGGTGACCCCTTCCGGCAGCTGCAGATTGACCTGAACGACACCGCCGACTTCGCCTCCGGCCTGACCGGCGAAGAGAATCGTTGCGGGCTGACCTCCGACCGTGGCTGTCGTTGAAGCAAGAAGTTCTCCGGAGTCGGCATTGAATTCGCCGCCGCCCGTGCCATAGAGAATCACGATCGAGCCCGGAGCCGCCGGATTCAGATCGGAGTTCAGGCTGTAGTCCTCGTTAAGAACGGCGGCCTGGCCGCTGCCCGACGAATCATCGGTGAAGATTCCGGGGGCCGTCCCGGCGACGGAAAATGGTCCGGCCGTCGAGGTCTGACCTCCCGCGGCGACCTGCACCGAAACCGGCGCACCGGTCGGAAGCTGAAACGGCACGATGGCGCTCACCGCATTGGATGATGCGTAGATCACCGGGGCAGCGATACCGTTGAAGTTAACCTGCGTGCCCGCCACGTTTGTGCTAAGGTTGCCGTTGGCCTCGAACGTTCCCGTTACGAGCGATTCCGGGCCGAGGTTCTGGCCGAATACCTCGACGATTTCACCCGGCGCCACACGGCCGGCCGCGTAGCTGGCGCCGTTTACGAGGCCAGTGATGACGGGCGTTGAGCTGGTGCTCGCCGGCAGCTGACCGTAAACCGCAAGTGCCCCGGAACTGGTGGGCGCGTAGATCTTGCCATTGGCCACTGTGGGATTCGCGAACTTGATGAACTGTCCGAGGGCGTCGCGGCCGAGGTTGATCGAACTGTTCCACAGTTCCTCGCCCAGGTTATCGGCGTTGAACGCGTGCAGAGTGCCTGTCGAGGGAAGAGGCCAGGAGTCGGCCGTGATCATCCAGAGAATGCCGGAGCCGGGAGTGCCGCCGTTGGCCGATATGGTCATGCCATTGAAAGCCACCCCGTAGCCGGAAGCGCTCATCGACGATGGCGTGCTGACAAGTTGGTCGCCGAAGAGCGGATAGGCATCCACCGGTGCATTGCCGCCGGTCAGATACAGAACCGGACCGCCGGACCGGTTCCACACTGCCATGTTGAAAATGCCGATGCTGGCGGCGGGGAAGCTGCCGAAGATCTGCGAATCGTTCGCCGTCATTCCGCCCAGTTGAGCGGAGTCGAGAAGATACACAACTCCTTGCTTGCCGCCGGTCAGAAGGAGATTGCCGGGCAGCAGGACGGCGCCGCTCGACCCGAGGTCGTCATCGTCGCTGTTGAGAAGTTCAGCGTCCGAAGGCGCAAACCAGTCGGTCACCCGAAGGCCGGGACTGAGCTTGAGAACGTTCTCGGAGAAGTCGGAAGTCTCATCGGTCGTGCCGTTGGAGGTGACGGCATAGATGTTCCCCGCGCTGTCCGCGGAAAGGCCGCGGCCACTGTGCCACAACGAACCGCCGTAGCCGTTCGGACTGGTGTTGAAAACAGCGGTCTGCTCGATGACATCGGAGGCGTTGTAGCCCATGATCCAGCCGTGCCAGACACCGGCGTCGCCATGCGAGCCGAAAGCCACGTATACGACGCCGTTCAGAAGCAGCAGCGCCGGACGCTGCAGGTGCTGGCCCGGGTTGAAGGCAACGTAGCCGTATTCGCTGTCGTCTCCGTTGCCGGGCACGACCGCAGAGATCGTAACGGGAGCGCCAAATTTTTCCGTGCCCGCGGCGGCGTCGAGAGCGTGCAGCTGGTAGTAAAACGAAGCGTTCTCGATTGTGCCTGCCACCACGTAGAGAGTGCCGGTGCCGGGATCTATGACCGGAGTGCCGATGATGCCGATTTCCGGGGTGATGTCTGTGTACGGACGCGCGGCCGTATCAAACGCGGTCGAGGGAATCGACGGACCGAGGTTCGCGCTCCAGAGCGGAGGCGCCGCCGTGTCCGCGTCATATGCATAGACCGTGTTATGTGCGGTTGCAATGTAGACAATGTTGTGAGTGCCCTGCCCCGGCACCGCGACGTTTGGCAAATAGAGCGGCTGCGCCCAGATCTGCCCATCGGCAGGAAGAGTGAACACGCGGCCGAACTGCGCCGGGCTGACCGTAGCGGGATTCAGAATCGTTTCGTTGACATCGGCGTTGGTGCGCGCCATATCATAGCCGCCTGTGAGAACAGGCGCCTGCGCGCGGCAGAGTACGGGCACACCAATAGCAACGAGGATACAGGCGTATAAACGCATAGTGACTGAATCCCCGTTTGCTGCATAGAAAACTTTGCCGGCGGAAAAGTTGCGGCTTATTGAATGTTGATCGGATCAAAAATTTTCAGCGGCGAAATGCTGGTAATTTTCCATACACCTTTGATCTGACGCATCTCGGCCTGCACGCGCTCGCGGCGCCGCTCGATCTGTTCTGAATCACCCTGGGACTTCAGCTGCATGAACCAGTCGAGGTCGAGTTTGTGAACGCCGTTGACTTCGGTGTCGGTGACGACATCGATGGCGCACGAGATGTCGTCCTGCGCGGTAAGGGCTTCGACCTTCTGCTCGATGTCGGCATAGGACGACATCTTCGAATCGAAGATGTCGAGCGCGCCGTCGGGGTCGTTCTCACTGAGAGCGGTGGCGAGACTGGCGAGCGCAGTGGTGGGGGTCTTTTCGGCGGCGAACAGAGTCAAGGAGCTCGCAGCAAGCAGCGCCAGAACACAGGCTGAAGCCTGTGCCACCATCCCTGGCAATCGTGGCCCAGGCTTTAGCCTGTGATGTCTTCGAACCCCACTAAGTGCGGTAGTTCGCATTGATGTGGATGTAGTCTTCGGTCAGGTCGCACGTCCAGAACGTCGCGCTTCCCTTCCCTTTGCCGGCGATGCGGAAGACGATGGAAACATCGGTGTCGTCGAGGCGCATTTTCATGTCGGCTTCGTCGAACGGCGCGGCCAGCCCGTTGCGGCAGACTTTCACGTCCTGCAGCGTGATATCGACCGTCGAGGGATCGAAGTTGACGCCGGAGTTGCCGGCGGCCGAAAGAATGCGGCCCCAGTTGGGGTCGGAGCCGGCGATGGCGGTCTTCACCAGCGGCGAATTGGAAATCGAGCGGGCGATGGCGGCGGCGGAAGCATCGCTGATCGCGCCGTGCACTTCCACGGCGATCAGTTTGCGGGCGCCTTCGCCGTCGCGCACGATCTGGCGCGCCAGCGACTGCAGCGTTTCGGTGAGCGACTCTTCGAAAACGCTCATCTCCTTCGGATCGGGACGAACGCCGGAAGCGCCGTTGGCCAGCACGATCAGCGTGTCGTTGGTCGAAGTATCGCCATCCACCGAGATGCGGTTGTAGCTGAGTTCGGTGGCGCGAACCAGCATCCGGCGCAGCAGCGTCTGCGGAATCACGGCGTCGGTCATGACGAAGGCGAGCGTGGTCGCCATACGCGGATGAATCATGCCCGAACCTTTGGTGACGCCGGCGATGCGGACGATGCCGCGGCGCAGCGTGACTTCGCGCGAAGCGCCCTTCGGCTGCAGATCGGTGGTCAGGATGGCGCGGGCGACGTCGGGCAGACCGTGTCGCTCAGCTTCTCGACCAGCAGTCGGGAGTTTCGAGAGGATGAGGTTCTCATCCAGTCTCGACGCCGATGACGCCGGTGGAAGCGGGCAGCACCTGGTTGGGCTGCAGTTTCAGCAGCTTCGCGAGCGCCTTGGTGGTGTTCAGGGCGACGCTTGTCGCCGATCTTGGTCGCGCAGTTGGCGTTGCCTGCGTTGACGAGAATGGCGCCGCAGACTCCTTTTGAAGCGCGCATATTGGCGCGGGCGAGTTTGACGGGCGCGGCCTGCACTCTGTTCGTCGTGAACACTGCCGCGGCCGCGGCAGGCACTCCCGAGACAATCAGGGCGAGGTCGTCTTTTTCCTGTTTGCGAATGCCAGCGTACGCGGTGGCATATTTAAATCCAAGTGGTAGGTCGAAAGGTCTCATGCTCCAAGTCGGTCTGCGTATGCGTTCATGATCGATGGCCGTTGGCGAAGACTTCCGCCGGCATTCTTTTACGGCCTTCGAGTTGTACTTCCAGTAATTCCAGAACAGCGCCGTCTCCGGCCACGGCGAAGACGCCTTCGTTCTGAATGACGGCGCTCCGGGCGGCAGTTCCCGGCTTTTGCGGGACCAGGCGGGAGCGCCAAAGGTGCAGCGACTGGCCGCGGAACGACGTGTGCGCTCCGGGCCAGGGTTGAAACCCGCGAATCAAGATTGTGAATCGTCTGCGCGGGATGTGTCCAGTCGATGCGTCCGTCTTCCTTTTTGAGAATGGGCGCGTAAGTGGCGCGCGATTTGTCCTGCGGGACCGGCTGGATGGCAGCCCGTGCACAGATCGGCCAGAGTGCGGACCAGCAGATCGGCTCCCGCGGCGGCGAGGCGCGCGGAGAGTTCGGGCGCGGTTTCGTCCGGGCCGATCGGGCGTTTCCCATTCGAGCAGGATGTCGCCGGTATCGAGACCGGCATCGATGCGCATGGTGGTGACGCCGGTACTTTTCATAGCCGCGGGCGATCGACCACTGAATGGGCGCGGCGCCGCGCAGTTCGGGAAGCAGCGAGGCGTGGACGTTGATGATGCCCAGCGGCGCGAGATCGATGATGCTTTGCGGAATGATCTGGCCGTAGCCGACGACGACCATGGCTTCGGGGTTGCAGTTCGTGCAGACGAGCCTGCGCTTCGGCGTGTTGCGGATGCGTTCGGGCTGGAAGACCGGGAGTCCGTGGCGCAGCGCGGCGGCTTTGACCGGAGACGGCGTGAGCTCCTGTTTGCGGCCTTTGGGACGGTCGGGCTGCGTGACGACCAGCGAGACGGTGTGGCCCGCGGCAACGAGGGCGTCGAGCGTGGGAACGGCGAATTCGGGAGTGCCGAGGAAAATCAGGTTCATAGACGAACCTCCAGCTCACAGGCTGAAGCCTGTGCCACCTTAGCTGAAGCCTGGGCCATCCTGGTAGTGTGGCACAGACTTGTAGTCTGTGAATCATTCCCATTCGCCCGCCTTCTGCAGCTTTTTGATTTTGCGCTTGATCAGATCGCGTTTGAGCGCGCTCAGGTGGTTGATGAACAGTATGCCGTTGAGGTGATCGATCTCGTGCAGAAGGCGACGCGCCAGCAGTTCTTCGCCGGCGACTTCGAAGAGTCTCGCCTTTGACATCGCGGGCGCGCACCACGGTCTTCTTCGCGCGCGCTGACCGGCTCGCGGAAACCCGGAATACTGAGGCAGCCCTCTTCGCCGGTCTGCTTGCCTTCCTTCGGAATAACCTCGGGATTGATGAGAACGATTCGTTGCGGCTCCATGTCCTTCCTCCGCCCCGGAGACGTCGATCACCGTGAGCCGTTTGTCCGATATCGATCTGCGGCGCGGCCAGACCGATGCCATGAGAAGCATACATGGTTTCGAACATGTCATCAACGAGAGTCGTGCAGCTCGGGGGTATCAAATTCCGCGTCGGCAACCGGGGCGGCCGGGCGCTCGAGGATCGGATTGTTGAGATATCGGACGACCTTGTACAGCATGTCAGAAGTTCCGCACCTGTTCGATGTAGCCATCGAAATTGCGCTTGGTTTCGCCGAGCGAATCGCCGCCGAATTTTTCGATCATCGCCTGTCCCAGCACGATGGCCACCATCGCCTCGCCGATGACGCCGGCGGCAGGAACCACGCAGACATCGGAGCGCTCGTAGGCGGCTTTGGCCGGTTCGCGCGTTTCCAGATCGACGGATTCGAGCGGACGGCGCAGAGTGGAAATGGGCTTGAGAAAGCCGCGGACACGCAATTCCTGGCCGTTGGTCATGCCGCCTTCGAGACCGCCGGCGCGATTGTCGCCGCGGAAAAACCGGTGCTCTTCCCGGTTGTAATGAATCGTGTCCTGCACTTTCGAACCGAAACTCTTCGAACCCTCCTCCGCCCATCCGACTTCCACGCCCTTGACGGCCTGCATGGAAACGATGGCCTGGGCGAGTTTGCCGTCCAGCCGCGAATCCCAGGTGATGTGAGAGCCCAGGCCCGGAGGCAGACCGTGGGCGACTACTTCGAAGATGCCGCCGACGGTGTCGCCGGTTCGGTAAACTTCATCCACCACCGCTTTCATTTCCTTCTCGGCCTCGGGGTCGACGCAGCCGAGCAGGACCTCCGTCCGGCGGCTGAGTTCGACGAGTTCGGCCCATCCGACCGTACGTTCGAGGCGCACCGGAGCCGACGGCGATCACGTGGCTCAGAACCTCGACGCCGAAGTGACAGAGAAACTGCTTGACAATCGCCCCGACGGCGACGCGCGCGGTGGTTTCGCGGGCGCTGGCGCGTTCGAGGATGTAACGGGCGTCCGGCTGGTTGTATTTGATCGCTCCGGCGAGATCGGCGTGGCCGGGACGAGGCCGCGAAACCGGCTTGTGCTTTGCCGGGTCGCCGGATTCGACCGGCAGGGATTCGGTCCAGTTCTTCCAGTCGGCGTTGGCGATGATCATGGCGATCGGGGAGCCGATGGTATGGCCGTGGCGAACGCCGGAGACAATACGGGCTCGGTCGGTCTCGATCTTCATGCGTCCGCCGCGGCCATAGCCCTGCTGGCGGCGCCAGAGTTCGTGATCGATCTTATCGAGGGCGATAGGTATACCGGCCGGGAGTCCAGTCAGGGTTGCCACGAGACATTCGCCGTGGGACTCTCCAGCCGTTTCGAACCGAAACATGTAGGCTGAATCATCTATCTTCGCAGAAAGGCAGGGGTTTGGCAAATCTGCCCGGTGTCGGGAATCCTCTCCCGTCACGCCTTGTTAATGGGTTTACCTCGGCATACGGTTTGCTTCCCCCTCTGTATGAACCTGGTGATGATGCTCGGGCTCATGATCGTGAGTACCCGACCAATGCGTTTCGTGGCTACTGCCGATTCAGTCCCCGGCGTGACCGCTAAGGGTACGCTGACGCACGAAGGCATTGTGGCGGCAGATCCCGCGATCGTGCCGCTCGGTTCTGTAATCAGGGTGTCACGCGCGGGGCCGTATTCCGGGACTTATGTTGTTACCGACACCGGGTCGAAAATCGTGGGACGCCATATCGACATTTACCTGCGCAGCCGGCTGGAGGCAAAGCGCTTTGGCCGGAAACAGGTCGTGATTCGGATTGTGACGAAAGGCCATAATCGCAGGAACGGCCGCGAGGTCACGCCGGCGAACCGCCGTCGCGCCATGACCTATACCGCACATCGGCAGCGCCATGCCTCATACCGCACATCGGCAGCGTCCGTGCATCATCGGCGGAGGTATGGCACCAACGGTCAACGGTTATCTTCGGGCGGTGCACGCGCGTGAATACACGGCTGCGGCGCCGGACGGCGCGGAAGTGTGGAATTATTGCTTTCCCCTGCACGGCACGGACGAACTGGACGACGTTCATGTCCGGACGGGGGCATGGACGGGTGTTTTTGAATGTGCCCACCGGCGCAACCTCGACGTGATCCCGTGGAGGACCGCACACGCCCTGGTGGTAGCGGCCGCCAATGCGGTCTACATTGTGGATCCGGGGAATCCTGAATTGTTCAGCGGGGTTGGCGCGCCGATCGGAATTTCCGGCGTGACATTCGACGAATCCGGCGAACATATGTTCGTAGCCGACAGCCTGCGGGTGTACGCGTTTTCCTCGGACCGGCGGTTCCAGTGGATATCCGAACCGCTGGAGGGGTACGACGCGCATCTGCGGAGTTGCGGTGACAGAGTGCTGGCAGTCGAATTGAGACCTCTCGAAGCTATGCCGGATGGCGAAGAACCGCCGCCAGCCGTGATCCGGCTTCGCACGGAGGACGGAACGATTCTACGGTCGCGTTTTCGCCGGGGCAGCAGGCAATGGACGCGCACCGCCGTCGCATGAAAATCCCGTCGCGCGGGTCCGAATCCGCGTCCCGGTACCAGTTCCCTATTCCGTAGGTATTCAACGCCGAAAGACAATCTCTCTACACGGCCCGCGCATGACCCGATTCAGGCTCTCGTCTTTATGTCTCATTTATTAGAATAGTGGCATAGGTAACTATTCGACGCTTTTTCCAGCCTTACATCATCAGATACCCAGCAACTTATGTGGATTGTTCGCGTTGCCCTTTCCCGCCCATATACGTTCATCGTGCTCGCGCTGGTGATCCTGCTGGTCAGCCCGTTCGTTATTTCCCGCACCCCGACCGACATCTTTCCGAACATCGACATTCCGGTGCTCGCCGCCATCTGGCAGTACACCGGCATGAACGCCGAAGAAATGGAAGGCCGCATCACCTCGAATTTCGAACGCAGCCTGACCACGGTCGTCAGTAACATCGAACACACGGAATCCCTCACGCTGAACGGCCGCGCCATCATCAAGACCTTCCTCCAGCCCGGGCGCCAGCGTCGATACGGCCAACGCGCAGATCACAGCGATCTCGCAGAGCCAGCTGCACAGCATGCCGCCGGGAACCGCGGCGCCGTTCATCCTGACTTACAACGCGTCGACTGTGCCCATCCTCCAGCTTGCGGTTTCCAGCAACACGCTTTCGGAATCCGAGCTCAACGACTGGGCCCAGAACTTCATCCGCCCCGACCTCGTCACGGTGCCAGGCGCCGAAATGCCCTATCCCTACGGCGGCAAACAGCGCCAGGTCAACGTCAGCCTGAATACGGCCCTGCTGCAGTCGAAAGGTCTGTCGCCAGCGGACGTTGTCACCGCCATCGGCAATCAGAACATCATTCTGCCCGCGGGCACCGCCAAAATCGGCCAGTTCGAATACGATGTGGACCTCAATTCCAGCCCGTTGACCGTCGAGGAACTGAACGACCTGCCCATCAAGCTCTCGGCCAACAACACGCCGATCTATGTGCGCGACGTGGCCACGGTTTCCGACGGCTTTGCGCCCCAGACCAATATCGTCCGCCTGAACGGCGAGCGCGGCACGCTGATTTCGGTTCTGAAGCACGGCGACGCATCCACGCTCAGCATCGTCAAAGGCGTTCTGGACGAACTGCCGCACATCCGGAAAGGCATCCCGCCGTCGATCCAAGATCCAGCCGATCGCCGATCAGTCCATCTTCGTCCGCGCCGCCATCTCCGGCGTGGTCCGTGAAGCGGTCATCGCGGCCTGCCTCACCGGCATCATGATTCTGGTCTTCCTCGGAAGCTGGCGCAGCACGATGATCATCGCCGTCTCGATTCCGCTTTCGATCCTGGTTTCCATCTGCTGCCTGAGCGCCATCGGCCAGACCATCAACATCATGACGCTCGGCGGACTCGCGCTCGCCGTCGGCATCCTCGTGGACGACGCCACCGTCGACGATCGAAAACGTCAACCGCAATCTCGAAGAAGGCAACGACCTCCATACCGCCATTCTCGAAGGCGCCGCAGCAGATCGCCGTGCCGGCCTTCGTCTCCACCCTCTGTATCTGCATCGTCTTCCTGCCTATGTTTTTCCTGAGCGGCGTGGCGAAATACCTGTTTGTGCCGCTCGCCGAAGCCGTGGTCTTCGCCATGCTGGCGTCGTATCTTCTTTCGCGCACGCTGGTCCCGACGCTGGCCATGTATCTGCTGCGGACGCACGAACACGTGCTGCGACCCACGCGCAATCCCTTCGTCCTTCTGCAGCGCTTGTTCGAACGCGGTTTCGAGCGGGTCCGCCTGACCTACCAGCTGCTGCTGACTACCTTCGTTTATCGCCGCTTCATTTTCGTGCCCGTGTTCCTCGCGCTCTGCGCCGCCGGGTTCCTGCTCTTCCCGTGGCTCGGGCAGGACTTCTTCCCCACCAGCGACAACGGCCAGTTCCGCCTCCATTTGCGCGCCAAGACCGGCACCCGCATCGAAGAGACCGCGAGTCTCAACGATCTGAGTCGATCAATCCATCCGCCGCACCATCCCGGCCTCCGAACTTGACAGCATCGTCGACAACATGGGCCTCCCTACAGCGGCATCAACACCACCTACAACACCAGCGGGTGTCATCGGCTCCGCCGACGCCGACATTCTGGTGTCCCTCAAGGAAGGCCATCATCGCCCCACGCAGGAATGGGTCGACATGCTCCGGCCAAAGCTGAACGCCGAGTTCCCCGGCACCATGTTCTATTTCCTGCCCGCCGACATGATCACGCAGATTCTCAATTTCGGTCTGCCCGCGCCCATCGATGTTCAGGTGGACGGCGCGAACTCGGAAGGCAACCGCCAATTGGCCGATCGGCTTCTCAATCGGATCCGCCAGGTGCCCGGCATGGTCGATCTGCGCATCCAGCAGCCCTTCGATCAGCCCAAGCTGCACATCACTTGTCGACCGGACGAAAGCGGAACAGGCCGGATTCACGCAGTACGACATCGCCGGCGGCCTGCTCGTCTCGCTCAGCGGCAGTTTCCAGACCACGCCCACGTTCTACCTGAACCCGAAGAACGGAGTCACCTATAACGTAGTCACCCAGACGCCCGCAGTACCGCATCAATTCGCTGCAGGATCTGCAGAACATCCCCATCACCTCACCCGGCGGAGCGCAACAGGAGATTCTGGGCGACGTCAGCACCATTGCGCGCGGCAATGGCATGGCCGTGGTGAATCACTACAACATCCACCGCGTCGTCGATATCTACGGCTCCGTGGAAGGCCGCGATCTCGGCGCGGCAGGCAACGACATCACGCGCATCGTCGACGCCAACCAGAAGAATCTGCCGCGCGGTTCGAGCGTCACCCTCAAAGGCCAGTTCGAAACCATGAAATCTTCTTACAGCGGGCTGGTCGGCCGGGCTGGGCGTTGCGATTGTGCTGGTCTATCTGCTGATCGTCGTGAACTTCCAGTCGTGGCTCGATCCGTTCATCATCATCAGCGCGCTGCCCGCGGCGCTGACCGGCATCGTGCTGTTCCTGTTCCTGACGCAGACGCGGCTCAGCGTGCCCGCCCTGATGGGTTCGATCATGTGCATGGGCGTCGCCACCGCCAACAGCATTCTGGTGGTGGCTTTCGCGAAGGAACGGCTCGACTGCACCACGGAGATGCGCTGCAGGCCGCGATTGAAGCCGGCTTCACGCGCTTCCGCCCGGTCATCATGACCGCGCTTGCGATGATCATAGGTATGGTTCCGATGGCGATGGGCATGGGCGAAGGCGGCGAACAGAACGCGCCGCTGGGCCGCGCCGTGATCGGCGGACTGCTATGCGCGACCGTGGCTACGCTGTTTTTTGTTCCTTCCGTATTCGCCTGATTCACAACTCTTCAGGAAGACCGGAGCTGCAATCGCGGCTCGCGAAGTTATGAACCAGCTCACCAATAACGAACCGGAGAGTATCGTGAAGCCGGAGGAGAACAGTCCGGGAAGTGAGGCCCCCAAAGGCATCGCCCCGGCGCGCCATGAGCATCTGGCTGGTGCTGACCGTGCTCGTCGCCGTTCGGCGCCATCGGCTGGTTCGTCTACAAAGGCATCACCACGCGCGTTTCCGCCGAGAAAGCGCTTGTGGTGGAAACGCACGACGCGGCGGTGCTCACGGTTTCGGTCACGCATCCGAAGCGGGCGAACGCGACGCAGGAACTCGTGCTGCCGGGCAACACGCAGCCGCTGATCGACGCGCCGGTTTACGCGCGCACCAACGGGTATCTGAAGAAGTGGTATTCCGATATCGGGACGCACGTGAAAGCCGGCGAGCTGCTCGCCGAAATCGAAACGCCGGAAGTGGACCATCAGCTGCAGCAGGCGCAGGCGGATCTCGAGACCGCGCAGGCGAATTCAACCTCTCGAAGATTACCGCCGAGCGCATGGTGAACCTTGAGAAGAAAGGCGCGGTGGCGCGGCAGGATACGGACAATGTCGTCAGCGACATGAACGCCAAGAAGGCGATCAGTGGATTCCGCAGCCGCCAACGTGAAGAGGCTGGAGGATCTGCAGTCCTACGAAAAGGTCTATGCGCCTTTCGACGGCGTGATCACGGCGCGAAACACCGATATCGGCGCTCTGATCAACGCCGGCTCGGGCTCATCGAACGGCAAAGAACTGTTCCACATCTCGGCCACCAATCAGCTCCGCGTCTTTATCAGCGTGCCGGAGGACTCCGAGCAGGCGGCGCACAACGGGCGCGCCGGCCACGCTGACGCTGAACGAATTTCCGGGCCGCACGTTCAGGGGGACTGTGGTGCGCAACTCGAATTCGATCGACCTGGCGTCGCGCACGCTGCTGGTGGAAGTGGATGTGGATAATCCGACGGGCGAACTGCTGCCGGGCGCGTATGTCTCGGTGCATCTGAAGTTCACCGGGCCATCGGCGAAGCGCTGACGATTCCGGTCACGACCGTGCTGTTCCGCTCCGAAGGACTGCGCGCCGCCGTGGTGCGGGACGGGCAGCGCGGAACTGGTGCCGATCACGATCGGACGCGATTTCGGCGATTCGCTCGAGGTGCTGGCCGGGCTGCGGCCGCAGGAATGGCTGATCCTGAATCCGCCGGATTCGCTGATTTCAGGCACGCCGGTTAAAATCGAAACGACCAAATGAAAACTGCCATAGTGTCCGGCTCCAACCGGGGCATCGGGCGATCGATCGCCCTGCGGTTGTCCCAAGGGATAGATCAGGAGGGGATGAACGTCGTCCTCTGCGCACGCGATGAGGAGCTGCTGAAGAAGACTGCTGCGGAAATCGGACCGAACGCGCTCGCGGTCGCCGTAGATCTGCGGGTGCCGGAATCAGCGGCGAAGGTTGTCGGCGCGGCTATCGCAAGGTTCGGCGCCGTCGATGTGCTCGTTAACAACGCTGGAGCCACCAAACGCGGCGATTTCGAAGAGCTGACCGACGAAGACTTCATCGACGGGTTCGCGCTGAAATATTTTGCCGCGGTTCGTCTGACGCGCGCCGCGTGGCCGCATCTGCGGAAGCAGAATGGTTCGCTTGTGAACATCGTGGGCGCGGGTGGGCGCACGCCGGGTGCGCTCTTTACCATCGGCGGGTCGGTGAATGCGGCAGTGCTGTCGTTCACCAAAGCCATGTCGGAAAAAGGCATTCAGGACGGTGTGCAGGTGAATGCCATCAATCCAGGCCCGGTGCGAACTGCGCGGCTCGCGGCGCAGCTGAAGGACAAGAGCGAGGACGACTTTCTCAAACAGCAGCGCATCGCGCGGATCGGGGAGCCGGAGGATATTGCGGCCCTGGTGGCGTTCGTGCTGAGTCCGCACGGGCGGCTGCTGCACGGTTCGCTGATCGACGCCGACGGCGGCCAAACCAAAACGATTTGAAAAGTGGTACACGCGGCGCAGGCCGCGTTGGCTGAAAACGCGGCTTGCGCCGCGTGTACAGTTAACAATGGAGCCAAATGAGTCCTAATGCGCAGGCGATGCCGCCGAAGCTGCCGATACCGGGAGTACGGAATCTGATTGCCGTCGGCAGCGGCAAAGGCGGAGTTGGAAAAACCACGGTTGCCGTGAACCTGGCGATCGCGCTGGCGCGGCTGGGCCACAAAGTCGGGCTGCTCGATGCCGACGTCTACGGCCCGAATGTGCCGCTGATGATGGGCATCAACCAGCCGCCGCCGGCCGTTGGCGAGCGCATTCAGCCGCTCAATAATTACGGCGTGAAGCTGATGTCGATGGGCTTCCTGAGCCCAGGCGACAAGCCGCTGGTGTGGCGCGGACCGATGCTGCACAGCGTGATCCAGCAGTTTCTGCGCGGCGTGGACTGGGGTGAGCTGGATTATCTCGTGATCGATCTGCCGCCGGGCACGGGCGACGTGCAGTTGTCGCTGATTCAGACGGCGCCGGTGACGGGCGCGGTGGTGGTAACGACGCCTTCCGACGTTTCGCTCGAAGACGCGCGTAAAGCGGTGCGGATGTTCGAGCAGGTCAAAGTGCCGATCCTCGGCATCGTCGAGAACATGAGCTACCTGATCTGCCCGCACTGCGAGGAGCGCATCGACGTGTTTTGCTACGGGCGGCGGCAAGCGGACAGCGCTGGCGATGAACATCAACTTTCATGGGCGCGCTGCCACTCGATCCGCACGTGCGGATCGGCGGCGACACCGGCAAACCGATTGCGACGTTCGGACCGGAGGATCGGCGCGCGAAGGGTTATTACGAGATCGCGGATATCGTCGTGAAGCTGGCAGATGAAGCGTCGAGCGTCAAAGGCCCGACGATGACCATTTCGGATTAGATTGGCAATTCGTGCGCGCGTTGCCGGTAGCCTTTATCGCCGCGTCTGTCACGTTGGCGGGTGGACATGAGAAGCCGATCCTGGTCGAGTTTTGACATGTCGGGGACGATGGTCTTTCGGAAAAACTTGTTGAACGAAGCGGGGCGATCGAATCAAGGCACTCTACGCCGTGGAGTTTACGTCGGCGGATGTGGTTGCCGGGATCTATATCCCCTGAAGATGATTCTTTGGGATGAGCGGCGGAGGCACGGGTGCGGTCGTGCGAGCTGCGTGAGACGGCTGCTTTGCGCGATGTGGGGGATCCGGCGGAGAGAGATGAGTTCGAGTCGCGCGATGGCTTTGTCACAGGATGGTTCGCGGGCGCCGGGTGCGTGCTGATCCGGCAGCCCGGTGTTCGATCGGATGATCGATGGGTTTCCGGAAAGCCGGTATGCGGCGGCGCTCGCGACATTTTGGCGCCGCAATCTTCGGCGCCGGCAATCGACGCCCGCGCAGACTTTGTCCGAGCGCACCCGCGCGCGTGCTATTCCGGCCATGGCGTCAAGTAGTGGTTGCGCGCTTATAGACCAGGTGCAAAGGCGGGACCGCAGCCTCTATGTCAACGACCTCGCCGAGGACCTCGCGGCCCCCGAACAACACTGAGACCAGGGAGTACCCGTTGACTGGTCGCTACTGGCATGCCTCCCGGCGATTATTCGATAGTAGCCGTCAATCGCCAGCTCCCTATGCTGGGAGCCAATGCAGATGGCATGCGCCGATTAGCGCAGAATGCCACGACCGTACATATCGCAGCCGGCGCGTCAGTGCAGCGTCCGGCTGCGATCAAAGTTCGTCCGGCGGGTACCGTCGGCACCTGATCGGAACCGGCAACGAATTCTTTGTTGGCGAAACCGCCTCCGTTTACTGGAATTAACATCAGGCTGGCCTTGGGCGGCGCGGCGGCGGCGGGCGTGTCGCCCCGATCCACAGTTGCCTGGAGCGAGACAAGGGCTGCAACCCTGATTCGCAGATCGTCAATGTCTTCGTGGCTCACCGACACCTTGCCGCTACCCAGCTGAATGATCGGCATATTGCGCACGTCGTCCCAGGCGCCTTCGTAGTCCGCGCGAACGGACCACTCGCCCGCGCCCACACCCGGAAATTCAAAAGTTCCGTCATCGCTGGTGCGAGCTGTGGCGCCGGCAGGTCCTGGGCACTCGTCGACTATAAGAAACTGCGCCCGGCCGCCCAGATTGCTGCCGAAGGTGCAGCCTGCGGCCCCAGCTAATCCGGAAAGCGTGACCGTCGCTCCTGCCGCCGGCTTTCCGGACTGGTCGAGAACCTCGCCGCGCAACTTGTAGACAGACGCAGATCGCAGGCGAATCTCGAAACCTGACAAGGCAGCGCCGGGTGCGACGCTGATGGGTTCAGCCTGGGCCGGATCGACCGCCGAGGGGTAGTATGTCGGCAATGGCACGACCCCCTCCGCGTCTGTTTGACCAGGCTTCGCCTGAAGCATGTAGGCGCCTGGCTCCAGGTTGTCGATCTGGAATTTTCCGTCGTTGTCGGTGCTTGCGTATTTGGAGAAATCGGCCTGCACTTCGATGCCGGCTACCGGGTTTCCGTCGCCGTCCAGTACACGACGTGCCAGCTTTGCAGAGGGCGACATCTCAATATCGATCCGCGCCGGCCCGCTGCTGTCAGCCACGTGTACGGGCGGCGGCATGCGGGGAAATAACCCTTCCCGCGGAATAGAAAATCCAGTCTTGACGAAACTCGCGGCATATTCACCTGGCGTCACACCTGAGATGCGAAACCCGCCCGTGGCGTTGGTTGTGGCTTCGTAGCTGACGTCTTTGGAATACAGGGATACGCTGACCCCGTCGACCCCTGCGTGGGTAACGCTGTTGACGACGCGACCCTCGACTACCCCGCCCTGCTGTGCAACCAGCAGCGACGCAAACGAGACCAGGAGTGCGACGGCGCGGCTCATAGAGTCAGTTTAAATCCGCAGGAATCAGCAGGCGATCGAGAGTCACCGCTCGGGAACTCGGTATACTTCTCAGCGTGACGACTCGCTTCCGCGTGTTGTTTGCGCTGCTGGGTGCTGTCGGGTGCGAGGCGCAGGTGCTCGCGCCCACGGGCACGCTGCGGGCGGTTTTTCTGGAATCGAATCCGGTGCAGGGCCGGATCGATGGGAAGACGGGCGCGGTGAGCGGTCCGGCGAATGACCTGACGCGCGAACTGGGGCGTCAGCTGGGAGTCCCCGTGTCGATCAAAGGCGTGGTCAACGCAAAGGCCGTGATCGACAGCGTCAAGGATCACAAGGCTGACATTGGGTTTCTCGCGTTCGATCCAACAAGAGCCGTCGACGTGGATTTCACCGATGTCTATGCGCTGTCGTGGAGCAGCTACCTTGTGCCCGTCGATTCGCCGATTCACGCCGTCGCCGAAGTTGACAGGAAGGGGATCCGAATCGGCGCGGTGAGGAACGATTCTCCGGAACTCTTTCTCTCGCGCACCCTGAAGAACGCGGAGCTGATGCCGTATGACGCCCTCGGTGAACCGGATATCGTGCGTCTGCTGGGGACGGGGGAGATCGACGCATGGGCCGCGAATCGCCAGCGCCTGATGGAAATCGCGGCGCAGCGCCTCGACATGCGTGTGCTGCCGGACAACTTCTTTGCGGTGCGGCAGGCAATGGTCGTGGCGAAGGGAGACAAGTCCGGAGTTGACAGGCTGAACAAATTTCTGGCGGACGCGCAGCGGTCGGGTCTGATTCAGAAATCGATCGATAACGCCGGGCTGAAAGGCGCTGTCAACGTGGCTTCGGGTCAGTAAACCTGCGGTTTGAGAGAAAAGCCTCCCGCGCCTACTATACGTCCGAAGCTTTCCGTTTCCGTATTGGCAGAGGCGAGTCCCGACGGGAAACCGGTAGTGCTAGCTGCCGGTCTGTCAATCATGGGACGGGAAGGCGGTGATGCTTTTGTACACCGTACGACTGAAAATCGTGATCCGAAGGGTCACATTCGAAGTCAGCCTGGCGTTCCGTAAGGTTCGTTAGCTGAACTCGGGGATGGAATAGCGCCACCATTCCATCTGTTCAGTCGTCAGAATATCACAGCCCGGCGTCTTACGGCTATAACCCTACCGGAATTCGTTCATCAGCTGATCCAGCTGATGCGAACCCGGACACAGCGATTCGTAGGGCACGTTGACCAGCGCGGTAGCAGGCGTGTGGCTGAGTTCATGGAGATCCGGCACGGTCTCATCTGCGAAGAGCACGCCGGTCACGACTTCATTCGCGTGCTGTTTCAGATAAGCGAACGCGTTCTGGCGGTCCGTCACGTCGTAATCCTCCGGCACGCGGGTGAAGCGCAGAACGCTGCCGTCGTGCATGGTGACGTTCGTAACGCCCACCGGCGCAATCTCGGCCACGATCTCGCGGGCGTCGGGAACGAAATCCGATTCCGTGGCGTGTACCAGATGCTGGCGCGTGTAGGCGTAGCTCTTGGTTGAGCCTTCGTGATCGTTGAACGTCACGCAGGGTGAAATCACATCGACGAGCGCAAATCCGCGATGCGCGATGCCGGCCTTCAGTATCGGCACAAGCTGTTCTTTATCGCCGGAAAAACTGCGTGCCACGAAAGTGGCGCCGAGACTCAGCCCCAGCATGATCGGGTCGATGGGCGACATCTCGTTGGCCTCGCCCTTCTTGCTCTTCGATCCGATGTCGGATGATGCGGAAAACTGGCCCTTGGTCAGCCCGTAGACGCCGTTGTTTTCGATCACGTACAGCATGTTGACATTGCGGCGCATCGCGTGGCAGAGGTGGCCGAGGCCGATGGAAAGCGAGTCGCCGTCGCCCGACACGCCGATGTAAGTCATTTCGCGGTTCGCGGCATTTGCGCCCGTCGCGATCGGCGGCATGCGGCCGTGCGCCGAATTGAAGCCGTGCGCGCCGCTGACGAAATAGGTAGGGGTCTTGGAGGAACAGCCGATGCCGCTGAGCTTGGCGATGCGGTGCGGCGGAGTCGAGAGCTCCCAGAAAGCGCGCACGATGGCGGCGGTGATCGAATCGTGGCCGCAGCCCGCGCAGAGGGTCGACATCGTGCCTTCGTAATCGCGGATGGTGAGGCCGAGTTCGTTGCGCGCGAGGCTCGGATGCGCAACCGAGGGTTTAACGATGGATGGCATAAGTTCTCCGGGACTCCGCTTTCAATCGCTTCGAGAACGCGTTTTGCGCTCAGCGGAAAACCGCCGTAAACCAGGATCGATCTCAGCTTTTCCTTCGGAACCGCGGTCTCGAGCACAAGCAGCGAGCGCAGCTTGCGCATCGCGATTCTGCTCGACGACATAGCAGTAATCGTGCGCCATGATGAATTTTTCTACCGGCTCATCGAAGGGGAACGCGCGGAGGCGCATATAATCCATCGGTGTGCCCTGGCTGGCGAGGATGTCGAGCGCTTCACGAACCGCCTGGTCGCAGCCGCCGATCGTGATGATGGCGGTGCGCGCGCCTTTGCGTTTTTCCACGATCGGTGCGGGAACGAATCCGGCCGCTTCCTTATGCTTGCGCAGCAGGCGGTCCATGACTTCCTGATACTCGTCGGGAGTTTCGGTATAGCCGCCGTATTTGTTGTGGCCGGAACCGCGCGTGAAGAACGCGCCCTTCGAATTCACGCCGGGCAGCGTGCGCGCCGCGACGTTGCTGCCGTTGTCCGGCATGTAGCGCAGGAACTTCGGCAGTTCGTCGATCTGCTCGGAACTCAGGACGAGGCCGCGGTCAGGGCTGATAGGCGTCGTCCCACGTGAGCTTCGGCGTCACCCAGTCGTTCATGCCGATGTCGAGATCGGTCAGCAGGAAGACGGGCGTCTGGAAGCGCTCGGCGAGATCGAAGCTCTTCGCGGCGAGTTCGAAGCATTCGGCCGGGTTTGCCGGGAAGAGCAGGATATGTTTGGTGTCGCCGTGCGAAGCGTAAGCGCACTCGAGCACGTCGCCCTGCTGGGTGCGCGTCGGCATGCCGGTCGATGGCCCGACGCGCTGCACGTCGATTACGACAGCCGGAATCTCGGCGTAATACGCGAGGCCGAGCAGTTCGTTCATCAGCGAAATGCCGGGGCCGGCGGTTGAGGTGAAGGCGCGCGCGCCGTTCCACGAAGCGCCGATCACCATGCCGATGGCCGCGAGTTCGTCCTCGGCCTGGAGAATCAGATAGTTGTTGTCGCCGGTGTCCTTGTCTTTGCGGTAGCGTTCGCAGAAAGCCTTGAACGCGTCCATGCATGAAGTGGATGGCGTGATGGGATACCAGGCCGCCACCGTTGCGCCGGCATAAACGCAGCCGAGCGCAGCTGCGGTGTTGCCGTCGATCAGAATCTTGTCGCCGTTGCTCATCCATCGTCTGCAGATGGAACGGCAGAGGGCAGGGAATAATTCTCGCGGACGTAATCCGCGCCCAGACTGCAGCGCTTTCTGGTTCGAGGCGCTGAAGACCTTTCTTGCGCCCGTATTTCTCTTCGACCAGTTTCTGCACCACATCGCGCGTCGATGTTGAGCAGTTCGATCAGCGCGCCGAGCGTCGCGATGTTCTTCATCAGAACGCGTTCGCGCGATTCTTTGAAATTCGCGTTGCACATTTCGGCCAGGGGCACGCCGATGTAAGTTACGTCGTCGCGGATGAGCTTGCTGATCGAGCGGCCACGACGAGTCGTAAAGGATGTAGCCGCCGGAACGCACCTCCGCGACATCGCGCTCGTAGGTCTGCGCGTTCATCGCGACCATCAGGTCGTAATCGAGCGCGCGCGCCGTGTAGCCATCCTTATTGACGCGGATCTCGTACCACGTGGGCAGCCCCTGAATATTCGACGGGAACAGGTTCTTGCCGGAAACGGGAACGCCCATCCGGAAGATCGCCTGCATGATCAGGCCGTTGGCGCTGGCGGAACCGGATCCGTTTACGTTCGCCAGCTTGATTGCAAAATCGTTTATGCCGCTGTGCATGATTCTGTGGGGATAACGTGACCCGCGTAACCGATCAGGAGCTCGAATTTCTGCATGTCCCACGCCGCGGTGGGGCAGCGCTCCGCGCACAGGCCGCAGTGGACGCACAGGTCTTCGTCCTTCAGCATGAGCCGGCCGGTCTGCGGAAGCGGTTTGGAGGCATAGAGCGCCTGATCCGGGATTGACGGCCGGGGCGGAGAGGTGGTGGCGGAGCACTTCCTCGGGCGCATCCCGCGCAATCGTGAGACAGGAGACGGGACAGATATCGATGCAGGCGTCGCATTCGATGCATTTCGGCTGCGGTGAAGACGGTCTCGATGTCGCAGTTGAGGCAGCGCTGCACTTCGCGCGCGGTCTGCTCGGCGCTGAAGCCGAGTTCGACTTCGATGTTCAGTTCTTCGAAGCGGCGCACCAGATCGACGTGCTGCATCTTCTGGCGGTGCGGCGGGATTGTAATCGTTGTGGTAGCTCCACTCGCTGAGGCCCATCTTCTGGCTGATGAGATTCATGGCGTAAACCGGAGGCCGCTGAGTTACGGGGATGCCCTGGCAGTGGTTGTGAATCGAGATCGCCGCCTGATGGCGCGTGCTCGACGGCCCAGATGATGTTCTTCGGTCCCCATGCCGCGTCGCCGCCGAAGAAGATGCCGGGGCGCGTGGACTCGAACGTCACCTTGTCCACCTTCGGCATGTCCCACTTGTCGAATTCGATGCCGAGATCGCGCTCGATCCACGGGAAAGCGTTATCCTGGCCGATGGCGAGAATCACGTCGTCGCAGGGCATCATGACGGTGTCGATCACTTTCGAATTCTTCGCTTCGGCGTCCCATTCGAGGCGCTCGAATTCCATGCCGGTGAGCTTGCCGTTCTCGATGATGAAGCGCTTCGGCGCGTGATTGATGACGATCTCGACGCCTTCTTCTTCGGCGTCGTCGAGTTCCCAGGGCGATGCTTTGAAGAACGCGCGCGGACGGCGCGCCATCACCTTGATGTCTTTGCCGCCGAGACGGCGCGAAGAACGGCAGCAATCCATGGCGGTGTTGCCGACGCCGATGATCAGAACGCGCTCGCCGATTTTGTCGGTGTGTCCGAAGGCGACGGAGCCGAGCCAGTCGATGCCGATGAAGATGCGGTCGGTTTCGTAGCGGCCGGGAATATCGAGGTTCTTGCCGCGCGGCGCGCCGCTGCCGACGAAGATCGCGTCGAAATTTTCGTCGAGCAGTGACTTCGAATGCTCTCGACGGGCGAGTTGTAGCGAATCTCGACGCCCATGTTGAGGATGTAGTCGATCTCTTCGGCGAGCACGTGCTCGGGCAGACGGAACGACGGGATGTTGGTGCGCATCAGGCCGCCGGGCTTGGTCGAGCTTTTCGAAGATGGTGACGTCATAGCCGAGCGGCATCAGGTCGTTGGCAACGGCGAGCGATGCCGGACCGGCGCCGATGCATGCGCACGCGCTTGCCGTTCTTCGCGGCGGGAATCTTCGGCAGGAGATCGCCGACGTCGCCGCGCAGATCGGCGGCAACGCGCTTGAGGCGGCAGATGGCGACGGGCTTCGAACCGCCTTGTTCCGGAAGACGGCCGCGCCGGCATGCGGGCTCACAGGGACGATCGCACGTGCGGCCAAGAATGCCGGGAAAAACGTTGGATTCCCGGTTGAGCATGTAAGCGTCGGTGTAGCGGCCCTGCGCGATCAGCCGGATGTATTCGGGAACGTTGGTGTGCGCGGGACAGGCCCACTGGCAGTCGACGACTTTGTGAAAGTAGTCCGGGTTGCTGGTATCGGTGGGGCTCATCCTCGGCTAGTCATGACTCAGTTCGACGTTCTGATCCCGAGCCCTGATCGACCCGGAACAGTTGCCTTTATTCTGTCATACGGTGGGGCGCGGCTGCCGGATTGTCATTCGTTATATGCAGGGCGACGGTTCGGTTGAGCGTTACGTTGCCGCTCCGTAACCGTCGCGGTTCGGTACCCGTTGATATGATGAGTTGTTTTATGGAGGTGTCTCATAGCGCTTATAGTTGGTGTCCCGCGCGAGACGTTCGGGGGCGAGCGCCGCGTCTCAATGACGCCTCGCGCCTGTGAAGCACTCATCAAACTCAAACTGGAAATAGTGGTTGAGCAGTCGGCCGGGCTGGATGCCGGATTCACCGACGAAGAGTACACGAAACGCGGCGTGCGTCTGGCCACGCGTGCGGCAGTTTTTGAGGAAGCCGGCATCCTTGTTCAGGCGCGTGCTCCCGGCGCGAATCCCGAGCACGGGCGCGAAGATCTCGAATCGTTTCGCGCCGGTCAGATACTGATCGGATTCGGTGAGCCTTTAACCGCGCTGCGCGAGTGCGCCGATCTTGCCGAGCGCGGCGTGTCCTTCTTCGCCATGGAACTGGTGCCGCGCATCACGCGCGCGCAGGCCATGGACGCACTTTCGTCGATGGCCAGCATTGCGGGATATGAGGCGGTTCTCATCGGCGCGGTGTCTTTGCCAAAGCTGATGCCGATGATGATGACGGCTGCGGGCACCATCAAACCCGCGAAAGTTCTGGTGCTGGGCGCGGGAGTTGCGGGCCTGCAGGCCATCGCTACGGCGCGGCGTCTGGGGGCGGTGGTTTCCGCATACGATGTGCGCTCGGCCGTGAAAGAGCAGATCGAAAGCCTTGGCGCGAAGTTCATCGTGCTCGACATCGAATCGGCGGAAGGCGAAGGCGGCTACGCGAAGGCGATGGACGAGGCGTATTACAAACGGCAACGCGAGCTGCTGGCCGCGGTTCTGCGCGAACAGGACATCGTCATCACGACCGCCGCGGTGCCGGGCCGTAAGGCACCCATCCTGATCACAACGGAGATGGCGGAACACATGCAGCCGGGTTCCGTGATCGTCGATATCGCTGCTGAGCGCGGCGGCAACTGCGAACTGACGCGCGCCGGCGAAACCGTGCTGCACCGCGGCGTCAGCGTGGTGGGGCCGGTGAATATGGCGTCGCGCGCGCCTTATCACGCGAGCCAGATGTACGCTACAAACGTTGTCAATCTCTTAAAGCTGATGGTGAACAAGGAAGGCGTTCTGACGATCGATCGGAACGACGAAATTATCCGCGAGACTCTGGTCACGCACGAGGGAAAAGTGGTGAATCCGAAGGTTGCTCAACTGCTCGAAGCGGGGGTAGCCCGCGCTTGAATTACGAATTTGGACTGTACGTTTTCATGCTCGCGGCGTTTCTCGGCTTCGAGCTGATCCGCAAGGTTTCTCCTCTGCTGCACACGCCGCTGATGTCGATGACGAATGCGATTTCGTCGATCTCGGTGGTGGGCGCGATCCTTCTGACGGGTGAGCAGGGCTCGTCGACTCTGTCCAAGGTTCTCGGCTTCATTGCGGTCGTATCCGCTTCGACCAACCTGGTCAGCGGATACCTGATCACCGACCGCATGCTGAAGATGTTCAAGAAGCCGGAGCAGCGCAAGAAATGACGCTGTACCAGTTCCTGTATCTCGCGGCGGCGTTCTTTTTCATTTTTGCGCTGAAGTGGATGTCGAACCCTGCGACGGCGCGGCGGGGCGTGTTTTCGGGCGAGTTCGGCATGCTGCTGGCCGTGGTGGGAACGCTGATCCGCCACGAAGTGATCGATTACAACTGGATCGTTATCGGGCTGATCATCGGTACGGCGATCGGGATTCCGATCGCCGTGCTGATGCCGATGACCGCGGTGCCGCAGCGAACCGCGATCTCGCTTTCCTGCGGCGCGTTCGCCTCGGCGCTGATCGGTACGGCGGAGTATTACAAGCCGGAGGCGCGCCCGGCGTTCACGACCGTGGCCCTGATGGTGGAAATACTGCTCGGCTTCCTCACTACCACCGCCAGCCTGATGGCGTTCGGGAAGCTGCAGGAGCTCCTTCCGGGGCGGCCGCTTGTCTTTAAATTCCAGAACTATTTCAATCTGGGAGTGCTCGCGGTCGCGGCGGGAATCGGCGTCTACAACGTGGCGAACCCGGGTGACAAACACCTGTTTCCGGTTTATATCGCGCTGGCGCTTACCTTCGGCGTACTGCTGATCATCCGGATCGGCGGCGCGGACATGCCGACCGTGATCGCGCTGCTCAACTCTTATTCGGGATTGTCGTCCTGCGCGATGGGGTTTGCGCTGGACAACAAGCTGCTCATCATCGCGGGTGCGCTTGACGGTTCGTCCGGCTTCATTCTGTCGGTGATTATGTGCCGGGCGATGAACCGGTCGTTCTCGAACGTTCTGTTCGGCGGATTCGGTCAGCTGCAGACGAGCAAGGGCAAAACGGAAGCGCGACCCGTGCGTTCCGCGACGCCCGAGGAAGCGGCCGCCATTCTGGGCGATGCGCGCAGCGTTGTGATCATCCCCGGATATGGCATGGCGGTGGCTCAGGCGCAGCACAAGATTCGCGAGCTGCACGATCTGCTGACCAAGCGCGGTGTTGAAGTGCGGTTTGCGATTCATCCGGTCGCCGGGCGCATGCCGGGCCACATGAACGTTCTGCTTGCCGAAGCCGATGTACCCTACGACAAGCTGGTCGAGATGGAAGACATCAATCCGGACATGGGCATGACCGATGTGGCGCTGATAGTGGGCGCGAATGACATCGTCAATCCGGCGGCCGAGAACGACCCGACGAGCCCGATTGCAGGCATGCCGATTCTGGATGCGTACAAGGCGCGTACGATCATGATCATCAAACGCGGCATGGCGGCAGGATTCGCCGGCATCGACAATGAGTTGTATTACATGGATAAGACGCTGATGCTGTTCGGCGACGCGAAATCGTTCGTGGCCAGTTTGACGAAGGAACTCAGCGCGGCGTAGTTCAATAAAAACACCGGCGGCAAGACCGCTGGCGGTACAAAATGGTCGAACTGGCGATTCCGCAGGATTCAATCGAATCGCTTCCCAACCGCCCGGCGGTATTTCTGCTCTGGCCGCGCACCGGCACGCCCGAACTCGGCCGTACCAACGTTCTGCGCAAGCGTGTGAAGCGCGCCCTGGCAAGTCTTGGGGACGTCATCGGGCGCGTCGAATATGAGCTGACGGGGTCGCGGCTCGCCGCGCAGTTCCTGCAGCTCGAACTGGCGCGAAAATATCTCGGAGCTGGTTATCGCAAAGAAATCCGCCTCCGTTTGCCGCCGTATGTGAAACTGATCCTCTCGAATCAGTTTCCGCGCACGCAGCTGACGACGCACCTCGGCCGCGCCAGCGCCGTCTATTTCGGTCCGTTCCGCAATCGCGCCACGGCCGCGCGTTTTGAATCCGAGTTTCTCGATCTCTTCCAGCTGCGCCGCTGCCAGGAAGATCTGGAGCCGCGTCACGATCATCCCGGGTGCATCTACGGGGAGATGGGCCGCTGTCTGCGTCCCTGCCAGCAGGCGGTCGGCGTGGATGAATATCGCGGCGAAGCGGAGCGCGTGGCGGAGTTCCTGCGAACGGACGGGAAATCGCTTGCCGCGCCGGCCGAAAGCGCGCGCGGGCGGCTGAGCGCGGATATGGATTTCGAAGGCGCGGCGCTGATGCACCAGCGCGTCGCGCGGATACACGAAGTTCTGGGGCTGCGCGATGAACTGGCGCGCGCTGTGGATCGGCTCAGCGTTATTACAGTAACCAGCGGCGTCAGTCCGAATACGGTAGAACTCGGCTGGATGCGCGACGGCTCCTGGCAGGGCTTCTCCCGGCTCGAATTTGCGCCCGCCGACGGCACTTCGGTCTCGCTCGATTCCAGACTCCGCGATCTGGCGGTCAATCTCCCCTTCCATGCGGCTTCGGGCATCGAACGCATGGAGCAGATCGCTGTGCTTGCGCGCTGGGCTTATTCGAGCTGGTGCGACGGCGAATTTCTGATGGTTGACGACTGGTCGAAGATGCCGTACCGCAAACTGGTCAATGCGGTGTCGCGAATCGCGCACGGGCAATTACCGCATCGTCCGAACACTCGTTCTTAGCTACGGTGTTGGCGGCGAGCGAAACGCCGGGCGCCGCGCCGATACAGTGCCGGGACATCCCGTAACCGGAGATTTCGTTATTCTCGATCACGTTGTTCTTCGCGATATCCGGCCGTTCGGCGCCGGCGCCCAGATAGATGCCGGTGCGCATGAGGTCGGGCTGGTCCTTCGCATAAAGGCAGTTGAGCGGACCCGGTTCGTTGCAGTGCGCCATATTCAGGTGCAGCAGATGATTGCCGGTGACGGTGTTGCCCGTGCCGATCACGAATATGCCGCCGAACATCGTGCCGTCGAATGTATTGCCGGCGATCCGGACGTTCGTCGAGTGCATGTCCGGATTGGCGTTGTTCATGATGAGCCCGTATTGTCCGAACGGATATTCCTTGATGGCTTCCGCGGTGGGCAGGTCCTGATTGACGCAGGTGTTGCCGCTCACCTCGCCGTCATGAAACCCGTCGAGGTCGAAGCATTTTCCGTCGATCTCTTCAAACTGGTTGTTGCGATACGTCGATTTGTCGACGTTCCCCGCCGTATCCACGGCGACGGGGAAGGCCTGCGTTTCGATATCAACCTCTTCGGCCGGGTATCCGATCATGCGCCCACGATTGTTTTCGACAACGACCTCGGTGGCGTGTCCCACCTGAATGGCATCGCGCGCGATCATGGCGAATTCATTGCCTGCGATGCGGCCGCGCGCGTTGCGGGGCGAGGTGGCATAAGAATGCGTCCAGATGCCGTTGCCGCGCACGTTCACGATGCGGCAGTCGAGGACTTCGAAATCCGTCGTGCCTTCCTCCAGAAGGATGCCGCCTGTGGTGTTGTTGCGTTTCAGGGCGTTCAGACCGCCACTGTCTGAAATTTCGATGGCGCGGATCTTCACGGTGTGTGCGCCATTCACCAGGATGGCGTAACCGGTAACGGCTTTGGCCTTCACCTGAGCAATCTCCAGATTAGTGACCCCTTCGGCGACGATGCCGTTGTTCGGCATGAAGCGGGAGAAGTATAGTTCCCGACGGAGGCATGCCGATGGGCCGCGCAATCGCATCGCGATTGCCATCGAGGGCGAGATCGTGCACACGAATGTTTTTTCCAGAAGGAATCACGATCAGGGCGCGGCCGCGGAAGGTCGCCGCCGCACGAATGGTGGTGCCGTTGCCGCGGATGTCGAGGTCGTGGGCGTCATACGGCAGAACGATCTCGCGGGAAATTTCGATGACTCCCGCGGGCAAAGTCACAGCGCCCGTTTTCGAGTTGAAGGCCGTGCGCAGTTCAGATTCCGGCGTCGCTGCGTTGAGCAGCAGCGGGATCAGCGTTGAAAAAATGACGAGGGCACGTTTCACCCGGCCACCTCAATGCCCATGCGCGTCAGAGTGCGCGTTCCCATGCGGATTTCCAGCACATGCGCGCCCGCACCAGCTTCATCAGGCAGCTTGAAGTTGACTTCGTATTGCGCCAACTGGGGGTCGGTCTGGAAAGTGTCCCATTCGATCACGGGAACGTTGTCCACAGTGGCACTGAAGGTTCTGATCGACTCGGCCTCTTCGATGGTCGCTTTCATATACCCGCACGCAACGCGATGGGTGGACAGCAGATTGATGCCGTCGCAGATGGAGATCAGGCGCGGCACCACAGGGCCGGCCTTTATGATCCGGATCGTCGCATCCGGGCACAATGGTTCGCCGCGCCAGTTGATTCGCACGGGCACCAGCCCGGTGCGCACGCCGCGCGGCATAAATACGTTCATCTGCGAAAGCCTGTTTACTGCGGGTCCGACGTAACAGACGGTTCCGGGCACCCCCTCGATAAGTGCTTCGAGAGTGTTCAGGTCGCACGCGGCGGGCAGGTTCTCCATCATCAGCGTGGCGCAGGCGAGGGAGCCCGTCGATGGCACGGCCTGCTCACCGCTGAACGCATCGACAACATGACGAATACAGCAGCGCGACAGATCCGGCGCCGGCTCCGTGGCCGGAGGCTTCTGCCACGTGGTCCACATGTACTGAGTCTCCGCTCCGGTCAGAGACAGGAGGCGCACGCCGTGTTCACGCGTGAAAGCATAGATCTCTTCGGCGCTGATCCGGACCCCTTCCCACGTTGTGTAAATCTTCGCGGTTTTCGGGAGACCGTTGATCTGCAGACGCGCGAAGCCTCCGGGCTTCAGCACGCGCACGGCTTCACGCAGGTAAGAAAACACCACATCAGCGCCGGGAATGTGCTGGAAGACCGCGTAGGAGTAGACGAAATCGAAATGATCCGAAGGGAACTGCGCCAGATCGCTGCCGCCGGCATGATGCGCGTGTGCCCACGGGATATCGGCAAGCTTTGCCTGCGCCTGCGCGATCATCTCGTCGGAAACGTCGATACCGTGGATTTCACCGAAATGCCGGCTCATCGGGCGCATCAGCCGGCCGGGCCCGCAGCCGATCTCGAGCGCACAGCGGGCTGCAGACGGAATATGCCCAGGCAGCCGTTTGATCTCGCCAGTGAGATCACGCACCACGTCTGCAGCCGAGGCGAGAAACTCCTGCTCGCCCTGATCGCGGCGCCCGAAGGCTGCGTAGTAGTTGGCGTCTTCGCGCGCGCGATCGTTCCAGTCGGCGCGCATCTTCTCTTCGACAGACAGGGCTTCGACAAGCAACTCTTCGACGGAGACCGGGACTGAGGTTGAAGGATCGGGCGTTGTCTCCACGCCGCTATTCTACTGTTCCGCCCGTTTGTAGACTCTCACGTAGTTGACATCGAAGGATGCGGGAAGAGGCGTGGTGGTATCCGGCACATTTGCCAGCCGCCCGCCTACAGCGAGATCGATCAGCAGGTACATCGGCTGACGCGGAATGCCATCGACAGATTCGAAGGTCTTTTTCCCGTTGACAAACCACGTGATGTGGTCGCGTTCCCACTCGACCGCAACGGTATGGAAACCGTTCGAGAGGTCGGGTACGGTAAACGAGTCGGCCCAGGACCGCTCGGTTTGCTCTGTGCCCCACCGGTTGGCGAAGAAGATGCGAGCCGGGGCGCTGCCTGTGGTTTTGAAGACGTTGATCTGCGGAAGCGTGCCGACCGGGACCGGCAGGAGAAGAAAGCCGGGGCGAAGCCCCGGGCCAGTGGGTGCGCGAAAACGGATTTCAAAGCGGCCATACGTCTGGGCGAACATACCGAATGTGCTGATAACGCCGGAAAGGTATTCGCGATCTTTGCCGTCATATTTGACCGGTTGGCCGGCGGGCACGCGGCGCGCGGCGATGTGCAGTTGGCCGCCGCTGACCGTTACGGCGTCCCCCGTGTATGCCTGCAATTCGCGATCGCGCGTCAGACCGAACGGATCATGAGGCGTCCAGAGGGACAGATCGAGAGCTGTTCCGTTGAAATCATCCGCCAACGTCGGAATCCAGTTCTGGGCCGCGAGCGAGGCGGAAACGAGCAGCAGCAACGACAGCGTTTTCATGCGATCCCGATCGTCTCGTTTACCGTCCACAACGCCCGCCCGAGTGGCGGGCTGTGCACGCTCTCTTACCGTCCACAACGCCCGAAGTGGCGGGCTGTGCACTCAAAGACCAGTGTAGACTGTAACGAATCCGACGCCTGCGGTAGTCTAAAAAAGGAATGAGAATCCTCGTTGTAGAAGACGAGAAAAGAATTGCCGACTTTCTGAGCCGCGGACTGCAGGGCGCAGGGTATGCCGTGGATGTGGCGTCCGATGGGGCCACAGCGCTGCAGTTCACTCACGATACCGATTACGACCTGATCATTCTCGACATCATGCTGCCCGATATGGACGGGCTGAAGGTACTGGAGCGTGTGCGTGGCCGGCGCAACGGACCTCCGGTGCTGATTCTGAGCGCGCGCGGGCAGGTGGACGACCGCGTGAAAGGTCTCGAAACGGGCGCCGACGATTACCTGACGAAGCCATTCGCGTTTGTGGAGCTTCTGGCACGCGTGCGCGCGCTTCTGCGGCGCGGTCAGCCGGCTCCGGAGAAGCTTCAGGTGGCGGATCTCGCGCTCGACTGCGCGCGGCGCAAGGTGATGCGCGGCGCGGAGAACATCGATCTTGCGCCCAAGGAATTCGGCATCCTCGAATACATGATGCGCAACAAGGGGCGTCCGCTCAGCCGCACCATGATCGTGGAACATGTGTGGGACATGGACTACGACGGGCTGACGAATATTGTCGACGTTTATATCCGCCATCTGCGCAGCAAGATCGACGACCGGTTTCCGCAGAAGCTGATCCACACGGTGCGCGGCATCGGCTACATGATTGAAGCGCCTGAGAAGGGCGTCTCGCAGAAGACCGGCGTCGAATCGCAGCTTGAGCCGCAGATCTGATGTCCGAAGAGGCGGGTTAACAACCCGCCTGCAGGTTGACAACCCACCCCACATGCCGATACAGGAGGCTGACCGGCAGTCCGACCACGTTGGTGTACGAGCCCTCGATACGGTCGATGAATTTAGACGCAAGGCCCTGAATCCCGTACGCACCCGCTTTGTCCATCGGCTCGCCTGACGCAACATAGTCGGCGATCTCCGAATCCATCATGGGCGCGAACCACACCGATGTCGATTCCAGATCGGTAATGATCCGGTCACTGCACCGGAGACAGATCGCCGTAATCACCTCATGGCGCTTTCCGGACAGGGCACGGAGCATCCGGGCTGCGTCGGCTTCGTCGAGCGGCTTGCCCAGGATTTGGTTCGCGAGGACGACCGTGGTGTCTGCCGCCAGCACGAATTCATCCGATCCGACTGAGACAGCGCAGGCTTTCTCTTTCGCCAGGCGCAGGCAATAATCGCGCGGGTCCTCACTCAGGTGCGGCGTCTCATCGACATCAGCAACGCGCACGGTGAACTCGAATCCCGCAGCGCGAAGCAGTTCCGCGCGGCGCGGCGACCGCGATGCCAGCACCAATTTCAATGGCCGCCGTATCTCTTTTCGCCGGCTTCAATCGCAGCCGTCAGGATGTTCTGCTTCGGGGGCAGAGGACATGTCGCAAACGCCGTAAAGGCACAGGGCGGATTATGAGCTCTGTTGAAATCGAGTTCGACGGTGTTGCCTTTCGGCAGATTCGCGTAGAGGAACCGACCCGCGCCGTAGGTTGTCTTCGCGCTCGTCGCGTCTTTGAACATGAAGAACAGCTCGCCGTCGTCGATAACGGGTTCGAGCCGCATGGTCTTGCCCTGCAGGGTGAACTCCGCGTAGCCCGGGGATGGTTCCTGATCGGTCATCCCCAGAATGTTCGTGATGGCGATCGTCTTCGGTTTCGGATAAGCCACCCACTTCGCCTGAATGCGCCATGCCGGATCGGCGGGGAACCACGTGCAGCCTTTGAAATCGCGGCGCGTTTCCGCGTGAGGATCGCGGATGCGCACACCGAATTTCTTTTGATCGCGCACAACGGACCCTTCGGCCTGTGCGGTCGTTCCGTCGCGCTCGATGATCGTCAGCGAGACATCGCCGAACTTCAGGACATCGGGACGATCGGCATCATCCGTCTTGAGCAGGCGACCCTGGTAAGTCACCTTGCCGCGATCGAGGCGCAGCGCGACGGTTTTCTGTGACGCGTCCCCGGGCAATTCGACGGTGTTCGCGCCTTCCTGCAGCCACGACAGCCCTGCGACCGAAAGCCAGCCATTCGGAGCTTTGAGCGACGCCTCGTATTGCGCACGCCACTGCTGTTCGGTCTCCGGAGCAGCCGTTGCGGCGAGCGCCGCACCCGCCGCCAGTATCAGTACCAATCGCATCTATTCCTTTCGCGCACGACGGACTGACCACGGGCGCAGTCGGTTGGCTCACCTTATCCAGGATAAGGCTGACCGTGCCACTTCGCTCGCGGTCCGGCCTGTGCGCTTCTACTTCAGTTTAGAAAAGTCGAGGGGGTCCATGAAGACGCGCTCGGGTGGCTTCGTTGTCAGCGGACCGTCTTTCTCCGATTCGGCGCGGACCTTCTTCCACTCGGGATCATTCTGGAAAGCGGCCCAGTTCTTGTCGGCGTCTGCCTTGCTCTTGTGATCGACGATGTAGATCAACTGGTTGTTCTTGTTGTCCTCGGGGACCCAGTAGCCGATCGCGTGGAGATCGTGGCGGTGAAAGATTGTCTCGGTGTGGTCGCGGAAGCGTGCGATCAGCGCATCCAGCTTGCCGGGGGGCGCGGTGTATGTGCGCAGTTCGTAAACGTGGTGAGGAGCCTGAGCGTTAACAGCCATAGTTACTCCAAGAGCGGCCAGCGCGCCGCAGAGAAAGGAGACGATGTGCGATTTGGTCATGGGTACTAAGATATCGCGGATTCCGGAATTTTCCGGCGGCAGAGTATTTAATCTGTTAGAAAGGCCGATGGCCGGCAACTACCCTGAATGTGCGCGGACCTGAACCCATCCCGGCAGGAGCCGTGAACCAGGATTCTCTGTACGAACAGGCAGCGGACAGCTTCGGTTCATCGCTCGACCGGCTGGCGCGGGCTTATGAGCTGGATCCCGAGATGCGCCGCGACCTGCTCCAGGAAATTCATCTTCAGCTCTGGCGCAGCTTCGCGCATTTCGATCAGCGATGTTCGCTGCGAACCTGGGTGTACCGTGTGGCTCACAACGTTGCCACGGGGCACGTGATTCGGCAGCGCCGAATCAGGGAACGGCTGGTGAGCATCGAGGCCATCGAAGCCATGCCCGATAGCAGCGATCACGGTGAACTCGCGAACAGTGAAGCCGAAGCGCTGGATCGTCTTTCGATCCTGATCCAGCGCCTGAAACCGCTGGATCGTCAGATCATCGTTTCTTATCTCGAAGGAATGGACGCGGCTTCGATAGGGGAACTCACCGGGTTATCCGCGGCCAACATCGCGATGAAGGTGCACCGCATCAAGAATATTCTGAGACGCTGGTTCGGCGAAGGAGGAGCTCATGGCAGATGATTTCCCCATCAAGGACCCGCAAAGGATCTGGCAAACCCAGTCTACGGAGCCATTGAAAATGTCAGCAACGGATTTGCGCCATAAGGCGCTCGAACACCAGTCAAAAGCCCGTTCCGCAGCGCTCTTCACGATCATCATCGGGATGGTGCTTTGTATTTTCTTCGCATGGGCCCTCACCAGGGCTCACACGGTGCTTGCGCGAATGGGTTGGGGCCTGCTGAGTCTCTGGGGAATTTATGCCGCATATCACGTATACACGTGGACGTGGCCGAAGAACCTGCCGGAGGATGCCGCGGTCAGCACGTGCGTCGAGTTCTACAGGCGCGCACTCGAGAGGCAGCGCGACTACGGCCGCCGCTGGTGGAGGTCAGGACTGCCTTTCTTTTTATTGCTGGGCATCGTGATGGCCGTTGTGGGAACCGGGGCACGAAACGCCCCACCGCCACCGCACCCGCTGCTGAACGCTGTGCCCTTCTTCGTGCTCCTCGCCATATGGACTGTAGCTTTCCTCCTCCTGAGGAAGAAGCAAGGGCCGAAGGTTCTTCAACGGGAGATCGATGAGTTGCGCGCGTTTGAGAAAGAGAACCGCTCGTGAGGGTTCAGGCTGTGGCTATCAGTTTGGCCAGCAGCGCGACGCGGTCGGCAATCCGGCCGATCACGATGCTCTCGTGCGCGGCGTGCGCGCCTTCGCCGACCGCGCCCATGCCGTCGAGCGTTGGAACGCCGAGAGCGGCCGTGAAATTGCCGTCCGAGCCACCGCCGGTGGAAGATTCGTCCAGATCGGCGCCCAGTTCGGCTGCGATTCTCTGCGCGGTGCGGAAGAGCGTCACGCCGCCTCGGCTTCGTTCCATGGGCGGGCGATTCAGGCCGCCGGAAAGTTCGAGCGAACAGCGCTTGTCGAAAGGTTTCAGCGCGTGGAATTTTCTTTCGAGAGTTTTCGCGTCGGCGAGCCGTGTCACGCGAATGTCAATTTCCGCAGAGGCCTCGGCCGCGACTACGTTGGATCGTGTTCCACCGTGCACGACGCCAGGATTTACCGTGATGCCGCGCTTGAGGTCGGTGAAGCCGGCAACGACTTCGATTTGGCGCGCGAGTTCCAGCACAGCGCTCGATCCTTTTTCGAAGTCGATTCCTGCGTGCGCCGCGACACCACGCACTTTCAGCGTCCACAGTCCCGTGCCTTTCCTTGCCGTCTTGGCTTTGCCTTCCAGACCCGTTCCTGGTTCGACCACGATTACGGCGTCGCTTTGCTTCGCAAGGGACTCGGTGGTGGCGCGCGAATTGTGGCTGCCGGTCTCTTCGTCGGGATTCACAAGGAGGACGACTTCACGCGGCACCGGGATATTCAGTTCCCCTAAGGCCCGCATTGCATAAACGAAAAACGCAAGGCCAGACTTCATGTCGAGCACCCCGGGCCCCCACAGACGACCGCGTGCGCGACGGAAAGACATGGTTCGGAGCGTGCCTGCCGGCCAGACGGTGTCCGCGTGACCGAGGACGAGCCAGCGAACGTTCTTCGGGCGACCTGACGGCGTGAATTTCACGATCAGGCCTCCTTCCGGAGTTCGCCTGGCCGAAGCTCGGCGGCAGGCTGAATAGACTAAGTCGAGGAAGCGGCGAACATCTGCGGGTGAATCGCTCGGAGATTCGCACTCGACGAACTCGCGGATGGTGTCGATAATCGCGGATTGGTTCCGGCGCGCCCAGCGGAGGACCGGGTCCATTTACTTCAGATTATCCTCGAAGAAAGCGGTCTCTTCTTCGAGCAGCTGCTTATACTCCGGCCCTGTGACACCGTGCGTGTGCTGCGGATAAACCAGCATGAAAAACTGCTTGCCTGCCTTCTCGAGCGCCTCCGCCATCTGGACCGAATTCTGGAAGTGCACGTTATCGTCTTCGATGTTGTGAATCATGAGCAGCTTCGTAGCTCCCAGACCCGCCGCGCTGACCACGGGCGAGCTCTTCCGGTAGCCTTCTTCGTCCTCCTCCGGCAGGCCCATGTAACGTTCGGTATAGATCGTGTCGTAATTGCGCCAGTTCACAACCGGCGCACCGGCAATCGCAGCTTTGATGAGACCCGGCGCATGCGTGATCGTATAGAGCGTCATATAGCCGCCGTAACTCCATCCGTAGAGACCGATGCGGGAGGGATCGACGAAGCCCTGCGAAACCAGATACTGAATTCCGTCCTTCTGATCGCTGAGCTCGTGCTCGCCCATATCGTGATAAAGCACCGACTCGAATAAATGGCCGCGGCCGGATGAGCCGCGATTGTCGAGCTGCCACACGACGAATCCTTTGTGCGCGAGCACCTGGTCCCAGGTCAGTCCCTGCCAGCGATTGACGACGTACTGCGCGCCGGGTCCGCCATACACAGTGACGACTGCCGGGTACTTCTTCCCCGCCTGAAAACCGGCGGGCTTGATCATGCGCGCGTAGAGCTCGGTGCCGTCGGACGCCTTCACGTGCACGATTTCCGTGGGGAGAATATCGAAATCGTCCGAAGGCGGAGGGTCGGCGGTGTGGAAGGCCCGCACCTCGCTCGCGTCCGAAGTGTAGAAAGTGCGCCGGCGCGGCGTGGTCAGACTGCTGTAATCGTCGGCATAATACGCGGCGTTCGGCGACATCGAGATCGCGTGCGTGCCCGCGCCTTTGGTCAGCCGCTGTTTGCCCATGCCGTCGAAACCCACCGAATATAGCTGACGTTCGGCAGGACTCTCCTGCGTGGAAGTGAAGTAGATGCGGCGGCGAACTTCGTCGACGCCGACCATGGCTTCCACTTCCCAGTCGCCGTTCGTCAGTCGGGTTTCCATTTTGCCGGAGACATCGTAAAGATAAATATGCCGGAATCCGGAGCGCTCGCTGGTCCAGAGAAACTGATGCCCGTCGCCGACGAAGCGCGGCTCACCCTTCACGTTGATCCACAGGGGATCTTCCTCATGCAGGAGGACGTGCGAGGCGCCAGTCGAGATGTCGGCCATCAGCAGATCGAGCTTGTTCTGCACGCGGTTGAGCCGCTCCGCCACCACGGCGCGGCTGGTGGGGGACCACACCACACGCGCCAGCAGATAGTCGCGCGTATCGCCGAGGTTCATCCACTTCGTTTCACCGCCGGCCGCGGGCACAATGCCGATGCGGACTTCGGCGTTCGGCTCGCCGGCTTTGGGATAGCGCTCCGGCTCGGGCACGCTGCGTGTGTTGAGCAGCGAGACCTGCGGGTAGAGGGGTTCGCGCGAAGTGTCGAACTGCAGGTAGGCGATGTAGCGGCTGTCGGGTGACCACCAGTGCGCCGTATCCAGATCCAGCTCTTCCGGATAGACCCAGTCTGCCTGTCCGTTGAGCAGGGTGTCCGAACCGTCCTTCGTGAGACGGTAGGTGACCTTCGACGAGATTTCGAGCGAGTAGAGATCGGAACCGCGGCGAAAACTTACGAAGCGGTTGTCGGGTGAAAGCTTGGGGTCGCGCTCGATTTCAGCCGTCTGTGTCAGCGATTCGAAGCGGCCCTTATCGATGTTAACGATGAACAGATCGCCCGATGCCGCGACCAGCAGCCGTTTGCCGTCGGCGAACCACTGCACATCATGTTCATCCACGCGGCGATTCGTCCAGTCGTATTTGCCGGCAGCGGGCGCGGGGACGGCGGCGGACTGGAGTTTATCCAGAGCAATGACAGATTTTTCTTTGCCGGAACGGAGATCACGGAGAATAATTTCGCCGCGCTCGGTGGTGATGAACCGTTCGCCGCCCGGAGCCCAGGTGATCGCCCCCGGGGAGGAACGCGGGGCATTGACCACCGCCTCGACCGTTACCGGCTTTTTCTGCGCAGCAAGGATGGTTACAGAAAGCAGGCCAATTGCGGCGAAACGACGCATGAAAAGCCTATTGTAGCCGGACAACAGATATGTACGGTTTTCAACTCCGGCCGGACGGCCGCTTCTTCGCCGGCTTCGATCCGGAAATCCGCGATTTTGGAATCCTGCCGATTCGCGGATCGCGCGCGGCGATCAGCTCGCAGGCGCGCAGCGCCGCTTCTTCGAAATCCGGAGTGTCCACCGCCAGTACCTGCCAGTGCGTGACTTCCAATCCGAATAGCGCGATGGACCGCATGTTGGGAAACTCGCGGCGCAGGCTTTCGTGATGTTCTGCCGCAGTGGCCAGCCAGACGCCGTCATCCGGACTGCCGTCGCGCTTTTCACGCAGGATGAGAACGATTTTGTCGTTGACGTACAGTGCAAGGCTGCCGAACATCGGCTTCGTCTCGGTAATCACATCCACCACAGTGTCCAGTACAAACGGGTAGGGCGGCGGTTTTCTGGGGCGAGCCTTAAATTCCTTTTTCATAGTTGCCTGAAGCGGAACCGCTCCGCCGCCTGCGCGATTCGCGCCAGTTCCGTTTGGCTGAATCCGAAGACGTTGCGGGCCAGGGCGAACTCGCGCGTGAGATCGGTTTCGAATACGCCGGGGTCATCCGTATTCAGCGTGATCGGCACACCCGCATCGAACAGGCGTCTGACGGGATGCGCGGCAAGCGACGATACGGCGCCCGTTTTCACGTTGCTCGTGATGCACACCTCAAGCGGAATCTGTTCTTCGCGCAGGCGCCGCATCAGGTCCGGATCGTCCACCGCGCGAATTCCGTGACCGATCCTTTCCGCGCCGAGGGCAAGCGCCGCGCGAATCGATTCCGGACCCGCTGTTTCGCCTGCGTGCGCTGTCAGACGCAGCCCCGCATCGCGCGCATAGGCGAATGCCGCGCGCAATCCCTCGGCCGGACCGCCCACTTCGTCGCCTCCGATTCCGAACGAGATCGCACCGTCGCCGACGTAATCCGCGGCAACTTTCGCAACTTCCATCACGTGCTCGGGACCGAACTGGCGGATCGCGTCCAGATTCCAGCATACTTCGACGGGCCAGTGCGCAAATGCTTCATGCTGGGCTTCGCGAATCGCCCGCCAGACGGAACGAAAATCGAAGCCGCGCCACAAAACTACGCCGGCGCCCAGCGTGACCTCTGCATAGGTAACACCCTGGCACGCTAACTGCTGCATCATCCGCCGGGTGATGAGGGCGTAGTCACGCGGCCCTCTGAGCCTCTGCGCGATGAACTTGAAACAGTCGAGGAATCCCGCGAAAGTTGAAAAACTCCATGCGGCGTCCACTGCCTCACGAGTAACGCCCGGATCGAGCAGCATCACGGTTTCGCGGTCAACGGTACCTTCAAGATGGACGTGCAATTCAACCCTACCCATATAATCGAAGTTCCCATGACTGCAGCCGAAATGGAAGCAATCATTGGTGGATATCACGGCGACGCTTTCAGCGTGCTCGGGCCGCATGCCATCAATACAGACAAAGAAGGCCAGACAAAGGCCGATTCCGGATGGACCATCCGCGCCTTCCTTCCGCAGGCGCTTAACGCCAGCCTCCTTTACGACGGCCTCGCGGTTCCGATGAAGAAGATCCATCCTGACGGCTTGTACACCGCGGGACTCAAGAGCGAACGCGCGGTTTATCAGATCGAGATCGAAGACTGGCACGGGGGCACGTCGGTGATCGAGGACCCTTACCGGTTTCCGCCGATGATCACCGAATTTGATCTTTACCTCCACGGCGAAGGCAATCTGCAGGAGGCCTGGCAAGCCTTCGGCGCGCACCTCCAGGAGATCGACGGTGTTGCGGGCGTGCGATTCGCTGTCTGGGCGCCGAATGCGAAGATTGTTTCGGTCGCCGGGTCTTTCAACGACTGGGATGTCCGCCGTCACCCGATGCGCCCCCGCACCGCCGGCGTCTGGGAAATATTTATCCCCGGCGCGCGCGAATACGACGGCTACAAGTTTCACGTGCATTCGAATTTCAACGATCTGAAACAGCTCAAGGCCGACCCGTTTGGATTTCAGACCGAGATTCCCCCGAAGTCGGCGTCTATCGTTTGCGACCTTGAACGTCACGAATGGACCGATGAGGACTGGATGTCAACGCGCGGCGGGCGGGAGTGGCTCAAAGAGCCAGTGTCGATTTACGAAGTTCATGTGGAATCGTGGATGCGCAGGCCCGGCGGCGACAGCCTGAGTTACCGGGAACTGGCTGTCAATCTGGTCGAATACGTGAAACGAATGGGGTACACGCACATCGAGCTCATGCCTATTCAGGAGTATCCGTTTTCGGGCTCGTGGGGCTATCAGGTCACCGGTTATTTCGCGCCTACTGCGCGATTCGGCACGCCGCAGGATTTCATGTACCTCGTCGATGCATGCCACCGCGCCGGGCATTGCGGTGATCATGGACTGGGTCCCGGCCCATTTTCCGAAAGACGCGCACGGGCTGGCATTCTTCGACGGCAGCGCGCTCTATGAACATGCCGACCCGCGCCAGGGCGAGCATCGTCGAGTGGGGCACGCTGGTTTTCAATTACGGGCGCAACGAAGTGCGCGAATTCCTGATTGCCAGCGCGCTGTTCTGGCTGAAGCAGTATCATATCGACGGTCTGCGCGTGGACGCAGTGGCGTCCATGCTTTACCTGGATTACTCGCGAAAACAGGGCGAGTGGATACCCAACAAATACGGCGGCCGCGAAAACCTCGAGGCCATCGCTTTCGTCCGGCGCTTCAATGAACTGGCGCATGAGGTGCCCGGCGCCATCACGATCGCCGAGGAATCCACTTCCTTTACAGGAGTGTCGCGGCCGGTTTATGCGGGCGGCCTGGGCTTCACGATGAAGTGGAACATGGGCTGGATGCACGACATGCTGCACTACTTCAGCCAGGATCCCGTCCACCGGAAGTATCACCAGAACGACATCACGTTCAGCATGCTCTACGCATTTACGGAGAATTTTGTGCTGCCGATTTCGCACGACGAAGTGGTTTACGGCAAACGCTCGCTGCTTTCCAAGATGCCCGGCGATGCATGGCAGAAGTTCGCCAACGTCCGCGCGTTCTTCGCTTACATGTATGCACATCCCGGCAAGAAGCTTCTCTTCATGGGCACGGATATCGGCGACTACAACGAATGGAATCATAGTGCCGCAGTGCCGTGGGAACTGCTGCAGTATCCGATGCACCTGGGGCTGCAGGCGTTTGTGCGGGAACTGAACCGGCTCTACCGCGCGCTTCCTCCTCTGTTCGAAATCGACTACGGTTTTCGCGGCTTCGAGTGGATCGATATCGCCGACATCGAGAAGTCATGCATCTCGTTTCTGCGGCGCGCGAACGATCCCAGCGACTGCATCATCTTCGCCTGCAATTTCACGCCGGTTCCGCGGCTGAATTACTCGCTCGGCGTGCCCGTGGCGGGATTCTATCGGGAGATTCTCAATTCCGACTCCGAGAGCTTCGGCGGCAGCAATATGGGGAATGCCGGGGGTGTGATGGCGTTCGATACAGTCAGCCACGGCCGGCCTCACACGATTTCGATCACGCTGCCGCCGCTCGGCGTGGTCGCGTTCCAATGCCCGCGTGGGATGTAATCGTCATCGGGGGCGGGCACAACGGACTGGTCGCGGCCGCGTATCTTGGCCGCGCCGGGAAGAATGTGCTGGTGCTCGAACGCCGCGAGATGCCGGGCGGCTGCGCTGTCACGGAAGAGATCTGGCCGGGGTACAAAGTTTCGACCGGCGCGTATTTGGTCAGTCTGCTCCAGGACCGGATTGTGCGGGAACTGGAGCTAGAGCGTTTCGGCTATCGCGTCTTCCCGAAGGATCCGGCGTTCTTCTCCGCCTTTCCAGACGGCCGGCATCTTTTTTTCTGGCAGGACGAAAAGAAGACGCTCGCCGAAATAGCGAAGTTTTCTGCGCGCGACGCGGAGTCGTTTCCGAAGTACGAGGCCTGGCTGGAACGGCTCGCCGCGGTGGTCGAATCGCTTCTTCTGATGACGCCACCCGAGTTGCCTCCGAAGAAGCCGGCGGATTTTGTCGAATACCTGAAGCTGCTGGGTCGTTTTCGCAAATTGAGTGCCGCGGACATCGCGGGTCTGATTAAAATTTTCACGCAAAGCGCGGCCGATCTCCTCGACAGATGGTTCGAATCGCCGGAGATCAAGGTGACGCTGGCTACCGACGGCGTGATCGGCGCGAACGGCGGCCCGCGGTCGGCCGGGACAGCTTACATCCTGATGCATCACTGCATGGGCGGCGTGGCGGGAAAGCGCGGGCTGTGGGGATTCGTCGCCGGCGGCATGGGCGCTGTGTCGGAGGCTATAGCGGCATCGGCGCGCAGCCAGGGAGTTGAGATCCGCATGAACGCGGCGGTGGATCGAATCCTGATCCGCGATGGGCGCGCCACCGGGGTCGTGCTTCAGAACGGCGACGAATTCCGCGCGGATATCGTCGCATCGAATCTGGATCCGAAGGCGACTTTCCTGCGGCTGATCGAGCCACAGCATCTCGATCCTGAATTTCGCACCGCGATCGAACATTTCCGCGTCGAGGGCACTTCGCTCAAGATGAATCTCGCACTCGAAGGGCTGCCCGAGTTCACGGCTTATCCAGGCGGGGCTTATCCGGGAACACCGGGCCCGCAGCACGGCGCGACGATGCATATCTGTCCTTCGATCGACTACGTGGAACGCGCGTGGGACGACGCCAAGTGGGGGCGACCTTCGCAAAACCCGCTGCTGGAGATGACGTGCCCGACGATCTACGATCCTGCTCTGGCGCCGGCTGGCAGACACATCATGGGGATCTTTCTGCAGTACGCGCCTTATACGGTGCGCAATGCCACCTGGGATGATCTGCGCGAGCCATACGGCGACCGCGTGCTCGACGTGATCGCTGAATACGCGCCGAATATGCGCAGCATTGTACGCGAGCGTCAGGTGCTCAGTCCACTCGATCTGGAACGGCGTTTCGGAATTTCCGGCGGCAACATCTTTCACGGCGAGATGAGTCTCGACCAGATGTTCGTGCTGCGTCCGGTTGCAGGCTGGGCGCGTTACCGCACGCCCGTGCCGGGACTCTGGCTGTGTGGTTCGGGCACGCATCCCGGCGGCGGTGTGATGGGCGCGCCCGGCTACAATGCGGCGCGTGAGATTCTGCGGGCGTAAAAGAACCGGCGGCACGACCGCCGGCGTTACCAGTAGGCTGGCAGGTTCGGCTTGGTCGCACGCAGGATTTCCAGCACGTTGCGCCGGTCATCCGCCGAGAGCTTCGCGAACTTCGCGTCGGTGTTTTTTCCGCTGAGGACATCGTAGAGCCGCCGATAAATACGTTCCAGGTCCCAGGCGGGCATGCTGTCGAACGCCTTCGTGTAGATCATGTAACTCAGCGGATATTTAAAGAGGCGCTTTTCCAGATCGAAATCGCGCAGCGAGCGGCCCTGTTTGTCCTTTGGCCCGCGCTCCGGAAATGTTTTCGTGAAAGTGGAATCGCCTTTGACAGGCCCTCCCAGCGGAGCTTCGTCGGCGAAGAGCATGTAGCCGACCATGTCGTCGATCGCGGCGTCCAGCTTCGGCCGCGCTTCGTCCAGTTTGCCGTCTGCCATGGCGATGCGCGTGTCCCAGCCAATCCGCACGATGAGGTCCGTCATGCGCGTCTGATGCTCCAGCGTCAGCAGCGCCACCGGATTGCTGGTCGGGCTCAGATATCTCGCGGGATCGAACGGCGGCTGAGTCCCCACCGCTCCGATCGGAACGCCGCGATTCTTCGCGGTGACGGATCCGCCGACGAACCATCCGCCCCAGCGATCTTCGATCGGAGTGCGGTCGTCGGTGACAAATCCGCCGCGCACATGTTCCACTTCCGCGCCTTTCGGGATGTACTGGGAGCTGATGACCAGCCCCGGGATGCCGAGCGTTTGTCCGCCCTGATGGCATTGCAGGCACACTTCGCGACGTCCGAAAGACGGCTTGGCGGCGCGTTCCATGTTGAGGCTGTAGAACATGACGCCCTGTTTCGGGTCGAGCGCCGCCAGTTCGTAAACTTCGCCATGCGGTTCGTATCCGACCGACAGCTCGTCGTTGAAATAGATGGCACGCGGAAACTGCGGGGAAATCACGCTCGCCTGAAAGCTGTCCTGCGCGTAAACGAGCACCTGAGAATCGACGTTGATATCGAACCGCTTGAGCAGGTCGGGCAGATAGCCGAAGCCGGGGGTGAAGCTGAGATTCGTTTTGCCGTCGTCGATGGCGTCGTCGAGGCGCTTTACCGCTTCATTGGCGGGCGTCTCGAAATACTGAATGGCTTTGTGCTCGTAGGGAACGTAGCTGGTGTCTTCGAGGCGCTCTGCCCCCAGCACCACCAGAGTGGCGCAGGCCGCGGCGATCAGGGTGCGCGAGAGCATAGCCGCTTTCATGCTAACTCTCGATGCCCATCTGCGTCAGCCGGTAGCGCAGCGCGTTTCGTGTCAGGCCCAGAATGCGCGCCGCCTGGCTCTTGTTGCCGCTGGCCTGTTTGAGGGCATTCTTAATCAGCTCCTGCTCGTACGCATCAAGACTCATGCCTTCAGGGAGTCCCATGTCGCCTGCGGCGGCGGCGTGACGCGTTTTCAGATTCATGTCGAGTCGTATATGGTCGGCGTCGAGTTTGTCGCCCGGCGCCATCACGATGCTGCGTTCGATCACGTTCTCCAGCTCGCGCACGTTGCCTGGCCAGGAATAGCTCATCAGCTTGTCGATGGCGGCGTCCGTGATGCCGGTGATGCGTCCGCCGCATTCGGGAGCAAGCTTCTCCACAAAGTGCCGGGCCAGATACGGGATGTCCTCCCTGCGGTCGCGCAGCGGCAGGATTTCGATGGGCACGACGTTGAGCCGGTAATACAGATCTTCGCGGAACGTGCCATCTTCGAGTGCCACGCGCAGATCGCGGTTCGTCGCGGCGATCACACGAACGTCGATGTGCTGGGTCTTGTTGCTGCCCAGGCGCTCGAATTCGCGCTCCTGCAGGACGCGCAGCAGTTTGATCTGGATATTTGCAGGCACGTCGCCGATTTCATCCAGCATTACCGTGCCCGTGTCGGCCAGTTCGAACTTGCCCGGCTTCGAGATGTTCGCGCCGGTAAACGCGCCTTTTTCGTAGCCGAAGAGCTCGCTCTCCATGAGGTTTTCGGGCAGCGCTGTGCAGTTGATTTTGACGAACGGCCGGTCCTTGCGCGGCGAATGAAAATGAATGGCGCGCGCGATCAGGTCCTTGCCGACGCCGCTCTCGCCGGCCAGCAGTACGGTGGCGCGCGACGGCGCCACGCGCATGATCGTGGCGAAAATCTGCTGCATGCCGGGGCTGCGGCCGATGATGTTATCCCAGCGGTACTTCCGGCCGAGCTCTTCTTTGAGCTGGCGGTTCTCCTCGCGCAGATCGCGGATCTCGAGCGCCTTGTTGACCACCGTGATCAGCTGATCCAGCGAAAACGGCTTGAGCAGAAAATCGCTGGCGCCGGATTTCATCGCTTCGACCGCGTTCTCCACCGTGCCGAAGGCCGTCATCATGACTACCGGCACGTGCGAATCCATGCGCCGGATCAGTTGCAGCATTTCAAGGCCGGTCATGCCGGGCAGCTTGAAATCGGTGAGCACGAGGTCGGCGCGGTCGATCAGCGGGAGCGCTTCTTCGGCGCTTGAAGCCTTCTCGACCGCAAATCCCGAATCGAGCAGCTGCAGCTCGATAATGCGGCGCAGATGGTCTTCGTCTTCGACAACCAGAATCTGTCTTTTCATCAGTTCGACGAAATCGGCAAAAGGACGCGAAACGTGCTGCCCTTGCCTGGCTCGCTTTCGACGGCCATTTTACCGCCGTGCCCATCGACGATCTTGGCGACGATCGCGAGGCCCAGCCCCACGCCGTTCTGTTTCGTGGTTACGAAGGGATTGAAGATCGTTTCCATCTTGTCTTTCGGAATGCCGCACCCTTGGTCGATTACGCTGATTTCCGCCTGGCCGTCTACTTCACGCGTGCGAATTGTGACCGGATCACCCGGCTTTGAGGCCTGCGCCGCGTTGATGACCAGATTCAGAAATACCTGTTCCATCAGTTCCGGATCGATGGCGAGCCGGGGCAGGCCCCCCGCGTACTGGCGGATGACCTCGGTGTCAGTCCGGCTCACCGCCCGGTCAATGACCTCGCGGATATCCACGGTCTCGCGGCGCGGATCGAGAGGCCGGGCAAAATTGAGGAATCGCGTCACCAGAGAGTTGGTGCGGTCCACTTCAGAGCTGATTATTTGCGCCAGTTCCTTTGCCATGGGATCGCCACCGTCGTGGGACGATTTCTGGAGCAGTTCAGCCGAGCCTTTGATACTTCCCAGCGGATTGCGCAGTTCGTGCGCCAGGCCGGCCGAAAGCTGGCCCAGTGCGGCCAGACGTTCCGACCGGCGGATAGCTGCTTCGGCTTCCATCAGATGTTTGTTCGCCGCAGCCAGTTGCTCTGCGGTCGATTTGTACTGCGCCGACTGACTGCGAATCAGGGAGGCAAGGGAGCTAACTGTGATTGCAGCTGCCGACAGCATAAGGCAGCGAATCGCGAGAATGTGGCGCACTTCGGGCGCCACCTCGTTGTGGTTGTAATCGACGTAGTAAAGGAGAAACGAGAGGTACGCTCCGACGCCGGCGACTGAAACGGCCAGGGTGCCGGCGAGTCCGGAGAAGCTGGCTGTCGATATCAGCGGAAGCAGCAACAACAGGTAGTAGTGGCTTTCGACCCCATTTGAGATACCGATCAGGACCCAGATGATGGCGAGCTGCAGGACAACCGAAAGAATCCGTACCCAGGTTCTGGACTGAAACACCCTGCCTTCCGTCAGCTGCAGAACTGTGACCGCGGAAATAAACGCGCGCTCCGAGGCATTGTGCGCCAGAAATATGAGAACGCCCAGCACCACCGCCAGCAAGACATCCTGCCCGCGAAACTTCACGCTTTCGATCATACGGTCTTAATTGTGTCTACGGACGGACTGGCCTGTCAGTTGCGCGAGCATCTCTGCCATCGTCTGCCCGGTGACCGGATCCCGCAGCGAAGGATTCAGTTCCGCCAACGGCGCCAGCGTGAAGCGCCGCTCGCGATAGCGCGGGTGTGGAATTTCGAGTTCTTCCGTTTGGATGACGGAGTTTCCGAACAGCAGAATGTCGATATCGATGGTTCGCGGGCCGTTCTTCAACGATCGGACACGGCCCATGCCGAGCTCGACTTTCTGCATGCGGTGCAGGAGCTGTTTCGGAAAGACATCGGTTTCGAATTCCGCCACGCAGTTCAGAAACCAGCGCTGATCGCGGAATCCGATCGGCTCCGTTTCATACAGGCTGGAAACGCGCTGCAGCCGCAGATCGGGTGCGTTCAGCGCTTCGAGGGCCGATTCGACCATTGCCTCCCGGTCGCCGATGTTCGATCCCAACCCGAGATAGATGAGCTTCAAAACGGCACCTAAAACAATTCCGGCTGCCGCTCGACGCCGCCGAAACGCCGCGGCACGTTGAAATAATCGTAGGCGCGTTCGGTTGCAATCCGCCCGCGCGGCGAACGATGCAGGAACCCGAGCTGGATGAGATAGGGTTCGTAAACTTCGTCGATCGTCTCCGCCTCTTCGCCGATCGATGCCGCAATGGTGTTGATGCCGACCGGGCCGCCGCCGAATTTCTCCAGCACGGTGCGCATGATCTTCTGATCGATTTCGTCCAGGCCGAAACGGTCCACCTCCAGCAGATTCGAGCGCGGTCTCCGCGACTTCCATGCGTGATGTGGCCGTGCGCGCGCACCTGGGCATAATCGCGGACACGGCGCAGCAGCCGGTTCGCGATACGCGGCGTTCCACGCGCGCGACGGGCGATCTCGGCCGCGCCCGGGTTCGTCGATCGGCGTGTCGAGCAGGCGCGCGGACCGCTCGACGATCTGCTGCAGCTCGGGCACGTCGTAATGATTCAGCCGCAGCACCAGACCGAAGCGGCCGCGCAGCGGAGCGCTTACCAGCCCCTGCCGCGTCGTCGCGCCGATCGCGGTGAATTTCTGGAGAGGAATGGAGTGCGTGCGCGCGCCCGGCCCTGTGCCGATCAGGATGTCGAGATGGAAGTCCTCCAGCGCGGAGTAGAGCATCTCCTCCACGTCGGGCAGCAGACGATGAATTTCGTCGATGAAGAAAACCTGCCGCGCCTGAATCCCGCTGAGAATTCCGGAGAGATCGAGTTTCTTCTGCAGCACCGGCCCGGACGTCTGCTGGAATCCCACTTCGAGTTCCTGCGCGATGATCGAGGCCAGCGTTGTCTTGCCCAGGCCTGGCGGGCCGTAGAGCAGCACGTGGTCCATCGCTTCGCCGCGCTTGCGCGCGGCGTCGATGGCGATCTGCAGATTCTCTTTGAGCCGTGCCTGCCCCGTGAAATCGGCCAGCCGCCGCGGACGCAGTGCGGCTTCGAGCTGGCGCTCCTCTTCGCTTCCTGTTGCCGAAACCAGCCGATCCGGTCATCAGCGCACCAGCTCCAGCGCCTTGCGGAACAGCGGCTCGAACTCATCGGGCGCACCGCCCGCGCGCGCTTTCCGCACTGCCGCTTCGGCCGCCGGTCTCGCGCATCCCAGATTCAGCAGCGCCGAAAGCACGTCTTCGTCGAGCCGTGAAAGGGCAGGCGGCGCGGCCGCTTCTTCGCCGGCCGGCGCGGGCAGCTTGTCGCGCAGTTCCAGCACCATTCTCTCGGCCGTCTTCTTTCCGACGCCCGGAATGCGCACCAGCTTATCGATCTCGTTGCGCCGAATCGCAGTCAGCAGGTCCGACGCAGCCATCCCGCTTAGTACCTTGATCGCCAGTCCCGGTCCGATTCCGCTCACGCCGATCAGTTTCTCGAACAGATTTTTTTCATCGGAAGTGAGGAACCCGTAAAGCGCAATCATGTCCTCGCGCACGTGCGTATACACGCGAAGTTTTGTCTCCGCTCCGGTGTCCGGCAGATTGCGAAAACGTGGAAATCGGAATTGTGACGTCGTAGCCGACACCACCCACTTCGAGGATCGCCTGGTTCGGGTGCTTCTCGACCAGCGTCCCGCGCAGCAGCGCAATCATTGGGATAGCGTAATTGTACATGGCCCGCCGCCGATTTTTCGTGGATCAGGTTCGCAACGGACAGGCGGAAATTACCGGCGACGAGGCGCATCACCTCACGCGCGTGCTGCGTGTCGAAGCCGGGCAGAAGTTCGAGATTACCGATAACCAGCGTGCGTGGCTGGCGCAGGTGGAGACGGCGCGAAAGGATATGGTGCGCTTCAGCATCATCGAGGAACTCGCCGCTGCGCCCGAGCTTCCGGCGGTGACGCTCTATCTCGCTCTGATCAAATTCGATCGGTTCGAATGGGCAGTAGAGAAGGCAACAGAACTGGGCGTCGCGCGCATCATTCCGGTCGAGACGAATCGGAGCGAACAGGGGCTGTTCGCCGGCGCACACAAGCGCGTGGAGCGATGGAAGCGCATCGCGCGCGAAGCCAGCGAACAGTCGCGGCGTCTTCGCACGCCGGAAATCGCCGATCCGATCCGCCTGCCCGGGGCGCTGAGGGACGATTCCACGCATCGAACGCTTCTCGACGAGCAGCCGGGCGCGAAGCCGCTGATCAGCTCCTTTCCCTTTCATGCCGGCGACTCCGTCGCAGTCGCCATCGGCCCCGAAGGCGGCTGGATCGATGCGGAACGGCGCCAGTTTGCGGACGCGGGGTGGAGCGCTGCGTCGCTTGGCCCGTCGATTCTGCGTGCGGAAACGGCAGTCTGCGCGGCACTCGCGGTGCTGACGCAGATGTGGCTCAGCGCGGGTTCGGAATAACGCCTCGCTACAATCGGTTTAGCACGCATGGCTGCGATTCGACCGCATATTGCCGACATTCTGGTCACCCTGGTCATGCTGGCCGGGCAGATCCTGATCGCCCGGCTCTTCCTTTTTTCCAGACGCGAACCGTTACGACCGGCTGCTGCCCGGTTCAGCATCGGAATTCTGGCGTTGTTGTGGGCGACGCTGCTTTTTGCATCGCCATACCGGTTTTTCACCCGGGTCCCGCTGTTCGACCTCGTGCCTTACGGACTGAAAAACGTTCTGTTTGCGATCGGGAACGGCTGGGGCATTGTGTCGGTGCTGTCGCTCGGCGTGTTCTCGTTGTTCCGTGTCTACACCCGTCGCGCCGCGATTAAACATTCTCCCGACCGCCGACGTCTGATCCAGGCTGCGGGAACCGCGGCCGTGGCAGCGCCCTTTGCCGCGGCTGCGTTCGGGGCCATTGTCGAGCGCACCAATTTTCAGGTCAAAGAAATCGACCTCCCAGTGCCGAACCTGCATCCCGATTTCGATGGTTTCCGCATTGGTCAGTTGAGCGATCTGCACTGCAGCCCCTGGCTGACGTTACACGATGCCGGCCGGGTAGTCGACATGCTGAATGAATTGAAACCGGACCTGACCGTCGTTACGGGCGACCTCATCACGCAGCCGGGCGACCCGCTCGACGGCGCGATCCGCGAAATCGGACGGCTGCGCGCCGACGCCGGTGTGCTTGGCTGCCACGGCAATCACGAACGCTATTGCGAATGCGAAGACTACGCCAGCCGCGAGATGGCAAAACTAGGGATCCGGGTCCTTCGTCACGAAGCGCAGCAGATTCGCCGGGGCAGCGGCGTTCTCAACATAGCCGGCGTCGATTATCAAAGCCGCCGCCACGGCAGGTATCTGATGAATACCGAGGCGCTGGTTCGCCCGGGGATGGCGAATCTGCTGCTCTCGCACAACCCCGACGTATTTCCGGTGGCGGTCGAAAAAGGCTTTGATGCCGTACTCTCCGGCCACACGCACGGCGGCCAGGTGACCGTCGAGTATCTCAACCGTTCGCTGAACATCGCGCGTTTTGCTACTCCCTACGTTGCCGGTCTCTATCGCATCAACGGCCGCAGCTGCTATGTAACCGCCGGTATCGGCACCATCGCGCTGCCTGTCCGGCTGGGGGCACCGCCCGAGATCACCGTTGCACGTCTGACACGGGCCTGAACCCAGTGCGCTATCTCATCGTCAGCGATCTGCACAGTAACTGGGAAGCGCTTGAGGCCGTTCTCGAATCGACCGGCGGCCAGTACGACCGTGTCGTGTGCTGCGGCGATCTTGTCGGCTACGGCCCCGATCCCAACCGTGTACTCGACTGGGCGCGTTCCAGTCTGGATGCCGTTATCCGCGGCAATCATGACCGCGGCTGCTGCGGTCAGGAAGATCTCGAATGGTTTAACCCTGTGGCGAAGGCCGCGAATATCTGGACCATGGGACAGCTCACGCCGGAGAACATGAAATTTCTGCGCGGCCTTCCCGCCGGTCCGCTTCCGGTTGACGGATTCCAGCTGATTCACGGTTCGCCGCTCGATGAAGACGAATACATCATCAACGCGACCGATGCGCGTAACGTTTTCGACTACCTCGAATGCAGCCTCAGTTTCTTCGGGCACACCCATCTGCAGTGCGGATACGCATACACCGACGGATACTTTCAGGTGATGCGGCAGCTTGATCCGTTTGTTGGTGAAATCTGCCACCGGATCGACCCCGACGGCACGTACCTGATCAATGCCGGGTCTGTCGGGCAGCCTCGCGATGGCGATCCGCGGGCTGCTTTTGCGCTGTTCGACAGCGAGACGCTCGAAGTGGTGCAGCGCCGCGTCGCCTATGACTGCGAGACCACCCACAGGAAGATCGAAGCGGCCGGTTTGCCGGAGGTGCTCGGCTCGCGCCTCATGATCGGAAGGTAGCTCGCGATGACGCGATGTCTCGCCACGCTCGTTGTACTGTGGGCCGGGACGGCAATTGCGCAGGACGACACGCCGGTCTTCCGTTCGAACTCAGAACTGGTGATGCTTGATGTGCAGGTCCTGCACATCAGGACCAACGCCCCGATGGGACGACTCCAGTCTCGCGACTTCCATATCTCCGAAGACGGTGCGCCGCAGCAGATCGCCTTTTTCGGGCGCGATGACCTGCCGCTCTCGGTGGTGCTTCTCTTCGACCTGACGCAGAGTGTGCACGGCGTGCTGCGCCGTCTGGGGCAGGGTGCGCAGAGCGCTCTCGATCATCTGAAGCCCGGGGATGAAGTAGCCGTGATGACCTATGCGGCATCCGCGGAACTGGTGGACGGCTTCACCCGCGACCATGCGAGGACGGCGGCCGCCATCGGCAAAGCCGCGCGCATGCGATCCGACGATGCCGCGTTCTTTAATGAAGCCGTCTATCAGGCCTCGGCACAGCTGGAGCGCTCCACGAACCCGTCCGCTCGCCGCGTAATTCTGTGGCTCACCGATAACTTCCCGAACGTGCCCGACACCGCTCGTTTTCGAGGTCATGTGAAGGGCCTCAGCGGCGCCCTGCCGCACACCGAGGAAGAAGCGATTCGCAAAATGCACGAGGCTGGCGCCGTGGTGATGCCGATTCTGCTGAAAGACCGCATGGCGGAGTGGTGGGCGGAGCTAGTGATGGCCTCCGAGGCGCGGGACAGGAAGAAATACCCGGCGGGCAACGCAAACAACTACGCGGAGCTGAGCGGAGGGTTTTCGGCCGAACTGCGCGGCAAAGACGTGAACGAGCGGCTTGCGCAGGACATCGACGATCTCCGTGCCCGCTACACGATCGGCTACCGTCCTGCCGAGGACAAGCCGCCAGGAACGTTCTGCCGCGTGAATGTGTCGCTCGCGCCGGGCGCTCCGCTGCATCCGCAGGAATGGCGAGTGCTGGCGCGCGAGGGATACTACCGCAGGTAAGAAGCGCACAGGCCTGACCACAGGCAAAGACGCACGATCAACCTTATCCAGGGATAAGGTGAGCCAGATGGCTGCGCCAGTGGTCAGTCCGTTGTGCGCCAAAACAGACCGTCGCGTGTTCTAATTTGAGTTCGGCTAATGTACTGCACCTCCTGCGGCACGCGTCTCGACGACTCCGCCCGCTTCTGCACGGCCTGCGGGAAGCCGGTCGGCGTGGCGCGGCCAGCCGAACCCGCCGGGCTGGTCACACCTCGGCGAAGGCTGCGGCGCATCATGGCGCAGAAAAAAATTGCCGGTGTGTGCGCGGGTTTCGCCGAATATTTCGACACCGACATCACACTGATGCGCGTCATCTGGGTGGCGCTGCTGCTGCTGCCGCCGCAGATCGGCTTCTTTGCCTATATCGTGTGTATTTTCGTGCTGCCGAAAGAGTGAATGGCTCTCCTGTTCGCGCACAACGGACCTGACCACCACAGGCGCAGAGCGTTGGCTCACTTTATCCTGGATAAGGCTCACCGTGGATCTTCGCCGGTGGTCTGGCCTTTGCGCTTACTGGACCTGCCGGACGGCAGTATCGCCGCCCAGTCCCGCGTACTCTTCCTTCACCTTCGTCACCTTGCTGCCGCCAAAAGTGACGAACACGACCTTCCCCGGGGGGGCGCCGTAAATCCAGTCTTCCGACTCCACACCGTCCTTCGTCTCCCGATATTTGTGATCCGGGTGCCCCATCGCGAGCAGCACCTGTTCACGGTCCATCCCCACGATGGCGCGCTTTTCTTTGACGGCCTGCCTCATTTCGGGCGGCAGGGTTTCGGCGTACAGCACGGTGGCCGAACGTTTGTCGAAATCGAGAATCGGCGCCAGAATTTTCTTCACTTCGACGGCGTTCAGATTCTCCATCGGCTTGTGGAAGTTGATCTGTATCCAGGTGCCAAGCGAAGGCGTCGCGCCGCCGTTGACGGGGCCGCCGGCGCCGGCCACGCCTCCCATGCCGACCTGCATGTGGTCATACCAGTGCCCGCCGCTCTTGAGACCGCCGTTGATTTCGAGCACCATGTGATCGCCCTCAAGCGAGACCTTGGTGATCTGCAGTTTATCGCCCAGCCGCGCGGCCTGCCCCATGGTGAGCGCGCCGTCGTGCCACGCCATGTGGTCGTACGTGCCGTCCGAGTTGTATTCGAGAGGCTTCTTCGAGCGCGGGATGGCAACTTTCGCGTTGGCGTATTCGGCGGTCAGATCGCGTATCAAGGAGATTTTTTCGTCCTCGGTCAGCCTGTCGCTGACGTGCATCACGCCCGCCCCGGCCAGCGGCACGAGCGTAACGGCACACGCTAAGAGGCGTCCGATTGACCGTCGGGCGATTCGCCATCGAGCAGATACGCCACGCCGCGCCGCACCGGAATGATGCGCACCACCAGAAACAGAACCAGCAGAACGCCGCTCGCGAGCAGGCTCGCTTCCGGTCCATATGTTCCGCCGCTCCACAGATCGCCGGCTTTCCATACGAGTCGATATCCTACAACCTGTATTGTAAATCCGCTGAGGTCCACTCCGAGAAAGGGGAGAGTGGCGTTCCACCCGAAGTGGAATCCGATGGGCAGCCACAGGTCGTGCGAGCGCAGCACGGCGAAGCCGAACAGAATGCCGAAGCCCGCGGTGTTGGCCATGCTCATGCGCGTGGCGCCGGGATTGAACCCGTGCAGCAGTCCGAACAGGATTCCGACGCCGATGATGGCGACCCACGAGCCGTAACCGCGCATCAGAAACTGCAGCGGGAAGCCGCGAAAGGCAATCTCCTCGCCCGCCGCGCCGCAGAACAGCAGCGCCAGAGTGAAAAGCGCGGGCCCCACACTGAACCCGGTGCTGGTGGTCTCGAAATGCGCCAGGCCGAACGCGACCGGCGGCAGGATCAGCAGGAGCGCGCCGCCCATGCCCACGGCGATTCCGGTGAGCAAGTTCCGGCCCGCGCCTTCTTTCCAGTAAAGGCCGAGATCGGTCAGACCCCGCGATTCGAAAATGGCCATCGAGATCGCGCCCATGACGGATGCGGTCACGAGCGGTGGGATGGTGAGCGCGACCATCGACTTGCCGAGAAAACCGGCCACAGTCGCGACGATCTTCAGCAGCACCCAGTAGCCGAGCGCGTAAAGACCCGCGCCCAGCAGCGGCCGAACGGGGTCGGGTTTATCCATTTATTGACGCGCACAACGGACCATTCGGCCTGTGCGCTTCCCTTACCCTTAATCCGCGCCGGGCGACTTTCGCGCTGAGGACATCGGCGCCGGCGGAAGCAATCGCGGACGCGACCCGGCCCTTCGCGCCGCGCTCGACGAGGAACACGACGCACCCTCCGCCGCCCGCACCGCACGCCTTCGCGCCGATGCTGCCGGCGCGCCGGGCTGCCGTCACGAGACGATCGATGAGAGGAGTTGTGATGGCCGGAAGATTCTTCCGCCGCCACGACCACTCTTCGCGCATCAGGCGGCCGGCTTCGTCCCAGTCGTTTTTCCCGACCGCTTCGCGCATCGCAGTGGCGATCGCCACGATGCGCTCGAAATTGCGATGTACGGATTTATCGCCGTCGATGTGGCGCTTGGTCACCTCCCAGTTGTTGATGCCGGAGTTGCGCGGCGCGCCGGTGTAAGCGAGGACGAATCGCTGGTCAAGGTCGTCGGCGTTGACGACGAGACTGGTGCGCTCGATGCCAGGCGGGCCGAATTCGATAGCGGACACGCCTCCGTACATGGCCGGATAGTAATCCTGCGCGCCCGTAGGTACGCGAATCACCTGCGCCTCGACGTTCTGGACAATCTCGCGGATCTTTTCGAGCGAATAGCCGCGTCCGGTCCACTTGTTCAATGCCGCGGCCACCGAGATCATCAGCGCCGAAGAACCGGATATGCCCGCTCCCGCCGGGGCTTCCGAGTTCGACGTCAGTTCGAATCCGCCGGACGGGGCGAAGAAGCGCACGAGCAGCGCCAGGAGGGGCAATCGATACCGGCGCGCGGTGCACAAGTCAGCGAGGGATTCGAATGTTTCTTCCGTCGCGAGGTCGCGTGAACGCAGAACGATCCGGGCATCGTTGCGCAATTGGCGCGACTGGATGTCGCAATACGTGTAACGATCCACCGCGAAGTTGACCGTGACCACGTTGTCGTGGAACAGATAGAGCGGCCAGATATCGAGGGTCGCTCCGGCCAGGTCGACGCGGCACGGGGCTTTCGCTGATACGCGCATAGGATGGCACTCCATGTTACAAAGGGAACGCTCCTCTCTCATGATGAAACGGCACAACGGACCCGTCGGCCCGTGCGCTCGATGACATTCACACCACACGCCCAGCGGGTTACGGTCGCGGTCTTCATGTGCCTCGTGGCGGCGCTCTACGCATATGCGTGGTGGCTGCCCGCCGTCAGCCTCGATTCTGAAGCCGCGGCATTTCTGGTGACCGCGCGGTCGCTCGCCACCGGCCACGGTTACGTTATCGGGAACCTGCCACACCCGGTTCCGCAGACCAACTCTCCGCCTCTGTTTCCGGCGGTGCTGGCGCTGTTCACGCTCGTTTCTCAGCAGGCGCGGTGGCTCAAGCTGCTGCCGCTGGTCTGCGGTTTCGGCTGGCTGCTCCTGACCCGCAGACTTCTGCTCAGGATGGGAGCGTCCGCGAACTCGGCGCTGCTGCTCATCGGACTGACGGCCGCTTCTCCGACCGTGATTTTCCTGAGCACGAATCTCGTCCCCGAGACCCTGTTCGCGCTGCTCGCGACGGCGGCACTGCTTGCGCTTCTCGAAGAACGGGCCTTTGTCGCCGGGGCGATTGCCGGCCTTGCCACACTGACCCGGACAGGCGGTGTCGGCCTGATCGTGGCATGCATTCTCACCCTCGCCGTGCGCCGAAGGTTTCGGGGGGCGATTGTTTTCGCCGCGACCGCGATGGCGATCACGGCGCCCTGGTTCGGCTGGTCGCTGGCTCATGTTTCCCGCGCGGTGAACCATGAGTCGCTGGAAATCCTCACCAGTCTGGCCGCGAACGAAAAGCTGGTGGTGATTTTCCAGAATTTTCTCACTGTACTCGCCAGCCCGTTGTCGCTGACGGCGGGATTTCAAAGCTCTTATTTCACGGCCGGTACCCTCGTGCTGCTCACGTACGGCCTGTGGGTGCGGCGCCAACTCGTGCCCGACCTTTTCGTTGCGTTGTACGCGCTTTCGCTCCTGGTATGGACTGTTCCTCCGGAACGGTATGTGGCGCCGATCCTGCCGCTCTTTTTCTGGATGATGTGGCGGGTGCTGCGGACGATGCGCAACCGCGAGGCGCTGGCTGCGTTGGTTCTGATCGTGCTCGCGACGCCTCTGGCCGGCGATGCGATGCGCATTCCTCCCGCGTTCGCCGGCGGCGTGTTCCCGCGGGAGCGCACTCCCGCCGACGACTGGCGGGGCCTCGAAACGATGGCCAGATACATCCGCGCGCACACGACGACCGACGCGGTGCTGCTTACCAATCTCGACAGCGCTTTCTACCTCAGCACCGGCCGTAAAACGGTGCGCGGATTCATGCCCAACCACTTCGATCTCTACTATCTCGGACGCCGGTCGATTTCGCCCGACGAACTGTCGCGGTCGATTATCCGGGAGGGCGTCGAATGGGTCGTGCTTACGCCGGATCGCGGGCTCGCCGAGTCCTCGTCGTTTCATGAAAGCGTGCAGGCGCTGGAACGGGGCAACGTCATCGAGCCCGTCGCGATTGCCGGAGTGCCGCGCGATTATCAGCTTTTTCATGTGATCGCCCACTAACTGCACCGGCGGCCTCGACCGCCGGCGGTACATAACTTTCGTCAACTATCGGCGCTTGCGGAGACGCCGATACGCTGGGGGTTTCCGCCGGCTATGGCAACCACCCCGAGCGTCGCGCCCCCGGTCGCAACGTCCGCCCCGCGGCAGTCCGAAAGATGGACGCCTGCGCGGAAAGCCGGCGTGCTTACGCTCGCGTTCCGCGTTTTCTACACGGTTGTCGCGGCTTTGATGTCGCCGCACCTGGCGCTCAACCAGAAGCTGATCCGCAGCAACCGGCTGACGGATCACCTGATGAGCCGCACGCTGCACCCCGTCGCGTATGCGCTGCTCGGAGTCTGGGAGCGCTTCGACACGCTCTGGTACATCGAAATCGCGCGCCACGGCTATGACAAACCGATGGGGACGGTGTTCTATCCGCTCTATCCGCTTCTGATCCGCGCCGTGTCGGTCGTGACGCGTTCCGAACTCGCCGCAGCGCTGCTGATTTCAACCGGCGCCACGTTCTTCCTCTTTTGGGGAGCGCTTCGGCTCTTCGAACCGGACGGTGATTCGTCAACCTCCTTCCGCGCGATTCTGCTCTGGGGATTGTGGCCCGACTCGTTTGCGTTCTTCGCCGGCTATCCTGACTCACTGGTCTGCGCGCTGGTCGTGTGGTCGGTCGTACTGGCGCGGTCGGACCGCTGGATGTCAGCCGGGGTTGCCGGCTTCCTCGCCGGGCTGGCGAAAGCAATGGGAGTTCTCGCAGCCCTGCCACTTCTCTGGATCGCGTGGAAAAGACGCCGCAAGGAGGGCCTGCTGGCGGCCGGCTTATCCTTCGCCGGCTTCAGCTGCTTCCAGGGATGGCTTTCCCTAAGGCATTTCCCGTCCTCCCCAGAGATTTACCGAACGTACTGGATGACCACAACGGTGGCTCCCTGGACCACGCTCATCGATGCGATCCGAGCGGGAGTTGCGGGGCACAACGCGCTTTTGCTGCTGAATCTTGTGGTTTTCGGCGTCGTCGGCGCGGCTGCGATTCTGCCCCGGGTTCGGGCGGAGTACAGGCTCTACGCGGTGGCGGCGATGTGCCTGTTTCTTACGAAACACACCGATCCGCTGCTGCAGAGCACGACGCGCTACTCGCTGACCTTGTTCGCCGCGTATCCGGTCTTTGCGACGAAGCTCGGGCGAGGTTTTGCGTTCGGAGGCAGCTTGCTGGTTTCCGCGGTTCTCAATATCGTGATCCTCCGGGCGTTCCTGGAGTGGGGGCTCGTGGTGTGACCGCGATGCGTATTTATCCGGCATTGGGTTCGGTTTGTTTGGTACGATTCTGTTTTTTTCTCGACCGCGATCCGGCGGCGGGAGACAGAGCAATCCGCAACTTGTGATAAGTTCCTGATTCGGAAAGGATTGGAGAACGCGGTGGCGGGCTGGAAGACGGGAAGAGCGTGGCGCGCGGCGCGCGCGTCGAAATGCGTAGTTTTCCTGGTCGGCGACGACCGTTCGTTCGAGGGTGCCCACAATCTTCATTGCGGCTGCAGTATCGCATGCAGTTGAGGGCTTCGAGGCAGGAGAGGCTGCAAACGGTTGATCCTCCACACAATTTTGTGTCCTGAGGTCTGTGACCGGAGTCGAGCGCAGGTCTTGCGCTGCGCGTCCCACCCGTCAGGCGAATGACGAGGCTCAGGGCGCCAACCGGTCCGGTGCATGCGATGACATTGGCGTGCCGCCGGATCGCCAAGGGTAAACCTTGCGCATTACGGCAAAGCTCGTCAGGATTCGGAATCCAAGAGCCGTAAAGATTTTGAATATCGGATAGTTCGCCGCCGATATGTGCGTCGTCACGCGTTTGAAGCCCTTCCGGATCAGATCGTTGAGTTCGAAGGATTCGTTGATTACCCCGAGTCCCAGGTTTTTCATTTCGGGATGGACGCCCACCAGAAGGTGGAGAACGTCATCACTACCGACGTAACGATGAGTTGTAAATGCGACCGTTTGCCGGGTGGACTGGTCAACAAGCCTGTATACGGCTTCGTCGGAAGCGTGAAAAGAACGACGAACATATTCCTGATAGCGCGCTCCCGAGATGCCGGGGTCGAGAAGGCGGTCGACACTGAAGCGGTCGTGAACGAAGGTCGTGCCGGCGATGTCGAGAACTTCTTTCAGACCTTCTTCGGTTGTTACGCGTTCGTAGTCGTACGGGCAAGGCGAAACGTCAAATGGCTTGCGGAGTTTGGCCAGCATTCGCAACTGGAATTCGATGAGACGAAACCCCGCGTCTTCCAGAATGTGCGTGTCGTTCACCCGCTCCATCGGAATTTTGCATGAGGCGTAGACCGGATCGAAGCTGGCGACATAGCAGCGCTCAAAATCCCCGAAATCGGACATCGGCTCGAAGTCCTGGATACTGATCACGTTGCGTCCGAAAACGCGGGAGTCAATTTCGACGAGCTCAGCCTTCATACTGCGGATACCGTCAATTCGCGGACTGTCTCGTTCGTCGTCTCGAAGTTCACCTGGTCGCGGACCACGTACAGAGGGCGCTCCTTCACCTCGTTGAATATTTTGCCCAGGTAGAGGCCGATGACGCCCATATTGGCGAGAATCAGACCGCCGATGAAGAAGATCGAAACGATTACGCTGGTCCAGCCGGCGACAGTAATACCCCGCATGAAATAACGGATGACGTCGACTGCGCCCGCCACAAGGGCCGATCCCGCCATCAGAAAGCCTGCCCGAATCGACAGAACGAGCGGCTTGTTGGATTGCGATGTGATCGATTCCACCGCGAGCAGAAAGCCGCGCCGAAGATTGTAAGCGCTCTCCCCGGCGAAACGGTCCCCATGCTCGACAACCAGACAGGTGGCACGAAAGCCCAGCCAGCGCAGCAGCAGGTGGTAAGAGCGGTTCAGCTCTTTGAGGCCGCAATAGGCGTCAACTACCTGGCGGGACACAATCGAGAAGTTACAGGAACGCGGATCGATTTTCTGGTCGCTCAGCAGATTGTAGACGAACGAAAACGAACGCGAGAGCGCGCGCTTTGTCCACGTGTCGTGCCGTTCACTGCGCAGAGCGTAAACGATGTCGAAGCCCTCCATCGCCTTTCGATAGAGGCGCGGGATCTCCGCCGGGCGGTCCTGCAGATCGCAGTCCATCACGACCACCCAGTTGCCCGAACAGTGATGCAGACCCGCTGCGATCGCGTAGTGCTGGCCGAAATTCCGCGACAGATTGATCGCCTTAACCCGCGAGTCGCAGCTTGCCACCGCCAGAATGTCCTGCCAGGAATTCGCCGGGCAGCCGTCGTTTACCAGAACAATCTCAAACGAGTCCACCAGAGGTTCGAGCACCGCGACGAGCTGACGGTGCAGTTCGGCAACACAGTTCCCGCACTTGTAAACCGGGCCAACGATCGAGATCTCGGGGCGCTGGCCGTTCTGATCGCCTGGCCTCAGAACGCGAAGCACCGGATCCGCTCCACGATTCTGTTCTGCTCCGCCGGGCCGAGGCTATTGTAAAAAGGCAGGCGGACCAGCCTGTCGCTGATGTCCTCCGTGACCGGACAGTCGCCTGCCTCTCCCCCGAACTTTTTCCCCATCTCACTGAGATGGAGTGGAAGGTAATGAAATACGCTCAGAATGCCGGCCGCCTTCAGATGCGCGATCAGTTTCGGGCGGTCTTCGGCGCGCGGCAGCAGCAGATAGAACAGGTGATAAGACGAAACGCAATCGACCGGTATCGACGGCGTTTCGATGTTGTTCGCCGCGGCCCAGTCCTTTAAGTGCTCGGCGTAGAACTCCCACACGGTACGCCGCTGTTTCTGAATCTGGTCGCGCGCTTCCAGCTGTGCATAGAGCACGGCCGCGAGAATGTCGGACGGCAGATAGCTGGATCCCATATCCACCCAACTGTAGCGGTCGATTTCGCCGCGGAAGAAGCGTTTCCGGTTGGTCCCTTTTTCGCGCAGGATTTCCGCCCGCTCGATATACGCCGGATCGTTAATCAGCAGCGCGCCGCCCTCACCGCAGGAGAAATTCTTGGTCTCGTGGAAACTCAGCGTGGCGAGGCAGCCGAGCGAACCCAGCGGCTTGCCTTTGTAATAGCCATACAATCCGTGGGCGTTGTCCTCGACCACGGCAATCCCGTGGTGCGCGGCAAGCTTCTGAATCGGCTCCATGGCGCAACCGACGCCACCATAGTGTACGGGAACAATGGCGCGGGTGCGGCGGGTAATCAGCGCCGCGAGCTGGGACTCGTTAATATTCAGCGTGTCGCGGCGGATATCGGCGAAGACAGGACGGGCGCCGCGCAGGACGAACGCGTTCGCCGTGGAGACGAAGGTGAACGACGGAATAATGACCTCGTCGCCGGGCTGAATGTCGAGGAGCAGCGCGGCCATCTCGAGGGCATGCGTGCACGATGTGGTCAGCAGCGCTTTGCGGACGCCGAGGCTTCGCTCCAGAATGTCGTGGCAGAGACTCGTGAAGCGTCCGTCGCCGCTGATCTGCATGGCGTCGATGGCCTGCTGAATGTAGGTGAACTCCCTGCCGACTTTGCAGAACCGGTTGAACGGCAGCGGAGGAAGGGGCTGGGTATGCGTTGCCGGCGGGGCGTTTCCTGCCGGCGACGGCGCCGGTTCGATCGGCGCGCTCCTGCGGTCGGGCAGCAGGAAGGGCTTGGGTTTGGTTCGGCGCTCGGGGGCGGGTGCACGCCGGCGAACCGAAGTCCGGCTTGCCAGGGCTTTCTTCATGCGCAGAACCTTTTCATGAGTAAACCGGGTGTCAGCCTCACAGGCTGAAGCCTGTGCCACCAAGGCCAGAATAGGTGTTATTCGCCACGCCGTTACAGTGCACAAAGGTATGGTGCGGTTTACTGACTAAGGCGCGTTAACCGGCGGGGATGCGCGAATGCTAACGAACGGGCAACTGGTTCCGCCTGGCAGGGACTGTTAGGTTGAAAACAACCGTGCAGGCCGCCGAAGGGATCGCCAATGCAGCATCGGGCGTTCGCGCCCAGGACGAGGCTGAAAGCGACCGTCCGTGGATATTGAGCGCGTCCGCATTCGTCATCATCTTTCACTGGTTCGGCTTGATCTCCGGCAGTCTCTGGCTGGATGAAACCGGTACGTGGTGGATCGTCAAAGACGGACTGCGAGAGGTCGTCGAACGCGCAGTTTTCTGGAGCGGACAGTCGCCCCTTTACTATCTGATCGCGTGGACCTCATCGCGTCTGTTCGGACTGAACGAGATTGCTCTTCGGGCGCCGTCAACGCTGATGATGGCGGGGGCCGTCTATTTTCTGTATCGAATTGCGGAAGAGCTGCTGGATCGCGCCGCAGCGGCCGTGACTGCATTTCTCTTTCTGTGGGTTGCGGCGTACTATGCAGTCGATGCGCGTCCATACGCGCTCGCGCTGCTGTGCCTGAACGCCTCGACGTGGTTTTTGCTGCGCTGGGTGAAGACGAATCGCGTGCGCGACGCAGTCCTTTATGTCGTGGCCTCGGCGCTCCTTGTTTATGCCCACGTGGTGCTGGCGCTCGGGCTGGGCGTGGGCATCGTTTTCGCAATCGTGGCGCTGCGAAAAGAGCCGCGGCGGCTGGCATGGCTGACGGGATGCGAAATCGCCGTTGTGCTCCTTTCGATTCCCCTGCTGGGTGAACTCAGAACGTTCTACGCCAACCGGGCAGCGTACACCTTGCTGGATACGCCACCCTCGCTGCCGGGTCTGGTGCCCGCTCTGCTGCCGGGTTCATTTACAGGCGGCGTGATTTTGGCGGTCTGGGTCGCAATGACGCTGCGCCGGGAGGCTTCCGTCGGCGACAAATATGCCGGAAGAACCGGACTCCTGATCGGCGCGTGGGCACTGGGCCCGCCCGTGGTTCTGTATATACTTGTCTGGACAGCCAGTGTGCACCTTTTTCTGGCCAAGTACTATGCGTCGTCTCTGGCAGGTCAGGCGCTGCTCCTTGGAGGACTCCTGGCGTCAATCGAACGGCGTGTCGTGCGTAATGCACTGATTGCGAGCATAGCCTTCCTGGTGCTTCTGACATCGGGGAAGATGACCGGGGATATCCACGGGTCCGAGGACTGGCGCGGCGCGCTGACATTTCTGCGCAAAGAGGCCGGTTCGGCGCCCGTTCTGCTCGTTTGTGGATTTGTCGAGGGCTCCAGCTTCACACGTATCAACGATCCGAAAATGCGTGACGTTCTGTTTGCTCCCGAACTTCTGTACGGCCAACCGGACCGCACCATTCGTCTGCCGAACGTATTCGACGGCGCCGCGAATCCCTACATGGAGCGGATCGCACAACAGCTTCGGAAGGAGCCGCGATTCTTTTTTCTGACCGAGAATCCGAACCGGAGGTACGAGATGTGGCTGCTCGGGGCGATGGCTTCGGCGGGAAAACACTGCGGATCGGACGACTTCGGCACGCGCTTCGGAAATCTTTACGTGTCGCGCTTTACCTGCGAGTGAATCGCGACCTTGCTACTTTAGAAGGCGGGGGCGGTTAGCTCAGTCGGTTAGAGCACCTCGCTTACACCGAGGGGGTCTGGGGTTCGAGTCCCTAACCGCCCACCAGATTCTAACGAGTTTGTGGCCCGGAACCGAGATCTCGGATCGCGTTTGTGACGCGGTTCGTGACGTAAGCCCGATAGCCTTCGAGATTGTGATGTTCGAGCAATACCCGCACGGCAGCCATCGTGATAATTCCAGTTCGCGTCATTTGCTCGCCTTTTCTTTTTCGCGCGCTTTCCGAACGGATTTGGGACTGCGCCTTTCGGCACCTTCAGCACGGCCTTGACGGCTTGCCGGAAACGCTCGAACGCTTCCGGGCCTTCGATCATTTCGGGACGTGGCTCCGGTCTGCCCGGTGCGCGCAAACCCGCCCGGCCTTGCGTGGCTGATGGCCGCAACGCAGGGTACAGCAAGGCGGCGCTGGCGTCAACCGGGAAGCAAGAACAGGCCGAAGGCCGCACGATCCTGTTTCCGTCCGAGTTCAATTCTTGACGTTCAGCGTATCGGTATCCACAGCCTTCTTGCCAGTGATGCCCTCAAGCCCGGCCAACAGTCCGCGATAATCGTTCTTGTCGGCCTGGAATGCGATACCGCCCTTCTTGTCACCATCCGCCCACGTGATGCCAACGAAGTGCTTCTTCGATTTGGTCAACGCCATAAGAGCGCCGATACCCAGCGAGACGACCGCGAGACCAATGGCCGTGCCGATCCGGCGATGAACGTCCTGACCGTAGCTGATTTCGGTGACGGACGCCGCAGGTATCGCGACCACCTCTTGTTTGTCGAGCATGATTCTGATGCAGTTGGAATCGATGAACAGCTTCATGCCGGTCCCGGCTTTGGCATTCGCCAGCGAGCCGCCATCATAGTTGATGTTGTAGACGTTGCCCCTTTCGACCGCGAAAACCATCGCTGGAACGGTCGCGCACAGAACCACCGCGACGAACGGAGTCATTCGGTTGATTGTCATGGTGACGTGGACTGCAGGCCGCCACCCATCCGTATATGCCTGAGGAATATACGGCAAATCAAGCACGGTTGCGCGGGGTGACGCTCACAGTGCGTGATGTGGCGACTTTCGGGCAAATGACCTTGTTCTTCCCGTGGCCGCCCTGAGCCAGGAGGCGCAGCGCGCAACCTGACGGCAATCCAGAAGTCGCTGGAGACGCGACTCGGCCTGAAGCTGGTCAAGGCCAGGGTCAAGGTGAAGAACGTGATTATCGACCACATCGAGCGAACGCCCGTCGATAACTGAACTCGGCGAGGGTACTCACTTCAGTTAGGGCAACGCCGGTTAACGAATGGCGAGATGACTCCGCGGCGCCACGGACGCTACAGTTGAGCTTCTGAACACACGGTTGCGGCCCGGCCCGCATCGCAAGGACCAGGAGATGCTGGTTTCGGACCTGCAGGAGATCGCGCCAAATCTGGAGTTGAACCCCGCCGGCTGGTGGGAGACGCGCGAGTCGCCGGAGGTATCGTACCCCGAGGAAGGCAACGCGCTGTGTTTCCTCGTGGAGGATTCGTCATTCTGGTTCAGACATCGAAACCGCTGCATTTTCGAAATACTCAGGCTGTTCCCGTCGCCGGGAACATTCTTCGATGTCGGCGGGGGTAACGGGTACGTGGCACGGGCGATTCAGGACGCAGGACTGGAAGTCGTTCTCATCGAACCCGGAATCGATGGCGTGCGAAATGCGCTGCGGCGGGGTGTCCGCCAGGTCGTCAGGGGAACCCTCGAGGCCGCCGGCATGCCGGACGAGGTCCTTCCGGCGGTTGGATTGTTTGACGTGGTGGAGCACATCGCGGACGATTACGCCTTCATGGCCGGCATCAACCGAGCCCTGATTCCCGAAGGCAGGGTCTACATCACGGTTCCGGCTCATGGGTGGCTTTGGTCAGACGAAGACGTGATTGCAGGACATTCGCGGCGTTACACGATCCCGGCTCTCAGTGCGTTACTTCAGAGGACCGGGTATGAAGTGGAATTTGCAACTTACTTCTTTGGCTATCTGCCGCTGCCGATTCTGCTTCAAAGAGTCATACCTTATCGCTTTGGCCGGAAGGCTGAAGTCAGCGAGGAAGCGGCCCGGTCGGATCATGAAATCGGAAATCCCCTGGTTGGTCAGATGCTGGAAGCATTGAGTCGCCGGGAACTCGCGAGACTTGCCGGGCGTCGGCCCGTCCGCTTCGGCGGAAGCTGTCTGGTTGTGGCCCGGAAGACGTCAGGAAAATAAGCGCCGGGCGCGGCACCAGGCTGCTGAAAAAGGCCCAGGCAGGCTGAATGCCGCGGCGCCACGGACGCTACAGTTGAGCTTCTGAACACACGCTTGCGGCCCGGCCCGCGTCGCAAGGACCAGGAGATGCTGGTTTCGGACCCGCAGGAGATCGCGCCCAATCTGGAGTTGAACCCCGCCGGCTGGTGGCAGACGCGTGCGTCGCCGGAAGTATCGTACCCCGGGGAAGGCAACGCGCTGTGTTTCCTCGTGGAGGATTCGTCATTCTGGTTCAGACATCGAAACCGCTGCATTCTCGAAATACTCAGGCGGTTCCCGCCGCCGGGGACATTCTTCGATGTCGGCGGGCGTAACAGGTACGTGGCACGGGCGATTCAGGACGCAGGGCTGGAAGTCGTTCTCATCGAACCCGGAATCGATGGCGTGCGAAATGCGCTGCGGCGGGGTGTCCGTTGCGGCGACGGTCTGTTGTATACGCTATTGAAGTCGCGGGCATACCCTTTTACATCGGAATAGGCCAGTCGGAAAAGAACGTCTGTCGATCCGAACGTGCCGAAGATCGCGTTCGTTTTGTTTGCTACATGATGCGGCGGGAGGCGGCGAACAAGCCTGTGAAATGGTCCATGAGCACTCGAGTAATCGCAGAATTCATCAGGCGTAAACACGTCCCGGCAATACGCTATCTGTACTCTGGCCTCACGCGCAATCAATCGCTCGCCAAGGAGCGGGACGAGATCACAGATCGGGTTTCTCGCGGCGAACTCCTGGCGAATCGTCAGCACAACCGCAATTACCCGTCCAGTCCCGCAGCAGTTGTTCGGCTTGTTCTGAAAAAATCAAAGTAGCCCACTACCTGGAAACCCGACCCTTTGAGGGGATTGCTATCCTGCCCGTATGGTGGCTCGCAGGCTCCTTCTCTTCGCCCTCATTGTTTCCGCATCCGCTATTGCCGCGCCGGTGCCGCGCGCGGCGGACGGCAAGCCAGACTTCTCCGGCATCTGGCAGGCCTCCGGCAGCACCGCCGCCGGCGATCTCGAGGACCACTCCGCGAAGTTCAACATGCCGGCCGGACGGTCGGTGGTGGCGGGCGGCGGCGAAATCCCGTATCAGCCCTGGGCCGCCGCGAAGAAGGCCGAGAACTTCGCCAATCGCGCGAAGCTCGATCCTGTCGGGCAGTGCGACATCCCCGGCGTGCCCCGCGTCATGTATCTCGATTTTCCGTTCCAGATTTTTCAGACACCCAAACTGATCGGCATGGCGTTCGAATGGTCGCTCGATTACCGCGATATCTATCTCGACGGCACGCCGCATCCCGACGACGGCCTCGACCACTGGATGGGCGATTCGCGCGGCCACTGGGACGGCGACACGCTGGTGGTCGACGTGGCGAAGAACAACGACAAGACCTGGTTCGATATGGCGGGCGATTTTCACAGCGATGCGCTGCACGTCGTGGAACGCTACCGCATGACCGACGCCGACACGATTCAGTACGAAGCCACCCTCGACGATTCGAAAGTTTTCACGAAACCGTGGACGATCAATATCGCGCTCCACCGCCGTACGGACCGCAAGCGTCTTTACGAATACGCCTGTGAGGCGGAGCGCGAAGAAGTGAGCGGCGATTTCGAGCGCGAAAAGAAAACGTGGTATCCGGGCGATGGCTCACCGATTCCGCCGATGGCGGCGGATGTGCCTCCGCGCCCGACTCCTGTTGCGGCGAAGCCCATACCAGGGCTGCGGCGCACGCCGGAAGGCAAGCCGGATCTGCAGGGCTTCTATCAGAGCAACGCCGGCGGCGCGAACTACGGGCTGGAGAAGCACTCAAGCGGCGGTCTGGCTCCGGCGGGCCGCGGCGTGATCATCGATCCCGCAGACGGCAAGCTGCCGATGCGGCCGTGGGCGGTGACGGAACTCGCCGAGCGCAATACGGACCTGCGCGCGCCCGACGACCCGACGGCGCATTGCTTCCCGCCGGGCGTGCCGCGTTCGCTGTACGTGCCGGTGGGCATCACGTTCATGCAGACGAAGGATTACCTGTTCATGCAGTTTGAACGCACGGCGTGGCGCATTATTCCGCTCGACGGACGCGCGCACCTGCCCGACACAATGCGTCTGTGGCAGGGCGATTCGGTGGGTCGCTGGGATGGCGACACGCTGGTGATCGACACCACGAATCTGAACGGCAAGGAATGGCTGAACGAAGCGGGCGAAATCATCAGCTACGCGGCGCACGTGGTGGAGCGGATCACGCCGACGGGAGAGAACTCGATCAGCTATGAGGCGACGATCGCCGATCCGGTGGTGTACACGCGTCCATTCACGATTATCTTCCCGCTGCGGCGTGAAAAGTTCGAGCTGCAGGAAGCGGCGTGTCATGAAGAGGATCATGATCTGCCGCACCTGAAGGCGGTACAGGCCAAAGCGCGCGCGGCGCTGAAGAGGTAGAGGAAGCGGCGTCCATGTCTCTGGCAGACTTCCTGTTCGGACGCCGCCTCGCCACCTGGGAAGACCGCGAGGAAAAAATCGGACCCGCCGCCGGGATTCCGATCTTCGGCCTCGATGCACTCAGTTCCGCCGCGTACGGTCCGGAAGCCGCGCTCACGCTGCTGATTCCGCTGGGCGCAGCGGGCATCTCGAACATCCTCCCGATTACGTTCGGCATCCTTGTACTGCTTACGATTCTGTATTTCTCTTATCGCCAGACCATCGCCGCCTATCCCGGCGGAGGCGGTTCGTACACGGTGGCGCGGGAAAATATCGGTGAAGGCGCCGGGCTGCTCGCGGCCTCCGCCCTGATGATCGATTACGTGCTTACGGCCGCTGTCGGCATCTCCGCCGGAGTCGGTGCGCTGGTGTCGGCGCTGCCCCGTTTCCAGCCGCACACGCTCGGTATCTGCCTGGGGATTCTGCTGGTGGTTACGCTCATCAACCTGCGCGGCGCACGCGATACCGGAGTCGTGTTCATGATTCCCACATGGCTGTTCGTAGGCTGCCTCATGACGATGCTGGCGGTCGGCGCGGTGAAAACTGTTTTGTCCGGCGGGCATCCGGCGCCCGTTGAACCGGTGCCTCATCTGCCGGCGGCCACCGCGACCGTCGGTCTTTTCCTGCTTCTCAAGGCCTTCGCCAGCGGATGTACGGCCATGACCGGCGTCGAGGCCGTGTCGAACGGCGTGCGCGCTTTTCGCGAACCGGCGACGAAGAATGCGCAGAAGAGTCTCACGGTGATCATCGCGATCCTGATGGTCCTGCTGGCGGGAATCGCGTGGCTGGCGCATGCGTATGGGATCGGCGCGACGGACCCGGTGAAGAACTACGAGAGCGTGCTCTCCATGCTGCTGCGCGCCACGATCGGCAGGAATGTCTTCTACTACATCGCGATCGGCTCGATTCTGCTGGTGCTCTCTCTTTCGGCGAATACGGCCTTCGCCGATTTTCCGCGGCTCTGCCGCATCATTGCGCACGACAGCTATCTGCCGCATTCGTTCTCATCGACAGGCCGGCGCCTGGTGTTCTCGAACGGAATCCTGGTGCTTGCGGTGCTCACGGGCGGCCTGCTCATCCTGTTCGGCGGCGTTACAGACCGGCTGATTCCGCTTTATGCCGTGGGCGCGTTCATGGCATTTACGCTCTCGCAGGCCGGGATGGTCCGGCACTGGCTGACTAAGAAGGGTGCGCTGCACAACGCACTCATCAACGGGCTGGGCGCGATTGCCACCGGCGCCACCACCGTCATCGTATTGGTCGCGAAGTTTGTCGAGGGTGCGTGGGTCACGGTGCTGCTGATTCCCGCCATGCTCGCGCTGATGGTCTGGGTGCGGCGCCACTACGATGCCGTGGCTCTCGAAGTCGCACACCCGGAGCCCGCGAACTTTAAGAATCTTCGTAACCCCATCGTGGTGGCGCCGATTTCCGGCTGGAATAAGATTACCCAGAAGGCCCTCTGTTTCGCGTACACGCTGTCCCACGAGGTGCATGCACTGCACATCTCGGCCGGCGGCGACGCGGACGAATCATTCTGCGCAGACTGGCTGCACCTGGCCGATCAGCCCGCCCGCGCGGCCGGACTTCCGCCTCCGGAACTGGTTGTGCTCGACTCGCCTTACCGGATGCTGCTGCAGCCGATCCTCGACTATGTGCTGAAGGTCGAAGCGGAGAATCCGGGACGCCAGATCGCCGTGCTGCTGCCCGAGATGGTGGAGCGGCACTGGTTTCATTACTTCATGCACAATCAGCGCGCGGAGATTCTGAAGGCCTGGCTGCTGGTCAAAGGCAATCAACGGATCGTGTTCATCAGCGTGCCGTGGTATCTGAAGGCGTAGGAAGTGGCACAGACTTTAGTCTGTGATTCACTCGGCGGTTACGCGCTCCTTGCTACCATCCGAAGAGTCATGGACCCTGTGGTTTCATTTGTCGAAATCAGCGCGGCTGATGCGGCCGGCACCGGACCCTTTTTCGAAAAGCTCTTCGGGTGGTCGTTCCATCCGCACGGGGAAGGCGCCGAAGGATGGTTTCAAACACCGTCCATCAGAATTGGTATGCATGGAAAGGATCCGGCGCCGGGATTTCTGATTTTCTTCGGCGTGCCGGATCTCGAAGCGGCGATGACCAGAGTCGAAAGCCTCGGCGGCAAGACAGAAACCCCGGCTGAAGAACCCGGATTCGGCAGGTTTTGCTTTTGCACCGATCCCGGGGGATTGCGATTCGGGCTCCATGTGCGGCCACCTGAGCCATAGAGTCTGAGAGTTCCTCCAGTGCCCGCGCCGGTGCCTGGGATTCCGCCCGAAGGTGAGTTTACGACCGGCCCGCGCTCGTTGCCCCCGTTTGTCCCAACCATTCCAGGCGTCGCGGCGCGAACCCAAGTTCCCGTTTCGCCTTCGCATTCGATGCCCCGCGCAGCCGGGTGGCATAGTAAACAACGTCCGGCCCTGCAGTCTCAAGCGCTTCCTGCTCGCTGATCCGCGGCGGTTCCGGCGCTCCCAGCGTAGCGGCGAACGAAGTAAGCCACACGGAAATAGCCGATGGATCGTCATCCACAACGTTGTAGACGCCGGGCGCGCATTCCAGCGCCGCAACCGTCATTGCGGCCGCATCCTCGACGTGGACCCATGACCAGACACCCTGGCCCGCCCCCACGATCGGGTACTGCCGCCGCCTCACCTGGTCTGCGATATCGCCGTCCGCATGGAACCAGGTGCCGCGCCCATAGAAAAACCCGTAGCGCAGAGCGACACTTTGCATATCCCTGGCGCCGAGCACCCGTTCTTCGATCTGCATGTAGGTCCGAACGCTGCCGGCGACATTTGGTGAGGCCTGAATCGCCAGAGAGTCCGATTCCACCGCGAGTCCGGGGCCGGGCGCGTAAAAGAAACCGGTAGACTGCACGATGTATCTGCGTGCGCCGCCGGCCTGCGCGGCGTTCTGAAGGTTTCGTCCGCCTTCGATCCGGATGCAGCGGTCGCGCTCCGCGGCGGCTCGCATTTCCTCCTGTGTATAGCGCTTGGGCAAAGAAGTAAGCTCGTCGATGACGGCCTCAGGCTTCACGTCTCTGACGACTGCGTCCACCGCGCCGGGATCGATCGCGTTTGCAATGAAGCCCTCCACTCCCGCCCGGCTAAGAGCCGCGCGGCCCGACTCGGAACTGGTGAGTCCCACTGCTTCATGACCTGCAGCCAGTAATGCGGCAATCAACGGTCTCCCGATTGCACCGGTTGCTCCGGCAACTAATACTCTCATTCGCCCTCCGCGCTTCATATTTGCACGTTCAGCTCAGGAACCACGCATCGCGATATCATCTAAGTCGCGCATGACCTTCGGCACCCGAGCGCTGCGGCGTCCGCAAAGCCTCTGGCTGCGGAAGGCTCTGTTCCAGATTCATCTGTGGACCGGCATCGGCGTAGGACTCTACGTCGTTGCCATCAGCATCAGCGGCAGCGCTATCGTATTCCGCAACGAGATCTATAAGAACGCGTCGCCCGGGCCGAAGCTGGTGCCGATATCCGGACCGCGCCTGTCGAAAGACGCGCTGAAAAAAGCGGTGCATGCAGAGCACCCGGGGTATTCGATCAGCTACATCTGGGAAGCGAAGCGGCCGAACGAGGCGACTGAAGTCTGGATCGAAAAGGACGGCGTGAACAAGCCCCATACGATTGGCAGGCTGGTGGATCCGTTTACGGGGCAAGATCTCGGGCCGTCGCGTCCGTGGATTATCGGCGCGGTGGCCTGGATGAGCGATCTGCACACCAATCTGCTGGCTGGCGACACCGGGCGCAAAGTCAACGGATGGCTGGCGGTTTTCGTGACCGCGCTGAGTGTTACCGGGCTCCTGATCTGGTGGCCGGGTACAGGGCGGGTGAAGCGCAGCCTGAAGATCGATTTCCGTGCCAACTGGAAGCGCCTGAACTGGGACCTGCACAGCGTGGTGGGGTTCTGGATGTTCGCCATCGTATTTATATTCGGTGTGACGGGCGTGTACCTGGTGTTTCCGAAACCGTTCCAGATCGTGGTGAATCATTTTTCGCCGCTGAAGGTTTACACGCCGCTGGAGACGTCGGCGGAACAGCCCGCGGTGAATGTACAGAGCACTGATGTACCAATCATCCGCGTGGCGGATGGCGATCAGCCGCAGCCACCGCGCCGCCGCCGGGGTCCGCCGAGAGGCAGCAACGGCGATGTCTTCCTGCGCTGGTTCTATTATCTGCACTTCGGCAACTTCGGCGCCTGGGGAGTGAAAACGCTCTGGGTGGTGCTTGGGCTCGCGCCTCCGTTTCTGTTCGTGACCGGCGCGATCATGTGGTGGAACCGGGTGCTCAGTCGCGAAGCGCGCGCCTCGCGGCAGGTGCGGGCCGCCGCGGAACTGCGCGCCGTGGCGTCATAAGGTTTTTGATCGCGCGGAAGTAGGATGCAGCGCACAATTCCCATTCTGCATGTCGACAGCTATGAAAAGGCAAAGGCCTGGTATGTGGACTGGCTGGGATTTGCGATCGACTGGGAATTTCGGCTTGAAGCGGAATTCCCTGTCTACATGCAGGTATCTCGTGATGGCCTTTTATTGCATCTATCGGAGCACAAAGGCGACAACCCCGGCGGTGTGATCTGCCACGTTGACGTAGACGATCTGGACGCGTTGATGACGGAATGGAAAACCAGGCGCCCCGATTTTACGCAGGAAACCGAGATCACGCCCTGGAATGCGAAGCATATCAACCTCAAAGATCCGTTCGGCAATACGCTGGGGATCAATCAGATATTGGCGGAAGGGTCTGAATAGCCACGCGGTCAAATGACCTCTATTGCGGATGCCTCGCTTCGGCGACGACTTCGCGGACGGCATCGACGATCGCAATCGACTGTACCGGACCATCGGTAAGGATCAAACGTCCGCGAGTAGAAAGCGCGGCGATGCCCGGCTGCACCACTTCTCTTTGATGCCCGTTCCAGGCGGCGGCGACGCGCTGCTCGCGGGGATCGGGTGGCTCCAGCCGGTCGCGCGGCGCCAGCACGATCAATCGCAGGTCGCCGAGGTTTCCGGCGGGCACCTCATCCGCACTCTCGCTGCGGGAACACATGTTGCCGCCGCGGTTCGCGGTCGGGTTGTCGGAAAGGAAGTCGAGTTCCGCCTGCTGGTCCGGCGGAACATCGAAAGCAGGAGTCCTCCGCGGGCCCCCGAGCCGGAACGCAAGACGCAAACCGCCGGCTTCCGACAACACGGGGAACACGAAACACGCCGCTCTCTTCGCGCGCGGCGCGAACGATCCGAAATTCCGCGCCCACGGGCCCTTGGCCGATTCCGGATAGTCCTGATCGTCGCGTGCGCCATTCGCGTTGGCCAGAACCGCGCCGGCGGTCTCGGACGGATAAAGGCTGTGGTAGATGCGAAGCTCAGAAGCGGCGTCTCCGACTCCGACAAAGACGAACGGGAGAGCCAGGTGAGCCGCCACGGCGAGGGCGTGCAGGTCCTGAGCGGTGGATTTCATGGTGGCGGACAGCGGGCCGGGATCGCTCCAGCCGTAGCCGGCGCGGTCGTACCAGCACGCGCGCGTGAACTCGGCCACGCGAGCCTGCACCGCACTCCAGCCAAGGCCCGCCATATGGCTGAAAGTTTCGAACAGTACGGTGGGCTGGCCCTCCCCGGAGCAGTAGAGGTTGAGAGAACGGCCGCCAATATCTACCGGCTGTCCGATACGCGGATAGCGGATGTGGTCGGCGCGGCGGCCCTCCTGCTCGAAGAACATGCCTGCCGTGAAGAGGACGACCAGGCATACGACGATTATCGATGCGGACCTCATACCGGTTGGACTCCGCTCATCGGATTAAGTTCCGTGGCATCATAGCCATTTGTCAGCCGAAACTAATGTTGCAAGAGGCGTGCTGCCGTCGCAGGCCATCGCGAAGATGGTCGCGGCCGGACAGATTCGCGCACGCACGCCGGTTCTTGAAGATCAGATTCAGCCGTCGTCCATCGATCTGCGGCTGGGCTCCGAGGCGTTCCGTGTGCGCGCCAGTTTTCTGGCGAACGGTGCAGCCACGATCACGAGCAAGCTCGCACAGTATCGCCTGCATACAGTCGATCTGAAGTCGAGCGCCGTGCTGGAGAAGGGATGCGTCTACATCGTCCCGCTGCAGGAGGAGCTGGCGCTGCCGGATTCAATTTCCGGTAAGGCGAATCCGAAAAGCTCCACCGGGCGGCTGGACATTTTCACGCGGCTCATCACGGATGAAGGCCGGCAGTTTGAAATCGTCCCGGCGGGGTATCACGGCAGGCTCTATGCGGAAGTCGTGCCGCGCACGTTCAGCGTGGTAGTGCGGCAGGGCGAACGCCTCTCGCAGCTGCGCCTGTTTCAGGGCGATTATCAGCCGGACGACGAGTTGCTGAGGCAGCTGGAAAACGAAGAGCCGCTGATTTATCTGCCCGATGAAACGCGGGGCGAGGCGCAGATCCGAAACGGGCTGCGGCTGTCGGTCGATCTGGCCGGGGACAGCGCGCAGGAGATCATCGGCTATCGCGCGAAGAAACACGCGCCGCTGATCGATCTGGCGAAAGTGCAGCATTACGATCCGGAGGAATTCTGGGATCCGATCCGGCGCAATCAGAGCCACACGCTGATTCTCGATCCGGAGGATTTCTACATCCTCGCGTCGCGCGAGCGTGTGCGCATTCCGGCACAGTACGCGGCCGAGATGGTGCCGTTCGACGCGACCATCGGAGAATTCCGCATTCACTATGCGGGGTTCTTCGACCCCGGCTTCGGTTATGGCACGGGCGACATCAACGGCACGCGCGCGGTGCTCGAGGTGCGATCGCACGAAGTGCCGTTCATTATGGAGGACGGCCAGATTGTGGCCAGCCTCGTGTTCGAGCGGCTGCTGGAGAGGCCGAAGGTACTGTACGGGGAGGGAATCGGGTCGTCGTATCAGCGCCAGGGGCTGAAGCTGAGCAAACACTTCCGGAGTGCCTGAGGTGGTGGCACAGGCTTCAGTCTGCGTCTGGAGCTTCTGCATTTCGCTGCCATTTCGGACGCGCGGATTGTATCCGCGTCTTCATTTTAGAGCGACGAATTGGCGGAAACGCTCGAATAGGGCCACTGATAGGGACGCGCGCAGAAACCAGCCTTTACTGGATTGTTCTCGATATAGTGTGGTACGCGGATTGCATAATCGCGGCCGCGGATGCAACGATCGAAGTAGTCTTTGCTCCAAAATGGGCCGTCCCGGCCGAGCACGCGGTTGGCTTCCCGCGCGCTGAACCATTTGATGCTGCCCACAATGCGTGCGACGGTTACATTGGGGTAACAACAGGACATGAACATGGCTGGGCATGATAACCCAGCTGCCCGGTTCAAAGGCGTTCGATTCCTTTCCCCGCCGCAGGGCCGCCATCAGGAGCGTAGCTATTCCGGGCCGTCGATCGAAGGCGACGAACTTTGGGCCGTCGCTGGTGTACAGGTCAGAACCCGCAAGTCGCCACGTTAGGAAGTAAGCCTTGCCGGCCAGCGTCCAAAGCGGTAATCGGCTCACACAGAGAAGCTGGCCGGAAACAGGCAGATTTCTCAACAACAAAACCAAACGCGGATACAATCCGCGTGTCCGAAATGGCAGCAAAATGTAGAAACTCCAGGCACAGGCTTTAGCCTGTGAGTCCTAAAGTTCTGCTTCCCAACCGCCGATCTGATGCCTGATGCAGGAGATGGGCGAGAAGACCGTGGTCGTAGTGGACGACGACGCGTCGATGTGCGAATACCTGAGTGAGACGCTCTCGCTGGGGGGATACGAATGCGAGACCTTCCCAAACGGCGCGGCGGCGCTGCGGTGGCTGGCATCCGCGCGTAAGCCCGTCAACCTTCTCCTCTCAGATGTGAACATGCCCGGGATGAATGGTCTGGATCTCCTGCGCACGGTCAAGGCCGTGGCGCCGGAGCTTCCCTTCATTCTCGTGTCCGGCGCATGCGATCTGCCGGTTGCGCAAGGCGCCCTCCGGGCTGGTGCGACCGATTATCTGCTGAAACCGGTCCGGCCCGCCGATCTGATCGGGCTGGTGTCAAAGCACCTCGACGGTCTACAGGCAGAGAGACTCGGAGCCGTGAAAGAAGCGCTGCGGCGGACGCTCGGAGGAGGAGATGCCGGCGACTCGAACCGGGCCAGGCAGCTTCTGCCGATATTTGACGCGATGGGCATCAAACGGTTCGAAACGCTGCACCATTCGTGCCGGGTTTCGGCGTTTACCCTTATGATGGCGCGGGACCTGCGCATGTCCGCCGATGCGCGGCGAGGACTTGAGGTCGGCGCTCTGCTGCATGACATCGGAAAAGCGGGAATCCCGCATAACGTGCTGATGAAGCCGGGGAAGCTCAACGAAGTGGAATGGGCGATCATGAAGCTGCATCCACAGCTGGGGCTCGACCTGCTCGCGGACCTGCCCGGTCTCGAACGCGAATCCGAGATCATTTATTGTCACCACGAGCGCTTCGACGGCACGGGATATCCGAGGGGTCTGGCCGGCGATGCAATCCCTCTGAGCGCCCGGATATTTTCGGTTGCCGATATTCTCGACGCTCTGACCAGCGACCGGTGCTACCGGAACCGATCGGCGCAGCCCGCCGCGCGGATGGAAATTCATCATTTGAGGGGAACGCAGCTCGACCCCACGGTGCTCACATTGTTCGACCGCGTGGCGGATCGCGAATTCGAAGAAGTGCGTCAGCGCTTCCCTGACCTGTAGGCGGCTAAAGGTCTGCGGTCGAAAGCCGATAAGAGGATATGCCGCGCCTGCTCCGGCGGAATGCGTGCCGATTCCTGATACTGCTGGCCCAGGCCATGCCCGTTTTCGCCGCCGACACGAGCGAGCTTCCGGATTTCTCCAATCTGAGCCTGCATCAGCTGGCATGGCAGGGATTTCGGAACTCCTTAGCGGGTGGAGTGACGTGAATCGCGGAGCATCTGAAGAGCACTTCGCAATTCCAGGCCAGCCTGGCGTGCGCCACGCCGCTCGACCCTAAAGTTTTCGGACAAAACAGCGGATAGACACATGTGAGGTATCGCGTGAAAACAGGGTCGCTCGCTCTTCTGATTGCGACGGCGCCATTGGCGTTTGGGCAGGCTGCTCTCCCGGATTTCGGTCAACTCAGTCTGGATGAGCTGGCAAATATCAAGATCACGTCGTTCACTAACAAGGAGCAGAAGCTTTCTCAGGTCGCGGGCGCCGTCTACGTCATCACGCGGGAACAGATCGCGCGCAGCGGATTGACCAGCGTCCCCGAGTTGCTGCGGCTGGCGCCGGGTGTGGACGTTGCGCAGGTGAACGGAAATCAATGGTCGGTGAGCGTCAGGGGCACCGTGGGGGTCTACACCAATAAGCTGCTGGTGCTGATCGATGGCCGGTCCATATACTCGCCGGTATTTTCGGGGGTGTACTGGGACCTTGGCATGCCGCTGCTGGATGATATCGATCGCATCGAGGTGATTCGCGGCCCGGGAGCCACAATCTGGGGCGCCAACGCTGTGCTCGGGGTCATCAACATCATCACCAAAAACGCGACCGAAACTCACGGCACGACGATCGCGGCCGGCGGGGGAACAACGGAGCGCGCGTTCGGAAGTGTCAGCACGGGTGGCGCGATTGGTTCCACCAACTACCGCATTTTCTTCGGTGGTTTCGACAACACCTCGCTGAGTCAGGCATCCGGCGCAGGTGCCGGGGATCAGTGGAGCAGCGTTCAGGGCGGATTCAGACTCGATGGCTCACACGGACACGACACGTGGATGATCGAGGGAGGGCTTTTCCGGGCGCCGGAAAATTCAGTTGGCGTTACGATTTCAGTCCCCGCCCAGCAGCTTCTCGAGACCCCGTTTCAGCTGACGGACGTAACCGGCAATCTCACGGGCGAGTGGCGCCGCCGGGTCGGGGAAAAAGGAGAACTGCGCATATCCGCCTGGTATGACTACACGGACAAGCCGGAGCCCATGGCCTCGGAAGCTGAAACCCGCACGTCAGACATCGAAGCCAAATACGATTTCACTGCTGGCCGGCATAACCTTTCGTTCGGCGGAGGCGCGAGAACGATCACTGCGGATATCTTCTCCCAGGGGAGCATTATCTTCACTCCGGACAGGCTGACATACGACAATTTCAACGCGTTCGCCCAGGACGAAATGCATTTCCATCACGACACCCTGCTGCTGACGCTGGGCGCGAAACTGGAGCACAATCACTTCGGCGGCTGGGGACCCGAGCCGAGTGCGAACCTTCTCTGGATGCCGCGAAAGAACCAATCGTTCTGGATTTCGACGGCGCAGTCGCTGCGCACGCCTTCGCTTGAAGAAAGAGACGTATTCGCCCCCTCCAACATCTTCCCGGGCTCCCCCCTCACCGGCGGCCTGCCGATTGTCACGGCATTTGTTGGCTCGCCCGCCTTCGGGGCCGAAAAAGTGACCGACTTCGAGTCGGGCTACCGGGCGCAGATCTCGAAACGACTCTCAGCCGATCTCGCTTTGTTCTATGACGGATTCTCGGACATGCGTTCCTTCGCGAGCGGCGCCCCTGTGTTCGTTCCCGGCGCGGTGCCTTATCTCGAAGTGGAGGAGACTACCGGAAATTCGGCTGCTGCCACCGGAAAAGGCGGCGAGGTTTCATTCGCCTGGGAAGCGTTGCGGGACTGGAAGCTGGAGGGCAGCTACAGCTACGCCATTGTTGACTCCTGGGTCAGGGGTTGGGCAGCCCTCGGCACCGCCGCCGGGGATATCCGTCAGGGGCCGAGGAACAAGTGGCGTCTGCAGTCTTACGTGAACCTCGGCAGGGCCTGGAAGCTCGATACGTTTCTGTATTGGAACGGGGAGTCGAGCCCGACTTATCTCTACGGCCCCAGTCTGCCCATACCCGCTTACACGAGGCTGGACGTCCGTCTGGGCTACAAGGCCGGCTCTGACTGGCAGCTCAGCCTGGCGGGACAGAATCTGCTGCAGCCGAGGCACCTCGAAGGCATGCCGGATCTGATCACAGGGTTCAGCTACGTGGATCGCGGAGTGTATTTGAAGAGCACCTGGCAGTTCTGAGTGTATGCGATGAGATTCTGCCGCACACCTGCGAAAGCTCAGCGAAGGCCCCTTATCGTTTTGCTTGCCGCCCTGACCGCGGTTCCGATCGCGCCTGCGGCTGCCGCGGCCGACGCTTCCGACGTTGAGCTGCGCTTGAAAGCCGCGTATATTTACAACTTCGCCAGGTTTGTCGAGTGGCCGGCAGGGACGGCCGCGGGGCCGGTTCGAATCGGCGTCCTTGGACACGGTGATCTTGCCTCTCTACTGGAGGAGATCGTGCGCGGCAAATCGGTTGGCGGGCGCGCAATCAAAGTTACCCCGATCGGCACGGCTGCCGAAGCGGAGTGCTGCGAAATTCTCCTGATCGAGCGCTCGGAATCGAAACATGAAAAAGAGATTGCGCAGGCGCTGGCCGACAAGCCGGTACTGACGGTCAGCGACGACGAAAACGCGTCGCGGGAGGGAATCATGATCGCGTTTCAGCTGGTCGACGAGTCCGTGCGATTCCAGATCAACCAGGAAGCCGCAACGCGCGCCGGACTGAAGGTCAGCTCGCAACTGCTCAAAGTCGCACTTCCGGCAGAACGCGCAGGCCGAAGGTCCGTTGTGCGCGAACAGCAGGAAGAAAGGCGTCCGTGATTCTGCGCCGGTTCCGCAACTGCAACATCCGCCGGAAACTCATCGTTACAGGTGTGCTGACCACTTCGCTTGCGCTTTGGATGGCAGGTCTGGCGATCGCCGCCTATCAATTGATCCAGTACCGAAGCGATGTCGCCGCTGAACTGAAATCGGTCGGGGACATGATTGCCGTCAACAGCGCAGCGCCTCTGATCTTCGGCGACCGCGCTTCGGCCGCCCGGACTCTGGCTCCCCTTACCGCTGAATCACGCGTGGCCGAAGCCGCCATCTACCAGCCGGACGGGAAGAGATTCGCCACCTTCGTCCGGCCGGGTGTCCGGAACACTTTTCCGCCCTCCGCCTCCGCCGGAGGCCTCGAAAGGTTCGGCCTTCATATCTCGCGACCCGTGGTCGTGGACGGTGAAACGCTGGGTGTTGTCTATCTTCGTTCCGACCTGCCGGATGTGCGCGCGCGCCTCTGCCACAACGGCTCCATCGTGGCAGTGGTGATGTTCGCGGCGGCTCTGCTGGCGTTGTTCGTCAGCTCCGTACTGCAGCGGCTCATCTCACGCCCCATTCAGCATCTTGCCGATATTGCAAAGGAAGTTTCCGCCGGCAACAACTATAAAGTGCGTGCCGTGAAGGAGGCTTCGGACGAACTGGGCGTTCTCACCGATGCCTTCAATTCCATGCTGGAGCAGATTGAGTCGCGCGACCAGTATCTCGAGACGCAGGTTACGCTGCGTACCTCCGAGCTGACGCAAACCAACCAGGACCTGATCGCGGCGCGCGATAAAGCCGAGGAAACCGCGCGTCTCAAGAGTGAGTTTCTGGCCAACATGAGCCACGAGATCCGAACGCCGATGAACATCATCATTGGCATGACGCAGCTGACGCTCGATACGGAGCTGGATGCCGGGCAGCGCCGTCATCTGTCGATGGTAAGAAGTTCGGCGGATGCTCTGCTGACCATCATCAACGACATCCTGGACTTCTCCAAGATCGAAGCGGACAAGCTTGAACTCGACCCCGTGCAGTTCAACCTGGCGGAGTCCATCCGCGAGCGCACCGCGAGTCTCTCGCTGCGCGCGCAGGAAAAGGGGCTTGAGATCGGCATGCATATCGATCCCGATGTCCCGGAAACCATCGTCGGCGATCCGGTGCGGCTCGGCCAGGTTGTCGTGAACCTGGTAAGCAATGCGATCAAATTTTCTTCCGCCGGAAGAATCGAAATCCGGATTGCCTGCGAAGCGCCGCCGGCTGACGGCCAGGCCATACTGCGTACCTCAGTCTCGGACGAGGGAATCGGCATTCCTTCGGACAAACTGGCGGCTATCTTCGAAGCCTTTTCCCAGGCCGACGGCTCGACCACGCGGCGTTACGGCGGAACGGGTCTGGGTCTGACGATCTCGCGCCGCCTGGTCGAGATGATGGGCGGGCGAATCTGGATCGAAAGCATACCGGGAAGAGGCAGCAAATTCACGTTTACGGTCCGCGCCGGGCTGGCGCGCCCCTCTTCGCTTTCTCAAATCCCGCCGCGCTCCGAAGACCGCCCGCGGGGGATAGTCGTGGTCCCGAATCAGGAGCAGCGCGGCCGGCTCGTGGAGATGCTCGGCCAGTGGCACATCGAGACAGCTTCCATTGACAGCCCCGCTGCCGCGGTGGACGTGATGAGGTGGTCGTGCCGCGTGGGAAGGCCGTTCTGCTTCGGCTTGGTCAACGCTGCGGCGGCTGCCCAGGATAATGGACGCCTGGCCCGCGAGATAGCAAAGGATCCTGCGCTCGCCAACCTCCCCCTGGTGCTGATCGGAGCGGCGGGACTGGATCAGTCCGCTGAGACGCTGTTGAAGCAGCTGAAGATACACGCAACACTCGAGTGGCCGGTGTCACAGTCGAATCTTCTCCAGGCGATCATCGGGCTTCATTCCCCGGCCGGGGCTTCGGGATCCCTGCTTGCGCTCTCCGGCAATCTGCACAGTTCGTCATCGGAACAAAACGCGGAGGCCTGGCCGGGGCTCGGGCGTATCCTCGTGGCCGAAGATAATCCTGCAAATCAGGAACTGATCATGGCGCTGCTCGAATCCCGCGTTCCGCCCGGCTCAGTCCGCATGGCTGGCGACGGCGACGAAGCGCTGAACGCCGTTAAAGAAGAGCAGTTCGGTCTCATTCTGATGGATATACAGATGCCGCGCATGGGTGGACCGGAAGTGACAGCTGCGTTGCGCCGCCTCGAAGCCGGACGCGGTTACCACACCCCGATCATCGCCGTGACCGCCCACGCCATGAAGGGCGACCGCGAAACCTATCTGGCTGCGGGGATGGACGGCTATGTATCCAAGCCAATTGATCGGGACGCACTGTTCCGCGAGATCGAACGGCTGATCAGCGCGCCGGTTATTTCTGCGTCATGAGTCTTTATTTGGCAGCCGGAACCGGACGTGGTACGTGCATCGACATCAGCACCAGCGTGCCGTTAATCGAGCTGAACCAGTGCGGGGTATTTTCCGGGACGACGATAAAGTCCCCCTTGGCGACGTTCTGCGACTGGCCGCCTTCGATGCCCGTGCCAGTCACGTTTTCGCCGTTGCGCTTTCCTTCTTTGATAGTGCCGCCGGTGATCAGGGTCCCCGATCCGTCGATGACATAAAAGAATTCAGCTTCTTTTTCGTGTAAAGCGGCGGGGCCGACGCCGGCGCGGTATTCGAGGCTGGCCTGATAGGGCGCGACGCGCAGAATGTTCTCGGTCACGGTCGGCTGGTTATTGGTGCGCGCGCTTTTGGCTTTGGCGATGAGCGCCGTGATGTCGGCCGCCGAGGTGTAGGTGTGGTCCGGCTGAGGGCCCCGCTGGGCAAATGAGGCGGCGGCGAGAAGGGTCAGGGTGATGCCGATTCCGATTGTGCGCATACGAATCTCCGGGAGAAATGCTAACACAGACTGCCCGCCACCCGCCGTTACTACAACAGCGGAACAGCCGGCCGACGCCTCAGTCGCTGAAGCGGACCAGGGGCGGCTTGATCGAAATCGCCGCGCCTTCGGTGACCTGGATCAACGCGGCGGCATTGACGATGCGCCGCACAGCGGCTGGGTTGGAAAGCTTGTCCGGTTCCAGGCGATCGACCGCAAATGCGTAGTACGACCCGGGCCCGACACTGTCGATTTCAAACGTACCCGTGGGCGTGCGACGCGAGATGCGCCCGTACTGTACGTCGAGCGAGTCGAGCGCGGGCTGAGGGATCAGGACCACATCGTCTGCTTCCGGGGATTCCACGGTACCAGTAACGGTTCCCGCATTCGGTTTATAAACGATGCGGACCGGCGCGGCGCCCGGCTGGAGAGTGAAGGATTTCCACGTGACGTCCCGCCCGCCGAGACTGACGGAATCGAGGTAATAGCCGCCCGCGAGGCCCGGAGCCGTCACGATGCTGGCCTCACCCGGAGGTATGTTCTCAATACGGAAGCTGCCGCCGACGCTGTTCGAGGTCGGACGGATGCCACCGACGCCGCTGAAAATGTCGATCCCGGTTCGGATCGTACGCATCTTGTCCACCTGCAGACCGGCTAACTCGATGCTCCCTTCTATCGTGACCGGCGCCAGCAAACGGATTTCGAGGTTGTCGATGTTGTGATCCACAGCAACGGACACAACGGCGGTCTGCACCACGGGACTGCCAACCCGATTGAATGGTGAGAGCTGCGCGGAGAAGCGCCGCAGCCCGCGAGGTACGGAGTCAAATTCGAAGCTGCCATCGGCCATGGTCAGAATACTTTGCCTGATCCCGTAAACCATCGCGAAGAAGCCGAGCGGCCCCGCCCGACTCGGGGGCGCGATACCGAATGTCGTCGTCCGGTCCGTTTCCGATTGGTTGCTCACGGCTGCGCGGACCGGTTGCCCGTCCTGTCCCAGCACGACACCGCGAACCCGGTAAACAGGTGTACTCTGCAGGCGAATGTCGATTCCCCGCAGGTCGGCGCCGCTTCGCACCGCAATCCGTTCGGCGAGATTACCTTCGTCGACGGCAGGATACCAGGTCGGAACCGCTTCGATGCGATCCACGTCCGACGCTGTCGCCGCCCCCGCGCCGGAGGGAGGCACGGCCCGGAGCACATAAGAGCCGGGAACCAGTTTGGCAAACGCGAATTCTCCCCTGGCATCCGTAAATTGCTCCGTCGGACGACCGGGCGGGAGGGATCCCGGCGCGTTCGCGTACGTGACGCTCACGCCGGCCACCGGGCTGCCTTCCTTGTCGAATACCCGCCCGCTCACCCTGGCGTAACGGACAAGCACCGCACGAATCTGCGCGGCAGGCCCGCTCCCGTTGACACTGACGATCGTCAGCGGCGAGTTCTCAGTGGCCGAGTCCAAAGGAACGTACCCTTCTTTTTCGACGCGCGCGCCATACTGGCCATCGGCCATGCCGAAAACCCGGAAGCCGCCGGAGGGATCGGTTACGGCGCGATATTCCTGACCCGCGAAGCGAAACAGAACCGAGGCGTCGGGAATGCCCAAGCCGCTGGCGCCGTCGATCACTCTGCCTTCCACGCTCGCGGAATTCTGCGCCGTTGCGATGCAGGTCAGTGCAATGGCGATTCCGATGACGCGCATCGCTAATCGATACGCACCAGCGGCGGCTTGATCGAAACCGCCGCCCCTTCGGTGACGTGGACCAGCGTGGCGGCCGAAGCGATCCGGCCGAGGATGGCCCGCTTGTAGAGCTTCTCGGGCTCCAGCCGGTTGACCGCGAACGCGTAGTACGATCCCGGCGCGAGGCTGCCGATCTCGAACGCCCCGCCTGGACCGGTCGGGCTGACGCGCCCGTACTGCACGTCGAAAGCGTCGAGCGCCGCCTGCGGGATCAGCACGACGGAACCGGTATCGGCAGATTCGACCGTGCCTGTGACCGTTCCCCCGTTGGGTTTGTATGTCACGCCGATCGGCGGAGCGCCGGCCTGTATGGTGACCGGTTTCCCAGTGATGTCCTGCCCGCCCAGAGTCACGGACGAAAGGTAGTAGCCGCCCGCAAGGCCTGGCAGGGCGGTCACCCGAATTTCGCCCGGCGTCAGGTTCACGAAAAGGAAGCCGTTTTCCGTTCGCCTGCCGGGCGTCGCGATCGCGTCCAGCCCATCAATTGTGACCAGTGCATTGCGCACCACCGCCGGGGTCTTGTCGGGAGTCGTGTCGGCTAACCCAACCGTAGCCTCCATCGTGATCGCCGGCTCGGCACGGATTTCGAGGTCGTCGATATCGTGATCCACGACGACGGATACCGCGAAAACCTGAATTACAGCGGGCGCCGTAGCAGGCAATTTCGGAGCGAGGGGGACGCCCTGCTTCCGCGCCTGTTCCATCTGTTCCACCACCTTGTCAAAATCGACAGGCATTCCTCTTATCCGGAACTGGCGCAGCCCGCGAGGCACGGACGCAAGCTCGAAAGAGCCATCGCGGACAATGCCGGCCAGTTCGTCAGCAGCGGATGCCAGGGCACTGCGGGACAGAGTGAAGTAGCCGAGCACGCCTCCTGCGCCGGTCTTTGCGCCCACAACGCCGCCGCTGGCGGAGGCAGTTAGATCCGCCTGCGAAAAACTTGTGATGGTCGCCAGAGGTATGGGCTTCCCGTCGAGGTCGAAAACCTTTCCCCGCACGCGATAAACAGGCACAGCCTGAAGCCGGATGTCTATGCCGAAAAGATCGTCGCCGCCACGCACGTTGATTGGCTCGGAGAGGTCGGCCGCGCCGGCGGATGGGTACCAGGTGGGCAGCAGCTCCGTTCGTTCGTCTCCCGGGGGAGTCTCGCGCTGCGGGGTTCCGGGCACCCGTTTGACGCTTCCTTCCGGGGTCCCCTTCAGGGAATCCCTGCCCGGCATTGCCTTAAGCGTGTATGTGCCGGGGGAAATCTGGCTGAAAGCGAACCGTCCCTGGTCGTCGGTGGTTTCCTCCTGGGGTGCGAGGGTGACCTTGGCGCGTACCACCGGCCTTCCTTCGGGATCGAGGACACGGCCGCGAAGTTTCGCATACGCGGAAAGCGAAACGGATATCCGAACCGAATCCTGCCCGGCAATGTGGACCGGTTTCAGCAGCGAGTTCAGGCTGCCGGAATATTGCGAAATGTAGCCACTCTTCTCGAAGTGACAGCCGTAATCGCCGTTTGCCATCCCGGCGATCCGGAACTGGCCGGAGGGGTCGGTCTCAGTTTCGTATTGGGGGCCTTTGTCGGTTCCGAAGTAGACGGAAACACCTTGGATTGGGATCCCTGTCTTACTGTTGACGACGGTGCCTTCGATGCTGCCTTCGATGCTGCCAGACGGCTGGCCGAAAAGCGCGGGAGAAAGAAAAAGGGCGGTCAGCAACGAGAGCTTCGCTGCGTTCCGCCCCACGGTGAGGAACCTGCGTTCGACTTACTGAACCACGCCGCTCCATCCGAAGCCATCGGACGGGCGCTTGATGCTGCGCATGCGGATGCGGTGATCTTCCGGGTTACGGCCCGGGTTGCCAGTGATGATCACGTGATCGCCGGGCTTCAGCGTATCTCGCGAAACACCTTCACGGCTTAGCTGTCCGCCGCCGCCCCATTCGATCGCCCACGTTTCCATCTTGCCCGAATCATCCGGCGCCTCGACGTGTACGAACGAGTGCGGATTGCGGAACATGAATTGAACGAGAGTGCCTTCCACCGTAATGGTCTTGTCTTCAAAATAGGTGGCGGCAAAAGAGTGGTGCGCGTACGCGGGGACCGTTGCAAGGAACGCTCCGCCGAGCAGCAGGGCAAACAGAGCACGCTTCATAAATGGATGTTTTATCTCCTGATACAGGTGACGGCCCGCTTCTGCTTCTCAGCGCCGGGCTTTCCCGTATCGAAGATTATCATGTCTGAAGGCTGGTTGCTTCAGGGCGTGTCGGTCATGTGACCGTGCGTGACGCCGTGGTTACCTCTCTCGGCCTTTGTTTTCAGCCGCTAACAGGTACACGCGGCGCCAGCCGCGTTTCTTCCTGCATGTCGGCATCATTTCTCGGGTGGGGCTGGCGGCCGTGTGATGGTCAGTTCCCGATGAAACATGTAGGTTATTTCCGTTGGAACGCCATCCATGGATCGCACGCGCAGCACCACCTGGAAGTAAGGAGGTATCGTGCCATCCGGTTTGCGCAGCTTCGAAACCAGCATTTTGGCCACGGTCGGATCGGTCAGAGCCTGCGCCCCTGCCATGACACTGGAAATCTGGTTACCAGAGAGGCTGAGGATTTCGCCCTTGCCGCGGAGACCCGGCACGCGGCTGATCAGGGAATAGGTGTCGAGGCTGTCCTCGCCCCCCTTCCGGCCGCCCTGGCGAACGCTGGCAGCGCCCGTCGCTTCGGGCACAAATGACGGCTCGCCGGCCGTGGGTGCAGGTTGCGAATGCCGTCGGGTTCCAGCAGAATCTCCTGATCCACACGCAGGGCCCGAATCTCCCGGTCGCCGGTGAGCGGGCCGAGAAAGACTACGTTCTCTTCCATCAGCTCGGGCAGAGAAAGCAGATTAGCCCGCGTGACGACGAGACTCTTCTGGCGCGCCCCGAGGAACTGGCCCAGCAGCAAAGCCGCGGTGGCCGTGCCCACGCCTGTGTAGCCGAAGGTCGGCTGGACTGTGGGAGCGTGCAGTGCTTCTTTCAGTGCGGCAATGGCCTTCGATTTCGGCACGTCCTCCCAGTCGTTGACGCTGAATTCGCGAATGAATCCGTAGCCTGGTATGAGAACAGCCAGCGGTGTGGCGATGCACACCACCAGCGGACGGTTCGAAGACAGGATCGGCTCCCAGAGTTGCTGAATCTCCGGGGTCCACGGCACGGCGGGTTCGATGGCGGCGGATTTGACAGCCTCGCGCCGGAAATATACCGCAAAGAATGCGCTGACGGCGAGAGCCGCGATGGTCACGCCGAGCGCCACTGCCAGCACGACTTCGCGCTGCTGCCACCTGCGCGGGGCATCCGGAACCGCAGGCTCAGGCAGCGCGACACTCTCGAACGCGGGTTTGCGCGGTTCGAAAACCACGCGGAATCCGCCTTTCGGCAGATCGATCACCACGGGATCTTGGACACCCTCGGTCCGGTAGTAGTCGGTGAGCTTCTGCCGCAGACGGGCCACCTGCATCCGCACTGCCGACTCCTGGCGCGGGTCGTAAGAGGAAGGTTTGCCGAGTGCGTCGACTGCGACCGTGTATTCCTTGAGTTCGTCGGCCGTGCCGGCCAGCGAGGCTTCGACCAGATAGGAGAGAAGGTGCCGCAGAACGTCGGAGCTGCGAAACGTCTTGCCCTGGAAGATGCGCTCGACCTGGGCGCGCGCGGCGTCAACCTCCAGCACCATATTTTTCAGTCCAATTGTATACTCTCCGCGCACCGACGCCGGCAGATTACCTCTTCCGGTGGTAACTCTTCAGCTGCTCGAGCTCGCCCCGGATGACGCCATTTTCCGGCTCGATTTCGAGCGCCTTCTCGAGCGCGGCGATGGCGGATTCGTCGTCCAGATCGCGCGTATAGGCGAAAGCGATTTGTGCGTAGTTGCGCACGGCCTTCGGGTAAAACTCGAGATTCAGCTGCAGCAGGGGAATCGACGCGGCGGGTTTGACGCGCACCACCTTCTCAGCGGCGGCGAAAAGCGTGTCCTCGCTGAAATCGTAGCTCTGATGGCCGTAGTATTGGGCGCGGAGATCGCGGTACTGCGCGACAGCGGCGTCGGGGCCTTTTTCCAGCGCCGTCCGCGCCAGAATATCCGAGAGCTGGCCCGGCACCGCGACGCCGCGATGGCATGTGATGCAGGTGACGCGCGTGGTTTCGCCGGCGGGCTTGCCGGTGGCGGCCACCACCTGCGCGTTCAGATTGGTTGTCATGGCGATCATGGCGCGGGCAATCTCGTATTTCGAACGGGATTGTGATTCGCCAGTTGCCTGGCGCGCGTGGCAGTACTCGCACTTGACGCCGAGTGCCTGCGCCACCTCCTGCATATTCACCGTTTGCCCGAACGCCGCCTGCACCAGAAGGATAACGGTGAGGGCGAGTCGAAATCCCATGCGCTGGAGTATACACCGGTCTTGTGGGGCCAGGCATTCCTGACTGCCGCCGGGTTTCCACCCGGCGTGGGGTTTTCGGATTCACGTGCGCGATCGCCGCCGCACTAATAATTTTCTGACGTTCTGCCGATAGTAAGCGCGGGGCGAATCATGAGGGCGGTAACATTTCTGGGCGCGCTGGTTTGTCTGGCGGTCGCCGGATGCGCCGGTGAAAGCGCTGCGGCGCAGGACAGGATTCAGGGGCCAGTGGCGGACGGGAAAACGGTCGTCCTGCCGAACAGTGTTCCTCCATCGGCTACTCGGGCCACTGACCTGGGCAGGATGGAGCAGGACGCGCGCATCACCGGTATCACGCTGATGCTGGCGCCGTCGGACGCGCAGGGCCTGGAACTTGTACGGTTTCTCGAAGCGCAGCGCAACCCGGCGTCCCCGGACTATCGGAACTGGCTGACACCGGAGCAGTACGGCGACCGCTTCGGACTGAGCGAAAACGATTTCGGCGCGGTGCGATCGTGGCTTGAGGCGGGTGGATTCGCCATCGAAGGCAAAGCGCGCGCGCGCAACTGGATCCTCTTCAGCGGGATGGTGGCAGACATCGAGCGGGCGTTTCACGTCGGATTACACCGGCTCGATCTGGACGGCGAACCCCACTTCGCAAACACGGAAGAGATTCAGCTGCCCGCGGCACTGACGGGTATTGTGGCAGGCGTCCGTGGATTCGACGACTTCCGCCCGAAACCCCTGCATACGGGAATCTCCACGAAGCCCGATATGGATGCCGCCGGCGGCGTACATTACCTTGCTCCCGCAGACTTCGCGACCATATACGACATTCAGAACCTCTATAACGCGGGTTACGACGGCACGGGACAGACACTCGCAATTGCCGGGCAAAGCGACGTGAATCTGAACGACCTTAGAGCTTTTCGCGCGCAGTTCAGTCTCCCGGCTAAGGACCCGCAGCTTGTGCTTACAGGCTCCGACCCCGGATCGACGGCGGGCGATCAAACGGAGGCCACTCTCGATCTCGAGTGGTCGGGAGCCGTCGCGAAGAACGCCACGATCATCTACGTCTATTCGAAGAACGTTTTTCAGTCTTTGCAGTACGCGATCGACCAGAATCTTGCGCCGGTGATCAGCGTGAGCTACGGCGGCTGTGAACTGCAGGTGTCGGGAACCTATCGCACCCTCGCGCAGCAGGCCAACGCCCAGGGCATCACGTGGATCACGGCCGCGGGCGACTCGGGCCCGGCGGGCTGCGACGCCAGCGGTGAAGCGCAAGCGACGAACGGCGTATCGGCGGCGTTTCCGGCGGATATACCGGAAGTCACGGCCGTTGGCGGCACCGAGTTCAACGAGGGGACCGGCTTCTATTGGCAGGCGCAGAACAAGGCCGGTTCGGAGTCGGCGGTTTCCTGGATCCCCGAGAAGGCGTGGAACGATACAGCCCTGGGTGACGGCCTCGCGGCCGGGGGCGGAGCACCCAGCCTGATTTACGCGAAACCCTGGTGGCAGGCCGGTGCGGGCGTGCCCAACGATCAGGCGCGCGATGTCCCCGATGTTTCACTCGCTGCGTCCGGTGCCCACGATGCCTACGTGTTATACGTGCGGAGCCAACTGGTCGGCGTCGGAGGCACCTCCGCGGCCTCGCCGTCGTTTGCCGGAATCGTCGCCATCCTGAATCAGTACCTGGTGGCGAAAGGCTCCATCCCGAAGCCTGGCCTCGGCAACATCAACCCGGCGCTCTACAATCTTGCACAGAACGCGACAGACCTGTTCCACGATGTCGTCAGCGGGAACAATGTCGTACCCTGCGTCGCGGGCAGCAAAGGATGCATCAACGGCTCCGAGGGCTATTCCGCCGGAGTTGGGTATGATCTGGCCAGCGGTCTCGGATCGGTTGACGCGTACAATCTCGTCACCCGATGGACCAGCGTTCCCGCAGTTGCCGGAACGACGATTGCGCTCACTGCCACGCCGGCCTCGATCGCCCCGACAGCCAGCATTCAGCTGACTGCGACGGTCACATCGCTCAGTGGCAGCAACGCACCAGCGGGAACTGTGAGTTTCACGGTCGGAAGTACCGTGCTGGGATCGGCAAATCTCATCGGCACGGGTGCCACCGAAACGGCGTCTGTCACGGTCAAGGGCAGCAGCCTGTCGAACAGGTTCGAATACCATTACGGCGACGTATCAGGGAAGCGCGACCCTGATCAGTCCATCGGCGACCCTAACCGTGGCGGTCACCGCGGTTTCGACAGCGCCTCCGGTTGCCACCACCACTATTCTCGCTGCAGCACCTGCCACCGTTACGCAGAGTGCATCCACTGTTCTCACGGCAACCGTCCGCGCCGCGACCGGGACCAGCCTGCCGACGGGAACGGTGAGCTTTGCACTCGGAAGCACGTCTCTCGGCACGGCAAGTCTTACTGCGGAGGCAGCCGGCGCGCTCGCCACCCTGACGGTCAGGGGTTCCAGCCTCGCTATCGGAAGTAACGCCGTCACTGCCAGCTACACCGCCGCCGGAAATTTCAGCAGTTCGCGCGGTACCGCGGCAATTACCGTTTCGGTCCCGTCTTCGGCGACCACCACTACGGTAGCGGCCACTCCCGCCACCATCGCTCTTTCGGCGGCGTCGCAGGTTACCGTTACCGTGAAACCCTTCGCAGGGACGGCGGCGCCGTCCGGTACGGTGAGCCTCCTGCTTGGAACCCGGACACTCGGATCTCTCGCGTTGATCAACGGCACAGCATCCGGCCTGCTGCCCGGCGCCGCGTTGTCACCCGGCGCCAACAGTATCGTAGCTGCTTATAGCGGGAGCACCGCTTTCAGCGCCTCCGCCTCCGCACCGTTTACGATCACCGTGACCGCGCCAATCGCCACAACAACCAGACTCGCAGCCAACCCGGCCACAATCGCGCCCACCGCCTCGACGGTCCTGACGGCAACGGTAAACGCCGGCCAGGGAACCTCCGCTTCGTCTGCCGGAACCGTGCTGTTCACCGCCGGTAACCATCTCCTCGGAGTCGTCCCACTTGCCGCTTCAGGTGCGGCTGCAACAGCCGTTCTGAACGTGAAAGGCAACGCCCTGTCGGCGGGCCCCAACCTGATCACGGCGGCTTATGCTCCGACGGGCAACTTCGCGCCTTCGGTTGCCTCGCTGACCGTAACTGTCACTGTGCCGGTTATAGCGACAACCCTGACCGTTACCGCCGCCCCGGGCAAGCAGTCTTCCACCACGGTTCTGACGGCGACGCTGAAAGCCGCAAGCGGCACCGCAACACCATCTGGAGTGGTTTCCTTCGGACTCGGCACTGCCCTCCTCGGCACCGCGACTATTGCGGGTTCTGCTGGCACGGGGACCCTGACGCTGAACAACAGCGTGCTGGCGCCCGGAAACAACAACATCACCGCCCTGTTTGCCGGCAGCCCTGGATTCGGTAGTTCTACCGCTTCGGTTACCGTAAAACGCTAGCCACTTCGCTGACTACTGCGGCCCCGGTCCTCTGCGGCCGGCGCCCCGCGGTCCACCCGGACCACGGCCGCCTCCGGTCTGGATCGAATACCCCGCCGGAACCACGAACAGTGACGCACTCGGTTCAGCCTGCGTGATATTAGTGAGTTCCATGTCCGTCGTGCCGAAGCGCGGATCGGTAGTCCTGATCTGCACCGGCACTTTCAGCTCCGTTGATACCCAGGTGATCCGCACGATCTGAATCGGCTGTGCGTTGCCGATAGCGCCAGCCGGAATTGTCTCTGTGAGCTGCGTACCCGTGGCGGAAACGCCGTTCACAACCGCCGTGCCGAGGCTCGTCGAGGTGACATTCGGCGGCAGTGGTCGCTCCGGCCGGGACTCCGCGTGCGAACCGGACCTGCCCTTGAATCGCGGCAATCCGGACTGGTGCGCGGTCATCGATCCCGAGTCGAGCGTATATCGATAGCCACCTACGGGATCGAAAATGGTCACCATCGTGCGCGCCGTCTCGCCTGAAGGTGACGGTCCGCTCGCTGTTTCTTCCGTCCGGATTCGTCCCTGAGCGTCGCGGTAGACGCTGGACTGCTCCTTCGTCGAAATCGTATTGCCATTGGCCAGAGCCTGCTGACGTTGCACGACCTCTACTGCCGAGTACGGTGCGCCAGTCACAGTTTCCCGCGAACCAGGCCCGGCTCCGAGCAGCCGGGCATCGGCGCCCCCAAAGCCGCCTCCGCCAAATCCATGCCTGGCGTCAGGCGGCGGTCCCTGCGCCACCAGAACACCGGCCAGCACCGGAACCAGAAAGAGTATGTAAGTCGGCTTCATCGATAACTCCTCTTCAATAACTGCGCGCCTCGCTAGCGGTCAGAATGAACTGCTGTTTTCTGTGAGCCGCACCGCGCGGGGTAATCCATCCTCCCCGACCACAACATCCGCCGCCAGTCTGCCCGAGTACGCCGGATCCACATCCACGCCCATACTCGCCAGGGCTTCCGGATTCAACTCCGCATGTACCACCCGCACCATCTCACCCTGCGCCAGCGGCGGCGTGTAGGGCACCGCCACGAAATCGTCCGACGACAGCGCGCTGGCATCCATACTCAGCACATCGCCGGATTGATAGAAGGAAGGCTGCTGCCGGGCCTGGTGCACGGGCCGCTTCCGCGTCTGCCCCGCCATATATCCCAGCACCACTGCCACAACCAGCGCAGCCGCCGCGCCCAGCGCCAGCCCCCAGGTGCGAATCAGCCTGACCTTGTGCATACGCACAAAATCCCGCATCAGCGCTGTGCCCTGGCTCTCCTGCGAACGGAACGCCGCCATGCGGCTGCGGATGGTGATGAGATGCGATGTCAGCAGAATTTCCGCGTCCCACCGTTCCCTGCAGCGTTCGCACGCCGCCAGGTGCGCCCGCAGCTCTCGACCGGGCTGCCGCGCGCGGCCCGACTGCCGCGCGCTCTCCACCAGTTCCGCTGTCCAGTCACTACAGGTCATCCCCCTGGAGATCATCGGGCCCCCACCTCCTGCGGGGCATTCAGCCTCTTCAGCTTGGCCGCGAGCAGCGCCCGCGCCCGGTGCAGCCGCGACCGCACTGTTCCCACCGGCCGCCCGATCAGCCGCGCCACCTCTTCGTAACTCCGTTCCTCCAGATCGCACAGGATCACCACGTCCCGGTACCGTTCCGGCAGATCGCGCAGCGTCCGGTGCAGCATCGCCGTGGTCTCATTGCCGATCAGTTCGCCCAGAATGTCGTGATGGAAGGGCCTGTCAACCGGCTCGGCCACCGGACCCAGCCGCCGCACTACTCTTACCAGATTTCGCGCTATCCCGTAGAGGAAACTCTCCAGCGAACCCTTGGTCTCATCGAAACGCGTCGAGGGCCCCATCAGTTGTACGAACACTTCATGCGATACTTCCTCGGCTACCGCCGGGCTGCCGGACATGTGCAGCGCGAAGCGATAAAGCGCCCCCGCCCGCCGCTCGTAGAGCCGGGCGAACGCGTCCTGGTTGCCTTTCTTCATCAGACGGTAGAGTTCCTCGTCGCCAGGCTGCATTCAGCGATCACTCTCCATTGATTTGAGGACGCAGGAAAGTTCCGGCTTGTACCCGCTCTTCCCCGAATGAGTCTTTCTTTACTTTAGTAGTTTACGCGGACGCCGCGATCACGGCTACCACCGGTATGCCCGCGCGCTGCAGCACCATCTCGACGTCGACAGCGCGCATCCGCGTGGCGTCCACCTCGACCATCAGTTCTTCGCGGGATGGCGCGATGAGGATGCGTTCGATGCCATAGATCGCGTTGGCGTCGGCTATCTTCTGCATCAGCGAATCGTCGAGCGGGCGCTGCAGGCGGAAATGCTTCTGAACTTTGGTCATGGCGGGATACGCAATTATAGCGGATCGTCCACCCAGTGGTTGACCGGGCCGGAACCCGCGCCGAGACCCGGGTTAGTGCGGATGGCTTCGTCTATGAACCGTTTGGCGCGGGTGACGGCTTCCACCATCGGCACGCCGCGCGCGAGGAATGCCGTGATGGCCGCTGAGTAAGTGCAGCCGGTACCGTGTGTGTGCCGCGTGTCGATGCGCGGCGAGCCGAATTCTGTAAATGCGCCTCCGTGATAGAGGATGTCAACCGCGTCGCCGCTCAGATGCCCGCCCTTAATCAGGACAGACAGTGCACCTGGTCCAGCGATCCGCGCCGCTGCCTCGCGCATCTGCTCAATGTTGCCGACCGGCATGCCGGCGAGTTCCGCTGCTTCGTGCAGGTTGGGCGTCACCAGCGTGGCCTTTGGCAGAAGGCGATTCCGCAGCGCCGCACGCGCATCGGCGTCAACCAGCGGCGCTCCATGTTTGCTGATCATCACCGGATCGACCACCAGCGGACACCCGATCGCACACGCCGCGACGGCTTCCACCACCGCCGCACTTCCCAGTGCCCCGGTCTTTGCCGCATTGGGCGGAAGGTCTTCCAGGATGGCCGCGATCTGAGCTGACACAAGCTCCGGATCGAGTGTGTTGACTCGCGATACCCGAGTCGTGTTCTGTACAGTGATCAGCGTGATCACCGCCGCACCGTACACCTTCAGTTGATGAAATGTCTTAAGGTCAGCCTGAATCCCCGCCCCGCCGCTGGGATCGGAACCCGCAATAGTGAGCGCGACCGGAATCATTCACAGTTTCCCTTCAAAATGTTTCCCTGCAAAGTCAATCGCTTGGCGAAATCAGACGATTGATCGCTCTTTCCACGTTCTATACTGAGGCCGCATCGGAGGTCTTTTACGACTATTCTGCCTTGTGGGGCAGCCTTTCCAGGCTGCGGACACGTTTTCCAGCGGGTCCACCGGCCGGAGGCCGGGAGCATTTCTTGCGCCACGCCGATTTGCCGCGCGGGCGTCCGCCCGGCGCCGAGCGTTACGCATTCCCGGGGATGCCGATTCGCTTTTGATTTCGCTGTCTTTGCCGGAAAAACAAAATTTTGCCAAACGAACCGGATCCGGCATTAAATCCTTTAAATTCAATGCCAAAATGGCCGTCATCCGGGCTTTTTCGGCTCCACGATTCGTATGTGCAGATCCCGCAGCTGCTCCGGCCGCACCGTGTTCGGCGCGTTCATCATCAGGTCCTCCGCGTTCTGATTCATCGGGAACATGATGACCTCGCGGATGTTCGGCTCGTCCGCCAGCAGCATCACGATGCGGTCGATGCCCGGCGCGATGCCTCCGTGGGGCGGCGCGCCGTATTTCAGCGCATTGATCAGGGCGCGGAAACGCGTGTCCACTTCCGACGCGTTCATAGCCCGCGATCTCAAACGCGCGGTACATGATCTCCGGATGATGATTCCGAATCGCGCCCGACGAAAGCTCGATATCCGTTGCAGACGATGTCGTACTGGAACGCCTTGATCGTCAGCGGGTCCTTCGTGTTCAGCGCTTCCAGACCGCCCTGCGGCATCGAGAACGGATTGTGGCTGAAGTCGATCTTCCCGTGCTCCGCGTCGAATTCGTACATCGGAAAATCCACGATCCAGCAGAACTTGTACACGTTCTCTTCGATCAGACCGAGCGCCTGCCCGAGATGCGTGCGCAATGCCGCCCAGTATGCGGCAGATCTTCGCCACGTCCGTATCGGAAAGGAAGATGATCGCGTCTTCCACCTTCGAGCCGGTCTGCGAGAGGATCGCGGAGACCTCTTCCGGCGGAAAGGAACTTGGTGATCGGGCCTTTGAGCGCATTGCCCGGCTCGACCAGCACCCATGCGAGTCCCGCCGCGCCTTCCCCTTTTGGCGCGCTCTTCCAGCTTGTCGAAAAACGAACGCGTCTGTTTCGCTCCTTCCGGAATCCGCATCGCGCGCACGATTTTCCCGGCGAAGGCTTTGAAGCCGGACTTTGCAAACAGCGCCGTCAGATCGGTGATATCGAGCGGATTGCGCAGATCGGGCTTGTCGCTGCCGAAGCGCCGCATTGCCTCTTCGTAGGCGAAGCGCGGGAACGGCGCGGCGGTCATCACGCGATCCGGCCGGAACTCGGCGAACAGCCCCGTGAAAAGTTTTTCCAGCGCTTCAAACACGTCGTCCTGCGTGACGAAACTCATCTCCAGATCGAGCTGATAGAACTCGCCCGGAGACCGGTCCGCGCGCGAATCTTCATCGCGATAACACGGGGCTATTTGAAAATAGCGATCGAAGCCCGACACCATGATGATCTGTTTGAACATCTGCGGCGCCTGCGGCAGTGCGTAGAACTTTCCGGGATGACGCCGCGCCGGCACCAGAAAATCGCGCGCGCCTTCCGGACTCGAAGCCGTCAGCGTCGGCGTCTGATACTCCATGAAGCCGAGATCCACCATGCGCCGCCGGATGGCCGAAATCACCTTCGACCGCAGCACGATATTGGCGTGCATCTTCGTGCGCCGCAGATCGAGAAACCGGTAAGCCAGGCGCAGGTCCTCGGGCACCGCGGCCTCGGGAAAAACGCTGAAGGGCAGGGCTCGGTCGGGCCGAGCACCTCGACTTCCGTCGCACGCACTTCCATTTCGCCGGTCGCCATGTCGGGGTTGGACTTGCCTTCTTCGCGATGCACTACCTTGCCGTCCGCGCGAATCACGGTCTCTTTCGGCAGCCGCGTCACGCGCTCGTACATTTCGCTGCCGGGCGCAACTACCAGCTGTGTGATGCCGTAGTGGTCGGCCAGATCGATGAAGTAAACGCCGCCGTGATCCCGCCGGTTGCGCAGCCAGCCCGACAGGCGAACCGTCAGACCGGCGTGTTCCGCGCGCAGTTCGCCGCACGTATGTGTTCTATAGGTGTGCATTGGTTATTTTTTGATCCACTCGACCAGAAGTCTTCGCGGCCCACAGCAATTCTGGTCCGTCGTGTCCATGTCCTTCAGCGTATAGGTGCTGGTCTTGATCTCATCGTCGCCCAGAATAAGTGCTTACCGCGCACCAGCTTTGTTGGCCAGCTCCATCGCTCGCTTCAGCTTTACATTCGGTGTCACCTCAACCGATACGCCGGCGCGTCGCAGATCGCGCGCGAGCGAGCCTGCGTAACGCAGCGCCGTATCCCCGAGCGCGACCAGGAACACGTCAAGCCGCTCGCCGGCCGACTGGTCTACAGTCATGACAAGCCGGTCTTCGCCGATCGAAAATCCGATTCCCGGCGAGTGTACATTCGATCCGAGCGACTCCGCCAGTCCGTCGTAGCGCCCGCCGCCGAGCACCGAGTTCTGCGCGCCCAGATTTCCGTGCACGACCTCGAACGTCGTCCGCATATAGTAATCGAGGCCGCGCACGAGCCGGGGCCGCACTTCGTACGGAATGCCGCGGTCATCGAGATAACTTCGCACTGCTGCAAAGTGCGGTGCGCAAACGTCGCAGAGGTTGTCGAGGATCGAAGGCAGACCGTTGATGATGGCCTGGTCTTCCGGAACTTTGCAGTCAAGCACGCGCAGAGGATTGGTTTCGACGCGCCGCTGGCAGTCGCCGCACAGTTGCGATGCAACGGGCCGCAGAGCCTCACGAAGCTTCTCAACAAATCGCGGACGGCAGTTTGCATCGCCCACCGAGTTGATCAGCAGCGTGAATCCGCTCAGTCCGGCACGAGTGAGAATCTCGACCACCATCTCGATTACTTCCGCGTCGACGAACGGCGATTCCGACCCGATCGCTTCTGCGCCGATCTGGAAAAACTGCCGGTAACGGCCTTTCTGCGGACGCTCGCGGCGGAACATGGGTCCGATGTAATAGAGCTTCTGCACGCCCGGCCGCTGATCCAGCCGGTGCTCGATGTATGCGCGAATTACCGAAGCCGTGTTCTCAGGCCGCAGCGTTACGGACGTGCCGTCGCGGTCCTCGAACGTGTACATTTCCTTCGAAACGATGTCGGTTTCCTGTCCTACGCCGCGCGCGAAAAGCTGCGTTTCCTCAAGGATCGGCGTGCGGATCTCGTGATAGTTGTAGACCGCAAAGACTTCGTGCGCGATCCGCTCCACGCGGTTCCACACGGCGGTGTCCGGAGGCAGTAAATCCCTGGTTCCTTTGATGGCACGAATCATTAGGGAAGCCCGCTGCCGCCCGGGCGGAAGCCCGCTCTTCGAGCGAAGCAAGGGGTGAATTTCCAATGCTATCATGCGCAAAAAAGCGCACAGGCGAGAAGGCGGGTGTCCGTTGTGCGCGTTGGGAAAAAAGCGCACAGGCGAGAGTCCGTTGTGCGCGTCGAAAGAAGCGAACGGCCGGATTTGGGTCCGGCCGTTCCGTGCTGTTCAAATGGCCAAAACGCATTAGCTGCTGGGCAATGCGTTCTTCGTCTCCTGGGCTAACCGGAGATGTTCCTGGAGGGTGGGAAGAGTCGTGCCGGCGAACGATTTCAGATCGGAGTTCGAACCGTTTTTGGCTTCCATCTGAAAGTCTTTCACATCAGCCTGATGATCTTTCACCATGTCGTACATGTAAGCGTGGTTGAACGACGCGCCCGACAATTTGGACAAATTATCGTAGATCAGCCTGTCATGGGCATCGAGTCCCTTAGGCAGACGGATATCGTCTTTCGACGCGACATTCTTCAGTTCGTTGTCGATTTTCATGTGGTCGTCGATCATGCGCTGCCCGAACCGCTTCACCTGTGGGTTCGTGGCTTTTGCGACCGCCAGTTGTCCCATCTGAACTTCGGCCAGGGTGCCGGACGCTGCTTCCTTAGCGAACCGCGTATCGGACGTCGTCCGGTTCGCCTGTCCGTTGAAATTTGTTGCGTCGTCACTTTTCTGAGCCATTGCCGCGCCGCCCACCAGGGCGAACAACGCGGCGCCGGTCAGAAGCACGCCGCCTTTTCGAATTGCACTCATAATTACAGTCCTTTCATGACTGAGCCTCGTACGGCTCAACCTGATAAGTGCACGTCGCGGGCTCTTGTAATCCGGCGACCCCTACCGCATGGGATCGAGCCGCGGCGGGCGTACGTCCGGTTGCAGAAGCCACGCTCGCCGGTTGGGGTAATAGCGTCGCAGGCCGGCGTCCTCATCCGGCCCGCGGTCAATCGCCCAGACGATGTGTGCACGATCGATGTCGGCGTGATTATGAATCCACTCCTGCGGCGTATGCAGCGCGGAATAGCGTACGAACACCAACTGTCCGCCGGTTGCGCTCTCCAGCTGCTTAGCGACCGCGATGCGGTCCGGCGAGTCTTCCCCGATTGTGTCCCACGTTTCTCCCATACCCGCACTGCCTGCGTTCGCGCCATACCAGAAAACGAAATGTGCAAAGCAGATCGCGAAGACGAATACTGCCGCCTCCTCGCTGAACCGGCTCAGTTTTTCCAGACTGACCACACCCACCAGCAGAAAGAGACAGGCTGCTGCGGCGACATAATGCGGATAGAAGTAGGGATAAAATGCGTCCCCGGTCCAGAGAATGGCAAGCGCGATCGCGACCCACGCGAAGGGGTACCGTCGCATCGCGAACAGGAATGCCGGCAGCACCAGATAAAGCGGGGCCAAAAAGAAGAAACGATCGAAACGAGCCTGCAGGCCCAGCTGCGCGAGATAACTCTCGGAAGCCCGTTTGTGCGCGTCCGTCTGGGCGTCGTAATCGATCTGCTGTTCGACGCTCAGCGTGCGATGCGGCAGCGGATTCGGCTGAAACGCGAATGTCGTCGGAATACCGTACTGATAGCGGCTGAGCTGATAAGGCAGGGTAGTCCAGCTTCCCGTTACCTGCCGGTTCTGCAGCAGCGTAAGCCCGCATGCCGGCAGCAGAACCAGCGCGGCTGTCAGCAGGCTTCGCATGGGGGCGAAGTACAGAACCACGATCACCAGCAGCAGTACGAACTCGTAAGGGCGCGTCAGCAGTTGCAGACCGAGTCCGATGCCGAGCAGTATCGCGTGGCGTGTCCGGTACGCGTTCTTCAGACGTGGCAGGGCGCCGAACACGAGACATCCCGCGATGCCGGACACTGCACCGCCCCAGTACGTGTTCATCCATGAGCTGAGAGGGCCGAACTCGATTACCGCGAGCAATCCCCCGGCCAGCGCCCACACCGGGCTCATCCCTGCCCGGTCCATCCAGGCCCGCAGCATCCAGTAGCAGAGCGCGCAGAGCATGCCCACCGAAAGCGCCACTCCGGCCCACGGCAATCCGAAGAACAGTTGACCGAAGGCGAGAACAAGCCCCTGCCCCAGCGGATAGATCGAGCTGTAGGTGGGATCCTGCAGGATAAACACGCCCTCGAAGAAGCGATGCATCGGATGCATCGGATTCGCCAGACGAAAATGAGCCAGGGTATCGCCGAGCAGAAGATAGCTGAAATCGTCGGCCACCTGCGGAATCGGCACGGGATGGCGAGCCAGCAGCGCCAGCCGCAAAACGATGGGCAGGGCGCCGATGATTGCCATGCAGAGGATGGTGCGACCTGCAAGCCTGTGCGCCATCGACACCAGGGCCGGACGCGCCATAATAACGGCGGCCAGCAGCATTGCCAATCCGAGCATGAGAAAGTCGACCGCATCGAATCCCAGCGGATTCTGCATCGGCTGCAACCGTAAGAGCGAGGACAACATCCGAAGGCGATGATATCCTCAGGGCAGGCCGTGCGGAACAATCTTCGGAACGCGGTGTTAATGGCGGCGTGCGGACTGGTTTGTATCGGCACCGTATACGCGTTTCAGAAGCCCTTCCGGCAGTATCCGGGCGTCGAATACTACGACTTCGAGACACCGCCCGATGCGAACGAAAAAGCCGAATTTGCCTTTGCGCGCCTGATGTTTCCCGGCGGCTGGAACGACGGTTACAAGGGCCGGTTCGACGGTGACTTTCGGCTCGGCCTTTCGCTCTGGACGCAGGATTACCCGCGCGCGGACCGGCACTTCTCCCAGGCCGTGCGGCGTCTGACGCGTATTCATATTCGGTCGGCCGAGCAGCCTGTCAACCTGGATGAAGACGAAGAATACGATCTGCCCTGGGTTTATGCCGTGCAGGTCGGCGAATGGGGACTCACGCCGAAGCAGGGCAAGGAAATGCGCGAATACCTGCTGCGCGGCGGCTTTTTCATGGCGGACGATCTTCATGGCTATACCGAATTTCAGGTCTTCGAAGACTCGATGAAGCTGGTTTTTCCCGACCGGCCGATCGTCGACATTCCCGACGATGATCCGATCTTCCACGTGGTCTACGATCTGAAAGACCGCTTTCAAGTGGTCGGGTTTGACCATCGCCGCGATGGCTGCAAGAACTGCGCGGAAGGCGGTCGCGGCGCCCGCTGGCGCGGCGTTTACGACGACAAAGGCCGCGTCATGATTGCGGCATCGTATAATTCGGACCTTGGCGATGCATGGGAGTGGGCGGACGATCCCCGTTACTCCGAGAAAATGTCGTCGCTGGCTATCCGCATTGGCATCAACTACATCATTTATTCCATGACGCATTAGGGCGAACTTCCCGTGCCCGCGTTTCGTACCTCAGTCTGAGATGCGACATCTGGTCTTCCTCGCCATAGGTCTGCCCGCAAGCCTTCTCGCGCAGTCCTCCGGAACTTGCGCAGGCCCGTTCTCGGCAGCCGCGACTCCCGGACGGGAAATCTCGATGAACCTGCGGGCGGGCGATATCACGATCACGGGCGCCGATGCGCCGGTTGTCCGTGTCACCTGTGACCTACGCTCCGACGCGCGCGACGTCCACATCAGTTTCGCGGCCGACCATCTCACGATTCGCGGCGGTCCGGACACCGATGCGCATTTTCGCATCGAGATTCCCCGCAGCATGAATCTGGTGATCCGCTGTACTGCGGGCAACCTCACCCTCGAAGGCGTTACAGGTGACAAGGACGTCAAACTCAATGCAGGCAATCTGACGATCGCGGTAGGCAACGCGGGCGTTTACCGGCATGCGGAAGGCTCGGTCCTCGCGGGCAACATCCTGGCTTCTCCGTTCGGCGAAATCCGGGATGGACTGTTCCGCAGTTTCCGCAAAGACAATCCGTCCGGGCGCTATCGCCTTCGTGCGGAACTGCTCGCGGGAAATCTCACACTTCAATAGTTGGCGCGTTACGTGCACCCGGCCCCGCAGGAGGCAACAAATGCTGCACTGGACGCTGGTGTTTCTGATTATTGCGCTTGTCGCGGGGGCACTGGGATTTTTCGGCATCGCAGGCACTGCGGCGGCCATCGCGAAGATTCTGTTCCTCGTTTTCCTCGTTCTGTGGCTGATCAGCCTGATTTCGCGTCGCGGCGCGGTGTAGTCCGGACGGCGGCACAAACGGGCGATAATGAGTTCAAGCATGGTCGCCGCCGTTTGTCCGGACTGCAATGGCACGGGATGGAAGATTGTTGAACGTGACGAGGTTTCCGGCGCGGTACGCTGCGAATGCGTTGCCGCGGACCGCGCCGAACGCCTCGAATCGGAAGCGAACATTCCGCCGCTCTACGCGAATGCTTCCTTCGACAACTTCCTTCTGCCGCGCGACAATCCGATTGGCTATCGCGAACTGACCGAGGTCTACCTCGCCGTTCGCGCTTACGCGCGCGACTTCCCCAACGGAAAAAAGCCCGGGCTTCTGCTGATGGGCGATCCCGGCACGGGTAAGACACATCTGGCAGTGGCCGCCCTGCGCGCTGTCATGGCGAAAGGTTTCGAAGGGCTTTTTTTCGACTACCAGAATCTCCTCGACCGCATTCGTTCCGGCTACGATTCGACTTCCAACTCGAGCGATAAAGAAGCGTACAAGGTCACGATGGATACCGAAGTCGTCCTGATCGACGATCTCGGCGCCCATCGCGTAACCGACTGGGTGGAAGACACCGTCACATCGATCATTACGACCCGCTGCAACCAGCGTAAGGCGCTCATAGCTACCACCAATCTGGTCGATACCGATGCCGGCGGCGTCCGCTATGAACGTACGCCGGGAGACAAAATCGAATACCGGACAACGCTGACAGATCGTATCGGTCCGCGCGCCCGCTCCCGTCTGTTTGAGATGTGCAAGGTCATCAAAATGCCGCTCGTCGAGGACTTCCGTCTGCGCAGCAAGCCGGGAGAAAAGTGACGCGGCCCGGCATTTTTTGGTTGGTCTGGCTTCTTCTGGTCTGTGCGATCGCCTCACCCGCATGGGTTGAATCCGTCGAGTTTCCGTGGAACGCCTATCCCAAGCCGCTCTGGGAGCGCGAACTCGTCTGGCTGAAGAACATCGGCATCCGGCATGTAAGCCTGCCTCCGGCGCAGAACGTCCGCGATCTGGCCGACGTGATTCAGATCATCCGGCGCCTCGATCTGGAGGCCGATCTCGAAGGGCCCGTCCCGGATTCTCTCTCGCCGTTGACGCGGGCCCACGGAGGGCCTCTCACCGAGCCGCTGCCAGGCTCCGCCGCGAGGATTTCGATTCTTGCGCCCAATGCCGTGACTCATAGCCGCGAGCTTCTGGTTAGCGGCGGCACGGCGGTTCTGTGGACCGACGTCGAAGAGACGCTTGGCTCCGCGGGTTATCGGCCCGGCGCGATCAGCTTCACCGGCGAGGAGAGACCGGCCGCAGCCACGCTGCGGCGCGTGGCGCAGATGGCTGCATACTGGAACAGCAACTTCGCGTCTCTGCATCCTGTCCCCGGCGCCGGAATTGTTGTTCCGGCAACGCCGCCGTCAAAGACAGCGGTTTCCGGACCTGCCGTTCGCCAGTTTGCGGGCGCGGGCGGAACATCGGTGGTGTCGGTGGTGAACAGAGCCACGAGGGCGTGGACAGGCCGGCTGAAAGTATTCGACCCCGCGTCGAAGCACATGATGGATATTCCGTCGGTTTCGGTTCCCGCCCACGATGCGCTGTGGCTGCCGGTGGATGTGCCGCTTTCCGCCGGGCCGCTTTGCAAAGACTGCACCGCGTTTGCCAATGGCGAGCGTCTCGTCTATGCCAGCGCGGAGCTGACCGACCTCGAATACGAAAACGGCATCCTCGCCATGGAGTTTTCCGCGCCTGTCGCGGGTGAAGTCGTACTGCAACTCGCGCATGAGCCGAGCGGGCCGTTGGTAGCCGGAGGCCGTCCGGCTCCCTTCGAGTGGGATGAACATACGCAGCGCGCGGAGCTGAAAATTCCCGCTGGCGCCGGGCCGGGAAATCACGTGCGCATCGGTATCGCGATTCAGGCTCCCGATGCCACGGCGTTCTTCGACAGCGCGCGCGTGCTGATGATCGGCGAGACGAATCCGCTCACCGCGCAGTTTTCCTCCGATTCGATCGCGCAGCGTTCGCGCCTCCGCACGGCTCCCGCTCTGCCGCTCGACCAGCAGCCCGGCAAAGAACCGCTCACGCTGACGTATCTCGTCAAAGTGCCGCCTACGTTTGTCCACGGAGATCATGCCGATCTTGCCCTTGAGGCGGACGGAATGCAGATGAGCCATGCGCGGCCTCAGCTCATGCTGCCCGTCCAACTGCGCTTCCCCGACGCGATCGATGTGCACCTGGCGGCTAATTCCGCGCTTCCGTTGTTTCCGGCAACGATCACTGTGAATCAGCGAACAGGCCGTGACCTGACGGTGACTATTCGCAACAATGCGCCCGAGATCCGGAACTTCGCGCTGGAGCCCAAAGTCGAAGGGTTGGAATTCTCACCGGCGAAGCTGGAAATCGACCGTCGGGGCCTCGACCGCGCGCGATGTTTCCTTCCGCGTCTTCGCGTCGAAGGCCTCACCGGGACTACACACCGGCGCGATTGTGGTTTCCGGCGCAGCTTCCGCCACCGAGCCAGTTCAGTTCGTCGTCATTCCGCAGAACAACGCGGTGGCCTACACGACGTCGGGCTTTTCGATTATCGAAAGCGCGCGGACGCGGGCTTCCTTCATGCCGGGCCGCTGGCTGGAGTTTCTGAACAAGGACAACAATCAGAACCAGCTGCCATCGACCGGCGTGGCGTTCACAGCAGGACCAATCGAGGTGCGCGGCGATTCGCTCGCATTTCAGGATCAGCGAGTGCTCAGACTGGAAGACCTGGAACGGCTCGCGCCGAAGCCGAAGAAGTAATTACAGAACTTCTTCCGACCAGTTCTCCAGAACCGATTTCACCTTTGCCAGTGAACTGATCGCCCAGCGCGCCGTCGATCAGGCGATGGTCGAACGTCAGCGCCAGGTAGCACTGCGAGCGGATGGCGATCGCGTCGTCGATCACGACCGGCACCTTCTCAACCGTGCCCACGCCCAGAATCGCCACCTGCGGCTGATTAATGACCGGCGTCGCGAAAATGCTGCCGAAGCTGCCGAAGTTCGTGATGGAGAATGTGCCGCCCTGAATTTCGTCCGGCTTCAGCTGCCTGGCGCGCGCGCGCGAGGCGAGATCGACGATGGACCGCTGCAGCCCCAGCACATTCTTTTCGTCTGCATTGCGGATCACCGGGACGATCAGTCCGTTCTCCAGCGCCACGGCGATGCCGAGATTGATTTCGTTGTGGTAGATGATATTCGTACCGTCGATCGACGCGTTCACAATCGGGAATGTGCTGCAGAGCTTCCACGGCCGCCGCGCGCGACGAACGGAAGGAACGTGAGCGACATGCCGTAACGCGCCGCGAAATCGTCCTTGTGTTTCGCGCGCATCTTCGCCACGCGCGTCATATCGACGCGATGCACTGTGGTGACATGGGCCGAGACGCGCTTCGACATCACCATATGCTCGGCGATCTTGATGCCGCATGTTGCTCATCGGCTCGATGCGCGTCTTGGCCACGGGCTGCGCTTTGCCGACGGGAACGGCCGGTACGACCGTCGGCGGCGCCTGCACGGAAGCGGCCGCGGCAACGGGAGCCGGGGCTTTGAACTGATTGATGATCGCTTCGAGATCTTCCTTCGTGATGCGTCCGCCGGCGCCGGTGCCTTTGACACTGGAGAGATCGATGTTGTTCTCGCGCGCCATCCTGCGCACCAGGGGTGACAGCGGACCCGTGGCTTCTTTCGGTTCCGCAGCCGGTGGCGGAGCGGGAGCGGGTTTCGCTTCCACAACGGGAGCGGCCGGTGCCGCAGGCGGCGGAGGTGGCGGAGGCGCGGCTGCTGCGGGTGCCGGAGGCGGCGGTGCTGCCCCAGCGCCATTTTCGCTAATGCGCGCCACCACTGCGTTCACCTGCACGGTCTGCCCTTCCTGTACGAGAAGTTCACCGAGAACGCCTGCCGCCGGCGACGGAATCTCTGTGTCCACCTTGTCGGTCGAAATCTCGAAGAGCGGTTCGTCCCGCTCCACCTTGTCGCCCGGCTTCTTCAGCCACTTGGTCAGCGTTCCTTCGACGATGCTTTCGCCCATCTGGGGCATCACGACGTCTGTCATATTTCCTAATATCGCTCCGTTAACGCAGGTTCAGCCTGCATGGCAAAATCAAAAGTTCGTCCGAAGTGCCGGACAAGAGCAATCTTTCACGTCTTCGGTGTCCGCATGCACACCCAGCGCTGCCATCGAAGTCACCGGCTTCGCGAGACCACACGGCACGATGTACTGAAAGTAACGCAGATCGGTTGAAACATTCAGCGCCCAGCCGTGCGTCGAGACCCAGCGGCTCAGATGAACTCCGATAGCCGCGATTTTGGCTTCCGGCTTTCGCGTTTCAGGCTTGCCGGTCCACACTCCGGTCATCCCGGCGATGCGCGTCGCCTCGATGCCGAAATCCGCAAGCGTGTCGATCAGAACCTGCTCGATGCCGCGCACGAACGCGCCAACGTCGCGCTTCCATTCGCGCAGATCCATGATCGGATAGCCGACAATCTGGCCTGGCCCGTGATACGTCACATCGCCGCCGCGATCGGTTTCATACAGCTCAATGCCCGCACGCCGCAGCGTTTCCTCCGGCGCCAGCAGATTTTCTGCATGACCGTTGCGTCCGATGGTCACCACGTGCGGGTGCTCGACGAACAACAGATGATCCGTCCCGAGACCCTGCTTGCGTTCCTGGCGCTATTCTGCGCTGAACCTCGAAGCGCCTCGCCGTAACTCATGCGCCCGAGGTCCTCGACTACACACTCACGCATTGATGGCCATGCCGTAGACGTTGTTGAAAGCTTCGCCCACGGCCTCGTAAATGGTCGGGTGCGCGTGGATGGTGTGCATCATTGTCTCGACCGTGGCTTCCGCTTCCATGGCGGCCACGGCTTCTGAGATCAGCTCGTAAGCCTGCGGCCCGATGATGTGGACGCCCAGAATCTCGCCGTACTTCTCGTCGGCGACAACTTTGACGAATCCGTCGTGCGAACCGAGGATGGTCGCCTTGCTGTTCGCAGCGAACGGAAATTTTCCGACTTTGACTTTGTATCCGGCGGCCTTTGCCTGGGCTTCGGTCAGGCCGACGCTGCCGATGCCGGGCTCGGTGTAAGTCGCGCCCGGAATGCGATTGCGGTTGATCGGCGTAGCAGGCTTGCCGGCGATTTTTGCGACCGCGACCATCCCCTGCATCGACGCGACATGCGCCAGCTGCGGGGTCCCGGCCACCACGTCGCCGATCGCATAAATGCCCGGCTCGCCGGTTTGCTGATACTCGTTCGACCTTGATGAATCCGCGATCGACCTGAACTTTAGTGTTCTCGAGTCCGATATTCGGCTGTATTCGGCGCCCGTCCGATCGCGACCAGCAGCTTCTCGGCTTCGACGTCCTCCACCTTGCCGTTCGCCAGCGTGACCCTCATCTTCACGCTGTGACCGGTCTTCTGCACGTTGTCGCATTTTGCGCCGGTCTCGACGCGAATGCCGCTCTTTTTGAAGACGCGCTCCAGTTCCTTCGAAACTTCTTCGTCCTCCACCGGAACGATGCGCGGCAGCATTTCGAAAAGGCTCACCTCCGAGCCGAAGCGCCGGAACATGGAGGCGAACTCCACGCCCACCGCGCCCGCGCCGATAATCATCAGCGACTTCGGCACCGCGTCAGATTCAGGATTTCGATGTTGGTCAGAATGAATTCCGCATCCGGCTTCAGGCCAGGCAGCATCCGCGCTTCCGAACCCGTGGCGATCAGAATATTCTTCGTCTCGAGCGTCTGCGTGCCTTTTTCGCTTTTAACTTCGATCTTTTTCACCGCACCTGTGCGCTTTTGATCGTGGCGAAGCCGGGAATCCAGTTCGACCTTGTTCTTCTTCATCAGAAACTCGACGCCTTTGGCGTGTTTCTGCACGATGCCGTTCTTGCGCTCGATCACCTTCGGATAATTCAGCGCCGGCTTCTCGATGGTGATGCCTTCGTCGCGCGAATGGTTGGCGAAGGTCCAGAGTTCGGCCGTATGCAGGAGGGCCTTGGTCGGAATGCAGCCGACATGCAGGCAGGTGCCGCCCAGCTTCGCGTCCTTCTCTATAATGGCGGTTTTCAGACCGTATTGGCCCGCGCGCACCGCCGCCGAGTAGCCGCCCGGGCCGCTGCCAATCACAATCAAATCGTATGTCACGTAACTCCATTCTACATGCCGCGTCTGTATAAGATGGTTGCAGTGATGGTGCGCATGTTGTTCGTTTTGTTGCTGTTTGCGGGGATATCGGCGGCTCAGACGGTGCCTGCCAGACAAACCGCGCCCGACTTCCCTCTGGATTCGATAACGATCGAGGGCAATCGGATTCTTTCGAGTGCCGCCATCACCGCCGCGTCGGGTCTGAAGCCCGGTCAGACCGCCAACAGCAACGTTTTCGATGCCGCGCGCGACCGGCTCATCGCCAGCGGTTACTTCGATATGGTGGCTTATCGCTACAAGCCTGCGAAGGACGGGGCCGGCTACGCGGTGACATTCGAAGTGCAGGAGATCGATACGCTCTATTCGATCCGAATCGACGGCCTGCATGCTTCGGCAGACGATATCGTCGCGTATCTGAAATCGAAAGACCCGCTGTTTATGGGAAAGATGCCTGGCACGCAGCAGGTGATTCGTCGCACGGCTGAAGAGATTCAGCAATATCTCGAATCGAAGGGGCAGCGCGCCGATGTTGTGGGTACGGTGGTTTCGCCGGCGCCGGAGACCTTTGTTGTCGACTTCATGCCACAGCGCGGTTTGCCGGTCGTCTCTTCCGTCTCGTTCGAGGGCAGCAGGCTGATCCCGGCCGTCGATCTGCATAACAAGATTGCCGAAGTGGCGTTCGGCCAGCCTTTTACCGAGGAAGGATTCCGCGGTCTGCTGCAAAGCCAGATCGTGCCGCTCTACGAAGCCAAAGGCTATATGCGTGTCACTTTCCCAAAGATGACGACGACGCCCGCGGCCGACGTGAAAGGCATCGACCTCAAGGTAACGATCGACGAAGGCACGGAGTACAAGCTCACGCGCGTGTCTGTAAGAGGCACGACTCCCGAAGAAGGCGCCCGCATTCTGAAGAACGCGAAACTTCCGCAGCTGACCATCGCCAATTTCGACGAGATTATTCAGGCGGCGAAGCGTGTCGAGCAATCGCTGCGCAAACAGGGGTTTCTGGACGCCCGCGCCACAACCGACAAAAGCATCGACGATGCCGCGAAAACCGTTGCGTTTTTCATTGTGGTGGATGCCGGCCCGACTTATACGTTCGGAAAACTGACGGTCAACGGTCTGGGGCTCGATGGCGAAGCGGCCATCCGCAAAATGTGGGGTGTGAAACCGGGCGACAAGTTTCCGCAGGGGTACGGGGATTACTTCCTGAGTAAGGTCAAAGAAGAAGGAATCTTCGACAATCTCGGCGATACGAAGGCTGATCAGACCATCAACGCCGAGACGCATGTCGTCGATGTGGCGCTCGATTTCAAATACGGAGCGCCGAAGGAGAAGCCGAAACAGCCCGACCAGCCCGCGCCCGAGTGGCCGCCGGACCTGCCACCGCTGTGAAGTTCCCGAGTGCGCGCGAAATCGTCGCCGACGTTGTATCGGGCGCGGTTTCGTCGAGAGAGATCGTCGATGCCCATATCCGCCGTATCGAAGAGGTGAATCCGAAGCTGAACGCGATGGTTGTGCCGTTGTTTGAGCAGGCGCGGCGCGATGCGGCGGCTGTTAACGACGCGTGGGCGCGCGGAGAGAAGCTCGGACCGCTCGCCGGCGTGCCGTTCACCGTGAAGGAAGCCTTCGATGTGGCGGGAACTGCGACAACACTGGGGCTCACGACGCGCGCGAAACACCGCGCGGATGCGGATGCACAATGTGTCGCGCAATTGCGCCGGGCGGGCGCCATCCTGCTGGGTAAGACCAACGTCTCCCAGCTGCTCATGGGAAACGAAAGCGACAACCCTCTATATGGGCGGACCCGCAATCCGTGGCATGCCGATCGCGCACCTGGAGGCTCGACTGGTGGAGAGGCAGCGCTGATCGCTGCGTTCGGTTCGCCTCTGGGGCTTGGCAGCGACATCGGCGGCAGCGTTCGCCTGCCCGCGCATGCCTGCGGCATCCATGCGATCAAGCCGACATCTGGGCGGCTGACCATGGAGGGGCACGCGCCGCTTTATCCAGGTCAGGAAGCGATTCGGGCGCAGCCCGGACTGATGGCGCGCACGGTTGAGGACCTGTCTTTAGCGTTTCAGGTCCTCTGCCCGCTGCGGGAAGCGGCGGGACCACTGCGAATCGGAGTTTTCACGGACAACGGAATCATTGCGCCCGCTCCTGCCCTGCGCCGCGCCGTGCGCGAGGCCGCCGCGGCATTATCAAACAACGGCCTTCACGTCGAAGAGTGGGCGCCTCCCGACATGACCGAAGCATGGGTTGACTATCTCGGAATTCTCTTTGCCGACGGATCGGCAGCAACGAGACGACCCGCGCGCGGCAGCCGCCTGACTCCTGCCGTCCGCAAGGTGTTCGCCTGCGGGCGAATTCCGCGCGGCTTGCTCTCCGGAGTCGCGACACCGCTGTTGCGCGCTCTCGGACAGCATCAGCTGGCAGAAACGACGCGCGGCATGGGCTACGTTTCAGCGCATCAGTACTGGCAGTTGCTGGAGCGCCGCGCCAGATTCCGCGACCACTTTCTAAAAGAGCTCGATCGTCATCGGTTCGACGCCGTCATCTGTCCTCCGGACGCCGTGCCCGCGCTGCGGCACGACACGCGCTGGTATCTCGCGTTCAGCTACGCGGCAATCTGGAATCTGCTCGATATGCCTGCGGGCGTGGTCGCTGCCACGCGGGTCCGTCCCGACGAGGAATCGGACCGTGCACCGGGTGCCGACTGGGCGGAGCGGGAAGCGCGTCGCTGCGAGCACCAGAGCGCCGGTTTGCCGATCGGCGTGCAGGTAGTCGCACGGGAAAGGCGCGAGGATGTTGTGCTGTACATCATGCGCGTGCTCGAAGAACATTTCCGAAAATCGGAGCACTATCCGGTTCTGGGGGATCAGAGAATGCTTAAGTAAAGTCGCCGGCCGCGGAGACCGCCAGCGTTACAGCTACGGCTTCAGGTTGTATTCAACCTGAAACGGTCCGAGCTCGGGATAGTAAAGCTGGGCACGTACCAGCTCCGCCATCTGCCGGATGTGGCCGAGGTCGTGCAGCGCCCATTCATTCAGCATGTTTTCGAGTGTGAACCGGCCAAGCACTGTATGCCGCGCCGTGCGCTTCAGCGCCTCTGGCTCAAGTCCGCGCAGCAATTCCAGATTGTTCTCGCGCTGCTCCTCCCAGTGCGCCATCGATTCCTCGGCATCGCGATTCGAATAGGCGCCCTGTGCATAGTACGCGTTCTGATCGTATGGTTCGACCGCGGGATCGTCCTGCGCCAGCGCTTCATCGACGCGGATGCGGAAACAATGCGCCTCCACGTGCGACAGATGCTCCAGCAGTTCGGCAATCGAGTACCGGTCGGGCTTCGGCTTCCAATATGCCTGCTCATCGCTGATGCCGGCCAACAGCGCCTGCATGATATCGGGCGTCGCGGCGAGATGATCGATCGCAGGATGCTCGAGTGTTTTTTGAGCCATGCCCGATCCTAACGCACGCGACTCACGATGATCTCGCGGCTGTCATCCGAAAGCGCACGCAAACGGATTTCCGTGCGTTCGCGCGGCAGCAGCGAAGGGAAGCGCTCGGCCCATTCCAGCAGCACGAGGTCCCCGCCGGCGAACAAATCAGCGAGGCCGAGGCCTTCCACCTGACGCGCCTCATCCAGCCGGTAAAGATCCACGTGATATGCCGGCCTGTCGCCGCCATACTGATGAACCAGCGTGAAGGTGGGACTCGACACTTCTTCGGGCGCGGCGCCGGTTCGCGCCTGCACGATGCCCTTCGCGAGAGTCGTTTTACCCGCGCCCAGATTGCCGATCAGCAGCACAACATTGTCCGCCAGTTCGGCTGCCAGCTCGCGGCCGAGTGCGATCGTCTCTTCTTCAGAGTGCGTGTGGAACGTTCGTGATTCCACGGATTCCTTCGGCGAGATAATTCAGCAGATCGGTGGCCAGCACCGTCTGTTCAGCCTGATGGCGCGCGGCGATTTCACCTGCGAGCGAATGCAGATAGACGGCGGCGGCCACCGCGCGATCCGGATCGTCGGGGAACTGCGCGATCAGCGCACTCACCATGCCCGTGAGAATATCGCCCGTGCCGCCTTTCGCCATCGAAGGCGAGCCCGTGGGATTGATCCAGACGCGTCCGTCCGGAAAGCCGATCAATGAACGCTCCCCCTTGAGGACCACCACAACCTTATGGCTCGTCGCAAAGGAACGCGTCGCGGAGATGCGATCGGCCTGAATTTCGGCGATCCCGCGCGCCGCCAGCCGGCTCATCTCGCCGGGATGCGGTGTGAGAACCCGCGGACCTGCCGGATCGCCCCAGGCCGATTCCGCCAGGCAGTTGAGCGCATCGGCGTCAATTACCATCGGCTGTGGTATCTGGGCGAAAAGCCGCGCCACCACATCGCGCGTCTCGCGATGCGTCCCGATCCCCGGCCCGATTGCGATGAGCGTGCGCTTTGCCGCGAGCTCCGCTATCCGGTCGAGCGCGTTGCGCGCGATCTCACCGGACGGTGTTTCAGGCAGCGGTTCCATCATGATTTCCGGACCATGTACGGAGATCGAACCGACGGCCGATTCCGGACTCGCAACGGTTACCAGCCCGGCGCCCGCCCGCAGCGCGGCGATGCCAGCCATGGCGGCCGCTCCCGGCTTCCCCCGCGATCCCGCAACCACCAGCACGTGGCCGAACCTGCCTTTGTTGGAATCGCTCGCCCGGGGCGCAAAACACGGGGCGATGCTCTCCGGCGTCACCAGCGCCAGCTGGATCTGCTCGTCGTCTTCGTACGTCGCGGACGGCGAACCGATCGGAGCGATGCGCAGGTCACCCATCAGATCGCACGCCAGCGGAACCGCGTGGCATATCTTCGGCGCAGTGAACGTGACCGTCGCGTCGGCGTGCACGAACGCCCCGGGCGGCATACCGCTGTCTCCTGAAAGCCCCGAAGGAATATCGACCGCCATCACTTCTGCCGACATGCCCAGCGAATTGATCTCACGAATCGCGTCGAGCGCCGCGCCTCTGGCTGGACCATTCAAACCGGTACCGATAACGGCATCGATCACCAGCGTCGCCTGCCGCATCTCAGGACCGAAATCGCTGTATTCCTGAACCCCTGAGACCTGCAGCATTTTGAGATTGGCCGCCGCGTCGCCGGTCAGTTCATCCGGACGAGCCGTCAGCACGACCCAGAGATGCTGCGGATGAAACCGCACATGCAGCTGTCGCGCGATCGCCAGGCCGTCACCGCCGTTGTTTCCTTTGCCGCATACAACGAGGATGCGGTGCTCACTCACGGGAGAATACTTTTCAGCGATGTATTCAACCACGCGGGCCGCGGCATTCTCCATCAGGACGATTCCGGGAATGCCTGCCGCGATGGTGGCCCGGTCCACCTCAGCCATTTGCTGTGTGGTGAGAACCTTCCGCGGATGAATCATGCCAAGCCCCGCGCGATGAGGACCGTCATGTCGTCCGGCAGTTCGGGGGCTGTACTCCACTGCTTCACCGCTTCCATAATTCGCGCCACGATTTCTCTCGGTTCACTGTTCTGCCAGCGCAGGGCGGTGTCCGTCAGACGCTCGATGCCGAACTCCTGGCCATATGCGTTTTCCGGCTCAGTGATCCCGTCTGTATAGGCGACGAGCACATCGCCGGCACCGATTGCCACGGTTTGCTCTTCGTAACGAATCACGGGAAACGCCCCCACCACGGTGCCCGTTACATCGAGCAGGTTCGACTCGCCGCCGTGCAGGAGCAAAGGCTGCAGATGCCCGGCATTCGTATAGGTCAGCATTCGTGTCTGATCATCATACAAACCGAAAAAAAACGTGGCGTATTTTTCCGGCGATGTGTTCGCGTACAGCTGGCGGTTCAGCTGCGCCACTATACCTGAAGTCGAAAATCGAATGGCCGTCTGACCACTGCCCGCGGTGGCCGAGCGGGCCAGACCGGCCGCCAGTTGCGTCCGCATGATCGACTGGATCGACGCCATCAGCAGCGCCGCGGAGATTCCCTTCCCTGCCACGTCGCCGATCGCGAGCGCCAGGTTTCCGTCCGGGAGACTCAGGTAGTCGTAGTAATCGCCGGACACCATGCGGGCTGCCTCGCAGACGCCGACCAGCTCGATGGTGCGCATCGACGGGGCAGTGCGCGGGAAAAGCTGGTTCTGCACTTCACCTGCGATCTGCACTTCCGACTGCAGCCGCTCCTTTTCCTTCGCAATCACCACCAGGTTTTCAATCTGCGCGGTCATGTTGTTGAACGAATTTCCGAGCTCGGCGAGCTGGTCGTTTCCTTTCACCGGAATGCGCCACGAAAAATCGCCCTGCGCGATGCGCTGCGTGCCTTCATACATAGCCTGAACCGCGTTCGTCACCGTGCGGGTCAGCGATACCCCGATCACCCACGAAATCAGCTGCACGGCGAGCAGCGCGATAAGCAACAGGACGAAGACAAGGGTGACTGTCTGCGCGAAATCGAGGCCGTTGCCGAAGACAGTCCTGAGCACGGCTGACGGTCTCGTGCTGACCACAAGATTTTCCTTTTGAGAGGCTGCGGGGTTCTCCCATCGGGCCACTGGGATCGCGTCGAAGCTGATCCACGGAGTCTGAAAGTCCAGCCGGCCCCAGCCTTCCGCGGGTTCAGGAACCGCCCCGGCGTACGGCCCGATCATACCGATGCGCGACGCTCCGATACCCGGCACAATGTTTCCCAGAACTTCCGGCGTGATGGGCGCGAGCGCGGCGACCGTGGTTCCGTTCGTATTCACGATGGCGGCGGAATAGTAACGTCCGTTTCGCAGCAAGCAGCCAACGTACGTCTTCCAGCCGGCGGCTGGCGCTTCCAGATTGCTCTCTGGCGGATAATGCAGCGTCTGCACGCCGCTCACCACAACCTGAACGCCTGGCATGCGTTCAGCCAGCAACCGGCCCATCTGCTCGGTTACCAAAGCACGGTCGGCAGAACTCGCCTGGCTGAGGATGAGAGCGGGCGTTGCGAGAAACGCGGCGCGGCGATCCAGTTCGGAATTCACCAGATGCGCGGCAACCTGACCGCAGACGATCCACGTGCCGCTGGCCGCTAGTGCGAGGATCAGCAGAATCGGCACCACGCCGATGAAAAACCACGTCACATAGAGGCGGTTCCGCAGGCTCCAGATCGACTTGCGCGCCAGGCGGTACGCGAGTATGGTTCCGATAACCGCCAGAACAATGAAAACAGAGATCCGCCCACACATCGGCGTGGAGCACGAATTCCAGAACGACGTAGAGAGCCAGCAGTGCCCCGAAAACGCGCGACAGCGTGATTCCCCGAGGCCCATTCATTGGATACCTTCAGGATAGGTCAGGGCTGTTATTCTCTTTCGACCGCCTCGTCGGGCTTCACACTGTGGGAAATCGCCGGTATCTCCGCCTCAGGGGCCGCAGCCTGTTCCGACAGCGCTTCGTGCAGTATCTGCATCGCTGCCTCAGGTGTATCGGCAAAATGGAACAGCTCAAGATCGCCGGCGGAAATGGTGCCGTACTTCACCAGCGCCTCGAAGTTCACGATCTCCCTCCAGAAGGCGGTACCGTACAGGACGATCGTGATCTTCTTCGCCAGCTTCCGGGTCTGTGCCAGCGTCAGAATCTCGAACAGCTCGTCGAGCGTTCCGAATCCTCCCGGGAAAACTACCAGCGCCTTCGACATGTAGGCGAACCAGAACTTGCGCATGAAGAAGTAGTGAAACTCGAAGTTGAGTTCACGCGTGATGTATGGATTGGGAAACTGCTCGAAAGGCAGACCTATGTTCAGCCCGATGGTTTTCCCTTTCGCGTCCGACGCCCCGCGATTAGCGGCTTCCATGATGCCGGGTCCGCCGCCTGTGCACACTACGTAGCGGTACGTTCGCTCGCGCAGTGTCTTGGCCCACGTGGTCAGCATCGCCGCCAGCGTCCGGGCATCTGAATAGTAGCCCGACAGCGGACCGTCTTCGCGGATGCGCGCCGACCCGAAGAAGACAATCGTGTCGCGTATACGTTGCCGCCGCAGGTGCGACAGCGGTTCCAGATATTCGCTGATGATGCGCAGCACCCGCGCATCCGGCCCTTTCAGGAAATCTTCGTTTCTGTAAGCCAGAGGCGGGCGCGGTTGAGAACTCTCGGTCATTTTTCGCTCTGCGGTTTCGACAGCGATTTCTTAAGCTCGCGCACGGCGTTCAGGATCTCGGGCAAGTCCTGAAAGGCGGTGATGGCGCGCAGCCATTTTCGCGCCTCGAACGCGGGTGAGCCTGACACGCGCGTATTCGCCGGCACATCGCCGCCGACGCCGCTCTGCGCATAGACGATGGCTCCCTCATTCACAGTCAGATGTCCGGAAATGCCCACCTGCCCGGCCAGAAGCACGTTCTTCTCGAGCACCGAACTGCCTGCCAGCCCCGTCTGCGCGCAGATGATGTTGTCTTCGCCCACCACGCAGTTGTGGCCGATCTGTACGAGGCTGTCGATCTTGGCCCCGCGCCTTACCCGGGTTTCGCCGAACGTGGCGCGGTCGATCGACGTGAGGCTCTGAATCTCGACATCGTCCTCCACAATGGTCACACCCGACTGTACGATCTTGTGATGCGTCAGGTCCGCGCGCTTTGCAAAGCCGAAGCCGTCGCCGCCCACCACGACTCCGTTCTGCAGAATCACCCGGTGGCCGATCTGACAGTATTCGCGAACCACGGCATGCGAGTGAGCCGTGAAACGATCGCCGATATGCGCGCCTTCGTAAATAACCACATGCGGATAAAGCACGGCATCACGGCCGATCTCCACGTTCTCGCCGATGGCCGCGAACGGACCGATCGATGCGCCTTCGCCGATGCGCGCGGAACCGGCAATCGCCGCCAGCGGATGAATTCCAGGTTTGGGCCGCGGCGGCTGATAGAACAATTCGAGCGCGCGCGCGAAGTCCAGATACGGATTTGACGACAACAGCGTCGGAATGCCGTTGACAGGCTGCGATGCAATGACCGCACTGGCCTGGGTGCTCTTCAGCTTCGGCGCGTATCTGGGATTTGAGAGAAAGGTGATCTGCCCTGGCCCGGCGTCATCAATTCCTGCAATGCCGGTAATCTCCACCTCCGCGCCGCCGGTCGCTTCACAGCCGAGCGCCGCCGCCAGTTCCCCGAGCTTCATAGCCAATCAACAGAGTAACGGATTCGGGAAGTCCGTTACGGCCGGACTATCTTTCGAAGACGAAGTGGAGTATCTGCGAACCGGCGACAGCTTTACCGTTCTCACGCGCGGGTTCAAAGCGCCACTGTTTTGCCGCCTGCACGGCGCGCGACGAAAGATAGCTTTCGATGCCGGAATGCGCCTTCGTAACCGGCGTGGCGGAGATGACGCGTCCGCGGGTGCCGATCTCGACGCGCACATCGACCGGAACCACGCCTTTGATGCGCGAGCGAACGCCCGCCGCGACTACTGCCGGCGCCCGGTACGTCGCCCTTGGCTGTACCAGGCGGGCGGGACTGGCAGGCGGCTCAGCTCTTGCACTGGCCGCAGGCGCAGGGCGGGCCGCGGGAGCAGCCGCCAGGGACCTCACGATTCGGAACGATTCCGCCGACAGGCGGCCCGACTGTTCAGTCACCTCCAGCCGGAACGTGACATCGTCACCGAGGGGCCGATACTGATAACTGCCGGCGGCAAGACCGCGCGCCGACAGATCGACAGGACTCTGGTCGCCTTCGGCAGGATCGTCGGAGCCTTGTTCACTTCTTTCGCGTACGAACAATCGCACGTTACGCGCGTTACGCAGTGCGGTGGCATTCGGGTTCCACGAAACCGTCCATGTCTTGCCGGCCGAGGCATCCACGTAAAGACCGATGGGACGGGCGACCTCGGCTGGGGGCGTTACAGGGGCTGAATTCGACGTTGTATGCCGGGCCTGCTGAACGAAGAACCACACTACCCCGCAGACCACGCCCAATGCAGCAAGCAGAGGCAGCCATCTCCTGAGATGCCCGTGACTGACCTGTTCCGTCGTCGCATCGCCGGGGCGCGGTGGGAGTGGATCCGAGAGACCGAATACAGATGGTGCAGGCTCGACAGGAGTGGGAGTGAAGTCCGGCACCGAACGTCTTGGCCGTTCCGCTGGCGCCTCCGGATGAACTGACGGCGTCGAGGCTGCCGGCTCCTCGGCGGCTGCTTTCCGAAGAGTGACCCTCGCACCAATCGGACGTACTCCGTCGTGCCCATCCCACGTATGAAACAGGCCGGATATCTTGCCGTCATTTGCGGGTTTCACCAGAAGAATCAGATCGGACGCATCCCCGAAATAACGCCGCACAAGATCGAGATCGGCATCGCGCAGACTAAACCCCAGAGTCAGCTGACTGCGATACAAACCGACCACCGCATGTTGACCCGCCGAGAGAATGCTTCCGGCGGCTGCTTCGAGTGCTGCGGTTTCCGTGCGGTCGAGAACGAATTCTGCGCCCGTGGAATGCGCACACAAGATCGGCTGGTATCGGTCGATCCAGACCGCGGCCCGCTCTCCGGCTTCGACGTGGCCGAGCAGCAGACCGCCGACTTCCCTGTCCTTACTCCCGGCTGCTTCCGCCGCAATGCCGTCTGCGGCGAGCGCACTCATGTGAATCGAAATAGCCGCCCCCTCGGGCTTCCATTCGAGATACCCGAGTTCGACCGCCTCCAGAGTTCCCGTTCCGCTGCTGTGATTTTCTCCGGGTGGCATCCCTCTGGTCTTTGGTTACAGTTCGCGCCTGTCAGGTGAGACGCCGCAATGACGAATCCGGTTCTCCCCGACCCCAATTCTGAACGGGAATTAATTGCAAATCAAGTTCCATACCCGAGCGCACAGGCCGAAGGGTCCGTTGTGCGCGGTTAGAAAGTATCAGGCCATCAGCATCCTCCAGCCAAGCGCGAGGCAGTCGGCCGCAAAATCCGTCCCGCGCGCCGCGCCTACGTGCATCGCCAGCAGGCCGCGGAACAACTCTGGATGCTTCGCCAGGGCGGGCAGCGCGCGCCGGCGAAGCGAAGGCCGTCGATCCATCGTGAGCATCAGATCGGCCATAAAGAGAGCCCGCCGCGCCAGCGATCGATGCGCGGATTCGTACAGATTCAGATCCTGCTTGCCGATCGCATCCGCCAGCGCGAGCGCCTGCCTGAAGCCCAGACACAGTCCTTCGCCCGAAATGGCGTCGACCGAGCCGGAGGCATCTCCGATGAGTGCGACGTTCCCTCGCGTCACCCGGCGCAGACGGCGCGATGCCGTGAGCGCGCCACGCTCACGCGAGGTTTCCTCGGCCTCGCGGAGGCGTTCTGCCACCTCGGGGAACATTCCCGGCGCGTCGCGCACGCGCTGCTTCGGATCGCGGCAGAGCAGCGCAACGGACACCTCATCCGGCGCCACCGGGGTGATGTAAATTTGGCAGCCCTCGGCCCAGTGAATCTCAACGTAATCGGTCCAGGGAAGAAGCCGGTAATGAATGCGGAATCCGTACCTTCGGGAATCGCGCACACGCGTGTCCAGCCCTGCCCATCGGCGCACGCTCGACCCGATCCCGTCCGCGCCGACGAGCCATTTTGCCTGGATCTGACTCAACGTGGAAACCGAAGAACCCCAGCGCAGCTCAACGCCGCACCGTTCCGCCTCACGGAGCAGAGCTCGATGCAGTGTTGTGCGCCGCACGCCGCGCCCGGGTTCACCGGGAAAGTCGGCCGCGACCGATACGCCTTCGCCATGAAACCGAATGCCGCGAATGGGATGCGATTCGACATCCCGCAGATCTATTCCGAGGGCTCCCGCCGCCGCCACGCCGTCGGGCAGCACACCTTCGCCGCACGCTTTATCGATGGGCGGTTCGAGCGCATCGCTGAGCACAACCCGGAAGCCTTTGCGCCGCGCTGCAATCGCCGCTGCCAGACCCACCGGTCCGCCGCCGATCACCGATACATCGTGCGTCATGCTGCGCCTGCGATCATTATCCCGAATGGGGATCAAGACAGTCATCTTCGATCTTGGCCGCGTCATCGTGCCCTTCGATTTCCGGCGCGGCTACGAGAGAATCGCACCGCTGTGCGGCCTGCCCGCCGAGGAAATCCCGAAACGCATCGGCCCGTCGGGTCTGGTGCACCTTTTCGAGTCGGGGGCGATCGCTCCGCACGATTTCGTACGCCGGTTCTCCGCTCTTCTCAATCTCGAAACCAGCTATGAAACGTTCTGCGAAATCTGGAGCTCCATCTTCCTCCCCGAAACGCTGATCCCGGAATCCATGGTGGCGGGAATCGCGCGCCGCTACCGCACGGTGCTGCTTTCGAACACCAATCCTATCCACTACGCGATGCTGCTGGAAAATTATCCCCTGCTGCGCCACTTTCACGCCTGCGTTCTTTCTTACGAAGTCGGCGCGATGAAACCCCTGCCCGCTATGTATCAGCGGGCGATTGAGGTCGCGCAGTGTCTTCCCGGGGAATGCTTTTTCACCGACGATATGCCGGCTTTCGTCGAGGCGGCCCGTGTGCACGGTATTGACGCGGTGCAGTTCGAATCCGCGGCGCAGATCGAAGCTGAGCTGCACAAACGCGGCGTCACGTGGACAGCGTGACATACTCGGGTTTCCCGTGCCCCATATCGTCTCGATTGTCTTCGGTGCATCTTTCACGCTTGCGGTGATGTGGGCTCTGGGAAGGCTTCTGTTCGGCCGCTTTCAGATTCGCCTCCACGCACTGGAGCACGACCTTCTGGCGTTTGTTGCGGGCGGCGCACTTTTGAGCTTTCTGGTGTTCATGCTCTGTGCGGCGCAGGCTGCACGCACCTGGATATTTCTCGTAACCGGAATCGTCATCCTTGCGCTGAACTGGCGCTTCGGAGTGCGGTCCGCCGGTTCTCTCCCGAAACTCTCGCCTTTCTGGAAATCGCTCTTCGCCGTACTGTTCGTTCTGTCGGCGCTCCTCTATCTATCGAACAGCCTTGCTCCCGAAATCAGCCCCGACGGGCAGGCTTACCATCTCGGCCTCGTCTATCGCTTCTTTCGCGAGCACGGCTTTCACCGGCTCACAACGAACATGTACAGCAGCTTTCCGCTCGGCGTCGAGATGCTGTTCCTGTTCGCGTTTTCTTTCGGACGTCATTCCGCCGCCGCGACCGTACATTGCTGCTATCTGCTGGCGTTGCCGATTCTCATCCTGAGCTACGCGCGGCGCATCGGGAAGCCGGCCGCCGGAGTGTGTGCTGCAGCGCTGGTTTTGGCCGCACCGGTGGCGGGCATCGACGGAATCAGTGCATACAATGACGTGGCCCTGGGCACCACCGTCTTTGCACTTTTCTGCCTCCTCGAAATCTGGCGTAAAGGGGAGGAAACGGACGACCGCCTGCTGATACCGATCGGTCTTCTCGCCGGCTTCTGCGTTGCTATCAAGCTGACCGGTTTCGTTGCGCCGCTTTACGCTGGCGCCGTAATTCTCCTGCGAAAGAAACCGAAAGCGCTCATACCTGTTGCCGGCACAGCCGCGCTTATCGTGCTGCCGTGGCTCCTCAAAGACTGGCTGTGGGTGGGCAATCCGGTATCGCCGTTTTTCAACCGCGTTTTCCCGAATCCTTACATTCACGTCGCATTCGAGGAGGATTATCGCTCGTATTTCCGCCACTACGATCTTGCGAGCTTTCGTCCTTTGTTCCGCATGGTTACTGTCTCGGGAGGTCCCGGAGGCGGTGAGATCGGTCCGCTGTTTCTGCTTGCGCCACTGGCTCTGGTCGCGCTTCGGTCGAACTGCCGGCCGGGCGTGTCTGCTGGCCGCTTTGTTTTCCCTTGTTCCTTATCCGCTGAACATAGCGCCCCGATTTCTCATCCCCGCGCTTCCATTCATCGCGCTGGCCGCCGCGCTGGCGCTTGAATTCTCTCCGGTCACACTGGCGCTTCTGACGGTACTCGCCGCCATTCTCGGATGGCCGCCGGTGATCGACCGCTACGCAGCCAAAGGCGACTGGCATCTCGCTGGCCTTGAGTGGCCTGCGGCGCTGCGCATCGTGCCCCAGGACCGGTTTCTCCTCGCGCATTCTCCCGCGTGGGTGGCCGCGCAGACTCTCGATTACTTCGTGCCGAAAGGCAAACGCGTCTGGAGTTCGGCGCCTGTGGCTGAGGCGTACTGCAGCACCGACATCATGATCGGCTTTCAGTCCGCCGAAGGCGAGCTGATTCAGGACATCCTGACAACCGGCGTCTTCGACAATCAGGCTCCGACGCAGATTGATCGCTTCACTTTTCCAAAACGCCTTGTCGAGCATCTCCGCATCGCGCAGACGGCCACGAACGTGGATCTATGGAGCATCGGCGAAGTGCATCTGTATAACGGCGACACCGAAATCCCCCGCACTGCATCGTGGCGCCTCAACGCGACCCCGTTTCCCTGGGACATCGAGCTCGCTTTTGACGGCAATCCTGTCACAAGATGGAAGTCGTGGGAATCGATCCACCCCGGTATGCACGTCGACGTGGACTTCGGCAAAATCATTGAGATGGATCGCATCGAGCTTCACAGCTCTCACGACGAGGCGAACATTCAGATTCATCCGGAGGTTTGCGATGCCGTCAATTGCGGTGCGTTTCCCGCGACGCTGAACAGGGTTAACGTGCAACCGATCGGCGATTTGCGGAGACTGGCCGCTAAGACGGTCAAGGCTCGCGGGGTCGATTATCTGCTGATTGACGATCCATACCGTATTGCCGCGGATATAAAAGGCGATCCCGCGCGCTGGGGTCTGGAGTTCATCGTCGACCGCGGCCCGTTCAGACTTTACCGAATTCTATGAGCGAATACTTTCTCGGAGTTGACGGCGGACAGTCCGGCACTACCGCAGTGATCGGCGATCGCGATGGCCGGGTTGTGGGATGGGCGAACGCCGGACCCTGCAATCATGTCGCGGCCGCCGAAGCGCGCGCGAAGTTCCTGCGCGTGATGCGCGAGTGCATCACCGGAGCCGCAGACCGTGCCGGCATCCCCGACAATCGGTTCAAAGCCGCGTGCTTCGGAATGAGCGGCGGGCCCGCGGATAAAGCAGCTCTGCTCCACGAACTGATCGATGCGGATCACTGGATCGTCACGCACGATGCCGCGATCGCGCTGGCGGGCGCCACAGCGGGCGAACCCGGAGTTGTCGCGACTGCCGGAACCGGCTCCATGGTTTTCGGTCAGAACGGACGCGGCGAAACCGCACGCGCGGGCGGCTGGGGCTACCTGTTCGGCGACGAAGGCAGCGCGTTCGACATTGCGAAGCACGCTTTGCGCGCCGTGATGCGCGAGCACGAGGGCTGGGGAGGGAGAACCATCCTGACGCCGGCTTTGATTGAAGCCGCAGGTGTCTCCGATGCGGATGAACTGCTGCATCTCCTCTACACGCCCGAGTGGCCGCGGCAGCGCGTCGCGGAACTCGCGCAGATTGTCAACCGGGTCGCGGAGGAAGGAGACCCGACTGCGACGAGCATTCTTCAGAACGCCGCGCGCGAACTCGCCTTGCACGTCGGTTCTGTGCGGCGTCAGCTTTGGCCGGACGCGGAAGCCGCGCACGTTTCCTGGGCTGGCGGGGTTTTCCGCAGCACCATTCTGGTGGAACGCTTCCAGATGCTGGTGAGCATCGAGGCAAACAACACCTGCGAAGCGCCCAAGCACGGCCCGGCGATCGGTGCGCTGCTGCTCGCCTGGCGCGCTGCCGGGATTCACTTAGAGCCGTTAAGCCCGCAGGAACTGCTGTAGCTCGGCGAGCGTTTCCTTCGGCGCGCTCTCCTGCAGTGAATGATTCCCCGGCAGACCCTTGCCGGTAATCTTCGCGCCATTGTCCACGCCTTCGTCTTTCCAGATTGCAAGGACATCGTACAGGCGACCCATCGCGCCGTTAGCGGCCCACAGCACGCGCACCGGGCACTGAATCCGCTTACCCGCTTTGATGTCGGCCTCGTCAATCTTCAGATCGACGGAAGCCGACGCGCGATAGTCCTCGCACATCGCATGCAGCATCGCGGGGTCGGAATTGAGCCGGCGGTATTCGAGCCGCGCTTCATCCGTGATCGGCCGGAACGGCGGCGCCGTGTTCTGCTTCAGCAGTTCATTCTCCGGCCCCGGCGCGGGACGCAAGTAATTGAACCAGTGAAAATACGCCTGCACGAATTCGATGGTGACGTGGCTGTACAGATAATGCGCGGGCACGATATCCATCACCACAAGCTTTGTGACAATGTCCGGATGATCGATCGCCATGCGCCGCCCCACCCGGCCGCCACGATCGTGGCCCACCATCGGGAACTGGTTGTAGCCAAGATGCTTCATGACCTCGACGCCATCCAGCGCCATGGGCCGTTTCGAATAGGTCGAGTGATCTTTCTCGCCCTCGGGTTTGCTCGAGTCGCCGTAGCCGCGCAGATCGCACATTACGAGCGTGTAGTCGCGCGCCAGATCGGGTGCAATCAGACGCCAGGTGATCAGCGACTGCGGCGCACCGTGGAACATCAGTACGGGAGGTCCCGAGCCGCCGATGACGGTGTTGATCTCTGCGCCCGAGGTCTTGATCCGTTCATTGCGAAATCCGGCGGGAAAAAGATGTTTCCACGCGGGCTCCGAAGAAGTCGTTGGCGCACTCTGTGCTTTCAGGAGAGCTGCCGCACCTGTGGCCACGATGGCCTGCTGAATTATTTGACGACGAGTTGACATATGATCTCCTTCAGTTCACCGCGCCTGTATCCCAGCCGCCGTTTCCGAGGCCGACAGGCATGATCTTCATGAACGCTTCGACACCGTGAATCTGGCCGCCGTAGATTTTGAACGCCTCGAAGCACATCAGAGCGTTGCCTTCGCCGTACGACTTGGTCTGGCCGAAATTCATGCGCAGCAGGACCACTCCGGTATCCTCATCCACGGCGACGACGCGCGTCATGATGCCCGGATGCTCCATGATTTTCTGCGCCTTGATGTCCTCGCATCCCGCGCGCGTGCATCCTTTGCCCGCCATGCGTGCGCCGTTCTCGAAACGATATGCATCGGGCGCGAATGGTGCGTCCACATTCACGAAGCTGCCGATCTTCAGCCCGGCGGGATAGAAGAGCGCAGTTTTAATCAGCTCCTCGCGTGATGTGTGCTGCGATTTATCGAGGAGCGTTGACATCGGTCCGGGCGTTTCGAGCGTATCAAGGACAAACAGCGCGCCTTCCTTCTTCGTGCGCGTAACCTGCGTTTCGACTTCGCTGATTTTCCGGTCCGCCACCTTCAGCCGCACCGCCAGCAGGACCGGCGTCCCGCCTTCTTCGACGACAACACTGCGATGCCGCGACGCCCTCGCGCACATCGAGCACGTCTTCGCGATAGGCGCGGATCTTCGACGCATTCTTCCACAGCCCCTCGCCGAGCTTCAAGTCGACGCCGTCTTCGGTGAATCGAAGGTTGGCGCTCAGCGGCAGTTTCGCCGGGGTATGCGCCACCATGGCATCAAGATACTGCGTTATAAAGCTGCCGAGACAGGCGCGGTCGCAGTCCGCGGCCTCGAGCGATGTGACTCCGGCCAACAGGGCGAGTGTAAGTATGGGCAGGCAGGGTCTCATAACACCCTGAATTCTACCAGGTCGCAGAAATTCGCGCCCGCTCGGGATGCGTAAAGCTCCGGGCCGGGCGAAGCCCAGCCTGCAGGGCCGAAGCCCTGCCCCACAAGCGTTATGGTCACTTCGGCACCGGAAGAATTCCCTTTGCTTCATCGACGATGATGGCCCGATTCGGCTGCACGTTGGCAAAGCTCTGCTTTGTTCCACTCGGCCATTCGACCTTCAGCGAGGTGATCACCGGATCCTGCGCGATGCCGAAGGTCAGGGCCAGATCGCTCTGCGACGCGTAGCTCGACCCGCTGTGCACGGTGCCCCACTGCTTGCCGCCGGCGCTCTCAATCCGCACGACCGCGCCGATGCCGTCGCGATTGGACTTTGTGCCGCGCGTGCGCACCGAAAGCCAGTGATTCTTGTTTCCGCCGTCGTTGCGGAACAGATGCGCCGGGCCGTTATTCGACGTAATGAGCACGTCGAGATCGCCGTCACGGTCGTAATCGCCATAGATCGCGCCGCGCGCCACCATCGGCTTCGGGAAGTCGCTCGCCGACTTTGTTCGACATGTTCTCAAACTTCTTCGACCGCCAGATTGCGGAACAGCAGCGGCGCTTCCTGGTAATGAATCTTCGGCTGCACGCGCCCGATTTGCTCTTCGATATGCCCGTTCGCCGTGAGAATGTCCGGGTAGCCGTCGAGATCGTAATCGAAGAAAAACACCCCGAAACTGAGAGACAGGAGGCTTTCGCGGCCCACGTTCGACGTTGGCGCTTCGTCCACGAAAAGCCCGTTGCCTTCGTTGTGATAAAGCCCGATCATCTGATTGGAAAAATTGCCCACCAGCAGACCTGCCCGGCCGGTGCGGTCGTAGTCCGCGAAATCCGTACCCATCGCGCCGCGCGCCACACCGTCCTCGCCATACGCTACTCCGGCGGTCGTGCCGCTTTCCGAGAACGTTCCGTCGCGGTTGTTCCGGTAAAGCTTGTTCGGCTGCGTGTCGTTGCACACGAAAAGATCGGGCCAGCCGTCGTTATCGATGTCGATCACGGAGATGCCGAGCGACTTGCTCTTCGGGTCGCCGAGCCCTGCTTTCACCGTCACATCTTCGAATCTGCCGTTGCCGAGATTGCGATAAAGCTTGCTCGATGTGCCTTTGTACGACTCGGGTGTGCAGTATGACTTGGTCGAACCATCCAGTGAGCACCAGATGTCCCCCTTCTGTGTCCACTGCACGTAGTTGGCGACGAAGAGATCGAGCCTACCATCGTGATCGTAATCCAGCCACGCCGCGCTGGTGCCGAAGCTGGCGTTGCCGATGCCCGAAGTCTTCGTGACATCGGTGAATTTGCCGCCGCCGTCGTTGTGAAAAAGATGATCGCCATCGAGCGCGGTGATGTAGACGTCGTCCCGGCCGTCGTTATCGTAATCGCCGACGGCGATTCCAATGCCGTAGATTTCGATGTCGAGCCCGCTGCCGCGCGTGATGTCGGTGAACGTGCCGTTGCGATTGTTCCGGTAGACAGCCGCGGTTGACCGGCGCCCGCGCGGCGTCCAGTCTTTGCTGTTGACGAGAATGACGTCAGGCCATCCGTCGCCGTCCACATCGATGAAAGCAGCGCCGGACCCCAGCGTTTCCGGCAGATATTTCTTGCCTGCTTTGCCGGCATTGTGGACGAACCGGATGCCCGCCTGCGCCGTGACGTTAGTGAACGTGACCGGAATCGCGGGCGGGGCGTTTATGGCGAGGAGAGTGGAAACGACTGCCGCGGCAATAATGACTCCGATTGCGAACTTATTACACAGGCTGAAGCCTGTGCCACCATGTCGCGTGGCACAGGCTTTAGCCTGTGTGTTCAGCTGTCGCGGTCTGGTCATTGGTTCAGCAGCTCCTGCATGCTTTCGTGGTCGTGAATCGCCTGCCGTTCGTTGTTGTCTTCGGGGCTGATCAGCCGCCGCTTCGCGGTGATCGCCTGCGCCGACTCCTCCGCCTTGAAACGCTGGAAGAGCTTTTGTTCGCGCGCCGCGCTATTCATGTCACCCAGACCGCGATACGACAGCATCGCGGTGTAGTGCATCTGCAGATCTTCCGGATCGATTGCGGCAACCTTCTTCAGCGCTTCGATCGACTCCTTGTACTGGCGCTTCAGGAAGAGCAGGCGCGCCACCTGGTTCCATACGACGCGGTCGCGGGGATACTTGTCCGTGACCACCTTAAGCGACTTCAGCGCGCCATCGTAATCGCCGTCCGCCTTCTCGATCAGCGCCTTGAAGTACCAGATGCGCCCGAGTGACGAATCGATCTGCAGGGCCTTGGCGATATACGGCTTGGCTCGCTCCGTCTCACCTTCCTGAATCAGCGCCCGCGCCACATTCAGCCATCCGTCGGCGTAGCCCGGCTCGGCCTCGGTCACCTTGGTGAACGCATATTCCGCGCCCTTCACATCGCCCTGCAGCAGCAGTCCAATACCCCAGTCGTTCCAGCGCTCGCGTGTCTTCTTTGCAGCTACCGGCGTCCACGCGGTCTTCTCGCCGCGGCCGTTCGTCAGATCGACCGTCGCACTCGCCGACGCGAGCACCGTAATGGGCGCCATCGGAATGTCGTGTTTGATCGCACCCGAGACATTCGCCGGAATATTCGACTTGTCGAAGCTGTATTCGAGGTTGTTGTAGTTCACGTTGTTCAGACTCGGATCCTGCCCCGGTTTCGGTTGGCCTGCATAAGCAAAATGCGTGTAATACCAGCTGAACTTGCGGTGATTCAGCTTCGCGGTGATCGCGATGGGTCCCTTCGCGTCGTTCGGGATGCGCATCAGATAGTGCACCGTGTCGGCCGCGCCCGGCGGAATGGCGTGCACGTACAGCACGCTGCGCGCCTGATAGGCATTGCGCTTGTTGATCTCGTTGCCGTCGCCGTCCAGTTGAAACGCTTTGTACATGTGCGCGCCGGGGTCGATCTTTCCATCTGCGCCAACAGCACCGTTCCAGTAGATGACTTTGCCGGTGGCATCTTTGGCCTTGAGTTCGAGCCAGATATCGAACGCATCGAGCGTGCCGCCCGGAAAGAAGTGTCCGATCTTGCGCGTGCGCACCACCACATCGACACGGGCGGTCGAACCCGGCACGAGCTTCGGCTTCGCCACGTCCAGCGGTGCGGCCACCTGGCCCACTTCGCGAATAAACGTGTCACCCGATTGTTCGACTTCCTCACCCGATGCGATTCCCGAGTTCAGGGTCGGCCCGGTCGCAGCCCGCCGGATCATGTTAGTCTGCCTCCCGTTGTCCGCCACCGGCGAAGCGGCGAAGATATCCACCGTGATGAATCCCGATGTCAGGAATTTCTGCTCTGCCGCCGTCTGCACCGCGTCGAGATTCGCGTGCGACAGAGACGTGTTGGCCGCCACGAAACGATGCGAATGTCCTTCCCCGCCCTTTGATCCGAGTTCGTTCGAAGGCTCCAGCGGCATGTGGCAACCGCTGCAGGTCACGCTTTTCGGCGGATAGTAGAACGACCGCGCGCCTTCGCCGAGACCGCTCGCCTGCCAGTTGTCGTAATCGTTGAAACCGCGAAACCAGCGGTAGTTATTGACCGGCACATCTAGGTGCACCTTGTGACACGCGGAGCAGAACTCGGAGGACTGCATCGTCATAAACGGCTTCAGGAACGTTTTGCGATGCGGCTCCGGATTCAGATAGGTCATGAAATCGACGGAGGCTTTGACGATCGGGTTCTTGCTCGTCATCAGCTGATGCAGCGCCGGGTATTCGATGGTGAACCCGGCGTTGCCCATGGTGCTGTCGACATGCGCGATCGCATGGCACGACGTGCACGCGAGGCCGGCCTGCGCCTCGGGGGTGTCGATCTGGTCTTTGATCGGTTTTTCGAACCGGCCGTTGAAGAACACGGCGTGATCGTGACAGCCCGCGCACCACTTGCTGCCGTGTGTGGTGCCCTGCGTCTCCTGCATGTTCTCGATGGCTTTCCGGTAGAACTGGTTGTTGAACGAAGCGAAATGATGCGCCGAGCTTTTCCACTCGTCATAGATCTTCTTGTGGCACTCGCCGCACGTCTTCGAATCCATGAAGAAGTTCGATGGGATGATGCCGCCGACATTCGTCCGGGCGGATGACGGGAAGAAAGGTGACTGCGGACCGCCTCCTTCGCCGTCCATCGATACCGGAGCTGTCGGCGGATTCGTGATGCGATCGTGCGGATCGGGGAAAGCCCTGCGGTAGCCGACCATGATGGCCGGCAGGCCGACGAGCAGCACCGCGGCGACCGCAAAGCCTCTGCGAAATTCCCGGTTGGCCTGCCTGACGACGAAGGGAATCAGGGCAAGTACCCCAAGCCCCGCCACCACAATGTGCGACCACAACATCCAGCGATTGGCGTAGATGTTGCCTCTCCAGGCCAGCATCACACCGAAGATCAGCGCGATGAGAAAAAGGAACATCGCCACCGGCGCGCCGCCGATCAGATCCCGGCTCCTGCGAATGGTGAAGAGCACCAGGAGTGCCAGCACCACCGCCAGCACCAGATGCAGCAGTACGTTCCCCATATAGAAAACGGTTGCCGAAGAAAACGCCGCGACGTAGGCGGTGTTCACCAGCAGCACCAGAAAGAGAATCGCGAGCCACTTCCGCAGGCCGGCTTGTTTCATGCGACAAAAATGCCCTATCGTAAAGAACCTCCAAGTCTATGGCCGGGCCGGAATGCCGACAATAGTGCAAACGCACTATCCGCACCGCGCGGCTATCAGCTATCAGCTGCCAGCTGTGAGCTCTAAAATAGTTGGCGGCTGCGCGCCCTTTGTTCGAAAGCCGATTTGACAAATCGGCTGCAGGTTGACAACCTGCCCCACTGCGTATTTATCCGGTTTTGGGTTCAGTTCGTTTGGAAAAATCGCTTTCGCGACGCCGCGATTCGTAGATAGAGAGATGACGGAGGAACTCGCGGCTGTTGGTAACTTCATAACGGCGAAGGGTCTTGAGAGTGGGCGACTTGCTGCAGAGGGCTGAGAAGGCGAGGGCGGTCTGGAGGGAGGGCGGTGCGGCGTTTTCGGAGTTTTCCTGGGAAGCGTTCGGTTCGACAGGGCTCTCGATGACCTCAATGGCCTCAATGGCGTGATCGAACTGATCCTTTTCGATGCACCATGAGCGTTTGCGACGCCAGTGGGCTGCGGCCATGATCTCGACCAACTCGTTATCGATATAGCTGCGCGGCTGAAGTTCATCGCGCAGCGAGCAGTGAGCGTTCTCGAAGCTGTCCGGGCATTCGTTGCGGAGCACGACGGACTGCGAGAGCATGCCGTGCTTCAGAGCATTCTGCGAAGCGCGGGCTTTGCCTTCCGGCGTGCGTGGACCGGTGGAATGGATGACGTTGGCGGCGGAAATCCGCTTGCCTTCGGGAGTCACGGGGCCGCGGGATTTGGCGCCATTGGCGCGGTTGGCGGCGATGCGCACAAGAGAGCTCATTGAATTCACCTCCGAATGAAATGGCCACGAATAAATTGCTGTGGCCCCCATAAAGGGGGCCCGACAGTGCGCGTAAAGCCGAAATCCGGGCTTTACGGGTAATTTCTTTGTGCCTGGTGGCATTGTGGCATGCGCGAAGCGGGATGCGGAGTGGATTTAGAGGTAAGTGATTGATTTAGTGGATATTTTTTTTGGAATTTCGTTGGGAATGAAAAAGTTCTCATCGTGGCAAGGCCGCCGGCGTGAAGACCCCGGGGCGCAAGACCAGGCCAGTTCGTGGCGTCAGGGACATCGGAAGCAGCCAATCCGACGGCGGGGCATGCAGGGCAAAGTCGCACCTATCGGAGCGGCAGCGCAGGTGAGTCCGGTTGCCTAAGCACTATGACCAGCACACTGCAGCACCCCCAGCCAGGCGCTCCACGGCCCGACTGCGTTGCGATACTGGTGGGCCATCACGCGAGATAACTGATGCATATGAGTGAGGTCGTGAACGGCCCATGTCGCCACGAGTTCCGACAGCGTCACCACTCCCAGCGAGGGATGCTTTCCTCGCCGCGTCCAGTCTTCGTGCTGCAAATTCAGCGTCTCCAAGGCAGCCAGATTCTCGCTTCGCAGGCGGGCGAAATCGTCCAAGAGCTGGTCGAGCGACTTGCCTTGACTCTCTTCGAACTGCGCAAGGCGGTCAAAGGGATCAAATTGCCGCGCTTCGCCTTTCTCCAGGATGATCCGCAGCCGCGGTATCCAGTCGGTGCGCTCCCCGACGATCAAGTGGCCCATGATGTCGAACGCGCTCCAGGTATCTCTTCCTTCGTTGCGGCGCACCCACATGTCGGGTAGCCCACGCAAGAGTGCACTCAGGGTAGCGGGAGTGCGAATAAGAAGTGCGACGGCCTCGGCCAGGCTGAATCCAGTCAAAATTTCCATCATGGGTAGATGCATGCCCCGGTGCTTTGGACTCAAGCGACTGAGTGCAGGCTCCATGAAAATCCCTAATCATCCGGCCTCCTCATCCCCGCGGTTTGACGGCACTTCCCGGGTAACGCGCGACTCGGAGGATGGCAGCGCCATCGGTGCGATTGTCGGCGCCACTCTCCGGGTTGGCTACGAATTTCCACGGACTCGGGGTGCTGGACAATCCCCTCAGCTATCACGCGAGCAGAGGAAGCCGGGGCCCATGCCCCAGAAAAAATCCCTTAAACGAAGCCGGCGGGAGCGGCAGCCGGTCCGGACTGTTGATGGACTCGGTAATCATGGCAGATAACCTCGCTACCGTTCGCGACAATGAGATCGACCGGGTTATCGGGACGCTTCCGAATCTGGCCGAGGTCGATGCCGCTTTGCGAATGGCTCTGGCCCTGTAGCCGAAAGGAAGAGGGTTCACCTGAGTGATGCCGACTTGTCGTTTCTAATCCCGGATCGGCCTTTCCTGCGAGTGGCGATCAGAGCGCGAACGATACTTCCCCGAACGCCGTTTCGCGGGAGCGTGGCGCGGGCAGTTCACCGAGACTCCTTCTCACTCATGTGGTTTCCGTGAGGGCGTTTCATGGACTCATCAGGAGACCGCGGCCCTCGCTGCGTGACCAGAGGCGCCGACAATCTGAACAGAGATTGCTTTCACCGAGCGGAGCGGGGTGCATTTTGAAATCAGTCCAACACTCGATACACGACGCCGAGTTGTGAGTGATATGGTCAAGTCATGCCGTTCGAACCGGATATCTTCGGCGCCTTCCAGAAGTGACCCACCTCTGCTCGTCAGAAATGACCCAGGCATTCTGAACTGATCGCGCCTCGCGGCGGCTGAAGTCGTGATGAAGACGATAGAACATCACGATGCCCGAGGCCCGGAAGAGACCGTGCACCATCTGTCGCCGGTGGTTCCGGCCGAATCCGCGAGTGGGAAGCCGGCAGCGAGCCTGCGGGAGTCCGGACTGCCAGAAGGCGCGGCGCCAGAAGACCCAGGCAAACTGGCGTAATCAGAACCCCGGCTATTCCATCGCATGGCGAATCGACCGGCGCGCGGCGGCGCACCCTGAATCACCCGAACCGCTGCGATTGCCCCCTCCTCTCAAGCAACTTCCCTGGGAGGTCGCGAAAGACCAGTTCGGCTCGCAAGGCGCTGATTTCATTGGCGTTATGGGGGCACTAATCGTCCGCACCGCGAAAGACCAGATCCGGCCCTATCTCACTGATCCCACAGCAGTTCCCGGCACACTTCCCCCGCTTCCGCAAAAGACCAGTCCCAACCTCCCGCATACTCGGGTTCAGCCGCCCGACCATGCACCTGGAGTTTCACCAGCTCGACCTGCGATGGGAGCACCTGCGAGTCCGCGAGCCGCACCGCCAGCGCCAACTGCTGGCCTCGCTGGCTGAGAGCGGCCAGCAGACGCCCATCGTTGTTGTGATCGCCAAAGACGGCAGCGACAGCTACCTGGTAATCGACGGTTACAAACGAATCGCCGCGCTCCGGCAACTGGGCCGCGACATCATCGAAGCCACGGTCTGGCCGATGGGCGAAGCCGAAGCCCTGCTGTTATCGCGTGCGCAGCGAATGAGCCCTCAGGAAAGCGCGCTCGAACAGGGGTGGCTGCTGTCGGAGATGGAACAGCGCTTCAGCTACTCGCTCGACGAACTGGCGCGCCGTTTCGACCGGAGCATCAGTTGGGTATCGCGGCGACTGGCGCTTGTCGAGTTGTTGCCTGAAGCGGTTCAGCGTCATGTGCGCGAAGGGAACATCACTGCGCAGACCGCCATGAAGTATCTGGTGCCGGTGGCTCGCGTCAGCGCCGAAGACTGTGAGCGCATGGCTGCGGCATTCGTGACGCACCGCTGCGATTCCAGGCAGGCGGCACAGCTTTACACCGCATGGCGCGAAGGTTCGCGGGTGGCTCGCGAGCGCATTCTCGCCGAACCGGAACTGTTTCTGAAAACGCAGAGCCAGCCGCAGACGGCGAAGCCCGCCGCGGCCGAACAGGTTCAGGGCGATCTGGAGATGGCGCTTGCCATTCTGCGTCGCGCCGGCCGCAGGCTCACCGAAGCTTTGCCGGAGATGAACGCCGCACAGCAGGAGCAGGCGCAGCGCGAGATCGAAAGTACGCGCCGGGAACTGAACCGGATGGCGGAACGAATCGGAAAGGAACAGGAAAGCAGACATGCTGAGCCAGGCGCAGCGAACCGCGATTCTGGAGTTGCACGAGCAACGAGTGAGCAAGCGCGAGATCGCACGCGTGTTGCGGGTGTCGCGCCTCACTGTGCGCAAAGTCCTGCAATCGAACTCCGTCAGCGTGCCGGAGATTCAGCGTTCGGAGAAAGCAGAACCTTACCGCCAACAGATCATCGAGCTGTTGGCTTCCTGCAAGGGGAATCTCGTGCGAGTCCATGAGGAACTCCAGGCGAGCGGCGCGGCACTGTCATATCAGGCGCTGACCTCATTCTGCCGCAGACAGGGTATCGGGCAAACGCCGGTTGTGCCCTCGGGCCAGTATCATTTCGAGCCCGGTGTGGAGATGCAGCACGATACGTCTCCGCATGAAGTGGAAGTGGGCGGCAGGAAGTATAAGGCGCAGACCGCCTCTGCAGTGCTGTGTTATTCGCGCATGCTGTTCTTTCAGATCAATCCCACCTTTCAGCGCTTCGACTGCAAGGTGTTTCTCACCGATGCGGTGCGCTACATGAACGGCGCCCCGGAACGCGTGATGATCGACAACACGCACGTGGTGGTGCTGCGCGGCACGGGACGCGAGATGATTCCGGTGCCCGAGATGGAGTCGTTCGCCGACCGCCTCGGTTTCCGTTTCGTGGCGCATGAGCGCGGCGACGCCAATCGTTCGGCGCGCGTGGAACGGCCTTTCTCATTCATCGAAAACAACTTTCTGGCGGGCCGTACCTTCACCAGCTGGCAGGATCTCAACCTTCAGGCGCGCCAGTGGTGCGACAAGGTGAACTCCACCTATAAGAAGCATCTTCGCGCCGTGCCGCGAGAGCTGTTCGCGGTCGAGCAGCTACGTCTGAAACCGTTGCCGGCATGGGTCCCGGAAGTGTATCGGCTGCACCGGCGCACCGCAGACACGGAAGGCTATGTCTCGGTGAACTCCATTCGTTACTCGGTTCCGGTTCCCTGGATCGGGCGGAGCGTGGACGTTCGCGAGACGCGCGACCGGATCGAGATCGAACTCGATCCGCGCCACATTGTTGTACACGATCGCGTTCTGACGCCGCCGAATCAGCGGATCATGCTGGCCGAACACCGGCCGCCGCGCGGCGCGGGCGTTAAGCGAAACGATCCGCATCCGGAAGAACAGACGCTCATCGAAGCCGCGCCGGAGATCGCACCTTATATATCGGCGCTGAAGCAGAAGGGGCGCAAAGTGGTGACTCTTGCCCTGCGGCAAATGCTGCGACTGCTGCGCGAGTATCCCCGCGAACCTTTCCTTGCCGCGGTTGCCGAAGCCGCCCGCTACGGACTTTACGATCTCGACCGGCTGGAACGAATGATTCTGCGGCGGGTAGCCCGCGACTATTTTCTGATCGGCGACAAGGAGCCGCAAGGCAATGACTGAAGAACTCGAACAACTGCTGAAGAATCTCAAGCTGCGCCGCATGCTCAACGTTTACGACGAGCAGTTGCAGGCCGCCGAAAAGGCGCAGATCCCTTACACGGAGTTCGTGGCGGGACTCTTGCGGGCGCAGTGGCATGAGCGGCAGGAAAGCGCGCTCGAATGGCGCATTCACAGAGCGAATCTGCCGGAGCGATGGTCCCTGGAAACGTTTCCGTGGTCGCGCCAGCCGGGCGTGAACCGCAAGCAGATGCGCACGTTCGCCGACCTCGACTTCGTGGCAAAGCACGAGAATCTGGTGCTGGTGGGCCCGACCGGCGTGGGCAAAACCGGGCTGGCCTGCGGCCTTCTGCTAAAGGCGTTGCAGAACGGACATCGCTGTCAGTTCGTTCGGGCACAGGACCTGTTCGATGAGATGTATGCTTCGCTGGCGGATCGATCCACGCGCCAGTTGTTAAACCGGCTGGCGCGTCTGGACGTCCTGCTGATCGATGAGTTCGGGTATTTAAATCTCAAGCCCGAGCAGTCGAACACGTTCTTCAAGCTGATGGAGGAGCGTTATCATCGCCACTCGACGATCATTACTACGAACCTTGGCTATGACGAGTGGCAGAACTTCCTCGGCAACAAGTCCATGGTCGAGGCGTTGCTCAGCCGTGTGCGGCATTACTGCCACACGGTCACCATCAACGGTCCGTCGCTGCGCGATCCGCAGGGCTGAAGGTGTGGGTCGATGGAGCAGCGCGAGTATGTGCGACAGGTTCTGAATGCTTATCGGGCCACACCCGGCACAGCCGGCGTGGTTCGACGTGCGGACCGCATCTTTGCGATTCAGTTGCACGACCGCGCCGTGCCTCTGGCCACAGTTGAAAATGCATTGATACTCGCGGCGGCGCGGCGTTCGGCCAGACCTGCCGACGCTGCGCCTCTCGGTACGATTCGGTCGCTGATTTACTTCGCGCCTGTGATCGAAGAAGTCCTGCAGCTCAAGGTCGGCCCGGAATACTTCCAGCACCTCCGCAACAAACTCCAGCGTTCCACGCCAGCGCGATAGCCCCGTACTTACTCCCTCACCACGAGCAGAACGCGCCTTCGGCGCGGATGATATCGAGTGCCCCGCATCTTCGCCGAACACTGCACACGCCTGCGGCGTGGATGATGATGCGCGCTCAAACCGAGATCCTGTTCTCCAGGTGGGTCACTTTAAGCGAGCGGAAGTGGGTCATTCTTCGTGAGCGCCGAAGCCGGATATCATCGTCACTGGTCCTGATGCGTCGGATGTTGCGCTGGTTGTCGAGGTCAAGCTGTCGAGTCAGGCGTTGGAAGATTCCGAGCGCCAACTGAAGGCAAATATGGCCTCTCTGGGTTCGCCGGTCGGTCTTCTGATTACTCCGCAGCGGATTCGGCTTTATCGAGACCGGTATCTGCCCTCCGTCGAAGATTCGATCACCGAAGTCGGCGATTTCGACGTCAAAGAAATTCTGCGCTTTCGTCCAACGCAGAACCCTCAAGCGGATTCGCTCGATTTTGAGCGGAACGTTCAGTCGTGGCTCGAGGGTTTATCGACCGAATCCGGTCTCCGCAGTCTGTCCCCCGAATTTAAAAGAGCCGCCCAAATGTACATAGTTCCCGCGCTCACGCAAGGTATCGTTCGGTCAGGACATCCACGGTCTCAGATCAGAAGCTAGGAGATGCCGCACGTTTTCGTTGAGACGAACTGGGTGGTTGCCCTTGTTGCCCCAGTTCATCTCCAGATGCCGGCAGCAGTGGAGTTGCGTGAAAAGGCGAGGAACGGCGGGCAGAATCGAGACTCAACGAGCCGAGGTTGTCCGTGTGGCACTTGACCAATATGAGGCGGCCGTTCTGTCGGAACTGGACGAACTCGAGGCCCGGTTGCAAAGTCTCACACAAGATCCCGGGATTGAGGTCTTTGCCTTAACCGAGGCGATGCTCGCACGAGCTGTGGAGTTGGCATCGCTCAACCTCGATCTGAAGCCCTTCGATCAGGCAATCCTCGCTGCCGTACTGGTGCGGGGCGAACAACTGCGCGACGAAGGAGCGGATGAAATCGCGTTCTGTGAACTGGACAGCGACCTTCAGCCTTGGGACAGGAATGGTGAGGCCAAACAACCACTGACGGGCCTCTACGACTCTGCCCACGTTTGGGTGTATGGCGATTTCGCATTAGATTCCCCTGAAAGACCGGCGACCTTCCGGGAGTAGTTTGGCTACTTTCAGAACACGCGTCGCGTAGGCTACTCTCAAACGACATACTCGCCTCTCCTTTGGTTCCGGAGTCATATCAACCGGAAATGGCAGGCCCCAAACCCGTTCTGGTAAATTTCCCCCGCGAAGTGGGCGTCACGTCAACTTGACGGGAACGCCCAAACCAGTGATCTGACCCTGCCTTCTGGATTCGCGCCGAGATGCTGACTTGAACGAAGCCGCGGCCGCGGCGGCCGCCTGAGCATCACGGTGGTTTGCGGAATAGTGTTAGGAATGCTAAACGCAATACTCTTCACTTAACAATCCTAATGGCGGCGGAGATCTCGATGAGAGGCGAGCGTCTGTAGCCGCGGCGGAGGGGGAAGTTACTCAATTTTCCGCTTGACTCCCCGGGGATTGCGCCGGTTGCGGCTCTTCGGCGCCTTCCAGAAGTGACCCACCTCTGCTCGTCAGAAATGACCCAGGCATTCTGAACTGATCGCGCCTCGCGGCGGCTGAAGTCGTGATGAAGACGATAGAACATCACGATGCCCGAGGCCCGGAAGAGACCGTGCACCATCTGTCGCCGGTGGTTCCGGCCGAATCCGCGAGTGGGAAGCCGGCAGCGAGCCTGCGGGAGTCCGGACTGCCAGAAGGCGCGGCGCCAGAAGACCCAGGCAAACTGGCGTAATCAGAACCCCGGCTATTCCATCGCATGGCGAATCGACCGGCGCGCGGCGGCGCACCCTGAATCACCCGAACCGCTGCGATTGCCCCCTCCTCTCAAGCAACTTCCCTGGGAGGTCGCGAAAGACCAGTTCGGCTCGCAAGGCGCTGATTTCATTGGCGTTATGGGGGCACTAATCGTCCGCACCGCGAAAGACCAGATCCGGCCCTATCTCACTGATCCCACAGCAGTTCCCGGCACACTTCCCCCGCTTCCGCAAAAGACCAGTCCCAACCTCCCGCATACTCGGGTTCAGCCGCCCGACCATGCACCTGGAGTTTCACCAGCTCGACCTGCGATGGGAGCACCTGCGAGTCCGCGAGCCGCACCGCCAGCGCCAACTGCTGGCCTCGCTGGCTGAGAGCGGCCAGCAGACGCCCATCGTTGTTGTGATCGCCAAAGACGGCAGCGACAGCTACCTGGTAATCGACGGTTACAAACGAATCGCCGCGCTCCGGCAACTGGGCCGCGACATCATCGAAGCCACGGTCTGGCCGATGGGCGAAGCCGAAGCCCTGCTGTTATCGCGTGCGCAGCGAATGAGCCCTCAGGAAAGCGCGCTCGAACAGGGGTGGCTGCTGTCGGAGATGGAACAGCGCTTCAGCTACTCGCTCGACGAACTGGCGCGCCGTTTCGACCGGAGCATCAGTTGGGTATCGCGGCGACTGGCGCTTGTCGAGTTGTTGCCTGAAGCGGTTCAGCGTCATGTGCGCGAAGGGAACATCACTGCGCAGACCGCCATGAAGTATCTGGTGCCGGTGGCTCGCGTCAGCGCCGAAGACTGTGAGCGCATGGCTGCGGCATTCGTGACGCACCGCTGCGATTCCAGGCAGGCGGCACAGCTTTACACCGCATGGCGCGAAGGTTCGCGGGTGGCTCGCGAGCGCATTCTCGCCGAACCGGAACTGTTTCTGAAAACGCAGAGCCAGCCGCAGACGGCGAAGCCCGCCGCGGCCGAACAGGTTCAGGGCGATCTGGAGATGGCGCTTGCCATTCTGCGTCGCGCCGGCCGCAGGCTCACCGAAGCTTTGCCGGAGATGAACGCCGCACAGCAGGAGCAGGCGCAGCGCGAGATCGAAAGTACGCGCCGGGAACTGAACCGGATGGCGGAACGAATCGGAAAGGAACAGGAAAGCAGACATGCTGAGCCAGGCGCAGCGAACCGCGATTCTGGAGTTGCACGAGCAACGAGTGAGCAAGCGCGAGATCGCACGCGTGTTGCGGGTGTCGCGCCTCACTGTGCGCAAAGTCCTGCAATCGAACTCCGTCAGCGTGCCGGAGATTCAGCGTTCGGAGAAAGCAGAACCTTACCGCCAACAGATCATCGAGCTGTTGGCTTCCTGCAAGGGGAATCTCGTGCGAGTCCATGAGGAACTCCAGGCGAGCGGCGCGGCACTGTCATATCAGGCGCTGACCTCATTCTGCCGCAGACAGGGTATCGGGCAAACGCCGGTTGTGCCCTCGGGCCAGTATCATTTCGAGCCCGGTGTGGAGATGCAGCACGATACGTCTCCGCATGAAGTGGAAGTGGGCGGCAGGAAGTATAAGGCGCAGACCGCCTCTGCAGTGCTGTGTTATTCGCGCATGCTGTTCTTTCAGATCAATCCCACCTTTCAGCGCTTCGACTGCAAGGTGTTTCTCACCGATGCGGTGCGCTACATGAACGGCGCCCCGGAACGCGTGATGATCGACAACACGCACGTGGTGGTGCTGCGCGGCACGGGACGCGAGATGATTCCGGTGCCCGAGATGGAGTCGTTCGCCGACCGCCTCGGTTTCCGTTTCGTGGCGCATGAGCGCGGCGACGCCAATCGTTCGGCGCGCGTGGAACGGCCTTTCTCATTCATCGAAAACAACTTTCTGGCGGGCCGTACCTTCACCAGCTGGCAGGATCTCAACCTTCAGGCGCGCCAGTGGTGCGACAAGGTGAACTCCACCTATAAGAAGCATCTTCGCGCCGTGCCGCGAGAGCTGTTCGCGGTCGAGCAGCTACGTCTGAAACCGTTGCCGGCATGGGTCCCGGAAGTGTATCGGCTGCACCGGCGCACCGCAGACACGGAAGGCTATGTCTCGGTGAACTCCATTCGTTACTCGGTTCCGGTTCCCTGGATCGGGCGGAGCGTGGACGTTCGCGAGACGCGCGACCGGATCGAGATCGAACTCGATCCGCGCCACATTGTTGTACACGATCGCGTTCTGACGCCGCCGAATCAGCGGATCATGCTGGCCGAACACCGGCCGCCGCGCGGCGCGGGCGTTAAGCGAAACGATCCGCATCCGGAAGAACAGACGCTCATCGAAGCCGCGCCGGAGATCGCACCTTATATATCGGCGCTGAAGCAGAAGGGGCGCAAAGTGGTGACTCTTGCCCTGCGGCAAATGCTGCGACTGCTGCGCGAGTATCCCCGCGAACCTTTCCTTGCCGCGGTTGCCGAAGCCGCCCGCTACGGACTTTACGATCTCGACCGGCTGGAACGAATGATTCTGCGGCGGGTAGCCCGCGACTATTTTCTGATCGGCGACAAGGAGCCGCAAGGCAATGACTGAAGAACTCGAACAACTGCTGAAGAATCTCAAGCTGCGCCGCATGCTCAACGTTTACGACGAGCAGTTGCAGGCCGCCGAAAAGGCGCAGATCCCTTACACGGAGTTCGTGGCGGGACTCTTGCGGGCGCAGTGGCATGAGCGGCAGGAAAGCGCGCTCGAATGGCGCATTCACAGAGCGAATCTGCCGGAGCGATGGTCCCTGGAAACGTTTCCGTGGTCGCGCCAGCCGGGCGTGAACCGCAAGCAGATGCGCACGTTCGCCGACCTCGACTTCGTGGCAAAGCACGAGAATCTGGTGCTGGTGGGCCCGACCGGCGTGGGCAAAACCGGGCTGGCCTGCGGCCTTCTGCTAAAGGCGTTGCAGAACGGACATCGCTGTCAGTTCGTTCGGGCACAGGACCTGTTCGATGAGATGTATGCTTCGCTGGCGGATCGATCCACGCGCCAGTTGTTAAACCGGCTGGCGCGTCTGGACGTCCTGCTGATCGATGAGTTCGGGTATTTAAATCTCAAGCCCGAGCAGTCGAACACGTTCTTCAAGCTGATGGAGGAGCGTTATCATCGCCACTCGACGATCATTACTACGAACCTTGGCTATGACGAGTGGCAGAACTTCCTCGGCAACAAGTCCATGGTCGAGGCGTTGCTCAGCCGTGTGCGGCATTACTGCCACACGGTCACCATCAACGGTCCGTCGCTGCGCGATCCGCAGGGCTGAAGGTGTGGGTCGATGGAGCAGCGCGAGTATGTGCGACAGGTTCTGAATGCTTATCGGGCCACACCCGGCACAGCCGGCGTGGTTCGACGTGCGGACCGCATCTTTGCGATTCAGTTGCACGACCGCGCCGTGCCTCTGGCCACAGTTGAAAATGCATTGATACTCGCGGCGGCGCGGCGTTCGGCCAGACCTGCCGACGCTGCGCCTCTCGGTACGATTCGGTCGCTGATTTACTTCGCGCCTGTGATCGAAGAAGTCCTGCAGCTCAAGGTCGGCCCGGAATACTTCCAGCACCTCCGCAACAAACTCCAGCGTTCCACGCCAGCGCGATAGCCCCGTACTTACTCCCTCACCACGAGCAGAACGCGCCTTCGGCGCGGATGATATCGAGTGCCCCGCATCTTCGCCGAACACTGCACACGCCTGCGGCGTGGATGATGATGCGCGCTCAAACCGAGATCCTGTTCTCCAGGTGGGTCACTTTAAGCGAGCGGAAGTGGGTCATTCTTCGTGAGCGCCGAAGGTTGCGGCTGGAGGCCACAAATTCGTCGAGGAATTCCTCCAGCACCGCGTTATGGAACTCTTTGCGGCCCCGAGGGGGGAATAGCTCCGAAGGCGGCCATTTTGCGGCGGACAACGCGCACCGCGTGGAGGAAGGACAGCCGGTCCGGATCCTCATCGGCGCGCAGGGCGGCTTCGTGCATGAGACCGCGGACGGCGAAGTGAGCCATGAGCAGGCCGTAGAACTCCTGCCGTACCAGGTCCGGAGTCTTGCTGCGGAGGACGATATGCGCTCCCCGCAGGTGGGTCTTGAGTTCGTCGAACGCGGTTTCGATCTCCCAGCGCTCGTGATAGAGCGCCGCCAGTTCGGCAGCCGGCGCCCGGTCGTGATCGAGGATCGTGGTTGCCAGTCGATACAACGGCTCTGCCCCTTCCACTCCTTCCAGCCGGTATTCGATCACCCGCACTACGACTCCCTCGTGCCCGCGCCGCCGCGCCTGCTGCGACGCATAGATGCGGCTCAGGTACGATCCGTCCGGCAGACGCTTTTCGCAGGGCAGCAGAATGTTCTTTCTGACCCGCCACAGCAGGTCCGCACCGGTGGCCGCGGCCTGCTTCCACATCTCGAACCCGAAAAAGCCGCGGTCCGACAGGCACAACATGCCCTTACACAGACTGGGCAATACGGTCTTTGCCAGCGCGACCTCGCTGGTGGCGTAGTCTGCCATCCGGCTGCCGAAAAGGACATGGGTGCCGTTCTCCACCAGCGATACGAAGCGGATCTGCGGATACGCGCTCGTGCCGCGGCTGGCCCCCGGCCGACCGAACGCTTCGTTGTTGCCCTTCTCGTCGGCGACATCCAGCGTGCTGCCGTCCATGCTCACCAGCCGCCACGAGCGATACCATGCGCCCTTCGTAGCCGCAACCGCGACCGGCTTGACCACTTCATCGTGCAGTTGCCGCAGCGGCTCCCAGCCCACTCTGGTTCGCGCCTGCGAGATCCCGGAATTACCGGCTACATGGATTTCCTGCCGAGGGCTCCACCAGCCACTGGATTCCTTCCAGCAGGCAGCGCAGAACTTCGCGGTACGACGACTGCATGTACAGGGCCAGCGCGATCACGTAATACACCACCACATGCGCCGGCAGGTCGCGCTGTCGCACGCTTTGTTTCCCGGCTCCTGCCAGTACCGCGCGAACCTTGTCAGGCGGGAAGGCCTTCGCCACAACTCCCAGGCTGATGTAGTCGGTGATCCGGCTTCCTGCGGGCAGCGCGGCAACGGTTCGCGCCATCAGGCTTCACCCCGCAGCCCGGCCTGCGTGTCCGGGACCCGCCAGTGCGGAAAATGCCCGCGAATCGCCCTGTTAAAGTATTTCCCCTTTGAAGACGCCGCCAGCAGTCCTTCATACACCGTGCCCGGAACTCCAAAGTAACTGTAGACCATGGCCGCGAAACTCCAGACGCAGAATCCCCCGCGCGTCGTCGTACCCCATCGCCGCCAGCGTGGCCGATTCCACCGCATTCATGTTCACGAGTGACCTCCAGGAGAGGCTGCGCTCTAAAACAGAATATCATGAAAATGTTGTTAAGTGAAGAGTATTGGGGCTAAACGCTATGACCCTATCTGGGGTGACGCGGCGCGAACGCGCTGAACTACCCGAATTCAGAACCGCTTGGCTAACAGCCCGTGGTAAAAGTCAGATTTTCGCCTCCAAACATGTGACCTCTGAAATGTTTCAGACGTCATAAGCTGTATGGCGATGGGTAAGCGCAAGCCGAAGCAGGACGCGATGTTTTTCAGCGCTCAGGAGATTCCCCAGGCGGCAAGTCATCCGTTCTACGCGAAGGTGAACGAGATCCTGGAGCGGAACAAGGTCGACAAACGCCTGGAGCATCTGTGCAAGCGTTTTTACAAGCCGGTCATGGGTCGACCGAGTATAGCTCCGGGTGTCTATTTCCGGATGCTGCTGCTCGGCTACTTCGAGGGAATCGATTCGGAACGGGGAATTGCGTGGCGTGTGGCGGACTCGCTTTCGTTACGGGAGTTTCTGGGATTCAGTGTTATCGAATCGACTCCGGATCATTCGACGATGTCGCGGACGCGTCGGCTGATGCCGGTCGAAACGCACAAAGCGGTGTTCCGCTGGTTCGTGAAGGTGCTGGGCGAAGAAGGCTTGATGGACGGGCAGACCATCGCCATAGATGCGACCATGCTGGAAGCCAATGCCGCGATGCGTTCGATCAAGCGGCGCGACGATGGGCGCGGCTACGACGAATATCTGAAGGATCTGGCCAAAGCCGAAGGCATTGAGGAACCTACCCGCGAGCAGGCCGCGAGGCTGGACCGGAAGCGCAAAAAGAAGGCCTCCAATAAAGAGTGGATGAGCCCTACCGATAGCAGCGCGCGCATCGCCAGGATGAAGGATGGCCGCACGCATCTGGCGCACAAGGCCGAGCATGCGGTCGATCTGGCCAGCGGCGCGGTGGTGGCGATCACGCTGCAGGCGGCGGATCTGGGTGACACCACCACCATCGGAGTCACGTTACAGGAAGCGCAGTCCAACGCGGCCCTGATCAACCAACGCGGCGTCGAAGAGGTGGTCGCTGACAAGGGATATCACAGCAACGAAGTTCTGGTCGATTTGCATGCGGACGGTGTGCGCAGTTATATCCCGGAGCCGGAGCGCGGGCCCCGCAATTGGGACGGCAAGGAAAAAGAACAGAAGCAGGTGTATGGGAATCGGCGGCGGATGAGTGGACGGCGCGGCAAAGATCTGCAGAAGCTGCGCACGGAATTGACCGAAAGAAGTTTTGCGCACATGTACGAAACCGGCGGCATGAGACGAACCCACCTGAAGGGTCAAAAGAACATTCTGAAGCGGCTTCTGTTCCATGCCATCGGATTCAATCTGGCGCTGCTGGTCCGGAAATCTTCGGGAATCGGCAAACCGAGAACCCTGCAGGGGCTCTCCGACGCGATTTTGCTTGTCCAGATCGCGATGACGGCATGGACGGCGCACCGGAACGAATCAGCAGAAGAAAGCGGGCCCACTTCCGGTTGGTTTTCACTTCCCCTGGTTTTTCCAATCTCAAGCCACATCTAACTGTTTCCGCACTTCTGCCACGGGCTGCTAGGGGCGATCGGCGCAAAAGGCACGGCATAGCTTCGCTTGAAGGGAGGCGAGATCGGACGCCGTCAGCCTGCCAATGGTGCGCCAGATATTCGCTTTAGAAAGGACAGCAACTTTGTGCAGCCTCACTGTCGAAGCCACGTTCAAGCCGGCGCTACGCCAATCCTGCAGTGCCAGATCGAACTCCGCAACGCCCGGTCGGGAAGTAATCGGCGCGGCAACAAAATCGTCGTCTCCTGTATCCAGAACGACCGCAGCCGGTCGCTTCTTCGACGCGTCCGCCTGGTGGAAAAGGACTTCGATTAAAACGATGTCACCGAGGCGCAGGGCCATGGTCCAGTTTCTCGTAAACAGCATCCTCTTCGGAATATGCCGCGGAGAACCGGTCAAGGCTCGCTCGCCGCCAGGACTCGTCCTCGCCGGCATCGAGCAGGATAATTACGCGCACTAAAGATCCCTCGGGAATCTGTTCAGCGACGTGCGGTGGGACTCGGATCAGATCGTGATTTGCTACCTGGCCGTCAAATTCCAGCGCCTTCATGGACCGCGAACCTCGATTCCATGATGTCACATCGCCCGGCTTTGGCGGATGCTTCAAGGCAGGATCGCTCCTGCTAAACGCTATGACCCTATCTGGGGTGACCCGGCGCCGTGATGCCGGGGGACGGCGAGATGTGTGTCGCCGGGGCACTTCAGATAGGGGCGTTTGAACGGGGCCGCTCGCGTTTGCGGCGGGCGCGGTCTGGCTATGGGTGTTCAATCCACAGGGGAACTTCTGGTTCGGCGAATCGGTAGCCGTGGATAAGATCAGGGGCTGTTTTTGATGTCGGGAACTCCGGGTAAATGGTGAATGGCACGGGCTGCGGGATAGGGTTTTGATTGTTCCTGGGCGCGCCAGGGGCAACGGGACACACCTCGGACCCGCGTGCCGGAGCAAGCGCATGGTTAGCCGATGACCGATCGCTATGACGTGTCAGCGAAGCTCTCCCGGGCTGCAGTCCTTCGCAACATCTGTTGAGGATTGAGTTTCTCGATGAGTTTCATGGCTCCGCCGCAACAAGGGCAACGCCATGCGCCGAAAGCCGGGGCTTCCGGCCCTGACGCCTTCTGCAAAGGCGAAACGACTGCGAGAAGTTGGCGGCACACCGGGAGCAGGTTACCTCGACGGCGGTTGGCGAGAAAGCCACAGAAGCGGATGCGCACAAAACCGCGCGGCAGAGTGTGGAGCAGGAAGCGCCTCAGGAACTCTTCGGCGCTGACAGTCATCAGCCGCTGCTTGTTGTGATGGGCATAATCCTTCCAGCGGAAGGTAACCTTGCCGTCGGCAAGGCTCACGATGCGGTGATTGGAAATGGCGACGCGGTGAGTGTAGCGGGCCAGGTAGTGGAGGACATGCTCGGGTCCTCCGAAAGGCCGTTTGGCATAAACTACCCAGCGCTTACGGAACAGTGGTCGAAGGAAGGCGTGGAACGCTCTTCGTTCGGACAGCATTTTCATCCGGCCAGGGAACCGGAGTTCTCCTGCGTAGAAGGCGCTTTTCAATCCGTCGGTAAACTTTCCGCGGAACACCTTGCCCAGCACCTTCACCGGCAGAAAGAAATCATAGCGCGGGTGAATCCAGCGCTGGTGATCGGGAGCAAGACCGCCGGCCGGGATCACGCAATGAACATGCGGATGGATCTGCAGATTCTGCCCCCAGGTGTGCAGAACGCTGAGGAAGCCGATCTCCGCTCCCATGTGTTTGGGATCGGCTGCGACCTCCAGCAGGGTTGCGGCACTCGCGCGGAACAGAAGATCGTAGACAACCTTCTTGTTCTGCAGAGCCAGCCAGGCGAGTTCGTGGGGAAGAGTAAACACGACGTGTACGTAGCTCACGGGCAGCAGTTCTTTGTGGCGATCGGCGAGCCACCGGTTGCGGGCATTGGTCTGGCACTTCGGACAATGCCTGGAACGGCAGGAGTTAAACGAGGTAGCTTCATGGCCGCACTGACGACAGCGATCCAGATGTCCGCCGAGCGCAGCCGTGCGACAGTGCTCGATGGCAAAGAGAATGCGGAGTTGGAGCCAGGTCAGCCAGGAGCGGTTCCTTTCGACGAAGCTGTCGCCATGGGCGCGAATGATGTCTGCCACCTCGAAAGGTGGCTTCTTCATCTTTTGATCAGCTTCCGGGACCGCTTAATCTGGTCAGGGCTGGAAACATCGATGTTGTCCAGTGGATTGCCGGCCGACCGAAGGTGGCGTTGCGACAGGTGCAGGTAGATCGTGGTGTGTCGGATGTTGGCATGACCGAGCAGCGTTTGCAGTGTGACGAGATCGCAGCCGCTTTCCAGACGGTGGGTGGCGAACGCGTGCCGCAGGGCGTGAGGTGTAACCGGTTTGGTGATGCCGGCTCTTTGGGCCGCCTGTCGGCATGCCTGCCAGACTACTTTGGTATCGATTGGCTTATCGGCCCGCCAGTTGTTGATGGTCCCCGGAAAGAGGTATGTCTTCGGCCGCATCCAGCGCCAGTACTCCCGCAGCGTTTCCCGGAGTTTCGGATCGAGCGGGATATCCCGGTCGCGGGCTCCCTTGCCGTTGCGAACGTGAACGACCATCTGCGTACTGTCGATATCGCTGACTTTGAGATTGCACACCTCGGCCCGGCGCATGCCGGTCGCATAGAGCGTCATCAGGATGGCGCGGTGGAACAGGTTGCTCGCGGAGTTGATCAGCCGGGCAGCTTCCTCTTGTGTGAGGACCGTGGGAAGGCGGCGTGGTCTCTTCGGATACGGAACCGATTCCACCGGATAGGGCCGCCGCAACATCCTGACAAAGAAGAACCGTAAACCGGCGGTCATCTGTGTCACAGTACTGGCCGACAGTTTCTTTTCCTGAAACAGGTGTGCCTGCCAGGTACGGATATGATCGAGACCCATACGGTCCGGCGGAGTGTGGAAATGTCCGGCGAACGCCTCCACTGCGTGCAGGTAGGCGCGTACGGTAGCCTGAGAGTAATTCCGACGCTGGAGCTCTTCCAGCATCATTTTTCGAAGTTGGGTCACAGGGACCTCCTTGTGACCCATATTTAATCTCAAAACCCCACGCACTCCACCGGTTCACCACACGCGCAGCGTCCGCCGCGCGAGCGGCTTCGTTCAAACGCGCGTGGGTGCCGTCAATCCACGATGAAGATGTCCGGATCTGTGCCAGCCTGTTTCAAAATCGCCCGAGGTGTTCCTTCGGGTATATCACCCGAATGGTCGGGAATCGTGGTGTATCTGTTGGCAGCAGGGTTGAACCAGATTTCGTGACTCCCGGCGGCCTGGCGATCGAACTCGAAGCCGCGCGTTTTCAGCTTACGAACTATTTCCCGATAGCGGAATCCCGCGAGCCGACCTATTCAGGCTGCGACTGCGATCGTGTAATCCCGCCGCTCACTTGCGCCCGGAAAATTTTGAGAGTCGTCCCGTTCGCGCCGGGCTTGGATCAACTTCCGTGCAACATCGCGTGCGATGTCGAGCGCCTCAGCGACGGTCCGCCCCTGGGCGATCAGGCCCGGAACTTCTTCAGACGCCGCGAGGAAGACGCCTTCCGGAAGTTGCTCCACATGTACCTGAATGGCTATTTCCACTTCCGGACGGCCCGCCGTTGTTCCCGTGTGGCTGGATTTGTCTCGTCACCTGCGATTGCCATGTTCCACAAAGCAGCAAAGCCACAACCAAACGCGGATACAATCCGCGTGTCCAAAGTGAGAAACTCCAGACGCGGCTGGCGCCGCGCGATGGTTTGCGAAGCGGGATGTGAGGTAGTCGTGAGCGTCGGGAATCAGCCCTGAGTAAAACGCGGCGACCCGGTTGTGTGGCAGCAGATGATCGAGCAACCGCGTATTCAGAAGCCGGGGAGGCGGCCGGCGCCCCAGACGCTTTTGCGGCTGGCACGCCAGCAGGCAAGGGCCACGGCGAAGACGAGATCGTCGTGTTCGGACGATTGATGGCCCGCGCGCAGGGCGAGCAATTCGCGGCCCAGCGCCGGACCTTCCGGCAGCCGGGCGGAGATGCGGAGACGCCCCTGCTCCAAAGCGAGTTGTACGCCGGCCAGGAGGTCGCGGCGTGGAATGCCGAAATGCATGTGTCCGCGGCGCGATATGCCGTTGCCGGCGGTGATCGTTACAGCCGTGACGTCACAGCCTGTGCCCGGTTCGCGCAACATATCGACAACAGGCGCGCCCAGGCCAGTGGCGTCGACGACGAGGGCGCAGCGTCCGGCGAGACGCGGGTCGTGCGTGAGGGCGCGGATGTGCTCGATAATGCGCGGATACGGCGTGCCGAGGGGGATGCGTTCGAGACGGCGGACGAGAAGGTCCTCCGGCGTTGACGGCGCGGCGATGGGAAGGATGTCGCGACCAGCCACCTGGCGCGGCATGTATTTTTGGATGACCGCGATGGCGGTGTAGTCGTGGGTTTGGCCGAGATCGACGCCGATGAAGTACATAAGTTATCAGTTTTCCGTTGTCAATTCCTGTGGTTGGCGGCTGCGCCGCCGAACGCGGATACAATCCGCGTGTCCGAAATGGAGGTGCGGCCGAACATCCCACGGCCGGCGTTACAGGGGGTCGAGAGTGTCGTCGAAGGCGGCCTGAATCACGGCGGGGTCGAGGAGCGCATCGCCGCTGCCGATGAATTCGCACATGTGCTCCTGACGGAAAGCATCGCTCGTCATCACGGAGCGCTGCTCGGCGAGAAATTCCTGCGAAATGCGCGGGCAGTCCGTGGCCGGAACACTGACCTTCAGCCATGCCGGGTCGTTGTTCACCCAGGTGTCGTAGAAGAAGCCACGCTTGCCGAAGGGAGTGCTCATCATCCAGATGTCACCGTTGCCGACGGAGAGCATGGGGCGCAGCGATTTGTAGTACATGTCGTCGGAAACACGCGCGGCTTCATCGACGATGAGAATGGAAAGCGCGGAGAAGCCGCGGACTTTGGCTTCGACATGGGGCAGCCCGACGATGCGGGAACCGGAAGGGAGCATCAAAGAGATCCGGTTGCGGCCGTCGCCCCGCGGAACCATGTCGAGGCGAGCGAGCATGTCGGAGGCGCGTTGCATCCATTCGCCGCTCTGGCGGTCGCCCGGACTGGCGACGACGATGAGAGTCTTCGGGACGGTGTACGCGCGGTGGACGGCTTTGGCAACCGAAACGGTGGTCTTGCCCCACTGGCGCGTGCAGTTGATGATGACGCGCCGGGCGCCGGAGGTCAGCAGGAGGCTCTGCTGCGCGTCGGGGAAAAAGCCGAGGCGACGCTCGACGAAATCGATGATGTTTTGGCCGGCGGGCTTCCGCGGAGGGTGGATCGGCGGGAGCGCGCGAGACCGGAACTGTGCATCCATGTCCGCGTTGTAGCACGAGGAATCATTAAGGAAATGAAATGATTCCGGCAAGTAAATGAAAATACGAGGTGAAATAGCTGCGGAAGAGCGGTGACCGGCGGCGGCTGACGCTGCCGCAGCGCCGGGGTAAGGCGCGGCGGAAACGCGGATACAATCCGCGTGTCCGAAAGAAACTCCAAGGCAGCTGGCGCTGGGCGTCCTCAAAACCCGTTCGCTCCGTATACTTGAAGGTTGCCGGGCAGATCGAGACGCGAGCCGCCGGACGCCGGTTTTTCGCGTCCACCCGTTTTTTCAGTTGGTCTGATCCTTATTGCGGTTCTGATCGAAGCGGGATTTCAAGCGCTGATTCCGCTGAGTGTCGGCTACTTCATCGACACCGCAATCTCCTCACGAGCGGCCGCGGCGCTTTTCACGCCCCTTTTCCTGCTGCTGATCGCGGCCGCGGTGGCGATTACTGCCGGCCTCGCACGCGACATTCTCTCCGCGCGGGCACAGGGCAGAATGCTCCGCGGCATGAGGCTGCGTTTCTTCGAACAGCTTCAGCGGCTGCCGTTTCGATCCCACGCGCCGGGGATCGATGCAGCCGCCCGGACACGCGACCTCGTCGAAGAGCTTTCGAAGGATTTCGCCGCCATCGGGAACGCGGTCGAGCTGGCGGTTCCCTGGGGTGTTCTGCCCCTGATCGAGGCCCTTCTCGCGACGGGTCTGATCTTCTGGCTGAACTGGCGCGCCGGAATCATGACGTTCCTGCTGTGGCCCTGGATTTTTCTGGCGCCGCGCACCGTGGCCCGGCGCGTTTCCCGGGCGAGTGAAGCGCGGGACGAAGAAGACCGGCGTGTGTTCGGCGCATTCGAGGAGAATCTCTCAGCGCAGGCTGTGATCCGGGCATTCTCGCTCGAACAGACCGGTCTGACTGCCTTCCGCAGGCGCAACGACATGTGGCTGCGCACCACCGTGCGTGCCGGTTTCCTTTCCGCGTTCATGGAGCGATTCACAAACGCAGGCGTGCTGGGCATCCAGACGCTGCTCCTTGTGCTCACCGTCTGGCTGGCGTTTAACGGGCAGATGAGTATAGGCGCGATTGCCACAGTCGGGATGCTGGCCTTTGTGGTGAGCCGATCGCTTCTCTACCTGATCGAATACGTGCCCGCGCTGGAGGAGGCGCGCGGCGCCTCCCGACGCATCGAATCCGCGCTGACTCCCCGCGTTGTTGCGGATCGCCCGGGTGCGCGTTTCTTGCCGGCGCTCGAAACCGAAATTGTTCTCTCGCATGTCGATTTCCGGTTCGCTGGTGAGAGCGGGAACGAAACCAAAGCGCTCTCCGACATCAAGGCGCGGATTCCCCGGGGCGCCTATGTGGCATTCGTGGGGCCGACGGGATCGGGGAAAAGCACGCTGATTCACCTGCTCATGCGCTTTTACGATCCGTCCGGCGGCTTCATCGCGATAGACGGACACGATCTGAAGTCGGTCACGCTGGCGTCGCTTCGGTCGCGAATCGGCGTCGTGCTCCAGGAGAATGCCATCTTCGATACCTCGGTGCGTGAGAATATCCGGCTGGGCAAGCCGGACGCATCGGAAGAAGCCGTCGCCGACGCGGCTGAGACGGCGGGTCTGGATGAATTCGTGCGCTCGCTTCCGGCCGGTTATGACACCATGCTCGGCGAGCAGGGCCTGCGGCTGCCGATCGCCCTGATGCAGCGTCTGGCGATCGCCCGCGCCATTGTGCGCAATCCCGATATTCTGCTGCTGGACGAAATCACTTCGGCTCTCGATCCGGCCGATGAAGTCGCGGTTGACGGCGTGCTGCGCGAGGTTGCGAAAGGCCGCACGGTGATCTCGGCGTCGCACCGCCTCGCGACAGTGGCGGACGCGGATCACATTTTCGTCTTCGAACGCGGCGAGATTGTGGAGCAGGGAAATCACTTCGAACTGATGGCAGCCAACGGCCTGTACGCCAGTCTCTGGCATAAGCAGGCCGGCTTTACGTTCTCGGCCGACGGCCGTCACGTTGAACGTCGACGCGCGGCGCCTCCAGGCGTTTCCCATCCTCGAAACGCTTGAAGAGGAGACACTCGCCGAACTCGCGCCGTTTTTCGCCACCGAAACCTTTCCGCCCGGCCGCGAAATCGTACGGCAGAACGATCCGGGAGACAAGTTCTACATCATCGCCCGGGGCGTGGTTGAAGTCTGGCGCACGGAAGAAAAATCCGGCAACACCAAGCGCGTCGCGGTCCTGCAGGATGGTGATTTTTTCGGCGAGATCACTCTCATCACGGGATTTCCGCGGACCGCGACCGTGCGGGCGCAGACCGTGTGCACCTGCATTTCCCTGGAACGCGGCCAGTTTAACCGCCTGATGGAAGGCTTCCCCGAACTGCGCCACCGGCTCTCAGCGATCGCCGTGGAGCGCCTGCGGGAATCGAGCAAAGCGGTGACGGCGACTTCGCTGATCTGAGCAGTACCTGGCTGCAGAAGTTCACGTTGCCGCTCCCTGACGGTCACGGTTCGGTAAACTCTTCCAAACCGCACGTCAGCGCCCCGCTGCCCGGGCTGCTCCGATCATCGGCAGCCGAGAAGAAGGTGCAGTCAGGATGATGAAAGACCAGGGCGCTGACGCTGGCTTCCGGGTCCATCATCATGTTCTCCGTGAGGGACACGCCGATTTCTTCCGGGCGGAGGAGTTTCCAGATTCCCTGCTGATCGTCGAGGTTCGGACACGCGGGAAACCCCGGGCTGTAACGCTTGCCGCGATAATGCGCCGTGAATCGCTGGTGCATGGTGAGATCGGGAGGGTCGGGGAATCCCCAGTCCTCACGCAGGGTGCGATGCAGCCACTCGGCGGCCGCCTCCGCCGTTTCGATCGCAATGGCCTGCAGGGCGTGAGCCAGGAAGAACTCACCGCTCTGCCTGGCCTGCTCGGAGTGCCCGCGGACGCCTTCTCCAGCGGTCACGACGAACAGCGCTACGTGATCCCGTTCGCTCTGGTGCGCGTCCAGCACATAGTCGCTCAGGCACAGACCGTCCGGCTTCGGCTGCCGGGGAAAAGCGAATGAGTGCAGCGGACTGCCACAACCGGGCGCGAAGAGGTGAATCGCGTTGCCGTCCCGCTCGGCTTCGAAGAACTGCCAGACGGCGCGCACCGTCATGAATGCCGATGCCTTTTCTTTCGCCGCCTCCATCAGCTCGTACAGCTCGATGGCTTTCGGGTCGTGCTCGCGCAGGCGCTCGGCGAAGTTTTCCCTGAAGCCGAGATGCTTGCCGTAAAGCATGAACGAATTGAGATACGTCCAGATTTCGCGGAGATCGGTGACTTCGCGGACGCACCGATCGAGGGAAAGCGCGGGCGGGATCGCGAGCCCCGTGCGCACCCTGCTGGTCCGGGCGGCAGGCATCGGGACGGGGGGAGCATCCCGGGCGACCTCGTGCTCTTCGAAAAAGATGTGACTGCCGACCGCATTCCCGCGTTTCGCCGGGTCGGCCAGCTCATTCATGATGCGCAGGCCCGACATCGCGTCCTTCGCGTAGAACGTCGGGCCGCCGTAAGCGGGGCCGATGCGCGTCTCGGCGAATCTCTCGGAAAGCGCGGCGCCTCCCACGAGCAGGGGCACACTGACGCCTTTTTCGCGGAAATCCCGCGCGGTGGTGAGCATCTGGTGCGCGCTCTTGACCAGCAGTCCGGAGAGCCCGATGGCGTCGGGCTGGTGCTTCTGGCACGCCTGAATCAGATCCTCCGGCGAAACCTTGATGCCGAGGTTGATCACCTCGAACCCGTTATTCGCCATGATGATCTCGACGAGGTTCTTGCCGATGTCGTGCACGTCGCCCTTAACGGTGGCAAGCAGAATCCTCCCCCGCCTTGCGGAATCCGCTCTGGCCATGTGCGGCTCCAGATGAGTGACCGCGGCCTTCATGGCTTCGGCGGATTGCAGCACTTCGGCCACAATCAGTTCGCTGTTGTTGAACAGCCGGCCCACTTCGTTCATGCCCGCCATCAAAGGGCCGTTGATGATTTCGACCGGCTGGGCGCCTGCGGCGAGCTTGCGGTCCAGATCGGCCACGAGACCGTCTTTGGAGCCTTCGACGATGTAGCGCGCGAGGCGCTCGTCGAGAGGAAGATCGGCAAGCTGCTTCTTGTCCCTGCGGCCGGCCTTGCGAAAGTATTCCGTAACGGCGGCGATCTGCTGCTGGTTGATCGCCACGCGCTGCCCGCGCGGCTGCAGACGCCAGTCTTCGGGGGCTTCCATACCTTCCGGAGGGCGGTTGAAGAGCAGGTTCTCGGCCAGCCGGCGCTCCTCGGCGGGAATGGAGGCGAAGCGCTCCAGTTTCTCCGAATTCACGATGGCGAGGTCGAGCCCGGCTTTGGTTGCGTAGTAGAGAAACACCGAGTTGACCACTTCGCGCGCGGCGGCGGGCAGGCCGAACGACACGTTGGAAATTCCGAGTATGGTGCGCACGTGGGGAATCCGCTGTTTGACCAGAGCGATGGCTTCGATGGTCTCGACGGCCGCGCCGATATAGTTTTCGTCGCCCGTGGCGCAGGGGAACACGAGGGGATCGATCACAAGATCCTCCGGCGCCATGCCGTGTTCGCGCGTCAGAATTTCCACCGACCGCACGGCTACCGCCAGCTTGCGTTCGCGAGTGAACGCCTGGGCGCGCTCCTTGTCCTCGTCGATTGTGCCCACGACAAGAGCGGCGCCGTAAGTGCGCGCTATGGGGCAGACGAGAGCGAAACGCTCGCCGCCGTCTTCCAGATTGACGGAGTTCACGATGCTCCGGCCCTGGCACCATTCGAGCGCGCGCTCGACCGCCTTCGGATCGGTGGAGTCCACCATGACCGGGGCCTTGATTTTCGGCATCAGCGCCGCATAGAAGGCATCGACATCCTGCAGCTCATTGCGGTCGGAGGACTGCAGGCAGACGTTCGATGATGTGGGCGCCGTTGCGCACCTGGCGGCGGGCGATCTCAGAGGCCTCGTCCCACTTTTCCGCGGCAATCAGGTCTTTGAACAGCCTGGAGCCGATCACGTTCGTGCGTTCGCCGACGATCAGGGGGCGGCTGCTCTCGTCGGCTTCCACGAGATCGATGCCGGAGAACCAGGCTCGGTGGGAAGGCTCGTTCACGGCGCGCGGCGCATGTCCTTCCGCCATCTGTGCGATGGCGCGAATATGGGCGGCTGTGGTCCCGCAGCAGCCGCCGAGGATGTTGACCCAACCCTGCATCGCGAATTTCTCCAGCTGCGCCGCGAGCGAATCGGGAGTTTCGGGATAGCGGTCGTGCTCATCCGGAAGCCCCGCGTTCGGGTAGCAGGAGATGCGCGTCGCAGCCATGGAAGCGAGCGTGCGGATATGGTCGGTCATCAGATCCGGACCGGTAGCGCAGTTGAGGCCGATCGACAGCAGCTCCGCGTGCGCGAGCGAGGCGTAAAAGGCGTCGGCGGGCTGCCCGGCGAGCATCGCGCCCCGCCGTTCGATGGTTCCCGAGACCATCTTCGGTATCTTGAGGCCGGGGATCGCGAGGCCAAGTTCGCGTTCGAGGCGCGCGATCGCGACCAGACCCGCCTTGATGTTGCGCGTATCGAAGCCGGTTTCGAGAAGCAGGATGTCGGCGCCGCCTTCGATCAGTACGCGCGCCTGCGTATAGTAGCCGTGGCTCAGCTGTTGAAACGTGATGTCGCCGCGCAGCGTGAGAGATTTCGTGGTTGGGCCGAGGGTGCCGGCGACGAAGCGCGGCTTTGCGGTGGTGGAGAATCGGTCGGCCGCCTGGCGCGCGAGTTGCGCCGCGGCCATATTGATCTCTCGCGCCTCCTTCTCAAGGCCGAATTCGGCGAGCACGACAGGCGATCCCTGAAAGCTGTTGGTGGCGACGATATCGGCGCCCGCTTCGAGGTAAGCCTCATGGATATCGCGAATCCACTCGGGGCGCGTGCGGCAGAGATTCTCATGGCAGTTTTCGAAGGCCTCGCCGCCGAAATCGGCTGCGGTGGGACGGCGATCCTGGAGCATGGTGCCCATGGCACCGTCCATGATCAGGATGCGGGAGGCGAGGGCGTCTTCCAGCTCGTGTATGCGGAGCGGGTTCATCGCGGCCCCGCGGCGTCGGGAGTATCGGCAATATCGACGGCGAGCTGGTAGCGGCCGAATGGCGCGCTGATGGCGACTCCGGCCACCATGCGGCGCACCTCGGAAACCATCTCGCGCGCGATGGCCACGCCTTCGGCCTGCGCGGCGGCGGCGTTCTCCGCGCGGCGCATCCGTTCCATGTAAGGGCCGGGCACCGGCACGCGCAGTTCGTTCACCATGAACTCGGCGTTGCGAAAGCTGGTAAGCGGCCAGATGCCCGCGATCACAGGAATCCGCAGATGCCCGATGCGCGCGAGGAATTTCGTCAGCATTTCGGGATCAAAGATGGGCTGCGTCACGATGTATTCGGCTCCGGCCTGCACCTTCCAGTCGAGGCGCCGCAATTCTTCGTCGAGGTTCCATGCGCCCGGATTCGCGCCCACTCCGACGAGCAGGGCGGTCTGCGAACCCATCGGACTACCGCCGAGGTCGAGCCCGCGATTGAGGTTGTTGACGATGTTGACCAGGCCGATGGAGTCCACGTCGAACACGGCGGTGGCGTCGGGATAAGAGCCCATGCGCGGCGGGTCGCCAGTGATGCACAACAGATTGCGCAGGCCGGCGGCATGCGCGCCGAGCAGTTCGCTCTGCATGCTGAGCGTGTTGCGGTCGCGGCAGCAGAAGTGCAGCACGGCTTCAATGCCGGCCTGCTGCTGGATGAGCTGGCAGGTGATCTGGGCGCTCAGCCGCGCGCTGGCACGCGGACCGTCGGGAACGTTGATGCAGTCGAATCCCGCCGCCTGGCAAAGCTTTGCGCCCGCGATTTCTTTGGATGCATCGACACCGCGCGGCGGCAGAATTTCGGCGAAGACGACGAACTCGCCGGCAGCCAGCTTCGCGCCGAGACGGCTTTTGGCGGCGACCGGAACCTTCTCCATCGCGCCGGCCTGGATGACCGGTTTGACGACCGCGGCCGCGGTTTTCCCGGGCTCAGTTTTCAGTTCCGGGCGGAAGTGCTGCAGGCTGCGTACCTCCTGGCGGATTTCGTGAATGTGCGCGGGCGTTGTCCCGCAGCAGCCGCCGACCAGACGCGCGCCGGCCTGCAGAAAGCGCCGCGCATACTGGGCCATATATTCGGGTGAGCAGAGATAGAGATTGCGTCCTTCCACCGCCGCGGGCAGCCCGGCGTTAGGCATGACGCTCAGGGGCTTGTCCGTCCATGCGAGCATCTTCTCGATGGTTTCGAGCATGATGCGGGGACCGGAGGAACAGTTGAGACCGACGGCATCGACGGGCCATTCGTGGAGGAGTCCGGTGAACGTTTCGGTGGAGGCGCCGTCGCGCAAAGTGCCGTCATCTTCGATGCTGACGTGCGCAATCACCGGGAAGCCGCTGCCGGCCGCTTCACGCGCCGCGAAGATGGCTTCGCGGAGTTCGTGAATCCCGGTGAAGGTTTCGAGCATGAGCAGGTTGACGCCGGCTTCGAGGAGCACATCGATCTGTTCGCGGAAAATGGCGCGTGCTTCTTCAAAGCTGATGGAGCCCAGCGGCTCCAGCGGGCAACCGAGCGGGCCAACGGCACCGGCGACGAATACGTGGGGTCCGGCGGCTTCGCGCGCCAGACGAACCGCGGCCTGGTTGATGGCGCGCACCTTCTCGCCCAAACCAAAAGCAAAGAGGCGTTTTCCATTGGCGCCGAAAGTGTTGGTTTCGAGGATTTGCGCGCCGGATTTTACGTAATTCTGATGAATTTCACGGATTATTGACGGCGCGGAGAGATTCAGTTCGTCAAAGCAACGGTTGATAAAGATGCCTTTGGCATACAACTCGGTGCCCATGGCGCCGTCGCAGACCAGATTGTGTTTCGCGAAGGTCTCGAAGAACTCCGCCGACCGCGCCACAGTAGTCTGCATGATTAAGAGTACCGGACGCGTCTCGGGCTCCACAATCCGAAAGGCGGTGTGAGGCCGAGAAACCCGCCACCATGTTGCCAGTGACGCTCTTCGCGTCACCAGACGCGGATACAATCCGCGTGTCCGAAATGTCTGAACAACTCAGCTGGAGCAGATCGTGCGGGAACACGCCCTGATTAATCAGTTTGCGGGCGCCGCGGGAAGACGACCCTGGGCGAATCGGGGAAGTTCAACTCTCCGGCTGCGGACGCTGCTTCCAAGCGACGAGTCAGCACAACTGGTAACGCAAATGAGCGCTTCGCCGTTATAGCTGCCCAGGGCTCCGATATCCAGATAATTCAGCCCGGAACCCGTTCCGCCCGGCACGGTCACGTTCATCTGGTACCCGGCCCCGAGCGCAAGCGGAGTTCCCGGCTCAATGCCGGCGTAGTCAATGGTACCTGTCACGCCGGAGAAAGCGACCGACATGTAGGTGAGGTCCGCGGCGCTGCCCGAGGAGTCCAGCGTGCCAAGGCCCGTCAGATAAACCGCCAGTTCCTCACCTACCATGGCTGGGTTCGAAGCGCTGACGATCGTGCCGTTGGCGTGGAAAACCGCTGGTGCGGAAGTTGTACTGTTGAAGATGCCGGGTTGGGTCTCCGATACGTAGTTACTTACTGTGTTCGATGTTCCCAGACTGTTGACCACCTGAATCGAGGCGGTGCCGGTGCCGGTGTCGATGTCCAGCGGGATCACCGCGTTGATCTGGCCGGGGCTGACGTAACTGACGGCCGTCGGAGTTCCATTCACCAGCACCTGCACGCCAGCCAGGCCGGTGGGGAAAGCGGTGTCTGTGGCAATTGTGCCTGCCAGATTGGCTCCGAAAATCGAGATGAACTCTCCGGGCGCGAACACCGCGGTGAAAGGGACAGCGGCTCCTGCGTTCACAATCCCGGTGGGATAGATATAGGGCGACGAAGTGGGAGCCGACGTGTAGCCGGGCCCCTCCATCAGGACATCGATCCCCAGGAATCCGGAGCTCTCATTCGCAAAACCGATGGCGAATGTGCCACCCGGGCCGAAGAAGTATTCGTAGTAGAAATCGGTGTACGTGCCGCCCGACACGTACGGCAGTTCGGAGTAAGTGGAATCGGCGACGAAGCTGCCGCGGGGCGGGCCCACAGCGTTATCCCGCTGATGCGCCAGAATCCCCGCGTTGTTCGTATCACTGAGGACCTGATATGCGCCGTAGGTGCTGTTGAGCCAGGCACAGTCGCAAATGCTGACCTGAGAATTGTCCTGAAAGAAACCGCCTGTGTAGTACAGAGTTTGCGCATTGAAGGAATCACTGGATGTCTGGCGCACGCCGACGATGAAGTCGGTATCCTCGGGATCGCCGCCGAAAAAGAAATTGCCATCGGGCGAGAAATAGAAGTATTTGGTGCCGGACATCAGGTTACTGTCGAGATCAGCGGTCGTCAGCTCGCCACCGAATGTCACAGCCGCAGCGCCGGCGCTGACAGAATACTTCACCCCGGAGAAAGCCGCCTGCGTCATCGCTGTCATGTTCAACCCGAGAGCCCCGGTAAGGGCCGTGGTGGTGACTGTGTTGCCGGCGCCCGTCAGGGTAAATGAGTAAGCGCGCGTGTGGATCAGGTCAAGGGTCAGCGCGGGAACGCCTACACCGATAACGGAAAAGGTGCCCTGCAGCGAAGGCGTCGATGTGGGCGCCGGCGCTGCGAGGAACAGGTCGTTATAACCGGAGTTGTTATCGGTCGTGTTCCCTGCCACGACTTTGGATGGCGACACCAGCAAATTGATCTCATCGCCCCCGAATTGGGAGTAAACGAACTGGAGCGATGTGGACATGTAACCGTAACCGCTGGCGGCGATGGTGTAGGCGCCGCTGCCGGTAATCGATGTGACCGTGTTTTCGGCCGCATCGGCAACCTTTGCGGTGAGAGTATAGGTTCCATTACCATCGAAAACGATGTTGCCGTAAACCGCTATGGCTTCGTGAAGCTCATTGGCAGAGTTATACCCACCGAGCCACATGACCTGGCGGAAGTAGTACGTGCCATTCAGCAATCCATTTCCGCTGGTATCCCAGCTTTGCGCGGCGGCGGGCCAGGCAGCCACCATGAACAGAAGCAAAAAGCTCGAAGCGAGTCGCTTCATATTTTGGATATTTGTTGGATGTAGTGGACGCGAGAAAACGCGTGTGAGTTTCCGGTAAGGATGCGTGAACGGGCGATCGCGGCCGGGACGCGAGGACACGATTCGCGGATTTTCGGCGGTGCCGCTGCTGCTGATCGATGAAGCGGCGCGGGTGAGCGCGGCGGCGACGGATGACGATCTGGAGCCGATTCAGCGTGTTTTCGAAATAGACGTAGAGCGTTCGGCGACAGCCTACGGCTGGCTTTAGCTGAGCAAAACCACCTGGCAGCAAGACCCCAGCGGTACAAGAGGCTACAGGGCTGAGCAGCCGAAAACGCCTACTCCACGGCGAGGGTCACCGCGACCGCATCGGCATAGCGCTTTGTTTCGGCCGCGAGGTCCGCGCGCTCTGCCTTAATGGCAGCGGAGAACTCTTCATCCGCAGGCATCTCCCGGAGATTGAAGTCCACCGTGACCAGCATGGCTCGCACGGCACCTTCCAGAAGGGCCGCGGCCGATGCCACGTCGCTGGCCGTGAGTCCGCGGATTATGCGCGCCGCTTCGCCGCACAGACCAAGCCCACGCACTCCGGCGCGCGCCGCTTCCATCGGAATCTCGATGGCTTTGCGTGTCGCCTGATGTTTCGACTCGAGGTACCTGTTGAAAGCCTCGATGTCTTCATCCGCAAGACTTGTCAGACGCGACGACTCCGCGCGCGCCGCATGCAGCAGCTCATCAATTTGTCCCCGTTCCGCCGCGAATCTTCGTTTTCGCGCAGCGATTCCGAGAACCTTGGCGAGCAAGGCGAGCGCGAGGCTCGCCGTCACGGCCGAAATCGCGACGCCGGCCGGAACGGGCTCGGTGGCTGCAGTCTTCTCGAGCAAGCCGGCGAGGGTGCCGGTCCAGATCGAGGCTTCCATCTCAGGACAAGCCTATAATGCGCCCCGTCTCCGTGTCGAGGTCGATTTCGTAATATCCGGGACGCGTCGAAAGCCCGGGCATAGTACTCATGGTTCCAAGGATGGGGTAAACGAACCCCGCACCGACACTCGCCCGCACATCGCGGACCGGCACCACAAATCCGGTGGGCGCGCCCTTCAGATTAGGATCGTGGCTGATGCTAAGATGCGTCTTCGCCATGCAGATCGGCAGTTTGTCGAAGCCCTGCCGCGTGTAACGCTCAATCTGCTCTTCAGCCTGCTTCGAAAACTCGACGCCGCTGCCGCCGTACATCTCCGTCACGATGGTCTCAATCTTCTTTTTGATGCTTATTTCAAGCGGATAGAGGAATTTGAAGTTGCCCGGTTTCTGGCATGCCGCTACCACGGCCTTACCGAGTTCCGCGGCGCCCGCACCGCCCTCGGCCCAGTGATTCGCCATCACCGCATCTTCCGCACCCGCGGCCTTTGCGATGCGCCGCACCAGATCGACCTCCGCCTGCGTGTCGGTCCTGAACTTGTTTACCGCAACCACCACGGGCAAACCGAACTGCCGCGCATTGCCGATATGCCGTATCAGATTGCTGCAGCCCTTTTCGAGCAGATCGAGATTTTCATTCAGATATTCGTGCGCCAGCGGCTGCCCGGCCACCACTTTCGGGCCGCCGCCATGCATCTTCAGCGCACGGATCGTGGCCACCAGCACCACGCAGTCGGGCACCAGCCCGCTGTAGCGGCATTTGATGTTGAAGAACTTCTCCATGCCCATGTCGGCGCCGAATCCCGCTTCGGTCAGCACATAGCCGTCGGGTCCCACCAGCTTGAGTGCCAGCTGATCGGCCACGATGGACGAATTCCCGTGCGCGATATTGGCGAACGGTCCCGCGTGCACAAACGCCGGCGTGCCCTCAATGGTCTGCATCAGATTGGGCATCAGGGTGTCTTTCATGAGCACCATCAGCGCGCCGCCCACGCCCAGATCGTCCGCCGTGACCGGCTCGCCCTTGCGACTCGACCCGATGACCATGCGCCCCAAACGCTCGCGCATGTCGTTCCAGCTCGTGGCGAGGGCGAGGATCGCCATGATCTCGCTCGCCACGGCCATGTCAAATCCGGTGGAGCGCGTGAAGCCCTTCTCTTCAGGACCCTGCCCGATCGTGATCTGCCGCAGCATGCGGTCGTTCGTATCCACCACGCGCCGCCAGGTGATCGTGTCCGGATCGATGTCGAGCCGCGCAAACCGGCTGCGCTCTTCCGGCGTGAGATCGTTCGGATTGGTCTTATCGATGCCCAGCTTCTTCATGCGCCGCAGCATCACGGGGGTGAACCGGCGGCTGCCGTCCTTCGCCACGGGACACAGGCGATCGAACAGCACCTGATCGTCCGGCGTGGTGTGTTCGTGCAGCATGCGCGTGTCGATGGCTGCGGCGAGCAGATTGTTCGACGCAATGATCGCGTGGATATCGCCGGTCAGATGGAGATTGAACTCCTCCATGGGAATGATCTGGCTGTAGCCGCCGCCCGCCGCGCCGCCTTTGATGCCGAACGTCGGACCCTGGCTGGGCTGCCGGATACAAGTGAAAACCTTCTTGTCCAGATGCGCGCCCAGCGCCTGGCTGAGCCCGACGGTGGTGGTGGTCTTGCCTTCGCCCAGAGGCGTCGGCGTGATCGCGGTTACGACGACGTACTTGCCGTTCTTTACATCCTTCAGGCGCTCGCGGACCGACAGATGCACCTTGGCTTTCGTCTTTCCGTAAAGCTCCAGTTCGTCCGGCAGAATCCCGGCTTCGGATGCAATCCGGTCGATCGGAATCGGCGTGGCTGCCTGTGCGATTTCGATATCGCTGGGGACGGACGCAAGTAGATTTTTCAGCTTGTGAGGCATCGATTTATCGGTTGTCCTTAAACTTTTTGAGTAACGGCGGGCACCGCCGGCTCGATCTCAATCAGCTTCGTCGCCGGTACATTGGTGTCGTGCCCCGGGCGGGCGTCGCGTTCCAGAAACAGATTGATGAACGAGCTCGATCCCTGCAGCGCCCGGTTGCGCGGCGGAATGAAGACCTTCAGGTCGTCGACCCGCCCGGCGCCCTGCGCTGTCTCATACACCCTGACCCAGATACACGGCTTGTCGGGAATCACTTCGCACATGCCGAAATGCGTACCTCCGCACGGGCCATTGCGCATATTCTTCGGGCAGGTCATCGGGCAGACGTATTCCATCTCGCCCAGCACGCAGTTGCCGCAGGCTTTGCAGCCAAACAGCGGCTTCTTGATGGAAAGCTCGATTTTTTCCAGCGTGTGCGCCATGGCCGGCTTCGAGTCCACGAAACGCATTGCGCCAGTCAGCATCCGCCGCAGCGCGCTCTCTTCGTGCTTGACCGGAAACATGGCCGCCGCGGTATCCAGAAGTTTCGGCAGCATCCCCACCGGCTTCGGTTTATGCGGCGGCGCTTCGAAGAAATAGAATCCGCCCTTCTTCCCGTAGGAAATCTCCGCGGCGAATTCCTCCCACTGCCCTGCAACTTCTTCCGACCGCTGAATGATCCACTGAATGCGTTCGGCGTTATCGTTGCCGCCGATATATGCGCCCGCGTAACCCAGACCACGCAGTACCGCGACCATGCGCGCCGCTCTCTCCAGGCGCGCCGCCATGCCTTTGTCCTCGGCCTTCGCTTCTTCCTGAATCCGTTCCAGCAGTTCCGGCGACACCCAGCATCCCGGCGGCTCGCCTTTAGCGAATTTTTCCGCGGCCCTGGGAGGCAGCACGTAAACGTTGCCGAACACCGGTTTCGTAATGCCGCGCTCATCGAGATAGCGCTTCAGCTCGCGATACTTCTTCGAATCGTAGCCAATCTGCGTGATCGCCCAGTCCGCGCCCGCGGCGAATTTTTTCTCCAGCTTCAGATACTGATACGCGCAGTCGGGCTCAGTGTATTTGAACGGCGAAACGGCCACTGAGATGTGGAAGCTCATCTCCGCCTCGCGCAGTTCGGCAATCATCTCCACCAGCTGCACCGAGTCCATGGCGAACAACGGCGGCGCGGAGTTCGGGTCGGCGCCCAGCGGATAGTCGCCCGTGATCGCAAGAATATTCTCGATGCCGAGGGAATGGCACATCTGCAGCTGCTGCAGGATGTCGAGGCGGTCCTTGTTGACGCACGTGATGTGCACGTTGGGCGTGAGCCCGCGCGAGCGCACACCCGTACCGATGCGGACCGGATCGTGTCCCGCCGATCCTCCGGCGTAACTGGTGACGCCTGCCCCGATCACGCCCGGAATGCGCGCCAGATCCGAGCCCGTCTGGAAAATTTTCGCCTCGGCCGTCTTCGCGCTCGCGACCAGTTCGACCATATAGGCAAACCGGCCGCTGGCCAGCGCGTCTTTGATTGAATTCGGCGACGCCATATTTTCCCGGACTCTTACTTTCCGATCTCCCTGCGAACCGTTTTGGTTCCTTCCACCATCGCCTTCAGTTTCGAGAATGCCACATCGCGGGGCAGGTGAAAGCAGCCGCAGTCCGGCATCACCGCGAGCTTCTCCGCCGGCAGCACTTCGAGCGCGCGACGGATGTGCTGCGCGACCATATCAGGCGTCTCGATTTCGTCGTTCTTGACGTCGATCACGCCCACGCCCAGCTCGAACGGCGGCTTGAATTCGCGGAAGAGGTCGAGATCTTCGCCGCCCCTGCGCGCGAACTCGAGCGTCAGCTGCTGGATGTGCGCGTCGAGCACCGCTGGAAACAGATACCGATAGCTGCCTTCCCACGACGGCTTGCCGTAGCGGTTCCCGTAACAGACATGCAGCAGTATCTTCGAAGTTACGCCATCCACCAGCGTGTTGAGCGCCTGAATCCCCCACTTCACGTCTTCGGGGAACCCGGAGTAATAAGGTTCATCGATCTGAATGATGTCCGCGCCCGCCTTGGCCAGGGCCTTCAGCTCCAGATTCATCACGCGCGCGATGTCCATCGCCAGGGCTTCTTCGGTGGGGTAAAACTGATTACGCAGCCGCTTCGTCAGGCAGTGCGGGCCGGTGATGCAGAATTTTGTGGCGCGGTCCGTGAACGTTTCCAGAAACTGCAGATCGCGAACCAGCCCCAGCGATGCCGTGGGCAGTTTGCTCGTCACCGAGCTGTCGTAGAAATCGTAGTAAAACTTCTTCGACGACCGGTCGATCTGCACGCCAGGCAGCCGCTCCAGAAAGTAGTTGACGATGTTGTCGCGCCGCTGCTCTCCGTCGGTGACGATGTCGAGGCCGGCGATCTCCTGATCCTTGATAGCAGCCTTAGCCGCGGCGTCGTAAATCTCGTCGAGGTCGTGATGACTGATGCGACGCGCGAAGAAGTCGGTTTTCAGCCGCTCAAGCCATCCCGGCATCGCATAGCTGCCGACCATCGACGTAGGAAGAACAGGAAGGGTCATCGGATTGTTCACTCGCGCGGGGTCGTATACAGCACCGAGGTCTTAGATGCTTTACGGTACGTATAAGGTGCAAAGTGCAGGTCGTAGCCGGTACGCTCTGCCACGCCCTTCAGCAAAGCGCCGTCAACCCAGTTGACGATCGAGCCGTCCAGCTTTCCCGGACCGTGAAAGCCCACGCGGTATTCTTTCAGGTCTGTTACGAATATATCCTGCACCTGGAGATAGCCGCGCGGATGCAGCAGCGGAATGGTATTCACGAAGCTTTCCAGCGCTCCCGAGCTGAGGTGAAACCGCAGGTCGCCAGGCACCTTCGCCAGAATGTCCTCCAGTCTCGGCACATCGAGACCGGTAGGCAGCATCAGATCCGGCAGATCTTCGAACGCCACGTACTTTTCTTCGAGGCGAATCGCCTGCCAGAGATCGGCCCAGAACGACATGCCGCAGGCGCGGTCGCCCACGAAATCCGGCCCGATCGACAGCAGCTTTTCCGCCTGCGCGCGGATGCTGTCCACGGGGATTCTGAACTTCTCCGAAAGCGCGACGGCGTCACGCATCGGCACGTACGCGCGCACATGCACGTAGTAGAACTCGCCGTTGCGCCGCATGATCTCCTCATCCGGCAGGTTGTCGTACATGTTCGTCGAGTGGATGTAAAGGATCTTGTGCCGCAGGAATGACAGCGTCTTCAGCGGATTCAGCGCATCGAGCGCCAGAAAACTGCACAGAGGGATGTGCTCTTTGACGGCCGGCCGCGACATGTCGAGCGTCTCGAGCGAGTAGTCGCCCATCAGCACGCGCAGCTTCGCATAGTAATTGGTGCCGCGCCGCTCATCCAGTTTCCGGAACAGATCGACGAACATGCCGCAGCGCGTACCCGTGCCGACGCCGATCTCCAGAATGAAAATCTCGGCGGGCAACTGTTTCCGCTTCTCCATGTCATGCAGGAGCGACCAGAAATCGCGCACGCTGTCCATGACGGCTTCTTCCTGATTGCCGTCCGACTTGCCTCCCGGCAGCGCCTCCTGATAACCCTTGCCGGTCATCTTTTCCCAGTCGCTCAGATTGCCCCAGTAACGCTTGTTGAACTCCCAGGCGATGCTGTAGCGGAACGATTTGAAATCCTCGAGAGGCACGCGGTCAGCGGCGCACTTCACGGGGTCCAACACGGCCAGCGCGCGCAGCATCTCCGGCCGCAGATTCTCCGGCGTCACCTGGCGCGTGTCGATGCGCATGTCGAGAATCCTGTTCTCGTCGCGCTCGCGGCCGACTTTCGTCACGCTCACCACTTCGCGGAAATTCGTTTTGTACTGCACCCAGTCGAGCTGCACCTGCATGGTTGCGAACTGCGCGGGTTCAATGTGGTCCTCGCTGACAAGCTGATTCAGTGCTTCGACCACCATGGGAGTGATCGCCGATGCCTTGCTGTTCAGATGATTCAGTTGCAGATTCATCAGCCTGCGTGAAAGCTCTCTCGCGATTTCGAAACGGAAGCGCAGGCCCGCGCAAAGGTCAGCCGGGCCATGACAGAGTGTATCAACCATCCTTGGCCCGTCACGCGAATGCATGCATTCCGCGCGATCGCCGCGAAAACTGTGTTACCGTCGAATGGATCATTTTCAACAGCGGCGGCCACGCTTTGGTGATAACGGGTCCGCCTGTCAGCCCGTCTTCGGGTTTGGAGATTGAACCGATGATGCAAAGATCGAAAACACTTCCAGCAGTCCTGGCGATTCTGGCGGGATTCACAGCCGCCCTTTCCTTTGCCCAGGCTCCGCCCCCTCCGCCGCTTCCGCCTCCCGCGCTCGATCAGTTGGTGGCGCGCGTCGCCCTTTATCCGGATCCCCTGCTGGCGCAGATTCTCGCCGCGGCAACCTACCCCAATGACATTCCCGCGGCCGCTCAGTGGGCCGACGAGCACCACTATCTGACCGGCCAGGCTCTCGCCGGCGCCATCACTGCCGACCAGGTTCCGTGGGATCCCAGCGTGCAGGCTCTCCTGCCCTTCCCGTCGGTGCTTGAAATGATGAACGCTGACATGGCGTGGACCACGCAGATCGGCAACGCGTTCCTCGCCCAGCGCCAGGACGTCATGGACGCCGTGCAGCGCCAGCGTCGCGTCGCGGAGCGATACGGCTATCTCAGGACCAACGGCCAGGTGGTGGTCAGTGGAGGTCCTTACGTCACGATCCTGCCCGTCAACCCGGCATACGTCGTGGTGCCTTACTACGATCCGGCGATCGTCTTTTTCCCGCCCCGTGCCGGTTTTGTCGTGGGCGGCGCCATTCGGTTCGGTTTCGGCATCACGGTCGGGGGCTTCTTCGCGCCGTGGGGCTGGGGGCCTGGCCTTGGAATTCGCTTCGACTGGGGCGCTCACAACGTGTTCTTTGGCGGCGCCGTCTGGGGCCGGAACTGGGGGAACCGCGGCGTCTACGTACACCCCGGTTACGCCGCTTTCCGGCGTCCCGCGCGGGGCGCCGTGCGGCCGCCCGAAGCCCACACGCTGATTCGGCGCTCCGCACCCGAACGCTCGGCCCAGCGGGAGGGCCGCGCCGCGCCGCGCGAAGAGCATCGCGGCAACGAACGCGAACGCCGTTAGATTTTCACCGGGAACATTCGGGCCTCCGCCCGCGTATGGGTGGGTGGAGGCCACCTTATTCAAGTGCGCCGGGCAGAAGCCCGGCGGCAGGCTGAAAGCCAGTGGCTGAAAGCCTGGCCCCACTAAGTGATGGAGTGAAGTCGTGTTCTGCACCAGGTGCGGTTTCCAGCTCCGGGACGGCGATCGGTTCTGCTCCAGTTGCGGTAACCGCACTGCCGCCAACCTTCCTGCCCCGGGATATCGCCCCTTGCGGCTGGACAAAAGCAACAAAAAGATCGCCGGCGTCTGCGCCGGTTTGGCGCGCTATTTCGATATCGACGTAGTTCTGGTGCGCGTGCTCGTTCTGATAAGCGCGCTCTGCACCGGGGTCGGTTTCGTGGCCTATCTGGCCGCCTGGATCGTCATCCCGCCGGACGATTTCGCCCAGCAGCGAGTTCATCCCTCAACAGGTCCGGACGGTCTTACCTTCCTCAACTCATAAGTTCCGCGTGAACGTAGTAAAATACACGGAATGACTGCCGAGCTCGCGCTCAACGACGAGAACGCGCAACTGAAACGGACAATTGTAGCGATGCGCAGCGAACTCGAAGCGGCGCGCTCCCAGCAGCAGGAGCAGGTACAAAGGGCGCTCACGCAGGGCCACGCCGAGATGATGGAGCTGCGTGAAACCATCCGTGCCCTCCGGGATCATCTCGAGCGCGAAAAATCCGGCCATGCCCAGGAGTTGCAGGCGCTGCGGCGTACCACCAACGGCGAGCACCAGCAGTTACAGCAGATGATCGTCGCCCTGCGGCAGGAACTGGAGGCGGCTCTTGGCAAGTAACACCGCTGCACCCATGAACGACGACCAGCTGAAAATCCATCACATGGATCTGCTCCTGCGCGTGGCCAGGGACGTGGCCGCGCAGGACACACTCGACCAGATGCTGCACAGTATCGTGCAGTACAGCACCGAGGAGACCAACGCGGAGAGCGGCACACTGTTCCTCAATGATGAATCCACCGGGGAGCTTTATTCGCGCGTCGCTGAAGGCGGCGCTTTCCGCGAAATCCGCATCATGAACACGAGCGGCATCGCGGGACACACGTTCACCACGGGTGTTGGCACAGTTGTTGACGATCCCTATTCCGATCCGCGTTTTAATCCCGACGTGGACAAACAGACCGGCTACGTCACCAACAGCCTGCTTTGCGCGCCGGTTCGCACCGCCAAAGGCGAAGTCATCGGTGTCCTGCAGGTTCTGAACAAGAAGCACGGCGCATTTACCAAAGAGGATCTGCACCTTCTCGAGGAGATGACCTCGCTCTGCTCCATCACTCTGCGCAGCCGGCAGTTCATGGACGGCATGCAGCATGCCCGCGAGCGCGAGCTCAAGTTCCTCGACCTTGTCTCCGACGTGACTTCCGATCTGGACCTCGGCACGATGCTCACCAAGGTGGTGAGCGAGTGCGCCCGCATGCTTCAGGCCGACCGCGCCACGCTTTTCCTGAACGACGAAAAGACCAACGAGCTGTTTTCCCGCGTCGCGCTCGGCTCCTCGATCGGTGAGATTCGCATCCCCAATCATCTCGGCATTTCAGGCGCCGTATTCACCACCGGACATTCCATCAACATCCCCTACGCTTACGCCGATCTCCGCTTCAATCCCAGCTTCGATTCGCGCACCGGCTACTTCACCCGTTCCATCCTATGCGTGCCCATTCTGAACAAGGCGGGAAAAACCATCGGCGTGACGCAGGTTCTCAACAAGCGCGGCGGGCCGTTCAATTCCGAAGATGAAGCGCGCCTCAGGGCCTTTACAGCGCAGGTTGCCATGAGCCTCGAAAGCGCCAAACTTTTCGACGAGGTGCAGCAGGTCAAGAACTACAACCAGAGCATGCTGCAGAGCATGTCGAACGGCGTCGTGACTCTGAACGAAGACGGCGCCATTGTCACCTGCAATGCCGCGGGGCTGAAGATTCTTCGCACGACGGCTGAACAGATTCTGCAGAAGAAAGCAGCCGAGTACTTCGCCGGTGCAAACTACTGGATTCTGGACCGCGTCGAAGCGGTCAAGAAGACACTCGCAAGCGACGTCACGGTGGACGCCGAACTTATGGCGGGCAGCGACAAGCTTTCCGTCAACATGACCATCCAGCCGCTCATGAGCGAAGAGGAGAACGGGGACGCCAAGAACATCGGCACCATGATCATGGTTGAGGACGTCAGCGGCGAAAAACGTATGAAATCCACGATGGCGCGGTACATGGACCCGCGCCTCGCCGACCAGCTTCTCTCCGGCGGCGACGAAGCCCTGGGCGGACGGAGCGTCAACGCCACGGTAATGTTCTCGGACATCCGCAGCTTCACCACCATCTCCGAAGAACTTGGCGCACAGGGTACGGTTGCGCTGCTAAACGAATACTTCACTCTCATGGTGGACTGCATCCAGAAGCATGGCGGCATGCTCGACAAGTTCATCGGCGACGCCATCATGGCGATCTTCGGCCTGCCACTTCAGCATGAGGACGACGAAGACCGCGCGGTGCGCGCCGCCATCGGCATGATCCTGGAGCTGAGCCACTGGAACACAGAGCGCGAGGCCCAGGGCAAAAAGCCGGTCGAAATCGGCCTGGGGCTGAATACAGACTCGATCGTTTCCGGGAACATCGGTTCGCCCAAGCGAATGGACTACACGGTGATCGGCGACGGCGTGAACCTGGCTTCGCGTCTCGAGAGCGCCTGCAAACAGTACGGCGCGCGCATTCTTATCAGCGAGAACACTTACCGGAAGCTGCGCGGCACCTATCGGGTGCGGGAGGTCGACCTGGTCGTAGTCAAGGGCAAGACCGAACCGGTCGGTGTGTTCGAAGTCCTCGATTACTACACCGAGGACACCTTCCCCAACATCGCCGATTTCATCGGCCACTATCGTAACGGCATTCTGGCTTACCGCCGGCAGAACTGGGATAAAGCGGTCGAGGCGTTCAGCCAAGGCCTGAAGGTGCGCGCCACCGACAAGCTCTGCCAGCTCTATGTCGAGCGCTGCCATGATTACAAAGCCGCCCCCCCTGGCGCCGAGTGGGACGGCGTCTGGGTGCTGAAATCCAAATAGGATTTCGGCCGGGATCGTTTCATGGCGCAAAAATCTTCTAATCTGTAATTGTGCGACCGGAGGAAAAGCACGGAGCGAAGCGCATCCTGATTGTGGATGACGATCCGGACGTCCACCATCTTCTGACGGCGGCGCTCAGGGAAAACGGCCGCTATTTCGAAAGCGCCTTCGATGGTCTGCAAGGCCTCGAGAAGTTCCAGCGTTCCGCCTGGGACCTGGTCATTACGGACATCAAAATGAAGGGCATCGACGGCCTGGAACTCCTGCGCCGGGTGCGCGGCATCCGTCCGCAGACGCCCGTCGTGGTGATGACGGGTGACACCACCGCAGAGAAGATTGTTCCGGCAATCCGCGGAAATGCATTCTCCTGGTTCCGCAAGCCTTTCGTAACGCACGCCGTGCGGGACGTGGTGGACAGCGCTCTGGCGGCTGATCACATCGAGAACGAGATTGAGGTGGTCTCAGCCACCACGCGATGGCTGGAGCTGCGGGTGCGCGCCAATCTGGAAACGGCCACGCGCGCGCTCCACTTCGTCCGCCAGATGGAAACCGGGTTGCGCGAGACCGATCAGGAAAAAGTCGCCCTCGCATTTCGCGAGATTCTGTTTAACGCCGTCGAGCACGGGAGCCGCGGCGATCCCGACGCGTGGGTGACAGTCACGTACATGCGAACGAACCGCGCCATCGTCTTCCGCGTAAGCGACCCCGGCCCCGGTTTCTCTTTCGACGGGCTGGATCACGCTGCGAAAGCAGACTCAGCTGCTTCTCTCGCGGAGCACGCCATCAAACGCGAAACGATGGGCATGCGGCCAGGCGGATACGGTATTCTGCTGACGCGTTCTCTGATCGATGAGCTGATTTACAACGAAAAAGGCAACGAAGCGCTGCTGATCCGTTATTTGGACAGAACGATCGAATCGACCTGAATGGTGTGCTTCGCGCTGTCGGGGGTTCCCGTGACGCGCACTTTTTTCCCGGCGAATTTCTCCGGCGTCTTCTGATCGCTCAGCTCCCAGGTTTGCTTACCCGTATAGAGCACGTACAGAGCCCCGTGGATGCTCACGCACGCGAGAGTGCACTCGGCGTCGGTCGGACCCATGCGCATTCCGGAGTGATCTCCGTTCGGGCACATGCTGTCGGTGATGACACCGGTGAAGCTCTGTTTGGCGGGGGCAGCCGGCATCACTGACGCAACCAAGGCCGCCCCCAGGAGGGAGGAATAAAGCGCGAGACGCACTCTGTTCAGCTATTCACCAGGGGTCATGAGATGCGCGGTGGTGGTTCCGGCATTCATGATCCACACGGTGCCGGCCTTACCGTTCTCCGGCAGACCCATCGTCGCCGTCGTGGCGCCCGGCACCGCGATTGTCACGTGCATGCGGAGATGTTCCGGGTCGTTGCCCATCGCGTGATACCACACCGATCCAAACACCGGCTTTACGCGGCTGCCGTCCGCCTCGGCCTTGTCGAATGCTGCCTTCTTCGCCGCCGGATCGGTTATAGCTTCGAACTTCAGGTTCTGCGCAATCCGGGGAAGATTGCCCATAACTGAGCATTCCTCATAGATTGCCTGCCGGACGCCAGGCATCCCGGATTTGTCGTAGCAAACCAAGTCGTTCGTGCCCTTCTTCAGAGTGTCGTAAGTATAGTCGGCCTTCCACTTGATCACCGTGGCGCCGGCCTTCAGCTGCGCGGGGGCGGCCATGAGAGCCTTGTCGATGGCGGCCTGGTCCTGCGCAAACGCGCCGGCCGACATTGCCGCGAATCCGAGAACTACTGCAGCGATACGTTTCATTCGTTACCTCCAGAATCGTTCTGACCTGAAAGTATATCGCAACGGAACAAACGCTACTGTAGTTGTCCACGAACTGGACAAAACGCTCCAGTGGTGCACGCGGCACCAGCCGCGTTTTCCCGGCGAACAACGAACGCGACTCGCGTCGCGTGTACCATACGCTACTTCGCCGCCTTCGTGAGGACCAGTTCCGTACTCATTCCGAACTGCGTCCACGTACCCTTAATCTCGGTCCCCTGCGCATTCATCTCGCCGGAATAATCGCCGCTGACGGCTTTCACGATGAGCGTCAGCTTCGTTCCCTGCTGGGTGATCTCGCTGATCGGGATTTCTGCATTGCCCTGGTCGAGGCTTACCAACGTTGCCTCCGACCCGTTCTTGCCGTTCGATATCGTCAGACGCAGACGGAGCGGCATGCCGAAGTTTACGGTCCCTTCCCAGGTCCCCACGAAGCGCGGCGCGACGGCCGGGCTGGGTTTGGGCAGCTCCACCTTCGCATCACCAGTCCGGCTGAACTTCAAGGGGAGCGACTGGGGGCCCTGTGTGAACGTGCCGTCGAGCGTCTTGCCGTCGGCTGAGAGCGCGCCCGTCCAGGTTGGATCGCCCGGGCCTCCTTTGAGATGGAACGTGCCCTTACCATCGGCGAAGGTGATCTTCTCCAGCGGCATCCCTGTGGCGCCCTGCGCAGGAATCGAAACGGACCCGATCCATCCGTCTGCTGTCTTATCCAGATCCACTTCCATGACAAGCGCGCCCGCCGGGGTAGCGATGGTGCCGCTCCAGTGACCCTTCATGTCGGTCTGGGCGGAAAGCGCACCCGCGCACGCCATCCACAGGCACACCACTGCTGTTTTGTTCATGAATCCCCTTACGTACCGCCGACCCGCGATGTTCCGCGATTTACTGCGCCAGCGTAAAGTTGACGGTGACCGTCGTCTGCACCTCGACCGGCTCGCCATTCAGCAGAGTGGGCCTGTAGGTCCACTGCTTCACCGCATCCACGGCCGCCTGAACCAGAGGATCGGGCCCGCCGAGCACGGAAACCGATTCCACGCGCCCTTCCTTGTCGATGATGACCTCGAGCTGCACCGTACCCTGCACGCGGTCCTGTTTGGCCTGCGCCGGATAAACCGGCGTCACCTTGTTCACCAGATTTGCCTGCTGCACGTTGCCGCCGACGCGGATCACCGCATCCTCGGCAGCGACAGCGGTCAGGGCCAGACCTGTTGCGAATAATCCGATTAAAAGCGCGGCTTGCGCGGCGCGTCGTGGGTTCTTCATAGACGTGTGACACCGCAACGGGTCCGGGAGTTCCCGCGATCGGCTGATATGATGCTATCCGGCAAATATGAAGCAAATATTCACCAACGGCGCGGTGGCCGCGGGTCTTGCGCTCATCGCATGCGCCTCCCTGCCCGCCCAGGACAGCGGCCTCGACGTCATTAAAGTCCGCACGAATTTCTACATGATTGCCGGCGCGGGCGGCAACATCGGCGTGCAGATCGGCTCCGACGGCGTTGTGCTCGTCAACGCGGGCGACGGAAAGAGCTCGGACGCGATCATAGCTGAGGTCAAGAAGCTCACGCCGCTGCCTATACGTTTCATCATCGACACCAATGCCGATGCGGATTTTGTGGGCGGCAACGGGAAGGTGGCCAAAGCCGGCGAGACAATTTTCACCAACACACTTGGCGCCGGCGGGTTCACCTCCGCCATGACCAACGGCGGCGCGGCGGCCATTCTGGCCCACGACAGCGTGATGCAGCGCATGAGCGCGCCCACCGGCAAGCAGTCTCCCTTCCCCACGGACTCCTGGCCCACGGAAGCCTTCTATCCGAATCGGCACACGCTGCGCATGAACGACGAAGGCATCGAAGTGACGTATCAGCCGAACGCCCACAGCAACGCCGACAGCTTCGTCCTGTTCCGCGGCTCCGATGTTGTGGTGGCCGGGGACGTCATCGACACGACGCGATTCCCCGTGATCGACCTGGCCAACGGCGGCAGCATTCAGGGAGAAATCGAGGCGCTCAACCGGCTCATCGATCTTGCCATCCCGCCCACGCCGTTCATCTACAAAGGTGTCGGCACCTATGTGATCCCCGGGCACGGCCGCCTCTGCGAGCAGATGGAGATTGTGGATTACCGCGACATGGTCGTCACCGTGCGCGATGTCGTCGCCGACCTCATCAAGCAGGGCAAAACTCTGGATCAAATTAAGGAGGCCCGCCCCGCGCTCCCCTACGAGCGTCAATACGGCGCTACAAGCGGCCCCTGGACCACCAACATGTTTGTCGAAGCCATCTACAAGGGCCTGACGGCCCCCAAAGGAAAGCAGTAAGCGATGAAATTCTCTTTTTCCGCGCACAACGGACCTTCGGCGTGTGCGCTGCGATTTGCAACATTGGCCCTCGCCATCACATTGATTGCCCAGCCCGCGCTCTTCGCGCAGGGCCGCGGCGGACGCGGCGGACGCGGCGGTCCTCCGCAGGCTCCCAAAGCCGCCGCGCCGATCGATCTCACCGGCTACTGGGTCTCCATCGTCACGGAAGACTGGCGCTATCGCATGGTCACGCCCGCGCCGGGCGATTTTCAGGGTGTCCCCATGACCCCTGCCGCCGTTCGCATCGCCGATACCTGGGATCCGGCTAAAGAAGAAGCTTCCGGCGAGCCCTGCAAATCGTACGGCGCGCCGGCCATTCTGCGGGTCCCGGAAAACCTCCACTTCACCTGGGTCAACGACAACACGCTGCAGATGGAAACCGACGCCGGCAAACAAACCCGCACGTTCCACTTCGGCAACTGGAAAGCTCCCGAGGGCCCACACACGCTGCAGGGCAACTCCGTCGCGTCGTGGGAAATGAACCGCGAGGGCGGACGTGTGGTGGGCGGCACCATGAAGGTGGAGACCACCGATCTCAAAGCCGGCTTCCTGCGCAAGAACGGCGTGCCCTACAGCGACAACACGACGCTCACCGAATACTACGATATGGTGCAGGAGCGCAACGGCGACACGCTGCTGGTGGTCACTATCGTTACCACCGATCCCATGTATCTGCGCGAGCCTTTCATCATCAGCTCGCAGTTCAAGAAAATGCCCGACAATAAGCTTTGGAAGCCGAGCGATTGCTCGGTGCGCTGGTAGCCGAAAGGAGAAGTTCGATGACATTGACGAAAGCGATTCTCACCGCCGTTGCTCTGTTCGGCCTCGCGTTCCCCGCGCTGGCCGAGATCGATCTTTCCGGCTCCTGGGCCTCCAAGAACCACGAAGACGCCATGGAACGCGGCGCCGGACCCAATCCCGACGACTGGGCGGGTCTGCCACTGAATGAATACGGCCGCGCCAAAGCTCTCTCCTTTTCGCAGTCCACCATCTCCATGCCCGAGCGCATCTGCTGGTTCCAGACGCAGTGGCACATCGCCGCGGGCCCGTTCAGCCTGCGCATCTGGAGCGAGCAGGACCCCGTCACCGGCAAGACTCTCGCCTGGGTCATTGGCGGGTGGGAGACGCGTGCGCCGATGACCATCTGGATGGACGGACGGCCGCATCCTTCGAAGAACGCCCCGCACGATCAGACCGGCTTCACCACCGGCTCCTGGAAGGGCAACGTGCTGACCGCCTATACCACGCACATCAAGACCGGCTACATGCGCCGCAACGGCGCGGCATCGAGCGATCAGGCGACCATCACGACTACGTTCATCCGTCACGGCGACATGCTCACGCTCACGCTGGTCATGGAAGATCCCATTTACCTGAGCGAGCCCTACATCCTGACGCGCTCCTACATACTGTCGGAGAATCCGGTTGCTGTGGCGGGACCGCCCTGCCTCGTCGGATACGAAGGCGTGGATTCGGGACGCGTGCCGCACTATCTGCCCGGCAAAAACCCGTTCGTCGACGAGATGGACCGGCTGTATCACATCCCGCGTGAGGCTTCGATGGGAGGGGCGGAAACCATGTACCCGGCCTTCCGCGACAAGATCAAGGACAAGTTCACGATTCCGGAGAAGTGCAAGAGCAATTGCGGAGCGCCGCCAGCGCCACGGCCGAATTAGGCTCGGCGGCTGCCGCGACTGGCTATCGGCCTGCGCTGCGCGTCCTTTGTTAAAAGAGACGGTGACGAGATCGCCGGCATCGGGTTCAGTTCGCTGCCGGGCCCGGGCAAAGAGGTACGATCCGAAATCGTCTATCATTGACACATAAGGAGGGCCCCATGAGCGCGCGCCGCATCGCTCTACTTCTCGCGGGATTCACTTTTTCCTGCGCACTCGCATTCAGTCAGGTTCCTTCCGACACGGAAATCCGCAAAATTCTCGCGGACCGAGTCGGCGCGGAAAACAACGGCACCGGCATTGTGGTGGGGGTTGTCGACGCGAATGGCCGCAGGGTTGTCTCCTACGGAAGCCTCGCCAGGAACGACAATCGCAAGCTCGACGGCGATACGGTTTTCGAAATCGGTTCCATGACCAAGGTGTTTACTTCTCTGGTGCTCATGGACATGGCGCGGCGCGGCGAGGTCGCGCTCACCGATCCCATCTCGAAATATCTGCCGGAAACCGTGAAGGTGCCGGAGCGCAATGGCCGCAGGATCACGCTGGCCGACCTTTCCACCCAGAGTTCCGGCCTGCCGCGCCTGCCCACGAACCTGACGCCGAAGGACGAGAATAATCCCTACGCCGACTACACGGTGCAGCAGATGTACGACTTCCTTTCCGGCTATAAGCTGACCCGCGAGATCGGTTCAGAGTACGAATATTCCAACCTGGGCGTCGGGCTGCTGGGCCATGTGCTGACGCTGCGCGCGGGTATGAGCTACGAAGCGCTGGTGCGCTCGCGCGTGTGCGACCCGCTCGGCTTGAAAGACACGCGGGTCACGCTGACTCCGGAAATGAAAGCGCGTCTCGCCATCGGACATAACGGCGCCCTGGCTCCGGTGGAGAACTGGGACATCCCGACGCTCGCGGGCGCCGGCGCGCTGCGCTCGACCGCGAACGATATGCTGACGTTCCTCGCGGCCAATCTCGGTTTTGTCAAAACGCCGCTGGCACAGGACATGGCGGACGAGGTTTCCGTGCGGCGGTCCGCCGGCGCACCCGACATGGAAATCGCATACGCCTGGCACATTCAGATCAAGGACGGCAGCTCCATCATCTGGCATAACGGCGGCACTGGCGGCTATCGCACGTACATGGGCTACGATCCCAAAGCGCGCGTGGGCGTCGTCGTGCTCGCGAACATCTCGACGCCGGCGGGTGAGGACGACATCGGCAGGCACCTGCTCAACGCGAGTTATCCGCTGCTGAAGGTCGAAGCGCCCGCCGAACACCAGCAGATTACCCTGGATACCAACACCTTCGACCGCTACGCCGGCCAGTATCAGCTCGGCCCCAACGCGATTATGACTATGTCGCGGGATGGCGACCGGTTTTACACGCAACTTACCGGACAACCGAAGCTCGAGGTGTTCGCCGAGAGCGAGCGCAGGTTCTTTCTCAAGGTCGTCGATGCGCAGCTCACCTTCGATGTGGACGCGCAGGGCGCGGCGACCCAGGTGACCCTTCATCAGAACGGAAATGACATTGTCGCGAAGCGAATGAACGACGCCGACATCAAGCGCGCCGCTGACGAGTCCGCCGCCATCGCAAAACGATTCGAAGACCAGACCCAGTCGCCGGGAACCGAAGCCGCGCTGCGCCGCAACATCGGGGAACTGCAGCGGGGAGAGCCGAACTACGATCAGATGAGCCCGCAGCTCGCCGCCGTCACCCGCCAGCAGTTGCCCCAGTTGAAGACCACCATGGCGCAGCTGGGCGCGCTGCAGTCGGTGACCTTCACCGGCGTCGGGCCGGGCGGAGCGGATATTTATCAGGTCAAGTTCGAGCACGGCGCGACGGAGTGGCGCATCATGCTGGGCGCCGATGGTAAGGCAGTGAGCATCGGGTTCCGGCCGATCTAAGCGGCAAGCTCCGAGGCTCGCCCGGGGAACACACGCGAGCGGCCCGTCTACCGGTTGTTACCGTAAGGCCCGAGACCAAAGCTCCGGGAACGCAGGGCGTGGAGAGAACGCTTATGGAATGGGATTATCCCACCCGATATTCAGACAGCCGCGGCGTCGAAATGGTAAGTCTGCGGAATGATGGGGCCAGGCTTTCTACTCGATTGCGCGACGTTACGTTTGGCGGTCCTGACTTCGATTCACTGGAGCCCGATTCCCACGCGGCGCCTGAAGCCCTGGCGAATTTCGAACTTCACGCGGGAGCTCTCTGCAATTGCACAATTGAGTGCAAGATACCGATACCGGTCGTGTCAGGCAGTAAGACAACCGTGTGTGGGCTGGAGATGCGTTTAGAACTCGGCGCGCCGGCTGCTAACGGCGGCCTGGATCGAGAGGTGTTGACTCGAAAACTGAAAGAGGAGTACTCGCAGGTCAAAGACAAGTTCGATCTATTCCAAGTTCTGGACAGGGCGGAGGTCGTTCAGGAAACATACCTCTGCCCGCAGTTTGAGAAGCACCTTCCGCACACCGGATATCGAGGTTAACTGCAGTCACGGTTTTTTTGAGCCGGCATACGCCCGCCGCACACCGGTTCAAACCGTTTATTGATGCCGGGCAGTCTATTGTTCTGCCGGGCGCTTGATGTGGCCCTGGGTAAAATCCCGGTTGTTCTCTTCGCAGGAGTATTCCATCAGCTCAGAACCCGGCTTCATCAGCGCAAAAATGCGGGTGTTTTTCCAGGGCTCCGTATAAGTCTTCGGGTCTTCTACTCTGATCTCCATCCTGAGCCGCTGGGCGTCGAGCCGGGTCAATCTCTGTACGACGTGCATGGCATCAGAGTGCGGATGTCCGACCGTATCCAGGCGCGTCTTGCGGTTAAAGCCGATGGTGTCGATCACCAGAGTATCGCCGTCCCATTTGGCCACCGAATCGCCGAACCAGGTTGGGTAAACATCTTTGGGGTGGTCCCTGTCGAGCGCGGCGATGTGGAACCAGGTGTTCTGTTCGAACAGGAACGCAATCTTCGCCGGGGTCTGCAGGATTTCAATCGGATACGGCGCGTTGAACGAACGGAGGTAGCCGAAAGGCAGGCACGCGCCTGTGTAATCGCCGTCAATGTGCGGATCGTACTTGCCGAATGCCGCCTGTGCTGCCGGAGTAAAGGGAAGCTTACCCGGACCTACCTGCGACATCAGGGGTCCGTTTTTTGTTGTCCGGCTCATGTCAGGAACATATGGATGGTCCCAGACTCCGCTGAAATCGGGTTTGCCGTCTGCGGTGCGCGGAATCGAGCCAGACAGCACTGTGGTCGCGGACCCGGGTTTCGGGGCTAAAGGGTCGCCCGTTTGCGCAAGGACAGGAAGCGTGATGGCCGACAGGAAAAGCGACAGTGCTGAGGTGGTCTTCATACGGGTCAATCTCTGTTCGCATGAAGTATATCCGAACAGAGCACTTCATCGGCGGGCGCGACCAATCTGAACCGCTGATGATTTCGTCACGGCGATTTTTTTTCGGGCTCCGTGGCCGTGCGGCGCTCACGGTCTTAGGTCATCGCGCAGCGCGGCCCCAGCGCCACACTGGCGATCTTGTCATTGTGCTATTGTGTGCCTGGAACGAAGTTTAGACAGCATGATGGTCGGATTCTCAGCCTGGCATGCGGTCTGTTCTGCTGTCCATTTTGATATCCAGACGGGTGGTTTTGGATAGATAGTATGGATTCAGTTAAATAGCCTGTTTGACGGAGCGCGGGAGTAATTCAGCGGTAGAATGCCAGCTTCTACCCACCCTCTTTGTTTTCTGTCATTTAGACCATATGCTGTCTCCCATGCTGTCCGCAAAGATGCGGCTCGCAGGAGAGACATTTTGTCGCGAGTCAACATCGTCAAACGCATCAAAATTGGCGGCCGCTGGAAGATGTTTTCCATCCCCCGCAATGCCAAAGGCAACTACGACTGGAACGCCATCGCCGACGGCCGCTACTATGTCGAGTGGTACGTAGGCGGCACTCGCCGTCGTGTGAGTGCTGGCGTCACCGCCGCTCAGGCACTGGAGGTACAGCGGCGCAAGCACCATGAACTGGAAGGCCGCAAACTGGGTATCCCCGGGTTTGAAACAGCCGGCGAAACGGTCAAGAAGCCTGCATTGCACGTCGCCATCGCTAAATACCTGGAGCAAATCGACGCGCTAAAAAAGCCCAACACTCATCGCAAATATGAAGCCGTGCTCAACCGGTTCGGGGAGTTCTTCCGTGACTGCGTCTCAATCGACGCGATCTCCGGTGACGACCTAATGCGCTTCGTCGTGACGCTCAAGAAAGATCATGGCTTGGGATCCAATACGATCCTGCACAACGCGGTCATCGTCGCGCAATTTCTCAAGCGCCATGGGAGGAGTGGGATCACGAAAGAGCTGTCGCTACCGGAGCGCATTACGCCGCTTGTGAAGATATACCGCCACGAGGAACTCGCCCGCTTCTTCGCAGTTTGCTCTGATCAGGAACGCGCGTTGTTCGCCACGTTTCTGCTGACCGGTTTCCGCGAGCAGGAAGTGATGTTCCTGCGATGGAGCGACGTGAACTTCGAGTTGAGGACTGTGCGGGTGACATCGAAACCGGAACTGGGATTCTACCCGAAGCGATGGGAAGATCGTGAGATTCCGGCTCCGGTGGAACTCATCGACGAGCTTCGGAAGCATACGCATCGCCAGAACTGCCAATTTGTGTTTCCATCCCCAACGGGTAACCGCGAACAGCACATGCTCGACCACTGCAAATCTATCGCGAAGCGCGCCAAACTGGATCCGACAAAGTTTGATCTGAAGACATTTCGTTCGACCTATGCCACAGGAATGCTGCGCAGGGGATTCGATGTACGGACCGTGCAGCACTGGATGGGCCACAAGTCCCTCGAGACCACGATGCGCTACCTGGCGCCGGCCACCGATGTTCACGACGAGTTGGACCTGGTGACTATTCCGTCCGTCGGGAAGGCCGCCCCGGCGCCGCGAAAGTCTGCCGCGCGCGAAACTCGTTCTCTTCGGAAGGGAGGACGATCGCATGCCCGCGCCAAAGGGCCGGTACCCGCCGGCGCGCTAAAACCCGGTACTTGAGCATACCGAGCCTTTGCGCATGAGCCAGTGCTGGATGCGCTGGCCCGAGTGGCCGAAGAGAGTTGCTCCTGAGACAATTGACAGGAGTGACGGGGCAACCATGCAGATTACGATAGAGCTGCCGGAGGACATCGCCGTGGGTCTTGAGTCGAGGTGGAAGAATCTGCCTCGTGCGACGCTCGAAAGCCTAGCACTCGAGGCATATCGGACGCGTGCCCTCACCGCTGCACAGCTTCGGCGGCTCCTTGTTTTCGAGACGCGGATGCAGGTCGACGTCTTTCTAAAGGACCACGAAATCTTCGACTACTCGGCTGCGGATTTCGAACAGGACCGTGAGACTCTTCGGGAGCTCCGAATGAGAGAGGCCCGGCCCTGAGCTCGTCCTCCCCCATGGTCGTCGGCGCGGACATAGAATCGTCAGCTCGTGGGAGTACGGAATCACGCCAGGCGCCACTCGGCCAATTTGGCGAGCGCCTCACCGGCGCCGCGGTCCGGATCGATGGCCAGTTCGAGAATTGAGACTCTCTTGAGATCGATTGCGTATTCCTCCGACTCGAAGGTAGAAGCATCCGGACTGAAGTTCCACTGCTGCCGTACCACTTCTGTTAAAGGTTCGTCCGGGCCGCCGGACCATCGCACCGTGAATTCCTGAGTTCGCGCGACGTCGGTCTCATTAAACTGGATGCGCATGCGACGGATCGACCGCGGCTGATCGAAGACCAGCCGGATACGTTGTATGCCCGGCGAAGCAGCGCGCCAGCCGGGTCCTGCTCCGAAATTGAAAACCGTTTCAATAGGGTAACCGTCGGCTTCCGAAGTGACCTCAACTTCGGCAAGGTCCTGGAGCTTTAGCCACTCATGATCATCTGCTGCGTCGCGGGGAAGCAGAGTTGAACCGAGAACGCGTTTCCTCATGACTTCATTGTCGCGCCCCTTCAATCCTGACTCTATCGAACGCGTCACGCTACGGTGTGACAAGCAACTGGAGCTGAAGGGAACCCGCGCCCGGCGGAGCCGGCCATACGCATTCACCAAGGTGGTGTAATATGGTGAACTATTAAAGGCCAATATTGTGAAAACGACAAATGGAAACGGGACCGGCAAGAAGAGGCAGAGCGCCGGCACGGTCAGGGCGTCTATCAGTTTTCCGTCCGATATTTACCAGAGTCTCGAAGAGCTTGCGAAGCGGAAAAAAGTGTCCCTGCCTGGGTCGTGCGTGACGCGGCGGAGAAATACGTTGGAGGCTGGACTGTCGAACTTGAAAAACTTGTTCTCAAAGGTTAAGCACGGGAAAACCCCGGAGGCTCGGGAGTTCGCCTTTGGAATCGGGCGGCATCCCCAATCCCCTTGAGCCAAGGGCGAAATTTCGGGGTGCAAAGGGGACAACGTGGCTCGTCGCAGTTCCAGTCGGGAGGATGCAATGAAGAATAAAGCGGCAGCGGCGGAGGGAGTCCGAATCCTGCTCATTGAGGACAACGCTGCTGACGTGGACCTGATGAGGTATGCGCTGGATGCCGGGCACTTTCGCTATACGCTGACCACGCTGACGGATGGCGAGGAAGCCTTGGCCTTCATCCGGAGGGAGGGTGCCTACGCTGACGCGCTGCGGCAACCGGCATTGATTGTGATGGACCTGCACTTGCCCAGGCACGATGGAATGGAAGTTCTGCAGGAGATTCGCAGGAGCAAGGAATTCGCCGATCTCCCGGTCGCCGTTTTGAGTACCCTGGTGTCGCCGGAGGAGAAGAACAGGATTGACGCGTTCGGGAAAACCTGCATTATCACAAAGCCCGGAAACCTGGACGGTTTCTTGCACCTGGGAAAGAAAATCAGGAAGCTGGTACTGGAAAGCAAAGCGCGCGGAGCGGGAGCGGTAAGTTGACCGCGTTCATTCGCCCGTGCGCCGCGGCGGTGAATGCGAAGGGCCATTCCTTCTCGCGATCGGCCTGTCGGCGGCTATAGGAAAAACGAGCAATGCCAAGGAAAGTCCCGAAGCGATCAAAGCATCCTGCGAAACCCCGGACTTCGCCGCGAGCAGGGGGCGCTCCCGATGCCGAAAAAAAAGAGCCGGCAAAACCCCTCATCCAACCATCAGCTCAGGAGCAACCGTCATTCCCGGTGGTCGGCGTCGGCGCATCGGCCGGCGGATTGGAAGCGTTCACCGCGTTTCTTAAACATCTGCCGCCCGATTCCGGCATGGCGTTTGTGCTGATCCAGCACCTTGACCCGAAACAACACAGCCAACTGACGGATCTCCTCTCGAAGGCGACGAGGATGCCTGTCCAGGAGGTCAATGCCGACATCCCCGTAAAGCCCAATCATATTTACGTCATTGCGCCGGGCGTGAGTCTGAGTATGTCGGACGGGCACTTGCGGGCCGAGGAGCGGGCTGAAGGCCGGCATCTGCCCATCGATTATTTCCTGCGCTCGCTGGCCAGCGACAACACGAGCAAAGCCATTGGCATCATCCTGTCGGGCACGGCTTCGGATGGAACTCTGGGACTCAAAGCGGTAAAGGCGGAAGGCGGCGTTACCTTCGCGCAGGAACCGTCATCGGCAAAGTTCGACGGCATGCCGCGCAGCGCGATTGCAGCCGGCGTCGTGGATTTTGTCCTGGCGCCGGAGGAGATAGCCAAACGCCTGGTCCGGCTCGCGCAGCATCCCTACGTACCCGAAAAGTCCGGGGAGGACAGCGAAACGGCACAGGAAACGGAGTCCTCGCTGAACAGAATCTTCCATCTGTTGCGCTCGGTCACCGGGAATGATTTCACGCATTACAAGCACACCACAATCCGCCGGCGCATCCATCGCCGCATGGTTCTCCACGGCTCCGCGAAGCCGGACGACTACATCGCGTATCTTCAGGAGAACCCCGCCGAGGCGCGCGCGCTGGCGGATGATCTTCTCATCTGCGTCACCTCCTTCTTCCGGGAGCCCGAAACGCTCGAAGCCCTGGCCGCCCAGGTTTTCCCCGAGATTCTCAAAGGCCGGTCGCCGGAGAACCCCATCCGGGTCTGGGTGCCGGGATGCGCGACGGGCGAAGAGGCTTACTCCGTCGCGATCTGCCTGACGGAGTTTCTGGAGCGCTCCGGGGCCACTGTGCCCTTTCAGATATTCGCCTCGGACATCAGCGAGCGCGCAGTCGAGAAGGCCCGCGCGGGCATCTATGGAATGCCTGCGCTCGCGGACGTCTCCCCCGCGCGGTTGAAGCGCTTTTTCGTGAAAGCCAACGGCGGGTTCCAGATCGCCAAATCCATCCGCGAGAGCTGCATCTTCGCCAAGCAGAACATCGCCAAGGACCCGCCCTTCCATAATCTCGACCTAATTACCTGTTGCAACGTGCTGATTTACTTCGGGCCGGTACTGCAAAGGAAGGCGCTGGCGACCTTTCACTACGCGCTGAAACCGGGAGGCTTTCTGATGCTGGGGCCTTCTGAAAGCGTGGGTCCGCTGTCGCACGCCTTTTCGCCGCTCGACAAGAAGCTCAGGCTTTATTCGAAACAACCGGGGGCAGATCCGCTGAATCTCCACGTTCTAGCCGGCGAACCAACGGAAGCCAGGGATAGCGTTGCGTTGGCAGCGGGAGGCCAGACAAGGGTTGCGCTCGATGCGCAGAAAACAGCCGAGCGGATGCTGCTGGCTCAATATGCGCCTGCCGGCGTTATCGTCGATGATGCCCTGAATGTCGTTCATGTGCGCGGGGACACCGGGGCTTACCTTCAGGTTGCCTCCGGAGAACCGACGTACAGTCTCCTGAAAATGGCGCGTGAAGGCCTGGTTGTGGCCTTGCGGACGGCCTTGCTGAAAGCCCGGCAAAAGAAGGCCGCCGTCAGCCAGCAGGTCGCGGTCAGGCAGAATGGCCAACTGAAGGACGTGCGCCTCAAAGTCGTCCCGATCAACGGGACCGGGGGCGGAACCGGTCGCGCCGATGCGCTTCACTTCCTGGTTTTGTTTGAGGGCGCCCAGCCTGCGGCACCCGCCGAGGACGAGGCGAAAAGCCCCAAGGCCGCCGCGAAAGGACCGGATGGGGCGAAAACGGCAGGCCCGCGCGGCGCGCGGGAGAATGCCCGCCTGAAACAGGAGCTGGGGGCCACAAGAGAATACCTGCAAGCGATTATCGAGGAACAGGAAGCGTCCTCCGAGGAACTCAAATCCGCCAATGAAGAGGCCCAGGCGAGCAACGAGGAGCTGGAAACGGCCAAGGAGGAGTTGCAGTCCGCCAACGAAGAACTGAACACGGTGAATGACGAGCTGAAGACCCGCAACGTTGCCCTGACCGAGGTAAACAACGATCTGACGAACGTGCTGACCGGCATCAATGTCCCGCTGGTCATGGTCGGAAGAGACCTGAACATCAGGCGTTTCACGCCCTCGATGGAACCAATGCTGAACCTGATCGATTCCGACATTGGCCGGTCAATCTCGGATCTGAAGCCCAACATCAACCTGCCCGACCTGCCGGAACTCCTGCGCAGCGTGGTAAGCGGCGGAAGTCCCGCCGCGCGGGAGATTGAAGGTCCGAAAGGACGCTGGTATTCCCTCCAGGTCTTGCCTTACCGGGCGGCGGACAAAAAGGTGGACGGTGCCCTGCTGTTGTTGCTCGACATCGATGCGGTCAGGCGTTCCCGGGACTTTGCCGAAGCCATCGTTCAAACCGTGACGCAGCCGCTGCTGGTACTAACCGGGGACTTGAGAATCCAGAGCGCGAATTTGGCGTTCTACGAGGCTTTCAAGGTCCGAAAAGAGGAGACCGAGAATCGGCTCGTCTATGACCTCGGCAACAGCCAGTGGAACATCCCGAAGTTAAGACAGGCGCTTGAGAATGTTCTGCCGAAGGCCGGCGGGTTCCATGATTTCGAAGTTACCCATGAATTTGAAAGCATCGGCCGCAGGATAATGCTGCTGAGCGCGCGTGAAATCGAGCAGCCGCTGCCTTACGGGCGAACGATCCTTCTGGCGATCGAGGATGTCACTGAATGGAGGCGCGCCCAGGAAGCACAGGAGCAGCGCCTGGCGTCGATTGTCGAGTCGTCAGACGACGCCATCATCAGTAAAGACATGAACGGCATCATCCAGACATGGAATCGCGGCGCCGAGCGGATTTTTGGCTACACGGCCGGGGAAGCCGTGGGCCGCCACATATCCTTGCTCACGGCCCCCGGCGACAAGGACGAGATCCCGGATATCCTCGAACGTGTGTCTCGCGGCGAGAGGGTTGATCATTACCAAATCAGCCAACGCGCGAAGGACGGCAGGATTTTGTCCGTTTCCTTAACCGTTTCGCCGCTTCGGGATGCCGCTGGCGCCATCATTGGCGCTTCAAAAATTGCCCGCGATATCACTGAGGAGAAGCGGGCAGAAGAGCGGATGGGACAGCTGAACGATGATCTCAAGCATTTCGCCTACGCCGCCTCGCATGACCTGCAGGAGCCCCTCCGCATGGTGACAAGCTATAACCGCCTGAATGGGAGGAAGTACCCCGGCAGCGGCATCGGCCTGGCGATCTGCCGGAAAGTGCTGGAGCGCCTCGGAGGGCGGATTTGGGTTGAGTCGGAAAAAGGGCGCGGCGCCGACTTCAAATTCACACTCCCGTTCAAGGACTGAAGCAATGGACGGAATCGTGAAAACCGCCAGCATCGTGCTCGTGGAAGACAATCCCGCCGATGTTCTTCTGATCAAGAAGGCTCTCCAGGAAAAGGGCATAAAATGCGCGTTGACGTGCTTTGAGGACGGCGAGAAAGCGCTGAAAAATCTGTCGCAAGCGGGACGCCTGGCACCTGATCTCATTCTGCTCGACCTGAACCTGCCTGGAGTCGATGGCGTTGAAGTGCTGACGAAGATTTGCACTATACCGAGGCTCTTAAACGTTCCTGTGGTGATTCTCACATCGTCGGAATCACCCTCGGACATGCAGCGCACGCGAAGGATAGGAGCTGCGCGCTATATTCGCAAGCCTTCCGGGCTGGAAGATTTCTTCCGAGAGGTGGGTTGCGCCGTCGAAGAGATGCTTCTCAGCGGTAGCGGCTAACGGTTCATGATGCCGGTGATGCAGATCGACGAACCGATTGGCCTGGGACAAGGATACGGGGATCGGCAGCAAACTCATGCCTCGCCCCGCGCCTTGCGGATGAGCGTCTCGACCAGCGCAAGTTCGGAGATCGCATCATTATAGATATCCTCGATTTCACGCGATTCCAGGAACGTTACCGGCTGTCCTTCTTCGTAGAGCATAGTGTCAGCTATGCCGTCGAGGATATCGATGGCGCGTTCGAGGGCTTCGAGCAACTTAAGAGCAGCGGCGATGAGTTGCGCGTTTGCGCCAACCCATTCAAGCGGATCAAGAGGTGCGCGGGCGGTGATTTGTTTCGCTGTTGAGTCATCGTCTGTTCCTTTCCCGTCTGGTTTCCCTCAAGCCGAGGGGTCACCGGAAATCCCCTCGACGCAGAGGGCGGCAGCAAAGGCGGGGGAGGATCGAGGGAAGAGCTTCGTCCGTTCACCCGATGGACCGCAGGAAACGCTTATAATCGGGGCTCGGCGTCGCTCCGCCCCGCCACCGCGCAGGAGAGGCTTATGATTCTCGTTGTCGATCACGATCCGGAAGTCTTAGATCAAGCGCAAAAGACACTGAACCGGGACCGCCAGGTTTTTCTGGCGTCCACTGCCACGCAGGCATTGGAAATGGTTCAGCGCCTCGGGTTTTCCGTGGTGCTCGTCGATCTCGACCTCCCCGGAGACGGATACGCCCTCATTAAGAAGCTGCATGACGGCAGCCCCGACCTTCTCATCATCGCGATCAAGGGCGCGCTGAGAGTATCGATGCAAAAAGCAAGCGATGGCCTTGGCATCGTCGAATACTTGGAGAAACCGATCACTCCAGCATGGAAACCTGTCGTGGAGCGCATCCGGGCGAGACGCGCCGGCTGAAATTTGGCAATGGCCGATACGGGTAGGTCGGAAAGAGTCACGGGTCTGTTGTGTTAGATAGACACAACGCTGTTTGCACGGAGAACATCCTTGGGCCACTTCAATCAATGTTCGGTAATTCAGGCTCTCAACCAAAGGAAACAATATGACGACTGAAAGCGGCAGGGCCGCGAACGAAACTCAAATCCGCGCCCTGATTGATGATAGGACAAAGGCAGTTCGCGCTAAAGACAGTGTCAGGGCGATGTCCGGCATCGCGCCGGACATTTTGACGTTTGATGTCGTAAACCCGCTAGACCATATCGGATCGGATGCGTCCAGAAAACGCGCGGAAGAGTGGTTCGCTTCATTCCAGGGTCCGATCAGTTACGAGACGCGGGATATGAACATCACGGCGGGCGATGACGTTGCCTTCTCTCACGGTCTCTGCCATGTCAGCGCGACGAAGACAGACGGAGGACAGCTCGATATGTGGTGGCGCTCGACCATTTGCTTCCGGAAGATCGATGGGAACTGGATGGTCACGCACGAGCATAACTCGGTGCCCTTCGACCCGAAGAGCGGCAAAGCGTCGCTTGATCTGAAGCCGTATGCTCGCGAGAGCGGGGCTGGCCTCGGATCGCAGTTTTTCAAGTTTTCCCAGGCTGCCGGTGAGGACGATTTCGCGGATGGCGCTGCTGATGGCTTCTCCGATGCCCTCGAACCGGGTCAGGTCGGCCTCTTCCCGGACCAGTTCGTCAATGCTTTCGGACAGGGTCCTGATCGAGGTAGCCGCCCTCCGGTAGGCCTTCACCTTGTACGGGTTTTCCTTCTGGGTCGAAAGTAGCTGCGCCAGGCTCGCCAGGCGGTCCGCGATTTCGGCGTTGCTGAGCGGGGTCCGGTTAGATGAAGCTATCTGCGGTTCTGCCTGTATTTCCATGCCTTCTCCTGCCGGGCAAACGGCCCCTCAATCAACGGGACGGAATGGTCTGGCCTTTATGCCGTGCGACAGGGATCTGCTTCTTGTTCTTCACACGCATCAGCACATCCTTCATCGTGAACTGGCTGGCGGATTTCAGGCTCTTGAGTTCTTTCCAGTCAAGCGGCAGCGCGACCGGCGCACCCGGACGCGCGCGGACGGCATAGTCGGCGATGGCCGTGGCCGTGTAGTCGTTGCGGAAATAATCGATGAAGATCCGGTCCGTGCGCTTTGCCTTGCTCATGGTGGCGACGTAGGCCTCGGGCGTCGCAGCGACCATCTCCTCCGCCAAAGCTGCCGCGAAGGATTTAACAACCGGCCACTTGTCCTTGCCGGCGAGCGGCACGGTCACGTGCAGTCCCTTGCCGCCTGTGCATTTCAGCAACGACTCCAGCCCCTTGTGCTGAAGCCTTTGCCGTAAGTCCTGCGCCGCCAGCTTGACCGCCTCGAAAGGCACGTCCGGCGCGGGATCGAGATCGAAGATCATCCGGTCCGGGTAATCGATCGCATCGATGGGGGCACCCCAGGGGTGGAGCTCGATCGCGCCCATCTGGACGACTTCCAGCAGTCCTTTTTCATTCTCGATATAGAGGTATTCGTATTTCTTGCCCTTGTGCCTGAACTCGAAGGGCTTGATATCGGCGCCGAGACCCTTGCCGGGATTGCGCTGAAAGAAACACTCGCCGTCGATGCCGGCGGGGCACCGCAGCAGGCTCAGGGGCCGGTTAATGATGTGCGGCAGCATAAGCGGGGCTACACCGGCGTAATATTCGGCGAGTTCGCCTTTGGTAACCTGACCAGTCTGCGAGATCACGCGGTCGGGGTGCGTGATATTCACGCCGTTCAGGACCAGACTGCCCGGCTTCGTTTTGTCTTTAGCAGCCTTCGCGGCTACCGTCGTCTTCACGGGCGTCTCCTGTTTCACCTCGCCGGCATCCTTGTCCTCCCTCAATCCCTGGAAGGAGGGGTGACGGATATGGCCATCCTGTGTCCACTCCGTAAAGGCGACCTCGCAAAGCAGCGAAGGCTTAATCCAGTGAACCGCATTCCATTCCCCGGTGGAAAGACCATCGGTCTCGGTCCTCGATAGGGTGGGTTTTTCCACAGTCATCCCGGCAAAGCGCTCCGCGAGCTCGCGCGCACTCTTCATCGAAAAGCCGGTGCCGACCTTGCCCGCATAACGCAGCGCGCCGTTCTTTTTGTATCCGAGATAGAGCGCACCGAGCGCCCGGCCGCCCGTGCGGGCGTCGCTGAAGCCGAGGATAATGAATTCCTGGCGCAGCGAGCATTTGATTTTCAGCCAGCTTTTCTGGCGTCCCGCCACATAAGGCGAGCCTGCGCGCTTGGAGATGATTCCCTCAAGCCCCGCTTCGCAGGCTTTGGCGAACATCGCCTCGCCCTCGCCGGTAATGTGCGCGCTGTAGCGCAGCCAGTTATCCTGTTTTGATTTCTTGAGGAGATTCGCCAGCTTCTCCTTGCGCTCCGTCAGGGGCAGCCTGATCAGATCATTGCCATCGAGATGCAGCAGGTCAAAAACGTAGGCTACAATATTCTCCGGCTTTCCTCCATCACCGAGCGCCGCCTGCAGGGCCTGAAAACTGCTCTTCCCTTTCTCATCGACGATGACGGCTTCCATGTCCAATACCGCGTCTTCAACCTTCAGCTTTTCCATGGCCGTAACAAGTGAGGGGAAACTCTCCGTCCAGTCCTTGCCGTTGCGCGTGCGCAGCGCCGCTGTGCCGTCCGAAACAAAACCGAGCAGCCGGTAGCCGTCGAACTTGATTTCATGCACCCACTCTCCGCCCTGGGGTGGTTCATCGACGAGCGTGGCCAACTGCACCTCGGAATAACGTTCCATCAGACGCTTTAATTCATTGCCGGATGGCGCGGCCTTCTTGGTCTTCGGCGTCGCAGTCTCGGCCTTGGTCTTGGACGCCGGAGCCTTCAGCCCGGCGATCTGATCCATGGACCGCCCGGTTTTGACGCTGGAAGCGAGATCGCTAAGAAATTTCTCGTTCGCTCCGTTCTTGCGGGCCTCATCGTCATTTTCCTTAACCAGCAGCCAGTTCTCCCGCTTGCCGTCTCCGCGCATGCGAATGAGACCCCAGCCGCCTTTGAGACGCTCTCCATGGAGGATGAAGGACAAGTGGCCTTTCTTCAGCCCGGCGCGCGGATCGCCTTTCGGCTCCCAGGTGCCGTGTCCCACATCATGACTGTGCCGCCTCCGTACTCGCCCTGGGGTATCGTTCCCTCGAAGGTGCCGTAGGAGAGGGGATGATCTTCTGTCCGCACCGCCAGCCTCTTGTCGGCGGGATTGAGGCTCGGGCCTTTCGTGACCGCCCAGCTCAGCAGGACGCCGTCAAGCTCCAGCCGGAAGTCGTAATGAAGGCGCGTGGCGTCGTGCTTCTGCACAAGGTAGGACAGTTCTTCCTTGCGTGTCTTGATCCGGCCGGGCGGCGGTTCGGGTGTCTTTTCGAAATCACGTTTTCGGCGATATTCTTCGAGCGCCATATCATCCCCCGCTGTAGCCGCCGATGATGGGCAGGATTTCTCCGGTGATATAGCTGGAACAATGGGGAGACGCGAGGAAGACGTAGGCGGGCGCGATCTCCTCCGGCTGTGCGGGCCGCTTCATCGGCGTGTCCGCGCCGAACTTGCTGACGTCCTTGGCTTGCTTGTCGGACGGATTCAGCGGTGTCCAGACCGGCCCCGGTGCTACGGCATTCACACGGATACCGCGCGGCACGAGATGTGTCGCCAGGGACCTCGTGAAAGCATGGATGCCGCCCTTGGTCATGGAATAGTCAAGCAGGGCTTGGTTTCCGAGCAGGCCGGTTACAGAGCCGGTATTGACGATCGCAGAACCTGGCTTCATTTGTTTTACGGCGGCCTGCGCCATATAGAAGTATCCGTACAGGTTGGTCTTGAGCGTTTCGTCGAAGTGCTTGGCTGTCAGATCCGCGAACCGCGATGTGTGAACCTGGAACGCCGCGTTGTTGACAAGGACATCAAGTCCGCCTAGTTCCTTCACCGTGCAGGCGACCGCCTGATCGCAGAAGATCTGATCGGATACGTCCCCGGCGATGAGGATGCACTTGCGGCCTTCGACTTCAACTTTTTCCTTCGTTATCTTTGCGTCCCTGTGTTCATTGACGTAGGCCACGGCGACGTCGGCGCCTTCTCTGGCAAACAAAATGGCCCCGCCACGGCCGATGCCGGAATCACCGCCGGTAATGAGGGCAATCTTGTTCTCAAGTTTGCGGGACCCGACGTTAAAAGGTGCGTCGTACAGGGGCGGCGGATTAAGGCTGGCCTCCCGTCCAGGCTTGGCCTGATGCTGCCGCGGGAAGGGCGGGGACGGGTAGGGGCGGGCACCGGCCCGCATCGCCGTCCGTGCATCAAGTTTGGGATGATTCTTGTCAGCTTTTGCGACTTGTTCCTGGATGCTACGCTGACGACGCGGTGCGCTTGTTGCTTTCATCAAACAACTCCTCCTTAGTGCCTCCAATCCGCCGAGCCGACTTTGATTTTCATGTTTTGGTTCCCCCGCGTGATGCTTGCTATAATGCACGCGGGACGAACCTGTCCGCCAGTTCCGGAGCAATTAGAATGCCGTTAGGAACGTTATTCGTAAGGTAGAGTAGCCGCGAGCACTACGCTGCCGATTTGAGCTTGTACCGGTCGAGATAGGACGAGAGAGCAGAAGCACTGGTATCGGCATTCACCAGGGCAATGTAGCCATCAGGGCGCACAAGATAGGCCGCATTGCGCTTCAGACCAGTGCTTTCCATCTCGCGAGACCAGGGAAAGACGTGGACCGGCAGTTTTCTGGCCTCGCACAATGTCGCGATCTCCCGTGCGGCATTACCGTACACATGAACCTGCCAGTCCAGGGAACTCAAGGTCGTGAAGTTGTCAGCGCCCCCGCGGTTCAGGTCCGTCGTAACCCACGGCAGACGGTCACCGCCATGAACCGTTCCCGCGCGGCCTTCGCTCAGATTGTTTCCCCGGTAGTTCACGCCGGTCTGCGAAACGGTGCGGAACAGGAAGCGCCGCATCGCTCTGAACGCCAACAGCGACGGGACCAGGAACGGCACGACCCGCAGGCGCACGAGCCGCGCTATCCGGCCCCGGCTTGTCACGCCGGTGAAAGCCTCATCCGTTGTCGCGACCAAACGCCGGGCGAAGGCTATGCGCTCGGGTTCATAGCTATCGAGGAGAGCGCTGCCTGCACGCCCCTGCAGAACGGCGGCGAGTTTCCAGGCAAGGTTCACCGCATCGCCGATGCCGGTATTCATGCCCTGTCCGCCCACCGGACTGTGGATGTGCGCGGCATCGCCGAGCAGGAAGGCCCGGCCCTTGCGGAATTGACCGGCGACCCGGTGATGCACGCGGTACGTTGAAAACCAGTTCACGCGTATCACGTCGATGTGCATCCACGCGATCACGCGCTGGCTCACGTCGCTCCACGACAGATTCTCTTTCTGGTGTTCGGCGTCCTCCTGCACGGTTCCGATGAGCCGCGCGTGTCCTCCGCCCTTCATCGGGAAGACGGCAAGGAAGTCCGACGTGTCGAGCCCGACATGAATTTCACCGTTCATCGCCGCGCCGCCCGCCTCCACGTCGGCGACATAAAAGAGGTGATCGTAGGTGCCGCCCGGAAAATCAATCCCCAGTCCTTCGCGCACGGCGGAATGGGCTCCGTCGCAACCGGCGATGTAGCCGGCCGTGCATTTCTCCACACTCCCGTCCGGGTTTCTCAGACGGGCAAGCACGCGCGTGGTCGCGTCCTCGAAGCTCAGCAGCTCCGTGCTACGCTCGACATTCACGCCTGCCTCGGCCAGCCTCTCGATCAGCAGGCGCTCGTGCTCGTCCTGGGGAAAGAGCAGGGCGTAAGGGAACGGACTGATACCGGCGCCCATGTCACCGAAGACGCCACGGGCTTTCTTCTTGCCGGCAACCCAGAGATTGACGGCGATCGCTTTCCGTCCACGCTCCACCACCGCAGCGGCGAGACCGAGCTGGCTGTAGAATTCGAGCGTGCGTGCCTGCACGGCCACGGCCCGCGACGTTGTTCCTGCTTCCGCCGTCTTATCGACGATCCTGACGCGCACACCCCGCCGCGCCAGCCAGAGCGCCAGCACCAGGCCGGTCGGCCCCGCGCCGACGATGAGGACGTCTATGTCGCGATTGGCGTTCATTGGTTCAGACCGTTACTGAACAACGATAATCAATAGCGTCGTCAATGTTAGGGTGCTGAGGTCTCTTCTACAATGACAGACCAATCCGACGCCTGTCGGCTCCGGCGACGCTCCAACATATATATAACGGCCACCCTCTTCGTCTTTTATTCGCTACCCTGCCTGGGCACGGTGACGGTGAAGGACGGGAAGGGCAAGCGGTACAGACTCGACGCCAATGCCGAAAGTTCATACGCGGCGCACCTGCACACCTTTCCGTGCTCGGCAAGCCACAGTACGGATTCCCGCGCACAGAGTGCGATACAGGTTGTCTCTCTGCAAGGGCGCCTGGCAGGTGGCTCTCATTAAGAGCCAATGAAAGCAGGCACTGATCGAATGGGAGAATGCATGGGGAAGTCCAAGTTCTAGAAGCGACTGCAACGGCGCGGAGGGAGGGGACCTCGCGAAGGACGTGGACCCGGCGAGCTTGCCCGATTCTTTGCAGCTTGCTCCGATCTGGAACGCGCCTTGTTCGCCACGTTTCTGCTGACCGGTTTCCGCGAGCAGGAGGTGATGTTCCTGTACTGGAGCGACGTGAACTTCGAATTGCGGACTGTGCGTGCGACCGCGAAACCGGAACTGGGGTTCTACCCGAAGCGATGGGAAGATCGTGAAGTCCCAGCCCCGACGGAACTCATGGACGAACTTCGGAAGCATACTCATCGCCCGAACTGCCAACTTGTGTTTCCATCCCCTACCGGAAACCGCGAACAGCACATGCTCGACCACTGCAAATCCATCGCCACGCGTGCCAAACTCGATCCGACAAAATTCGATCTGAAGACGTTTCGTTCCACCTATGCCACGGGAATGCTGCGAAGGGGGTTTGACGTACGGACCGTTCAACACTGGATGGGCCACAAGTCCCTTGAGACCACGATGCGCTACCTGGCGCCGGCCACCGATGTTCACGACGAGGTGGATTTAGTGACAATTCCGTCTGTCGGCAAGGCCGACCCGGCGCCCAGAAAGTCCGCCGCGCGCGAGTCCCGTTCTTCTCGGAAGGCACGGTCGGTACAGTCGCGCGCCGCTGGGAAGTGAAAGGTTCCGCGTTAGCGGCGCAGGCAGGTCTGTAAACTAGGCAAAATACCGCTTTTCAGGCAGGAGAGTGGCCGAAACCGCCGTGGCCTGAGATAATGGATTGAAGGACGTCGCCATGCAGATCACGTTGGAACTGCCGGAAGACATCGCACAAGGACTCGGATCGAGGTGGAAGGATCTGCCTCGTGCGGCACTGGAAAGCCTGGCACTCGAAGCATACCGGACCCAGGCGCTAACGGCGGCTCAGCTTCGCAGGCTGCTCGGTTTCGAAACGCCAATGCAGGTGGACGCCTTTTTGAAGGAGCACGAAGTTTACGACTTCACGGCTGCCGATTTCGAGCAAGACCGCGAAACGCTCCGCCAGCTCCGGGTGAGAGAAGCTCGGCTTTGAGCCGGCTCTCGACATGGTTGTCGTCGCAGACACTTCGCCAATCAACTACCTCGTTCTCATCGGACAGATCGACCTCCTGATCCGGCTGTACACGCGAATTCTGATTCCACCCGCCGTTCTGGCAGAGCTGAAGCATCCGCTCGCACCGAAACCGGTTCGAGACTGGGCCTGCGATACGCCGAAGTGGCTGGAAGTTCTTAGTCCGAAAGACAGTCTGACTCTCGCACAGCTTGATCTGGGAGAAACCGAGGCGATCGCACTCGCAACTGAAATGCATGCCGAGGTACTACTTATTGATGAGCAGGCCGGACGGCAGGAAGCAGTTCGCAGAGGGCTGAAGGTGGCCGGCACGCTCTCCGTGCTCGCTCAGCTACGGAAAACCACTTTTCGCGTGTCCCAAGCCGTCATCTCCGAAATCATGCAAAAGCGATCTCGCTGACCCCAGCTATCTTCGCGTAATCCACGAATCCCATACGCCCGCCCAGGCCGGATTCTTGGATCATTTGACAGGCATTTCGTTTCACTCTATTAAATCTATGTAGACCGGTTGCCGGGCAACTCGTTTGCGTCCGGCACGGCATCGGAGTTTTGCTATGTCCACCTCCCCCAGCGTGCATCTAGCGGATGCAGAGAACCGGGATATTTTTGATTCGCTTGAATCTTGCGAAAAGCTGTTGACTGCGCGCGAAGTCGCCCGCATCCTCTCGATCAGCGAAAAGACCGTCTACAGCTACGTTTCCCGTAATCTGATACCGCATTATAAGATCGAGGCGAACGTTCGGTTCCGGGCTCGGGACCTTGCCAACTGGTTAAAGCGACATGCCTCGCTCGTCCACAGCCAGCCGGGCGTCGCGCCAAAAACAGCCGCGCTGCGCACGTAGTGAAGTTCGCAAGGATCACAATGGCGCCGGGTCTCAGGTCGGATCGCATTTCGTCGCTCGCTGAAACGCTGAGGTCTCGACAAATGAAGTCGGGCGGGTGGGCGTATTTTAACTCCGTGCAAGAGAGCCTCGAAGCCACGTGCTTAGCTGAGCTCGCGCTCGCACCCGAAAGGCCGGCAAGCAGTAGCGCGGCTATCTTGTTTCTGCTGAAATCGCAGCTCAGCGATGGCGGCTGGCCGGCGTTTCTCGGGGATTCCGAGGGGAGCTGGACGACAGCGCTCGCGCTATGCACACTGAATTCGACGGGCGATTTCACTGCTGCTCGCGAAAAAGCCTTTCGATGGCTGTATGCCGAACGAGGCCGAGAGGGACACTGGTTCTGGCGGTGGAAATTCAAAACCTCTGATCGCAACGTTCGCTTCGATCCCGACAAATATGGCTGGCCTTGGGTTACGGGCTCCGCAAGCTGGGTCATCCCCACAGCCTTCAGCATCATCGCCATTGAGCAATTCACGGTCTGCAATCGCTCAGAGGAATCGGAGAAACGCATCCATTTGGGCGTGGAGATGCTTCTTGACCGCGCATGTGTTGACGGAGGGTGGAACTCGGGAAACAGCCTTGTATACGGAGTGCCGCTGCGCCCGCATGTTGAGGCGACAGCGATCGCGCTGCTGGCTCTCCAGGACGAACAGCGAGCCGAAATGGTTCAAAAGAGCTTGTCATGGCTGCGACAGAACGCGGCCAGCGTGGATTCTGTTTCCAGTCTTGCCTGGTGCATTCTCACCCTGTTCGTGTACCAAGAGCCTATCGGAGGGCTAAGGAACAGATTGGCGACCATCATCGGTAACGGCCGCGATATCCGGAATAATGCAACTCTCGCCACCGCGATTCTCGCGCTGAAGTGCGGCGAGATGATTCATCCCTTCGAGGTGCTGCGATGAAGCTCGATCGGCGACGATTTCTTGGCTCATCAGTAGGCGTGGCCGCGGCAGCAGGGGTGGCGGCCGAATGGGTTTGGCCGAAGCACACCGTCTCGTACCGAAGACCTCGTTCGGCTGTGGCGGTGCTGAACGCGGCCGAGTACTCGGAGAGGATAGAGGCGCTCCTTCTGGATGGATTGCGGTTGTTTCGGCTGCAGGTGCTGGGGCGGTCCATTCTTCTAAAACCAAACTTGGTAGAAGACTTGCCGGGGTCTGTGAACACGAACTCGACTCTGATTGGCGCCGCGGCGCGATGTTTCCTCCGTCTTGGCGCGGCGCGGGTTGTGATTGGTGAGGGCCCCGGACATCAACGCGACACGGAACTCGTGGTGCAGGGTGAGTTTCCGGCAAGCGTGCGTGCAATCCACCGCCGGTAATTGCTAAGGTCGTTCTGCCGCCGGTGCCCCGGCGCGGAGCAGACCATGCCGCGACGCAAAACTGCGATGATCACCATCGAGGAAGCCAAAGCACGCTTCGAAGTCTGGAGGCAGAACCGTAAGGGGAAAGCCGCGATACCGGACGAGCTATGGTCGGCGGCCGTTGACGTAGCCCGGAGAGAAGGGGTCAGCCGGACCGCGACTGAATTGCGCGTGGAATGGAATCATCTGAAGCGGCGGATGGCCGCGGCTGCGGGAACATCGTCGCAACCGTCGCCACCGAGGTTTGTGGAGTTGGTCGCGCGGCCTGAGGAAGCGCTTCATGAGTGCGTCATCGAAGTCGAGGGCCGTCGATCGAAACTGCGCATCCAGCTGAAAGGCGCTTCGGCCTCATATCTGGCAACGCTGAGCCGGGAGTTATGGGAGTCGGCGTCCTGATTCAGATCACGCCGCAACTGCGCATCCTGGTTGCGATAGACGCCATCGATGGCAGAAAGGGCATCGATTCTCTGGCGCAGCTGTGCCGTGAGAAGCTCGACTCCGACCCATTCTCCGGATGTCTGTTCATCTTCCGCAGCCGCCGGGGCACGGCGATAAAACTGCTGGCCTATGACGGCCAGGGGTTCTGGCTCGCCACGAAGCGCCTGTCGAAGGGCCGCTTCAAGTGGTGGCCCACCGGTGCGGAACCGGCGCGCACGCTGCGCGCGCATCAGGCGCAGTTACTGCTGGCCGCCGCGAACCCGGATGCCGAAGCACCGCCGGTATGGCGGCAGGTGAGCGCGTAAGAAAATCAGGCCAACCCCCTTGCGTTCCACTTTTGACTCTGCCACACTGCGAAAAGAATGCCGGAGTGGAGATACCGGGGACGCACCGTTACTGCTGAAGAGATCGCCTTCATCCGCGGGTTAATCGCTGAAAATCCCGGAGCCAGCCGTCGCAACCTGTCGGAGAAACTCTGCGAGGCATGGCAATGGAAACAGACCAACGGCGCTCCACGCGATATGGTCTGCCGTGGCTTATTACTGATGCTGCACCGCGCCGGGCAGATCGAGTTGCCGGCGATTCGTTTCCGGCCTCCCAATCCGTTCGTCCGGCGCGAGCGGCCACAACCGATGCTGATCGACACCACGCCGCTCGAGACGCCACTCAGCGCCGTTCGTCCGATCCTTTTGCAGCAGGTTCGAAAGACGACCGACGAACCGCTGTTCAACAGCCTGATGGAACAACATCATTATCTCGGCTATGAACAACCGGTGGGAGAGCATCTGAAGTATCTGGTGTGGGCGCAGGGCCGTCCCATCGCGTGCATGGCATGGAGTTCGGCGCCGCGTCATCTGGGCAGCCGCGACCGCTATATAGGATGGAGCGCTGCAGCGCGCCGTCGGAATATCCGCTTCATCGCTTACAACACGCGCTTCCTGATTCTGCCGTGGATTAAAGTTCCGCATCTGGCTTCGCACATTCTGGGCCGCGTGGCGGCGGCGCTGCCGGCGGACTGGGAGCGGATGTACAGCCACCCGGTCTACTTCGCGGAGACCTTCATCGATCCCGGCCGTTTTCGCGGGACCTGCTATCGCGCGGCCAACTGGGTGCTGATGGGCAGGACCACGGGCCGGGGCAAAGCCTCCAACAGTTACATTCCGAACCGCTCGATTAAAGAGGTCCTTGGGCTGGCGCTGACACGGCGCTTTCGTGAACTGGTGAGTGAGTTATGAAAAAGAAATCATCCCGACGGCGCATCGATGTCAATGTCGATGAACTCGACAGGATCATCGACGCCGCCATGCAGGCGCCGCTGAATGAGGCCGATGGCAGGACGCTCAAAACCGCCCTGCATGCGATGGCGGAAAGATTAGTCGGGCTGCGGAACACGGAGAAGACCAGCGCTGTGCTGGAACCGAAAGCGCCACACGCCGCAGCCGATACGCAGCCACCGGAGAAACAGGCGGCTGCGGGACACGGACGCAACGGAGCATCCGCATTTACGGGAGCAAACAGAGTAGCGGTCGCGCATGCCACCCTTCAGTCCGGCGATCCCTGCCCGGAATGCCGCGAAGGAAAAGTGTACCGCCAGAAAGAACCGGCGACGCTGGTCCGCATTATCGGGCAGGCCCCGCTGGCGGCGACTGTGTTTGAAATGGAAAGGCTGCGCTGCAATGGCTGCGGTGAGGTATTCACCGCCGCCGAACCGCCGTCAGCGGGTGCGGAAAAGTTCGATGCCACTGCGGTGGCGATGATCGCGCTTTTGAAATATGGCACGGGAATGCCCTTTAACCGTATGAAGCGGCTGGAAGGACAACTGGGGATTCCCTTACCCGCGACAACGCAGTGGGAGTTGATGGCGGCGTTCGCGAAGTGGCTCAAACCCGTGCTGGGCGTGTTCATTCGGCAGGCGGCGCAGGGCGGTGTAGTGCATAACGACGACACCGGCATGCGGATACTGCAGATGGCGCGCCGCAGCGACGACAGCCGCACGGGAACCTTCACCAGCGGCATCGTATCGATCTCGGGCGGGCGGAAGATCGCCCTGTACTTCAGCGGATGGAAGCATGCGGGCGAAAACCTCGCCGATGTTCTGAAGCACCGCGCGCCCGGCCTGGCGCCGCCGATCCAGATGTGCGATGCACTGTCGCGCAACTCACCGAAGCTTATCGAAACACTGTCGGCTTACTGCCTGGCGCACGGGAGGCGGCAGTTTACGGAAGTCGCGGAGAGCTTTCCCGACGAATGCCGGTATGTGCTGGAGTCGCTGGGAGCGGTATACGGCTTCGATGCCGAAGCGAAGGACCTCGGCCTGACACCGGAGGCAAGGCTGACGTTTCACCAGACGCACAGCGCGCCGGTGATGGAAGATCTGCGCCAGTGGATGGAGACGCAGTTTGCGGAGCACAAAACAGAACCGAACTCCGGGCTGGGCAAGGCGATCTCTTATTTACTGAGACACTGGACGAAACTAACACTGTTCCTGCGACAGCAGGGCGCCCCTCTCGACAACAACATCGTCGAAAGAGCACTGAAGAAGGCGATTCTGCATCGTAAGAATGCGCTCTTCTATAAGACGATGAACGGCGCGCGCGTGGGCGATCTGTTTATGAGCCTGATCCACACCTGCGAACTGAACAAGGTCAACCCGTTCGACTACCTGACAGAGCTGCTCCGGCATCGCGCGGATCTGACTGCCCATCCGGCGGAGTGGATGCCATGGAACTACCAGGGCCGCGCGAACGCTGTGGCCGCGTAATATCATGGTTCGGTCGCATGGCCGAAAGCATTAGCTTAAAGCCCTGCGAAACGAACCTCTCCAAATGGCCGCCAAACGGGCATCCGCACCAGCAAAATCACCGAGGGTTTTCGGCCAGCGACAGGCGCGGACGAAAATGTTTCGCGTCGGGCTGTACGCGCGCGTGTCCACGCATGACCAGCAGACCCTGTCGCTGCAGATGCGCGCCATGCGGGAGTATGCGGCGAAACGCGGCTGGACGATAGCGGTGCAGATCAAAGAAATCGGTTCCGGCGCGGCGGCGCGTGAACTGCGCGAGAATCTGCTCGCCGCCGCTCGTCGGCGCGAAATCGATGTGGTGCTGGTCTGGCGGCTGGACCGATGGGGCCGGTCGCTCGTCGATCTGGTCGTCACGTTGAAGGAACTGGCTGAACTGGGTGTCAGTTTCGTATCGCTCACCGAAGCATTGGATCTGACCACGCCGACGGGCCGCGCGATGGCCGGGTTGCTCTCGGTGTTCGCCGAGTTCGAACACGAGATTCTGCGCGAGCGGATTCGCGCGGGCATCGCAGAAGCCCGGCTGAAGGGAAAGCGCTTTGGACGGCCGCTGACCGCGGCAAAGAAGTCCAGCCAGATTCGGAAGCTATACCGCGCAGGCGTCAGCAAGGCCGAGATCGCGCGGCGACTGGAGATCGGCCGGACCTCCGTGCGCCGGATACTGTCAGCAAAGCAGCCATGAAGAAACCAGCCAAAGATCCAGTCCGCGAGGACCGCATTCATAACGAAGCCATCGCGGATGCCAACGGGCCGGAGGAGCAGATCATGGGTGGCATTGCTACCTCGATGACAAAATCCGATTTCCTTTTCAAGCCAGGTGCATCGCTCGCAGGATCGTTTCACCGCTGAGGGAAGGGGAAACCGTCGAAGTTCATCGCATGGCTCCGGAAGATGCCTGCACAGCGGAGATGCTCGTGCTGATCCGCTGGCACGGTCGGTTCATGGCCGTGCCACTGTCACAACTGGCGGCTATCGACCCCGACGACGCCACCGCCGAGGCCGTTGGCGACTGGCATTACTGGGTAGCCAGAGGCTATCTTTTCTGAGTTTTCAGTCGGACCCGCCGCCGTTACACACGCTTGCCGGAAACTCACGATACAAATCCGGACGAGGTGAGGAGAAGTCACGGCGACACGCTGTTAAGACCCGGAGAACGCCGGTCACTGATACACGGTTTCGCGGCTACATACTTGCAAGGTTTGCGTTTCGGCCAGTTCAATCTGAAGCTGTCGGACACGCCTTTCCGGCCGCCGCAGAAAATGTTCAGGGTTCCCGATTTGGAATTTGGAAACGACAGGGTTCTTTCTGTGCGAGGGACGGACCACGCCAATCAGATTAGCCTTGATCGACTGGGCCGTTCCCGAATGGATTTGCTGCGCGATACCAAAGCTGGCTTTGCGGTTCGGGAACCGCTGGATCGCCAATATCTGTTTTTGCCTCAGAGCGTCCAGGACAGCTTTGGCCCAGCATATCTCGTCGACCTCACGGCAACGGTCAACGAGCTATTCCCGCAACCGGGCGGATACCCTTCACTGCTTGTCATCACCCCGGCAGTTATCGCCATCGTGGCGGTAGCGAAACTCGACCTCTCGGGGCTCAAGACATTATGGGTCGGTCTCGGCGCCGTCGGCGGCATGTACTGGCTGAGTCAGCTCGCGCGTGATCCTGGGAAGGCCCTGGAGGGTAAGCTCTGGAAAATTTGAGGAGGCACGTCCTCGGTTTCGATTTTGCGTCACTGTGATTCGCGTATCGATGCGATTACGAAAGGCCGCTACCATACCCGCCTTGTCGAGCTTGTACCAAACACAACAGCGCCGACGCAGGACGCAGAAAGGAATAACCCTAAGACGGCGGATGCCTGCTATGCGGCCTGGTCAGCACATCTGCGCAACGGCACGCGCGATCAGAAACGATTCCATCTCGTTTTGACGAGCTCGTCAGCTATGGGTATCGGCGGAACCGTAACAGTTCAGGTGGTTGATGTCGTTTTGAGCAGCGACGGTACAGGCAGCGCACTGCGGTGACACCGGAGGGCCGCGACGAGATAGTCGAGCGGCGTTCGATTCTGCATGCGGCATGTGCGAGTCACCGTAAGCAGACGAGCAACCGCGACTTCACCCTGGGCACTGCGGCTTCCGAAGCTGATCTTGCGCCACTGTACTGCGCAGCGCAACGCTCGTTCCGCGACGTTATTGGTCGGCTCGACTCCCTCGTGGCGCAGGAAGGCGAAGAACCTTTCGAAGTGCTGCAACAAGGCCAGCGCGAGGTTGGCGACGTCCTTGTCACGGCTGTCGAGATAGCGATCCGCCAGGGCGAAGAACTTCTTCTCCAGCGGAATGGATTTTGCGATCAGTTGTTCGCGTGTGATGGGGCCGTACCTTACGCCGGGTCCGTCGCGGAAACGATGCCATAGCCGGAACAGCCGGGCATGCAGCGCCAGCGCGTCGCGGCAGAAACGTTCGGCGTCGGTGGTCTTACCGATTTCCTGTACACCCAGGATATTGCGTTTGAAGTGCGCCCAGCAGAACTGGCCCTCGCCCTTGTGGTATTTAAGGTAGCTGGCGCAGCGGTCGCTGCAAAGAATGCCCGCGAATACTTCGCCGAGCAACTCAACCAGCACTTCGGCGCCGCGTGAGACCGCGATCTTATAGAAAACGAAGTTCGCCGCCACCAGTGCCCACATCCAGCGCTTTTCGCCGCTCGTCCGGTATCCCGTTTCGTCGCTGTTGACCACCGGCTCATGGGGTAGTTGCTTTTCCAATTCCGCACAGGGCTCGGCCACTGCCTCGCTGGCCTCTTCCCAACTGTTCTGAATGCTGCCCAGACTCAGCGGTATGGCCAGAACCTGTTCCAGCAACTCCCGTACTATGCGTCGCGGCATGCGGCAAACCACCGTCAGATAAGCAATGAGCGCGGTCAACTGCGGGCCGAAGTGGCCCTGCGCTTCCGGGGGCAGTTCCGCCTGGGTCGCCTTCCCGCATTCCGGACAGACCACACATTGGCATCGATACTCGGCGATATGCGCTTCAATGGGCGGCAACTCCGTCACCTGATGCCGCCGGGGCTCGCCTTGCGTGGCCATCCTGCTGCGCGACAAACGGCTATCGCAATGGCGGCACTTCGGAGGAAACAATTCGATCACCTGATCGACACGATCCAACGGCGCCAGTCCGCGCCAGTGGCCGCGATGGCCAGGCTGGCCGCCTGGCTTGCGTCGGCTCTTCTTTCTTCGACTGCCTCGCTTTCGTTGCTCGCCGGCCAAACCATCGGAAGACGGAGGCTTCGATGAGGTCGTGGAGTTTTGCTGCCGCAACCCCAGCTTGCGTTCGAGATCGGCGATCTGCTTCTCTGCATCGGCGATCTTCTTATCGCGCTCGACCAGTTCCTGCTGAAGTTTCTCCACTTCACGCGTCAAGCGCTCGTTTTCGCGCTCCAGGTGCTCCGGTTTTGCCGGTTGCACTCGGCGAGGCTGGCGATGCGATGCCCTCAAACCTATACACTGCCAGGTTTTTCAGCCAACATCCAGGTCCAAACGTAAGATTTCTAAAGATTTCCGCGACAAGACTTTTGCAGGGCCTGAACTGTTACGCGGAACCTGCTCGGTCTGCGGCCATATGGTTTAGCTTCGAGTGTCCTCGGCTGCATTGTTTTGCGCAGTTCTCGTTGGTTCTGCGATTTACCGCCAGCATGATGTCAGAGGTGCGTTGTGGCTGGCATTTTCTGCGGATATTCTGCTGCTGGTGTTCTGGATCTTCCGCGTCTCGCCGGCTTGGGTACGTCTGACGGCCGATAACTATGCCGCTCGATTAGTCGAATCAGTCGATGAGCTTTATATCGATCGCTCCAGAGTCACGGCCAAGGCTGCCGAAAAGGCAAGGAAGCCTCGGCCCCGCGTAAAGAAAGCGACGTGAACATCCGGTGTATCGTCACGTCGAATCGCTCAGTTTGGTACACACTCCAGCATTCTCCACTCGCCATCCGGAGCAAACAGATCGCTTCGAAGTTGTGAGATCGGCCGCTGCCCTCTTTCTCCGGGCTTGAGTGAGCACGGATCGCCGCACTAATTGGCTATGGTTGACTGACGAGCGATCAGCCAACCAATTCTCCCGAGTCCAACAAGCTCAGCCCGCACAAAGGTCGATTGTGCGCCGCCTGTGCGCCACAATTCAGGGAAGGTAAAGCCCTATGGCAGGCAAGGCCAGACAGATTATCCCGCGAGGGTAGCCACCTGGCTGATGTGCATATTCATGGGCTGGGATCGCGTCCGAGAAATCTATTCCGATCGGAACTGTACAGTGGCGTTGTCAACGCGAAGAAGAAACTCGCACCTCACCTAACGAGTTGCCGGCGCGCGATGCGAAGGGCCGCCAAGCTGTTCGGGCCGCTCGGCGAATCGTGCCTGCGTGATCGTTGGCCGCCGGACGTGTCAGCCTCATCCGATCACGCGTTGGCAGTTCCGCGCAGTGGGGGCAAGATCACCCCCAGACGGTCGGCAACCGTTTCGGGCGTTTCTGGAGACTTAGCAATCGGGAGCCCCTGGTCGCGCCACGCGTTTAGTCCTCCATCCAGTACCCAGACGTTCTCAACGCCAATTCTTTTCAAAGCAAGCGCTACCCGAGCGCTGGTTATGTTCCTTGTCGAAGAGCAATAAAGAATGATCTTGACGTCACCGGGAACGGCAATCCGCGGAGACTTGAGCAAAACGCCTGGGTCTACACGAAACGCCCCCGCGATGGCCTCGCCGCTTCTTTCCTGATCTTCGTCAAGATTCAATAAATCCAGTACCGCAACTTTGCTGTTTCGTTTCAGCTGGCGATAGAGCATTCGCGGCGTCATTCGGCGAAGTTTCAGGCGACGAACCATGCGCAGCATGCCTAACGCTCGCCAAATGGCATACAAGACGATGGGAACGGCCAGCACAAGACAGAATGACATCCCAAACTGCTTAACCCAGTCAATGGCAAGATCCAGCTGGCTCGAGAAAAGGTATCCGACTGAAACATAGAAGCCTGACCACAACAGGCTGCCGACTGCATCAAGAGCAAGGAAGGCTGTGAGCGGAACTCCTTCGGCTCCGGCGAGCGGTGGGATGAGGCCGTCCAGTCCCGGAAGAAACTTGGCCAGGCACAAGACGGGCAAACCATAACGCCGGAATTTCCGTTGGGCGTTCTCCGAGGAGGCCCGCGGGTCTGAGGTGAGGCGACAGAGCAGGCGAACGGCCTGAGGGCCCCACTTGCGACCCATGCAGAACCATATGCCGTCAGCCGTCAGGCACGGCAAGACACTCAGTCCGGCGATGACCACGGCCGACATTTTGCCCTGGGCCGAAAGCGCGCCCGCAGCCATCAGGAAAACGACTGAGGGGATTGGGAGGCATAGTTGATTTCCCAGGACCGAGAGCAGAACACCGGTGTAGGTCAGTTGTGAATAACTGGTCATGAGTACTCCCTTGATTCAAAGACGTGTGAAAGGGCGGGATCGCCCGGTCGGAGGGATCCCTGAAGCTTTGGCGACTTAATTTAACGGGTTCCCGACAGTCTCGCGAGATCAGCCGCTGCCACGCTGCGGTCGTATTCGGCCCGAAGTACATCGGCCTGTGCGCTGAGTACCTGCGCGTCGGCGTCCAGAAGCACCGACTGATTCGCTGTGCCGGCCTCGACCTGATCCGACGTGACGCGACGCGCTTCGTTGGCCGACGTGAGGAGCGCCCGCGACGAATCGAGAGCCGTATCGGCGCGGTTCAATTTACGGGTTGCTTTCTCGATGTCGATCTGAACCCGGCGACGCATCTCCGCGAGATTCTCCTCAGCCTGCTCCAGTTGGGCGTTGCGTTCGAGCACTTCCCCGTGCCGTTTGCCAAACTCGAAGATGGTCCAGGTCAGATGCAGGCCGATGGCGCCGTTATTCGGTGACACGAACGGCGCGCCGTCCTGATGGATGTACTGCGCGAAAGCCCCCACTTCGGGAATGTACTCGGCGCGAGCCGCGAGCACGGCCGCGCGGGCCTTCTCGACCTGGTGGCTCGCAGCTTCGATCTCCGGATTGTGTGCGGGTGTCGCATCAACAGATACCATTGCAGAAGTCGGCGTCGTCAACGCCAGGTCCGTATCGAGCGGCAGACCGACCAGGTCGGCCAGCTCCAGCTTCATGTCGGCGATCGAATCCTGCAACTGGCCGCGGGTGTGTTCGGCCTGCGCGATCTGGGCGCGCACCTCGGTTGCCTTCACCTCGATCGCCACGCCTGTCTCGATTGCATTCCGGGTCTCCACGATGCGCAGCTCGGCGGCGCGGATCTGCGCATCCAGCGCATCACAGCGGCGTTCAGTCGCGAGAATGCCGTAGTAAACCTCTTTGACCCTGTAGGCAACGTCATCCGCCGCACGGCGCACATCAGCGCGGGCTCCGGCTGCATCCGCGCGCGCCACATCGACCCCTGCTCGGATTTTGAATAACTGCGTTATCGGCTGAGAAACAGTTGTTGTGCTCAGGAGGAAATTGGGCTTACCCTGAGCCAACGATACGTCCGCAGCGGGCAGTGGCCCGATCTGCGGGTAAACACCGAGCGCGCCCTGCGGGATATCGATACGTTGTTCATTGGCAATATGCGCGACGGTTGAATCGGTGGCAAGCGACGGAAAATAATTTGCTCTGGATTCGCGGATGCGCGCATCCATCTCATTGACCTTCTTGCCGGCGATTTTGACGTTTGAGTTGTTCTGGGTGGCCAGTGCGACAGCTTCGTCGAGGGTGAGCGTGCGAGTCTGCGCCTTCGCCCCGATGCTACAGCAGATAACGAGCAGGGCTGCCGCCACGACTGATCCCGGACGTGACCCGTGCTTGTGAATGACGACATACAGCACCGGAATCACAACCAGCGTGAAGAACATCGAACCGACCAGTCCGAACGCAATCGTGCTCCCCAGCGGTGACCACATACTGGAGCCGGAGAGGATCATCGGCGTGACGCCAACCGCCGCCGCCATGGTGGTCAGGAAGATCGGCCGGAGTCTGCGCTCGCCAGCTTCGATCGCCGCTTCCTCGATCGCGAGGCCTTCCGCGATTCGCTCCCGGATGTAATCGACCAGGATGATCGCGTTCCGCACCACAACGCCGCCCAGGCTTACGATGCCCAGGAATGCCGTGAACCCGAAGGGATTCCCCGTAATCAGCAGGCCGAGCGACGCGCCCAGCAGGCCGAGCGGAATCGCGGCCATGATCACAAGAGGATCCACGACGGAACGGAATTGGAACATCAGGATCAGATAGATCGCAATCATGCTGACGAGCAGCGCCTTCACCATCTCGGGGAATGTGTCGTTCTGATTCTCATATTCACCGCCGTACCAGATGCGATAACCCGAGGGAATCGGCATCGAATCGATCGCGGGTTTGACGCGCTTCAGTACTTGGCTGGGCAGGACGCCTCCATCGCTCCACGCCCGGATCGTGAGTGTACGAACACCGTTACGCCGCACAATGCGGCCGGGGTCCCAGACCGCGCCAACGTCGGCGATGCTGTCCAGCGGCACGCGCGCGCCAGTGACGGGAGAGATCAGATACGTATTGGAAACGTCCTGAAAGCTCTGACGGAGGGCCGGCGCGAGGCGCAGCGAGACCGTCACATCGCGGTCGCCTTCCCAGTAGGTTGTGACCGGCGCGCCTTCAAAGCCTCCGGCAAGCTCCTGGCCGATGTTGGCGTTGGTGAAACCGAGACGATTGGCCACTTCTTCGCGAACGTTCACCTTCAGACGATACGCGTCTTCGCGCCAGTCGCTGTGCACGTCGAGCGCGCCGGGAGTGCGTTCGAGAAGATCTTCCACTTGATTCCCCAGGTGCTGCAGCACCTTTTCGTCCTCACCGGTGATGCGAACTTCGATCGCCGCTTCCTGCACCGGCCCCTGCTGCAGCTCGCGGAGGAAAACACGCGCTTCCGGCGCGGCCTGTGCGAGCCTGGGGCGCAGGGCCTTGACGAGCTTCGGCGTCACTTCCGCCGAAATGGTTGAGACCAGCAGCTGGGCGTAGTTCCTGTCCGGCAACTGCGGATTGACGTTGTAGTAAAAACGTGGCGCGCTGGATCCAACGAACGAGGTGTAGTTGACGACGTCCTTCTCCTGCCCGAGCACGGCTTCGATGCGTCGCACCGCGGAATCCGTCGCCTCCACCTTCCAGCCTTCGGGAAGCCAGACGTCGATCACGAACTGATCCCGCTCGGCAAATGGAAAGAACCGCTGCGGAGTGTGCTGGAGCACGAGCGCGCCCGTGACCACCGCAAGCACGCCCGCCGCGAGCCGCAACCGGCTTCCACCTCATGGCAACCACGATCACGCGGTTGTAGAGCGACTGCATCAGTTCGAGCGGAGAACGCCGTTTCTTTTCATCCGTCGCCTGTGCGTTATGAAGACCCTTTCGGATGAAGAACCTTGCGAGGAGCGGTGTCAGCAGCATCGCGACAAGGAACGAAGTCGCCAGAGCGATGGCCACGGTCAGCGGCAACGCGCGAATGAACTCGCCGGTGGCGCCCGAAAGCATCAGGAACGGCAGGAAGGAGCAGATGATGGTCAGGGTCGCGGTGAGCACGGGCACGGCGAGCTCGCTGGCGCTGCGCCAGGCCGCTTCTTCACGGTCCGACGCCGTGATCGAGCAGTTCGATGTAGTTATCGGCGATCACGATGGCGTCGTCCACAACCATCCCAAGGACGACGATAAGCGCGGCGATCGAAACCTGGTGCAGCTCGATGCCAAAGGCGTTCAGCAGGCCGAAGGTCGCCGAGACGGTCACCGGAATCGCGACCGCGGAAACCAGCGCTACCCGGAAAGGCAGAAGGACGATGGTCACCAGAATCACCGAGGCGATGGCGATGCCGAACTCGCGGATGAAATCTTTCACGCGCTGGGCCACCACCTTCGGCTGATCCGCTACCAAGTCGATCTTCAGATCGGGCGGGAGAAGCGGGCGCAGACTCTCCAGAGAAGCGCGCAGCTCTTTGCCGAAATCCACGATGTTGTTGCCTTCCTGCATCTCGACCGAGAGCAGAATGGCGCGCTCGCCACGGGAGCGCGCGTACTGCGTCGGGTCCTTATACATGCGCGCGACTTCCGCGAGGTCGCCGATGTAGACGGGCTGTCCGGTGCGCGTGACATCGACCATGACGCGCCGGATCTGTTCCTCGGTCTGAAACGCGCCTGTAGACTGGATCGGCGGTTTGCCGCGCTCGGTGGGTACCGCGCCGGCGTAATGGACCATGTTGCGGCCCTCAAGCGCCCGCCTGACCTGTTCCGGCGTCACGTCGTACTGCGACAGGCGGTCGAGCGATCCTGTGACTTCGATCTCCTCCTTTGCTCATCGATTCGTTTAACTTTCGACACAGCGCGAATCCGCCGGATTGCGGATTCGATCCGCTCGGAATAATCCTTCAGTTCGCGGTAGCCGTAGTTGTCGCCGTGAATCGCGAGCAGAACCGCGACCGTATCGCCGAAGTCGTAATCGACCACAGGGCCCTGGACGCCGTCGGGAAGTTCCGTCGCCTTCAGTTCCGCCATGTCGAGACGCAGCTTGGACCAGAACTTTTCGGTATCCTGGAGACTGTCTTCCAGCTCGACATTGACGAACATCGCGCCGTTCATGCTTGTCGAGTAGGTCTTTGCGCGCCTGTACTCCTTCGATCCTGAAAAGCTGCTGTTCCACTTTCTGGGTGACCTGATTTTCGACTTCCGTTGCCGATGCGCCCGGGTAAAACGCGGCGACAACTCCGGTGCGCACATGAATCTTCGGGTCCTCCCTGCGCGGCATGCGAAGCAGAGCATAAGCGCCGCAGGCGACCAGCATGACGGTGAGCGCGATCGTCACCTGGGGATAACGAAGCGAGACGCGAACGGGATTCACTGCACACCTCCCGCGATCTGAACGAGGCTGCCCTCGCGGAGTTTCTGCTGCCCGGCGACCACGATTTGTTCGTCGCCACGCAGACCGGACCGAATCTCGACTTCATCGCCGATGGGCGTGCCGACCTCGATGCGGCGGGCGTAAACGCGACGGCGGTCCGGCTGATAAATGTAGACGCTCGGCGCGCCTTGCGGATCGTGTACGATCGCCTCGCCGGGCAGCGTCAAAACCCGTGCCTTCGCCGTACCGAAAATGCGGGCTTCAGCGACCATTCCCGCGCAGCAGCACGGTGCCGGGGTTCGGCACGATGATCTTGACCGTATACGTGCGGGAAGCGGGCTCGGCGGAGACTCCGATGATGCCGACCTTGCCTTCGAAACAGCGTCCGCCCAGCGAAGGCATGGAGACATCGGCCTTCGCGCCTCGTATCACTTTGGCGATCTCAGCCTCGGGAACACCGACGCGTACTTTTACGGGATTGAGATTGACGATAGAAAATACGGGCGAGCCGGCGGCGACGGTCTGACCGGGATCGACGCGGCGCATCGATATGTTGCCTGAGATCGGAGCGAAGAGCCTGGTGTCGCTGAGGCGTTTCTGTTCCTCGCTGGCCTGCACGGTGGCAGCACGCGACTGTGCTTCCGCGGCCTCAATATCTTCCTTGCGCGTGCCTTCGATCGCCATTTCATAGCGCTGGCGAGCATCGTTGTACTGCGCCTCTATCTTCTGGAAGTCGTTTGGCGGAAGGCTTTTTCTTTCCACCAGGAACTTCATGCGCTTATACTCGTCCTCCCAGCGCCCCAGATTGATGCGAGCTTCTGCCACCTCCTGTTTCCGCAATCCGGCTTCGGCCTTCCGGGACTCTGCCAGGGCCGCGGCCTTCTGCGCCGTGGCTGTATCGAAGGCGTTGCGATAGTCGGTGGGTTCGATTTCGGCAAGCACTTGGCCTTTGATCACGTGCTGCCCTTCTTCCACCATGACCCGGCCTACCCGGCCGGACACCTGAAAGGCAACGTCAGCGGTTTCCGAGCCCTCGACCGAACCGCTGGCGATGACCGAGTCGGGGCGCTCGACGGCCATCGGGGTGCGGACCTGGACCGGAATCGCCGTTGCGTCTTCAGCAACTGGTTTGGCCGCGCGATGACAGGCTGTCAGAAAGGACAGGCAGGCGACCGTTAATACGGAGATCGTTATGCGATTTCGTGGCATTGAATTCCTCGCGTCGCAGAGGATGCAGCCCGTGAGCCAAGTCGCGCAGAAATGGAATCAGAGGTTTACGAGAGCCCGCGCCGAAAACGCTTCGGCACTTTGGGCATCTGCCGATGTGATGCCGAGAATGCCGGATTTCGTTCCGGCAGGCGTCTTCGTAGATACGGCTTTTGACGGAGTTCGGCACGTTGGACCGCACATAACTCTCGCGTTTTCAATGTCTCCGCATTGGACGGAAGGTTGCATTACCCCGAGTCGGAAGGTGAACCATATGATTCGGATACTGGCGACCGACGAGCCCGGCGCCTTGGCGATCACGGTCGACGGCCGATTCGTCGGCGAGTACTCCAAAGAAGTTGAAACCTGCGTCCAACTCGCGCTCGAAGAACACAAACGGGTCCGGCTGTTCCTGCGCGATGTCACCGATATTGACGACATCGGGCGCTCGCTACTGGTGCGCCTTGCCTCACAAGGTGTCGAACTGAGCGCTTCGGGAGTCTACAGCGCTTATGTTGTTGCGAGCCTCGGCAAGTGATGTCGGCATCTGCCGACCTCGCGCGTATTGCCCGACGTAACTGCATGATTTGCAATACCCGGCTGTGGGCATTGCGTTGCCCTTCGCGAACTTGCATGCAGGCGGAATCCGTTATGATCGGGGCTATGGCCGCGACCCCCGGCGAAATTTATGAAGCTGTTCTGGCGCTGTCTCGGTCCATTGCCGGCCGCACTGATCTCGACGCGCTTGTCTCCGGCGTCGCCGAGTCTCTTCGCCGGATTGTCCGATTTGATTACCTCGGACTGGTACTGCATGATCCGCAGCAGAACGCGATGCAGGGCTATGTTCTGAATGCGCCTGGAAACCCAGTGGTCACAAGGCTACGGTTCCCGGTCGATCAGGATCCGGCCGGTTGGGTTTGGTTGCATCAGGAGCCGCTGATTCTTTCGCGTTTGGAACGAGAGACTCGCTGGCCGGAATTTGTACGCCGGTCTCTGGAGCTTGGGCTCAGCACCTTCGTCCTGGTCCCGCTCACCGCCGGAGACATCCGTCTTGGCGCCTTTGGGTTCAGCACCGCGGAACCGTACGATCCGCGTCCGGAGGAGATGGCTTTTCTGGAGCGGGTTGCCAGCGAGTTTGCCGTCGCGGTCGAGGGGTTCCTCGCGAGACAGACAGCAGTGCAGGAGCGCGACAGGCTCAGGACCCTGTTCGACATCACGAATGCGTTGGTGTCGAAGCTGGCGCCAGACGATTTGTTTTCCGCTATAGGCGCGCAACTCTCGAAAGTGATCCGGCACGATTACTCCATGCTGACCTTGTGTAATGCGGAGGGCAGCGGGCTGGACCTCTACGCGCTCCATTCCACCGGGATCCCATTGGTCGATGCACTGAAGGGCCCGTTCGATCCTTCGGGCATGCCCGCTGCAGAGGTGCTCGCGACCGGGAAGCCGGTGGTGGCGCGCGCCGCTGACATAGGGCGCTATCCCTCGCCAATCTTCGCGAAATTTGTGGCGCTGGGATTTAAGTCCATTTGCTCCGTTCCGTTGCGTTCCGCTGACCGAACGATCGGAACGCTGGCGCTTTGTCGAATGACGGACGATGCGTGGTCCAGTGACGACGTCTCCTTTCTTGTGCTGGTCGCAAACCAGACTGCAATAGCGGTGGAAAACTCGCTTGCTTACCGTGAACTCGCGGAAATGAAGGATCGCCTCGCCACCGAAAAACTCTATCTGGAAGACGAGATCCGGCTGGATCAGAATATCGGCAACATGGTGGGGGAAGGACTGGCGTTTCAGTCGATTCTGAAGAGCGTGCAGATCGTGGCGCCGACCGATTCGACTGCGCTCATTCTGGGCGAAACCGGGACGGGGAAGGAACTCGTCGCGCGCGCAATTCACGAACTGAGTTCGCGGAAGAGGGGGAACTTCGTTAAGGTGAACTGCGCCGCGATTCCTGCAAGCCTGCTGGAGAGCGAACTGTTCGGCCATGAAAAGGGCTCCTTCACAGGCGCGGTCGCGCAGAAGATCGGGCGATTCGAGCTGGCGCACAAAGGAACGTTGTTTCTGGATGAAATCGGCGAAATGCCGCTCGAACTCCAGCCGAAGCTCTTGCGCGCCATTCAGGATCAGGAATTCGAGCGGGTCGGCGGAACTCGCACAATTAAGACCGACGTCCGTTTCGTTGCCGCGACCAACCGGGACCTCAAGGCGATGGTGGACGAGAACAAGTTCCGCGCGGACCTCTATTACCGGCTGCACGTATTTCCGCTGAGCGTGCCGTCGCTGCGGGAACGGCGGGAAGACATACCGCTGCTCACGCGCTACTTTGTGCAGAAACATGCGCAGCGCATGGGCCGCGAGATCGACACGATTCCGTCGTCCGCGCTCGAGGCTCTTGTGCGCTATGACTGGCCGGGGAACATCCGCGAACTGCAGAACGTGCTGGAGCGGTCGGTGATCCTGACCAGCGGGAACACACTGCGTGTCGCCATGCCGGAGGTCCGGGATACCGGCACGAAGACGTCACTGCATCGTCACTCGAAGGCCTCGGAGTCGTCCGAGCGGCAAAGGATCGTGAAAGCGCTCGAAGAAGCGAGAGGACAGGTTGGGGGACCGGACGGCGCTGCCGCACGGCTCGGGTTAAAGCGGACAACCTTGCAATCGCGCATGAGGAAGTACGACATTGCGCGGGAATATCGCTGAGAGCGAGCCTCTGGGGGTAAGCGGTTCATATGCGGAGAGAGCCGCTGCCATCAAGGACTCCTCTGACGATGTTTGCCAATTCCTCAGGAGAAAACGGCTTTGGGAGGTAACTTGGATAGTCGAGTCCGGTCTGGAGCACGTGTTGAAACGCTTCTGACAGTGCAACGCTATCGCCAAATTTCGGCTGAGACCGCTTTCGGCCGCGGGTAAAGATGTGGGCGTGGTGTTCGCGCCGGCGGCGAAACTCGGAGGATATCTCTGGAGACCCGAACGCAAGCGGAGACTCATCGACAACCCGCCCGCTGCCGACACCGGCTTCCATGGCACGTTTTGCGACGACGAAAGGTTCCGAATATACTGAACGCAACCGCAAATCAAGGAGGACTTACATGGCTCGCCCCAATATGGCTGTCAGCCTGCTGCTCACTTTCGCCGTCGCTCCAGCGTTCGCCGAATCCATCAACCCGCCCACCACGCCGCAGACTGCCCCGATGAACCCCCAGGAGAAAAAGAATCTGGATATGGTTCTCAACTGGTGGCGCGAAGTGCTCGATGGGGGCCATCTGGATCTGACATCGAAGTATCAGGCGGAAAACTATATTCAGCACAATCCGAACGTGCCCACCGGACGCGCCGGATTCGTCGAGTTCTTCTCGAAGTTCGCGAAGCCGAAGAATCCCATTCCTGACAAACTGACGAACCCGCCGGTCGTTATGGGCGCGCGCGGCGATTTCGTCTGGCTCGTTTTCGAGACCGAGAGGAAGGATCCGCGCGATCCTTCGAAGACCTATCACTCCAACAGCTTCGACGTGCTGCGCATTCAGAATGGAAAAGTGCAGGAGCACTGGGACAGCGCGCAAAAGAATAAAGGCTCGGGTTTGGTTGCAACGGGAGTTTCTCCGAAGTCCCCGATGCAATGGAACACCGGCAAGCTCTCCAAAGAGGAGCAGAAAACCCTTGCCCTTGCCACCGAAGAGCTGAAAGACATGCTGCAATATGGCCACCTCGAACTGGCCGACAAGACGATGGACCCGGGTTACATCCAGCACAACCCTAACGTTCCGCAGGGCCGCGATGGATTTAAGCAGTTCATGAGCCGGATTCCGGGACGCAGGCCCGAGGACGCAAAACCGATTCGGGAGGCCTGGATCAATCCGCCGGCGCTGACGCTGATCGACGGCCCCTACAGCCTGATGATGTGGAACCGAACGGCGAAGGATCCGGATGACCCGAGCCGCGAATACCACTGGGATCACTTCGACGTGGTGCGCGTTGAGAACGGCAAAATCAAAGAGCACTGGGACGAAGCGGTCATCAATCCGCCGCAGCCTGCGCGAGGGAATTGATGCGCTGGCCGTTATGGCCGGGGGCCGTAGTGCGGGATCGGTCTGCCTAGTTCGTAGGCTCCCAGGTCAGGCGCCCGCCCGGTAAAGTCGTCGTTTATGTTGGGCAGCACCGTCCCCGCATCGACAGCCGCGGAACCGGGCCTGAGCTCGAAGTTGAAGCCCGATGGATCGTATACCCGTTGCGGGTCGGTCATGTCCGGTCTGCTGACTTTCACGAACGCGTCGTAGTCCAGGAGAACGCTGTGTTTTTCCTGTCCTGTGGCTTCGCGGTATTCATCGAGCGTCTTGAAGCGGCGGGTTACAGGGTTCTTTGTGAAATCCGCTTTGACTTCGAACGGAGGCGAGTTCCATTCGAACGCGTCATTCACGCCTGGGTTGGGCCGGAAGCCGTTGTAGTCCGATGTCGTGTAATTAGTGAATGTCGTGATGGCGAAGACAGGATCCATCGCGCCCTGGGCCAGAATGAGATTGTTCCGGAAGGTCTCGTTGGACGCGGGTCCGGCGCGGCCTTCCCCGATGATCGTGTTGTTATAGGTCAGCACACCGGCGGATTCCTCGATATATTTCAACGATCCTGTCGGCGTGTTGTAGATCAGATTCTGGTAGAAATACACGGGGCCGCCTCCGTTCACCTGTCAGTTATCGGTGGGCGTTTTCTCGATGCGGTCAATCACAATCGCGTCGAAAGGAGCCTTGCGCGCCTGGAGCCTCAGGCCAAGCTTCTGCACGGCCCGAAAGAGTGCAGCGCTGGATGTGTCCGCGCCCCCGTTCGCAGCGGCTTCCCCGGGATCGCATCCCTGAGGTCCTCCGGGACCTCCGCCGGGACCGCGTCCGCCTCCATCGCCAGGACCACGACCAAATCCTCCCTGGCCCGGTGTAGGCAATCCGTTTGCGCGCATCATGTTCTGCATCATCGTGAACATCACTTCCATCGGCAGGTCGAGAGTCGCCTTATAGGTACCCTTGAGTTCGGTTGCATCGATCACCGGCTTGTCAAGAAATGGAGCAAGCGTATCGGCCAGGTCCTGCATCGTCAGCTTCGACAGCTCGAGGTGCAGCGCGCAGCCGTCGCCAGGCGTAATGCGCGCGGTGGAGCCATTGGCTCCGGTGGTGGTCATCGCTCCGGGGCCTCTTCCGCCGCGACCGTCCGGAGTGTCCGATGGCGGCCCACCCGGTCCCCGGCCGAACGGGGCTCCGAAGGGTCCGGGGAAAAAACCGGGGACGCTGCAGAATCCGGCGGGGCCGCAGGTCCGTCAGTCGAGGGCGCGATCGCCTCGAGTCGTGGTCCGCCTTTGGCAACTTCGAGTGCATAGACAGGCTGCTCGCGCTTCTCATGGTGAACCTTCAGCTGGAAACGTTCGGCGAGCAGCGTCTGCATCATTTTGGGAACCTGATCCAGCGAAGCGCCTTCCGGCAATCGCGCCACGACGTTCCAGCGCGAGCTGCGCATCCAGTCAGGTCCGGACACCTGATAATTCTTGACGCCGAACGCGTATTGGATCATGTCGGCCAGCGAGGCGAGGCCCCAATCGAGGCGCCCCGCATCCAGTTGCATGCCGGCGCGGAATTGCTGCGGTCCGCCTCCACCGCGCCCGGGATTCGGAAACTCGGCTGCGCGAATCGAGGCGACGTCGAAAGCCGGCGAGTTTGCCTGCGCCCAAATCGCGCCGACCAGTAACGCAGGGCTGGCGAGCAGGATGAAGCGGGCGGGAATCGCGAGGACTGGTCTCATAGTCTGCCCCTCAGAATGTCAGCCTCAATTGCAGACTGATCTTGCGCAGATAGGTGCTGGTGCCAGCGCCAGCCTGGGGCCCGAAACCGCCTTGCAAACTCAGCGACTGTCCGAAGAATGGCGAAGACAAATCACCGTTCGGCGCGGCGAAGTTCGGGTGGTTCAGGATGTTCATCGCCTCCATGCTGAGTGTGAGGTTATAACGTTTCGGTGTGGAAGCGCCGAAGATGCCGCCGATGCCCGGTGGTGGGCCACCTCCCGGAGGGCCGCCGCCACCCGGACCACCTCCCGGCGGAGGACCACCACCACCGGGACCTCCCGGAGGACCGCCGCCGCGTGCACCGCCCATACCCGGAGGCGGCGCATCCTTGTCGGCCAGGCCCGATTCACCGAGCTTTCCGAAGCCCCACGTGCGCGACAGCCGCAGGCTCAGATTCACCGCGGCAGGCCCGCGGCCCGCGTTGCGCTGGATCGTCGGCGTTCCGGGCGCCGGATTGAGATTGAAGCAGCCGAACCCGGGTGCGTATTTCAGCGAATTTCCGGAGCAGGATGAGGCAGCCACATTCACCAGCGCGGGGCGCTGGAACGCGCCGCCATCGCCATCCGGATCGGGAAGTCCAGTTGTGATGTTGTACGGCGTTCCGCTGCTGACGTTGAAGAAAGGAGTAGCCTGGAACCTGAATGGCAAAGGAATGCCGGTTCCCATTACCGCGCGGTGACGCACGTCGCCGAAAGAAGACGGCCCCCATTCGGCCCTCAGATTATACGGGTTCGCGGGCAGGCCTTCGTTGTCGTCCTTGCCGTAAGAGAGCGTGTAGAAGCCGAAAAGGAACAGCCTTTTGTAGTTCACCGTGGGCTGGATCGAGAACTGATTGGTGCGGCTGAAGCCAACCGATTCGCTGGCGATACGGACCGTCTGATCGCCATACGGGTAGATGCTGGTCCCCGGATAAGGCGCATTGGCGTCGACAGTGCGGAGCAGATGCACGCCGCGGCCATTGATGTAATTGGCGCTCAGACGGACCGCCTTCGTCACCTGGCGGTCCACCCCGATGTTGGTCTGGTAGTTCCGGGGCGCGACAAAATTTTTGTCGACCGGCTGCAGAGTCTGCTGCTGCAGATTTCCCGCGAGCGAAGTGACCGAGGGAACGTTCGGAAAGAAATCCGGATTTGCGATCAGATACGACAGCTGCGTGACGCCGTTGTAGCGAATCGAATTGAGGGTATTCGTGTCGGCGAGCCGGTCGTAGAAAATGCCGAACCCTGCGCGCAGAACGGTTTTCGCCGCCTTGCCGCCGCGCCCATCGATGCCCCAGGCGAGGCCGAATCGCGGCGCCCAGTCGCCGAAGTCGCGGATGTTCGTCTGCGCTTCATACCGCAGGCCGTAGCTCAGCGTCAGGTTGGGTCGGACCCTCCAGTCATCGTTGAAGAAGATTCCGATGTCAAACTGGTCAACCTGCGTGAGCGGGGTCCCAGCGTTCAGAGAGAAGAATGAAGCGCCGCCGCCGGCTGCACGAATCTGCGCGGGCGTGTAACCGCCCTGCTGCATCGCGAGCGTGAGCTGATAAACCTGCAGAGCAGTCAGATCCACCGACGTTCCGGCTATGGGCTGGTTGTTCGCGCCGAGCTGCTCGCCCTGGCCGCCAAGAAACGTGAAGGTGCCGTTGAAATCCAGCAGCGAGGTGTCGTTGTTGAACGATTGCCGCGCGCGTCCACCCCACTTGAACGTGTGCGTCTTGTGGGTCAGCGTGGACATGTTGTTGAACTCCAGCCTGTTCGTGAGGTTGTGCGAATCGCCCACCGTCGAACTTCCGCTCGTGAAGGCGTCGGTCACTGCAATCGACGGTGCGGTGCCGCTGACGGTATCGCCGGTCGTCGCGCGCATATACTGAAACCGGAATTCGTTGATCAGACTCGGCCCCAGCACCGCGGTTTCCGTCGCCTGCACGGTGCGCTCGGTCTGGGATGCGTTGTAGGCGGTGGAAGGCAGATTGAAGCTGCCCACGCCCTGATTATCCAGACCGATCTGCACGTCCTGAAAGCGAACCACGAGGGTGTTGCTGGCATTGATCGCGTAATCGACGCGCGGTGTGATGGTGGTTCGCGTCTGCGGCGTCAGCAGCGCCTGATTGAGACTTTGCGGCAGAAGGCTCGTATTCAGGTTGGTCGCGAGAATGAACGCGTTTTCGGTGATGTCGCGGTGTTCGAAATCCAGAGTAAAGGATGCTTTGTTCTTTTTGATCGGCCCTGTGAGGTTTGCGCCGTAGAACAGGTTCTTATAGGGCGGCAGCGAAGAAGACTGCGTATAGAGAGGGCTGCGCGAGTTGAGGTACTGATCGTTGTATTGGAAAAATGCCTGGCCGTGGAAGGCATCGGTGCCTGGCCTCGTGAAGATTTCGATGCGGCCGAAACCCTGCCGGTCGTATTCGGCGGAAAACGGATTCGAGTTGATCCGGATTTCGCGAATGGAGGACTTGGGCGGAAGATTGCCGCCGGTGAATCCGTCGATGAAGATCTGACCGCCTTCCGGACCCGCGCCCGGGCCCGCCATCGCCTGCAGCTGCTGCGAGAGTTCGTCGGGGTCGTCGGAAAGTGCCTGGAGCTCTTTTTGCCCGAGTACGATGGCGCCGCCGTTCGAAGTGGGATCCGTGTTGACGGCGGTGCGACTGTTGGCCTCGTCGTCGACGTTGATCACCTGGGACTGGGATTCGATCGTCAGCTGATAATCGAAAACCGCAGCGCCGCTGATTTCAAAATTCTGACGCTGGCCGACTGTGAAGCCTTTGGCGATGACGCGGACAGTGTATTTGCCGGCGGTCAGAGCGGGAAAGCTGTATTGCCCGGTGGCGTCGGTTGTTCTGCGCTGCTCGGCGCCGGGGCCGCGCAACTGCACGAGCGCGCCGGGTACGGTTGCGCCGGAGGGATCGGTGATGGTTCCGTGCAGGCTCGCGGCGGCGGACTGGGCCTGCAGCGCAGACGGATAGGCGAGCGCGGCGAGGCACAGCGCGACCGAAGACAGTAATAGCGACGTTTTCATGAATGAGTACCCTTTTGCTGAATCTGTGAGCCGCGCGCGCGTATGCGGTTTATGGACCGATCCCGGAGATCCCGAAGCCACCCAGCATCCCGCCGATGTCCATCCCTCCGCCGGGCATTCCGCCGGGCGGCATTCCCTGTCCGCGGCCGGCGCCATTAGGCTGTCCGCCTCCGCCCGCGCCCATCGATGCCATACGAATCAGCATGTCGGCGTTGGTGAGAAGCATGATAGCCGTTGCTTGATCGCTCTGCGCTCCTTTGGTGCTCGAGACGACAATGGTTTCGCCCGGCTTGATGTCGTCGAAAGTGCCCGACTTCATGGTGTCCACCATCTGTGCGATCGTCGGCGCGCCGCCGCGGCCCGGCGGAAGTCCGGGAGGCATTCCTTCCCGGCCGGGCGGAATTCCACCATTGGCCCCTCCCGGAGGGAAACCACCAAAGGGTGCACCTCCCGGCGGCCCTCCGCGACCCGGCGCACCGGCGCCCGGTCCACCACCGGGGAAAGCACCACCGGGAATCCCCGGCAGCGCCGCCATCTGCTTGATACGCGAATCGGCCGTCAGCCGCACGACCATCGACTTGCCCGATCCCGTTTCCTTAAGCGTGATTTCCTTGGTGTCCGGATTCGCCGAGAGTACCGCCCCGGCAATAACCTGAAAGGTCCCGAACACCACTTCCTCGGCAGCGACGCTGTTGCCGTCTGCGCTCTTCTGTCCGCGCGCGCGAAGCTGATCGCCCACGCTGATTTCGCCTGCACGGCTCGGTTTGGCGTCGGCGAAGCGCACCGAATCGGCTGCATAGCGACGAAACTTCGTCTGATCGGAAACGGTCACTGTCTGGCGCGTTTCGCCCTGCAGAGACTGGCTGCGAATCGTGATTGTGTTGCCGCTGCGCTCCGCAACCACCCCCGACAGACCGCGCGTGTTCCAGTCCTGACGATCGGCCTCATCTCGTTTGCTGATGTCCGTTGCGGACATGATGACGACACGCCGGGCGGTGTTCGTGCCCGATTCGAGAGTCACCAGAACACGATCGCCAATCATCAGGTCGGTGACGCTGACCGCAGTCGCGTTCTTCAGGCTGGTCTCGCCGGGCGCGATCTTCCGGGCCACGGTGTCCGGGGTAACTTTGACATCAACAGGAGCTCCGGTGTCAGGCTTGAACTCGATCTCCGTTCCGGATTTGAATGCCGCCACCGTACCGACGAACGATGTATTTGCAGGCGCCTGGGCGAATGCATGAGCGAGAAGCGACAGAAAAATAAGTAAAGCCCCGGCGATTCTTTCCACTTTCCACATTGGACAACGGATCGGGCGCATCTATTCTTAAGTTTTGTAAAACTTAACGGCCATATCCGCTGGCAGCGCGGATCTGGGATACATTGGCATCGGGAAACGATACCTGAAAGATGCCCGAACAGCTTGCGATAAAGTCGATTCTGGTCGTGGACGATGACTCGGAACTCTGCGCGCTGATCCGGGACTTTCTCTCGCCGCACGGATTTCGCGTGGAAGCTGCGCATGACGGGCGTGACGGCCTGGCGCGGGCTCTGAAAGGCGGGTTCGATCTGATCATTCTCGACGTGATGCTGCCGGTTCTGACTGGATTTGAAGTGCTGTCGATGATTCGTAAATCGAGCCCGGTTCCGGTAATTATGCTGACGGCGCGAACGGCGCAGGAAGACCGGATCGCGGGACTGAATGAAGGCGCAGACGACTACCTCCCCAAGCCCTTCGGGGCAGGAGAACTGCTGGCGCGAATCCGCGCGGTGCTGCGGCGGATCGAGAAATCCGCGATTGCGGAGCCGCGAACGATTTCCATGGGCGGCGTGGAGCTCAATCCGCAGACAAGGACGGTCTCAGTTCACGGCGAATGCATGGACGTCACCGCGATCGAGTTCGACATTCTGGAGTTCCTGATGCGATCGACCGGGCGCACCGTGTCGCGCGACGAGTTAACGGCCATGCTGTATCATCGCGAATCGACACCGTACGAGCGTTCGCTCGATGTGCATGTCAGCCATCTGAGGAAGAAGCTGGAGGCCGCCGGACCGCTGATTCACACCGTGCGGCGGGCCGGATATATATTCGCGCCGGTGCCGGCACACGCGGACCGGCGGACCCCATGAGGTCGGTGTATCTCAAAATCCTGGTCTGGTGCTTCGCCGCGCTGCTGCTGTCTCTGGGCGCGTTCATTATGGTGACCAGATTCGTGTCAGGCGCGGCCGCGCGCGGAAGTTTTATTACGGATGTCCATGCGCTGCAGACCGCGGAGGCCGAAGAAGCTTACCGGGCCGGCGGCGCCGCGGGTCTGGCAGCTTATCTCAAGCGGCTGCACCGGTTCCTGCGCGAACACGATTATGTAACGGACGCGCAGGGCAAAGACCTGGCCACGGGAGAGGATCGTTCGGCCCTGCTCAGGCTGGCGCGGCCCATTTCGGAACCGCCGCGTCAGAGTCAGGGTCGGCTGGTTTTCGTGACGACTTCGGGCGATGCAAAAATTCGTCTGATCAGCGCTATCGATCCGCCGATCGGCGTTAGAAATCTGTTGCCGTACTACTTCCTCATTCTAGCCGCAGTTGCGCTGGTGTGCTGGCTGCTTGCGGTGAATATTGCCAGCCCGCTGCGCGATCTCGCGCGCGCCGTGGAACGGTTCGGACGTGGTGATCTGAGTGTACGGCTGAAGTCGCGGCGAACGGATGAAATCGGGGAGCTGAGCCGCAGCTTCGATCGCATGGCGGAGCGGATCGGAACCCTGATGACGAGTGAGCGGAGGTTGCTGCAGGACGTTTCACACGAGCTCCGGTCGCCTTTGGCGCGCCTGAGTCTTGCCGCCGAACTCGTTCGAACCGCGCCGGACCGCGACGCGGCGGTGGACCGCATGTCGAAGGAGATCGATCGGCTGGCGGATCTGGTGGGCACGTTAGTAGAAGTGGCGCGGGCGGAGGGCGATCCGTCGGCGGCGCGTCTGGAGCCGCTGCGGCTGGGCACGCTGCTGCAGGAGGTCGTTGCGGATTGCCGTCTTTATGCGGACTCGCGCGGCTGCGAAATAAACGTGAGTGATGATGTTAACGTCACGCTGCGGGCGAATCGCGAGTTGCTGCGGCGCGCGGTCGAGAACGTCGTGCGGAATGCAATTCGCTACACGCCGCGGGGCGCAACTGTTGATGTGCGGACGGAGAGTGCCGGTGAATTGGTGCGGATCTCAGTGCGGGATTCGGGACCGGGGGTTCCGGAAGAATTGCTGCCGAAAATCTTTCAGGCTTTCTTTCGTGTGGACGATTCGCGCGACAGCTCGACCGGCGGTGTGGGGCTTGGGCTGGCGATCGCGTATCGCGCGATCAGCGTCCACCATGGACGTGTGTGGGCGCAGAACGTGAACCCCGGACTGAACGTGTGGATCGAGTTGCCCGTAGCGGCGTAGGCGAACGGCCGTAAGTCGATTCGCGCAACCTGACCAATAGCGCGCATCCCGCTGAAGTCGATGCACCCAAACTCCCAGGAAGTCCGGAGCGGAGAAGTGTCGATTAGCTTTGGATGAGTCATTTATTAATTGGCAGATGTCAAACTTCTCGCCGCGGCTGTCCGCGCCACGTGGGAAGTCACGGGGAGGCCAAGGCGAACAAAAGACGCCGCTGTACTTGGCCTGAAATCGTTTCGCGAAAACGAATGTGCACCGGGACCGGCCGCGCATCTTGCTGTTGAAGTAAAGAGTCCGGGCGTCCATACCGTAGTGGCGCGTAAGACCGAGGAGTGGCTGGACCCCGGTGCATGGAGTCCGAAAGAGTCGATTGAGAAGTGGCGGTGCAGTGCGGCCATCTTGAACTGGCCGGCAAGACGATGGACCCGGGCTACATTCAGCACAACCCCAACGTGCCGCAGGGCCGCGATGGATTTAAGCAGTTCATGAGCCGGATTCCGGGACGCAGGCCCGAGGACGCAAAACCGATTCGGGAGGCCTGGATCAATCCGCCGGCGCTGACGCTGATCGACGGCCCCTACAGCCTGATGATGTGGAACCGAACGGCGAAGGATCCAGATGACCCGAGCCGCGAATACCACTGGGATCACTTCGACGTGGTGCGCGTTGAGAACGGCAAAATCAAAGAGCACTGGGACGAAGCGGTCATCAATCCGCCGCAGCCTGCGCGAGGGAATTGATGGGCTGGCCGTTATGGCCGGGGGCCGTAGTGCGGGATCGGTCTGCCTAGTTCGTAGGCCCCCAGGTCAGGCGCCCGTCCGGTAAAGTCGTCGTTTATGTTGGGCAGCACCGTCCCCGCATCGACAGCCGCGGAACCGGGCTTTAGCTCGAAGTTGAAGCCCGATGGATCGTATACCCGTTGCGGGTCGGTCATGTCCGGTCTGCTGACTTTCACGAACGCGTCGTAGTCCAGGAGAACGCTGTGTTTTTCCTGTCCTGTGGCTTCGCGGTATTCATCGAGCGTCTTGAAGCGGCGGGTTACAGGGTTCTTTGTGAAATCCGCTTTGACTTCGAACGGAGGCGAGTTCCATTCGAACGCGTCATTCACGCCTGGGTTGGGCCGGAAGCCGTTGTAGTCCGATGTCGTGTAATTAGTGAATGTCGTGATGGCGAAGACAGGATCCATCGCGCCCTAGGCCAGAATGAGATTGTTCCGGAAGGTCTCGTTGGACGCGGGTCCGGCGCGGCCTTCCCCGATGATCGTGTTGTTGTAGGTAAGGACACCGGCGGATTCCTCGATATATTTCAGGGACCCTGTGGGTGTGTTGTAGATCAGATTCTGGTAGAAATACACGGGGCCGCCGAATACCGGCTGTACGCTCAGCGCGCCGGACGCCGAGTTGAAACAACGGTTTCTGAACACCCGGATATTTCGGGCGCCGCCGTCGGTCTCAAAGCAGTTATCACCCATGTTGTGGATGTCGTTGTTGTAGAAGTCGATGTCCATTGGGACGCGGTCGGCAATATCATTCGGCGCACCATCCGGTGTGCCGTAGGTGGCGATATCGATACCATCGTGCCAGTTCGCGACGTAGTTATAGGCGACCACGTGGCCCTGTCCATAAACTTTGACCGCATACTCCGATAACAACAATTCCGGATAGCCGGGAAACTTCGACCAGAGCGTGCCCGTCCAGCCCATCATCTTGTTGGGGTCGTGGCGGCCGATCATCACGTTGTCGGCAATGTAGAAGTTCTTTGAGCCGGACCAGTCAGCCTGAACCACACGTCCCACGTCATAGATACGTGAATGTTTAAGAGTAAAGCCGCTTGCCCCCGCAATGTTCTTGATTCCGACTAGAAAGGCAACATTGGCGTTGCGAAACGTGATGCCCTCGAAATAGTTGTAGTTGGCCGCCATCACATTGAAGAATGTCTGACATCCAGCGCCGTCGAAGATCACTTCACCGTCGCCCGCTGCTTTAATGACGATGGGTTTGTCCGGCGTTCCGCTCTGCGTGAGGTAATAAGTGCCGTCAAACAGATTTCCCATGGCCAGGTAACCCGGCCGCGGCGCTCCGTTCATATAGTGAAAGCGATCGCCGACATACAGACCGGCGTGCACCAGGATCACGTCGCCAGGCTGTACGCGCGGCGGAAAAGCGTTTTCATAGTCGAAATGAGCGTTGCCCATGTAATAAGCCGCCATCAGTCCTGTAAAGGACGGCCTCTGGCGAGGCCCCTCATAGCCGACCGGATACACGTGATAAGTGTGTCCGCCCGGGACGGCGCCGGGCTCCTTGCGGGTCCTGACCCTGACCGTTTTTTCGGTCGGGCCGGTCACGCCGTCAGAATCCGCCAGCACAAAGCGGCACTCGTACTCGGTATCCGGCTCGAGGTTAAGGACGCTTCCGGCAAACATATTCGGCGCAGTGTACTTAAACAACGGATAGCGCGCGGCTCCTGCCCCGCCCCGGCCACCGGCGGGCGCAGGTGGCGGATCGCCTATCAGCTCGTGCTGTTCGCGCATGAGCGGGAGGCCGTCGTGCCACTGGGAGTCGCCCGTCTTGCGGAACTTCACATCCACGTGGGCGTTTCGATTGTCGTCACCTGTGATGCGCCATTCGAAGCCGAGTGAGACCAGGGTGGACGGCTCGATGGTGAAGTCGCCTGAGGTGGTTTTGTTCTGCGCATATGAAGTGCGTGCACAAATAAGGGCAAGCGCGGCGATCGCGACCCAGACGACAAAAAACCTTAAGTTCCTCATAAGCTCCGCTCCGAGTGGATTACTTATCGCTGATTCTCTTCAGCACCATATGGTACTCGCGAATCGTCGTGTTTTCGCGAGAGCCGGAAATGTCGATCTCATTTCCGCTGACAATTCCCGCAGCGACATTGTGAAAAGGATTTCCGCCGTTGGCCCTGACCTCGGGATCGTTGGGGGCATCGTGCAGGACGAAGAAGCGAATCCGGCCGTCGCGGACGACTCCATCCACAATCTTGTACACCGGTTCTCCCGGCTTGCCTTCAATCTGTCCGGTGACGACATCGCCTGTCTGGCGAAGTACGAACACAGAATCTCCACCCGCGGACCAATGCCCGCTTACGCCACCTGAGGCACGCACGGCTCGCATGCGATCGTAAGATTTTTCGTTCTCCAGGCAGATCTCATCGATCAGTTCTGTGTCGAGCTCGACTTTCTGCGTCAGTTTCGCGGTCCACGGCTTTGTGTACACCTTCGGGTCATCAACCGTGATTTCGAGTTCGAGCGTCCCATAATTTGGCCGCCGCATTCGCTCGGTGAGTCTGGCAGCATCACTTAACGGGCTGCCGCTCATGTCGGCCCACAGGTCATTGCGGAAGCCCGACGTCTGGACCACGAGCGTATCGCCTTCCCAGTGGGCAGTGGAATAGCCGGTCCAGCTGGGGTTCGGGTCCTGAGGCATCGGCCGACCATCGATGAAAATCTGGCGGTACATCGCGTTCACCTCATAGAGCAGCACCAGCAGTTTCGGCGTGTGCACCGCCTTTGTCAGATGAGGCATGACCCAGGTGCGGGGCGGATTATCGGGCAGGCATCGCACATGCGGATCGTCAACACCCTGATCCGCCGTGCGTTGTTTCACCAGCGCAGCGGCCCACGGCTGATACGGCAGGCCGCCAGGCATATCGAGGCCGAAGTTGCGCGCGAGCGGCGACCCGCCGATTTCGCTCCCGCAGTTTATGAAGCGGCTTAAGTCGGCATCGCACGGGATGATCCTGGCCGTGTGCCAGATACCCGAGAAATCCGGTTTGCCATTCGACAGTCGCGGCGCAGGCGCAGCCAGATTGGGCGTGCCATCGGCTTTTCTCGGCACGCCGGCCGTCGGATAATGCACCCACTGGCTGAAGGCGAGCCCGGGCAAGCCGAGCAGGGCGACCGCATGGAAAACTTTCATACTCAGTTGAAGGGATGCCCTTCGTCTATCGCAAGCCAGGACTTTGCGCATTCCTGAACGACGGTCAGGTATTTTCCAACTTCAGCTTTACCGACGACCCATGGATTCGGCTCGCCGGGCTTCCGCGCTTTGGTCCGATCGAGCCGCGCCAGCGCATCGTTGTATTCGGTGTGGTTTCCGATGATCACATCGGCGCCCGCGCCTTCTGCAATATCCCTGAAGCGGCTCGCATTCGAAATGTAGGACTGCAGCATTTCCTTCGAAGTATTGGCGCCCAGCGCCGTGCCGCCCCACTCCATCGCCACGTGCTGGACACCGTGATCCTTAACCGGTATGAGAAACGAAAGCGTGCCGGCTGTATGTCCGGGTGTGATGTAGATCGTGATGGTCGTATCGCCGAGAGTCAGTTTTTGTCCATCGGTTGCATCGAGATCGTGTGTATAAGGGTTCCGTTCCCGCGCGGCCAGATCCCAGTCTTTGGGGCTGAGGATGACCTTTGGCTTATAGGTATCCTGGAGAAACTTTACGCTTCCATCGTGATCGCCATGGGCATGACTCACAATCACATATTTAATGTCAGCGGGGTCGAGCCCAAGTTTCTTCATGCCGTCCACGATTTCGTCCTGTGCGGCGTAACCGAACAGCGTATCGATCAGAATGATGCCCGCGGAACGTCTTCACCGCCCAGGCAGTGTTTGCTTTTGTGGTGAGCATGTAGAGGTTGTCAAAGACCTGTCCACCTTCCGCGTACCAGGTTTCGCGTGCAGGAGTAGCGGCCGGTCCGCGGCCACCGGCTCCCCTGCCCGGGCCGCGGCCCGCCGGAGCGGAACCCGGGGGAGCGGCAAAATCCGGGCACGCGAGATGGGCGGCTCCGATGTTATTCGTATTCAGCAGTGCCGTGGCTGCAGCTTTGTGGGCTGTACCGGTGTCGGGTGTTTGCGCAAAAACTGCGGCGCTCAGGATGAGGAGGGCTGGAACCGCGCGGACCGTATTCATAGCGGACCAAGTTTATCGCGAAATCGATTCATTGTGCCTGATTCGGAACCGTCGAGCCGCGACGCCTTTGTTTCCGTGGACTGGCGCCGCAGCCCTGAACACCACGCCCGCGGCGTTCGAACCGCGAACCTGGCTTCCGCATGCCTGGCCCCGATGACCGGCGTGGGGTTTCGCTCGCGGTGTAAACGCGAGAATACCCGTCCTGTTGCGGCTCGGCTATGCGACCTGGCTTCATCGAGTCCTTGTAGAATGTCTTCGCTGGAGGAAACTTGAAATGAAGCTTGCGATTGGTTTGTTTGTAGTGGCGCAATTTGCGCTGGCACAGGGGCCATCACCCGCGCCTCGTCCGTGCGACCGGGCTCCGGCTGTGCGTCCGAACGCGGCGCCAGGCCGTGCTGCCGGCCGCGACGCTCGTGGCCCGGCCGTCCCTGCAACTCCCGAAGACATCGCGGAAATGTCCAGACTCCCAGCGCTGCCTGCCTACCGGTCGGGAGCCGGCGATGGCGATTATTCCATCGGGCCGGATTATGCGCCTGCGCCGGAGCAAACCAAACGTGCCGGTGTGCCCGAGGGGAAAGTTGTCGAGTTCGTCATGAATTCGGCGGAGAGCAAATTCTATCCAGGCATCAACGAGCCTTTCCAGCGCCCGGTGTGCGTCTATGTTCCCGCCCAGTATGTTCCCGGCACGGCGGCGCCGTTCATCGTGTCGGCGGATGCTTACGGGATGCACTACGACCTGCCCACCATCCTTGACAACATGATTGCCGACCACCGTCTTCCCGTGATGGTCGCAGTAATGATTCAAAATGGCGGCTCGGAACGCAGCATGGAATATGACACCGTTTCGGCGAAGTACGGCGACTTCGTGGAAGCCGAGGTCCTGCCGCGCGCGGAAAAGGAGGCCAAAGTGAAGCTGACGAAAGACCCCGAAGGCCGGATGACTTTCGGCGGAAGTTCGGGTGGCGCCGTGTCCCTGACGATGGCGTGGTTCAAGCCGGAGCTTTACCATCGGGTCCTGACATACTCCGGGACATACACCGATCTGCAGCACGGCCCCGACGCTCCTCACGGGGCTTGGGAATATCTGGAACATTTCATTCCCGACAATCCGGCGAAGCCGCTTCGCGTCTGGATGGAGGTCGCACAGAATGACATCGGCGCCAACTCACCCTCATCGAATCGCCGCAATTGGGTCGTTGCCAATCAGCGTATGGCTGCCGTGATGAAAGCGAAGGGTTACCACTATCAGTTTGTCTATGCGAAAAACGCAGGCCACGTCGACGCCCGGGTGATTAATCAGACATTGCCACAAGCGCTCGACTTTCTTTGGAAGGGCTACCCCATTCGCAAATAGGCAGGTGCGGAGTCATGTATAACAAAATGCAGTTCTCCCGCGAACTTCATCTCGCCAAAATTGGAGCGCTAACTGCGTTGTGTGCCGTGGTCATCGGGCTCCAAACCTCGCGGCCGCTGGCTGCACAGTCGAACAACAACGCCACCTACACTGCGGCGCAGGCGACTGCAGGCAGAACAGCGTATTCGCAAAGTTGTGCGAGCTGCCACGGGCCGAACATCGACGATGGCGAATTCGCGCCCCCGCTCAAAGGAGCGGTTTTCGCGCAGAAGTATGGCGGCAAGCCGGTCAGTGAACTTATCGGTTACATGACCAGCAAGATGCCGCCAGGTAACCCGGGCAGCCTCGGCGGGGCGGCTTACACGCGGATCGCGGCGTTCATTCTCCAGCAGAATGGAGCAACGCCGGGCAATGCTGAACTGCCGGCCGATGCTGCGCAGCTCTCGCGGCTGATCTTTCCTGGTGGCGGTGCGTCGCGCGGTCGTGGTCCTGGTGCGGGACCAGGCGGCGGACTGACGCCGGGCGTTAAGCTGCCACCGCCTCCTGCAAAGCAGAACCCACTGGACAAAATTACGCCGGTATCTGACGCGATGCTGCAGAATCCCCCGGCAGGAGACTGGCTGACGTGGCGGCGCGGTTTCGATTATCAGGGATTCAGTCCGCTGAAGCAGATCACGAAATCAAATGTGAACAACCTGCGCGTGGCGTGGACATGGACGCTGCCTCCGGGCGCCAATGAAGCCACGCCGTTGGTCCACGACGGCGTCATGTTCCTCCATGGATTCGGCGACAGCATTCAGGCGCTGGATGCTGCAACCGGCGATCTGCTTTGGAAGTATTCGCGCGAACTGCCGAAAGGCCTCAATCCGAGTGTGAAACGCAACATCGCAATCTACGGCAACAAGGTTTACCTCGGCACATCGGATGTTCACGTGGTCGCGCTGGATGTGAAGTCCGGCAAGGTCGCGTGGGACCAGACGCTGACGACCGACAAAGGGTTCCAACTCACCGGCGGGCCGCTGGTGGCCAAAGGCAAGGTCATGATCGGCACCAGTGGGCGCGTCGCGGGTGGGAACTACATCGTTGCGCTCGATGCGGAGACGGGAAAAGAAGCATGGCGATTCAAGACCATCGCGCAGCCCGGCGCACCCGGCGGCGATACCTGGAACGATCATCCGCTGGCCGACCGCAATGGCGCGTCTGTGTGGGTTGCGGGAAGCTATGACGCGCAGCTTAATCTGACGTTCTGGGGTGTCGCGCAGACCTACGATACCGGCGTGCTGGCGCATCCGAAACCCGGCGTCAATAATGACGGCCTTTACACCGACTGCACGCTGGCGCTGAATCCCGATACCGGCAAGCTCGTCTGGTATTACCAACATCTGCCGAACGATCAGTGGGACCTGGACTGGGTTTTCGAGCGCCAGATTGTTCGCATGGCGGTCAATGGAACCGTGCGTCCGGTGGTCATGACCGCGGGCAAGATGGCGATCTATGACGTGCTGGATGCGGAGACCGGCAAATGGATCTACTCGAAGGATCTCGGCCTGCAGAACATCGTGACGTCCATTGACCCGAAGACCGGGAAAAAGAATATCGACCCCAATTCCCTGCCGGGTGACGGCAAGGACCGCATCATCTGTCCGCATGCGGGTGGCGCGAAGAGCTGGATACCGGGCTCGTACAATCCGGACACAAAGATCCTCTATGTTCCCCTGGTGGAATCGTGTATGGATCTGAATCCCGTGCGCGATGGTGGTCGCGGCAGTTTGTCGACGGGCGTTCGCTGGTCGTTGCGTCCGCGCCCGGATTCGGACGGCAAATACGGGCGAGTCCAGGCGATCAATATGCTGACGCGCGAAGTTGTATGGACATCGCGGCATCGCGCGCCGGAATCCAGCGGGGCGCTCGACACGGCTGGCGGTGTCGTGTTCAGCGGGTCGATTGATCGCTATTTCCGCGCCTATGACGATCAAACCGGGAAGGTGCTTTGGGAGACACGCCTGAATGACGTGCCCAGCAACGCCCCGATCAGCTATTCGGTGAACGGCAGGCAATATATCGCTATCGGCGCGGGAAACGGCGGCGCGCAGGCCATCACGTTTCCTCCACTGGTACCTGAGATTCAGAATACCGATCGCGCCGCAACGATATGGGTGTTCCAGGCGCCGTAAACAGCCCGCCGCTCACATAGAATTGGTAAGACCTCAAGGAGGCCTATGAAACGCAGAACGTGGCTGGCGAGCATGGGGGCGGCCGCACTGGCCGGTGTCGCACCCGCGGCGGATTCCGCGCACCCCATTCAGGTGCACGTGGACATGTCGGTCGATCCGGCGAAGGAAAAAGACATGTTGCGGCACTTCGAGCAGGACTTCAAGCCTGCCGCTGTGAAGTTTCCGGGATACATCGACGTGAAAATCATGAAACTGCGTTCGGCGTTTCAGGGTAAGGCGCCTGCCGGGTTGAATTATCGATTTGTCCTGACCTACCAGACCGAGGAGCTACGGCAGAAGTGGATTGCGTCAGACATCCATCAGAAGGCCTGGGGGATGATCGAGAGCACCATGCGCAACAAGGACTACGCCGTGCTGCTGTTCGATGTGGTGTGAGGAGCAAACGAAATGAAAACGATATTGTTCCTGTCGGCTGCGATCTTGACCGGGCTCGCGCTGGCGCCGCTTGACGCCATCGAGCCGCTGGCCTCACGCATCGCGCATACGGATCCGTCGAAATACCGGCCATCGCCTTCCGTGCATGGCGGTGCAGGGAAGGTTGATTTCACGGCGTTGCTTGATTTTCACTCGCTCGATACCAATCTTCAGTTTCTCCACCGCGGCTTTATCGAACCGCATAGCGGCATCGGACATCACTTTCACAACAACTGCGAGGAGATGTTCGTCATTCTCGACGGCGAAGCGCAGTTCACGGTCGACGGCCGCACGTCACTGCTGAAAGGCCCGGCCGGCGCACCCGCGCGCATGGGCCATTCCCACGCAATCTACAATCCGACGGACAAGCCCGTGCAGTGGATGAACATCAATGTCTCGATGCTCAAAGGCGAGTATGACAACTTCGATCTGGGCGACACGCGGGAAGACGTCACGCTCGACAAGACTCCGGTGTTCATCAGCATGAGTCTCGATCGCGCGCTGCTTCGTAACGTGAATGCTTTCCATGGCGGTAAGGGCGCGGTGCAATACCGGCGAGCGCTCGGCCCGGCGGTCTTTGAGACGCCCTGGGCGTTCGTGGATCACATTGTGGTGCCTGCGGGTGCGTCGATCGGCGCTCATTCCTATCGCGGCATCGCACAGTTTTATTACGTAATGTCCGGCGAGGGCACGGTTTCGGTTTTCACGCGTGGACAGCAGGAGACGGCTGGCATCCGCACGGGCGACGCGGTACCGATTCAGCTAAGTGAAATTCATTCCATCGAGAACAACGGAACGCAGCCTCTGGAACTAATGGCCGTGGGCGTCGCGCGGGATACCCATAAGGAAATGGAGTACGTGGACGCGAACGTCGATGGAGCGCGTCGGAACTGACTATGCGCTCACTGACGCTGCTTGCCCTTCTGACTGTTTCCCTCTCAGCGCAGACGACTGACGCCGGGCGGCGTACCTTTGAAAGCCAATGCGCGCGCTGTCATGGCCCTCAGGGCGGCGGCGGTGAACTCGGGCCGGCGATCACCGCGACTGTCGCCGCGCGATCGGATCAGGAGTTGTTGACGATCGTCACGTCCGGCAGGCCCGGCCGGGGAATGCCCGCTTTCCAGATGCAGAGCGGCGAGCTGAACACCCTGCTCACCTTCCTTCATACGCTCGCCCCACCGGGCCGCACGGGTGCGCCGATGGTGCGGAAGACCGTAACTACCATCGACGGCCGGACTCTCGCCGGAGTGGTGATCAATGAGAATTCGCTCGAGTTGCAACTCCGGACCGATGACAACCGCATCGCGTTACTGCGGCGTTCAGGGGACCGCTTCCGCGCGGTGACGTTGGAAACCGACTGGCCTTCGTATAACGGGAACGTTTCGGGCAATCGCTACAGCGAACTCGCCCAGATCAACGCATCCAACGTACAAAAACTGGCGCCGAAGTGGGTCTTCAGTGTTCCCGGCGCGGCGCGCATGGAAGGCACGCCGATCGTGGTGGGCGGACTCATGTACGTGACGGTCGCCAACGAGTGCTGGGCTCTCGATGCCGGCACGGGGCGCGAGATCTGGCATTTCCAGCGCCCGCGAACGCGCGGTCTGGTGGGCAACGCATCCGGCGGCATCAACCGTGGTGTGGCCATTGCCGGCGATCGTCTGTTCATGGTCACCGACCACGCGCACATCATTGCACTGAACCGCTACACAGGCGACCCCATCTGGGATACCGAAATGGCGGACTGGCATCAGAATTACAACGCCACGTCGGCGCCGGTTGTCGTCGGCGATCTGGTCGTTTCCGGCACTGCGGGCGGCGATGAAGGTGCGCGCGGGTTCGTCGCTGCCTTCGATCAATCGAGCGGAAAAGAGGTGTGGCGCTTCTGGACAGTGCCCCGCCCGGGCGAGCCTGGATCAGAAACATGGAAAGGCGCGGAGATCGAGCATCCCGCGTCCGCTACATGGATGACAGGATCGTACGACCCTGCGGCCGGGATCGTGTATTGGGCTGCGGGAAACCCCGGCAACGATCTGGTGGGCGATGAGCGTGGCGGCGACAATCTGTACTCGAGCTCGATTCTCGCTCTTGACGCGAAAAGCGGGAAGCTGCGCTGGTATTACCAGTTCACGCCGCATAATGTGTGGGATTACGATGCGCAGGCACCATCTGTACTCGTCGATGCACAATGGCACGGCCAGGCGCGCAAGCTTCTGCTGCACGCCGACCGCAATGGCTTCTTCTATGTATTTGACCGGATCACCGGTGAGCGCCTGCTGACCAAAGCTCTGGTGCACAACCTGACGTGGGCGAAGGAAATCGGCGCTGATGGACGTCCGGTCGTCAACCCGAATCAGGAGCCGACTACCGAAGGAACGCGCGTATGTCCCGCGCTCGATGGCGCGACCAACTGGTACTCGACCGCATTTAATCCATCGACCGGGCTCTACTACGTTCAGACGCTCGAAGCCTGCGCCGATTTCGTGAAGCGCTCAGTCGAGTGGAAGGCCGGCGTCGGATACATGGGCGGTACAGCGCGGCGCGACGGCGGGCAGAAGATCCTCCGGGCCATCGATATCCAAACCGGCGATATGAAATGGGAACTGCCGCAAACCGGCCCCGCGAACTCATGGGGCGGCGTGCTGGCGACCGCAGGCGGCGTCGTGCTGTTCTGCGAAGACGGCGGCATATTTACGGCGGCCGACGCGCGGACGGGGAAGCGACTGTGGCAGTGGCCCGCGGAACTGGTCTGGCGATCCTCGCCGATGACATACACGTTCGACGGCAAACAGTATGTCGCCATCGCGGCAGGGTCGAATATTATGTCGTTCGGTTTAACGCAATAAGCGCTTACCGGAAAAGCCGCGGCGCGAAATCCTTCAGGCAACGCCTCCAAGTGAGCCATTCGTGCGCTGTTCCGGGCGATTCGAAGTACACGTTGTGAATGCCGGCCTGCGTCAGTTGGTCGCTGAAGTTCTTTGTTCCTGGACCTTCGGCAGAGCCGATTCCCAGGAACAGGACTTTCACCTTTTTGTTGAATGCCGCAGGATCGGCGAATGCGCCGTTGCAGCTTGTCTTCGGATCGAACGTGCCACCTCTGCCGCCACAGCTTCCGCTGAATCCGCCAATGTAAGTGAACTTGTCCAGATTGGACAAAGTTGTCAGGAAAGTCTGCATTCCGCCCATGGACAGTCCGGCCATCGCGCGGTTTTCGCGACCAGGCAGCACACGGTAAGTTCGCTCGACCGTCGGAATCAGGTCGGTCAGCATCATTTCCGTGAATGTAGCTCCTGTAAAGCTGGCCAGGCCTCTGCCTGGACCCGGTGCGGGTGGTTCATTGCGTGGTGCAGGCACGAGTCCCCGACCCGCGAAGATTGACGCATCCTCGCCGGGCTTCGCCGCGTTCAGGTTGTCCATCACGACGATCATCGGCTTCGCCTTTCCGGTCGCGATGAGGTTATCCATGATGAAGTCAACGTGCCCCTGTCTGGTCCAGCCGGTTTCATCCTCGCCCCAGCCGTGCAGTAAATACAGAACCGGATAATGAGCCTTCGCGTTCGATCCGTAATCCGGCGGCGTGTAGACAAATGCCCGCCGCCAGCGGCCGGTGACTTTTGAGTAATACGATTGCTCGCTCACATGCCCGTGCGGAACATCTTTTGCACGGTAATAATCGGCATCAGCATCGGGCTCGGGGATTTCGATCCCGCTGTTGAGCCATCCGGATCCGAAGAACGTCATGGTGGAGGGATCAGCGACAGTGGCCCCGTCGATCCGGAGAGTGTAGTAATGAAAGCCAACTACAAGCGGAGTCGTGGTGACGGTCCAGACATTATCCGGGCCCTTCGTCATATCGAAACCACTCCCCACCCGTACCGAAACCGTTTTGGCGTCCGGCGCGATGACGCGGAACATGGCGCGATGGTCCGGATAAACGCACGGATACTTTGCCGCAGGGACGTTCAATGCGGAAGGGATGCAGTCGCCTGCCCCTTCTGCCCAGCACAGTCCGCAGCTCAGAAGCGCGAGGATAACGATTGATCTCATAAACTCTCCTTCCTGTCTGACTACTCACGGCACTCGAAGTTTGCCGCGTCTTCGGAGTTGCCGCTCCCTTTGTAGTGCGCGTGCAGCGGATACGCGCACAGCGGGCGGCTGCGACCGGGGAAATCGCGTCCGGTCGCCGTAAGGCTTTCGGGCGCGACACTCTGCTCAACCCAGCGCACCATGGCGCTGAGCGCGTCAAACGAATCGAGCGTCTCCGGACCGCCGGCGCAATGGCCCATACCGGGGACGAGATAGAGCCGGCTCCACGAACGGACCTTGTCGTCGCCTCCGTTGGCTTTCGTCATGCGCTCGTAGTAGTCGACGGTATCCTGCGAAGAGAACCAGGGATCGCTGTTGCCGTGATAAAAGAGCAGCTTGCCATTGTGACCGGAGAAAGTGTTGAGATTCGTCCAGCGCGCGGTTGTGTTCAGAGGTTCGGCAGGATCGTTCCGCACCCGGTCCACTGCGGCGTCAACGTCCATGCCGATATCGGTGAATCCGGGACCGACAGGACTCGATCCGCCGTGCAGAAGTCCGGGGATGCCTTGCGTTGAAGCGATGCCGGTATCGAAGAAAAATCCGGCATAGACCTGACGGCCTTTGGAGTCCTTCGGGCCGGCGAAGCCCTTGTCAAGCGCAGCGGCCTGCGCGGCAGAGAGGCAGCCGTCCGCCTTCGGGCCTTTGCAGACCAGAGTTTTCGGATCGAAATGGCACGCCTTCTGGTTGAAGACCATGCGATCTTTGACGCCGTCGAGCGCATCGCACTGATTGAGCAATCCTTCGATCACCGTTTTCCTGTCGCTGTCGGAAAGAGCCTCGTTCGTGATCGGCTGACCTTTGTCATTTTTCGGGGCTATTTCGTTGAGCGAAGCCGCGACCCAGCGATCGCCGATGCCGGAATAGCTCGTGCGCATGGCGGGCGAACCGGCAATCACGCCGTCGAAATAGGTCGGATAGCGCTCCGCCATCAGCATGGCTTCGCGGCCGCCGGTGGAGCAGCCAGCGAAGTAGGAATGGTCGATCGCCTTTCCGTAATGCTGCGCGACAATGCGCTTGGCGATTTCGGCGAAGCGGCCGATGGCGATGTAAGCGAAATCGAGGCTCGCCTGCTGATCCTGCTGGAAGCTGGCGTCGAAGCCGCCGCGGCCTTCGTGACCGGTGTCGGTGCTTGCGACCGCGAAGCCGCGCGCGACTCCGGGTTCAGTGCCCGCAGCGTTCGCACCGAGTGGAAACTGAACCGAACCATTGAGGCCGCCGCCTCCCTGCAGCAGAAAACGACCGTTCCAGTTCTGCGGCAGCGCGATTGCGAAGCCGATACCGTACGTCGCGCCCGCCCCGCCGGTGCGCTTGTCGATCATGCCGTCGATGCGACAGAATGCGGGAAGCTTCACGGCGGAGGCGGGCGCGCCGCGACCCGGCGGCGTCGATCCGGCGGGAATCCATTCGGCCTTCGTGACCTCGAGGTTCACGCCCGGCACCTGTAACTGTTTCATCGCGGCGCACGCGGCGGCAGGATCCGGCGCCTGCGCCAACGCGCTTCCGCACAGGGCGAGAAAAATGGCGGCTGTTTCTGAGCTACGGTATTTCATTCGTCACTCCTTCGGTGATGGCAAAGCTGTATTGGGTTTCGTCGATCCGGCTGAACACGCGGCGTGTCGGATTGAATATCCAGTTGAGCGTGAGCCCGATCAAAAGCACACCGGCAAATCCGGTGGCGAGGACAAAGCCATATCTCGGGCCGCCCATCGCGTCGCTGATCGCGCCCATGGCGAGTGGCGCGAGTACAGCGGATAAACAGGTGAAAAACAGAATCACTCCAGCGCCCGCCCCATGTTCCGATTTCGGCAGGCAGCTGATGCCTTTGGAATTGATGGTTGGGTAAATCACCGACATGAACAGACCCGAGAGCGGGAGCAGGAAGATCGCCCACGCGATACCGCCTGCCACGCTGACCCCGAAGCACGCCAGAATCAGCGTGGAAAACAGCGCGAGCACTCCGGTCCATTGGAAATGGTTCAGCACCCAGGAGCCGAAGAATCGTCCGGCGGCGCGCAGCAGAAAGAAGATCGAGATGCCATAGACTGCGAGCCACTCAGCGCGCCCGTGATAGCCCGCGACGAGCGTGGGCATCCAGACGTAGATTGCAGATTCAACCGCCACGTACAGGAATGCTCCGAGAGAAAAGGCCAGAATGTACCGGTTCGTGAATGCGGACATCGTGCTGGACTTCGGCGCTTCCGATTTAGCCGCGGGATATCGCACCCAGGCGGCGGTTACGATCAGCAGCACGCACATGGTTCCCGCGATCACGTAAAGCCATTGCCAGGACAGACCGCGAAGCAGCAGACGAGCAAGAATTGCGGGGCCGATGATCGAACCGACGCCGAAGAAGCCTTCCACGGTGTTCATGATCGAGGTGTGCTCTTTTGTTGAACGTTACGATGTCGCCGATCAGCGCGAGCGCCGCGGTTTTGAAGATGCCGATCGCCGCACCGGAAAGCGCCATGAGCGCGCAGAAGTACCAGAAAGAATTTCCGGCGATAAACAGATAAGATGAGGCGGCAAAAAGTGTGAGCCCGGCAATGATGGTCGGCTTGCGGCCGATGCGGTCGGCGAGATGGCCCAGCAGGAAACCGGCCAGCGCGATGCCGCCCATGGTCGCGTATTGAAACGACCCCGACGCCGTCAGGCTGAGATGGAAAGCGTTGACGATTTCGGGGATGATGATGCCCACCGAATCGGTGGTCATGGCGAACATCATGAACATGACAAAGGTCAGTGCTTTGATGGCGGTGAGGTTGCGGTCGTTCATGCGATCGCGAACTCCTTTTGCGCACTCGCCATGGAGTGAGCGACCGAAGCCGACATCTTTGGGAGACATACGCTCAGCCGCGCCCACTCTTCGCCGCGCCGCCACTCGATTTGGATCGACTGATCGCCGGAGGGCAGAAGATTGAAATCGCCTGCGAATGCCGGGTGCGTGTTGCGGAAGCGGATCAGGTCGAACAGCGATCGCACAACCGGGCGCCGCACCTGATCGTTCAATTCGCCAGGCGTGTAGCGGTGGCGATTAATGTCGCGGCCGACGCCCGTGCGGCGAAGCAGGTCGAGATCGTTCGATTCCGCCATCAGTCCTCCGTAGTAGACCTGCGGCACGCCTGGCGCGAAGAACTGAAGAGCGCGCGCAATCAGGTATTCGTTGTCGCGTGCGCCGAGGGCATCGTAAAAAGTGCAGTTTACCTGGTACAGATCAAGGTTACTGGCCGCGGCGCCAGTGGCCCGTCGGCTGGCGCCGTGGCTGCGCTCGTGAATCGTTTCCACGAGCGAGTCGATCTGGTTCGACGGCAGCAGGCCAGGCATTTCGACCTTTCGGTTTCGGGTCGGGCCGACATCGAGCACACCGATGCCATCGTGAGTGTCGAGCACCGTGACCGCGTTGCGAGGGCTGATTTGAAGCCAGCGTTTGAGATGGCAGGCATCGCGCCGGTACAGCGTGTGGAGAACAAGCGGCGGCAGCGCGAAATCATAGACCCAATCGGACTGCTTCGCGATTTCGATCTGATCCTGATAATGCGTATGAATCTCGACCAGCACTTCGATCCTACGGGCATTCGCCTGTGCTTTGAGTTCGGCGATGAAATCGAACGTCTCGGGAATCATGAAGCAACTTGTGCCTAGCTTCTTGATGGCGTAGCCAACAGCATCGAGGCGGATGACTCGAATGCCGGCGTCCTGAAACTGATCGAGAATTCGCTGCAGGTATTCCCTGCCCGCAGGATGACGCACGTCGATGTCGATCTGCTCTGAGGTGAATGTGGTCCAGAGGAGATGCTCGGTTCCGTTGGCCAGGCGGGTTTTCGTGAAGGGAAGCCCTGGGCGCGGGCGGTAGATGCGGAGCAGATCGGACTCCCGCGCGCCATTGGGGAAAACGCGGCCCATGGTGAGAAACATTCCGGCGAAGGGAGAGTCTTTGCCTCGCTCGTGAAAATCGAGAAACTGCGGTGAGCGGCTGGAGATGTGATTAACGATGAGATCGGCCACAATCTCGACTCGGCCGCTGAGAGCGCGAATGTCATCCCAGGTACCGAGGCGCGGATCGACCTTCGTGTGATCGATGGGATCGAAGCCGGCATCGGTGCCATCGATCGGGCAAAAGAACGGCAGCAGGTGGACTCCACCGAAGAGTCCGTCGAAGGCGCCGTCGAGGAGCTGCTGAAGCTCGCGCAGTCCACCGCCGGAGAAGCGGTCGACGTAAGCGATCAGCTGCACCTGGTTCTTCACAGAGCAACCGCCTCTTCCAGCGTCCATTCGGGAATGGCGCCGTGACGGCTGGCCACCAGAGCGCCCACGCGATTGGCGAAGGCCGCTATTTCGGGTGCCGGCCATTGGGAAATCAGCCCGTGCATGAAGGCTGCGGCGAATGCGTCGCCGGCTCCGACAGTGTCGGCAACGTCAACGGCATGGCTCTGCGCTTCGACATAGTCTCTGTTGGCGAGGACGGCACAGCCGCGCGCGCCGAAGGTGACGCATACGGCTTGCCAGCCGTACTGGTTCGCGCCTTCGCGGCAGAATGTTTCGGTCTCGCACGGGAGCCCCGCGAATTCCTGCACCTGCACCATCTCTTCTTCGTTGAGTTTGACAACGTCTGCATGTTGCATTAGACGCGTCACCAGCGATGAGGACCAGCAGTCCGGCCGAAGGTTGAGATCGTAGAAACGCATAGCCGCGGGCACCGCATTCGACAGCCGGCAGAGCGCGGCCTCCCCCGCCGGCGTCGACGCGAACAGCGTGCCGTAGTAGAGCCAATGAGGAGCGCGCGACACGAGCTGTTCAATCTCGCAATCGGAAATGCTGATGGCGTCGTAAGCTGCGGGCCGCTCGATCATGAAACGGTTTTGATCGCCCGGCCCCAATTGGACGCGAGCGGCGCCGGTCGGGAAGCGGGATGTTCTTTGCAGAAACGCAGTGGTGAGGCCAAGCGCCTGGATAGCCTCGGCAGCTTCTTCGCCCGGCGAATCGTCGCCCACGGCGCTAATCAGCAGAGCATAGTGACCGAGTCTCACAGTATGTGCGGCAAAGTTCAAAGGCGCGCCGCCCAGTCTCCGCGAATGACCGAACAGATCCCACAGCACTTCGCCCAGGACGGCGACAGCCCGGTGCTTCGTTCCATCCTGTAAATACAGATTGCCGTTTTCTGTGTGTAACTTCGGCACCGCAAGCAAGTATCCGGTCTCGGGATATGGATGTCAATCCGTTTTCCCTGAGCCGCACGAGGCGCGGACCACAAGGTGGAAGTTGAGCAGAATATCGCGCGCGGGGAGTTTCGGCTCACGAAGCCTCTCCAGCATTGTGTTGATCGCGATAGCGCCCATGGCAGTGCACGGCTGATGAATCGTGGTAAGGGGAACAGAGAGCAGGCTGGCGTATTTCACGTCGTCGATTCCGGCCATCCGGACTTTTGCGGGCACACAGACGCCCAGGTCGGTCAGCGTCTTGAGGAGCCGAGCGGCTGTGAAATCGTTCGCACAAACGACACCATCCGGACGGGAGCGGCGCAGCATCTCCCTGACGTTCTTCTCGTCGTCCGGCTCAATTCGGAACACGGTTGGTTCAAGAGCGGCTTGTGACTCGGCGATCGCTTCACGATAGCCGGCAATACGGGCATCGACAGTGGGCGCCGATCCGGGGCGGCCAATGAAGACTATTCGCCGGCATCCGCGGCGAAGAAGATGCGATGTAACGGCATAACCGGCGCGCCGGTTGTCGATTCCAACCAGATCGTAGGCGCTGCGCTCGGGATATGGAAGCAGGTCGCGATCCAGCAGAACGACAGCGATGCCGGCCCTGTCAAAAATTTCGCCGATGGTGCGGTTGATCGTGTCCTTCCGCGGAGTCAGTTCGAGCGGGGCAAAAAAGACCCCGGCAACCTTTCTCGCAACAAGCTGCCGGCAGGCCTGCGCAGCCTGTTGTTCGATATTGGCCGTGTCGCCCAAAGAACTGCCCCAAAGTAAAACGTGCTGACCACCATACTGTGCCTCTGCCATCCCGCGGCAAATTGGCTCAAAAATTTCGGTGCGGCCGAGTTCCGGGATCAGCAAGCCGAACGTGTAACCGCTTCCTCCGGCATCTGCGCGCACGTAACTGCCCGAACCGGCGCGCCTCTCGATAATGCCGGTCAGCTGCAGTTCACGCAGTGCGCGGTTCACGGTCGGGCGGGAAGCGCCGAAGGTTTTTACCAGTTCCGATTCACTTGGCAATCGCTGCCCCGGACCGTACCGGCCCGAAGAGATCGCCTGAGTCAGATGCCGGCGCACTGCCTCGTGCTTTGGAACGGTGATCGCCATCACCTGATAATACAGGTTGGCCTCCCGGCGGAGAAACGACTCTTATTGACACAGGATTCCCGCAGGGATATATTTCGGGCTGCGTTTCTCAGACATTATCAAACGATCTGTAAAGACAGGTTATTCGATGCGACGACACACTTTGGTTCTCCCGATCGGCCTTTTGCTCATTGCCGCCGCAGCGGAAGCCCAGCTGTCCGATGATTTCAATCCGCCGCGCGCCAACTGCTGCCTGCTCAATAGCGCGCGCGGCCTGGCAGATCAGCTTCAGGACTGGAACCAGCTCGGCCGCTATCATCAGGCCAACGAAGACCTGAAGAAGCAGCCGGCAGATGCGAAGCGAGTGGTGTTCATGGGGGACTCGATCACAGACTTCTGGAGACTGGACCAGTATTTCCCCGGCAAGCCTTATGTGAATCGCGGGATCGGCGGGCAGACCACGCCGCAGATGCTGGTTCGGATGTATCCGGATGTCATCGACCTGAAGCCGGCTGCCATGATCGTGCTTGCCGGAACTAACGATATTGCGCGCAATACGGGTCCGATGACCGCCGAACTGATCGAAGAAGACATCATGGCGATGACCGAACTGGCGCAGCATCACGGGATCAAGGTGATTCTCTGCTCGGTGCTGCCGATCAGCGATTATCCGTTCCAGCACCAACAGAACGGCGAGCCGCCGAGGGGACGCGGCCCGGTTCCACGAATCAAGATGACGGACTCGCATCCCGCCGCCGACATCCTGAAGCTCAATGCCTGGATGAAGGACTATGCGGCGCGCGTGAATGCGACGTATGTGGATTACTTCACCCCTCTTGCCGACGAGAAGGGATGGCTGAAGGACGCTGTTTCCGATGACGGGCTGCATCCGAACGCAGAGGGATACAAGATTATGGCTCCGATCGCCGCCGCCACGATCGAGAAAGCTCTTCGGTAAGACCGTTGACAGGTTAAGGAAGGAAGACCGATGAAATCCGTTAAAGACTCAGGCACTCTGGCTTGTATCCTGTGCGTCGGGCAAGCCTTGATACCAGCGATGTCCGCGCAGGCGCCGGCGAAGGTTTCCACCTCTAATCCCGTTGTTTCGATTGGCACCGGCCAGCTTCGAGGCAGCCTGGCCGCCGGCGGTGTGGCGGTTTTCAAGAACATCCCGTTCGCACAACCGCCTGTCGGTGAACTGCGCTGGCGGGAGCCGCTTCCGGCGAAACCCTGGACGGGTGTCCGTGATGCCACCGCCTTTGGGCCTATGTGCAATCAGAACGACAATAAGCAACTGCCCCACAGCGAAGACTGCCTGCAACTGAACGTGTGGACGCCGACGTGGCCCCTGAAATCGTCCTTCCCCGTCATGGTATGGATTCACGGTGGTGGCAACACCGCGGGATCGGGAGTGGAAGCTCTGTTCAACGGTGAAGTGCTTGCCCGCCACGGCGTGGTGGTGGTGAATGTCAATTACAGGCTCGGCGTTTTCGGCTTCTTCGCGTATCCCGGACTGACCAAAGAGTCTCCCCACCGCGCCGCGGGAAACTACGGGCTGGCCGATCAGATCATGGCCTTGCACTGGGTGCGGGACAACATTACCAGGTTCGGTGGCAACCCGGCAAATGTCACGATCTTCGGCGAATCGGCGGGCGCCAGCGATGTGAATGCGCTGATCGCCTCGCCCCTGAGCAAAGGGCTATTCCTGAGAGTGATGGCTCAGAGTGGTCCGGTAGGCGCTCAGCCTTCTCTGGCCGAATCGGAGAAGAGAGGCGTAGACCTCGCTGCCAGACTGGGCCTCACCGGCGAGGAGGCGTTGGGAAAACTGCGCGCGCTTCCCGCCACCGAGTTGATGGCGAAAACTGCGCAGGGAGGTCCCGGGCTGGGAATTAACGTGGACGGCTGGGTGCTCACGGAACCCGCCACGAAAATCTATGCCGAAGGCCGCGAGCAAAAGGTGGCGCTGCTGATCGGGAATAACTCCCAGGAGATGCAGCCACGCGGCGCGCCTCGCGATATCCGCGAGATGATTTCAGAACGGTATGGTCCCCTCGCCGATCGTGCACTGGCGGCGTATGGAGTGAATGGCGGGAACGAACCGCAGCCTGATCCCGAGAGTGGAACCGTTATGCTGCAGTTCACCACGGATAATTCGTTCCGATGCGGCACCGTTCAGGAACTCACCTGGCACACCGCCGCGGGCAATCCTGGGTACGAGTATCAGTTCTCGCGTACGGTGCACGGGAAGGAAGCGCTGGGCGCACCCCATGCCTCTGAGATTCCATTTATCTTCGGCACGCTGTCCGTTTGGCAGAACATGCGGAAATACAACGACTCGGATGAGCAATATGCGCCGCAGATGCAGGAATACTGGACCAACTTCGCCAAAACCGGCGATCCCAACGGCGGACAACTCGTCAAGTGGCCGAAGTTCGATGCAACCGCGCGCGCGTATATGGACTTCACCGATGCCGGCCCAGTGGCCAAAGAAGGCCTGCGACGGCAAGTCTGCGATTTGTTTATGGAGAACCAGAAGCGGCAGGGGCAGTAGGGCTACTCGCGCTCACCGGCGCGGCTGACCAGGGAGAATCAAACTCATGAAAACATCGGTTGCGACCGCCTTGATCGTCATCTCCTTCGGAGTGCCCGGAGCGGCGTATGCCCAGAATACGCCGTTCCGGGCGGGTGCTGCAAAAGTAGATGTGACTCCCGCGCCGAGCCAATTGCCGAAGACCTACGATGGCATCCTCGACCATCTGTATTCGCGGGCGATCGTGATTGACAACGGCAGCGCCAGCGCAGCCCTGATCAGTGTCGATGCGGGCGCGGTGCCTGATGCGGTCTGGAACAACGTCAGTGAGCAGGTGGAGAAAAACCTCGGAATACCGGCGCGAAATGTGCTCCTGACCGCGACTCACACGCACAGTGTGCCGGGGCAGACGGGGCCGGATTACGTTCGCAAAATTGTCGAATCCGTGCGAATGGCGAAAGAACGCCTTACTCCGGCGCGCGTCGGATACGGGACCGGCGTCTCATACATCAATGTGAATCGCAATATCATCGATCCGAAAACGAGGCGGTGGTGGGAAGGACCGAACTATGACGGGCCTTCCGACAAAACAGTCGCGGTCATTAAATTCGAAAAGTTGAACGGCGACCCTATCGCGGTCTATTACAACTACGCGATGCACGCCGTGACTGTGGGGCAACTGGATCTGGTGAGCGCCGACGCCCCTGGCACGACTTCGAAGTACATAGAGGACTCGCTTGACAACAAAGTCGTGGCGCTTTGGTCGAGCGGCGCCGCAGGCGATCAGAATCCGATCTATTTCCAGCAGACGTTCGACCTGCGTGAAATCCGAATCAAAGACTATGCGAAGCGAGGCATCGACATCAGCAATGCAATGCCGCCCGGCGGCCAGGGGCTCAACAAGAAGGATCCGGAAGTAATCAAGCTGATGGATCAGCAGAAACAGATGATCGTCTCGATGGGGCAGTTTTTGGGTGAGGAGGTGCTGCACGTGATGCGGGGTATGGAACGAACCGATTCGGACGTGCAGATTTACGGCGGCGTCAAGACCGTCAGCTGTCCCGGCCGGACGCGCACCAATGACGGGCGGGCAGGGTTCGAAGGCACATACAAGGATGCCGATCCGGTCGAGATCAAACTCGACCTGCTGCGAATCGGCGACATTGTGATCGGCGGTGTGAACGCCGAGGTCTTCAATCTGATCGCGCAGCGGCTCAAGAAGGAATCGCCCTATGCGCGGACGATGATGGCCACGCTGACCAACGGGATGGCGCGGTCCGGATACATTCCTAACGATGCCGCGTACGGAATGGATACGTTCGAAGTGTTGTCCTCGCGCCTGAAGCCGGGATGCGCGGAAGGCGCGATTGTCAACGGGATTCTGGATCTGATGGCCCAGTCCCGCGGTCATGAGTAAGAGACTGCGGTCTGCCGCGCTGCTGTTCAAATGAGCAAACGAATTCTTCTGCTGCTGTTGATCGCGCCGATGGCATTCGCACAGGAAGGGGTGCCCGCACCGTCCAATGTGATCGGAGCCCAGTATCCGCGGATTCTGCCAGACAACAGCGTCATTTTCCGGATCAAAGCCGATAAAGCGCGCGAGGTGACGATCGGCGAGTACGAACTGACCAAATCAGATGATGGCTTCTGGACGGTGCAGACCAAGCCATTCGCGCCGGGTTTCCACTACTACTCAGTTGTGGTCGACGGCTTTGCCACTACCGATCCGGGAAGCCAGACCTTCTTCGGGGCGCTGCGGCAGAGCAGTGGAATCGAAATACCCGGTCCGGAGTCGGACTTCTTCGCGGTGAAAGATGTGCCCCACGGCGCGGTGCGCATCGAATGGTACTTCTCGAAAAGCACGAACAAGTGGCGGCGTATTTTCGTTTATACGCCTCCCGACTACGACAGGAATCCGAACAAGCACTACCCCGTTCTGTATCTGCAGCACGGCATGGGCGAGGACGAGAGCGGCTGGAGCAATCAGGGGCACGAGAATTTCATCCTCGATAACTTAATTGCAACAGGCAAGGCGAAGCCGATGATCGTGGTAAACGACCACGGCACGGTGCCGGATGCCGAGACGGCTTTGGCCGACCACCAGCGCTGGATGGCTGACAATCCGTTCCCTGAATTCGATGGCGTGGTCAGCAGGGATCTGATTCAGATGATTGACCAAAGATTTCGCACGATTGCGGACCGGGAACACCGTGCACTCGCAGGCCTCTCCATGGGCGGCGCGGAGGCTATGCGGATCGGCCTGCATCATCCTGACCTGTTTGCCTCGATCGGACTGTTCAGCCCCGCGATCGGGAACATCGATCCGGCCAGCGATTACGGTGGGAAACTTGCCGACGCAAACAGGCAACTGCGGCTGCTGTGGATCGGCATCGGAAGGGACGACACCGACTTTTTTCCGGGCGTGGAGAAGTTTCATGAGGCCTTGGAGAAAGCCGGAATTCGCCACGTCTGGCTCGAAAGTGATGGCGCGCACACGTGGACGGTATGGCGGAAATACCTGGCTGACTTTGCGCCGAGGCTGTTTCGATGAAGGCAGGATCCGCGGCCGTTGCGTCCCTGGTGTTGTGGCCTGACGCCATCGACCGGACAGGTGCGGACTTCGAAAAAGGGATTAATTTACCAGCCGTCGGGATTACCGTGTTGTCCTGAAGGCTTCTAATTTATACCGGTCAACTGGTATCAAATTCGTTGACGGCGCCATTTCGCCCAAGATATGCTGGCAGAGGTTTGAGATGAGACTTTCCCTGTTTCTGATTTCGCTGGCAGCGTTCGGACTGTCCGCTAAGTTCGAACCGCCGCGGCAGGCCGACGGGCATCCGGACCTGCAGGGTATCTGGCGCAACTCCTCGATCGTCGCGGCATTCAATGTCGAGGGCCAGCAGGCGTTCTATAACGAGCCGGGCGGCAAGTCTGTAATCGTGGATCCGCCCGACGGGAAACTGCCTTATCTGCCGGGCGCACTGAAGCAGGCGAACGACAACCACGCGCATCGTGAACGGGACCCCACCGGCCACTGTCATACGCATGGCGTACCCCGTCTGCTCGTGCCGCCGTTTCCGATTGAGATTGTCGAAGACAGCAAGGACGTGGTCCTGCTCTCCGAAACCGAGCACAGCCTGCGCATCATTCCGCTCGACGGCAGTCCTCATGTGAAGAACTATCGCTCCTGGAACGGAGATTCGCGAGGTCATTGGGAGGCCGACACGCTGGTGGTGGATGTGACCGGTCTCAACGGCAGAACCTGGCTGGATCAGGAGGGAAATATCGTGGATGAAAACGAGCATGTCGTCGAGCGGTACACGATGACGGCACGCGACACCATCATCTATGACGCTCGCGTTGACGACCCGACTGTTTACTCGCAACCATGGACGCTGCGTGTTCCGCTGCGCCGCCAACCCGCGGGCACTGAGCTGATTGAATACGACTGCATCGAGGGAGAACGCAGTGAGACTCACTATCCGGGCGCGAAGAAGTAGCCGCCTCATTCTCGCCGTCTTTCTCGCTGGCGCAAGCGCCTGCGCCGCAGACCTGCGCGGCATCTGGATGGTACAAGACAACGCGGACGCGAGCCTGCAGCGCGCCCACGTGATTGTCGATCCGCCCGACGGCAAGATCCCCTATCGGCCCGGGGCGATTGCCAAACAGAAGGAGAACTTCGCCCATCGGGCGACGGCCGATCCGGAATCCAGATGTTTTCAGCCCGGAGTGCCGCGCGCCGCTTACGTCCGCTCTCCTTTTCAGATCTTCCAGAACGATCGTGCCGTTTACATCGTTTATCAGGATGTCCACGCCTACCGCATCATTTATCTCGACGGCAGCAAGCACAACGAAGGTCTCGGGTATGCGATGGGAGATTCACGCGGCCACTGGGATGGCAATACGCTGGTGGCGGATGTCGCGAGTTTCAGCGACACCAGCTGGCTCGACGCGGCCGGCGATTATCACAGCGATGAACTGCATGTGGTCGAGCGCTACACGCGGACCAGTACGGACATGCTGACCTACGAAGCCACCATTGAGGATCCGAAGGTGTTCACGCGTCCGTGGAAGATCCGGGTGCCGCTGCGCCTGCAAAAGGGAGTTCAGATTGTGGAAGACGAGTGTGAGGAAGGCGAGAATGGCCGCAGGCATCACATGCCTCTGTTCAAACAAGCCCCGTAATTCAGGCGAAAGCCGTAAGGAGTTGATATGACGAAGACACTGTTCGCTTTGCTGGGTCTGGCCTCGTGCTTGTGGGGTCAGGAAGGCACCGGCCCTTTCCCTGCTGAGATGGGACAGGATCCGAGCCTGCCGACACACACGATCTACAGGCCCAAAGATCTGGCTGCGCTCCACGGGCAGAAACTCCCGATCATTGCCTGGGGAGAAGGCGGCTGCTCGAATAATGGCGCCTTCTACAAGAACTTCCTCGGGCAAATCGCCTCGTACGGGTTTCTGGCGATTGCGACCGGGCCACCGCAGGCGCCACGACCGGCCGGCAATCGTGGTGACCAACCTGGCGCTGGCCGCGGCGCGGGAAATCCGGGCAGAGGTCCGGCCACGAAGTCGTCGCAGCTGATCGACGCCATCAACTGGGCGGACGCGGAGAACGCGCGCAAAGACAGCCAGTTTTACCACAAGATCGAAACTTCGAAGGTTGCGGTGATGGGCCACTCCTGCGGAGGCATTCAGGCGCTGGCGGTTGCCGCGGATCCTCGCATCAAGCTCGTTGTGAACTGGAGCGGCGGGCTCTTCGTTACTCCGCCGAATGGCGCCGCAGGCATGGTAGAGAATGTGCCCAAAGAGCAGCTGCAGAAACTGCACACCCCGGTTTTCTACATTTCCGGTGATTCTACAGACATCGCTTTTGCCAACAGCAACGACGATTTCGGGCGCATCACCAAAGTGCCTGCCTTCCGTGCATACAAAGATGGCGTCGGGCACGGCGGCACTTACAATCAGCCCAATGGCGGCGAGTTCGGCAAAGTTGCGGTGGCGGTGCTCCAGTGGCAGCTCAAGGGCGACCACGAGGCCGCCAAGATGTTCCTGGGCAAGGATTGCGGCCTCTGCCAGGACGCGAAATGGCACGTCGAGAAGAAAGGGATCAAGTAGCCCGATGCAACACACTCGTTGGTGGATCGTTGTTTTCGCGGGCATCGCAGCCCTGCTCTGGTCAGCTGAAGCCGGCGCGCAAACTTCGGCTGAGACAAGAACCATTACCGAGGCGGACTGCACCGCCGCCAAACTCGGCGACAGCATCCCGGTCTCCGCGATCGGTGAGCCCGTTTCCGGCGTGACGCTCAGCGCGCCTCGCTGGAATCCGGCGGGGAGGAATCCTGCCGCATGGTGCAGCGTGAATGGCTCCATGGCGCCCGTGGATCGGTCGGCAACCGCCAAACCGATCAACTTCCAGGTCGCCTTCCCTTCCACATGGAACGGCCGCGCCGTGCAGTTGGGCGGCGGTGGCATGAATGGCATGATCCCGATGCTTGCGGGCGCACCTCTGGCGCAGGGCTTCGTGACTTATGGCAGCGACTCCGGCCATCAGATGAGCTTCGGGTTCGGCAGAGGAGGCCCCGCCAGAGGCGAACCGCCTTCTGACGATTGGGCGCTGAACGACGAGGCGATCCACAACCTCGGCTACATGCAGCTGAAGAAGACGCATGATGCCGCGATGGTGCTGATCGACCGATTGTACGGGCGCAAGCCAGCGTTCAACTACTTCGTGGGATCTTCGCAGGGTGGCCGCGAGGCTTTGACTGTAGCCGAGCGCTATCCAAACGACTACAACGGGATCGCCGCGAATGTGCCGATCGTCGGCTTCTCGTCGCTGATGCTGGGTCCCGCGCTGATCCGCATCCACGAAAAACCGCAGGCCAACTGGGTGACCTCCGCCAAGATCAACGCCATTCGCGGCGAGTTCATGCGCCAGTGCGACAAGCTGGATGGCCTGGTTGATGGCGTTATCAACAACTACATGGCCTGCCGCGCCATCTTCGACGTGAAACAGGGCAAAACAGGTCGTCATCCGTGGGCGGCTAAGCGCTGCCCAAACAATGTAGACCCGAATCCCGCCGATACGAGCGCAGATGCGTGTCTCACTGACGGCCAGATCTCCACGCTCGAATTCGTCTACAGCCGCTATTCGTTCTCTCAGCCGCTGGCGAACGGCGTGAAGACGTTCGGAATGTGGCTGCCGAATACCGATCCCAGCGGTAGTGGCCTGATCGCCAACACGCGTTTTCGCAGTCAGGAAGGCGCCCCCGATAATGCGTCGCCATACAACTGGATCGGCGTGCTGGGCGTAACCGGCTTCCTGATGCAGGATCTCCACGGCAATGCCCTGGATTACGTCGAAGGGGGCAAGTACAGTGGACGCCGCGAAGCGTTGTCGGAAATCCTCGATTCGTCGAATCCGGATTTCTCCGCATTCGCGCGCCGCGGCGGCAAGATGATCGTGGCGATCGGGACGAACGACACGCTTGCTTCGCCGGGAACACAGCTCGATTTTTACCAGGCCATTCTGGACAAGATGGGCCGATCGAAGGTCGACACCTTTGCACGGTTCTATGTGTTGCCGCAAACGGGCCACGGACTCACCGGCACGAATTACACGACCGACGGCGACGGAAAAAACCTTGAAGTGAAGCCCATTCCGAACACGTTTGAGCGTTTGGCGCTGCTCACCGATTGGGTCGAGAAAGGCGCAGCGCCAGGCAAGTCGATTAAAGTCACAGCGGGCGAGAAGAGTCGTCCGATGTGCTCTTATCCCGAATATCCGAAGTACGTCAAGGGACCGGCTGAGGCTGCCGAATCCTGGGAGTGCAGCGCCCACTGATCGCTTCGCCGGATACGGCGCATCGAACGCTGAATCACTGAACATGAGGAGAAGAGCACGATGAAATTTCAATACCGAAGTTTCATGACTATCGTCATGGCGGCTGCCGCATTGTTCACGCAGATCGCATCGGCGCAGGTGCCCGCGCCGCAGCCTCCAGCGGGCAACGCTCCCGGCCGCGGACGAGGCGCTCCCGTCAATCGCCTGCCCGATCCGCGCGTGCAGCAGCGCACCTATCACTTTGCCGATGCGGACAAGGACATGCCGTACGCGCTCTATGTTTCCTCGAAGATTACTAAGGCCAAAGCCGCACCCCTGATCGTGGCGCTCCACGGGCTCGGCGGGGACCAGAACTCGCTTCTCCGCGGAAATGCTGTCGACCTGGCGGAAGAGGGCGGCTACATTCTGGCCGGTCCGATGGGCTACAACTCGCGTGGCTGGTACGGCTCTCCGGTGATCAGAGGCCCGGGAGGTGCCAACGCAGAGCCCGCAAACGATCCGCCGAATCTCACCGAACTGAGTGAGAAGGACGTAATCAACGTGCTCGGCCTGATCAGAAAAGAATTCAAAGTCGATCCGAATCGCACATACCTGATGGGGCATTCCATGGGCGGCGCGGGCGCGCTCTACATGGGCGCGAAGCACGCATCAGAATGGGCTGCGATCGCAGCGATGGCGCCGGCAGCATTCGCCATGCTCCCGACCGCGACCGACCTGCTGACGCCGATCAAGAGCACCATGCCGGTACTGCTGCTTCAGGGAGACGCCGATAACGTCGTTCCGCCCGACTACGCCCGGCGCTGGGCCGCGGTTATGAAAGACCTGAACATGAACTACAAGTACGTCGAGATGCCTGGCGAAGATCACGGCACCATCATCGCCAGGTCGATGCCGGAAATTTTCCGCTATTTTGGCGAGCACTCTAAGGCGACGACACACTAACGCCGACGATGAGCTTCTGACGAATGGTCGCCGGGGCCGCGGGGCTCAGCGCCCCGATTGGCGGTGGAAGTATCTACGACACAGATACGACGAATTGGTGTCGTCCATTGGATTGCCTGCTGGCTGCCACTGTATAATCCGACAGTTCATGCTCATTGAAAATCCTCTTAGTACATCGCCGAGTGCCTATCCGGTGCTCGAATGCTTTCATATCGCCGGATTCGTATTGGCGATCGGCATGACGGCGCTGGTCGATTTTCGTCTTCTCGGCTTCGGTCTGCTGAGCCAGTCCCCGGCGCAGATCACGCGCGCTTTCGATTCCTGGATTTTGAGTGGCCTCATCGTAGCTGTTTTTTCCGGATTACTCATCTTCTCTACCGATCCGGATATGTACTACCTCAACCGGTCGTTTCTTCTGAAGATGGTGGTGCTGGTGGCAGTGATTCTCTTCAACTATACGATTCACCGGCAATCGGTGGCAGGAAGATGCTCCAAGCGATTCGTTCGTCTGATCGCAGTGGTTTCACTGCTGCTTTGGACCAGCGTGATCTTTGGCGGCATTTTTATCGCAGTTGCTCCCGCCGGTCTGGGTTAAAACGCGTGCTGCTTTCATGGCTCATCCGGCTCGAAAACCTGGGCTGGTTTTCAGACCTCCGAAGTTCCGCCTATGTCTACCCCGTCGTGCTGGCGCTTCATCTCACCGCGATTTCCTGGTTCGGCGCGATGATCGTAGCCACCGACCTTCGACTGTTGGGATGGGCTTTGCCCGACACCCCTGCTGCAGAAGTCATCCGGCGCCTGCGAGCGGGAAAGCGAATCGGGTTCGTGGTCGCGGCAGGCTGTGGGTTTGTTCTCTTTGCCGCAAAAGCCGAAGAGTATTACTACAACCCATTTTTCCGAACCAAGATGCTGCTATTCGCTTTGGTGGCAATTCATGCGCTGGTATTTCGAAGCAGCGTTTATTCCGACAGGGCCGGAACGGCTGATAAGACTGAATTGCCTCGTCGAGCAAAGCTGGCAGCTTCACTTTCTCTTTTGTTCTGGGCGGGAATCCTTTGTGCCGGACGAGCTATCGGTTATGTTGCCGGCAGATCGGGGATGCACTATCGATAGCCGCTCTGCCTTCCGGCCGGTGAATCCGGTTCTCAGAACACGAGTTTGAGAGCGAACTGCATGATTCTGGCGCCGCTGCCTGCACTGATGCCGGTGGCAGCGCCGGTTGTGGGCTGATCGCTCGTGATCTGTCCGTAGGTGCCGCTCAGCGTCGCGTTCGGCGCGCCAAACCGCACGGAGTTGGTCACGTCGAAGGCTTCTGCACGGAACTGCATGCGAACCCCTTCGCGCAGGGGGAATTCACGCGTGACCGCCTGGTCCCACTCCCAGAAATCGGGCCCGCGGATTGTCCCGACGCCCATGTTCCCGTACGTGCCAACCGCGGGAACCGCAACTGCCGCGGGGTTCAGATAGCTCACACAGGGAGCGGGCGAGCACGACTGCCCTCTGTTGGACGCAAAAACATTGGACAGCACCTGATCCGGCCGCTGCGGCACAGGATTGTTGCCGGACGAGGCGAACCCGTTCAGCGCATTATCGAGGCTCGCGTTGAGCTGCGCCGTAAGCGGCGGGCCGGTGCGAAACGTGTAGATCGTCGAGAAATTCCAGTTGCTCGCCAGCAGGCGCAGCCATGCCCGCTCGAAACGCGGAGTTCTGGCCTGAATGATCACATTCACGATATGGCGAATGTCTTCGGAATTGCCGTTGCAGTCGCCCATATCCAGGTGCCGGTCCTGGGGGCCATTGTTCTGGTAAGGCTGATGCGGATACACCGCGCCAAGGTTGGAAATGTTCGTGGCAGGCAGACCGATGCAATGTGACCACGTCCAGTTGGCCGATATGTTCACTTTGTCCGTAGCACGCCACCGAGCGTTCGCCAGCAGCCCGTCGTAGTGTTGTGTTCCGCCCGAATCGAGGCTGGTTAGAGAGCCGTAATCGTTCACGTTGGGAGCGGTCGGGTTGGTGATTTCCAGCAGACGCCGGAAGTTTTCCGCGCTTCCGCCGCAGTTCGCCTGCAAAGCGGCACACTGGCCGAACTGGGCCGCAGTCGTCGGACTGGCAATTACAGGCTTGCCCGGAAGCCAGATCGCCGGATTCAGGTCAACGTTGTCCCAAAGGTGAGCGATCTCAGAGCCCACATACGTAGCCGAAAGAAAAAGCCGCGAGGTCGCCTGATGCTGGATACCGAAGTTCCACGAATACTGGGCCGTCGTCTTCAGATTCGGGTCGATGGGAAGAAATCCCTGATAAAGATACTGGCTTGGAAAAACCGGGTTGCTCGCGTTGTAACTGTAGGGGAACGGATTCCCTCCCGGATTATTTGCATAGGGGTTATCAAGCGAAAGCGAACCCGGTCCGGAAAAATTCTGAATCACTGTCAGTCGAAAGGGCGAAACCGAAGAAGTGTTCTCGTGGATGTCCATGCGGATCGTGTCATAGGCGATCCCGGCTCCCGCCCGAATGACAGTCTTGCCGGCGCCCGTCGGGTCAAAAGCGATGCCGAGGCGCGGTTCAAAGTGACCCAGCTGATCGTTCATGCCGGATTTTCCGTTAACACCCTTGTCGCCCACATACAGCAGTCCGGGAGGCGCGGTGGGCACAACAGTGCTGCGAACGTCTGCATAGAAGTTGCTGAGACTGAAGTTGTATGTGTCGCCGTTCTTGAACGAGATGGGTAAGAATGGATTCCAGCGCACCCCGTAGGAGATGCTCAGGCGGCGATTCACTTTCCAGTTGTCGGACGCATACATCGACACCAGGTTCTGCGTCACGTTGTCCGGGTTTGGGTTCGACTGGTGAAGGTTCACTACGTTTCCGGTCAGAAAGTCAATGAGCGGCGAACCGAAAATCCCCGCGAAGACGAAAAGTCCCTGCGAGAACGCATACGACTGTGCGTTGAGCAGCGACCGCGTCACGCCGCCGCCAAAGGCGAACTGATGCGCGCCGCGCACGAGCGTAAGATCATCGTTGAAACCAAAGTTGCTGATCGTATCGCTGCCCGCCGCGAAGTTGGCCGGGAAATCGGTATTGAAGCCTACGCCTGCCATGAGTATTGGCACGAATCCGTAATAGCTATAGAAATTCATGCCCACGTTCTGAGGCGTGAACGGCACTGCGGCGGGCGTTTGTGCGCCCACTCGCGTGCCCGAAACGTGAAACGAGTTCACTGTGGCGGAGTTGATGAGCCAGGTGTCACCGAGCGCCAGTGCCTGCGCGGTGTCGTCCTGTCCCACCTGATTGCTTGCGAGTATGTTGTGCGTAATGTCGTAGGGAAGCTCCGTTTCGATCCGCGTGATGAGATAGCGTGCGAACAGAGTATGTTTCGGGCTGAGCTGATAATCGATCCGCAGCGGCGCCTGGAGCTGGTTCTGGTTAACCGGGGTTCCATAGAGCACGTGTCCGCAGGGGTCGGTGGTCTGAGGCAGATAGCTCGAAATTTTGAGCGCTGCAGGACTCATTGCGAATGGCCCGGAGAAATGGCTCAGTACCGCAGGAGAGGTTGCCACCGCGGCGGCACCTGGGCATCCCGCCGCAATGAATTGCGAAAAATCGCCCTTCAGTTCGGCCGCGGTCGGAACATAGGCGCTGCCGTTTACCAGATTCTGCCGGATCGTTGTGCCCTGGTAGCCGAGGAAGAAAAAAAGCTTGTCGCGGATGATGCGGCCGCCCACCACGCCGCCGAACTGATTGCGCTTGAGCCCGTCACTGCCGGCTGCGAAAAAGTCTCTGGCATTCAGATCGGAGTTGCGGAAGAATTCGAATAAATCACCGTGAAAGGCGTTGGTGCCGGACCGCGTGACGGCGTCAACGCTCGCGGCCGAATGACCGCCGTTCGATGCCTCCTGTGCCCCTGTCGAGAGACGGAACTCCTGCAGCGCGTCGGGGAACGGAAGCGGCATGCTGGTGCCGACGTAGGTATCCACGTGAGGAGCGCCATCCAGGTTGTACTGCACGCTCCAGCTCATACCGCCGGCAACTGCAATACTCGGGCCGGTGTTCATTGTGTATGTCGGCTGCGCGTTGGACGTTTCAACCGCGAAACCGTTCAACGGGATCAAATCGGTGGCCTGCCGGCCGTTCAGGGGCAGATCCAGAATTTTCTGCGTATCGACGACCGTGGTTCCGACACCTGCGGTGCGGGTTTCGACCTCGCTGGTGGTGGCTTCGACAACGATCTTGTCTGAAACCGCGCCCAACTGCATCGTAACGGCAATCTCCGGATTGGTTCCGACCTGCAGCACAATACCCGGGCGCTCGAACGTCTGGAATCCCATTTTGGTGGCTCCCAGAGTGTATGGGCCCAGTGGAAGGTCGGGAATGATATAGACGCCCTTGCTGTCCGATGTAACCGACCGCTTGAGCCCCGTGTCGGCCTGAGTGACCGTTAACTGCACATCCGGTATGACGGCGCCACTCTGATCCGTTACAGTGCCGCTGATCTGAGCGACCTGCTGACCGAAGACAATTGCGCAGAACAGAAGTGACAGACCGAAAACTCTCATCGCGTGTCTCAGAACCCCTTAAAGAAGGGCGCAGAAATACCAAAGATTCCGCGCTTGTAGGGACACTATATGTCTGTCAGATTCATCTGTAAAATCGTTTGTTGCGATCTCTGCTATTTGCGCAGACGATACTGATGGAACAGCTCAGCCCCCGGCCCTGCGCCTTATATTTACCGGCTGGACCCGAGCCTTCGGCGGCGGAGATTCCTGCGTGCGTGGAACCGCGCTTCTCAGCAGCGAGCGAAGCCACAGCGTTCCGGGATCGCGATCCCGTGACTTATGCCACTGCATCGACTCCTGAAAGGTACCGATTTCAAAAGGTGGTTTGATGAGTTTCAGCGGCAGGTAACGCTTATAGAACATGGCCAGTCGCCGGTGCAGCGTCGCGATTCTGTGTGTTCCGACCAGCAGTTGAGGAACGAGATTGAAAGCCGTTGTAATGACTTCGACTCTGCGTTCATGACCGAATCTCTCCATGAACCATTCATCGAAAGTAGTCAGTTCCTGGTGCCTGCCGAAGCGCACCACAATATGCCCCATAGCGAGGTAATCTTCGAGCGAAATCGCCGATTTGACGTGGCTGTTCCCGGACCACACGACACAGGTAAACTCATCCTCGAACAACAGCTCGGAAGGATGTTCTGCCCCCACCCGCACCGAGGGGACAATGGAAAGATCGATTTCACCGCGGTCGAGCGCGTCGAATCCTCCTTCCACATTGGAGATAAACTCCAGCCTGATGCCCGGCGCAAACTGCTCGATTCGGGGCAGGGCTTCGGTCATCAGGACGGTCTCGACATAGTCGGACATCAGAACACGGAACTTCCGGGTGGACGACGATGGGTCGAAGACTGGGTTGTTATTGAGGATCGCCTCCGCCTGAAGCAGAAAATTTCTGACCGGTTCCACCAGAGATTCAGCCACCGGGGTCAGCACCATCTTCCGGCCTACGGGGACCAGAAGCTGATCGCGGAATACCTCTCTTAAACGGGCCAGTGCGCCGCTGGTGGCTGACTGGCTGAGATGCAGGCGATCACCCGCGCGCGACACGCTTTTCTCAGCGAACAGCGCGTCCAGCGCGACCAGAAGATTGAGATCGAGGCCTCCAAGGTCCATCAGGTTGCGCTAACTAGTTCGTCCCGGCATGCCTGGGCGGATTCTTCAGACTCGTATACACGGCTTCCACAAACATCGGTGTCGTCCAGGCGCCGGACGTAACGCCGAAGCGCGTGTCGTAATCGGCGGTCACGCGGGCGGCCTGAACCTGATCAAGCGTCGCACCGCTGCGAATGAGGTCCTGCACGCGATCCCGGATGATCACCAGCATGTCACGGTACTCAGCCAGTTCCCACTCATCGCACAAGCGGCCGTGTCCAGGAATGATCATGGTGCCGTCTTCTTCGTCGTGCTTATAGACGGTGCGGTCCAGCATGAAATTCAGCGCATCGAGTTCGCCCTGAATGCTGCCGCCGTTCTTCACATCGATATGCGGATACGTCACCAGATTGAAAATGTCGCCGGTGACGATCACATCCGAGCGCCGGAAGTGAACGACGCTGTCGGCATCGGTCACGCCATTCGGCATGTGGAAGATCTCGACGGCTTCCCCGTTGTGGAACTTCCGCCGGCGCGCCTCCACGAACGTATCGCTGGGCCAACCGTCTGACGCGGTTTTCAGCGCCATCAGATGGTTCTGGACGTTCTGGTGACCGATGATAGTCGCGCCCTTGCCGGCGTCGACGAATTGGCCGGAGAAAAATGAACCCTGCATGCTGGGGTCGAATCCGGCTGCCCGCAGTTTCACATTGCCGCCCGTGAAATCCGGCTGGAAAGCAGTATTCACGATGAACTGAATCGGCTTGTCGCTGAGCTTTTTTATGGCGGCAACGATTTTATCCGGAATAGTGCCCGCACCGGAGTTGATGACCATCGGCCCCTGTTCACCGATCTGCACGGCGATGTTGCCGCCATCGCCGGTGAGCATGAAAACGTTGCCCTGCACCGGCAGCACGTGGATTTCGCCGTCGTGCGGGGTGGGGTCGGGAACGCGTCTCGACTCTAGTGGCCCTGCCGAGGGTTTCAGCTCCGCAAGTGCAGTCGCCTCGGCCGCCTTTTCATCATGAATTTTGTCGAGCAGTTCTGTATACATCGTCACCGGGCCGCCGAGCGTGCCCAGAAAAGGAATTTTATTCTTATCCGCGAATTCGTGCACGAACGGATGCCGGCCCCAGAAGTAGCTTTCCACCTGATCTTCGCTGCGCCCGAGAATCTGTTCACCATCGTCACAGGCGTATTGCCAGGCATCAGGCTCTTTGATGCTGCGCCCAAGCGTGTAAGTCCGGCTGAACGGTTCCGCCAGATAAACGGGATCGTTCACGACAGAAAGGTAGGTGATACGGTCGCCGTGACGAATAAAGTGTTCGACCAGCGTGGCTTCATCGCTCTGCGGAATGCCGTTGGCGCGAATCCATCCGCGCTTGAGGTGAGTCGTGTAAACCGTCAGCTGGTTGCCTTCGTACTTGCCGGTGGCAAAACCCGCCCAGGTGTGCTGTGCATATGCGGGAGGATGCGGCCGATCGTCCATCCAGATAGTTCTTGTGCCTTCGGCAATCTGCCAGTAGTTTTTAATCGCAACCAGACGTTGCGTATAAGGATCACGTTCTTCCCAGAACCGAAGGTTGCCAGGCTGATTGTAGGTGTAGGGGGGCACATAGCCCATGCACTGATGCTGCCGGCCCTGAATGCGCGAGGGATTCCATGCGAGTGCATAGAGCCGTCCGGCTTCATTCAGAGGAATACCGCCGTATTCGGCGAGTGCGCCTGAGGCCGTGATCAATCCCGAATCCTGGAAAGGCAGTGGATACCAGCTGCCCGAGATGTCGATTCCCGCAGGCAGTCCGGTGTGGCCGGAAAAATCCAGTCCCTGACCGAAGCCGAGGACAGAAGCGACTACGAGTATTGAACAGGCACCCGCGGCGTATTTCCAGCGTTTTTTCATGGCAATCACCACCTCGTTACGCATGGCCGGACTTTCCATTCCGCGCCGTCCGGCTGTTTCCTGAAATGCGAGGCGCTTTGGAAAGGCTGCGCGAGATAAGCAGGGTCTTCAACGGTGCTCGTGACAACCAGATAAGCATTGCCATCCGGTTCACTGACGCGGTCGAGGTATTCGGTCAGAACAGCGTTCGCGCTGTAGGGGACACCGTTTTTGCGCAGATAACCCGGACGCATCTGGGTAGTGACTACCTTGAGAGAGCCGATCGGCTTTTCGCCGCGTCCGGCCGGCACGACTTCCCACATGGCTTTCGAATAACCCTGCCATTGACCTGCTCCGCTTGGGGCGGAACCGAAATGAAGCAGCCTGCGTCTGCTCTCCGTTGTCGGCTTCGATTTTCAAAGTCTCCTCGTCCTGCCAGGTAATATGCAGACGGCCGGGATTATTCATGACGATGGCTGCGCCATAACTTCGGCACTGCTCGCCAGACTGCTCGTCTTTGGCGGGATCCCACGCCTCGGCAATTTTTCGCCCGGCGGGGTTAAGAGCAACGCCGCCGAAATCGCCCTTGAGCGGGGTCACCATGCGGTATCGCCAGTCTTCCGTCACGACGGCGACCCAGTAGCCGGTAAGGTCGTACAGCGCGGCAGCTTTGGCGGTACGAGGCGGCGCGGGACCGCGGCCGCGGCCGCCCTGTCCATACACCGTCAGCGCTGCCAGAACAGCTGTCACAACGGAACGCCTGACCATCAGAGTCCTTTCCTCCGCGCGATGTTGACTTCGGTACAGGCCGCCATTACCTGCAGGAACTTCTGATAGTCTCCGCGCCCGACCACAAAAGGATTGGGCTCGCCAGGCTTGCGCGTCTTCAGCGTGTCCAGCTTCGGCTGAATAGGATCCATTAACGGATGATTCTGCAGCTCCACATCGACCTTCGCTTTCTTGGTCTCCTCCTCGAAGTGCGGTACCGATTTCGCGTATTGCGCCAGACCTTCATCGGAAACGAAACCGGGCGTGAGGATGGTGCCCGCATACATCGCTGCCATGCGCGTTTTGCCGTTATCCTTTACCGGAAAGACGAAGCCCATAGACCCGGGCGTGTGTCCGGGCACCGCGATAAGGTGTCAGTTTGAAATCGCCAAGCACCACAGGCTCCCCTTCAACCAATACCTGATCGTGCTTCGGCAGAGCCGCCGGAGGTCCACCCCTGCCGCCGCGCGCCGGAGGATGCTCCATGAAATTCCAGTCGGCTTCCGAGATGTAAATCTTTGAGCCGAAATGCTCCTGAAAATACGGCGTGCCACCGAAATGATCGGCATGACCGTGTCCCACGACGATGATTTTCACCATGGAAGGATCGAGACCGAGCTTCTGAAAGCCGGGGAGAAGCTTCTTCTGCGTGTCGCCGGCAGAGAGCGAGTCGATCATAAGCAGGCCGTCCGATGTCCGGATTACGTAAGCAACCGTGCCCTGATCGCCGATGGCATACACGTTGTCGAAGATTTTGGTCGGTTCAATCGGCGGATCGGAAGGGCTGTTCGCGCGAGGAGCTTCGCAGAAGAAGTGTTCCTCGTCCGCCCAACGCGCACCTGCGATTTTCTTCGCTTTCTCAATAAGCGCTTTCACGGCTTCGGAATCGGGCTTTGCCGGCGCGGGTGACGGAGGCTGGCCGGCGAGCATGCCGGCCGAGAGCAGGGCAACAACAATCGCGGTCTTCATTTTTTCTCCCGGTTAGTGAATAACGCCGCCGGCTGGATCCCGAATTCTTTTATTGAATAGGTCCACTTCATCCGCGGGTGCACACGCGTCCTGAAGCAGACCGGTCCATCCGTCCACCGTCTTGATCGTGTTCTTTTCAAGTTTTCGGAATTTTTTCAGGTCGCTCGTCCAGGGCTGTGTATAGATTTTCGGATCCTTGATGGTCATCGTCAGTTCGAGCACGTCATAGGCGGTCCGATGGTAACGCTCCTCAAGCACCATGTCCGCGGTGTGCGGATACCCGTATTGATCGACCCACGTTCTTTCGTCCACACCGGTGGTTGTGACCACAAACGTGTCACCGTCCCAGTGGCCGGTCGAATAGCCCCACCAGACGGGCAGGTCCGGATCCATCAGAGGCTTCCGCCCGTCAGTCCAGATAACTCTTGTTCCCCAGCCCCATTCGATTTGCTGAATGATGCGATCGGGTAACACGCTCATTTCGATCGGATCCACGTAGATCAGCGCGCGTGTCGGACCCATTGGATTGCAGTGCTGATAAGGATCGCTGTCGTTTGCCGGAGGCACTGCACGGCGCCGGCCGATGTCTTCCTCGGGATGCGCCGCCGCGTCCGCGCTTCCCAGCAAACGTCCGTACGAGGGCTTATTCGCATCGAACATTTTTTTGCCGAGCGCCGTCATCGGCGAGACCTTGGCGGCGTATCCGCGATCGCCGCAGTCGCGGCAGGTTCCGCCGCCGCCGTAGCCGCCCGGCGATCCGTTGCGCGTCCAGATACCGGAGAGATCGTGTTTGTCGTAAGGCTTGTTATCGTTGGCGGGATTATGCGCCAGGATACCGCGCCCGCCCTGCGCAAATGCAGCAGACGCCAAGGCGCACGCCAACGCTGTACCGGTCAGTGCTCTCATGGGAACCTCACTTGCCCGGCTCTGCAGAGCCAGGAGGCGCAGGCGACGGGCCGCCCCGCGGCACTTCACCCGGGCCACCGCCGGCTACTCCCAGCAGCACCTCGCCCTTTTCATTGAGGAGCTTCAGAATAGCGCCGACTTTCGTCCCCGCACGCGCGGGCGCGAGCGTAATCGTGATCTTTGTACCAGGCGCGAGTGCCGCTTCCGACCGCCTCCTGCCCCAACCGCCCTGAATCAGCTGCGCCGGATTCGGATAAAACTCCGCGCCCCAGTGAGTGACTTCGCCACCAGCATCGGTTACGTCAAAGAACAGCTGCGGATGCGGATTCGCGTAGTGGAACTCTGTTACGGTCCCCTGCAGCGTAACCGGGTGCGACAGATCATAGGATGCGCCGGTCCCATGATGGGCGGCCGACGGAATCGCTGCCGCGAGCAATGCGGCCAATATTAACCAGGGTTTCGTTCTCATGCAGTCCTTTCTATTGGGCAGGGCTCTTTGCCGGCGCGAGCACAGCAGGCGCGGGTTTGGCGAATCTTCCCGCCGGGATAGCGGCGTCGGCCTGAATTTCATTGACTCTCCATATCGATTGGCCGTTCGTCCAGGTCACGGTCCATTGGTGCGGCAACTTCACGCCGCCCACGTCACGGTAATCTGCGTAATCGATCTGATAGGGGTTCGTCCCCACGACCGTGTTCACATAACGTAGCTGCCGGATCAGCAGCCCGGTCTCGATGTCGAAAAATAACTTGATTCTGGTTCGGGCCGGCCCGACGCCTTCAACAACCTGGACGTCTTTATCGCCGACGCTGGTCTGCGGAAATCCGCTGCGCCACTGGCTCAACGCCTGCCTGATCCCGGAGGGAAAAAACAACTGCGCATCGAAACGCGCTCCATCCGATTCGGCGCCCACCGCCATCGGCAGCAGCATCACCGGGTTGTTCGGTGAAGCGACCCAGCCCTGGCTGCCGTCGTACACGGTAGTGCTGTCGCCGTTCTGCGTGTGAACGATGCTGGCCATCTGTGCCGGGGCCTTGACCCACAGCTCGAAAGGCACCTGCTGGTGATAGGTTTCGTAGCCTTCGTATGTTCCGCGGACAGCGAAGCTGGTGTGGTTCGCGCGAGCGGCGCCGCTTGCCGCGATGCACTTGTCCAGCAGCTGTTCGGCCGAAGGACCGGCGACCGCCTGAGTGGGCACTTCGATCTCATTCGGATCTTCCTCCGGCGTGCCGTACTGCAGCGCGAGACTGGGAATCGGCTTCGGTCTTTCGTTGCCGTGATGACACGAATAACACGTGATAACAGCCCGCCCGCCGAAATTGTTCTTGTTAATCGTATTCACCATGGCGATCATGTTGCGCGCGATGCGCTTGCGCGGAACGTCCTCGGCGAATTTTTTCCAGTCCTGCAGGCTCTCCGGGACGTGACAGTACACGCAGTTCAGTCCCACCGAGGCGGAAAAGAACCCCATTGTGTTCATGAATTCGCTCACCGGAATTCCTTTGAGTACCTGAACATTGGTGAAAACCTGCTCCGCCATCGGCTGTTTATCGATTGCCGAAGGTTGCGCAGCGAGAGTTGCCCCACAAATGAAAAAGACAGAAGCGATAAGAAGGTGCTGTCCAATCGGGTGAATCATCCGGGAATAAACTTGCCCCTGGCCGCACGCGGGCAAAGAACACACTATCCGATCGCAATCAATTCGGCAAATCGATTGTTCTGATGATTTGTATCGGCGGTACCGATACGTGGCTTGCGGTCAAATGCTCACAGTTTTACCCGCCAGCCCCATGCCGGCAATGGCGGCGTTCATCATGCTTCTGTGGCCTTCACAAGGGATTCCCGTGTCGATTGCGTGCGGCTTAGGAACAGCCAGACCATCACCCCGACCACAGGACAGAGTGCGACAGTCCAGAACGCCTCGTTATACCGGTGTAGATTGAACATCGGTCCCAGAAATTGCAGCAGGATGTAATTCACGAGAGCCCACGATCCGGAGGCGATGCCGGTCATCGTCGCGGCTTGTTCACGCGGAAACGAATATGAACCGACTTTTAACGCGACCATCTGAAATCCTCCGCCGATGAAGTTCGCCCATGATGCGATTGCCACCGCAATCGCCAGCGATGTGGTCCAGGTCATGGCGCCCAGAACCAGCGAACAGACCGTCAACAGCAAAAACAGACCGACCGGCCGGGGATTGTTGTAAGCATAGCGATCCGCTACCCATCCCCAGATGAAATATCCCAGACCCCAGGCAAGAGGAGGCGCCAGCAAAAGCGTTTTCAGGTCAGCCTGCGAAGCGCCAAGTCCCTGGTTCAGATACAAAGCAAGCAGCGTCAGAATCGGGCCAGGAGCGATCGCCGGCAACGAATAACTGAACACGAGAGCCCATAACCGCTTCTCGGAAAGATTCGGAAGCACGAGCTTCGTGGACTTTCGCTGAAATTTCGGAAGAAATGGCGGCCGTGCAACCAGCGACCAGATCACTAGCCATACGATTCCGAACGCTCCGGTGATCGCGAACGCCGGGCGCCATCCGTAACGCAATCCGAGCGGGATGGCAATGTAGGAGGCAGCGGCGCCGCCGAGTGTTCCACCGCTGAAAGACAGCGCAATGGCACGTCCTCTCAAAGTTCCAGGGAGTGATTCGACGGCTGTTCTCAGGCCGCCCGGAAAAGTCACTCCCTCGCCCAGTCCCAGGAGAGCGCGGGCCGCGGCGAACCCGATGAAGGCCGACACCCAGCCGTGCGAAATGCTCGCCAGACTCCAGACCCCAACGCCAATGAGCATCCCGACGCGTAGTCCGATGAAATCCAATATCGATCCCCACAGCGGGTTTGCGATGAAATACGCCATAAAGAAAAAGGAACTGATCGAGGCGAACTGTTGTGCATTGAGTCCGGTTTCCGACAGAATCGTGGGGGCTAACACCGACAGAATCTGCCGGTGGAAGAAGGCAAGCCACGAACAGGCGGCCATCGCCACGCATGGCATCCACATTTTCCAGTTCGCCTGGGTGTCCTGAGCCGGCAATTCCCACTCTCTCGAACTCACAGGATTGACCCGTGCATCGCGGTCTGTCAAATCGACTATACCGATCCTTGTGATCGGTGACATGGATGTTTCGCGCGGTCACGAAATGATGCAGTACTCGTCCGCTTGCGTTAAAGTTCTCTTCTGATGCAAGCCACCGTGAAATTCGCCGGGGGCGCCGCTAATCTTTACAGGTGAAACTCGCCGCGTCGTTCTGCGGCCCGGTGCCGTTGTACTGGGCATGCTTCGGCCAGGCGCACAGCGGCCGGGAGACATTCGGGAACTGAGCGCCGGTGGCAAGCATGCTGTCGGGAGCTTTGCCATTCTCCACCCACTGCACGATCGCGTTCAGCGCATCGAAATTGTCGAGCGCCGGTCCGCCCGCGCAGTGATTCATGCCGGGCACCGGGAAGAAACGGGCGAAGCTCATCGTTTTGTCGAGTCCGCCGTTGTCTTTCGCGAGCCGCTCATAATAGCGGAGCGTGTCGAATGCGGAAAAAAACGGATCAGCCATGCCGTGATACAGCAGGATCTTGCCACCGTGACCGACAAACGTCTCGATGTCGGTGGACGTCGGGTCCTCCAGCGCGGCGGTGTCGTCCACGCGCGGCGTGTCTTTGTCGAAATCGAACTTCAGCGGGTCGAACGACTCAGCGTACGGATACATGAAGTAGCCCTTGAGCCCGCTCAGCATCAGCAGGACATCGATGGAATTGGATTGCGCCGTGCGGGACGTGCCCAGCTTCAGGGCGCGCCACCCGGGCGAAGCGATACCAGGATCCCACGGCCAGTCCGAGTAAATCGCTTCGCCGCGCGAATTCTTCGGGCCGCCCATTACCTTCTCCAGAGCGGTGACCTGGTCGCGGCTGAGGCACGTCGCCTGCTTCGCGCCGTTGCACATCAGTGTTTTCGGGTCGAAATGGCAGGCGCGGGTATTCATCACGAGCCGGTCCGCAAGACCGTCGAGCGCGTCGCACTGTTTGAGAACGCCATCGGCAACAAGCTTCAGATCGTCGTCCGAAAAAGCGCGGCTCAGGATCGGCCGGCCCGAATCATCTTTGGGAGCGATGCTCAGAAACGTCTGCGTTTCCCATGCCGAACCGATCCCGGCATGCGTCACGCGGAACGCGGGAGCTCCGGAAACGATGCCATCGAAATCCCGTGGAAATCGCTGCGCAGCCATCAGGGCCTGGCGACCGCCATTGGAACAGCCATCAAAGTAGGCGTGCCGCCACGGTTCCCCGTAAAACTGCATCGCGATCAGGTTCGAAATCTGTGTCACGCGTTCAATCGAACGATAAGCGTTGTCAATGCGCGCCTGCTGATCGCGCGCGAATGACGCGTCAGCCTCAGGCATCGGTGGAGCGCCCGTGTGTCCGGCGTCTGTCGAAACCACAGCGAAGCCGCGTGCGAGTGCCGGATTTGTATTCGTACCCGAAGCAGCCCCGAGCGCGGGACGAACGGTGCCATCCATTCCGCCGCCGCCCTGGAAAAGAAAGCGCCGTTCCCATTTCACCGGCAGGCGCATTTCAAAACCGATCGCGAATGGCTTGCCGGCAAAACCGATGCGTTTGTCGATCGCTCCGCGAACCAGGCAGTGTTCGGGTACAGGACCGCCGCGACCGACAGGGCCGGCGGCGGTGAGTTTCGCGGACGCGATTTCGACGTCCGGAATCGACACACGGCTCAGCGCCGCGCAGCGATCCGCATCGGTCTGCGCGTAAAGCGCCGTCGCGAAGAGAGCGGCGACCAGGGAACGTGCAGCGAACGTCATTTTCATTTAGCTGACTCAGTCAAATGTCCGGAAAAGAACGGCAGCACCTTCGCCGCGAATCTCGCAGTGATGCGGTTGCCGTGGTCGCCATCATACGACTCGAATTGGTGCGCCACTCCGAGCCGCGTGAGCGACTGATCGAGCTGCGTGTTCGTGACAAGGAATGGATCTTTCGTTCCAACGTCGATAGCGATCGCGCGATACGTCTTCAAATTCGGCACATACTGATCCACCATCAGGAGCGGCGAGTTGGTAGTCCATTTGGCGGCGATGAGCGGCTGTAGTTCTCCGTCTTTTGACGGCAGATCGAAATAGGTCGGCGGATTCAGCGTGTCCGGCGCCCATGCCGCGGCCTGTGCGGAGAGCGCATGCGCCAGAGCCCCGCTCGGCGGCTGGTTCGCCGAGGCCCCCGGAACCGGCCGCTGCGGATCATTCATCAGGCAGCAGGAACTCATGGCGTAAAGCACCGAGAACGCCTCCGGATGTTTCATGCCAATGCGCACCGTTCCATACCCGCCCATCGAATGGCCCGCGAGGCCGCGCGCGTTCCGATTCGCAATCGTGTGGTAATGGCCGTCCACCCAGGCGATCAGATCTTTCGCGATGAACGTCTCCCAGTCACCGGTGGTCGGTGAATTCGAAAACATGCTGCCGTCATAGACGGTAAAAGCGTCGGGCAGCACGAGAATCATTTCATGCGCCGACCCGTTGGCGATATCCGCGTCAGCGGCGGCGGGCACGTCGAGCGACTTCCAGTAGGTCTCGGCATGCGCGGCATAGCCGTGGAGGAAGTAAACGACCGGGTAGCGACGATCGGGGCTCGTGGCATAACTCGGCGGAAGATAAACGAACACGTCCCGATCCGCCGAATCACCCTCGAGATTACCTTCGAGCGATTTACCGTGAACTTTGATCTTTTCCCACGAACCTTTCTTTCCCGCGTCATTGGCCTGCGCTGTGCTTTCAGGAGCAACAAACACCATCATGGAAGTGGCAAAAAGTGCGGCGACAGCAGTCTTCATCGGATTTGTCCTTCACGTTGCAGTTTATACCAGTCAGCCGGTATGACGTTTTATTGCCGGAAGACACGTCGCCGCGCTAGACTGGAATTCCTATTGTGCAATCAAGATTCGTCATCGCCACGCGAGGCGTGCTTTTCCCGGCGCTTCTGTTTTCTCTGACCCTGGCCCCCGCACTGCGCGCGCAATGGCTCGGTTATGCGACGAAGGATGTGCCGAAGAAATCCGATGGCACTCCCGATCTCGCCGCACCCGCTCCCCGCACTGTCGACGGGAAGCCTGATCTCTCGGGCATGTGGGGATGGATCAATATCGGGAAGCCCTGCGGCGCCCAGTGCACGGACACACAGATTTCCCGTGAGTTCGGTAATATCGCCTCCTCCCTGAAGAGCCCGCTGCCTTATCAGCCGTGGGCTGCGGAGTTAGTGAAGAAGCGCAGCGTTGAGCAGGGTCTCGATCCCAACGTGCACTGTATGCCCCGCGATGCGCCGCGCATCTGGACGGACGATTATTACAAACGAGTTTTCGAAGTTCCCGGCAGGATCATTATTCTGACAGAGCGAAACATGCAGTACCGGCAGATCTTCACCGATGGCCGTAAATTCCCGGCCGATCCCAATCCCACCTGGAATGGTTATTCAGTCGGTCACTGGGAAGGCGACACGATGGTCATCGAGACGATCGGCTTTCGCGACGATCTCTGGCTCGACGCCCGCGGCAATCCACTCACCGAGCAAGGCAAAATGACTGAAAGGATTCGCCGCCCGAACTTCGGCACACTCGAAGTCGAGATCACAATTAACGATCCGAAGGCCTATACCGCGCCATGGACGGTCACCATCTCTCAGCCGCTGATTCTCGACAGTGAGTTGATCGATTACTACTGCCTCGAAAACGAGCGGGACTCTACCCATATGCAGAAACAAGATGTGCCTATCGGCGGGCGGTAGCTTCTGCAAACGTTTCAGCCAGGAGCCGGCGCGCGGCCGGAGGCTTGGCCGGCTCCAAAGAGAAAAATCTCACTGAAGCAATCCGCCATCTCGGCAGGTCCCATCGAACCGCTTTTTTGATACCACTCAACGGTGCGGTCGAGCAGTCCCTGCAGCATGGAAGCGAGATAGCGCGGCTCTACGTCGGCGCGAATCGATCCGTTCTTCTGCCCTGCCTCGATAATCCGGCGGATTCCGGTCTGGTAAGTTTTTCGGATGCTGACAATCTCAGCAAGGCGCTCCGGCGACAATGCGCGCACCTCAGCCAGGGCGGTGGCGTGCTGCGTCTGATCGCGCAGCAGACTCATGCAATGCGCCCGCATGAGCACGGCGAGATGCTCCAGAGGGCAGGTGATTCCCTCGACCGCTTTCTGCACGTCGTCCTGCAGTGTTTCGACGGAAGATTTCGTGATCAGGTAGAGCAGGTCCCCTTTGCTTCTGACGTGATAGTAGAGCGTGGCCTTTTCCATGCCGATCAACGCTGAGAGTTCCCGTGTGCTGGTAGACGCGTAACCCTGCTTTGAAAACAGCTCCGCCGCGGTGCGGACGAATTTGTCGAGAGTGGCGTTGTGTCCTGCGCCGCCTCTTCGTCTGCGAGCGCTTTGCATTTGCGGCAGGGCAGGTCTTCCGTGCCCCGGCGCGACGATTCCCTCGAAAAACACGCGGCTGTAGATTCCGGCGAGATCGTTCAGAGGCAGCCGGCCCGAAACGTGATACCAGCGCGGCGTCCAATTGAGAAAATCGAAAAGCGCCAGCCGCAGCATGGAGACGGGGATATCGCGGCGCAAAATGCCGGTTTTCACGGCGGACGCAATCTCCTGGTTGAGCAGATCGGAGTAATTCCGGCGCAGCACGGTCATCTCTCGCCGGTGGGCTCGCGAGAGCGAGCGGAATTCGCTGATGAAGGCAAATGCCCGATCCGGGTTCTCGAACATGCCTTCGAGATGGCCGCGAATAAAAGCATCGAGTCGGTCGCGCCCGTTCCCGCAGTTCCGGAGCGCCGCCGCGACCCGGCGCTGCAGCGCTTCGAGAGAAACTTTGCTGATGCGATACAGCAGTTCCTCTTTTCCGGAGACGTGGTAGTAGAGCGATGCCTGGTGAATATTCAGACGGGCGGCGATTTCGCGTGTGGTGGTTTCGTTGAATCCTTTTTCGCAGAACAGGGCCGCGGCAGCGTCGAGTACAAGCTGAGAGGTGGGACCCGCCATATCCGCCTCGCGGGTCCGGTGAGGTTTGGATATGCGCTCAGTGGATGTCTTCGCGGGGGCGGCTTTTGCTTTCGCGCCGCGGCCAGGTCTGTTGATCGCGTTTCTGACGCCCCCCAGGGCAAATCGCGCGTGCTCGCGCATGAGTTTTTCCGCGCGCGCGGCATCGCCCGCCTTTATGGCATCGAGAATGGCTTTGTGGTCGCGTACCGCTTCGGCAAAACGTCCCGGCTCCGCCGGCGTCACAACGGCGGCCGGAGAGGCGAAAGCTATCGATTGCACACGATCGAGCGCAAGCTCAAGCATCGGACTTCCTGCCAGCGCGATGAGGGCTTTGTGAAATGCCAGGTTCAGTTCGCCGAAGCGCGCCATCTGATCGGCAGCAGGAGATTCCGTAGTGCTGAATGACGCTGTCGTTTCTGCCAGTTCAGTATTGATGCGGCGAGCCCGTTCGAGTGGGGCCGCATCGGCGCCGCGTTGCGCGGCCAGACGCGCGGCGAGACTTTCCAGCGCGACGCGCGACTCGATGGCATCCCCGACATCCTGACTGCTGAAAACGCGTGGCACGTACACGCCCGTGGACAACCGTTCCAGCAGACCTTCCTGGTGCAACTGGTCCAGTGTGGCGCGAATCACGGGCCGGGATGCACCGAGCTCTTTCGAAAGTTCCACCTCCTCGATGGCCCTTCGGGACTTCAGTTCACCACGCAGAACCATTTCGCGTACGGTGATCAGCGTCTGCGCACGCCGTGAATTCACGCCTGAACGATTAGTCATTCGAACGTTTCTGCATAATCGGGCGGGCAGTTCACATAATAGCCCAGGGTTCACCGGACCGAAAATCCGCTGCTGTTGTAGTCATACCTGTCGGCTGGTATGATTCCTGACAGCGTTTGTCAGAAAGGATGCATCATGACGATTAGCCGCCTGTGGCTCGCTGCTCTTTTCGTGATCTTCACCTGGAGTGTCTCGGCTCAAACTCGCGGGGGCGCTCCGCCGCGACCAACTACGGGATCGGGTCCTTACAAAGCGGTGATGGAAATGGATGCCAGTCTGCCGGATCACACGATCTACCGGCCGGAAGACATATCGGCACTGAACGGCGTCACTCTGCCGCTCGTGATTTGGGGCAATGGCGCCTGTGCGAATGCGGGAAACTCGTTCAGCAATTTTCTCACCGATATCTCCTCGTATGGGTTTGTCGCCATCGCTTTGGGCCCGATTGTGGAACGGAATGCGGCTGGTCCGGCGCAGCCTCCGGCGGGGCCGCGTCCCACGCCTCGACCGGCGATTCAACAACCCGGTGACACCACGCAGCTTCCTCGTAATCTGCCGCCCGCCGCGACTCATCCGTCTCAGATGATCGAGGCGATCAAATGGGCCACGGCCGAGAATGAACGCGCCGGCAGCAAATACTACAAGCACCTGAACACCGGCAAGATTGCGGTGATGGGCCAATCGTGCGGAGGCGTGCAGGCGATCGAAGTGGCTGCAGACCCGCGCGTCACCACCGCTATGGTCTGGAACAGCGGTCTGTTCGCACAGCCTTCAGACATGGGCGGCGGAAAAACACTCAGCAAGAAGGACCTCGAGTCCATCCACGTTCCTATGGCTTACATCAGCGGGGACTCAACCGACATCGCGCACAACAACGCGAATGCTGATTTCGAATACATCAAATCGATTCCGGTATTTCGAGCCTGGGAGCGAGGCGTTGGTCACGGCGGCACCTACAATCAGCCGAATGGCGGCGAATTCGCCGGCATCGGAGTAGCCTGGCTGAACTGGCAACTGAAAGGCGACCAGCGGGCAGCACTGATGTTCCGCGGTCCCGACTGCGGTTTGTGCGTAAATCCGAAGTGGGTCGTCGAGACGAAGAACCTCAAATGAAAACGCCGTCAGCACTCCTGTTCGCATTTATTTCGGCGTCACTGCTGGCGCAGGGACAGGCCATCCCATTTGGCTCCGCGCTGGATGCCGACCAGCAGATTGCCGAATCGCAGAAACTCGCGAAAGAGCTGTCATCGGCACCGAACCCGCAGCTACACGCGAAGGGAGATCAGCATCGGAGCTATGATTTTCCGGCGGCGAAAAAGGCCATGCCTTATCGTCTCTACGTTCCCACCACATGGGACGGTCAGTCCAGACTTCCTCTGGTTGTGATACTCCACGGCGCGGGCTCCGATGAGAACCGCTATATGGACATGAACAACAAACAAGTCGAGCACCTGGCCGAGCAGCACGGTTATGTAGTCGTATCGCCGCTCGGCTACAGCCCGATGGGAGCCTATGGAACGCCCTTGCGGTTGCCCGCTGTCTTTGGCCAGGCCGAGACCGCGGCCAAACAGAGAGCCGGCGTAACACCCGAAGCGGAACACACGCTGGAACTCAGCGAGAAGGATGTCATCAACGTTCTGGAAATCGTGCTGAACGAATATCCAATCAACCGGTCGTCGGTATTCCTCGCCGGGCATTCGATGGGATCCGGCGGAACGTGGTACCTCGGAGCGAAGTATTCGAAGTACTGGCGCGCCATCGCGCCCATGTCCGGGCCGTTCGTCGATCAGGCGAATTATCCCTGGGAGCGTCTCAAGTCCATCCCGATCATGATGAGCGAAGGCACCCTGGCCACCCCATCCCTGCCAGGCAGCCACGTGATGCGGGACTGGATGTTCCAGCAGCCCTTTACCTTCGAATACTACGAGGTCAAAGCCGATCACGGCGGCATGGTGCCTCTGGTGCTGCCGGCAGTCTTCGATTTCTTTGACCGGTATCGGGAGAAGTAAGCCTGAACAAGCCGCTGGATGGAATCACTGTTCTCGATCTGACCGTCGCCCTGGCCGGACCCTTTGCCACCCTGATTCTGGCCGGTCTGGGGGCCAAAGTAATTAAGGTCGAGAACCCCACCGGCGGGGATTCGTGCCGGACCAATGCTCCCTACCTCGGAGCGACAGGCCCCAAACTGACCCGCGAATCCGAAGACGATATTTCCGTTTCCGCCCTCAATCGTCTGCGCAACAAAATGGGCGTGACTTTGAACCTTAAACACCCGGACTCCCGCGCCGTCTATGCGGACCTGGTAAAGAAATCGGACATCGTGGTCGAGAATTTCAGCCGAGGCACGCTGGACAAACTTGGAGTTGGCTACACCTTCGCACGCGCGGTCAATCCCCGGGTGATTTACTGCTCGATCACTGGTTTCGGGAGCACCCCGGATGCCAGTCCCGCGAAGGCGATGGACGCCATCGTCCAGGCCCTGAGCGGCACGATGATGACTTCGGGCGGCCCTGACGATCCGCCCATTCGCGTCGGTCTGCCGGTTGGCGATCTGACGGCGCCGCTGTTCGGTGTAATCGGCATCCTGGCCGCGCTTCACCAGGCGCAACATACCGGCCAGGGTCAGCACGTCGACGTGTCTATGCTGGGCGCTCTCACTATGATGGTGGCGGTTGAGACTTTCGGTCTTCTGGAGCGATGCGGCATCCCCCAACGCACGGGACTGACCGTGCCGCGCCTCGCGCCGTTCGGTTTGTACCGCACAAAGGACGGCTACATCTCGATCTGCGCACCCCAGGAAACCTTCGCGCGCGCGTTGTTTGAAGCCATGGGGCGCGCAGATTTAAGCGCCGACCCGCGGTTCTCTGCGCGCGATGCCCGTGTGGAGAACGTAAGAGAGCTCGACGCTATCATTGGCGACTTCACCAGCCGGTACACGAACGCGGAGGCTGTATCGATCCTGGAACGTTCGGGAGTGCCTGCGGCCGAGGTCCGGAATCCGGATGAAGCCGTCCGCGACCCACGCGTGCTCGCGCGCGGTGAAACGGTCCGTCTGGAGCATCCGAAGTTCGGAGCTGTAGACGAGGTATACGGGATGGGCATTCCTATTAAATTCTCCGGGGCGACAGCCGGTTTTGACCAGCCCGCCCCGGCGCTGGGAGAGCATAACGAAGCGGTATACGAGGGGATTCTCGGCTATTCACCGGAACGTATGGAACATCTGAAATCCAGCGGAGTGATCTGAAGCGTGCCGGTGAAGGCCCGTTCCGCGGTCGAGCAGCTGACGTGGCATTATGAGCATCCGTTCGCGCAAGCCATCGAACGGGCGCGCGATGGAATGCCGATCGCCGGCCTGACATCGAACACAGTGCCATGGGAACTTCTGCGTGCGGCCGGCTATTTTCCGCTGATGTTGAATCCGGCCGGTGGTCCGTTTCCAGTTGCGGACCGCTTCATGGAAGACGGTATTTTCGGCGCCCGAATTCGGGGAATTTTCGACGGCATCGCATCCGGCCTCTGGCCGTTCCTGAAGATGGTCGTAATTCCACGAACCTCCGAGCAGGAGCACAAGCTTTTTTTATATTTGCGCGAGATGGCGCGCCAGGGGTTTGCGAACAGCCTGCCGGGCCTCTATCTTTACAATTTGCTGCACGCCCGTTCTGACGAAGCCGAAGTCTATGGGTTGGAGCGCACGCACGAGTTCAGGAAGTGTCTGGAACACTGCGTCGGCCGATCCATCGAAACAGCCGATGTCGTTTCCGCTGCGGAAGAATCGAACCGGGCATCGCGGGCGATTCGGAGATTACTGGATCTTCGTCGAAGTCCGCAGCCGCTACTGAGCGGAACGGAGGCGCTGGCTCTGATTGGCGCCTCCTATTTTATGGATCGTGCGGAATACGCTAAGCTTGCTGACGAAGCGGTGAGCGAAATTTCGCTTCGTCCGCCTGTAGATGGTGTAAGCATCCTGATCAAGGGATCTCCTCTCCATCACACGGGTTTACATCGGGCCATCGAGTCGCACAGAGCCGTGGTCGTGGCCGAAGACGACTGGTGGGGCTCGCGGATTGTCACGAAGGAAATCCCGGAACACAGCGACATGGTTCGGGCGATCTTTGAAAGGTATTACATTGAAGCGCCGAGTCCGCGTGTGTTCCCGCGCGAGACCGCCGACGCGTGGTTTCTCGCCACTTCAGCAAATGTCGACGGAGTGGTTTTCTATCTGCCGCCCGAAGACGATGTGCTCGGGTGGGATTATCCGGGATTGCGCAAAACGCTCGACGAGCGCCGTATTCCCAGCATGGTAGTGCGAGAGGATGCGGCAGATGGATTAAGCCCCGAATGCCATCAGCACATCGACGACTTCATTTCCGGTATCGTCGCAGGAAGCTGAATACCTATGGCCGAAAAACAACTCGAATCCACCGTCGCTGCGGCCGAGCATCAGAAAGCCTGGTTCGCGGCGCTGCGACGTGACGTATTCGAGACCCAAAAGCCATACGCGATTGTTCAGGCGGATATGCCCCTCGAGATATTTCAGGCGATGGATGTACCGGTCGTCAGTAACCAGTGGTGGGCAGCCATCATATCCGCGAAGCGGCTCTCGCCCGTTTACCTGGATTGCATGAACGCGCGCGGTTTTCACGAGGGTCTCTGCCGCTACTGCAGCCTGGGGCTGGCAGCCACGCTATGCGCCGATGCGGCCCCTGCCCCGTGGGGCGGTCTTCCGCGGCCAGCGCTGATGGCAGCTCGCCTGACATGCGACTGCATTCAGCGGGTGTTCGAAATCTGGTCCGGGGCGCTCGGCACGGAGTTCATTGCGCTCGATACGCCCGGCGCTTCCGAACTTCCTCCCCGATGGTGGGAGTTGAGCCGTCATCGGTGGCACGAGTTGTTCGAGCAACATCGGTTGGACTTCATGGTGGTGCAGTTCCGCAGGCTGATCGAAACTCTTGAGCGCATCACATCAAAGAAATTCGACATCGATCGCCTGCGCAGTCTGATGGAGGGCGTGAACCGGCAGGAAGAATATTTCGAAGATGTCCGCGATTTGATCTGCTCCGCTCCGCGGACGCCGGTTCGCATGCAGGAGCAGGTCAGCAACGTGATGGCGACGCAATGGCTCCGCGGTTCGGAATGGGCCATATCGCATGCACGAAGATTTCGCGATGAAGTAAAGGCCCGAGTCGAACGGGGGATTGCGGCATGTTCGTCGGAGCGCCTGCGGCTGATGTGGGTTGGCGCAGGACTCTGGCACGATATGGAGTTCTACACGGCTTTCGAAGCTGAATATGGCGCCGTGTTTGTCTGGTCCATGTATCTGGCATTTGGACCGGATGGTTACATTCGTTATGGTCTGGATGATCCGCTGAAAGCGCTCGCCAGCCGCACTGTCAGCATGAATGAACAGCTCCACAATCCGCCGTGGGCCAACGAATGGATCGTTGACCAGGCGAAACAGCATCGTATCGATGCGGCCCTGGTTTTGACGCCGCTGGGTACACGGCCCTCTGCCACGGGAAACCGGTTCATCGAACTCGCGCTCGAACGCTCCGGCATCCCGGTATTGCCGGTTTTCGCCGATATGGCCGACGCGCGAAGCTGGGATGGCGCCGGGATGCGGCGCAAAGTCGTGCGGTTTCTTGAACAGCGCGTCATGCACAGCGTGGCTGAAAGGCGCGTCGAATGACTGCCCGGCCGCGCCACTGGGCAATCTCCGTCGGTGCCGTAATCCTCGCGATGATGGCGATCCAGATGTCGAGTCTTGGATTCTCCCCGCTTCTGCCAGCCATAACCAAAGACTTGGCAGCCTCCTATTCCAGGATGGGACTCTTCACCGGCATGTACGGGCTGATCGCGATCTGCATTAGTCTGCCTGCCGGAATTCTGGCTGCGCGCTTCGGCGAAAAACGAATGCTTCTGGGCGGGCTCGCTGTGACCGCGCTGGGCCTTGCGAGCCTTGGCTTCGCGCACACTTATGGTTTTGCGCTGGCGAGCCGCGCGCTCTGGCTCGTCGGCTATCGGTTCGCGTTCATCTGTGTGTTCACCGCCATGGCCGTCGGCACTCCGGAGAAGTACCGCAGCCGAACAATGGGCATACTTGGCGCGATGGCCGCGCTCGCCTCGGTGATCGGCGCGCCTTTCGGAACGCGTCTAGCGGAATGGGTTGGATGGAGAGGAGGAATCTTCGGATTCGCGGTCATCGCCCTCGTCGGCGGAGCGCTCTTCGCAGCACTTTACCGGCCCCCCGCAACCGGCGCCGCATCTGTCAGAGGATCGCACGGACACGCCTTCACTCCCGAATCGTTGTCCGCGCTGCGGAATCCGGTCATGTGGGGACTCATCTTCCTTGGCCTGATCAATATGGGCGGATTCAGCGCCACATTTTTTGTGCCTTACGCGGTGGAAAGCGTTTTTGGTCTGAACGCGAGAGCATCGGCGGCCCTCATCAGCTCCAGTTACCTCTTCAGCATCTTCTTAAACCTGGCAGTCGGCTGGCTGTGCGACCGTTACTCCCGCTGGAACATTATGATCGTCCTGGCCGCGCTCCTGGTCCCAGCCAGCTTCGCCGTGCTGTCGCACGATCTGCTTGTCTTCCGGATCGGCGTTGTGTTGGTGGTCTCGCTCGGCCACGCAGCGACCAATCAGATCTATGCGATTTGCGGCTCCGTCCTCACCCGCGATCAGATTGGCACCGGGATGGGCATCGTCGGTTTGGGCAGCGGCATTTTCGGCTACCTTGGGCCGCAAATGCTGGGATATCTGCGCGACTCGACCGGGGGTTTTACAGCTGGCTGGCTCTTCGTGGCAATTGCTGCCGTAGTGTCTCTTGCCGACCTGCTCCTTCTCCGCGCCTGGAGCTCTCGCTCCCGTACCAGCCGGTTCGTGGCTGGCTGACCCGGGGACTTTATCGCAAAATGACAGACCCAGGCATTGAAGTAAAATACGCGTCTTAAGCTAAATGACTAAATCTCCAGTACTGATTGTCGGGGCAGGTATTGGCGGCTTGAGCGTTGCACTGACCTTGCATCAAATCGGTGTACCTTGCGTCGTCTTTGAATCGGTCGCCGACATCAGGCCCCTCGGCCTGGGTATCAACATTCAGCCCAATGCCATCCGCGAACTCTATGAATTGGGCTTTGGCCCGGAATCGCTCGATACGATCGGACTGCAAACCAGAGAATGGGCTCTCGTTGGCCTGAATGGCAATGAGGTCTATTCCGAACTCCGGGGATTAAGGGCCGGCTACAAGTGGCCGCAGTATTCCGTGCACCGGGGCGGACTGCAGATACTGCTGTATCGCGCTGCTCTGGAACGTCTGGGCGCAGATTACGTTCGCACGGGCCTGAAAGTCACAGGCTATCGCAATCACCCGGACGGAAAGGGAGTGACGGCTTTGTTGCGAAGCCGCGACGGTAAGTGTTCCAGGGTGGAAGGATCTCTGCTGATTGCGGCCGATGGTCTGCATTCAGCGGCGCGTCAACAGATGTATCCCGACCAGCCTCCCATTCAGTGGGGAGGCGCCATCATGTGGCGCGGCGTCACCAAAGGCACCCCGATTCGCAGTGGCGCGTCCTTTGTGGGTCTGGGGACGCACCGTCATCGCGTGGTGTTCTACCCTATCTCGGCCCCCGACCCGGTCACCGGGCTTGCTGACATCAACTGGATCGCAGAGATCACCGTGGACAATTCCGCTGGCTGGCCGGATGGCGACTGGAACAAACAGGTACGGCATGAGGACTTCATGCATCATTTCGAGCACTGGAATTACGACTGGATCGACATCCCGGCCATGTTGCGTGGCGCGGCTGCAGTCTTTGAATACCCGATGATCGATCGTGAACCGGTTTCGACATGGGTTGAGGGCAATGTCGCGTTGTTGGGCGACGCTGCGCATGTGATGTACCCCACGGGTTCCAATGGCGCCAGCCAGGCCATTATCGATGCACGGGTGCTCGGTGCTGCTATGCTCGAACATGGCGTCAACTCCAGAGCCCTGCAAGCCTACGACACACTACTCTGCGCGGAAATGTCGCAACTTGTTTTGCGCAATCGTGGAGCCGGCCCCTTTGGCCTGCTGAATCTTCTGGATGATCGTTGTGGCGGTGTGTTCGACAATATCGATGATGTCATTCCCAGGGCTGAGCGTGAGGAATTCATGCTGCGGTATAAAACTGCCGCAGGCTTCGCGGCTGAGAAACTCAATGCAGCCGCGTCCACCATCCCACCGGGGGCCAGAGTCGCCATGTGACTTTCACAAGGGGCAGTCTCAGTGTTACAGCACTACATTCTGATCAAATTCAGGAAAGGCACCGGCGACGAACACATCGGAGAGTTCTGCAGAAGAATGCTGGCCCTGCGAACCACCATTTCCGGCATTGAGCATCTGGAGATTGGACGCGATATTCTGCACGATGCCCGCAGCTGGGACCTCATTCTCATCATGCGCTTTGCTTCCGAAGAGGCCCTGCGCAGTTATCAGCAGCACCCGGAGCATCTGAGACTGATGGCGTTTAACCAGCCATCCGTTGCGGATGTAGCTTCGGTGGACTTTGAATCACCGCAAACCGTATAATTGCCGACCGTGAAAACATACGCCGCCCGCAGGCTTCACAATCTTCAGGAGTCCGTGATCCGCTCCATCACGCGTTATGGATTTGACAAGGGAGCGATCCTGATGGCGCAGGGGTTCCCGGATTTCGATCCACCGGAAGAAGTTCTCGCCGAGGCCGAGAAGGCCATGCGCAGCGGACGGAATCAGTATGGGATGACCTGGGGACAGCCCAGCCTTCGCAAGGCCATCGCGCAGAAGAGCCGACGGTTTTACGGACAGGAGGTCGATCCCGACCGGCATGTCACCGTCACCTGCGGAGTTACTGAAGCCGTGATTGCCGCCCTGCTGGGCATTGTCAATCCTGGAGACAAAGTTGTCGTTTTGGAACCGGCCCACGAAAACTATCATGCCGGTATAGCGTTCGCCGGCGGCATTCCGATCTGGGTTCCTCTGCGTCCCCCCGAATATCAATTCGATCCCGACGAACTTGCGCGCGCATTCGAACTGAAACCCAAAGCTGTGTTGTTCAACTCGCCGCACAATCCTTCCGGCAGAGTTTTTACCGAGCAGGAACTTTTGATCGTCCGGGACCTTTGCGTCAAGCACGACGTTGTGGCGATCACAGATGAAATCTACGAACACCTCGTGTTCGACGGCCTTCGCCATATTCCGATTGCCACGTATCCCGGCATGCAGGATCGCACGATCACAATTTGCGGTTTGGGGAAAACCTTCGCCGTGACGGGCTGGCGTGTGGGTTATTGCATTGCGAGCCCAGACTTGACGGATGCGCTGCGGAAGGTCCATGATTTCACGACTGTGTGCGCGCCCACGCCGCTGCAGGAGGCGATGGCGGCGGTGATCGGGTTGCCCGATTCGTACTACCAGTGGCTTCAGGCTTTTTACGCTTCCCGCCGTGCCCGCATGCTCGGCATTCTCGACAAGCATGGTTTCAGGTATGCGGTCCCCGAAGGCGCCTACTATGTGATGGCGGACTTCCGGCATCTGGGCCGCGGTGACGACGACATGGCGTTCGCCCACTGGTTGATTGATGAAGTCGGTGTCGCCACAGTGCCCGGTTCCAGTTTCTACGCTTCCTCTCCTGGTCTGGGCCGCGGTCTTGTGCGTTTCGCCTTTCCGAAGAAGGACGAAACGCTCAACACCGTTGAAGAACGATTTGAGAAATTATCGGCCAGACGATAGCGAACTCCTCTTCAACAGCAACCAGACATTCACCTCCGCATCCAGCGGTTGCATCGTGAGTGCCGGCCCCTCTGCGGGCCTTACGCTTTTCGCACGAACTTTGCATTGTGATATGTTTGTGACTGCCGTGAGTTGGACAGTAAAGTGGACAGCAAGCATACCCGTTGGGAACCAGAATTCTCCGGCTCGTTTACTGTCCACTTTACTGTCCATTTCGCGGTCAAAATGCATGGTTTTGGATGGACGCAATAGACGGAATAGAATGACGGCAGGACGAGCTAAGTCATTTGAAAACAGTAAGTAGCGGAAAACACCGGAGCGCGGGAGTAATTCAGCGGTAGAATGCCAGCTTCCCAAGCTGGACGTCGCGGGTTCGATCCCCGTCTCCCGCTCCATAAAATATCGCGTTTTCAGTAGTTTCCAGGGCGCTCACGAAACCCTCGTTTCTTCGACACTCCAAAACACTCCATCAAGCAGTTTTTCGAGGGTTTTGACCGCTTCGAGCTTATCCGAGAATGCGGTCTGCGTGTAGGTGTTCATATCGATGTTGACGCCGTGCCCGAGTTGGCCGGCGCGAACTTTAGCTGAGGGATCGCGCTCTGCGCACCTTCCAACTGAGCCCGATCCCGGGCAGAGAAAACCTTCATATCCATCTTCTTCGCAGCAGGAAGGCCTTTATGAACTGAGTAAGGACCAGATAAGCCAGCAACGTCACCATCAGGATCGGCCAGTACAGTGGCGGCAAATGTACGAATCCGAGTGCCGTGGCTGCGGGCGAGTAAGGCAGCCACGCGCCAAATGCCATGATCGCCAGGGTGGTTAAGGTGAGCGGTCGGCTGGCGCGGCCCTGAATAAAGGGAATTTTGTTCGTCCGAATTACGTGGATGATCAGAGTCTGCGTCATCAGTGACTCGACGAACCATCCGGTCTGAAAGACGGGCGCGCGCGACGGGTCCCAGCACTGGAAGAGCCAGAGCATCACAAAGAATGTCGTGTAATCGAAGATCGAACTGATGGGGCCGATGAAAAGGATGAAGCGCCGTACTTCGTCAATGTTCCATGGACGCGGGCGTGCCAGTTGCTCCTGATCCACGTCGTCTGTCGGAATCGGGACCTGTGAGAAATCGTAGAGAAGATTGTTGGTCAGCACCTGGATCGGCGCCATGGGGAGAAACGGGACGAAAGCGCTGGCGCCCAGCACACTGAACATGTTCCCGAAGTTCGAACTCGCTCCCATGCGAATGTACTTCAGGATGTTTGCAAAAACCTTTCTGCCTTCCCTGACACCGCCTTCGAGCACCATGAGATCTTTTTCGAGGAGGATCAGTTCGGCCGACTCCCTGGCGATGTCCGTAGCCGTGTTGACCGAAATGCTGACGTCCGCCGCGCGTAATGCGGGCGCGTCGTTTATGCCATCGCCCAGAAATCCGACGACATGGCCTTTCGCCCGCAAAGCGCGGATGACGCGATCTTTGTGCGCGGGCGACAGACGGGCAAAGAGGACAGCTTTCTCCGCCGCGTCGGCCAGCTGCTGATCCGACATGCGCTCGATATCACCACCCAGGAGCATCGGATCGGGTACCAGACCCACATCCCTGCAGACTTTTCTGCTGATGACCGAATTGTCTCCGGTCAGAATCTTCAGCGCCACGCCGCTGCCGGCAAGCGCTTTGAGCGCGCGCCCCGCCGTCTCTTTGGGCGGGTCGAGAAACGCTACGTATCCGCGAAGCACTAGATCCTGCTCGTCTTCCTTCGTACAGGAGTGCCTGCCCGGAAGCTCACGGGTGGCAACGGCCAGTACGCGGAAGCCGTCATTTCCGAGGCTTTCATACTCCTCTTTCAGATTTTCGACCCGGGCCGGATCGATCGCGGAGATCTTTCCATCCAGCTCGAATCGCGTGCATCGCCGGAAGGTCTCTTCCGGGGCGCCCTTGGTCAGGAGTATCGGCATACCCGAAGGGTCTTCCACCAGGACAGACATCATGCGCCGGGTGAAGTCGAAGGGGATTTCATCGAGCTTGCGGTATTCCGCCAGGATGGCCATCCCGTGGAAATCGGGACTTGCGAGGATGGCGCGGTCCAGCAGATTCCGGAGTCCGGTCTGGAAATGACTGATGAGATATCCGTCGAGCAGCACGTCTTCGCTTTCGCGCCCCGAGACATCACAGTGGCGCATCAGAACAACCCGGTCTTCCGTGAGAGTGCCCGTCTTGTCAGTGCAGAGAATATCCATGCCGCCGAAATTCTGAATTGCGTTCAGACGTTTGACGATGACCTTTTTGCGGCTCATGGCGATGGCGCCTTTGGAGAGGCAGACGGAAACGATCATGGGCAGCATTTCCGGCGTGAGTCCCACGGCAACGGCCACCGCGAAGAAGAATGCGCCTTTCCAGTCGTGCTTCGTGAATCCATTGATCAGAAAGACGAGAGGCACCATGACCATCATCAGGTGAATCATCAGCCATGTGAAGCGATTGAGACCTTCATCAAAACTGGTCTGGATACGCTCGCCGACGATTGAACTGGCCATGCTTCCGAGATACGTGAGCGGACCGGTCGTGATGACAATGGCCGTCGCAGTTCCGCTCTCCACACTCGTTCCGAGGAAGCAGATGTTTTTGATTTCGGCGGGGGAACTTTCCGGCATGTTCGAGGGATCGTGAGATTTTTCGCCGGGAAGCGACTCTCCGGTGAGGCTCGCCTGGCTGACGAAAAGGTCCTTTGATGAAAGGAGCCGGACGTTGGCGGGAATCATGTCTCCGGCGGAGAGCTGGATGATGTCGCCCGGCACGAGATCGCGGAGCGGAATTTCCCGCGCCTCGCCGCCGCGAATAACGGTAGCGGTGACATGAATCATGGCCTTGAGCTCGGCGGCGGCTGTCTCCGCCCGCGCTTCCTGAATAAAACGGAGGCCTGCACTGAGCGCCACCATGACAGCCATCACGATTCCGGCCCGGGGGTCACCGGTGGCGAACGAAACTGCCGACAGGGTGACAAGAAGAATAACCAGCGGATTGCGACAGATCTTCAGCAGGCGGGCATACCAGCTCTGCGGCTTCTCCTGTGCCACCTCATTCGGGCCGGTGGAACGGCTTCGCTCTTCGGCCTGCGATTGGGTGAGACCCGAGGGAATGGTTCCCAGCGTTCGCAGAACCTCCTCAGCGCTCGCGTGAGCGGCTTCGAGAACCGCAGGCGAAACCTGTATCGTTCGATTTTTCCTGTGATTCAGCGGGGACTTCGGCGCGCGCTGACGCGCGAATTCGGATTGCGGCGTTACTGTGACAGCGGAGCCGTTCTTTTGATTCACTTCGCGGTCACTGACGAGCATACTGTTGTAGCTTCTGCAACCGGGTCGTGTTCACTCCCGAACCTCCGGATTCAGGCCCGCAGCGGAATGCTGATTGCCGTGCCGACGACGACTGAGCGGTACGCTGCGGGCGAGAGGCGCAGCTTCTCGTTTCCGGAAGATTCGGATGCCAGAACGTGTGCGAGCCGACGGTGACTGGACCGGACTTCATCATTTCGCGCAATTGGTCCCAGGTCAGCGCGTAAGTCGCGTTCGATATCGCCGAAGGATAGATGAATAAAGTGACGGGCAATCGCGCGTGCCGGACGGCATCTGCCACCGCTGCCGCGCCGTGTAGCAGCGTTTCGCGGGCTTCGGAGTGGAAATGTAATTCCTTTACAGGCATGTCCTCTTCGAGCGCACAAACGTTGCCAGCCGCGGACCGCCCAAGTCCGTTCCCTCTCAGCAGCCGCGGCGCCAGCGCCGCATTCACGGTGCTTCATATAGCGCAAAGTACGCGAAATCGCGCGGCTCAGCAAATCCAGTGCATTACAGAGCCGGGGCACCCTCTGGGTCCGCGAGGGGGCGGTTATTACCACGATGACGATCAGAACCACCGGGCACGAACACGTCGTACGGTCGAGAAAGCCGTGCGCGATCGTCTCAGCCCCGGTGGGTCCGGCGGCCGGCGCGCACCAGGAGCCCGGGAACATTGAGGCAAACATTCCGGTTCCCTCGCCCAATGGCCGGGTGAATGCAGGTTTCCCGTGCAGTGGAGACGCATTATGAATTGAAATTCCCGGCAACACGTGTCCAGGCGCGTCGGAGAAGACATTCTTGCTCTGGCCCGCAGGCTTCCACTGTCAGGCTGATGCACGTCAGGGGCACGCGCCGGCTGCAACTGAGCTGATTCCGGCACGCGCGAAGCGCTGAGTCTCCTTATAAAGGCACGAATCGAGTGAAGGTTACAGCGGAGTTCGCCGGCTCTCAGATCAATCGCCTGCTTCGGAATCTGACTGCCCGGATTCGCGAGACCCTGCGGTCGCCGGATGCTGACGCCGTCCATAATCTCAGAGTTGGCATCCGCCGCTTCGACCAGGCGATTCTCCTGTTCGAAAAGAAGCACGTCCGGAAGACCCGGCGCAGGCTGAAGGAGATCATGGCCTTCGCCGGCGCGGTGCGCAACTGCGATGTCGCCGAGAAGCTGATCGGGTCGCATTTCAGCGGAGCCCGAAAAGAGATTGACAGTCAGCGCGCGATTGCGAGGCAATCGCTCGTCCACGCGCTGCGCCGCTGGATCGATGAGCGTTGTTCATCGAAACTGAACGACTGGGTTCAGGTAACCGGCGCAAGACGAGTCGAAAAGATCGATGTGCCTCGCATAACGAGGGAGTTCATCCGGCTCGGCGGAAAGGCGGTAGGGAGTCGTTCGCCCACGGCGCGCCACCGGTTTCGCATCGCCGCAAAACATTATCGTTATACGGTCGAAATACTCGCGCCGATCCTCGGGCGGCGCAGGGCCGAGCGCCATCTGAGCGTGACGAAAGCGGTTCAGTCGCGCCTGGGCGATGTGAACGACTGCGAAACGGTACGGGCACTGGCTGCGGATTGGAAGCTGGGCAGAGACTTCAATCGATTTCTGAGGAAGACGGAACCCCGGCAGATCGACGAATTTCGCAAGGAATGGAATGCACAGTTCGCCGATCCGAACCCGGCTCGCCGCTGGGCAGCGAACCTGTCGTTAACTGGATAGATAGTGCCGGAACCAGTCGCGCGCCAGTTCGGCAACACGATCGAGCGTGCCGGGTTCTTCAAACAGGTGCGTTGCGCCGGGAACGATTTCGAGGTGTCGCTTTGTTTGCCGCGGCAGGCTGGCGATGGCAGCCCGATTCAGGTCCAGCACGACGGGATCGTTGCTGCCTACGATGAACAGGCACGGCGCGAATACCTGCCGCAGCGCGGAACCGGCCAAATCGGGTCTGCCTCCGCGTGAAACGACTGCCCGGACGGCCTCGGGCCGGCGAGCCGCGGCGCCGAAAGCAGCGGCCGCGCCCGTACTGGCGCCGAAATACCCGATCCCGAGTTTCCCCAGATGGGGCCGGGCGACAATCCAGTCCGTAATGGCGGTGAGGCGCCGGACGAGCAGTTCAATATCGAAGCGCAGTTCGGCCGTCTGCGTGTCCAACCGCTCTTCTTCTTCCGTAAGCAGGTCGATCAACACCGAACCGATAGCGCCATGATTCAGAACGTCCGCGACATGGCAGTTACGCGGGCTCTTGCGGCTGCTTCCACTGCCGTGCGCGAACAGGACAATTCCCCTGGCAGCCTCCGGCAAAGCCAGGTCGGCGGCTAGCTCGACCTCACCTGCGGGAACCCTCACCGCCTTGTGCTCGATATGCTCCAGTACGGTTTTCATATTCTCGTCCTCTGCATCCCGCCTGCCAAGGCGGTTTCATCCGTGCCGGAAGGGCAATTTACCCCCGAACCCGGCGTGTTCTCGCGGTATCGCGATGGAACCGCGCGCTTTGACGCAGCAGCAACATCCGCCCTGGTGATGACACGTTGATTGCGGTGGTAATGAAACTGCTGCATTGAGTTGCATCCAGGGAGCTTTGCGTTATGGTGAATCTTCCATTCGAGAACCGCGTCGAAGCGGGGAGGTTACTCGCCGATGAGCTCAAACGCCGCAAACCCGAACCCAACGGTGTGATCTTCGGGCTGACGCGCGGCGGTGTTCCGGTGGCATTCGAGGTCGCGGACCGATTGCGGCTTCCGCTCGATGTCATTGTGGCGCGCAAGATCGGCGTGCCCTGGCAGCCGGAGCTTGCCATGGGGGCTATCGCAGGCTCAGTCGAGGTGCTGGACGAACAGATGATCGACCAGCTCGGAATTGCCGATGAGGACGTCAAATCCATCGTCGCGCGCGAGGCAGCGGAGATGAAGCGCCGCGAACGGGCATTCCGCGAGGGGAGACCTGCGCTCAATACCGACGGCCGGACGGCTGTGATCGTTGACGACGGACTGGCTACCGGCAGCACGATGCTGGCCGCCGTGCGATACGCGCGCACACTGAAGCCATCGAAACTCATCATCGCCGTTCCGGTGGGGTCGCATGGCGCCTGCGCCCGCCTGCGCCGGGAAGCGGATGAACTGGTATGCCTGTGCGTTCCCGAGCTTTTCTTCGCAGTCGGCGAGTGGTACCGGGATTTCGAACAGGTCACTGATGATGAGGTCCGGCGCCTGCTGGCGGAGAGCCGCAAACAGCTCGAGAGCCATACGCGCACGCGGACCGCGGCCTGAGAAGCAGGAGGTTGCCATGCTCTCTCCGCCACTCCGGGATTCCTCGCCGGAAGCGCTCTCCACTAACCGCGTCTTTGAACAGCGGCGAACTGGTCCGGTCAGCGGTACTTTTGACTGCGGGTCCGCCCCGGTTCCGCTCGCGGCGCGGGCGCCATCTCCAACAGACGCCGCCGATACCGGACTGGCGGATACGCTGCGCGATTACTATCGGCACCGCACGATTCGTAACCGCATGCGGGAGTTTCTGGGCGCGACGAGCCGGCATGACGCCACCGCGATGTACATCACAGCCACAGGAGGCCAGTGGGATTATGTGGAACCGGCCGCACCATTCTCGCTTGCGAACTACCTCGATGCCGGGCTCGAGGTCGATCGCTCTCTCTGGGACAGCCGTTCCTTACTGGTCGACCTGGATATCGAATACACGAATTTCGATTGCCCGGCCGCAGCCTGGACGAATCCGGCGCGGGCATTTGCCGTGCAGGTTCCCGTGATGGACGTGACGTTGCGGACGCTGCAGCAGGCGGGCCTCGATCCTTTGGTTCTCCTGAGCGGCCGGGGGTTCCATCTGATCTGGTCGGTGGACTGTGAATCCGCCGTGTTTCACCGGCTCGCGCGACTCGGTCATGTAAACGCCAGCCTGGCGGCGCGTTACGCACAGGCGCGCTCTCCGGCCGGGGCGATGATAACGCCGGATCTCGGCCACGCATATGCCGGCCTTGGCATGCTGGTGGAGTTCCTGGGTCATTGTGTTGTGACAGAGGCCGCGGACACGAGTCCTGTGCCGGTCGAGATTACGGCGATCGAAGTTGGCCCCGGATTGGGCGGACGCGAGATCGTCTCGTTCGACCTGTCGGAGTATGGCGACCCATTGCATGTGCGGCACGTTCGCCTCCCATTCAGCGCTTATCTGAAGCCCCGGCAGCTGGAATGGAATCTGGGAGCGGAGGGCGTGCGCAGCCTGCTGCCGATGTTCGAAGTCCCTCTCGATGGCATGACGCCGCAGGAGGCGATTGGCGTCGTCCACTCGCCCGACGCAGCCGTCAGGCTTTCCCGCGAGGTCCGCCTGTCGATCCCCGATCGATCGGGACCGATGGAAGTTCTTCTCAACCACTACGAAGCCTCGGCGCTGGCCGCATTCCACCGGGAGTTTTACCACGAACCCTCCGCACCGGTCTCAGGCGAGATCTGCGGACCCATCCGGGACGCCGCACCCTGCCTGAACTGGCTGCTGGAGCACCCGAACGACTGGCTGCTGCGGCCCGCCGCCGTGCAATTCGTTTCCCGGATCCTTATGGCTCAGGGCTGGCATCCGCGCGCGATTGCACAGTTGATTTCCGGCTGCTATGAAAAGGACCTCGACTGGGGCGGCCAGTGGGTGCGGCTCGATCCGGTGAACCGCGCGATTTTCTACACGCGCCTGTTTTGCGGCATGGTTGTGACCGGAGTCGACAGGCTGATCGACTTCAACTGCGTGTCGCAGCGAGAGAAGGGCTACTGCTTCCTGCCGGATTGCCGGGCCAATATCCTTCCCTGGCGCGACAAACTTATTGAAAGGAGGAAACAGCATTGAGCGACTGGGCTGTGGGTCTTTCCACGGGCTGTTTCTGGAAGACCAGCATCTTCGACTGTCTCCAGGACATCCGCAATTCCGGGTTCGGCCGGATCGAGATTTGTTCGTACCCGGCCCACCTCGACTATCACAATCAGGATTCGGTGCGCCGGGCGCTCTGCCGGATCGAAGAGCTGGGCCTCGAAACCTACTCATTCCACGCGCCGTTCGCGGACAGCATCGACATCACTTCACCCGATGAAGGCGCGCGCAGTTTCGCTCTGCACGAACTGATGATGGCGGCCGAAGCGGCAGCGATTCTAAAGGTGCGCTATTTCGTCATTCACCCCGGCCCGGAGAAGTCGGAGATTCCCGAAAGTGAACGCTTCTGGCGTCTGGAAAATGCCGTGCGCGTTCTTAACCAGGCCTTCCGCCGCTGTCAGGAGCTGGGCGTCGGCCTTGCGCTCGAAAACCAGCTGCCGCATCTGTTCGCCGGGCGCACGCGCGACCTGCTTTGGATACTCGGGGCGCTCGACTCCACCAAAGTCGGCGTCTGCCTTGACACTGGACACGCGCGGCTCGGCGAAGATCTGCTGGCCGTCGTGCACAAGCTGTCAGGCCATTTGTGGATGGTGCATGCCAGCGATAATCGCGGCCATTACGACGATCATCTGCCGCCGGGCGACGGCACGATCCACTGGAAGCCATTCTTACAACACCTGAACGCACTGCATTTCAATGGGACGTTCATCATGGAGATCGCCGCATCGGCAGACCGGCAGATTACTCTCGAAGCAGCGCGCCGCGGCCGCAGATTTCTCCGCGATCTCACTCACGGATTGCGCGTGCCGGGGTAGTCTGTGTGGGGCCCCAAAGCCGAGGGCGATTGCGAATCCACCCCACAACGGGACGGCATTCAGGCCAGCGCCGGAACCGGAGCTTCCTGCCGAAGCGTGAAGCCTTTGTCTAAGAAGCTGTGGCAGAAGTACCGCGACTTCCTGCCGTGCAGGCACGGGCCACCGGGGTCTCACGGCAGGATGCCCCGGGGCGACAAAAACCGAAGTTAACCATGGTGGTAGCTCGAAAGCAGATATTGCATAGAGAGGCATTCCATCGCAGAAAAGAACATGGGAGTTTTTCTGGGTCCGACGACACTCGACAATGCAGTCCTGGCCAGCGAGATCGAGCCGGTACGAGAACCGCCGGGCCCTACGCTCATAGGCGTGATTGCTTCGCTTTCAATCGCCGCCACAGCGCTGTCCTTGATGCTCGCCGCCGCGATTTCGCTGATCGTTTGGGCCGTGGGTTGAACTCGCGCCAGTCCACCATAAATTGGGGGACGGCAATTCCCTCTATGCATTAGACCCGGTATGGCCGCAGTCGCTTTCATACCGATTCCCTCGACCGAGCGCCTAAGCCACTCGGTTGAAATTTCCACACCGGGACTATTGCGCCCCACCCTCCGTCCCTCAGGGGTCCCCGTATGGAGCCGGGACAGCGTTGGCGGGCCTCACAAATGACGGGTGTCAGGGAACTACAGGAAGCACCGCCCGATGAATGGATTGGTACATGAGAAATCCCACGGTACGAGAACGAATCATCATATATTGCTCAGGCGTTACTTTGCTCCTGTTCGTTCTGTGTGTCTTTGCCTGGCTCCAATTACACCGGATACAGGATCGTTCAAGTGTTGCCCGATCAGAGTCGGTGCCTGGACTCGTCCTCGCCAGCCGGCTACAGGCCGTCTCGATCTCAACCTTTACCTCGGTTGAGCAACTGGTCCTGGAACGAAATTCAGTTAAAAGACGACAGATCAAAAGGTTCCTGGAAGAGAGAACGGCCGAACGGCTGATCCTGCTAAGGCAGTACGGTTCTGTCGTCCAAACCGAAAAGCAGCGCGCATTGCTTAGAACTACCGAAGCTGCCCTCGTTCCCTATATGACTGTCCGGAGGCAGGTTGAACGCCTGAGTGACGACCCGGAAACCAGGGGCGAGGCGACAACGATGCTCGAGGACCAGTTACAACCCCTGTACGACACTCTGCAGGGTACGATTCAGGCCGCAGTAGATTTCAATCGGGAAAATGCGGACGAGGCAAGCCGCCAGATTCAGGAGACTGTAAGAAGCGCTGCGGCAGTACTGCTGGCAAGCTTCCTTCTTGGCGTAATCGCTACGCTCGCTGCAGGATACCTGCTAGTCCAGGTCATCAACCGGCCTTTGGCCCGGATTGTAGCCGCCATGAACGCGGTGTGCGGCGGTGACTACTCGCAGAAACTCTCACTTACCCACAGCGGCGAATTCGACACGCTCGCCCACGGGCTCAATCTCGTGATGGACTCGCTGCTGGAGAAGGCAAAAGTGGAGGAAGGTCTGCGCGCCACCAGGGACGCACTGGCGCAGAGCCAGGAGCGCCTGCGCCTCACGCTGCACTCTTCGGGGCTGGCTGTCTGGAGCTGGGAAATTGCCCCGAACGCGGTCACGGCAGATGAGAATTGTTCGGTGCAATTCGGCCTTCCGGCCGGTCAATTCCCGGAAACAGTAGAGGGGTTCGCAGCGATGGTGCACCCGGACGACCGGGGGCGCGTCCAGTGGGAAGTTGTCAATTCGGTCGAACACGGCGCGGAATATAAAACGGAGTTCCGCGTGGTGCGGCCGGATAGCGCCGTCCGATCTCTGGTTGCTCACGGAAAGGTCTACTGCGACGAAGCGGGACGGCCGCTTCGGCTCACCGGTGTGACCTGGGACGTCACCGAACAGCGGGAAGCGGAGGCAAACCTGCGTGCCACCGCCAGGCGGCTTGTGGCGGAAGGGAAGTTCCGGGACTTACTGGAAGCAGCGCCGGATGCGGTGGTCGTGGTGAATCGACAAGGGCAGATGGTCCTGGTGAACACGCAGATGGAGAAGCTGTTCGGTTACGCGCGGGAGGAGCTGTTGGGGCAGCCTGTTGAGATGCTGGTGCCGGAACGCTTCCGCAACAAACATCCGGACCACCGAAAGGGTTTTTTTAACGATCCCCGCGTGCGGCCCATGGGAGCGGGCCTAGAGCTTTTTGCCCGGCGCAAAGACGGCACAGAATTCCCCGTTGAGATTGCACTCAGCCCTCTCGAGACGGAAGAGGGCCGGCTGGTATCCGGCACCATTCGGGACCTCACGGAAAGGAGGCGCATCGAACGGAGCCGGGAGGAACTGGCCTCCATCGTCGACTATTCCGACGACGCCATCATCGGCAAATCTCTGGATGGAACTATCGTCAGCTGGAACAAAGGAGCGGAACGCCTTTACGGATACTCAGCGGACGAGGTTATAGGTCAACCGATCTCGATCCTTCTGCCGCCGGACCGCGACGATGAATTGTCGGAGATCATCTCCAAACTCCAAAGGGGTGAGATAGTCAACGAGGAGACGGTGCGGCGCCGAAAGGACGGCACGCTGATCGAACGTCGCGCTCACCGTTTCCCCCATCAAAAACTCCCGCGGCGAGGTTACGGCCGCCTCAGCGATCGCACGCGACATCAGCGAGCGGAAGCGTGCGGACGCGAAGTTTCGCGGGCTGCTGGAGGCGGCTCCGGACGCCGTCGTGGTGGTCACCCGCGAGGGCAGGATCGCGCTGGTAAATACGCAGGTGGAGAGGCTGTTCGGGTACGACCGTTCGGAGTTGCTGGGCCAAGCCGTGGAGAAGCTTGTCCCGGCGCGCTTCAGGGACAACCTTCCGGAGCATCGGGCTGCTTTTTTCGCCAATCCCCGGGTGCGGACCATGGGCGCCGGTGTGGATCTGTATGCAATGTGCAAGGACGGCTCCGAGTTCCCGGTGGAGATCAGCCTCAGTCCTATGGAGACCGAAGAAGGCCTGCTGGTTTCGGGCGCCATCCGCGACATCACCGAGCGCCGCGCAGTGGAAAACGAACTTCGCCGCAGCCGCGTCGTGTTACAGGGAATTTTCGATTCGCTGCCCGGACTGTTTCTGGTCCTCGCGCCCGACCTGAAGATCGTCTCAGCCAGCGACGCCTATCTTGAGGCCACTATGACGAAGCGGGAACAGCTTCTGGGGCGGGGTCTTTTCGAGGTCTTTCCCGACAATCCGGACGATCCGGACGCCACCGGCGTCACGAATCTGCGTGCTTCTCTGGAGCGGGTGCGCGCGACCGCCGCCCCGGACACGATGGCCATCCAGAAGTACGACGTCCGCAGACCTGACGGAACGTTCGAGGAGCGTTACTGGAGTCCCATCAACTCCGGTCTGCGGGGGACGGACCGGCAAATCGAATACTTTATTCATCGCGTTGTGGATGTAACCGAGTTTGTGCGGCAAAAAAGCGGGAACGGGAACCCGCCGACCGAGCCGCTGACCCGCATGGAACAGATGGAGGCCGAGATACTCTACAACTCGGCGCAGTTGCAGGAGGCAAACCGGCTGTTGCGGGAAGCCAATGCGCAGCTGGTACAGGCTGAGGCGGACGCCGAGGCTGCCAACCGGGCCAAGAGCACGTTCCTCTCGACCATGTCGCACGAAATACGCACGCCGATGAACGCCATTCTCGGCTACGCTCAGCTGATGTTGCGGGACCGCGATCTGGGTGAAGACGCGAAAGCGAATCTCAGGATCATCGGCCGCAGCGGCGAGCATTTACTCAACCTCATAAACGACATCCTGGACATGTCGAGAATCGAGGCCGGCCGCGTCGAACTGAAGCCGGCCACATTCAACCTTCCCAGGCTGCTTGACGACCTGGGCGCCATGTTCCGCCTGCGGGCTGAAGCCAAGGCCCTCCGGTTCGAAATGACGATGGGTGGTGAACCTCTGTCTTACATTGTGGCGGACGAAGGCAGGATACGCCAGGCGCTGATCAACCTGGTTGGCAATGCAATTAAATTTACCGCGCGCGGCCAGGTAGGGTTGCACGTCACGCTGGAGCAAGAGAGCGCGGATCTCCTCCGCCTGGCGGCGCGCATTGAAGATACGGGTTCGGGAATTTCCGACGAGGATCAAAAGAAGCTGTTCGAACCATTCAGCCAGGCTAAAGGCGCCTTGAACACTCAGGAAGGAACCGGTCTGGGGCTGGCGATCACCCACAAATACGCGCGGTTGATGGGAGGAGATGTCACCGTTTCGAGCCGTCTGGGCGAGGGCTCGGTCTTCCGGCTCGAGATCCCCGTAGAACGTGGAAACGCCGGCGTGGCTGCCAGGCGAAGCGCTCCCCGGAAGGTGGCCGGAATCCGGGCCGGGACGCCCGCTCCCGGAATCCTGGTTGTAGACGATCAGGCAGATAACCGCGACTGGCTGATGAAACTGTTGACGTCGGTTGGGTTCCCGGTACGGGATGCGGATAACGGCGAGACAGCCATCCGGAACTGGAGGGAATGGCATCCGCGGTTGATTCTTATGGATGTGCACATGCCTGTGATGGACGGGTTGGAAGCAACTCGGCGAATAAAAGCGGAGCTGAGAGGAAAGGAAACCGTTATCGTCACCCTGACAGCCAGCGCCATGGACGCGGATCGTCGAATCGCGGCTGAATACGGAGCCGATGATTTTCTGTCGAAGCCCTGCCGGGAAGACGACCTGCTCAGTAAGATAGGCACCCTTCTGAATGTTGCCTATGAATACGTGGAAGACAACCAGGGAGCCAGCCCGGAGGGAAGCGCCACGCTGAGCGCGGAAAGGCTGGGGCGCCTGCCCGCGGCTCTGCTCGAAGAATTACGGTTGGCGGTCAGGGCCGGCAAGAAGAGGGTTCTGGATAAGCTGATCCTCGACGTGAGCGGGACTGGAGACACCGAATCCGCGCGCGCTTTACAGACGCTCGCGGACCATTACCAATATGATGCCCTGACGCGGCTGCTGGAGGAAGTATGCGTTCTCTGAATAATCCGGCGCAGCCGCAGGGCAACGTCATGATCGTGGACGACAATCCAGCGAACCTGAAGCTCCTGGAAGGCATGCTCCTGCAGCACGGGTACGAGGTGCAATCGTTTCCGCGAGGCAGACTGGCCATCGCGGCGGCGGACCAGGAACCGCCGGACCTGATCCTGCTGGATATCAACATGCCGGAAATGAACGGTTACGAAGTATGCACCGAGTTGAAAACCAGCCCGAAGCTCGCGGAGATCCCGGTGGTTTTCCTCAGTGCTCTGAACGCAGTTGAAGACAAGGTAAAAGGATTCCAGTCGGGGGGCGTCGATTACATCTCCAAACCCTTCCAGTTCGAAGAGGTAAAAGCGCGCGTGGAAACCCACCTGCGGCTGCAACGCGCGCTGCGCGAAAAGCAGGACCTTCTGGAAAAAACTCTCGGCGGCACGGTGGCAACCCTTTGGGAGTTAGTCCACGTCACATCGCCCGGACTGGCCCTGCGATCCGACGCGATTCGGAATATCGTGCAGCACATCGCAAAGCAGATGAAATGCGACGATGCGTGGCAGTATGAAATTGCCGCGACGATCTGCCTGGTGGGTTGTATAGCGCTGCCGGATGAAGTCTTCGAAAAGGGCTACCGTGGCGAGGCTCTCTCGCCCGATGAAGACAGAATGTTTCGCGCTCATCCACAGACCGCCGCGCGGCTTCTTTCGAACATCCCCAGGCTGGAGGTTGTAGCCGAGATCGTTCGGGGGCAACTCGCGCCCGAAGCTGAGTCCTTCGCCGTGGACCAGTCCAGGCAGGGAGCGCACATACTTCATTTGGCGCTGGAGCTGGACCGAAAACTTTACTGCGGCCTCGACTACAACTCCGCCCTCGCCGAGCTCGGGATGTCGCGCCGATTCGATATCCGTATGATTGACGCGCTCCGGGGATATTCTCCCGCACAAGCCGGGTTCGAGGTGCGCCGCATGCCGATTCGCAAGCTTCGCGCCGGAATGATTCTGGAAGACGATGTTTTGAGCAAGGATGGCGCCCTGCTGATCCTCAAGGGCGGAACCCTGCTCACCAGTATCTGGATCGAGCGCCTGGAAAACTTTGCGAATGTCCGGGGCACGCAGGAACTGGTTGGCGTGCGCATTCCCAGTCTGGCCGGCGTGCCCGGACCGGAGGAGTTCCGGGGGGCCTCCCGAGCAGGGGCGCGGGCGACAGGGTGACCCGGATCGTTTCCAGCACCGAGACCACGGATTTGGAAGCGCTGGCGCTGTTTGCCGGGGGCAGCGCGCCGCCGGGGCAGGCAATGACCCGGAACCACGTCATGGTCGTAGACGATAATCCCGCGAACCTGAAGCTGTTGGACGACATGCTCCGGCAGCACGGATACGAAGTGCGTTCGTTTCCGCTGGGCCGGCTCGCGCTGGCCGCTGCCGCCGAGGAGCCGCCCGATCTGATTCTGCTGGACATCAACATGCCGGAAATGGATGGCTTCGAAGTCTGCCGGAGACTGCGATCCAACGCTGCGCTTTCATCCATTCCGGTGATCTTTCTAAGTGCGCTGCATGAAACAAAAGATAAGCTCGCAGCCTTCAAATCCGGCGGATTCGATTACGTCACCAAGCCATTCGAGCCGGAAGAAGTGCAGGCGCGCATTGAAACTCAGCTGGAGTTGCGCGAACTCCGCGCCAGGGTCGAGCGGCAGAACCACCATCTGGAAAGCCTGGTCCGGCAGCAGGTCCGTGAAATCGCCGACGGGCAGATGGCGATCATCTTCGCACTCGCGAAGCTCGCCGATTCCCGGGACAACGAAACGGGAAAGCACCTTGAGCGGGTACAAAGGCTGTGCCGGCTCCTGGCCATCGAAGTGAGCGCCAGCCCGAATTACGCCGGCACTATCGCGGACGGCTACGTGGAAAATATCTTTTGTGCGAGCCCGTTGCACGACATCGGTAAGGTGGCAATTCCCGACACGATCCTTCTCAAAGCGGGCAAGCTGACGCACGAAGAGTTTGCCGTCATGAAGACGCACACGACACACGGCGCGAAGACTCTCGAGCTGGTTCTGGAAAAGCATCCGGCGAACGCCTTCGTCCGCATGGGAATTGAAATCGCGCGATCGCATCACGAAATGTGGGACGGCGCCGGCTACCCGGATGGTCTGGCAGGCCCTGCAATCCCGGTCTCCGCGCGTATTATGGCTGTGGCAGACTGCTACGACGCCCTGCGCTCGCGCCGGCGATATAAAGAGCCCTTCTCGCACGAGGAAAGCCGTGACATCATCGTCCGGGGCAGCGGGCATCATTTCGAGCCTGAAATGGTGAGCGCCTTTTGCAGGGTCCAGGAATCATTCAGACAGGTCAGCGAGAAAACGACTTAAATTCGGTGTGCTACCTGCGAGTGGCCGGCCGGCCTTTGCCTTCGCACAACCGAAGCAACAATATTAACCAACCTCTACATTGAACTGCCCAGGTTCCCGCCTGTACCATTTGCGTTATAACTGCGGATTCCGAAGTTTCGGCTTCGCGGAGGCTTTGACGTGACGGGGACCATATTGCCGGATTTTGAAGCCCTGAGAGATGAGGCTCTTTTCGCGGGCGCTGTCAACCCAATGAACCTCAGGTTTCAGCTCGTTGAGTACGATAAATCGACTGGGGAGTTGCTGAGCGTCCCGTGTTCAAACATTGGGTTCCGCGAAGCGATCGTAACCACCGCTGCTCTGATCGAGTCCCGGCGCGATTCGCACTTCTGTCTGGAGCCCGTCGGCTTCGTTCAATAGCGGGCCCGCGCCAGACTGATGAATTCACTCTGAACCTGATCCGGCGCCTCGCTGGCATCGGCGAGACGGTGTGAAAGCCATCGCATTCCTCTCCAAATAACTGCACTCTTCGGCCGCGCCGGCGCGGGGTGAATAAGACCGGGCACGCGAGATACCAATCTGCTGAACAGGGCATCGTACCTGCACGCTAACGAAGGAGAATCTTGTACCAGGCCGCTCCTGTCATCAGAATTATGCATGGCCGCGTTACGCTGCCTTCTCAGCCATGGGGGTGACTGGGATCACAAATGCAACCGAGTACACGAGGTCTTAAGAAATTCGCCTGCAAACGAAGCGGCCAGTCGCTGGTCGAATTCACTCTGGCGGCGCCGCTTCTTCTCATGACCGTGACGGGGATGGTGTCCTTCGGGCTCAGCCTGTACGAACAGATTGTTCTCTCCAACGGGGTGAATGTGGGCGCACAGACCCTGGCGCTGAGCCGGGGGCAGACCAGTGATCCATGTGCAACTGCGGTTTCGGCGATCGAGAACGCCGCGCCGAGCCTGAGCACGTTGAGGCTTTCTTTCAGTTTCGTGATCAACGGGACCAGCTACACGTCAACCTCCTGCACATCGGGAGCATCGAATATGCTGCCAGGCGCGACGGCCCAGGTTAAGGCGAACTATTCCTGCGTTCTCCAGGTCTACGGACTGAGCTCCTCCTGCGGCCTGGCGGCGCAAACCGCGGAGATGATCCAGTGAGCCGCGAGGACGGCATGGGACGTGAGAACCGCCATAGGCGCGGGCAGACCTTTGTTCTGGCGTCTCTGATGATGCCCGTGATTTTTGGCCTGACGGGGCTGGTCGTCGATCTGGGAAGGATTTATCGCGATCAGAGCATTCTCACTGCGTCGACTCAGGCGGCGGCCTTGGCGGGAGCGGGAGCCATGTCTCAGCCCGGGGCTACGACGACGGGCGTTACGACGGTGGTTACGGGTTACACGAGCCAGACCGGGGACGACAACGCTTCCACGTTTATCTCGGGCGCGACGCTGGTTTCCGGCTACCCGGAATTCAAGTGCTTAACCACTGTGACCACCGACTACGACACCGAATGTTACGGGCCTTCCAGCTCGAACGCGATTGTGGTGAAGCAGAAGGTGTCTGTACCGCTCTGGTTTCTGCGTATGTTCGGGACCAACACGGTTGAGGTCTCAGCCCTGGCAACGGCAAGCATGAAGGGCTCGGTTACAAGCCCGTACAACATTGCGATCGTCCTTGATACGACTCAGTCAATGACCGACACGGATTCGGGCACGGGCAGCGACTGCAACAGCACAAGAATTTCGTGCGCGCTGAAGGGCATCCAGATTCTGCTGAAGAGCCTTTCGCCCTGTCCTACGAACGTGACGAGCTGCGGAACCGTCACGAACGGCAATGTGGCTAATTCGGTCGATCGCGTCAGTCTGTTTGTCTTTCCCGCGGTGACGACGGCTACGCGTGCGGACGACTACAACTGCGGCTCAACCAGTCCGACTACGACGGGCTACGCGTACCCTTCTTTGCCGGGTACGTCGACTTACCAGGTCATTCCTTTTTCGAGCGACTACCGCACGTCGGACACCGCCACTTCGCTGAGTACCACTTCGCACCTGGGCACCGCCGTCGCGGGAACAAGCGGCACGCCCTGCATGAAAGTGGTCGGAGGCTTTGGCACCTACTACGCGCAGGTGATCACCTATGCCCAGGCCGCTCTGGTTTCCGAGCACAGCTCTTACCCCAACGCGAAGAATGTGATGATCATCCTCAGCGACGGCGATGCAACGGCCTCGTCGGGGCAGATGCCGGGGGCCTCGACGACGTCGGGCACATACATGTCGTCGAAACAGGAATGCCATCAGGCGGTCACCGCGGCGCAGGCAGCGGCAACTGCGGGAACCCTGGTGTACACGGTCGCTTACGGCGCGGAATCTTCGGGATGCACAACCGACACAAGTCCCTCGATCACGCCCTGTCAAACCATGGAGCAGATGGCGTCGAGCTCGGCATTTTTCTACTCGGATTATGCGGCGAGCGGGGGCACCAGCAGCTGCGTCTCGGCATCGCAGCCGGCTACCAGCCTGAATCAGATCTTCCAGACGATCGTGGGCGATCTGACTGTCGCGAGGTTGATTCCCAACGGGACGACCTGAGGTTTGACCGCGAATCGGCGCGCGATCGAATCTTTTGTGAACGGACGTCCTCAATAAAGACGACAATGAAAGCATGTCAGCTCAAAACGGAGACAAAGCCCGCTACGGCAGGCTCCGAAAAAAGAAGATCGCACATCGCGCAAGTATGCGGGATCTGCGGAAATCATTAACGAAAACACCCGCTCCCCGGGCCTGAAAATCCGGAGCGGAAGACGAGAATCCAACCCGCGAACAACAGCCCGGAAAGCGACGCACCAAGGGGAGTGTCACACGAGCACGGGTGTGCGATTTCGCGACGAATCCATTCCCAATGCTGCCTGATGATGGGTGAGGCTGTATGGCACTGAGGCTCTGCCGCAGATACTGCCGCAGGCGTGGCTCGGAGGCCGTTGAAGTGGCACTTGGCGGAGATTCGGGAGCCCGATGGGTTTGCGGCTGAACCAGTTCGACGAAGACTTACTCATGCCTCACTGTTTTGAACTGATGTATTCATCGTTACGAATGCGTGGTAAGGCAGGCGTGAGATGAAACGGGCCACCGCCAGGAAGGCCAGTCCGAATGCGAGCAGTGAGGAGAGGAAGTACCCGTACCCGTAGTATGCAATGCCGAGTCGCAGCGCGATCAGCGTGAATCCTCCGTTTGCCGCGAGCAGGAAAAGGCTCAGCTTAAGCTGCAGACGCCGCTGATCGAAGTAGGAAAGAATGATAGAAAGGAAGAGATACCCTGACTGGAAAAACGCGCCCGCCAGACCAAAGCGGAAAATACCAAGCTGGCGGAAGTTGAGTCCCAGCCACGTGAACAACTCAGGCGAGATCAGGATCGCGGTCAGGGAAATCGATCCCTGTAAGACAAGAAAGTTTCTGGCGCCATCGAGGAAGGACTGGACCAGTTCGCGATGGTTGGCGGCGATACCTTCATATGGAACGTGGCGCTGAATATCGCCATAGAAACGCAGATATTGTTCGTAAAAGCCGGTCTCGATGGTAAGCGTGAATGCCGCCATCGCCGGAATGACTGACAGAAAAGCCAGGAACATCGCGCCATCGTAGTCGGGGTAGGAGAACAGGCCGCTCGAAAGGGACTCGCGCTGCGGCGCCGTCCACATGACCCATTTATCCGCCCACAAGGCCATGTTGTAAACCAAAGCAGCCAGGGCCAGGTCCCAGTAACGCCGGCAATAGACAACAAACCCAAACGGCGCATCGGCGCGCGTCGGATATTCGGCGAATACACGCGACACAAGTGTCACGAAAATGAACGCGAGGCCGGCGTTGAAGCCGACCAGCATTCCCGCCACGGCCCAGCGGTCTGCCAGCACACCGGCCGACACCACGCTGAGTGCCATACCAATCAGGAAGGCCCACGTCACGGCGCGGTAATTCCGCAGCGCCGTCAGGAAAACAGACGCCACCCAGATGCCCGAAACAAGCATGAAGTTCAGGACAGCCAGAAGCCGGACAGCCGGGTCGAGATAGACGTGAAACAGATAGAAGAAAGCGGCCGGCGGCAGGGAAATCCCATAAACCAGCCCCAGCGCGCCCACCATCAGAGCAGGCGCCTGGCGCACATCTTTCTCGTGAATGGAATCTGCCAGCCGCCGGGTCGCGATCATGGTGATTGCTCCCGACAGCACGAGTGAGAACGCGAAGTTATAGACGACAATACTGCGGAAAGTGGCCAGTTCCTGCGTCGTCGTGGCTGGTGTTCCCAAAGCGACGATCGCCGAGAGAGCGAGGATAGTGAACAGCCAGGGGCCACTTGTAGTCAGCGCCGAACAGCCGTACGCGTGCACCAGCCCGATCAGGTCATCCCGGTGCGTGAGGCGGCGAAGCTCGAATCCAATGCCGGCCATCAGAATGCCGCCTTCGGGTGGAGCGCTTCCGGCGCGGCGCTGCACCAGTGGCGATACAACTCACGGTAGGCTTTATCCAACGCGGGCTTGTTGTAGAAGAGCCGGACGCGTTCGCGCATCGCGCGCGAAGCGCGCTCCCGGTAAGACCGGTCTCGGAGCAGGCGGATCATCGCTTCCGCCGTCGCCGTCGGGTTGGAAAGCGGAACAATCTCGCCGCCCGCGCCCAGAGGTCCGACGCCGGTGCGCTCGGCGCAGATGATTTCCCGGCAGGCCCCGACGTTGGTTGCGATCGCCGGAATTCCGGCGGAACCCGCTTCCAGGATAACCAGTGGCTGAGCCTCGCTGATGCTGGTGAGAACCGCGACATCGATTTCGCCAAGATGGTCCGCAACAGAGACACGCCCGGCCAGGCTGAAAGACGATCGGATGCCAAGATGATCGATCAGAGCCTCGCACTGGGCCACGTATTCGGGATCTTCATCCACCGGCCCCAGCACCAGCGCGCGCACGTCGGGGATCGTTTCGCGCAGGATGGCTGCGGCGCGGATGAATGTCTTGATGTCTTTGATCGGGACTACGCGGCCAATCAGCGCCACGGTCGGCGGATGTTCCGTTCGCTTTGCGCCGGCCTGCGACAAGTGGTCGTAATCGACACCGTTGGGGATGACTTCGAGTCTGGACGGATCCGCGCCATCTTCGATCTGCAGCTGCTGGTTGCCGCTGTAGAGTGTCACAATGCGGCTCGCGGCGTCGTAACAGACCCTCGAATAGGCAGTGAACGCGTTGACCCAGAGGTCTTTCAGATCGCGGGACGCCTTCTCCAGCCGCAGGCTTCGGTCGGCATTCTGGTGCAGCCAGTCAGCCATGGCAATCTCGATACGCCGCTCATTGGTGTAGATGCCATGTTCGGTGAGCAGCGCAGGCCGCCCGGTTTCGATCCGGGCGCGCGCCGCGAACAGACCTGCGTATCCGGTGCACGCCGCATGATAGACGCGGGCATCCGGCATGGGCGCCAGCAAAACGGAATAGAGCGCGCCCAGTATGGCTCGCCACGTCCAGAAGTAATGCAGGAAGGAGCAATCGGGGCACGCCTCGCGATACATCCGGAGCAGCAGTTCCCAGGCTTCGGGAGAATCGAGCAACAGACGCTGCCCTGCCCCCCGGAATGGACCAAGCAACCGGAGTATCGCCGAAAGGTCCTCCAGGCCGCCTTTCATCTGCATGCTCTGCAGAAACGGCTGCAGGCCGGTCAGAAACTCGCCAATGCCGCGTAAACGCTTCGCGCCGCGTGGAAGGGCGCCGACCCCTATGTTCGTGATGCCTTTGACATTGGAAGGAACATCGTATTGGCGGAGGAGTTCGGCGTTCGGTGGCATAAGGCACACGAGATGAAACGTCAGCTCATGCTGCGCGTGCAGAAGGTCGTCCGTCCATTTCGAAACACCGCCGGAGACGTAAGGATAGGTGCCTTCGAGGATCAGGCACACATCGACCGCCGGCAGACCCAATGTGGGTGTGCTCAATTCGGGTGTGCTCAATTCGGGTGTGCCCAACGTGGCTGCGCTCACTGTGGAACGGCCTCCTGGGTCGCCCAGAGTTGCAGCGTATCGCGCGCGGCAAAGGGAAGCGTGCCGGCGGCAGGATCCTCATTCAGGAGACGTGCACCCGCCCGCAGTTCAGCGTACCGGCCCAGGCGATAAAGACTCTCCAGATACCAGAGTTTTGTGTGAGGCCCGGCCGCGCCGCCCTCGATCACTGTTTTGAGAGACTCGGCGGCTTCCGTATAGTGGCCGCAGCGAAGGAAGAGCCGGCCGGCGCCGCTGCGGGCTTCAGGATCGCCCGGTTGCATGGCGAGGTACCTGGTGTAAGCCTCGATGGCGCGCTTCTGCGTCTCTTTTTCACGCCGCGGATCGAGAATACGGCTGTAGAGGTATTCGTCATAATGGCGCGCGAGCGCCAGCAGCGCGGCAGGGTTATCCGGTTGCTCCCGCGCCTGACGGCTGAGTTCCAGCGTTCTCGCGTGCAGCGTGTTCTCGAGATGGTTGATCGCTGTAGCTGCCTGCACCCGGACTGCGTTGCTCTCATCCGTCAGCGCCCTTTTCAGGATGGGTCCGAAGGCAGGCCTGAAGGACCGGTTCAGGAGCGCAATCAGGGCCTGTTTCTGATGCAGACTCCCGAAGGCCAGTACGTCTGAGAACGGCGCCAGGCTTGCCGGGTTGTCAACTTCCGCCAGCGCGGCGCGCCGCACCATTTCGCCAACCGCATCGTCCGCCATTTCAGGAAACAGATTCCGATGCCACTCTTCGAAAGGTGTCGCACTCCGCATAAACCAGCTCGACAGCGCCATGACGGTCAACGCTGCCGCGGGCCCGACAGGTCCCAGGGCGCCGGTGGTCGCAATCAGAAACAGAGGAATGCGGACGTCCGTGCGAACACCCGGGGAGAACCGGTACCAGAGAATGAGTGCGCCGGTGATTCCGAGGTGGAGCGCGCCCAGGCCGGGCCGCCACGCGTGCGGGCGCAGAAAAGCCTGCACCAGCGCGCACTCCGCCGCGAGTGCGGCAGCCGCCGCCAGAATCGTCTGGACCGGATGCGCGAAGCTGCGTTCCTCAGCCATGATGCTGCCGCTCCAGTTCCGGCTCAACTGCTTTGGTTATCTCCAGCAGATCCTGTATCAAAGCGGTTTTCGGAGGTGCGGTTGTCGATGCTTCGTCTTTCGATCCTTCGTGAATGACGTGAATCGCAAAAGAGACCTGTGCGTCGGGCGCCTCGTCCCTGAGCTGTTCGGAAAGCGACGCGCGGAACTTCTGGACCACCACATCAGCGTGGCTGACCGGCGACGCGGGAAGCAGGAGAGCGAACTCGGTTCCCGTGCGCCCGTATTCGAACGCCAGATCCGTCTTGCGCAGTGCCTGAGACGCAGCCCGGCCAAAAGCGCGTGCGGTTGCCGCGCGCTGCTCCATCGTGAGGTCCGCCTCGTTATCCAGCCGCACCACGATCATGGCCAGGTCAAAGCCCACCCGCGCCGCCAGAAGCGACAGGAACGAAACCTGGCGTGAGAAGAAGCCATAGGACAGAAGCTCGGTGTCCGTATTGACCACGGTTTCGGCGCACGCCGCCTGATAGCGAACAGCGTTGTCATAAGCGGAGCCGATCCAGCGGCCAAGCGCCTTCAGCATCTGCAGATTGCTGAAGGTCAGCTCGAGGAATCCCAGCTTCTCGATCTTCAGCATGCCGACGACGGGCCCGCCGTCAGGCACCACGATGGGCACGGCTGCCACGCCGGCATCCATCAGCACTGCCGCATCGTCCGGGTTAGCCACTGACAGCGCGCGCTGGCGGGCCACGACCTCGACAAACAACTGTGTCTCCGGTCCGTACTGCCGCCGTACCCCCTCTTCCCCGGACCAGCCTTCACGCGCGGCCAGCTGGAGGCGGCCGTTCTGCAACAGGTACGTGGAGAACTGCTCCGGATTCACAATCGCCCGCACCAGGGCGGTGATGCCGAGAACCACTGCGGAGGGATCCAGCTTTTCGATGGCGCGCGCGGATTCATAGAGCCCCACCGCGGTTTTCATCTGGCTCGCCAGCCGGGTCTCCAGTGCTTCCCTGACTTCGTTCAGCCGGCGGTAAGCGTCGGATACGATCTGCTCGCGGCGCGACGTCTCCGTGAGCTGCTCACGCAGCGCGGCACGTTCGCGAATCTGCCGCATTCTCAGTTCGCCGAGCACGAGAGCTGCGACAAACCACGCCAGAGGCAGCTTGGCGAGCTCGAACCACCAGGTAAACCGGTCCTGTGAGATCGGGTGGGGGGGCAGTTTGCCGGAGAGCAGGGCCGCGCTCGCCGCGACTGTGGCAAACAGACCCGCATTCGTCCCGTACTGGGCTGCTGTCAGCAGCACCGGAATCCAGAAAGGATGCTGCCACGCGGAACGGAAGCGCGTCCCTCCGAAGAAGAGTTGATCCACGATCAGAGAACCGCCAATGAACAGGGCGATCTCCACAATGGCGGAAAGGCGAATCCCGGCTATGGTTCTGCCGGGCTCGCCAGCCGGTTCCGCCTGCGTTTGAGGCTTGATGCTCTGAGGCGTTTTTGCCATTTCTTCAGAACGCCCAGAGCAGAGCCCCCTTGAGGCTCGTCACCGTCTGGCTGGGTCCGTAGACGTAGAGACGCCGATCATAGTCGATTCGGGCGCCGAGGTGACGCGGACGATCCCAGATCAGGCTTCCGGTGAAATAGGGGGCGCTGCCGCTGTATCGATCCACGGCCACTCCTGCCGCGCCGGTGGCGTGAAGTCCGCGCGCCAGTTTCCCGTCCACCTGAACGCCCGCGGCATGAACCTCGCGGCTGACCAGAGGGAGCGAGAGGTAGGCGGCGCCATCGGCTGTCTGCAGCGTCCTCACATCCGTCCGGTATTCAGCGTCGAGAGAATAGTTCAGTGAGATCTGCGGTTTCCGCAGGAGCATCAGATTGACGTTGCCGGCCGCCGCCACGCTTTGAGCCGCGCGCGGAAGCCCCGGAAGATTGTAGCGATTGAATGCCAGGCCGAACTGCGTCGTGATACGCGAATTAACCGTTGTGTCGCGCTTCACTTCGATGCGGTCCCGTGTTCCGTGCTGCGCCAGAGACTGGGCGAAGTCCCAGTCGGGTTTTGCGATCTCAATCGCAGCGCTCGTGGAACCGGTCGCGTCAGGTTGCGTCACGCTGACACCGCCGCCGGTTGATGGCCCTCCTGAGAAGACAGCGCCCTTCAATTTGACTCCGTTCTCCGCCTCCCACTGCAGAGCCGCCTCGGCCTGCCTTACGGTTCCGGCAAAAGCGCCAATGCTCCCATCCATGCGCTGCAGGCTCCGGATCTCAACCTGATCCTGATCCCCGGAAACCGTCAGGCGGACACCCTTCGAAATAAGACCCTGCGCCGTCATCCGGATAATGTCCTCGCTTTGCGCTCCCGATATCTGTCTCGACTCTGCTTCGACTTGAAATTGGCCCGCGCGGGCCTTCTCGACTGCGGCGAGCGCATCGCTGAGGTCTTCGTTCTCCGGATCCGCGGATAGCGCGCGGCTGATGATGTCCTGCGCCAGCCGGTCCCTGCCCGCACTCTCCTCCAGCGCGCCCAGCGTGGCGGCAACGTTCGGGGGCATCCTGTCCTGAAGCCCGTAACTCAAAGAACCCTGTACCAGATTCATCGCCTCCGGCAGACGGCCCGTGGAGGAGAGTAGCTGGACGCGGGCGAGAGCTACCCTCACTCCTCCCGTATCCACCCCGCTGGAGAGGATGTCGTCGGCTTCGTCGTAATCCCTGCTTTCGAGGAGCAGCACCGCAAAGTCTGCCCGGAGCTCCCCGTTGCGGGGTTGCTCGGCAATCAGCTGCCGGTAATCGCGCAGTGCCGGCTGCATGTAGCCGGAGCGAAAGAGCGACTGCGCGCGGGCTGCCCGCGCCTCAACGGACGGAGACTCCATGCGTGCGATGAGACGCAGCGTCTTGCCAAAGTAGACGCGCGCCTCCGACTGCCTTCCCGCGTGCCAGAGAATCTGCGCGTAATAGTAGTTGTCGTCGTAGTTTCCTTCGTGGGAAGACAGCAGCACTCGCAGCCGGCGCTCCGCGGACGAGTATCGGGCCCGGCCGTAATCGAGCAGTCCAAGCCAGTGCAGGGCTTCGGGATCGGCAGGCTCCAGTTGCGCCAGACGTTCGAATGCCGGACCCGCTGCCGCAGGTCCGCCCAGATCGAGCGTCAGCTTCGCCAGTTGGCGCACTCGCCCGGCGTCCGTTGTGGCTGCGGCTTCCTTCGCTATGGCGGCGGAAAGAGCGTCGACCTGGTGGTTCGCGGCAAGAGACCGGACGTACACATCGAACAGCGCGCCGCCGCTGCCTGGCGCGGGTAAAACCGCCCCGATCACCTTCACGACGCGGTCCGGCGCCCCGGCTTCCAGAAGCCGGTTGAGCCAGGCGGCCTGCTCCGCGCCCCGCGCGCGGCGAGCGCGGCTCTCAAGCGCTTCGAGCACCTGCCGCGATGGGTTTTGGCCCCAAAGAAACAGCCACTCGGCGACGTTGGGGTCGTCAGGCATCGCGCTTTCCGCCAGTTCACCGAAGACAGATCGGGCCCATTCCGGCTCGCCCTGTTCGATCAGCCTGTAAGCAATGCCTCTCTTTTCATCCGGTGTGAGCTCCCCGCTCCCGAAGCGGCTGCGCCAGAAATCGAGGAGTTCGTTCCTGCGCCCCGCCTTTTCCAAGGCTTCCTCATAAGCCGGTGCCCATCGGGATGGGTTTGCGTCGGCCAGCTGCCGCATATAAGGCAGAGCTTCGGCCTGACCGGCATAGTCAATAAGCGCATAGACGCGGGCTTCGCGCGCCTCTGCCGGCAGGTCTTCGCGAGCCAGATCCGATTTCAGAAATTCCACCGCTGCTTGCCGTTCGCCGGCCTTAATCGCCGTTTCGACATAAAGCGAGGCCACATCCTCGCGGCGGCGCGCCAGCGCCTCAAGCCGGGGCAGAGCGGAATCCCACGCCCCGATTTCGAGCAGACCGGCGATGATTTCGAGCTGCTTGCTCTCATCGTTCTGCGCCTGGCCGAGCTTTTTCGTCCAGAAGGCGGAGAGTTCCTTCTTCAGCTTTTCGGATGCATCTCCCGAAGACGAATGCAGAGCGCCGAGAAGCGCGGCGGTGTAAATCTCCTCCGTCTCCGGTTCGCCGCTGCCGAGCGAAGCGCGCAGGTAAGGCAGCGCCTCACCGGGCCTCCCCGCGGCATTCAGGGATCGCGCGAGCATCAGCCGGCTTTGGCTGTCGGGGTGGTCGGCAAACAACCGTTCCGCGGCGGCAAGCGAAAGCGCTGCCTGGCCTCGAGCGGAACCGAGGTCCTGAGCGATATAAAACAGGTCCCGCAGCACCGAATCGGGGACCGACCGCGCCGGCGTCCCGCGCAGCCATCGGGCCACCGCTTCACCCTCCCCGCTGGCCGCTCCCAGAAGGGCCCAGGCCTGATCGGCCGGGAGGGCGCGGTTTCCGGTCCGCAACCGAACGAAGCGCTGTGCTCCTTCGGCGGGCTTGCCTGCCTGGATGTAAAGCCGCGCCGCCTCGAGCAGCAGGTCGCCGCCCGCAGAGTTCAGGTTGACCCGGGAAAGCTGGGCCACCGCTTCCAGTTTCCGCCCCAGCGACAGATCGAGCGTCGCCATCGCCACGCGATCGGCGGCGGAAGTCCCGTGCCCATTTTCAGCAGCTGTCAGGAAGCTTGTCGCGCCCGCCCGGTCGCCCGCGGCAAATGCCAGGCGGGCAGCCAGCAGAGGACGACCATCGGTGAACCGCCGCCCCGCTTCCAGGGCCAGACGCGATGCGGTCGACAGCTGGTTGGCGGAAAATGCGGCCTCGACCAGCGCCGCCAGGAGTGAATCGTCCAGGCGATCGACACCAAACTGTTCCGCTGCTTCAACGGCCAGGTTCAGTCTTCCTCGCGCCACCGCCAGATCGATGTAGGGGCCGATCAGAACATCCGGCAGTGATCTTGTCTCGCGCCAGCGGCCGAGGCGGCCGAATGCCTCAGCGGAATGCCCCGCAGCCATTTCGAGCTGCAGCCATTCGCCCAAAAGAACAGGATCTCTGTCGATGGCCGAGTCGAAGGGCGTCAGCAGCCTCGCCGCGAGGTCCGAGTGTCTGCGGGCGCGCATCAGCTCCACGAAGCGGACGATCGTTTCCGGATCATGGTGCTGCGCGAGCCACTCCGAAGCGCGGCTGAGCGCCTGCCGGCCCTGGCCGCCGTCGAGCAATATGGAGACAAACAGGTCCACGGAATCGGCTGAGATATCCTTCGGATGCTTGGTTTCAAAGCGCTGCATAACCGCGGCCGCACCCGCGAACCGCGATCCCGCCGCCAGCAGATTTGCCAGTTCGAGGTACTCTTCGGGCAGTCCTTTGTATCGCGCCGTCAGCGTCTGCAGCGCGGGGATCAGTTTCGCGTTGTCGTTGGAAAAGCGGTACTGGTTGGCGAGTTCCCTCAGCCCGTCTTCAGAGCCCGCGATCCGCTCGATGTTCTCGAGCGTGCGCAGATAGTCCTGATTCTGCTCGTTGTACTTCTGAAAGGCGGCCACCTTCTGAAACAGCGCGAGACGGTCGTCGCCCGCCGCCTGTACGTGCCGGAGCAGATTCACCGCGCGCTCGACCTCGCCGTCCTGCACGTAAATCTCCGCCAGCGGCATTACCACGTCAGCCGAGCGATCTCCCGCGGCGAACCGCTTTTCAAGAAGCGGACGGGCATCGCTGAACTGGTGGCTGCGGAAATACATCAGGCCGAGATCGGTATCGCCCGGAATCAGCAGCAGGCTGCCTGCGAGTCCGGCGATCATCACCAGGCCGAGTATCAGGTAATGAAACGGCTTCACCGGCTGCCCCCGGTTTGGTGAATTTTTACTTCGATTGGTTCAACGGCGTTCGGAGGCAGGTTCACCTCCAGCATGCCGCTGTGGTTACTGGAAGCGCGAAGGGTCCCGGTGAGCCGCGAGGCCCTGTAGCTCTGGATTTCGAATTCTCTGTCGGGCGCGGTACTCCACTCCATCTCGCCTGCCCCGAATCCCTGCGCCTCGAACTCGAAATCTGTCCCATGGGCGCAAAGATTCGAAACTCGCCATCGGCTCTGAATGAGATAAGGTCGGCCGACCTGCGGTATTTTCCGGGCGGGCGCGAGGGCGACGACCGGCTCCCGGTCGGCCGCATCGAGCGCCACATAGAGGCTCCCCTGGTAGTAGCGTTGTCCAACCACGCCTCGCGACTTTGCCCAGTCAACCGAGTCCGCATCTGCATGATCGAACCGGATCGTGTCCAGTCCGTCGCGGTTCAGTATCTTCCAGGCGCGGGGGCCCGCTTCCTCGATTTCCACGGTGTGGAAGCCGTTGACGATCGCCGCGTACCGGCTTGCGGTAATCGGAGCCAATTGCTGCGACCGCGCATATCTCAGGTTTTCAACGACTGCGTCGATCCCGGGCTGTTTCTCCCCGGAATACATGTGGTAATAAATGTTCACCGGCTTGATGCGCACCGGCGACTCGGTCCGTTCGAACGTTTCCCGCAGATAGCGAAACCCGAAGAAGCGTTCGTTCCACAGATTGGTGTACGTGTTTTCGTTGCTGTCCGAGCTGTAGACCTGCCACAGCGTTCCCACCTGGCGGCTGAGAGGCGCTACCCATGCATAGGAACTGAACTCGCGGTCGAAGCGCGTGTCGCCGCCATTGATGTTGCGAATACCCGCCCGCCGCGTCGCGCGCAGGACGCTCTCGGGGACCAGCGTCGAGCCCGACCACTGCATGATCGCAACATGTTTACCCGGCGGAAGCAGCCGGTTGAGAAAGGCGATCGATCCCGCAATCTCCTGATCCGGGTTGAAAGGATAAAGGCTGTAGCTCCGCAGCACGGCCTGACCGCGGTGGAGAGACGTTGTGCCTTCATCGGCTTTGGGTCTGGAATATCGTTCCAGCGCGCGATTCACGACAGTCCAGCGCGACGGGTCCAGCCAGCCCTGGATCAGATCCGGCAGGCCGCGTGACGGCCCGGCCGCCGGAGGGTGCTGAAAGAGGGTCTCCCAGTCGAGCGGATGGCTGTAGGTATGGCTTCCCGCTTCGACCCACGGAAGCGACAGCATCCTGCGCGCCACTGCCAGAGAGTCGCGTGTGCCGAACCAGTCTTCGTCCAGATCGCCGGCTATCGGGCCGACTGTCACAGGCAGATCCGGGAACGGCTCAATGGCTTCTTTCAGAACCACCTCGGCGGATGACACCTGGTCGCCGCGATATTTCGTAACCTCCGTAAGGTTGCGCCAGCCGTCACCGTCGATGTGGCTGTAGTAAATCCGGCGCCCGCTGAGCGTGGTCGTGTCGGGTTTGGGTAGTTCATCTGTGGCAAGAGCCAGCCGCAGAAATTCGAATGGGTTCACGTACCACATCAGCCGATCGTTGTTATCGTTGACGAAGTGTGAAAATCCGGATTCGATCCATCCCCCGTGCGGGCCGGTGACCACGACAGCCGCTTCCATCGCGGGATTGCCGGTGCCCCCGCCTATGGTGAGATGCGAACGCACCGCCGGATCCACGATCCGCATCTGGTCGAACGAAGGCAGGGGAACCGGCAGCGGCCGCTCAAATCCGATGACCGTGGAATCCTGATAAACGATCCGCCGGTCGTAAGTGACTGACGTCCAGTTGTCGATGCGGAGGCCCAGACGGGCGAAGAACTCGTTGACCCGCTCCATCTCCAGTGGGTGCTCGGCAGCCTCACCGCTCACGCCCACGTGGCCGATTGCCACGAAGCGCTTGCCGGAATCGATGGCATCCGTCCCCCACTTCAGAAATTCGGAAAGGTGAGGTATCGAGCCGTTCTGGAACCACGCCACGATCCCGCGTACGTCCTGCATCTCTTCGGGCGATGGCAGGCCTGTGCGCAGATCCCGGTACCTGACCACCATGCCAAGGTGATTCAACGGCATCTCGAGCAGGCGATGTACTCGGGTGTCGCGAACGTCCTTATATTGAGCGCTGTCGTAAACGGCGAGTACGACGCGTTTCACCCTCTGGCTGCCATTCGGGGTTGCGGCATCCCCGTGTGCCGCGGCCACAGCCACCAGAAGCCCCATGGCAGTCAGGGTTCTCAACGGGGTTCCTTTGACAGCTGGTCGAGCGAGATGGTCGTGACATAGGGATCGAATCCGTGTGCCCGTTCCTCCCTGTACACTCGTCGTATCCCTTCCCGATCCGCCGGGTCCCAGTAGTCGAGCGTGCAGACCCGCAGCCTGGGCTTCTGTCTTTTCATCTCGGCCAGTACTTTCGTCTGCTGCTGATACAGCGCCGCCGGCACGGGGTGATAGGTCCTAGTCGAAAAGTCGTACGTTCCGTAAACGGACTCGCCCAGGGCAATGTCGATGTACGGCAGGAGCCGGGGAAGCAGATCATAGCCCCGATTCACCATCAGGACCGCGGATGGCGCTTCCCTGCGGATCTCTGCGACCAGTTCCACCGCCGCTGCCGGGAATCCGTGAAATTTCACAGGATCGGTGCGCTCGAGTTCCGACGCGTCGTCCAGCGTATCCAGAAACAGGCCGCCGAACCCCTGCGCCAGAATCCGTGGCGCCAGCTGTTTCACGACCAGCTGCCTCCAGCGTGCATCGCGAATGTCGATCACGTAACTGCCGGGCCAGTCCGGCTTTTCGCCCAGCAGCAGCCCGGCATCCCGCACGGTCCCAAACCAGTCCCTGTTACGCTCGACTTCGCAGAGACTGAGATACCCCAGAACGGTGGCCCCGTTTCGGGAGATTTCTTCCACAGAAGGGTGCCGGGCGCCATCCAGGACAACGAGATCGTAGCCGCGGAACTCCGATGGCTGCGCCCGGTCGGAATAATAGACCGTCCAGCGCCCGTGCAAAGTCCCGGATCCTGCCAATACCAACGGTGCAAGGACGGCTAAAGCTGCAAAGGTCCGCTTCATCGATTTGTCGGTGGTCTGCCACTTCTTATCGGCTTTATCGGCGCTCCCTTCGATCCAATTAGCTCGTTGACGGGGAACCTTTTCATGCGGATGGCGTTCCCTGGCCTTGGTATTTCGTTTGTGTGGTACCTGTTGTACTCTTGTGGTCCGAACGGCGCGAATGCCCGTATGCTGAATTCCACATATAACACCAACGCATTTCGTGGATTCTAGTCTCTTTGGTGAACGCTCGCCCCTATATCACGGGAAAATCAAACTGCCTTGTGGCGTGGTCATTCGGCGGAGCGAATCCAGGCGGGCCGGGTTTTGGAACGAATCGGAATGAAACTGCGTCTTGGAATGCCTGTAACTTATTGAAAGTCGGTGACGGCTGATCGAAAGGCTGGCCTACCGGGCGGATTGACAGGCGTAATCGCCAATCTGGAACAGCAGCAAAACAGAAACGCTGACGGCGGGTCGCCGGCAGACACCGGCCCTTATCGCGCGGAGAATGGCCGCCAAAACGCTTGGTAGGATCGCTGTCTCGGCAGCCGGGTTGGTGGAAAAAAGCGAATTACACTCGGCGCAAATCTTTGCCGAGCTCAAGACAACCAGGTAACCGGGGTAAGCCGGTTACCCGGAAGAGAAACACAACTACATCGCTAACTTGCCTGCTCCCAGAGCGCCGGCCCGGCACGAATTGCAAATGCCGCTGCCGCTGCCGTTGCCGAGGATGTTGGCGCAACGGTTACCGATGCTGGCCGCTTCACCCGCGCTCAGAGTAGCCGGAGTGAAGGGTGTCTCGGTGGTGTCATAGCCGCCCGCCGGGTTGAGGTGGATCGTCGTGCCCCAGGCGGCCATGCCGGTAACGCCGGTCGTGGTCGCTGTCACGGCTGCCGCGGAGTTGGTGCAGCTCGTACCGGAGCCGCCCGTCCCCGCCAGCGTGGCGAGCAGTTTTACCGTCACTGAGGTTGGAGCGAAGCCGGTAAGGGTATTCACCGTCAGGTCCCGCTTGACGCCAAGGTTAGCGGTTGCGTCCGGCGTGATCAGACAGGAACAGCACGAGACGAGTTGCTCATCAGTCGCGTCGAATGCATACACGTTTACACAGATGTTGCCGACTGCCCCGCCGTAGCCGGGACCCAGAAACGAAGCACCATTCGCGCCCGTGTTGGTGATGTTGATGTACGACTCACCAGGGGCCGTGAGGTTGGCTGCGTATCTCACCTGAAACGGTGAGTCCGCAGTGATTTGAGCGAAAGCGGCCACCGAACTGAAGATCGCCGCCAAAAGAACGTTGCGCACCTGCATGGTTTATCCTCCCTCGTGAAGCTATCACTAGTTAGTCCACCCATACAATTGCCTAAACGACCTAGCCAAAAGACGTAATCCCCCGTACCGAAAGGGCGTCTCTGGCATCCGCTGGATTTCAGAACGTTTCCGTTCATATATCCCTTTCGTTTTCACGAGCTAAGACAGTACCAATACGGTACTAAAGCAGTACTACGACAGTACTAGAGACAATCAATTGTGACTTGACAGTGGGTCCGGTATTAGCCTAATCTGAACTAGTTTTTTAACGGGGAAACAGTACTTAACTACACCCGTAAAAAACACAACGTAGTTAACGGACTTAAGATTCGTACGATGGGCCGGAGGAGATGATTACTAATTCCATAATTTCCAAGGGGGAACGGCACGGCTGGCGGTCGTTGTGTTCCCCGGTGGCATTCTGTTGCGTGTTGCTGCTCTGCGGCACCGCTCACCATGCTCAGGCGCAATTCACGGGATCCTATGCGCTTGACAATTTTACCCTTACTAATACCGGTGGGGTCCTCCCGAACGGGTATGCGTCGTCTCCGGATTGTTCGGTACTGACTTCATGTCCGAGTGCCGACACGCTGATCCTGACCGGTACAAACGATGGGAGCGGCTTATCGGGAATGACCGATTTCACCATTCCTGTGACTTCCGGAGATATCTTCGGCTTCTACGTTGGAAGCCTCGACAATACGGGCGGAGCCGGTGTTCTTACGGTGACGGACTTCAGTGCCCCCGGCAGCGGATTTCAGTTCTCTTACAGCTTTGCGACCGGTGACACTCCTGGCTTTGAATATGCCGGTTACCTTACCGGGGTTCCGGTCTCAAACGGTACGTCTAATCAATCGGACAGCTCCAGTGTTTTCTTGAATGTAAATGGCCAAACCTATCAGATTTTCACCACTCAGTTGGCCGACATGAACGGCGAAACCGGGTCGGCCGCTCCCGAACCCGGCGGCCTGCAGTTCCTGCTGGTCGCGGCAGTGTTGGCCGGCTTGGTGCGATACCGCCCAAGTCTGCGATTCCTGTTTCGGGTTCGCCGGGTAGCGGCGGGGGTTGTGACCGTTTTTGCGGGCGCGATCTGTTTCACGGCGCCGCTACTGGCACAACAGCTTTTTTACTCAGGGATGAATGTCACAGGACAGCTTGCTATGACGGGCGTAGTTAATGTAACCCAGCAGGCACAGAACCCACAGGAACTGGGAGCGGTCAACTTCCTGAAGGGGACCGACATATTGAAGTCCTTGCCCCGGTTGCACCCTCCCGTTTCGGGGAAGGGAATGTTGGGGGCGTTGACGCTGTCGCTGCCGATGACGGGTTTGTCCGTTGTTCCGCTCTCCGGAGTTACAGGGTTCAATGGTCTCTCCCATGTGGACCAGAGGGACGCCTACAACTTCAATTCGGATGGCGGAAACCAGTTCAGTCTGGAACCGCCCAATCAAAGCATTGCCGTTGGCAACGGCTATATGCTCGAAGGCGTGAACGACGCTATCCAAATCTACAACACCTCCGGGGCGCCGGTTCTTCCTATCGTCCTGGCATCAAACCAGCTGTTCGGTCTGGCTCCGGAGATCAACTATCTGTCGCAGACGAACTCCTACGGCGTTTATCTCACGGACATGCGCGTGTTTTTTGACCCGGGCATCGCCCGCTGGATTGTGGTGCAGCGTGCCCAGGACAACGACATTTACGGAGACCCGCTCCCCAGTTCTCACCTATATATAGCCGTCAGCCAGACTGCCGATCCCACCGCGAACTACAACATTTACATCATGAATACCAGCGACGCCACCAACCCCAGCGGCGTGTGTCCCTGCATCGACGATTATCCGCAGATCGGGGCCGATCAATATGGATTCCACGTTGCCTGGAATGAGTTCGATACGAATGGGGAAGATATGGTCGGCGCGTCGATACTGACGATTTCGAAATCTTCCCTGGTTTCGGGCGCCAGCCAGCCGACCGCCGTTCAGTTCCTGCTGCCGTACGTTACCGGCTACGAGTTCGCAATTCAGCCGGCAGCGGCCCCGCCTGGTGCAGCCAACTTCGTCGCATTCGGGGGGCTGGAATACTTTGTCAGTTCGTTAGGCAACGGCGAACAAGGCACCGGGGTTGCGCTGTGGGCCATGACCAATACCAGTTCGCTGGCCGTTCTGGGTCCCGGTCAAAGTCCCGCTGTGTCGCTGACGCGAATTAACGTCCCCACTGAGACTTACGTTACTCCGGAGGCTGCGAACCAACCGGCAGGCCCGACTCCATTAGGGTCCAGCCTGACGCCTCCCGCGCCGCTTGAGTATCTGGATGGGGGAGACACCCGGGTGCAGTCTTTGGTATACGCCTCCGGGCAACTCTTCCTTACACTCCCGACCGGTGTCGTTGACCAAAATGGGAAAACCCTGGTTGGCGGCGCTTACATGGTCCTGTCCCCCACCTATCGAGGCCTTGCGCTGGCGGCGCGAGTCGTGACACAGGGATATCTTTTGGTCACAGGTAATCATCTGTTGCGACCGGCTCTTGCGGTAAACGCGCAAGGCGTCGGCGCCGTCGCCGTGACCCTCGTGGGACCGGCCTGGTATCCCAGCGCGGCATTTGTCCCGTTCGCAGTGTCCTCCGCGCCTTCCACACTCGAGATCGCCGCCACAGGCGCGCTCCCGGAGGACGGATTTACCGGCTACGGCGCGTACGGTGGCGACGGCGTTGCCCGCTGGGGCGATTACAACACGGCGGTCGCAGCCAGCGATGGCTCGATCCAGATGGTCGTTCAATACATCGGAAATTACCCGAGAACCCAGTTTGCCAACTGGAACACCTATGTGTTTCGTTACCAGTAAGGATTGGACTAAAACTTTATGGGAACAGCAATGAGCGTAGCCAAGGTGGGCAGAACAACCAGGCGGGCCGCTGCGGACTCTCCGCGCAGCATCCCGGCTGAGGAAGGCATCGCGCTGGTCGATGGGAATTTCAGACTAATCGCGATCTCCAACGAAGCAGAGCCTATTCTCCACACCATCGGCGGATCGTTTGGCGGATCCAATGGGAAAGCCAGTCTTTCTCCGAATCTCCTCGACCGGCTGAATGCCCGGAGCGAATTGAATTCAGCGCCTATCTTGCTCACCGCGCGCGGCCGTGAATATAGCTGTCGCGTGTTTGAGTTAGGCGCCTGGAGCGATGACATCACCCCGCCGGTGCTGGTCCTGCATTTTAAGCAGGAGAAGTCCGTGGTTGAAACCGTATTTCAAGTGGGCGAGGAATATCACCTCACCGACCGGGAGCAGGAAGCACTGATCGGCGTGGCGATGGGGCTCAGCAGCAAGGAACTCGCCGTGCGAATGAATATCAGCCCCCACACTGTCAAAGCATTCCTGCGTTTGGTCAAGATCAAAATGGGCTCCTCTACCCGCGCCGGCATTGTGGGTAAGCTGATCGAGAAGAACGGCCGGCTGGCCGTTGACGCCACCGGAAGGCAGTGAAAACCAGAGGTTTGCCACAACCTCATTGGCTGCCTGCCAACCGATGACTCCGTCTGCCTGGCAGACTTTCGATTAACTGAAGGTGCCACTCCGCCGAACGCGGTTTACGCCCGCAATCGGAATCGAGCGTCGATTACCATAACAGTAAAGGTACATGCCGGATCCCCCGCGTCGTAAAGTGCTTCTGATCGGTTGGGATGCCGCCGATTGGAAAGTCATCAATCCGCTGATGGACGCGGGGAAAATGCCGAATATCCAGCGGCTGATCGAGAACGGCTGCATGGCCCAGCTCGCCACTCTGCATCCGCCTCTTTCTCCCATGCTCTGGACCTCAATTGCTACCGGCAAGAGGCCCTTCAAGCATGGAATCCACGGCTTCTCCGAACCCGCGCCGGATGGCCGCTCGGTTCAGCCTGTATCCAACCTCTCGCGAACCTGCAAAGCAGTCTGGAACATTCTTAATCAGAACGATTTGCGCAGTGTGGTTATTGGCTGGTGGCCAAGCCATCCTGCCGAACCGCTGAATGGAGTCATGGTCTCCGATCACTTCCATCGCGCGCCCGGCCCGATTCGGGGCAAGTCGGGAACACTGCGCGAGAAGTGGCCGCCGCCGCCCGGCTCGGTTCACCCTCCCGATCTGCTGGGGATTCTCGCCGAACTGCGATTCCACCCCGACGAGCTGCATCCGGACATGGTGGAGCCGTTTGTCCCCAAAGCCGCGGAGATCGATCAGGACAAGGATCGCCGCCTGGCGGGCCTGATGAAGACGCTCTGTGAATGCGTCACCATGCATTCCGCGGCGACATGGCTGCTGGACAACCAGGCGTGGGATTTTTTCACCGTTTACTTCGACGCCATCGACCATTTCTGCCACGGATTCATGCGTTATCATGCGCCCCGGCAGGAGTGGATCAGCGAACGCGACTTCGAACTTTACAGCGGCGTGGTCAACCGCGCCTATCAACTGCACGATCAGATGCTGGGAACACTGCTTCAAAAAGCGGGGCCGGATACCACCGTCATACTGATATCCGATCACGGCTTTCACCCCGACCATCTGCGTCCCCGCCAGATCCCCGACATTCCCGCGGGTCCGGCCATCGAGCACCGCGATTTCGGCATATTCGTCATGGCCGGACCCGGCATCAGAAAAGACGAACTGCTCTACGGCGCGAACGTGCTGGACATCGCCCCCACGCTTCTGACGCTCTTTGGGCTCCCCTTCGGCGAAGACATGGACGGCAAGGTGTTATCGGCCGCATTCGAAGAGCCGCCGGTTCTGAAGCCGATTCCCAGTTGGGAGGACGTGCCGGGAAACGCCGGCCGGCATCCCGCGCACACGTTGCTCGATCCCATCGCCGCCCGCGAGGCGCTGCAGCAGATGGTGGCTCTGGGCTATATAGCCGAGCCTGGCGAAGACAGCGAAAAAGCAGTCGCGCAGACCGTCCGCGAACTGCGTTACAACCTCGGCGAAGCGTACCAGAACGACGACCGCCATCACGAGAGCGCCGAAATCTTTCGCGATCTCTACGATCGCGAGCCCGACGAGCAGCGCTTCGCGGTGCGTTATTTCGTCTCATGCCAGGCCCTGTCGCTCGTGTCTGAAATGCGGCGTATCGTGGACGATCTCGACGGCCGGCGCCGTCTGCTTTACGAGCAGGCGATTCAGAAAACTGCGGAGTTCCGGCGCCTGGCTAAAGAGCGGCTCGCCCTTCGCAAAAACGACCCGGTCGCTCAAACCGGCGACGACGATCATCCGGATCCGGACAAAAAGATCGAGCCACTGCTGAGCCGGGAGGAGTGGCTGGAGTTTGCCCGCTGGCGCGATCTGACGCGCTACCATCCGGCCGTGGTTGATTACCTGAAGGGCCAGATTCTCACCGCCGAAAAGCGCTATGCCGAAGCGCTCGAGTGTCTGAACCGTATCACCGGCGAGCATCTGACCAGACCTGGTCTGTTGTTGCAGACCGGCGATCTCTACGGGAAGCTGCGGCGGTTTCGCGAAGCGCGCGAAACGTACCAGCGCGCGCTCCTGATCGATCCCGACAATCCGCATGCCCATCTCGGTATGTGCCGGATGGCTTTGCTGGCCCGGAGTTACGAACGTGCCACGGAACACGCCCTGAACTGCCTGCAGAGGCTTTATCACTTCCCGATGGCGCATTATCTCCTGGGACAGTCTTTGGCCGGCATGAAAGACTTCCCGCGCGCGGCCGCGGCATACCGGCTTGCCATCTCTCAGAACCCGCATTTCCCGGCGGCTCACCTGCGCCTGGCGACTTTGCTGGAAGAGAAGTTGGGCGACCCCGAAGGCGCAACCGCGCATCGCAGACAGGTTCGAAAGATGCGCCGGACAGTTCGCGGAACCGTTCAGGCGCCTCCGAGGGGTTCAGACGTGCAGGATTCGGCTCATTGGATGGAGCGGCCGGGCACAACGGCGCTCGGTGAATCGCTGGTGGTGGTTACGGGACTTCCGCGTGCCGGGACGTCAATGCTTATGCAGATGCTCGCGGCCGGGGATGTAGCGACCGTCACGGACGGATTGCGCCAAAGCGACGAAGACAATCCTCGCGGATACTTCGAATTCGAGCCCGTGAAAAAGCTGATGGAGAATGCCGAGTGGCTGGACAGTGCAAGGGGAAAGGCGGTGAAAATTGTGGTGCCGCTGCTCCCGGCGATTCCGAGGAACATTCCCCTGCGAGTCATCTTTATCGAAAGGGACCTGAATGAGATCCTCGATTCACAGGCAAAGATGATCGAAAGGCGCGGCGAGACCATTCCGGATACTCCCGCGCGGCGCGAACGGCTGAAGGAGGAATACCGGCGCACTCTTCAAAAGACGAAAGTCTGGTTGGATCGCCGTCCCCAAACGGGAGTGCTGGTACTGGCCCGCGCCGCGGTTCTGGCGAACCCTCTGGCCGAGGCGGAGCGAATCCGCCAGTTCCTGGGTGGAGATCCGGATGCAAGCCGGATGGCCGCAGCCGTAGACCCTTCCCTGCACAGGCAGCGCAGGGTCTGATTGGGTGCGATCCTCTTTTTCAGGACCGCTTCTTAAACGGTGTTGAGTGCGGCTTTCTTTCGCCGCCAGGCCAGAACGCCCGCCGCACCCAAAGCCAAAAGAGACAACGCGGCTGTGCCAGGTTCAGGTGTGGTAGTGTCAGCCGAGGTCTGGCCAGCCATGATTGGCGCTCCCACTACCGAATTATATGCCCAGGAGATTGCCTCAATGGAAGTAGGGAAGGGGCTGCCGCCGAACTCCAGCTCGACCCATCCATAGTGGATCTTGGTTGGGTTGTTAATGCTGGCGCTAGCCGGGTTAGCACCCGTATTGAACTCTATACCGGCAAAGCCGGGAACACCAGAGCTGAAGGATCCGAACTGGAGGCCAAAGACAGTGGCGACCTTGACAGTGTGCAAGCCCCCCGCTAAGAGGCCGTGGCTTGAGATCTTCGCGCCCGATGAGAGCTTTCGGACCGAGTTACTCCCATTCGTGAGTAAGCCAGCCTTCACCGATGCAGCGAGACCCACTGCTCCAAATGAACCGGACCTATGATTCCCGGCAAGTGAAAACACTGCGGGTCCAACAGAGAACGGGTCAAAACCGGGGAAGGAAGCCGCTGGGACGTTGAGACTCGCAGCGGGAGGCGTCCCGCTGTACTGGACGATCTGCGCGCCGGCGTCCGTAGCCATGGCCAGCGCGGAACCTACTGCCGTTGTGTACAGAAGCCAGTTTCTGCTCTTGCGGCCAGTCCGGGTCACGGCTTGCGACGCGGCGTCATCCCATGCTCGCAGCCGCGCCTGCAATGCTGATTTTTGACGTGATCCTCCGGAGGTTTTCATACCCGGATATTATCTTAATCTGCAGCCTAAAGCCAGCTATAAGCCGAAAACTCGATGGTTGGTGGTTATAGTACTTGTTTCTTCCTTGCTTTGCTGGACGCACGGAATTGGATAGGTCGACGCGGCCCGGCGTCAGCGCGGGAGTCTATCCCGCGGTCCAAAGCCTGCTAAGCTAGCTGCTGCTTATACTTTCCGGGCTGCGCGTCTGCGGCGCAACATGCTCATAATACCCGTGCAGACAAAGAGGCCCGTGCCCGCAAAGAGCAGAGCAATAGTAGATGGCTCCGGCGTTTCCGGTACTGTACTCTCAACCGGGGTGTCGAAAGTAATCGTGAAACCGGGATCGTTAACACTGTTAGCATCTATCCCTATGCAGTATTGGCCTGCCGCCAGAGAGGAATTATTTCCAACCATACCGGTGAAACTGTCACCGCTGTTCAGCGTTGCGCTGCCCAGACTGCTACAGCCGCCACTGCCGCTTAACCCGTAGGAGAAAATATAAGATGATCCATCGTTTGTAGTGCCGGTAATTGAGGCAGTAACGTTAAATGCCCCCCCCGCCCACAAAAACGAATAATAGTCCGTCAACCCATCTCCCCCAATTGTTCCGTTGACGGAACCCACCAGAGATCCGGCCGGCAGAGACGCAGGGTCGGAAGCTGTACCGCCTTCGAAGCTGCTGAGGATCAGTCCGGAATTACCGCTTTGAAGCTCAGCGAAGCTGTTGGGATCGTAGACTTGAAATGGCTGTGACGCGGGCTGGCCTGTGCCCAGCCAGTCGAAATCAACGGCAAAACCACTAACGGTGTCTCCTACCGCGATTCCACCGTTCGTCGGCGTCGAGACATCGAAAAACGCCGGAGAGGATCCCACGGCCCCGAAAATCTGCTCGGTCCATTGCGATGCCAGCGGGTTCGGCGTGACAATCGAAAGGTTCGAGTACAAAACCGGATCGAAGTCGATATCGAAGAGTTGTACCGCAACGCCCGCGCCCAGGGACCCGTTATTGTAGATCGAGTAGTCGTACTGATATTCGCCGCTTCCCAAATTGACCAGGCTGTAGGTGAACGGCAGCGAGTCAGCTACAGCTTGAAAAGACAATAATATTAGGGCCGCGCTTAAAACCCCTGATCTCAACAGCACGAAAACCTCCATCTTTCTGGCATTCAAATCCGCCAGCTTATACCTAACATTAAGTATAGCCCACCTTATGCGGAACCGGGCCTTTTTTTGTTCACTATTTAGACCCTTTAACTATTGATACTGTTACGTTTAGTAAACGATACAAGCCCCCATATTCAATTCACCACCGTAGCCGGTACGGAAGCGGCGTTCGCGGGGGTCGAAAACCCAGCCGGCGTGTTAACCGTGATCACAGTCCGTCCTTTGTCCATCGGAACGAACAGGCTTTTCACATGACTGATTCCGGAACTCATCGTCACGGGAGATTCCACCGTCCCCACCGCCGGGTCGGTACTCTTTAATACCACTGTCGCCGTTACGCCGGCACGGAGCGGTTGAACGGTAATGTCCGCGGCTCGTCCTGAATCCGGATGCAGGTAGGCAGAATAGACGGTGACATGAACCGGACGCACCTTTGCATCGGTCAGAGACGCGTAAAACTCCCGCGAGTCGACACTATACCCTTTGCGGAGCACAGCGGCCTCATCCGGGGGACCGTAGCCCTCATAGGCAACGATGAATCCGGAATGGGTGACCCCTACTCTGGCTGTGCTGCTCCGAAATCCGGGCGCTGTCGCATCGTAGGTTACTATACCGGAGTCGCCGAGTCCCTGAAGATAATACGTTGCGACAAGTCGACCGGCCGGAACGGTAAGCGTAATGGAGGGGGAGCCCACCTGGTCTTCCTTGGTCGACAGCAGAAGTTTGGAGGGATCGGAGCTGGTCATGGTTACTTGCAGACCGCCGGGAGGCGCCGCTTCACCCAGGGCGAGCGTGGCCGTCATCTGAAGGTCCTTGCCGAGATAGACCTCGCTGACGGGGGCCAAACCCGGCTTAGCGACGGCCATTATCACACTTGCGAATTGCGCCGGAGCGGTGAAACCGGGCGGCTGGACAGGCGCGATAGACGCTTCACCATCGGCCGCGGGCTTGAAGTAGGTGATCGCTGTACTCGAACCACCGCCCAGCGTCACCTTCGAAACTCCCAGTTTCCCGGCGGTGGGGTTGGAATTGGCTAAAGTCACATCCAGTTGCAGGCCACCAGCTACCGGCTGTTCACCGGACACCTTCAGCGACGAATCGAGCGCCGCGGAGACGATGGTGATTTTCGCCGCATTCCCTCCCGGCGTCATAGGGAATCTGGGCACGCGGGACGGCCCGAGAATCATGATAGCGGAAGGCAAGAGGGTTACCGTACCTTTCGCGCTGCCCATACTCCCCGCCGACACTGTATAGGTGACGGTGCCGCGGTCCGCCATTCCCTGTATCCAGAATTCCGGGCTGTTGACGTGCTCGGGTTGAACCGTCAGAGAAATGGTGGCCGTACCCGCCCGGTCCTGCGCCGCGGACAATAACAAGCGGCTCGGATCGTCGCTGGTCACCGTGAACTGCACGCCGGACTCCCCTGCTGCCTGGGGCAGCTTGACGGTTGCAAAAGTCTCGAGATTTCGGCCCACCGTGACATCCGGCGCGACGATACCCGACGCCGCCAGGACTGGATACGGCGCAACCGCCAGACTGATTAAAACATTTGTGAGAGCGATGAATCGCATCCTTCGTCCTTGTATCCGCTGTAGCATTTCCAGTCCAGCCGACCCGCTGTAATTGCCCGCGCGGCGCTCGTCGCACTTTAGCCGCGGGGTCATTCCGTCACCGTAAGAGTAACCGCATTAAACTGGCTGTAGAATCCTTGAAGCGCGACAAATCCCGCCGGCGGGACGACCGAAAGAACCGTGCTTCCGGTTCCTGTGGGTGTAAACACAAGCGCACCCATGCCTGTGGCGGGAGTCATTCCTGCGCCGGGAGGTATGATAGCCGGGGATACAGATCCGACTCCCGGGATTGAGTCGCCGACCGTCACGGTCAACAAGTTATAGAAAGCCACAGTGGTGGAACTGAGGGCGCTTGTGGTGGCCTGCGACAGCGTCCAGGAAAGGCCGCCGCCGGACACGAGGTAGGTTCCCGGCGCGATTCCGGATCCAAACACAAGCTGGCCTACGGCCAGTCCGGTGCCGGAAGCAACCGTGAGAGCGGTGCTGCCTTGCGATGCTGTTCCGGTAGTGGTTGCCGTGGCTGGTCCGGTAGGTCCGGCCACATACCCCTGAGTCTGCGGAATGTTACTACCGTCGGTCGAAAGCTGTTCGGTAAACAACCCAAAGTTTTGAGGGCCGTTCGACAAGGTCACGGGGCAGCTATTGGCACAAATAACCCCACCCGTGGAATTTGTTTCGAAAATCTCGATACCCGACGGAGCCAGGGTCACGGTGTCGGTTCCGCCCGAGTAGCCTGGTGCTGTCGCACCGTACGTCGCCGTGCCGGACGACTGCAATCCATAAACGTAGTAAGTTGCGCTCGATTGGTTATAGGGCACCGTGACTACGATGCTGTTCGATCCGGGATCGCTCGGGTTGACTGCGAGCTGCAGGAGTCCAACGGAGCCTGGGGCGACGGTCAGGGTAACCGGCAGTCCTCCGCTCGGAGCCGCGGCGCCCAGTTCCATGAAGTTCTGGAACTCCAGGTTCTGTCCGACAGTCGAGCCGTTAAAGATATTTATATTCGCGCCGTTCGTAACACTCTCCAGCGTCGTGCCCGTTGTGAATCCGGTTGCGGTTGCGGTAATAGTGGTCGTGCCAACGGCAAGAGGCATAAAGAAGGTTGTACCGGAGGAAGAACCGCCGCCGATTATCACCGTCTGGTTGGTAATGGTTCCGACGTTCGTCGGGCTGTTGGTCACAGTAACGGTAACCGTCCCGTTGGGGGCGACTGCCTGCGTGACGGGGGTGCCGCTCACCAGCGCCGCAGTGGTCACGGTAACCTGAGGATCTGCGTGATTCCCCAGAACGCCTGGGACCGTCTGGACCTCCAGGGCGGACGGAACTATCGTCACCGATGCCGGGAGAACGCCGAAGCTGCCTCCGGATATGGTGTACGGGACCGATCCCGGCGCGCCTAATCCAATTGCGTAGAACTGCGAGGATTGCGTCTGGTTCTGGGGAATCGTCACGGTTATGGTGCCCGCCGTCGCCGGATTGCCGGTGCCGGTACTGCATCCGGAACCAGGTAACGTGCTGTAGCACGCAAACTGGAGACTGCTGCTGTCGGAACTCGCCAACGTGACCGTGGTGGCGCTTGGAGCGTTCCCGGTGAGCGTGACCGTGGCCTGTTGCTCCAGGCCGGAACCGACATTCACGGTGGGGGCGACGAAACCGCTCTGCATGACGGTAACATTGAGGTTCCCGCCGGTGGCCGGATTTGTGAAGTTGACGGGCGATGTGGGCTGTGTGAGCGTCACGCTGGCTCCCCCGGAGTTCGCGCTGCTCGCTTTAAACGTCGCCGTCACGCTTTGTGTTCCGCCAGTGAATGTCAGCGAAGTCGGAGACACAGTGCCGATGCTCGTCGGCGCGCTCGCGATAGGCACACTGACAGTTGCGCCTCCCATCACCTGTTGCGGTTCGACGAACAGGTCATTGGAATCGAGCAGCGCGGCGTAAACGGTCAGCGTGGTTTGGACTCCCTGGTAGGTAGTGAAATCTGTACCAATCCCGTTTGGCCCCGAGACTACGAATCCGGCGTTGCCAATCGTCACGAGTCCGTTGCCGGTCGCATAGCCGGGTGCGGAAGCTGTAATCGTCGAGGTTGCGTTCGGCAACCCGAGGGCCTGGGCGTATAACTGCAGGCTCGTCGTACCGGCCGGGATGGCGAACGACTTTGAGATACTGCCACCGCTGTCCGCCTCACCGAGCAGCACCGATGAACTGCTGGAAGAGATCGACAGGCAACCGGGGGTTGTCGGGGTGCATGTACAAGGTTCCTGGGTGCATGTGAGGCCGTACGTTGGCGCCGGGTTGAATGTGATGGTGATTGGAGCTTCCAGGCCCTGGCCCGCAGTGACGCTCTGAACCGCAAGCCCGCCCAGGCCGCCTTGCTGCGTAACGACAAACGAGAAGGTTTGATTTACCGTCGTATTGTTGTTGTCGATGACTTTAACGGTAAAAGTGTTGGTACCGATGTTAGCCGCGGTCGGCGTCCCGCAGATGCTGATCTGATTGGAAACGCCGCAGACGGCACCGTTGGTGCTGGTGTCGAAGTTGAGCCACGCGGGGTAGGTCGGATCGGTAGTATTTGCCGAAACAGTATAGGGCTGCGCTCCGCCGGTAATAACGATTTGAGCGAGATACGCCACATTGATGACGGCGTTGGCCAGCGGCGAGGGGTTGCTGCTGACGGTGAGCGGCGACTGGGCAATGACGAGAGAGAGAGGCTGCGTAGTAAATTGTTGTCCTGTGGGTTGCGTCGAGTCGAAGACGCTGATTGTGATCGTGGACGTGCCGAGATTTCTCGGCGTACCGCTGATCAATCCAGTCACGCTGCTGCCGTTGAGCCCGCTGGGCAAGCCGCTGAAAGACCATACGAACGGCGTCGTGCCGCCCACAGTCTGCGGCTGGAAGCTGTAGGCCATCCCCGGCGATCCCTGCGGGAGAGAAGTTGAACGTGATGGTGAGTGGCGGCTGGATGGTGATCGAACAGCTCATGCCTGAGAGGCCGTGGGCATCTGTCACCTGGACGGCGAACACCTGGTTGGTGAGACTGCCGGTGACGGTCGGCGCGCCGCTGACGGCGCCAGTGGAAGCGTTCAGGCTCAGGCCCGCCGGCAGGTTTCCAATCCCGCCGACGATCGAGAACAAGTAGGGAGCGGTGCCGCCCACGACCCCGATCGGACCGCTGTTAAACGCGAAACCCTGCGTGCCGGTGGTGGTAGTTGAGCAGGTTACCGAGAGCCCGGCGGTGATGGTGATCGGGCAGGGGGTGCCAACGGCCCCGCTGGCGTCGCTCACCTGGATGCTGAATGCGCCGGCGGCGCCGGGCGTGCCGGTGACGGCGCCCGTGGAAGTGTTCAGGCTCAGGCCCGTGGGCAGGTTGGAAAGCCCCCCGACGATCGAGAACGTGTAAGGCTTGGTGCCGCCCGTGACCGTGACCGCTCCGCTGTTAAACGCAACACCCACCGTTCCCGAGGTGGTGGTGGAACAGGTTACCGAAAGCGGCGGATTGATGGTGATCGGGCAGGCGGCGCCGATGGCCCCGTTGGCGTCGGTCACCTGGACGCTGAATGCGCCGGAGGCCGTGGGCGTGCCGGTGACAGCGCCCGTGGTAGTGTTCAGGCTCAGGCCCGCGGTCAGGTTGGAAACCCCGCCCACGATCGAGAACGTGTAAGGCTTGGTGCCGCCCGTGACCGTGATGGCTCCGCTGTTAAACAAAACCCCCTGCGTCCCGGCGGTGGTGGTGGAGCACGTTACCGAAAGCGGCGGATTGATGGTGATCGGGCAGGCGGTACCCGTGATGCTATTGGCGTCGGTCACCTGGATGCTGAATGTGCCGGAGGCCGTGGGCATGCCGGTGACGGCGCCCGTGGAAGTGTTCAGGCTCAGGCCCGCGGGCAGGTTCGAAAGTCCCCCGACGATCGAGAACGTGTAGGGCTTGGTGCCGCCCGTGACCGTGATGGCTCCGCTGTTAAACGCAACCCCCTGCGTGCCTGTGGTGGTGGTTGAGCACGTTACCGACAGCCCTGGATTGATGGTGATAGGGCAGGTGGTGCCGGTGGCGCCACTGGCGTCGTTCACCTGGATGCTGAATGTGCCGGTGGCGCTGGGCGTGCCGGTGACAGCACCCGTAGAAGTGTTGAGGCTCAGGCCCGTGGGCAGGTTTGCAAGTCCGCCCACGATCGAGAACGTGTAAGGCTTGGTGCCGCCCGTGACCGTGATGGCTCCGCTGTTAAACGCACCACCCACCGTGCCCGTGGTGGTGGTGGAACAGGTCACCGAAAGCGGCGGATTGATGGTGATCGGGCAGGCGGTACCGGTGGCGCCATTGGCGTCGGTCACCTGGATGCTGAATGTGCCCGGTGCAGTGGGTGTGCCAGTGACAGCGCCCGTGGAAGTGTTCAGGCTCAGGCCCGCGGTCAGGTTGGAAAGCCCCCCCACGATCGAGAACGTGTAAGGCTTGGTGCCGCCCGTGACCGTGATGGCTCCGCTGTTAAACGCAGCCCCCTGCGTCCCGGCGGTGGTGGTGGAGCATGTTACCGAAAGCGGCGGATTGATAGTGATCGGGCAGGCTGTGCCGGTGGCGCCATTGACGTTGGTCACCTGGATGCTGAATGTGCCGGAGGCGGTGGGCGTGCCGGTGACAGCGCCCGTGGAAGTGTTCAGGCTCAGGCCCGCGGTCAGGTTGGAAAGCCCGCCCACGATCGAGAACGTGTAAGGCTTGGTGCCGCCCGTGACCGTGATGGCTCCGCTGTTAAACGCAACCCCCTGCGTGCCGGCGGTGGTGGTGGAGCACGTTACCGAAAGCGTCCCATTGATGGTGATCGGGCACGCGGTGCCCGTGGCGCCGCTGGCGTCGCTCACCTGGATGCTGAATGTGCCGGTGGCGGTGGGCGTGCCGGTGACGGCGCCCGTGGAAGCGTTCAGGCTCAGGCCCGCGGTCAGGTTGGAAAGCCCGCCCACGATCGAGAACGTGTAGGGCTTGGTGCCGCCCGTGACCGTGATGGCTCCGCTGTTAAACGCGACCCCCTGCGTGCCTGTAGTGGTGGTTGAGCAGGTTACCAAAAGCGGCGGATTGATGGTGAATGGACACGTGGTGACTGCCACAACTCCGTTAGAGTCCTTCACCTGGATGGTGAATGTGCCCGGCGCGGTGGGCGTGCCGGTGACGGCGCCCGTGGAAGCGTTCAGGCTCAGACCCGCCGGCAGGTTGGAAAGCCCGCCCACGACAGAGAACGTGTAGGGAGACAAGCCGCCCGTGACTGTAAGCGCGCCGCTGTTAAACGGAACACCCTGCGTGCCCGCGGTTACGGCCGGGCAGGTGAGCACAACCGCGGAATTGACCGTCACCGCCACGCCTGTGCCTGAGAACGTGAACGATGGGCTGGCCGTGCTCGCGGTGATAGTTGCCATGCCGGCGGCCACGCCGGTGACCAGTACCGGAGCGCTCTGGCCAGTGACAGTGACACTCGCCGGCACCGTAGCAATAGCCGTGTTACTCGAGCTTAAGTTGACGACCAGGCCGCCGTCCGGCGCGGTTGCGGAGAGGTTCACGTTGATATTGCCTGTCCCGCCCACGCTCACCGAAACGGTGCTCGGCGACAAGGTGATTGACCCGGCCACATTGACCGTTACACTGTTCCCCGTGTAGCCGCCGGATGACGCAGTGATACTCGCTGACCCTGCTGCAACCCCGGTGACCTGCGGCTGCGTAATCGGGGTAGTGGAGCCTGGCGCAAAGCTGATGGTTGTCGGCGAGACGGTGACCGTACCTGGGGCGGTGCTGGCCAGCGTGACGGTAGTGCCGTCACCCGGCGCCGGGAACTGCAACGTTACCGGGAGCGGTGTGGATAGTCCGACCCCCACACTAACGGGTACGCCCCCGTTAAGCAGAATGCCCCCAAGATTTGTCACCAGCAGGGGCGTCGTGCCGCTGGTCACGCCGGGCGCGCTGGCCGTGATGGTCGTTGAACCCAAAGCCGTCCCCATCAGAGTGAAGGTGCCGATAGTGTTTCCCGCAGCGATCGTAACGCTGGCGGGATTGAAACTGACCTGCCCCGAGGCTAAGGGATCGCTGGAAAGCATGATAGTCGTGCCCCCCGGCGAAGGAGCCGCCGCACTGAGTGTCAGCGTGCCATTGAGGCTGTGTGTGAGCCCCACGGCTGTTGCGCTGGCGCCTGTTGCGGGATTGGTTAATGCAACCGAGACGGACGGCGTCACTACAGTCACCGTGGCGTTTCCGGACTTGTACCCTGTTGCACTGGCGACCACCCCGGTGGTTCCCGATGCCAGTGGCGTTACAGTTACGTTAACGCCGCTTGTGTTCGCCTGAACCGTCACCGGCGTCTGAACGGAAATGACCGCAGGGTCAAACCCGCTCAGGCCGACAGAAACCGCGCTGGCGGGGGTCGGGTTCAAGGTGAGCATCAGAGTTCCCGGTGCGCTGGTCAGGTTCAGCGGACTAGGCGTCAAAGTGATCGTAAAGTTGCCCGCCGTGATCGTGACCGTGGAAGGTTGGCTGGGCAGGAATGGATCGCTGACGATTAGCTGCACCACATATGTGCCCGCCACATCCGCGGTGAAAGAGGGGTTTGCCGTCGTCGCGCAGGGACCCGAACCTGGGCTAAGCATGGCACTGCTGCCCATCGGAATACTGAGAAAAGCCCAGCAGTAAGTAAGCGGCTGATTGTCCGGGTCGTACGATTGGCTGCCGTTCAGGAACACGACGCCTCCCACGGATGCAGTCTGATTCATCCCTGCGTTCGCTACTGGCGGCGTGTCTGTCGTCGTAATGGTAACGGTTGCAGGAGTGGTGCTGGACAGGAATCCGTCGTTAACACTCAGTTGCCAGACGTATGTCCCGGGTTGATCGGCGAGGAACGTGGGGTTAACGATCGTGGTGGAAGACAATGAGGCGCTGCTGCTCGCTGGTCGTGTAACCAACTGCCATATGTAGGTCAGTGGAAGTCCCTGAGGGTCGGTCGAGCCCGCGCCGGTGAGCTGTACCGTGGTGCCGACGGAAACGTTCTGGGGGGGGCCGGCATTGGCTGTCGGCGCCTGCACGGCGTTCGTGGATATAGTCGTCGTCGCCGGCTGGCTGCTCGAAAAACCGTCATTTACGATCAACTGCGCCACATACGTGCCGGGGACATCCGCGGTGAAGGTCGGGTTTACGGCGGTGGAGTTGCTCAGTGTCGCTTTGCTTCCGGAAGCTTGAGTTGTATTCAAAGTCCACACGTACGTGAGCGCGTTACCGTTCACATCGGTTGAACCCGCGCCGTTCAGCTGTACGAGAGTATTGACGTTGACTTGTTGATTTGAACCGGTGCGCGCCACTGGCGGAGTGTTTCCCGTGGTCACGGTGACGGTAGACTGCGCGCTATAGTTGACGCCGTCATAGACAACCAGGGCAACAATATATGTCCCTGTCACATCGGCTGTGAAAGAAGGGGTTACGGATGTGGGATTCGCTAATGTAGCCGCACTGCTCGCGGGGATGCTGGCAAAGGTCCATGAGTAGCTCAGCGGATTTCCGTCCACGTCGAAGGACTTGCTGCCGTTCAATTGCACCGTCGATCCCGCCGCAACAGTCTGATTGGGACCGGCATTCGCGACCGGCGGCGAATTGACCGTACTGACAGTGGCGATTTCGCTGTCGCTTTGAGTACCATTGTTCACGGTAAGCTGGACCGTGTATGTGCCGTTCACATCGGCCACGAACGTCGCAACCATCGTGTTCGCATTCGACAGACTGGCCGTGGATCCGGCAGGAACGCTCTGCAGTGTCCAGCTATAGGTCAGGGATCCAATCCCGCCTGGATTGGTCAACCCGCTGCCGTTCAGCGTAACCGTGCTGTTCAATGGCACGGTCTGATTCGGGCCTGGGTCCGCAAACGGATTGTTGAACGACCACTGGAGGTCGCTGAACGAGAACGCAACGGTGCGGTCCACCAATATCGTAAAGGTATCGGTACTCGTCACCTGGCCGTCCGCCGGCACCGGATCGAAATGCACCGTGCCCTGACCGGCAACTACCATTACGCCGCCAGGGGTCAGACTGGTTACCGTAGCCGTGACGCCCGTAATCGCGGAACCGGTGTTAGTGAGAACTGCTCGATATGTATAGTAAAATTGCGTTAACGAAAAACGCCTTGAGCTCACTAACTGGTAACTTGAGTTGCTTGGCGGTATGGACAGGTTGGAAAGCCCGCTCTGCCCGAACGTTGGAGACGGACTCAGCGCCAATAAGGCAAAGGCAATTGCCGCACCCTGCGCGTATCGCATAAAATACCCCCGTTATAAGGAAAACCTTTAAACTCGTTATCCGGCTTAGCGAGCTTTTTTCTATTATGGTGATGCCGGGCGGCCCCGGAAGCTCACCCACATTCAACGGCGCTTAAAAAATTGAACAGCAATGAAAACGGGAAACGATTGCCGGCAGGGGCCGTTCCATCGGCCCTTACCGGCAATCACTGATCAAAGTAAAATACCTGGCATTATTGCTCTTTCTTGTATCCTGACCCCGCTCGTGCCTCCACCGCACTAAGCTCTTCGTTGATGACGCTCTTAAGCCTCTCATAAGTAACATTGCCGCTGACATATCGGCCGTTGACGAAAAAGGTCGGCGTGCCCTGCACGCCAAGCGCCTGGGCCTCGGCATTCTGCGCGCCTACCACACCAGCCATTTGCCCGGAGTCCAGGCATGTTGCAAACTCCTTCGTGTCGAGTTTGAGATCACGCGCGTAACTCTTCAGGGTGGGCTGATCCAGCTGCTTTTTGGCAAACAGCACGTCGTGGTAATCCCAGTACTTCCCCTGCGCGCCGGCACAGTGTGCTGCCTCGGCGGCTTTTTCGGCCTCGGCATGCATCGGCAGCGGATAATCCTTGTAGGCAAATGAAACTTTCCCTTTGTATTCCGCCTCTATCTTGTCCAGAGAAGGCTGAATCTGCTGGCAATAAGGACACTGGAAATCTGCAAACTCCAGTAGCGTGACGCCGGTTCCTTCAGTGCCCCGGACCGCAACGTCCTTCATCGAAATCGGTGCGCGCGGCGGCTCCAGAAGTATGGTCAGGGGGTTTTGAGCGTGGAGGGCCTGCATGTAAGCGGCCTTGGCCTTGGCAATTCGCCGCTGCCGAAGCGCGTCTACGATCTTGCCGCGGACCGCTTCAAAAGGCTCGGTTGTGTCGACGCCTTCGTAATACACGCGCAACGCCTCATCCGAGGGATCCTTCGCAATTACGGAATTGACGTGCCGGTCGAGCAGCTCCTTGACCGTCAGTCCTTCCTTCTTCGCCTGTTGATCGAGCAGGGATTGCTCGACCAGATCTTCGACTGCCTTGCGTTCGGTTTCGTAATAATTGGTCCTCGCCTGAAACATCGCTGCCGCGCGACTATCCTCCAGATCCTTCAGGGTCAGTTTTATGCCACTGCCTTCCACCAGAACGACAGCGCTGTCCGAAGGCGCGTCGGCAACCGGATCGGCTCCAAATACAGAAAACGCCGCTGCAAACATCGCCAGTGCGGAAAAAATTATTGTTCTTGTCATGCTTCCTCCTTGCAGCTTTTTTTGGAATCACACCCTGGTGCAAAGTCTCTGCCGAGACTCAAAAAAAACCGGGCAACCGGCATTAGCCGGTTACCCGGAACAGAAACACAACTACATCGCTAACTTGCCTGCTCCCAGAGCGCCGGCCCGGCACGAATTGCAAACGCCGGAACCGCTGCCGTTGCCGAGGATGTTGGCGCAACGGTTACCGATGCTGGCCGCTTCACCCGCACTCAGAGTAGACGGAGTGAAGGGTGTCTCGGTGGTCGCATAGACGCCCGCCACCGCCGTGGCGTGGAGCGTCGTGCCCCAGGCGGCCATGCCGGTAACGCCGGTCGTGGTCGCTGTCACGGCTGCCGCGGAGTTGGTGCAGCTCGTACCGGAGCCGCCCGTCCCCGCCAGCGTGGCGAGCAGTTTTACCGTCACTGAGGTTGGAGCGAAGCCCGTAAGGGTATTCACCGTCAGGTCCCGCTTGACGCCAAGGTTAGCGGTTGCGTCCGGCGTGATCAGACAGGAACAGCACGAGACCAGTTGCTCATCGGTCGCGTCGAATGCATACACGTTTACACAGATGTTGCCGACTGCCCCGCCGTAGCCGGGGCCCAGAAATGAAGCACCGTTGGCGCCTGTGTTGGTGATATTGATGTACGACTCACCAGGGGCTGTAAGGTTGGCTGCGTATCTCACCTGAAACGGTGAATCCGCAGAAATTTGAGCGAAAGCGGCCACCGAACTAAAGATCGCCGCCAAAAGAACGTTGCGCAGGTACATTGGGTTTATCCTCCCTCGTGAAAGCTATCACTAGTTAGTCCACCCATACAATTGCCCAAACGACCTAGCCAAAAGAATTAGGACGCTGTACAAGACCGATCGCAAGGTCGTCTCTAAGGACCGAAAATCGTAAGCGTGTATTGCACGGTGGGCTATGAATCTAATACAGTTGCCGTTCCCGGATTCGCCGCAGAAGAGGTTGGAAAGCCGTCGCTTCCAGAGGCCTCTGGAAACAGCCCAATAGCGTGTCTTCGAAGGACGATTGGGCTCCAACACCGGTACTAGTACCGAAGGCCTGAAATGTAAAACAGATTGCCCAAACCTTGCTCTCCTGAACTATTCCGGCAGAGTCTAAATGGCTGAAGGGCATTGAAAAAGTCTGACCAGGTCCAGGGCGTGGCCGCGCTATTAAGGGTAATAATATAGTTGCCAACTCACTGGTTTCTTGATAAGATTGAGTCATGGAAACCTTTGAGCCAGCAACACTTCAGGACGCCATCGTCTACTTTTCCAGCCCCGACAACTGCCGTGAATACCTGGTAGCCCACCGCTGGCCGGATGGCGTCACCTGTCCGCGCTGTGGCTCAAAGAACGTCCTGTTCCAGGCGAAGTACAACCGCTGGCAGTGCGGAAGTAAGCACGAGCTACGCCAGTTCACATCAAAGACCGGGACCATTTTCGAAGATTCTCCCCTCAGCTTGGACAAGTGGTTGCTTGCCATGTGGCAGGTTGTGAACTGCAAAAACGGCGTTTCGTCCTACGAGATTCACCGGGCCGTTGGCGTCACTCAGAAAACCGCCTGGTTCATGGATCACAGAATCCGCGTTGCGCTCGGCATGGCGACTCCCGACAAATTCAACGGCCATGTAGAGGCAGACGAATCTTTCATCGGCGGCAAAGCGCGCAACATGCACGCCATCGTTCGCGCCCGCAAGATCACCGGGACCGGCGGCAAAGACAAAACCGCCGTGATGGGCATCCTCGAACGCGGCAAGGATGGCAAGCCAAGCCAGATGCGAACCAAGGTCGTTTCCAATCGCCGGAAGAAAGCGCTTCAGGCCGAAGTCCGCGAGCACGTTCAGGCCGGATCGGCGCTCTACACCGATTCCCTGAAGTCATACGAGGGCCTGAACGAATTCGAGCACGGCGTAGTTGACCATGCGGTTGAATACGTCCGCGGCAACGTCCACACGAACGGTTGCGAGAATTTCTGGTCGCTCCTGAAACGCGGCCTGCATGGCACCTACGTTTCGGTCGAACCGTTCCACCTGTTCCGGTACCTGGACGAACAAACCTTCCGGTTTAACAATCGCAAGATGACCGATGGCGAACGCTTCAGCTTGGCCGTTGACGGAATCGTGGGCAAGCGCCTCACCTTCGATCAACTCACCGGCAAGGTTGCAGAATAGCTAAAGAACTCCGGGTATGTCGCTTTGAACGCTTCATAGTATGCTCGCCCGTGATAGAGTACGAAAATTCCTTCCATGCAGGCCTCCGGCGAAGAGATATTGAGCGTACTCAGAAAATGGCTCATCGACCGGTCACCCGTTCGCGTGGACTTCTGGTTTTCGTCAGCTAAGGGATCGCTGACGGGATTCGTCGTTAAGGCCGCTGCGGATGCCATAGTTGTTTCGCAGTCCGAAGCCGATGAACATACAACGCCTGGCACATTGATGGCGATTTCGCTGGCACGTGCAACCGGTTTTGCGTTTGCTGATTCGAGAGAAGCGATATCGCTAGAGCATCGGAAATTGCTTGCGTCGGAAATGGAATCAGTTGTCATGGTTTTCCTTAGTGCGGGCGAACGATTTGCGATTTCCGTGCTGCCAGAGAACTAGGACGCGCTGACTACGGCCCTGCATACTGAGCACTGAAGGACGCGCTTCCTCATCACGAGCAGCCAGCCGAGCAACCCGCCGACAAATGAAGCGATACCGAGCGCTAAGGCAAACCCGCCGCCAAAGAGGACGCCCGCGCCGGAAGTCACATTGCCAGTGCGAATTTTCTCTTGAGCATCTCTGACCCAGCTTCGCCTAGCTTGATCCAGGTCTTGAGCTCTCATCAGCCTGTCTATCTGTTCATCCTGCCCGGCGACAACAGCGGTAACGATAGATTCCGGCACATCATTGGCGCGCATTTCCGTGACGGCTTCATTTCGAGCGCGGGTCACGTCGGAAACGCTGGAGGACATCACGCCGAAAAACATCAGGGCGCTGGCGATCATCCCAAGCACGGATGGGATCAGAAAGATAAAGCCGATGAAGACAACTGGCCCGCTCATGCGAAAGATTTTCTTCTGTTCAAGCGTTCCTTGATCGCATGTCTTGCATATAAATTGTCGCGGTGCCGAATATGTGACTGGCACTGCGTGAAGCTGCGGCTGAACCGTTAGTTGTTGTGGTTCAAGCAGCGAACGACCACATCTTCCGCACATTGGCCGCTCATCGCTGTTGCTCCAGCCGCATGGGCATATCCAGCTCATCGCCATATTCTACCGCCAATAAATCAGCGGTATGATGTGACCAGATGAAGCCACTACCCGCCCCGAGTGTCCCCGGCAACTCCGATTCCGAACGCATGAGCAACGCGCTCCGCATGGTCCTCACCGTTTCGAAAGACGAACTGCTGAAAAAAGAAGCGCGCCTCAAACGGGCCAGCGCCAAGAAGCGCGCGAAGAAAACCGCATCGTAGCTACGGCCCCGGTGATAGACTGCCGGGATGCTACCACCTCACGACAACCACTACGAAACAGCTATCGCCCATTTCCATGAAGCGCTGGGCGTGCTTTCGCCGTCCGGCCAAGCTGTGAACGATCCGCAATGGTTTGCACTTCATGGATTGCTTCGACTGGCACAAGGGCTACAACAAAACCAACGGGAAACGGAATCAAAGATAGCCGATCTTCGAGGATGGTTAGGGCTTCAACGATAGCGGCTGTCTCATTGTTCGTCAGTATCGCTTTGCCAATCCGATGGTTTTCGCGCAACTCCGTTATTGACGGATGCTCCGCGCTTCTTTCCCGGCCTGTCACGCCTTCTTTAGTGTATTCCATTTGGTGAGTTGGCAACTATATTATTACCCTATTAAGACATTGAGTCCGTAAAATGTTTGTAGGATGGGTGCAGCGCGGCAATGTAAGTCTGGCCAGACTTCAGGTACAACTGCAGCTGGAGCAAATTGTGCACATTAAGGATCGAAGCGTTCTTCTGTTTGAACTCCACTTCGGTGGATTCACATGGTCGCCGCGGATGCCTGCCACGATCACGATGTGCCGCTCGGGCGCGTCTGGCTGGAAGAGCTGAGCGCGGAAGCCAAACCCCGGGAAGTAATCGGCTGGATCAGGATCATCGCGACGCTGGACGCGCTTCCGAGGGCTGGAGCGGGTCCGCCGGATGTTCCCCCTGGGCGGCGTGTGCCCCCTGTGGAAAAATCCCGTGCGTCCCTTCACGTTCCCGCAAACGAGCCGCTGTTCCGCCGCCTGTCAGGGCACTACCCTCGCGTACCTGCTGTGTTTCCAATGCTATAATTCGGGAGCGGCCCCGGGAATCTCAAGGAGCTCTCTGGATGCAGGTACATCCTTTAGTCGGGTCCTTCCTCGAAGACTTCCAGGGCCGCAGAAGCGCTCCACGCTGCACTCTCGCGGTTACCCCTTTCGGACTACGCGTTGCTGGTACTTGCAACGGTTATCAGAATCGACTTATGGTTGACTTGGTGAAGAGTTTGAACAGACCCAGGGTTACGGCGCATGCTGAGGCGCAGCGCAACCTTGACCGCTGGGAAGCGGATCTGCTGCTGAGTGTAGTATTCGCTCATATGACTTTTCGAAGCACTGAGGATTACTCGGGCCGCAAGGCGGCGCATGATCGTTTTAAACATGCCGTCGTTCAGTTGTACCAATTCGTTACCGCGGAGAGTTCTGATGAAAACACAGCCGTGGGGACGTAAACTCCGTTCATAAGGGCTCCGTGCCGATCCTGCACGGCGGCTTGCTCTGGGATAACGACCTGTATGTGACCAAGCCGGCGTTGCCATCCTTCCACGGCCTGTGGCGCATCAGGGCGCCCGTCGCCACCCTGCCAAATCCTGTTCACAAGCCTTTCCCATCCCGCAAACCCAACAAAACAATCAATCTCCCGCCCATTCAACGGCCCAACCTTTGCTCCCAGGTGCATAATGTAACCGCCTGAGGTCACCCATTATGCGCACCGAACTGCAACGCCTTACCGCCCGTCTCAACGGCGCCAAATCCCGCGGTCCCGTCACCGCCCGCGGCAAGCTCAACTCCTCCCGCAACTCGCGCCGGCACGGTCTCTACGCCCGCGAATTCGCTCTCTCGCCTCTCCCCGCCGACCGCGCCGAAGCCCTCCACGCCGCCCATCTCGAACGTCTCCGCATCGCCGGTCTCGAAGCGCGCATTATGAATGACGAAATCGATCGCCAGCGCACGCTCCATCCCGACGCCCCGCTCCCCACTCTGCGCGCGCTCGCCCTCCGCCATCTCTGCGACGAGTCGGGCGTGATGGAAGCCATCCTCCGCCTCGCGACCGCCGCCGAGCGCCGCTACTTCGCGATCTCCACCACCGGTACACGCGGCGCCAGCCGCGTTCTTACCCCCGAAAAAACTCAGATTGCCGAAACGAACCCGGTAGCCGCCGAAATCCGCACCACCCACTCCCGCCCAGCTCACGCCACCTGCCGCCCGCGCGCCACCAAAATATATAAATTCCGGAACGATCCCAGCAAGCTCCACAAAACAAACAACCGCCATCACCGACCGAACGAATCTTCTTCCCCGTCCGTTATCCTCAATAGAGTGTCCGCCTACGCCATCGAAACCGAGGGCCTGACCAAGGTCTTCCGCGCGCGCTTCTCGGGCCGCGAGCTCCGCGCCTGCGACGACATCTCCATCCGCGTCCCTGTCGGCTCCACCTACGGCCTCCTCGGACCCAACGGCGCCGGCAAGACCACCTTCGTCAAAACCCTGCTCTCCTGCACCCACCCCACCGCCGGACGCGCCCTCGTCTTCGGTCGGACTCCCGCCATCCCGCCGCCCGCCGCCCCATCGGCTACCTCCCCGAGAACCATCGCTTCCCTACCTATATGACCGGCCGCGACATGCTCGACTTCTACGGCGCTCTCTCCGGCATGGACGCCGCCTCGCGCCACCGCCGCATCCCCGAACTTCTCGCCCAGGTCGGTCTCGAAGAGCGCGCCCACAACCTCCGCCTCGGCAAGTACTCCAAAGGCATGCTGCAGCGCGTCGGACTCGCCCAGGCCCTCATCCACTCGCCGCGCCTTCTCGTTCTCGACGAACCCGGCGACGGCGTCGATCCCGTCGGCCGCCGCCACATCCGCGACGTCCTGCAGGCTCTCGAACAGCAGGGTGTCACGATCTTTCTCAACTCCCACCTGCTCTCCGAAGTCGAGCTCTTCTGCCGCGAAGTCGCCATCATTCAGAAGGGACGCCTCGCGCTCACCGGCCTGGTCGCCGAACTCACTGCCGGCAGCGGCTATCGCGTCGAAGGCATCCAAGTTCCCGAAACTCTCGAGACCGAACTGCGCACCCGCGCCCGCTCCTTCTCCGCGAACAACGGATCGCTCCAGCTCATGTTCGCCACCCGTACCGAAGCCAATCAGGCGCTCGATCTTCTCCGCTCCAACGGCTGCGAGGTCGAATCCCTCGCCCGCACCCGCAGCACGCTCGAAGACGTCTTCATGAAGACAGTCGACAATCCACAGGAAACTGTCCACCAATGAACATCACCATCGCTCTCGTGCGCGACACTTTTCGCGAGGCCTTCGCGCGCAAAATCTTCTGGGGCTTTCTCATCTCCTGCACTGCGCTCCTGCTCTTTCTGATCTTCATCATGCGTGTCGACGTCGTGGCCGGCGCTATGGCCACCGTCACCATCTTCGGCCGCAGCGCGCCCACCATGGGCGTGAGCAATCTCGTCGAGCAGACGCAAAGCGTGATCGCCATGGTGCTCTACTTCATCGGCATGGCGCTCGCCGTCTTCGCTTCCGCCGGGCTCGTCGCCGCCGTCTTCGAACCGGGACGCATCGAACTGCTTCTCTCCAAGCCCGTCTCTCGCACACACCTGCTGCTCGGCCGCTATCTCGGCAACGTGCTGGTGGTCGCTGCCAACATCATCTATCTGGTCGCCGGCTCCTGGATCATATTCGGCATCAAGACGAACGTCTGGGGCGCGGGCTATCTCGTCTCCAGCCTCTTCACGATCTTCATCTTTGCCGTGCTTCTCGCGGTTCTCGTGCTCGTCGGCGTTCTCTGGGACAGCTCCGCTGTCGCCATCATGGCCACCTTCGCCATCATGATTCCTGACGCCGATCCTTGCGCAGAAGAACACGCTCGAAAAGCTTCTCAGCTCGGAATGGTCGCGCCAACTGCTGCGCTTCCTCTATTACCTGCTGCCAAAAACCTCCGACGTCAGCGTCATGATCCGCCACGTGATTCTCAACCAGCCCATCGACAGCTGGATGCCTGTCTGGTCCACCGCGATTTTCGGCGGAGTAGTTCTCTTCCTCGGCCTCTGGCGCTTCCAGCGGAGGAGCTTCTGATGTCAACATCCTGTGGGGCAGCCTTTCCAGGCTGCGGACTCGCTTTCCAGCGGGTCCGGCTGGCCGCAGGGCCAGCTGTCTTGCTGACCCTCTTCTCCTCCGCCCTCGCCGCCCAGCCGCGCATGGACAACGTTCTCGAAAAAATGGTCCCGCCCAGCGCGACCGGCCTTGTCGGCGCCCACATGGACCAGATCAAGCAGACGGACCTCTATCGCAGACTGATCGCCGTGCAGGGTCTCGGCCAGCTTGACGAGTTCGCCCGCGAGACCGGCTTCGATCCCCGCCGCGACGTCCGCGAAATCCTTTTCGTCACCGAAGGCAACGGTGCAGTGCTTCTTGCCCGGGGTAACTTCCACGTCAACCCCACAGTTATGAAGAACTCATCGAGAACTCGCGTTGGCCAGTACGACGTCTGGGGCCAGGGCACGGACGGTTTCTGCATCCTCGATTCGACCCTGGCCGCCGCTGGCAACATTCCCGCCGTCGCCGACGCTATCAAGGAATGGACTTCAGGCACCCACACAACAGCCAACCGCCTTCTCGGCTACGTCTCATCGGTGAATCCGCAGTTCCAGATCTGGGGCGTCTCCACCGGCGCCGGCAATTTCCTCGCCGACCATCCCCCTGCCCCCAACACCGGTCTCGACTTCACCACCATCTTCCGCAGCCTGCAGGACTACTGGTTCCAGGCCGACTTCGCCAGCGGTATGCGCGCTGAAATCCACGCCAACACCCACACCGAGAAGGATGCCATGAACATCCGCGATGCCGTCCGCGGTCTCGTCGGACTCGGCCGCCTCAACACTCCCGACAACCAGCCCGACCTCCTGAAAGTCTGGGACGGCATCTCCGTTGACCAGCAGGGCCGCAACATCGCGATCCAAGCCGACATGCCTCAGGAGCTCATCGACCGTCTCGTCCAGATGCTCAGCCCGTCGCCCACCCCCCGCAGGTAGTCCGCCATCATGTACCGCTGGCGGTCTTGCCGCCGGCGCTCGTTTCTTCGGTAGTGATGTAGTAACATAAGGGCTTAGCCCACCTAAAAGGTTTCCCGAAATGCAGAACGCGTTGTTATCGAAATTTGTCGAAAAGAAGCGCCGCACGAGCATCACCTCGTTTCGCCCCGGCGACACCATCAAGGTTCACGTCAAAATCAAGGAAGGCGAGAAAGAACGCATCCAGATTTTCGAAGGCACCGTACTCGCCCGCAAGAACACGGGCTTGGGCGAAACCATCACCGTTCGCAAAGTCAGCTTCGGACACGGCGTGGAACGCATCTTCCCGCTGAACGCTCCCATCATCGACCAAATCGATCTCGTTCGCACCGGCAAAGTCCGCCGCGCCAAGCTTTACTATCTGCGTGGACTCAAGGGCAAAGCCGCACGCCTCAAGGAACGAACCTAACCGCTCAGGCAGGGCAACCAGTGGCCCGCGCCGCAAAAGCTCACTTCAAGTGCCAGGGAATTCTGGAACGCGATCTCCGAGCCCGCGGCTATGCATTCATTGCCGGTACCGATGAAGTCGGACGCGGCTCCCTCTTCGGCGCAGTCGTCGCCGGCGCCGTCATCCTCTCGCCCGACGCCCCCATCCGCGGCCTGAACGACAGCAAACAGATCGATCCCGAACGCCGCGAAGTCCTCGCCGCGCGCATTCGTGAGCGCGCCCTCGCCTGGGCCGTCGCCGCCGTCGACGCCGCCACCATCGACCGCATCAACATCTACCAGGCCTCGCGCCTCGCCATGAAAACCGCGGTCGCGCAGCTCAAACCAGCCGCCGACTTCGTTCTCGTCGACGCCGTCCCGCTCGACCTCCCTCTGCCTCAGCAGCCTCTCATCAAAGGCGACGAGCGCTGTCACGCCATCGCCGCCGCCTCCATCGTCGCCAAGGTTTACCGCGACCGCATGATGTGCGAGTGGGACCGCTTCTATCCCGAATACGGGCTGCGCAATCACAAAGGCTATCTGTGTCCCGAACACATGGCAGCCATCCAACGCTGCGGCCCCACTCCGCTGCATCGCCTCAGCTTCGAACCTGTGCGCCGCTGCGCAGTGTTCTCTCCCCTTCCACAGGATCACCAGATGGAGATGTTCGCATCGCTATGAGCGATCCCGCTCCCGTCATCACACCTGAACCGCCCGGCGATCCGCCAATCACGCCGCCCGGACCCGGCTGGTTTCAGCGCATCATGTCGGTGCTCTTCATCATCTTCTGCCTCGAACTCGGTCTTTTCCTTCTCGTCTATCCCTGGACCGACGGCTGGAACGACAACTACTTCGCCTGGGCCGCCGCCCGCGGCACGGTGCAGGGCTGGCACACATTCTGGAACAACACCTACGTGCGCGGCGCCATCAGCGGCATGGGTGCTGTCAATCTCTGGATCGCCATCAACGAAGTATTCCGTATGTTTGTGAGGCGCCGAAACTGATGCGTTCCAGGGGTACACGCGGCGTCAGGAGCTGTAAAAGAATCGCAGATCGCAGGCGAAACCGCCTACGCCACCTTGCTAAGTACCGTTGTTGTAAGGGTGGGGCAGGCGGTTTCGCCTGCCAGGTTCGGTTCAGTGCGATTCCTTTACAGGTTCCAGGCCGCGTTTTCCGATCGGATAACGAACGCGACTGGCGTCGCGTGTACCACTGACCCCATGCACCTCGGCGAAGCCCTCAATTTCAGCCTCCACGCCCTGCGTCAGAACCCCGTGCGTTCCTTCCTCACGGGCCTCGGCATGGTCATCGGCACAGCCTCGGTCATTCTCGTCGTCACCATCTCGCTGACCAGCGAAAACTACATCCTGGAGCAGATCGAAGGCGTCGGCTCCAACATGATCTTCGCGTCTTATGAAATCGGCACTCAGGCCTCTTCCGCCGAAGTCAACGCCGATTTCATCAAGAACTCCGATGTTGCCGCCGTTCGGCAGCAGCTTGCCCCGCAGATCGTCGCCGCCACCGGCATCGAAAGCAACTACGACGCGACGTTCATCGACGGCAAGGAAAAGCGCCTCCTCGTCATCGGCTCCGACGAGTCCTATAAACCCGTCCGCAACCTTGTCGTTCTCTCCGGCCGTTTTCTCGATGCCAGCGACGTCGACCTCCGCCAGCATGTCGCTCTGATGACGGAAAAACTGGCCAAACGTCTGTACAACAACGTGAGCAACGCGGTCGGCCAGACCATCAAGCTCCACGATCTGCAGTTCACCGTTATCGGCGCCTTCAAAGAAAAAGTCGAAAGCTTCGGCCAGTCCGAGCTCAACGACGAAACCATCGTCATCCCCATCACCGTGCAGCAGTACTTTATCCCGATCGAACGCATCGATCCTCTGTACGTTCAGGTGCGCGCGCCCGGTCAGGTCGATGCCGTCACGACCCAAGTCAGAGAGATTCTCGAAAGCCGCCACCGCGCCGGCGCGTCCTATAAAGTCGAGAACCTCACCAGCATTCTCAACGCCGCCAAAAGCATCTCCCGCATCCTCACGCTCGTGCTGATCCTCGTCTCCGCCATCGCGCTCGTCATCTCCGGCATCGGCATCATGAACATCATGCTGGTCACCGTCACCGAACGCACCCGCGAAATCGGCGTTCGCATGGCCGTCGGCGCGTCGCGTCAGGACATCCTGCAGCAGTTCCTCACCGAAGCCGTCCTCATCAGCCTCGCCGGCGGCATTATCGGCATTCTCATCGGCGTAGCCATGCCCCTGAGCGTCCAGTATTTCGTCGATAATTTCAAAATCCCGGTTTCCATGTGGTCGATCGTCATCGCCTTCACGGTATCCAGTCTCGTCGGCCTTGTATTCGGCATGCTGCCTGCCAATCGCGCTTCGCGCTTGAACCCGACCGAAGCCCTGCGATACGAATAGTTCATGCGCAAATTTGCACTTCTGCTGGCTGCCGCGTCATTAGCCAGCGCCGAAACTCATACCCTGACTCTGAAACAGGCGGTGGCCCGCGCTCTCGCCCAGAATCCTGAAGTCATCATGGCGCGTCTGGATGAAGCCAAAGCTTCGCTCGCCGTGCGTGTCGCGCACAACCCCTTCACGCCTCACGTCGGCGTCGGCACCGGACTCGCCTACACGAATGGATTCCCTCTCAGTATCGAAGGCTCCGCGCCTGCCGTTTTCGAGGCCAAAGGCAACGAGTATCTTTTCAATAAGCCGCAAAGCTACGCCGTCGCGCAGGCGAAGGAATCGGCCCATGGCGCCAGCTACGCCACTGGCGAAAAGAACGATGAGATCGCCTACCGCGTCGCCTCTCTTTACATCGACGCCGACCGCGCCACGCGTCTCGCCGATTCCGCCTCAAAGCAGGTTGAAAGTCTCGAAAAGGTTCTCCAGACCGCCCGCACGCGCGTCGAGGAGGGCCGCGATCTTCCCATAACCGCGCAAGAAGCCAACGTGAATCTCCTCCGCGCGCGCCAGCGTCTCGTTGACATCGAAAGCGATCGCGACATCGCCGGACATAATCTCGCCGCCACGCTCGGCTGGGATGCGAACGATGTCGTCGCCCCCGTCGACGAAGACCGCGCCGCCCCTGCCATTCCGCCGACCGAGGACGCCGCCATCCAGACAGCGCTCGGCAGCAGCAAAGAACTGAAGCGTCTCGAATCGAACTTCACGGCCAAAGGCCTCGAGATCAAAGGCGACAAATCGCGGCGCCTTCCGAAAATCGATCTGGTCGCCCAGTACGCGCTGCTCTCGCAGTACAACAACTACCAGAACTACTTCGCCACCTTCACGCGTAACAACGGCGAACTCGGCGCTGCCATCGAAGTTCCCCTCTATAACGGCGCCGGCGCCAAAGCCGAAGTCCAGCAGGCCGAAACCGAACAGCTGCATATCCGCGCCGAAGCCGACGTTGCGCGCAATAAGATCATCCTCGATCTCCACCAGAGCTATCTGGACATCCGCAAAGCCGACTCCGCCCGCGAGCTCGCCCAGGCCGACCTCGATCTCGCCCGCGCGCAGCTCTCCGTCGTTCTCGCCCAGATGAACGAAGGCCGCGCCTCCCTGCGCCAGGTCGAAGAAGCGCGTTTCACCGAAAACGAAAAATGGATCGCCTTCTACGATGCGCAGTTTAATTCCGAACGCGCCCGCCTCAACGTTCTGCGCCAGACCGGAGAACTGATGTCGGCTCTGAAATAATGCCGCGCGTCGCCGTCATCGGCGGGGGACTTGCCGGTATCGCCTCAGCCGTTGCTCTGGCGAGCGCCGGATTCGAAGTTGACATCTACGAAGCCCGCAATTTTCTCGGCGGCCGCGCCACATCATGGCCTGCGGGCGCGGACGACGCCGAAATGATCGACAACTGCCAGCACATCCTCCTGCGCTGCTGCGTCAATCTGCTCGATCTCTACCGCCGTCTCGGCGTCGAAAACAAAATCCGCTTTCATCGCGAATTCCATTTCATCGAACCCGGCGGCCGCACGTCGGTTTTGAAGCGCGGCATCTTCCCCGCCCCGGCCCACTTCTTCGGATCTTTCCTGAAGCTGAAATTTCTCACGGCCTCAGACAAGATCGGCATCGCCAATGCCATGCTCGCCATCTCTCGCGAGCGCAGCACTCGCCCGGATCTCGACCGCATCACCATGCTCGACTGGCTTCGTGAGAAGCACCAGACCCACAACGCCATCGAACGCTACTGGCGCCAGGTGCTGGTCAGCGCCGTCAACGAGGAACTCGACCGCATGGCCGCCGCCCACGGCTTTCAGGTCTTCTGGCTCGGCATGATCGCGCGCGCCGATACTTACGAAATGGGCGTTCCCGATGTCCCCCTCCGCGAACTCTACGACGAAAAATCCCTCGCCCGCGCCGGCGCCATTTGTCTGCACCATCGGAGCGCCATCACGGCGATTGAAACCCGCGACTCAACCGTAACCGCCCTCAATTCCGCCTCGGGCCCAATCGCCGCAGACTACTACATCTCAGCCCTTCCCTTCGAGCGCCTCCAACCGCTTCTCCCCGAACTCACCAACTGGACTCCCTTCGAGCATTCCCCCATCACCGGCATCCACCTCTGGTTCGATCGCGCCGTCACCGATCTGCCTCACGCCACGCTGCTCGACCGCACCATCCAGTGGATGTTCAACAAGAGCGAAGGCCGCTACATTCAGGTTGTAGTCAGCGCCTCGCGCAGCCTGCTCGAAACGCCGCGCCAGGAAATCATCGATCTTGCCGTTCGCGAACTAGCCGAATTCTTCCCCGCCGTCCGCGACGCCCGCCTCGAGAAAGCCCAGGTCATCAAAGAAGTCCGCGCCACTTTCTCCGCGAGACCCGGCCTCGAAACCATCCGGCCACTGTCGCGCACTCGCCTGAAGAATTTCTTCCTCGCCGGCGACTGGACGCGCTCCGCCTGGCCCGCCACGATGGAAGGCGCGGTCCGCAGCGGCTATCTCGCCGCCGAAGCCGTGACGGCAGCCGCCGGCACCCTGCATCGATTTCTGCTACCCGATATCGCATAATGGTGCCATGCGTAAGGTTCGCATCGCCCTCCTCGCCCTGGTGGTTCTTCCCATGTTCGGCGCCTCGGGCACCCATCTCACCGTACAGATCAACTCCGCCACCACCGGCAGGCCCATCGATCGCGCCAGCGTGATCGTTCAGTTCCGCCACGGACTCAATCCGGTCAAAATGAAAAAAATGATCACGCGCTGGGAAACCAAGACCAGCCAGGAGGGCAGCGTGGCCATCCCGGAAATTCCCATGGGTGAAGTGCAGATTCAGGTCATCGCCCAGCACTACCAGACCTTTGGCGGCCTCTTTCAGCTCAACATGCCGGAGCAGACGATCGCCATCAAGCTGAACGCGCCGCAGGCACAGTACTCCGAAGACGCGAAGTCGAAGTAGTACACGCGGCCCAAGCCGCGTTTCCCGGGCGCATCAGGAACGCGACTGGTGTCGCGTGTACACTACCGGAACGTATCGCAGGCCGCGATCTCGCCTCTCTCCAGACCGCGCCGGAACCACGTCTCCCTCTGCGCCGACGTTCCGTGCGTGAACGTTTCCGGAGTGACGTACCCTCGCCCCATGCGCTGCAGTCTGTCGTCACCCACTGCCGCCGCCGCGCGCATCGCGGCATTCACGTCGGTCTGATTGACGATCCTCCGCTGCTCAGTCGTATGCGCCCAGATTCCCGCGAAGCAGTCCGCCTCGAGTTCCAGCTTCACCGAGAGCGCATTGGCTTCCCTCGGCTCTTCCTCGCGCAGCCGCCGCACACGCCCTTCGACCCCCAGCAGCTTCTGCACATGATGCCCGATCTCGTGCGCGATCACATAGGCCTGCGCGAATTCTCCCGGCGCGCCCAGTCTGCGTTTCAGTTCCGTAAAAAAACCGAGGTCGAGATACACTTTCTCATCCCCCGGACAATAAAACGGCCCCGTCGCCATACTTGCCTTTCCGCACGCCGACGGAAACGAATTCCGGTACAGCACCAGCTTCGCGTGATGATACGGAATATTTTTCTGCGCCGGCAGCAGACGATCCCAGGTCTTCTGCACATCATCGAGCACGAATGACACGAAGTGCACTTCGGGCGCTTCGCGCACATCCTGCGCGGTTTTCTGCGGTGCTCCCTCAAGCAGCCCCGCAACCAGAAAAGCTACGACAGCTTTCTTCACTGGCCTTCAGGATGCAACGATAGAGGCTTCTGAATCAAGCAGCCGGCTGGCAATCCCTTCTCCGCTTCGATAAGGGCAAGATCGCGACTGAGATCGCGATCCGCAACACAATCGGCATCGCAGTACCCCTCGTCATTGGGGCTGCGCTTGGAAATCCGGCGGCCGGCGCCGCGGGAGCGCTCCCTGCACTGAGCGTTTCCTACTCCGACAGCCGCGACCCCTATCCCGCCCGTGCGCGCCGCATGCTGCTCGCGACAACGCTCGTGTCGTGCGCCGTGGCCCTCGGTGCGCTGTCCGGGCGCACTGTCCCTACCGCAGTCGCAGCGTTGACCCTGTGGGCCTTCGGCGCCGGCCTGATGGTGCTGTTCGGTCTTCAGACAGGCAACCTCGGAGTAACAACTCTGGTATCCCTGGTCGTATTCGCCGCCCGCCGCCTGACTCCCGTTCAGGCCGCGGAATCCGGCATCATCGCGGCGGCCTGCGGCCTTCTCCAGACCTTGCTCGCCGTCGCCTTCTGGCCGGTCAATCGCTACCAGCCCGAGCGCAAAATCATCGGCTCTCTCTATCGCGCTCTCGCCGACCTGTGCGTTTCTCCCACCGGTGAGGGCAACGCCCCTCCGGCCACCATTCAGCTCGCCGAAACGCAGAAAGCGCTGACATCTCTTTCACAGGACCGCAGCCGTCAGGCCGAGCGCTACATTTTCCTGATCGATCAGGCGGAGCGCATACGTCTGTCGCTGCTTACTCTGCGCCGCCTGATGCATCGCATCGCAAAGGACGAGCGCGGCGCCGAAGCCGCCGCCGCTATTGACCACGTCCTCGCCGCCGCGTCCCGCACCCTCATCGATACCAGCCGCGCCGTTGTTGACGGAACATCCTTCAATATCGACCCGTTTCCCGATGCTGCACATCGATTCCGGAAGTTTACCCAATCCGGGCGGTCGCTTTCTCTCGCGGCCGTGATTCGCGATGCATCGCATCAACTGGATGCTCTGGCCGGACAGCTTCGCGCCACGTGTGCTCTGGTTTCGGCATCAGGCGCCGCACCGAAGCCATCACCGCAGGCCCTGCCCGAAAATCCGACTTCAATCCCCGCTCTGATCCGTGCCAACCTGTCGTTCCGCTCCACGGCTTTTCGCCACGCTCTGCGCCTCGCGATCTGCGTTGGCTTCGCCGAGGCCCTCGGCCGGTTTCTCAGCCTGGAGCGGACGTACTGGCTCACCATCACCATCGCCATCGTTCTGCGCCCGGACTACACTTCCACGTTCACGCGCGGCATTCTGCGCATCGCGGGCACTCTGGCCGGTCTGGCGCTGGCTACAGCTCTGTTCCATTTCCTTCATCCCGGTGCCATCGGCGAAATCGTTCTAATCGTTGTTTTCGCCTTCCTGCTGCGCTGGATCGGTCCCGCGAATTACGGCGTGTTTGTGACAGCAGTCAGCGGCTACGTGGTTCTCCTGCTGGCGATCACCGGCGTGAATCCGCGCGCCGTCATCGTGGCGCGCGCCGCGAACACGATCCTCGGCGGCGCCCTCGCACTCGCCGTCTATCGCTTGTGGCCGACATGGGAACGCACCCGCGCCGGACCCGTCCTGGCGGGTCTCATGGACGCCTACAAACAGTACTTCGGCGCCGTCTTCGAAGCCTACATCACAGGCTCCGACAACGAGGCGCAGCGTAACCGCGCCCGGATGAAAGCCCGACTCGCGCGCTCCAACGCCGAGGCTCTCATCGATCGCATCGCGGGCGAACCGGGAGTCACCGCCGAGCGGACCAATCTTCTGAGCGGCATCCTCTCGAGCGCGCATAACTTCGTTCGCGCCGTCATGTCGCTCGAATCCGGCCTGAATCTCCATCGGCACGAACACGTGCGTCCCGCCACCATCGAATTCGCCTCTCAGGTTGGGGCCACTCTCGACAGCCTCGCCCGGGCCTTTCGCTCCTCTCAGCCGGCTGTCCCACTGCCCGATCTTCGCGAATCCCACAACGACATTCTTGCGTTGACCACCACCGATTCCGCTCAGTACTCTCTCGTCAACACCGAAACCGACCGCATCACCACCAGCGTCAACACTCTCGCCGGTCAGGCCGCCAGGTGGCTGGATTGGGGCGCCGATTAGGCTGCGAAACCGTCTGCGTGCTACGATGAGGCTTACGTACCCCGCCCTGTCTTTTTAATAACTTACATGAATCTCCGTTCTCTTTTTAGTCTTTTTTCGTCGGACCTCGCCATCGACCTTGGCACCGCCAATACGCTCGTCTACGCCAAGGGAAAAGGCATCGTTGTCAACGAGCCCTCCATCGTCGCCCTGAACAAGAACACCGGCGAAGTCGAAGCCGTTGGCAAAGAAGCCAAGGAGATGCTCGGCCGCACGCCGGGCAACATCGTCGCCATCAAACCGATGAAGGACGGCGTCATCGCGGACTTCAAAGTCACCGAGAAGATGCTGAACTACTTCATCCAGAAGGCGCACAACCGCAAGATGCTCGTGCATCCGCGCATCGTGATCGGCGTGCCCAGCGAAATCACGCAGGTGGAAAAACGCGCCGTCATGGATTCGGCCTATCGCGCCAAAGCCAGCGAAGTGCATCTGGTGGAACAGGCCATGGTCGCGGCGATCGGCGCGGGTCTTCCCATCACCGAACCGTCCGGCAACATGGTTGTCGACATCGGCGGCGGCACCACGGATATCGCCGTTATCTCGCTCTCAGGCATCGTCTACTCGCGCTCCGTCCGCGTCGCCGGCAACGCCATGGACGACGCCGTCATGCTCTACCTGAAGCGCAAATACAATCTCCTGATCGGCGAACGCACAGCCGAAACCATCAAGATGGAGATCGGCTCGGCGTTTCCTCTCGATAAACAGCAGACCATGGAGATCAAAGGCCGCAACCTGATCGAAGGCGTTCCCAAAACCATCACGATAAACGATGCCGAAGATCCGCGAAGCTCTTTCCGAATGCATCGCGACGATCATCAACGGCATCCGCGTGGCCCTCGAGCGAACTCCGCCTGAACTCAGCGCGGATATCAGTGACCGCGGCATCGTCCTGACCGGCGGCGGCGCGCTGATCAAGAACCTCGACAAGCGCATTCGCGAAGAAACCGGATTGCCGGTCTCGATTGCGGACGATCCCCTTGCATCGGTTGTGCTGGGCACCGGCCGAATGCTGAGCGACTTCAAGCTCCTGCGCAAGATATCCATCGATTAACCGGACCACACCAGGCGAAGATAATTATGTAGGACCGTGACGCCATGGAATCCATCCTCCACCGTTACCGGAACATCATTGTCCTGCTGATCGCCATCTGCGGCCAGCTTGTTCTGCTCGCATGGCAGGTGAAGAGCGACAGCGACGTTCCCATGGTGCGGGTGTGGGCTGTCACGGCAGTCGCACCTGTCGCCGGCGCCATCGAAGCTCTGCGCAACGGCACCACCGGTTTCTTCAGCAACTATTTCGAACTTCGCAACGCCCGCGAACAAAGCCGCCAGTTGCGCACCGAAGTCGATAAGCTGCGTCTGGAAAACCTGCTTCTCAGGAATGATCTCGCTTCCGCCCAGCGCGCTGAAGCACTCGCCGGCTTTCAGGCGCACAATCCTTCGAAAATGATCGGCGCCCGCGTGATCGGCGCCACGCCCGGCATCGGCACCAAATCCCTGCTCATCGACCGCGGAAGCCAGTCCGGCGTCCGTCGCGGTATGGCCGTCGTCACGCCTGACGGCATCGTCGGTTCCGTGATCGCGGTTTTTCCTTTCGACAGCCAGGTTCGCTCCGTCACCGACCCCGGCTTCGCCGCAGGCGTGGAATCGCAGAAGAATCACGTTCACGGAGTTCTCAAAGGCCTTGGCACCAGCAGTGCGCGCGTTCGACTTTGTTCCCACCGGCCAGAAACTGGAAGTCGGCGAAATGTTCTTCACTTCCGGCGAAGACCGGATCTTCCCGAAAGGTCTGCCAGTTGGTAAGGTCACCAGTGTCCGCGAGGGAAGCAACTTTCAGGACGTCACGGTTCAGCCCGCCGGCACGGAATCAGCCCCGGAAGAGGTGCTGGTGATCGTCGATCCCGTGCACCAGTCGATTCCGGACGCGCCCGCCGCCGACACCCCCGTTTTTCTCGCGCCCGACGTGAATTCCGGTGACGACGCGCAGTCTACCGGCGGACCCGCCCTGACCCCGGCCGACAAACTCCGCGAGGACTACAAGAAAATCGGCAACGCCCAGAACCATGTGTTCGGCGTCGGAAACCCCGGCACATTACCGCCCAATTTCAACCTGAAAGTGCCGGGCGTCAATGCACCGGCGCAGCCATCCACGGCCCAGGCGCCTTCCGGTAAGCCAACGCCTGGCAAGAAGCCCGATACGTCCGCCACAACAAAACCGAAGCCGGCATCGGGTCTCGCGGCAACCCCTCCGGCGCCAACCCCGCCAACGAAAGACCCGCACCCCTGATGGAATACCCCGCCGGCAGCCGCGTCATGATTGACAGCGCGCGGCAAGCGCGCTCCGCGACCTATCCGTGGTGGGTATTCCTGGTGGTCCCGGGCGGCGCGCTTCTGATCCAGGTCTATCTTCCGCTGTTTCAGACCCTGAGTTTTGTTTCGCGCATCGATCTGCCGCTGCTCGTCACCATCTATTTCGCTCTGATGCGGCGTTCGCAGCTGCGCGGTCTTACCATCGGCATGATCCTTGGCCTCGCGCAGGATTCCGTCTTTCAGCAGCACATCGGAATGTACGGCATCTGCAAGACGCTGGTGGGCTATTTCGCCGCGTCGATTGGCATGCAATTCGACGTTGAACATGCCTTCGTGCGCCTGCTGCTCTGCTTCTTCTTTTACGTATTCCACCAGTTCTTCTATTGGGTGCTGCAGCGCGCCCTGCTCGATCAGCCTGCCGTCTTCGATGTCCAGACGGAACTCATCTTCGCCGCCGTGAACGCAGCTATCGGCGTCCTGCTTTTTTATTTCCTGGACAAACTACGGAAGCGCGAATAGGACCTTCACAGCCATGTGGGGCCTGACATTCGTGCCTGACATTCGTGCCTGCCATTTCGGGCACGCGGATTGTATCCGCGTTTGGTTTTGTGGTTGAGAAAATTGCCTGTTTCCGTATTCGACGCTGGCGGGCAAGACTTGCTTCCGGTTCCTTTCCCGGCGTGTTGGACACTGACCTGTACACCGGCGACGGCCCACAACAGTTGCTCTCATAGTGGCGGCCCTGCGTCCCAATCAGTGGCTGTATTCGAGCGTTTCTGCCAATTCGTCGCTCTAAAACGAAGACGCGGATACAATCCGCGTGTCCGAAATGGCGGCAAAATGCAGAAACTCCTCTGCGGCTATTGCCCCAGCGGGGACAGCATCGCCGGTATCAACTGCGGCGTAACCTTAAAGTAATTCTCCGCATCCAGGCGCCGATACAGATCTCCGGCGACTTCAGACGCCAGCGAGCCGATCGATGGCCTTCCGCCCGTCAGCATCACCACCACCACCAGCTTGTGTCCACCGGTTTCGCTGAACGATCCGAACCAGCCCAAATGTGTACGCCCTTCGCTGCAGGTGCCGGTCTTGCCCAGAATTTCCGTTTCCTGCTTCGCCCGAACGCGCGGTGCCGAACTCGACCGCGCCTCTCATCCCCGGCTTGATGTCATCGATCAGCCTGCCGATGTCAAGATGCCGTTTTACCTGTGGCTCGAACGCATTCGCTTCTTCCTGTGTCCGCGGATACTGCAGCCAGTAAAGCGTGCCGCCGTTGGCGACCGCGCCGATCAACCCGGCTAATTCCAGAGGCGTCTGCCGAATCTCTTCGCCGAAACTGGTGAGCATGCCCATGCCGCCGTTCGCAGGCGGCGCCGGCGGATAGTAACCCGCATGCTCGCCCTCAATGTTCAGCCCGGCCTTCTCGCCATAACCGAACAGGTGGGAGTAATAGTTCATGCGCTCATATCCAAGCTTGACGCCCAGATTCGCGAAATAGGCATTGATGGAGTACGCCAGCGCGTCGGTCAGGTCCATCGACCGCCGGCTGTTAAACCTGATCGGACTGGTGCGTTCGACGAGCCCTTCGCGTAAAGCTGCCAACGCTACCGACACCTTCACCGTCGAGCACGGCTGGAACCCTTCACCCAGAGCCAGCGGCTGATTGACAATGCTCAGCACCCGGCCGTCAGTCGGGTCCGCCACCACGACGGCTCCGTTCAGCGGACCAAGCGCTTCCACAGCGGCTCTGCGAACGGTCAGATCTTCGCCGTCCACCTTGTCGTTGGAGACGGAGTCCTTATAGGTAGGCTCGTCCCAGGTCTGCACATAGACCCTCCTTTTCGGCGTCCTGCTGGCGACAAGGGGTTTGACGGCGACTCCTGCCGTAACCGCCCGCGGCGCAGCGACTGTGGTTATCGCCGCCCTCGCAGTCTTTTTCTTTTTGTGCTTAACCGGGGCGGGGGTCACCGCGAAAGCTGCGCCGGTCACGAGTACCGACGACAACACAAACGCGATTACCCGCGCGAACCCAAACGTGTTAGATCTCATCAAACGCGACAGCGCGGAAATCCGGGGAGCAGCCGGAAAACATATTTTGCCGCTTTTGTCGCTCCGGGTCAACTGCTCGTATTTCACTTCCATTTCAAAACAGCCGTCTCTTGTAGTTTATCGTTGCTATGCTGAGTTTTCGAGATACCTTCCGTTAAACATTTAGCAGATTTAATGTCCCCAACCGGCCACTCGAAATCCCGTCAATCCAAAGACAGCGACTTTATCATGTTGCAGCAGCACATTGTCGAATGCCGCCGCTGCCCCCGTCTGATCGAGCACTCTCAGGAAGTTGCGCGCACCCGCCGCCGCGCCTACCGCGACTGGGACTACTGGGGTAAACCCGTCCCCTCCTTCGGCGATTCGGCGGCCCGGCTTCTGATCCTTGGTTTGGCTCCCGGTGCGCATGGCGCCAATAGAACAGGACGTATGTTTACCGGAGATCGTTCCGGCGATTTCCTCTACCGTGCCCTTCATCACGCCGGTTTTGCCTCCCAGCCCGAAAGCCTGCACGCGCAGGATGGGCTCCGCCTGTCCGATGCCTGGATCACAGCCTCCGCCCACTGTGCGCCTCCGGACAACAAGCCGACGCCCGACGAGTTGCGCAACTGCCGTCCGTTTCTGGAACGCGAGCTGGACCTGCTCCGCAACGTTCGAGTCGTCGTCACGCTGGGAAAGGTGGCCTTCGATACTTACCTCGGCATCCTGAGGAATCGCGGCCTGATCCAACGCCTCTCCGATTTCCGCTTCGGACACGGCGCGTACTTCGGCAACGTGTCACCCGCCCTGCTCGCGTCGTATCATCCGAGCCAGCAGAACACCTCTACCGGCAAACTGACTCAAACCATGCTGGACGAAATATTCGTCCGCGCCGCCGTGCTTATCCGATCCTGACGAGGTCCCGCTGCACCGCTCCCGTGGTGCCTGCCGAGTTCGCAGCCACGAACACGTTGACTTCCGATCGCACGCCGAAATCCTCCAGATAAATTCCCGGCTCAACCGAAAACAGCGCCCCCGGCATGATGCGCCGCTCGTCGTGCGTTTCGAGATTGTCCATGTTCGCGCCCGTGCCGTGCACTTCGGTCCCGATCGAATGCCCGGTGCGATGCACGAAGCGATCACCGTAGCCCTTATCGCGAATAAAGCTGCGCGCCGCGTCGTCGACTTCGAATCCCCGGATTTCGCGCTCCGACTTCACCGCATCCGCCACAGTTTCGATCGCCTTATCCCGCGCATCCCGGACAATCTCAAATACCTCCCCCACGCGCTCAGGCGGCGTTCCGCAGAACCCCGTCCAGGTGATGTCGTAATAGACGCTATCCGGCTGATCCAGCTTCGCCCACAGATCGATCAGCACAAAATCACCCGCCCGCACCGCCGAACTGCCTTCACTCGGCGGCTCATAGTGCGGATCCCCGGCGTGACCGTTCGCTGCGACAATCGGCCCGTGATCCGTCGTCATACCGGCTTTCCCGAACTCATCGAGAATCCAGTCGCGCACCGCGGCCTCGTTGACGCCGCCGGCCAGCTTTGCCCCGATAAATCGAAAAGCCTCGGCGCACACCTTATCCACGCGCTTCCCCGCTTCCACATGCGACGCAAACTGTTCCTCGCTGAGACAGGCTTCAAACTCCTGTATCAACTCCGCGGAAGTGACCACTTCCACGCCCTGCGCCCGCACCAGCTCCACGGTTCCCGCGTCGACCATCGCGACATACGGCACCGCGCACAGTGGCGAATACTGCATCGCCACCCTGCGCGATCCCCTCAGCAGCCGCGCCAGTTCGCTGTGCTGTTCCTGCCAGCCGGAGTACTCTCGTTTCTCTCCGGGCAGCGCATCGATTACGCCCGCCTCGATCCGATGCACCAGCCCCCGCGGCTCCCCCGCCGCGGGAATCAGGTAATACCAGCGCCGTGTGACGTGCCCGGAATAGGGCATTCCCAGCACCCGATACGCCAGCGGATCGCGCCCGTGATGATCGAAGAACAGCCAGCCGTCAAGCTTTTCGCGGCGCAGCGCTTCCTGAATGCGAACGATGTCCATGCGATTCGAGAATAGCGCGCTCAAGCGTCTCCGAATCGATGCCCTCCAGCTCGACAATCTTGTTCGACCCAGTCAGACCCGTCAAAATCCGCACGCGCGCCGCCGGAACTCCCGCCAGTTCCGCGAGGAACCGCACGATCGCCTGATTCGCCTTCCCGTCCACCGGAGGCGCCGCAACGTGCAGCTTCCAGGCGTCTCCGTACCGCTCCGCGAATTCCGTCCTGCGCGTTCCCGCACGCACCTTAAGCGTGAGTCGGGCTTTCATTCGCCACACTCCTGCGCCATTCGATGTGCGCGCGCAGATCGGTCACCCCCGCCGCCTGCCGCCGCGAGAGCACTTCGAACGACAGCACATCATCCAGCCAGTCGTGGCTCGACCCGTCGGCATACTGCGTCGCCACCGTGACCGTGTAATGCTGCGGCGTCAGCCAGCACTCAAACTGAAAGTCGATATCCAGCACTTCACCCGGCTCGAAATCTCCCAACTCCACCTGCTCAATCGTGGTGTTGGTGCCATAGATCTCCATCCCGATCCGGTTGCGGATCAGAATCCCGACCATCGGCGCCACACGCCTTCGGAAAACCGTCCGTATCCGGATCGTCACCCGTTCGCCGCTCGTCACGACTCCGCAGGGCTTTCCGTTATCGCCCAGCATCGCGACATCCAGCACTTCGCTCGATCCATCTCCGTGCCGGTGACTCGCTGTCAGCCGTTTTTGCCCGGGGCTCTGCTCGAAGGCCTTCTGGCGCTCCAGCACCACACCGATGTATTTATCGATCACGTGCTTTGGCTCGCCCTCGGCCGCGATCCTGCCGTTCAGCAGAAAAATCGCCCGGTTCGAAAGCTGCTTCACCAGTCCCAGATCGTGCGACACAAACAGCACCGTGATCTGCCTCTCGCGCAGTTCCCCGAACTTACGGATGCACCGGTTGGCAAATACCGCGTCGCCCACCGCCAACGCCTCATCCACGATCAGGATGTCCGGATTCACGTGAATCGCCGTGGAAAATGCGAGGCGCACATACATGCCGCTCGAATACTCTTTGACGGGCCTGTCAATGAAATCCCCGATTTCCGCGAACGCCTCAATCGTCGGCAGGTTGCGCTGCATCTCCGCCCGGCTGATCCCCATAATTTCGCCGTTGATAAAAACGTTCTCCCGCCCCGAGAACTCCGGATTGAATCCGGCGCCCAGTTCCAGCAGCGCCGCCACGCGCCCGCGCGTCACCACGCGCCCCGTCGTCGGCTGCAGAATCCCGCTGATCACCTGGAGCAGCGTGCTCTTGCCGCAGCCGTTCGGACCCACCAGACTCACCACCTCGCCGCGCTCCACGCTGAAGGAAATGTCCTGCAGCGCCCAGAAATCGGCATGCAGAGGTTTCTTCCGCAGTGGATTCAGCTCGCGGATGCGGTCGAAGGGCGTTTTGTACAGCCGGTAGAGCTTCGAAACGTTCTGAACGAGCAGCAAATAATTAGTCTACGCGCACCGGCCGCAGGTCCGTTGTGCTACTTGCCCCGCACTGGCGGCGCGTTTCTTCCGGGCGAGCGGGGTGACAACCCGTTAAACTCACGTTCGACTTGCCGGACAATTTCTGGCGCCAGTACTTTTGTGAGGTTGTGGGGGAGCCGCACCGAGAGGAGTATCACGTCGGGTGGCTCCCGGCTGAGGATCGCCACTCCCTCGATGGGGTCGCTGTTTTGTTTCAATGAAGAACGTGTTCCTAAACCTTCTCTCTGGGCTGGCGTCGTGTATTCGACCACGTTCTTGCTCTTATAGGTCAACCGGTCCGACGGATAGGGACCGAATGGGTACGAGTCCCTGGGGATGTCAAATCCCTCCAGCAACGCTTTCACATTGGGTCTGTAGGCTGGAAACACACGCGCGATAATCTGGGCCTTGTCAAGGCGATCTCCGTTCTGATCGCTGTGCCGGTTGGAGAGCTCAATTGCTGAACCCTCAAAGCCACGAAACTCCGGCGCGAAGACCTTTGGGGCGTCGATAGGCTGGGAACTCACAAACAAGAAGTTGCCGCCCGAGCCATTGATCGCCAGGCAATACCAACCCTTGGGGCCAATCACTCCGAGATCGAGGGCCGACCCATAGTAAGCGAGTAGTTTGGCTGTCTCCAGGCTGACCCTGACCGAGGCGGCTATGCCCGTTGGCGCCGCCAGCGGTTCGGTCTGGGTATCAGATCGACATCCGACGAAAGGGATATCAACCGCCGAGACTGTACCTTTCGCGGTGAGGGCACCGGACGCCTGATCGCTTTCCTGCGCGTGAAGGACAGCCTGCGCCGACAACGCAACAAACAGGCAAAGCACTCCTGGTAGCCGACGACCGCTCCTCATGAGTGATGGTCAAAGACATGCGCATCGACCGTAGCAGCGGCGGGTTGCTGTACCGGCGGCGGAGAGTCCAGACTGCGCGCAACATCTCGCACATTAGCGAGACGCACGCGCGACGGCTCAATCTCCAGTTCCCTATAAGGCGAGGTCTGCAACGCCGCAATGAGATCGGCCCCGGTGCGTGTATCGCGCGCCGGTATTGCAGTGGTGCGTTCGTCGAGGGTATCAAGCGCCTTCTCTATCACATCGTCCGCATCACGGAACTGGCCGGTCTGGAGGCGCGCGTACACGCGCTCGACCAGCTCCGGTTTGTGGATTTCAAGGTTCATGGTCAGGCCCTCCATTTCAAGGTTATCGTGAGGCTGTGTTGTGCAGAGGAACGGGCCAGCGGCGCCGGTGAAGCAGCGTTCACGCCCTGATAATTTGCTGTAGAATGAATTTAGCGGTTCGGGAGCCGGAAGCAACTGTTACCCGGTCGGGCCGCACGGAATGAAAAGGCCGCTCACTCTGTGGGTGGCCTTTTCGGCCTTATGTGGTCACCCTTCGGCACGACCGAAAAAAGCTCCGGCCTCGGGTGCCTGGCGGAACACTCGAATATTGCGCGATCTCGTACCGTGTTGCCGTAGAGGTCGCGGCGGGACAGGGGATTTTCAATCGCCGTCATGGTCGCCGTGGTGATCGCGGCGGCGGCTTCGCTCATGGCGCTGGCGATCTGGTCTATAACGTCATCGACGCTGTAGCCGTCGCGGATGATCCGGCTTTCGTAGACGTGCCTGCCAATGAAAACCTCCTCGGACACAATCGGCGGGTGACCGTGGGCGCTGCGGTCGCCGTTGATGCCTGTAGCTGCGCATCGGTCAGGGTTCCGATTGTAACCAGCCTGGCCCGCTGACCGTTTTGAAGCTGTTCAATATTGGCGCGGATGAGTGCGGCCGCTCCTTCAAATAGTGGCATTGGCGCCGAATATGAAGGGTAACGCGTCCACTTCGGCCGTTGTGCGCGAGTTCTATGCAAACCGGCTGGCGCGTTTTGAGGATGCGCGCGCTTATCTGAGCAAACGCGGCGTCCACGACCCTGCCGTGATCCGGCATATGCGCATCGGTTATGCGCCGGGCGTCTGTTTACGCGCCTATCTGTGCGGGCTCGGATATGACCGCGAGTGGCTGCGCCAATGCGGGTTGACCGACCAACGCGGCCGTGATGTTTTCTTCGGTGTCTGACATTCCCGCTACAGCATGCGCCGAATCTCTACGGCCGCTCGATCGCCAACGGCATCTGCCGTCAGCGCTTTCTGCCCGGGTCCAAAGGCGGGCTTTATGGCTGGACACAGTCACTGGCTTTTCCCCGGCTCATACTGGTCGAAGGTCTGTTCGATGTGGCGGCTGACCAGTGGCGCAGACCAATGCAGACCTTATCCTGGATAAAGCTGACCGTGCGGCTGCGCCTGTGGTCAGGCAAGCCGGTTTTCCCAATGCGGTGGCGGCGCTCGGCTCGCATCTCCACAACGGGCAGATCGCGGAACTTTGCCGGTTCGACGAGCGCACCGTCTGCATCTGTTTCGATAACGACCATAACGGCAGCGGCCAGCGTGCGGCTCATCGTCTGAGCACTCAGCTGCGGCACGTGGGCATCGAGGCCCTTCGCGTCGAGTTGCCGGACGGCCACGATCCGGCCGGTTTCTTTGCGCACGGCGCCACCGCCGGCGATTTCCGCCGCTGTCTCGATCGTGCCCGGCCATGACCTTTCACGCCATCCCGGGCGAAGGTTTGCCGGCCGCCAGTTGCCCGCTCCGCATCGTGGATGAACAGGGGCGCGAACTGGAATGGGCCAATCGCTTCCTCGATGCGCAGTGTGTGCGCGGACTGGCGCCGCTCAGCCTGCGCTCCTATACCTATCAAGTGCTGCACTTCGTGCGCTGGTGGTCGCGCCAGCCCGGTGTGGACATCACGCGCTTCGGTGCCGCGCAGTTCACCGAGGCCACGCTGGTCGATTACGTTCGCGATCAGCTCAACGAACAACCCAAACCGGCCCCGGAAAACGTCAACAACCGTTCCTCGATGCTGCGGCGCCTGTTCCGCTTCTACTTCCATGACGACATGCCGCATGCCCCGTATCTGATGCAGCGCGTCTGGTACCGCCGTTCGCCGCTTGGTTATGGACGCGGCGCGCATGGCCGTCGCAGCCGATCTCAAAGTAAAGGTTCCGCAACGCGTCATTGTTCCTCTCCAGACCGAACAGGTGGCACGCTTCTGGCGCAGTTTCCGCACCGCGCGCGATCTGGCTATCGTCGCCCTCATGCTTCTCAACGGTTTGCGCTCGCGCGAAGTGCTGGCGCTGAAACTCGGCGATCTGCTGTTCAGCGAAGCCCTGATACGCGTGCATGGCAAGGGGTCGCGCGTTCGCATGCTGCCTCTGCCGCCGGAAACCATCCGTATTCTCCAGTGCTGGCTCAGGACCGAACGGCCTTTGACCAATACGCCCGAAGTATTCGTTTCCCTTAGAGGCAAGGCACGCGGTCAGGCGATGACACCGGCCGGACTGCGTTCCCTGTTCCGGCATCACCGATCGGCAAGCGGGGTCGCGCAGGCCAACCCGCACCGGTTTCGCCACACCTTTGGCAGCGACATGATCCGCTCCGGCGTCAGCCTGCCGGCTCTGCAAAGGCTCATGGGTCACGCGTACATCCATACGACTCTGCTCTACATTCAACTCACTCCCCAGGATGTCTTTGCCGAATACGCACGGGCAGTAGAGCAGATCGCCAGGCTCGACCAGCCGCCACTGGAATGAAGCATCCGCCTCATCCTCTTGAAGAAGCGCTCCGGGCGCGTGTGCGGCTGCTTGCCACCACACTGCGGCCCTCCACCCTGCGGCATTACGAACACACCGCTGCGCTCTTCATGGCCTGGCTGCGCGAAGCCTTCCCGGAGGTGCGGCGCGCCGATCGGCTGCGGCGCGATCCGCATGTGCTCGGCTGGCTGGAACACTTATGGATGCGTCGTGTGGGTCATTCCGGCAGGCCCCTGTGTAATGACACGCGCGGCGCACATCTGATCCGCCTGCGTAAACTGTTCGACCTGCTCGCCGATCATGCGCACCCGCCCCGGCCCGGCTTGCTGTCAAGCGAAGATATTCCGCGGCCCGACCAGGTGCTGCCGCGGCCCCTGACTCCCGAAGATGACGATCGCCTGCAGACGGAACTGCGGCGCGGCACGGATCTATTTTCCAGTGCTCTGCTGCTGACGCGATTGACCGGCATGCGCATCGGCGAAACCGTCGATCTCGCCGCCGATTGTCTCCGCCATCTCGGCGGCGATGACTGGGCTCTGCACGTGCCTGTCGGCAAACTTCATAATGACCGCTGGATTCCGGTCAATGATGAAGTGCGCGATCTGATTGCGCGCCTGCGCTTCCTCGCCACTCTGTCGCCTGCCGCGGATAATCGCTTTCTGCTGCCTTACCGCGCCAGCCGTGTCGCTCTTTGCCAGGACCTGCGCAGGGCGCTTACACAGGCTGCATCCCGCGCCGGTATCGCCGCCCATATCGTTCCCCACCAGCTTCGGCATACCTACGCAACGACCATGCTGCGCGCCGGCGTCAGCCTCCCCGCGCTCATGAAACTGCTCGGTCACCGTAGCGCCAACATGACGCTGCGCTACGTCGAGGTCACGCAGAAAGACCTGCAGCGCGAGTTTCACCGGGCACAGCAGAATCCGCCCCACCTGATCCCTCTGCCCACCCCTCTGGCAACCGGCGATCCCGATCCTGCCGACGCTCCCGCCACTGTCGAACGCCTATCGGGCGCCATCCGCGTACTCGATCTCTTTCGCCAGCAGCACGGCTCCGGCATTGACAAGCCAATCCAGCTTCTGCTGCGACGCCTGGTCCGCGTCCGTTCCGCCCTCCAAAAACTCATTCTTGCTACCAGAACACAAAAATAGGCACGGATTGGCCGGATAAGTGATTTGTTTTTACCGTGGACAGACCGTCGCATCCTGCGGTCTCTCAGGACGGGCAGCGCAGGCTGCGCCACCGCATTCGCATCCGTGTCAAACTACCAGCGATGTCCCGCGCGCTCACCGGCGCCGCCCTGCTTCTTGCCCTGGCTCTGCCTTCCTGTGCAGGCACCGCCCACCCCGACCCCTGGTTCACAAAACTGTCGTTCGCCCAGTGGCTCTCCGAAGGCGAACGCCACGACATCCCCTGGTCCGCTGACATCCTCCCCGCCGAAATCTCCCCGCACCAGCGCCTCATGCTTCGCGTCGTGATCCGCCTCTATGGCAGCGAACTCGAAAAGCGTCGCGGCGCCGGCGAGTTCCTCACGCTCGTTCAGTACACCGACAGCGCCGGCCGCCTCTGGCAACACCACACCTCGCTCGACCTCGCCAGGCTCCCCGCTGGCACCGGACTTCGCCAACTCGCCATCGCACAATACGCCTACGTGCTTCCCGGCGACTACTCTCTTGCCATCGCCGTCTGCGATACCGCGACGCTCGAACACGGCGTCATCACTCGCCAGGTTCACATCGCTCCTCCCGTGGCCGACCCTCTCCCCGATGCCTGGGCCAATCTGGCCGCCGTCGATTTCATACCGTCCATCACCGAACCGCCCGATGTCTGGTATCTGCCAGGCATCGAGGGTCGCCTCAATCTGCCCGTCACCACGCGCCGCCCGGTTCATATTCATCTGTTGGTTAACATCACGCCGTCCTGGGACGTATCCGGCTCCATCGCCGCCCTGCACCGCAACATGAACGCGGTGATCCCCGTCATGAAAGCCCTCTCTCAGATCGATGTCCGCAACGGCTCACTCGATACCGCGCTGCTCGATCTCACCAACCTTCGCATCGCCTCAGATCAGAACTGGGATTCCATGCGCAAAGTCTTTCTGGATTCCAAACCAGGCATCGTGGACGTGCGCTCCCTGGCGAACCACCGCAAAATGACCGTATTTTTTCACGACGAAATCATTCGCCGCCTGCTTGCCGACTGGACCGGCGATCCGGATGCCCCAACTCCCGTAGTGATCGTCCTGAGCGGACCCGCTTTTCTCGGCGAACAGGATACAACCCCTCCGTTCAAACCGCCGTTCGATCTGAATTACCGGCTCTTCTACATCCGCTGGGCAAGTCCCGGATCACCTGCGGACGATCTGCAGCGCGCCCTCGAACCACTCAACGCGCGCTTCTTCAACGTGGCATCCAACGAACAGGTCCGCGAAACGATTGCCGCAATCCTCGCCGATCTCTCAAAACTCTGACAGATTCCTTCCACGGGTTAGCCCCAATACTCTTCACTTAACAACATTTTCATGATATTCTGTTTTAGAGCGCAGCCTCTCCTGGAGGTCACTCGTGAACATGAATGCGGTGGAATCGGCCACGCTGGCGGCGATGGGGTACGACGACGCGCGGGGGATTCTGCGTCTGGAGTTTCGCAGCCATGCGGTCTACAGTTACTTTGGAGTTCCGGGCACGGTGTATGAAGGACTGCTGGCGGCGTCTTCAAAGGGGAAATACTTTAACAGGGCGATTCGCGGGCATTTTCCGCACTGGCGGGTCCCGGACACGCAGGCCGGGCTGCGGGGTGAAGCCTGATGGCGCGAACCGTTGCCGCGCTGCCCGCAGGAAGCCGGATCACCGACTACATCAGCCTGGGAGTTGTGGCGAAGGCCTTCCCGCCTGACAAGGTTCGCGCGGTACTGGCAGGAGCCGGGAAACAAAGCGTGCGACAGCGCGACCTGCCGGCGCATGTGGTGGTGTATTACGTGATCGCGCTGGCCCTGTACATGCAGTCGTCGTACCGCGAAGTTCTGCGCTGCCTGCTGGAAGGAATCCAGTGGCTGGTGGAGCCCTCGGCAGGAATCCATGTAGCCGGTAATTCCGGGATCTCGCAGGCGCGAACCAGAGTGGGCTGGGAGCCGCTGCGGCAACTGCACGATGAAGTGGTCAAGCCGGTCGCGGTTGCGGCTACGAAGGGCGCATGGTATCGCTCGTGGCGGCTGGTGAGCATGGACGGCAGCACGCTGGATGTCGCCGACGAGAAGGGCAACAACGAAGCGTTCGGTCGGCCGGGGGCCAGCCGCGGCACGAGCGCGTATCCGCAGATCCGCTTCGTATCGCTGGTGGAGAACGGCACCCATGTCCTTTTCGGCAGCCGGATGGCAGACTACGCCACCAGCGAGGTCGCGCTGGCAAAGACCGTATTGCCCAGTCTGTGTAAGGGCATGTTGTGCCTGTCGGACCGCGGCTTTTTCGGGTTCGAGATGTGGAAGCAGGCCGCGGCCACCGGTGCGGACCTGCTGTGGCGGGTCAGAAAGAACATTCTGCTGCCCTGCGAAAAGCGTCTGCCGGACGGATCGTACCTGAGCCGCATCTATGCGTCGCAGCAGGCGCGGCGGCGCGGGCACGAGGGAGTCGTAGTGCGGGTGATCGAATACCGGCTGGAAGGAGTGGAAGGGGCAGAGCCGTTGTATCGACTGGCAACCACGATCCTCGATCACGACCGGGCGCCGGCTGCCGAACTGGCGGCGCTCTATCACGAGCGCTGGGAGATCGAAACCGCGTTCGACGAACTCAAGACCCACCTGCGGGGAGCGCATATCGTCCTCCGCAGCAAGACTCCGGACCTGGTACGGCAGGAGTTCTACGGCCTGCTCATGGCTCACTTCGCCGTCCGCGGTCTCATGCACGAAGCCGCCCTGCGCGCCGATGAGGCTCCGGACCGGCTGTCCTTCCTCCACGCGGTGCGCGTTGTCCGCCGCAAAATGGCCGCCTTCGGAGCTATTCCCCCCTCGGGGCCGCAAAGAGTTCCATAACGCGGTGCTGGAGGAATTCCTCGACGAATTTGTGGCCTCCAGCCGCAACCGGCGCAATCCCCGGGGAGTCAAGCGGAAAATGAGTAACTTCCCCCTCCGCCGCGGCTACAGACGCTCGCCTCTCATCGAGATCTCCGCCGCCATTAGGATTGTTAAGTGAAGAGTATTGGGGTTAGCCCGGGCCGTCCAGCAGGGCCGTATCCGGCCAGAATTCAGCTAAGTGCTTTAGTTTCCGTTATACGGGTCGCAACGCGAATTTTGTTCTCGTTTGCATGGGATCAGGCGGCAATCGTGAGACCGACAGCCTGGAAGAGTGCGTTCAGGTCGTCGGAGACTCGCTGATAGAGGCGGTCGAGCGTGCAGCGCCTTCCTTCGGTGAGTGCCTGGTCGCCCCGGAATGGCGCCAGCAGGCCTGCGGTGAGGGGCGCGTAGATTTTCTCGAACAGCTTCAGGAAAGCCACGCAGATGGAGTAGCCTTTGCCAGCGATTCGGTAGCGGCGTGAGTGCGGGATTTTTTCGACAAGGCCTTTGGCCCGCAGTTTGGCGAGGTCGTAGCGGAACCATGCCAGCGAGTACCGGGATTCGCTCACACCCAGCGCGTCCAGGGCGGGTCCATGCAGATCGGCAGTGGTGAACGTTCCGCCGGCGGCGATATTGGAGAACCTCACCAGTGAATGCATTCACTGCCAGTTGCCGCGGATGATCGAGCTTGAGGCCGGGTATTCTTCTTCCGCCCGGAAGAATGGTTGGCTCTGCCGGTTTGCGTAGCTGCCCGCGGTCGATGAAGGTTTCCATGACGTCCTGCTGGGCGTTGTGGTAGTTGTCGACGATTGCCGACATCCTGTCACGAAGCTGAGGCAGGTTCTCAACGTCCTTATTGACGCCATAGTCGTACACGTTGTTCGTGGCGGGTTCGGTGCGCAGGAGCCTGTCGTCGCGCGCGTATTGTTTGGCGAAGCCGTGCCCGTAATGACTGCGGATCACGGGATTCGGCAGGTCGAGATCTTCAATCACGATCTGCAGCTTGCCCTTGTATTCTCTGGTCACTTTGCGCCCGAAGATCGTAGTGATCTTCTTTGGCTGTCCGAGGTTGCGATTCAGGTCCAGTAGCCGTTGGGTGACTTCGTCCACTGCCGCCCGGCGATGGAAAATGAGTGACCACTGGCTTTACCAACGCCCCTACTTGTCAGGGGATAAGTTGAAGCGTGGTTAATGCATCAGGGCCAGCAGTACTCCACCTGAGAGAAGAACAGACGATGCTTACAGCCAGCCTGTTTTCGCTCCCTGTCGGTGAAGAAAGGCGTGAATGCGGCCAGCCACTTCTGGCCACATTGCAGCAGATTCCGGGCCGTCAGCGAATCGGCCAGTTCCTGCAGCCGCGCGGGATTCGCGCACCTCAGGAATGCGTTCGTGCTCTGCTGAAAATCGATGTTTTCTTCTCGCATCCGAATCGCCAGCCAGCGATGCTGGTTCAGACAAACCCCGGCTGAAAACGGAGTACGGGCAGATGCGTACGAACATCCGGCCCCATCGTTTGTCGTTGAGATAGAAGTTGAACTGGTTGACCCAGCGCTGCTTCATTTCCAGATGCGGACTCTGATTCTTCTCGCTGCCAATCGCAATCAGAATGCGCGCTGGTTCCCGTGCCTTCAGAATCACGGCTACCCGATCCGGTTCGCAGTTCCGCAGATACGGTTGCACGAAACCGTCCCGGCGTGTCTCCTCCGGGGCCTCCACAACCGGAGCGCCCCATTTTCCCGCGCGGTTCGTCAGCCGGTGCTGGAATCGATCGGCAATGCCGGTCAGGAGATTTCTGCTCACCCTCTGTCCCTCGCGGTAATGATTGAAGAAGCCCAGCACGCGCTCGGGCTGCTGGAATGGCTGGATCAGTCCGTTTAGAAGAAGCCGGTCAAAGCACCGGTATCCGAACTGAATGCTACCCTTGTGATGCTCGCGGAAAGCGTTCATGAGAACCTCCAGTGTGGTCAGATACCTGGAAGCCTACTTCATCAACGCTCTCCGCGGGAACCACGAAACCTTCCAATCGACTGGGATATCAAGGGCGCAGCCCTTGGCTAGTTAGCTCGAAGCCAGCCCGCGCACCGTGGCTTCGTGCCGTTTGTAGTGGGCTTCCATCGCGGCATTGGCGTTCGTAATGGTGCGCAGTTTATCCGCAACCACGTCCCACTTCGTTCCTGGAATCGCGAAATAGAGTTCGGTCTCGGGCAGTCCCGTGAACGTGCGGTTGCCTTTGCAGCCGAATGACATCGCCGTTGCACCCGTGTTGATTGCCATCGGCAGAACGGCGCAGGCAGGCCGGCCCAGCGCGGGCGTTGCGAGATTCCCCACGCCAGATCGCAGAGCCGTTTCGTAAATCAGCATCATCGACGCGGGATTGGCCACGACCACCACGACGTCGGCTCGAAACCGTCCTTCCTCCGCCGGACCATATGCGATGTACCCCGGCGTCTTCGGCAACACGGGAATCATGGGCACTTCCGACATCTGCAGATAGCCGGTCGAAATCATAAAGCCGATGGTGTCGTTGAGCGCGGTTTCCCGTTCCGGCGGCTGCGGTATCTTATGCGTGTAAGCTCCGACGGCGCAGTTGCAATGGTCCGCCATGACCGTGTAGAAAGTGCGCCCTTCCCAAGCCTCGCGCCAGAATGCGCATCCGGCCGGGACGGCGCCGCCGCTCCATTGGTCAACGCCCGCGGGCGGTTCGTCGTCGAAAAATCCGATTGCGATCGGTTTCTTAGTAAGTCCGAGTGCCTGCTCAAATGTGGTCATTTTTGGAATTTCAGTATATCTTTGAACGCTTCAAGCGAATTGTAAACGATGGGGCAGTACGTGGCCCGGTCCACCATCTGCCACATGCGGCTTTCGAACGATCCCGCGCCGCGGATCAGATGCGGAAAATCACGGCAGGTATCGGGGCGGGCTTCGTAGATCGTGCAGTCGTTCCCGTCAAGAAAGACGCAACCTGTGTCGCACCGCCGCAGGATGGGCTCCTTCTGTTCGAACGCCGACGCGGTGGTGTACTCTTCGACGAAATCCCGTGGCGAAATGCCCAGGTAGCGCGCCAGCCGCGCAACGTCGCGCTCCGTGACATCGGTTTCGGCGACCTTGCAGCAGTTCGCGCACGTGCGGCAATCAATCGCCGACGCGATTTCCTCTGCGACGCGCCGGAAACGCAGCTCCGGGAAATTATGCCGCTTCAGATGACGGCGGAATTTTTCATTCTCCGTCTGCTTCTTTTCTCCGAGTTGCCGGATCTGCACCAGATCGGTGATCACGCACTTCAAGCGTAGCGTGCTCTGCCGGACTTGCGAGAATGTAGCAATGCCAGTTGAGAACCAGGTGGCGCCAAACGCGCAATGGGACCGCGCTTTTTTCGGTCATCCGCGCGGGCTGTCCACGCTCTTCTTCACCGAAATGTGGGAGCGCTTCAGCTATTACGGGATGCGGGCAATCCTGATCCTCTTCATGACCGCAACGGTGGCGAACGGAGGATTGGGGTTCCCTACTTCGCGCGCCGGTGCAATTTACGGGCTCTACACATCTATGGTGTTTCTGCTGAGCCTGCCGGGCGGATGGATCGCCGACCGCATCGTCGGGCAGCGCCGTGCAGTGCTCTATGGCGGCATTGTTATCGCGCTTGGCAACTACTCCCTCGCTATTCCCTCGCTCACCGCGTTCTATTCGGGGCTTGCACTGATTGTGCTGGGGACCGGTCTGCTGAAACCCAATATCAGCACCATAGTGGGCGCGCTTTACCACGAAAACGACGTGCGCCGCGATGCGGGCTTCTCCATCTTCTACATGGGAATCAACGTGGGCGCGATGATCGCGCCTTTGGTCTGCGGCTACCTGGGCGAAAACATCAACTGGCATTACGGATTCCTCGCCGCCGGGGTGGGTATGACCGGGGGTGTCATCCAATACGCGCTCGGCGGTAAATTTCTGGGCACGGCCGGTCTCAGCACCAGCGGCACGGATCAGGATTTCCGGATTTTCCGGCGTGTGCTGATCGGCGCAATTCTCGCCGTCGTCTTGGCAACCGGCCTGACGCTGAGCGGAGCTGTCAGCTTTTCCGCGGAGAAGATATCCGACGCGTTCGGCTTCTTTCTGGCGGCCGTCTGCGTCGTATTCTTCGCGTGGCTGCTCAGCGCGAAAGGCTATTCGCCGGTCGAAAAGCGGCGCTTCTGGGCGATTCTGGTGCTGTTCATTGCCTCGGCGGCTTTCTGGGCCGCCTATGAGCAGGCCGGGTCCACTCTGAATCTGTTCGCGGAACGGAACACGAATCTGCACGCATGGGATTTTCCGCTGTGGGGACTTTTCCGCGCCAGCTATTTTCAGTCGTTCAACTCGATCATGCTGATTGCCCTGGCGCCGCTCTTCGCGTGGCTGTGGGTGAGGCTGGGGCCGCGAGACCCGTCCATTGCATTCAAATTCTCCGGCGGCCTGGTATTTGTCGCGCTGGGTTTTGCCATTCTGATTCCCGTCGCCGGCGGCACGAATGTAAGCCCGTGGTGGCTCACCGTCGTCTATCTCCTCCACACGATCGGTGAACTGATGCTCAGTCCCGTGGGCCTGAGCGCCATCACGAAGCTCGCGCCGATGCGCATCGCCAGCCTGCTGATGGGCGTGTGGTTTCTTTCGATCTCGGTGGGCGATTACCTGGGCGGACGGGCAGCGTCGCTCTATGAGTCGTTCCCCCTGCCTGAGCTTTTCGGTATCGTGGCGGGATTCTGCGCGCTGATCGGTGTCCTCCTGCTCTTCCTTCTTCGGCCAATGAAGCGGCTGACGGGCGGCATCAACTGATGCAGCCGATTTGGGAGAAGTATCGTGACCAGTTCCCGGTTACGAAAAATCTGGTGTACCTGAATCACGCCGCAGTCGGTCCGCTCTGCCGCCCCGCCGCCGAAGCCATGCAGCAACTCGCGCAGGACGCACTCCAGTTCGGCAGCGAGCACTACCAGCAGTGGATGGACACCTATCAGGGACTGCGTGTGGCCGCCGCGCGAATGATCAACGCCGCGCCTGGCGAGATCGCGCTCGTCAAGAACACGTCGGAGGGCATCGCGACTGTCGCAACCGGTATCGACTGGAAACCCGGTAATATCGTGGTGGCTTTCGAAGAGGAATTTCCGGCCAACTTTTATCCGTGGAAGCGGCTTGAAGCGAACGGCGTCCATGTGCGCTGGCTTTCGATCTCCGACGATCTCGACCGCATCGACACCGCATGCCGGGGCGCGCGCATGCTCGCTATCAGCTATGTGCAGTATCTGAGCGGATACCGCGTCAATCTCGAAGCTATCGGCGAAATCTGCGCGCGGCATGGTTGTTTCTTCCTTGTGGACGCGATTCAGGGACTCGGGGCTTTCCCCATTGACGTGCGCGCCGCGCGCATCGACGCACTGGCCGCGGACGGGCACAAGTGGCTGCTGGGTCCGGAAGGCTGCGGCGTTCTCTACGTCCGCCAGGAGGTGCAGGACGAAATCGAGCCCATCGAATTCGGATGGACCAACGTCGCGAAGTACTACGACTACGCCTCGCGCGACATGACGCTTCGTCCAGATGCCGGCCGCTATGAATGCGGAACGCTGAACACCATCGGCTGCTACGGACTGCGCGCCTCGTACGAATTCCTGCTCGATGTCGGCATCGACAACACCGCGCCCGCTGTGCAGGCTCTGGGCGACCGCGTCCGGGATGGCGTAACAGCTCTCGGGTTCGAAACGCTCGGCCCGCGCTCACCAGCCAGGGGCGCCGGTATCGTGTCCTTTCGCAAACCCGGCGTCGACAGCCGTGTCATCGTGAGCAGGCTGCGCGAAGCCGGCATCATCACCGCGCCGCGCCAGGGCTGGGTGCGGTGCGCGCCGCATTTTTACATCGCGCCCGATGAGATCGACCGCATGCTCGCCGAACTCAGGGCTTTCTGAAGATGATGATGTGCTGCTGCGGGAGAATTTCAATCGTCTTATCGAAGCGAAATCCTTCCGGCTGCACTTCCGCGCGCACCTGACTCACCGTCATCTCGTGCTCCGGGCGGATCGGCACTGACGGATCCTCTGCCCGATACTCCAGAAAAACGATCCGCCCGTTCGGTTTCATGGCGTCGCGTATATGATCCAGCATCTTCTCCGGCTCTGTGAACTCGTGATAGACATCCACCAGCAACACGAGATCGAGTGAGTCCTTCGGCAGCTTCGGATCATTCTGCGTGCCCAGCACCGCGCGCACATTCGTAAAATGGCGCGTCGCCATGTTCTTCCTCAGCATGTCCAGCATCGCCTGCTGAATGTCTTCGCCATACACGACGCCTTTCGCGCCCACGCGCGCCGACAGACGCCAGGTGAAATAGCCGACGCCCGCGCCGATATCGGCCACGGTCAAGCCGCGCTGAATGCCGATCGCGTCCAGCGCTTCATCGGGATGTTCTTCGCTCTCGCGCTCCGGCCGCGTGAGCCAGTCCGCCCCCGCCGCGCTCATCGTCTGCGCGATGCGCCGATGCGTAATCGGATGAAACTCTTCCGCTGGGCAGACGAACGCCAGCAGAAGTACGGCGGCTACAATCCGGCTTTTTTCCATAATTCGTCCACCCTCTTCTTCACTTCCGGAGACATCCGGATCACTTCCGGCCAGGGCCGCGTGAATCCTTCCCCCGGCCATTTCTGCGTCGCGTCGATTCCCATTTTGCTGCCGTAATTGACCAGGCGGCTGGCGTGATCGAGCGAATCGATCGGGCCCATGGTGAACTGAATGTCGCGCTCCGGATCGATATTATTGAGCGCGCGCCACGCCACTTCGCTGATGTTCTGCACATCGACGTCCTCATCCACCACCACGATGCACTTGGTGAACATCGCCTGGCCCAGCCCCCAGATGGCGCTCATCACCTTGCGCGCGTGGCCCGGGTACGACTTGCGGATCGACACCAGCATCATGTTGTGAAAGATGCCTTCGGCCGGCATGCACATGTCGCGCACTTCGGGAATCTGCATGCGCATCAGCGGCAGAAAGATGCGCTCGATCGCCTTGCCCATGTAGAAATCTTCCATCGGCGGCGGACCGACGATGGTCGTCGCGTAGATCGGGTCTTTGCGCTGCGTGACGCAGGTCACATGGAAAACCGGATACTCATCGGCGAGCGAATAGTAGCCGGTATGATCGCCGAACGGCCCTTCGGTGCGAAGCTCGCCGAGTTCCACATAACCTTCCAGCACAATCTCCGCGTTCGCCGGCACTTCGAGATCGATCGTCTGGCATTTCACCATCTCGACCGGACTGCCGCGCAGAAACCCGGCGATCATCATCTCGTCGAGATCGGGCGGCAGCGGCAGAATAGCCGAGTACATCGTGGCGGGATCGGAGCCGATCGCCACCGCAACGTCCATGCGCGTCGACTTGCCCTCAGCCACGCGCCGCCGGTAATGCTCGGCGCCCTGCTTGTGCGTCTGCCAATGCATGCCGGTGGTGCGTTCGTCGTACACCTGCAGACGGTACATGCCGCAGTTGCGCTTGCCCGTATCGGGATTGCGCGAAAACACCATCGGCAGCGTGATGAACGGACCGCCATCGTCGGGCCAGCAGGTCAGAACCGGATAGTCGTACAGCGAGAAAGCCGTCGTTCTTCACGACTTCCTGGCACGGGCCCTTCGCGACGATCTTCGGGAAGAACGCGCCGATCTCCGCCAGCTTCGGCAGCATTTTCAGCTTGCTGATAAGGCCCTCCGGCATGCGCATTTCCAGGTATTCGACTGATGCGCGCGGCGACTGGCATCGACCGAATCCACCTGCAGCGCGATCTCCATGCGCCGCATGCTGGCGAAGCTGTTGATGAGCACCGGCATCTTCGAGCCCTTCGGATTCTCGAACAGCAGCGCCGGGCCGCCGTTCTTCACCGAGCGGTCGGCGAACTCGGTGATCTCGAGCTTCGGATCGACTTCGAACGGGATGCGCTTCAGCTCTTTGTTCTTTTCGAGCGCGCGGATGAAGTCGCGCAGATCGTCGTAGGCCATGTGGTCGATCTATTATCATTGCAAGTTCACATCATGGCCGATCGGATCGCTTTCATAACCGGCGCCAGCCGGGGTATCGGACGGGCCTGCGCGCTCGCGTTGTCGGCCGGCGGGGCAAAGGTCGTGCTGGCCGCGCGTCAGGTCGACAAGCTGGAAGAGGTGGCCGGAGAAATTCGCGCGGCAGGGGGCTCGGCGTTTGTCACTTCCATCGATCTCACTTCGCAGGAATCTATCAAAGACGCGTTTGCGAAAGCTTCGCGGGAATTCGGAAGCGATCGATATTCTGGTCAACAACGCGGGGCTGACGCGCGATGGTCTGGCTCTGCGCATGAAACGCGACGACTGGGACGCCGTGATTCAGACGAATCTCTCCGGATCGTTTTTCTGCATCCAGCAGGTCCTGCCCGGCATGGTGAAGGAGCGCTGGGGACGGATCGTGAACATCGCGTCGGTCGTCGGCGAGTCGGGCAATCCGGGACAGGCGAACTACGTGGCGTCGAAGGCGGGGCTGATCGGTCTGACGAAATCGCTCGCGCAGGAACTGGGTTCGCGCGACATCACTGTCAACGCGGTCGCGCCGGGCTTCATCGAGACGGATATGACAGCGTCACTGAGCGAGGAATTGAAGACCAGGCTGACCGAATCGATTCCGCTGAAGCGCATCGGTCGGCCGGAAGAGATCGCTGCGGCGGTGAGGTTTCTCGTTAGCGATGACGCCGCGTACATCACTGGGCATGTGCTCGATGTCAACGGCGGGATGTTCATGAGATAGAGCGTCACGAATTCCGCAGGAATGCCGTTTCGTCCCTGAAGAGCGGCTCACATTGATTGTGAAACTGCTCTACTAGCAGCGGCCTAACCGGGGTCTAAGGTCAATACTCTTCACTTAACAATCCTAATGGCGGCGGAGATCTCGATGAGAGGCGAGCGTCTGTAGCCGCGGCGGAGGGGGAAGTTACTCATTTTCCGCTTGACTCCCCGGGGATTGCGCCGGTTGCGGCTGGAGGCCACAAATTCGTCGAGGAATTCCTCCAGCACCGCGTTATGGAACTCTTTGCGGCCCCGAGGGGGGAATAGCTCCGAAGGCGGCCATTTTGCGGCGGACAACGCGCACCGCGTGGAGGAAGGACAGCCGGTCCGGAGCCTCATCGGCGCGCAGGGCGGCTTCGTGCATGAGACCGCGGACGGCGAAGTGAGCCATGAGCAGGCCGTAGAACTCCTGCCGTACCAGGTCCGGAGTCTTGCTGCGGAGGACGATATGCGCTCCCCGCAGGTGGGTCTTGAGTTCGTCGAACGCGGTTTCGATCTCCCAGCGCTCGTGATAGAGCGCCGCCAGTTCGGCAGCCGGCGCCCGGTCGTGATCGAGGATCGTGGTTGCCAGTCGATACAACGGCTCTGCCCCTTCCACTCCTTCCAGCCGGTATTCGATCACCCGCACTACGACTCCCTCGTGCCCGCGCCGCCGCGCCTGCTGCGACGCATAGATGCGGCTCAGGTACGATCCGTCCGGCAGACGCTTTTCGCAGGGCAGCAGAATGTTCTTTCTGACCCGCCACAGCAGGTCCGCACCGGTGGCCGCGGCCTGCTTCCACATCTCGAACCCGAAAAAGCCGCGGTCCGACAGGCACAACATGCCCTTACACAGACTGGGCAATACGGTCTTTGCCAGCGCGACCTCGCTGGTGGCGTAGTCTGCCATCCGGCTGCCGAAAAGGACATGGGTGCCGTTCTCCACCAGCGATACGAAGCGGATCTGCGGATACGCGCTCGTGCCGCGGCTGGCCCCCGGCCGACCGAACGCTTCGTTGTTGCCCTTCTCGTCGGCGACATCCAGCGTGCTGCCGTCCATGCTCACCAGCCGCCACGAGCGATACCATGCGCCCTTCGTAGCCGCAACCGCGACCGGCTTGACCACTTCATCGTGCAGTTGCCGCAGCGGCTCCCAGCCCACTCTGGTTCGCGCCTGCGAGATCCCGGAATTACCGGCTACATGGATTCCTGCCGAGGGCTCCACCAGCCACTGGATTCCTTCCAGCAGGCAGCGCAGAACTTCGCGGTACGACGACTGCATGTACAGGGCCAGCGCGATCACGTAATACACCACCACATGCGCCGGCAGGTCGCGCTGTCGCACGCTTTGTTTCCCGGCTCCTGCCAGTACCGCGCGAACCTTGTCAGGCGGGAAGGCCTTCGCCACAACTCCCAGGCTGATGTAGTCGGTGATCCGGCTTCCTGCGGGCAGCGCGGCAACGGTTCGCGCCATCAGGCTTCACCCCGCAGCCCGGCCTGCGTGTCCGGGACCCGCCAGTGCGGAAAATGCCCGCGAATCGCCCTGTTAAAGTATTTCCCCTTTGAAGACGCCGCCAGCAGTCCTTCATACACCGTGCCCGGAACTCCAAAGTAACTGTAGACCGCATGGCTGCGAAACTCCAGACGCAGAATCCCCCGCGCGTCGTCGTACCCCATCGCCGCCAGCGTGGCCGATTCCACCGCATTCATGTTCACGAGTGACCTCCAGGAGAGGCTGCGCTCTAAAACAGAATATCATGAAAATGTTGTTAAGTGAAGAGTATTGGGTTTAAGGTACAAAATTTGTACAAAAAGCTTCACTGCGCCTCTAAAGTATTGAATCTAAAAGGTGGCTCCCCGGCATGGATTCGAACCACGATTCACGGCTCCAAAGGCCGCTGTCCTACCATTAGACGACCGGGGAAAATCGGGCGGGCTGCTATCAGTTTACCGCGCACACCGGACCTGACCGCCGGCGCAGCCATCTGGCTCACCTTATCTTGGCTCATGGCCTCGCCTATGCGCTCGTTTTACCGTTTGTTCAGTGGCGGGAACCAGTCGAAGTCGAATCGACCAACGACCAAAAGGACGTTCAGCAGTTTTGAAGACTGTGCCTGCCACCGGACAGGATTGGCTCCCGCATATCCGACCGCGCGCGCTGACTGTGCGTCCGGGCGCGTTCCTAATCTTAGCGCGGCAGTCTCTGCCGCTTCCCTCCCGGTCTCCAATTTATCTTTTGATCAGTTGCGCACTATCCCTTGGGTTCGATAATGTTACCTGAAGGCCTGCGTTGATCGGCCACAAGGTTCGCGGTGCGCGACGACGGCGAAATCAACTACTACGAAGCCCTGGGCGTGGCGCCCGACGCCTCCGCACAGGAGATCCGGGACGCCTTTCGTCTTCATGTACGCCTGCTGCATCCCGATCAGCAGAGCGATCCGCTGCTGAAGGACCTGGCAGAGAAACAGATGCGCAAGGTGAACCGGGTCTACGCGGTTCTGTCGGACCCGGATAGGCGGGACGCATACGATCTGGCCATGCAGGGAGTTCCCCAGGGGCCACCGATCTTAACTCCGGCGCCCCACTCCGAGTTCCGGCGCGTGGCGGCCAAGGCGCCATGGGCGGCCGCCATTCTGGTAAGTGCGGGAGTTCTGATCTGGCTCGCGTACGATGCGACGCCCGGAACACAAAACCGCAGTTTCGATCCGGGCACGGTAATGGCAAATTCCGCATCGCCGGCAACGCAGGCCGCGCCGCCGCCGCAGGCAGGACACACGACGATGCCGGAATCCGCCTCGGTCCGGATCGCGCGGCTCGAGGCGGCGCTCAGGACAGCGGAAACCCAGCGCGACGCAGCACTGCGGGAACTCGCGAAACTGCGCAGCACCCCGGAGATCTTAACGACGGAAACTCCAGTCGCGCAAACGACGCGGCCGGCCGCGGTAACGCCCGCACCGTCGCCTCCTGTCACAGCCCCGGCCGCAGTCTCCAAAGTACAGCCGCCCGCGGCGGTAATCGCCAGCGCGGCGCCGCCCCGTGTGCTGCATCCGCCGAACCGCAGACTGGCGGGTTTCTGGTTTTATGCAATACCGCCAGCGGGGCAGCAGAACAAGAACCAGGCGCTTTATCTTCCCGAGTTTATTGAGGCTACCATCACGGAAGACAACGGAGCCATCCACGGACGATACCGGTCGCGTTTCGTGATTGTCGACCGGGCCATCCCGCCGGACGTGAATTTCACTTTCACCGGAACGCTGAACGGAACACAGTGCACCTGTCAGTGGACGGGCGGCGGCGGCGCCAGGGGTGAAGTCACCCTGAAGCTCACCGGCGATAACTCCATGAAAGTCGACTGGGCCGCAACCGATCTGGGCAGCCTCGGACTGGCCTCAGGCACGGCGATTCTGACGCGCAAGATCGAATAGCGTCCGACCTACAGCTGGGCCGCCGCGGCTTTGTCGATATACCAGGCCATGTCCGGCGAAGAGATCTGCGAGGGCCACTGGAACGGATCGCGCGGCCCGCGCAGCACCTTGTGCAGAGCGTCGGCCTTGTCAGGGCCGGTCGCCAGACAAAGTGTATGACGCGCGCGCTCGAGTACGCCCGGCAGCAGCGTGACGCGGTAGCGCATCACTTTATCGATATATGGCTTGTCCACGTCGACAGCGGCGGCGATGCCTGTGCGGTCGCCGATCAGCGGTTCGCCTGGAAAAAGGCTGGCCGTGTGGGAATCGGGGCCCATGCCGCGCTGTACCACGTCGAAGACAGGCAATTCGCCGGCTCCCAGCCTGAACGTCCGCACCAGATCTTCGATGTAGAGGCGCGCGCCTTCTTCGCGCGGCAGCTCGCCCTTGATGCGATGAATCTGGCTGGAATCGATCTTGATCGCATCGAGCAGCGACTCCTTCGTCATGCGGAAGTTGCTCACCTGATGGTCGGGCGGCACGCAGCGCTCATCCACCTGGAAGATATGCACATTGGTCCACTCAAACCCGCTCTTTGCCATGTGCTGAAACATCAGCTTCGGGGTGCCGCCGCCGGAGACAGCGACGGTTCCAATGCCGCGCTCCCGGCGGGCCTTTTCCAGAATCTCGAGCGTGCGGTCACCGCAGGCTTCGGCTGCGGCCAGCGGCGTGTCAAACGTCAGGATCGCGGGGTCCATACGGTCATCCTTTGTAATACGCGTTCGAAGACGCGGTCATGAGTCATGATACTCAGTTCTTCGCTGAGAAGGTCGGCCTCGCTTCCGCCGGACAGGTTGGCCCTTTGGCGCAGCGATCCGGTTTCATATTCGGCACAGTCCGATTCTACGCGGATATGAATGTCGGAACCGATGCGGATGCCGATGACTTGCGAAAAGTTGCCCGGATCCATGCGGCGGATCGGGACATCAGCGGAACGCAGTTCGGACCGGAACCACGCCTGCAGATACTTTGCTTCCGGGGGGATCTCGCTGACGGAGAGCTCGATCGAGACGTGGGCGATCTTGTCAAGATCGCGCCCGGCGAGCAATTGAGCGATCAGCTGGCGCAGGCGTGTGAGGCGGGTCCAGGAGAGATCGCTGACGATGAACCCTGCGTTGGCCAGCACGCGGAGATCGGCGAAGGCAGGCGCGCCGGGGCGGGCGGAATCGACGATCATTTTGTCGCCCAGCGCGAGCAGATCGCCGAGCTCGCTCACGCTGTCAATGCGCGAAGAGCGGAACCACAGCACGCGCGGAACGTCCGGAGCCACCAGCGGAAACACGACCGACGGAATGTCGCGCGCGCGGTCGATCGAGACGGAGAATTCGACCTGCTCGCAGCAGATTTCGCGGTGATGTCCGAAGGGAAGCCAGCAGGTGGCGAAAACGCGCGATTCCAGGATGCCTGAGTCTTCGCGCAGACGCACCACGATCGTGCGGCTGGGATGGGCTTTCATCAGACGAACGAACAGCTCGGCCATAGCCTGGGCTTCCACTTCGTGATCGACGAACGCAATGAGCGTCATGGAACAGGCGCGGAGGACGCCGGAATCGTGCTCCCGCGCCTCTTCCTGTTTGCTGAGAGACACCCAAAGCTGCGAGAGCTCGTGGAGAATGCGGTCGGGTTTGATGGTCTGGGTGCCGGGCGTCATGGCTACGGCCGCCTCCAATGATGCCCGCGTTTGGCCAGCATTTCATCGGCTTCGCGCGGTCCCCAGCTTCCAGGCGCATAGTTCGGGAACGGGAACCGCCGCGTGCCCCAGTAATCCAGAATCGGCTGCACCACCTGCCAGCTGGCTTCGACCATGTCCTGGCGCGTGTAGAGCGTCGCATCGCCGATGATGGCATCGAGCAGCAGCGTCTCATAAGCCGACGGTGAGCGCTCGCCGAAGCTCGAACCGTAGTTGAAGTCCATCGAGACGGGACGCAGCGTCATCCCGGCCCCAGGGCGTTTCGAATTGAACTTGAGCGAAATTCCTTCCTCGGGCTGAATACGCAGGATAAGCAGATTGGGAACGGCCACGTGGCTCGCCGCATCGCGGTCGCCCGCGTCCGGGACCTCGTGCTCGTTGTGAAATACCGCGAGCGGCGCCGACCGGAAGTGAATGGCGATCTCCGTTACGCGCTTCGGCAGAGCTTTGCCGGTGCGGATATAAAAAGGAACGCCTGACCAGCGCCAGTTGCCAACCCAGAAAGTCGCAGCGACAAAAGTGTCGGTGGGTGAGTCGGGATTGACGCCCTTCTCCGAACGGAAGCCGCCGATCTCTTCACCGCCGATGCGTCCCGGACCGTACTGCCCCGCGACCGTGTTGGCGGCGATCTCCTCGGGCTTCATGACGTGAATCGAGCGCAGCAGCTTAGCCCGTTCGTCGCGTACCGCGTCGGCGGAAAAGGTGGCGCTGGGCTCCATCGTCACGGTGGCCATCACCTGCAGCAGATGGTTCTGCACCATGTCGCGCAGCGCGCCGGCTTCCTGATAGTAAGCGCCGCGGCCTTCGACGCCGATGGATTCGGCGGCCGTGATCTGCACATGCTCGATGTAACGGCGGTTCCAGAGAGGCTCGAAGATGCCGTTGCCGAATCGGAAAGCCAGGATGTTCTGGACCGTTTCCTTGCCGAGGTAGTGATCGATGCGGTATATTTCGCTTTCGTCGAACACCTTCTGCAGCCGGCCGTTCAGCTCGCGCGCGGTGGTGAGATCATGGCCGAAGGGTTTTTCAATAATGATGCGCCGCCAGCCATCTCCTTTGTTGAGGCCCGCCGCGCCGAGGCTTTCGGCAATGGGCGCGTACTGGCTGGGCTGCGTGGAGAGATAAAAGAGGATGTTGTCACAGTTCTGGCGGGACTGGTTCGACCTCTTTCAGGCAGTGGGCGAGGCGCTCGTACATGTCCGCGTCGGAAATGTCGCCCGCCAGATAGAAAAGCCCCTGCGCAAAGGACTTCCAGAGCTCTTCGTCGAAGGGCGAGTCTTCGAGATACTTTGCCACCGAGTCGTGCATGTGGCTGCGGAACTCGTCGTGGGACATTGCGGTGCGCGAGATGCCGACAACGGCGAACCCCGGCGCGAGGCGGCCTTCCCAGGCGAGGCGATAGAGAGCGGGCAGGAGTTTGCGTTTGGTCAGATCGCCGTTCGCGCCGAAGATGACGACGGTGCAGGGCGGTGTCTTGCGATGGAAACGAAGCGGGTCCTGCAGGGCTGTTTCGTTTGGCATAACGCTCACGTTAGCAGATGGGGCTGGCGCGGAAATGACGGATGGGTTACGAAGGATACAAGCCGCCGTTTCGCATAAGCAGCGTTTAGGCGCTCTTGCGCTGTCGCGGCGTTCGGCCATGCGCACCTGCGTCTGTTTACGGGCATGACGCAGTTCGCACAGAGTCATTTCCTCCGCGATCAGTTCCTTCGCCGAGCCGACAACCGGGTCGTGCTGAACGAATCGGGCTTGACAAGGAGGCAACGTTTCTGATAATCGTTTATCGATATATCGTTATTCGTTATGCCAAGACGAAAACTGGACCCACTGCCTTCGGCGGCCTTCAACATCCTTCTGGCCCTGGCAGGTGAAGATCTTCATGGTTACGCCATCATGCGGCAGGTTGAGCAACAGACATGCGGGCGGGTGCGATTGGGGCCGGGAACGCTGTATGGCTCGCTTCGAACACTGCTGGAGGCGAGTCTTATCGAGGAGCTCGAAGATCGCTCCGGCCCGAAGGATAGCGCAGAGCGCCGTCGTTGTTACCGCCTGACGCCCGCAGGTCTCAAGCTCGTTCGGGCGGAGGTAGAATCGCTCGCTCAGACGCTCCGGATTGCCCGGGCAAAGCGCATATTGCGAGGGGTAGATGTCTGAGAAGCTCTACAGCCTTCTGTTAAAGCTTTATCCGAACCATTTCCGTCGCGCATACGGTGACGAAGCGTTGCGTCTGGTTCTGGACCGCGCTCGTGATGAGAAAGGATTTCTTTGCGGGTTACGTCTTTGGCTTGATCTGCTGGTGGATCTCGCCATATCCCTGCCCAGCGAATACAGCAAGGCCCCGGGAACGCCAATCCTGGTCGCCAATCCCGTAAACGGTGACCCTTCGTTTCAGCTTCTGACGGGACGATCGCTGAACCCGGTTCTGCTGTCTTTTGCCGGCCTGCTGACAGCGGCTTTGTTTTGGGCCTGCGTCACTGCAGTTGCCGACGGCCGGAAATTCCCCGCACGATTTCCCGCGGATTCGAATTCGCTGCAGGCGATTGTGCAGAGCGATGTGGCTCTGGCCCGGTCGGCCCCCGAAGGAGATAACGCGGATTCCGGCCCTGTCAGCGCGTACAGTTTCTGCATGACGGCACACCATGACATTCCGGATAATTCGTTACAACCACTTCTGCGTTTCAATTTCGCGCCTCCCGGTGCGTCCGGTGTGGCGCTGATCGATGGAAAAATCGTCAGGACTTTTAAGAACGAACAGCGCCTCTGGATTCATGCGGCTGTGTCAGCCGGCAATCACTGGTTTGTCGTACGTGTGGACAGACCTGCCGAGAATGCTTCGATCTCCAGTAACGGAGATTTCAAATATTGCCCGGCAAAGTAGGCCCTATGGCGACGGAATGGCGCGTTTACATCCGACCAATGGTGAAGGCTCAATCCACACCGCCGAGGCGATGAAGTGACGCGCGCTGCCGTCCTGCCGATTTTTGTGGCGGCGATCGCCGCCGCTCAGCAGGATACGCCCACGCCGACATTCCGCGCCGGAACCAAACTTGTCGAGGTGGATGTGGTCGCCCGAAGCAAAGGTGCGCCCGCGACCGGGCTGACCAAAGACGATTTCACTCTGCTCGACAACGGGAAACCGCAGAAGATCGCGTTTTTCTCAGCGCAATCGGGGAAATCGGGCAGTGTTGCGCCTCCGCCAGCTGTCGGCGTCACGCCGCTTCCCACTGGGGTCGTCTCGAACCGTGCGGAACGCGCGGAACGCCCGCAGGGCAATACGGTAGTCGTGTTTCTGGATCAGCGAAACACGCCGCAGACCGACCAGGCGTTTGCGATTCAGCGCATCGCGAAGTTCATCGCGACCCGCGGTCTCGGGGACAGGACGGGCATCTACACCTTCGGGAGAAACGGATCGCTGACGGTCGTCCAGGAAATTACCAGCGACAGCGAACTGCTCAGCCGCGCCGCCGCCAGTCTCAAATGGCAGGACCCGGAATTCCGCTCTCCCGACGTAGGCGGACCGGAAGGCAATGGCGGTCGTGGGCTGTCACCCGCGCGGCAAGGTGAGCAGCGTCCCCCGGACGTAAGCGGATTAGAAGGTAACGGCGGTCATGCGGCGGCGGACGAGTTTACTGCGCTTCTGATAAGAACGCGGGAAACCGATACCAAACAAGTACTGGAGTTGGCCGCCCGCCACCTGGCAAACGTGCCCGGGCCCAAGAGCCTGATCTGGATCAGTGCCGCATTTCCCCTTCACTGGAGTTATCTCGATTTCACGCCGGACATGGTGGAGGCCGCCCGTAAGCTGAACGACGCCGGCGTCGCACTCTACGCCGTCGATCCGCGCGGCGTGGCCGGCGCCTTGTCGGCGCAGACTAACGTAGCCCCTGCCGAGTTCGGCGGCGTGCACACCCAGGAACAGATCGCCGCGCTGATGATCGGCGAGGGACGCTTCCCTGCGCCCTTCGGCCGCGACACGATGTTCTTGCTGACAAGCCTGACGGGAGGCCTGATGTACGCCGAGGACAACGGCATTGAGAAGCTGATTCAGGCCGCCGCGGACGACGGCGAATTCACCTACACTCTGGGCTTCTATCCGGCGCAGGAAGATCGGGACGGAGTCCGGCACAGCCTGAGAGTCGGGGTGTCGAAACCGGGCATTGCCCTTCGCTACAGGCAAAACTACCTTGCGTCGGCCGCAGCCCCGACCGCGAATGATCACGCCGCATTGAATCAGTTGCTCACGGATGCCGCGGACAGTTTGGCGGTTGAGCTCACCGCGGCGGCGACACCGGATGAAGCGAACCATGATCAGGCTAACCCAGGCTCATGGCTCGTGAAAGTGCACGTGAACGCGCACGACCTGCAGTTCACACATGAAGACGCGAAGCAGACGAGTGGAATCGATGTGTCTTTTCATGTCGAGGGAGACGGGAAGGTTATAACAAAAACCCTGAAGATCGCCATTCCCGACGATCAATTCGCGGCGTTTCTGGAAAAAGGCATCGACACAAGTCAGACCATTGAAGCGGCGGGAACGGACGGAGCTGTGCGCGTCGTGGTGCAGGACCGAACCAGCGGAGCGGCGGGATCGGTCACTGTCCCGTTGCAGCGGAGGTAGAGGATGAAGCGAATCACGATTTCGATTGCGTTGATTTTTTTTGCCGGCATGGCTTTCGGCCAGAGGGCAGGCTCAAAGCGCACCTTAACTCCCGCGGAGCAATCGGCTGCCATCGAAAAGGTCCGCGAATTTGCCCTGAGCTACACGAAGAACCTGCCGAATTACACTTGTGTCCAGCTGACCCGGCAGATGATCATGCGGGATGTCTTCGGCAAACTGGCTATGGCGCCCCCCGAGGTCATCGAAGAACAAGTCAGCTTCGTGGATAACCGGGAGATTCGCAGGGTGTCGGGCATTAACGGCAAACCGGTGGCGGCCGACAGTCCCGATCAGCAGCGCGGCACTCCTTCGCGAGGTGAATTCGGAAACCTGCTCGAAGTTATATTCGATCCGCAGGCATCTGCCGGCCTTCGATGGGACCGCGCGATGAAGCTGGATCACCGTCCGGTTTATGTTCTTGCCTACCGCGTTCCGCAGGCGAGAGGCTACACGCTTACCGAGTCCCAGCGAACAATACAGGTGCCTTACCGGGGTCTTGTCTACGCCGATCCCGAGACCTTTGCTGTCGTTCGCATCGAAATGAAAGTCTCTCCCAACGACATTCCCAAAGGTTCCGAATACGTCAACGCGGCCCTCACGCTGGACTACAAACCCGCGCAGGTGGCTGGCAGGGAGTTCGTTCTGCCGGCGCATTTTTCGCTGCATTATCAGATGGTGCTGGGCATGGCGTGGTACGAAGCCGGGTATTCGAACTATCGGAAGTTCAGCGCCGACGCGACGGTCAAGTACGAGGGTGATAAGAACCAGTGAGACACGGGGCCAATCAAGGCCGGGCTGACGTCGGCCCGACCGCCGTCAAAAAAGGTTTCAAGCTGGGTGACGGAAAATAAATGCGCGCGGGTTGGCTATTCGCTGTGGCGGCTGGTGTGGCCTGGGACAAACTGTCCCGGACACGGCGCCGGAGATCGCCGGAATCCGAGAAGAGATCCGCACCTATCTTGACCAGCTGCCACGAATCACCTGCACCGAGAGGACGCGGCAGACGATCCGGATGGCCGGCGCCGAAAGCACGGAAACGCGCGAAGACAGCTGCGACACCCACCAGTACAAGCTCTATTCAGTGCAGACACTGGGCGTGCTCGGCGGAAAGTATTATGAGCCGAACAAAAAGCGCATCGCGCCCGATTGGCGGGAGCAGCTGAAAGACGCATCGCTCGGAGCGAGCACCGGGTTTCTCGCGGCGCTGGTCGATCCGCAGGCGGATGCGGGTCTGCGCTGGGTGCGTGCGGGCAGGGCCAACGGCCGGGCGGTGTCGGTCTATGCGTTTCAGGCGGCGATGCCGGAAGGGTTTCTGTTGGCCGAGGCGACGGGTTCGGTGCGCGCCCCATTCAAAGGGCTGCTATATGCCGACGCGGCGACCGGCGCGCTGGCGTGGGTGGAGATTCAGTGCATCGGGATTCCGCGCGAATCGGAGTACGTCGGGGCCGAGGTGACGGTCGACTTCGGCTCGTTCGATGTGGCGGGGCGCGAACTCAATTGCTCAACGCGCACAACGGAGCCTCCGGCCTGTGCGCTCAATCTGCCTGCGCACAGCCGGGTGCGTTTCCGGATGAAGCAGGGCGACACAACGAATGAAGCGGAGTACAGCGCGTATCGGATTGCGGAGTTCGGCACCGGCACACGAATCAGATTCGGCGACGAGAGCGGCGAAAACAAGCGGTAGATTTTTTGTCCAGGCGGGTAGTCCCTGGCAGATTCCGGCCCTGGCAGCCAGACGGGTCCGGTTGCATGCCACGTCAGGGAAGGTGGCCGGAAACAGGCGGATTTCTCGACAACAAGACCAAACGCGGATACAATCCGCGTGTCCGAAATGGCAGCGAAACCCACCCCACACGGCTAACTGACCGTACCAAGCGCCAGGGGCACCAGCTCATCCATCGTGGTGACGTAGTGAATTTTAATGTCGCCGATCTGCTCGGCCTTTAAGTCTTCGCGGACGTTGACTTCGTTCTCCGCCGGCACGATGATTTCCTTCACCCCGCTTCGCTTCGCCGCGAGCACCTTCTCTTTGATGCCGCCGATCGGCAGCACCTGACCGGTCAGCGTTATCTCGCCGGTCATCGCGAGGTTCGGCTTCACGCACTTCTCAGTCAGCATGGAAAGCAGCGCCGTAGCCATGGTGACTCCGGCAGACGGGCCGTCTTTGGGGATGGCGCCGGCGGGAACGTGTACGTGGATGTCGCTGGTCTTGAAAATTTCCGGGTTGACGCCGTACTTCACCGCGTTGGCGCGCACCCAGGTGAGCGCGGCCTGCACGGACTCCTGCATGATGGAGCCCAGCTGGCCGGTCATGATCAGACCCTTGCTGCCGCCGGGCATGCGGCCGGCTTCGATAAACAGCACGTCGCCCCCGACCGGAGTCCACGCCAGTCCGACGGCGACGCCGGGACGCTGCGTGCGTTCGGCAACTTCGGTGTCCGGGCGATGGCGCGGCGCGCCCAGCGATTCCTCGACGAAGGCCGGGGTGACCTCCGTGACCGCTTCCCTGCCCTCCGCATAGCGGCGCGCCACTTTGCGGCAGACCGTGCCGATCTCGCGTTCGAGGTTGCGCACACCGGCTTCGCGCGTGTAGCGCTGCACAATGAAGCGCACCGCATCGTCATGGAATACGAGAGGACGCGCGTCGTCGAGGCCGTTTTCCGTTTTCTGGCGCGGGATCAGATAGCGGAACGCAATCATCACCTTTTCCTGCTCGGTGTAGCCCTGCAGCTCGAGGATTTCCATGCGATCGCGCAGCGCGCCGGGAATCGTGTCGAGCACGTTGGCGGTGGTGATGAAGAGAACGCGCGAGAGATCGAACGGCACATCGAGATAGTTGTCGCGGAAGGTGAAGTTCTGTTCCGGATCGAGGACTTCGAGCAGCGCAGAAGCCGGGTCGCCGCGGAAATCGCGCCCGAGTTTGTCGACTTCATCGAGCACGAATACCGGGTCGTTGGCGCCGGCGCGGCGCAGCGCCTGGATGATCTGGCCGGGCATGGAGCCGATATAAGTGCGGCGATGGCCGCGGATTTCGGCTTCGTCGTGCATGCCGCCCAGTGAGATGCGCTGGAATTTGCGGCCCAGCGAACGCGCGATGGATCGGCCGAGAGACGTCTTGCCGACGCCGGGCGGGCCGACGAAGCAGAGGATCGGTCCTTTAAGCCCGGGCTTCAGCTGCATGACGGCAAGGAAATCCAGTATCCGGTTCTTGACCTTTTCAAGATCGTAGTGATCTTCGTCGAGAATCTCGGCCGCACGCTGCACGTTGACAGCTTCGCCGCAGGAAACGGCCCACGGAAGGCTGATGAGCCACTCGAGGTAGGTGCGCGCCACGGTATGCTCGGGCGACATCGGATTGATGCGCGCGAAGCGCGTCAACTCTTTAAGCGCTTCCTGCTTCACCTCTTCGGGCATTCCTGCTTTTTCGATCTTCTCGCGCAGTTCGACGGACTCCTGCTCGCGTTCCTCGCCCTCGCCGAGTTCCTTCTGAATCGCCTTCAGCTGTTCGCGCAGATAGAACTCACGCTGGCTCTGCGACAGCGAGCCCTGCACCTGCGACTGAATTTTCTGGCGCAGTTCGAGCAGCTCGACTTCGCGCGCCAGCTGCCGGTTGATGAACTGGAGCCGCGCGCGGGCGTCCGTCTGCTCGAGCACGGACTGGCGTTCGATGTGAGTCAGGCCGGGCAGGGCGCCCGCGATGAAATCGGCGAGGCGTCCGATTTCGGAGATGTTCGACGCGGCAGTGGCAACGTCGTCTGAGAGATTCGGCGTCGCGTTGACGATAAGCGTGAATTCGCCGAGAACATTCTGGCGCAGGGCCGTGAGCTCCGCCGTGATTTCGGGTTCGATTTCAGGCAGCCGCTGGATGCGGGCGCGCAGAAACGGCTCCGTCGAAGTGTAGCCGCGGATGCGCATCCGGGAAACGCCTTCGCAGAAGAGCAGTTGTCCCTCGCGCATGCGGACGATCTTGTGAATGATCGCGACCGTGCCGATTTCGTGAAGTTCGGCGGGCCCCGGGACATCAGTGCGCGGATCGATCTGCGAAAGCACGCCGATCAGGCGGTTCTCACCGAGCGATTCCACAAGCGCGACGGATGTGGGCCGGCCAACGCTGAGGGGAAGCAAAGCGTTGGGGAAAAGGACCGTGTCGCGGACAGCCAGAATGGAAATCTCCTCAAACTCGGGCGGCGCCGGTCCGGGTTCCGCTGCGACAGGCGATTCAACAGCCGGCATCTCGGTTTCGAGTGATTCCATACACCCAGAGTATCCATCAGTTAAACGCGCACAACGGACCCTTCGGCCTGTGCGTTTGTTAAACAGCCCGTGGCAAAGTCCGCAGACACCGCTTGCTTGCGGACCCAGAGGGTGCCCCGGCTCAGTAGATGCAATGCGCTACAGAGCCGCAACGGCGAAGGCGCGGTTTTTCGCTGCTGGATGTTAAACGGCCGCCGGATAACAGCCGAGGATGCGCAGAAAATCGGCCATCTCGCCGAGGTGGCTGAGCGCGTGCCGGCAAGGCGTGTCCCCTATATGGCCCGCGAAGTCCAGATAGAAAAGATATTCCCAGGGCTTACCGCGCAAAGGGCGCGACTCGATCTTTGTGAGATTGATATCGCGCAGGGAAAAGGCGCTGAGGGCGCGGAACAGGCTGCCCGGCACACTGCGAAGCGTGAACACAACGGTGGTTTTGAACTTCAGGGCTCTTTCACCCTCCGCGCGTGCTGCCGGGGACTGCGAGCCGCGCTTCGGTTTCTCCAGGAGGAAGAAACGTGTGAAGTTCTGGCGGTCGTCTTCGATCGATTTGCGCAGAATCGCAGCACCATAAATTTCGGCAGCGCCTGCTGACGCTATGGCGCCGGTATCGGTGGGGCGTTCCTGCATCAGCATCTTGACGCTGCCGGCGGTGTCGTAGAAAGGAACCTTTGCGATCCGCGGATGCTCTTCGAAAAAACGCCGGCACTGATTGAGCGCCACACTATGCGAAAAGACCCGTCGCAGCTGAGAAAACTTTATACCGGGCGGCACGATCAGATTGTGCACGATGCGCACGAAGGTTTCGCCGCGGATGGTGAGGTCGTATTTGAGGAGGTGATCGTAGTTCTCGTGGATGGACCCGTGTAAGGTGTTCTCTATCGGGATCACGGCACACTGACATTTTCCATTTACAACCGTCAGGAAAACATCTTCGAAGGCCTGCATCGGTACCGGCTGGCAGTTGTCGCCCACCAATTGTCGCACCGCGACCTGGCTGAAAGCGCCGAGCTCGCCCTGAAATGCAACTCTGCGTTTCATAACTCCTGCCCCTCGGGATTCCGGACGGTGCGCCTCGGCCCGTTCCATCGTTTCGCGTCGTCTACGGAAAGACCCAGCAGGTCGAGCACGCGTTCGACGCTGGCGTCAACCAGATCGAGGATCGTGGCCGGCTGGTTGTAGAACCCCGGAATCGGCGGCGCAAGGATCGCGCCCATCTCGGCGAGCGAGGTCATGGTGCGCAGATGTCCTACATGCAGAGGGCTTTCGCGTACCATCAGCACCAGCGGTCTGCGCTCCTTGAGAGTCACGTCAGCGGTACGGGTTAACAGGTTTGAAGTCACCCCGCAGGCGATGGAAGACATGGTGTGTATAGAGCACGGGGCGACAATCATGCCGGCGGTCTGAAAGGATCCGCTGGCGAGGGGTGCCGAGATGTCGTCCACCGGCCAGGCGAAATCGGCCAGCGCTCTGAGATCGGCGCTCTTTTTGCCGGTCTCAAGAAAAAGCGTCTTCTCTCCGGAGCGGCTGAGGATAAGGTGAATTTCCACGCCGGGTCGCCGGAGCTTTTCGATCAGGCGCAGCGCATAAATGGCCCCGCTCGCACCGGTGACCCCGACGACTATCCGCAAATCGCGCCTCCCAAAAGATTATTTTGTTCTGAATTCAGAACAGCGCTGCATATATTGTGTTGAAGCAGAACAGACCGGACGATATAATCCCGATTATACCGGGAGGTTGAATCCTGACGAGCCTCCCGCCTTTGTCACCCGGAGACAAGATACCAGCATGGAAGAGGCGGGACAACGCCTGCGGCGCGCGCGGGAGAGACTGAACCTGAAGTTCCGCGATGTCGAGCAGGCCAGCCAGGCTATCGCGGAGATACGGGGCAGCCAGGAGTTCGTGGTTCTGATCAGCCGCCTGTCGGACATCGAGAACCAGGGGACTGTACCTTCGATCTACCGGCTCTACACGCTGTGCTGTATCTACCGGCTCGACCTGAATGATGTTCTGGGCTGGTACGGGGTACCGATGGACTCAATTGCCGCCGACGCAGCCGGGGTGCAGATCAAAGAGACGCATGCGATCGACTTCAATCCGGACGGCGGCGCCATGGCGACGCTTCCGCTCTCACTCGATCCCGGAATCGACCTCCGGCGCACGTTCTTCGTCAGCGAAATGGTGCAGCGCTGGGGGAAACTGCCGCTGGCGCTGCTGAGCGGTGTGGATGTGAGCCGGTTTCGTTATGGGTTTGTGGGAACCGAGGACTGGTCGATGTATCCGTATGTTCCGCCCGGATCGCTGCTCGTCGTTGACGATACCAAACGCCGGCTCCAGCATTCGGGGTGGCCGAGCCTGAGCGAGCGACCCATTTACTTTCTCGAACACAGGAACGGACACTACTGCCGTTGGTGCAGTGTGCAGGATGGTGTCATCAGCCTGATCCCGGCGCCGGGATCGGAAGCGCCAGTGCTGAATTTTCAGTTCCCCGGCGAGATCGAAGTCATCGGCCAGGTGGTGGGGCTGGCTATGAGTCTGGATCCCGCGAAGCGACGCCGTTTTCGGCCCTGATCAGTTCCAGAATCACAGCAAGATCGGCGCTGAAGAGCTTGCGCTCGACGTCGCGCGATTCTCCCGGCACCCAGTTATTCCACGGCTCCACAGCCACCCAGCCCGCGATTACTTCGGATTTGCCTCCCTCCAGTCCGGATAAATACTCATCCAGCTCCTGCTTCTGCTGTTCGAGGCCGAAACAGAGCCACTCCTGAAAGATGCCGGTGTGACTGCGCCGGATGATGCGGTCGGCAGTGTCTTCGCCGATGCGCTGTGCCAGGCCTGCGTGCTCGTAATGACCCGTGTGCACGTTGCGCAGCGAGGCCAGATAGGCGATGCGCCCGATCACGGTGGGAATGCCGGCGAGCGTTCTGCGCCAGGAATCGGCGGCTGCGTCTTCGCGGTTGACCATCTTCTGCGCATTGTACAACCCCGCCGGACGGGTCCGGAGGAAGCCGGATTTCTACGGACGCCGGACAGAAAAAGGCCACTGCATCGCGTTCCAAATAGGGCATTTCTTCGCTAATTTAGCCTATTTACGACCATCCGCTCCTAGACTTTTTTTGTAGCAACGAGGTTGCTGCCAAAAAAGGAGACTAAATGCGGAAATTAATGATCGTAATCACCCTGGCCCTGTCGTATTTCGCCGTAGTCGGCACTATGAGCGCTGAGGGCCCGCCCGAATGCGGAGCGGACTGCCCCTGGGTTCGTTAAAGGCCTGAAATTGCCATGGATAAGTGTTAAAATTACGGGTGCCACGCCATGGGCCCGCAAGTTGCTGCAGACCTGATACAAGCGGCAGCCGCCACAGTGGCGGCTGCCCGGCTCCTGCAGCTCGGTCTGGCCAGGCAATTTCCGGCGCTGCTTTCCTACGTCGCTTTTCTGGCTCTGGTCAATGCTGTGCTGGGGCTCCAGAACATTCACTCGCGCTCCTATTTCTACAGCTGGGTATTTCTGGAACCGATCAAGTGTGCCGTTGCCATTATAGCGGTTCGCGAGCTTTTTGCGCTGATTTTCGGCAGATATCCCGACATCCGCAGCGCGGGTCGATGGGCGATGTACCCGGGAATTGGCGTCGCCGTCACGATCTCCCTGTTCGCGACAATCTGGACCGGCGGTGCAAACGGCCGTTCAAAGCTCTTCTACGTCGAAGTCGCAGAGCGCTGGATCATCTTCACGCTGGCGCTGGTAATCGTTGCGATTCTCTGGTTCATCTCGCGCTACCCGCTTCATCTCGGCAGGAACACTCTCTTTTCCTGCGCATTCTTCAGCGCGATATTTCTGAGCGACGCGTTGCGGCTGTTTCTGGACAGCCTTACCCGCTATCTCTACAACCATTTTGTCGATCATTCAGAGTCGGTCTTTGAATGCATCTGCCTCCTTACCTGGGCAATCCTGCTCAGGCGGGGCGGGGACAAAAGCCCCCCGCCGCCCCCGCCGCCGTCGGCGAGAGAGGAGTATCTGCTGGTACAGCTGGATACTCTCAACGAACTGGTGACTCACGTGTCGCGGCGCTGAACACCCCACATTCCGGTCTCGGCGGATTTCCCGCTCAATAATTCGCTGCGTTAAATCCGCTCTTGATCTAATAGTCATTTCTCAGCCGGGTACGTCTTGCAATAGCCTGATATTTATAGTATTATTTTGCCAATAATGAGAGTAATATCGAGCAATGCTTCTCTGGTATAGCGCGGGACTGGTGCTGATCGCCGCCCTCTGCATTGCCCTTCAGTTGATGCTCAAAATGCGTATTCTGGGGTCAGCCAGGGGGGCCGGTACGGAAGTGCAGGGAGCTGACCGGTATCGTCCGATGCTGCGGCTGCTGTCTGACGAAGATCTGGCCTTTCTGCCGGCTCGCAGTCCGCTGCGAAACGCTCTTCGCGCGCGCCGCCGGGCGCTGTTTCGCGGCTACCTGCGCTGCCTGACGCGCGATTACGGCCGTCTGCTGGCGGGTATACGTCACGCCATGGCGCAGTCGGGCGTAGACCGTCCCGATCTGGCGCGGGCACTGGCAAAGAACCGGATACTGTTTGCCATCGCCATCTGTAAGGTGGAGTACCGTCTGGCCCTGCATGCCGCCGGAATCGGACACGTGGAGATCGGCGGGCTGGTGGAAGCGCTCGATGCTCTGCGCAGCCAAGTCAGCGTCCTGACTCCCGTCGCACAGGAGGCCTAAGCTTCCTCGGCACGGCTGGCCTGAATGCCGGACTGCCACGATGGATACCTGAGCCCTACCCCCAGCAGCTCCCGAATTCTACGGCCGTCGACTCTTCTTCCGGCGATCGTCCTTCCGGCTATCATCGTGGGTACCGGCATTCCCGGCGTTTCCAGATGCAGGTTTTCCTGACACCATCGGACAATTTCGTCCGTTGAACACGGTGCGTCGTCGGCGACCGGCCACGCGCCCTGCAGGTCGGAAAAGATTGCGGCTTCGGCGAGCGCGGCGAGGTCGTCGACGTGAATGCGGCTGGTGACGCCCGACCCAACGCCGCGCGGCAGCTTCCCCTGGCGAACGGCGGCGTGGACACCCCGGCCCGGGCCGTAGATGGCGGCCGATCGCAGAATGAGCGACGTCCAGGGACCCGACGACATCCATTGCTCCTCCTTCACACGAAGCCGGCCCCGATCGTCGCTGGGTGCGGCCTGGCTGTTGACGTCAACATCTGACTGATCGCCGTAGACGCCGGTCGAAGAGATGTAGACAACCCGCCGCGGCGCGATCCGCGCGATAAGCTCGTGCAGCTGCGTGTTGGCAGGCCCGAAGATCGGCGGAATCGTGACGACAACCGATGCACCCGAAGGTAACGCCTTCGCCTCAGGATGGTCGAGCACCAGTTCGGAAAGCTGCACCCCGGCGCCGGCAAGGTCGCGGAATCGTTCCACGCCGCGCACCGGCGCCCACACTGGAACGCCGCGCAGCAAGAGACGCCGCGCAAGCCGTGCACCTGTGAAGCCCAGTCCGAATATGACGACCAATTGCCTATTGCATCATGCGACCGGACGGTATACTTCGCTTGAATGCTTTCGGCAAACATTTTTCGCGAATACGATATTCGCGGAATTGCGGATCAAGAGCTCCCCGACGATGGCGTGCGTGCGCTGGGCCGGGCGCTGGGAACGTACCTGGTGCGCGACGGCGACCTGAACGTTAACCTGGCGCGCGACTGCCGGCTGAGCTCTCCGCGCCTCCACGACGCGCTGCTGGCGGGCCTGCTGGAGACGCGCTGCGAGGTGACCGATCTCGGGATCGTGCCCACGCCGCTTCTCTATTATTCGGTGTTTCATCTGCACGCGGACGCCGGAATCATGATCACCGGAAGCCACAATCCCTCCGATTACAACGGCTTCAAAGTGATGCACGGCAAGAGCACGATTCACGGCGAAGCAATTCAAAAGGTCCGTCAGATCATCGAGGCTGGCGACTTCGTCAGCGGCACGGGTTCGGTGAAGAGCTTCGATATCGTGACGCCATACGTGGAGGAAATCGCCTCTCAGTTCCGGCTGCCGCGCCGCATCAAAGTTGTGGCCGACGCCGGCAATGGCACTGCCGGCCCCGTGTTCCGGCGTATTCTGGCGAAACTGAACTGCGCGCCTGTCGAGCTGTTCTTCGAAATGGACGGACGCTTCCCGAATCACCATCCCGACCCAACGCAGCCGGGAAATCTCCAGCATCTGATCCGCGCCGTAGCGGCGAATCAAGCCGACGTCGGTCTCGCGTTCGACGGCGATTCCGACCGCCTGGGCGCAGTCGACGAACAGGGCGCGATTCTCTACGGCGATCAGCTGATGATCATTTACGGCCGTGAGATTCTCTCGCGGAAGCCAGGGGCAACCATTATCGGCGAAGTGAAATCGTCGCAGAACATGTATGACGATCTGGCGCGCCACGGCGGCAAGGCCATCATGTGGAAAACCGGCCACTCGCTGATCAAGGCGCGCATGCAGGAGACGAACGCCGAACTGGCGGGCGAGATGAGCGGCCACATGTTCTTCGCCGACCGCTACTACGGATTTGACGACGCGCTCTATGCGGCCTGCCGGCTGCTTGAAATCGTGTCGAATTCAAGTGAGCCGCTCTCTGCCCAGCTAAAAGATTTGCCGCCGACATTCGCCACGCCGGAAATCCGCGTCGATTGCCCCGACTCCAGCAAATTTGCCATCGTCAGCGCAGTCCGCGAGAGGTTCCAGCGCGACTACGATGTCATCGCGATCGACGGCGCGCGTATCAACTTCGGACAGGGCTGGGGGCTGGTCCGGGCCTCCAACACACAGCCCGTGCTGGTGCTTCGTTTTGAGGCCCAGTCGCCGGAGCTGCTGGCGCAGTACCGCAAACTGGTGGAAGACGCCGTGGCCCAGGTCTCAGCCCAGGTTTCAATCACTGCCGCGTAGCGAACGGGCAAAACTGGCGGCCTTCCCGAATTCCGCCTCAAAATTCCCGCGCATGGCCTGCAGCTTCTCGATGTAGGCATCGAGCGCCGCGGAAACTTCACCCGCATTGGTTTCGAGAATGTCGCGCCACAGATCGTACGATCCCATCGCGAGACGTGTGGTGTCGACAAGCCCCGGTCCCGCGATCTGCGCCGCTTCGGGCCGGCGTTCGCCGATCACCGATGCCAGCGCCGTGGAAGCCAGCTGCGGCAGATGCGATCCCCATGCCACCAGCCGGTCGTGCCGCGCGGGATCGAGAATGATTTCGCGCGCGCCGATAGCGGCGGTCCACCGGCGGAACGGATGATCGATATCCGAAGTCAGGATCCACGGGCGTCCGCGGAAAAGGTCGGCGTCCGCCTCCGCCACACCGCGAACCGCCTTGCCCGCCATCGGATGTCCGCCGAGAAAAGCACACCTTCGCAGACTGCGCGCCGCTTCGTCGGCAATAGCCTGCTTGGTGCTGCCCGCATCTGTCACCAGCGTGCCGGGACGCACCAGCGGATCGAGCTTGCGCAGCGTTTCGAGAATGCCCGAGATCGGCTGCGAAAGGAAGAGCACATCGCACGCACCCGCGGCTTCTTCGAGTGTTGCGCCGCGGTCGATGGCGCGGCATGCCACCGCCGCCTCGATGCTGCGCGCGGAACTGACGCCGAGGATCGGACCCGTGAACCCCGCTTTGCGCAGCGCGAGCCCGAACGAGCCGCCGATCAACCCGACGCCGACGATTGCAACCGACTTCATTCCGTCAGATCACCCGGCCCACAGCGGGCGCGATGATGCGCAGCTGCTTCATGAGCTCGGCGTACTGATCGGGATAGAGCGACTGCGCGCCGTCGCTGAGGGCGTGGTCGGGGTCGTGATGCACTTCCATCAGCAGGCCGTCCGCGCCCGCCGCAACCGCTGCGCGCGCCATGGGCGGCACCAGATCGCGCCGCCCGGTGCCGTGCGAAGGATCGGCCACGATGGGCAGGTGCGAAAGCTTCCGCAGCACGGGAATCGCGGAGATATCCATCGTGTTGCGCGTATAGTTTTCGAAAGTGCGGATGCCGCGCTCGCACAGGATCACTTCGTAATTGCCGCCCGAAAGAATGTACTCCGCCGAGAGCAGCAGCTCTTCAACCGTTGCCGCGATGCCGCGCTTCAGCAGCACGGGCTTGCGCAGTTTGGCCAGTTCACGCAGCAGAAAGAAGTTCTGCATGTTACGCGCGCCGATCTGGAGGATGTCGGAATAAGCGGCGAGCAGCGGAATCTGCGTCGAGTCCATCACTTCGCTGATCACCAGCAGGCCGCGGCGGTCGGCGGCATTGCGCATCAGCCGGAGGCCTTCTTCCCCCATCCCCTGAAAACTGTACGGCGAAGAGCGCGGTTTGAAAGCGCCTCCGCGTATCACGGTCGCGCCGGCCTCGGCCACGATGTCCGCCATGCGCTCGATCTGGTCGTGGTTCTCGACGCTGCACGGACCCGCCATAACGACCACACTCGGCCCGCCGATCTCAACATCTTTGATCTTCACGATCGTGCCCGACGGCCTGAAGCCGCGGCTGGCGAGCTTGTAAGGCGAAACGATGCGGTGAACTTCCTTAACGCCCTCCATCTGTTCGACGACGCCGGTATCGAAATCGTCTTTGCCACCGACACCGCCGAGGACTGTGTGGATGACGCCGGTCGAACGATGTACGTCGAAACCGTCTTCAACCAGACGGGCAATGATTCTCTCGATCTGCGCCTCCGAGGCGCCCTGCTGCATTACGACAAGCATTGTTTCTTAGTCTTTCGTTTGGTTTACTGCCATGCGGTCTTTCTGCACGCGCCGCATTTCATCGATGATTCGCTCGAAAATGCGCTTCAGCCCTTCGGCGCTCAGCGGACCATGGTTGTGTGATGTGATGTTATCGAAAACGTCGCTCTCGCGCTTCGGCTCATAAATGGCGAGGTTGGCTTCCTGTTTGACGCGGCCGATTTCCTCGACGATGGAGGTGCGTTCGTTCAGCAGCTCCACCAGACGGCGGTCGATGGCGTCAATTCGTTCGCGGCAGCGGGCCAGCGCCGCATGGGCTTCGATAGACATTGATGTTTACACATTGAGTTTCTCTGCGTTCTCGGCGTCTCTGCGGTGAAATCAATGTGCATCCACCGCAGAGACGCCGAGAACGCGGAGAAAACTCCAAGTCGCTTATGATATCGCCACAGTCCGCCTTGCCGGGTCAAGCGGTCCGGTGAGATCGCGCATGAAAAGCTCCAGCTTGGCGGGGTCCTTCTCAATCTGGCGCACAATCGCGCTGCCGACGACCACCGCATCGACGTATGGCGCCAGCGCGGCTACGTGCTCGGATTTCGAGATGCCGAATCCCATGGCAAGCGGCAGCGTAGTGAGTTTCCGCATGCGTTCGATCAGCGGCAGTGCCGACTCCGCGATAGCCTGCTGTTCGCCAGTGATTCCAGTACGCGAGACCAGATAAACGAACCCGCTCGAATATTCGGCGACCAGTTTCAGCCGCCTCTCGGACGATGTAGGCGCGGCAAGAAACACGGTATCGAGCCCTGCCCCGCGCATGACTTTGACGTACTCGCCGGCCTCTTCGACGCTGGCGTCGGTGAGCAGGCAGCCATCGATGCCCGCAGCCCTGGCGTCCTGCGCGAGTTTTTCGAAGCCATAGCGCAGCACCGGATTGAGATACGTAAACAGCAGCAGCGGAATTTCCGAACGCTTGCGCACCTGGGCGGCGATATCGAGAACCTTCGCCACGGTAGTTCCCGCGGCGAGCGCGCGATCCCCGGCCTGCTGGATCACCGGGCCGTCGGCGATCGGATCGGAAAAAGGTACGCCGAGTTCGATCAGATCCGCGCCGCCGCGTTCCAGCGCCGTGATGTAGGGAGGTGTGGCCGCCGGAGAAGGATCGCCCGCCGTGAGATAGGCGATCATGCCGCAGCGCTGTTCCCTTTTTAATTTTTCAAAGAGCCTGCCGATGCGCGTCACGCGTTGTCCAGTTCCTTAAAGTTCTCGCGATAGATATCGATGTCCTTGTCGCCGCGTCCCGACAGGTTCACGATGAAAGTCTGTCCCTGACAGAGCGGCGCGCGCCGCACGGCCTCGGCCACCGCATGCGCGGATTCGACCGCGGGGATGATGCCCTCCGTCCGGCATAGGCTTTTGGCGGCGTCGAGCGCGTCTTTATCGCAGCAGGCACAGTATTCGGCGCGTCCGCGGTCATGCAGCCAGGCGTGTTCGGGACCAACCGAAGGATAATCCAGACCTGCGGAAACAGAATGCGTCGCCGCGATCTGCCCGAATTCGTCCTGCAGAACATAACTGCGCGCGCCATGCAGAACGCCGGGGAGACCACCCGAGAATCGCGCGGCGTGCTGGCCCAACTGCTCTCCCCGGCCGCCGGCTTCGACGCCGATGAGTTTCACGGATTCGTCATTCACGAACGGATGAAAAATGCCGATAGCGTTGCTGCCACCGCCGACGCAGGCGAAAATGGCGTCCGGCAGCTTGCCTTCGGCTTCCAGTATCTGCTTGCGCGCTTCGACGCCGATGACGCGGTGGAAGTCGCGCACCATGGTCGGGTAGGGATGCGGACCCAGCGCGGAGCCGAGCAAGTAATGCGTGGTCGCGACGTTGGTGACCCAGTCGCGCATAGCTTCGCTGATGGCGTCTTTCAGGGTGCGGCTGCCGTTGGTCACGCTGACGACGTTGGCTCCCAGCAGACGCATGCGGAAGACGTTGAGCTTTTGGCGGCGCATATCCTCTTCGCCCATGTAGACGGTGCAGTCGAGGCCGAAAAGCGCGCAGACGGTTGCGGTGGCGACGCCGTGCTGACCCGCGCCGGTTTCGGCAATGATGCGCTTCTTACCCATGCGGCGGGCCAGCAGCGCCTGGCCAAGACAGTTGTTGATCTTGTGCGCGCCCGTGTGCAGCAGGTCCTCACGCTTGATGTAGATCTTCACGCCGGTCTTTTCGGAAAGCCGCCGCGCGAAATACAGCGGCGTGGGACGGCCTGCGTAGGTCGTGAGAAGCTCCTGGAGCTCCTCCCGGAACGACGGATCCTTCTGCGCTCCGGCGTAAGCCTGTTCGATTTCTTCCAGCGGCGACATGAGCACCTCGGGCGCATAGCGTCCGCCGTAAGTGCCGAAGTGTCCGCCGTGGTCCGGTTGGGAGGTCATGAGCTTAGGGCTGTCTCGATAAATTTTTTCATACGCGCGCGATTCTTCCGGCCAGGCGACGATTCAATGCCGGAAGAAACGTCCACCGCCCAGGGACGGGAAAGCCTGATACGCGCGGCAACATTCGTTTCATCAAGACCGCCGGCAAGGATAAGAGGGCGCGTGAAATGCGCCGTGTGCGTCCAGTCGTATGCGATGCCGTCGATGAGAATGGCTTCGGCGGCCGGGTAATCCGGGATATTCGCCTGCGCCTCCGCGACGCGGAATGCCTTCCATATCCGCAGATCGCGTGGATGCCGCTCCGCCGTTTCGCTGCCGTGCAACTGAGCGACGTCAAGACTCAGGCGGCAGCTGATGCGTTCGATCGATTCGGGCGATTCGTTCTCGAACACGCCGACCTTCCAGGTATCGGACGGGATCTGGGCGATCCACGGCTCGATCTGCTCTGGCGTGACGCATCGCGGACTTGAAGCAACAAATACGAAGCCAATCGCGCGGGCGCCCGCATCCACTGCGGCAAGGGCGTCCTCAGGATTCGTGATGCCGCAGATCTTCACAAACATCAGGCGACAAGTTCCTGGATGGCGCGCGCCGGGTCGCCGGATTTCACAAGGTGCTCCCCGACGAGCACCGCGTCGTAGCCCGCGGTCATCAGGCGCCCAACATCGGCCGCGTGGAAGATACCGCTTTCGCTGACTTTGATGACATCGGCAGGCATCTCGGGCGCGAGCTGAATTGAAGTGTCGAGCGAGACTTTGAAATCGCGCAGGTCGCGGTTATTGACACCGATTATCTCCGCGCCCGATTCGAGCGCGATCGAGAGTTCGCGGCGGTCGTGCACTTCGACCAGCGCGGCCATGCCGAATTGGGCGGCGAGTTCTCGGAAAGCGCGCAGACTGGCGGCGTCGAGGATCGCGACAATCAGCAGAATCGCGTCCGCACCGTGGGCAGCCGCTTCCAGAACGTGATACTCGGAGATCGTGAAATCCTTGCGCAGGACAGGCAGCGAGCACGCCGCGCGGGCGCACTGCAGGTCGGCGAAACTGCCCTGAAAGAAATCGCGGTCGGTGAGGACGGAAAGCGCGGCAGCTCCCCCGCGCTGGTATTGTGCAGCCAGTTCAGCCGGACGAAAATCTTCCACCAGCACGCCTTTGCTGGGCGAGGCTCTTTTGATTTCGGCAATAATGGCGGGGCGTTTCGCGCGTAAAGCGGCGCGAAAATCGCGTCGAGCTTCGATCGGAGATTTGGCGCGGCGGGATTCCGCGGTCCGGCGCAGCTCGTCAGCGGGAACAGAGGCGGCGCGCAGCTCTTCCTGCTTGCGGCAGACAATACGGGCGAGGATGTCGGGAGCCTGCGGAGTCAAATTTCATGCTCTCACAGCGTGGTTTGCGTGCCGTCACGGGTCGCCGAGTATTCCAGTGCGATGATCTCTCCCGGCGAGATCGTAATCAGGGCACTGGCCACGGCTTCCGTCATCTGTTTCAGAGTGTCGATGTCGTTGCCGGGCGCCCGCAACACGATCACGGCAATTCCGCGCCCTGTCATGCTGTTCTGATAAGGGATACCCTGGTCAACCGTCAGGAGAACGCCGTAACCCGCCTCTTCGGCCAATCGGAGCAGTTCGCCGTTCTTCCTCCCACTGAGCCCTGCATAGCGGACAGTATGGATTTCATGGCCCTTGAGGTGTCCCCTCAATCTTTCAGGGACACATTCGTCGAGCAGCACCTTCATGCAATGCGCGCAACCAGCGAATCCTTCGCGTCTTCGAGTGCCTGTATAGCCATGGCGCGGGTTACTGTCGGGAAGTCTTCCAGAAACTCAGCCAGAGGATAGCCGCCCTCAATGTAGTCCATCAGGTTTTTCAGAGGCACACGCGTACCCCGGAAACAAGGAACCCCGTTCATTACCTCGGGATCGCTGACGATAATCGATTCGAGGACAGCCATCGCTCCCATTCTACTTCGTTCGGGAGAGCGTTTCCCCGCAACAAGTGACCGGCATTCCGGAAGCTTACGTCCGGAAGCCCGACGATCCGCCCACGGCAGTTCTCCAGAACGCCAACTGGGGGCGGCGGGCGCGCACGGCAACGACTCCCGGGATTCGGTCAACTCGCTAGAGCGAATGATGGGAATGATACCGCGCGGTTATCGGGCCGCCGAAAAGGCGCGAATCAAATACAATGCAGCCCAGTTCCAGGCGTTGTCAACTGTATATTCCAGATGCTATGCGGCGCTGCTCGTCGGGAACGGCTCGCTCAAGCTGATCGAGGTACGACAGGAACTCTTCTTTGCGCGAGAGGGAGAAAACCTCGGTCCTGAATGGCAGGCAGCGCGTGGGCGTACCCTGAATCTCCCGCCAGAAATTTGCCATTTCGTTGTCCGTGAACATCGCGTCGCAATACGGCAAAAGACACGACATCACGTCAATGTCGTTGTTGAAGCCCTGAGTCGGCGGTTTTACCTGAGCCGCGGCCTTCTTGGCGGTACTTGCATAGAAACTCGCGGCGATTTGGCGAAACGGTGTGTCGCCAGTAGCTTCTTTGAGAAAGCGTAGTGCGGACTCGAGCCTGTGAGCCGGTGGACAACCGGCTTGTTCGATGCGGTCCGCAATAGCGTGGATCAGCACCACAAAATGATGCGGCTCGGCTTCGTGCGGCTTGGGCTCGATCCGTCCCCCTTGTAGATGGGAATAATCAAACGCCCCCACGACGCAGCTTCCCGATCGCGCCAATATTCCCACGGTTGGTCCGGTTCGGCCTTCCAGGTATTCATAAAAACATTAACGAGCGCGTTATGGCTTTCTGACCGCCACGACCGAATAATGTCTGTTAGGCCCGGCCGTTGAGGGAGGACCACCGAGATGCGAAAGCGCTCTGTCCAAATGTCTAACGGTTCGCCTTCGAGCGCGTCGTCCCGCTCAATCGATATGGGTGCAGTATTGCGGGCAAGCCATCGCTCCAGTCTCCTCATCACCTGCTTATGGCGGATTTCATCGAACGACGCGAAACGAACACCTTCTGCGAATGCTTCGTAAGCGTCGCGGAGCGCCGTTGGATCGCTGTGGACATCCGACTCAAGAAGGTGCGCCTCGGAATAAGGGCAAGCGATCGCCTGAAGCCGCCGAAGGAAGCTGAGCTTCTCATACAGAGCTATGTAGAAAGCATCACTGCTGTCCGGCTATAAGTCAAACAGAATCAATTGGTTAGGATTTGCGGGTAGGTCCGTATCGGAGATACCCTCCTGAAACACCTGTAAAATGGGGGTTTTCTCGAAAAGGGTAACGCTGAAAATCTGTAAAATCTGGTAGAGGCTGGCATCCAACTCCAGCCGCTTGCGAATGCAGGAACCGCTGTTTTTCAACGCCCAGGATATCCCCAAGGCGGCAAGTCATCCGTTCTACGCGAAGGTGAACGAAATCCTGGAGCGGAACAAGGTCAACAAACGCCTGGAACATCTGTGCAAGAGGTTTTACAAGCCGGTCATGGGTCGGCCAAGCATGGCGCCGGGTGTGTATTTCCGGATGCTGCTGCTCGGCTACTTTGAAGGAATCGATTCGGAACGCGGGATTGCGTGGCGCGTGGCGGACTCGTTTTCGTTGCGGGAGTTTCTGGGATTCAGTCTGACCGAATCGACGCCGGACCATTCGACGATGTCGCGCACGCGCCGGCTGATGCCGGTGGAAACGCACAAAGCCGTGTTCCGCTGGTTCGTGAAGGTGCTGGGCAAAGAAGGCTTGATGGACGGGCAGACCATCGCCGTAGACGCGACCATGCTGGAAGCCAATGCCGCGATGCGTTCGATCCGGCGGCGCGACGACGGCCGCGGCTATGACGAATATCTGAAGGATCTGGCCAAAGCTGAAGGCATTGAGGAGCCTACGCGCGAGCAGGCCGCGAGGCTGGACCGGAAGCGCAAAAAGAAGGCCTCCAATAAAGAGTGGATGAGCCCTACCGATAGCAGCGCGCGCATCGCCAGGATGAAGGATGGCCGCACGCATCTGGCGCACAAGGCCGAGCATGCGGTCGATCTGGCCAGCGGCGCGGTGGTGGCGATCACGCTGCAGGCGGCGGATCTGGGCGACACCACCACCATCGGAGTCACCTTACAGGAAGCCCAGGCCAACGCGGCGCTGATCAACGAACGCGGCGTCGAAGAGCTGGTGGCCGACAAGGGATATCACAGCAATGAAGTTCTGGTCGATTTGCATGCGGACGGGGTGCGCAGCTATATTCCGGAGCCGGAGCGCGGGCCGCGGAATTGGGACGGCAAGGAAAAAGAACAGAAGCAGGTGTATGGGAATCGGCGGCGGATGAGTGGACGGCGCGGCAAAGATCTGCAGAAGCTGCGCACCGAGCTGACCGAAAGAAGTTTTGCGCACATGTACGAAACCGGCGGCATGAGACGAACGCACCTGAAGGGTCAAAAGAACATTCTCAAGCGGCTTCTGTTCCACGCGATCGGATTCAATCTGGCGCTGCTGGTCCGGGAGTGTTCCGGAATCGGCAAACCGAGGACCCTGCAGGGCCTCTCAGATGCGATTTTGCTTGTCCAGATCGCGATGACCGCACTGGCGGCCCGCTGGATCGAATTAATCGAAGATAGCGAGCCCGCTTCCCGCCTCGAGATCACTTCCTTGGGATTTTCCCGCCTCCATCAACACTTGAAGCGTTTTGCACTTCTACCACGGGCTGCTAAGGCGTGCATCGCCCTGATAACGGCCTACGCATTTCTGGAACTCGTAGCGGGGAAGATGCTCCATGAGCTGCGCGAAAACGGTCTGGCCAATGTTCACTACCCATTGTCCCGAGGAGGCCGCCCACGTTGAAACGTACCGAATCGTACGTACGTAAAACTGCAAAAAGTTCAAATCGAAAAATCGAAAATTACCCTCAACCTGCTAATTCAACGAGACTTATTCGCCCTCAAAAAAGTTTAGCCGGACAGCAGTGAGAGAGCATCGGAACTGGGCTTCGCTGTTTTTTGGCGCACACTCATGAATGCTGAAACAACGAACTGGTCCAGGTAGATGATTTTTCTTGCGAACCTGTGGCAGTTCGTAGCTTTCGTCGTGAAGACAGGAACGGCAACGCCGATCAAAACAGTCGGCATGAACACTCAGCACGCCGAATTCCCGCTTGCCACACGATGGACACATAATGAACGGGCCGTCAATCAGTATCCGCAGATCGATTTAAAGCCGCTCCCATGACAGTTCACACACTATTTTACTTTCAGATCCGGCCCACGCGGGAGTGTTCCGTAGAGACGGGTGAAATGAGCGCGTTTCGAATGCTTGTCACGGTAGCGCTGGCGACGGCAGGGCCGCAGATGCTCCGGCCCGGACGCCGGAGGCACAGCTCATCGCATTCGTTCCGGTCCGATTTGGCGTGGATTCGATCAGATGCGGCGTGGTGCGACCGAGTGCGCGCCGGCTGCGTCGGTGGCTGGGCAGCCGAGTGGCGGTGGGCCTCTAAGAGGCCCTGTCGCCAAGGGTCACAGAACCTGCACGGCGCATTTGGCTGGATCACGCGCTTCTCACGGTTGTGCATGGCGACCGCGGCCAGAAGTCCGCTTCTGAACTTGGCGGGACTCCGTCCGTGTCACGCGTCACTCGTCGGTTATCCGCACCTCGGCCTCGCCCGACGCTAACGGCTATCTCCGGGCGATGCGCAGCCCGTTCGATTCTCGCCTTGGATACAATCGCTTCTTTGCCCGGCAATGCATTTGCCGGCTCCGAGTCGAGGAGTTGTATGACGCAAAGAATTCTTCCGGCAATCCTGTTCCTGTGTGCGCTGGCGCCTCTCGCGGCGCAGACCGGCGCGAAGAACGGCGAGTGGCGCACCTATGGCGCCGACCTGGGGAACACGAAATACTCACCGCTCAGCCAGATCAACGCGTCGAACTTCAACACGCTGAAACTGGCCTGGCGCTTTCACACAGAGAATCTGGGTCCGAAGCCGGAATACAACATGGAAGGCACGCCGCTGATGGTCAACGGCGTTGTCTACGCGACTGCCGGGTCGCGGCGCGACGTGGTGGCGCTCGATGCGGCCACCGGCGAACTGCTCTGGGTGCACACCGAAAAAGAAGGGCAGCGCGGCGCGGATGCACCCCGCCAGCTCTCGGGTCGCGGACTGGCTTACTGGGCGAATGGTACCGACGAACGCATCATTTACGTCACGCCCGGCTATCGTCTGATCGCGCTGGACGCAAAGACCGGCGCGCCAGTACCCACGTTCGGCAAGGCCGGCGCGATCGACCTGAAACTCGACGACGATCAGCAGATCGACCTCGTGACCGGCGAAGTGGGTCTGCACGCCACGCCGCTGGTTGCGGGCAACACCGTGATCGTCGGCGCCGCGCACCTTGCGGGCGGCGAGCCGAAGAGCAAGAGCAACGTGAAAGGCTACGTGCGCGGCTTCGATGTCAGGACCGGCAAACGCCTCTGGATCTTCCACACCATTCCCAAACCCGGCGAGTTCGGCTACAACACCTGGGAGAAAGACTCCGCCGAATACACCGGCAACACCGGCGTCTGGGCGCAGATCAGCGTCGATGAAGACCTCGGCATGGCCTACCTGCCGGTTGAGCTTCCCACCGGCGACTACTACGGCGGCCATCGCCCGGGCAATGGCCTGTTTGGCGAAAGCATCGTCGCGGTCGATCTGAAAACCGGCCAGCGCAAATGGCACTACCAGCTGGTGCATCACGGCATGTGGGACATGGACATCCCGTGTGCGCCGATGCTCGTCGATATTACGGTGAACGGCCAGCTGGTGAAAGCCCTGGCGCAGCCGACCAAGCAGTCGATTCTCTACGTCTTCAACCGTGTCACCGGCCAGCCCATCTGGCCGATCGTGGAAACGCCGGTGCCGAAGGGCGATGTGCCGGGCGAGTGGTATTCGCCCACCCAGCCGATCCCGACGAAGCCGCCGGTGTACGGCCGCAACGGATTTTCCGAAGACGACGTAATCGATTTCACGCCCGAACTGAAGGCGGAGGGCCTGAAGATCATTTCGAAATACAAAATCGGGCCGCTGTTTACGCCGCCGGTGGTGAGCAAACCCGGGGGACCGCTGGGTACGCTCGACATCGGCTGCTGTCAGGGCGGGACCAACTGGCCGGGCGGATCGTACGATCCGCAGACGCACATTCTGTACGTGTACGGTAAGACGGAAGCGACCAGCCTCGGGCTGGTGCCGCCTGGCGGCAAGTCGGATATGAACTTCATCCGCGGCAGTGCCGCCGAAGGCCCCGGAGCCAACAGCCTTACCGTCCAGGGAATGCCGATTTTCAAACCGCCTTACGGAGAGATCACGGCCACCAATCTGGATAAAGGCGAGATCGTCTGGCACGTTCCCCACGGCGAGACTCCGGACAACGTTCGGAACAACCCGGCGCTCAAAGGCGTACCTATCCCGCGTACCGGGCGCGCCGGAAATGTGGGGATCGTGACCACCTCAACGCTGGTCATTTCCGGTGAGCCAGGATTTATCACGAATGCGCAGGGGCAGCGCGGGGCCTACCTGCGCGCCTACGATAAGGCCACGGGTAAGGATGCCGGCGCAGTGTTCATGCCGGCGGGCCAGACCGGTTCGCCGATGACCTATATGTGGAACGGCAAACAGTACATTGTGATCGCAGTCGGCGGTCAGGGATTTCCCGCGGAGCTGCTGGCGTACCGACTGCCGGATTAAGCGGGACGCGCGGCGCGAGCTGCGCACTCTGATCTTCCGTATCATAGGGCTATGGCGGAATTGGTGTTCGAGGCGACCCAGGAGGCAGACGGCGGCTATTGCGCGGAATGCCTGACGGAGAACATATTTACGCAGGCTGACACCTGAGAGGAACTTCGCGCCAACTTCATAGACGCCACTGCGGCATTTTTCTTCGATGGGCCCCATCCCGGCAGAATCCGCCTGCATCTCGTGCGCGACGAAGTCCTGACTGTTGCATGACGCTGCCCGGAATGTTTCCGGCCAGCGTCTTGCCGAAGCGCTGTGCCGTCACTGGGGCTATTCCAAAGTTCACCAGAGCGGGAGCCACATCATTCTGGATACAGAGACACCCTCGCACCAGCGAATCTCGGTGCCCGACCACGGCATGCTGCGAATCGGGACATCGAATTCGATTCTGCGGACGGTATCGGCGCACAAGAGCGTGACCAGGGAAGCAATTCTCGCTACCCTTTAACATCGGAACAGGCCTGCATGAAGCAAAAACTGACGATCTCGGTCGAGAAGTCGGCTGCTGCGCAAAGCCCGAGCCCTCGCGGCCCGGCGCGGCTCCAGCATCAGCGCCATGATCTCGCAGGAACTGGTTGCGCTCATGAATCGCGAGAGCAAATACGAGCGGGCGAGGCGCAGAGCGCTCGCGCAACTCGAGACACCGTTCCACCTCGGCGGCAAAGGGCGGGCATCTCGAGAAGCGCTTCATGACCGCTAGGGCTAGGACCTTCGTTGACTCAAACATCCTCATTAAGCTCACGACGCCGACGCGGGCTTGAAGCAGCATGGGAAGCCAGCGAGCGGAGGGCGGAACGACAGGCGGCGTAACCGAGCGGTATAACGCTGTGCCATGCCGGGCAGTTCGAGACACTAAGCGCGGTCGAAGTCGGGGCGCCAGTTTTTGACCGACTTCTTGATGTCGGCGTTCGACATGCCCGTCTCGGCCGCTTTCTGGGCGAGGGCGGGAAATTCCGCGTCGCACGCAAAGCGCAGGGCGATAATCTGGCCGACCTTCAGCCGTGAATCAAGCAGCTTGCCGGTCAGCACGTAGTGCCGCAGATTCTCCTCCGCACGCACGGCGCGGTCCTGCACTTTCAGCGCGATTGTCCGCGCCAGATAAGCCAGCAGACAGAGGCAAAACGACATCACCAGGATCAGGGTGACCTCAGTCCTGCCATGCGCATCGCCGATGTGCCGGGCAAAGTTCACCACCGCGCCGACCAGGGTGAGCAGAAGCAGCGGCATCAAAACGTAGTGAAACAACGGCACATACTGCGTGTGATTCCTGTAGTTCTGTTCTGCCATCGCGAGCGGCCTCCCGGGGTCCGACTGGGTGATTATAACGTCAGAAGGCGTCCTGCGCGAATGCGGGGGAAATTGTAAACTAAATCAATTCGATGATTACCCTTCGGCCCGCCCGGGAGCGCGGCCATGCCGACCGCGGCTGGCTCAACTCCTGGCTCACATTCTCATTCGCCGACTATCACGATCCCGCGCACATGGGATTCCGCGCGCTGCGCGTCATGAACGACGACGTGATCGCGCCCGGCAGAGGCTTCGGCGCCCACGCCCACCGCGACATGGAGATCATTACGTATATGCTCTCGGGCCAGCTGGCGCACAAGGACAGCACAGGCGAGCAGCACGTGATCGGTCCGAACACGATTCAGGCGATGTCGGCGGGCACCGGGGTCGTACACAGTGAGTTCAATGCGTCCGACAGCGAACCTTCGCACTCGCTGCAGATATGGATTGAACCGGCGGGGGAGGATTTCGAACCGTCGTATCAGCAGATTTCGTATTCGCCCGCGGAGAGGCGCAACCGGTTTCGCCTGCTTGCCGGGCCGGTGCTGCATGACGGGTCGGCGGTGATCCATTCGGATGCATCGGTGTACGCGGCGGAGGTGGCGCCTGGGGACACGCTCCATCGCACGATCGCGCCGGGCCGCTTTGCGTGGGTTCAGGTGGCGCGCGGCAGCGTGCTGCTCAACGGCCGGAAGCTCGCGGCAGGGGATGGCGCTGCAATCAGCGAGGAGACAGAATTGTCGTTTACCGGCGACGGGACGGATCCAGCTGAATTCCTGTACTTCGATCTGGCGTGATGCAGGACGTTAACGTAGTGGTTCTGTTTAATTCGGGCGACGAAGCGGTGGAACGCCTCGCACTGGCGGCCGCAGTGGGAGCGGTGCAGGGAAGGGCGTTGATTCGCCTGCGCCGGTTCCATGGCACGCCGGAAAGCCGCGAATATGTGATGCCACGCGATGCCGACGCCGAATGGGCGCATGCGTTCGTGATCGGCGGCGCGGCGGCGACCGAAGAAGCGAGGCTCTGGATCGAAAAGCTGGGGCGGCGCGGCAGCCTTCCGATCATCACGCTGGAAGGCGACACGCCGGAGGCCGCGCAGCACACAGGGCGAGTCGCGGCGCAGATGGGGCGGGCGGCGAAGGCAAAGCTGACAACCGGCGCAGTTCCTCAAAAAACTTAAAGCTTTGAGTAAAAGAACCGGCGGCAAGGCCGCCGGCGTTACGCCAGGTCGAACTTCGTCTGGTGCAGCAGCGGGTCGCTCTTGACCATCACCTGCTTGCCGACCATCTCTTCGATCTCCTGCAGGTAGGAGTTGTGGTTGCTCTTGAGCACCTTGGCCACTTCCGGATTCACGCGCAGCACGAGATTCGACTGCTCGTTCTCGAGCGACTTGCGCAGCTTCTGTGCTTCCTGCAGAATCTCGCCGATCACCGTGGCCACGCTCTTGATGTAGCCCGCGCCCTCGCAGTAGGTGCAGGGCGCGCAAAGCGTCCGCTCCAGCGACTGCTTCACGCGCTTGCGGGTAATCGCCACCAGACCGAAATCGTTGAACTGCAGAATCTTGTACGGGGCGCGGTCGGCGCGCATGCGCGTCTTCGAGCGCCATCATCACCTTCTGGCGGTTCTTGCGCTCGTCCATGTCGATGAAGTCCACCACGATGATGCCGCCAAGATCGCGCAGCCGGATCTGCCGCACGATTTCCTTGATGGCGTCCGTGTTGATCTTGACGATCGTGTCTTCCAGGCGATTCGACTTGCCGACGTACTTGCCGGTATTGATGTCGATCGCGACCAGCGCCTCGGTCTGGTTGATGACGATGTAGCCGCCCGACTTCAGCCAGACCTTCGGGCGCAGCGCCTTTTCGACTTCGGCCGTGATGCCGAACTCGTCGAAAATCGGGTTCGCGCGCGTGTACAGCTTCACGCGCCCGACCAGCGCCGGCTGGAATCGCTCGACGAAGCTCAGAATGCTCGCGTAGAGTTCTTCGTTATCCACCCAGATGGTCTTGAACGACGTGGTGAGCTGATCGCGCAGAATGCGCTGCACCAGATCGAGATCGTGATGCAGCAGCACCGGCGCGGGCTTTTTCTCCGCCTTCTGGCGCATGTCGAGCCAGAGGTTGTAGAGGAAGTGCATGTCGCTCTTGAGTTCTTCTTCGCTCTTGTTTTCGGCCGCGGTGCGGCAGATGAAGCCGCCGGGAATGCCCTGGCGATGCGTCTGCAGAACGCGCTTCAGGCGCTGGCGCTCCTCGTCGGAGGGAATCTTGCGCGAGACGCCGACGTGCTCGACGGTCGGCATGTAGACGACGAAACGGCCCGGCAGCGCGATGTGCGACGTGATGCGCGCGCCCTTCTGCCCGAGAGGTTCTTTCGCGATCTGAACGATGATCTCCTGGCCTTCTTTCAGGAGGTCGGAAATAGAGGGCAAGGCGGGGCGCTCCCGCTCGGCGCGCTCTCTGCCGCTACGTTCCTCGCGGGGGCGTTCTTCACGACCGCGTTCTTCCCGGCCCCTTTCTTCCCGACGGGGGGCGACGGTGCGCTTCGTCGCTGCTTTGTGCGGCGGGCGGCTTCTGTCCTTCCTCGCGGGCCTGGCCTTCGCCGCCACGCTGATCGCCGCGATCACCACCGCGCATTTTGCGGCGCATGCGGCGCGAGACGCGATGCGGATAGCGATGACCCTGCTCCCGCAAATGCGGCGGTCAGACTGGTCGGAATGCGCGCGGGTTCAGGACCTTCTTCCTCCGCGATCGCGGCCGGCCCTTCGGTTTCCTCGAAAACCTCCGATGCGCGGACATCGGCGGTCAGCTCCGCTTTCAGCCACTTCGGCTGCGCTCAGCCCTTCGTCCTCGACGTCGTCGATGACTTGTTCAGGGCCGTCAGCCGGGACGGCGGGGGCGGGCGGCGCGTCCGCCGCAGCGGGCGTTTCAGCAACAGCCGCGCGCGCTTCAGCAATAGCCGCGGGCGCTTCAGCAATAGCCGCGGGCGCTTCGGCAACCGCAGCGGTTGTGGCAACCCAGGACGCCACCTCGCCGAATCCTGCCAGCGGATGCTCGACCGGCGACGCCGATTCGACTTCGACCGGCGGCGCGGGCTGCTCTGCTTCCTCAGCTGCTTCTTCAAGTCCGTCGTCAGCGGTGTATTTGGCCAGCGATTCGCCGGGGAGCACGATGAAATCGTCAACGTTTCGTGCGGCGCGGCGGTTTCTTCGGCCGCTTCGGCTTCGGGTTTTGTCTCTGTAGTGCGCGCGGCCTCGGCTTTGGGTGAGAAAAACTTGGAATCCGGCAGACCGCTGCCGCGGCCGCCGCGCCGCCGCCGTCCGCGCCGTCCGCGGCCGCCGCGCTCACGGCGCGAGTCATCGCGGCCGCCTTCCAGCCGTTCCTGCCCTGGCTCGGCTGGCGGAGCGGCAGGCTCGCCTGCGGCTTCCGGCATTGCCGCCCCGCTCGTTGCGGCCCCGTCGGTTGCGGCGGCTGCAGCGAAAACCTCTTCAGTGGGCGCAGTCACAGCTACCGCCGGCTCGGCATTGCCGCCGCGCTCCATCTTGAGGACTTTTTCCTCGACGGTGCTCACGACCGCGTCGTACTCTTCGTTGTCCTCGAAAAAATCGGAGACGTAAAGGAACGCGTCGCGATCCAGCCCGATATCGACGAATGCGGACTGCATACCGGGCAAGACGCGTGTGACGCGCCCTTTGTGGATGCTTCCGGCTAAGGAATATTCTTTTTCACGTTCGTGGAACAGCTCCACGACCTGGTCGTCATCGAGGATCGCCACTCTTGTCTCATGGCGTCCCGCGGAGACGATAAGCTCTTTCGACATTCATTTCTCCCGTTGGGCTCCCCTGAAGAGCTCGAACCGGAGAGAAACCGGACCCCGAAAAAGAACTGCCTACCCTGCGTAAGGATCGCGCCGCCTCAGCACAGAAGCCCCGCACGACCGTAAAGCCGAAATACCTCTCACGCCAGCCGGAGGGTGGAGGATTACTCAACACCCTGCATCAGATACCCATGACGCTTCGCGTCACCGCACTTAACAGCGACGCTTCGCGCCACGAATCTGACAGCGACGGTTCACGCCGCCACAGCTCAGGGAAACCGCTCATGTTCGGAACACCTGACTCGCCATCAACCGAATTGCCGGCAATCAGGCCCAGAGTCTCCATGGCTCCCAACTTCAATTTAAAAATTCTTTAACAAACTTGTGCAACCCACAAACCGCGGACTCCGGAAACGCCCCGCTTCCTCCCATCCGCCACTACAAACTTCACGCTGCTTCGAATCCCGAAATCGAATTCCGTAATACCTGCGCAATCAATTAACAAACCTGCGAACGCTGACACTGTTCACCAGACCCAGCATCAGAAACGTGGACCAGATGCTCGATCCGCCGTAACTCATCAGCGGCAGTGGTATGCCGGTCACCGGCATCCGACCCACTACCATCCCGACATTCACCAGTATATGAAATAACAGCAGCGCTCCGACACCCATACATATGTACATTCCGGCGCGGTCCGGCGCTGTCTGCGCATTCTGCACAATTTGCATAAGCAACACGAAGTAAAGAACCAGGACCACCATGACGCCGATGAAGCCGTGTTCCTCGGCAAATGCGGAAAAAATGAAATCCGTGTGCGGCACGGGCAGGAAGCGGAGCTGGGTCTGGCTGCCCTTGGTAACGCCCTTGCCCCAGGTGTCCGCCCGCGCCCACCGCGATCTTCGACTGAATCAGCTGATAACCGGTGCCCTGCGGGATCGCGTTCCGGATCGAGGAAGCTCACGATACGCGCCTTCTGGTAGTCCTGCAACGAAACATATCCGATGGGCAGGACGCACCAGCGCCACCACACCGATCGCCACCCAGTACTTCCAGGGCATGCCTGCCAGAAAAACGCCGACCGCGAGGATCGGAATATAAGTCAGCGCCGTACCGAGGTCCGGCTCTTTGGCGATCAGCGCCATGGGAAGCAGAATCACGCCGCCCAGCTTGAGCAGATCGCGCAGTTCGAGCTGTCCTTGTTCAGTTCGGTAAGGAAGCGCGCCACGCAGAACGACCATCACTATCTTGGCGAATTCGGATACCTGCAGGTGAATACCGGCAGGGAGCGCGATCCAGCGGGTGGAACCGAATGCCCGCTTTCCGATCGCGAGCACCAGCGACCAGCAGCACAATGGATGCGATGTAGAGCGGATAAATCTGCCCCATAAGCGCGTGGTAGTCGATGCTGGTGGCGATCCACATCAGCAGCACACCGGCCGCGATGTAGATGATCTGCTTCCACCAGGAGCCCTGCCAGATGGTGTCGTGCGTCGCGCTGAAGATCTGCAGCACGCCAAGGCCGCAGATGACCATGATGACGAAAAACATCGTCCAGTCGAAATCCCGGATGCCCTTGAACTGAATCATGCGATTAGTTCGCAGCTCCCGGCAGTGGGACGGCTGTTCCGCCGCCCTTGAGAGCCGGAGGCATCAACGCGGAAGCAATGGCGTTGGCGGGATTCGCTTTCTGCATCTGCTTGGTCTGCTCCGCCTCGGCGGTGCGGATCTTCTTATCGAAATACGCCTTAATGACGTCGCGCGCCGTCGGCGCGGCGTGTGCGCCCTGCACGCCGACGTTCTCCCAGAGCACAGCCACGGCTATTTCGGGCTTGTCGCAGGGGGCGTAGGCGACGAACCAGGCGTTGTCTTTTATGCCCGGGTGCGCCTTCTCATATTCCTCCGAAGCCACCTGCGCGGTGCCGGTTTTTCCGCAGACGTCGAGACCCGGAATGCGGGCGCGAATGCCGGTGCCGCCCTCGTTGACGACGCCGTACATGCCGGAAACAACCTTCTGCACGTTATCCGGATTCAGCGCCCATTCGTGCGGCTTCTCGGTTTTCGTGGCGGAGAGAAGCAGATGCGGCGTGTGCCAGACTCCGCCCATGCCTATTCCGCCGATGGCGCGCGCCATTTGCAGCGGGGTGACCGTAGTCTGGCCCTGGCCGATGGATACGGAGATTGTCTGGCCAAGGTACCATTTCTGGCGATAGTTGCGCATCTGCCATTCCGGCGAGGGCACGATGCCGCTCGCTTCGTTCGGCAAATCGATGCCGGTTTTGGCCCCATAACCGACTTGGTGGGCATAGAAGGCGATGCCGTCGATGCCGGTTTTGTTGCCAACGCCGTAGAAATAGGCATCGCAGGAAGCGACGATGCCATGATGCAGCGTGACATCTCCGTGCACTTCGAGACACTTGTAAAAATGTCCATAGAAGCTCGCCCCGCCGGCGCAGTGGAACACGGTGTTTTCGTCGATAGCGCCGGTTTCGAGGCCGGCCAGCGCCACGATCGGCTTGAACGTCGACCCCGGCGCCCATTGCGCCTGAATGGCGCGATTGAGCAGAGGGTTGCCCGGATCGGTGGTGATTTCCTTCCAGTCTTTCGATTTGATGCGCACCGCAAACTTGTTCGGATCGAAGGTGGGGCGCGACGCCATCGCCAGAACTTCGCCATTCTGCGGATTCAGCGCCACCACGGCGCCGCGCCCATTCGGAAATTCGGCGAGGCCTTCGTCGAGCGCCAGTTCGGCCACGGCCTGGAGATCGAGATCGATCGTGAGCTGCAGATTCTTCCCCGGCTTCGCTTCTTTGATGCCGAGCACCTCGCGTTCGCTGCCTCGGTTATCCACCACCGACTGCCGTTCGCCGTCGACGCCCATCAGAATGTCGTTGTATTGCTTTTCGATACCTGTCTTGCCGATGATCTGGCCCTGGTTGTATTTCGCGTAGTCCGGGTTGTCCAGCTCCGACTCGCTGATTTCACCCGTGTAGCCGATCACGTTGGCCAGGAAGCCGTTCTCCGGATAGAGCCGCCGCTGCGATTCGATGACTTCCATTTCCGGGAAGGTGTCGGAGTCCCGATGCGACTCGACGAAAGCCATTTCCCCGGGCGTCAGTTCTTCCTTGATGATGATCGGTTCGTATTTCGGGCGGTTCCTATACCGCTCCACCTTACGCAACAGATCGTCGTAATCGAGGTGGAGGCCGTCGGCGATCTCGTGCAGATGGTCGGTGCGCAGGTTTTCGCGCGAAAGAATCACGCTCCAGGTGGAATGGTTGTCGACGATTACGCGTCCGTCGCGGTCGAGAATCTTGCCGCGGGGCGCGACAATCGGCAGCGCTTTGATGCGGTTTCGTTCCGCGCGCTCGTTGTAAATTTCGGGACTCTTGATCTGCAGCTCCCAGAATCCGGTTACGAGGAACAGGAACACCGCGACCGCGAAGTACTGAAACACGGCCATTTTTCCGGAGGCAAAACTGGGATCGTCCCGCAGTTGGATTCTGCCGGGAGAGGCTTCCTGCTCGGGCTGATGTTCGACGGAGGAGAAGCGCACAAAAAGTGCCGCGGCTGTTTTCAGATTAGCAGAATTACCCCGGTGGTGTTAACATTGATGCTGAGGCGGCTGGTAACGTCATTGCCAACCGCGTCGGACTCGATCAGAGATCGATTTCGATCTTCAATTTCGTCCGTCTCGCCCGGAATAGCAGGACTAAGAACAGCATCCAAAGGATCAAGCAGATCCTCCGATCTGCCCCACGATTTACAGGCCCCGCTCGTGAACAGCGGGGCTTTGCATTTTATGTGGAGCTCGTTATAAGCTCCGATGCAAACTGACCCCAGCGAACCGCGGGCAGACGTTAGCCATTTCGGCTGAAACTCCCGACGTTAGATTCCCCGGGAGCGAACCAGGTGGTATCAGCAGGCGAGTTCTTCGCGGACGATCTTAAATCCGTCCAGATTGCCCAGCACGGTCAACGCCACCTGCTTCTGATCGAAGAAAGTCTGCGCCACTCGCTGCACATCCTCGGCGGTCACCTGTTCGATGCTCTCCGCCAGTTCATCCAGCGAGAAAAAGCGGTGAAAGTGCATCTCCTGCCGGGCCAGGTTCGACATCCGGCTTGACGTGGACTCCAGGCTCAGCATCAGCGAGCCCTTCAGATGGTCCTTCGCGCGCCGCAATTCCTCCTCGGGCGCAGGTGTCTGCTTCAGGTCGGCGAATTCCTTCAGGACGACCTCGACCACTCTCTTCGCCGACTCCAGTGACGTCCCGGCATAAACGGACAGGCATCCGGTGTCGCTGTAAGGGTTGAGCTCCGAGAACACGGCGTACGCCAATCCCTGCCGCTCGCGAATATTCTGGAAGAGGCGCGAACTCATCCCGCCGCCCAGAATCGTGTTGAGCACATAACAGGTGAAGCGGTCGTCATGCGGAATCGGATACGAAGGCACGCCGATGCAGACATGAACCTGCTCCAGCTCCTTTTTCGACCGCAGAGAAATCCGCGCGTGCGTCGCCGGCGCGGCCTGTACGGGCTCCGCCTCAACTTTCGGCAGCGCTTCGAACCGCTCGCGCGCCAGACTCACCAGCCGCTCGTGCTCCAGATTTCCCGCCGCGGTGATCAGCAGATTGGAGGGCGTATAAACGGAGCGGTAGTAATCCCGCACCATGCCCTCGCTGAAGCGCTTCACCGTTTCGCGCGTCCCGAGGATCGGCTTGCCGAGCGGATGATCCTTCCAGAAATTCGACGAAAAAATCTCGTGGACCAGATAGTCGGGGCTGTCGGCGTCCATCTTGATTTCTTCGAGAATGACGCCCTTTTCCTTCTCGATGTCATCGTCGCGGAAACAGGGGTTCAACACCAGGTCGCTCAGGACGTCCATGGCGAACGGCAGGTGTTCGTCGAGCACCTTCGTGTTGAAGCAGACCATCTCCTTCGCCGTGAAGGCATCGAGATTGCCGCCGATCGAATCGACCGACCGCGCGATATCCTCCGCCGAGCGGTTCGTCGTCCCCTTGAACAGCATGTGCTCGATGAAATGCGAGATGCCGTTCTCTTCGGCGGTTTCGCGCCGCGATCCGCTGCCAATCCAGACTCCCACCGACACGGAGCGAACGTGCGGCATGGTTTCGGTGATGACCTTGATTCCGTTCGGAAAGGTCGTCGTCAGGATGTCGCGTTCTCCTGTCGGTGCGTGCGCGGCTGCGCTTTCGGTAGATAGCAACGTGGTAGCCTGCTTCAGTTGTACCATTTCCGGTCCCGGCGTCCGGAGCGGCTTTCGTGCAGGAGGGGACAGATAACCGCACGTGTTACACTCAATTTAATGCCGCAACCGCTTGTAGGAATGGAACTTAGCGAGCTGCGGCAGGTCTTGCCAGCGGGCCAGCCCGCGTATCGCGCCACACAGGTTTACCGCGCCATCTACCAACAGAAGGTCGGCGACCTTATCGAGATCTTCAACCTCCCGGCGCGTGTCCGAACGGAGCTGGCGAGCCACGCCGAGCTGGGACTTCCGGTTCTGGATCGACGATACGAGTCAATCGACGGCACGCGCCGCTACCTCCTGCGGCTCAGCGACGGCCGCACGGTAGAAACCGTTCTGATGCCTGAGGACGATCGCGATACCGTCTGCATCTCGAGCCAGGTCGGCTGCCCGGTCGACTGCAAGTTCTGCATGACAGCGCTGATGGGGCTGGAACGTTCGCTCACGCCTGGCGAAATCGTGGGCCAGGTGCTGTTCGTGGCGCGCGACAACGGCCTCTTAGCTGACAACAAGCGCTTCAACATCGTGATGATGGGCATGGGCGAGCCGCTGCTCAACCTGCCTGCCGTTCTCAAAGCCACGCGCATTCTGTGCGACCCCGACGGCGTCGGTATGAGCGAGCGCCGTATCACGGTCTCGACATCCGGCATCATTCCGAAAATCGAGGAACTTGGCCAGGCGGAAGTGCGGCCGAAGCTGGCGATCTCACTCAACGCGTCCACCGAAGAACAGCGGCAGGAACTGATGCCGATCACGCGCAAGTGGCATCTGAGCGACCTGATGGAAGCCTGCCGCGCCTACCCGCTGCGCCCCTGGGAGAAGCTGACGTTCGAATACGTGCTTGCTCGGCGGCGTCAACGACACAGACGCCGACGCGCGCCGGGTCGCGAAGCTGCTCGCCAACCTGAACTGCAAAGTGAATCTGATCGCGCTGAATCCCGGGCCGGGGATTCCGTTTGTCACGCCTGCCGCCGAACGAGTGGCTGCGTTTCAGCAGGAGCTCATTCGCCGCGGCATCCCGTGTTTCCTGCGCAAGCCGCGGGGGCTTGATATATTTGCGGCCTGCGGGCAGCTCAAACGCAACAACGCATGACGGTCATCATCCCGCACAAAAAAACCGAAGAAGAAGCGATCGCCCTCGTTGACAGCCACGCGGATCAGTTATTCGAAATCCCCGGCGGCGGCGCTGTTGAGCTCACCGACCAAAGGAAGAACTGGAACGCTTCGACGATGGACTTCTCTCTGACGGCGCGCCTCGGTTTCATCTCCCTGCCGATTTCAGGCGCCGTCCTGGTAGATGACATCAATGTCACGGTTCAGTGCGAGCTTCCGGCGCTGGTGAGCAAATTCATCGGTGAAGACAAAGTCCGCGCGGGGATCGAGGGCAAAATCCGCGGCATGCTGAACGCCAATACCGAATAAGATTGCGTCATCCTGCCCGCGATGTTACGTTTCAATATTGGATCAGGCGCCAGCCATCGTCGTGCATGTCCCGGGGCCGCTTCGCGCCTACTGCGCCGGTGAAGCGCGCCTCGCGATGTCGGCCGGTTCCGTGCATGCCCTGCTGCAGGAACTGGAGCGCCAGCAACCCGGCTTGTATCGCAATATCTGTGACGAGACCGGACAGGTGCGGCGGCACCTAAATGTGTTCGTCAACTCCGATCACGTCCGCGATCTGAACGGCGTCCACACAAATCTGCGGACCGGGGATGTTGTTACATTCTTACCAGCGGTTTCAGGAGGGTGATCCATGGCAGACCGAATCATACTGACGATCGGCACCAAGAAGGGCGTTTTCGTTGCCGAGGCGGCGAAAGCCCGGAAGAGTTTCGCACTGCGGGGACCGTTCGGTCCGGGCGTTCCGGTGTACTCCACGCTGACTGACACGCGGGGCACACCAACCATCTATTCCTCAGCCTGCAATCCGTTTTTCGGCATGAAAGTACTGCGCTCAACCAATCTGGGGAAGAGCTTCAAAGAGACCAAATCGGCGCCCGCATTTCCGAAAGAGGATGGGCGCGCGCTGATCAACATCTGGTCGATCGAGCCAGGCGCCGCGAAGAAGGAACTGCTGTGCGGCGTGGAGCCGGCGTCGCTCTACCGCAGCCGAGACGGGGGCGATTCGTGGGAAATGGTTCCCGGCATCAGCAACCACGAGCACGCGCGCAAATGGAACCCTGGCGGGGGTGGGCTGTGTATGCACACCATCATTCGCGACGGCAAACGCGTGCACATCGGCATTTCCACGGGCGGCCACTACCTCAGCGAGGACGGCGGCGAAACGTTTCACGCATCGAACAACGGCGTCGGCGCCGGCTTCGCGCCCGACCCTTATCCCGAGTTCGGCCAGTGCGTTCACAAAATGGTCCGCCACGATGACGCGCCGGGCCGTCTTTACATGCAGAACCACGGCGGATGGGCCGACTGGACCGGACCGGGCGGCCCGCGCCCCGGTATCGGTGTTCTGCGCAGCGACGACTACGGCCACACCTGGCGCTCGATCGCCAAAGGATTGCCTTCAGACTTCGGGTTCCCGATCGTGGTTCATCCGCATGACCCGGATGTCGTCTATGTCGTTCCGCTGGAAACGGCGACGCGTACCTGTCCAGGCGGTGCTCCGGCGGTGTGGCGGAGTGAGAACGGCGGCGAGTCGTGGAAGCGGCTCGCGCGCGGATTTCCGAAGAAGCAGACCTACTTCACTGTGCTGCGCGACGCGATGGACATCGACCCGCTGAAGACGCCTGCTCTCTATTTCGGCACGACGACGGGCCAGGTGTGGATCGGCCGGGAAGGCGGCGAGCAGTGGGACTGCCTCTTCGAGTCTCTGCCGCCGATCCACAACGTCAAAGTGGCGGTGGTTTAGACAACTACCGTTGCGACGGCGGGAGGTGCTTCGCCACCGGGTGCGCCGCACTGAGAAATTCTGCGCTCTACTTACACTCCTGTCCCGAGGGAGCCAATGACGGAAGCAGAAAAGCGGAAAGCAATCGATCTCGCCCTCGTGGCGATGGACAAACAATTCGGCAAGGGTGCGGTGCTGCGCCTTGGCGCGGACAATGCTGTGCCTGTCTCGGTGGTCTCTTCAGGCTGCCTTTCGATAGACGTCGCGCTCGGCGTAGGCGGCTTTCCCCGTGGGCGTGTGGTCGAAGTGTACGGCCCGGAGTCATCCGGTAAGACGACGCTGGCGCTGCAGGTAATCGCGCAGGCACAGAAACTCGGCGGCGTGGCGGCGTTCATCGACGCGGAACACGCGCTCGATCCGGGTTACGCGAAAAAGCTCGGCGTTGACACCGACAATCTGCTCGTCTCGCAGCCGGATACCGGTGAGCAGGCACTCGAAATCACCGCGGCACTGGTGCAAAGCGGCGCGATCGACATTGCGGTTATCGATTCCGTTGCGGCGCTGGTTCCGAAAGCCGAACTCGAAGGCGATATGGGCGACAACCACGTCGGACTGCACGCGCGCCTGATGTCGCAGGCTCTGCGCAAGCTCACCGGCATGGTGGCGCGCACGAATACGTGTCTGGTGTTCATCAACCAGATCCGCGAAAAAATCGGTGTGATGTTCGGCAGCCCGGAGACTACGACCGGCGGCCGTGCGCTGAAGTTCTATTCGTCCGTGCGCATCGACATCCGGCGCATCGCGGCGATCAAGGACGGCGAGAGCGTGGTCGGCAACCGCACGCGCGTCAAAGTAGTGAAGAACAAAGTAGCGTCGCCGTTCAAAGAAGCCGAGTTCGACATCCTCTACGGCGAAGGCACATCCCGGGAAGGCGACCTGCTCGACATCGGCGTATCGAAAAACGTGGTCGAGAAATCCGGTTCCTGGTTCAGCTACGGCGGCGAGCGCATTGGACAAGGTCGCGAAAAGGCGCGCGACTATCTAAAGGAACATCCCGAAGTTGCCGATAAACTGGATGGAGAGCTGCGCCACGCTCTGGGGATCGGGGCCAAACATCCAGTCGCAGCGTGAAATCCATGAAACTGTCCTGGCAAAGCGATTCGGACCGTCTCGAATGCCGATGGTCGGAGGAAAACAAAAGCGACTTTGCATTCCCGTACGAAGCGCCATGGGCACACGACGAGTCATGTCTGATCCCTGAACTGCCGGATTTCGCCAATGTCAGCCCGTTCGGCCACAGCGAATGGCGCCCGGAACGCCCGGCGACCAGGATATAGCGCGGGCGGGTAGCGCCCTGCATCGGAACCGCCGATAATGAATTCATGGATCTCGCCAGTCAGGACAGGTCGGCGGACAAGGACTTGAAGCAAACAAACGATCCAGTCAAACCCGTGCCACGCAAGCCTGGCGGCGGAAAGGGCATCTGGATGGCTCCCGATTTTGACGCCCCGCTCGATGACTTCGCGGCGTACATGTAGTTGTCTCTACTGCTCGACACGCGGGCGCTCCGCTGGTTTCCCGCACCGCCATCGCCGCCGAAGAGCGTTTTGTAAGCCTCATAATCCTCTGGGAGATTGCCATCAAGCTGAACCTGGGAAAGCTGCGCCTCCCGGGAAACCCGGAAAAGTACATCGCCGATCAGACGGCAGCAAACGGCTTCGCGCAGATGGAGATCGCCTTCCGTCACGTCATGCACTGCGCGTCGATGGAACCGCATCATCGCGATCCTTTCGACCGCCTGCTGGTGGCGCAGGCCCGCGAAGAATCTCTGACACTGATTTCGCGCGATGCCTCCTTCGATGCTTACGGAATCCAGCGCATCTGGTAGTTCCCGTTAAACTAATCGACGGATGCCGGAAGATCCCTCCGCCGCACAGGCCGTGGCGCGCACCGCGCACATGCGCCACCTCGTCGACACGCTGCATCATCTGGAAGCCAAGCTGCGCGAAGGCGGCGGCGCCGAACGCATCGAGAAACAGCACCGCGCCGGCAAGCTGACGGCGCGCGAACGCATCGCCCGCCTCCTCGACCCCGGCGCGCGCTTCCTCGAAATCGGCCTGCTCATCGCCTACGACCAGTACGACGGCCAGGCGCCCGCCGCGGGCGTCGTCACCGGCATCGGCAAAATCGAGGGCCGTCCCGCCGTCATCGTCGCCAACGACGCCACCGTGAAAGCCGGCGCGTGGTGGCCCGAAACCATCACCAAGATTCTGCGCGCGCAGGAAATCGCCATGCGCAACCGCGTGCCGATCGTCTATCTGGTCGATTCGGCGGGCGTCAATCTCCCTTATCAGGACGGCATTTTCCCCGGCCAGTACGGCGCGGGCCGCATTTTCTTCTATAATTCACTTATGCGGCGCAAGCTCCGTGTGCCGCAGATTGCCGCCGTGATGGGTCCCTGCATCGCGGGCGGCGCCTATCTTCCCGCGCTCAGCGACGTCATCCTCATGGTCGAAAAAACGAGCTTCATGGGCCTCGGCGGCCCGAATCTCGTCAAAGGCGCGACCGGCCAGTCGATCGATCAGGAATCGCTCGGCGGCGCGCATCTGCACAACGCCATCAGCGGCGTTGCCCACTACTGGCGCGAAGACGACGAAGATTGTCTCGACATGATCCGCGTCCGCTTCCGGCAGTTCCCCGCTCGCCGCACCCGCACCGTCCGTCCGCCGAGCCCGCCAAGTCCGCCGACGATCTCTACGCCGTCCTTCCGCCCGATCACCGCCTGCCCTACGAAATCGAAGACGTGCTCGTCGCGCATCTTCGACCGCGACGATTTCGTCGAATTCCAGCCCGAATTCGCGCCCGAAATGCTCTGCGCCAATGCTCGCCTCGCGTGGCCGCCCGTCGCCGTCATCGCCAATCGCCGCGGCTTCCTCAAGCCGCGCGCATCGGCGGCATCATCTACACCGAAACCGCGCGCAAAGTGGCGTACTTCGTCGAAACTGGCGAACCGCGCCGGGCACGCCGATCATCTACGTGCAGGATGTCTCCGGTTTCATGGTCGGCGCGGAAGCCGAGAGCGAAGGCATCATCCGCGCGGGCGCCGAAATGGTGGAGACGATGTCGTGCGCCACCGTTCCCGCGCATCGTGCTGACCATCAATCACGCCAGCGGCGCGGGCTACTACGCGATGGCCGGGCAGGGCTTCGATCCCAACTTCACCTTCAGCTGGCCCACCGCGCGCATCGGCGTCATGGAAGGGCGATTCCGCCGTGCAGGCGCTCTATTCCGCTGAGCTCGAGAAGCTGAAAATCCGGCGAACCCGTCCCTGAGGACCTCGCCGAATCCATCCAGCGCACCCGCGCCGATTACGAACGCTGGCTGGACGCGAAATACGCCGCCGCCCGCGGCCACTGCGACGCCGTGATCGATCCGCAGAAACCGCGCGAGGTGCTGACCCTGGCCCTCGAAGTCGCGCATGCATCACCCGCGCGCCGACGCACTCGCCCTGGAGACTTTATGATCCGCATCGCCAACGGGCAGGGCTTCTGGGGCGACTGGCTGGAAGCGCCGGTGCGCCTGGTCGATCAGGGCCCCATCGATTTCCTCGTTCTCGACTATCTCGCCGAAGTCACCATGTCGATCCTGCAGAAGCAGAAGCAGGACGACCCGGCGCTCGGCTACGCGCGCGACTTCCCTCCGCTCATCGGCCGCCTCGCCAAACAAACTTAAGGACCGCAACATCAAAGTCGTCGCCAACGCGGGCGGCGTCAATCCGTCGGCCTGCGCGCACGCAGTTCTGAAAGCCGCGCCCGGGCCTGAAAGTCGCGGTCGTCCACGGCGACGACGTTTTCGACCGCATCGACGAGTTCCTCGGCCAAGGGCTACGAGATGCGCGATATGGATACCGGCCAGCCGCTCTCCACCATTCGCGACCGCATCCTCTCCGCCAACGCCTACATCGGCGCCTTCCCTCTGGCGGAAGCGCTCGACACCGGCGCCGATGTCGTCGATCGCGGGCCGCTCCACCGACACCGCGCTCACGCTCGCGCCCATGGTCCACAAGTTCGGCTGGAAGCCCGACGACTGGGACAAACTCGCCGCGGCACCATCGCCGGACACATCATCGAATGCGGCGCGCAGTGCTCGGGCGGCAACTGCCAGGTCGACTGGGAGCACATTCCCGACATGGCCGATGTCGGCTATCCGATCGTCGAAGCCGAACCGGACGGCTCGTTCGTCGTTACCAAACACCCCGGCGCCGGCGGGCGCGTTCACTCCGACACCGTGAAAGAGCAACTCCTCTACGAACTCGGCGATCCCAAAAGCTACATCACGCCCGATTGCATCGCCGATTTCACCACCATCCAGCTCGCACGACATCGGCCCCGACCGCGTCGCGCGTCAGCGGCATCCGCGGCGGCCCGCGTCCCGAAACCCTCAAGCTCTCGATCAGCTACGCGGACGGCTGGAAGGCCATCGGCACGCTCGTCTATAGCTGGCCGCAAGCCCTCGAGAAAGCCCAGGCCGCCGACCGCATCGTGCGCGAACGGCTCACCGCACTCGGCCTCCACTTCGATGAAATCCACACTGAGTTCTTCGGCCTGAATGCCTGCCACGGCCCGGCCGCGCCGCCCAATCCTCGATCCGCCCGAAATCCAGCTGCGCATCGGCGTGCGCGGACACGACCGCAAAGCCGTCGACCGCTTCACGCGCGAGCTGATTCCGCTCGTGCTCAATGGCCCGCCCGGCGCTACCGGCTTTGGCGAAGGCCGTCCGCCGGTGCGCGAAATCGTGGCCTACTGGCCGGCGCTGATCCCGCGCGAAGAAATCCAAACCGCTGTTGAATTAATCAAAAAGCCGAGGTGATCTCGTGAAAGTCCCTCTGGCTTTCGTCGCCCACACGCGGTCGGGCGATAAAGGTGACACCTCGAACATCGGCGTCATCGCGCTGAAGCCCGAGTATTACGAAACCATTCTGCGGGAAGTCACGCTCCGCACGAGTCAAGGAATTCTTCGGCGATCTGGTCCAGGGCCAGGTCGAGCGCTTTGAACTGCCGAATCTCGGCGCGATTAATTTGCTGCTGCACGAAGCGCTGGGCGGCGGCGGCACGGTATCCCTGCGTACCGACGCGCAGGGCAAGACCTACGGTGCAGCCTTCTTCGCATGGAGATTGAACTTTGAGCGAATACAGACTGATCGCTGTCAGCCAGGAATGGCGCGTCCAGACCGTTACCCTCAACCGCCCCGAAAAACGCAACGCCCTCAACCTGGAGCTTTGCCAGGAACTTGCGGACGCGTTTGACCGCGCCGACCACGGCTCCACCGGAGCCATTGTTCTGAACGCCAATGGCCCCTCGTTCTGCGCCGGGATGGATCTGAAGGAAGTCAGCGAGATCGATCAGATCCAGCTCGCGGGCATTCACGAACGCCTGTTCACGACGATTCATCGTACGCGCACGCCGATCATCGCCGCGGTCCATGGCGCGGCGTTGGCTGGCGGCACGGGCCTCGCGGCGAACGCTCACATCGTGATTGCGAAGCCCGATGCGGTGTTTGGACTCACCGAAGTTCGCATCGGCTTCTGGCCTGTGCTCATTTTCCGCGCCGTCGAGAGCGCCATGGGACAGCGCCGCACGGTCGAGCTAAGCCTCACGGGCCGTGATTTCAGCGCAAAAGAGGCGCTCGATTATGGTCTGGTTACCGAAATGGCCGACGACCCTCTCAAACGCGCCCACGAGATCGCCGTCCAGCTTGCCGGATTCAGCCCGATCGCAATCGGGGCGGGTCTGGACTATGTTCATCAGATCAACGGTCACGACTGGGAGCATGCCGGAAAAGTCGGTCGTCAGACGCGCAATCGCCTGCTGGAGAGCGAGGATTTCAAGGAAGGATCGCAGGCCTTCCTGGAAAAACGACAGCCGTCGTGGCCATCACTCATCCCCAAGGATTGACGCCATGACCCCAAGATATTGTGGAAGATGTGAGGAAAACACTCTATGCTGTATACGTGCTACTTTACTTTGACCAGAATCGCGGTTAGTATGGTGACCTAAGCCATGATTGGCTTTGTTTTTCTGGGGCCAGGGCTTCGGCCCTCCGCCGGGTTTCACCCGGCGGAGCGTTACAAAATGCCGCGGGAATGTAATGAGGTGCTGCATTGCTGAAACTGAGGAAAGTCGAACTCCAGGGATTTAAATCGTTCTGCGACCGCACCGAGCTGCGCTTCAACGGCGGCGGCATCGCAGCCGTCGTCGGCCCCAACGGCTGCGGCAAGTCCAACCTGAGCGACGCCATCAGTTGGGTGCTCGGCGAGCAGTCGGCGCGCAGTCTGCGCGGCGCCCGCATGGAAGACGTGATCTTCGCCGGCACCAAGTCGCGCAAGCCGCTAGGCATGGCTTCGGTCACCATGGTGCTGGTGGATCCTCAAGCGAACGAGCTTCCCCGCTCCCGCGCCCGAAATGGTCGACGGCGCCGAAGTTCCGCCAAGGTTCACGAAATCCACTCCGCCAGCGGCCACTCCGTCGTTCACCACACCGGCACGAAGCCGGGCGAAATCACCATCACCCGCCGCCTCTTCCGCTCCGGTGAAAGCGAATACCTGATCGATGGCCGCCAGGCCCGCCTGCGCGACATTCAGGACATCTTCATGGGCAGCGGCCTCGGCCCGGAAAGCTACGCCATCATCGAGCAGGGCCGCATCGGCCAGATCCTCTCCTCCAAACCGCAGGACCGCCGCGCCGTCATCGAGGAAGCCGCCGGCATCACAAAGTACAAGAGCCGCCGCCGCCTCGCCGAAGCCAAGCTCGAAAGCTCGAAGCAGAACCTCGCGCGCGTCTTCGACATCCTCGAAGAAGTCACCCGCCAGGTCAATTCCCTCAAGCGCCAGGCCTCCAAAGCGAAGCGCTATCAGGAGCTGAAGGGCGAGCTCGAAGGCCAGCTCCGCACCGTGCTCGCCGGCCGCTACGTAGCGCTCAAAGCCGAGACCGAACAAGCTGTCCGCAGCCCTCGAAGCCGCCTCCGCCGAACTCAAAGATGCTACCGCGCAGGCCGCCGACAACGACGCCGCAGCGCCAGAAGGCGCAGGAAGTTTTCTACGCGCTCGAAGCGCAGCTGACCGAAGCCCGCCGCAGCTGGCGCGAGATGAATCTGGAATCCGAGCGCACCCGCGGCCGTCTCGAAGCGCAGGTTCGGCGAAGCCGCCAGCATCGAAGCAGCGCATGACGCGCGCCGAGCAGGAAATCGACGACCTCGAAGCGCGCCTGCGGCAGAACGAGACCGAACGCACCGGCGCTGGCCGAAAGCGTCGCGGCTCTCGAACAGGAGATGCAGGCAGTCCGCACCGGCCTCCTCGAGAAGAATCAGGCGCGCGACGCCATTCAGGTGCGCGTCCGTGAAGCCGAGCAAACCATCGAGTCGTCGCGCACGGTCATTCTGCGCCTGCTGGGCGAAGCCTCCACCATTCGCAATCAGATCGCGCAGGCCGATACCTATCTCACCGGCATCGAGCGCGAACGCACCCGAGTCCGCAGAAGGAAGAAGAGGTCGCCGCCGCCGAGATCGAGCGCCTCGCGGGCGTCAAAGCAACAGCTTTCCGGAACGATCGCCGAGCGCCAGCTCGAACTCCAGAACGTTACCGTCAATCGCCGCTCGCACCGAAGAAGGCCTTGCTGAGCGCCGCAAAGCGGCAGCCGAACTTCGTCAGCAGATCGATCAGCTTGCGCGCCGAATGTTCCCGCCTGCGCGCCAAACGCGAATCGCTCGAGAACATCCTCTCGCATCACACCTACACGACCGAATCGACCAAGAACCTCCTTGCCGCGCTTGAAAACGGCCGCGCCGGCGAGTTCCGTCCCGAAGGCGTGCTGGCCGATTTCATCGAAGTCGATCCCGCCTGGGAACGCGCGGCGGAAGAATTTCTCCACGATGAACTCGAATACGTGGTCGTGCAGGACTGGACCCAGGCCGAGCAGAGCATGAACCTGCTGCGCACCGAGCTCGAAGGCCGCGCCACGTTCCTCGTCGAAGGCGGACCCGTCGCAGCCGAACCGGCCATTTCGCACGGCGGCTCTGATCAATATCCGGCCCTGCCACGCCTGTCCGACCACCTGCGCTTCACCAACGGCCTCTCCGGCCAGACTCGAAATCTTCTGCCGCGCCTTTCCGGCTGCTATCTCGCGAGCGATCGCGATCAGGCGCGCGCCATGGCCGATGCGTATCCGGACCGCTATTTCCTGCTCGCCGACGGCCAGTGCTACAGCGGCCGCATGCTGACCGGCGGACGCAAGAACGCCAGCGGCCCTCTGGTCCTCAAGCGCGAAGCTCCGCGAATATGCCGCGCAGCTCGCCGAGCACGAATCCGCTCTGGCCGCGAAGGTGACCGAACAGGAAGCCCTGCGCCAGCGAAACTACTGCGCTCGAAGCGGAGCTCGAACGCCTCCGCCAGTTGCAGCAAGCGAGCGAAAAAGAAGCAGTCTCGCTCGATCACGATCTTCGCCGCACGGCCGAAGAGATCCAACCGCGCCAACTCGCGGATTTCCGTCGCGCGCCTCGAACTCGATCGCCTCGAACGCGAAGAAGAGCGCGCCCACGCAGCAGCGCGCCGCGCAACCAGACGCTGGCCGAGCAGAAAGACGCCGAGCGCGCCGAACGCGAAGCTGGCTCTCGAAGCCCTGCGCGAACAGCTCGACGCCGCCCAGTCCGAAGCGCAGCAGAATTTCCGAAGAACACGCCGTCCTGCGCGCGAATCTGGCGGCGATCGAAGAACGGCATCGCGGTGAGCGCGCGGCTCTGGCCGGCTTGAGAGCCAGTTCGCGCGAGATGTCCACCCGCCGCGAACAGATCGCGAGTGAGGTTGCGCGCTGGGGCGAAAGCCGCTCGCGCATTCTCACCGAAAATATCGAGCTGGATCAGAAGCTCACAGCGCTCGGCCGAACAGATCGCAGCGGGAGAGCGGACCGTGCTCGAACTTGCCGAGCAGCGAAGCGCGGCATCGCGAAGCCCTCGCTGCTCGCCGACGAAGTCGCTCCGCGACCTGCGTCTCCGCATCGAAGCCGCCCACACGCAGCGCTCGGAAATCGAAGTCGAACTCACGCGCCGCCAGTCCGAACTGCAGTTCCTCGATGAAACCAGCCGCAAGGAACTGAACGTCGCGGTCGCCGAACTGGAAGCCGCCGGCCGATGCATCGCCCGAAGTCCTGCAGGCCGCCGAAGCCGCATATCAGGAAACGAAGACGAAGATCGAAAACCTCGGCGCCGTCAATCCGACCGCGTAGGAAGAGTTCCAGGAAGCCCAGCAGCGCCAGGATTTCCTCACCGCGCAGCGGCAGGATCTGCTCGATTCCATCCGCGACACCGAAAAGGCCATCGAGGAAATCGACGAGTTCTCGAAGAACCGCTTCACCGAGGCTTTCAAAGCCATCAACGAGAATTTCAACCAGGCCTTCCAGACGCTGTTCGGCGGCGGCTCCGGCGAGATGCGCCTCACCGACGAGACAACGTCAACGACAGCGGCATCGACATGATCGCCTCGCCTCCGGGCAAGAAGCTGCAGAACGTTCTGCTGCTTTCCGGCGGCGAGAAAGCGCTGACCGCGCTGGCGCTGCTGATGGCGATCTTCAAATATCAGCCGAGCCCGTTCTGCGTGCTCGACGAAGTCGATGCCCCGCTCGACGAAGCCAACATCGGCCGCCTGATGCGCCTGCTGGCCGAGATGTCGATCGACACGCAGTTCATCATCATCACGCACTCGAAGAAAACGATGGAATCGGCGCAGGCGATGTACGGCGTCACGATGCAGGAAGCCGGTGTTTCGAAGCTGGTCTCGGTCCGCTTCAACCACGCCGAAACGGCCGGCGCCGCCGCCTGAGGAAAAACTCAGCGCGGCAGGATTTCGACCTCAAGCCCTTTAAACTGGCGAAAGCCAGAGTCGAAAGTGACCATTCGTCTGGACGACGCCATTGCGAACGCTGCCAGATAGGCATCGCTGACGAGTTTCGCGGCTGGTACCGGCATATTCAGAAAGCCCGGGAAAACAGAATCGAGGAGCTCTGGCTCCTGCACAAATGAAATCCGCTCATCCTCGAGCAATTGCTCAAGCATTCGTAACGCGGTGCTCGCCGGCATCGCGAGGTCACCCATGATGTGACGGTTGCCCAGCAGACGGATCACCGCAAGCTGGACCTGCCGGCACAGACCAGCCTCGTTCGACGCCAACCGATCGAACCATCTCTGGGCGGGTTTATAAAATTCGTGATCGCGGACCAGCAACGGAAGGACTGTGTTTACATCAGCCAAACATGGCTTCATCGATTTCCTCTCGGGTGGCGGCCCGAATCTTCGGTCCTTTACCGTCACCCACCGCGGGCGGTGGCCGTCGTACCTTAGGTCTCTCCGGCGCCAGCGACTTCCCGATGGCCTCGATGAAGAAATTTTTCAGGGAGATTCCTCTCTGTGCGGCGCGCATTTTCGCCTGCGCCAGGAGGGCGTCCGGCAGTTCGATGGTCGTCCTCATATGGCATAATTATGCCACCGAAGTCCTTGCGGGCGGCCAACGTGATATCGTTCCAGTTGTAAAAGCCTGTCAGGAAATCCCGGCCGCGTAACCCGGACCCTGGCGGCAACGCTCCCTAGTAAATGAACGACGGCGTAAAAAGCGGGTATCTCTGGTTTAAAGCATCGATCGTCCTTGGCATGCTCCTCGGACTGGTACTGCTCGCCCAGAGCATCTTCACCTACCGCTACGTCGCCAACAGCATGGTCCGCCTCGAAGCCAAGCGCGAAGCCGACCGTAAAATGCAGTCCATCATCCGCCTGTCCCGCACCGCCGGCAACCGCGACGTTGCCACGCTGCATCCGCTCATGGACGAGTTGCACAAAGAAGCGCCGCAGCAGATCGCGTGGATGCGCATCCTGGATACCACTGGCAGGGAAATTATCGTGAGCGGCAACGCCGCAGGCGCGCCCGCTTATGCTGCCTCCTCCTTCGACCGGCTCGTCGAAGACCGCGAGCGCCCGCCGGCCGTGAGCCAGACTCCCGGCGGCCGCGTGCTGATCACCCTGAATCCTCTCTATATCGGCCTTCCCGCCAAGGGACGCAGCGGCGCTCCCGGAGGCCTGGCGCGAACCATACCCGGCGTCGGCATCATTGAAATCGGGATCTACCTCAACGGCGTCTCCACCCGTTTCGGCCCGCTGCGGGAGAACATGATCGTCGGCGTTTCAGCCGCACTCGCTCTGTGGGCGGCGGTGATTATCATCGGTTTCCGCTTCCGCAGCTACCTGCGCGGCAAGAAGGTGGAGGAACAACTGGCCATGGCGCGCCTCGTCCAGTTCGATCTCCTGCCGCCCGGCCGGCTCTCGACCCACGATCTCGAATTCGCCGCGCAGTGTGTTCCCGCGTGGCAAGTCGGCGGCGACTTCTATGACGCCTTCGAAACGGCCGACCACCAGGTAGCCCTTGTCCTCGGTGACGTTCCTCCGGCAAAGGACTCTCCGCCGCGCTTGTCATGGGTGTGGTGCAGGGCGCCGTGCACGCCGCCAACGCCACCGGAGGCGCAGCCAGTCACGAGCAGGCGGCCGAGCGTCTCAACCACCTGCTTTGCAAGAAGACCTCGCGGGAACGCTTCGTCAGCCTCGTCTGGTGCTATTTCGATCCCGCTGCGTCCGTACTCAACTACATCAATGCCGGCCATCTTCCGCCGATGCTGATCCGGCACCACGACAAGGGGCCGTTCGAGGTAATTCGTCTCGAAGACGGCGGCCCGGTGCTCGGTGTCCTGCCCGGCGCAACCTACAAACAGTCGCAGGTTTCAGTCGAGCCCGGCGATGTTCTTGTGGTTTTCTCGGACGGCGTTCTGGAAGCGACGAATAAAGGCGATGAAGAGTTCGGCGAGGAACGCATTCTGGCGACCGTCAAGGACAACTGGTCCGGCTCGCCTTCCGCGATTTGCGACGCCGTGCTGTCGCGCGTGCGCACGTTCCTCGGCAAAGAACTGCCGCATGACGACCAGACGCTGATGGTGGTCCGTCTGCAGGGCGTGGCAGTACATGCCGGCGCTGGCTACCAGCCGGGCGAAACAGTCCTCCAAAACTAGAAAACTGTACCGCCGGCGATCTCTGCCGCCGGTTGGGTTACTGAGAAAGCCAGCCGTCAGGCCTTCCAGTCGGCTGCCTGCGTTGAGCTGAAAAAATGAAGCCAATTTTTCGGAGCCCATTTGTTTTCAATGGGCTCCCGGTTCGTTTGGCGAGACAAATTGGCCCGGGCTTGGTTACTGCGCTGTATTCAGTTGTCGAAGAGCTGTCCCTGCAGGATCAGTATGCACCCGCGAAGTCAGCCCGGAAGGGCGAACACCCGTAAGTGGCTCCAGGGGCATGACGAAAAAAGCGGAAACGATTGTCATCCGGGCGGGGCCGGGTCGTAAGAGCGGTTTCACAATCACCTTTTCCCCGCCCCGCGCAGAAAAACCAACGACCCGTTCGGTCGGATTTCAAACCGGTCAACGCGGCCGTCGCCGTCGTAATCCAACTCCAGCGCAGCGCCAATCCCGACCGGTTTCATGCTCGCGGGAATCGCATTCATCTCCTGTGCTTCATAACGCCCACCGCCCTTATCGACGTACCGCACGCCGGGCCGATCGGAATAGGACACCAACAGATCGCCTTCCAGCATCACTCCGTCCACTGCGCGCCCCTGCACGAACGGAAAGTTGTTCGACACATTGGTGAACCCGGCGCCGTCGTTCCGCAGCAGCACCGATTTATCGCCCAACAGGAACAGATCGAGCGCGCCGTCGTGATCGTAATCGACCCAGACCGCGTCGTTGTAAGCGCCCTCAGGGATAAAGATGTTGAGCTTCTCAAATCTGCCCTTGCGATTGACCCAAAGCTCAGCGTCGAACTTTGTAAGGATGGCCAGATCCTCCAGCCCGTCGCCATTGAAATCGCCCGGCGAAATCGAGATGACATCCCGCACACCGCTCAGCCCGCAATCCATCGGCTTCATCGTGGCGTGGCGGAACACGCTCACGCCGTTCGCCGACCACGCGATGATTTCCGGCTTCCCGCCACCGTCCACATCAACCGCCGCAAGACCGGCAGTGGACGGATCAAAACCATCGGCCAGCTTAATCGGCGCGGCGAACTGCAAACCGAGCAGCAAGACCGCGAGCGCCTTCACCGGATTCCCTGCCCTTCGACCCACCGGTAACGCCCCGCTTTGAGATTACGCAGTGTCTCTTTGTTGCCGCTCGGCCATTCGACGACAGCGCGGTCCACCGTATCGCGACTTCCCAGCCCGAACGTCACCGGGAGTTCCGACTGCGACAGGTAACTCGACCCGCTCTTCACCATCCGGCTCTGCTGTTGGAGTGCGGCGCGCCGATCCCCGTAGAAGATCCGCACCACCGCCCCGATCGCATCCCGGTTCGACTTCGTTCCCACCAGCTCGAACCGAATACTCCGCAACTCCGGGTGCCGCTTCACTACGTCATTGCGATAAAGATGTGCAGGGCCGTGATTGGTGGTCAGGATCACGTCCAGCGCGCCGTCGTTATCGAAATCGCCGAAAGCCGCGCCGCGTCCCACCTTCGGATCGACGAATCCCCCGCCCACCTGCGCCGCGACATTACGAAATTCGCCGTTGCCCGCGTTCAGGAACAGATGCGGCGGCTGCTCATACGTCACGCCCGGGCGTATGTTGCGCACCGTGTCGTCGATATGCCCGTTGACCACGAGAAAATCCAGCAGCCCGTCGAGATTCGCGTCGAAGAAGAAGCATCCGAAGCCAAGGCTGTGACGCGACACCCGTCCGATCTCCGTCTGCGGCGCCCGGTCGGTAAAGAACCCCTTCGCACTTCCCCGATAAAACCCAATCATCTCGTCGTCGAAGTTCGTGACGGCGATCCCCGGAATACCCGTATTCTCGTAATCCGCCACGTCGACGCCCATGCCTGCCCGTGCCTTGCCAAACTCGCTGAATGCCACCCCGGCCTCGATCGCCACATCGCGAAACGTCCCGTTGTGGTTGTTGCGATAGAGCTTGTTCGGCTGCGTGTCGTTGGCGACGAAAACATCCGGCCAGCCATCCAGATCGTAATCGAGCATCGCCACGCCCAGCGATTTCGAACTGCTGTCAAAAATCCCGCTTTTCGCCGTCACATCCTCGAACGTCCCGTCGCCCTTGTTGTGAAACAGCCAGCACGTCGCGCCGCGATACGCTTCCGGCGTGCAGTACGACTTATGCGTGCCGTCCAGGCTGCAGAATACGTCCTGCGCCTCCGACCATTTCACGTAGTTCGCCACGAACAGGTCCAGCCGCCCGTCGCGGTCGTAATCAAACCACATCGCCGACGTACTGAATCCCGTGCGCCCGCCCAGGTGACTCCGTTCCGTGACGTCGGTGAATCCGCCATGCCCGTTGTTCTGAAACAGCCGGCTCTGCCCGACCGCGGTGATGAACAGATCCGGGAACCCGTCGTTGTTGAAATCCCCGACTGCCACGCCCATCCCGTACATCTCGACGTCCAGCCCGGCGCGATGCGTAACGTCCGTGAACGTGCCGTCGTGATTGTTGCGATAGAGCGCCATCGTGGTGCGATGCCTGCGATGCCCCGGCCAGTCGGCGCCGTTGACAAGGAGAATGTCCTGCCAGCCGTCCTTGTCGAAATCCAGCACCGCAGCGCCCGATCCCAGCGTCTCCGGCAGATACTTGCCCCCGAACGCGCCGTTATTTTGCGTGAACGAAATGCCGGCTTTCGCGGTGACGTCGGTCAGGTGAAAACCCGGGTCAGCGGCAAGCAGCGCGCAGGGAAGCTCTGTCAGGCACAGCAGCAGCGCGCACCAGACGGCCTTCATGGAATCTGCGCAATGCCGCTGCGAACCGCGTACAGCACCAGCTCCGCCGTCTTGTGCACGCCCAGCCGCTCCATGATGTTGGCGCGGTGCACCGCCACGGTGTTCACGCTGAGATCGAGCAGATTCGCGATCTCCCGCGTCGACTTCGCCTCGGCGATGAGCTGCAGAATCTGCCGTTCGCGCGGCGTCAGCACCGGCTCCGGCTTCGTTCGGGAGCTCGATCGGGCCCTCGATCTTCGGATCGATTACCTTGCGCCCGCGCGCCACGTTCTTCACCGCCGCCCCCAGGTCGACCTCCGACGCATTCTTCAGCAGATAACCGCGCGCACCGGCTTTCATCGCATTTCGCACGTAATTGGCCTCTCTCGTACATGCTCAGAATGACGATCGCCGGCGCCCGGCAGAAACTTCAGAATTTCGATTGTCGCCTGCGTGCCGTTCGAGCTCCGGCATCGACATGTCCATGACGATCACGTCGGGGCGCAGCGTACGGGCCAGCTCGACGGCCTCGACGCCGTTTGAGGCCTCGCCCACCACGTCAATCTCCGGCTCGTCTTCCAGCAGGCGCCGGAATCCCTTTCGCACCAGCGAATGGTCGTCAGCCAGCAGCACGCGGATTTCAGTTTCATACAGATCTCACCGCCGACGACGACGCCTGTATCGGCACATGCAGCCGGACCAGCGTTCCACCGCTCTCGGGTCGTCAGGAACTCAATCTTACCGCTCAGCAGCTGTGCCCGCTCGCGCATGGCGATCATCCCCATGCCGTGCATGTTGGTTCCCTTCTCCGGTTCCAGACCGACGCCCCGGTCTTCCACCTCCAGCTCCAGCGATTCGCCCGAGAAACGCACCCGCACCCACGCCGAAATCGACCGCGAATGCCGCGCCAGATTGTTGAGCGATTCCTGCAGAACGCGGTAAACATGAATCGGCATGCCGTCGCCCAGTTGTTCTTCAGTCGCGCGGCTGACGCCGGATTTCTCCAGCGCAACATGGATGCCGGTCTGCTTCTCGAACACCGGAAGATACCAGTCGATGGCCTCCTCGAGGCCGCCGTCGTCGAGAATCGACGGATGCAGCGTCTGCGTCAGGCTGCGCGTCTTCTCCAGCGCGTCCTGCGCGATCGCGCGTATCTCGTCCAGATCGGCCGCCAGCTCCGGCGGACAATGCTGACGCCGCGCGCGGCTGAGCATGGCGCCCACGGCGGTCAGCATCTGGCCGAACTCGTCGTGCAGCTCGCGCGAAATCGAACGGAACATCTCCTCCTGCATGGTGATCAGTTTGCGCGCCAGGCCGCTGCGCTGCTCCGAGAGATGTTCCATCTCGCGCAGCACGATCCGGTTGGCGCGGATCAGCATCAGGCTGGTGAAGGCGATCGCACCCAGCGCCGCCGCCAACAGCCAGTAGATCTGGTTTTCCACGCTGATCGTAAATGGCCCCGACTCTGGCCGCGGTCTTCTGCTGCGTCTCGTTGTTTTCAACCAGGAGCCGCGACACGGCGGTAATCAGGCTCGCCTGCTGGGGTTCGAGCGAATTGACGATCAGCGCGCGCGCCTCTGTGTCCTTCCGCCTGCGCGCCAGCGAGAACATCCGATCGGTCGAAATCCAGAACTGCGAAAGCCCTCGCCGGAACGCGGCCTGCATCTCCGGGCTGTCGAGAAGCGTGCTTGGCCTCGGCGGATGGCGTCGGCGATATCCGCGCGGATGCGTTCGAACTGGGCGTTCCATGCCGTAAGGGGATAAGGCTCATCGCCGCTCAGCATGTCGCGCATGGCGAGACCGAGCGCGTTCAGATCGTTCTGCGTGCGCAGCAGCTGCAGCGAGTCCCGACGGTTGCGGTCGATCGTCCGGGTCTGCAGAATCGCGCAGACCGGCGATCTGATGCAGCGCGTAGTAACAGAACGCCCCCACCACGGCGAGCGTGATCCCGAGGCCCGCGATGAGGCGAACGGTAGGGGAACGGAATCCTTTTTTCAGACCGCCCGGCGTCACTCTACCCGATTATCGCCCGGCAAGCGCGCCGCGATGCGGTGATTTCGCTGTACCGGTGGCGGTCGCTGGGACCGATTGCAAAGGAACCGGCGGCCGAGACCGCCGGCGTTACAACAGTGGGTTGTCAGGTTTGGGTTGGGCTTCCGTAGGTCCGGGGCGGATTTTGGCGGGTTTTCCCGGGCTGGATGTTGCGGCCGCGCCCGCCGGGTGTCATCCACATGGAGCGCTACGCAGGCATCTCGACCATGACCCTTCATCGGACAATCGAGCGTCAGTTGTATTGACCCGCGCTCAAGGCGGAGTAGTCCCGACCGACCATTCCCGGACGCCTCAAATGTTACACGAAAACCCCAGCCCCTCGACGTAGAACGCCTTGGCAGCTGCCAAGGCGTCGGCCGGGAGAATCGGTACCGCGCGTTCCATATTCCGTAACACCACCCTACGCCGGTATCAGGTCGGCGAAGACGAAGCCGTCGCGATCGATGATTGTGCCGACTGTGACCGGAATTGGCTGCGCGAAGTCAGGCGAGTCGTAAACGAAGGTATGGAACTCGCCGTTTTCGCCGCAGGGATCGATGCCGGACGGGAGATCGTCGAGAAACGCGGCATTGTATTCGCGGCCCGCAAACGCGGTGTCAAGCCTTTTGCGGTCGATACAGGTGACCTTCGCTTTCACGCCCGCTTCGAGCAGCCGGCGCGCCAGTTGAGCGGTCGGAATGTGCCACACCGGAAAGGCCGGACTCAGACCTGTTCCATTGAGCTGCCGTTCGCGCCAGGCGCGGATGTCTTCGAGAAAGAGATCGCCGAAAGCGATCGTTGTGATGCCGTCCGATACGGCGCGGCGGCAGGCTTCGAGCATGCGGGATTCGTACTCGGAATTCGGACACGGCCAGGGGAGATCAACCGGCCGGAGCGGCAGCCCGAGGCGCGCGGCCTGAGCTTCGACCAGCTCTCTGCGCACGGAATGCATGGCGACACGGCCGGCCTCGGCATTGAAAGTCGTGAGCAGAGCGGCGAGTTCGATCGAGGGGTCGCGCCGGAGCAGGTAGAGCGACCACGCGCTGTCTTTACCGCTCGACCAGGAAACTAACGTACGCTGTCTCACCGGATTTTCTAAGTTGAAACGAGCCATGCGCGCACAGGTAGCCGAACGCGTAGACCTCGCCCTCGTAGAGCACTTCGTTGGCGCCAATCTCCCCGAGTTCGTTGACGGTCGGCTTTAGGAGCAAACGTTCGGCAATGACCGCAGGCGAATCGAAAGGCCCGCCTGGCGCGGCTATGTCGGTCTCCGCCCTGACTTCGCGATGCGCACCGCGGATCACCGGATAGATGGAAGCGACCATACGGCGCGCGTCCGGATTTATTCCTTGACCTTGAGCTGGGCGCGGTTCTGTTCGATGAAGGCCCTGATTTCGTCCGCGGCGGCCAGAAGTTTCGCCCACTGCTCCTGGTAGAGTGTGACGGGGAAACGGCCGAGGCCATAGACGCTGACGGCGCCTTTTTCGCTGACTTTCATCGATATGTTGCCCGTGCGGCGCTGTTTGAGAGCCTCGTTCTCGGCGCGGAGCCGAGCCAGTTCTTCGTGTACGTCTTGGTCTGCCATCAGAATCCCCTTTGCCGGATGCCAGTATAACAGCGGTGTGCGCGCTGCCCGCTTGAGCATCTGTCGGGGCAGGCGGTGGTGCTGCTCGCGGGAAGCGGGCCGGTGTAATGACAGCAACGGGCAGATTAAGTCACTTGCGCCAGCCCGAAAAACCTGCTGAAGCCGGGCACATTTCCACAGTAGTTTCGATGTCACACCCCGGGACCTCATGCTGAACCTGATGACAGAGTTATCTGCTGGCGACAGGAGCCAGATTGCCGAACATTCCACAGCCCGCAGCCTTTTCCACGTGGCACCGGTATGAAACATAAACCATGCCCATCAGAGGCACGATGAGCAGCGACAGGAACCATTCGGTGCTGGGGGCGATTGCAGCGGCAAGCTCCGTGATGCCCGGTACGCGAACGCCGTGCCGATCGCGACGCGTGCGACGCTGAATATGATCCGAGTCGCGGACGAGCGCTTATTCACGGGCCTGAGAAAAAGGCAGCTCAGCGACAGCAAACAATGTCACGACGAAGCCCACCGAAATTTTATCGAGTCAAAAGGGGAGTTCTTAGTTGAACAAATCGCCGAGATCGCTCGGATGTCTCCCTTTCGAGCCAAGCAGCTGATTAACGACATCACGGCCCGGAATCGAAATTGAAGAGAAGGCTCGGGAATTCCGCGACCGCTTCCTAAAAAGAGAACAGTCGAGCTTCATCGAGCTCATTGAGTTCGGGATGGAGAACGTTGACCGAACAATCCAATCGAGAATGACCCAGATCAAAGAGCGGGTTCGCACTGGCCTGAGCACTCTAACAGGTACATACCTTCGCGAGGTGATTCGCGGCTTGCAAGAGAACCCCGACCTAACTATTCTCCGCTCTATCGATCCTCACGCATTCGAGTCGCTTTTTGCACGCATCGATGAAGCAACTCTGCCAGCGTCTGACAAACGCTATGACCCTATCTGGGGTGACCCGGCGCCGTGATGCCGGGGGACGGCGAGATGTGTGTCGCCGGGGCACTTCAGATAGGGGCGTTTGAACGGGGCCGCTCGCGTTTGCGGCGGGCGCGGTCTGGCTATGGGTGTTCAATCCACAGGGGAACTTCTGGTTCGGCGAATCGGTAGCCGTGGATAAGATCAGGGGCTGTTTTTGATGTCGGGAACTCCGGGTAAATGGTGAATGGCACGGGCTGCGGGATAGGGTTTTGATTGTTCCTGGGCGCGCCAGGGGCAACGGGACACACCTCGGACCCGCGTGCCGGAGCAAGCGCATGGTTAGCCGATGACCGATCGCTATGACGTGTCAGCGAAGCTCTCCCGGGCTGCAGTCCTTCGCAACATCTGTTGAGGATTGAGTTTCTCGATGAGTTTCATGGCTCCGCCGCAACAAGGGCAACGCCATGCGCCGAAAGCCGGGGCTTCCGGCCCTGACGCCTTCTGCAAAGGCGAAACGACTGCGAGAAGTTGGCGGCACACCGGGAGCAGGTTACCTCGACGGCGGTTGGCGAGAAAGCCACAGAAGCGGATGCGCACAAAACCGCGCGGCAGAGTGTGGAGCAGGAAGCGCCTCAGGAACTCTTCGGCGCTGACAGTCATCAGCCGCTGCTTGTTGTGATGGGCATAATCCTTCCAGCGGAAGGTAACCTTGCCGTCGGCAAGGCTCACGATGCGGTGATTGGAAATGGCGACGCGGTGAGTGTAGCGGGCCAGGTAGTGGAGGACATGCTCGGGTCCTCCGAAAGGCCGTTTGGCATAAACTACCCAGCGCTTACGGAACAGTGGTCGAAGGAAGGCGTGGAACGCTCTTCGTTCGGACAGCATTTTCATCCGGCCAGGGAACCGGAGTTCTCCTGCGTAGAAGGCGCTTTTCAATCCGTCGGTAAACTTTCCGCGGAACACCTTGCCCAGCACCTTCACCGGCAGAAAGAAATCATAGCGCGGGTGAATCCAGCGCTGGTGATCGGGAGCAAGACCGCCGGCCGGGATCACGCAATGAACATGCGGATGGATCTGCAGATTCTGCCCCCAGGTGTGCAGAACGCTGAGGAAGCCGATCTCCGCTCCCATGTGTTTGGGATCGGCTGCGACCTCCAGCAGGGTTGCGGCACTCGCGCGGAACAGAAGATCGTAGACAACCTTCTTGTTCTGCAGAGCCAGCCAGGCGAGTTCGTGGGGAAGAGTAAACACGACGTGTACGTAGCTCACGGGCAGCAGTTCTTTGTGGCGATCGGCGAGCCACCGGTTGCGGGCATTGGTCTGGCACTTCGGACAATGCCTGGAACGGCAGGAGTTAAACGAGGTAGCTTCATGGCCGCACTGACGACAGCGATCCAGATGTCCGCCGAGCGCAGCCGTGCGACAGTGCTCGATGGCAAAGAGAATGCGGAGTTGGAGCCAGGTCAGCCAGGAGCGGTTCCTTTCGACGAAGCTGTCGCCATGGGCGCGAATGATGTCTGCCACCTCGAAAGGTGGCTTCTTCATCTTTTGATCAGCTTCCGGGACCGCTTAATCTGGTCAGGGCTGGAAACATCGATGTTGTCCAGTGGATTGCCGGCCGACCGAAGGTGGCGTTGCGACAGGTGCAGGTAGATCGTGGTGTGTCGGATGTTGGCATGACCGAGCAGCGTTTGCAGTGTGACGAGATCGCAGCCGCTTTCCAGACGGTGGGTGGCGAACGCGTGCCGCAGGGCGTGAGGTGTAACCGGTTTGGTGATGCCGGCTCTTTGGGCCGCCTGTCGGCATGCCTGCCAGACTACTTTGGTATCGATTGGCTTATCGGCCCGCCAGTTGTTGATGGTCCCCGGAAAGAGGTATGTCTTCGGCCGCATCCAGCGCCAGTACTCCCGCAGCGTTTCCCGGAGTTTCGGATCGAGCGGGATATCCCGGTCGCGGGCTCCCTTGCCGTTGCGAACGTGAACGACCATCTGCGTACTGTCGATATCGCTGACTTTGAGATTGCACACCTCGGCCCGGCGCATGCCGGTCGCATAGAGCGTCATCAGGATGGCGCGGTGGAACAGGTTGCTCGCGGAGTTGATCAGCCGGGCAGCTTCCTCTTGTGTGAGGACCGTGGGAAGGCGGCGTGGTCTCTTCGGATACGGAACCGATTCCACCGGATAGGGCCGCCGCAACATCCTGACAAAGAAGAACCGTAAACCGGCGGTCATCTGTGTCACAGTACTGGCCGACAGTTTCTTTTCCTGAAACAGGTGTGCCTGCCAGGTACGGATATGATCGAGACCCATACGGTCCGGCGGAGTGTGGAAATGTCCGGCGAACGCCTCCACTGCGTGCAGGTAGGCGCGTACGGTAGCCTGAGAGTAATTCCGACGCTGGAGCTCTTCCAGCATCATTTTTCGAAGTTGGGTCACAGGGACCTCCTTGTGACCCATATTTAATCTCAAAACCCCACGCACTCCACCGGTTCACCACACGCGCAGCGTCCGCCGCGCGAGCGGCTTCGTTCAAACGACTTTTGCAGGCTAAAATTGCCGAGATAACGGATGCGGCAGAGTACACGATCAAATCGGAAGACAGGGTGAAACCCGGGATGAAGAAGTTCTTGACTCGATGTCAGAGCGAATAGGTGACTCACCGGACTGAGGCCATCAGTTCAGAACGGAATAACGGAGCGAACCGGCAAACAGAAACAAATCGTCGAGGATGGGGAAACGGGATGCTCTGAGCTCACCAGCGGGAACAAAAACCTGAGCCACAACAGACCGAAAAGCCAGGTATGTCCCTGACGGCGCCTGCGGCGCCGTTTTGGCCCCTGAAGGCATCTCTTGACAGACCGCGCTCTCATAGGTGATCGGCGGGGGACCTGCCACCCGACGCGTGGGGCCTGATGGCAAACGCGCAAATTCAGAGCCGTCGTCTACACGACGCGGACGAGCTGCTCGAACAGGCGCTCGACGCCCTCGACGAAAAGTCCCCCGCACGGGCAGCCGACAGCCCGAACGACGGCGTGCAGCGGGGCGCAAAAGCCTCGTGGAGGTGTTCGCGCCGCTGCGCGGGCTGAACCTCGATTTCAGCCGCAATCAGTCCACGAGCCGCCCGGTCGATCTTTCGTGAGCCGGGGTTTTCTCCTCACCCCCAATGTTCCTTCGGAGCTAACCGCCCGAGGCTGCCGAATCGGGTTTGCGGTACGTCAGTGCGCTGCCCGGGGGGAACGCCCAAGCCCGAGCAGCAGGCAGCCCACCCGGTTTCCCTTCCGTGCTTGACGTACCCTAAAAGAAGGAGCGCGGATCATGGCAACATGACAACCCTGCGCCGCCGTCGAGAGCATCCCCGGCAAGCGTAGCGGCGCATGGGTATTCCGGGACACGCGGACGCCCGTCTCGGTTATCTTTGACAATCTGGAAGCGGGAGCGTCGATCAACGAGATTATGGAATGGTTTCATTCGTCGCATGAACAGGTGGTAGCTGTGATCGAGTTCGGGGCGCGGAGCCTTGACGCGCCCCCGGCCTTGCAGCCGCCGACAGCCCACGGGGCAGATGCTCATACTCTTCGATAACGGCACCCCCGCCCCGCTTCGTTATGCCCTCAAAGGTCATGTGGTTGTTGAAGCCATCGAGCGCGGATGGGACCGGCTGGTAAACGGCGAACTGATCGCGGACGCTGAGGCAGCAGGGTTTGCGCTTTTGCTGACGACCGACAAAAAACATGCGTTACCAGCAAAACCTGACGGGACGAAAAATCGCCTTCGTGGTGATCGGCAATCAGCAATGGCCGACTTTGCGCCGTTACGTTGACCGGGGTGGTGGCTGCGGTGAACGCGGCAACACCTGGCACCTTTGCCGAGGTGGACATCCCTTTCGAGTAAAGCCCCGGCCGTGTTTCAGCGCGGGGCGAAGCGCCGCACGAAAATGTCCTGCCCTCGTTGTAGGTGCGCGTGCTGAAACGCGTCCCTGTTGCGCCAGACAATGACAAAAGCCGCCGAACCGGCGTAGAATGCTGCGTCACGATAACCTTGAGAAGAGGGGCCCGAAAATGAAATTCATTGCGCTCGCATTCGCGGGCATACTGTGCGCGGGGCACACGGGTTGGTGTCAGTCTCGTGCCGTTCGTGCCGAATTCGATGTGGCCTCGGTAAGACTCAACAGGGACGGCGGCGGCGGCTCGCTGGTCCGCACCCCCGGCGGCCTTACTGCTACTAACACCAGTTTCGACCGCCTGATTGAAATGGCATTTCAGACGCATCTGCTCGACCTGTCGGCAGTACCTGAGCCGGTTCGCACCGGGCGATTCGATATTGTCGCCAAGGCAGGCGGAAGGATCGGCGGCGACCAGTATTGGGAGATGCTCCGAACGCTGCTGGAAGACAGGTTCAAGCTCAAGTACCATCACGAGACAAAGATCGCCCAGGTGTACGCCCTGATTTTGGCGAAGAAAGCAGGCCTCGGCCCCAAAATAAGCCTCTCTGCGGATTCGGATTGCCCTGCGAACCCTAACGGTTCCACATTTTGCGGCGTCAACGCAAGACCCGGACTAATGATCGGCCAGCGGGTTTCCATGGCCCGAATCGCCCGGGAATTGTCGCACTACGCCGACCGTCCTGTGCAGGACCAGACCGGGCTGAGTGGCTCCTTCGATTTCCAACTGACCTGGACGCCGGATCAAGACGTGTCCGGCGATGGCCGAGCCAAATTTCTCAATGGAGCTCCGCTCGATACGTCAGGGCCTTCTTTCTTCGCCGCAATCCAGGAACAGCTCGGTCTGAAGCTGGAATCCCGGAGGGGGCAGATTGAGGCTCTGGTCATTGATCGCGCGGAGCAGGCGCCGGAAAACTGACGATTCGTACGAAGCCTGGAACGGTCCTGCATCATCCGCTACAGGCGGAAGTGCAACCGTTTCAGTGACAGCCTGCGGCTGGCATTAGCTGAGTAAAAGAACCGGCGGCTTCGACCGCCGGCGCTACAGGAGGGCTACAGGGCCGGGGCACCCCAGATCAGATCTCCATAATCACCGGCATAATCATCGGCCGCCGCTCCGCCTGTCTGATGGATGTAGCGCTTCAGGTCCGCGCGGATTTTCTCCTTCACCACGCCCGCAGTCCGTCTTCTCCTCGTCGCTCGAACCTTCGAGCGTCTTCTCCACCACGTCGCGCGCGCGCCCGCATGAATTCCGCATCGCTTTCCAGCCCGAAGCCGCGGCTGACGATTTCCGGCATGCCTTCGATTCTTGCCCGTGTGCTTGTTGATGGCGATGATCGGCAGCACGATGCCGTCTTCCGAAATCAGCCGGCGGTCGCGGATCACCATGTCGCCGACCACTTCGCCCACCGCGCCCGAATCGATGCAGATGCGCCCCACCGTCACGCGGCCCGGCTTTGCGCGCGCCCGCGCTGGTCGAGTTCCAGCACGTCGCCCGTTTCGAGCACGAAGGTTTCTTCGAGGCCCACGTTGCGCAGATGCTCGGCCAGCCGCGCGTGCTTCGCCAGCTGCCGGTACTCGCCGTGAATCGGCACGAAATAGCGCGGCCGCACCAGATTCAGCACCAGCCGCAGCTCTTCGCTCGATCCGTGCCCGGAAACGTGCAGCGGCGGATTCATGCTGCCGTAGAGCACATCCGCGCCGCGCTTGCGACAGATGGTCGATCATGCGGAAGATCGTCTTCTCGTTGCCGGGAATGATGCGCGAGCTCAGCACCACCATGTCGCCCGGCGTGACCGAAATGTGCTTGTGATTATCCACCGCCACGCGCGACAGCGCCGACATCGGCTCGCCCTGCGTGCCCGAAATCAGCACGGTCACTTTCGACGGCTTCGCGGTCATCACATCCTGCGGACGGATCAGAATGCCGTCGGGAATGTCGAGGAACCCGTGGTTGTGCGCGATCTCCGTGACCGCGATCATGCTGCGGCCGACCAGCGCGACCTTGCGGCCGAACTCCTGCGACAGATCGATGATCAGCTGCAGCCGGTGAATCGACGAGCTGAAGCACGAAACGAACAAGCCGGCTTTCGGCGCGGTTGAAGACGTCTTCCAGGCGCGGACGCACGGCGCGCTCGGAATCGGAATAGCCGGGCCGGTCCGCGTTGGTGGAATCGGAGAGCAGCAGCAGCACGCCGCGCTTGCCGTAATCGGCCAGCGTGTGCAGATCGAAGAGCTCGTTATCGGTGGGCGTGGGATCCACCTTGAAATCGCCGGTGTGAATGACGACGCCGAGCGGCGTCGTGATGGCCAGCGCCACGCAGCTCACGATCGAGTGCGTGACGTGGATGAACTCGACTTTGAACGGGCCGATCTCGACGATGTCCTTCGGCTTGACGGCGCGCAGGTCGGGATCTTCCTCGATCGCGTATTCTTCGAGCCGCCGCTCGACCAGCGACAGCGTGAACGCGGTGCCGTACACCGGCACGTCGAACTCGGCGAGGAAGAACGCCACCGCGCCGATGTGGTCTTCGTGGCCGTGCGTCAGGAGCAGCGCGCGCACGTGCTGCGCGGTTCTCCTTGAGGAACGTCAGATCGGGCGTGACGATATCGACGCCGAGCAGTTCGGCTTCGGGGAACATCATTCCGGAATCGATGACGACGATGTCGTCGCCGTAGCGGAGCGCCATCATGTTCATCCCGAACTCGCCCAGTCCGCCGAGCGGGATTACCTGTAGTTTTTTATCTGACATTTAAGTGAACGTAAATCAGATTCTACGCGTTCGGCTGAGCGTCACAGGCTGAAGCCGTGTGCCACGATGAAGCACTGGGCAGCCATTCCCGCATCAGAAACCTCATGTCAATAGCCCTGCATCGAAATGATCCGGCGCGCGATGGAGCCCGACGAGTTTTCTGAGCCGTCCGGTCGAGACCGGAAAAACTGCGCACCGTTTTCGAAGCTGCCCGCTGGGCGGCATCCTGTTTCAACGAGCAGCCGTGGCGATTCATCTTTGTGACCCTGGCGGAACCCGAGCGCATTTCAGAAGATGCTCGGCCTGCTGGTGGAGAGGAATCAGCAGTGGGCGAAGACGGCGTACGCGCTCGGATTCTCGGCCGGCAAGAAGACTTTCACCCACAACGGCGCGCCCAACCGGTTCGGCCTCCACGACACCGGCGCGGCCAGCGGCCAATCTGGCCCTCCAGGCAGTGGCGCTGGGCCTGCGGGCCCACTTCATGGGCGGATTTGACGCCCAGCAGGCCCGGACGGAATTCCATGTCCCGGACGATTTCGAGATCGGCGCGGCGTTTGCCATCGGGTACATCGATGAAGCTGCGGTCAAGCCGCCGGACCGGACCACGCAAAACCCTGGAGGAAATCGTTTTCGCGGCGATTGGGGCTCTCCGGCCGGCTTCTGAGAAAGAAACGAAGCCATTTCGGAGGCCGAGGCTGCAGAATCAACAGGTTGAACTCGGTGACAGCCTGCGGCTGGCTTTAGCCGATTAAAACCACTGGCGGCAAGACCACCAGCCCCATATGGCTGTCTTTGGCGTCTGGAAGCCCTCAGGACGCACCATTGGCATCCCGAAATAGAAAGCCCACCTTTCTAAGGGCGGGCTTTCTCGCTCACCCCGCTATGTGCGGAGTGAATTCGATGGGAGAATCATTTTCGACGGCTTCGCAACCGCCAAAAACTTTAGTGATTGGATATTAAAGTTTCGGGAGAGTCTGCGTCAAGTGGAAATCGGACGAAATTATCCACAGATTAAACACATTGAATTCAGAAGCTTACGAAAGCTGTGGATTTGACTTGACATTTGGCTGCGATCGTGTTCGCGGACGCCCGGTTCTGAGGCAAATGCCCGCAATTGCAACCATTCAAAGCAACTTACGGGCGGCCGGAAAGATGCAGCGAAATCATGTCGTCGCCCTCGCCCGACGCGCCCGCCGCGGCGCAACAGAATCCGGAAGCCCGCCCACCACCAAGCCCGACACAGAACGCAAAATGCCGGCCAGCACCAGGCAAAGAATGAAGATGTTCAGGAACAGGTTTGCCGGATTGTCCTTCAGTGTCGGCGGCATGTTCGGGGAGCGTGACTTCCGCCTGATATTTGACCCGCGACAGCAGCCGTTCCGCTTCGTCCGGCGCTGGCCGGATTGCAGCGCAACCGCCACCAGAGGGCCCGTGCGCTTCACCACGGCGCCGGGAATCTGCTGGAAATGGGCAATGCGGTTCCGCGCCATCTCCATGGCCGGGTAAGTGAACACCACAAGCGTGGTTGCTTTGCCATTGCTTATCGGCGTACTTCGCCAGTTCGGCTTCGGCATTGAAATGGAAAGCCGCCGTGCTGGGCGGAATCGACGGGCGCGAAACGGGCGAGGCTTTCCGGGCCGGTAATGTAGCGCTCGGAGTTCGGCTCGGCACCTCCGGCAGGTACTTCGGCAGTGTCGGCAGCGGCGACTGAGAGTAGCGCGGAGCCGTTCCAACGACATGATTCAGCTCCTCAGGTTTTGGCTTGTATCCTTTGAAAACAAACAGGTAATTTCCGACGGACGACAGCTCATCCGAGGCGTTTGCGGCACCCAGTCCGCTAACCTCGATCGGCTTGGAGTCGGCGGGACGAACCTCGTCAAAAGCGGCGAAAGCGCCGGTGGCGTCGGCGAATCGGTAGGCCGAGATGGAGTACTTTGCGGGCGCCGGATCGGTGTAGGCGGCGGTCTCGGAATCCTGCAGGCCATATTCCTGCCAGACCTTCTGATCGGGCACTGCCGCGGGCGACGCCGCACCCTTCGCCAGTCGCCGATGGTGTCGGGCAGCATGGCTGCGCTGCAGGATGAAGGGCAGCTAAGCCAGCAGCGAGGAAGAAAGGCAGGAGTGTTTTCATGGGTAATCCTTTAGACGTTAGGTGAGGCGTTTAGGCTCCATGGGAGCTACAGGCTGAAGCATGTGCCACAAACTCAGGCTCCGTGGCACTTCTTGTACTTCTTGCCGCTGCCGCAGGGGCAGGGATCGTTGCGGCCGACCTTCGGGCCGCCGTTGAGAAACCGGCTTTGCAGCCGCCGAGCCGTTTGTCGCCGGCGAACTGCAGTTCCTTCAGCTCCTGCTCGTGCTGCTTCTGGATGCCGCGGGTCATATCCTGCACGGCGCTCTGCGCCGCGCGCTTCTGCTCCTCTTCCGAGCGCTTCTGCGACAGCCTCGATCTTCCTCGCGCTCCTCCTCTTCCTCGTCGTCATCGTCCGTCGTTCGGCAAACGGCAGCGCCTCGGGATTGCTGCTCGAACCGCAGGAAATAAAGATAACGGACCGTCTCGTCTTCGATGCGGTCCATCATGTCCTGGAACAGCTCGTACGACTCCTTCTTGTACTCGACCAGCGGATCTTTCTGCCCGTAGCCGCGCAGCCCGATGCCTTCCTTCAGGTGATCCATCGAGAGCAGGTGGTCTTTCCACTGATCGTCGATGACGTGGAGCATGATGTTGCGCTCGGCTTCGCGCATCAGGCTGGCGCGCCGACCAGATCTTCCTTGGCCTGATAAGCGGCGGCGGCGCGTTCGTACAGCTCGACTTCGATCTGCTCCGGCGTTCATGCTCGCCAGATCGGCCGGATTGACGCGCACGCCGAACTGGCGTCAGCATGTCGGTCTGCAGACGGCAGTCAGATCCCACGTCGTCGGGACGGATTCCGTCCGGGCAGCGCCGGTTCCACGATGCCGCCGATCACGCCGCTTGCGTCATCTCCATCACGCGCTCTTTCTGATCCACGCCTTCGAGCAGCTGCGCGGCGCATGCCGTAGACGGCCTGGCGCTGCTTGTTCATCACGTCGTCGTATTCGAGCAGGTGTTTGCGCGATTCGAAGTTCTGCGCTTCGACGGCCTTCTGCGCCGCCGCGATGCGCTTGGTGATCATGCTCGACTCGATCGGCACATCCTCTTCCATGCCGAGGCGCAGCATCAGGTTCTGCATGCGCTCGCCGCCGAAGATGCGCAGCAGATCGTCCTGCAGCGAAAGGAAGAAACGCGAACTGCCGGGGTCGCCCTGGCGGCCGGCGCGTCCGCGCAGCTGGTTATCGATGCGCCGCGAATCGTGCCGTTCGGTGCCGACAATGTGCAGCCCGCCGAGCGCGACCACCTCGTCGTGCTCGACTGCGCAGTCGGCTTTGACTTCGGCCAGAATGCGTTCCCAGTCGGCCTTGAACTCTTCGCGATCGGGATCCTTGCCCTGCTTCCGCATGACGTCGCGCGCCATGGCTTCCGGATTGCCGCCCAGCAGAATATCGGTACCGCGGCCGGCCATGTTGGTGGAAACGGTGACCGCGCCTTTGCGGCCCGCCTGCGCGACGATGTGCGCTTCGCGCTCGTGATTCTTGGCGTTCAGCACTTCATGCCTCACGCCCATTTTCTTCAGCAGATTCGACAGGTGCTCCGATTTTTCGACCGAAATGGTGCCCACCAGAACGGGCTGGCCGCGCTCCTGGAACTCTTTGATTTCCTTGGCGGCGTTGCGGAATTTCTCGTCTTCGGTGCGGTAGACGACGTCCTGATTCTCTTTGCGGATCAGCGGCCGGTTGGTCGGAATGACGGTGCACTTCGAGCTTGTAGATTTTCTCGAATTCGGCCGCTTCGGTTTCGGCCGTACCGGTCATGCCGGCCAGCTTCTTGTACATGCGGAAATAATTCTGGAAGGTGATGGTGGCGAGCGTCTGGTTCTCGCGCTCGATCTTGACGCCTTCCTTGGCTTCGACCGCCTGGTGCAGACCATCGCTCCAGCGGCGGCCGGGCATCAGGCGGCCGGTGAATTCGTCGACGATGATGACCTCGCCGTCCTTCACCACGTAATCCTTGTCCTTCTGGAAAATGACGTGCGCTTTCAGCGCCTGCTGGATGTGGTGGTTCCACTCGACGTTCTGCGGCTCGTACATGTTGCCGATGCCGAGCAGCTTCTCGACCTTGCAGCACGCCTTCTTCGGTGAGCGCAGCGCGTGCGGTGCTTTTCGTCGACGGTGAAATCGCCGGTGGTGTATTTCTCGCCGGGCTCCTTGCCTTCGATCACTTCGCCGCGCTGCAGGTGCGGGATGATTTTATTGGCCTTGTAGTACTTGTCGGTCGATTCCTCGCTCGGGCCGGAAATGATCAGCGGCGTGCGCGCTTCGTCGATCAGGATGGAATCCACCTCGTCGACGATGGCGAAGTTGTGGCCGCGCTGCACGCAGTTGGCAATGTTGAACTTCATGTTGTCGCGCAGATAGTCGAAGCCGAATTCGTTGTTGGTGCCGTAGGTGATGTCGGCAGCCGTAGTTTTCCTGGCGCTCGCTGTCGTCGAGATCGTGGACGATGATGCCGACGGTCAGGCCGAGGAATCGGTGAATGCGGCCCATCCATTCGGAGTCGCGTTTGGCGAGGTAATCGTTGACGGTGACGATGTGGACGCCTTTGCCTTCGAGCGCGTTGAGATAGCTGGGCGCGGTGGCGACCAGCGTTTTGCCTTCACCGGTTTTCATTTCGGCGATCCGGCCTTTGTGCAGCACCATGCCGCCGATCATCTGGACATCGAAATGCCGCATGTTCGAGCACGCGGCGGCTGGTTTCGCGCACCACGGCGAAGGCTTCGATCAGAAGATCGTCGAGCGAAGCGCCGCGGGCCAGCTGTTCTTTGAATTCGATGGTTTTCGCGGCCAGATCGATGTCGGAGAGCTGCTGCATGGCAGGCTCGAGATCGTTGATTGCGGCGACCGTGGGCCGCATCGCCTTGACCTCGCGCTCGTTTCTGGTGCCGAAGATTTTGGCCAATACTACGTCGACCATAGAAATTCCTTCCTGATTTTATCGCTGAACTCTGTCGAAAACCGACGGCAATGCCTGTACGCCTGTTGCCGCGCACACGCGCGGGAAGGCCGCTCCGGCACCGAGCGGCCGCTTCCGCACAGACGCGTATCAGGGTCCGGTCGAGGTGGGGTTGTCGAGCCAGGGAAGGCGGACGAAGGCGTCCGCGCTGTTCATGGCCAGCGATTCGGGGTTGGTCGCGGATTCAGGCAAGTCCCACGCGGGGACGACAGCGGCCATCAGGCGATTCGTTTTCGGCTGCTTCCGCACCGCGCGCGCGCCGGGCCTGGCGGTTTCAGCGTGCGCCATCCTGGCGTGTTCAAATGTCTGAATCCCGAGGCTGGCGACGGGTTCGGCGGGCGCGGCTACGGCACGGCCGGGCAAATCCACCGCCGCAGCGCAGAGAGGTCCCAGCACAACGGCAATGAGAAATCCTTTTCCGCTGTGCGTGCGCTTCCGGTTACTCACCGTCACTATTTTAGCGCGCCATGGTGACGGCTCCCGCCCAGAGGCCGCTCAACTATGGCTGTGAATCGTTACGGTGAAAGGGCCGGTTTCGTCAACGACTCTATATCCGGGCGGGACCTGCAACAGCGATGGGTCTGGCTCCGCGACGCTCAAATCCTTCAGGGTAATGGTGGTGACCGTTCCTTGAGGGCTCGTGCTTTGCGAATAGACACTGATTTGGAGCTGAGGTGATTCCCAGTGTTCCGAGGTAGTGGTGACGGGGCGGTCGTTGTGAAGTGAACCCCTGGAGTGAGACACGAAGTTAAGGGGTTTGTCGCCGTTCAATGCAGAAAAGTTGACCGGCGAAGTTGATGTGATCCACTCTGGAAGCACCTGAGCGGAGGATAGGGCAACGCAGGGATGCGACCCGAGCGTCAACTCAGCGGCCGGAACGGCCGGGGCGGCGAGAGCCGCCCCATAACAGAGCCATTCTGGCGCAACTGCGTTAAATCCCGGGGTCGCAGGGGCAGAGCCCCCGTATTGAGATGTGCGATGAGGTTCGCTTTTCATTGCACGGCGCCGTTTTCAAACTCAGCCGGCGGCAGATACCCGAGGGCTGAGTGAAGTCGTTTCTGATTGTAAACACTTTCCAGAAACTCGGCGATACTGGCACGAGCCTCGTGGAAGTCGCGGTATTCGTTGCGGTAGACCTCCTCATACTTCAGTGTTTTCATGAAGGATTCGCAGGCCGCATTGTCGTAGGGATTGCCTTTGCGGCTCATGCTGATGATGGCCTGATGGTGTTTCAGCATCCCTGTGTAGTCGTGCGAGGCATACTGAACTCCGCGATCGGAGTGGTGCACCAGACCCGGAGCCGGTTGCCGTTCACTCAGAGCCATACGAAGCGCGGCCACAGCCAACTCCGCTTCCAGAGTTCGGCCCAGCGCCCAGCCGATCACCCGCCGGGAGAATGCGTCGAGCACCACGGCCAGATAGATGAACTCCGTCCGCAGCCGGATGTACGTGATGTCGGCGACCCACAGCTGATTGACCCTCGCAGGCGTTATTTTGCCTGCCAGGTTTGGATAGACCGGCAGGTTGTGCCGGGAATCGGTGGTGACCGTAAAGGCGCGCTGACGGACGCAGAGAAGATTGTCTTCGCGCATCATCCGCAGCACACGCTTGTGGTTCACATCGAAGCCGCGCCGCCGCAGTTCCGCTGTAATTCTCCGGTAGCCGTATGCGGACGATTCCACGGCCACCTTCTGCATCTGGTCGCGGATTTCCATCTCCACCGGCGTGGCCTGCCGGGGTAGTCGCCAGCGATAGAAACCGGCCCGGCTCAGGCCCGTCATCTGGCAGAGTGCGTTCACGGCTTCACCTTTCGCCGAGGCTTGCTCAACTTCTTCAAACAGGCATCCCCGCCACTGACGACGGCTGGCGGGTGATGATCCCTGAAATGCTGCAAGGCTTTTTTTAAAAAATCGTTCTCCATCGTGAGCTGGCCGATCTTCCGTTCCAGCTCGCCGATCCGGCGCGCATCGTCCACCGCGGGCAAACCCGCTCCACGCCTTCCGATTCCGGGAAACGCCAGCTCCCCTTTGGCGCGCCATTCCCCGCGCCAGCGTTCCAGCAGCTTGGGGCTCAGTTGATACTTCCGCGCGATCTCACCGGTCGTCGCCGTTCCGGCATCCAGCGCGCGCATCGCAGCGATCTTCAGATCGCGACTGTAAACAGCTCGGGACAAATCCATTCCTCACTCCATTCAATGTATTTGTGCCCTTAACTCGCTGTCTCATTTTTGGGGTTCACTCCATTGCCTATTCTGGAACCTACGGGGTAAGTGGTGGTCGTCCTGGTGCCTGTCACGGTGATGCCGAACATCGTCTTTTCGCCCAGGGATTCCGTTGTAAAAGCCGCCCCGTCCGGTGAGGTCTGCGGCGGCGGCAGAGCGGACTTCTGCGCGGCGGCGTGCTCTCTCTCAGGTTTGGGCGGCGTCGTGAGCGGCAGTCGGTACGCAACCCGATCCACCGAATCCAGGAGATAAACGTACCCGGCAACGGGGTCCTCAATCTTCACCAGGCCGGACTCACAGGGTGCAGCAGGTGCGCCCGGCGGTACGCGTATTTCGGTGCGCAGCCGGCCGTCTGAATCGCGCCATGTCGCGCCCTCTATGCGGTCGTTGCGGGTCAGGTGAGTACCGTCGGCGAGGGTCTGAACCGACTGACCGGATTGAACGCCCGAATAAGGGGCGCCCTTCACGGGCGCCATCCATACCGGGAGGGATGGATCGAACTTGAACGTGACTGCGCCGTCCCCGGAGTTTTGGCAGGAACTGCGCCCCAGGAGTTGGGGGTAAACAGGAGCGACCAGGACGGCGCACACGGCCGTGGCGAAAAGGATGGTCGGTAAACGCATTTCGCGACTCCTTCCCCGAGTATAGACAAAATTTTTGTAAGGCTACTTGTGAAGTTCGTCCCAGATGCGCCGGTGTTCCGTGTTGACCTCGGGCGCGACTGGGAAATCCCGCGGCAGGCGGTGCGCCTGGATTAACTCAACGACATCCGATTGATCCCGCAAGCGCACTATGCCCCTTGCGAGCCACGTTGAGAGCTTCGCGGAAATGAGCGCGGGGAGCGTCAGCAGTTGTGGCTCGTCCGATATCGTGGCCGGCATGGGCAGGGTGAGAGGACCGGAATCGACCTTCCGCCCTCCCGGGAGAAGGTTAACTTCCACTTCTTCTGCTCGCGCACGACGGACCCTTCGGCCTGTGCGCTTCTTCGTCTCCCGATCGGTGACCGTCATCGTGCTGCCCGGGTTGGTTCGGAATCCGTTGAGGCTTAGTTTTTCGCGGGCAACATCGACGTCCGGGACGATGATGTTGACATCCACGGTGAACCTGGGGTAACCGTGCTCCTGCACCGCGTAACCGCCGCAGACGTAGTGGGGGATGCCGAAAAGCTTGAGCACCTTCAGCGCCCGGAGCAGGGTCGTCTGGATGTTTGTCGAACCGCTCGATTCGCGCAGAAAAGCCGCCCTCTCCTGGAACGCAGTGCTCATGGGTCGCCGGTTGTCTCAAGTTTAGTCGGCGGCCGTGCTGAAAGCCTGGCCACACTAAGTGCTCTAAGAGCGGCGGAGGATGATGTGCGTCGCCTGCTCGCCGGCAGTGAACTTGACAACGCTGAAACCGAGTTGCGGAAGGTTCAGGCCTTCGAAGAGATTTTCGCCCTCGCCCAGCACGACGGGTGAAATGGCAAGATGCATTTCGTCGATCGCACCGGCGATGAGGTAGTGACGGATCGTTGCGACGCCGCCGCCGATGCGGACATCCCGATCGCCGGCGGCTTCTCTCGCCTGGGCGAGGGCGGATTCGGGGCCGTCGGTGACGAAGTGAAAGGTGGTCCCGCCCTTCATGACGAGCGGCAGGCGTGGATATTTCGTCAGCACAAAGACCGGCGTGTGATACGGCGGCGTGTCGCCCCACCAGCCGCGCCAGGTGTCGCCGTCCCATGGCCCGCGGACCGGGCCGAACATGTTGCGGCCGAGAATCCACGCGCCAACATTGCGAAACGAGTCGGCGGCGAAGTCGTTGTCAATTCCTTCGACGCCGCCTTCGACACCGCCGGACTCATTATGCATGCGGCGAAAGATGACGGTGTTGAAAAACCAGGTGTGTAGCTCTAACCCGCGCACGCCGAGCGGATTGTCTTTGTCCTGATGCGGACCTGCGCCGAAACCGTTGAACTGAAACGGAAAACGCTGCGACTCTGACCAAGGGCATTCAGTATTTTTTAGAATAGCCCGTCGCGGGATTGGAGACTTCGAAGTGGCCGTCGCTGTGCGCAGTGAGTTTGAGAACGTTGCCCGCGTCGGAAGCCGTGGTCATGTTGGCGATCATTTTTTCGCCGGTGTTGTGCTGCTGGCCTCCCGCGGCGGAGAAATGCAGCTGCCAGATATCGAGGATGCCGGGCGAGGCGTGAATGGTGTCCCAGGCTTCCACCGTGCCGCCCTTCTTCTCGCCGTTGTCCATGATCGCGACCTTCGGATGCAGCGCGTGCACCAGCTGGGGTGAGCCGCTGATGTCCTGGCCGTGGTGGCTGACGATGTAAACGTCGACTTCGCCAAGCTTGTTGTCGGGGCACATGAGATCGTGCTCCTTGTTCCAGGTGAGATCGCCGAGATCGACGGCGCTGAAACGGCCGAAGACGATGCGGCTGCCGGTGGACTGGGCGTTCTCGGTGGGGTCGGGGTCTTTGGGCTTGTATGCGGCGCAGAAGGGATTCGGCTTGCCTGCGCCTGCGAGAGGCTTTTCGAGAACCTTGCCGGCGGCAGAAACGATGGTCCAGTCGAGGCCGGTCAGGGGAGCTTGTCGCCGGGTTTGACGACGATGTGGTTGCCCTTTGCGACTTCCTTCATGTAATCGTCGTAGAGTTTCTGGCCGGCGGGTGTTTTTTCGACTGTGTCGCCGTGATCGATGAAATTCTTAATCGGCAGGCGGGCGGCGAGGGCGGGAACGCCGCCGACGTGATCGCCGTGATAGTGGGTGATGAGGAGATAGTCGAGGTGCGTGATGCCGGCTTGTTTCGCGGCGGCGGCGATGCGGTCGGCATCGCGGCCGTTGTTGCCGGGGAAGCCGGTGTCGATCAGCAGGCTTTGACCGGAGGGCGTGAGGAAGAGCGTGGACTGGCCGCCTTCGACATCGATGAACCAGACGTTGAGGTCGTTCGAGGCGGCGGCGAGCGAGGCAGCGAAGAGGGTGAGGCCGAGGAGGAGGGGCTTCATGGTCGGAATGCTATCACCAACCGGCAACTCGTGGTTGTGCGTTGACATGCGCGGCCACCAGGGAACGCGGCTGGGAAGCTGTAAAGGAATCGCAGATCGCAGGCGAAACCGCCCAATGCCACTTAAATAACCGAATACCGCCGCAAGTGATTGTTTTTGCGGACTCGGATTGGCGTGGCGAGAACCAAAGAGCCGCGAGGCCAACTCCGCAAACTCCGTTTTGGCATAGAGTGCGCAAACGGTCCCGGTGTTGCTCAACTTTTGTCACAGAACATAAGTCATTTGGAATGTTCCAATTTGTTGTACTGGCTCGCTTATTTAAGTGACATTGGGCGAAACCGCCTGCGCCACCTTGCTAAGTACCGTTGTTGTAAGGGTGGGGCAGGCGGTTTCGCCTGCCAGGTTCGGTTCAGTGTGATCCCTTTACAGCTTCTTGGCGCCGCGTGTACAACGTTCAGTTGAGAGACGGCATTTCGACGTGGTCGATCACAAGCTTTCTGATTGGCCCTTTGGCCGAAACCAGTTTCAGCCCGAGTTGCTCGCGCAAGGCATTTAAGAAAGGCGTTCCTTTCGGGTCCGGCGGATGGGCATCGGGGTTGGGTGGCTTCGGCAGGAAGGACACGATCCCGCTGGGAGTTCCAGAGTGAAATCGTACCTGCCTTTCAACCCTGTCTTATCGACCAGAGGCTTATCGATCTCCCCGGCCAGGGACCCGAAGTTATGAATGGCTTCTTCGGCGATCGACTCCATGTTCATGTCCCGAGCCCCGAGCAAAGTGCTGTTCGCCGTGCCTGACATTTGGGTCCAGCCGCACACAGGCGGAAACACATCGTTCGCATTCGGGGGCTGATTCGACGTAGGGAACTCAAACGAATCAGGGCAGGCCGGACCATCCGCATGCGGACGAAGCTTCGGCCCGGTTTGGCCCGGCGTGGCCAGAGTAAGAGCGAACACGGAGCCTTCCCGGGTTTCGAAATGAACCCTCAGCTTGAAACGGTCGGCGAGCAGCGACTGCATCATCAGGCGCATCTGATCCGTCGCGGGATTACCTGCCGCGCGCGCCTCGATACCGAATGGACCCATGGGAAACGATTTTGGCCATTGCTCACTGATTTGGGCGGGCATAAGTTTATATATGCGAACGCAATGTAAGGCATCATCGGGAAAGTAAACGAGAAACGCCCTCCCGATGGCTTCGCGTCCCCGAGGTTCAGAGGGAAAACAGGGGGTCTGATCGCCTTTGCCGGTTTGACGGAGGCGACCTCGAAGGACGCCTTCCCGCCGGCCTTCACCTGCCAGTCGGGGACATCCTGCGCCCTGACGCTGCCGGCGACGAGCCAGAGCAGAACCTCGGTCGCGCGCCCGAGGGGCATTGTCGGCATGCTATCACGGTATTCGGGTGAGAAATAAAAGACTTGCATGAACAAATAAGAGTCGCGTAACGTACTGTTGGATAGGCATGCCATTTTGCACCCAGTGCGGACATCAGGCAGGCGACGCCGACGCCTTCTGCGCCAACTGCGGGAAGCCGCAGACGGGGCCGGATGTGCCGAAGCCGCCGAGACCGGGTGCTCCGGTTTTCACGGGGCCGCCGCCGGACCTGCTGGCGGGAGTGTCGCCGCGGACTGCAGCCATCCTTTGTTATGTGCCGGCGATCGGCTGGATTGCCGCCATATTCGTGCTGGCATCGCGCAAGTTCAAGGAAAATCACCTGATCCGGTTCCATGCGTTCCAGGGGCTTTACCTTTTTGCGGCGTGGCTGGTAGTGGACTGGGTGATCGACCCGATCGTGCGCACGATGCCGGGACCGCATGCTCCCACCGAAATGCTGCTGCATGGCGCGCTGCTCGCGATAGCCATTTTCATGATGGTGAAGGCCAGCCACGACGAGGCATATGTGCTGCCGATTATCGGCGAACTGGCGCAAAGGTCTGCTACCGAACATTAGGCCCGCCGTTCGGGATTGACTCCACAGTTTTTCGGAGGCAAAAAAGCTAACATAAGAGAAGCGGCTGTCCGATGCCGCCCTTTGCTAGCTTGCCCGCCTTATTCACAACCATCCGGCCGAGATTAGCCTTTTCGACATCAACCTGCCATGAACGGCAGCCAATTTTGAGGAGTACGCCTTGAAGAACATTTATGTCGGGAACTTGCCGTTCCAGACAACTGAGCAGGATCTGGATCAAGCGTTTTCAGCCTATGGACAGGTGGATCGCGTGCAGATTGTGAAAGACCGGGAGACGGGCCAGGCGCGCGGCTTCGCGTTTGTCGAGATGTCGGTGGATGCCGAGGCAGACAAAGCAATGGCGGCCCTGAACGGCACGGAGCTGGGCGGAAGAACGCTCACGGTGAACGAGGCGCGGCCGCGGGAATCGCGGTCCGGCGGCGGTGGCGGCGGCGGACGTTTCGGCGGCGGCGGACGTCCGGGCGGCGGTGGCAGACCGCCCCGGCGCGAACCGCGCTGGTAGACAGCCCGTTTCACAGACTAAAGTCTGAGACGCGGATACAATCCGCGTGTCCGAAATGGCAGGCAGAAGCCTGTATTACTAAATCTTTGTTTCTTTTGCTGGCGCGAAGATTTCTCATGCGGCTTTGGCGAGTTGATTGAGCTGCTGCACGCTGGTCTGGGCGGTGGCGAGTACAGCGACGAGAATAGGGCGTGCCGAATCGGCGACCTGATAGCGATGGGTGCGCGGAACTTTGTGGATCAGCCCGTGTGCCGGCAACAGACGCGGCGGAAAACTTTGTATTCGCGGCCTGTGAATTACCTTCCGGGAGGTGCTCGGATGGCCGCGCGCCGGTATGACCGAGCACGAGATTCCCGACCGAGGTTGAGCAGACTGTCCCCAACTCAACCAACGTATGTCAACTAACGTCAACCTTGCCCCGATCTGAGCAGGACGGACATACTGTTTAGTACGTTAGTACTTGACAGAGAATCCGGGCAGTGATTTGTTCAGGCTCCTGAAATGTCCTCAACAGATTTCGGAAACGTCGAGCCGCATTCCCCGCAAGAGGGTGCACTTGCCTTAGACATCGCAAGAGACGCGACGCACGAAGAAAACATCTTTACCGCCGATTACTACGAGATCCTGAGAATCGGCAAGCACGCGGACGAAGAAACCATCGAGCGGGTATACCGAACGCTCGCGGACCGCTTTCACCCCGACAACCCGAGTACGGGCGACCCGAAGACTTTTCTGCGTCTCAGAGAGGCCTACGAGACTCTTTCCAACCGGGCCGAACGCGCGAAATATAACGATTCTGCGGCAACAAACCGGGGTCGCGACGCGATTCAGCCTGCGCGGCCGTGAATTCTTCGATGGTGTCAGAGGCGGGCAAAATCGCAGGCTGGCTGTGCTTTGTCTCCTCTATCGCCAGAGGATCAGCAACCATGAATCGCCGGGGCTTTCGATCCTCGATCTGGAAGAAGCTGACGGGATGCACGCGCGAAGAACTCACTTCCGCCCTTTGGTATCTGTGCGAAAAGAAGTGGGCGAAGCTCGGGGAATTCACGGCGTACAGCATCACCGCGGAAGGCTTCGATGTCGTCGAGAGCAAGCTGGAAGACCGGCTGGAATTTCGCGCCCTCGCAACCTGGTCGTATTACGGTTCCGGCGAACGAGGAGCCGCGTACACAGAATCAAAATGCGCTCCCGCTGGACATCGCACCCGTCATAGGAGCCGCAGAAGACGTCCTCGCTGCCGATCACTACGAGATCCTCGGAATCGGGCCGCGGGCGGATGAGGAAGCGATCGAACGCGTATATCGCACGCTGGCAGGCCGCTTTAACCCTGACAATCCCGGCACGGGCGACGCTTTTCTGCGGATACGGGAGGCCTACGAGACTCTTTCCGACCCGGCAAGGCGCGAACAGTATGACGCTCTCCTGCAGCGCACGAAATACCCGGAGCGGTTTCGTCTCCGGGGGCGGGAGTTCTTCGAGGGTATCCGGGGCGAGCAACTTCGCAGGCTGGCAGTACTGTGTCTCCTCTACCGGCAGTCGGCAGGCGAGTTGCCGGGACTAACGGTGCTCGATCTGGAGCAGTTAACGGGATGTACGCGCGAAGAACTTGGCTCCGCCCTGTGGTTCCTGCGTGAGAAGAGGTGGGTTAATTACGGGGAATTCACCCAATACAGTATTACCGCCATGGGTCTGGATGTCGTCGAGAAAAAGCTGGATGAACAGGAAGCAGCCAGATCCCGGGTCTGGCTTTCGGCGGAGGACACGCGAAGCGACGACACTCTGTGTATCGAGGCGGGCGCAGCACAACCGATCGAAGATCTTAACATGGCAGAGCAGAGCCGACAGGAGGTTGAGGTCACGCAGCGTCCGGCCGACGGTTCTGAAGCTCGTGGAATTGCCGCCGGGGCTGCGAAGAGAGTTATTTTCTCGATGGGCGGCAAAGGCGGCGTGGGGAAAACAAGTGTCATGACGGGGCTGGCGGAATGGTTCGAGGAGAATCAGATTCCGGTCACTCTGCTCGATCTCGATACCGAGAATAAAGCGAAAGGCTCATTGACTCATTTCTTCGGCGGTCGCGTGCCGAAGATCAATATTCATACGCCGGCCGGCCTGGATGCTTTCGTCGACATTCTGGCCGAGGATGCGCCGGCGATTCTCGCCGACATGGGAGCGGGCGCGGGGCAAGTCACGCACGACTGGTTCGACAAGATGTATCCCGACGTGGCGGCTGCCGGGATCGTCTTTACCGCGATCGGCGTGGTGACGGCCGATCCGGCAAGTGTGGAAAGCGTTCTCAACTGGGCCGCGGCGCTTGAGGATCGTGTGGCCTACGTGATCGTCGAGAATAATCTCACCGAACATGCCGATTTCAGCTGCTGGCAGCAGAGCCCGGAGGCCGAAGAATTCCGGAAGCGTTTTCAGCCTGCGATCATCCGGCTGGACTACCGGCTTGCGGATCTGGAAAATGCCGCCCGCAACCACGGCGTCACACTGGGCCGGGTGGCGCGCAGGACCGCCTCGCAACCGGAGTTGCAGAAAGCCTCGCTGGTGATGCGGGCTCAAAGCTACCGGCGGCGGATGTTCGCGGAATTCGACAAGGTGAAGGAACTGCTTCTCCCGTGAAGACCGGCAGCCAAATGGTCGAATCGGGCGCAACGGATTCCGCGGCCCGTGCGCTCATCGAAATGCCCCGGGCCGAGCCGGATCTGATCGACCGCATTGCCGACGCGCTGCCGGAAGAACTCCGCGCGGAATATTATCGGGAACTCCGCCACTGCCGTTCGCTTCCCGAGAACGACGAGATGCTTCGGCTTCTCCGCGCGATGCAGTTTCTGGTGCTGCTGATCGAGCAGGCGCCTTCGCGGGTTGCCGAAGAACGCGAGCGGCTTGACAAGCTCCTGGCGACTGCAGTCGATAACTTCACCAGGATGAGCGCGGCGAGCGAAGCGTATCAGCGCGCGCTCAGCCAGAAACTGGCGGACCTGCCGGCCGATATCGCGACGGCATCAGCCCCGAGGCGGTGGCCGGCGAAATCAGGGAGATTCTGCGAGCAGGAATTCATGCGGTCCACGATTCCCGAGAACGGCCGACGCTCTCGCCGCTGATCTCAGACCGAATGAAGACAGTCTCCGTCGAGTTCGCCACAAACTGCGGACAGGCTTTGCAGCCTGTATCGTGGCGCGGCGGAGGACGCGCGAAAAGCAGTCGGCTCCCTGAATTCGGAAATCTCGCAGGCAACGGCGAGCGCTGCGCGCTTCACAAGCGGGGTTGCCGAGAAATGCTCGCAGGCCTACCGCTGGGCGTTTTTGATGGTGGGGGCCGGATCACTCGTGATGGGATTGGCGTTGGGAATGATGTTCCAGCGCTGGCTGCTCAGCCCGCCGGGCGGGGCCATTCAACCAGCGGCTACAGCGAAGATTGAATCGGCGCCACCGGCGCCACCGGCGGCATCGGTGCCATCGGCGCCATCGGCGGCTCAGCCAGCGCCGGCACCGCCGGAGCAGAAGCCGGGGGCACAGAAAGCCGGAACCGATCGCTGATCGGCATGCCGTTGAAGAACGGCGGAAGCTGCCGCCGGCAATCGGTTCACCAGTTCATCCGCCGGCGCAATGAGGCGATATGCGCAACGTGATGACGGCCGTGCCAGGCGTAGAGCGCGGCATTGTTTTCCAGACTCACCAGACCAAGCTCGGGATGGCGGAAGGTGCGCTTCCAGTCGGCGGCCGAGAGCGAACGCAGCAAAGGCACCCACCGGGCGTGCAGCGATTCCAGCAGCGTGAGAGACGGCTCGGGCGGCAGCCGGGCATCGGCGAGTTCGGCCCAGCGCGCTTCGTCGTAAGGCTTGATGGTCGGCGAATCTTCCGTAAGGGCGAGACGAAAGCGCGTGTAACTGTTCATGTGGCTGTCGGGGACGTGATGAACCACCTGGCGAACAGTCCATCCGCCCGGGCGATACGGCGTATCGAGCTGCGCGTCGATGAGTCCCGCGACGGCGGCCTGCATGCGAGCCGGAGCCGCGGCAATCTGGTCGAGGAAGCCCGCGAGATCAGCGGCGCTCACCGATTCCGGGAATTCAAATTTGCCGACGGGATAGCGCAGATCGTCCATAGTTCGGATGGTAAACCCACCGGCGGCGAAGACCGCCAGCGGCACAAAAAAGATGCTGACGCGGATGTGCCTCAGCGCGTTTATAGTAATGTAAGAACCTTTTCCCGGGCACCCCAACTGGTCAGCGGAGGTATCGATGAAATGCTTCGTGCCAGCAGCCACAGCCCTCGCGCTCGCGGCTATTGTTCCCTCGTCCGGAAATGCCACCGGACCTTTCGACAAAAAGCTCACTCCGGATCAGCAGATCGTGCATGCGCTCAACCGGCTGGCTTTCGGACCGCGCCCCGGCGATATCGAAGCGGTGCGGCGCATCGGGGTGAACAAATGGATCGAATTGCAGCTGCATCCGGAGCAGATCGAGGAAAATCCGGTTCTCGATGAAAAACTGAAGCCGCTCGAAACGCTGCATATGGACCTCGCGGCGGTGGTGAAAGAGTACACGCCGGCCGAGCAGCCTGCCATGATGGTCCTCCAGATGATTCCGCAACTGAACGCGCTGCTTCCCCAGGAGAAATTCCGGAAAGTACTCACCGGCACCGCCGAGGAGCGGACAGATATCCTGAAGTCGCTCGACGGGGACAAACGCAAACAGGTGCTGGCCGCACTGCCGGTGAACGTGATTTCGTTCACGCCTGAATTCAAAGAGGAGGCAGAGCAGGCGCGTAAGGACCGGCAGGAGCGGATAACGAAGGAGGCGCGCCGCCGCAACCCGCAGCTCCCCGATCTGCTTAGCTTCGGCCAGGTCCGCACCGCAAGAACAGGCAATAAGGATCAGCTTGAGGCTCTGTTGGCATCGCTCGACGGCGACACACGCCGGCAGGTGGTTTCCATGCTTCCTCAACAAAGCCTGGCCCTTGTTCCCGAGTACCGGCGTGAAGGCCAGATGCGCCGGGCGCCTCGTCAGGTGGCGAGCGAGGACCTGAAAGAGGCCCGCGTGTATCGGGCGGTTTATTCGAACCGGCAGCTGGAAGAAGTGCTGGTGGATTTCTGGATGAACCATTTCAACGTCGATATGACGAAGAACATCGCGGCAATGCAGAATGCCCCCAATCTGGGACACGTGCTGATAGGAAGCTATGAGCGGGACGCCATCCGCCCGCATGTGCTGGGTCATTTCCGCGATCTGCTGCTGGCCACGGCGCGGCATCCGGCGATGCTTTATTACCTCGATAACTGGGAATCAATGGCGCCGGACAACGTGGATGTGGGGCCGTTCGCGCCGCGACGCGGCATTATGAACGGCGTTCCGAATTCGATTTTGCCTGGGCCTTTCGACCGCGTTGCGCACGGATTGAATGAGAACTACGGGCGCGAGGTGATGGAACTGCACACACTCGGCGTTAAGGGCGGCTACACGCAGGACGATGTGATTGCAGTGGCGCGGTGCTTCACGGGATGGACGGTACGCAGCACCGAGAATCCGGAGTTTGTGTTTGCGCCGTTTATGCACGATTTCGGCGAGAAGACCGTGCTCGGTCACAAAATCGCGGCGGGCGGCGGAGAGTCGGACGGGCTGGCGGTGATCGATATCCTGGCGCGGCACCCTTCGACGGCGAAGTTCATCTCGCGCGAACTGGCGCGGCGTTTCGTGGCGGACGAGCCGCCGCAGACGCTGGTGGATCGAATGGCGCAGACATTTACGAAAACCGACGGCGATCTGCGCGCGGTGATGGAGACGATGTTCAAATCGCCGGAGTTCTTTTCCGAAGGCGCGTGGGAGGCGAAGATCAAGTCGCCACTCGAGATGGTGGTGAGCACGGTGCGCGCGCTGGGTGGCGAGGTTACGGACGCCTTCATGCTTGTCCGGAAAATTGCCGATATGGGTGAGCCGCTTTACAGCAAGCTCGAACCGACCGGTTACCTGGATACGGCCGAGCCGTGGCTGTCGACGGCGGGCATTATGGCGCGCATGAGTTTTCCGATTGCGGTGACATCGAACGAGGTGCCGGGCGTAAGGCCGGATGCGGCGCGCTGGAAGGAAATGACGACGCCCGCGATTGCGCGCGACCTGTTGGGTCACGATGCCTCGGCGCAGACGATCGACGCGATCGACAGCGGGTTCAAAGACAAGAAGCCGGGCGGGGTCCGGGTTGCGGCACTGATTCTCAGTTCGCCCGATTTCGAAAGGAGATGACACAGCGATGGTGACGCGACGTTATTTTCTGCGGGGTTCGGCGATTGCGATGGCCGGCATGGGTGCGGCGCCGATGTGGCTGGCGCGTGCCGCCGCAACGGAAAGCCGGAAGAACAAGACGCTGGTGGCGATCTTTCTGCGGGGCGCGGCCGACGGGCTGAACATCGTGGCGCCGTTCGGCGAGAAACGCTATGCGGAGCTGCGGCCGACAATCGCGATCGGGGATCCGAACGGCGGACCTTTCGGCCCGGCGATCGATCTCGACGGGATGTTCGCGCTGAATGGCGCGCTGCAGCCGCTGAAAGAGCTGTGGGAGAAGAAGCAGCTGGCGATTGTGGAGGCCACTGGTTCGCCCGATCCATCGCGCTCGCACTTCGATGCGCAGGATTACATGGAGTCGGGCAGTCCCGGCAAAGGCCTGGCGGACGGATGGCTCAACCGCGCGCTGCCGGACGCGGAACCCGGCAGTTCGCCCGGCTCTCCCATCCGGGCGGTGTCGATGGGAGCGCAGGTGCCGCGCACGCTGCGCGGTTCACATGATGTGGTCGCAGTGGGCGGGCTGCGCTTCAATACCGGTGACGCGGAAACTCAGTCCATCCTGCGCAACATGTATTCGCTGAGCGGCGATCGACCGCTGCGGCGCAACGGGACGGGTGCATTTGACGCCATGAAGCTCATCGCGTCCCTCAGCCAGGGCGGCGGTCCGGAACCGGCTTTCGCGGGCGCGGCCAACAACGTCCCGCGCTATGGGCTGGGAGGGCAGTTCGGCCAGAATCTGCGACAACTGGCGCGGCTGCTCAAAGCGGATGCCGGGGTGGAAGCCGCATTCGCCGAAATCGATGGCTGGGATCATCATGGCAACGAGACCCAGCAGCTCAACAATCTGCTGCGCCAGTTCGGGAACGCGATCGGCGCGTTCTGCCAGGATATGGGCGACCGGATGGAGGACATCGTTCTGGTCACGATGTCGGAATTCGGCCGGACGGTCGAGGAGAACGGCAATCAGGGCACGGATCACGGACACGGCAGCATGATGATGGTGCTGGGCGGGTCTGTCGAGGGCGGCAAAGTTTACGGCAAGTGGCCCGGCCTGGAGAAAGAGCAGTTGTTTGAGGGCCGCGATCTGGCTGTTACGACGGACTTCCGGGCCGTGCTGAGCGAGCTGGTGCGCGGGCATCTTGGGCAGACCGATCTGAGCGCGGTGTTTCCCGGGTTCCAGCCGGGCGCGCCGCTGGGGCTGCTCCGCGCATAGCCTTCCGCCGAATCCGTATGTGATCCGCGATACAGTGCCGCGCCACGTGCTCGATTAAGGGCGGAGGTTTGCGTTATGCGTTCCTGTTGTGTTGCGGTACTTGCTCTCGCGAGCCTGGCGCCCACGGCGGTGGCAGACACGTATACCACGCACCATCATGTCGTGTATCGGCGTCACCATCGGCGGCATCCTGTGCGTAAGACCATCAAGCGTGTCGGTATCGGCGCGGCGGGCGGAGCGGGGATTGGCGCGGTGATCGCAGGCAGACCGGGCGCCGCGGTTGGAGCGATTGCCGGCGGCGCGGCCGGCGCCATCTACGACCGTCACGAGAAGAAAAAAGGAAAGTAGAGCCTCCGTGCCGCAGCCCTAACTGAAAATTCCCCGCAGGTCCATTTCCAGCGGCGGGTTTCCGATGCGGAGGATTTCACCTTTGCACTCGCGGAGGCCGTCGGTTTTGTTAACGGTGTAGGCGCGTTTGAGTTCGGGGTCCAGAAGCCAGACCTCGGCAACGCCTTCGGCCATGCAATCATCACAGTGCTTTTGAACTTCCGTGAAACGGTCGTCTCCGAGGACCTCGATCCACAGGAGCGGGATTGCCGGCGACGGCTCTTCGAGGTTGAACTGCTCGCGAAGCAGGCGCATACTTTCGCGCTCTCTGCGCTCTTCGTCCGAATAGGAGCGCGCTTTCTCGAATTCATGATTGGCGATCGCGCGATCCATTCTGTTCCTGATGAAATCGATCCGCTTGCGTATCTGCGCGAGCTTTTCGACGGGAGCCATATCCTGGGTTTTTTCGTTTTCTTTCGGCTGATCGTGTGCGTAGATGGCGAAACAGGTTGTTCCGACGCGCCCCGGCATGACGGTCCAGATGCCACGCGCCTCAGACTCAGCGAGCCATTGGTCGAGTCTGGCGATAGATCTGGCCTGACCCGCATTCGGCGGTTCAGCCTGGCGTACCTGTTCCCGTACCGAGTCCAGCGTGAGGCCTTGTTCGTTGAGCAGTTTAGCGGCGAAAGATTTCTCCTCGCGAAGCAGGCCGAGGAGGAGATGCGGGGTGTCGATTTGTTTGTGCTTCATGCGCACGGATTCCTCGGATGCGTACGCCAGCGCTCGTTTGGATTCGTGGCTGAGCGGCAGGTCGACCGACGTAGCGATTTTTTGGCCAGTCCCGGTGTGCTGCGTGATGGAATTGCGGATGGCTTCAATCCTGGCGTTGGATGCCAGTAACTGAATGGCCAGGACCTTATCCTCGCGAAGCAGGCCAAGGAGGAGATGCTCGGACTCAATGTAAGAGCAGCCAAACTGGCTGGCTTCATAGCGGGCGAAAAAGATCGTTCGCCGGGCTTTTTCGGTGTAGCGCTCGAACATATCCGCACTTTACTCCAGAGTGACGGCTGAAGAAGGAAAGCGCGCGCCTGTTTGCAGAATTGATCGACGGGCGCCGTCATCGGCGGATGATCAGGCGGGAATCTTCTGCTGCACAGCAGACTGTCGACGCCGGTCGGGCGGGAACTCGCCGGGCGCGAGCGCGATCAGAGCGACACCGATCACGAAGAGCACGGCCACGCCGATCAGTTCGCCGCGCGCAACCATGCCGCGGAAGGCCTGGAAGCCCATTACGACTGCGTGCGCGAGGCTCGACCAGGCCGCAAATGCGATCAGGCTGCGGTGCCGTGACGGATTGCGGATCGCGAGCAGCAGGAAAACCCCCAGGGGGACGTAGAGGCTCATCATCATCGAAAGCGCGGGTTCGTCGCGGATGAAGACCACGAGCGGATACGCGGCGGCCACGAAGATCAGCCCCACGAATCCTAATACAACCCTCAGCGCCCCTGTTCGGTTCATGCGCCCTCCCGAAAATGGAGGTACGGAAACACCTCCGACTTGGTTCGCAGAATGACGTCGAGCGCTATTTTCTCGGCGTGCCGACCATCCCATTCAGGCAGAACATTTAGCGGCATGCTTTTTCTCCACTTGACAAACCAGTGAAACAGACGCAGACTGGCTTTCAAGGTATCACTGGGATGTCTAGTAGAAAGAAAGACAGCGTACAGGTGCTGCAGGGCACGCTCGATCTGATCGTCCTGCGCACTCTTGCCACCATGGGTCCGCAGCACGCCTACGGACTCGCCACGCGGCTGCAGCAGGTTTCGGAAGACTCCCTCAATCTGAATCAGGGCACGTTGTATCCGGCGCTGGTGCGGCTAGAGCAGCAGGGGTGGATCAAGGCGGTGTGGGGGAAGACGGAGAGTAATCGGGAAGCCAAGTTTTATTCCATCACGCGCGCGGGCCAGGGCGCGCTCGCCGAAGAGACGAAACGATGGCGCAGACTGGCGGGGCTGGTCGAGAAACTGCTCGCGAGCGACGAGGTCTGAGAATGAAACACTGGCTGCGGTTCAAGGCGAAAGTGCGCAGCATGGCGTGGCGCGGGGCTCTGGATCGGGAGCTGGATCGCGAAGTGGCGGCGCATCTCGTGTTGCTGGCGGACCACTTCGAGCAGAACGGCATGACGGCGGATGAGGCGCGGAAGGCGGCGCGGCGCGCATTCGGAAACGTGGATCACACGAAGGAACTGAGCGCGACGAACGCTCGTTCGTCTGGCTGGAACAACTCTTCCAGGACCTGCGGCACACCGCGCGGAGCCTGTGGAACAATCCCGCCTTCACGCTGATCGCGGTGGCGACGGTGGCGCTCGGTATCGGCGTCAACACCACCGTGTTTACGCTCTACAACACCCTGGTGCTGAAACCCCTGCCTGTGGCGGATCCGGATCGCGTGGTCCGGCTGGAACGCTGGTTTCGGAACAATTTTCGGGGCGATGTCCAGTACCAGTTCTCCTGGCAGGAATACCAATACACCCGCGATCACAACAGCTTGTTAGCGGGCCTGGTGGCGGCGAGCTGGCCGATTCAGGTGACTGCGGGCACCGATGGCGAGACAGTGCAGGGCGAGCTGGTTTCGGCAAACTACTTCAGCGATCTCGGCATTGCAGCACAGGCCGGGCGCACCTTTCTGCGGAACGAGGATGCCACGGATGCCCCGGTCGTGGTACTCAGCGACGCGTACTGGCAGCGGCGATTCCATCGGGACCGCGCCGTTGTGGGGCGCGTAATTCTGCTGAACGGCGCGCCCTTCACCGTGATCGGCGTGACGCCGGAAGAATTCACGGGCACCTCCGTGAGCCTGCAGGATCCGGATTTCCGGGCGCTCGTATCGTCGCAGAGCCTGCTCGCGCCGGGCACCGACTGGCGCCACGATCCCACCCAGGCGCAGCTGCAGCTGCTGGCACGGCTGAAACCCGGCGCCGCGCGCGGCCAGGCGCAGGCGGAGACGGCGTCTCTGATCCGCCAGTTCGATGCGGGTTTCCACCAGCTTTATCCGACCCTCGCCGTTACACTGCAGCGCACTTCGTTTCTGGGCAACACGGAAGATCCGAGGTTCCAGGCGGCCGTCGCCGGTGTAATGCTGCTGACCAGCCTCATTCTGCTCGCCGCGTGCGCCAATATCGCCAACATGCTTCTGGCGCGCGGCGCGGTGAAGCGGCAGGAGGTCGCGATCCGGCTGGCCGTCGGGGCGAGCGGCGGACGTGTGGTGCGGCATCTGCTTACCGAAAGCCTGGTGCTGGCGGGGATGGGCGGAGCGCTCGGATTATTGTTCTCGGTCTGGGCGAGCAAAGTTCTGTTGGTTTTCGTGCAGCAACTGTTAGGCGGGCCGCTGACGCGCGGCGTCACGATGCACCTGAATCTGGATCCGGACGGGCGCGTTCTCGCGTATACGATAGCGGTCTCGATTCTGGCCGCGATTCTGTTCGGGCTGTCGCCGGCGCTGGGTTCAGCGAGGGCGGACCTTACAGCGGCGATGAAAAGCGAGGCCTCTCTGCCGAAGCTGCATCTGACGAAGGGGCGCGTACGGTCGATCCTCGTGGCAGGCCAGGTGACAGTATCCACACTCCTGCTCATCACCGCCGTGCTTCTGACGCGCGGCATGCTGCGGTCGCTCGGGACCGGCACCGGGTATGAGACGCACCGGGTGCTTCTGTTGGGCGCGAACCTCGGCACGACTGCGGCGCAACAGGCAGCGCTGGAGCGGCGCCTCGTGGATCGCCTGAAGGACGTACCTGGCGTGCGGGGCATCGGTCTCGGTCATGCGCCGTTAATGGGCACGTGGACCGTACCGGTGACCGTGGACGGGGCGCACGGACCGGAGCGGGCGCGCACGCTGGTCAGCTATGCGTCGGACGGCTATTTCGACGCACTCGGCATTGGCCTGATACGCGGACGCCTGTTTACTCCGCGCGAGGCTGACAGCGGCGCGCGTATTGCGGTCGTGAGCGAATCGACTGCGCGACGCTTCTGGCCCGGCGTCAATCCGATCGGCCAGCGCGTCCGGCTCGATCTGCAGTTCAAAAACAGTTTCACGGAGTTCGAAGTCGTCGGCGTGGTGAAAGATGTGCGGTTCGCGAACCCGACGCGGGTGGATCCGGCGCACGTGTATATGGCGACGACCAGCGCCGATCCCTACCCCATGCTGGTGCGCGTCGAGGGTGACGTGCCGTCCGCCGAGGCCGCTGTGCGCGGCGCCGTGGCCAACGTGGACCGAACGCTGCTGCCCAGCATGCTTTTGGTGACGCTTGAAGACGGACCGCTGCAGATCGACCGGTCGCTGGCAAACCTGCTGGCCGACCTTGGCGGCATTCTGGCGCTGCTGGCAACACTGCTGGCCGCCGCCGGAATCCACGGCGTGATGGCGTTTCTGGTGAGCCAGCGCGCAGCGGAGATCGGCGTCCGGATGGCGCTCGGCGCAACCTCGGGAGGCGTGCTTTCCGGCGTGGTGTTGAAAGGATTGCGGCCCGTGTTCGCCGGAATCCTGTGTGGCGCGGCCGCGGCCGGGGCGCTGTCATGGCTCCTGCACGGCGTGCTGGGAAGTCCGGAGATGATGGACGTGTTCTATGGCGTGCGGTTTTACGATCCAGTGACTTTCCTGGGTGTGCCACTGCTGGTGCTGGTTGTGGCGGCGGTGGCGAGTCTGATCCCGGCACAGCGCGCATTGCGCGTCGATCCCATGATCGCGCTCCGATACCAGTAATCCGACGTTCAGCGGTAAATCAAATCGTTGTTCCGGCGAGCTGCACAATAGACGCATCACCGGGGGGACCAACCTGGGCAGCCCCTGGTAGTCACCGATCATTGGGAAGCTGCGGGGAAAGCCGGCGGAATTACTTTTGCGTCAGTGCCTGTTTGTCAGCCTTCTTCTGCTCCCGCAGGCGATTCATTCCGGCCACGATGCGGGTCGCCTCGATCTTCCCCAGCCTGCGGTTCCGCTCCCTTGACTCTTCTGTAGACAACTTCCGGTATTCGTCCTGCGCGGTACTCGGTATCGAGGATTTCATCAAGAATCTTCCTGGTTTCAGTGTACGGCGCAGGCTTCGCCAGATCAACGCTTCCCTCGCGGAATCCGTCAGGCGCGTTATCAAAGAAGTGGAATGTGAAATCGGGGTCATCGGCGAACTTCGCCCAAAGGTCGCGCACGGTTTCGGCCGCTCCGCGTTGAGATTTGATCAATTGATCCAGTGTAACGAGGCGACTCTCAGTACGGGCGCGGTCCAGGCATCGCCGCCAGCGCGTCGTCGAGTGGACGGTTCACATAGAGAATCGAGATTCTTTTCCTGGCCGCCTGACCTTGATGGACCAGCCTGGCAGCGTGCTCGCGGTTGCTGAGGGTCGAATCCAGGATAGCAACCGTGGAATTTTCACGGGCTCCGCTGAAAGAAATCGCCGTACTTTTCCCCGCCGCATTCCCGCCTGCCGTAAATACAACGCGATCCCGATCCGGGGAGTTTGCGGCCAGTGCGCGTCGCAAAAGCTCATCCCTGATCCACCGCGCTGCCGGGTGAACCGCGGGGCGGTAGGCTGCCGGGTTTTCGTTGTATTCAGGGAAAAGTGTCGCCGCGTCGTCCGCGTTGAGCACGTTTCCAAACCGCCGTTTGTATTCCGAGAGATAGCGCTCAGGATCTGTTTGAACCCGCAAGACCACAGCTTGTCGCACTGCCTGCTGGCCAGCATCCGGCAACGGTCTTCCCTGTTCAATTTTCAGCGGCAACAATTTCGTCTGAATTCAGTCAAAGTTAACCTTACCGCATCGTGGAATCCTGGGCGTTCAGTTGCCCAGAGCCGAGGCGGCGGCCGGAGGTTTCCGCTGATGGGTCCAGGAATAGAAGCAGCTCTCGCGCGCGGAGTCGGGAGGATTAGTGCCTTCGAAGGAGGTATCGAAGAACGGCCTTACCCGGTAGCGGGCGCGTGCCGGCCGGAATCGCGTGTGGCGCGGCCGGTGCTTGCGCACTGTCATGGCTCTGCACACCGCACTGGGGAGTCCGGAGACGATGGACGTGTTCTACGGCCTGCCCGCGCCGGATTCAGCAACGCGGGCCTTGATCAGCCGAAGGTCAGGCTTCGTGCGAGACGAGAATCTATCCGATGCGGATGATCCAGAATACGTTCACGTTAATGGGACGAGTTTCGCTGCCGCCGGCGGGGTTCATCGAGAACAGCGCATCGCTCTGGCGGGAATTAGAGTCAAAACCGTGCCCGGTGAACCCGCCGCCGCCGTCTGCTTCGAGGAACTTCCCAACGTAGCTGTGCGTGTGCGACCCGAAGGCAGATAGCTGCACACTGCCCACGTCATTCCCGGCGTGGCCTCCGGGGCTGATGGCGCCTCGTTGGCCGGCATCCGGATCGCGTCCCGATCCCTGGCTGACTCCGCGAAGGAACATTCCGCGCAGATCGGGAAGGTTGAAATGAGTTACCCCGTCCCCGCCCCAGGAAGTACCGATGACGTTGAACAGTGCAGTGAAGGCCGGATCGGTCCTGCTGACGGCGGAACCATCGCAAAGCCTGTAGTTGGCCGGAAAGTTTTCCGGAGAACCCGCAAATGCTGTTATGGAGCCGATTGGTGGATCAAAAGGCATGTTCGTTTCTCCTCGTATTGGATAGCGCAACAATCTCCAAAAACGGGACAACAAACTGCCGATTATTCGGGAACAGCCAGCCCGTAGGCAGTCCGGAGACGATGGACCTGTTCTATGCCCTGCGGTTTTACGATCCAGCGACTTTCCTGGAAACCAGTAATGCGAAAGCGTAACCCACTGGCTGGACCGAACGAAGTTACTATTGATCGTGACCCATCCTGTAATCCCGTCCGCTCCGGGAGACACGAAGAAAGACGCGGATTACGTCTTCTATGAGCTGACGCGGACGATGTGTCCCGTATGCCGGAGGATTCTCGATGGTCACGTTCTCATCCGCGCCGGTAAAGTTTACCTGCGCAGACGCTGCCCCGATCATGGCGAGATCGAAGCGCTGGTTTACGGCGACGCTGAGCTCTACACAAATTCGTCGAAATTCAATAAGCCCGGCACCATACCCCTGGCGTTTCACTCCGCCGCAAACCACGGCTGCCCGCACGATTGCGGCCTGTGCCCCGACCACCAGCAGCACACCTGCCTCGGCATCATCGAAGTGAACAGCGCCTGCGACATGGCCTGCCCGCTGTGTTTTGCGGAGGCCGGCCCTGGTTTCAACCTGGCTCTCGAAGAAGTCGAAGATATTCTGGATCGCCTGGTGGCCGCGGAGGGCAATCCGCAGGTTGTTCAGTTCTCCGGCGGCGAGCCTTCCATTCATCCGCAGATCGTCCCGATGATGCGGGCGGCTCAGCAGCGCGGCATTCCGAACGTGATGCTGAACACCAACGGCAAACGGATCGCCACAGACGACCGCTTCCTCGCCGAACTTGCCGACGTGCGCCCCAACATTTATTTTCAGTTCGACGGCTTCGAATCGGAGACCTGGCGCATTATCCGCGGCGAACCGGACATTCTTCCCACGAAGCTGCGCGCACTCGACCGGCTCGCTGAAATCGGCTGTACCGTCATCCTGGTTCCGGCGGTCGAATGCGGCGTCAACGAGCATGAGATCGGCAGGATCGTACGCTTCGGCATCGAACATCCGGCTGTCAGGGGAATCAATTTTCAGCCGGCATTCCACGCCGGACGCCATGCATCGCATGACCCGATGCGCCGCATGACCAATCCCGATATCATCGCGCTGATCGAGGCGCAGACCGAGGGGATTTTTGTGAAGTCCGATTTTGTGCCGGTGCCGTGCTGCTTCCCGACCTGCAATTCGGTCACATACGCATATCTCGGCGAGAACGGCGCAGTCACCCCGCTGCCGCGCATCCTGAATGTGAACGATTACCTCGACTACATTTCGAACCGCGTCATGCCCGATCTGGGAGCTGAACTGCGGCGCGCACTTGAGGGGCTTTGGTCATCGTCGGCCGTGCTGGGATCGGAAAAGGTGGCGAGTGAGTTTGCGTTCTCCTGCTCGGCCTGTGGTCTGCCCGATGGGCGGCTCGACCTCAAGGGTCTTTCGAAGTTCATCTTCATGATCATGCTGCAGGATTTCATGGACCCGTGGACATTCAACCAGAAGAACCTGATGAAGTGCTGCAAGGAATTTCTGCTGCCCGGCGGCGCGCAGATTCCCTTCTGCGCATACAATTCCGTGGGCTACCGCGAACAGGCGCGCGCGCAGCTGGTGGCACAGGAGAAACATCGGCGCGCTGCGCGGCAGGCCGGCACACGATATGAAGTCCGGCCGGTGACTTTCTCGCTCCACAACGGTCTGGTGGCAATTCAGGATGAAGTCTGAGACCTTGAAATCGTGCTGCGCGCGCGCCTATGAGAGTGACTTCGCGCGCATGCTGCTGGGGGGGAATTTCCATCCCGGCGGACTCGATCTGACGCGGCGTCTCGGCCATCTGCTCGAACTGCGGCCCGGCGTGCGCGTTCTCGATGTGGCGAGCGGTAAGGGCGAGAGCGCCATTTTCCTCGCGAAGGAGTTTGGCTGCGAAGTCACCGGAATCGACTTCGGTAGCCGCAACGTGGAAGAGGCAAATGCACGGGCTGCCGAATCCGGTGTGGCGCACCTTGTCACGTTTCTGGAACGGGACGCCGAACGGACAAACCTCCCCGATGCGAGCTTCGACTGCGCCATCTGCGAATGCGCCTTCTGCACCTTCCCCGATAAACCGGCCGCCGCACGGGAAATCGCCCGGGTGCTTGGTGGCGGCGGACGAATCGGCCTCAGCGACCTGACGCGGCGCGGGCCGCTTCCGGCGGACCTCATCGGGCTGATCTCGTGGATCGCCTGTATCGCGGACGCGCTGCCGGTTTCCGAATACAGAGCCGCGCTGGAAGGGGCGTCCTTCGAGGTGACCACCGTCGAGGCGCATGACAACTGCCTGCTGCAGATGGCGCGCGATGTGCAGGGCCGGCTTCTCGGACTCGAACTGCTGGCGGGTCTGAAGCAGCTGGATCTGCCCGAGGTGGATATGACGCAGGCGAAGCAGTTCGCACGCGCAGCGATGAAGGCGATTCAGGACGGCGCCTTCGGCTACAGCCTGATCGTGGCAAGCTTGAACCCCGGAGGAGAGGGCTCGCGATGATCTCAACGGGGACGGCGCGGCTTCTGTCGATCGTCATTTCCGCTGTCAGCGCAGCAGCGATGCTCTATGTGGGCGCGTACCAGACACGGATGGTTGAGCACATGAGCTGTCCTCTTCTGAAGCACGGATGTGAGGCGGTGGCCGATGCGCCGTTCGCCCGGCCATTCGGCATTCCGGACGGGCTGATCGCAGCCGGACTCTATGGTCTCCTCATTTTGGTCGCGCTGCTTGGCGCGGACTCGGTGTGGGCTCGCTATTCGGTCCGCACGCTTGCGGTCATTGCCACGCTGGCCAATATTCTCGGGGTCTTCGACATGTCGAGATTCGGCGCGTATTGCTTCTACTGCCTGCTGACGACCGTGCTCTCTCCGGCCCTGGTCTGGATGGCGTTTCTGGCTTAACGCAGGCCACAAACGACGATGGCCTGCCCCACGCTGCTCGTTTGGCCTCACGGATGCGCGACGCCGGCAAGGTACTCCTCCGGGCAGCCGAACCCTTCCACCTTTACGCCGAGCCGTCGCAGCGCGTCGATAGCGACCATGCGCCGATAGAAGTTGAAAGTAATCACATGGGCGAACGTGCCGCCAAAGGTAAAGGTCTCCGGCGGCTCGCAAAGCGCATCGACAAACGTGTCTTCCCAGGCGCTTCGATTCCGAACGTCCGCAAGAACGCTGTTGAACGCGGCATCCGCTTTCTCCACGCGCGCCAGCATGGCCGAAGGAGTTCGATGCTCCGGCGGCGCGTCTTCCATCAGAGGCATGCCGCTTCCCGTAAGCGCGGCGGCCCAGACTTCCTTGGTCAGCACCATCCGGTCCAGAACCTGGCGTAGACTCTCATCCGGATCGTCCCATGGAAAGACCTCTACCTGATTTGTCAATGGGCGATCCAGCTGCTCATCGGTCAGCGGCTTCGCCAGACTGAGAAGACGTTGTGTGTGCCAGGACTCCTGGCCGGAGAAGAGATCAAAGAGATCCATAGTTCGAGCGGTTCCTTTCGTGTCGGTCGTACCGGAATGGTGATGAATGCCGTTAGTGGTGTACAGGTGCGTATTGGTCGCCCCCATGCGGCGATAGAGGCTCGGTGAAACGGCGAAGGCCTTCCGGAACGCCCGGGTAAACGCTTCGAGCGATCCGTACCCCGCGTTGAGTCCGATGTCTGTGACGGAGAGCCGGGTGCGCGACAACTGCCATGCCGCTCTCTCCAGAAGCAGCCTGCGCCGCATACCCACCGGCGTCTCCTCGACCATCGCCCGGAACACGCGGTAAAACTGGGTCCGGCTTCGCCAGGCTTCGCGCGCGAGGCCGCCGGCATCCTGTTCCCGGTCGAGCGAGGTCAGCACGATTTCGCTTAGCCGGTGCGCCTCGTTCACATCAGGAAAATAGCATTTCAGGTTCTGCGGCCGCCTGATCGGGAGTCCCGAAGTGGCGCCGGAATCACAAATCCCTGGCGTCGGATCAGATTTTCTCCCGGGATATTATAAATTTATAGAGAGATTAAAGAGGTGGCCGCAAAACATAAAATTCTCTCATCGCATAGAGAACAGGGTAAGGATCAAGCCACGGTGGCCGACGACCCGGTTCTGGCGATGCTTGGAGTCGGGCGGCAACTATGGGAACTGGAGCCGGGAGACAAATTTGTGGAACGCCTCAGGTCGGAGGATCTGCCCGTTCCGGCGGCGATGAATTTGTCCCCCGGCCCCGCGCGGAATCTGCCGGAGGCAATTTGGCAACGCATTGTCAGTCGCCAGGGAGAGCAGTTTCGAACTGTGAGAGGACTCCCGTTTACCTTCGAAGTGGAAGGGGCCGGGATTTGGTTTTTCCGCGAAGGCAAGCGCGTCAATCGTAAGTTGACGCGGACGCAGTTTGAAGTGGCCCTGTCCCGTTGTCCGCTGGCGCGCACGACCGAGATCAGTGACCTGATGGACTACCCATACGTATTCGCCGTGCTGAACGACAGACGAATACGGGGCCAGGAGTGGTGATCGGATGGCGAGAGTTTTTTGGGACACCAATCTCTTCATTTATCTGTTCGAGAAGAATGCTGAGTGGTCACCCCGCGTAATCGAACCACGTCGAAGTATGTTGGCCCGTGGCGATGAATTGCTGACGAGCTACCTTACTGTCGGCGAGGTAATCACCAAGCCAAAACAACTGAACAACGCCATGCTCGAAAGGAGTTACCTCAACTTTTTCTCGGGTGGTTCCGTGGAATTGGTTGGCTTCAGCCTGGACGCAGCCCAGCGCTATGGCGACATTCGAAGCCGGGAACGCATTCGGCCGGCCGACGCGATCCAGTTGGCCTGCGCTTCCGCGGCGAGGACCGATTTGTTCGTGACCAACGACAACAGGCTCTCAGGGGTGGTCGTCTCCGGCGTTACGTTCGTTACCGGCATCGAGCGCGTTCCGTACTGAACTCCCGGACGCCAGGCCCTTTCATTGGGTCGATCGGGGGTGAGAATCGGTCTTCGGCAAACTACGGGTTGACCGTTTCTCTGGCTCCTCGGGTACGATTCGCGCGTCAACACTCTTCGCTTTTATCTCTGATCTCCAACTTGAACTGCCAGCCCTCATACGTCATCAACATGCGGCCGAGTTCGTCCCAGGCGACCTCCCGGCCGTCGATCGTGAGCAGCGGTACACGACCCTCCTGGGCTTCATCCCAGTCGATCATGCCTCGCACAACCCGGTGATCCGCGATCTGCAAACCCAACTCCCCGTCTCCGATGTGCACGACGGACAAGGCACGCCGGATCTTCTCGATTAATCGCCCGAGCAGCACCAGCAGATCATCCTTTGGATCACCAATCACCTGAAATTGATAGCCCGCCGGACGTGCGTCGCGAAGCTCGAACGCATCCAGAGCAACGCCTGGACCGAACAAACGGGTCCGGAAATGAAACACATGGGTCTTACCTGTGCAGTCGGCAAGCTCCACGGGCTCGAATCTGACGTGTTCAAACTTTTCCAGACCATCCGATTTGGCAACCTCGGCATTGAAGCATTGGCTGCAAAGCTGACGATAGCCCTTCTCAATGGAACCGTAGCTGACGATATCGTAGCCCGGTGTGAATTGGCCGCAATTGGCACAGTGGATTTGTTGCGTTCGTCCGCGCTCGACTCGATCCATAGCCCTTGAGAGCATAACAGGCCGAGTGGATTACCGTTTCCCGAAGCGGTCCAGAGTCGCCTTCAGCAGAGCTGGGGAGGATTTGAAGCTCGTCATCCTGAGGCTGTCAATCGCGGGCGCCAGTTCAACCCGTCGCCGGGTGGCAGCCTCGCCCAGCACCCCGAGGAGCCCAGTGACCCGCAGGCCACGATTGGCGGCAACACGACGCGCGGCCTTCTCATCGAGCAGGACGATGTCAGCCTTAATGGACTCAGCCAAAAAGATTGACGCGCGCTCCCGCCTGAAGTTTCTCCATGCCGGGGAATATGACGTCAGGGGTCGCTTCGGCGCAGATCCAAGCCGGCAGATTTGACACCCAATTCCGAACCGCCTCTGGAGCGTCCTCGTGCAGCAGTTCGGCAATCACAGCCTGCGGCACGGCCACCCGAAGAAAGAGCTCAGGGAGAAGATCGATCTCACCGATCACGACGAGGAAGCAAAGCGGTGACGCATCCGCGACGGCGATCATTGACGCGAGGCGTCACGAATCGCGGCGATATCCCGTTCAAGGTCATCCATCGTGTAGTCGTGGAAGGCCTCGGCTCGCCGGAGGAAGGATTCTGTCTCCCACCGGGAGCGCAGTCCGAGCATCTGCTGCACTTGCGCAGGAGTAATTGCTCCGGACCGATATGCTTCGATGGCGACCGCTTCCACGACTGCGCGCGAGGCCCCACCCGCCTGGGCGGCGAGCACCTGTCCGATATCGTCCGGAATGTCGATGGCGATGTTCACTCCAAGCTTCTTCTCACTATATTACCGCTGGAAAGCGCAGGCTCACGAGCAGCGCCATCAGGTGGCTTGACCGAGTCGATCTTCACTTTTCGAGAGGCGGATTCATAAATGACGGACCGCACGGCCGCTCGCGTACGCGCAATGGGTGTCTGAAAACGTTCCCGTTAAACTGAATAGAGCGCAAAATGCCAGAAACGGAAAAACCAGATTGCGAGACAAGCATCGCGAGCGGATTGGTCGTGATCGGCATCGTCACTTGGATGGTCCGGCGGCCAGCCGTTCGATAGCGGCGATGGCTTCATTCAATTGGGCGTGCTCTTGCTGAAGATCGGCGAGAATCGCGTTCAACGCCTCTGCCAGTCTGAAATACCCTAACGAATGCAGCGCTGTAAACCCGCGCAGGGAATTCGAAAGGTGTAGACCAAGACGCCGACCGCGTTAACCGCTTGCCCGCGCTCTGGAGAAACGGAGAATGCGGGCAAATTCGGCGCACCGTGCGAGCGCCGGACCGTCTACGGCGACTCTCCACCGGTAGAAACAGAGAGTTGAAAGTCCGGGCAGCGGCTGGTTTTATTGGGGATATTCCGCGATGGTGCGGCGGCGCGATGGTGTCAACCAACGGGCAGGTGGCGTTCGGAGGGAAACAGTTTGGCTCCGCGAGCGCGACGCAGATCCGAACACGCGTTTGGAGAATGACCATGGCGTGATTTTCTCCAGCGCGCTATCGTACCGGGACGCCGAAGAAATCTACGCCAGCCCCAGCGCGGCTTGGTACAAATCTAAAACACCGCCTAATGACCGTACGGGCGAGTAATGATCGTTACCTTCAGGCCAAATCTGGCTTCAACGGTGATTGGCGTTCCTTCGAGCTTAACTTCAAAAGAAGTGTCCGATGGCACTGGAACACGAAAGCGTTCAGAGAAAAGGGTTCGGTACCTGGCGGAGGAAATGCTTCGGACTGTAGCTCGTGGCCATGAGAATTCAGCCCCTTCAATGAGAGGAGCCGCCACGGATTATAGTGCCGATCTGACCCCCGCCGCCCATTGAAGGTGCAAAGGCCTCTCTATACTGCATCTTATCAAAAAACGCTGGGAGGAAGAATTGTTCTGGCCCCGGCTCGACGAGCGTCACAGCCGCGCCAGACTTCCGGCAAGCCAGTGCGGGATACGTTCTGCCCGGTACACAACCTCCCCATGCTCGGCCTGCAACAGAATCACTGGAGTCTTGCCCCATTCGCCGTTCTCATAGACGTAGATCAGATCCATCTCGCGGATGGCGCGGGGTAGATTGGCAATGCTGGATTCGTAGATACCGCGCAGGACCGGCTCCGGCGCGCTGTGGCCGCCCCGGTCCGCCCGCATCTTAATCCTTTCCAGGTGAATCTCGAAGTTCGGCAGGCAGAGGTAGCGCATTTCGACGGCGAAACCGGCGCGCCGGGCCAATGCAGCCTGCTCGAACGTCACCGCGCTCCTCAGCGTCGTTTCAAGCGCGAAGCTGCTTCGCGCGTCGATGTGTTCGAGCACGAAAGCTTCGAAGAGAACGTTCACGCGGGACCGGACGTCACGAGGAATGTCGCAATACGAACCATTGTTCAGCGCTGCGGCGTGATCGTCGGCATTGAAATAGTTGACGCCGAAGGCCGCCACCGGAAACGCTGTCGATTTTCCGCTGCCGGGCGGACCGGCGACGATGAACATCTTGGGCGGCATAGAGAGAACACGCAAAGGGGGAAGAGGTTCCCGTGAAGTTCGGCGTCAGGTGGCACGCCTAAAAGCTACCCGCCGAAGTCGCGATCCGCGTCTGGCTGCATATCTTTGGGCAGATCTGTGCGGATTCTGGTCCCGTCGGGATTGGCGATGCCGAGCCTCTCCAACTCCGCAGCCGCCTCTCTGACGCGCTCGCCAGCCCCGGACAAGTGGGGATCGGTCCGGGGTACCCGCAACGTCGGCGTCTCGACAGGAGGCATCTACTCCATTATATTCGACAAAGCCCTCTTGCCGTTCAGGCGTTCAGGCTTCGTGTGTCGCGCGAGAAGGCGAGCGGTTTGGGGAGTCCAGGCATCCAGAACTGTGCAGGATTTGCGAAGCCGCGATGCTCGCCCGTCTTCCTTGCAGAATCTCAAAACAGAACATTGCAGCGCTGTTTCGACCGATTCGGTCGTGGCGAGTCCCACAGAAGGTCTGATCGCCCCCGTGGCCGGAAGGGCCCCGACCGTTAAGTCGATGGTATTCAACGGTATACTCAACCTTGAACACGCCGCGCCAGCGCCGATAAGGTTTTGCGATCTGACCCATGCCGAACCACCAGGAACACGCCAACCTCATTTGGCAGATCGCCGACCTTCTCCGCGGGCCGTACCGCCCTCCACAGTACGAGCGGGTGATGCTGCCGATGACGGTGCTGCGCCGTTTCGACTGCGTGCTTGCCCCGACCAAAGCAAAGGTCCTCACCGAGCACGAGAAGCGAAAGGCCGGGAAACTCAGCGACGACGCGCTGGACAGGGTACTGAACAAGGCGGCCGGACAGCGATTCCATAATCATTCCCCCCTGACGTTCGAGAAGCTGAAAGGCGACCCAGACAACATCGAGAAGCATATCGTCAGCTACATCAAAGGGTTCTCTGCCAACGTTCGCACCATCTTCGATTTCTTCGAGTTCGAGACGGAGATCGAAAAAATGCGCGAGGCCAACATCCTCTACCTCGTTGTTTCCAAGTTTTGCGATGTGAACCTCCACCCTGACATGGTGCCGAACGAGGAAATGGGGCTGATATTCGAGAATCTCATTCGGCGATTCAACGAATTGGCCAATGAGACGGCTGGGGACCACTTCACTCCGCGCGAGGTCATCCGGCTGATGGTCCACATCCTTTTTATCCACGATGACAAGCTGCTGGCCACTCCCGGAACTGTGCGCAAGCTGTTGGACCCCGCTTGCGGTACAGGCGGGATGCTGGCTGAGGCGCAGCGTAACAGTTCAGGCCTGTATAAGTCGCGATACGGAAATCTTTAAGAATCTGCCGTTTGGACCTGGATATTGGGTCCAAAACCTGGCAGTGTATATGTTTGAGGGCATCGCATCGCCAGTCGCCGCGAGAACGACCGGTCAACCCGGAGCAATTGGAGCGTGAGAAGCGCTTAATCCGCGAGATCGAGAGGCTGCGCGAGGAATTGATCGAGCGCGATAAGAGGATCGCCGATGCGGAAAAGCAAATCGCCGATCTGGAACGTAAACTGGCGCTTCGACAGCAAAACTCCACGACATCATCCAAACCGCCCTCTTCAGATGGAATGGCGGGCGAGCAGCGGTCGCGGGGTAGTCGGCGAAAGAAGAGCCTGCGCAAGCCGGGCGGCCAGCCTGGACATCATGGACGCTGGCGCGGACTGGCGCCTTTGAGTCGCGTCGATGAATTGAAAAAGGTGTTCCCCACCAGGTGCCGCCATTGCGATCACCGTTTGTCGTCGGGGATGCCCACCGAGGGCGACCCGCGTCGCCATCAGGTGACCGAACTGCCGCCGATTAAAGCTCATGTCACCGAGTATCAATGCCACCGCCTCGTCTGTCCGGAATGCGGCAAGGCAACCCAGGCCGAACTGCCACCGCAAGCACGGCGTCATTTCGGAGCGCAGTTGACCGCCCTCATTGCCTATCTGACCGTGGTCTGTCGAATGCCGCGCCGCGTGGTGCATGAACTACTGGAACAGGTTCTGGGCATCCCACTCAGTCTGGGCAGTATTCAGAACAGTTGGGAAGAGGTCAGCGACGCGGTCGCCGACCCCTGTGCGGAACTGGAGCGGCAACTGCCCAACGAGCCGGTCGTCAACAGCGATGAAACCGGATACCGGACCAGCGGCGAAAAGCGCTGGCTGTGGGCTCTGGTGGCGACGAGCTTCGTCTTTTACAGGATCGCCGCATCGCGCGGAGCCGAGGTGCTGGTGCAATTACTGGGCGAAATATACGCCGGCATTCTCTGCAGCGACCGCTGTCCCACTTACCTGAAGTACCACAAAGGCGTCGGCCAGTTCTGTTGGGCTCATTTCAAACGAAATATCCTCGGCGTACTGGAAATCGGCAAGACCAGCGACGCGGAACGCTTCTGCCGCGACGCTCTGGCCCTGCATGCCCGGTTGTTCCGGCTGTGGCATCGTTTCCGCGACGGACCTGGCGTTCGATACGGTCCCCTTACACGCGATCAGTTGATTGCAAAGTCGATTCCGCTGGAGAAGAAGTTCTTCGCCCTGGCGGACCGCTATCTTGATAGCCGCGACAAAGACGTGGCGAATCTCGCGCGGGCGCTGCTGCAGCACTTTGAAAGGTTTTTCGCCTTTCTACGCCATGAGGGTGTCGAGCCGACCAATAACGTCGCGGAGCGCGCGCTTCGATGCGCCGTGCAATGGCGCAAGATCAGTTTCGGTAGCCGCAGCCCTCAAGGCGAAATCGCGGTTGCGCGCCTGCTCACAGTGGCTCGCACCTGCCGCATGCAGAATCGAGTTCCGCTGCATTATCTTGCGACTGCGTTACGCTCATACCGAACAGGGCTGGCCGTCCCCTCACTGCTCAAACCAGCATCAACCACCTGAACTGTTACGGCGCAGCGCTACCTACGAGAGCACCATCCCGAAGCAAAACTCTACGCTTATGGACAGGACTACAACAAGCGGGCCTTCGCTACCGCTGCCTCGGACATGCTCATCAAACAAGTGGACCACAACGGAAGTGGCGACAATGTCCGCCTGGGCGACAGCTTCACCGAGGATCGATTTCAGGGAGAAACGTTCGACTACTTTCTTTCCAATCCCCCCTTCGGCGTGGATTGGAAGAAGCAGCAAAAGGAAATCCAGCAGGAGCATGACAAGCGAGGCTTTGACGGACGCTTCGGTGCCGGACTTCCGCGCGTTAACGACGGTTCGCTTCTGTTTCTCCAGCACATGATCAGCAAGTTTGAACGGGTCGCGCCTGAACATCAGAAGTACGGTTCGCGCCTCGCCATCGTCTTCAGTGGCTCACCCCTGTTTACCGGCGGCGCGGGCTCTGGTGAAAGTGACATCCGCAAGTGGATCATTGAGAACGACTGGCTGGAGGCTGTCATCGCCCTCCCCGAACAGATGTTCTACAACACCGGCATCGGAACCTACGTCTGGATCGTTACCAACCGGAAGGAGAAGCGCCGCAAGAGCAAGATCCATCTCATCGATGTCCGCGAGTGCTATGTCCCATTGCGCCGCAGTCTCGGAGATAAGCGGCGAAAGATTGGGGAGGGCAAGGACGGCGAACCGGACCAAATCGCTGACGTCGTGAAGCTTTACGGCCGCTTCAGCGATGCCCCCACGTCGAAGATCTTCAGAAACTCGGACTTCGGCTACACCCGCGTGACCGTCGAGCGGCCACTACGGCTGCGTTACGAAATGACCGTCAAGGATAAGGCCCGCTTTCTCGACGCATGCCGTCCTCGGTGGTCCAGTGTTTGCTCACGAGACCGATCCGCTGGGTTTCCTGAAGAACCGGCAGTGTCGATCCCTTCTTCATGTACAGCCCAAAGATGGTTCGGACCTGCTCGGCTTCGGCGGGATTAACGACGATCCGCCCGCCCTTGGAATCGATGTCGTACCCGAGCACCGGGTGCCCGCCGATCCACTTGCCCTTCCGCCGCGCCGCCGACATCCTGTCGCGTGTGCGCTCCGAAATGATCTCGCGCTCGAACTGCGCGAACGACAGAAGCATGTTCAACGTTAGGCGGCCGACTGAACTCGTCGTATTGAATTGCTGAGTCACGGACACGAAGCTCACGCCGTTCTGATCGAGGATCTCGATGATCCTAGCGAAGTCGAGCAGGGAGCGACTGAGCCGGTCCACCTTATATACAACGATGCAGTCGATGCCCCCCGCCTCGACGGCTGCCAGCAGCCGCGTCAGCGCCGGGCGATCCATATTGCCGCCCGTGTAGCCGCCGTCGTAGAAATGGTCGGCGATCACCTGCCAGCCTTCGTGCTTCTGGCTCTCGATGAAGGCTTCGGATGCTTCCCGCTGGGCATCCAGGGAGTTGAACTCCTGATCGAGTCCCTCTTCCGTCGATTTACGCGTGTAGATTGCGCGGCGAACGGTCTTCGCGCCGCCCTGCCCGTCCTGAGTTTTCGCTGGAGCCCGCGACACGCTACGCTTTGCCATTTGCCTTTTCCTCCGTGGACGTCAGGTTGAAGAAGAGGAAGCCGTTCCACTTCGTTCCGGTCACCTTGTGGGCGATTGCACTGAGGGAGCGGTAGATCTCGCTTTCGAATTCGAACCCTTTAGCAAGGACCTTTACGATGACCCGGCGTCCCTTGTACTCCCGCTCCAGGTATGTTCCCGGCGGCGGCAGCCGCGGATCAACGGCAGCGGAAGGCCTCTTGCAATTGATCTCGCCAATCATCATGGACACGAGGGCTTCTCTGACAAAGCCGACCTACAGGTCCACTAAGAATCAAGCAATGTAGTATGGCTCATTTTCACCAATAGGACGCCGCATTCCATGTAAATCGGAAGACCGCAGAGAAACGCGATGTCGGAATCGTTTGGCTCCCCACACTGGACACGTTTCGAACTTTCGCAGGCCAACTGGCACTGTGATCGAACCTCTCAGCGGGCAGTGTTTTCAGGAGGATAGCCGCCGAACACCGATCATCGTCCGTTACAGGGACCCAGATCGGATACGTCTCGAACCCGTCATTTTCATGAACCAGCGACCGCCGTCATGCGATTTGTCTCCCAATAACAGCTCTGGTGACCATCTCGAACAGTTCTTGAGCGTTATTGGTGCAGCCTTGCCCGCCGTGCTCTTGGGTCTCCCGCTTATGCTCGGGCGCGTTGGAAGAGGCATAGAAAAACAGCGGCGTACGGTCCCCTTGCCGCCGCAAACGGTCGAGCAACGCGTACCCTTCTCTCGGCCCCTCACGGCGCCCCATGTCCGATATGATCGCTGCATACTTGTTCTGTGAGAGCCGCTCGAACGCCTCGTCGGTAGACAGCGCCAAGGTAAAGCGGAGGCCCACGCCTTCGAAAGCTTGTCTTTCATACCCATTGTTTGCTGGGCGATCATCAACCCAGAGAATTTGGTTTCTCCACCCGTCGCCGCCGGCCGTCGCCTGACTGGCAGCTCGAACCACCTCGACAATTCTGTGCAGCTCCGCTTCAGATGCCGGAGTGTCGCTCTTGGCAGTTGCTGCGGTGAGCGACGCGACGACAGACATCTGCATCTTGACGTAATTGTCCTCGTTCCTAAAATCGCTCGGGGCGAAGAGCTTGCCACTGTGTCTGCTGACGAGCCACGCGAATACGCAGAGCACGAGGACAGGAAAACAGATCAGGAAGTAGATAAGAGGAAGCCGCTCCCCTGCCGTGAACGTTCCCGCAAACGCGGTGACAAGCGAGGCGAACCCGTAGACCATAACGATGAATAGGGCGATGATGCCGAGCGGATTACGTGCCAGCGACTTGGCGGTCTCGCCAAAGTTCTTCGTTTGATCGTTCGTCACCACTTCGTCCTCGGGCTTACAACGTTTGCTTTTAAGGCCGACCACAATTATAAGGCCATCGGTGATTACATACGCTCAGTTGGCCTTGCTCGCCAGACTGGTCTGGGGGGTACCTTCCGGTAATACCTTTTTTGGTATAGTGAACACAATGGGCTGGGCGGTCGAGACCCTGGATGAAACCGTCGAGAAGGAGGTCGGGGCTTTGCCCGAAGACATGCGGGCGAGGCTCGCGCGTATAGCGAAGCTCATCGAGGAAAAAGGTTTGGAGCGTGTGGGAGATCCGCATGTTAAGCATTTGGAAGGTCGTCTGTGGGAGATGCGGCTGAAAGGCCGCAGCGGAGTTTCGCGCGCGCTATACGTGACAGCCTCGGGTTGGCGCGTGGTGATCGTGCGGGTATTCGTGAAGAAGACGCAGAAAACGCCGCGGAGCGAGATCAGTCTGGCCTTGTCCCGCGCGAAGTCGATTCAATGATGGAGGTTTAACAAATGGCACGCATATCTGACTTGCACAAAAAGTGGATGAGGGAGCCGGGGTACCGGAAAGCATACGTGGCGCTTGAGGAAGAGTTCGTCCTGGCTTCGGCGGCGATGGATCTCCGGAGCCGCGCCGGCCTTACCCAGGAAGCACTGGCCCGAAAGATGGGGACGACGCAGCCCGTAGTCGCCCGACTGGAAGGCGGGCGAGCGCGCCCGTCGATGCGCACGCTGCATCGGCTCGCGAAAGCGACCGGATCGCGTTTGATCGTCAGCTTTGCGACGATACCTCGCGCTTCCGCCCACCTGCTCACCGAACAGCGCCTGCAATCGGGTAGAGGCTGGTGTTGGGGTCGGTACGCAAAGGATCAGCCCGTGCCGGGCGCACAACTCAAGGCGGCGTAATGCCATGAACTTCACAATACAATTAAGCACGCGCGAAGCAAAGCAAGCCGAGGCTCTTCAGGCACGGCTGCACTTGAAGGACATCGCACTATACGAGTGCGAAGCGAAAGGCGCGGGCCCACCCAATGCTGCGGTCGACCCGGTTCCCCTCACCGCAGACCTGGATTCCGAAGTGTCCCACGTGAACGGCTCTGACATAGATTTCACGGTAACGCTGCGAGTTGCCTGCGAAGATGAACTGACCTTTCATATTCAAACGACATTTCTGGTTCGCTACCGGTTTTTCGATCTGGCCAAGTCTGCGTCGAAGACCGAACTCAGCGCCTTTTCAAAGAGCTATCCAGCGATTGCGGCATGGCCCTACATTCGGGAGACGGTGCAGGCTTTAGCATCGCGAATGGGCTTCCCCACGGAAATGCTGCCGTTACTTCGCGTCGCGGTGCGCCCGTAGATGTAGGCTCCGCAGGACAAGATGGCCGCCGAGTCCTGAGGAGTTCGAGTCCCCACTGGGGTGTCATCGAGCGCTCGAACTGGCAAGCTCAAGAAGACAAAGGGCGAACTGCGCAAATAGCGATTTTATTTGGCTCCCCACACTGGACACGTTTCGAACTCATTTCAGTGATTTCAGCAACTTACAGCCCCTGAATAACCTAGCGCATGGCGTCGGCACCGTTTCCCCGGGGACGGAGGGCCTCCGTGCCTAACCCGTTTTCTCCATCGCCCGCACCAAGTCGCCCAAGTGTTACGGGATCGAAGGAGCATCGCCTCTGCCGGCAGCATAGCCTGGTCGGCGACGTTCTCGCTGCCGCCGCCGGCGAACGGATAAGCAACGGATCAGCCCTACGCTTGATTGACGCAATCCGTAAGGGCTGGAAGAACGGGCATGTGTGGTGGAAGCGGACGAGTTGGGCGGCTCGCTGGCATGTGCACAAGACGACGATCACGCGCGATTACGAGCAGTGGACGGCGCTCGGGTTCGCAAAACGTCGGCCAAACCCCTTTAAGGCCAGCGCGACACTGCTGATATTTTCTTGGTCACCGGTATGGGATGACGAAGTCTGGACCGATCACGAAAGGGTCGCATCCCTGCTACCGGAATTGCGCCAATGTTTTGAAAAGAGTTGCAACCATGCAACCCAAAAAGGTCACACCAATGCAACCCGTTTGCGGTTGCATCCTTTATATGAAAGCTCTAAAAAGGAAATAAGCAAGCAGCAAGCTGCTGCCCATTCGCCAACCGAGACGAAAACCCCTGAGTGCGGCAGGCGCAAACCAATGGCCTCCGCTCCTTCGAGGAAGAGCGTCCGCCAAGCGACACAGTGCTCCCCTCCGCGCCTCGATGGTGGTGCCGTCGGGGCCGTCGCCCCGCCCGCCGCCGCCGCTGTCGTTGATGGCGTTGCTGCGCCCGGAGGCGGTGCTGATTTAGAGGGTGCCTCGGAGCTTCGGGATTTACTGAAGCAATACTGCGTCAGGCACCGGCCCAACCAGGTTCGGCAGTTGATTGCGGCTGGCCGGAAACAGGGCTTGACGACCGTGGGCATCATCGGGTTCGTTGTGGAAAAACTCATCGACAAGCGGAACCAAAGCGATCCGGTCTACAGCGTCCAGTTGCTGATCAATGCCATCAGCGACCCCGCCGACCTTAACCATTGGGCAAGACGCGCCCGACGGAGCGCTTCGTTCTTCGAGGAGGAGCGGGGCACCTCCGCCGTGAATGCCGGGAACGTTGCCAGCGATGTGCGGTCTTACTTGGCGGGCTGCGCGAAGCAACTGCGACAGCCTGAAGGCTACGAAGAAATTGCGATGGAACTCGACGCCCTGGCGGCTAATGCCGATGTTGACCTCGAACCGCTGGAACAGCGCCTGAGCGCGCTCGAAGAACGCATGACTGAGCTTGCGCAAGCTCGCCTGAGTGCGGAAGACACTTCGCAGATCCAGGGGGAGATCAATGCGAACCTTGCCAGGTTCCGCGCCAAGATGACGGCAGCGCAAATCGACATGCTCGAACGCCAGAACTATTCGAAGCTACTATTCGAGCGGGTTGGTCTGCCGCGGCTCAGCCTGTTCTACATGCGCGAGAATCGGAGCCGAGCAGCATGAGATTGGTCGTCCGTGACGTGCGCAGGCAGTTCTCGATACCAAGCACAATGACGATTCCTGAGACAACTCTATGTCAATGACTCCAACAACTTCATCGCTCCCCGCATCACGTCCGCATCGCACAAGGGGCGATCTGAACCCCGCCCAGCACTGGCTCGTCCAGATCATGTTTGAGTACCAGTTCGGCCGGATCGAGAATCTGCGCATTGAGGGCGGGCAGCCGGCGCCAGATGAGCGGCTGAGCGTCATCCGCACTGCGCTACTTGGCAGCAAAGACGGCGGACTGAAAGTGCCAGTCTCGGATGATCCCGAACTGAAAAAGACGATATGGGATCTGCTCGCCGAGATAGAGAGGCTCCGGGACGGCTACATTGTGCGGCTTGAGTTTCGGCATGGGCTGCCGTTTCTGCTCGAAACGACGGCCCTGAGTGATCACTTGCCGAACCTGTCCCAGAGGTAATAGACGACCATGCAATCGACGGCGCGAGTTGCGTGTCGGTAGCCGAGCAGCGCGCGGTACGCGTTGTCGCGGCCAGTTTTCCTTGTAACCGGGCCGCCCACATTCACTCCGTATGCGGTCGCCGCGATTGCCCGCGCAAAACCCATCTTGGCCCCGCCACCCCCGTTATAGAAAGCGACTTCGAGACAGCCGGATTCAGTTGGCCCAAACGTATCGATTGCATGTTCGGCGGCCTGTTGCGGCGCTCGTTTTGTCCCCCCATAAAAAGCCCCTCACCCGCCGTTTCGCCGATTACATCGGGCGTCCCAAGATTTCTTCAGCCACCTCGCAGAATCCACTTGCATGTGTTCTCCAACCAGAGCGATTCATGTGGTGACGCAGCAGACGCTGCCCATAGGAGATTGAAATGAAAATATTTAGCATCAACGCAGAGAATAACATCGTGGTCTACGCTTCGACCAAGGCCGCCCCGAAAGCGGAAGGGACCGAGCTTTTCACCAGCCAGGACGCGCTCGCGGAACTCGCGGCCGCGTGGCCCGCCAGCCGCCTGGTGGAAATCTTCAACAGCCTGACCGGTGTGACCCCGGTCAAGAAGTTCGCGGACCGCAAGAAGGCCGTGGCCCGGATCTGGGCGGAACTCCAGAAGCTGGGCGACCCGGAGGCGGCACAAAGCGCCGACGCCGCGCCCGAGGAGGCCCCCGCGAAGAAGAAGGCCAGCCGCGCGAAGAAAGCACCCAAACCAGCCAAAAAGGCCGCGAAGCCCGCGGGGAACGGACCCCGCGCGACCAGCAAGACTGCCCAGCTCATCGAGATGCTCAAGAGGGCCGGCGGCGCGACGCTCGATCAAATCTGCACGAAGTTCGGCTGGTTGCCGCACACGACGCGGGCCCTCATGAGCGCCGGAGGCTCCCTGGCGAAAAAACACGGGCTGACCGTAATCAGCGAGAAGGTCGCCGACGAACGCCGCTATTCAATCAGGGGCTGAGCAACCGCCACCCCGCTTCCTTCCAGCCGCCGGATTCAATCCCGGCGGCTTTACTGCGTCACCTGGACGAATTCTCTGGATTACTACAGCGTTCAAGCAACTTCTTCGAAGATCCCCTGGCGGGCAAATGTATTCGATTCGACGCGAATCCACACCGAGTAAAATGACGATTGACGTGAGAAGTCTGCTTTGCGATTCGGAGTCATTCCAGCCATTTAGGCGACTGATCGAGGGGCCACTGGAGCCAGACGATCTCCCTCTTGTTGAGCGATTCGTGAGAGCAATTGTCCTTCACGATAGCGCTCTTCTCAAACCAGACATTACGATTACGATCGTCGATGGTGGTGAAGCCGAGTGTCATATTGCCCCACCAGAGTTGAATGAATACGGATTGCTCCGTCGCTACGCGGCAGACACAATCCCCATGCCCAATGTCGGTGAATTATTCCGAGCAGCAATCGTGGCCACCGAGGCTTCACTCGCTCAGAAAGAGGACCACGAGGTTACCGTAGAGGGAATCGACCGGTTACTGCCGAACCTGATTGCTGTGGCGTTCGGTGCTGGTTTATCCGCTGGCTATCTGGTGGCTGGCGGTAGCGTGTTGATTTCGAACGGCACCACGGCGAACGATGAGGACGGAGGGCACGGTCCTGAAGCGCTATTCGGTGATCTTGACACCGCGTGGCAAGAGTACGCGCGAGCGTCCGCTAATGATGGTTTTGGTCTTTTGGTGCCTCCTGTCCTGGGGATTCTGACCGCTCGCTGCGCGAGACGCGACGCCATTCCTGCTGTATTGGCAGACCTGAGGCAGGAGTGGTCCAGCGCGCGACGAAAAGTATGGGAACTGCTGGAGGCGCTTAGGAAATGCAGCACACTGGCTCAAGGAATCGAAATCAGGGATGAACTGGCGCAGGCTTCCAGGCTATTTGTCCCGCAGCAGAACCAGTTCCAGACCCGCCCGATTCGGGTGTTCTGGGATATCACAGCCGGAATTGCCGCTGGCGCGTTAATAACCGCCATGTCAGGTGGAAAGCCGGTGATTGGGGCGATCACCGGTGGCGTTGGTCAAGCGGCTCGGTCCGTACCCTCACTCTTGAATGAGTTCGGGCCATCGTTATTTGGGCGCGGCGCCTTCGACCTCGCCCGCCGCATAAGGCGTGAGATTCCTGGAATCGAGAGAGATTCGCTCGCGCGTCTGCTGTCGAGCAGCGAAAGACAGAAGTTCGGCTTCAAGTAGGTGTCCTTCGGAATGAGAACTTAACCGTAGAGATCGAACCGCAGCGAACCCAGCTACGACTTTAGCCTTTGCGTTGCCCCTACTTGCTCGACTTCTCACGTCGATTTTCCGAATCGAAACACAGGGCTGCTGGCGATAAACCGCACTCGCATTTTGTCCCGTTCAGAGCGAATGTATAGACATGCCCCAACGCTACATAAGGACAGTTATGAGGATCAGCAAACCCCATGGCCCCAACAGTTTGAGCGACTCCGAAATGGTCGAGCTTTGGCTGCGCCGACAGCGCAGTCCAGCGACCCGGAGCGTCTACCGACGCGACATGGCCCGTTTGGGTACCTGGTCGGACAAAACCCTCGCGGAAACTGACCCGCTCGATCTGGAGCAATTCGCCGAGGCGCTGGCCGGGACGGGGCTGGCGCCTATCTCCCAAGGGCGGACACTCGCCGCGATCCGCAGCTTCTTCCGTTTCGCGGAGCGCATCGGGTACTCTCGCAACGTGGCGGCAGGGCTGGAACTGCCTCGATCCGAAACGGCTCTCTCCGAGCGGATAATCCCCGAGGAAGACGTGGGCCGGATGATCGCGCTGGAACCGGATGAACGCAACCGGGTCCTCCTCGCCGTGCTCTACGCCGCCGGCCTGCGCGTCTCCGAAGCGTGTGGTCTGCGCTGGCGGAATCTTCAGACCCGCAGCGAGGCTGGCCAGATCCTGATTCACGGTAAGGGCGGGCGCACGCGCGTCGTTTTCTTGCCGGTTGGCGTGTGGGGCCAACTCCTCGGCCTGAGGGCCACAGCGGGCGCGGACGCGCCAGTGTTCGCGTCACGTTCGGGCAAGCCGCTGGAACGGTCGCGGGTCACCCGGATCGTGCGGGAAGCCAGCTTGCGGGCCGGGATTGCCGCCAACGTCAGCACGCACTGGCTCCGGCACGCGCACGCTTCCCACGCGCTCGACCGGGGTGCGCCGATTCATCTGGTTCAGGCCACCCTCGGGCATCGGTCGGTGGCCACTACCAGCCGGTATCTGCACGCGCGGCCGGGCGAGTCAAGCGCCCGATACCTCGCTTTCTAAATCTGCCCCACCAAGTCCGGTTGCCACTTCCACGGATCACGCGTTAGATGGCCATGTGGCGGCGAGTAGCAAAGCCTGCCGCTTCGAAATCTCCGAGTCTTATCGTGACGGAACAACCTTGACAGGCTCGGACGGCCCGCGACGGCGCGACGGCTGGTGCGCTTCTTTCACCTCCGCCTGAAGCGCCGAGAAATTCGAAGCCACGTCACGGTAGAACGGGAAGAGCTTCTCCTCCGAATGCCCAAGGCGTTCCACAACCTCGGCGGGGATCGACTCGGTGAGCCATCGATCCCAGATTTCAACGAAATAGATTAGCTCTTGCAGATACCCGCGGGTCGAGGCGTCGGCGAGCTGAATTTTGTCCAGGAAGCGCTGGACCATTTTTCGGTAGATGGGCATGATCTCTTCGGCGAACTGACGATTGTTGTACTTGATAATCTCTTGGAAAACTGGGGAGCTCGCTTCCCTCACCTCGCGGACCGGGTCAATGCCGCCACCCCGCCTGGCATCTCCAATTAGTTGGTGCCATTCGGCGGCTGCCGCGCCGCTAATTTTCAACCGAAGCTCCGCTTTCGCAAGCACTTCCGCGCGCATTGCCAGCAGGAGGGCCGTAGAATTCGCCAAGCTGTTCGTGGAAGAACCTGATCTGGCGCTCCCGCTTCTGATTGCGGGACGTGAGCCACCCGCCGAGCACCACACCGATCAGTCCACTAGCCGTGGTGATGAGCGCGAGCAGAACTGGAGCCATGGTGCTCTTATCATCGCTGAAACCGGCTGATTCACGAAAACACAGGGAGGCTCGTCATCATGTCCGTTCACGTGCCTCGGACCGGGTCGGCGCGATATGTGGCCTCTGTAGTACCCCGCAGGGAATCCCATTCGCGGTCATTAACGCAGGGAGTCCATCTTTCCCACGGGCCGAGACGAATGTGCGAACTGGCTAATCGACGCCGAAGCAGAAGGCCGTGTGTTCCCCAGCTCGCCCGAGGGCATATTCACCAGGCGGCAGCGCGTTGACCGTGACCTTGTAGGGCGACGCTCCATATCGCGAAAACCGAACAGGAAAAACCCCGTCGGAACGCGTGTTCGATGCGGACGCCCCCAGCGGCGAAACGTGAACCGTCGACATGATGGTCTCGCGCTCGTCTTTCTCTGGCGTAAGTTTGCGGAGATGGTAAAGGTCCGTCGGATCGGCCGCGGTCGTCGCGGAAAGCGAGCGCACCACAAACACGAGTTCGCCAGACCGGAACCGCACGGGGGAAGCCGCGCCTGGGAACGCCAGAACCCCCTTTCCATTCACTACCAGGAATCCCGTTACGTTGACTTGAGTCGTAACCGCCTGACGTTGCAGCGGAACCAGGTTTGTGCCAGCCAGCCCAAAAAATACCTCGGCGAACTCTGGCTCCTGCGCGCTAACGCCAGGCTGGACGCTCTGCGGCGATGGATCTGCGACAGAAGACGTGCTCGAACGAGAAAACTTCTCGCTATTGAGCGTCATGTTGCCATTCGTGTATGCCGTGATCTCCGTCCCTTTCGGAATCGTGACGTCTTTCCCATGCATCAGCAGAAACAACGGTGCGGCGGGCCAAACCACAAGACTGGTTAGAACAATCCCCGTTGTCATCGCTCCCACATGCCCGCCGCCTTTCACATCTTTGATCCCGCGCAGTGCAAGCTTTTCTCCATCGGCAAGGCGAACGGCATCTATCGTGACGTTGAGTTTCCCGGCTCTGCCCATGCGCCTCTTGGCTTCCGCATCCGTGACGGTTCCCCACGCAATCGAGGCTTTCGGAATCACAATCCGGTCCCCAACTTTGACTTCCTCAAGAACTTCAAAGTCGACCGTTTCGTTTGTAGTGGCATCGGCGGACGAAAGGTTGTGGGAAATGCGCAGCCTCACGGGAGTTCCGTCTTCCAGAGTCATCGTATGAAGAACCGGGGCGATGAGGGCAGGTGCCGGCACCACGACCGGTGGAGGCGGCGGCACCACAGGAGCAGGGGTCTCGACAGGCTGAGCGATTGCGGTCGGCACAACGGACGGGCGAGCGAGGGCCACCGCGACCGGAACCGGTCTAGCATCCTCGGGACGCACAGCACCCTTGTAAGTGCGGTCATGCATGGCCTGCACGATTTGATCGGCAACGCTCGGAGTAGCCCCCGCGTTTAGCAGGCGATCATAAAATTCCTTCGATGTGAAGAGTTGGATGTATGCGGCCGTCTTGATAGCGGTGAGGATCGTTGGTACGGCAACGCCACCCCTGAGCATGGCTTCAACGGTCTGGTTGGTCATGACCGGCTGGGCCGAAGATATGACGGCGAAGGCGATCAGCGTCCAGAGAATTCTTGTCTTCTTCAAGCTCTTTCCTCCTGCGGTTGACCGTCTTCTCCCCATCCGCAGAGTGCGGATGGAGGGGCAATGAATCGACAGGGAAAGCCGCGTCGGAGATCGCCCATACTTGAATCCTGTCGGGGACCGGGGGCGACTCGCAAGATTCATCTTTGACATACAACCTTCGGGAATGCTCACTTCGTGCCATTCGCGGCCCGGTTCCGGCGATGTTGGCGGTCCGGTTCCTGCAACAGTCGCGTGGAAAGCTCAAAGGCAGATGTGTTGTTCGCGCTGCGCCCTCACCCTGGTGAATTCGTCGGCGGCGCCCCAATGGCGGATGAACAGCAACCCGTGTGCAGCCAAATCCGGGAAAGTTATATCCCAGAGGGCCCCACGCTCGTCACAGACCACCGAGTGCGCGTCGAGCAGATAGTACCCGCCGTTGCCATTGACTGCCCATCCTCTTACAGCCCAGTATTGCGGGTTATTCTTGACCCATCGATCAACATTCTCATGGCACTTGTTTCGCGTCGGCTGGGACCCGTCGTCGAAACGCACTTCCAGAAAGGAAACCCTTTCGGATGCGTCGGGCACCTTTCTGCACAGAGCCGCAAAATATGTATCCACCCAAGTCATTGAATCCGCTCCTGCCGTCGGAGGTCCCGTCCGGCGCGGCATAATCGCGGGCCTTGAACGTCCGAATTCCTCAATCGTATCCCGTGGCGTGCAGGCTGAGGTTCTCGTATGCAAAGACCGCCTGAATCCTGAATCGGTTATAAATACCGGCTCGGTTCGACAGAGCAGCCCAAGCGCTCGACCCGCGCGGCGCACCGATTCACTTGGTGCAGGCGACACTCAGGCACCGCTTGGTGGCTACCACCATCCGTTATCTGCACGCGCGGGCCGCGGGCGAGCGTGAGATAGCTGGCGGTTTAGTCGATCCCCGCCTAACAACTATTGCGTCTGTGGCTTCTTGGCTGGCCGACTCTTTCTTGGCGTCTTTGTCTTTGTTGTTCGCGCCGATCCTGGCTCCCCGGAGATCACAAGAATCTGGGTATTCTCGCCGACGCCACTTAACCGCAGCAGTTCCTTCCATTGGATTTCGGGCTTTAGACGCCGGGTTTCGTAGATGACATAGATAAATTTGTCCCAGTCTCTGGAGACGTATCCCCGAGTATCAGCAAGCACTTCGTCAGCGACTCGCTTTACATCAATCTCCGTGGCGATAAACTTGTATTCGATGAGCGTCTGAAGCGACGGAAGACCTGTGTCTGGCTCAAAGTTTTTGATCGGCTTTCCGACCGGTGGCTTGTGGCGAAGGTCAGGGAAGACGCAACGGAGAACCGCCTCGATGCGGACATGAACCTCGTCCTCGGCCGCAGGTAGGGACGGAAAGCACTTTGGGTCGGTGATCGAATATTGGGTCGCGCGCAGGATATCGACGAGTTCCTTTGTTACCGCCGAGGGTGACGCCTGCCCGAAGGTGGTGTCAACTGCTTTCACGTAATTATTGAGATGCGCGGCCCAGAAGGAATAGGGGTCCCCCCACGGAGTGAATTCCGCTTTCATGAATTCTGCCGCAGCTCTCACGTGGTCAGCCGCTACATCCTTGAGCATCTGCAGAGTCCCCTTGGCCTCGAGGAAGAGCTTCAGCTCCAAAAATGCCCGATTAAGGAAATATTCGACGATCCCGCTCTGTTCGTCGCGATAGTCCGAAGCTCTCTTATCGTATGCACTGTAGAAATTGCCGAACGCTTTTTCCGCTTCACCAATCGAGTCGCGAATTCCCCCCAGCACTTCAGCAATGGGCCTCATGACATCCACCGAACAGTCTCAAGAGTAATACACGGATGTTTGTACCAAAACGCCACGAGAATCGTGTATAAAGGAGATACCGGCTCGGTTCGTCTGGCCAGCGCAAAGCGCACCCACCGAAAGATCCGCAAATCCAGCATGAGGTACGTGGATGAGCGAATTCTTAGTGGTGTGGTGGCCGATCGAACGACCCATCCCCTACGCGCGAAATAGCAGGAAGATCCCCCAACGGGCCATCGACAAGGTCGCCGCGTCAATTCACGAGTTTGGATTCCGGCAATGCATCGTCGTCGATAAAGACGGCGTCATCGTCTGCGGTCACACCAGGTGGCTGGCAGCGAAGAAGCTGGGCCTCCGCGAAGTGCCGGTTCACGTCGCCGAGAATTTGACCCCGGCACAGGTGAAGGCGTACCGGCTTATGGACAACCGAAGCCATCAGGAGACCGATTGGGATCTCGAACTGTTGGGCCCGGAGCTGGAGGAGCTGCAAGGGCTGGAGTTCGATCTGTCGTTGACGGGCTTCGACGAGCGCGAACTCGAAGACCTGCTCGCCGACCCGGACCTTATCGACCAGGCCAACGTAATCCCCGATGTCCCCGCGAACCCGGTTACTGTCCCTGGTGACCTGTGGCTCTGCGGTACCGGCCGGAATCAGCATCGCATTCTGTGCGCGGATGCCACCAGCGCCGACGCGGTATCGCGCCTCCTCGACGGACGCAAACCGCTGCTGATGGTCACTGACCCACCGTACGGCATCGAGCTCGATTCCGAATGGAGAGACCGCGCCGGACTCAACGGCGGCGTGCCTGGCGCGAAACGAACCGCGATGTCGAAAGAGCACACGAAGAAACACAACACCGCGCCCGCCGAACCGAGCTACATGAGGCACCGCACCGCGGGCCATCATGAAACGAGCATCAGCGGAGACACCAGAGCCGACTGGAGCGGGGCGTTCGAGCTTGTGCCCAGCCTGCAGGTGGCCTACGTGTGGCACGCGTCCAGGTTCACTTCCGAAGTCCTCGCCGGCCTCCTGCGCATCGGCTTCGTTCACCACCAGCAGATCATTTGGGACAAGCAGCGCACGGTGCTCACGCGAACGCTGTACTGGTTTCAGCACGAGCCGGCGTGGTTCGTCCGCAAGAAGAACGCGCCGTGGTACGGCAAGCCCGGCGAGAACTCCACGATCTGGAGTGTCCCGTCGCCAAAATTCATCATGAACAGCTCAAAGGAGGACAAATACGACCACCCGACACAGAAGCCAGTCGAGCTGATGCGGAAACCGATCCTGAATCACACGAAGAAGGGCGAGCTGGTTTACGAGCCATTCATTGGCTCAGGCACTACACTCGCGGCCGCGGAAATTACCGGGCGCGTCTGCTTCGGGATGGAACTCGATCCGAAGTACGTTGACGTGTCGATCTTGCGCTGGCAGGGGCTGAGCAACCAGGAGGCCCGCCTCGATGGTGACGGCCGGACGTTCGAAGAAATCACAGCAGAACGGATGGCGGTGGCGGCATGAATCGAAGGCTGCCGCCGCGAGATCGCGGAAATCGAATCGCAGATTCGGGCCGGGCACCCGGACCTCGATGGCCTGTGCCTCGCGCTCGCGGACTGGAGCGCGGAACTGAGGCTGATCGAAAAGGAGGAGCATGATCATGGCGCGTCCTGAAGCCAAAATCGATCTGGTTGAACTCGAAAAGCTGTGCAACATGCAGTGCACGGACGAAGAGATCGCCGCGTTCTTCGGAGTCAACAAGCGCACCATCATGCGGCGCCGCAAAGTAGCGAAGTTCAGGGACATCATGGATCGCGCGAAAGCAAAGGGCCGGATATCGGTCCGCAGGCATCTTTTCCGGTTGGCGGGCAAGGATAACGTCGCGGCCGCCATCTTCCTTTCGAAGAACCTGCTCGGCTACCGCGATGTCGTGAACACCGAACACACGGGCCTGGCCGGAGGTCCGATCCAGATCGCAGCCAAGCCGGATTATTCCAAACTGACCGATGATGAACTCAAACAGCTTCGCGCTATTGCTGAGAAGACCAAGCCTCCTGGACGAGATTGACCAGGAGCGGGCCTCCCGCGGGTTGCGTGAGTTCGTCCGCCAGGCCTTCGCGATCATCGAGCCATCGACGCCGTTCGTCCCCGGCTGGCACATCGACGCCATCATCGATCATCTCGAAGCCATCTCGCTCGGCCAGATCAGGAACCTGCTGATCAACGTGCCGCCGCGGCACATGAAGAGCCTGCTGGTGTCGGTGTTGTGGCCCGCGTGGGAGTGGATTCGCTGGCCCGAGCGCCGGTTTCTCTACAGCAGTTATGCCGCCCAGCTCAGCATCCGCGATTCGGTGAAATGCAGGCGGCTTATCGAGTCGCCCTGGTATCAGGAACGCTGGGGAGACCGTTTTGCGCTTACCGGCGACCAGAACACGAAGGGCCGGTTCGAAAACGACCGTTCCGGCTACCGTCTATCAACGTCTGTGGGCGGAGCAGCCACTGGCGAGGGAGGAGACCGGGTGGTCTGCGACGATCCGCATAACGTTCAGGAGGCCGAATCGGATTCGGTCCGCAAAGCCACGCTCGACTGGTGGGACATCGTGATGTCAACGCGGGTGAACGATCCCAGGACCGCCGCGAAGGTCGTCGTGATGCAGCGTTGCCACCAGCGGGACCTGAGCGGGCACCTGCTCGAACAGGGCGGTTGGGAGCACCTGTGCCTGCCTGCGGAGCACGAGAAGCCGGGCTGTACGACCTCGATTGGCTGGTCTGACCCGCGCACGGAGCAGAGCGAACTACTGTGGCCGGAGCGCTTCGGGCCGGAGGAACTGGAATCGCTCAAGCGCAGCCTCGGAAGCTACGCGGCTGCGGGCCAGCTCCAACAGCGTCCTTCACCGGCTGGCGGAGGCCTGTTCAAGCGGCACTGGTTTCGATATTGGCAGCCGCGGGGAGACAACCTTCCTCCCGTTATCGTCTCGCTGCCGGACGGGTCGCAGATGTCGATCACCGCCATCGAATTACCGCAGCGGGTCGATGAAAGCCTCCAGTCGTGGGATTGCTCGTTCAAGGATCTGGACACCTCGGACTTCGTGGTCGGACAGGTCTGGGGCCGGGTCGGCTCGATGTACCTGCTGGGCGATCAGATCCGGGCTCGTATGGACTGCCCCGCGACGGTCAAGGCGGTCTTGCAACTGACGGCAAAATGGCCGCGCTGCCTCGCCAAACTGATCGAGGACAAAGCCAACGGGTCAGCGGTGATTCAGATGCTCACGAGTCACATTCCCGGCATCCTGCCGGTGAATCCCGAGGGCGGCAAGATCGCCCGTGCGATGGCCGTCAGCCCGCTGATCGAAGCCGGCAACATCTACCTGCCCCACCCGCTGTTCGCGCCGTGGGTGGCGGACTTTGTTGAAGAATGCGCCGCGTTCCCGAACGGCGCGCACGACGATCAGGTGGATGCAATGACGCAGGCGCTTCTGCGCTGGAACATGGCAGTCCCGCAGGAGACGGTCTTGTATCTCCCGGACTATCCGAGGGGGTACCAGATCAGCCCGATCTGAGATGAACGGATCGGCAGCAACTACGATCCCACAGGCATCAACCGCAGGGCCGCGTGAAGTTGTCCCAGTATGCCGGACTTCGGGCCCGCTCTCTCTTGCGAGAGGCTATGGCCGCGCGCGAGCTTTACAATTAGGTTCAGACGGAAGCTTATTCAATGCGTCAAAATGGCTCCACTTCGTTTCCGACTGCGGCTATGGATGCATCCGATTTCAGACGATACCTCAGTTCATGGGCAGAACGTCTTGACTTGATTAGGCAGAACCGCCTTCGGAGCGAAGGCGATTTCTACTCCTTTGCCCAGCGGTGCGGCTACGTGCAAACGCATGACGCGGGCACGACAACGATCCAGCGTTCGCCGTTACCGGATCAGATAGACCATGACGGGCGGAAGTTGTACCACCCATTCCGCCTGTACGCGTTATTTCAGAGCGGCTCCGGGGAGAAACCAGGATCCAATGCAGCGGTCAATCAGGTCGTTGACCTCGCCATCTTGTTGGAACCTATCTACTGGCCCCACATAACCGAGCGCTACAGCCTTCACGATTGTATCGATCAAGCCACCTACAATATCGCTCGCGAGCAACAGCGCATAGCGGTTCTGAGTATTATCAAGCCACTGGATGCGGATATTTGGCGCCGCTACCACCGAGAGTTATGCGACACCGCGCACCTTTTAGATTCGAATCGCGAACTGTATTTGCTACTGCGCTTGTCCGAATGGCAACAACGCGAAAAGCTTGACGGAAGAATCTCGGGAGCGCTTTGGATTCGGCATATCGCTGAAGTCATCAGGCGTGGGTTCGAGGAGGCCCAGGGGCTGCAGTGGCCTGAAGAGGACCAGGCGTTTGCAGCCGCGAGGCGAAGGGTATTCGGTTCAGAGCGGCTACTCGACAAGCCGGCCGAATCCAGACGGCACATTTCCCGTCGATTCGGCTTATTCTCGGGCAGTGCCGTCAGGTGGTATGTCGAAGGTCCAACAGAGTACTATGCAGTTCTGGAGGTGCTTGGCGAACCAAACCTATATGGAGTTGAACTGGTTGACTTGAAAGGGAGAATCTCGGCCGACAAAGACAATATCGCTCTTGATCTCCGGAGCTGGCTAATCGAGGACGCGAACTTGAAGCGCTTCAGTATTGTGACTTTCGATAGGGACGGCAAGGAGGATACACCGCCGCAAAGAACCATACGAAAGTTGGCCGACCTGATAACCGGTGCTGTGTTCGCACACGACCCGGATTTCGAGTTCGCAAACTTCACGCGCGACGAGCTCATGAGCATCGCTGCCTCCCTTGACGAAGGTGACGGCTTATCCGGGAACCCTATTCGCGAGGCTGATTGGGATGGAATCAAGACGGGCAAGGATTTCGAGAAGAAATACATGTCCGTGTCTGAAACACATAGGAGTCTCAAAGGCGAAAGATGGGGTAGGGGGCTCGGTCGATTTGCTGAACAAAATCCGCGCCGCCTCGACGGGAAGCCGCGACCTTTTCGAGACGCGCTCATGCACGCCACACTGGCGCAAAGTTCCAACTACGACCATGATCGGGAAACGTACCGGATCGACCCCGCAACGTTCGAACGTGTTCCACGGACGGCCTATCGAGAGTCCACCTGATTTGGATCGCAAGTCGAGGAAGTTTCAGTTCTGCTACGCTACAGCCTGTAAATGCCAAAACAGAACCTGCAATGTCCGTTTTGCCCGAAAACGTCGTCTCGTGGCACGGGGCTTGCGTCTCATATTCGCGGCGCGCATCCGCAGCAGTATCCTGGCTGGTCCGGGAGCCGACGGTCCGCTCAGCGGGGCGCCATGGGAGTTGGCGCGGCAGAGGGATTGAGCGGCGTAATCGCCAGTCTGGAACAGCAGAAGTCGGCCATTGAACGCGCCTTGTCAGCGTTACGCGAAATCGAGACCAGTTGACGTTCGTGCGCCGCGTTCTCCAACGGAGCCCAGGACGATCAGGTGGATGCGATGACGCAGGCGCTGCTGCGAAGAAACTTGGTCGAGCCCGCTCGGGAGATCATCTATCTGCACCCAGCGTATGAGATCAGCGTGATCTGATATCGCCAGCGGTTATCCCGGGTCAGCCATTGCCCGTCGAAGCGAACGGAATCCTTTCTAAGGTTGTTTCATCCCGTAGCGGCACGTCCATTGAGCCTCGGGCCATTTCGATTCAATCGGCTTCAGTACGACTTCCATCAGGGTGCAGTGGGATAACAAGCCGCTGGCCCTCCTGATCGGATGATTGGCACACGAGTTGACTGAATACTGAACCGAGACTCCGCCTGAATCGCCGTCAAAAGTTCCATCGACAGCGAACGCGTTGTAGAGACCGGCAGGAGGAGCCACCTTTGCAGAGCTGAACCATTTTGCCGCGGCCGCTTTCAGCCTCGCCCTCGCGGTGGGAAGATCGGCGGGTCGCGTGACCAACACCGATATGGCGGCTTCTGCGACCCGGTCCTGAACATACCCCGAAATGCAGTAATCAATCGTCGCGGAAAGCGTATTGCTGGTGCCGGGAATCCTCAGATCGCCGGTGTCTCCCATGTAACCACCGAATGTGCGGTTATCCTTCCAATCGAGAACGGGAAGGTCGGGAGCAACCGCTCCTCGGAGAAGCTCGACTTCCCTGAACAGCGCGTCGCCTTCGGTGGCGCGCTTGATGTTGCCAGGATCGCCGGACGGCGCAATCACGTTGTACCAGTATGCGTACCCTATGGCGACAAGCGGAATCATCGTCGCAAGGACCCAAAACACAATCGCGCCCTTTCGCCGTGGCGGCGGTGGAGGTTGCGGCGATTCCGCTTGGGGCTCGATTGCCTGAGTTGGGGCCGCATCAGGTTCAAGATCGCGACCGCAGTATCGGCAGACGATCGCCTCGCGCTTCACGATTTCCGCGCAGAACCGGCACTTTTTCGAATCTCCAGCTGCCAGCCGGGCGCGCTCGATTTCTTTGGGTTGTGGCTGAAGCAGCATCGCGTGAGGAAGCGCGACGATAAAGAGGAGCGCACCATAAAGCCACCAGGTACCGAAGTCGTAGCCTTTCGATTGGGCAATGTAGGCAGGTATTAACCCCAGAAGAACAGCGCAGAACAGATAAATTTCCATAAGGCTGCCAAATCCGTAATATTGTTCGGTGTTGTTCGTAGTCAGGTTACGGCAATGTAAGGGCTTACCGCAAGTCCTTAATGCTGAGTCTCCGGGAGCGTTTTGGCCGTCGTTTGCGACATGTCCGCCGCGAGCGCGATTTGACGCAGGAACAATTCGCGGAATTGACCGGCATCTCCGTGGACTTTCTTAGCCTGATCGAGCGGGGTATCAATGCACCATCGTTCGAGACCATCGATCAGATCGCTGGTTGACTGCGGCTTCCAGTTCGGGATCTCTTCGTGTTCCTGGACGAGCGCCCCGCTGAACCTACGAAGGCCGCGCGCGGGCAGCCTGGACGGCGCCGGCGAGCGACCAGAGCGAAGCAGGCGAAGCCTTCTTGACAACTGGCCGGTTCGGTCCACCATCGCGCCGTGCGGAGGCGCACGGTGGAAGACGGAACCCACCGGGCCATTTTCCTCGGGCCGCCGATACGATGGAGATTGCGAATCTTGCGTCATCAAGACGGATACAAGAGCCTCAAGCGACAAAAGATTTTGATGAGGATTGTTCCGAACCCAGCACAAATCAATCCGGCCTCACTCTCTCCGCAGGCATGCCATCTGTCTGAATTCATGGCTGGCTGTGCCGAAACTGGAACAGGAAAGGATGAGACTGAGCGAAACACCCCTGAATCCAACGGCATGTTTCAAGGCAATGAGAGAAATTAGTTCTTTACATTCCCTTAGATGGAGCTCCTTGGTCACCACCTGCAATGTCTCGCAAATAAGGGTAACGATGACGCTGTACCGACTTACGCAGCTAACGCGGCCTTGTCTCGACGGAGGGCGAGATCAATCCCCGCACATAATGATCAAAGAAACTTGAACTTTTATGATGAGCGCTGAAGCGGAGCGAAACCTCTTTTGCTAAGGTCACGAGCTTAAATGACTTGGGATGTAATATTTGACTGCAACTATATAAAAATCGGTTTATGGTTTCACCCATAAACCGATAAATCTAAATCAGATAATTGGTGGAGGCGGGGGGAGTCGAACTTTCAGTAAGCATTGAAAACACGCAAGTTATTGATTTTGCGATTTCGCTGATTGCGCGTATTGCATGATTTGCGCGGTAGGTGGCACGATTTGGCACGATTTCTCCAAAGACGATCCCGACGAAATTCCTTTCAAGTACGGTCTGACAGGTCCTAGGAGACTTCACCGTGATAAAGCGGCGGTTGCTCGTCGCTATTTCAGCCTGCGATGTTCCATAGAGGAAATAGGCGTGCCCGCGCATGGCGGGCAGTTCCGCGGACATTCCCAGCGTCGCCAGGAATCGCACGAAGCCGTTGACCTGCTCCGGAAGTCCATGCGAATCCGCCCGCCCCAGCCCGATATTGAGGAAGTTCCCTTTGCGGAAACACCACCCATAGCCTTTCATATCGGGGCAGAAATACAATTCGGGCGTGATTGCGCGCACCGGGCAATGGGCCTGCTGGCGCTCGTCCATTTCGAACTCGGTCTCCTGCGCGACAACCGCCGCGGCTGTCGCCTTCGCGCCGAAGTGCCGGGCCACCGGACAAAAGTGCCCACCCGCCCCCACCACCAGACGCGCCCGCAGGTTGCCGTTGACGATCCATGAGCCGCCGTCGCGCTCGATGCTCGCAAGACCAACTCCCTCCAAAACCCGGGCCCCGCAGCGCCGCAGCAGATACTCGTCGAACTCGCATCGGCGAATCCCGTAGCTGACCGGCTTTCCGTAATCCGTATGGATCGGCGCGGCGCCGCCGATCGACCCCGTCCGGAAGCTGGTGATCGGCTGCAGAGTGCGCTCGGCGCCATAAGCCACCGGGTCGATTCTGAGCGCCTTCAGAACCTGCGGGGTGATCCACCCGCCGCAAACCTTATCCCGCGGAAAACGTTGTTTATCGAGAATTGCGACTTCCAGACCGGAATTCCGCAGCCCCCACGCACAAGATGACCCCGCCGGTCCGCCCCCGGCGATCAGGATGTCGCAGCAGTCCATTCCTTCTCGCCGCGGCCGCCATAGAGCTCGGCGCGCGTCCAGGGCATCGACCTGAATCCTTCGCCCGAAAACACAATCTGGAACAACTGCAGCGAGCCCACCGTGAATCCCGCGATCGATCCCGCCAGATAAAGCCTCCACGCCCTTTCGAATTCGGCGCCGTACATGGCGGTCACCTTTTCCGACGCCTTGTCGAACTGGTCCAGCCAGTGCTTGAGCGTCTTCGCGTAGTGAGACCGCAGATCTTCCACATCGCGCACGAAATACCCGAACGGCTCCAGAACCTGCATGGCCTCGCGAAGCGTCGGCGCATGGGCCCCGGGGAAAATCCGCTTTCGGAATCCAGCGGCTGAACTCGCCTGGCTCACGCCGGCCGATGAAGTGAAGCAGTCCGCGGCCCCCTTCCCCGATCAGCCGGTGAATCACGCCGCCCAGCTGGCTGTAATTCTCGCGGCCCACATGCTCCAGCATTCCCACCGAGACGAAAGCATCGAACTTGCCCGACGCGTTACGGTAATCGTCTTCGATGAATTCCACCAGATGGTCGAGATGCTCTTCCCGCGCCCGCTCGCGGGCATGACGCAGCTGCTCCCGGGAAATGTTGAACGCCTTTACCCGCGCCCCGTAGTTGCGCGCCATGTGCAACGCGAGCGCGCCCCATCCGCAACCCGCTTCGACCACCGTTTCCCCAGGCTGCAGGCGCAGTTTCCGGCAAATGTAATCCATCTTGGCGGTCTGCGCGCGTTCGAGAGTGACCGAGGCTTCCGGAAAATAAGCGCACGTATACACAAGCCGGGGGTCAAGCCACATTACGTGCCGGACGCGCTTCGCGTTCGCCGAAAACGCTCCTCGGGCCGCGAGAATATTATCATTGCGGCAGCGTCACAAGCAACCGCCGCAACTTCCTGAGTTTTCTTGCTGAGCTTTGCCGATCCCGTGTGAGCAATCGCAATGCCGTTACCAAAGTGCCTGGCCGCTGGCGGCGGGGCGGTGCGCCGGACCACCTCGGCCTGTACTTCGACGGCCTGTATTTCGAAAAGCCAGGCGGGCCTCGATCCAGGCGTGACCGGCTACGAGTATCGCGCAGACGATCAGAGTGACGCGGATTCCGTCATTCATCTTCCCGGCGATTTCTCCGATATGTCCCGCGATGTGTCCCGCGGGTGAGACCGGCCCGCCCGCTTCGATCGGCGTACCGGCTCTCAGCAGCAGGAACAGCACAATCAGGCCCGCGGCATCCACTGCCAGACGAATGGCCGCGAACAGACGCGCCGGCGGCGCCTTTCGCAGGAATGCGACGAGAGCCAGAGCGACGCTCGCGAGCACGGTCAGGAGAAAAGGCCAGAAAAATCCCGCGAACGCCGGGGTCGCCGAGACTTCACCGCCGCTGAAGCGGAAACCCGGATGAAATTGAAAGAACCAGACCCAGACCGCGGCCCAGAAGATTCCCGACACGATGATGGGGACTTCCAGCGCAGCCGGCGACGGAGGAGTATAGACAGGCAGAGCGCGCGGATCCCACACTTCCGGCACTTTGAACCTCGCGTATGCCGGGCTGCGCTCAAAAAGCGCGAAGATGAGCGTGACGACTCCGAGAGCAACCCAGCAGGCCCGGATAAATCCTCCCAGCGTCCGGAAAACGAGAGCCCCGTCGATCGGCACTGGCGCAAGGATCACACGAAAGATATAGATCGCGAAAATCGAGGACAGGACCATCTTCAACAGGAAAAGCCAGTGCGGAAACAGGATCGGCCCGACCAGATGCCGCTGCGGCATGTAGCGGACGGCCACGGCGACCGGGTGGCCGCGGCGAATGAGCAGGGCAGCCATCTCGGATTCGTCGAGCTTGTGGCCCCGCTCGCTTTCTTCCTCCTCTATTTGCGAGCGGATGTCTTCCGATATTTCGGCGAGAAGGTCGTCCTGCTGATTCCGCGGCAGCAGTTTCCCGACAGAGCACAAATAGCGATCGAGCAGTTCCATATCGTTCCTTTCTTTAATTCCTTGCAGCCACCTGCGACGCGACGATCCCCCCGAGCGAGGAGTTCAAGCTCCGCCATTCCTCGAGCAGTTGGCTCAGGACCTCTTCGCCCTCCGGCGAAAGACGGTAAAAGCGTTTGCGCCGTTTGTCTTCCTCGCGCCATTGGCTCGTCAGCAAGCCCTGACTCTCGAGGCGACGCAACAGGGGATAGAGGGTGTTTTCGTCAATCGTCATTGCCTGATCCGCCAGCGCCTTGCGCAATATGTAGCCGTAGTGCTCGGTGCGAAGCTGGGCGAGAACGGCCAAAACGAGGCAGCCACGGCGCAATTCAAGGCGCAGATTTTCGAACATCTCGCTGGTCGGATTGATCATCTAGGTACCGTGCACCACATATCGTGCTATATACACTGTATATTACACGGTACGCAGAAACAACAAAAATCGTGCACGATCTGACAAAACCCTCACCCGCTAACCATCACCATTGGTTAGCCGCCGCAATGGCGCCTTTTTGCAACATGGTAATAGGCCGTCCCGGTTGTTAACGTTGATGTATCCAAACTTGGATCTATCCAATGGATCCTTCCCGTCTCGATCCCGGATCCCCAAAAGATGCCCTGACGCTGGACGTTGTGTCCACCAGGCCTCCCGGCGAAGACCTCGTCGCGACCGATCACTACGAGATCCTGCGGCTCGGTCCCCAAGCCGACGAAGACACAATCGAGCGCGTTTACGCCACGCTCGCCAGCCGGTTTCATCCCGATAACCCCGCTTCCGGAGACATCGAGACCTTCCTCCGCATCAGGGCAGCTTATGATGTTCTGTCCGACCCGGCCAAGCGGCGCCAGTATAACCTGCTGCGGGAGCGTCTCAAAGCATCTGCCCGCTTCCGCCTGCGCGGCCGTGAGTTCAAGGTAGCGTTGCAGCCTGGTAGCGGCTGAACTCTTTGACGAACTCTTCTGCCCATGCGGCGGCCCGTTCGACAGCATGCTCCAGCTCGTCGTCTCGATAAACGAGCTTGTGCCAGTGTTTGTGCTTCGCGTAGGCGTCCTCGAACATCCAGGTAGCACCCTTGCCTTCCTCCTGCAGCACTACGGTCACGCATTCGGCGGCCTTGGTCACGTGCGGGATTTCGTAAAGATGCCCGGACGCTCAGTGTTTTCGATAACGACGAATTTCGACGAAAGCGCATAGCGCATAACCTTCTGGACGACACTCTCGCCCGCCTTGTCAGGCTGTTCTTTTATGATGTACGTGTAGTAGCCGAGCTCCTGAAGTTTGGTTTCGATGCGCTTCAGGCGAATCGAGGAATTGTCGCTTGGATTCCTGATCCGGCCAATTGTTGATGAAGCTTTGCGCAATCCCGGCCTGTCGAAGGAATCGAGAGAGGGCGGTCCTGCGCCAGAAGGATTTGAGGGTCGTTTCGTATACCAGCGTCACAAAGCTCGCGGCTAATCGCTTGGCCATTACTCTTAAGGTATCCGAGTTGGACAGCGGGTTGCTCGCGACTGAGGTCCGCAAATCGACCGAAGCCTCTGTCGGTACTACTGGCTCATTCGTGCGAGCGAAACCGCATTTCGGCCGCCTCGCCGTCTTCCAGAGTGAAACTGGTCGTCGTGAAGAAACCGGCGCTCGGGAAGTTGTGGTCAACGCCGACCCACACTTGGCCATAACCGCCAAGTTCGAACAACACACGCCTTATATATGGGCCGGCATCAATCCCAGCCGCGTCTCTGTATTCTTTGAAGATCCTCTTTATCTTCTTAAGACTAGTCCAGACAGCTCGCGGCGCCTTCCTTTGGAGCATCCCCGACGTAGCGCAGCGTTCCTCGTCTGTCCCCGCTCCGCCGGGCGCGATGATCGTAAGGTAAAGCCTCAGAAACTCCTCCGGGACCTCGGCACCCGTCATTTCTGCAATCCTCTCTTGAACTCGTTTATACGATTTGGCGTCTGACTCGCAGTACATATACGACAACGAGGCCTGCACGATCCGGACCTGATTGCCGAACTGGGCCTTGGCTATGCTCCCGGTGGTAATCTGCGCCGGCATCTGGCCGATCTGGGGTACCCGTTTGAGCTGCTGTTGCGCACGGGCTTGATCACCCATCAGGGCCGCGATGCCTTCTGCCGGCGTGTCATTTTTCGTAACAGTTCAGGTGGTTGATGCTGGTTTGAGCAGTGAGGGGACGGCCAGCCCTGTTCGGTATGAGCGTAACGCAGTCGCAAGATAATGCAGCGGAACTCGATTCTGCATGCGGCAGGTGCGAGCCACTGTGAGCAGGCGCGCAACCGCGATTTCGCCTTGAGGGCTGCGGCTACCGAAACTGATCTTGCGCCATTGCACGGCGCATCGAAGCGCGCGCTCCGCGACGTTATTGGTCGGCTCGACACCCTCATGGCGTAGAAAGGCGAAAAACCTTTCAAAGTGCTGCAGCAGCGCCCGCGCGAGATTCGCCACGTCTTTGTCGCGGCTATCAAGATAGCGGTCCGCCAGGGCGAAGAACTTCTTCTCCAGCGGAATCGACTTTGCAATCAACTGATCGCGTGTAAGGGGACCGTATCGAACGCCAGGTCCGTCGCGGAAACGATGCCACAGCCGGAACAACCGGGCATGCAGGGCCAGAGCGTCGCGGCAGAAGCGTTCCGCGTCGCTGGTCTTGCCGATTTCCAGTACGCCGAGGATATTTCGTTTGAAATGAGCCCAACAGAACTGGCCGACGCCTTTGTGGTACTTCAGGTAAGTGGGACAGCGGTCGCTGCAGAGAATGCCGGCGTATATTTCGCCCAGTAATTGCACCAGCACCTCGGCTCCGCGCGATGCGGCGATCCTGTAAAAGACGAAGCTCGTCGCCACCAGAGCCCACAGCCAGCGCTTTTCGCCGCTGGTCCGGTATCCGGTTTCATCGCTGTTGACGACCGGCTCGTTGGGCAGTTGCCGCTCCAGTTCCGCACAGGGGTCGGCGACCGCGTCGCTGACCTCTTCCCAACTGTTCTGAATACTGCCCAGACTGAGTGGGATGCCCAGAACCTGTTCCAGTAGTTCATGCACCACGCGGCGCGGCATTCGACAGACCACGGTCAGATAGGCAATGAGGGCGGTCAACTGCGCTCCGAAATGACGCCGTGCTTGCGGTGGCAGTTCGGCCTGGGTTGCCTTGCCGCATTCCGGACAGACGAGGCGGTGGCATTGATACTCGGTGACATGAGCTTTAATCGGCGGCAGTTCGGTCACCTGATGGCGACGCGGGTCGCCCTCGGTGGGCATCCCCGACGACAAACGGTGATCGCAATGGCGGCACCTGGTGGGGAACACCTTTTTCAATTCATCGACGCGACTCAAAGGCGCCAGTCCGCGCCAGCGTCCATGATGTCCAGGCTGGCCGCCCGGCTTGCGCAGGCTCTTCTTTCGCCGACTACCCCGCGACCGCTGCTCGCCCGCCATTCCATCTGAAGAGGGCGGTTTGGATGATGTCGTGGAGTTTTGCTGTCGAAGCGCCAGTTTACGTTCCAGATCGGCGATTTGCTTTTCCGCATCGGCGATCCTCTTATCGCGCTCGATCAATTCCTCGCGCAGCCTCTCGATCTCGCGGATTAAGCGCTTCTCACGCTCCAATTGCTCCGGGTTGACCGGTCGTTCTCGCGGCGACTGGCGATGCGATGCCCTCAAACATATACACTGCCAGGTTTTGGACCCAATATCCAGGTCCAAACGGCAGATTCTTAAAGATTTCCGTATCGCGACTTATACAGGCCTGAACTGTTACGAACTGGGCGTCCTGCCCGCCTGATCGCTGTCGAATTCCCTCGCCCCTCGCTTGCGCCCTCGCCTGTGAGTCCCCGCAAACTGCAATTGTGCGGCACATGCTGCGCCGCGAAAGGACATTATGGGAATTTCATTCAGGCCGAGCGCCGGGCTCCGGCCTCTACGCAGTTTTACCGATTCTCTTACGGCGCCGCCCCTGGTCGGAGGTCTCGCCCGTGGCTGATCTGCTTCGCTATCCCTATACAGACAGCGGTAATGCCGAGCGCATTCTCGCGCTGTACCGCGACGAAATCGTGTACTGCCCGGACTGGAAGAAGTGGCTCTGGTGGGACGGCAGGGTATGGCAGATTGACCGGAGACAACGAAGCCAACCCAACAGATGGGGGTCGCGGCGTAATTCGGAGAGCTCACGCAACTCCGGGAAATGGGTTCGAAGCCAGGAGAGGAAGTGATTGGCGATTTGGCGATAGCCCGCCATGGTACCGGGGCGCAGTGTGGTGGCGAGAATCCCGATATGGGCATCAAACACGTCTTGGAAAGGAGAGCGTGGAGCAGTGGGAGCACGATCTTTGCGATGGCTGGGACGGGGCGGGAAATCCCCGCGAAGAATGAGGTCAGGCAATGCAGAGTGATTTTCCCAGGCAAGATCGCGGAGCAGGCGCCGAAGAACGGTGATGTATACGCGGCGCGTTTCATCGGCCAGAGGGGGTTGTAGATTGGCAAGGCACGAGATCCAGCCGAGCAGATGGGGATCGCGGCGCAACTCCGAGAGCCGGCGCACCTTTGGGAAGTCGGTGTGGAGCCAGGAAAGGAAGCTGTCGAACGGCGATTCGATAATAGCGATGGCGACTTTGAAGTTCACGAGCGCGGGTCACCAACGTGTGCAGCTTGGGGTCAGGCGCTGGCGTCATAGAGGGGCCGGCAACGAAAGACGGGTTCGGTTCTGCACCGCGCGCGCATACTCGCGCCAGACATCCCTGGGAGCCAGCTGTACGTAAAGCATGGTGGTGTGGATGTGAGCATGTCCCATCAGTTTCTGGAGGGCGGGCAAAGAGATCCCGTCGCGGACCATATCGGTTCCAAAGGTATGTCGAAAGCGGTGCGGATTGGCGCGGAGTACGTGACTGCGCAAACGGTGATGCCGGAAAAGCGAGCGGAGTCCGGCGATGCTCAGGGGCTGTCCGCGGTGGCGGCCTTTCAGGGAAACGAACAGCGCAGGCGAGTTGGTCAAAGGTCGTTCCAGCCGGAGATAATTCCGGAGCACCTCGATCGTCTCCGGAGGCAGCGGCAGGAGACGTTGCCGGTTTCCTTTGCCGAGAACACGGATCTGGGCATCGGCCAGTTGTAGATCCTCGAGTTGCAGATCGAGGGTTTCCTGGGAGCGCAGACCGTCCAGCAACATCAGGGCTACCAGAGCGAGGTCCCGAAAGGTGTGAAAGCTACTCCAGAAGTTGGCAACCTCATCGCTGGATAGCGGCATAACGACACGCTGTGGTTGCCTGAGCCGAATCCCGGAGGCCATCACGCGATAGGTGCGGCCGTAGCCAAGTGGGGATCGTGTGACGTGAGGACGTTGGAAGTGGCACGAGGCTGAGGGGACTGGCTGTCCGCAATGAAAGCGATACAGCGAGCGGAGCACGCCCAGACGATGGTTGATGGTTTGGGGAGTCGGCTGAGGCTCCTGGCTGAGCTGATGGCGGACGTAATCGATCAACGTCGATTCATCGATGTCGGGAATCGTGGCTGAAGGATGTTGTTGGAACCAGCGCGCGAAGTGCAGGAGATCATAGGCATAGACACGCACGGAACGGAGGGAAAGCTGGCGAATTCGCTGCGCATCGAGGAAGGCATTGGCCCAAGCGATGTCCTGCCCCGTGTCATCGACTAAACGATAGGGAGAACTACTAAGGGGCAGGGCCGGTTTATGGATAAGAGAAACGCTCATAACGATTTCGCTTCCTTCAGGCAGGTAAGGAAATCCGCGGCAGTGGCGCCGGCGGCAAAGTAGCTGTTGGGGTCTTGCCCGACTGGCAGGCCAACGATATGGGCGTGCAGTCCGGCATTTTGCAGGCGGCAGGCGATACGATGAGGCGAACCGGGTGACGACGGTGACTGGAACGTCGGGCGGGGAGACGTTTTACGGTTACGACGCGTCGAACAAGCGGATTTATGAGCGGGATCCCCGGCTGGGTGAAGTGTTTATCTTTTTCGGAGCGAAGGGGGAGAAGCTGGGCCGGTATGGGATCGCGAGCGGCTGCTATCCGAGCGGGGCACCATTGTGTTTTCAGGCGCAGGTGACGAACGTGTGGTTTGCGGGGCGGCTGGTGGCGACGACGAACGCGGGCGGGGGCGGGGCTCCGGTCTATCAGGACAGGCTGGGGACGAACCGGGCGACGGGGGGATATTACCAGACGTATTACCCGTACGGCGACGGGGCGGCGGGAACGGACAGCGTGCAGTTCGCGACGTATACGCGGGATTCGTATACGGGGCTGGATTATGCGGACCAGCGATTCTATGCATCAACGTATGGGAGGTTTTTGACAGCGGACCCGTACAGAGCTACGGCTAAGTCAGTCAACAATCCGGCCGATCCTGGAAGTTGGAACAGATATTCGTACACCCGTGGAGACCCGGTCAACCGCCGCGACCCGCGAGGCCTTATGGATTGCCTGACCTGCATCGGTGACGGCGGCGGTGGGGGCGACGACGGTGGTGACGGATACTGCCCGCCTTCGGAGGAGAGCTGTGGTCCCGATCTGCCGACAGGTTCGGTCCCCGACTCGCCGCCTCAGTCTCCACCCTGTGAGGGCCAGTTCAGCGCGCGCGATGTGAGCTACGTAGCCAACAATTTCCTCGCCGCAGATGCCGTGAGCTCAACGGCGGCACAAGGTCTACTGAGTCCAGAGTTCATTCTGGCTTGGGCTGCAGTGGAGTCCGGATTCGGTACATCCAACGTATCCAAGACCAATGATAATTTCTTTGGGGAGAAATTCCTTATTAACTGCAACAGCCCGGGTGGCTGTGTTCCGAATACCAACCCGAATAAGGCGGCTCCGTGGAAGGGTGCAGTCCCGTGCGCGCAAGTTAGTGCCAGTGCGAACGTGGGGTTCGCCTGTTTCTCAGGCAACGATCTCTACGGTTCTGCCGTAGCCGCTCTCGCCTCTCATGGCGGCAAATATCTCATCGCAGGAGTCGGGGCCGAAGGGGGTGGCATCTCGGCCACTGCGCAAGCGATCGCAGATGCGGGCTGGTGCCAGCAAGGGAATTGTTTAAATGGGGGCTACGGTCAGCAGGTTTTACAGGACTACAACGAATTGGTCCCTGTAATCAATTGCCTGTTCCCTTGGGAAGGCGCACAGATAGCGCTGAAATGATGGTCGTGAAGTACGTAGCCACAATGTCCGCGCTGGGGTTCTCCCTGCTGATTCCAGCTATGGGCGCTGTCACGCTGGGTTTCCATGATGCTCAGGTGATAGCTGAGCACACACCCGCGTTTATCGAAGCTGTGAAGGCAGGCGAATGCCCAGAGATCAGTGATGGCACGCTCAATGGCTCCGTTGCGACGTTTATCATCCGAAGCGGATGCGGTCACGACGTTAGCGGGTACATTGTCGGAATCTACATCGATACGAAAACCGGGATCGTTACGAAGGACAACGGGACGCGAAGTGGATTGGAGATTGAGAGCCCGGAACTCGCCGAGCTTCGCAAGAAGCTTTTCTCAGACAGAGCGAGTGCACGCATCACGCGGCGTGAAGCGATGTGTCTGTTGCGCGTCGCCAGTTCTCTCGCATCTGGTGGAAAGGCCTGTGGTGTTCCAACGATTGTCAGTGAAGAAGACAACCGCTTCATTGCATCGGCGGGTGGCTGTGGCGGGACTCCGCAGCAGCTTGTCGTAGACCGCTTCATCGGGACTGTGACCGACTTGAAAACTGGAGTGGCCTACAGCTCTCCGGGGTTCAAACAGATCAGCACAGATGTTACGGAATCTCATTCCGATGCTCGGCTAACTCCAGAAGATGCCAGGCGTCTGGCTGCTGCATACGCGGATACATTGGGATCTGCCAGTGGAAAGTGCGCAGATATTCGCCTGGATCCGCAGCACACTGCGGACGAAGTCTGGTTTGTGGTTGCGCGCGGGTGTAGCGCCGATCCAGCATTGACTGTTCTTGCAGTGAACGTAGCGACAGGAGGACTCCGGGTTGTCGGTCCGAACACGTCGCCTGATTCGCCCCAAATACGCGCGCTTCGCGAAAAGCTATTAGCGGAGGCTCAAGGCCGCAGGTCTGCGACAGCGACGAAAGTCCAAATGGAGTGCAAAGAATAGGGCAGAGTCGCCCTTCTCTACTCAAACGGTCCGCGACTTCCCGCTCTTTTGCCGGAACGCTCTGACCCGGCACCTATCAGAGCAGAACTGTTTATCGCTCCGTGAGGCTCCGCCCGCGAGGAACCAGCGCCCACAGGAGGGCGCGGGGCAATTGGCGCAGGGGATGAGACCGGCGGCTTCGCCAGCGAGGCGCTGCCAGAGGGCGGCGCGCAGATCGGGCGGGCGGTAACGGAGTCGGAAGGGTCCGCCGTTGACGTCCACAACCGTCAGGTGAAACGACGCGCGGGCGAGATTCGCGGTCAGCTTTCTTTCAAACAGCTCCCGGCCACGCACGTTCCCCGGCGGCGATCCGGTCCACAACTCCGTCGCCGAGCGCAGTTCGCGGACCGTCGTTTTCCAGACTTCGACCGGTTCGGGCGGCCGGAGGACGGACGGAACCGGCTTGCCCGGCGCGGGCAATCTCGAAAGCGAAACCGTGAGCAGGCCGAAGCGCCCGGCCAGATCGAGGATGGCGTCTCGCTCCGGCGGGCACTCGGCCACAATCCGGTGGAGACAGGGTTGCCGGGCACAGGGCTGGTCAGCTATCAGGTCATCGATCTCCCACTTTGGGACGAGGCACTCGGTAAAGGTCGCGCCGCCGTCCGGAGTTCGGACTCTCCGGCGTTTGAGTTTAAAGCCGCCGACGGGTATCCATGTTTCGATCAGTTCGCTGCCAGAATGCATTGTTAAGGTTGCGTGAATGTAACGGCTATCACGGATTAGCCGTTGCGGGATTCCAGCGAAAACGGTATCACGGAGGGTTGCGCAGAGTGGATCGCGGGCTTCCGACCTTCGACAGCTATCGTGAGAAGCAGCATGGGCGGTACGTCTTCGAGCCGACTTTGCGGGTGAAAATCGTGGTTACCGGCGGTTACCCGAAAACGATGCTGACGCATCGGGTGAAGGGGTGACACGTCATGTATGAAAGCGCCTGCCTCTGTCAAGGCGAAATTTTTGTTCTTTTGTGAACGCGAGTCACGAAGCGTGAGCATGAAGAGATACACTTTTCCTGAGCCGGCCAGAGGATAAGGCTCTGCGGGGACGCACCCTGAGCGCTGAGCCGGAGGCCGTGATGGGCCGGGCCCGATCAACGGCCCGGTCTGCCGGATGAGCATCACGGCGCGAAAGCGAAAAATCCTGGGGTCCGGGGTGAAACCCCGGCACTGCCGTTTGCGGCTGCACCTCCTGTCGGAAAAAGAATTCGTCCAAACGCTCGACCTGACGATTTCGTCAGAAGCCATATATTCGCCGTCGTGCGGCAGGAGCATCTTCGTCGCGGGTTTCGCATTCACCCCGAGGCTTGTTCCCACACCGCGTGGAGTACCGCGGGGGGAAGAGAGCGAAAGCTCTCAGCAGCCAGACGTGTCTCGCGCTGACCCGTTGGTGGACGAAGGCCGCGATGCCTTCCGGTAACAGGAAGGCTGTGCTGCTCGTTCGCTCGCGGGGGACGAAGAGCAAGGTCGTTGAGGAGGCCGGTAGTCCTGTTGTTTGGTGAGCATCCAGAAGGCGGCCTCGGCGAGATGGCGCGCCACGGCAACAGCGGCGCGGCCATGACCCTTGGACGGTTGCAGGCGGGTGTAGAGATCGCGCACATGACGGTATCGGGGTCCGCGCAAGTGAGTGGCGCAAACGGCGGCTTCCACGAAGGCCCACTTCAGGTAGAGATTGACGAATCGGGAGCAGCCGGAATGATGAGTCTTGCCGCCGGACGAGAACACGCGCGGGACCAGCCCGCAGTAACCGGCCAGTTGTTCGGCACGGGGGAAACGGGCGATGTCTCCAATCTCCAGGGCGATTACCGGACCGAGGATTTCGCCGATGCCTGGCGCGGTCTGCAGTCGCTTGACCATGGGATGGGGCGCGATGGTTTGGCGAATCTTCTCCTCGATCAGCTGTACCCGAACGCCCAGTTCATCGAAGGCCATGAGCTGCTGTTGCAGCATGTCGGCGGTGTGAGCGGGCAGTTGTGGCAACGCCGCGGTCAGAAAGTTGCGGCCGGCGGTTCCGAACAGATCCGTGATGCCGACATGGAAGATGCCGTAGCGGTCCAGAGCGGAGTGGATGCGGTGCTTGAGCATGGTGCGCAGGTCCCGGAGAGCCATACGGGTGCGCAGGATCTCGCGCTGATCGCGAAGTTCGCCTGGTGGGATCCAGACCTCGGGAAGCGTACCGTTGCGTAACAGAATCGCCAGGCCTCTGGCGTCGAGGGCATCGGTCTTATGAGTCTTGCCCATCATCCGCTTTGCTGCCTGGGGCTGGACCAGGTGGGGGTGATGGCCCGCTTTTTCAATCTCGTCTACCAGCCAGTACCAATGGCCGGTGGATTCGATGGCGATCTCGCTGGACTCGCCGAGTGAATCGAGAAAGGAGCGGAAGGCCCCGCGATCATGTTCGACGCGGATGGGCGGATCGGACTTCCCATTCTCGCGTAAGCGAACGAAGACAGAATAACGTTTGTGGGCGTCGCAGCCCAGGATTGGTTTCATAACTGTGACCGTATAACGCACCGTTTAAACCCGGCGCTTTCATACGATCACCCCGGCGCGGGTGCTGCAGGGTAGCCGTGCGGTTACCGGCGGGTAACCAGTTGAAAAACCGTTCTCCCGAACGGCGGTAAAATCGAAGTTTAGTTTCGGCTACGAAGGTTGGCGGATGGCCTCGCCTGTTCCAGCATCGGGTTCCTCTTCCGGTTCCACTCCTCAGGGTTCCAGTCAGAATACGTCTGCGTCGTCGCGGCGCACGCGATCGGTCGGAACCAAACTCAGCGACGAAGAATACGCGCAGCTCGAATCCTTAGCCGCCGCCCAGGGCGTGACGCCGGGCGAGTGGGTGCGCGAGCTGGTGCTCGCCGCATTCCCAAAAACTGCGGGCGGCAAACCGGCGGAAGCGACGCTCGCCGAGCAGACGGTTTTATCCGAAGTCCTCGCGCTGAGGACGATTCTCATCAACATCATTTACGACCAGGCCAACGGCCACGAGATCGCGCCCGAGCGGATGCGGGAGCTGATCGCGAAGGCCGACGCGGGCAAGGTCGAGAAAGCACTCGAACGTCTGAAGGAAAACTCATCCGCGACAGAAAACGGAAGGTGAGTTTATGGACGGAATCCTGATGTCGTCGCGTCCGAAGGGATGGCCGCGGCATGCGTATCAGAAGCGCGCCGGGGCGATCTTCTTCGGCTTCGTCGCGGTGTTCGCGGCGTGGATGTTTGAGTGGCAGTTCGAATGGGACGGGATGCAGAAGTACTATCTGGCGCATTACGTGGTGGCGAACACCGGACTGATTCACAAATACCTGGTGCTGCACACGGTGGACCGGAAGGGCAAATGGCATCCGACGATCCCCGATGAAGTCGTGCCGGTAAATCTCGATCATCCGGTGCGCGGCGTGATTCCGTTCCGGCTGTCCGATGCCGCGATCCAGGCAGGCGCGGTGCGCCTGGCCAATCCGCTGATCGCGGTCGATCAGGCACTCTTCGTGAAGTTCCTGCGCAACTGGGTTTATGACGGCGAGACGCTGGGCCAGCTTTTAAAGCCCGGCATGGGGTGGGGCTTCGCCGTGATGGTCTTCGGGCTGTGCTTCGCCTGGCCCGCGGATAAGAAAGCACGGCGCATTCTCGAGGACGGCCGCCGCGTGCGCGGCGCGGAGATGGTGACGCGCGACGAGTTCAACCAGCGGCGCAAATACAACCTGGGGATCGGATTCAAAACTCTCGAAAAGCCCAGTCTGCGCGAGAAGCTCTGGATCAAGTATCCGTACGGGCCGATGATCGTGATTCCCGAATGGGACGAGCCGAAGCATTTTCTGCTGATGGGCGACACGGGATCGGGCAAGAGCGCGCTGATGCGGCAGATACTCTGGCAGCTCACGGTCCAGCAGCAGACGGCGATCGTGTACGACCCGGCGCGGGAGTACATCGAGCGTTTCTACAATCCCGAGCGCGGCGACATCATCCTCAATCCGCTCGATGCGCGTTCGCCTTACTGGAATCCCGGCGACGAGCTGGACCATGAGGCGGAAGCGCGGACCATCGCCGAGAGCGTGTTCCCGGATCAGCCGCACGAGCCGCCGTTCTTCACGCAGACGCCACGCAAGATTTTTGCGGCGATGCTCAGGGCGGGCATGGACGCCGGGCAGATGGTCGAGACCATGTGCGACGGCGATGCGCTCAATCGTCTGGTCGAAGGAACGGAGATGGCGTCGATGATCAGCCAGGCGGCGCCGTCGCAGCGGGAAGGCGTGCGGGCATCGCTGAATCTGGTGGCCGACGCGCTGCGGCTGCTGAAGACGAAAGAGGAGGCCAGCACAACGTGGACGGCCCGCGAGTGGGCGACGAAACGCACGGGATGGATTTTTCTGACGAGTACGCCGGAGCTGCGCGCGCCGCTGCAGCCGTTGCTCAGTGTGTGGCTCGATCTGCTGGTGCTCAGGCTCATGAATACGGAGTCAGGACCGGCGCGGCCCGTGTGGTTCGTGTTCGATGAGCTGGGGAGCTTGCAGAAGCTCCCGCAGCTTTCGACGGCGCTGACCGAGAACCGCAAGAGCAAGAGGGGTTTCGCCGTTCGAGGTTCGCCCGTTCGGATCAGCGCCGCCTTCGACGAGTTTGCCGATCATCGGCGCGCTGCCATTTTCAGCTGCCAGCCAGAGCGGCGTCGCGCCGTCGCGGTTGGCGAGATTCACGTTGGCGCCGGCGGCGATCAGAATGTTCGCCATTTCGAGATCGTTGCGATAGGCGGCCCACTGGATGGCCGTCGTCCCGTCGGCCTGGACAGCGTTGATATCCACTTTCTTCCGGAGGAGCATCCGCAAGGCGGCTGTATCGCCCTTCATGGCGGCGTCGGCGACCGGGCTGTTGATCGCGCCGGCGCCGCTTAGGCAGCAACAGCATGCGATGAAAAGGAGGTATACGACTGAGCGAAGAGCTGGATTGGTACAAGAGATCATGATGGTTCGCTGCAGTCTGCCGGTCATTTTCAAACGCCTTGGCGGGATTGGCACCTGCTAGTCATTTTAGATGCATTTCCCGGTGCTGCCGAAACTGTTCATCTGCGGGCACTCCCACATCCTGAAAGTCATGCGCGACCAGGCGCTCGGCCTTGTTCACATGAATCCCGGCGCCTGCGGCCACAATGGATGGCGCCTTGTCCGCACTCTGCTGCGATTTACCGTGGAAGCCGGGAAGATATCGGGCGTGCAGGCGATCGAACTGGGCGCGAGGGGGCGGCGGCCAGCCGTCGGCAATCGCTCTGCATGCTGAAGCTCGGATCGGAATCCGCTACGACGTGAGTCGGGCTGGCGCGGGTGGCTGCAGGCCGGGGTTCCGCATTCAAACCCCGGTGGCTTAATATCATGCCGCTTGGCGTGAAAGCGCCCCGTGGACTCGCTCAAATGTACAGTTGAAACATGCAAATTCACGTGTGGACGCTGCGCGAGTTCGGCTGGCTTTGCCGCGCTGTCACCAATGCCGCAGTCACCGGCCCCGATGGCGGGGGCGATTTTTCCAGATCGATCGCAGCCAGCAGACTCCGAATCTCAGCCAGCAGATCGGCGTGATTCTTCGTCAGGTACCGGTTAACACGGGAGTTTGTGAGGAGATGCGCGATGTACCGGCACGAAACCGTCAGTGTCACCACGTCCTCGCCATAGTTCGCTTCCACGGTTTTCAGGTCCCTTAAAACGGCATCCATCTCGCGTTCGATCGTGCGTTGCTGGTCGGCCGAGAGTCCCGGCGTGGGACGATGTTTCTCTGGTTCTAGAAGCATGTTCGCGGCAGTGCCGGCAAGAAGCAATTTGGCGTAACGAACCGAGTAGTTGTGGGCGGCCAACATCAGTTCCGCCGCCTCAACCTGACGAACAGGCTTCATCTTGCGCAATACGTGAAATGTCGCTGTGGTGAATCCGAGTTCGATCAGGCGGCACTGGCCAGCAAAAACCTTGACGGAAAGTTCCCGGCTGTATTCCCCAGCCATCGTCCGCTTGATGGTTTTGAGGAGCGTCGAAGGCAGGCTTCCATCGTTGGCGAACTGTTCGGCACAGTAGTGTACGGCGATGTTCGCCCGCTTGCAGATGTATTCGTAATACGCGCTCTCATCGGCGTCCTGAAAGCGCCCCCACCGACTTACGTCATACACAAGAATCGCCTGAAAATCGGCGCGGGCCGCCTGCACGTCTTCGATCAGTTGCAGAAGCGCATCTCGACCTCTGATATTGAGGCCGCTCTTGCCGGCGTCCGAGTATGTCCGCACGATCTCCATGCGATGCGTTTCTGCGTATCGCCGTATCGCGTCGCTTTGGTTTTCGGTGGAGTACTGTTGATGCTCGGTCAACATGCGGACGTATTCCGCGGCGCGCACGGCAGACGCCGCGGGGACTTCAGACGTGCGTGCCTCCGAGGTAGCCACTTTTCTAACGACGGAACAACGTTGGCACCGCCTGCGCCAGTGCCGCCGCGCCAGCGCTGAACCTTATTTATAAGGTTTTTCGGCCGGAACCGCCAAAAGGTTGTTCTTTTCGCGCGTGCCGTGCGGAATCGCTTGCGCAATTAACTCAAAAAGGATCATTTCCGCCGAGGCAAAGGTGTTCTTTGCGGACGCGGCCGCCGGGACGGCAACCCAAGCCTCACCGGAGCAACGTCTTATTTCTAGCGCTGGGTTGTTCTTTGCGAGGTCAAACAACCGCTCGACCAACCGCATTCTCCCGTTTCGTCGCTTTTTCCCGTATTCGCGCATGTACTTCGGGTTCCGCTCCAGCCATAGTCGTTGGCTGTCGCGGCATGTCTCCCGATATGTAGGGTCGTCTCTGATTTTTCGTTGGTGGTACTCCGCGCGGCGGCGGCGCTGGCAGAGATCAGCGCTGCAGACGATCTGATCAGGGTGAAATCGCGAGGGCGTGAAGTCCTGACGACAGTATGGGCACGTGCGCGGCAGCATTTCCCATGAACGCATGCGCGATCTTTGGCCTCAACCTTCTGCCATACGTCAGAATGCTTCTTCTCGCTCGCATAGATCTTCCCGATTCCCGAGATTCGTATTGCAAACCGTCGCTCGTCGGAATACACTATTCGCGCTCACGGAAAAAATTGGCTGATCTGTTTCGATTTCGTTCCCGGAAAGGACCGATCATGGCGGCCGCCAACCCTCTGACCGAGTCGCCGTAGCAGCGCTGCACCATGGAAATGAAGAGAGGTACGGAAAACAGATTGAAGAAAGCAGCCCAATACATACGGACGGCGACCGTACATCAACATTTCTCGACCGAAAATCAGTCTGCCGTCATTCAGGAGTACGCTAGCTTCCATTCAATCGAGATCGTGAGGACATATGCGGATCGCGGCAAAAGCGGTCTGAGCCTTGCCGATCGCGATGGCCTAAAGGAGCTGCTACAAATTGCCGAATCGGGGAATGCGGACTTCAGCGTTGTTCTCGTATATGACTTCAGTCGGTGGGGCAGATTTCAGAATATTGACGACAGCATGTCGTGCGAATCCCGCCTCAATAGGGCTGGGATACAAGTGGTCTATTGCGTCGAGTCCCTAGCAGAAGGTTGAATCAAGGGATAAACGGGGCAAATGTTGCATGATGTCGCGGTGGTGAGGCAATCCAGCGGACCGCGCCGCCTGCCGCAGGGGCGGGAATCCGTGGCATCTATGTTATTCTGAGTCAGCGTGATGCGTGCTCCAGTCAAAATTGCCGCAGGGTTTCCGTCCGCTGAGAAGACAGCCAAGAGCCTCGGCGTTTCCAAAAAAGTTGCGAGGAATCTATCCTTATTGGCCGAGCGGTCGCTGAGGACAGGGGTTTTCGTGTTGCCAGGAGTCGGAAGGCTGGTTCGCGTAGATCGGAAGGCGCGTCTAGGTCGCAACCCTTCGACCGGAGAATCGATCAAGGTACCGGCGAAGAAAACGGTCGCGTTTCGCGTCGCCAAGGACCCGAAGTACGCGTTGACGCCTAGAATCGCCAAGGCCGCAAAGAAGGCGATGGAGCCTCCAAAGAAAAAGTAAACCAGAGATGCGGGGCTCCTTCCGCGACAGCGCCTTCCTGAACATTCCATACGACGATAAGTACGCGAACCTCTACTTTGCATTCATTGGGGGGCTGTGTGCCTTCGGTTTAGAACCTAGGGCGACCCTCGAGATCGCAACGGGGGAACGGCGTTTGGATCGCATTTTCAACCTGATGACCGGCTGCAAGTATTCGTTTCACGATCTATCGCGCGTTCAGCTCGATCTCAATGCCCCACGCACGCCCCGATTCAATATGCCTTTTGAACTGGGGCTGCTTCTGGGGTGGCAGAAGACGAGGAAGCCACGTCACACTTGGGTTGTGTTTGAGTCTGTGAGGCGCCGGCTGCCGAAATCGCTAAGTGACCTAGACGGAACAGATCCGCTGATTCACGATGGGACGGTGAGAGGAGTTTTCCGCGAATTGAGCAATGCTCTCGTGAAGAGCAGGCACAACCCGGAACTCAGACACATGAACAAGATTTACCGCCATATCAAGACCGCCTCACCGCTAATTATGAGGTCGGCAGGTGCCAAGTCCCTCTTCGAGGCTCGCGTATTCAAGCAATTGGTCGTGCTCGCTACCGATTATGCGGAACTCACAATACCGCGAACGTGAACCGAGGGCCCTCCCTTGGATGTTAGATTGTCACTCTCTTCGAGTGCACCCACCGTAAATGATCAGTGAAATCAATGGCTTGCCCTCGGCTCGCCCGACCCCAAGCCGAGGTGTACACTCAACTCCCGAGACTTTGCATTCGTCAAGCCGCCTGCTTGGCAAGCACCCGGTGAACCCGCTCAAAAGTGCACTTGAATCCTGCACGGGTGCCCGTGCATGTATCAACGGAAGACTCACGTTGAGCCCAGGCCCGCGCCTGAACTCAGCGGGATACGTCTGGTGTTCAGTGTTCTTTCATAAATCGCTCATACGCACTCTGACAATCCGCGCAGAGTCCTTCTTCGGAATCGAGGTAAATCTCTACTTCGCCCAACAGGGGGGCTTCCCCGCAGAGTCTACATTTCCAACCTTCGTATTCCGCTTTGCGCGCCAGCGCTGCTTCCCTCAGCTCGTAATCGTCTCGTTCAAGTTCATCACCGGTCACGTTTCCGACCTCCTGGGAAACATTAGTAATTTCGTCCTGCCTTTAAAGCTGAAATTCGTTTCTGAGCTACAGGAACGAGCTTTCAAGGTGCTAGCGGGTTTTCGCCGGGCCTCTCGACGCGCCCCGGTTGCCGTTGCGTCCGCCGCTGTCCTGGTCTCGTGACCGAGCCGCTCCACGCAGCCAACGTGCAGCCGCCGGCAGCGGTTGGCGTTGCCTCTGGTTGCCAGACGGGCCTGGGACCACGGCGTGGAATCAAACACTTACCGCGCGTTGCCGCTGGCTGCAGGCCGGGGTTCCGCATTCAAATCCCGGCAGCGCCCGTTCACCAAGTAATCTGCGATTTCCGCAAACCGGGCGACATCGTTCCGAGAACATCGCGGTCATGATATGTTTTGAGTAAATCGCTTGCGTTGGCTGAGGCACTGGCCGTGACGACGCTGGCGGGTACGGATTGGTATGAGTTCAGGAAAGCAAATTAACAGTGCCAGACAGCCGCGCGCATCTGCCCGAAAACCCGACGCCGCCCGCGGGAACCACCTGCCGGAAGCCGGCTTTCATTACTTCCCGTCACCGGAGAGCAGCGATGACAACGAGATCATCGCGAATCTGTTCGTGTATCTTTCAGTCGCTGTGGATGAGTGGCCAGGGTACCGCCGCTGGCTGGAGAAAACGGGCGCAAAATCCCCGAGAGAGTGCGACGACATCGAGGCGAATGCCGTCAATGTGTTCCGGGAGGTCCGGGACGCAATAACCATGGCTATCAACGCCGACAACCCCGCTCTCATGTCGCAGCCACGTTTGCTCGACCGCCTTACGCACGCGCACGCCTACATGGCCTTACATGCAGACCCCGCGAGTTTGGCTGGGTACCGGCGCATGATCTACCCACAAATGGATGACCTTCCTAAATCGCTTCGACCGGAGCAGAGTGATTTCATGCAAGCGTTGTGGGAAGGAAAATGGAATGTACCAGGCGATCAGATGCCGGCGGCAGTTACCCGCGAGCAGACCCTCCGCAGTTGGCGGCTGCACGAAAAGGACGGGCTGTACAATACGCGCGGCCGCCTCGATCCGCTTACCAAGGCGCAGCAGCAGATAGAGCCGCTGGGGCGAGAGGAGCAAATAGCTCCGATGTTTTCGCTGGGTGAGCCGCACCATAAGCCGATTGATGAGGCCGCATTCCTCCAGATTCTTCCTAGCGTCAAGCGGCACGACTTCTTATCCCCCATGAAAGGCGCGTTCACGCGTGAAGCAACAAGGCAACTCTTCCTCCGGGCTGGAGTAAAGCCAAAGCACGCGAGTTTCGGAGTGCGAATGATTCACGACGACGCGAAGCAAAAAGATAATCCAACTGCCTGGAAGGCGATCTACAGAAAGCGGCCTGAAATATCGATAGAGGCTCGAAGATTGCTCGGGTCGATCTGAAGGCGAAAATTTCTTTTTCTTTTTGAATCAGTTGTTTACGGGAAAACTTGTCCTAAGCCTTGCGCAGTTATAATAGAGGGCTTTTTCATGGGATCTCTGACCATCACGTACCAGGCACGGGGCCAGCGACCGCTTTCGGTTGCTACCATCGAAGATGAAGGGTTGCTGCAGCAAGCCGCGCAAATCGCCATAGAACAGGCTGAGCAGCACGCGGCGGCCGTCGCCGCTGAGGACCCGGTCATGGGTATGCTTCAGGCCGCGGAAGTGCAACGGCTGCGCGCGGCGCTCTCGATCCTCGTCCCCGGATTTTCGGTCCCGTCTTTGGGACCAGACGGCGTGCAGTAAACGTCGCTCTCGCCAACGCCGGCTTACTCTCGATTAACCCATTAAAACTACCCAAGCGGTATTAAGCGGTATCCAAGTCTTGGCTGTCGGGCCACGCGGCTTGCCGCTACTCAATCAAAATCCAGCACGGTCATCATGTCCGCCCGAGCAAAGGTCACCTCAGTGCATCGCGATGCACCGAAGCCCGCGTCAGAGGGGAACGCACGCGCGGAGATTGGGGCGCGAGCCGGACGGCCGCTGACAGAGGCGGAATGGGCGGCCGCACGCACCAGACTCCTGGAATTCGCGAGCATCCTGTGCGGCTGGGACCGACAGGCCATCGCGTCTCGGAGAGGTAATGTTGAGGTGCTATGCCAGCCAGAACCTTAACCATGAAACGACCAGCGCGAGCCACAACACCGCATCAGCCGACTCGGGCTGTCCTGTACGCGCGAGTGTCCAGCAAAGAACAAGAGGAGGAGGGATTCTCCCTCGATGCGCAACTTCGCCTTCTCCGCGAGTACGCCGATCGGCAGGACCTCAAGATCGCGGAGGAGTTCACCGATGTTGAAACCGCCAGGGCGGGCGGCCGAACCAAATTCGGTGAGATGCTGGCCTATCTCAGAAAGCATCGGACCAACTGTCCAGTCGTTCTTGTGGAGAAGACGGACCGTCTGTACAGGAACCTTCCCGACTATGCAACCCTTGACGAGCTCGGCGTCACGATCCATCTGGTCAAGGAAAACCAGATTATCGGCCCGGACTCGAAGTCCTCAGAGCAGTTCGTTCACGGCATCAAAGTCCTGGTGGCGCGGAACTACAGTCAGAATCTTGGCGAAGAAACGATCAAAGGCATGACTGAAAAAGCGCGAGCTGGTATTTATCCCAGTTACGCCCCGATCGGTTACCTTAACGTCGATGGTCCCAATGGCAAGCGGATCATCGTTTCTGATCCCAACACCGCGCCCACCATCGCGGAGATGTTCGCGCGCTTTTCGACGGGCGAATACTCCGTCAAGAGGCTCGCCGCCGCCTTTCAGAACGAAGGCGTAAAACCCCGCGGCCGGGCGCTGAACAGCAGCCTGGTACACCAGATCCTGCGCAAGGGAATATACATGGGCGACTTCGACTTCGCTGGGACGACGTACCAGGGCGTCCACGCGCCGCTGGTCACCCGTGAATGCTGGAATCGCGTGCAGCAACTGCTGGATGCTCGGGCCGACAATAAGACGCGAAAGGTGAAGCACGACTTCGCTTTCACAGGACTGGTGCGTTGCGGCCATTGCGGCTGCCTGATGGTCGGCGAGATCAAGAAGGGGCGTTACGTTTACTACCACTGCACTAAGAACCGCGGAAAGTGTCCAGAGCCCTATACACCGCAAGATGTGTTGACGGGCGAGTTCGCCGGCATCCTGCGGGATCTCGTAATTCCCGAACCTGTTCTCGAATGGCTCGGGGATGCCGTACTTGAGTCAGACAGGACGGAGCAGGCTGCCCGCGAGAAGACTGTCGAGCGGCTACGCGCCCAGTCTGACCAGATCAAAAAGCGAATCGAAACCATGTACATGGACAAGCTGGATGGCCGCATCGGCGTGCAGGAATACGATGAGTATGCCACTCAATGGAAACGCGAGCAGGAAGGCATCCAGCGGAAAATCCAGGATATTCAGCGGGCAGCCCCCGCGCCCATCGATCAGGCCGTGAACATGTTGCGGCTGACGAGCCGGGCTTGCCAGCTATTCATGCGACAGCCTGCCCTGGAGCAGCGCCGGTTGCTCCAGACTCTGATTAAGGACGCCGCCTGGAAGGGCGGTGAGTTGCGGGCAACCCTGTTCGAACCGTTCGACGTATTGCGGCATTCGAACTCTGAAAGTCTTAGAAAAGAAAAGGAGAAAGGCGGATCTATGACCGATATTGAAATTTGGCTCCTCAGGTAGGATTCGAACCTACAACCTTCGGTTAATAGCCGGAACCGGCTGAGGACGCCCCACCGTTTGCCAGCTATTCAAGCGGAAACCACGGTGAGTGTGGCATGCTGTTCGGCATTCCCTGCAGTTTGCGCCCTCGGCCCACATCGCGCCCGCGACTTTTTTCCGCCGCAAAGCCGGAGGGATCATTTACATTCACAAAATTTGAAAATATTCTCCCTGTGCCACAACCCTCGCACATTCATAGCGGTACGTCGGAACCCGAGGCTCCCGCACTCACTCACCCACCCCTGTTTTCCGCCCCGCCATGCTATTGCTGGTCTCGAAAAGGAGATCCCAACCATGGCCACAGCCAAACAGATCGAAGCGAATCGTCTTAACGCCCGGAAGTCCACCGGACCGCGCACGGCGGCCGGCCGCAGCGCCTCCAGCCTCAACGCGTACAAGCACGGCCTCACCGGCCAGACCCTTATCATGACCGAAGAACAGGCCGAGGCCCGCGAGCGCTTCATCACCTCCATGGTTGACGACCTTCGCCCCGCTGGCGCCATGGAAGCGCAACTTGCCCGCTCCGTCGCCGACACCCATTGGCGCATCAATCGCGCCGTGGCCATCGAAGAGAACATCTTCGCTCATGAAGCCTGGGCCGAAGAGAACCAGGTCGTCAAAATGGCCGCCCAGCTTGGCCAGGAATCCGACTACAATAGACGTCTCCCGCGCCCGCGCCCAGGTGCGCTCCTTCACCAGCGACCCGAAGCGCTTCCATCTTCTGACGACTTACGAGATGCGTCTCCACCGCAAAGCCCAGTCTGATCTGAAGCAGCTGCGCGAACTTCAGGCCGCCCGCCGCGCCGAAGCCGAAAAGGCCGAGAAGGCGCAGAAGACTACTCCCGTCCAACCCGCTCCCGAGAAAGCGAAAGCCCCGAGCGCGGTGATCCAACCGCCTGGATCGACAGCGATTAACCCTGCAAATGGCTTCGTTTTTTCAGACGAGGGAATCGACGAAGGCGCGTTGGCCGCCATCCTCGCCGCCGACCACGCCGCGATTGCAGCCGCATCGCCGCACACAGCAATCAACCCCCGGTGACTCCCCATGTATCAGAACATCAGCTTCATCGCCAGCTGCAGTTGGCGCGCCGGACCCGCTGTCAGTATCTGTCCGAAGGCGGGCGACTGGAGGTCGTTCTCCGGCAGGCCCAGGTTCGCGTGGTTGAAGAGATTGAAAATCTCGGCGCGGAACTGCAGGCGCGTCCGTTCTGTGATGCTGAATATCTTGAACATCGACAGGTCAACGTCTTCGATGCCGGGTCCGCGCACCGCGTTGCGTCCTTCGTTGCCGAACTGGCCGGCCTGCGTCACCGGGTTGAGCTGCTGGAACGGCGCGCGCGTGATCCATTGGCTCGCGTTGTGCGGCTGGTTCTGGTTCGGGTTCGAGATGAGGTCCGGCTTGCTCGAATAGAAGCCGGTGATCTCGGGCGCGCTTCCCTGCTGCGACACGTCGGCGCTGTCGTAGACCGTGAAAGGCGTGCCGGTGGAAAGCGTCGAGATGACGTTGGCCTGCCAGCCGTTGACTAACAGCGCCGCGGCTTTCGAAGCGCCTTTCCACTGCGGCAGCGCATATGTCCCGCTGAACACAAAACGATGGGTGGCGTCGAAGAGAGACGGGCCATGCTCGGCGGCGAGATCGAATGGATTCTGCCCGAGATCGTTTTCACCGGCAACCAGCGTAGGCGCGGAGCCGGCGACGTTGAGGGTCGAGATGTCGTCGAGGCTCTTCGAATACCAGTACGAAGCGGTAAAGCGCAGGCCGTGCGAAAACTGCCGGGAGAATTCGACCTGCAGCGCGTTGTAGGTTGAGTTGGCGATGTCCGTGAGAAGACCGACGGAGCCGTAGTTGCAAAGCCCCGCCGCGTTGCAGGTCGAGTATTCGCGCTGGTTGTTGTTGGCGAAGACAGTCGGATTGGCTTCGACGAAGCGCGGCAGGTGCGTGCCTTTGTTGCCGACGTAGCTGATGTCGAGTTTGTAGTCCTTCGCGATCACTCGCTCGATGGTGAAATTCCAGTTCTGCGAATACGGCGGACGCATGCCGGTCGCAACCGTGAGCACGGTCGCGGGCTGGACGAAATTGTTCACTCCGAAAGGCAGGGGGCCGTTGCCGTACGGGTTCGCGATGTTGAATCCGGGTCCGGCAAGCTGATAGGCCTGCGTATATGGCAAGGCGCTGATAGCGGCCTGAATAGGCCCTCCGGTGCCGTTGGTGAAGCCGTCATAGAAGATGCCGTAGCCGGCGCGGATCATGGTCTGCGCGTTGCCGAACGGATCCCATGCGAGGCCGACGCGCGGCATGAACTCCTTGTAGTTAACCGGCGCGATACCGGCGGGCACACCGGGATCGCCGGGGAACAGAAGGCCTTCCGGCGCATCCGGAAACACGATCGACTGGCGCCCCGGCTCAAAGACGTTCAGGCGGTTGCGGATTTCGGTGTAGGGCGTGTTGACGTCCCAGCGCAGCCCGAGATTGAGCGTGAAGTGCGGCGTGACGCGCCATTCATCCTGCGCGTAGCTGCCGACGATCCACTTGCGCAGGCCGCGGTCGAACTGGCCGCCGCCCTGGAAAAATTGCACGGACTGGCCAAGCAGAAAGCTCGCAAAGGAATCGCTGGCGGGAAACGGCGCGAATACAAAGAAGCCGTTGGTGGCAATGCCGAAGTCTACATTAATCTGCTGGCGGTCGAGCTCGGCGCCGAATTTCAGGCTGTGGCGGCCGCGCGTCATGGCGATCGAGTACCCTCCCTGAAAGTCGTTCTGATAAGTGTCCTGCGGGCCGACGATGGGATTGCCCAGCGACGCATAGCCCGAGACGATCAGATAGGGCACGCCTTCGTTGAGCCCGAGAGTGGGCTGATAGTCGAATCCGAGGCTGCTGCCCGGCGTGTGATTCACCGCCTGGCCATTTAAGAAAACGTTCCGAAAAAATGACGCGCGGAACGTCTGCACGATCTGCGGCGAAGTGAGGTGAACGTTGGAGATGGTGAAGGAGTTGGTTGTGAGGTCGTCGGTTACAGGAAATCCGGGCACGCCCGCGCCCGCGATGGGCAGCGGATCGAAGGCGTGGGTGCCCGATCCGGAGTAGCGCAGGAAAAGCTGATCCTTTTCGCCGAAGTAGTGATCGAGCCGGAAGCCGCCCTGATCGTAGTTGTTGATGCCGATCCGGGTGGTCTCGAAAACCTGGTTGGGCGCGTTGGGCAGCGGATAAAGGTTAGCGGCGGCGGCAGAAACGGGGCTGATCAGCGACGGCGGAATCATGTTGCCGGGAAACTGCTGCCCGGAGAATTCGTTGATGAGCGGCGCCTGGCCGGCGTAGTTGCCGGTATGTTCCGCGGCCGTGGGAACGATGGCGCCCTGGGTGACGCCGGCGGCATCGCGCTGGCCTTCGTAATAGACGAAGAAGAAGTCCTTGTCTTTGCGGAGGGGCCCGCCGAGCGTGGCGCCGTACTGGTTGCGATGCAGCGGATCGGCGGTCGGCGCGAAGAAGTTCCGCGCGTCGAGATAGTTGTTGCGGAAGAAATCGTAGACATCGCCATGAATGGAGTTGGAGCCGGATTTCGTGACCACCGATGTGGTGGCACCGGCGGTTTGACCGTATTCGGCGGGTGCATTGAGACTGAGGATGCGGAACTCGGCGACGGCGTCGACCGGAACGCGGATGGCGTAGCCGCCATTGACGCTGTCGATATTAGTGGCGCCATCAAGCAGATAGTTGTTCTGCTCGGGAGTGGTGCCGTTCACGGCGAAGGCCTGACCGGCGCGCGCGATGCCGCCGGCCGTGGAGAGGCCCGGTGTCATGGGAGCGACACCTGGTTGCAGAAGGCCAAGCTGCGTGATGTCGCGGCCGTTGAGCGGAAGGTCGTTAGCTTCGGCGGCGTGAATCGTGCTGCCGATCGCCTGGCTGGTGTCGAGCAACGTGTCCTGCACGTTTATTGTGATTTGGTCACCTCCGACCGCCAGCCGCACCGGGTATTTCACTACCTGTCCGATGTCAACGCGAATGCCCGTTACTGCGAACGGTGCGAAACCCTTCGCATTGACGGAAAGGTTATAGATGCCGACGGGAAGATTCGAGATGTGAAATATGCCGTCACCTGCACTAACAGCCTGGCGTGTGAGGCCGGTCTGCGCGTCTCTGACGTTCGCCTTGGCACCGGGAACAACGGCAGACGAAGGATCAGTGACGGTTCCTTCGATGGTTCCGATGGGATCCTGCGCAAAGGCAGGGATGCAAGCAAAAATAAACAGAAAAGTGACGAGAGGCTTCCTGAGCATAACGAGACTGTTCAGAGATGTTATTTGTGCGGCGCGGCCGTTGACAATAGCGCGAACGCATTACGTTTTCTTTTGAATAATCGAAAAACACTATGGCGGCGATTCGCGGCGCACGGGCAGGATAGAAGAATGTTTGCCAACCGCGTGACGCGCGGGTGGGTCATCGTGATGACAGCCGTGATGGGGATTGCAGTGAGCTTCGGCTCGCTGGTGATCTTCGCGTTCAGCGTATTCATCAAGCCGCTGGGCGATGAGTTCGGCTGGAGCCGCACGCAGATTTCGCTGGCATTCACGCTGACCGCGCTGATGGTCGCGGTTTTTTCGCCCGCAATCGGGCGCATCGTGGATCGCATCGGCGCGCGCAAAGTTCTGCTGCCCTGTGTGGCGATTTATGGCGCGGCGTTCTGCGGGCTGGGGGCGGTCAAGTCGCTCGCGCAGTTCTATGCGATCTACGCGCTGCTCGGCGTGGTGGGCAACGGAACCACGCAGCTCTGCTATGCGCGCGTGATCTCGGTGTGGTTCGACAAGCGGCGCGGTATTGCGCTGGCAACCATGATGGCGGGGGTTGGCGCAGGCGCGATCGGCATTCCGCCGCTGGCGACGCGGCTGATCGAAATCTACGGATGGCGCGAGGCGTATCTGGTGCTCGGCCTGAGTGTCTTCGTCCTCGGACTGATTCCCGCGGGGCTGTGGTTGCGAGAGACGCCGCCGGATGCGGTGCAGCGATCGCAGGAGGCGACGCCGGTCGAGGCAGGCATGCGCGGAATGGAAGCCGCGCGCACGCCGGTGTTCTGGATGCTGCTGACGGGATTCTTTCTGTTTTCGGTGAGCGTGAACGGATCGGTGGCGCATCTGATCCCGGTGCTGACCGACCGCGGCATCGGCAGCGAAACGGCGGCGCTGGCGGCGAGCATGATGGGCGTGCTGACGCTTGGTGGACGATTGTTGACAGGCGCGCTGCTGGACCGATTCGCGGGATCGCGCGTCACGGGAATCTTTTTCGCGATCGCGGGCGTCGGCGTGGCTGTGTTGAGCCAGGCGCGCACAGTGACCATGGGCTTTGCGGGCGCGGGGCTGATCGGGCTCGGCATGGGCGCGGAGGCGGATGTGATGCCGTATCTGGTGTCGCGCTATTTCGGGCTGCGCGCGTTCTCCGAAATCTACGGCTACACGTTCACCGCCTATGCATTCGCGGGCGCGCTGGGACCTTTGCTGATGGGCTGGGGATACGATCGGCTGCACTCCTATTCGATCGTGCTGGCGGGTCTGGCAGCGGCGATGTTCGTCGGCGCGGCGGTGCTGGCGTCGCTGCCGCGCTATCCTGTGCGGGCAGCGCGCGAGGAATTTCTGACAGCGGGAGTTTAACGATGAACGAAATGAAGCCGATGTTTCTGCCGGGCGTGGAGCGCAATCCGAAGCCCGGCCGTTATGCGGACATGATCGCGATGGCGCAGAAGAGCGGCATCGAGTATCCGCAGATCTGGCACCTGTTCGCGTTTCTGCCGAACGCTACCGAGCATCTGGCGCGATTCACGCAGGAGATCATGCGCGGACCGGCGCCGCTCAGCCCGGGCATCCGCGAGTTGATTGCGGCGTACACGTCGTACCGAAACGACTGTCCGTTCTGACTGAAGTCGCACGCCGCGGTCGCGGCGGAACTGCTGGAGAGCGAGGAACTGGTGTGGGGTGTGCTGCGGGATCTCGAAAGCTCCGCGCTGGATGAGAAGCACAAGGCGCTGTTCCGGTTTGTGGATAAGGTGAACCGCGATTCGCCGCGCATCACAGCGGACGACATGACGCCGCTGTACGCCGTGGGCTGGGACGACGAGGCGATCTACTTCGCCATCGGGGCGTGCGCGCTGTTCAATTTTTTCAACCGCTGGATCGATGCGAGCGGCGTGCATGCGCTGTCGGATGAAGCACACCGGGCGGGGGGAAAACGTTCGGCGAAGAACGGCTACGCAGGATAGAACCGCACCCGCCGGAAGCAACTACAGGCGCATTCGCGGTTAATTCCATGGCTCACCGTATTCCCGTGGCGGGCCTGCGGGCCTGAATTGACGTTGGGGGCGAAAGCTTCCTCCGGCTCCCCGCGCCGGCGCCCCCGCCAGATTCAGGATTCCAAAATGCCGATGTTCTCGTTTACACTCGTGCATAAGATCGAGGCGAACGCCGCACAGATCGCCGAAGAGATCCGGGGCGATCATCGGCTGCCGGCGACGCATGTGCTGGGCGACCACGAGATTCTCGGCCGTGCACGGCATCTGACGGAGAACTTCGGCCACTGGCTTGCCGCCCGCGAGGCGGAGATTCAGGGCCAGTTGGAACCGCTGGGCCGCGCCCGCTTCGATGAGTCCGTCCCCCTGCATGAACTCATCCTGTGTCTGCAGATTGTCGAAAGAAAGATTGTCGCTTTCGCGCGGGAATCGACGACCGGCACTGTGCTGCAGATCTACGCCGAAGAGGAACTCCAGTACCGGGTCAATCGTTTGTTTGGTTTCCGTGCAGGCGGGGATGGCGCACGGGGCCGGGACGTTGAAAACACCGGCCCGGCAGGCCGGCGCCTGATTCACGACGTTTTTCAGCAGCCTGCCAGGCGTGTCAGAGAGAGAGCCAGGCGAAACGCAGAATGCGGCGAAGGCTGTCGGGGCTGGCCGATCGCTCCACGACATCGTAGCCGCGGCGGTCGAGAACGTCACACCACAGATCCTCGTCCACCGATGCCGCGGCGAGCACCACCCGCGGGGCATGCGCGATCGCGGCAAAACAGTCAAATGCCCACTGCCAGTTGACACCCGGCAGATTGGTGTCGTAGATTACGATGGGCACCGCTTTGGCAGTGCAGGTTTCGACGGCCCGGTGAAGCGACCGCGCCCAGTCAATTCGCCAGTGCGCGTCGGTGCCCGTGCCCAGGACCGCCGCGTAGAACGCGACGTTGGCACTGACGGCGAGAACGTGCGGGACCGGACGGAGGCGAGACCGGACGGGACTGGCGCAGTCCGGCTGAATCAGGAGCTGTTGAATGACGCCGGGCATGTTCTCTCTAACAATACGCTTCTGCGGGCCCGCGGGGAATACTGTTGATCAGGGATTTTCCTTTCTCCGGTTGCAGGGACGGTTTGTTCCGATTCCGGGTGAAATTACCCTGCGCGCCGTATGGCGGCTGTGACGCGCCGGGTCATAGAGTGGGTTTGAAAGGTCCTGGGAAAAGAGCAGCGAACGTGAGCTTCAGACCATGGGCACTCCGGAGCGCGCGCGCCGTCATGCGAAGCACCGAGCCCGCCGGGGTTCCCGACGCGCCGGTCGCACTCGCCGCATGGCTCGGCTCCTGCTGCCGCCAGAACCTGTATTCTGAAACTGGATGTCATGAACGCAAGGGTCAGTGTTCTGATCGCCGACGATCACGCGCTGGTGCGCAGCGGACTGCGTGCTCTGCTCGAGCGGGAGGGCGAATTTCAGGTGATCGCCGAGGCCACCGACGGTTTCGAAGCGATCGATCTGGCCGTGCTGCACAAGCCCGATGTCGTTCTGCTGGATGTCGGCATGCCGCGACTGAACGGATCGGACGCCGCGCAGAGCATCTCACAGAAGGTTCCCGCCGCGCGCATCGTCATGCTGAGCATGCATTCCGATGAAGGGTATGTTCTGCGCGCACTGAAGGCGGGGGCGCGCGGATATCTGCTGAAGGCCTCACCGGAAGCGGACGTGCTCGCCGCGATTCGCGCGGTTTCCGCGGGGAACGCTTATTTCAGCCCCAGCATCACGAAGCTGCTGGTGGAAGAGTACATGGTTGAACTGCGCCGCCGCGGGGTGGAAGACACCTACGATCTGCTGAGCATGCGGGAAAAAGAAATTCTTCAGATACTCGCTTCCGGAAAGACTAACCGCGAGATTGCGGAACTGCTGTTTATCTCGGTCGCCACGGTGGAAACGCACCGGAACAACATTTTTCAGAAGCTGCACCTTCACAATCTGGCCGAACTGATTCTCTACGCAGTGCGAAAAGGGCTGATTTCCTGAAGGAGCGCGCCGCCGCGGCTGTGAAGTTCCGCAGCGACAGGACGGTCTAACGGCAGCCGGAAGATGACAAGGGTCCCGCGGCCCGGGGTGGAATCAAGCTTCATCGTGCCCGCGAGACTCATTACGCGTTCCTGCATGCCCAGAATACCGAGGCCCGTTTCGAGCGGCGGTGAAAAGCCCTTGCCGTCGTCGTGCACCCTGAGCTCAAGGAAGCCGTCTTCGCCGATCACGACGACGCGGGCCCGCCGCGCGCCCGAATGCCGCGCGGCGTTCCGCAGCGCTTCCTGGGCGACGCGGAACACACAAGTGCGATGCTCTTCGGGGATGTCATCGACAAACCCTTCCGCTTCCACGTCGACGGACATTCTGCTGGTCCTGGAAATCTCACGGGCAAGCCATTTCAGAGCCGGGATAAGACCCAGATCATCGAGCATGGTGGGCCGCAGCAGCAGCGAGATGTTGCGCACGACCCGGGCGTTGCGTTGCGTCATATCTTCCACCAGCTGAAGCTGGCGGAGGGCTTCGACGGTATTGCTGTCGCGGAGCGCGGAGCGAAGGCCTCCGAGACAGAGCATGACCGCCGACAGCACCTGACCGACTTCATCATGAAGCTCACGCGAGATCTTTCTTCGTTCGTTCTCCTGGGCGGAAACCAGCTCGGCGGAAAGGCGCTTCAGTTCCCCGCGAGTGCTGACTGCCTCGGCAAAACGCCGCTGGGATTCCCGCTCGAGACTCAGCAGACGCCAGAGAGAAAAACCGGCGAGACTGAGCCCGCCCGCCACGGTCAGCATCAGAAGCAGGAGGAGCTTGACGCGGAGCGACAAAACCATCGTGCTGACGCGGACGCTGCTCTGCTCCAGTTGCTGTTCACTGATCTGCTGGACGTGATCGGCGACGCTCAGCGCGCTCATGCGCCGCGGCAGCAGTTCGTCCTGCATAAACGCATAAGCCCGGGTGCGCCGTTCCGCGCTGTTCCACTTCAGGACGGGCGCCAGAGCGTCGATATAGTCTTTCACCACCCGGGCAAGCTGCGTGACTGGCGCGGCATCCCCGCCGGTGCTGAGCCGGCTGTACTCGGCCACCCGGAGAAGAAGCTGGTGCTGCGTTTCCAGGAACTGATCCCTGTGTCCGGCCGCGAAAGTCTCGTCAGTGTCAAGCAGGAAGTCGCGGACGTGGGTTCCGGAATCGTAGATATCCGATCTGAGTCTCTGGAGCACACGGTCGCGGCTCACGTAGTCCTGACGGATGCTCTCCTCGCGGTTCCTGATCTGAGAAAGGAACGAGATGGCGCTGAGGCCAAGCACACACAGCAGCAGGATCAATCCGCCAAATCCCGCGTAAAGAATGGACCGGCGCATGCCCCGATCATACAACCACGGCGGGACAGCGCCTATACCGTAGCAGCCCTATTTTTCACCGGGTTCAGGGATCGCCTGAGGCAGGAGCCTTCCATCGCTGCTACAGTGCCTTCGGTGGTAATTTACGGGATCGGACGGATGGGAAAGCGAAGCCGGCCGGATTATTCTCCGATCGTGGACTACGATTGGCCGTTACTTGTGATCTTTCTGATCGTCGTGCTGTTGATCGCACTTCTTCTGGAAGGGCTGCGGTCCGCTTTCGAGATGCTGACGGCAAGCTATATCTGGCTGCGGATATTCCGCCATTCGCGCCGCCTGAGGGCCTGGAAGCGTAACACGAACACAGCCGCGACCGGAAGCAGCTGATGTGTGGCCTGGCCAGCCGGGGCAAGGGTGCTTTCGAGTACAGCGAATCCGCTTGAAATCTACCGCCGCTATGGGATTGACACCGGCGTGGTTTTTGTCTAACCATCGGGACAGTTGAGAAGACGGGTTCCAGTCCGCGTCGGACTTAGTCTCGCGGCAGTTGTGATCGCGCTGAATCTGTTTGCCGGGGATGGTGGGCCACAACCCGACACCAGACTGATCGACCTCAACGTAGTTGCGGTGGATAGCCGGGGTCAGCCCGTCACCGACCTCACCAGCGACGATTTTCAGATTACCGACGCCGGGAAGCCGCAGACGATCGTCTACTTCCACCACAACGACAGCAGACGGGAGCAGCCCCTGCCATTGCGGCCGAACGAATTCTCGAACCGCATCGCGGGAACCGTTCCTCATGTCACGCTGATCCTTCTCGACCTGATGAATCTGCGTTTCGGCACGCAGTCGGTCGCCGCAAATCAGCTGGTGCGCGATCTGGAATCGATGGAATCGGCCGACGGGCTGTATCTGTATCTGCTGCGGGTCGATGGCACGGCATCGCCGGTTCGCAGTTTTGACGACGAACGGGCAACGGGTCCGGGAGGAACTCCCTGGACGAGGCAAATCAAACCGCGGCTGGACGAAGCGATGAAGGCCGCGATGCGCGTGAGGCCCCCGGGGATCGACGTGGCGGTGCGGGAGCAGTTGACGTTTGCCGCGCTGGATGCGATGGGAGCACAGCTGTCCCGGTTCCCAGGCAGAAAGAATATCGTCTGGATTACCGACGGCGTTCCCACGTCTTTGGGACCCAACCGCTCGGACACAGGCGATTTCGTCGATTTCACGCCGGCGATTCGGCACCTGAGCGAGGCTTTCGACCGTTCGAGGATTGCGATCTATCCGGTACGGCAGAACATGCTCGGCAGCCCGGACGCCATCGACGGCGGGAGCGGGGAAAACAGCCTGGCGGATCTGGATCAATTTGCGAACCTGACCGGCGGAAGAGCGGATGCAGGCAAGGATATCGGTGCAGCCGTGCGGCGGGCTGTCAGCGATGTGCGCACCAGCTATCAGATCGGCTATTTCGCCCCGGAGAAAAACTGGAACGGCAGATTTCACAAATTTCGTGTCACGACAGCGCGGAAGGGAGTCCACATTCAGACGAAAACGGGATATTACGCGTGGCCGGAATCGCCGGATGAGATGGCGAAGGCGGCGATCCAGTCCGTGCTGGCGAATCCGTTTGACGCAGGTGAGATCGGTATGCGGGGAACCTTATCGGCCGATCCGAAGAACCCGCGGAGCCGGCGGGCTGACATTCGCGTGGATGCCGGCGATGTGGCGTTGACGCAGACAGGCGGGCAGTATTCCGGTGAACTGCGCGTTGGAGTTGCGGATTACGCGCCGGATGGCCACATCCTGGGGGCGCGGAGTTTTGACGTGAATCTGCGTTACAACGCCGGGGAGCACGATCAGGTGCTCCGGGACGGTATCGGTTTCGAGCAGCAGATCCAGGGCGAAGATCCGCCTGCAAGTATCCGTGTGGTGGTTTTCGATCCCGCATCTCAAAGCGTCGGATCCCTGACGATCCCGATCAGGCCATCCGACGAGAGCAGACGCTGAGTTTCTGCCCGGGTGGGACAGACGATCGGTTTGTGTCGTCTGCCTTTCCTGGCCTGAACTGAACAGACCACAGAAAGCGATGGTCTGCCCCTCGACGCGGTGAGCAGCAAACGTGAGACGTGTGGGGTTTGGCGCAGCGATGGATGGTGGAACGCGCCGTACCGCGCACTAAGCCCTTTCCGCTCAGCGCTAAATCCCTGTACTTCAATGCGCTCTTCGTGGCTTCGGGATTGCTGTCATATCTTCGCTCAGTCGAATGAATCGAATCTCCACGCTGGCTATGCTGTTTTGTGCGCTGCTGGCTGCGCAAAGCCCGGTGTCTGTCGAAGCTCTGCTGTCTTTAAAGGAAGCCGTCCGCCTCGCGCTTGCGAGAAACCAGTCCGTCACCGCAGCCGACGCCACGCAGCAGGAAGCAGCATCGAGAGTCTCCGAGGCACGCAGCGGTTATCTGCCAAAGCTCGACTACTCCGAGTCCTGGACGCGCAGCGACAATCCGGTTTTCGTCTTCTCCTCGCTGCTGATGCAGCACCAGTTCGGGGCTCAGAATTTCGATCCGGGTTCGCTGAACCGCCCCGGTTTCCTCAACAATTTCGCCTCGCGCATCGCCGCCGATCAGCCGCTCTACGACGCCGGCAGGACCAGGCGCGCCGTCCGCTCGCAGCAGCTCAACGAGGACATCGCCAAAGAAGACGGCCGCCGCGTGCGTATGGAGGTCATTGCGGCGGTTCTCCGCTCTTACTGCGATGCGCTGCTCGGCGCCGAACAGGTCAAGGTCAGCGAACAGGCGCTTCATTCCGCCGAGGCCGATCTGGAGCGCGCCGCGGACCGCCGCGCCGCCGGCATGACCACCGACGCCGACGTTCTTTCCATTCGCGTCCATCTCGCCGGTGTGCGCGAACAGCAAATCGAGCGCACCGCCGACTTCGACGTGGCCCGTTCCGCTCTCAACGACGCCATCGGGCTGCCGCTCACGGCGCCGCATCAGTTAACGACGTCGCTCACGCCAGTCGCGCTCGCCGCCGCCACTGCCGAACGGTATGAGTCGGACGGCGTTGCGGATCGTCCCGAATCCCACCAGGTAAAGCTGTTGACGCGCCTGGCCGAAAATCAGGTGGGCGACGCGCACAGCAACTATCTCCCGGAAGTCGGCCTTCACGCCGCTTTCGAGGCCGACCGCCAGAACTTTTACGACCGCGGCGGCGCCAACTGGCTGGCGGCGATTGAACTGCGCTGGAATCTGTTCAACGGGTTCGGCGACAGGGCGCGTACCGACGCGAGCAAGTCCGCTCTGCGCCGCGCTCAGGCCGATGAAAAGCGCGCCGATTCCGCCATCCGCCTGCAGGTCCTGCGGGCGTGGGCCGATCTGAAAGCCGCCGGGCAGCGTATTGAAGTCGCAACCGCTGCCGTCGCCGAAGCCGAGGAAAGCCTGCGCATCACGCAGAACCGCTACGATGCCGGCCTTTCCACCGTCACCGATCTGCTTCGCACCGAGACAGCGGTCATGGAAGCACGGACCCGCCGGCTGGCGGCGATCCACGATCAGCGCATTGCCGCGGGCATGCTCGAACTGGCCGCGGGCTCGCTCAACCCCGATTCGGAGGTGCTCAACTAATGCGGAAGCTTCTCCCGATTCCCCTGCTGGTACTGCTGGCCGCCTGCACGGAAGCGCCCCGGCCCGAAACAGAGGCGCCGACGCAGGCTCCGGCCGCCGTCACCACCGTCGATGTGGCCAAGGAGAACTGGCCTTCTGTTTACGAAGCCACCGGCACCGTACGCGCTCGCACGGCAGCGGTGATTTCGTCGAAATGGATGGGCTACGTGCGCGAAGTCCAGGTCCAGACCGGCGACCGCGTCCGCGCAGGCCAGCTTCTGGTGAGTCTCGACGCGCGCGATCTCGACACCGGCTCGCGGCGCGCCGCGGCCGCGCGCGACGAAGTGCGCGATGCCATCCCCGAAGCCGACAGCGCGGTCGCAGCCGCCAGAGCCAATCTGGATCTGGATCAGGCCACCTTCCGCCGCATGCAGGAGCTATTCGAAAAGAAATCGATTTCCGATCACGAATTCGACGAAGTATCGGCGAAGGTCAAAGCCTCGCAGGCCGCGTACGATATGGCGCGCGCCAGACGCCGGCAACTCGACGCGAAACTCGCGCAGGCGGGCGAAGAAGTGCAGGCGGCGGAAATCAGCCGCGGCTATGCGCAGATTTCCGCGCCATTCAGCGGCGTGGTTACGGTAAGATCGGTTGACCCCGGAACCCTGGCCACTCCCGGCGCGCCGCTTCTGACAATCGAACGCGAGGGAACATACCGCCTCGAAGCTTCGGTTGAGGAATCGAAAGCCGGCGCGATTCGCACGGGCCAGGCGGTCACGGTGACGCTGGATGGAATTCCGCAGACGATCGAATCCCGCGTTTGCGAGATCGTGCCCGCGGTCGATGCCACATCGCGCAGCTACATCGTCAAAATCGACCTGCCCGCCATCGCGAACCTCCGCTCCGGTCTCTTCGGACGCGCTGCGTTTCCCATCGGCAGCCGGTCCGTCACCGCCATCCCCGCGGCGGCAGTCACCGAGCGCGGCCAGCTGCAGTCAGTGATGGTTGCCGACAGCGGCATCGCCCGAACTCGCCTGATCACCACAGGCGACAAAGCCAGGGATCGCGTCGAAGTTCTCTCCGGCCTCAATCCCGGGGAGAAGATCATCTTCCCGGTTCCATCCGGTCTTACCGACGGCGCAGGAGTGGAGACGGCGCATTGAAAGAACCACGCCAGCTGGGCCCCGCCGGGCGGCTCGCCAAAGTCTGGATCGGCTCGAAACTCACGCCGCTTGTCATCGCAGGCTCGCTGCTGCTCGGCGCCTTCGCGGTCTGGAAGCTGCCGCGCGAAGAAGAGCCGCAGATCGTCGTGCCTATGGTTAACGTTTTTGTGCAGATGCCCGGCGCTTCGGCGCGCGAAGTCGAAGAGCGCGTCACAAAACCGATGGAAAAGCTGCTCTGGGAAGTCCCCGGCGTCGAATACATCTATTCGACTTCCAGCCCCGGTTCCTCCACCGCCATCGTGCGCTTCCTCGTCGGGCAGGACGAAGAAAAAAGCATCGTTCGTCTCAATCAGAAGCTCAACGCCAATCTCGACCTCATCCCGCCCGGCGCATCGATGCCGCTGGTCAAGCCGCGCTCCATCGACGACGTGCCGATTCTCGCGCTCACCTTCTGGAGCCAACGATACGGCGATTTCCAACTGCGGCGCATCGCCGCGCAGGTTGACGATGCCGTTAAGCAGACGCCGGACGTTTCCGCCGTGCAGCTCATCGGCGGCCAGCGCCGTGAAATCCGCATCACGCTCGACCGCGCCCGCCTCGCGGCCTACGATCTTTCCCCCCTGCAGGTCGCGCAGGCCCTGGGACTCTCCAACCGCCGCCTGCCATCCGGAGAATTCTCGAACGGCAACCGCGAATTTATCCTCGAAACCGGCGAGTTCCTTTGCACCGCGGACGACGTGCGCAATGTCGTCACCGGCGCCGCGAACGGCAAGCCGATCTTCGTGCGCGATATTGCCGAAGTGACCGACGGCGGCGAAGAGCCGTCGCAATACGTCCGCTATTCGGAAGGCGGCGGCTTCTATCCCGCCGTGACCATTGCTGTTTCGAAGCGCAAAGGCACGAACGCCGTTACGGTCGCAGGCAACGTGCTGGCGCGCCTCACGCCTCTGCGCGGCACGGTTATCCCGTCCGACGTTAAAATGACGATTACGCGCAACTACGGCGATACAGCGAAGGAAAAATCGAACGAGCTTCTCTGGCACATGCTGATCGCGGTGATTTCGGTCAGCGTGCTGGTGGCGATCGTCCTCGGCCTGCGCGAATCGCTGATCGTTTTCACCGCCATTCCGGTCACGCTCGCCCTTACGCTGACGGTCTTCTGGCTGTACGGCTACACGCTCAACCGCATCACGCTTTTCGCCCTGATCTTCTCCATCGGCATTCTGGTTGACGACGCCATCGTCGTCGTGGAAAACATCGTGCGGCACTGGCGCATGCCGGCCAACCGCGGGCGCGCGGCACGGGAGGTGGCCATCGAAGCAGTGGACGAGGTCGGCAATCCCACGATCCTCGCCACCCTCGCCGTCGTCGCCGCGATCCTGCCTATGGCATTCGTCGGCGGCCTGATGGGTCCGTACATGCGCCCCATCCCGATCGGCGCCAGCGCCGCGATGTCGTTCTCGCTCATCGTGGCCTTCGTTGTCACCCCCTGGGCCGCCATTCGCATCCTCAAACGCTCCGAAGGCGAGGCCGCAGAGCACGCCGAGCGCGAAGGCTTCCTCACGCGCCTCTACCGCCGCGTGATGGGGAACCTGCTGCACCGGCCAGCCGTGCGTTGGAGTTTCCTGGGCGGAGTCGTGATTCTGCTGCTCGGCTCCGTCTCGCTTTTCTACATCGGCTTCGTCAAAGTGAAGATGCTGCCGTTCGACAACAAGAGCGAGTTTCAGGTGATTATCGACATGCCCAACGGCACGACGCTCGAGCAAACCCAGCGTGTCGCGCAGTTGCTGGCCGCGGAAACCGAGAAGCAGCCCGAAGTCGTCAACGTCCAGACCTATGCGGGCACAGCGTCACCTTACAACTTCAACGGACTCGTGCGGCACTACTATCTGCGCCGCGGCCCCAATGTGGCCGATATCCAGGTCAACCTGAAACCAAAAAGCGCGCGCGACCTGCAGAGCCACGAAATCGCCAAACAGGTGCGCCGCCGTCTGATGCCCATCGCGGAACTGTACGGCGCGCGCATCAAGGTCGCCGAAGTGCCGCCCGGCCCTCCGGTGCTCGAAACGCTGGTCGCCGAAGTCTACGGACCCACGCCCGACGGCCGCATCGCCCTCGCGCGGCGCATGCGCGACTTGTTCAAACGCACCGATGGCGTCGTTGACGTCGATTGGTATGTGGAGGACGACCAGCCGAAATATCAGCTCGTCGTGGATGAGGAAAAGGCCGCGCTCAACGGCATCTCCGAAGACGACATCGCGCGCGCCGTCGAGATCGCCTCAGCGGGTTATCAGGCAGGCCTGCTGCATCGGGAATCGGAGAAGGAAGACATCGCGCTGATGCTTCGCCTCGACCGCCCGTCGCGCTCGGACATCGCGCAAATCGGCACTCTGCGTATCGCGGGCCGCGACGGCCACACCGTCGCCCTGAGCGAGCTGGTCCATTTCGAAAAGCGCATCGAAGACAAGAGCATCTACCACAAGAACCTGCTCCCGGTGACCTATGTAACCGCCGACGTTGCCGGCGCCATGGAGAGCCCCGTTTACGCCATCCTGAAGCTCGGCCCCGAAATCGACAAATTCCGCATCCCCGAAGGCTACCGCATCGAGCAGCACATGGCCGCTCTGCCGTCCGATCCGGAGCGCTATTCGATGAAGTGGGATGGCGAATGGCAGGTGACCTACGAAGTCTTCCGCGACCTGGGCATCGCCTTTGCCGCCGTGCTGATTCTGATCTATGGGCTGGTCGTCGGATGGTTCCAGTCGTTTCTGACGCCCGCTGATCATCATGGCCGCCATTCCGTTCTCGCTCGTCGGCATCCTGCCCGCGCACGGCTTGCTGCATGCATTCTTCACCGCGACTTCGATGATCGGCTTCATCGCGGGCGCGGGTATCGTGGTGCGCAACTCGATCATCCTCGTCGATTTCATCGAACTGCGGCTGAAAGAAGGGATGCCTCTCGACGAAGCCGTGATCGACGCCGGCGCCGTGCGTTTCCGGCCCATGATGCTGACTGCCGCAGCCGTGGTCGTCGGCTCGTCCGTGATCCTTTCCGATCCGATTTTTCAGGGACTCGCCATTGCGCTCATGGCAGGCGAAATCGCTTCGCTGCTGCTCTCGCGCATGACGGTCCCGGTGTTGTTCTTCGTCTTCAACCGAAGGAGGAAGCTCGCATGACTCTGGAACGCTACTTAAGGATGATCGCCGGCGTCGTCGTTCTGTCGAGCCTGTCGCTGGGACACTGGGTCAGTTCCTGGTGGTACCTGCTGACGGCCTTCGCAGGGCTGAATCTGTTTCAATCGGCATTCACCAACTGGTGCCCGATGATGACTTTCCTGCGAAAGCTGCACGTGCGCGAAAGCTGAAGCGGCCGGATCGTGCCGCAGCGGCATCGGTTAACCGGCCTCTTTAATTAACCGGCATCCACGAATTGCCGGGATCGTAGCGCGTGATCGCAGGAGCGAGCGTCGGAGTCTGCGCGCCGAGGTCCTTTTCGTAAACCGTGTTGTCCTGATCCACGATGAAGGTGTGAACGCCGGTGACACCGTATTCAGCCGGCCAGGCGATCAGCCCGAATCCGCCGATCATGTATTTGCCGGCCAGATATTTGTGAGCGCCGCCGGGAGCGTCCGCACCCTGCTCGGTCAGCACGCGGAAGTAGTAGCCGTGATAAGGCTTCGCTTTGCGGCCCGGAGTGCCGACGGCCGCTTCGGCAAAACGCTGCGGGACAAGCTCCCGTCCGACACCCGGTTTGTAAAGTCCGTTCATGATAGTGCGGGCGTACTCCATGACCGGGGCCCCGGAGCGATGTTCCTGGGCAAACGTCTGCTGCGCTTCCACGTATCCGGCGCAGATCTCGATGGCATCGATCTCATTGGCGCCGACGCGCCGCGCGCGAACCTCGAGCGAGCCCATGCCAGGATCGAAACGCCAGCGCTGGTCCTCACGCACGAGCGGAACGGGAAACGGCCAGTCGTTCTGGCCCACGATAAGGATCATCGTCCCCGCGCGCAGGGCAGATGGCTCCAGCTCGTGGCGCATGGATGCCAGCTGCGCGAATTCCCGGCGCTCCGCAGTGTCGCGCGCGGCATCGCCGGACGTGAGTAGACCCTTGCCATTCGAACCGAGGATGGCGGCCAAAGCGGCGGAGTCATCTTTCGAAGCCGCGTCGATAAGAGCCTGTGCAGCATTTTCGGGTGAAGCGAATGTCTTCTGAGTGAGCTGCTGCGCGACGCCCGGGGAAATCGCCAGCAGGCCCGCGAGAAAGATTGTCACGCTCGTCGTTTTAGCTGTCATCGGCGTCCACCTCCGCCATGTCCGCCTCCTCCATGAAAACCGCCGCCGCCGTGAAAACCACCACCACCGCCGCCGCGGAATCCGCCGAATCCGGCGTGACCCATGCTGGAGAAGCCGTGATCGCTGCGCATCTGGGCCTGGCCGCCGCCGCGGATGCCGCTGAAGGCGCTGCGGCTGCCGCCGGGATTCTGCCGTTCGAAACCCTGCGAGCCGAAACGCTGTCCGGCGGGCGCGCGTGTCCCGCCGGCCCGAGCCTCGCCGCCGCCAAATCTTTCCGCCCCGCCGCCGCGAAATCCTGCGCCGCCACCGCGGAAGTTACCGCCGCCAAAACGTTGCGCCACGGCGCGATTGGCGTAGGGAACACCGAGGCGGTGTCCGGGATCGTGCACCCATACGTTACCGAAGCCGGGGTGGTAATCGCGAAAACCGAAACGATGGAAGAACCCACCGTTCAGGAAGATGCCGCCACCGAACCAGTTGGGTCCCCAGCCCCACCCCAATCCAAAGCCCCAGCCGCCGCCGAAGTAGAACCCGACATCAACATACGGGAAAAAACCGAAACCGTAGTCGATGGGTGGGTAGTAAAGAGGCGGGTAATAACCGTAGGCCGGCGGTCCCCAAACCCACGCGGGATTGTAGTTGGGGACGTAGATGTCTCCTGGGTTGGTGGGAGCAATATCGATCGCAGACTGGCCGTTCTGCGTCACGGTGTTCACGGTCTCCTGCGGCCCGGACTGTAGTTTGCCGTTGGCCTGTGCCCTCTGGCGCATCTGCTGAACTGCCGCCATCACGTCGGCCTGCTGGGCGAGGAAGGCGTTGCCGAGATCGGTGGTCCAGCGAATGTCCTGATTCAGGCGCGTCAGCACGTCGGGAAATACCACGAGCGCCTGAATACTGGGATCCCAGTTCTGCTTCTGCGCCTCCTCGACCAGCTTTTGCCCGGTGAGGGTCTTGTGCTGCGAGAGCCATTGCTGCGCTTCCACGACCTCGAGCGGATAGGTGCTGGCGACAAGGATCTGGCTGAGCACGTTGTCGGGATAAAGAGCAATAGGCGCGACCAGATCGTCGAGCTGAGGCTGCGTAAGCAGCGCTTGCTGCGGAGCCTCACCTGGCGGGTACGCAGCAGGGGGCGGGAGTGCTCCAGGAGGTGGTTGCTGGGCGATAAGCACGCACGCGAGCAGGAGCATGGAGCAAGCAAGAGGAACAGGTTTGAATTTCGGCATACCAGCCTTCCACAGGGTATTCTGAGCACTCCGGCAGCCAAAGTACATGCGGGAGCGGGAGTATTTTTCCAGAAAAATGGGCTGAATCCGCACAAACCCAGGGGGCACGCCCGGCCGGGACCCGGCTAAACCGCCTGGTCGCCGCGGTCGCCGTTGCGGATGCGAATGGCTTCCGCCACATCGTAGACGAATATCTTGCCGTCGCCGATCTTGCCGGAGCGCGCCGCATTGGTGACGCAGTCGACCACTTCCTCCAGACGCGTGTCCGGAATCACCAGCTCGAACTTCACCTTCGGGCAGCAGATCCACGTTGTATTCCTGGCCGCGATAAACCTCTTTGTGGCCCTTTTGCCGGCCGTGGCCGCGGACTTCGCTGATGGTCATCCCGTCGATGCCGATATTCTTGAGCGCTTCTTTGACTTCTTCCATCTTGAACGGCTGAACGACCGCTTCAATTTTTTTCATATATGCCCTCTGAGCTTACTTACGCTACGCTTCGAGTGACGTAGCCTTCTTCGCCGTGCTGGCGTGAGGTCGAGTCCCTGCTCCTCGCATCGCGGTCGACGCGCACGCCGATCAGCACATCGCAAATCTTGAGGATAACGAACGTGCCGACGGCGGCGAGGCCGATGGAGATCAGCAACGCCGATCGCCTGGTTCAGAATCTGTCCGGGATTGCCGTCCACCAGCCCCAGCGGAATCACTTTGCCATTGATCGGCGCGTTGTTGATCACATTCGTCGCGAACACGCCGGTCAGCAGCGCGCCGAGCGTTCCGCCGGCGCCATGTACGCCGAAAGCGTCGAGCGTATCGTCGTAGCCGAACATGTGTTTGACCGCGGTCACCATCAGGAAGCAGAAGACGCCGGCCAGCACGCCGATCAGCAGCGCCGGCATCGGCTTCACGAAACCGGACGCGGGCGTGATCGCGACCAGTCCGGCCACCGCGCCCGAAATGCCGCCCAGCATGCTGGGCTTGCCGCATTTGCAGCCACTCGGCGGCCATCCAGCCGAGCGCGGCGGCGGCGGCCGCGAAATGCGTAGCGACAAAAGCGCTGGTGGCGAGTCCGGAGGCCGCCAGTCGCGCTGCCCGCGTTGAAGCCGAACCAGCCGACCCACAGCAGACACGCGCCGATCACGCTCAGCACCATGCTGTGCGGCTTCATCGGCTCCTGCGGATAGCCGACGCGCTTGCCCAGATACAGCGCGCAAACCAGCGCCGAGACGCCCGAGGTGATGTGCACCACCGTGCCGCCGGCGAAATCGAACGTGCGGACTGCTGCCGCCGAGATAGGCGTTCAGCAATCCGCCCTTGCCCCAGACCATGTGCGCCATCGGGAAGTAAACGACGAACGCCCACAGCGTCGTGAACAGCGCCATCGCGCTGAACTTCATCCGCTCGGCGTATGCGCCCGAGATCAGCGCGGGCGTGATGATGGCGAACATCAGCTGATAAATCATGTAGGTCCCCTGCGGAATTGTCGCGCCGTAATCCGCGTTCGGATCGGTGCCGACGCCGTTCAGAAACGCATACTTCAGGCCGCCGATGAACGGAGTGCCTTCGCTGAAGACCAGGCTGTAGCCGACGAGCGCCCAGATCACGGTGATCAGCCCCATCATGATGAAGCTGTGCATCATGGTGGAGAGCACGTTCTTGCGGCGCACCAGCCCGCCATAGAAAAGAGCGAGTCCCGGGCCGGTCATCAGCAGCACCAGCGCGGCGCTGGTCAGCATCCAGGCGTTGTCGCCGGCCGATTGTGCGGATTTTACAGCTGCTTCGAGCGTCGGCGAGGCGCGTCGTCAGGTCGGGCGCTGTCTGTAGCAGCGCGATCAGGTGGGTCATTGATCCTCTCGAACGTGGAGAAGCCTATTATTACCGGCCGGTTCATAAGAACCGCAATCAGACTGTACTAAATTGATACAGGGGCGCCTACACGCGCACGCCGATGCGCCAGAGGCCGTAAGCAACCGCCTGTCGGAAGCAGTGCCACCACTCCTTCGGGATGTTGGTGTCGCCCGGTTCACGCGGCGATCCCCAGGCGGTAAAACCTTCCTGCTGCAGGATGCGCTTGACGCGGAACAGATGATAGCCGTCGCTGACGATGATGCAGGAATGCAGCCCCATGCGGCGCAGGATTTCGGATGCGGCGCTCAGGGAATACGCCGTCGATTCGCCTTCGTCCTCCACAATGATCGATTCGGCGGGGATGCCGCGATCGATCAGGTAGGACCGGCCGACGCCGCCTTCGGTGAAAGAAGGATCGCCGCCGGGTCCGCCGGTCGTCATGATGTACGGCGCAAGGCGCTGCTGGTAAAGATCTGACCGCGTGGTCGAGCCGGAGCTTGAGTACCGGCGAAGGATGTCCGCGGTATTCCGCCGCGCCCATGACGATGATGACGTCGGCCGGACGCGCTTCGTCGCGTGTGCTCTGACGGCCGATTCGCATCGTGAGCGCGATCAGATAGCCCGAGTGCGAACACGACGAGCAGCCAGCCCGCCAGCCCGGCTACACGCTTGAGGTGCGTTATTCTTATGTCAACATTGTATGCGCCCGGTGAGACGTAGAGTCTGATTACCAGCGCGGCCAATCCTCTCATCAAAGACGTTCGGCGGGCCATTGCGCACGGCGGCCTGACGGACGAGGGATGGTGCGTGGCGGAGAGTTTTCATCTGCTCGAAGAGGCGCTGCGCAGCGAGCGATACGTCCCGGCAGTGCTGGTGTCGGAGTCGGTCAGGATCACCGTGGAACGGCACGTCGCCGGGCTCAAGGGCACGCGCAGAGTCGTGGTCTGCCGGACGCACTCTTTCCAGACCATCGCTTCGACTGAAACCAGCCAGGGGGTGATTGCGCTGGTGGAGCCGCCCGAGTGGTCGATCGATCATCTGTTTCGCGGGCAGAGCCTGGTGGTGGTGCTGGACGGGTTGCAGGATCCGGGCAACGCGGGGGCCATCGCGCGCGCCGCCGAGGCATTCGGCGCGACCGGGACTGATGTTCATAAAGGGCAGTGCGAACCCGTACCATCCGAAGACGCTGCGGGCTTCGGCGGGATCGCTGTTCCGCATTCCTTTTGTCTTCGGGATTGAGGCCAACATGGCGCGCGCGTCACTGCAGCAGCATCGCGTGGATATCTATGCGGCGATGCCGTTCACGGGTGCGGAGACGCTGGCGGGCGATGTCGACTTCAGCCGCAAGTGCGCCATCGTGATCGGGAGTGAAGGACGCGGCGTGAGCCAGGAACTGCTACGGCGCCGCGAAAGACGTGGCGATTCCGACGGTGGGGGTCGAATCGCTGAACGCAGCCGTGGCGGCCGCGGTGCTGCTTTATGAAGCGCGCCGGCAGCGGGTGCGCGCGATAGAGGCTGTCCGAGCTTGAGCCTTTTCGACGCCAGTCCGCTGGAGCTCTGGCCGCCAAAGCTGACAACAAACGCCCGCTGGCGGACCGGATGCGTCCCGCAACGCTGGATGATTTCGCCGGGCAGGAGCACATTCTCGGACCGGGCAAGCCGCTGCGCACGCAGATCGAACGCGATCAGCTGACATCGATCATTCTGTGGGGACCGCCGGGAGTCGGGAAGACGACGCTGGCGCAGATCGTCGCGCACATGACGAAGAGCGAGTTCCTGCCGTTCAGCGCGGTGCTCGCGGGCATCAAAGAGATCAAGGCTGTGATGGCCGATGCCGAGCGGCTGCGCAGGCTGGGACGGCGGACCATCCTGTTCATCGATGAAATCCATCGCTTCAACAAAGCCCAGCAGGACGCGTTTCTGCCGTATGTGGAGAAGGGCGACATCATTCTGATCGGCGCGACGACGGAGAATCCATCGTTCGAAGTGAACGCGGCGCTGCTCTCGCGGTCGAAGGTCTACATGCTGCGGGCGCTGACGACGGAAGAGATCGTCGGGCTGCTGCGGCGGGCGCTGCCAGTCGTGGGTGTGACCGCGCCGGACGAAGTGCTGGAGCAGATCGCGATGGCGGCGAACGGCGATGCGCGGTCCGCCTACAACACGCTGGAGGTGGCGGCAAGTTCGGGCGCGGTGACGGAGCAGTCGGTGACCGACGCGCTGGGCCGCAAGGTGCTGCTTTACGACAAGGCCGGCGAAGAGCACTTCAACCTGATTTCGGCGCTGCATAAATCGGTGCGGTCGAGCGATGCCGATGCGGCGCTCTACTGGCTGGCGCGCATGCTGGAGGCCGGCGAGGACCGCATGTACATTGCGCGGCGCGTGGTGCGGATGGCGATTGAAGATATCGGGCTGGCCGATCCGCGGGCGCTCGAGCAATGCATGGCGATGCAGCAGTGCGTGCATTTCCTGGGAATTCCGGAAGGCGATCTGGCGCTGGCGCAGGCGGTGATTTATCTGGCGGTGGCGCCGAAGTCGGATGCGTCGTACCGCGCGATGGGCGAGGTGATGAAAGAGGTGCAGAGCGGACGCGCCGAGCCGGTGCCGATGCATCTGCGAAATGCGCCGACGCGCGGCGATGAAGGCGTGGGGTTACGGTGCCGGGTATCAGCACGCGCATAAATTCGAAGGCGCGGTGAACCAGATGGAGTGTCTGCCGGAGTCGCTTGCGGGGAAGCGCTGGTATTATCCGACGGATCGCGGCGTGGAGAAGAGGATCGCGGAGCGGCTGGAGGAGATTCGGGCGGCGAGAAAAAAGGAGGCAGAGTGAGCAAATACCAAATCGCACAGGTCAATATCGGCAGGATCAAGGCGCCGACGGAGAGCCCGGTGATGGAGGGATTCATGTCGCGGCTGGATGAGATCAACGCGCTGGCCGACGGCAGCCCCGGATTCGTGTGGCGGCTGCAGACGGACGCGGGCAACGCAACATACTTCCGTCCATACGAGCACGATGACCGCATCCTGTTCAACATGTCGGTGTGGGAGTCCATCGATGCGCTGCGGAACTTCGTGTTCAAGACAGCGCACGTCGAGCTGCTGCGGCAGAGGCACAACTGGTTCGAACAGTTCGCCGGCAGTTATACGGCGTTGTGGTGGGTACCGGCCGGACACATGCCGGGCATCGATGAGGCGAAGAAGCGGCTGGCGCATCTGGACCGGTACGGACCCAGCGAATTCGCCTTCACGTTTCAGAAGACGTTCGGCCCGGACGAGGAGTATCAGCGCGGGATCGACTGGTCATCGTTCCTTCCCTGCCCTGCGGCGTCGTAGCCCGCAACTAAACCCTGCGAGAATAGTCGAACCCGAGGGGAATGATCGTCTCGGGCGATAGCGTTGAAGCTTGCGCCGGGCGGAAGCCCGGCGGCAGGGCCGAAGCCTTGGCCCCACTAATTGGGCTAAGACCCCTGACCCTGGTTCACGGGCGGCGGGCCGGGTTGGGAAACATACTGGCTGAGCAGGCTGGGGTCGGCGCTGAAGAATTTTTCGATCTCCTCTTCCGACATCGGGGCGGGTGAACAAACGAAGCCATTTGGACGGTTGAGGCGTTCGGATTCAGGCGTTTGCACGGCCAGGGGCGCGCGCTTTTCGGGGGCGAGCCGGGGCGTTTCGTCGTTCTTCGCCTGTTCGGCGCGGCGTTCGGACTGCATGGCGCGGAGCTGCTTCAAGATCGGCCTGGGCCTTGCGGTGCAGGCGCATTTCGTAAGTCGTCAGCAGATGGAAACGCTTCGGGTCGCGGGTGAAGCAGCGCATCGGGGCCAGGGCGCGGTCGACGCCATCGTATTCGGATCCGTTCTCCGCGGCGTAGTTTTCTTCATTCCACGCTTCGGCGGCGAAGATGTTGTCTTCGATGGCGACGGCGCGGTGGATGCGCCAGTGGGAATCGGCAATGGACTGCGCGAGACTTTCTTCCATGGCGCCGACGGGTTTGAGGTCTTCGAAGAAGGCGTCGGTGAAACGGTCGCGGACTTCGGCTTCTTCAGCGGTCAGGATGACGCGCTGGCCTGTGAGGCCATGCTTATAGGCGGTCAGGCTGGAGGTGCGTTTGCCTTCCTCAGTGCGCGGGCCGGTTGATTTCTCGGCATTGAGGCGATTCGCTTCGGTCTGGGCTGCTGTTGCCATGGGTAAAGGGCTCCTTCGGCAACAGCAATAGCATGGCGGAGGGGGAAAGCCGGGTGCGTGGGAGGGTTGAGGGCGGAGGAGGCTGCGCGTAAGCCGTGGAGGGACTTGGGGATCGGCTGGCAGGAGGATTATTCTTGAAAGTTGTGACTCACGCGGGCGCATTGACTTTAAGGAGCCTTCCCTGCCGTCCGATGCCAACACTAAATACCAGGCTGAACGGCGCATCGTGGCCCTGTGGGGATCAGCCGCTTGGGGTGATCTACGGACATGAAGGAGGTTATATCGCGCTAACTGCGTCTTTGACGCGTTTCGGCCATTCATGCTCGTCGCGCTTCCTAGACGACCAGTGAGGCACCACCACGAACGAATTGTGAAGATGTCGTTGAAACTGCGGCAGGAGCAAAAATTGCAACGTTTCTTCTCCTGCCATACTCGTTAGCAAAACCAGCTTGGGCTTGAGCAAATCGAATTCTGCCGATAAACAACGTCGCGAAATTTCCCTCATTGTCTTGTCCTCGCCGAGTTTATCGTTTAAGCGAGCACCTTGAGCACCTCTGAATTTGATGCAGTCAGTAACGTGAAATTCAGGAGGCTGCTCAAGAAACTGCCCGAGCTCTGGGAGTGCGCGCAACAGATTTAGCCGCACGTTTAGCTTGCCCATGTAGCGACCGTAGCTCTCGTTGAAAGAGGGGCGCTCGCCGATAATAAAAACGCACCCGCGCCTAGCTCCCAACGACCCAACAAAGTTCGGATACTCTGTTCTGCCTGGTTCCTTTGGCCGCAAGCTTCTGAATACTTCCTCTTCGCCCGGCACCAGCCCCCAATGTTCCAGCCTCGTTGCGGGGTGAAGTGGCCACCACCACGGGTGGCAGTGACCGTGCTTCGTGAATTCGTCCAGCAGGTGGGCCTCGTCGGGGAAATTTGTGGGTTGACGGCGAGCGTTAGCGAGCCGTCTCGGTGAGGAATCGGCGGAGCTTCCGGCAAGTCGAATCGAACGATCTTTGTTCATCCTCGCCGCCGTGATACAGAAGCGGGCCGCCGTCGGACTCGATCATGCGCCAGAGAACCACATCCACGGGCTTCTTTCTCAGAGAAGGATCGTAGTTGAGGTCGCGGATGAACTCCCCGCCCAGCACCCACATGTTATCGACGTGTTTCTGAATGGTCTTTGGCGCCAGGTCCGACGCCGCCAGAGATTCGAGGAACGGACGGAACAGGGCGATCAACTGCTCACCCGGCGGCACATCTTTTTCCAGCCCCATCCAGGACCGGGGCCAGCCGTTCAAATCCCGGCAATAGTGTTCGAGGTCGTGGCGTGGTCGAGTAGCGGCGCGGTTTACTTTGGTAGTTCTCGCCTTCACCAGCTTCCACTTCATGCTTGCGCTCATCACGATTCTAAATCGTTGTCACCGTTTTCCGGGATTCGTTTATCGGCAGGCCCGTTTCAGCTCCGATCACAAGAGCATTGAGATCGCGGTGCGTCCCCGTAAGGGCTCGAAGGCGATTTGTTCGCGATGCCACCAGCCCGCTCCAGGCTACGATCAACTCGCCGAGCGCCGTTTCGAGTTCATTCCATTCTGGGGATTTCTGGTTTTTCTGTTGTACTCGATGCGGCGTGTGGATTGCCGCCGCTGCGATGCGGTCGTGGTCGAGGAAGTTCCGTGGGGCGACGGAAAGCGCACTCTGACCCGGGCCTACATGTTGTTCCTCGCCCGCTGGGCGCGCCGGCTTTCGTGGAAAGAAACCGCCGAGGCTTTCCGTACTTCATGGGAAAAGGTTTTCGACGCCGTCGAGCACGTGGTTACCTTCGGGCTGGAGCACCGGGTGCTCGGTCAGATTGACGCCATCGGTGTGGACGAGATCCAATACGCCAAAGGCCACAAGTATCTGACGCTGGTTTATCAGATCGATCTCGGCGTCACGCGCCTGCTCTGGATCGGAAGGGAAAGAACGATTGAGTCGTTTCAGGGGTTCTTCAAAGTCATCGGCGACGAAATCGCTTCAAAGATCGTCTTCGTCTGCTCCGACATGTGGGAGCCCTATCTGAAGGTCATTCGCGAGAAATGCTCCGAGGCGCTGCACATTCTCGACCGCTTCCATATCGTTGCGAAGATGAACAAGGCTCTCGATGAGGTTCGCGCCGGCGAATCGCGCCGCATGCTGCGCGAAGGCTATACGCCGGTACTGAAGAAGTCGCGCTGGCTGCTGCTCAAACGCGAAGAGAACCTCAAAACCGAACAGCGCTTCCGCCTGCGCGACATCCTCCGCTACAACCTGAAAACCGTCCGCGCTTACCTTCTCAAGGAAGCCTTTCAGCAACTCTGGGATTACAACGCTCCCTACTGGGCCGGAAAGTTCCTCGATGACTGGTGCCGTCAGGTGATGCGCTCCCGCATCGAGCCGATGAAGAAGATCGCCAGTTCTCTGCGCGATCACCGTGAACTGATCCTCAACTATTTCCGCGCTCAAAAGATGCTTTCCAGCGGTGTCGTCGAGGGGCTGAATAACAAGGCCAAAGTCACAATGCGAAAAGCCTATGGCTTTCGAACCTTTCGAACGCTGGAACTCGCCCTCTATCACTCACTTGGCAAACTTCCCGAGCCCGAATCCACCCACGATTTTTTCTGACGAACCGCAGGTGGAAACGGATGATATCGATCAGGTCTTTGTTCCCTGCCGGGGGTGAACTCTGGTTCGACATAGCAGGGTATCGCGTTAGCGCCTAAGTTCCATGATGAGTGCAACCGTCAAAGCTCCGACGCCGACGGCAATCATTAGATTTCCAACTGCAAGACCTTGTTCGCGTAGGATGTACCGCCCACGATCGCGCAGATGATGCCGAGATATGGGGGCTGGGATGATCTGGAACGGTCTTTGACTGACGGCTTATCTATCTTAGGTTGACCCGTTTGTTTGTAAAACTGAAGGTCGCTTCTGGTGGGTCGCACTGTTTTGCGTTCAGCAATCTCTATCGGCCTGATGATATCACCCAGAAGTTCTGTGAGCAGAGCGGCTGGAGGAGATTCTGGCGCTGAGGGAGAAAAGTCTGAATCCCGGCAGGAATGATACACTCCCGGCGAGGCCTGACCAACCCGCGCTCCCCGGCCCGGCAAAAGGCGTGGCGGCGAGAGAACGACTGCGTCGGATTGATTCGGCTGATTCACTGGCGACGAGGGGTTCTGAAACGACCATCTGCGCATCCGCGCAGCCCTTTCCAATGAAACACTGCCTGACGCGATTTCCCGACGGCACTTTCCGCCTCGGTCCATTCGGCGAGTTTTCCCCGGGAAAGATCGCCCGGCCTTGCTGTCCGCGTCCGAACAACTGGCATTCAGCTATTACGGGTCGCCGAGTATTCCAGTGCGATGATCTCGCCCGCCGAGATCGTAATCAGGGCACTGGCCACGGCTTCCGTCATCTGTTTCAGAGTGTCGATGTCATTGCCGGGCGCCCGCAACACGATCACGGCAATTCCACGTCCTGTCATGCTGTTCTGATAAGGAATACCCTGATCGACCGTCAGGAGAACGCCGTAACCCGCCGCTTCGGCCAATCGGAGCAGTTCACCATTCTTCCTCCCGTTGAGCCCTGCATAGCGGACAGTATGGATTTCATGGCCCTTGAGGTGTCCCCGCAATCTTTCAGGAACACATTCGTCGAGAAGCACCTTCATGCAATGCGCGCAACCAGCGAATCCTTCGCGTCTTCGAGTGCCTGTATAGCCATGGCGCGGGTTACTGTCGGGAAGTCTTCCAGAAACTCAGCCAGAGGATAGCCGCCCTCGATGTAGTCCATCAGGTTTTTCAGAGGCACACGCGTACCCCGGAAACAGGGAACCCCGTTCATTACCTCGGGATCGCTGACGATAATCGATTCGAGGACAGCCATCACTCCCATTCTACGAAATACAGGACTTGTGCCATAGGCTATCAGCCGCGCAGCGCCCAGCGGAACATCTCCGGCAGCTTCGGTGCCGTGCCCTGCATCAGAATCCCCACGCGGAAAATGCGCGCGGCCACGAACGTACTGAGAAGCGTCCAGGCCAGTACGCCGACGAGTCCCGCCCACGGTTCCCACGCCGGTACGCCGCCGGGCATCGCCTGGCGCATCATCATGATCAGCGGCGTGAAGGGCGGAATCAGCGAAGCCGCCGTCGCCATCAGGCCATTGGGCTGCTCCATCAGCGGGCCGATGAAAAATACCGGCGCAATCACCGGCAGAATCACGAAGAAGACGTACTGCTGCGCGTCATTCGGCGTGCTGCAGGCCGAGCCGAGCGCCGCGCCCAGCGAACTCAGGATGACAACCTCGCAGATGAGATAGAGAAAGAACCAGGGCAGCAGTTCGAACGGGGCGAACCCCATCAGCGCCATCCCCTGCAGCACGAAGAGTCCGCCGACGATGTAGAACACGGAACTGGTGAGCGAAACGCCGACCGAGGCCACCACCTTCCCCGCAATCAGCTCGAACGGTTTCGCCGAGGCCAGCAGCATCTCAAAGACGCGCTGCATCTTGTCTTCCGCGACCACCGTAAGCATGGGCGCCGAACCCATCATGGCGATCATCATCATAAGGAGCATCAGAGCAAGCGGGACCGCAAGAGCGGCCGCCGGATTGCCGGGCGCGCTGGCGGACGGCTGGCCCCGCGACACCAGGCTCATGGTTTCAACCGGCACATCGCGCATCAGGTCGTCGAATCGGCCGGGGTTGACACCGAGCTGCGCCAGCCGCACGCGCCGGATACCGTCGTTGACCCCGCCGAAGATCCATGCACGCGACGGAGCGCTCTGCGAATCCGAGTAATAAGCGACAAGGCCCGCAGGTTTCTTCGGTTCCTTCGGAGGCTTGATCGCGTCACGACCAATCTCAACGAACGCGAACAGTTCGTGACGGCGCACCCGGTCGGAAAGAACGATGCGCTGGGCTTCACGGTCATTCCGGTCGGGAGGCACGGTTTCGAACGTGAAGTTGTTGTCGAGGATCGGCGTGGCGGCGGGTAAGTCCCTGCGGTCCTGATCGGCTCTGGCGCGCGCTGCGGCGAGGATCGAATCCGCGACGGCGCCGGTGCGATCCACGATGGCGACATGGCGCGCGCTCGTGCTCTGGGTGACGCGCATGATGGCAATGACGAAAAAGCCTCCGCCAAACAGGAGTGGCGCAGCAACCAGACCGATAATAAACGCCTTGCGCATCACGGCGGCCTGGTAATCGCGCTTCGCGACGAGCAGGATCTTACGCAGATGCACGCGCTGCCTCCTGTTGTTCCGTGTGGTTTTCGTCAGCAGCTGCCGGCCCGGCGATGCGCACGAAGATGTCGTGCAGCGACGGCTTCACCACTGAAAAGCTTGTCACCGAAGTTCGCGCCATGAGCGTGCGCAGAACTTCCTGAGGATCGCAGCCCTGCCCCATGCGCAGCTCCTGCACCTGGCCGAGGTCGCGAACCTTTTCGACTCCCGGCAGGCCGTTGAGCGACGCCGGTCCGGCCGCGGTGGAGACGCGGATTGTGTCGCTACCGTACCGATCCTGAATCGACGCGAGAGTGCCGTCGAGAACCTTGTTGCCGCGATAGATCATGAAAATGTAGTCGCACAGGCTTTCGGCCACGCCCATGTCGTGCGTGCTGAGGATAACGGTGGCGCCGCGGCGGCGCAGATCGAGAATTGCGGTGCGGATGACGTCGGCACTGACGGGGTCGAGGCCGGTGAACGGTTCGTCGAGGATCAGCAGTTTTGGCTCGGGTACGACAGCGGCGATGAACTGAATCTTCTGGCTCATGCCTTTGCTCAGGGTTTCGAGCTTCTGCGAGGCGCAGTGGGCGAGACCGAACCGTTCGAGCCACGATGCGACCTCGGCGGTGACGGAGCGCCCGCTGCGGAGTTCACCGTGGAATTCCAGCAGCGGCTGCACTTTCATCTGGCGATAGAGGCCGCGCTCTTCGGGCAGATAGCCGATCGTGCCCGAACGGATGTCTGAAGCCTGCTGTCCCAGCACCTGGATCGCGCCGCGATCGGGATAGATGATGTTGACGATCATCCGCATCGTCGTGGTCTTGCCGGAGCCGTTGGGACCGGTGAAGCCGTAGATGGAGCCTTCGGGGATGGTGAGGTGAAGATCGTTTACGGCAGTAACGGTACCGAAGGTTTTGGTGACGTTGGAAATCCGGACGGCGTCCATGGCGGGGGGCACAGCCAGTATATGTTACCCGCGCGCCAGAGCTATTCCCCGGTTTTCACCCGGGAGAATATACAGGTACGTCCTGGTTGCCGATGAGACAGAACGTTTGCCCGCGTTTCGCAGGGGTCAGTTTGCATCTGGGGCCGGAAACGAGCTCCACATAAATGCAAAGCCCCGCTGTTTGAGAGCGGGGCCTGTAAATCGTGGGGCAGATCGGAGGATCTGCTTATGATCCTTTGGATGCTGTTCTTAGTCCTGGTGTTTAGGACGAAACGGACCAAACTCAAGATCGACATCGATCTCTAGTCGAGTCCGAGGCGGTCGGTATGATCACTACCGGCCGCCTCAGCATCGATAATACCACGTTATGCCGACTGTTACTTCCGCGCCATGCCGCGTCCGCCAGGTCCGGCGGGGACGGGCGCGGGCACGGGCTCTGGTTCCGGCGGCGGCACTTTCTTCGGGCGCGCGTTCACGTGCGTGATCACGGCGTCGCGGAACGCCTTCGCGAATTTCGGCGTGCCAGGGTTCAGGCCGGTCGCGGCGGCGACCTGATCTTCGGTCACCTCCTGCGCGAGCGGCAGATATTTTCCGTAGTAGGCGCGGATGCGGTCCTGCACGACGCGCTGCTGCGATTCGCAAAGAACCATCAGCACGTCGTCCGTCAACGCCGCGCTCATGATCTCGTACACATGCGACGGCTTCGTGATGCGCGACGATTTCAGTGCCGACTCCAGTTTGCGCGCATCCGGCTTCAGCTTCTTAAAGGCATCTTTTTCTTTGCGTGTCAGTCCGAAATTCCGCACAAGATCGGCGGTCTCCTTCGGATTCAGTTTTTCCATCAGCACATAAAGAAATGTGAGACTGCCGCCGCTCGTGCCCGGCGGGATCACGCTGTGGGCAATCTTCTCGAAGCGCGTAACGCCGGGGCCGTTCAGTTTCTCACCAGTGAACGCAGGAGAGAGCATTTTGAGCAGCCCCAAAGAATCGAAGGCTTCGAGGGCCTGCGGGGCATTGTCACTGTCGGCAAGCGCGCGAATTTCGGCTGCCAGTGCCGATGGCGGAGCGGCTTTGTGGTACTCGCCCTCCAGCGCGTTTTCGATCTGCGACTGCGTACGCGGCGCGATCTGAAAACCGAGCGTGTACTGAAAACGAATCAGGCGGAAGAGGCGCGAGGGATCGTCAAACAGCGCGTAGCTGTTCGTGGTGCGCAACTCGCGGTTGGCAAGATCGGCCTGACCGTTGGCGGGATCGATCAGCAGCCCCCTGGAACCGCGGTTGAGAGAGAGTGCCATTGCGTTGATGGTGAAGTCGCGGCGCATCAGGTCTTCGTGAATCGAGGCGGGCATGATCTGCGGTTTGCCGCCGGGCTTCGAATATTTCTCGGTGCGGGCGTTGGAGACCGAAGCGCGCACGCCGCCGGCGAGTTCGATCTCCGCTGAGCGCTTCAGGCTGTCCTCGGACAGAACCTCCCCGCCACACGCTTTGGCCAGCGTCTTCGCGATTCTGACGGCGTCGCGCTCGACGGTGAAATCGAGATCGACGATGCGCGCGCCGCGCAGAGTGTCGCGCATGGCGCCGCCGGTGAGCCAGACGTTCATCCCCGCTTCGGTCGCGATGCGCTGCACCTCATTCACCACCCGGTTCTGGGCGGCGTCGAGATGACTTTCGAGGACGAACATGTAGTCGCTCATGGTTTTCTTCGCGGGATCATGTGCTTTCCAGGATCATGCCCTCGGATGGCAGCGGTCCAGAGTCTCGCGCAGGCGCGAGCGGACCACGTGCGTGTAAATTTCGGTGGTGGAGAGGTCGGCATGGCCGAGCATGCTCTGCACGCTGCGCAGATCGGCACCGCCCTCCAGAAGATGAGTGGCGAAGGTATGCCGCAGGACGTGCGGCGAGAGATTGTGGAAGATTCCGGCTTTCCTGCCGTTGAGTTTGATGCTCGCCCAGAAGGCCTGGCGGGTCATCGCGGCGCCGCGAGCCGTCACAAAAAGGTGCGGACTGGTTTTTCCTTTCAGCAGCAGCGGACGCGCCTCCCGGACGTAGTCGGAGACGGCTCGGAGGGCCGGGGCATGAACCGGTACGAGCCGCTGCTTGTTGCCTTTGCCGGTGACGCGCACGACGCCCAATCCGGCGTCCAGATTCGACGTTCGGAGCTGAATCAGCTCGGAAACGCGGATGCCGGTCGCGTAGAGGAGTTCGAACATGGCGCGATCCCGCAGCCCGCTGGGTTTGGTGGTGTCGGGCGCGTCGATCAGCTTTTCGATCTGCTCGCGGTTAAGAAACTTCGGGATGGTGCTCCATTGCTTCGGGCTGGCGAGGTGTTCGGTGGGATCGGCGGCGACCAGCTCCTCCGCAACGAGGAAATGGAAGAGGCTTCGGACGGCACTGAGGCCGCGGGCAATTGAGCGCGGCGTTAAGTCTTTTTTATACAGATGATTAACGTATGACTGCAAAACTTCTGCCTTAGGAATTTCCCCGCCCGTCAGCGGGTCGCAGAACGCGCGCAGAGAGGCAAGGTCGCGGCTGTAGGCGGCCAGCGAATTCTGCGATAACCCCTTTTCCATCCGGCAGAAAGCGAGAAAGGCGCGGATGCCCCGCGAAACAGGCGACTCAGCCGCCGGTGCCAACTCCGCCATTCTGACCGCCATTGTTAAAAAGGCTTCCTTCCGAGCAATGATACAATAACCGCGAAAATGTTTAAATCAATTCCGTTAAAATCGTCTGGTCAGGACGACTAACGCGTGAGTTCGACGGCCAAGAAGGTGATGGTGCGGCGGTTTGAGCGCGAGAATCTGACTGGTTTTGTCAATCCGCTCAGTTACTTACAACCCACTTCTCTGGAACTGCTGAAGCCCGAGGGTGCACTCGCCATGATTCCCTACGAAGAGATCAAGAGCGTCTGCTTCGTCAGCGATTTTGAAGCAGAGGCCGAACCGCAGCGCATCTTTATGACCCGGCCCAAGCTGGAGGGCCTCTGGGTACGGATGATTTTCCGGGACGGCGAGGTCATGGACGGAATCCTGCCGAACAATCTGCTGAGCTGGGACATCGCCGGGTTCACGGTGACGCCGCCTGAGCCGGATTCGAACAATCAACGCGTGTTTGTGCCGCGGTCGGCACTGCGGAGCATGCAGGTGCTGGGGGTGGTGGGCAGTCCGCTGCGGGCGGGACGCAGGAAGGCGAAGGTCGCGGCGGAAGACCAGCCGAGTTTGTTCTGATTTTCAGACATAATGAGCGTGGTGCGCCGGCTGCTCCTCGCGATCGCCACTTGCATTCCCCTTCTCGCTGAGGACGCGACGCTCGACAACGGCTCAGAGAGCCAGCTTGCGGCGGTAGTTCATTTCGCGCAGGTTGAAGTATGTTTTGATCGTGAACTCGTTCGCTTCGAGCGAGAAAAGCACTTCCTTGTCAGCCGCACTGAGCGGCAGCAAATCTTTCGCGAAGGCAAACAGCGTCGTTTCCTTCCCCGGAAGCATGCCGCCGGAACCAACGGACCTTCCGTTGTGCAGCTGGAGCGTGGCGACCATCGAATCCGTATCCACCTTGCGCCCGCCCTCGGACTTCGGCAGATCGTTGATGCCGATCACGTAGTGATCTGCGAAGTCAGACGGCAGACGGAATCTCAGAGCATCGATCATCGGCTGTGCGCTGGCCCAGATCACCGTCACTTCCTCCACAGGAACGATGGCGACCTCACCCGGCCTCTTGCTTGCGCCGCGGCCCTGTTGACTGCTTTGGGAAAGGTCGGGGACCGGGTCGTTGAAGCTGCCGCGATCGCGGCCGGGCCGGGGCAAAACGCGTGCGTTCCGCGCCCATGGGGACCTGGTCGCCAACTCCATGATCTCGTCGGTGGACCAGGCCGAAGAGTCCTTCTTATTCCAGAAATCTGACGCCACCAGGAGACGCTCCACGGTGCACAACAGTAGTCCCGCACCGAGGAACCGGCGTCGCGTGCTGCGCAGATTCGTCATGTTGGTAATAATTCTTACACTATTGCCCTGCGTCGCCTTTGAAGCAGTGCACTCCCAGGCTAGATTTGACTCATTATCGGCCCCGCAGGTTCCACGCTGAGGAGGCGTGAACATGGATCAAAAGACGATACTCCTGGTGGATGACGAAGTCGATGTCCTTCGCGTCCTTGAACGGGGCCTGAGTCAGGAAGGATTCCAGGTCAGGAGTGCGCGAAGTGGGGAGGCCGCGCTCAAAGTGTTCCCCGATATGTCGCCCCGGCCGGACCTGCTCCTGACGGATGTCGTGATGCCCGGCATGAGCGGCCCCGCGCTGGCCGACCGTTTGCGGGAAATCGACCCCGGGCTGAAGGTGATCTTCATGTCGGGTTATGACAGCAGCCAGGTGGTCCGGCGGTACGTGGTGGATCAGGGCTTCAGCCTGATCGCCAAACCATTTACGGCGTCTGCGCTGCGGGCGGCGATCGAGGCTGCGCTCGGACCACCCAAAACTGCAGCAGGGGAGTCCGGGTCCTGATCGAGGCGCGGCGCTGGTTCGTTTCGGGGCGCGTGCAGGGCGTCGGCTTCCGCTGGTTCGTAGAGAAGAGCGCGAATGAGATCGGACTGCGCGGATGGGTGCGCAACGAGGACGACGGACGCGTGCAGGTCTACGCCACGGGCACTCGAGAGCAACTGCAGCGACTCACCGCATTGCTGTATCGCGGTCCCCGCATGGCCTCGGTCCGGACAGTTGAAGAGCAGGAAGCTCCCGTGCAACAATTGAGTTCCTTTCGCGCGGAGTAACCGCGGCCAAAGGCTCTTCACATTTCATGCATCATCTCAAGAAACTGATCCGTGAGGTGCCCGACTTTCCCAAGGCAGGCATCCTCTTTTACGACATAACAACACTACTTAAAGACAAGGCCGGTCTGAAGGGCGTGATCGACGGCTTGAAGGAGCAGTGCGCCGGTCTGCACATAGATGTCGTTCTCGGCATCGAGGCGCGGGGGTTCATCTTCGCTCCGACGCTGGCGTACGCGCTGGGCTCTGGTTTCGTGCCGGTGCGCAAACCGAAAAAGCTGCCGGCGGACCGGCACAGCGTGACGTACGATCTCGAATACGGATCCGACACGCTGGAGATTCACCGGGATGCCGTTCCCGAGGGCTGCCGGGTGCTGATCGTCGACGATCTGCTGGCCACTGGCGGGACGGCCCAGGCCACGGCAAGACTGGTGGAGGAGCTGGGCGGGATTGTGGCAGGCATGGCGTTTGTGGTCGAACTCACTTTCCTCAACGGACGCGACCGGCTGAAGGGCTATAACATCGTTTCCCTGCTCCAGTACGACAAATGATGCGGGACAGTACGCCCTGCGGCGGTACACGCGGCGCCAGGCGCGTTTCCGGCCAAAGTTCCAAGAACGCGGCTGGCGCCGCGTGTGCAGTATGACGAGAACAGCCAGGGTCCGGGCGTACGCCAAGCTGAACCTCGGACTGCGCGTCCTTTATAAACGGCCGGACGGGTATCACGAACTCCGAACGGTCTTCCAAACCATCTCGCTGGCGGATCAGATCGACATCTCGTTCACTCCGGCGCGTGTCAGCAGTATTGAAGTCCACGGGATGCCGACGATCACCGGAAACCTGGTGGAACGTGCGGCACTGCTGGTTGCCGAAGCCACCGGCATTGAAGGGAAAATCGTTTTTCATCTCCGGAAGAAGATCCCGATGGGGGCGGGGCTGGGGGGCGGCTCGTCGGACGCCGCCGCGGTTCTGCTGGCCCTGCCCGTGCTCGCCGGCAGGCCGCTCGCAGCCGACGATCTCGAAGCCATTGCGGCGAAGCTCGGCAGTGACGTGCCCTTTTTTCTCCACGGCGGCACGGCGCTCGGGCTCGGCAGGGGCGAAGAGCTCTATCCCCTGCCGGATCAGGCGGGCGCGCGGGGTCTCCTGGTGGTTCCGGACATCCATTCCTCAACTGCCGAGGCCTATCGGGACCTCTCGGAAAGATTGACATCAATTGCGTTACAAAATAAACTCAATAGTTTCCAGCGAGAGGTTTGGCGAGGCGCAGGTGGGAGTGTCGCCGGGGGGATCGGGAGATTTGAATACGATGCCCGGAACGATTTTGAAGAGGTCGTTTTTGCGCGGCATCCGGAGCTCAGAGAGATCAAAGAGCGTCTTCTGAAGTCCGGCGCCCGGCCGGCGGCCATGACCGGGAGCGGCTCGGCCATCGTCGGGATGTTCCGTGACCCGGGACAGCTCAGCCGCGCGCAGAAGTTCATAGCGGATCGTTTTTTACCGGATCATCGAGTGTTACCGATATCGTTCATAAGCCGCGCGCAGTATCGCTCCGCCTGGAGGCGGGCGCTCAAACTCCACGTTGAAGGGACTCTATGGCCGCCCCGAAGCCGGTACGACCGAAACCGTTCCGTGCGATGAACCAGGACCGCATCAAGATCTTCACCGGCACAGCGAACCCGGCGCTGGCCGAGGAGATTTGCCAGCAGCTCGGACTCGAGCTCGGCGTAACGAAGCTCAAGCGTTTCTCCGACGGCGAAATCAGCCTGCAGATTCTCGAGAACGTGCGCGGCGCGGACTGCTTTGTGGTGCAACCGACGTGCACGCCCGTGGATTCGCACCTGATGGAGCTGCTGGTGATGATTCACGCGCTGAAACTGTCTTCGGCCGAACGCATCACCGCGGTACTGCCTTACTACGGCTATGGCCGCCAGGATCGTAAGGACAAGCCGCGCGTGCCGATTTCCGCCAAGCTGGTGGCGTCGCTGATCGAAACCGCGGGCGCGGACAGGGTAATGGCGCTCGATCTGCATGCCGCGCAGATTCAGGGCTTCTTCGATATCCCGGTGGATCACCTCTTTTTCCGCCCGGTGACGATCGATTACTTCAAGCCGCAGAACATTCCCGATCTCACCGTGGTTTCGCCCGACGCGGGCGGCGTGGAGCGCGCGCGATCGGTGGCCAAGCGCCTCAATGCGCCGCTGGCGATCATCGATAAACGCCGCGAAGAAGCGAATGTGGCCGAAGTGATGAACGTGATCGGTGAGGTGGAGGGGCAGAACTGCCTGATCGTGGACGACCTGATCGACACGGCCGGCACACTGGTGAAAGGCGCAGACGCGCTGCTGGAATACGGCGCACTGAGCGTAACGGCGTGTGCCACCCACGCTGTGCTTTCGGGGCCGGCGGTGCAGCGCATAGGCGAATCCCGCCTGAAGGAAGTAGTCGTTTCGAACTCGATCCCGCTGTCAGTGGAAGCGCAGCAGTGCGGCAAGATCCGTCCGCTGTCGGTGGCTCCGCTGCTGGCGCGAGCGGTGCAGTCGATTCACGAAGAGACGTCGATCAGCGTACTGTTTCTGTAGGGACAGTCTACTCAACCTCGAATTACCGGCTTCGGACCTCGCGTGTTAGGGCGTAGTCGGCGGCCAAGGTTCCTCTCCATCTCCTCGACAAACGCTTCGGCAGCAGCCGGACGCCCGGTGCGCGTAGCCTCCCGAATTCTCTCCAACAGGGCGGTGTCCGCCAAACCGTCGGACAGCCCTTCCCGCCATTATTTCGGACTCCATCGGTGCCGCCAATCCGCCAGGTCGAGAAACGGTGCTGCGTCATTGGCGCCCACATGAGCGGCCGCACTGGACCACACCCAATCCTCCGCCGCCGCCACCAGACCGGCGCGCACAGGGTTGAGTTCCACGTAGCGCAGGGCCGCCCATTGGTGATCGTCGTCCATTGGGCAGGAGTAGTACCGGCTTTGCCACAGATGGCCGGTGTCTCCGCGGGCGACATTCAGCCAGCGGGAGTAATCGTTGTGGGCCCGGCCGAAAGCGCGGGCGAGGCTGGCCTGGCTCAGGGGCACGGCCAGGACGTGCACGTGGTTCGTCATCAGACAGTAGCCGGTTACCTTCACGCCGTAGCGGGCGCAATACCGGCGAAGAAGATCGAGATACTGTTTGCGGTCCGAATCCCTGAAGAACACGGTCTGGCGGCGGTTGCCACGCTGCGTGATGTGATGCCAGACGCCCGGAATAACGACGCGCGCAATTCGGCCCATACGAGAGCAGTGCATGCGGGGCAGGGAAATTCTCGGAGTTTCGAGGTTGCGGTGACTGTCACCGAAATGAAATAATCAGGACACCCGGGCCGCGGAAGAATTGGTGATCTTTCCGTCGAACAGGTCGATCGACCGCTCCGCGCAGCGCGCATAGCGGGCATCGTGCGTGACCATGCAGATCGTCGCGCCGCCCTTGTGCAGCTCGGTGAGCAGTTCCATCACCGCCTCGCCGTTGGCGGAATCGAGGTTTCCCGTCGGTTCGTCGGCCAGCAGGATCGAAGGATCGCCGGCCAGCGCGCGCGCTACCGCGACACGCTGCTGCTGACCGCCGGAGAGCTGCGCCGGATAGTGTTTCATGCGATGGGCCATGCCCACGCGTTCGAGCGCTTCCTGTGCACGGCGGCTTGCGTTCCGCGCTGCCCATGCCGCGATAGGTGAGCGGCAGCTCGACGTTCTCATAAACGGTCAGATCGCCGATCAGGTTGAATGCCTGGAAGATGAATCCGATTTCGCGATTGCGAATGCGGGCGCGCTCGCTGCGGTCGAGGTCCTGCACCGGGCGGCCGTTGAGCACGTACTCGCCCGAGGTGGGCGAATCGAGCAGGCCGAGAATGGCGAGCAGGGTGGACTTGCCGCAGCCGGACGGGCCGGAAATCGAAACGTATTCGCCGCGGCTGATGTCGAGGTCGATCCCTTCGAGGGCGTGCGTCTCCACTTCGTCGGTGACGAATACCTTCTTGACTGCTTCCATGTGAATCAGCGGCATCGTTTGGTTCATACGGAGATTCTCCTGATTAGTTCAGACGGATTCGCTGGTTCTGATCCTGCCCCGGCAGTTCGGAAAGGATGACGTTGTCGCCGGCCTTCAGCCCGTCCAATACTTCCGCGCTGTTTACGGAAGCACGCCCCAGCCGTACTACGGTGCGCGTGGCTTCCCTGCCCTCGGGATCCAGCCGGAACAGACTCACCTGGCTGTTCGGCTGTCCGAACACGGGGCGCTGGATATAGAGCACGTCGGCGAGGCGCATGATCTCGATGGTCCCGTCCACGCTCAGATCCGGCACGGCGCCTACGGGCAGCGGACCATCCAGCCGGCAATCGATGGTGCGGGTGCCATTGACGATCGAGGCGTCGATGCGCGAAACGCGGCCCGGCACAACGCTGTTATTCGCGTCTCCGGTGCGCGTGTCGATCATGGCTTTCTGACCCAGCAGGATGTCCTTCGCCTGCGTCTCGCTGATCTGCAGACGCGCCATCAGCTTCTGTGGCTGGGCTACTTTCGCCAGAACGTCGCCCGCCTTCACCCGCTGCCCTACCTGAAGGGTCATCTCCTGCATGCGGCCTTTGATGCCGGCGTGGATGGTGAGATCGTCCACCTGTTTCCTCTTGAGCATCCAGGTGGCGCGGAGCTTTTCGATCTGCACCTGCTGCGCCTCGATCTGCGCGTCCACCGACTGCTTCATGATGCCGAGCTTCTGCTTCTCCATCAGCGAGCGGCTGGTGGCCTGCTCCCACTTCGCCACTGCCATGCGTTCGTTGAGTTGCGACTCGAGATGCTCCTGGTACAGCTTCTCTTCGGTGTCCTTGCTGATCTCGGCCTGCTTCAGATCACCCTGCGCCTGCGAGACCAGCAGCTCCTCGTCGAACGTCTGGCTCTGCAGCCGCACTTTGAGGTCGGCCAGATTGGCTTCGGCCTGTTTGGTCTGCCATTCGAAATCCGTCGCGTCGGCCTCCATCTGCGGATTGGTGAGAACGAGCAGGACGGAATCGGGATTCACCTCGTCGCCGGACTGCGCGACGATCTTGCTGACCTGGCTGTCGAATTCGGCCTGAATCCAGAGGATGTCTTCGGGTACGAGGGTGCCGATACCGTGTACGTCGATGACGAGCGGACCGCGCTTTACGGTGTCGATCAGCACCGTGGAACGCTCGACGGACGGCGCCGCGGGCTTGAGCTGATTGATCCGCCAGCCTCCGACCGCGAGGACGGCGGCGGCGAGCGCCAACCAGATTACGCGGCGGATCAGTCTGTTTCGTGCGACGCCTTTGCGTTCAATGTCCATTGCGTTGTCAGGCCTTCTCGGGTGCAAAGAAGCGGTCGATGATGCGCGTGGTTTCGCGCCAGCTCTGCGATTCCTTCACGAGTTGTTTCCGGCCGGCGCGCGTGAGTGCATAAAATTTGGCGCGGCGGTTATTGTCCGAGGTACCCCAGTGCGAGGCGATGGCGCCTTCCTGCTCCAGCCGGATCAGCACAGGGTAGAGGCTGCCCTGATTGACGGCGAGCAGGTTTTCGCTGGTCTGTTCGATGCGGCGCGCGATGCCGTAGCCATGCTGCGGGCCCATCGCATCGAGGGTCTTGAGGACCATGAGGGCCAGCGTGCCCTGCCAGAACGTCCTTTTTCGACATAGGGACTTATCTCCTGTTGGAATCCAACATCAGCATGCCACAGCTTCTGTAGGAAAACAACAGGAAAGTTTGCCGGTGTTATGCTGGCGCTGTCTTGCGGAGACATGCGCGCATCAGGCCGGCTCTCCGGTTTTTCGAAGTCGTCGGCGGACACGAGTTAGGCACTCTGCTTGCCCTCGCCGGGCTGGTGCTCGGAGTCTGGCTGTTCTGGTTCATCGCCAGTCAGGTCGTTGACGGCGGTACCAAAGAAATCGACCGGCGCATCCTCCTCGCATTCCGCCAGCCGGGGGACCTCGCGCCTGTTGGAGGGCCGGTGGTCCTGACCATCGCCCGCGACATCACCTCGCTCGGCAGCACCACTGTACTCTTACTGATCACCGTCTTCACGGGCGGTTTTCTGCTGCTGGCCGGGCGCAGACATCTCGGCCTTTGCATTTACGGCGCCGTCGGGAGCGGGATGCTCGTCAGCACCATTCTGAAGGACTTGTTCGATCGCCCGCGGCCGGAAGTCGTGCCCCATGAGGCCTACGTGTTCAACAGCAGTTTCCCCAGCGGACACTCCATGGTGTCGGCTGTGACCTATCTCACACTGGGGGCGTTGCTCGCCCGCACACAGACGCGCAAACGTCTGCGCGCTTATTTTCTGCTGACCGCGGCGTTCCTTACCTTTTTAGTGGGCGTGAGCCGCGTCTATCTGGGAGTCCACTGGCCAACCGATGTGCTGGCAGGCTGGACCGCAGGCATTACCTGGGCAACGTGCTGGTGGCTGATCGCACGAAGAATAACCGAGTCCCCGCCCCCCAATCGATATTCTTCGTAGAAAATTGCGAACCAATGGCCGATCGGCACGTATTACGGTCTTGGACTCCAGAAGATAATCTACTGGAAAGTGAGCGCACAGCCCGCCACTCGGGCGGGCGTTGTGGGCGGCCAACCAAATGCCGAGACGCGAATCGCCGCTTCAATCCGAGATGCTGCAGGGGACGCTGGACATGCTGATTCTCCAGACGCTGGTGCTGGGCCCCGCCCACGGATACACCATCGCCCACGCCATCGAAAGAAATTCCGAAGAGGTGCTCCAGATCGAGCATGGGTCGCTCTATCCGGCGCTCCACCGGCTGCAGAAGCGCGGCTGGATTGTGTCGTTTCAGGGAACCTCGGAGAACAACCGCAAAGCGAAGTATTACCGGCTGACTCCCGAAGGCCGCAGGCAACTGGCGGCGCAGACGTTGCGCTGGGAGCAGGTAGTGCGGGCGATCGGGCGGATTCTGAAGCCGGCGGCAGGCAAATAAATGAGCAGCGAACAGCGGGAAGAAATCGAATCCTATCTGCAGATGGCTGCGGAAGATTTCGCGGCGCGCGGCATGACGCCGGCCGAGGCGCGCCGGGCGGCGCACATCAAGCTGGGAAACACAACGCTGATTGAGGAAGAAATCTATATGATGGATATGCCGAAGCTGATCGACACCTGCGTCCGGCACGCGCGGCACACGATGCGGACGCTGCAGCGCAACCCAACGTTCGTGGGAGCGGCCACCCTGACGCTGGCGCTGGCGATCGGGGCGAACACGGCGGTCTTCACCGTGGTGAACAGCGTGTTGCTGAGGCCGCTGCCCTATCCCAATCCCGATGAACTGGTTGACATCCACCAGGTGGCGCCGGGCGCACCCGGGCTCGCGAGCCTCACTGGCGGACTCAATCTCTCGGCTTCGCTGTATTACACCTACGCCGAACAGAACCGCACGTTCCAAAAGCTGGGCATCTGGATTCCCGGAACCGCCGCAGTCACCGGCGTGGCCGAACCCGAACAGGTGCGGATAGTCGCGGTCAGCGACGGAACGCTCGACGCACTGAATGTGCCTCCGGTATTGGGGCGTTCGTTATCGGCGGCGGATCAGGCGCTTTCGTCCCCTGAAACCGTGATGCTTGGATACGGCTACTGGCAGAGGCGGTTTGGCGGCGACAAGTCGGTGATCGGCCGAACGCTCCGTGTTCACTCGCGCCCGCGGGTGATCGTCGGTGTGACGCCTGCGGGATTTCGCATCGCCGACACGGCGGCCGACATGATCCTCCCGTTGCGCCTCGATCGCAAGAGCCTGATGCTGGCGGGCTTTTCGTTTCCCGCTATCGGGCGTCTCAAACCCGGTGTTTCCATCGCACAGGCCAACGCCGATCTCGCAAGGCTCGTCCCGGTCTGGATGAATTCCTGGCCCGGCGGCTTTGGCGCCAAAACCGGCGATCCCATCGCAATCAAGGTGTATACGGCCTGGCGGATCACGCCTGCAATTCGCCCGCTGCGCGACTCCATCGTGGGGGATGCCGGCGCCATTCTGTGGGTCGTCATGGGAACACTTGGCATAGTGCTGTTGATTGCCGCCGCCAATGTGGCCAATCTGCAGCTGGTGCGCGCGGCGGCGCGGCAACAGGAGTTGGGCGTGCGGGCCGCCCTGGGCGCGGGCTGGGGACGCAACGCGCGTGAGCTGGTCGTCGAGAGTATGCTGCTGGCGGGCGCGGGCGCAGCCCTGGGAACAGGCCTGGCGTACGGGGGGCTGCGTTTGCTGGTGCGGATCGGCCCGGCCAGTCTTCCCCGCCTCAGCGAGATTTCGCTCGACGTGCGCGCACTCGGGTTCACCGTGGGACTGGCTCTGCTGTCGGGCCTGCTGCTGGGGCTGATCCCGGCGCTGAAGTACGCGGCCCCCGGAATCCCGGCTGCATTGCGCGGCGAAGGACGCGCCTCCACAGGAAGTCGCGAGCACAACCGCACGCGCAATATTCTGGCGGTGGCGCAGGTTGCGCTCGCGCTGATCCTGCTGATCGGTTCGAGCCTGATGATTCGCACCTTCTACGCGCTGCGCCGTGTCGATCCTGGCTTCACCGGGGCCGCGCAGTTACAAACGTTCCGTGTGACGATTCCCGCCGCGCTGGTGGCGTCGCCGGAAATGGTGACTCGTACCGAAAATGCGATAGTGGAAAAGCTGCGCAGCATTCCCGGAGTTACATCCGCCGCGTTCGCGAGCGCGTTGCCCATGGATGGATCGCCTGCGAATTGGGACGGCATATTCAAAGAGGGTAAGGATTACGTCCCGGGCCAGCCGATGGTGATGCGCAACTTCGTGAACGTCTCGCCCGGCTTTTTCCACGCGGCGGGAACGCGCCTCCTCGCGGGCCGCGATTTCACCTGGACGGACCTCTATGGCGCCCGGCCGTACGTGGTGTTATCGGAGAACCTGGCGCATGAGTGGTGGGGCTCGGCCTCGGGCGCCGTCGGCAAACAAATCCACTCAGGCCCCGGCGCTCCGTGGCAGGAGGTGATCGGAGTGGTCGGGGACGTGCGCAGCAGCGGCGTGCATGAATCAGCGCCGGCAACCGTCTACTGGCCGTCGATGGAGGCGCTTCCATACATGCCGACGAAGGTAGTGCAGGCCATCAGAACCGCGGCGTTCGTCGTGCGCAGCGATCAGTCCGGAACCGCGGGGTTGCTCGACGAGGTCCAGCGGGCCGTGTGGTCGGTAAACGCCAGCCTGCCGCTGGCCGAGACATCGACTATGGCGACGATCTACGATCGCTCGATGGCGCGTACTTCGTTCACGCTGGTGATGCTGGCGATCGCCGGCGGGATGGCGCTGGTGCTCGGAATCGTCGGAATCTACGGCGTGATCGCTTACGCGGTTTCGCAGCGATCGCGCGAAATCGGCATCCGTGCGGCGCTGGGGGCCCGGCCCGGGGAGTTGAAGGAGATGTTTGTGCGAAACGCGCTGACGCTCGCGGGAGTCGGGGTGGTGATCGGCCTAAGCGCGGCCGCAGGCCTGACGAGGTTGATGAAATCGCTGCTTTTCGGAATCAGTCCGCTCGATCCCGTCACTTATGCGGCCGTGCCGGTAGTGCTGATCGCCGCGGCGGCCTTAGCGAGCTACCTGCCTGCACGCCGGGCAGCAATAGTTGACCCCGTCAACACACTCCGCGCCGAATAGAAAGTTCGCCCGGTAGTGAGGTCATAGCGTCGTCTGCCGCAGAGCACCGGCGTTGTTCTGGACAGCTGTTACCCCTGCCAGACTAAAGCCCCGACTAGTGCGCGAGCTTCGTCGCTCCGAACGAAGTGGTGCGGCACACATTGCAAATGCCGGAGCCGCTGCCGTTGCCCAGAATGTTGGCGCACCTGTTACCGATGCTGGCCAGTTCACCCGAGCCCAGCGTAGCCGGCGTAAACGCTGTCTCTGTAGTCGCATAGGTGGTGTAGTCCTCGCCCGAGCTCACAACATGAAGTGTCGTACCCCAAGCCGCCATACTGCCTGGGGCGAGGTTGGCAGTTGTCACGCTTGCGGCGGAATTGGTGCAACTGGAGCCAGTGCCGTCGCCGCCCGCCAGGGTACTCAGCAGTTTCACGGTCACCGAAGTCGGAATCACGCCCGTGAGGGTATTCGACAAAAGATCCGCGTTGACGCTAATGTTAACGGTCTGGTCGGGCGTCGCCAGGCAGGAGCAGCATGAGACGAGTTCTTCAGCCGGGTCGAATGCATACACGTTTATACAGATGTTGCCGGCTGCTGCGCCGTATCCGGGGCCCAATAACGGAGCACCGTAGGCGCCGGTGTTGGTGATGTAGATGTACGATTCGGGGTCGGTGTTGGCTGAATACCTCGACATGAATGGCGAGTATTGAGCGGAAGCGGCGATCGCGGAAACAAAAGTGACGAGAATTACGTTGCGCACGTACATCTGAGTTATCCTTCCTTTGTGAACAATATCACTTGGTTAACTTGGGCACTATTACCTAAAGGACATAGCCATAAGGCGTAAGTTGCCTTGACACCAGAGAAGTGATTTTGTCGCTCGACAGTTTGCAACTGCCCGGTTGGCAGTGGAACAACCGGCGTTGATGTACCATGTAACGGAACCGCACGGCGAACAAAACAAACAACAGGATTCGGAGAGAAATGAGACACTGCGCTACCGGCAAATTATTCTTAGCGCTACTCTTGGCGGGAAACGCCTGGCCGCAGAGCGTGATAACGACGTTTGTCGGAGGAAACTGGGTATTCACCGGCAATGGCCAGCCTGCGCTGAACGCGCCCTTTGGCACGATTTCCGGGGTCACTCTCGACCCGGCGGGCAATTTGGTGATCGTTGACAGAGGGAACTGCCTCGTCGAGAGAATCAACCCGGACAATAGCATTTCCGTGATCGCGGGCAACGGTTTCTACTTCTTCGTCTTACACACGGGAGACGGCGGACCCGCCGTGAACGCCGAGCTCGGTGCCCCTACCGCGGCGGCTTATGACTCGCATGGAAATCTTTATATCGCCGAAGCGGACCGATTGAGCCAAGTCTCGCCCGAAGGGATCATCAACACCATTGCCGGCGGGGGGAGCGACGCCACCAGCGAGGGAATTCCGGCGTTGCAGGCCGCTCTTTCACCCGACCGCGGTCTTGTAGTCGCTCCCACGGGCGCGATCTATTTTTCGGAGGCTTCCAACAATCGAGTCCGGGAAGTTAAGCCCGACGGCACGGTTGTTACGGTGGCCGGCACGGGCGTCCCTGGGTATTCCGGTGACGGCGGCCTGGCAACGGCGGCAGAACTGAATGTTCCATACGGGCTGGCGTTGGATGGCGCAGGCAACCTGTATATCGCCGATAATGCGAACCACAAGGTTCGCAGGGTCACGCCCGCCGGCAGTATCTCAACCGTCACCACGGGTATCGAGGCCAGCGGCCTGGCCGTTGACCATAACGGCGACCTGTACATGGCGGGCGATGGCTTCATCGCAGAGATGGCAGCGGGCGCCTCCACCGTGACCCCTGTCGGGGGATCTATGGGAGTCACGGGCTTCTCCGGAGATGGAGGTCCGGCCCTGGCGGCGCAGTTTTCCAATCGCCTGAGTGTCGTTGCCGATAATCTCGGCAGTTTATTCGTCGGGGATGGGACCAACGAACGGATTCGCCGGATTTCCGCAAGTGGGGTTGTCACAACCATTGCGGGCAACGGGCAGTTCTACTACACAGGCGAAGGCGTCCCGGCAGCGGCTTCGCCAGTTCAGGGTGGCGGGAATCTTGCTATCGACAAGAGCGGGAACGTGTATTTCTCCGACACGCTCGGGGGCAGAGTCCGAAAGGTGACCGCCGGAATCATCAACACGGTGGCTGGAAACGGGGTTGCCGGCTTTTCCGGCGATGGCGGTCCGGCGCTGCAAGCTGAGCTCAACGATCCAAGAAACCTCGCGTTCGATTCAGCCGGAAATCTCTACATCGCCGATTACCTGAACAATCGGGTGCGCCGGGTCGCCCTGGATGGAACGATCTCCACTTACGCGCAACTGCCCGGCAATGTGAGAGGGCTCGTCTTCGATGCGGCCGGGAACCTTTACGCCGCGGTGGAAACCAATTCGACTGTTTACCGCATCGATGCGACGGGCAAGCAGACTGTTTTCGCAGGCACTGGTTCAGCCGGCTATTCGGGCGATGGCGGCCCCGCGAGCGAGGCAACGCTCAACGCCCCCTCCGGACTTGCCATCGATGCGCAGGGCAATATTTATATCGCGGACGCCCAAAACGGAAGCGTTCGCATGGTGAATCCGCGGGGCGTCATCAGCACTTTCGTCACGATTCCGAGCTATTACGGCAGCTACTACCCCCCCGAACCGCGGGAACTGGCATTTGACTCCGCCGGCAATCTCTATGTGTCCGACGAGGACCTGGACCTTGTGCTCATGGTGACGCCGGCGAAAGTGGTCTCGGTCTTCGCCGGAGGAGGGGGCTTTTTCCCGGGAGACGGATATCCAGCGACCGAGGCGTCCTTTGAGCCTTTTGGGATCGTTCTTGACGGCTCCGGCAACCTTTATATCGATGACACCTGGGGAATCCAGGTCGTGCTGGCGACTCCGCCCACGATCTCGCTGCAGCAAAACAGTCTTTCGTTTTCCGCCGCCAGCGGGGGCGCGCCCACCACGCAAACGGCAGCGGTGCTGGGTTCCGTGCCCAGCCTCGGCTTTGCGGTGTCGGTCAGCACCGCAAATGGCGGAAACTGGCTGAGCTCCAGCGCCACCATGGCCTTGACGCCCCAGCTCCTTTCCATCACAGCGGATCCATCGAATCTTTCGCCAGGCACCTACAGTGGGACCGTCACCATAGTCCCGACTGCAGCAACTCCCGCAAAGCTGACCCTCGCGGTGACGTTCACGGTGGGCGCCGCGATTGCGCCAAAGCTCAGTGTCGATCAGCCCAACCTGTCCTTCACATTCCCGGCTGGTGCGCCGGCACGTTCAGCGACGCTCAAAATCTCCAATGTGGGTGGCGGCTTCCTCCCATTCCTCGCCTCAGCCACGACGGAGACGGGCGGCTCATGGCTGGCGGTCACGCCGAACCTCGGGGACGTTTATCCCGGCACTCCAGTGGCCTTGACCGTGACCGCCAACCCCGCGAACTTGCGGACCGGCACTTATACGGGCTCTGTCACGATTCAATCGGTTGGGGGCGGGACCGTCACCGTGCGCGTCAATCTGGCGATCAGCAGCCTGAGTCAGGCTCTGTTGCTGACACAGACCGGCATGAGTTTCACGGGCGTGGCGCAGGGGGGCGTGGTGCCTCCGCAATCGTTTGGCGTGGTCAATCTGGGGACAGGATCGCTCGCCTGGACAGCTTCCGCATCGACCCTCGCGGGCGGGAACTGGCTGAGCGTCACCCCGGCCAGCGGATCGAGCAGTGCTTCGCAGCCAGCCCCTCAGGTCGCAGTGAGTGTGAACCCGAACGGGCTTGCGGCGGGTGATTACTATGGTTTGGTTCAGATCACAGCGCCGGGCGCAGCCAACACTCCCCAGGTGGTCACAGTATTTCTCACGGTTTTGCCGGTTGGTTCCGACCCGGGGGCCAGCGTGCAGCCTTCGGAATTGTTTTTCACCGCCACGCCGAACGGAGGAAGTCCGGGGTCGCAGCAGGTGCTGGTTTACAACATCGGCGCGGCTGCGCAAACATTCTTTGTAGCTTTCGCAAATCTTATTCCGGAACAATACGTAGGCTTTGAGGTGCTTCCCGATACCGAGGCGGCCCTCAATCCGGCGCGACCGACGCCGGTTGTGGTGCAGCCGTTTACGTCCGGTAGCTTGCCGGCTGGATCTTACACCGAATTTGAGAGCTTCCAATTCTCCGACGGGCGTGTGCAGACGGTCAAAATCAACGTTATCGCCGCCCCTCCCGGGGCCGGCGCCGCGGCTTCAGGTTCGAATACCGGCGATCTGCGTCCCAGGGACGGTTCGCCTCCGTGCGTTCCTACGAAACTGATTCCCGCTCTCACCACGCTCGGCCAGTCCTTCGCCGTCACCGCCGGCTGGCCCGTGGCGCTCTCGATCCAATCGTTGGACGATTGCGGCAACGCGCAGACAGGTGGGAGTGTCACAGTCAGCTTCTCCAATGGCGACCCACCGCTCGCTTTGGGGTCCCTGAATGACGGAACATGGCAGGCCACGTGGGCCACCGGGCGAACCAATGTGCCGGTAACTCTGACCATCACGGCTGCCAATACCCAACAGCACCTCACGGGCACAAACCAGGTACAGGGAGGTGTCATTTCTCCGAAAACTCCTCCCGCGATCACGCAGGCAGGAATCGTGAGCGCGGCCAGCCCCGCGTCGTTCACCGCACTGGCGCCGGGCGACATCATCGCAGTCTACGGAAGTCTGCTGGCGGACGACATTGTTCCGGCGCCGAGCAATCAATTCCCGCTACCGACCACCCTGGGGAACGCAAACGTCATCGTCGGGGGGCAGGTGGCGCCGCTGTTATATGCCAGCCCCACGCAAATCAATGCGGTAGTGCCTTTCGGCTTGAATACGAACACGCCCTTCCAATTGCTGATCCAGCGGGATCTGACTCTCTCGACGCCGGTGCCGATCAATATCGCGGATGCACAACCCGGCGTGTTCGCCGCGGGCGGAAGCGCGATCGTCGAAGACTATCGCGGCACGGCGCCGGCGTTTCTGGTCACGCCATCCGCGCCGGCGCAGGCGGGCGATATGCTGGTGTTTTACTGCGCGGGACTGGGAGCCACGAATCCGCCCGTAGCCGATGGCGCGGCCAGTCCCGCGAGCCCTCCGGCGCAGACACAGGCTCCGGTGACGGTCTCGATCGGCGGGCAGAATGCGAATGTGTCCTTCGCGGGGTTGACGCCGACGCTGGTGGGGCTTTATCAGGTGAACGTGACGATGCCCGCCGGAGTGACGCCGGGCAATGCGGTGCCTGTGCAGTTGACGGTCGCGGGCCAGACCGGCCCGGCGGCGATTATCTCTACGCAGTAAGAGCGAGCCTTGAGATGCCGGCCCGGCGGCGATGGTGGATCCGGTCAACACATTACGCGCTGAACGGCGCTGGCACGTGAAACCCAGCCATAATCTTCAGAGTTATGAGAACGCTTGAAAACCTAGTCGCCGTGGTTACCGGCGGGACGGAGGGCGTCGGCCGCGGAGTTGCATCGGAGCTGGCCGTTAACGGGGCGCGAGTCTTTGTCACGGGCCGCTCGATCCACGAAGGGGCGATCGACGAGCCGGGCGTCACTGGAATTCGTTGCGACCATCGCGAGGACGATCAGGTTGACGCGGCATTCGAACGGGTGAACCGTGACTGGGGCGCCATCGACATTCTCGTGAACAATGTCTGGGGCGGCTACGAGCAGATGATGGAAGACGGCGTTTTCACCTGGAATAAGCCGTTCTGGGAACAGCCCATCCGGCGCTGGGATGCCATGTTCGCCGCCGGTGTCCGCGCTCACTATCTTGCAAGCCAGCTCGCCGCCCGCTGCATGGTCGGGCGCCGCAGCGGACTGATTGTCAACATTTCGTTCTGGGCGGCGCAGAAGCACATCGGCAACGTTGCATACGGCGTCTCCAAGGCAGCCACCGACAAGATGACCGCGGACATGGCCGTCGAGCTCCGGCCGCACGGCGTCGCTGTCGTGTCTCTCTACCCGGGAATGGTCAGGACGGAAAAGGTGATGCAGGCTGCGGAATGGCTCGACCTGAGCAATTCCGAATCGCCGGAATTCATCGGGCGCGCAGTAGCTGCTCTGGCCGCCGATCCGGACGTGATGCGCCACACTGGAACTATCCGTGTGGCTGCCAGTCTGGCACTCGAATATGGTTTCACCGATATCGACGGCAAAAAGCCGCGGCCGCTGACTCTGGGCGACGTGTAAGCGGCCCCTAGGATGCTATCCTGTTGGTTCGGCCCTGCAGTCGTCCATCCGTGAGCTGACGACTGAGAACCGATAGCTTTTAGCCCGCAACCCACGACTTGGCGTACTTTTGCCAAAACGGACTTGCGCAAGGAGATGAGAAGTTGAGAATTGAAACGGTTGTTACCGCCGAGGCGCGTTCGAGCCGCGGCAAGAATGAAGCGCGGCGTGTTCGCGTCACTGGCCGAATTCCGGCCGTCATCTACGGCGCCTTCAAAGATCCCGTCGCGGTCTCCGTAAATCCCAAAGACATCCTGAAGATCATCCACAGCAAGACGGGCCACAACTCGATCTTCGATGTGGAAATTCCGGGCACGGAGAAAACGCCCGTGATCGTGGCCGACGAGCAGTATCATCCGGTCAAAGGCACGCTGATGCACATCGATCTGAAGCGCATCGATCTCACCCGTAAGCTGCGCGTGTCCATTCCCGTGCACGCCAGAGGCGATGCCAAGGGCATCAAGCAGCAGGGCGGTGTGCTCGATGTGGTCACCAAGCAGATCGAAATCGAATGCATTCCGGACGATATCCCCGATCAGTTTATCGTCGATGTGAGCGATCTGATGATCGGCAACGCCATCCGCGTGAAGGAGCTTCCGGTGAAAGAGGGCATCCGCGTGCTCACGTCGCCCGAAGTGGTGATCGTGCACGTGGTCGGCATCCGGGAAGAAGTTGTGGCGGCGCCGGAAGCGGTCGTGGCAGCGCCGGTCGAACCCGAAGTGGCGAAGAAGGGCAAGAAGGAAGAGGAAGCGCCTGCGCCGGCCGCGCCGGAAAAGGGCAAGAAGAAATAACCGGGAATGTTCCTGGTGGCCGGCCTCGGCAATCCCGGCGAGCAGTATGCCCAGACGCCCCATAATCTGGGGTTCCTTGTGGTGGACAGGCTCGCGGCGCGTCACGGAATCCGTCTGACGCGTAAGGAATGCCAGGCGCTTATCGGCCAGGGAACCATCGGTGGAAAAACAGTGCTGCTGGCGCAACCACAAACGTATATGAACCTGAGCGGAGTCGCGATCAAGCCGCTGATGGAGAGAAACGAAATCTCGCCGTCGGAGCTGATCCTCGTTTACGACGAACTCGATCTGCCGTGGGGTTCGCTGCGTGTGCGGCCGAAGGGATCGGCGGCAGGTCACAACGGCATCACCGATGTGATCGAAAAGATCGGGACGCAGGAGTTCCCGCGAATCCGGCTGGGAGTGCATCCCGGCCACACCCTGTCCTCGGGCAGGGATTATCTGCTGTCGCGTTTCACTCGGCAGCAAAAGGAAAACCTGGATGCGTTCATCGACCTCGGGGCCGATGCCGCGGAATCCGTAATTGCCGAAGGCGTCGAAAAGTCCATGGCGATGTTTAATCGTCGCGCCCCAGGCGTATCACCAGAGGATGCATGAGAATCTACGAGAATCTGTTCATCGTCAAACCCGATGCGACGGAAGAAGAGGTCGACCACCTCGTCGAACAAATGAGCAAGCACGTGACGTCGGGCGGCGGCAACGTTGACAAAGTCGACAAATGGGGCAAGCGCCGGCTGGCATATCGGGTGGAGAAGCACCGGGAAGGCAACTACGTGCTGATGCAGTTCACGGCCGATGCCTCGCTGGTGAAGGAATTCGAGCGACGCCTGCGCGTGCAGGATGCGGTGATTAAGTTCATCACGGTGCGCATCGACGAAACCCTGAAGCGGCTCGAGAAGCGGAAGAAGGAGCGCGAGAAGCGTGCGCATCGGCGTCCGGCGCCTCCAGCGCCGCAGCCTTCGCTGGCACAGGCTATGCTTGGCGGAGCGGCGGAGGGCGCCCATCCCGCGCCTGGCGCACCGCAGGCAGCCCCGGCACATCCGGTACCCGGTGCTCCTGAAGCTCCGGCCGAAGGGAAGGAGAGCTAATCATGGCGGAACCCACAAGAGGCGGAAGACCGATCGCGGCATCGCAGCGCCCCACCGGCGGCGACAAAGCGGCTGCCGTCGGCAAGAAACAGTATTTCCGGCGCAAGAAGGTTTGCCGGTTCTGCGTCGAGAAGATCGACGACATCAATTACAAAGACGTGCGCACTCTGCAGGCTTTCATCGCGGAGCGCGGGAAGATCGTGCCGCGGCGCATTTCGGGTGTTTGCGCGCCGCATCAGCGCCGGCTCACCGACGCTATTCTGAAGGCGCGCAATATTGCCCTGCTGCCCTTCGCGGCGGCATCGTAAAGGATCGGAGAAACCATGGAAATCATTCTTCGGGAAGATGTCGAAAAACTCGGCAGCCGCGGCGATGTGGTAAAGGTCGCGGCAGGCTATGCGCGCAATTTCCTGCTGCCCAGGAAGCTGGCCGTAGCGGCGACGGATGCAAACAAAAAGATCGTCGAGCAGGAGAGGCAGGCGCATCTGCGGCGCGAAGCGAAGGCGGTCGGTGAAGCGCAGGAACTGTCGAAGCTGCTGGGATCGGTGACCGTGACCATCTCGCGCAAAGCCGGCGAAAACGATCAGCTGTTCGGTTCGGTGACGGCGGCGGATATCTCCGATGCGCTGGCCGCGGAAAAATATACGATCGAGCGGCGCAGGATCGTCCTTGATGAACCTATCCGCACGCTCGGTGAGCACAAGGTGACCGTGCGGCTGCACCGCGAAGTGCCGACCGAAATTACCGTCAACGTGACGAAGGAAGAGTAAGTAAGAAGGCTATCAGCTATCAGCTCTCAGCTTAAAATCAGGAGAACCGTCCTCGTGAAGGAAGTGGCGCTTTTGTTTTTGAGCTGAGAGCCTTCTCGGGCGAAGACTAATCCGCCGCGCCCGCAGTGGCGGCTCTCTTCTTGGTGAAATGCCGCTTAAGATCCGGCCAGAATTCCTTCAGTAAATCGGAAACGGTATCGGTTGAGACCTGCGTGAACAGACGCTGCATCGTGGGACTGAAGCCGCGCTCTCCGGAGTAATAGGAATTGCCTATGGCGGCAACTGTACCGTTGCCCACCCACTCGGCGAAATTGAAGGTCGAGCGACCCGAGTCCGTTTTGGTCACCACAATACGTTCCACCGACCACAATATGCGGCTCTTCACCGACCCGTTTACTTTGCGGAAATAGCGCGGATCTTCGTGAAGCAGCGTCGGGTAAAGGGCCTCAGTCATGAAATTGCCCAGGTCCTGATCGGCAATGCCCGCTGCGTAGCGTTTCCCGTATCCTTGCAGCCCCTGGCCGAATTCCGAATTGGTATTGTTTGCCTGCGAGATGCTCGCGAACACGGTGGCGATGACGTATGACGGGTAATCGATCGAATCCTTGGTGGCAATCTTCCATTTTTGCCCTGCTGTGAGGGGGGTAAACGGTTGCGTATTGTCGGCCGTCCGATAGTTGGGAAAGACTCCGGCGATGCGTTTATCCTGGGTGGGATCCAGGCTCACCCGGGAGAATCGCGCGTGCCGGCTGAGTCGGCGCGATGGCTAGGGCCGGATTGGGGGCGGCTGGCTGGTCCCCGGGGTTGGGGCCTTCCTGTGCCGGCGAGATCCCCTGTATCAGCAGGAAGCCGGAAAAGAGTATGAGCACCGTTATTCTTTTAGAGATCAGAACTGCTCCCCGTATGACTCAAGATGTTGTCCGTTCCGTCGGCGTTACGGCTTTTATGTAAAGAAGCGTGCTCAAAACGCGAAGGGCAAGGCCGCTGGCGATAGCTGCCCGGCCAGATCAGGGATGCCGATGCAGCACATGCGTTGCGATATCCGGCCAGAACTCCCTAAAAACATTGGTGTAGGCATCGCGCGCGATCGCGTATCCGAACTTTGACGCGAGAGCCCCGATCGACCGGTCACTCTTCGGATAATACGCGGCGGAGATCCCCTGCGCGATCCCCGTGCCGAGAATCTCGGATGCGTTGAAAGTGTTATGCCCATGGTAATTCGGCGTAATCAACACCCGGGACGCCGCATAGATTGCGCGCGTCAGGATTCGGCCCTTGCCCCTGGCATAGAAGCGTTCGTCCTCATGAAACACGGTCGGCAGAGCAAAAACGACAAGATAGTTGCGGTCGGTCTTATCCAGAAAACCGTGCCAATAGTATCGGCCAAATCCCTTGAATCCCTCGCCCAGCTTCGGATGCACATCGGACCATTCGGCCTCGGCCGACGTGAGGCCCACGAAAATGAAGGCTGAATAGTCGAAACTGTTCTGCGTGGCGATCTTGAAAGCTTCTTTAGGTGTGGGTGGAGGCGGAATCTCTCCGGCGCTCACAGCACGGTAGTTGGGCATGATCCCGAGGATTCGTTTCGGCTGCTGCTGCGAAACCGGCACAGCGTTCTGGGCGGGCGCCTGGTCCTGGTTACCGGCTGAGGGCGCCGCAGATGCATTCTGTCCGTCATCCACAGACACCGCGGACTCGAACGGAAGAAGATTCGGCTCCTGGGCAAAAGCGCCGGTCGTTAGAATTACGAGTGCGAACAATAAACGGTACAAGAAATCTCCCAAAGCGTTTACGTCAAGGATAGTAACCTTACCTACGAGTCTTGCCGGTTTGGCCGGGCTCTGCTGAATCAGAAGGAAATTTTCTGAGATCAGAATCCCCCAACCAAATCGAGATGTTGCCCGCGGAATCGGGGTTACAGCTTTTGTTACGTCTTTCCTTCCAACACCGTGGCCTACGGCTACCGGCGATAATCGGATTTGCACCCGATTTTCGTTCGTGTTTACTGCCTGCTCACCCTGGCTGCCGTTATGACCTCCTGCTCAACAAACAGCAAAGCCCCTGTTCTCCCCAGTATCGCTCATGACATCCATTCCTATGCAAACCCCGGTGAAGTGCGGGTCCGGCACCTCAATCTGGACCTCACCGTGGTCTTCGAACAGCAGACGATTCAGGGCGTCGCCGTGCTCACAATCGACCGCGCCGACCCCACCGCGCACCAGCTCGTGCTCGACTCCCGCGCCCTGCAGATCGACAAAGCCGAAGTATCCGCCGACGGGGCGAACTACCGCGAAACGCCGTTCGTTATCGGCAATGCCGACAAAATCCTAGGGGCGCCTGTTCGTGTAACCCTTGCGCCGGACACGACGTTCGTAAAGATTCGTTATTCGACCGACCCGACGGCGACGGCGCTGCAGTGGCTTAAGCCGGAACAGACGGCAGGCAAACAACATCCGTACCTGTACACGCAGTCGCAGGCGATCCACGCCCGAAGCTGGATTCCGCTGCAGGACTCGCCGGGTATTCGCGTAACGTTCGAAGCGCGCGTGCACACGCCGCCCGGGTTGAGGGCTGTGATGGGCGCGGCCCGCGTGGATTCTCCGGCCGGCGCGAACGAGTTCCGCTTCAAAATGGACCAGCCCGTTCCCTCGTATCTCATCGCGCTCGCCGTGGGAGATTTAGCGTTCCAGTCGACCGGCCCGCGCACGGGCGTATGGGCCGAACCGTCGATGCTGCCGAAGGCCGCGGCGGAGTTCGCCGATATGGAGAAGATGCTCGAGGCGGCGGAGAGGCTGTATGGTCCTTACCGCTGGGGCCGCTACGACGTGCTGGTGCTGCCGCCCAGCTTCCCGTTCGGCGGCATGGAGAATCCCCGGCTGACGTTCGCCACGCCGACGGTTATCGCGGGCGACAAAAGTCTGGTGTCCCTGGTGGCGCATGAGATGGCGCATTCCTGGTCGGGAAATCTGGTAACCAACGCCACGTGGAGCGACTTCTGGCTGAATGAAGGCTACACGGTCTACATCGAGCGGCGCATCATCGAGGAGCTTTACGGGGTGGAGCGCGCAGAGATGGAAGCTTCACTTGGATATCAGGAACTGCTGGACGAGCTGAAGACGCACCCGCCCGCCGACCAGATTCTGCACATCAGTCTGGCGGGACGCGATCCGGACGACGGGGCGACGCAGATCCCGTATGAAAAGGGCGCGCTGTTTCTGCGGCAGCTCGAACAGGCATTCGGGCGGGCGCGGTTGGATGCGTACCTGAAGTCTTATTTCGACAGATTCGCGTTCCGGAGCATCACGACAGCCGAGTCACTCGATTACATGCGCAGCCACCTGTTTGTGGCCGATCCGCAGACGAAAGCCGCACCGCCGGATATCAATGTGAGGGAATGGGTCTATCAGCCAGGGCTGCCGCCTTCCGCAAAGGCGCCCGATTCGGAGTTGTTCCGGGCAGTCGATACGGAGATCGCCGACTGGATGAAGGGCAAGAAGATCGACACCGCCGCCTGGAGCACGCAGGAGTGGCTGCATTTCCTGCGCGGACTGCCGGAGAAGCTGGATGCGGCGCACATGCGGCGTCTCGACACTTCCTGGCATCTGACGGAGACCGGCAACGACGAGATTCTCGATCAGTGGCTCCTGATGGCGGTGCGCAACCACTATCAGCCCGCGTACCCACGGCTGGAGGAGTTTCTCACCACGGTCGGCCGGCGCAAATACGTCCGGCCGCTTTACGAAGCGATGGACCGGAAGCACGCCGTGGCGATTTATGAGAAGGCGCGACCGATGTACCACCCGATAACCCAGGCCACTATAGACACTCTGATAGCGGCGAAGAAGAAATAGCGTTGCTCCGCGGCTCTCCTTGTAAAGGCACCCGCGACGAGATCGCCGGCGTTACAGAAGGCACCCGGCTGAATGGATGCCCGCGGCCTGTAGATTCACGCCCATTTTGCTCAGGGCCGCCGTGTGAATCTGCGATACACGGCTCTCGTTGATGCCGAGCCGGTCGCCGATCTCGCGCATCGTCTTTCCGCCCAGGTAGTAAAGGCCGATCACCGTCTGATAACGCTCCGGCAGCACTGTCATCGCCGCACTCAGCAGGGCTCGCAGCTCACTGCGCCCGGCGAGGAGCGTCCGGGTTCAGGTGATCGGTAGCGGGAAACTCCGGCGTCGTCTGGTTGTCGTCGTCCGCCGGGCGGGTGGAAGCGGATACCAGCCCGACCACCTGCATATCAACGGCGACCTGACGCCAGCGCGTCAGATCCATACCCATCTTTTCGGCGATCTCGGCCTCGGTCGGGGTGCGTTCCATCTTCGCCGCAAATTCGCGGGTCACGGCGTCCAGCTGCTTGTGCCGGCGACGCAGGTCGCGCGACGCCCAGTCCAGATCGCGCAGGCTGTCCAGAATCGCGCCCCGGATGCGGTGCTTGGCATAGGCGCGAAAACTGACCTGTTTTTCGGTATCGTAGCGCGCTGCGGCGTCGATCAGGCCCAGAATGCCGGCATGCACCAGATCGTCAACATCGACATGGACCGGAAGGCTTTCATAGACCCGAATCGCGATCGAACGCACCAACGGCAGATGCTCCACAATACGCTGATCGCGCTCTCGCTGACTGACATTCGCCATCATGTCCTCTTTCTCTACTTATCGGCAGAAATGCACAAAGCGTGCCAGCCGGATAGCGTACTAGATAAAGGAGTTTTTTTTGAGGACGATAGCGGAAATCTATGAAGTAGAATCTGATTCCGGATGGTTCACTTCGGAAACCCATTCGGAGCGCTGTGTATCAGCGTGGAACATCCAGCCCGCTTTAGCGGCGATCAGGGTTTTCACGATGAGCCCGCCAAACACGATCAGCAGGGCATACAGCATCTTACCGTGCAGAAGCCACACGCCGATGGCGATCAGTACCGCATAGGCGGCGAGCGCGGCCATGAGCCGTTTGTTCATCTGCAGAGGCGAATCGCGAGGAGTCGGGCTTTCAGTCTAGGCTTTGGAATACTGCTCGACACTTTCGTTGGTCTTCTCTTCGTCAGGTTCGTCGTCCATGAATTCCGGCAGCACGTAGGGTCGGTCGAGTACTTTGAGTTCATCCTGCGTGTCTTTGGGCTGAGCCTTGCGCTCCTCCCGCTTCTGGGCCTTTTCCTGCTGCTTTTCCTTCCGCTGCTGTTCCTTCATGCGTTTCTTGAAAGATTGCGGTCCACGGCCGGCCATAGTGTTCTCCTGACTTTAAGATCTTTACGCGGGGAGTCGCTCTGGGGCGTTCCCCATATTATTCATACGTACTCGAATGTCTTTTCGGTTGCCCCGCTTTGTTTCCAGCGCACAACGCCGACCCCGCCCAAAGAAAAAGCGTGGCGGGCTGTGCGCTTGCGCTTGTATGGGCGCGCGAGGCGGGCGAAATTTCAGTCTAACATGTCCTCCCTTCCCTTACCCCGTATGACGGGCCCTGCGTTCATCGCTGCACATTGTACATAAAAGTCATGCGCAGCACGATGCGGTCGCCCCTGAACTCCTTCGGCAGAGGCGGCAGAGGATTAGATGCGGCGATCGCCGCCACGGCTGCTTCGTCCAGCGGCTTAGACCCGGAAGGTCCAGCACCAACGATTTTGTTGACGCCGCCTCCTTTGGCAATGGCGAACTCCATAACTGCCTGGCCGCGCAGGCCGGTCTTCGCGGCTTCCGGATAGACAGCAAACCAGTTCCGCCGGATGGCTGCCAGCACCTGGATCAGATAGGGCCGGAAATCGACACCCTGCGGGTCGCTGCGCAGCTCGAGGTTCGACTGGGAACGCCCCGGCGATGCCGGCAGAGTGAGACCGGCGCCCGCAGGCGCGAGCTCTCCGATATCCCCCACCGCCTGGTGTCCGCTGACAGTCCCGCCGCTGGTCGCCAGATCGTGAATGGCGCCTGCTACAGACGTGTTCGGCAGCGCGATCGCGCCCCCGGGCTTGCCGCCCGACGGCGGGGGCGGCGGCGCGGCATTTTCAAACACGATTTTCGGTTGCTGAACCGGCGGCGCGATCGGCGGAGGTGCGTTCAGGCGCGCCAGCTGGTCGGACTGGCTGTCGAGCCGGGTTTTCGGAGCTTCGATCTTCGGCGGCTCCACGAATTCCGGCTTCGGCGCAACGCGCGCGACCTGCGGAGGCTGGGGAGGAGCAGCCGCCTGCTTCGGCGCCGGAGCTGCCTTCGGCGATTTGATCTCGGGACGCGGCGCGATGGCCGCGATCGTGATCTCCTTGCTGAGCTTACCCTTGTTCGGCGCCTTTTGGGTAAGGTCGGTCGGCGTGATGAGATGAATAATCTCAAATCTGGGCTGCGGTTGTTCGAATACCTGCGTCTCCGTGTCCGGCCACAGCAGCAGCACGACAATCAGAACGACGTGGAAAACGGCCGAAACAATGGCCGCAGCCTTCCAGCGCCGCCAGTCGTCGCGTCGGTCGCGCTCCAGCAGAAGATGGATTTCAGTTTCCGTCTCCGGATAGGCGATTTTCGGCGGCTCTAAGGTTTCCATGCCAACGTGTACCGCTCACAAGGCCCGGCACTTAATCAAGAAAAGCGTGGCAGGCTGTGCGCTGAAGAAGCCAGCGTTTTCTCCACCACGTCCGCGTGCTCCTTGATTTTAGCAAGTACGGCGAGCGCTATCTCCAGTGTTTTACGGGCCGTAGCGCCATTTAGTTTCGCTTTTTCCCGGGTTTCAACGGCATCCAGAAAGGCCTCCAACTGCAGATTCAGCGGCTCGGCGGCGTTCGATTGGCAGCTGCTCGAACGCAATGCCTTCCGGGCCCCCGACGGTAAATGCCGCCGCCGACTGCTTCGCGTAATCGAGCGAAATGTACTGCCGCGGCTGGAACAGACGCAGCTTGCGGACCTTTTCGGTCGAAACGCGGCTGGCCGTCAGATTGGCCACGCAGCCGTCGGCGAATTCCAGCCGCACATTCGCGATATCCACCTTCGGCGACAGCATCGGAGATTCCCGCGGCGCGAATCTCCTTCAGGCTGCCGCGCGCCAGAGCCAGCACGATATCGAGATCGTGAATCATCAGGTCGAGCACCACGTCCACATCCAGGCTGCGCGGCGTGAACACGCTCATGCGGTGGATTTCGAAAAACAGCGGCAGAGTGGCGCGCTGTTCCAGCGCGATCACCGCCGGATTGAAGCGTTCCAGGTGTCCGACCTGCAGAATGCGGCCGTTGCGTTCCGCCGCGTCGATCAGGCGCGTCGGCGTCGGCCATAGTGGCGGCGATCGGCTTCTCTACCAGCACATCGATGCCGGCCTCCAGCAGCGCGCAGCCGATTTCCGCATGCAGCGATGTCGGCACGGCGACAATCGCCGCATCCACTTTGCCGATGATTTCCCGATAATCCGTGCACAGCGGCGCGCGCGGAGGATCGGTGTCGACGACGAATTTCAGTTCGGCACGCGCGCTCTCCCGCGACCACGCGCACGTGATTTCTCCCAAACGCCCCGGCGCCGATCACCGCCACTCGCGGCTTCATTCTGACTGGCTCCATCCCCACGATGGCAATCCTGGCCGCATTGGCTTTCGCCAGCATTTCCTCGCGTCCAGCATCAGCGTGCGGCCCGGCATCCACGGCCAGCGCGGTTGTGCCTGGTCTCCATCATCACGTCGATGGTCTGCGGCCCGATCACCGGCACGTCGAACAACAGATGTCTGCGCCGCGACGAAGCCTTCACCAGCGTCAGCCGCCTGCCGTTCCACCAGACTCGCCGCGCGGCGCAGCATCGCGTCGGTGCCCTTCCATCGCCTCCAGCGCCACGCACGCGCGATCGGCAATCGCCACGCTCTGCCCCAGATCGAGACTCGCCAGCGCATGCGCGATCTTCCGGCCGTAATCGATGTCGCGCTGTTCCTCCGGCGTCCACTTTACGCTTCGTGATGGCTCCCGCCGGCGCCAGCAGCGGCTTCAGCAGCAGCGTCGAATCGACCAGCTGAATGCCTTCGTCCTCCAGCACCTTTGCCACCGCGCCGATCAGCGAGTCGGTATTCTTGTGCATGAGCCCGGCCAGCAGCTTCACCAGCCGCCAGTCGGGCCGAATCGACGAAAAAATCTTCGCGTGCTTCACCTGCCCGGCCATCATGATCTGCGTAATGCCCTCGCTCCTGCAGATCTCGATCAGCCGGCTCAGCTCGCCGAGCGACACCCAGTAGCAGCGCGCCGCCGCGCGTTCGACATCCCGCGACGCTTCTTCTTTGATCGCAATGGCGACGGCCTCGTCGCCCTGGCTTGCCGCGCGGTCTCGAGCGCCAGCACGGGGAAGCGCCCGTTGCCGGCGATGATCCCGTACTTCATCCTTTTATGACGCCGCGCTGCGACGCCGCAATGAACTCCAGCAGTTCGTCGACCTCGGCGCACGGCTCGCACTTCCGCGCGATCCGCTCGATCGCCTGCGACGTATTCAGCCCCGCGCGCGTCAGCAGCCGGAACGCCGTCTGCAGCGCTTCGATATCACGGTTTGTCGAACCCGCGCCGCGCCAGCCCGATCGCAGTTCGCGCCGAACACCTGCACCTCCGGCTGCGTGCTGGTCAGCGAGTACGGCATCACGTCCTGCTTGATCACGCTGTAAGGGCCGATGAACGCAGTGGCGCCCGATGCGGCAGAACTGATGCACGCCGCTGAACGGACTGATGTCGGCCCAGTCCTCCATCATCACGTGTCCGGCCAGACCCACGCTGTTGCCGAGAATGACGTGATTGCCGATGCGGCAATCGTGCGCCACGTGCGTGTAAGTCATCAGCAGGTTGTCGTCGCCGATGGTGGTGAGCAGTCCCCCGCCCTCGGTGCCGCGGTGGATGGTGACGAATTCGCGGATCTTATTGCGGTTGCCGATGCGCGTCTGCGCCCGCTCGCCCTGTACTTCATGTCCTGCGAGGCGACGCCGACGGTCGAATAGGGATAGAAGATGTTGTCCTCGCCGATGACCGTGGGACCTTCCAGGAACAGATTCGCCATCAGCCGCGTGCGCGCGCCGATCTCGACCTCAGCGCCGATGATGCAGAAGGGGCCGATCTCCGCTGTTTCGTGAATGCAGGCCGTCGGATCGACGATGGCTGTGGGATGAACCGGCATCTAACTTAGTTAATAACCGATTGCCGGCGCGCGCGGCTCCGTACCCGGTGTCTTACCGAGCCGCGACCGCGAGGGAGCGGTCCGCCAACTGTGCCTGACATCATTCCCCTCCCGTGCTGTCGTTCGTGACGCTCTGCGCTTTGTCCTGCAGCTTGCACATGACCTCGGCCTCGGCAACCACTACGCCATCCACCGTGGCCGTGCCCGCCATTTTTGCGACGGTACCCTTGCGCCGAATCACGTTCATTTCGATGCGCAGCTGATCGCCGGGCACGACGGGCCTGCGAAAGCGCGCCGCGTCGACTGACACCAGAAAGACCAGTTTGGAGTCGCGGTCGGGAATGCTCTTCAGCACCAGCACGCCCGCGGTCTGCGCCATGGCTTCGACGATGAGGACGCCGGGCATGACGGGGAAATCGGGAAAATGGCCGTTGAAAAAAGGTTCGTTGGCGGTGACGTTCTTGATGCCGACGATTTGCTCCGCATCGAGCTCGATGATGCGGTCGACGAGCAGAAACGGGTAGCGATGCGGCAGTATTTCCCGGATCTCGTTTACATCCAGTATGGCCATGGAAAAGGCCAGTATATCGGGAGGGAGGTGCGCGCTGACGCTTCCAGAACTTGACGATTCGCAATTTTGCGAATAAGGTGGACTTGGATGCCGAGATCGCGAGTAGTGATCTCCCGCGAGGAGAATGGTTCCGCGCCATTCGTCAACTGGTTCAGGGAACTGCCCGCCCATGCGAAAGACAAGGTTCTCGTCAGGCTCGAACGGCCTCGCGAACTTGGCCACGAGTTGCGGCGGCCCGAGGCGGACTTCCTGCGCGATGGAATCTATGAGCTTCGCGCTTCGGCGCGGCGTTCATTAGCGGGTCCTGTACTTCTTCCATAAGCAGGTTGCAGCTGTCGTGGCGCACGGAGTGATCAAGGAAAGCAGCGTTCCGGACCGGGACATCGATCTCGCGATTCGCCGCAAAGTGCAGTTTGAGTCCCATCCGTCGAAACATACGCTTCAGGAGAATGAAAATGCCGTTGACCAGAAAAGCGACGACTGACGCACTGGAAATACTGCACCGCAGATTCTACGAGGGCAATCCTCAAGGGCTCAAATCGCTTGCCGAGTGTCGGGCCAATGATGAGATCGCGCGGAAAATTCAGGCGCTGCGGAAGAAGGCCGGCCTGACCCAGGCTCAGCTGGCCAAACTCGTCGGCACCACGGCGTCGGTGATTTGCCGTCTTGAGGACGCCGACTACGAAGGCCATTCGGTGGCAATGCTCCGTCGAATTGCCGCGCCGCTGAACCGGCGTGTCGATATCCGCTTTCTGCCCCTGCCCAGATCCGCTTAGGGAGTTGGCCCGACATGGTACCGAAGGGTTGGCGCTCAGTGCACCGCAGCAGCGGCCTGAGTTGGGGCAACCCCACGACTTCTACCCAGCTTCTGCTAATCCGATGTCATGAAAATCCGGCATTGGCTCAGTTTGAAAATTGCTTCAGTTCTGGCCGATCATCTGTTGTGCCTGTGAAAGTACCGACGACGTACCGCGAATAACAATTGCGGGTGGCGAGGTCTTGTTGAAAATCCTCTTCGCGTTGGTTGCCGCGCGAATCTTTTCTCTGAGGTCCAGAATGGCATGCAGGTTCATGCCGGGATTCAGGAAGAAAATCCGCACGATATCCTCTGTGCCGTCGGCATGCGGCGGCAGCGTGAATGTGTTGTATCCCGTGCCCGCCGGGACATCGAGGTTTGTCGCCAGCCAGTCACCCAACTCAGCCTGCGATGCGCTCCCACGGAAGGCGATCATTGGCGGTTGGCTAACTCCGAACACCAGCCGAATCTCCCCGACCGTACGCGAAATAGTCAGAATCTCCTGGTAACTCAGTCTGTCCGCCCTTTGCAGATAGTGCACCCGCGTGACCAACTCGCGGTTGTCGATCGGCAGATCGGGCTGCATCACATATTCGTTGCTGGATGGAGGGTTTTGCGCCGCGTGAAGCAACCACGCGGCCAGACCAAGCTGATTTTCGGACCCTATCAGCGAAAACGAATTATGCGCTTCGTCATAGGACAAATCCATCACATGAGCGACCGTCCGCAGCAGAGTGGTCATCTCTTTCACGGTGTCCGCTGTCGGGGTCTTCGCAAGCGCAACAGTGACGCTCTCCTTCGGTGGAAGCTGGGCGAAAACTGTCGTGGCGCATAGCCAAAAAACCGTGAGTTTCATGGCTTTTCGAGCCTCCCGATGACCGTCGGACGAACCGCTTTGAACAGTCGTGCAGTGGCTGGTTCGAAGATTAATAAGGTTTAATTGTGATTTCCGGGGATGGGGTTGCCTTGGACAGACCAGATGCTCTGAGCGTGTGTTGCCCTAGTCTCACAAGAGGGTAATTAACCGGCCAATCTCTGCCCTCAGGCAATGCGATAAAAAGAATCAAGGCTGGCGTGAAGGCCTGCCCTTTTCAACGCCCTGCCAAGGTTCGATCAGGTCGCGGGCCTTCACCCTCCGATGATGCAGTTGACGAGCAGAAACGGGTAGCGATGCGGCAGTGTTTCCCGGATCTCGTTAACGTCCAGTATCGCCATGGGAAAAGGCCGGTATATCGGCAGGGCGGTGGTGTCCTGAATGAGAATGGACAATCGGGGCCTCTGTCGGCCGATCGGAGCAGTGCCAGCGGCACATATCAATCGCCCTTTCCGAATACTCCCGATCCGAACCCGGATGCCCTCCGCCAGCGCCGAAAGGCACGCCGTTTCTGAATGCCGTGCGTGAGCAACCGGGTCTAAAACCGGAGCAGTCCAGAAGCCCGATGCCCACGCTGATCATCGACCATGTCGAGCAGCCTTCTGAGAATCAACACCATCTCACCGCGTCTCAAAAGGGTGAGTGCTGACACATGGCGGCAAGCCCTGCAACCAGCGTTGTTGATGTGTGTCATAGGTCGCTGTCGAAATAGGTCGCATGAAATACGGCTATGCCGGCGTCTCGGACAGGCCAATCCCCTGTCCTGTAAATTGGCGGCGCGGGCCTGCGTTGCCACACAAAACGCACGCGCAGGATCCAGAAGATCATCAGCAGAAGCGGCAAGACTCCGAGCAGCAGAAGCATGTGCGTCCGCAGCATGATCGCCGGGAACAACTGCGGGCGCGCGATAAATATCGATCCTGACGCGATGAACCATCCGAAACACATGCGCCAGAGATGACGCGTGATGCGCGGCCTGCCGCCGATGCCGCCGCGCAGGAGCATGCGCAGATCCCCCATCGCGGCAAGAAGCGCGACGGACGCGAGGACGAAGTACATCGGCGCGGGAACGTTATCTTTCATGCCGGCGCTGCGCGCGGCTTCGATGCCGAACGTCATGATGACGGCGCCGATTGCGCATGCGACGAAGAACGCTCCCCAGTCGGCGATGCCGGGCTTCCCTGCCCTGCGGCGCGCGGTCAGCCACGCGGTCGCGACGAGATAGAAAGTCAGAAGACCGCCGAAGACGTTACTGACCTGCGATTTCATCAGGGCGAGAAACACTCCCATCCCGGACATGGTGAGCATCGAGACGAAGAAGACGTTGCCGGCGATGCCGTGCCACCGCGAGCCTTTGCGGAAGGACATCGTAACGCCGCCGGAGAGCAACCCGATTGTGCCGCCGGCGATGTGAACAAGCAGAAGCGGTGACATCCGAACAGAGCTACGTGCGGCGAGGGTGCCAGGTTCGGAATTTTGGCAGATAATGGCGGCATGCCCGGCGCAGAATGGATCGACATCTCCGTGCCCCTGCGGAACGGCATGGTGCACTGGCCGGGTGATCCGCCATTTCACCTCGAACGCGTTCAGGATCAGGAGAAAGGCGACCTTGCCAACGTTTCCGGCATGTCTCTCAGTGTGCATACCGGCACCCATATGGATTCGCCCGTGCATTACATCCGCAACGCGGCGGGGATCGACGCAATGCCGCTCGACGCCACCATCGGCACGGCGCGCGTCATCCGGATTCAGGATGCGGAATCGATCGCACCCGAAGAACTGGCGCGGCACGCGATTCGCCGCGGCGAGCGGATTCTGTTCCGCACCAGAAATTCCGAACACGTCTGGAACAGCGACGAATTCGACGAAAACTTTGTCTGTGTTTCGCCGGAGGCCGCGCGCTATCTGGCCGAGTGCGGAGTACGAACGATCGGAGTCGATTACCTCTCGGTGGGCAGTTACCGGAAGGATGGCGACGAAACGCACGAAGTTCTGCTGGGTGCCGGAATCTGGGTAATCGAAGGACTGGATCTGCGGAATGTCGAGCCCGGCGAGTACGACCTGGTGTGCCTTCCGCTGAAGCTCGTTAATGCCGACGGTGCGCCGGCGCGCGCTGCCCTGCGGAGAATATCCTGAAACGCCAGGCGCTAATTCGCCGAAGGCGCCTCTATGTGATCGATCATGAACGTTCGCACCTCGCCCCTCGACCGCTCCAGTTTCAGCCCCAGCTGCTTGCGCAGCGCATTCAGAAATGGCGTGCCTTTCGGAGGGTCATCCGGATCGGGCGGCTTCGGAATCAGAGTAATGATCCCGGCTGGGAGCTCCAGCACCCAATCGAACATTCCTGTCAGCCCGGTGCGATCGACAACCGGCTTATCTAATTCCCCGACCGACAAACCATAGGTGTAAACATCGCTGGCAATCAGCCACGGCGGCGTATCCCGAGCTCCGATCCAGGTGCCGTCGGAGGTTCCCCGAATTACGTGGGCAGAAAATCCGCACGGCCGCGAATCGACACCAGGCTTTGGGGGCTGAGGCGGTTTAGACAAATCGGGCACTTCAAATTCCGGACAAGGCGGTCCCGCGGAATGCGGAATCAGCTTCGGCCCGAGTTTGCCGGGTTCGACAAGTACGAGGGCCAACACGGGGCCTTCCCTCGTGTCAAAATGAAGCCTCAGCCTGAACCTGTCGGCAAGCAGCGATTGCATCATCAGGCGCATCTGATCCTTCGTGGGATTACCGTCCGCGTTCGCTTCAACCAAGTAAGAGCCGTTCGCCCATTTGGGAAGCTTTGCATACATTGCGTCTGACTGGCCCTGATCGAGTTTCCAGGCGAACGAAATGTACCAGCCGAGCGGGAGAATTGCCCGGAAGCGGCCGCCCGGCGGCTTCCAGTCCCCGCTGTCGGGCACAAAATTCGGCAGTATGAAGGCCTCGGGCTTGGCGGGCTTGACGGAAGCAACATCGAATGCCATCTTCCCTCCGGCTGCGGTTTGCCAGTCAGGCGCGTCAGGCGATTGAGCAGGAAGCCCGCTGATCGCCATGCAAACAGCAGAGCAAAGGCTGATTCTCATCGTTACCCGTACCCCAGGTGCAGTCTTCATGATTTCGAGTGTGTGCTCAGCGCGGGTTGTGCCCGGCGATGCATACTAATTAGTTAGTACTAAACACCCAGGCTGTCAAGCGAAAGTTGCGATTCGGCTTCCCTCCCAGAATGACCGATTCGCCTCCAACGGAATCCTCATCTGACCCGTTGACAGGATTTGCGGAATGTCGAGACCGGCGAGTACGAACTGGTCTGGCCTCCGCTGAAGCTCGTCGGTGCTGACGGCCCCCGGCGCGCGCTGAGCGGTTTTTCATGGTAGTTCGTCGGCTTGAACCTTCATCGGGCGGTATGCTGAAGACAGGTATGGCGATAGCAACCGCTCCCCCGTCGCTGGATGACCTGGCGCGGATCTTGCCGGGCTTCTGCCTCCGTCACGGCATCGCGCGAGTTGAGGTTTTTGGGTCCGTGGCGAGAGGCCAGACGCGGGAGGACAGCGATCTCGATCTGATGGTAACGTTCCGGGGGGGCGTCAGACCGGGACTGGAGTTCTTCGCCATGCAGGAGGAATTGGAGCAGATCCTCGGGTGTGCGGTGGATTTGCTGACCCGGCGTTCGGTTGAGCAAAGCGATAACCCCATTCGACGGCGCTCGATTCTCGAGTCGGCGCATGAAGTATATGCCGGATAGGCAGGCCGCGTACCTGCTCGATATCCTGAATCCGCTGATGCGATCCGACGCTACTTGGGGGACTGCGACCGCGAAGGCTTCCTCAAGGACGCCAAGACACAGGACGCGGTACTTCGCAGGCTCATGGTCATCGGCGAGGCCAGATTGATATCGAAATTGTGTGGGATACCGTCACGATGCATCTGCCTCTTTTGCGAGAGACTCTTCGTGAATTCTTTGAAGAGATCCCGACTGACCTGCCAGACAGCAAATCGCTGAGCTGATCCACGCTGTCACTGGTGCGTGGTGACATGGGATCTTCGATGTCGGGCCCCGGACGAATAAGTCCCGAGCGACAGGCACTCGTCAGTTATTCCGTATCCTCGCTGACCTCACTACCAGGTGCCAGGCAATATAATCGAAATGCCTGATGGATGCCGAGCGAACTCGCCTCAAGGAAGACGCGCGACGCGGGAAAAACTGGAAACGCTGGGGCCCGTATCTCTCCGAGCGCCAGTGGGGAACGGTTCGCGAGGACTATTCCGCCTGGGGCAACTGCTGGGAGTATTTTCCGCACGACCAGGCGCGCAGCCGCGTGTATCGCTGGGGCGAAGACGGCCTGCTCGGCATCTCCGACCGCGAAGGGCGATTGTGTTTCGCGCTGGCGCTGTGGAACGAAGAGGATCCGATTCTCAAAGAACGCCTCTTCGGACTGACCGGCAACGAGGGAAATCACGGCGAGGATGTGAAGGAGTGCTATTTCTACGTGGACAGCACGCCGACGCATTCGTACATGAAAGCCGTGTACAAATATCCGCACAAAGAATATCCGTACGAGCAGCTGATCGCGGAGAACCGGAAACGCGGCAAACACGATCGCGAGTACGAGCTTATCGACACCGGCGTTTTCAACGGCAGCCGCTACTTCGACGTGACCATGGAGTACGCCAAGAACGCACCGGACGATATTCTGATCCGCCTCCGTATCGACAACCGCGGTCCGGATGCGTGGCCAGTGCATGTGCTTCCGACGGTATGGTTCCGCAATGCATGGTCGTGGGGGCGGGCGGGCGAAGGCTACTGGCCAAAGCCATCCATCCAGCGGGTTGACGATACACATATCGAGTGCGAACAGACGACGCTGGGGCGATACACCTTCGAAGCACTGACGAAGCCCGACCGGTTCCTGTTCACCGAAAACGAAACGAATTTCGAGCGGCTGTTCGGAGTGCCGAACCGCACGCCTTATGTGAAGGACGCGTTCCATCGTTTCGTGGTGGAAGATATGGAGAGCGCGGTGAACCCGCAAATGCTCGGGACGAAGGCCGCGGCATACTATCGCCGGGAGATCGGGGGCGGCCAGGGCATCGAGCTGACATTCCGGCTCTGTTCGGAGAAGGAACACGGCGCGCTTGATTTCGACGCGGTTTTCGCGCAGCGCATCGAAGAGGCCAACGAATTCTACAGCGTTACCGAGCGGTCGCCCGCGGCGCTGCAGGTTGTTCGGCAGGCGTACGGGAGTCTCTTGTGGTCGAAGCAGTTCTATCACCTGAGCGTGCTGCAGTGGCTGCAGGGAGATCCGGCGCATCCGGCGCCGCCGCCGGAACGATGGCAAGGCCGCAACAGCGGCTGGGAACACCTCTATAACCGCGATGTGATTTCGATGCCGGACAACTGGGAATTCCCGTGGTATGCGTCATGGGATCTGGCATTCCATACGGTGGTGTTTGCAGGCATCGATCCTTATTTCGCGAAGGAGCAGCTGATCCTGCTGCTGCGCGACTGGTATACGCATCCGGGCGGACAGATCCCGGCGTATGAGTTCGCGTTCGGTGACGTAAACCCTCCGGTTCAGGCGTGGGCGGCATGGCGCGTTTACAAGATATCTGCGCCGCACGGCCACCGGGACCGGCTTTTCCTGGAACGCGTATTTCAGAAGCTGATGATCAATTTCACCTGGTGGGTGAACCGCAAGGACGTCGCCGGGAAACAGGTTTTTTCGGGCGGATTTCTGGGGCTGGACAATATCGGGCTGTTCGACCGGTCAAAGCCGCTGCCGAACGGCACATTGCTGGAACAGGCGGATGGATCGGCCTGGATGGCTTTTTACTGCACGACCATGCTGTCAATGGCGATGGAACTGGCGGTCGGAGATCCGGCATACGAAGATGTAGCGTCAAAGTTTTTCGAGCACTTCGTGGCTATCGCCGACGCGGTGAACACGCTGGGCGGCACGGGCTTGTGGAACGAGGAAGACGGATTCTATTACGACCAGCTGCGCGACGCGGGAAACCAGCGTGTCCCGACGAAAGTGCGGTCGATCGTGGGACTCATCCCGCTGCTGGCTGTCACCAATCTGCGACAGGAACAGATCGACAAGCTGCCCGGTTTTAAGAAGCGCATGGAGTGGTTCCTGAACAACCGGCAGGATCTGTATCACCAGGTCTCAATGCTCGAGACACGCCATGACGGCGACGACACCTGGCGCCACCTGGCGATTCCCTCGCGGGGGCGTCTGACGCGTGTGCTGACCCGAATGCTGGACGAGAGGGAGTTCCTGTCGCCCTACGGAATCCGGTCGCTGTCAGCCGCTTACGAAGAGAACCCGTATCATCTGCGCGTCGGTGGCCAGGACAACTGGATCGGGTACGATCCCGGCGAATCGACGACAGGCATGTTCGGCGGAAATTCGAACTGGAGGGGACCAATCTGGTTTCCGATGAACTATCTGTTCATCGAAGCGCTCGAAAGATATCACCGGTTCTACGGTGACGAATTCAAAGTTGAGTGCCCGACCGGTTCGGGAAAATATGTGACGCTTCGGGCGGCGGCGCAGGAAATCAATCGCCGGCTTTGCCGGTTGTTTCTTCCGGATTCGGAAGGATGGGCGCCGTGGCAGGGCGACGACCGGATTTTTTCGGCCGATCCGCACTGGCGCGGGCTGCTGCACTTCAATGAATACTTCCACGCAGACACCGGGCGCGGATGCGGCGCCAGTCATCAGACAGGATGGACGGCGCTGATTGCACGCTGCATGCGCGATCATTGCCTGACAGAATTCGGGGAAAGCCTGCGTAAATGATTTCTCTGGCGGTTGCGACGCTGCTTCTGGCGGCAGGCGCCAGGGCCGAATCGCCAGGCAACGCGGCGCATCCCATCCGGCTCGAAGCGGGCGATTTCCGCTGGATGCCCTTCACGGTGCGCCAGATTCCCTCAGAAGTCGATTGCCGCTACGACGTGGTTCAGGGTGCCGGGACCGTTCATGTCGAGTTGCTGCCGATGACCGAATTCCGCGCGTTCAGCCGGGGACGCGACCACGACACGATTGCGCTCACACCGGACGGGCGGTCGGGAGAGTTCCGGCGGATCATCGAGCAGCGCGGTCAGTATGCGGTCGTCGTGGAGAATGCTCCTGGTGCGCACCCGGTTACGGTTGCGCTCGACGTGCGGACGAACGTCACTCCCGGCGCAGATGTGGCGCGCATGCTTTCGCAGAGAAGAAGACTGACGGTGATTGCGATCAGCTTCGCATTCTTCTTCGTCACGGTAGCCTGGTCGGGGCGAAAGCTGCTGCGCGCGATCCGACTGTAAAATAGGGGGTTGGTCTCTAACAGTCCGTGGCAGAAGTCTGAAAACACCGCTTGCTTGCGCGCGCGGCTCAGTAGATGCAATGCGTTACGGAGCCGGGGTACCCTCTGGGTCCGCGAAGGAGCGGTTTTTGCCACTGGCTGCTAAGGGACAAGGAGTTCCGAGGTGGCTCGCGCCCGCAATCGGATATTCCGTCTCGGCCGCATCGCTCATCTGGGTTTTCTGGAAGTTCCCCTGGTCACAGCTGGCCGATCATCTCATGACGCTGGAGTGGAACTGGGTGGCCCTGGGCGTCCTGCTCGAAATCGGTGCCTACTGGATGGATGCCTGGCGATGGCGCGAGATGCTCAAACCCGTCGGCGCGCCTTCGTTCGCGTACTGTCTGGAAGCCGTGTTCGTGGGTTTGCTCGGCAATGACATTCTTCCCGCGAAGGCAGGCGAGCTGGTGCGCTGTTATCTGCTCTCGTACGAAACCAGGGTTCCGCTGCCGCTGACGATCGCGTCGGATGTCATCCTGCGCATCATGGACGGATTGTGGATGGTGATTGTGTACCTGATCATCACGTGGCAGATATCGACCCACACGGACGTCACGTGGATAATGTGGGGGGTCGGCGCGGTCGCGGTGGCCGTGGCAATTTTGTTGCTGTTCGTGCTGTTCCGTCGCCAGCACGCCCGTGAGTTTCTCAGGACGAACAGCTGGGCCGCGCGATTCATGCACCTTCTGGATGAGATTCACCGGCTCGGCAACTGGCCGGAGCTGCGGCGGTCGATGGCGATTTCCGGGCTCTACTGGCTCGTGCAGGTGCTGGCAATCTGGGCTCTGACGAAAGCCGACAGGTTCGATCTTGGCCTGAGCGCCGCCGCCTTCCTGCTGGTTGTCCGGTCGGCGGCAACACTAATCCCGAACGCGCCGGCCAACATGGGCACCTATCAGCTTGCACTCACTAAAGCTCTCGTAATGTATTTGTTCGTGGAACCCGCCAACGCTGCCGCCCTGGCGGAAATCCTGTTCATCTTCCTCACGCTGCCGGCGGCGGTAGGCGGTGCAATCGCGCTGGTCACGGCGGATATCGACCTCTTCTCGCTGCATCGGCGCGCACACCACGCAAAGGCCGCGACCGGCCGGCTGCCGGCGTGATTCGCTGCCTCATCACAGACGGAACCTTCTCCCGCGATCCGGAACGCTGGATGGCGCACGTTGCGCGCTGGATCGGCGAAGGCGTTGATCTGCTGCAGATTCGCGAACGCGAGCTGACGGCGCGCGATCTTGCAGAGGTAACCCGTCAGGTTCTTCGCATCCCGAATCCGCGCGGGACAAAGATTCTGATAAACGACCGGGCCGATCTTGCGATCGCGTGCGGGGCCCATGGCGTGCACCTGCGCGACGGCTCGGTCGTACCGGAAGCTTTTGCGCGCCCGGAATTTCTCGTGACCGTGTCGCGTCACAGCGTCAACGATGCGGGGACAACGGCTGGGGCCGCCTATGTGTTGCTTGCGCCGATCTTTCAACCCATCTCGAAAGACCACAAGAGACCGGCGCTCGGGACCGAAGCGATTCGGGAGTTCACCCGCCGGTCCCTGACGCCGGTGCTCGCGCTGGGAGGAATCACTAACGAAAATGCACCCGCGTGCCTGGAGGCAGGCGCCGCGGGAATCGCGGGAATCAGCTTTTTCGAGACGCGGAGCCGGCCGTAGAGACTTTCTCCTCGTCTTTCAGTGCGGCAGCCCATTCATCGGCCTGCCTTTGGGCCACGTCTCGGGCGATTCCATAACGTTCCTGGATGCGGCCGACAAGCTGGTCGCGGCGTCCGGCGATGACTTCGATGTCGTCGTTGGATAGTTTCCCCCACTTCTCGCGGGCTTTCCCCATCACCTGTTTCCAATTGCCTTCAATTCTGTCCCAATTCATCTTGGAACCTCCTCCCGGCGTGTGTGCAGTCAGCGGACCACTGATAGCGAATGTACGTGAGCTGATGCGGCACGCGAAAGGCCGTTGAGATCGCAACCACTCGAACGGCCGCCGGCAGCAGGGACGCTTCCCCAACGAAATTGGCTAGAATCCAGTCATGATCTTCCGCGTGGCTGCATGGCGGATTTCAACTCTTTTCTGCTGCGCAGGTTTAATGTGCCTCGCGCAATCCGGCGGCGATCCCACGCAAAACGCGCCGGAGATAACGACACAGGACTCATCCGTTACTTTCAGCACGGCGGTAAATCTCGTGATGGTCCCGGTTGTTGTGCGGGATTCAAATGGCCACGCCGTCGGCACGCTGCACCAGGAAGACTTCCGTCTTTCCGATAAGGGTAGGCTACAGACTATCACGAAATTTTCTATAGAGAAAACGGACGCGCCATCTGCCGCGCCCGATACATCCGTCGAACCCGGTGCGGGCGCAAGTCCCCGGCCAAAGCCCGCCGGCACACCCGCGGCGCAGCCGATCGCCCGGCACTTTGTGGCGTGGCTGTTCGACGATGTGCATCTTTCCTTCAGCGATCTGGTTCAGTCCCGCGCTGCGGCGCTCCGGTTGTTGAAGGAGCCTTTCGAGCCGGGAACCCGCGTGGCTATTTATACGACTTCCAGAAAGGTGATTCTGGATTTCACCGACGACCGCGACCGCCTCGCGCAAACCCTGAACCAGATCAAGCCATTCCCCACGGTGATCGGCAGCAAGGGGGATTGTCCTGCAATCGACTATTATCAGGCGGACCGGATACTGAATCTGAACGACCAGGAGGCCCAACTCGCAGCGGAAGTCAGCTACGTCATCAGGTGCATCGGTGATGTGGGTTCAACCAGGAGTGAAGTGGATTCGGCAATGAGGGAGGCGCACCAGGTGGTGAGAGCGCTTGCTCCCCGGGCGTTGATCCTCGGGAACCACGCGACCGATGTCAATCTCAGTATTCTGAAGGATCTGGTGCGGCGTCTGGCGACGATGCCGGGAACTCGCAGTATCGTTCTCGTTTCACCCGGATTCTTTCTGCGGGACGATCACCATGACGCCGCAACTGCCGTGATGGATCAGGCGATCCGAGCCAACGTCGTCATCAGTTCGCTCGGTACCCAGGGCGTCTCCGCGATAACTCCCGGCGGAACTGCGGAAGCGCCGGGAAGCATTCCAGTTGACGTGAAGGAGGAATTCGACCGCAAGGCCGGCTATGCCGACGAGGGCATTATGGAAGACCTTGCAGATGCCACCGGAGGAACTTTCTTTCACAACAATAACGACTACTTCGCAGGCTTCAGGCGTCTCGCCGCGCAGCCCGAGTACATCTATGTGCTCGGATTCTCGCCGCAGAATCTCAAGCCCGATGGCAGTTCCCACGCGCTGAAAGTAACTCTCAGGAACGGCGCCGGGCTGCAAGTGCAGGCGCGCCGCAGTTACTTTGCGGGGCATGCGGCAGAGCGCGAGGAAGATATGAAAGCAGCGTTCTTCTCCCGCGATGAAATTCGCGGTCTGCCCGTGGAACTGCTCACTGAGACTTCCCGGACGGGACATACCGGCCTGTCGGTTCTGGCGCGCATCGATCTCAGGCGTCTGACTTTTCGGAAGAGCCAGGGGCGGAATAGCGATACGCTGACGTTGATGGCGGGCGTCTTCGACCGGAACGGCAATTATGTGACCGGCAGCCTGCGGACAATCGATCTGAAGCTGAAAGATCAGACGCTGGAAAAATTTCCCCAGGAGAGAATGACCGTAAGAACGAATCTGGACGTGGCCAGCGGCAGCTATACGGTGCGGCTTGTCATCAGGGATTCCGAAGGACAAACCATGTCGGCGGTAAACAGCGCCGTGGTGGTTCCCTGAGGTCTTTCAGCGGACCGCCGACAGCGAATGAACGTGAGCGGACACGGCACGCGAAAGACCGTTGAGATCGTAACCACCTTCAAGAACGGATATCAAACGACCGGCGGCGTATTTGTCCGCGATCTCCAGCATGAATGAGGTGAGATCGCTGAAATCGGCGTCGCTGAGAAGAAAACGGCCCAGCGGATCGCCGTTGCGTGAATCGAAGCCCGCGGAAATCAGAACGAGGTCGGGGTGAAAAGATTCCATGTGCGGCGCGAACCGATCGCGAAATGCGCCGAGGATTTCCGCACGCCCCGAACCCGCCGGGAGCGGACAGTTCAGCGTGAAGCCCTTCCCTGCCCCTTCGCCTGTTTCATTGGATGCGCCGGTACCGGGGTACCACGGATACTGATGCGTGCTGAAGAAGAACACAGACGGGTCGGTGCAGAAGATGTCCTGCGTGCCGTTGCCGTGATGCACATCCCAGTCGGCGATGGCGACGCGCCCGACTCCGTAGCGGCGCTGCGCGTACCGCGCCGCAAGGGCGATGTTGTTAAAGAGACAGAAGCCCATGCCGCGGGCCGGTCCGGCGTGGTGGCCGGGCGGACGCACGATGCAGAACGCGTTGCCGGCTTCCTTCTGAAAAACCAGATCGACGGCGTTGAGGCATGTTCCGGCGGCATGCAGCGCTACTTCGAAAGATCGCGTGTTGATGTCGGTGTCGCCGGTGCTGAGTGAGTGAGCGCCGCTCAGAACATCGCGGCGCGCAATCCCGATGTACTGGCGAGAGTGGCAGAGCGCGAGCTCATCCTCGGTGGCGGCGCGCGGTGCGGCCTGGGTGAGTTTGAATTCGCCCAGACCGCGGATGGCGGCGTCCCAGCGCGCGGGCTGCTCGGGATGACCCGCGCCGGGATCGTGCTGTTTGGCGATGGGATCGGCCAGAAACGCGGTGCTCAGGCAAGGCTCCTGCTGTCAGTTCTCTTTGAAGAAGTGTACGACCTTCTTGCCGGCATCTTCGGTGTAGTATGCCGTGACCTTCGAGCCCTTCGCCACGCCCTTGCCGGTTTCGCTGGCGGCGCGGTCGGTCAGATGCCAGGTTTCTTCGGCGCCGTCGGCAGTTTTCACGCCAACAGTCTTGGCGCCCCGGTCGATACCTCTGACCGCGACGACGCTGGTCTTCAGACCGCCCTTACCGACGTGGTCCACTTCTTCCGCGGTTTCGACGCCGCCTTTATCCGTGTAATGGACGACAACCTGATCGCCTTGCTTCACACCGTCGAACGCGTCTTTGGATCCCGTGGTGGTTCCGTGAGCGACGGTTCGTCCCACGAAATGAAATGTGTGTTCGACGCCCTGACCGGTTTTGACGACAACGGTTTTCGTTCCTTTATCGACGGTTTTCACAGTGGCCACGACGCCACCGGCAACATCGTCAGCAGCGAAAAGCGTGAGCGAGCAGGCGCAAAGCGAGATCGTGAGGAGAAAGGTTCGCATATAGCTGAACATTGTAGTTGATTGGCATGCAGCGCACCGCCCGGTAGTGGTGTCTTTACCGGGATATGGGCTTCACTGCGGATGACGGGGAACGCCACCGTTGCGGGGAGCGCTTCGGGATGAAACGTAATAACTTCCGAATCGATTCGGCGCTATGCAGTGTATATCCAGCGGCCGACCCGCCGCTGTGAGCCCGAAAATCAGGCAACTCGGGCCGTACTTGTCGGATGGATAGCTCTCTATAATCTCGCCCGCGCAGATGCCTCTTCAACTTCGTTTGTGGAGATTCGCCGCTGGATGGACTGGTCTAACGCATGAAGCGAGTATTCGTATTCCATCCGGCGAAAACGCTCGCGGATCAGGTCGATCACGGGCTCACCCGAAGACTCGATTCCGGTCTGCTTTCCATCCGGTGCTTCGCGCTGCAACTCGTCGGCGAAGTTCATCTCCCATGCCACCCGCGCCAATTGGCGAGACGATTTCGTACGGGCCGAGCTTGTCACCGGCTGAGAGCGGCATATCCGGGAATCAGTTGATTCTATCCGGCGCGGCCGGCGGATTACTCCCGGACCTCGGCATTCCTGAAGCTGAGGAACTTGTGTGTGCCTTTTTCTCCCGATTTCTAAAACGAAAAAGATCTCAAACGGCCCGGCGCAAGCCACGCCGTAAGCCAAGCGCTGCAATGCCCGTCAACAAAAGCACGCCGGCCGCTGGTTCAGGAGATACCGGACCCTCCGCCGTGCCCGTGTAGAAGTCCCCAGGTGGATTCTCAATCTCATAGTTCACCGTACCTAAGGTCATCACGGACGAATCGATCTCGAGGTCTCCATAGGTACCGCCGGGGCCGTAGAAACATTGGGATGATGCCGAATAATCCAGAGTCACGGAATCGCTTGTAAAACCGGATAAGCTTAGTCCAGACGATCCGCCGCTGCACAATGTGTTTTCCAAGGCTCCCGAGAGTTCAGCGCCTGTAATTCCGGACAGCCCGCTCAACGTCATTGTCTGGCCGTTTTCGATCGCAGTCGCTCCGCCCTCGGGAGGGTCGAGACTCAGGGGCCCTACGAGGCTGTAGTCGTAAACGCCCCCGCTATTCGATTCCAGCACGAAATAGGGGGGATTATTCCCTGCCCCAGACACGGCATAGCGCAAATGATCGCTGTTACACAAAAAGTACCCAGTTTCCACATATTGCCTCCCGGTACGATCTCTTACGACTCTATAGCACCAAGTGTCGGATTTCGAGAACCATTCCTGCCGGAGAAATAGCTGGCAGTACCGGTACAAAGCGTACCTACGGCGCGCCACAGGAAGTGTGTGAGAGACAAATCTCAAGATTGTGGCGTCAAAGCTGGGACTGTTGGGTCGAAACCGCCTGGTCAGAAGCGAATTTTGGCGTCATGGACGGATAGCGCCCTAGCGACCGGCATTCCGTCCATAATCCCTATTCGGTTGGGTTCCTCTAAAGCAAACGTCAATAGTGGAAGGATGCCCGACCGTTCGGGACTTATCCGCGCAACACACTTTCAGTGAGTGATTTACGGGGATTTTCGCCGCTATGAATTCACTCTTACCGCAACTTAACCGGGGCAGCAACGCTCCGGGGACATGGGCGACGGGACATGGATCGATTCCCGCACTATTCGCCGCCCGCGACAACGGTTGCGCCGGACTGTTCGGCGGCGCGGCGGACGGCTCTCTTCTCAAGGCCGCGATGGATCAGCTCGACATCCTCGTCGGCGAACGGCAACGGCTTCCAACACATGCGGGAGCAGTCGGCGGGGGTCCAATGAGCCTTCATCACACCCTCCCCGGAATGCCGGGCAGTGCCTTCCAGGACATGCGTGATTTCATGCGCCATCACGTGCGCCAACAATACCAGAAATTCCTGCGGATCGACGACTGCCGCCCGTACGCGGTCGTAGAAAACTACGATGTGGGTGCCTTCGCAGGGGAGCGCGTAGGCCAGCGCTCCGGGCATCAGGTTCGCCGCAGTGGTGGTGGAATAGCTGATGTGGAGCGCACTGGCGGGGCAGGAGTCGGGGTGGCGCCACTCGATCCGGACCCCGATACCGGCGAACATCTGCGTTGTGATGCTCCGTGCCCGGAAATTCGCGATATTGTCGCCTGAGTTGTCGAAGCAAACCTGCACTGCCTCCGTCCCATCCTTTAATGCCGGGGTCCTCAATTTGGCTGCGCTCGCATCCCCGCCCGCCACTAATACCAGTGCCGCCAAGGCCGTGATCTTCATCGTCTTCCTGCCTCCGCGCTGGTAACCGGAAACAGGAAGGAAGAACTACAATGGCCCTGAAACTTTCTTTCGGCCGAGGTGGAATGGACCCGACTGGATCGGCGGAAATCACTAACCTTTTAAAGGCATGGAGCGGAGGCGACGCCGCGGCGCTGGAGCGGCTGACGGCGGCCGTTTACCAGGAGCTACGCCGCAGGGCGCGCGGCTACATGCGCCAGCAGCGGCCCGGCAACACGCTTCAAACCACCGCACTGGTTAACGAGGCTTACATCCACCTGGTGAATGCGGCGGGGGCCGACTGGCAGGACCGCGCGCATTTCTTCGCCGTCTGCGCCCGGATTATGCGGGGAATTCTGGTGGATGCGGCGCGCGCCCGCGGCTCGGCCAAGCGGGGCGGCGGAACACCCCGGGTGAATCTGGATGACGTTCCCAATCTGACTTCGGAACGCGACCGCGAACTCGTGGCCATTGACGATGCGCTGAAAGTGCTGGCCGAGATGGATCCCCGCAAGGCCCGGGTGATTGAGCTGCGTTTCTTCGGCGGGTTGAGCGTGGAGGAGACGGCGGGGGTGCTGAAGCTGTCGCCGCAAAGCGTGATGCGCGACTGGAAGCTGGCGAAGGCGTGGTTGATGCGAGAGTTAAGCCATAAGTAATTTTTGCGCTATCATTAAGCCCATTCCATGGATTCCGCGCGCTGGAAACAAGTTGACCGATTGTTGCGCGCTGCGATGGAGTGTTCGAGCGAAAAGCGCGACGCGTTTTTGCGGCAGGCCGGCGCAGGCGACGCGGCACTGGAGCGGGAAGTCCGGTCCCTGCTGAGTTGGCAGGACCGGGCGGGGAGTTTTATCGAGCGTCCGGCGGCGGAGGCCGGTGCTCTGCCCCTCGCCGCCGGGATAAATGAAGCCGGTTCCCTGATCGGGCAGAGCATTGCGCACTACACAATAACCGAAAAACTGGGCGTGGGCGGAATGGGCGTTGTGTACAAGGCCCACGACACAAGGCTGCACCGCTTTGTCGCGCTCAAGTTCTTATCCGACGATCTTGCGCGCGATCCGGAGGCCCTGAATCGATTCCGGCGTGAGGCGCGCGCCGCGTCCGCCTTGAATCACCCGCATATCTGCACGATTTATGACATCGGCGAGAATAGCGGCCGGCCGTTCATCGCGATGGAACTGCTGGAAGGCGACACCCTGAAACAGCAGATCTCTGCATGCGAGAGCCGCGGGCGGCGGATGGAAAACGAGACCATCGTTTCGTTGGGCATCGATATAGCGGGCGCGCTGGAGGCGGCCCACGCGGCGGGAATTGTGCATCGCGATATCAAGCCCGCGAATATCTTTGTCATCAGACGCGGCCACGCGAAGATACTCGATTTCGGTCTGGCGAAGTCCGGGTCGCTGCCAAATGAAACGATACAGGCAACGGCATTGACAACGCCGGGAAGCATCCTCGGCACCGTATCGTACATGTCCCCGGAGCAGATCCGCGGAAAAGACCTGGATTCCCGAACGGATCTGTTCTCGCTGGGCGTGACGCTCTATGAAATCGTCACGGGCGTGCTGCCGTTTCGGGGAGAAAATCCGGGGAACATCTTCGATTCGATTCTGCACCGGGATCCCGTGCCCGCGGTGCGCCTGAATCCCGACGTGCCGGCGGAACTGGAGCGCATTATCGGCAAGTGCCTGGAGAAAGAACGGGAACTACGCTACCAGCACGCCGCGGACATTCGCGCCGACCTGCAGCGTCTGCAGCGGGATTCCGGCACGGCGGGGCTGGCGGCAACCGGCGGCGCGACGGTGAGCCAGGGGAAGCGCTGGAAGACGATCATTACCGCCGCAGCCACCGCAGCGGCGTTGTCCGCCGCAAGTTACCTTTATCTCCGGCGGGCGCCGAAACTCACGGATAAGGATACGATCGTGCTCGCCGATTTCGTGAACGAAACCGACGACCCGGTTTTCAACGACACTCTTCATGAAGCGCTGGCGGTGCAACTGGAGGAGTCGCCGTTTCTCAGAATTCTGGGCGACAATCAGGTTCGCGAAGATCTTCAAATGATGAGACAACAGCCCAGTACGCGTCTCACTATCGACCTGGCGCGCGAAATCTGCCGGCGTGAAAACGAGAAGGCGATGATCAGCGGCACAATCGCGAGCCTTGGACAGGCGTATGCAATTACGCTTCAGGCCACGGATTGCCAGTCCGGCGCGGCGCTGGCGCGCCAACAAGTGGAGGTGCGGGACAGGGAACACGCGATCGAGGGTGTCGCTGTCGTCGCAAAAGGGATGCGCGAAAAGCTTGGAGAGTCGCTCAGTTCCATCCGGAAAACAGATCCGCCGAGCGATCGTGTGACCACCACCTCGCTTCAGGCATTCCAGTTGTTCGCCCTGGGTGCAGCGCAGTTCCGCCAGGGCAACTACATCGGGGCGATCCCGGTGTTTCAGCGGTGCGTGGATCTGGATCCGAGCTTCGCCACTGCGTGGCTCTATCTGGCCACGTCGTACCAGTCTTCCCGCGATCGCAGCGCGCAGCACATGGCCGATGGTTTCACACGAGCTTACGAACTTCGGGATCGCGTCTCCGAGCGCGAGCGTTTGTTTGCCACAACTTTTTACTACTATTACGTGCTGGAGGACTGGGAAAAGACCCTCGAATCAGCCGAATTGTGGGCACGTACATACCCGCGTGACAACGTTCCTTACAACAATCTCGGAACTGCCCATAGCTAGGAGGGCAAGCTCGAGGATGCGTTGCGGGAGTTCAGGCGGAGCGTGGAGCTCGGTGGTCCGGCCGTGGTGAAAGCCAACCTCGCACGAACGTTGCTGAGGCTGGATCGATTCGACGACGCGAAAACGGTTATCCGGAAAGAGCTCGCGCGCAACGCCGGTAACACTGGACTTCACGAGTGGGCATTGCAGATTGCTTTGATTCAGACGGACATTGCCTCTGTGCGCGGCGAGCTGCAGTGGTTCTCCGGAAAATCGGCGGAGTACCTTGCCATGGAAGCGCAGGCCACCGATGCGTTCGTACTGGGCCAGGAGCGCCGGGAGCTGGATCTGCTTCGCCGGGCGGATGAACTGCGCGCCGAGCGGAACTTGGCGGCTTCCCCGGATCGCCGCGTGAACGAGGACGCCCTTACCGGATTGTGCGAATCGACGCACCGCGCGAGCGAGCCCGGCGCCGTCGCTCTGGCGCTGTGCGGCGGCCCGGCGCAGATTCAGAAGGCTCTGAAGAGCGCTACCGACGCCGCTCGCGATCGCTCGTATGACACGCAAATCAACGCAGTGAACCTTCCTCTCGTCCGCGCGGCGGCGAGCCTTGCGCAGAATCGACCGGACGCAACGGTGGAGCACCTCCGATCGATGGACGGGTTCGAGCGCGTTCATCCCGAGGCGGTCTATTTGCGGGGGCTGGCATGGCTTCGGCTGCGCAAAGGCACTGAAGCCGCGGCAGAGTTTCAAAAAATTGTCGATCAGGAGGGTCTTTACTGGGGTCCATTCTATCCGGTTTCGTATGTGGGCCTGGCGCGCGGCGCGGCGCTTGCCGGCGATATGCCAAGAGCGAGGAAAGCTTATCGGGATTTCTTCGCACTCTGGAAAAACGCCGACTCCGACGTCCCGCTCCTGAGGGAAGCCCGGGAGGAATACGCGCGGCTGCCGTGATCAGAATCTTATACATAGCTGGCCCGTTCGTTCCTTCTCCGGTCTGGCATCTGAAAGTATCCTATTCGGCCGATTTCCTCTCGCCCCGAAGTTGATAGCGGAAGGGTCCCCGGCCTCCGCCATCTATTCCGGATTGGGGAGTGACTGCCGAATCGCGCACGGTAGAACGCGACCGGGCGCAACGCGATTAGTACTTTCGATAATCTGGTTCGTTTCTCACCGGCGAATTAAGCTGTCGGTAAATGGGTAAGACATCTCATTCGGCTCGGCATGACGCAAAGGCCTTCGTTCATCGCCCCGACATTGCTCCCCAGCCGCAGTCACGGCGGGAAGATCGCCTGACCTGCCCCCCCACGCCAACCTGCGTGTACGTCGGACAAAGGGGAGAGCCCTTGAGCGCCGAAATACACGATGTTTCAAGGTCCGGGTTGCGTTTGGTTCTTGAGCAGCCCATCGCCGTGGGATCTGCGGTAAAGGTCGAATTTGCCAGCATGATCGCCGTTGGAGAAATTCGATATTGCAGGCAGATGGATGGTTCTTTCCACGCCGGAATGAAAATCGACACCACTCAGCAGCGAATGTGATCGCCGCGGCAATCTCGCGCGCTTCCACCATGAAGACACGGATTGCGCCTGGATGACATTCCGTCAGTTATCCGGATCCTCAGCCCCGCCCGCCGCAGGGTCAGCTCACGGCGGAATTGCGTGGCGAACTGACAGGTGGCCGGCGACAATTCGGAACGGACACGAACACGCCGCGTGAACCCGTCCGGACGCTAGAATGAGGGCATGGGTGGTGGCGAGCCGAACCGGGAACCGTTGATTAAGGACCCCGTGGTGGAAGCCTACAAGAAGGGGATCGACCGGACGCTGATTCGCGAGAACCTGAAGCTCAGCGTGGAAGATCGTTTCCGCAAGGCTATGGCACTGGCTCGGTTTGCCGATGAGATGCGGCGCGCCGGACGGAAAGCGCGACCGCGCCAGGCATGACCGATTTCGGCGCGCTGCTGGCCGCGCTGGGGGACTGCGAGGTCGAGTACATCGTAGTGGGGGAGCGGCGGCAATCTGGAGCGTCCGGTGGCGGCACTTGCCGCTTACAAACCTTACTTACGAGATGCTCCCGCCGGTTTGCCCCTCGTTTGGGATCGGGAGGTGTTGCAGCGGGGCCTGAATTTCACCGTTATCACGTCCCTCGGCGATATCGACCTGCCGGGTGAGATTCCCGGAGGCGGAACGTGGGAGGATTTGCACGGGGGTGCAATCGAACTGAGCGTGTTTGGTACTTCGCAGCTGATCCGGGCGAAGATGGCGGCGAGGAGCGCGGCGAATGACGTTAGCCATTATCACCGCACAAGAGGCGAACATCGTGCCCCCTTCCGCCTTCAATTCCCGCCAGCCGGGTCGAGGAACGAACCTCGCTACGACCTCACTACCCACGGCCCGCCGCGCTTGCTGCAAATAGTGCCGGGCGTTGTGCGCGGTCTAAACAGGAGCTCAGCGCTCGTTTGTGGCCCAGTAGCCGGCGCGGGTGCGCACCACCGTATTGGCGCGGGTGGTTTTCACTTCAAGCTTGTGGAATCGGCCATCGCGCGCGGCGGGCGGGGGCGTAAAGGCCAGGACGTACATGTTGCGCAGGTCGGATGCGATGCGGGATAACGGCTCGGCGATTTTCTCGCCGGGGCTGGGGAACGTGAGGCCGCCCGTTTCGCGATCCACGTGTTCGAGCCCCTTAGTGAAAGTCTCCGAAAGCACCTTCTTGATCGACCCCAGATTCTTTGGATTCGAATACTTCACAGAGTAGACCACGACCCCGGCGGCCTGGGCGGCTTCGATGACGTTGGCATCGGTGCGATCGCCGCCCGTGTCGATGCCATCGGAAAGAACCACCATGGCCTTACGCCCGGCAGCGGGCTTCAGCTTCACAACCGTTTGATACAGGCCGTGCCACAGCGCGGATTCACCGCAGGTGTGCGGCAGACGAACATTCCGGCAGGGGGGACCCACCAGGTTTGTCTGCTTCGTCTGATGCACACCGATCTTCTCCACAGCCGAATCGATCCACGCAGGCGACGGGCCCGTGCTGTCGGCAAGCAGCCAGGCCTGGCGCGCAATCTGGACGACAACAGCGCGGTCGCGGGGACCGAGAAGCTCTTTCAGGAATTTCCCGATAGCAGCCCGATGACCCGCGATGTAGTCCTCCTGGGTGCCGCTGACATCGGCGACCAATGCGACAGTGAGCGGTTCGGACTCCGGCGCCGTGACGCTGCGGATTTCGCGTGGCTGGCCATTATCTGCCAGCGTGAAGTCTGCTAGTGTGAGATTTCGGACCGGCATGCCGGAACGATCTGAAACTGCACACGCCGCTGTGACCAGGTCGCTATCGTTGGGAACGCCGGGCGTTTGCTGCGCCGCCGCAAAAGCGGAGATCGTAACGGCGGCGATAAGGACGCGTCTCACCAATAGAATTATCCGCCAGGTTGCGCAAATTCAGGGTAGTCTGAAAGAAGAACCGTCGCGCGAAACGGAAGCGGACATGCGAAACGTCACTGAACCAATGCCAATGATCGGGCGAATGGTTTTCCTGGCAATCACAACAGCCGGTTTTGCCGGCGCGCAGGACCCTGTGGCGCTGCAGCCCGCAGTTCCTGTGGGCGCACCGGGACAGCCGGTCAGCAATCCGACGAAAGGGCCGAATTCCACGCAGTGGAAAGGGCTCACGGTCAAAGAAAAGCTCTCATACGACTGGCGGCATCTGTTTGACGTTCAACAACGTGGTATTCGCGGCCATCGGTGCCGGTTTCGATCAGGCACGCGACCGCCCGGGGGAGTGGGGCGAGGGATGGGGGCCGTACGCCGGAAGGTTCGGATCGCATATCGGGTATTACGTCGTACAGCGCAGTGTGTTTTTTCCGGTGCAGGCCATCGACCATGAGGACACGCGTTATTTCCGGTCGGAAAGAACTTCCATCAAAGGGCGGCTCGGAGACGCTTTTCTGCACACCATCTGGCGGCACAACGACCACGGCGGGATGATGCCGGCATACAGCGAATTTCTGGGCGACTACGCCGCGGCGGCGGTATCACGCCAATGGTGGCCTGCTAAATACCACAACGGAGAGGCGATATTCATCGCTGGTTCCGACACGATTCTGATCGACGCGGGAATCAATGTGTTCCACGAATTCGCGCCCGATCTGAAGCGTTGGCTGCATCTCAGCCATCAGTGACTCACAGGATAAAGCCTGTGCTGACGCGGATATAATCCGCGTGTCCGAAATGGCAGCGAAATCAGTCAGAGGCTGAAGCCGGCGTCTTCTCTTCTACTTCTTCCCCGCCGCCTGCTCTTGTCTGCGCGTTCCCGCCAGAATTCCCACCATCCCGTAATTTCCCTCGTGGCACGCCGAGTCGAAGATCATGTGCTTGGAGTCGTCCGGGTCCTTCCCCATATCGATCCGCACCGTCCACGGCTTCGTCCAAGTATGCGGATCGTCGAACGTGATCTCGCGCCGCAGATTCGTCGCGTCTACGCGCGTGATGTGTTCAACCATCCTGTACGTCTCGACGTCCGAGCCGCGGAATCCCTGCGAGAAATTAGTGGTCTCGATCACGAGCGTGTTGCCTTCCCAGTGCCCGCGCGAGTCGCCCAGATAAAACTTCATCGCCGCCGGCGCATGCGGCCGCCCGTCCATGTAGATCACGCGATTGCCCCCGCCCGCGTGATCGTCCTCCATATAAATTCCCATCGACTTTGGCGACTGCACGATCTGCATCACTGTCCCCTGCGCGAACAGCGTATTCAGCGGCAGGAACGGCATCGGCACGCCGAGGCATCGCGGCGACTGCGCCACTGTCTCCGGGTTATCGTTGATCGTGCCGCCCACGCCGAGCCCCAGCCCACCGCCGCGGCCGCCCCGGCCACCGCGGCCCGCGCCCAGCCTCTCCTGCGCATCCGCCGTCAGCGGCGGAATCCTTCCGTCCGGCGGATCGATAATCATCGACGTCCGCTTACCGGTCCGCAGCACTGAATTGAAGACCGCGTTATACGCGCCGCTCACATCCTGCGCGCCTTTGGACCGCTCGTTGCGCCCCGGATTGATCCCCTTCGCCGCGTTCGCAGCCGCCACTTCCGCATCCGTCAGGAACGCTTTGTCCTTATTCGCGTTCGACCGCTCCAGCGGCTCGTCGTACAGCACAAACCATGTGCCCTGCAGATTGGGATCGCCCCACGCTGTCCGCGGCATGGCTGTTGCGGTTTTCTTCGACGCCGCCGCGGGCGTCTGGCCGGTGAGTGAAATGACTGCCAATGATGCGAGTGCCAAACAGCCCCCCGTGATCATCGACACCAGATAAGGTCTGCGCATTGTGATCTGTCGCTGAGAATATCACGTTAACGAACCCGTTTGACATATCACCGCCCGCTTCGATAACGTAAGGTTTCCCGAAGGAGGTTGTCCCCCGACATGCGAATCTCGACCAAAGGCTGCGCCATCGCACTCTCGGCCGCCGCGGTCACCGCCGGTGTTTCCTGGCTATTCTCGCAGAGCGTCCCGCGCGCGTCCGCCGCACCCGTCGCTGCGCCGACCTCCGGCCGCATCGCCGGACACCCCGACTTCAACGGCGTCTGGGAAGCCAACAATACCGCCAACTGGGATCTGCTCACGCACGAGGCGCGCCCGCTTGTGGCTCAGCCCGGCCTCACTCCGGGCTCCGTGGTTCCCGCCGCCCCGGTCGTCGCTCTCGGTTCCATGGCCTGGATGCCCGCCGGACTCGGTGTCGTCGACGGTGACGCGATTCCCTATCAGCCCTGGGCCGCGCAGCGCAAAAAGGAAAATCAGGAGCACTGGATCGATCGCGATCCCGAGCTCAAATGCTTTCAGCCCGGCATCCCGCGCGCCATGTACATGCCCTTTCCGTTTCAGATCGTCCAGAGCGCCACGAAAGTTCAGATGATCTTCGAGTACGACGACGCCCAGCGCACCATCCACCTCAACAAAATGGAAGACTACCCGAACGTCGCCTACATGGGCTATTCAACCGGCCGCTGGGAAGGCGACACGCTCGTCGTGAACGTGAAGTACCTTACCGACGCCACCTGGTTCGATCGTTCCGGCGACTTCGCCAGCGACAAACTGCACGTCACCGAGCGCTACACGCCGATGGGCACGAACGCCATCCGCTACGAGGCCACTATCGAAGACCCGCAGGTCTTCACCCGTACGTGGAAAATCAGCATGCCGCTCTATCGCCGCCTCGAGGCCAACGCGCAGCTTACCGAATTCCGCTGCGTCCAGATGGTGGAGGAATACATGTACGGCAACCTGCGCAAGACCCCGCTCGTGAAGCACTGGGAGGGCCGGACCATGAACGTCGACATCACCCACAAAATTCCGCCAGGCGAGTCGGTTTATGAGCGTTACGTTTCGGGCAACCCGCCCGGCAAGTAAGTATAGGTTGTGTATGCTGGATCAGGAGATTAGTCTCATGCGCGTTCCGTTCGTTTTTGCCTCGTTAGCCGGAGTTGTCCTTCTCATGTCCCCCGTGCGGATGCTGGCGCACCACGCCTTCGCCGCCGAGTTTGACGCGAACAAGCCGGTGCATTTCGCCGACGCCACGGTGACCAAAGTCGAGTTGATCAACCCGCACAGCTGGATCCACGTCGACGTGAAAGGTCCCGACGGCACGGTCGAGAACTGGGCCATCGAAGCCGGCAGCCCCAACGTTCTGCTGCGCCGCGGCATCACGCGCGACACCCTGAAGCCCGGCGACAAGATTGTGGTGGACGGCTATCAGTCCAAGGACGGCTCGCACCGCGCCAACGGCCGCGATCTCAGGCTTCCCAACGGCCAGCATCTCTTCCTCGGCTCCCAGAACACAGGCGCTCCTTACGAAGTGCAGCGCCCCGGCGTTGAACACGCAGGACAAGTAAGCGCACAGGCCGAAGGGTCCGTTGTGCGCGGCGAGGAAAATCGCGCGTGGTTTTCACGAAGCGTCTCCGCGACGGCGTGCGCCGCGGAGACATCACCTGCAGCGTGCGTTTCTGGACGCGTCTGCACGTGAAGGTCGGCAACCGCTACCCGATGGAGGAAGGCGAGATCGAAATCGATTCTGTCGAGCCCATCGGCCTGCCGGACATCACCCCGCAATTGGCCCGCGAATCCGGCTTCCTTGGTTTGATCGATCTGCTGAAGGTGGCGAAGCACGGCAAAGGCGAGCGCATCTACCTCATACGCTTTCACTACATCCAGACGCGCGTGCGAAGCCGGCGTCTCAAAAGGACCGCGTAATCGTCGCTGACTACGCAAAGAACCGCGAGACAGGGATCGTGAGATCGGCCACCAGCCAGCTCGCCAGCGCCTCGTCTCCACGGCACTTGCGCGCTTGACCCTCGGAACCGTAAATCACCACTTCGCGCGTATCCGGATAAATCTGCCAGACCTCACGAGTGCCGTGGTCGAGATAGAAATCGGCCTTGCGCAGACTCTGCGCGGCATATTCACTCGGCGAAATCACTTCCACGGCAAGGTCCGGACTACCCGGAATCGGCACTCTGGAAAGATCGACTTCACCGGCCCGCGGCGGAAGCACTACCCACGCGTCGGGCCGCAGTCGGGTATTCGCGGTAAGTGCAAACTCAACGTCCCACGCGACAAGCGCGCCTTTGTGAGTCAAATGCTCATCGAGCACCTTCACGATCCGGAAGGCAATCCTCTGATGTTCCACATTCGGGCTGGCCATCTGAATGACCTCTCCATCCAGCAATTCCAGATCGCGGCACTGCTCCAGCGGCAGCGCATCGAACTCCAGCCCGGTCATGGTCACGGCTGTAGCCATTAGTACCCTCTGCACATATGGTGGCACAGGCCAGCCTGTGTACTACTTCTTCGCCGACTGCGCCGCCGCCGCTTTCTCCGGATGCAGGATCAGCTTCTGCAGCCGCCAGTTCAGAATCTCCGCCACATAGATCGTGTTCTCAGCCGGACACGCCATCTCATGAATCCACCCGAATTCCTTCGGCTGCCGCCCCGTGCTGCCCAGCCACCCGAGCACCTTGCCGTCCAGCGTCAGCTTGTACACGCGTCCCGGAAACGCATCGGCCGAGTACAGATACTGCGTCGGCCCCGGCGTAATGCAGATCGCCCACGGCGAACCGCTCTGCATCGTGCCTGGCTGTCCCGGCCCCTGCACCGGCTTCGCCCCATCCACGTGTGCGCGTCCGCCGGCACCGGCACATCGATCCTGATCTCGCGCTCAAACTTTCCATCCGGATTGAAAACCTGAATGCGCCGATTCCCGCGATCTGCTACATAAATGTTCCCCTTCGCATCCGCCGCAATACTGTGCGGCGTATTGAACTGCCCCGGCCCGCTCCCCGGCTCGCCGAACGAGGTCACCCACTGCCCGTTCTTATCGAACTTCGCGATGCGCGAATTGATGTACCCGTCGCTCAGGAAGATGTTGCCCTGCGTGTCCCACGTCACATCCGTCGGCTGGCGGAACTGCCCGTCGACCGGCGGCAGCGGCGGACGCGGATGTTTCCAAGCCTCCGCGCCTTCATCCGACGCCTCTTTCTTGCGCCCGAACACCATCACCACGCGGCCTTCGGGATTGAACTTGATCATCATGTCCGATCCCTTGTTGACCGCCCACAGGTTGTCGTCCTTATCCACGCGGATGGCGTGCGCAAACGACCACGCATACAGATTCTTCCCGATCTCGCGGATGTATCTTCCGTTCTGATCGAACTCCAGAATCTGCGCCGCGGCGGCCGCATATGCCGGCCCCGTGGTGTTGCCGCGCGAGAACACATAGATATGGCCCTTCGAGTTGATCGCCACGCCGGCCACTTCGCCCAGATACAAATCGGGCGGCAGCTTCAGCAGATTCGGCACGGAATCGAAAGGAATTTCATGCGCCTCCTGTCCGAACGCGCACGCACTCACAAGGAACAATACCGCGAGGAAGTATTTCATTGGATGCCTCCAGGCGGCTAGTTTATCTTAGTGGGGCCAGGCTTTTAGCCTGCCGCCGGGCTTCCGCCCGGCGCCCAATCTCCGTACTTCACCCGTCTCTCCCATAAGAGCAGCTTCTCTTTCAGCTCGATCCCCCCGCCATACCCGGTGAGCTTTCCGTTCGACCCGATCACCCGATGGCACGGCACGATCACGGAAATCGGATTCTGCCCGTTGGCACTCCCCACCGCGCGCGACGCCGCCGGATTCCCGATCCTCCGCGCCAGTTCGCCATAGCTGATGGTTTCACCGAAGGGAATCCTGCAGAGCTCAGTCCAAACGCGCTTCTGAAACTCCGTGCCTTTCGGCGCCAGCGGAAAGTCGAACGTCTGCCGCTTCCCCGCAAAAAATTCTTCGATCTGGCGCGCGACGGTCGCATTGTGACTTCCGCCGCCATCGCCCTTGCCGAAATAAAACTCCGTCACCGCGCCGCTCTCATCCACCGAAACCCACGCGGGTCCGAATGGTGTATTAAACTGCATTGCCGTTCTCCTCAGAACCTTTCAGACTCGCCCACACGTGATATGTCGCCAGACTCCGATACGGCGCAAACCGCGCCATCATCGTGCGCACCTCCGCTTCATCCGGCCGCTTCCCCGCAATTCTCGCGATGCCCTGTGCCAGCCCCGCATCGCCCGCCGGCAGACAATCCGCAAACCCGAAGCCGCGCAGAAACACATACTGCACCGTCCACGGCCCGACGCCGCGCACGTTCGCCAGCAGCCGCGCTGCATGCTTCGCCGAAAGATCCCGCATATTCGACGGCTCCAGTTCACCGCTCGCAATCGCCTTCGCCGCCGCGATCAGATACTCCGCCTTCGACCGCGAAAACTTCAATCGGCGCAGCGTCTCCACATCCGTCTTCGCCACCACTTCCGCCGGCGGGTGCGCGCGCAGTCCGCTCTTGTGCGGCCGCCCCAGCGCCGCGATCAGCTCCCGCCGCAGCACCACCGCCGCCTTCACGCTGATCTGCTGCCCGACGATCGCCCAGGCCAGCGCTTCCCACGGCTCCGGCGTCATTGGAATTCGCAGCCCGCGCTGCCGTTCCACCACGCCGCCCAACAGCGCATCGCCCGCCGCCTGTCGCTCGAATCCGCCCGCATCCGCATCCAGCCCCAGCATTCTCACCACTGCCCGATGCGCCCGAAACCCGTTGCCGCCATCCACAACAACAGACGCTCTCTCGCCCTCGAACACAATCTCCACCATCGCGGGCTCGCCGTCGAGCAGCATCGCCTTACTCAGCCCATTCGGGAAGACCCGCTCGCTCACGCTCTCCGCATCGCGCCCATAGAAATCGAGCACTTCCCGAAACCGGTATCCCGCTGGCAATCGGATCGTGAACCGTTTCGCGTCGCCCAGTCCCGCGTAAGCCTTCGGCGTCATCCCGGTGCGCACCAGAAACTGCTGATGGAACGCCGACGATCCCTCGAACCCCGCGCTTACCGCCGCATCCAGCGGCTTCGTTCCCGACTCCAGCAGCCGGCACACATGCTCCACGCGCACCCGCCGCAGAAACGCTGCGGGCGATTCATGCCCGTGTTCGCGAAACAAATCGTTCAACGCCGTGCGGCTGATCCCCGCCGTCGCCCCCACCGCCGCGATATCCGGAAACGCCGCCGGGTCCTTCCGTACGCACGCCACCGTTCGCTCGTACAGGTTCTCGTACCATTCCTCGCCGCGATAAAACCAATCCGGATGACACCGGTGGCACGGCCGCAGCCCGCTCTTCTTTGCCTCATCCGGACTGCGGAAGAACCGTACGTTTTCGCGCTTCGGCCGCCGCGCCGGACACGACGCGAGGCAGTAAATTCCGGTGAACAGCACGCCGGTCAGGAATTTGCCGTCGTATGCCGGATCGCGCGCCAGAAAAAGCTGAAACCGCCTGTCGTCCGTCATCTCTGCTTCTAATGTTACGGCGCGCCGCTGCCCCTGTCTTCCGATTCCGACCGTTCAAACGCGGATCACGTTATACTTCGCAATGACCCCGCGTCTGCGATTCTTCTGCCTCGCACTCGCAGCCGCCATCCTGTTCCTCGGCGCCATCCGTCTCGGCGATCTCCCCGGCTATGACGACGGCGTCTATTCCGTTCAGGCAAAGAACCTCGCCAACCACGGCCACTGGCTCGCACCGCAGATCCGCGGCGCGACTTCCATGGAGCACCCGCCGCTCTTCGTCTGGACCCAGGCCGTCTTTCTGCTCATCTTCGGCAAATCCGACTTTGTTGCGAAACTTCCCGCTGCTCTTGCCGCTTTCGCGACCGTGCTTCTGATCTACTGGCTAGCGCGACGCCTGCTTGACGATGTTTTCGCCGCGTCCGTCGCCATGTTCGTGATGCTCGCGACGCCCTACTTCATCAAATACGCGGGCCACGCCATGACCGACGTCCCGACGGCGTTGCTCTTCCTCTGTGCGGTCTGCGCCTGGTCACTCGCCGCGGATAACCCGCGCTGGGTTCTCGCCGCCGGAATCTTCACCGCGATGGCGCTCATGGTGCGCGGTCTGATCGGACTCGCGCTGCCGGCAATCTTCCTGATCGATCTGATCGCCCGGCGCAGGCGCCCGCCCGTCGGCTATCTGTTTTCCGCGACCATACTCGCCTTTCTTCCGATCACGATCTGGTACGTCCATCTGCTCTCTCTGTTCCGCGGCCACTTCGTCCAGATCCACGAAGTCTGGCTCGGCAAAGAAGTTTTTGGACAGCTCAATCCGCCGTGGCGACGTTATACGGGCCTCCCCGAATACGTCTGGATGCTTGCGAAATCCTACTGGCCCTGGCTGCCCTTCACCATCGCAGGCATTGTCGTCGTCATACGCGAACGCCGCCGCCCGCTGTTCGTGCTCATTGGCTGGATCGGAACCGTGCTCCTGCTCTGTGCCGCGGCCCGCAGTCGCGTCCTGCGCTACATGCTACCGGCGTATCCGGCGTTTTCGATTCTGGCAGCGGCCGGAATCCTGAAGCTCGTCCCGCGCCGCATCGTCGAACGCGCCATGAACTGGGCCGCGCCTTTCGCTCTTCTCGCCGCGCTCATGATCGCACTTTTCTTCCGGCCGACCTTCCACGCCACCGAAACCCGCGCCGTTGCCGAGGCGGAAAGCCGCATCCTGCCGGCCGGCACGACCATCGGCTTTTACGACAAAGGCGATCCCCGCCAGGACGAAACCAACGAAATCGAATGGTATGGCGATGACGTCCCGACTGAACCCTATAACACCACTGATCTGACCGCGGCACTCGAATCCGGAACAGTCCGCGTCTTCATGATCGATCGCGACACGTATCAGCAGCGTTTCGCATCGCTCCCGCACCACGTCATCGCGCAATCCGGCCATCTCATCACTGTCAAGCTGAGGTGATCTGTACCGCCAGCGGTCGAAGCCGCCGGTGCTCTTACTTAATCTGCAGATTGATCTTCGCTTCCGTCCTGCTGTCAAACGACGTCAGCGTTTTCGTCGGACTCGTCTTCCCGTTCGACTCGGCCTTCAATTCATAATCCGCATCCAGCGGCAGCCCCATGAAAATGTACTCGCCCGTATCCTTGGCGATAAACGACCGCACCTGCAGCGTCTTCATGTTCTTCAGCTGCACCACTGCCCTGGGCACCGGATTCCCGCTCGCATCCGTCACCGTGCCGCTGATGGATTTCTCCGTCGGCTCCTTGGGTTTCTTCTCACCGAGCGCAGTTAACACCACAACCGGCACAGCCAACGCAAGCATCGCTCTTCGCCGCATCGTTTTCACCTTACACCCACCATGCCGCCGTAGCTTTCTCCTTAATCACGATTTCATCGAGGAACCGCACGGCCTTCGTCAGACCCTCCTCCGGCGAAAGCAGGCTGTCCTCATGCTCAATCGACAACACGTAGTCGTAACCGAACATCCGCAGCGTCGACACAAACTCCGTCCACCACTGCGCGCCGTGCCCATATCCCACCGTGCGGAAGATCCACGACCGGTTCCGCTCATCGGTATACAGCTTCGTATCCAGCACCCCTGCCGCCGGCAGATTGCGTTCGTAGATCTGCGTGTCTTTTGCGTGCACGTGGAAAATCGCGTCGCCCAGCATGCGAATCGCCGCCACCGGATCGATCCCCTGCCAGAACATATGGCTCGGATCGTAATTGCATCCCACCGACTTCCCCGCCACCGACCGCAGCCGCAGCATCGCCTCCGGGTTGTACACCACAAACCCCGGATGCATCTCGACCGCGATCTTCACGCCATGATCAGCCGCAAATCTCCCGTGCTCCTTCCAGAACGGCTCGACTTTCTTCTCCCACTGCCACGCCAGCAGGTCCAGATAATCCGGCGGCCACGGACAGGTCACCCAGTTCGGATACTTCGCGTTGTTGCTGTCGCCTGGGCATCCCGAAAAATCGATCACCACCGGCACACCCAGCTTCTCCGCCAGCTGCACGGTCTTCCGCGCCACATCGCGATTCGCCTTCGCAAATGCGGCGTTCGGATGCAGCGCATTTCCATGGCAGCTCAGCGCGCTGATGGAGAATCCGTTGTCGTCCAGCTTCTTCTTAAACTCTTTGATCGCCGACGCGCTCTTCAGCATTTCGAGCCTGCAGTGCGGACCGCCCGGATAATTCCCCGTGCCCAGCTCCACCGTCTTCACGCCGAGCGCGGTCAGCCTGCGCAGCACATCGTCGAGCGGCAACTGCCCTAACAGCGCCGTGAAAACTCCCAGTCGCATTCCTTCTCCTCAGTTTCAGTTTTTGTGGGGCCAGGCTTTCAGGGGCACCCTCTGGGTCCCGCCGGGCTTCCGCCCGGCGTCCTACGTCGTCTTATCCGCCGCGTAGCAGACCGGATCCAACTTACACGCCGCGCACTTCGGCTTCCGCGCCACGCAAAGCGCCCGCCCGTGATGAATAATCTGGTGCGAAAACAGAATCCACTTCGCCTGCGGAATGATCTTCATCAGGTCCTGCTCGATCTTCACCGGCTCGGCGTGCTTCGTCAGATCCAGCCGCCGCGACACCCGCTGCACGTGCGTGTCGACCACCACGCCCACTGCCACGCTGTACGCAGTCCCCAGCACCACATTCGCCGTCTTCCGCGCCGCGCCCGGCACCGTGAGCAGTTCTTCAATCGTCCGCGGCACCTTGCCGCCGAACTCATTCACGATCTTTTTCGCCGCGCCCACGATCGATTTCGCCTTGTTGTTAAAAAATCCGGTCGAGCGGATATCGTTCGCCAGCACCTCCGGCCGCACCGCTGCAAAATCCTCCGGCGTCGGATATTTCTGAAACAGCCCGGGCGTCACTTGATTCACGCGCTTGTCCGTGCACTGAGCGGAAAGAATCGTCGCCACCAGCAGCTCCCACGGCGTGCGATGCACCAGCGCGCATGTCGCATTCGGATACATCTCGTCCAGCGTCTTCAGAATCGCGCCCACACGCGCTTTCCGCTCCGGCTGCGTCTTTGGTTTAGCGGGCTTGTTTCATTCGTACCGCAGCACCTCCACCGGAGTGATCCGCGTCGCATTCCGCGCCGGATACAGCGTCGCCAGAAGACTCACCGTCCAGCGCCGCCGCCGCAATCCACACGCCATCGATGGTCCGCGCGTTGAACGGCACATAGCTCAGCGCATACACCGACTCGTCCAGCGGAATCCACCGGTACTCCGCCGCGAAATGACAGAACGTATACCCGACCACCAGCCCGATCACCGTTCCGATCACCCCGATCATCGCCCCCTGCATCACAAAAATCCTGCGGATCTGCCCGCGCCGCGCCCCCATCGATATCAACACCGCGATGTCCTTGTACTTTGTCAGCACGATCATCGTCAGCGTGATCAGTATATTCATCGCGCCCACCAGTTCGATCAGCCCGATGGTGATCGCCGTCACCACGCGCTCCAGCTTCAGCGCGTGAAACATCTGCGCGTTCTGTTCCTCCCACGTGGTCGTCGAGTACTGATTTCCCAGCGCGCGGTCGATCTCGCGGGCCATCTCCGGCGCGAGATCCGCATCGTCCAGCCGCACCTCGATCGAATTCACCACGTTGCCCGATGACCCGAGCCAAGCTTCTGCACCGCCCCCAGCGCCGCGTACGCCCACGTGTCGTCCACGTCGAAGAAATCGGTCTCGAAAATCCCCGCCACGCGGAACCGCATGCTGTGCGGCGCCGGACCCATCGGCGTCATTGTGCCCTGCGGGTCGATCACCGTTACCACGCTGCCCAGCCCGCAGCCCGCCGTCCTCGCCAGTTTCGCGCCGATGATCAGCCCCGGCAGCCCGCTGTCGTTCTTCAGTTCATCCAGCGATCCGCTTTCCAGATGCCGCAGCGTATCGCTTGTCCCCAGCTCGCCGCGCACGTCGATGCCCTTCAGCGTCACCAGCTTCCTGCCCAGCGAACCCGCTGAAGATCACCTCGTCGTACAGCACCGGCGCCACCGCAACCACATGCGGCAACTGCCGCACCTTCTCAATCAGATTCGGCCAGTCGTCGATCCCCACGACCGGCTCCTTATTCAGTACATTGACGTGCGCCGTAGCCGCCAGCATGTTGCGCTGCAGCGTGCTCTGAAATCCGTTGTTCACCGCCAGCGCGATCACCAGCGCCATCACGCCCGCCGCCACCCCGATCACCGAAACCACCGTGATCACCGAAATCACTTTCTCTTTGCGGCGCGCGCGCAGATACCGCCCGGCGACAAACAGCTCGAACGACGCACAATCACATCTCGTCCAGTTTTCTCAGCCGCGTCCGCCATGCCGATCTCGCCCTCGGGACGCAGCAGCGGAAACAGAATCACGTCCCGTATCGACGGCGAATTCGTCAGCAGCATCGTGAGCCGGTCGATGCCGATCCCCTCCCCGCCCGTCGGCGGCATCCCGTACGACATGGCGCGCAGATAGTCTTCATCCATCTGATGGGCTTCTTCGTCGCCCCGTGCGTGCATCGCCACCTGCGTCGCGAAGCGCCGCCGCTGCTCCATCGGATCGTTCAGCTCGGTGTAAGCGTTTCCGATCTCCATGCCGTCGATGATGATCTCAAAACGCTCCACCAGCTCCGGCTCATCCGGCTTGTTCTTCGAAAGCGGCGACACCTCGACCGGAAAATCGTAAATCAGCGTCGGCTGAATCAGCTTCTTCTCCGCGTGCTCTTCGAACAGCAGCGCCAGCGCTTCGCCCGGCGTTGCCTTCCCGGTCTCATTCGTCAGCCACTCCGGATCGCGCAGATTGTCCATCGACGGCTTCCCGTCGCCGATCCCAGTATTCGATGCACCGCCTCGCGCATCGTCATGCGCCGGAGCGATCCGAAATCGAGCTCGATCTCCCCATACGCCGCCACCGTCCCGCCGGTTGCGTCGATCGCCACCTGCCGCAGCAACTCCCCAGTCAGATCCATCAGGCCGCGATAATCCGTGTAGGCCTGATAGAACTCGATCATCGTGAACTCGGGATTGTGCCGCGTCGAAATGCCTTCGTTCCGGAAATTGCGATTGATTTCGTACACCCGCTCGAGCCCGCCCACGATCAGCCGCTTCAGATACAGCTCCGGCGCAATCCGCATGAAGAGATCGATATCCAGCGTGTTGTGATGCGTGACGAACGGCTTCGCCGCCGCGCCGCCGTAAATCGGCTGCATCATCGGCGTCTCGACTTCGATGAACCCGCGCTCTTCCAGCTGCCGGCGCAGCGATGAGACAATCTTCGCCCGCGTCTCAAAAACCCTGCGGCTGTCCGGATTCGCGATCAGATCCAGATATCGCTGCCGATACCGGATCTCCACGTCTTCCAGACCATGCCACTTCTCCGGCATTGCCAGCAGTGTCTTCGAAAGGAATTCAAGTTTCTCGACATGCAGGCTCAGCTCGCCCGTGCGCGTGCGGAAAATGTACCCTTCCGCGCCGATGATGTCGCCGATATCCAGCAGACCGAACAGCTGATAGTCGCGCTCGCTCACCGCGTCCTTCTTCACGTAGCACTGCAGCCGCGCACCGTTCTGCTGGATGTGCATGAATCCCGCCTTGCCCATGCGGCGGATGGTCTGAATGCGTCCGGCAATCGTCGCCCGCGGCGCGGGTTCGAGCTGCTCGGCCGTCTTGTCACCGAAATTGCGCAGCACGTCCGGCACGGTCAACGTGAAATCGAAACGTTTACCAAAGGCAGCAAACCCGAGTGCTTCGATCTCGCGCACGCGCGCCGCGCGCTGCTCAAACAATTCGTCTTCCAGCGACAATTTGGTGCTTCTCCTTGTATGGGAATTCGTTATTATAAGGCTTCGCGCCCAACTCTTGCCTCGCTCCATCTCCATCATCATTCCCGCCTACAACGAGCAGGCGAGGCTTCCCGAAACTCTGCGCCGCATTGAAGACTACTTCCGCACAGCCAACTGGGACTTCCACGAAATCCTCGTTGTGGACGACGGATCCAAAGACGCCACCGCCGACGCCGCCCTCACCTTCGCCGCCTCCAATCCCAACGTCCGCGTCCTGCGCAACCCGGGCAATCACGGCAAAGGTTACTCGGTGCGTCACGGCATGCTCGAAGCCCGCGGCGACTGGCGTCTTTTCAGCGATGCCGATCTTTCCGCGCCCATCGAAGAGCTCGAAAAACTCCGCTGCGCCGTCGCCACGGGAAACTTCGAAGTCGCCATCGGCTCGCGCGCGCTCGACCGCTCTCTCATCGGCGTCCATCAGCCCGGCTTCCGCGAAACCATGGGCCGCTTCTTCAACCTCGTGATGCGCCTCGCCACCGGCCTCGACATCGCCGACACCCAGTGCGGCTTCAAACTTTTCCGCGCTGACGTCGCCAAAGAAGTCTTCTCGCGCCAGCAGCTGGAGCGCTTCGGCTTCGATGCCGAGGTTCTCTTCATCGCCCGGAAGCGCGGCTACCGCATTGCGGAAATTCCCGTGCGCTGGAACCACGTGGAAGGCAGCAAAGTCGGTATGCTCACCGGCCTCCACGCGTTCGGCGAGCTTGCGGAAATCCGCGTCAACAGCCTGCGCGGAAAATACCGGTGACGGACTTCATCAGAAACGCCATCCGCCCTGGACGAGCATCGCAAAAGAACTTCACTGCTGAGTTCGCCCTTTTTCATCGCTCCGACGTTATCCGGACCACCACCACACCATCAGAGCACGCAGGGCGGGCAGGTGGGCTGCCGATCCGGCTACGTCGTCAGGACTAATTTCTTAAGACTATTGCCACCGCGCGGGGATGATGTTCTGATACATAGCCAGGGGGTAAACGATGATTTCGAACGCTCGGCTGTTCGCACTGTCCATGCTGATTCCGGCTTGCGGTTACGCTCAGAATGGCATCGTCCAGATCAACCAGTCAACAGTCGCGGCAAGCGGCGGAAACCGTGCAACAAACGGTTTCCCGTACATCATCAACCAGCCGGGCAGCTATCAGCTAACCGGCAATCTCTTGGTTCCCGCGGGGGTCAATGGAATCGGCTTCGCCGCGAGCAACGTTACTCTCGACCTCAACGGGTTCACCATCACCTTGCTCGGTTTGAGCACGGCGGGGCTGTATGCCATCGGTTCACCGAGCATGATCTCAGTTCGCAACGGCTCGATAGTTCTACCAGCAGAGAGCGCGAATGCCGCCGTAAACTTCCAAACCATAGCGGGAATTAATGCACAGGATTTAATGATAACCAGCAATAGTGGCATTTCGATTCTCGTTGGCCCAAACTCCATCGTGAGACATAACATAGCAACCGGGCTGATCTCCGTAACTTGCCCTGGTGTTGTTGTCGAAAACGTCACCACGGGTTTCATAACGGAAGACGTAACGTCGGGCAATTGCGTCCTATGGAACAATCGGGCCCTGGATTTCACTACCGCCGTGCACCAGTAGCAACCAATTGGTTCGAGGCAGGCGTATCGTCGCGTGTTTTCACAGTCGGAATCGCCTACCGGATGCAATCCCGTCGAAGGCGGCAAAAGTCGGCATGCTCACGGGCCTCCTCGAATTCCGCGAGCGGGCTGAAATCCGCGCCAACAACCTGCGCGGCAAATACCGGTGACTGATTTCATCCACAAGTTCATTCCGGGCCGCTCGCCCATCACCGTCCTTCTTCTGCACGGTTCCGGAGGTGACGAGACCGATCTGCTCCCGATCGGCAACGCCGTCGCTCCAGGCGCGGGGATCCTCAGTCCTCTCGGAAAGGTCGTCGAGAACGGCACACGCCGCTTTTTCTCTTATCCGGGTCCTGAAGGCTTCGATCCCGCTGACGTACGCGTGCGCGTGGATGAATTAGCCGACTGGCTCGCGTCCCGGCCGGTCGATCCGCAACACCTCTTCGCGCTCGGCTATTCGAACGGCGCCAACATGGCCGCTGCGATGATGATGCTGCGTCCCGGCTCGATTGCGGGCGCATGCCTGCTGCGTGCGCGCGCCGTCGTGACACCGGCAGACCTCCCCGCACTCAACGACGCACCGGTTCTGATCTCCGCCGGCCAGCACGACACCATCATTCCCGCCGGCTCCGCGGAGAATCTCGCGCAATTCCTGACCGCGGCCGGCGCGCGCGTCGATCTCGCGATGCAGAATGCCGGCCACGACCTCACTCCCGCCGACTTCTCACTCGCCAAACAATGGTTCGCCCGGCTTATCTGACCTTCAGCACTTCATTCAGCGAACCCTGCCGATAGCCTTCCAGATCGAGCGTGACGTACTTATACCCAAGCTCCTTGAATATCGCCGTCAGCCGCCGCGTCATCCCGATATCCAGCGCGCGCGGCAACTCTTCCGGTGCAATTTCAATCCGCACCAGCTCCCCGTGAAAGCGCGTGCGAAACTGCCGGAACCCCAGCGCCCTGATCTCCTCTTCGCCGATCTCAACCGTCCTGATGTTCTGAATTGTCACCGGCGTCCCGTAAGGGATGCGCGAACTCAGACACGCCGCCGCCGGACGATCCCACGTCGGCAAGCCCGCCGCGCGCGAAAATTCCCGAATCTCCGCCTTCGTCAGACCCGCATCCACCAGCGGCGCTTTCACCTGATGCTGCTGCGCCGCCCGCTGCCCGGGCCGGTAATCGCCGAGATCGTCGCAATTCACGCCGTAAAGAATGTTGTCGAACCCGCGCTCCGCCGCCACCCGCCCCAGCACAGTAAACAGCTCATCCTTGCAGTAGAAGCACCGGTTCGCATCGTTCTTCACGTAGTCCGGATTCTCGAACTCATGCGTCGCGACATACTCATGCCGGATGCCGAACTGCCGCACAAAGGCCTCCGCATCGCGCTTGTGCGATTCCGGAATCGACGCCGAATCCGCCGTGATCGCCAGCGCATCGTCGCCCAGCACCTGATGCGCCGCCCACGCCAGATACGCCGAGTCCGTACCGCCTGAATACGCCACGATGACGCGCCGCATCCCGCGCAGTAATTCGAACAGACGCTCCTGTTTACCCATCACTTCGATGATATGTTCTCCAGCAGCCGCGCGACATATCGCGCGATCATGTCGCACTCGATGTTGACGCGATCCCCCGCCTTGCGCGACGACAGATTCGTCACCTCATACGTATGCCGAATGATCGCCACTTTCACCACCGCATCTTCTACTGCCGCAACAGTCAGACTGATGCCGTCGACCGTGACCGACCCCTTATAGACGAGAAACCGCTCCAGCTCCCGCGGCACGCGCACCAGCAGTTCCCAGTTCCCATCGCCAATCTCCCGCAGCGCCTCAGTCGTCCCCGTGCCGTCGACATGCCCCTGCACAAGATGCCCGCCCAGCCGCGTCTCGAGGCTCAGCGGCCGTTCCAGATTCACGCGCGCCCCCGGATGCAGCCCGCCCAGCGTCGTCCGCTCCAGCGTCTCCGGCGAAAGATCCGCCGAAAACCCGTCCTCACGAATGTCCAGCGCCGTCAGACACACGCCGTTCACCGCGATACTCGCGCCCAGCGTCATATCGGACAGCACGCGCGCGCATCCGATCAGCAGCCGCGCCCCGCTCTTATGCCGATCGAACGCTTCGACCTTTCCCTGCTCTTCAACAATTCCCGTGAACACTTAAAAATTCTTCCTGACCCACGCGTCTTTTCTCACCCAAGCCTCTACCGCAAACTCATCCGGCGGAATCATGTGCACCTCCGTCCGCTCCAGCACTATCGCGTCCTCGCGGCGCATGCGCCCGATCCCTCCCGCCAGCGGCAGTGACGCCAGCCCTCCCAGAATCTTCGGCGCGTAATAAAGGTACACTTTGTCCACCGCGCCCGACTCCAGCGCCGCCCAGTTCACCTTGCTCCCCGCTTCGATCATCACCGATAAACACCCGCGCTCGCCCAGCATCGATACCACATCGCGGATATCCACCCGCCCCCTCGGCCCGTCGAAAATCTTCACCTCGATGCCGCGGCTCTCCAGCATGCGCCGCCGCTCCGCCGACGCCGCCGTTGTGGCCGCCACAATCAGATCCCCATGCGCGCTCTGCGCCAGCCTCGACTCCAGCGGCAGCCGCAGCGTCGAATCCAGCACCACGCGAATCAGCGGCCGCGCCCGCTTCCGTCCCGTACGATCCGTCAGCAGCGGATCGTCCGCCAGCGCCGTCCCGATCCCCGTGACAATCGCATCCGCCGCATGCCGCAGCTCCTGCACGTGCGCCCGCGCCCGTTCACTCGTAATCCAGCCCGTGTTGTCTTCCGGCGCCGCGATCTTCCCGTCCAGCGTTGACGCCGACTTCAGCGTCACCAGCGGCCGCCCCGTCCGCATGCGATGAAAGAACGCTTCGTTCAGCTTCTCCGCTTCCGCCTGAAATTCCGCATCGATCGTCACATCGATTCCCGCCGCCCGCAGCCTGCGAAATCCCTCGCCGGCCACCAGCGGATTCGGATCCCCCGACGACGCCGCCACGCGCGCCACACCCGCTGCAATCAGCGCATCCGTGCACGGCCCCGTGCGCCCCGTGTGGCAGCAAGGCTCGAGCGTCACATACACCGTTCGACCCGCGCGAGGCCTCACCTGCTTCCTCCAGCGCGAGAATCTCCGCGTGTTTCAGCCCCTCATAGGTATGAAAGCCCCGCCCGACAACGCGGTCGCCCTGCACCACCACCGCGCCCACCATCGGATTCGGCGACGCCAGGCCCACGCCCTGCCGCGCCAGGTCGAGCGCCTCCCGCATGTGGCTCATAGCGCGAACAGCGAATCGATAAATGCTTCGGGATCGAACGGCAGCAGGTCTTCCACCTTCTCGCCGACCCCGATGAACCGTATCGGCAGCCCCAGCTCGCGCGCGATCGCCACAATCACGCCGCCCTTCGCGGTGCCGTCGAGCTTCGTCAGCACGATGCCGGTCACGCCCGACGTCTCCGTGAACTTCCGCGCCTGCTCCAGCCCGTTCTGCCCCGTCGTCGCATCCAGCACCAGCAGCACTTCGTGGGGCGCATCGGGAATCACGCGCGCCGCCGTGCGCCGCATCTTTTCCAGCTCGGCCATCAGATTCGTCTTCGTCTGCAGCCGCCCAGCCGTATCGACGATCACGTAATCGACTTTGTTCGACTTCGCCGCCTGCAGCGCATCGAACATCACCGCGCTCGGATCGGCGCCTGTCTGCTGCCGGACCACGCGCGTGCCCGTGCGCTCACCCCATATTTCGAGCTGCTCGACCGCCGCCGCGCGAAACGTATCCGCCGCGCACAGCATCACCGTGTGCCCGTCTCCTTTCAGATGCGCCGCCAGCTTCCCGATCGTCGTCGTCTTCCCCGCCCCGTTGACTCCGACCACCATGATCACCGCGGGCGGCTCCGCCAGATACGCCAGCGGCCGGTCGTTCGCCTGCAGCACTTCCAGCAGATATTCGCGGATCAGGCCGCGCAGTTCCGTGGCATCGCCCACCAGCTTGCGGTCCACGCGCTCGCGGATGCGCTCCAGGATTTCATTGGTTGTTGTGACGCCGATATCCGCGCTGATCAGCGTGTATTCCAGCTCGTCGAGCAGATCGGCATCGATCTGCTTCCGCCCGGAGATGACATCTTCGATGCGCGAAACCAGCCCTTCGCGCGTCTTCTGCACGCCGCTTTTCAGCTTTTCGAGGAGCGTCGGCTCCTGCTCGACCGAGCCGAATAAAGTCTGAATCATTGTTTCTTCGATGGTAACCGGTTAATTTCGGTGACAGGCTACTCAACCTCGAAATTTCTCTTGGCCCGCCCGACGGGTTAGCATGGACTGCGTGAACCGCAGGGATCTCCAGGCCCTTTCGCGCACCAGGCTGGCCGAAGCCGGGACCTTGTTAGCTTCCGGCCACTCTGACGGAGCTTATTATCTCGCGGGTTACGCAATTGAGTGCGCGCTCAAGGCACGTATCGCCAAGGGCACCCTGCGCCACGATTTTCCGGAGCGGAAACGCGTGGATGCGAGCCACACTCACAGTCTGAGGGAGTTGATTCGGGTTGCTAATCTGGAGGCAACACGAGACGCTGCCGTGACGCAGGATCAATCCTTACGCGATAACTGGGAGGTCGTTCAGCAGTGGTCCGAACAGAGCCGGTATCTGCGGGTTGATTCGGCAAAAGCGCGCGAACTGGTAAATGCAATTGGCCACCGGAAACACGGAGTTATGAAATGGCTGACACAGTACTGGTAGCCACCGATTTTGCGGCCGGTCTGAGTGTGGTTCAGGCACTGGAACGCTCTGATTTCCCTCTCAATGTCGCGCTCTGGCTCTATTTTTGGGAGCACGAAGATTGGCGGTTGGTTCTGGCTTCACCCCGGCTTGACGAGGTCGGGGGCGCAAAGGCCTACGGCCTTGTCCATCGAACTCTGGAAGCAGAGGGTATTTCCCTGAAACAGACTCCGACCCTGGCGATTATGCCTATGTCCGATCCATTTATCCGCGCGCTGCGACGTATCTTCGGCAAGGCGAAGAACGTCGAAGGCATGCGCCTCGGCAAGCAGCTGATCGGCGATCGTTGGGTGGAGGAGGCACTGGTTTACCGCATTCGCTGACTCGCAGTCAAGCGGATTCGCGCGCAAGCGGATTGATCCACCTAACATCCGGGAAACGGCGGAAGTCCTGATCCGTTGACCCCAGCGTTGCGCCGTGTTCGATCGCCAGTGCGGCGAGAGCCGCGCCTGTCGCAGCATGCCGGGGGCCAGGCTCCGGTACAACAACGCCGGGCTGTTCGAGCCACACCCTGATAAGACCGCAGGCCTCGCTTCCCGACTTCGGGTTTGCCCACAATCGCGAGTTCGTACTGACGCGAAGAAACGCCCTGTCCTCGACAAGACCGGTATCAGCGGCGCGTATATGATCCATCTGAAGTTCGCGCACGATCAGTTCGCGCCTGGCAACCTCCTCTTCGGCAACAACCCGTTCACCGCGCCCACCGCGGACAACCCGCTCGCCCCGCCGCTCAACACCGTCTTGGAACAAGAACTCGGCCTCACGCTTGTCGACGACAAAGGCCCGCGCGAGTTCATCGTCATCGACAGCGCAACGCGCCCCTGAGCTACGCCGGCAGCGTGAAAAAGAACGTCGATCCTTTCCCGACCTCCGACTCCACCCAGATGCGCCCGTAATGACGTTCGACGATGCGCTTGCAGATCGCCAGCCCGATTCCCGTGCCCCCGTACCGGTCCTGGTTGTGCAGGCGCTTGAACAGACCGAAAATCGCCGCGCGGTACTCCGGCTCGATTCCAATGCCGTTATCGCGCACCGCAAACACCCACTGATCGTTGTGCCGGCGCGCCGAAACGTCCACCCTGGGCGGCACTCCCGCGCGCCGGTATTTGATCGCGTTGCCGATCAGGTTTTGAAACACGAGCTGGAGATGGGCGGTGTGCACCTGCACCGCGGGAAGCTGGCCGGGTTCGATCGACGCCCCGCTCTCCTCGATGGCGTTGCCCAGATTGGCAAGCGCGGCTTCGAGAGCTTGTCCGGCGGGCTCGCGTTCGCCGGCATGGTCGGCCTGGTCTACCTGTGTATACGCAAGCAGGTCGTTTACCAGCGCTTCCAGCCGGCCCGCGCCATTACGCAGATACTCGAGATACGCCATCTCCTGTTCGCCCAGTGTCCCCTTCAGACGCTGCTCGAGCAGTTCGCTGAAGATCTTCACACCGCGCAGCGGCTCCCGCAGATCGTGGCTGGCTGAATAGGCAAACTGCTCCAGATCCTCGTTGGCGCGCCGTAGCTCGTCGTTCAGCACCTCGAGCGCCTCGCGCGCGCTCCGCCGCTGCTGCTGCAGTTCGATTGCCGTCTTCACCCGCGCCAGAAGCTCCCGCGCGCTGAATGGCTTCGTGATGTAATCGTCGGCGCCTGCGGAAATGCCGTCCGTCCGCGTCTCCTCTCCCGCCCGCGCCGAAAGCAGCAGCACGGGCAGTTCCCGCAGCTTCGGGTCGCCGCGGATCTCCCGCAGCAGCTCGAAGCCGTCGCTGCGCGGCATCATGACATCGGAAAGGATCAGATCCGGCGCCGACCGCCGCACCGCTTCCAGTGCCGCCCGCCCGTCGCTGAACGCGCGCACCGCATAGCGGTCTCCCAGAATCCCCCTGAGGTGCTCCCGCATATCCGCGTTGTCGTCCGCGATCAGAACCGTCGGCCTTTTGCCCGCGCCCAGGCGTGCCACATCGCCCGACGGATCCGTCAGCCTGTCATGCGCCAGCCAGGTGCGCGCCTCAGTCACGAATGCATTCGCCTGCCTTCCGTTCGCTCTGCCCTTCTCCGCAGTGCCAATCTGTCCCTCAGGGAGATGCGCGCGGCCCAAAGGGATGGACACGGTAAACCGGCTGCCTTCGCCGGCCCGGCTCTCTACTTCGATCCCGCCTCCATGCAACCGGACAAGCTCCTGCACCAGAGCCAGCCCGATTCCCGTGCCCTCGTACGATCGCCCCCCGGCCCCTTCGGCACGGTAAAAACGCTCGAAGATGTGAGGCAGGGCGGACGCCGCGATGCCGGTGCCCGTATCCGCCACCGTCAGTACTGCGCGCCCACCGATCGCTTCCAGCCGCAGGTTCACTTTTCCCTCGAGCGTGAACTTGAAGGCGTTCGAAAGCAGATTGAGAACGATCTTCTCCCACATGTCGAGGTCCACATAAACCGGCAGCGGCAGCGGCGCGCATTCGACCCCGAATTCGAGCCGCGCCGCCTGCATGGCCGAGCGGAAATTCGACGCCAGATCCCTCGTCAGCTCCGCCAGATCGACGGGCACGTAACGCGCCTTCATGCGCCCCGCCTCAATGCGTGAAAAATCCAGCAGCGAGTTCACCAGTCTGAGCAGGCGCAGGCCGTTGCGATGCGCCGTATCGATCTGTTCGCGCTCCCCGCCTGCCACACGGTCGCTCGCCAGCAGGTTTTCCAGCGGCCCCAGCATCAGCGTCAGCGGCGTGCGGAATTCATGGCTGACGTTCGCGAAGAATGCGGTCTTGACGCGGTCGACTTCGGCCAGCGTCTCGGCCCGCCTGCGCTCCTCCTCATAGGCCCGCGCATTGGTAATCGCCGTCCCGATCTGCGCGCACGCCAGTTCCAGAAAATTCCGGTAACCCTCGTCGAACAACAGCCGGGTATTCACGCCCGCCACCATGAAACCGGCGAGCCGGTTGGCCGCATGCGAACGGATAGGCAGCACTGCCGCGCGCCGCGGTTTGTTGACTTTCTCGGCCTTCCCGCTGGCGTGGACTTTGTCGATTGGCCAGGGTCCGCATTCCCCCGGCTTCCCCAGGCTGATCGTTTCCGGGGCCCCATCACCCGCGCGTTCTTTCCCGCTGACCGCCGCAAGCCGCGCCTGTTTCCCGTCCGGGTCCGTCACATACAGGAGCGCAAACGGAATGTCTTTCTGGTGCTTCGCCAGCGTTGCCGCCGCCATGACGCACGCCTCCTCGGCCGTCCGGGCGTCACCCGTGCGCGCCCCCAGATCCCGCAATACCGCCACGCGCCGCTGCCCGACCACCTTTTCGGTGATCTCATGCACGGTCGCCAGCACCCCTCCGATGCCGCCCGGCGCTGTCTCGTCCGGCACGGGACTGTAAGCAATCGTGAAGTGCGTTTCTTCCGGGAACCCGAAGCGATGAATCTCCAGCTCGATATCTTCGCTCCACGTCGCCGGTCCGCCGAAAAACGGCCGGTCGATGAGCGGCGTCAGGATGTGCGCCACTTCCGCCCAGCACTCGCGGAAAGGCTTTCCCAGTCCCCACGGATGTTTCTTGCCCAGAATGGGCCGGTAGGCGTCGTTATACAGCGAGACGTATTCCGGTCCCCACCACAGCAGAAGCGGAAACCGGTTCGCCAGCATGATCCGCACCGTTGTCCGCAGCGCCTGGGACCATTGCGCGGGCGTCCCGATGGCCGTGCGGCTCCAGTCGAACTCGCGCATGAGTTCGCCCATCTCGCCGCCGCGGGAAAAAATATCCGGCTCAATGCGTGTATCCGTTACGGGGCCCATGACTCCTTGCGCATTCAGTTTCTCAGGAAACACGTGCAGCTCCGATTCCCACGGCTGCCAACTCGTTATGAAATATACGTTTCGATGTTGCCCTCCCCGTCCGGGGCGGATTGTCTGCCAGCCTCCCGGCCGGAACCAGAGCCGCCTTGACAACTATATCAGTTACGGGTATATCTGTAACTGATATGAGATCGCCACCCCGGACCGCGCTGCCGGAAGACGTCCGCCGCCTGATCCCACTGACTCCCGCCGTGTTCTACGTCATGCTCGCCCTGTCTTCCGGCCCGAAGCATGGTTACGCGGTCATGCAGGAAACCGCGACGCTTTCCGAAGGGGGCTTCCAGATGGGCCCTGCGACCCTCTATTCCACCATTCAGAGGCTCGTCGATCTCGGCCTGGTCGGCGCAGCCGAAGCCGACCCCACCGAAGATTCACGGCGGCGCTATTACGAACTCACGCGCCTGGGCCGTCAGCTGCTGGAAGCCGAAGTGCTGCGCATGAACGCCGTCGTCCGGCGCGCCAACGCCCGCCTGGTCGAGCGCGCATCGGAGGATTAACGTGCCTCGCTTCCTGATTTGCCTTGTCCGATGTTTTCCGCGAAACGCTCGGTGCGGAATGGACGCGACGCGGCGCGGCATGCGGGGCGTCGCCGTGACTGGAGTTGCTAACTACTTTAAGCTGCAAAGCATCGTCGGGCCGAATATCTTTATGATGCCCGTCTTAGCCGTCGATTAGGTGAAAAAGCCCCCTCGGAGAATTACGCAAAGCCTTACCCAATCGGCCCGTCACAACCACTTCGTCCATCCTTTGCAGCCACTTAACCCTCTTGGGCTGACCCTCGGCGTTATGCTCTGAACGGTGGAAGGGGCTGCCCGTGAAGCCTCCCGGCCCTTTGCCAGGAGTTGGCCGTGGGAAAACGTGTAATTTTGCTAAACGAACCGGATTTAGCACGCATGTTACTGAAAATAATTAACGGACCGAATCGGTCGGAATTGCCGTTGACTCTGGCCCTCGCTGGGGCTAACATGGATCAAGGACAAATTTAGTCCTTATTCCCGACGTGCTCAAGCTGACCAAAAAAGCCGACTACGGTCTCATCGCCCTTCGCCATCTCGCCTCCATGCCCGGCGCGACGGCCAGCACGAAGGAAATCGCCGACGCCTACCACCTGCCCGTTCCACTGCTGGCGAAGGTTCTCCAGCACCTGACCCGTGCGGGCATCCTGCAGTCGGTCGCCGGCACCAACGGCGGCTACAAACTGGCGCGCGATGCCGCCCGCATCAGCGCCCTCGAAGTGGTCCGCGCCATTGACGGCCCCGTAATCCTGACGCACTGTTTCACCGAGCACGGCCGGTGCGATCAGTCGGAAAACTGTACCGTACGCGAGCCTTTGCGCCGCGTGCATGAAGCGATTCTTGAGTTATTGAACAGGTTCACCATCACGGATCTGGCGGAATCCCCCGCCGCTTGAAATTGACGCCGCTGCCTGCCCCTGAATCCATCAGCCCGGCGCAGGCATCACAAATTAGGTAACGAAGAATGAAGACGCCCATTTATCTCGATAATCACGCGACAACGCCCGTCGACCCCCGCGTCCTCGACGCCATGCTGCCCTACTTCACCGAGAATTTCGGCAACGCCGCCAGCCGCAATCACGAATTCGGCTGGATCGCCGAGCAGGCCGTCGATAAAGCCCGTAAGCAGATTGCCGACCTCATCGGCGCCAGCGCGCGCGAAATCATCTTCACCAGCGGCGCCACCGAATCCGACAACCTCGCCATCAAAGGCGTGGCCGAGATGTATGCCGAAAAGGGCAATCACATCATCACGGCCGCCACCGAACATAAGGCGGTGCTCGATACCTGCAAGAAGCTCGAGAAGCACGGCTACCGCGTGACCTATCTGCCGGTCAAAGGCGACGGCCTGATCGATCTCGATATGCTGCGCGAAGCCATCACCGACAAAACGATTCTGGTTTCGATCATGTACGCCAACAACGAAATCGGCGTCATGCAGCCCATCCCGGAAATCGGCAAAATCTGCCGCGAAAAGGGCGTCCTCTTCCACACCGACGCCGTCCAGGCGATCGGCAAAATTCCGGTCGATGTCAACAAAGACAACATCGATTTGATGTCGATCAGCGCGCACAAGCTCTACGGTCCGAAGGGCGTCGGCGCCCTCTATGTGCGCCGCAAGTCTCCGCGCGTGCAGCTAACCGCGCAGATGGATGGCGGCGGACACGAGCGCGGCATGCGTTCCGGCACCCTGAATGTCACCGGCATCGTCGGCCTCGGCGAAGCCTGTGCCATCGCGCAGAAGGAAATGCCGGAAGAGACGAAGCGTCTTCAATACCTGCGCGACAAACTCCGCAGCAAGCTCGAAGCCGGGCTCGACGAAGTCTACCTCAATGGCAGCTGGGAGCATCGCCTGCCGCACAGCCTGAATATGAGCTTTGCTTATGTGGAAGGCGAATCGCTCCTGATGGGCATCAACGATGTGGCGGTTTCGAGCGGCTCGGCCTGCACTTCGGCGACGCTCGAACCGAGCTACGTATTAAAGGCTCTTGGCCTCGGCGACGACATCGCGCACTCGTCGATCCGCTTCGGCATCGGCCGCTTCAACACGGAAGAAGAGATCGACTACGTGGCGGACAAACTGGTCCACGTAGTAAAGCAAACTGCGCGAACTTTCGCCGCTCTACGAAATGGCGAAAGAAGGCATCGACCTGAGCAAGGTCTCATGGGTAACCGATTAGCAGTTGTGGGGCAGGCCTTCGGGCCTGCCGCAGGGCTTCTTCCCGGCGCAAGCTTAAAGACAAATTTCTGGATAGGAGATCTCAATGGCATATTCCGATAAAGTTCTCGATCACTACAACCACCCGCGCAACGTCGGCTCGCTCGACAAGAGCTCCGACAACGTCGGCACCGGCATGGTCGGCGCCCCCGAGTGCGGCGACGTCATGAAGCTGCAGATCCAGGTCAACGACGCCAGCGGCATCATCGAAGACGCGAAGTTCAAGACCTTCGGCTGCGGCAGCGCCATCGCCAGTTCTTCGCTTGCCACCGAATGGCTGAAGGGCAAGACGGTCGACGAAGCGCTCGCCATCAAGAACACGGACATCGTGAACGAGCTCAGCCTGCCGCCGGTGAAGATTCACTGCTCGGTGCTCGCCGAAGACGCGATCAAAGCGGCGATCAGCGACTACCGCACCAAGCAGGCCCATCGGGAAGCAAAGCCCGTTCCGTCCGAGCAGTCGGTGGCGTAATGTCGCCTGCGGTCGAAAACGCGGCTGGCGTCACGGTCACACCGAAGGCCGTCGAAAAAATCCGCCAGACGTTCGATAAGATGGGCGTAAAGGGGGGCTTGCGTCTGGGCGTGCTTGGCGGCGGCTGCTCGGGCCTGAGCTACCAGTTCAAGTTCGACACCAAACCCCGCCTCACCGACAACGTTTTCGACTTCGACGGCGTGCAGATTTTCGTCGACCCGAAAAGCATCCGTTACCTGCACGGCATGACGCTCGATTACAAGGAATCGCTCATGCAGTCCGGCTTCGTATTCGAAAATCCGAACGCGAAGAAGAGCTGCGGCTGCGGAACGTCCTTCTCGGCGTGAGCGACTATTTCGAGGTGTTCGGCATAGAGCGGAAACTTGCGCTCGATCCGAAAGATCTCGAAAACCGCTTCTACGCGCTGAGCCGCAAGCTGCATCCCGACCTTCGCCGCAACCCGGCCGAGCGGGCTGAGGCTGAAGAAGCGACAGCGGTCCTCAACGACGCCTACCGCACGCTGCGCGACCCGATCGCGCGCGCCGAGTACCTGCTGAAGCAGGAAGGTTTCGATATCGGCGAACAGGGCACGAAAGATGTTCCGCCCGAATTGCTCGAAGAAATCTTCGAGCTCAACATGGCGCTGGAAGAAATGCTGGAAGCGATGCCGGAGGGCGGCGGAGCCGTCTACGTGAATGGCCCCTGGGTTGACATGTCGGAGAAGCTGGCCAAAGTGGATGAGGAGTTGCATGCACGCTTCGTGGAGTGGGATTCCGGACGACAGCGCGAAACACTCACCGCCGATTCGCGGACTTCTGAACCCCCGCAAGTACATCACGAACCTGATAGCGAAAGCCAATGTTCCAGATCGAATTTGATAACGACAAAGTCGTCGGCATCGACCTCGGCACCACCAACAGCCTCGTCGCCGTGATGAGTGAATCGAACCTTGCGCGCCCCGAAGTCATCGTCGGCGAAGACGGCGACAAGCTCGTCCCCAGCGTCGTCTCGCTGTCTCACGCCGGCGACATGATCGTCGGCAACCCGGCGCGTCAGGAACTGATCGACCATCCCGACCGCACCATCTATTCCGTCAAGCGCCTCATGGGCCGCGGCATCGCCGACGTTCAGGAGGAACTGAAGCTCTTTCCCTTCCGCATCGCCGATGACAGCGAATCGATCATCCGCGTCAAACTCGGCGAGAAAACTTTCACGCCTCCGGAAATCTCCGCATTCATTCTCCGCCAGCTGAAAAAGAACGCCGAAGCCGCGCTCGGCGGGCCTGTCACGAAAGCCGTCATCACGGTACCGGCGTATTTCAATGACGCTCAGCGCCAGGCCACGCGCGATGCCGGACGCATCGCCGGTCTCGAAGTTCTTCGCCTCGTCAACGAACCGACCGCCGCCGCGCTCGCCTACGGACTCGACAAGCGCCAGGAAGGCATCATCGCCGTTTACGACCTCGGCGGCGGCACTTTCGACATCTCCATCCTCAAACTCCACGAAGGCATCTTCGAAGTTCTCGCCACCAATGGCGACACGCACCTCGGCGGCGACGACATCGACAATCGGCTTCTGAAAATTGCCCTCGAAGACATCCAATCCGAATGGGGAGACGACATCTCGCACATCGGCGAAGCCGTCCAGACCCTGCGCCGCGAAGTCATCCGCGCGAAGGAATCGCTCTCCTTCCTGCCCACCGCGCGATATCGATTTCGCCTGGCGCGGCAAAAATTACCATCGCGAAATCACCCGCGAGCTTTTTGAAAATCTGATCAAAGACATCGTCGACCGCACGCATCGGCCCCTGCCGCAGCTGCATGAAAGACGCGGGCGTCGCGCCGGAACAAATCGATGAAGTCGTCATGGTCGGCGGCTCCACGCGCATCCCGATGGTTCGCAGCGCCGTTGAAGTGCTCTTCCGCGCCCGCCCGCACACCGAGCTTAATCCCGACGAAGTCGTTGCCCTCGGCGCCGCCGTACAGGCCGGCATCCTCTCGGGCACTGTCGAGAACCAGCTGTTACTTGATGTAACACCACTTTCGCTCGGTATCGAGATCGCGGGCGGCGTCGTCTCGAAGATCATTCACCGCAACTCCACCATCCCCGCCAGCGCGAGTGAAACGTTCACCACCGGCGTCGATGGCCAGACCAACGTACTCATCCACGTCGTGCAGGGCGAGCGCGAACTCGCGAAAGATTGCCGCAGTCTCCTCCGCTTCGATCTCAAAGACATCCCGCCCATGCCCGCCGGCATGCCGCGCATCGAAGTGCGCTTCCTGATCGACGCCAACGGCATCCTGAACGTCACAGCGCGCGATGCCCGCACGGGCAAAGAGCAGTCCATCGACGTGCAGCCCTCCTACGGACTCACGCTCGAACAGACGGAAGCCATGATCGACGATGCGATCCTTCACGGCGAAGAAGATCTCGAAGCCGCCCAGGTCGCTCTGGCCCGCGTCGAAGCAGATGGCATCTTACTCGCCGTCGAAAAGGCGAAAAAGGACGCGGCCTGGAACGAACTCAGCACCGCGGAACGCGACGAGATCAACGCCGCGATGCGCGATCTGCAGACCGTCTATCACACGGCGCGATCATCACGCCATCCGCGACAAGATGGACCTCCTCAACGACGTCACCCACAAGCTCGCGGAGAACATGATGAACACCGCCGTCAGTTCTGCCCTCAAAGGCACTAAGGTCTGACCGTGACACTCTGCGTCACGGAGTGACCCGCTTCGTCCTCAGCGATCAGCCTGTACTCAGTGTCCTTCTTCGGCGATACCTGCACACACCGCGTCAGCGCAGGCCAGACCCCGTCCACCGGCGGCTCCATGCGAACCGTCTTCGCGCCGGTCACGCCATAGCAAAGATTCGTCGGACGGCCCGCCTCATGCGCCGCATAAAAGGTCAGGATCTTCAGACCGAGCCCTCCGTACGCCTGCGCAGTACTTCTCTCCTTCTCCGCCGTCCGATCCGCCTGGGCCTGCTTCTCTTCGCTGTTCCGGTTTGCGCGCGAATAGAAAATGAACGCGTCGTAAATCAGCCCGAGGGCAATCAGCACTCCAAGAAACGGCAGCACGCGCCGCAGCCAGATCATGACTCCATGCTAACGTCTGATCTGGTGCGCTATTTCCTCACCCGCCACGAACCGCCGCTGACCCGCATCCTGCTGATCGAAAGCGGCTCGCGCGCCCTCATCGAAAACCTGCTGCCGCACCTCCGCCGCGTCTGGGGCGCCGACGTACCGATCGACCTCGTCACTTGCTACGCAGGCGTTCCCGAAGGCATTTCGGAGGCCTATCGTGTCACAGACTACGGCACACCCGAACGCCGCCCCGCACTCATCCGCCTTCTTCGCGAACAGCGCTACACCATCGCGGGTATGATCTGTTCCGGCGAACCGATCATGACCAAATGGAAATGGCTGATCGCCTGCCGCATCCCCGCCAAAATCTTCATGGTCAACGAAAACGGCGACTACTTCTGGATTCATCGCGACTACCTCGCAAACATGCGCGAGTTCCTGCTGGTGCGCCTCGGGCTTTCCGGCGCCGGCGCCATCCGCACACTGGGCCGCCTCGCCATCTTTCCGTTCAGCGTGCTGTTTCTGTTACTGTATGCTTTCGTCGCACACATGCGCCGCATCTTCAATACTGCGAAATTATGAAACACATTCAGGTCTCTCAATGTCGGCGGTCCCGAAGTACTGAAGCTCGTGGATTCGCCCATCCCCACACCCGCCGCCGGCCAGGCGCTGGTGAAGATCGCGGCTTCGGGCGTCAACTTCATCGACGTCTACTTCCGCACGGGTCTCAACAAGGCCGATCTTCCGTTCACGCCGGGCAGCGAAGGCGCGGGTACCGTCGAAGCCGTCGGCGCGGGTGTAACCGTGGTCAAGCCTGGCGACCGCGTTGCCTACGCGATGGCGCGCGGTTCCTACGCCGAGTATGCCGTCGTCCCAGCCGAACAGCTGGTGCCCCTGCCGGATGCCGTCGATTTCAAAACCGGCGCCGCCGCCGTGCTGCAGGGCATGACAGCGCACTATCTGACGCACTCGACATTCCCGCTGAAACCGGGTCAGAAGGCGCTGGTGCACGCCGCCGCGGGCGGCGCCGGACGCCTGATCGTGCAAATGGCGAAAATGCTCGGCGCGACTGTTTACGGCACTGTCGGCACGGACGCCAAAGCCGCCATCGCCAGAGAAGCCGGCGCGGATGAAGTCGATCGTCTACACGCGCGACGATTTGGCGAGGCGAGTGAAGCGCCTCACTGGCGGCAAGGGCGTGGACGTCATCTACGACTCCGTCGGCGCGACCACTTTCCTGAAAGGTCTCGACCTGCTGCGTCCCCGCGGCATGATGGCGCTCTTCGGCCAGTCCAGCGGCCCCGTGGAACCAATCAATCCCTACATCCTCAACCCGAAAGGTTCTCTCTTCCTGACGCGCCCCAGCCTCGCGCATTACGTTCTGACGCGCGAAGAACTGCTCTGGCGCGCGGGCGACGTGCTGAACTGGATCGGCTCCGGCAGGCTGAAGCTTCTGATCGACCGCACTTACACGCTGCGCGAATGGCGCCGACGCGCATCGCGATCTCGAAGGCCGCAAGACCACCGGCAAGCTGCTCCTGATTCCCTGATGACGATCGAAGAAAACCGCCGCGCACGCGCCGCCGAACTGGTCGCGGACAAGAAGCTCGATGCGCTGCTCGTCACCAATCTGCATAACGTCCGCTATCTGACCGGCTTTACGGGCAGCAACGGAGCTGTGCTTCTCCGCAAGGACGCCGCCGCCACTCTTTTCAGCGATCCCCGCTACACCGTCCAGTCGAAGCAGCAAGCCAACTGCGGCATAAAGATCGCCAAAGGCCCGCTGACGAAATCGATCGTGCGGGAGATCGCCGCCAAGCGTGTCCCGCGCGTCGGATTCGAAGCCGACAACATGACCGTATCGCAGCTGGGAGTTCTGCAGAAGGATCTTCCCACGCGCGCAAAGCTGGAACCGGCGTCCGGCCTTATCGAGCGTCTGCGGGCCGTCAAAGACGCTGACGAAGTCGCGAAGATCCGCGCGTCAGTCCTGTCCAATTCCGCTGCGATCGAAGCGGCTCTAAAACGCCTCAAATCCGGCATGACGGAATCCGAGTTCTCCGCCGAGATCGACTATCAGAACCGTCAACTCGGCGCTGAAGGTCCAGCGTTCGACACAATCGTCGCCGCCGGAGAACGCGCCGCTCTTCCGCACGCTCATCCCGGATCCGACGAAGATCGGCCCCGGCATGCTCCTCATCGATATGGGAGCCTTCCGCGACGGATATGCGAGCGACATGACGCGCATGGTGCATATCGGTTCGGCCACCCCTAAATACAAGCGCGCCTACAAAGCGGTCCTCGAAGCGCAACTGGCGGCGATCGCGGCTGTGAAACCCGGCGTCACCACGAACGCTGTGGATCGCGCCGCGCGGAGCACTCTGAAGCTTCACGGTCTCGAAAAGGAATTCGTCCACTCCACCGGCCACGGGCTCGGACTTGAAATCCACGAGCTGCCGCGCATCGGTCGCCGCGACAAAACCAAACTCGAAGCCGGCATGGCGATCACCATCGAACCGGGCGTCTATATAGAAGGATGGGGCGGGATACGCATTGAGGACACCGTGCTGGTGACGGCAACCGGCTGCGAAATCCTCACGCCGACTTCGAAAGAGCTGCGAGAGATTTGACGCACAGGAGAAACGCGGCTTGCGCCGCGTGTACTAATTCTTCGGGAGCAGGTGTTTCTGCACCTTCCCCAGCGCATTGCGGGGCAGTTTCTCCACCGGAATGAACGCCCGCGGAATTTTGAAAGACGCCAGCTTCTCGCGGCAACGGGCCTCGATCTCAGCCGGATCAATCACGGTCGTCATGACGACGTAGGCCACGGGTACTTCGCCGCGCACCCGATCGGGCCGCGCCACCACGGCGGCCTCCGAAATCTCCTCCTGTTCCTGCAGGAACTCCTCAATCTCGCGTGGATAGATATTGAAGCCACCCGAAATGATCAGATCGCTCTTGCGGCCGCTCAGTGTGTAATAGCCGTCCGGCGAACGTGTCGCCAGATCCCCGGTTTTGAAATACCCGTCGACGAACGCCTCGCGCGTGGCGTCCGCGCGCCGCCAATAGCCCGCAAAAACATTCGGCCCGCGCAGATAAAGTTCGCCGGTTTCGCCGTCCGCCACGGGCTGCAGCTCCTGATTCAGCAATCGCACCGACACGCCCGGCAGCGAGAATCCGACAGTGCCTGCGCGCCGCTCGCCCGCATAGGGATTGCTGATGTTCATAATCGTTTCGCTCATGCCGTAGCGTTCAAGAATGGTGTGCCCGAACAATTCGCGGAACTCCTCGAACACCTGCGCGGGCAGGGGCGCCGATCCCGACACGAACAGTCGCATGAACCCGCCAATCTCCTGCGCTGCGTTACGATCGAACGCAAGGAGCCGAACATAAATCGTCGGCACGCCGAAGAAAAGCGTGGGACGGAAATCGAGAAACTCCTGCGCGGCGGTCTGATGCTCGAAACGTTCAAGCAGGCGCATCCGGCATCCGCTCACCAGCCAGCAGTGCACTCCGTTACCCAGGCCGTGTACGTGAAACAGCGGCAGCGCAAGAAGGAACCGGTCCTCCGAAGTGATCCGCCAGCATGCCAGCAGATTCACCGTGTTCGACGCGAAATTATTGTGCGTCAGAACCGCGCCCTTCGATGTTCCGGTCGTTCCGGACGTGTAGATGATGCCCGCGGGCGAGTCCCCGTCCAGATCCGCCACGGGCCGCGCATCGGGCATCGCCGCCGATTCCTTCATCAGGTCGCCAGGCCGCCATACCGGCACAGCAGTTGCGATGTCCGCATCGGCGATCAGCGCGCGGGGCTCTGCATCGGAGAGGATATGCGAAATCTCACGGTCGCGATAAAGGATGTTGATCGGCACAAAGATCATGCCCAGCTTCACGCAGGCGAGGTAAGCATCGATCATCTCGACGCAGTTCGCGAGATATACGCAAAGCCTGTCACCCTTGCTCAGCCCCTTCCGCGCCAGTAGCTGCGCCAGCCGATTGCTGCGCGAATCGAGCTCTCCGAACGTCCATGTCCGGCCTGTAAACTCCAGCGCCACAATGTCGCGGCGTCCTTTTAAAGAGAGATCGAAAAGGTGGCTGAGAGTCATCGTTATAAGTTCATCGCCACGGTATCATGGGCACTTCATGCACAGGATTTTCGTCCCGGCGGCACTTCTCCTGATCGCCTCCGCGTGCGGCAAGCCGAAGCCCGATTTCACTGTCAAAGTGCTCGTCGGCGCCACTACAATCCCGGCCGCGGACGCGGCGCCGATCGAGGATTCCATCGTCGTCGTTGCCAAAGGGAAGATCCGCGCGGTTGGCCCGCGCAGTGATGTTCCGGTTCCACAGGCGTCCGACCGCACCGATCTGGCCGGCGAGTGGATCGTACCTGCAGGAGGGGCCCGCATCGAGCCCGGCGAACCGGCGAATCTGATCGTCCTCAAGCATGCGCCGAATGGCATAAGACCGGCCGATCCCGCCGACGTCGGCGCACGGCTTGAAGCCGGCGAATGGAAAATGCCGGGGAAGCAGTGAACGAACCTCCTTTTCAATACACGTGTAGCACGGAGAGGCGGAAAACGAGCGTGCGGCGGACGACGGCGAGCATAGGAATTGCTTGTAAGGGGCAGTGGGTGGAGGTTGGCGAGAGCGCAGGTTTTATTGCGGTTTAGAACCCTGCGCCGGGCGGCGCCCGGCGGGGACAAGCTGGAAAGCTTGTCCGCAGGCCAGAAGGCCTACCCACAGAAACGCGGCTTGCGCCGCGTGTACTCAGAACTGGAAGTAGACGAAGGGGATCGTCTGATCCGTCGCGCTGAATAACTCGATTACAAGCAGCGCAGCCACCGCCGCTACGGCCCGCACCCACGCGGGCGATTCGACGAGCTTCGTCCACGCGCCGCCATACTCCTCCGCCAGCGCGACGACCAGTGCAAACCCCGCCATCTTCCATGCGAGTGGTGTCAGCAGGGAATGACCGACTGTCGTCAACACCATCTGTCCCAGCACAAATCGGGCCGCCCCAAAGGTCTTCGCGCGAAAGAACACCCATCCCACCGTCACCAGCACAAACGTCACGACGGCAAGCGGGACGCGCGCCCATCCCCTTCGCTCTTTCCTTCCCCAGACTGCTCTCTCCACCGCGAGAAGCGCGCCGTGATAACCGCCCCAGATAACGAAATTCCAGCTCGCGCCGTGCCACAGGCCGCCGAGCAACATGGTCAGCATCAGATTCACGTACGTGCGTGCGCGGCCTCTGCGATTGCCGCCGAGCGGTATATAAACGTAGTCGCGCAGCCATCGCGAAAGCGTCATATGCCAGCGGCGCCAGAACTCCGTGACGGTCGCCGCCAGATACGGCCGGCGGAAATTTTCCGGAAAATGAAACCCAAAGAGCAGCGCGACGCCGATGGCGATGTCGGTATACCCGGAGAAGTCGAAAAAAATCTGCAGCCCGAATGCAAGAGTCCCGGTCCATGCGGGCGCGAGGCCCGGCAGCGCAGAGGGATCGGAGAAATAGCCGTCGGCGACCAGCGCGAACTGATCCGCGAACACCAGCTTCTTCACATAGCCCGTCAGGATCATCGCCACCCCGCGCTGCCACTCGGCTCCGGTCGGGGCTTTCCAGTTCCAGAAGTCGTGGAAGAACTCGCGCGCGCGCACAATCGGCCCCGCCACTAACTGCGGAAAGAACGAAACGAACAGCGCGTAATCGATGTAGCTGGTCACCACGACCTGTTCGCCGCGGTAGACATCGATCACGTAGGAGATGCTCTGGAACGTGTGAAAACTGATGCCGAGCGGCAGGATGATATCGAGCGCGCGTACGCCCGGATGAAAAATCCCCAGCACGAAGTTCGCATATTTGAACCAGCCGAGCATGCCGATGTTCGCCGCCAGGCTGATCAGCAGCGCCACCCGCCGCGAGGCTCCCTGACGCCGGTTGATCCACAGCGCGGCGAAGTAATCGACCGTGATCAGGCTGAGGATCACCACGACGTACTTCGCCCGCCACGCCATATAGAAGACCAGGCTGGCAGCGAGCAGCAGATATCGCCGCAGGCTGCGCGGCAGCACGTAGAACAGCGTCAGCACGGTCACCAGGAAGACAACGAACGTGAGGGTGGTGAAGAGCATCGCTTATTTCATTCTCACCAGCTCTGCCAGGCGCGCGCTGAACAAGGCGCGTCCCGCGCGGTTGAGATGGTAGCCGTCGAAGAACAATTCGGGCCGTTCCAGATCCTCGAACGTCTCCCGCGGCAGCGCCGTAACGCGCGGCCTTGTGAGCGCGGCGGTGAGAAAACGCGGCGGGACCGGGTTCTCCGGGATGCGCAGCGGGGCGCGCGGCAGCTGCAGAAAGACGATCCGCGTGGGCGAGTCCTTATAAACGTCGAGTATTCTCCCGAGCCAGTGCTGACGATACGCGGTCACCTGGCCGGTGTCGGGAGCCGGGTCAGGCGTCACGGTCGAAACGATCGTGTCGTGCTGTTCGGCGTCGATACCCGGCGGGAAGTGGATCTTCCGCGTGGCAAGGTCCGCCGAAAGGCCGTGCAGATTGGAATCGCGGCCATCGTAGTCGTTGATGTATTCCAGCCCGAGATCATGAAACTGCTTCGAACGTGCGATACGAAGCCGAATATTCGCGAGGAAATGCTGTAGATCGCTGCGCAGCGGAATCCCTTTCAGGAGGCATCCCGCGAAAGCCTTGCCGCGATACGCGAACGAACTCATGGAGAACGCAAAGTCCGGACAATCCGTAAGACGCAGTCTCGCGATCGCGAAGTTCAGATCGGTGATCCGGTCCTCGACGGGCGGGTCGCCGTCTTCGTCCGAGTAATGGTCGAGCGCGAAAACGATGGCGGCGAACCGGCGGCGCGTGGGGTCAGCGTCGCGCAGTTCGTAATACCAGACGCGCGGCGTGGCGCCGGCAACGCCGAAGTTCCAGAAGCGCACCCGCTTGCCCGCAGCGTCGTCCGCGGCCGGCGCCGAAAAACCCTCGCCGACGCGCGAATCGCCCACCACCAGAATCTCGGGAACGCTGCCCGGCGCGTGGGTCCGCAGCCAATACAGACGATCTTCGACTACGCCCGCCGAGGATTCGGGCTCAAGGTAATTCTCGTACCAGCCCGTTCGAAAGATCAGACCCTCGACGATCAGGAACACGAACAGACTCGAAATCGTCCAGCGAAGCGCGAGGGCTATGGTCAGATCTCCTAAGTAACCGCCCGCAAAACGGAGCCTGGATCGCGGCTTTCGCCCTGGCGATTGCTTCGTTGCATCGTGGGCCGCGAGCGGCCCTTTGCGGGCTCCATGATGACCGGCGGGATCATTCATCGCCACGGTACCACGGCCGGTGCAACGGGGTCGAAAACACCGGGTTGAAAGAACGAAGCCAATTTCGGGTGCCAGGGCTGTGGATTCAGGGGCTTGCGCGCTGGCTGCGACGGCCTTTGCTTCTCGGGCTCGGGACGTTCAGCCTCTACGCCGGGCACCCGCTCGTTCACGGTGGCCATGGCATGGAGTTCCTCCTCGCTTACACAAGTAGCACGGCGAAGTCGGCAAGCTGGGGCGGGGAGGCCGGTGTGGAACGGCGGATCGGCACGTAAGATGCGGCGAGCGAGGGGGTTGGGGAGAATGGGGAATTATTTGAGAGAGCTGTCACCGACGGGGCCCACTTGGCCGACCCGCCGCGCCCGAAATCGAGGGCGCGCAGATTTTGAAACGCGGTTTTGCCGCGGTTCGTGAACGCCCAACCCCGAGTAGCAGGCAGCCCACCCGGTTTCCCTTCCCTGCTTGACGTACCCTAACAGAAGGAGCGCGGATCATGGCAACGGCAACCCTCGACTGGTCACAATGCCCCGCCGTCGAGAGCATCCCCGGCAAGCGTAGCGGCGCATGGGTATTACGGGACACGCGGACGCCGGTCTCGGTTGTCTTTGACAATCTGGAAGTGGGAGCGTCGATCAACGAGATTATGGAATGGTTTCATTTGTCGCATGAACAGGTGGTAGCTGTGATCGAGTTTGCGGCGCGGAGCCTTGACGCACCTCCGGCCTTGCAGGTGCTGGACGCCCTCGACGAGAAATCGCCCGCGCCGGCGGACCCCGCGGGTGACGCTGTGCATCCGAGCGTGTTCAAGGAAGGGCTGGGTTTATTCGGCAGTCCGGAAGATGCGGCCCTGATCGATGAGGTCGTGGCCCTCGCCTACGCCGAGCGCCGGCGTCCCGGCAAACGCCGGCCGCTCGACCTGTAATGATTCCGCCGTGCATTCCGGACACCGATATCCTTTCGGAATATTTCAAGGGCGACAACGTGGCCGTGACGGTGCGCACGGCACAGTACGCGCACGAGCACGGGGCTTTCAGTTTCGCCAGCGTCAGCGTTTACGAAATCGTATACGGCCTCGAAATCAAGGGCGCGGCGGGTTCCTTCTGGACACCAATGTCCCGGCAAACGCGTAAAATGCGAGTTCACGATAAACCCGAAAGGAGGGCCTGAGAATGAACCGAAGGCCGCTGAACACCGGAGACGGGCTGATCGCGGCGACCGCCATCTTCAACCCGTTGGAACTGCCGTGACCCGGCCCAGCGAGGCCCTCGCGCTATGGTCAGATCTCCATGATGACCGGCATGATCATGCAATTGGCGGGGACCATCATCCAGGAGTGTTCGTCGCCACGGTGTCGCGGCCAGTTCAACGGGGTTGATTCTCCAACGGGCGCGCCGAGGTCTTCTGTTTGAATCTAACTCGCTGGCGCATGGGCTTGACACTATTCCAGATCCTCAAGCACAAACTAAAGGGCTGACCATGAGCTCTCCTCCGCTTGTCCTGATCCGGGGCCTTCGGGCTGAATGACGCGGCCTCCGAGACGGTGCCTTGCCCGTGTGCTGAACTGCCACGTCCCCGGCAGTTTAAGATGACATCGAATGCACCCCAGCCTGCGCGACAAGCTGATGTCGATGTTGACGACCCAGTTCGATTTCAGCCGCGGCTCTCCGTTGCCCTTCGGCGCCACTGTCCTCCGCGGCGGCATCAATTTCAGCATCTTCTCGAAGCATGCCACCGCCGTCACGCTGGTTCTCTTCTTTCCCGATGAAGATGAGCCACTGGTCGAGTTCCCGTTCGACCCGCATCTGAACCGCACCGGCGATGTCTGGCATGCCTTCCTGCATGGACTCGATCCGGGAGTCCACTACGGTTACCGAATGGAGCGCTCGCCCAACGAAAACCCGCTGATCTATCGTTTCGATCCCGCCAACGTCCTCCTCGATCCGTACGCCCAGGCCATCTCAGGCCGGCACGCCGCCCTCATCGACAGCCGTTTCGACTGGGAGTTCGATCAGCCTCTCAACATCCCGCTGGCCGACAGCGTGATCTACGAAATGCACGTGCGCGGTTTCACCAGGCATGAGTCATCCGGTGTCGCACAGCCCGGAACCTATGCGGGCCTCATCGAAAAGATTCCCTGGCTGAAATCGCTGGGGGTCACGGCCGTCGAACTCATGCCCGTTTTCGAGTTCGACAACAAGCGTCTGGGCATGCCCTACCTGGACTTCTGGGGCTACAATCCGATTTCCTTCCTCGCGCCGAAGGCTGCCTACGCTGCGCAAACCGGCGACGCCGGCCCGGTCAACGAATTCAAAACGCTGGTGAAGAAGATGCACGCGGCGGGCATCGAAGTGATTCTCGACGCGGTCTTCAACCACACTGCGGAAGGCGATGAACACGGCCCGGTGTACTCACTGCGCGGCATCGACAACGCCATCTACTACATGCTCCGGGAACACACAGGCGAATACCTTAACTTCTCCGGATGCGGCAATACGCTGAACTGCAACCATCCCGTCGTGCGCGATCTGATCGTCAGCGTGCTCCGCTACTGGGTGACCGAAATGCATGTGGACGGCTTTCGCTTCGACCTGGCATCCGTCCTCGGACGCGGCGTGGACGGTTCGGTGCTGGCTTCTCCGCCGCTCATCGAGCACCTCGCGCACGATCCCGTGCTCGCCCAGACCAAGCTGATTGCCGAAGCCTGGGATGCCGCCGGACTTTATCAGGTGGGCACTTTCCCCTCCTGGGGCCGCTGGGCGGAATGGAACGGAAAGTTCCGCGACGATATCCGCCGCTTCGTGAAAGGCGACGCCGGAATGGTTTCCGCGCTGGCCACCCGCCTGCTGGGGAGTCCCGACCTCTACGCCGACAATTGCCGCGAACCCTGGCACAGCGTCAACTTCGTGACCTGCCACGACGGCTTCACCCTGGCCGACCTCGTCAGCTACAACCAGAAACACAACGAAGCCAACGGAGAACAGAATCGCGACGGCGGCGATGTCAACTTCAGCTGGAACTGCGGCGCCGAAGGCCCCTCGTCTTCGCCTGAGATCAATACGCTGCGCGCGCGCCAGGTGCGCAACCTCGCAACACTCATGTTTCTGGCGCAGGGCGTGCCCATGATTTCCGCCGGAGACGAAGTGGGCCGGTCGCAGCACGGTAACAATAACGCTTATTGCCAGGACAACGAGATCGGCTGGTTCGACTGGAATCTCGCCGAATCGAACGCCGCTCTGCTCCGCTTCTTCCGCCTGCTGATCCGTTTCCGGCGTGATCACCCGCTGCTGCGCCGTGCCATGTTTGCCGCCGGACCGGTCGAGGTCGAATGGCACGGGGTGCGGCTGCATCAGCCCGACTGGTCGTATGAATCGCGCTCGCTCGCGATGCACGTCTTCGGACGCCCCGACAACGCGCAGGACCACGTTTATCTCATCGCCAATGCGCACTGGGAGGCGCACGAATTCGAACTGCCGGTGGTCCCCGGCTGGGAATGGCTGCGCGTGATCGATACCAGCTTCGCTTCGCCTGCCGATATCGCCGATCCCGGCGCGGAAACGGCGTTGCGGAACACAATGCGCTATCAGGTTGGCCCGCGCTCCGTCGTGGTTCTGGCCGGGAGCGCGCTGGCGCACTGACCGGCTCGACTAAAGGAGGGACACGCACCGCAAGGTGCGTTGTTCAGAAAACGCGGCGGGGAAGCTGTAAAGGAATCGCAGATCGCAGGCGAAACCGCCCGCGCCACCTTGCTAAGTACCGTTGTTGTAAGGGTGGGGCAGGCGGTTTCGCCTGCCAGGTTCGGTTCAGTGCGATTCTTTTACAGCTTCTGGCGCCGCGTGTACGCCACGCTACACTGCTTCGAGATGCCAGATCTCGCGCGCGTATTCCCGGATCGCCCGGTCGCTCGAAAATTTTCCGCTGCGCGCCACGTTGTGAATCGCCATGCGCGTCCATCGCGTGGTGTCCCGGAACGCCGCGCCCGCCCTGTCCTGCGCATCGATATATGCGCCCAGATCGGCCAGATTGAGGAACGCATCGTTCTCGTCCGTGATCGTCTGGTAAACCCATTCGAACAGCTCCGGTTCCCTGGGACAGAACAGTTGGAGACGAAATGCTTCGGCCACGCGCCGCACCCGCGCATCCCGCCCACAGTATTCCGCCGGACAATATGATCTTCGTCCGCGCATAGCCCGTACCTCAGGCTCCTTCAGTCCGAAGATGAAGATGTTCTCGGCCCCGACTTCTTCGAGAATCTCGATGTTGGCCCCGTCCAGCGTTCCCATGGTGACGGCGCCGTTGAGCGCCAGCTTCATGTTGCCGGTTCCCGACGCCTCGCTCCCGGCGGTCGATATCTGTTCGCTGAGATCGGCGGCCGGGATGATCTTCTCCGCCAGCGACACGCGATAGTCCGGAATGAACGCGACTTTCATCCACTCGGCCGCGCGCGAATCGTTATTGATCACATGGGCAACGCTGTGAATGAGCTTGATCGTCTGCTTCGCCAGCCAGTATCCCGGCGCGGCCTTGCCCGCGAAAACGTAAGTCCGCGGCACGGCGGGAACCTTGCCGTCCTCGATCAGCGCCAGATACTCGTGGACGATATGCATCACGTTCAGCAGCTGCCTCTTGTAGGCGTGAATGCGTTTGATCTGCACATCGAACATTGAGCCGGGGTCGCACTTCACACGTGTCGTGTCGCGAATGATCCGGGCCAGCCTCTCTTTGTTGGCGCGCTTGATTTTTCGAAATGCATCCTGAAATCCCGCGTCATCCGCCTTCGCGTCCAGCCCGCGCAGCTCGTCCAGTTCCGTAATCCATCCGTCCCCGATCGCGTTTCGTATCAGGTCCGCCAGCCCGGGATTGGCCTTCAGCAGAAAGCGCCGCGGCGTGATGCCGTTCGTCTTGTTGTTGAATCGCTCCGGCCAAAGCCCGAAGAAGTCCGGTACCAGCGATGTCCGGATCAGGCCGGAATGAATCTCCGCCACGCCGTTGACCGAGTGGCTCCCCACGATCGCCAGATGCGCCATGCGCACCTGCGGCGGTGTTGACTCCTCGATCAGCGACATCCGCGTGCGCCGTCCGTCATCGCCGGGATAAGCCGCCGCCACCTGATCCAGAAACCGCCGGTTGATCTCATAGACGATCTGCAGATGCCGCGGCAGCACCCGCTCCAGCAGCGGCACGGGCCACTTCTCCAGCGCCTCGGGCATCAGTGTGTGGTTGGTAAAGCCCAGCACCTCGCGGGTGGTCTCCCACGCCGGCTCCCATTCGAGGTTCTTCTCGTCCACGAGCGTCCGCATCAGCTCCGCCACCATCAGCGCCGGATGCGTGTCGTTCATCTGCATCGCCACCTTCGCCGGGAAATCGCGGTACGAATCGTGATCCCGTTCGAACCGCCGTACAATGTCCCGCAGGGTACACGCCACCAGAAAATACTCCTGCACCAGACGCAGCTCCTGCCCGGCCACCACTGCATCCGACGGATACAGTACCTTCGAAATCGTCTCCGATTCGATCTTCTGCGCCACGGCTTTGAAGTAATCGCCGTCGTTGAAAATCCCCATATCGAAGTCGTGCGACGCACGGGCCGAATACAGGCGCAGAAAATTCACCGTCCGCCCGCCGTAACCCGCCACTGGCATGTCATACGGCAATCCGGTCAGAACCTTCCAGTCCATCCACATCGGGTTGTAAGCGCCGCGCCGGTCCACGCTGTGTTCGATGCGCCCATAAACCGGAATCATGCAGGCTTCATCGGGACGGGGAATCTGCCAGGGACTCGCCTGCGCCAGCCAGTTGTCGGGCTTCTCCCGCTGGTAACCGTTGTCGATCTCCTGCCGGAAAAGACCGTATTCGTAATTGATGCCGTAGCCGTACCCGGGCATGCCGAGCGTTGCCAGCGAATCGAGATAACAAGCGGCGAGACGTCCCAGGCCGCCGTTGCCCAGCGCCGCGTCCGGTTCGCTCTCCTCCAGCTCATCCGCATCCGCGCCGAGATTCCGCAGCGCCTCCCGGCACGTTTCCCGGATGCCGAGATTATGCAGATTATTCCCCAGCGACTGGCCGATCAGAAATTCGATCGAGACGTAATACAGGCGTTTCGCATCGCGCTGCCGGTATCGCTCTTCGGTTTCGAGCATCCTCTCGATCAGCAGTTCGCGCACGGCGAGCGCCACGGCATTGAACCGCGCGCGCGGCGAAAGGTCGCACCAGTTCCCGCCCAGCGAGTACCTGGCGTGCCGCTGAATGGACTGATCCAGACACGCCGCGCTCGTCATCGAAGGGCCGGCGCCGCATGAAAAGCGCCCACCGCCTCTTCCCGCCTGTCGTAGAGATCGAAGATCCGATGCATGCGCACCAGCTCGAACAGCGCGCGCACCTGTTTCGACAGCCCGCACAGCTTCAGGTCGCCGCCTTTTCCGGTGACCTGCCGCAGGCACGAGAGCATCGCGCCCAGACCCGAGCTGTCAATAAAACGCATGCGGCTCAGATCCAGCACCAGCCTCGTATTCGCGGCCAGCGCGGGCGCGATGTCGCGCTTGAATTCCGCCGCGTTGCCCGCGTCGAGTTCCTCTATCGGCACGACCCCGACTGCCACACCGTCCACATTCTCAATTGTGATTTCCATGGTTGTTCCCTTTGAATCCTGTGTTCGAAGGCTTCCGCAGCTGCTTCAGCGCCACGCAGTGCCGCCCGCGTTCGTCGCGGTAGTAGCGAACTTCGTCCATGCTGTGCGCGATGATCCAGGCGCCGAATCCCGATTCGCGCGAACCGTCGAGCGGCGGCGGCGCCACCTTCGCGGGATTGAACGGATCGCCCAGATGGAAGAGCCGGATCGCGATGTGGCTCTCGAATGCCTCGGCTTCCAGACGAATGGACTGATCGCGCCGCCCGTGATAGGCGTGCTTCATGATGTTGCTCACCGCCTCGTTGACGGCCAGTTCCAGTGAATTCACGCTTTCTTCGTCCACCGGCGCGCCGGGAATGGCCGCGCAGAACCCGCGCACAAATTCACGTACGCGCCGCAGCTCGCCCAGATGGCTCTCGATATCCAGTTCCCGGCTCATAACCGCCATTGCCGCCTGCTGCATTCTGACCGCCACTATAGTCACGTCGTCTGCGGATTCACCGGTGCCGGAGAAAGCCGCCACCGTTTTCCGCAGTCCGTCGGCCAGTTGGCCCGGATCCAGCTCTCCATTGACGCGGATGTACTCCTCTAAGCGCCCGTTCCCGAAAAGTTCTCCGGCGCCGTTTCGCGCTTCTGTGATGCCGTCCGAAAAGAAGAAAAGCAGATCGCCCGGCTCGAACGCCACCGCAACCTGGTCGTAGATTTCCCCCTCCCTCACCCCGAGCGGCAGATTGTCTCCGTGCAGCATCGTGCAGAGTCCTGTCGCGGCATGCCGCAGCAGGATGCCGGTGTGGCCGCAGTCCACCAGGTCGAGCCGGCGCAGCCTGAGATTCAGCCGCGCGTAACAGCAGGTCACAAAGCTGTCCACTTCAATCAGGTACCGGGCCAGTTCGGCGTGCGCCAGCATCACGATATCTTTCGGTTCGGGCAGCTTTCCTTCCCTGGCCATACCCATCAGATCGTTCAGCGCCCGCAGAAAGTGGCTCCGCGTGGCCGCGCCCAGCAGTGCGGCGGGAATCCCCTTCCCCATCACGTCACCCACGATCACATCGAGGCATTCGTCCGAGTGCCGCAGGAAAATGTAGAAGTCCCCGTCGATCTTCTGCGAAGGAATCGTGATGGCCGCGATGCGCAGCCCCGGAATGTCCTGCGGCGGCTGGTCGAGCAGCAGCGTCTGCTGGATTCGGTTGCCGATTTCGATCTCGCGCTCGCGCGCCTGCTCCATGGCTTTGTTGGCGACGAGAAGCTGGGCGGCTCGCCTGCGTTCAGTTATGTCCAGGAAGGTGACGACGGCGCCGATGTTGTCTCCGTTCTGCCGCATGGGGTGCGACCAGAACTCGACGGGGAAGGGCTTCCCGTCAGCTCGCCACATTACGTCGTCATCCACGTGCACGAACTCGCCTTGCCGCAGCGCCCGCGTAGCGGGACAGTTGTCCTGGGTGACCGGCGTTCCATCCCACGTTGCGTAATGCGCCAGACTGTGCAGGTTCCTGCCGAGCAACGCGTCTGCATCCGGATAGCCCAGCATCTTCACGCACGATCGGTTGACCCAGGTGCAGTCGCCCGCCGCATTGAGCCCGCAGATGGCTTCGGCAGTGGAGTCGAGAAGCAGCCGGATGTGCGACCGCGTGCGCAGCGTCTGAATCCCGAACGCCAGATCACTGGCGAGCTCGCTGAGCAGTGCGACTTCCTCGGTGCCGAACCCCTCCGGTTCGGCTGCATAGATCATGAGTGCGCCGAAAACGCCGGTGTCCAGAATGAGCGGGATCGAGACGCTCGCAGCGTATCCGCGTTTCAGCGCCTCCGTACGCCACGGGGCCATAAGGGGGTCGCTCGCGATGCGCTTCATCACCACCGTTTGCCGCGTACGGATGCAGGCGCCCGTCGGCCCGCGGCCTCGCTCTGTATCCGACCACGTGACGTTTAATGTGGCCAGATAGCCTGCCTCGAAGCCCGCCTGGGCAATTGCGCGTACCGATTTCGGGTCGTCATTTTCCGCCCGGCCCACCCAGCAGAGCCGATACCCGGCTTCCTCCACGATCAGATCGCAGATGCGCTGCAGCAACGCACCCTCTTCGCTGGCGCGAATCAGCGCCTCATTGCACTTGCTCAGCACCCGCTGCGCCAGGTTGACCCGCCACAGCTTCGCCTCGGCCCGGCCGCGTTCGATGGCCGAACCCAGCACATTCGCGGCCGCCTGCAGGAAGTTGACCTCGTCTGCCCGCAGCACTCTGCGGCTGCGCGTATACGCTCCGAGCACTCCCCATGGCCCTTCGTTCGTCGCAATCACTACGCCCGCTCCGCTCACCACGTCGTGCTCGTGCAGCACCGCCGTTCCCGCGAAGCGCTTCTCGCTCTTCAGGTCTTCAAAAACCACCGGTTCACCGGACGACAGCGTGTAACCGGCATGCGAGTCCGCGCCCAACCCGACCGTCGCATGACCAACGTATCCTGGCTTCCATCCGGTGCCGGCCCTCAGCAGCAGCGCATTTTGGTTAGGCATCAGCTCGAGAATCTTCGAGTAGTCGACGCCGAGGGCGCGCATCACCTGGCCGGCCGCTTCGTCGAGCAGTTGGGATAACGGCGCACCCCTGAGCGCGCGCTCGCCGAGATCGGCCACCACGGACTGCAGCTCGGCAAGCATGCGGGCTTCGTTCTCCGCCTTCCGGCGCGCCGTAATGTCCCACATCACGGACCGGCTGGCCACGAATTCGCCCGCGCTGTCCCGGATGGCCGTGGCGCTTACCAGCACCGGCAAAACGGCGCCGTCTTTGCGGACCACATCGTATTCCAGATCGTGAACCTCGCCCTGCGCTGTGAACTTCGGATAGTTTTCGCGAAAAGTACCCAGTGTCTCCGGCGTCAGCACGTCGGCGAAATTCTTCCTGCCGACGATTTCCTCGCGCGTATATCCCAGCCACGCGAGCTCGGTGTCGTTGATCTGTACGTACACGCCGTCTTTGTCGATCGAGTGATACCCGCACGGCGCGTTGTTGTACAGATCGCGCAGCTGCTCGCCTGATTTCCGCAGCGCTTCGTCGTCCCGCTCGCGTTCGATCATGGAGCCAAGCACGTTGGCAATGGACTGCACGAAGTTGGCTTCGTCTTTCGTGAAGCCGCGCCGCGCGCGCGTGTGTACGCTGAAGACCCCGTACGGCCCCCGTTCCGTCGGTATCACCGCGCTCACCCCGCCGATCGCAGCCGGAGTCTCGTTGGACGCACTCCCTGTCGTATGACCGGCAACCTCCGATTTCCAGCCGAATCCGGCCCGCAGCAGCGTCTTTCCGTCGGGAAGCAGTTCCAGCACGCGCGCATAATCGACTCGGAGAACCTGCGCCGCGCGCGCCACTGCCTGATCGATGACCTTCTGAGATGGCTCGTTGTGCAGTGCCTCCTGCCCCACCTCCGCCACCGCAGCCTGCAGCCGCGCCATCTGGCGGACCTCCGCCTCCGCCCGCAGTGCCTCCTCGCGCTCTCGTTCCGCCTCAGCCGCCTTCTGCTTCGCCTTGCCCGATAGCCGGCCGCCCATCAGCGCCGCGAGAAAGAATGCCGAGAGAGCGATCCAGTTCTTCGGATCCTGAATGGTGAACGTGTAAATCGGCGGCAGGAAGTAATAGTTGAGGAGCAGCATCCCCTCGACGGACGCCACGATCGCCGGCCCGGGCCTGCCCGCCGCCGCGACGAACAGCACGACCAGCAGCATTGCCAGCGCCACGGTCATTTCGTTGATCTGGCTGCGCACCAGGCAGCAGGCCACGTTCACACCGGCCATGCCCACGATGGCTGCGACGTAGCCCAAACCGCGGGTTTCGCGGAATCTGCGCTCGATTGTGGACAGTTTTCCGGGCAAGTTGTCTGCCCTCGCACCTGCACGTCGCAAACCGCGAAAAACGCGCAGGTTACTCCAATCGATAGAAGAACGTAGAGGGACTGCGCACACCGCACAACGTCCGTCTGCGCCAAAGCCCGCAGGCCTGACGCACCCCTGCCCCGTCCCTGTAGCGCCGGCGATCTTGCCGCCGGTGGTCTTACTCAGCTAATGCCAGCCCCAGGCTGTCGCCGCACGCTCCACGTTTATTTCGAAAATGCTCCATATCTGTTGACGAGCGCGAATGGTGTTCGATCTGCTGTTTCCGCTTTCGACTGAGGAGATCTCATGAGCCTCAAACTAACCAGCAGCGCCTTCCCCGACGGAAGCACAATTCCCGATATCTTCTCCCGACAGGGCGGCAACCATTCACCCGGGCTGGCCTGGACAGGCGTACCGGCCGACACCTGAAGCCTCGCTCTTGTCGTTGACGACCCGGACGCGCCCGCAGGTTTGTTCACACACTGGGTCCTCAATGGCATCGACCCGAGGATCGCCGCGCTGAAAGCCCACCTTCCGGCTTCGGGGATTCTGCCGAACGGAGTCCGCCAGGGCATCAATGGGTTCCGCGAACAGGGCTACGGCGGACCGAAGCCGCCCAGCGGCGCGCATCGTTACGTTTTCCATCTCTATGCTCTGGATACCGACACCGACATGCCAGCCGGACTGACGCGTCAGGAACTCGATGGCGCCATAGAAGGCCACATCATTTTGGAAGCGACGCTTACCGGACGCTACGCGCATCACTGAACGGAAAAGGCAGCCCGCCCCATCCGTTTATGCTCTGCCGCCTTCCAGCCCCGTGACGCGGCGCTCGTGAATTCGGCTACATGGACGAGGCTGGCGAGATCTTCCGTGATTTCTCCCGGACGGCGATCGCGCTGCTTATTCTCGCCTCCATCTGGAGATTCTGTTTTCGCGATCTCCCGGTTCCCGGCAACCAGAAGCTCAGCGCTCTGCGCCAGCCCTTCATGCCGCTCGGTGAGGCGTTCGATGCGGCGCGAGGCGAAGCCCGCGCCGCCGAATGGGAGTTGCCTGTGTCAGTTAAAACGTCACCTTGGCGCTGAACTGCGTCTGGCGCGCCACGTCGGGAAGACCACCGCTGCCCACGGTTGTGGTAATCGCGGCACCCGTCGCCACGAAGCAGGGCGAACTGGTGCTGAAAGTTGACGTTGGACCGCAGTTGGAGCCTGCGTTGATGATCGACCCGGCTGGAGGCGCGAAGTTCGGATGGTTGGCGATGTTGAAGATTTCTCCTCTGAGCTGGAGATTGACCTTCTCATTGATCCGGGTGATCTTGGTGACGGAAATATCCGTTTCGGCGAAGCCGGGTCCGACCAGGACATTCCTTCCCAGATTGCCGACCGTCCCGTACTGCGACGGCACAAAACACGCTTCGTTGAAATACTGATTCACGCTCTGGTTCGCGTACAGATTGCATCCGGCGACGTAGTTTGGACGTTCGTTGTCGAAGGTATTCGAGGTATCGAGCTGATCGCCCTCGCCAATCGAGAACGGAACTCCCGTGTGATAGCTCGTGATCACGCTGAACTGCCACCCTTCCTTCCAGCGGTTGCCTTTGAAGGGAAGCATATAAACGGCGTTGGCGGAGATGACATGCCGCAGATCGAAGCTGCAGTTCCCTTTGTCGCCATTCCAGTTATAAGGATTGGTGATGGCGGAGGTCACGTTATTGAAACCCAGACCGCCATACGAGTACGCGCTGTCAATGCAGTGCGAATACGTATAGGAGAACTGGTAGACCAGATTCGCCGACGCCCGGTGGGTAACTCCGACCTGCAGCGCGTTGTAGCTGGAATAGCTGGTGGTGTCGAGCAGATCCTGACTTCCCAGTGCGGGAACCGGGCGGGGATTCTGGGCACAGGCTCCCGGCGGCGAGTTGAGCGGGCACGGCCCGCCTGCGTCGGTCGCCAGATAGTTAACACCATCGATAACCGTCGGGATCGGCGAGTTGAAGTCGTGGAACGCCAGCAGGTGAACGCCGCGCGTCCCCTGATAGCCGACGCTGAGAAGGTTATTCCATGGCAGTTCCCGCTGGATCGTCGCCGAATATTCGAGCGAATACGGCGTCGTGTTGGTTCCGTAATACGTGCCCGTGGTCTGGCTCAGCGACGGAATCGATGAACCGACAAGAGGTGTCGGCCACGCCGTATCGGGCGTAAAGAACAACTGTTCCGAGGTATTGTACGGCGGGGAAGATACATAGGCCGACGAGAAATCGTATGTCGTGAGCGGATCGTGGAAAATCCCAAAACCGGCGCGCAGCGAGGTCTTGTGGTCGCCGAAGATATCCCAGGCCAGTCCCACGCGCGGGTCGAAGTTCTTGTTGGACGGATTGGTCTGGTAGGCGTGCGGAACGTTGATGAAAGTCGATGCGAAGGGAGGCCCCGCCTGGGTTGCGGACTGGGCCACATTGTAGAACAGGTTGTGCTGCTCGATCGGATTGGTTTCCCAGTCGTAGCGGAGACCGAGATTAATCGTCAGCCTGCTGGTGATCTTCCAGTCGTCCTGGAAGTAGGGCTGCACCGCATCGTAACGCTCGGACCGGTAGCCGTTGGTTCCACCGTTCGGGGCACCCTCAAACAGGAACGGTTGACCCTCCAGGAAGCATTGCGCGGCACTGGCGCAGGGCGTGCCACTCGGACCGGCGGGAATTCCGCCGCTGAAGATGTAAAACCCGTTCCAGAAAACCAGGACGTTGGGGGCGAGCTGCTGCCGCTGGAACATGCCGCCGATGCGCAGGGTGTGCGCACCTTTGATCCAGGTCAGGTCGTCCTTTTCCGTAAACTTGTTCTGCAGGTACTGGAAGGGAGTGACAAAGGATGCCCCCAGCGGGGTGAGGTTCGCCCCGATCCCCGGCACCGCCACATAAGCATCGTATCGGCCGGGGCTGAATATCTGCAGCGCCGGATGTTGCGACGGCTGGGTCTCATAAGTCAGAGGCCGCGAGTAGGATGCGGTGAACTGGTTGACCAGGGTCGGCGAAAATACATGACGTTCACCTATCGTGAAGAACTGGTTATGCGTTGTGTCATATACGGGCCAGAGGCCAAGGCCCGCATTCGTAGTGCGGTTGCCGAAATCCGCCTCATAGCGCGCGAAAAAGGCATCCTTATCCGAGATGTTGTAGTCGAGACGCATGACGCCGAAATTCTCCGGCGTGTACTCCCCGCCGATGGACTTGTAAACGCCGACGTCGGGGTTGCCGTTGAACAGTCCTGCGTTGGCCGCCGGGTAAAGGGCCAGCATTGCGGCGGAAGCCGGATTCACCGTACAAGGAGCGCTGCAGGAGTCCGTGACGTATCTGGGCGTCGGTACGTAGTTGATATACGTGGTATCCAGAATCTGCTGAATTCCTTCGTAGTTCATGAAGAAGAAAATCTTGTTCTTCTTGATGGGGCCGCCGAAGGTTCCGCCGAACTGGTTCCTGCGGAACGGAGGCACCGAAGCGCCGTCGAAGAATCCGCGTGTGTCGAGATCGCTGTTGCGGAAGAACTCATAGGCCGAACCGTGGAAATCGTTGGTGCCCGACTTGGTCACACCGATGATGGCGCCGCCGTTGCCTGAATTCTGCGCTCCGTAGGTGCCGGTCAGTGTCTGGAACTCTGCGATGGCGTCGATACCGAGAGTAGTGCCGGTCACGTCGCCGCCCGCGTTACGCTGCCACCAGTTCAGCATGTCTTCGCCGTCGAGCTGGTTTGAATAGCCTTCCGGGCGCGTGCCCGAAATCGAATAAGCATTGGCGACCGAAGTCAGCGCGCTGTTTCCGCCCGACGGATAGGTCGAGACGCCGGGGGCGAGCAGAATGAGCTGTTCCCAATCGCGGCCGTTCAGAGGCAGTTCGCGCATCTGGGTCTGATTGACCAGCGAAGACACGTTCGCATTGGTCGTCTCCACCTGCGAAACTTCGGCCGAGACGTTGACACTCTGATTGGTCTGGCCGATCGTCAGCTGGAAATCGATCGTCTGCGCGCTGCCCACCGTCACTGTGATGCCCGCGCGCACTGCGGTCTGGAAGCCAGTCTTGGTGACCGTGATGTCGTAATTGCCGATCGACAGATCCGGCATGGTGTAGCGGCCCTGGCCATCGCTGGTTGTGTTCAGCGTGGCAGAAGTGCCGGTATTTTTGAGAGCGAGTTGGGCGTCCGGAATGGCGGCGCCGGAGGGATCACTGACACGACCTGTAATAGAAGCCGCCTGCCCGTAAACTTTCTGTACTGAGAGAACGGAAAAAATGCAACCAGCCAGAGCAAGCAGAACGGCACGGTTCCGGAGGACTTTCATTGTCTTTTGTTACTCCCTTTTCGTTCAGGCTTATCACCATGCGTCCAGATCTGTCTATCTGACCGGAATGATATCCGCTATCATTCTGCGTGATATCTCGGATATGAAAGTGAATTAAGAATTGAATTAACCACCTACCATGCCAACCTTAGGACGCGGGTAAATCGTTTTGGAACATTGAGTTTGCCGCCCAGGCGAGTGGCCTCACGGAAACCCGCCATGTTTGTTTTCTCACCGTATCTTATGATTCAAAACGGCTATTACGTATTTTTACTTTCAAAATACATATACGTATTGATTCATACCGAACCCGGTCCTTTCGTCGTAAACCGCGGTTGGTGCAGCGTGGCGTCAGCGTGGTGGTTCTGAAAGGCCCGGACTTTGCTCCACTGAGACTTGCACACGTGGAAGATCCGTTTTTCGTCTGCCGTTTGCATGCATTCGCGCCGGGGGGCCTCTCCGCGCCACCCCTTTTCAGACCGTTTTTTGATCCATCAACCCCGCTGATAGCCCTCTCTTCAAATTGACCTGCATGCAATTCAAACGATAGAATTTATAACGACTTGAAGACTTTAGCGTTTTCACTCCTTCTGTGCGCCGCCCCGGTGGTCCTCCACGCCGATGCCTCCTCGGCGTCCGCGGTCATCAACAAGTACTGCGTCGTCTGCCACAACGACAAAATGAAAACCGGCGGACTCACGCTCGCTTCCGCCGATCTCACCAAGGTCCCTGCCAACGCCGAAACCTGGGAGAAAGTGATCCGCAAGCTGCGCACCGGTTCCATGCCGCCGCAGGGCGTGCCGCATCCGGATCAGGCCGCATCCGACGGCCTCGCGAAGTATCTCGAAGATTCGCTCGACCGCGCCGCCGCCGCTCATCCCAACCCGGGCCGCGCCGCCATGCATCGCCTCAATCGCGCCGAATACGCCAACGCCATCCACGACCTTCTTGCGCTCGACGTCGACTCCACCGCCCTTCTTCCACCCGATGACGAATCGAGCGGCTTCGACAACATTGCCAACGTCCTCCGCATGTCGCCGTCGCTCATGGAACGCTATCTTTCCGCGTCGTGGAACATCAGCCGCGAAGCCGTGGGCGACATGCAGATCGCGCCCGCCACCGCCACCTACCGGGTGCGCCCCGACCTCTCTCAGGATCAGCACATCGAAGGCCTGCCCCTCGGCACCCGCGGCGGCATGCTCGTGCACCACTATTTCCCGCTCGACGCCGAATACATCATCAAGGTCCGCCTCTGGCGCAACACCTTCGATCTCATGCGCGGCATGGAAGACCCGCATCAGATCGAAATCAGCCTCGACGGGAAGCGCCTCACGCTGGTCACTGCGGGCGGCAGGGAGGATTTCATCCGCATGGCCTCAAATCCCGGCGTATACGGCGCCGAGCTCGATAAGCGGCTCACCATGCGTATCCCGGTCAAAGCCGGCCCGCACGCCATCGCCGCCGCCGTGCTCCTGCGCAGCCACGCCGAAACAGACGCCCTCATCAAGCCGTTCATGCGCACCACCATCGATGGCCTCGACATCACCGGCGATCCTTCCATGGACCGCATGACCATCGAAGGTCCGCTCGAGCCCACCGGTTCCGGCGACACGCCCTCGCGCCGAAAGGTTTTCCTCTGCACTCCGGCGCACGAGCAGGATGAACTCCCGTGCGCGCGCAAAATCATCTCGGCCCTTCTGCGCCGGGCGTACCGGAGGCCTGTCGTTGACAGCGACCTCGAAACGCCTCTCAGCTTCTATCAGCGCCAGCGCAACGCCAAAGGCCGTTTCGACGCCGGCATCGAAGCCGCCCTGCAGTTCATTCTGGCCAGCCCGGAATTCCTTTTCCGCTTCGAAGCCGATCCGAAGGACCTGCCGCCGGGCGCGATCTACCAAGTCGGCGACGTTGCGCTGGCCTCGCGTCTCTCCTTCTTCTTATGGAGCAGCCCGCCCGACGAAGAGCTTCTCACGATTGCCGCGCAGGGCAAACTCCGCGACCACGCCACCCTCGATCAGCAGGTCCGCCGCATGCTGCAGGACCCGCGCGCCGAAACCCTCGTCGACAACTTCGCCGCCCAGTGGCTCTTCCTGCGCAACCTGAAAAACTTCTCCCCCGATCTCGGAACCTTCCCCGACTTCGACGACAACCTGCGCCACTCCATGGAGCAGGAAACGAAACTCTTCTTCCAGAGCATCATTCATGAAGACCGCAACGTCATGGATCTGCTCAACGCCGACTACACCTACGTCGAACGAGCGCCTGGCGAAGCACTACGGCATCCCGAACGTTTACGGCGATCAGTTCCGCCGCGTGACCATCGATTCGCCCGATCGCCGCGGCCTGCTCGGCCAGGCCAGCATTCTCGCGGTCACGTCTTATCCCAACCGCACCTCGGCCGTGCAGCGCGGCAAGTGGGTGCTGACCAATATTCTCGGCATCCCGCCCACGCCTCCGCCGCCGAATGTTCCGCCTCTTAAAGAGAACGCCGGTGCCGCGCCGAAGTCTCTGCGCGAACGCATGGAAGCGCATCGCCAGGATCCGGTCTGTGCCGGATGTCACAAGGTCATGGACCCGTTCGGTTTCGCGCTGGAAAACTTCGATGCCGTCGGTCACTGGCGTGACACCGACGACGGCAGCCGCATCGACGCTTCCGTAACACTCTACAACGGCGCCAAAATCGACGGTCCCGCGTCGCTCGACAAAATGCTCGCTTCCAAACCGGACGTCTTCACCGGCGTTATGGCCGAGAAGCTCCTCACCTACGCGCTTGGCCGCGGCGTAACGTATTCCGATATGCCCGCCGTGCGCGGCATCGTCAGCCAGGCGCGCGAACACGATTACCGTTTTTCCTCTCTCGTCCTCGCGATTGCCGAGAGCACGCCTTTTGAGATGAAAATGAAAGTATCCGGCATGAAGCCGAAGGAGTCACAATGAGACTGATCACAAAGAAACACATTTCGCGCCGGACCTTGCTGCGCGGTATCGGTACCGCTGTTTCGCTTCCGCTGCTCGACGCCATGGTCCCCGCGCACACCGCGCTGGCCCAGACCGCCGCCGCGCCGCAGATCCGCCTCGGCCTCTGCTTCATCCCGCATGGCGCGGTGATAGCGAACTGGACTCCGATCGGCGAAGGCACGGACATGAAGCTCTCCCGCACGCTCACTCCGCTTGAGCCGTTCAAAGACAAGGTCGTCGTCGTCTCGAACCTCGCGCACAAAATGGCCGCGCCGGCGGGCGAGGGCGATAACGGCGGCGATCACACGCGCTCTCCCGCCGTCTACCTCAACGGCGTTCATCCGAAGCGCACCGACGGCGCCGACATCCGCGCCGGCACGACCATCGACCAGATCGCTGCGCTCAAGATCGGTCAGGACACGCCCCTTCCGTCTCTCGAACTCGCCACCGAAGATTACAGCGGACTCGTCGGCTCCTGCAACGTCGGCTTCAGCTGCGCCTACATGAATACGATCTCCTGGCGCACCCCCACCACACCTCAGCCGATGGAAATCAATCCGCGCGTCGTCTTCGATCACCTCTTCGGCGACGGCTCGAACGCCACCGAACGCCTCGAGCGCATCGAAGAGCAGCGCAGCATCCTCGACGCCGCCATGGCACAGGTCCGCCATCTCGAAGGCGGCCTCGGACCCAACGACCGCAACCGCGTCGCCGAATATCTCGACACCATCCGCGAAATCGAGCGCCGCATACAGCTCGCCGAAAAGCAGAATTCCAACTCCAGCCTCACGGTGCCGACCTCACCCGCCGGAATTCCCGACGATCATCGGGAGCACTCGAAGCTGATGTTCGACCTGATGGCGCTCGCCTTCCAGGCCGACATCACGCGCATCTCGACATTCATGATGGCGCGCGAAGTCAGCTACCGCACTTTCCCGTTCCTCGGTTTCACCGAGAGCTTCCACCCGGCGTCGCATCATCAGAACAACCCCGCGCGCCTCGAAAACCTGACGAAGATCAACACCTATCACGTCGAGCTTCTCGCCTATTTCCTGAATCGCCTGAAATCGACGCCGGACGGCGACGGCAATCTGCTCGACCATTCGCTCATCCTGTATGGCAGCGGCATGTCGAACAGCAACGTGCACAATCACTCGCCGCTTCCGGTGTTCGTTGCCGGCGGCGCGGCGGGAAAGATGAAGGGCGGCCGTCATCTGAAATATCCGGACAACACGCCGATGTCGAATCTCCTGCTGTCGATTCTGCACAAAGCCGGCGTACCCGAAGAACGCGTGGGCGACAGCACCGGCCCCCTGACGGAGCTTTAAATATGAAGCGCCTCCTGATCGCGATGGCCGGCATTGCCTCGATCACTTACGCGGCCGAACTGCGCGGCCCCGATTCCCGGATTGCCGATGCCGCGCAGAGCCACGACCTCACCCAGCTGCGTGATCTCATCAAACAGCACGCCGCCGTGAACGCGCCGCAGGCCGACGGCACCACCGCGCTCGAATGGGCCGCGCACTGGAACGACGCCGACGCCGTCGATCTCCTGATCGCCGCCGGCGCCGATGCCAAAGCCGCCAATCGTTACGGCGCGACTCCGCTCTCCGAAGCCGCCAATCTCGGCAACGCCCGCATCGTCGAGGCTCTTCTCAAAGCCGGCGCCGATCCGAATACCCGCGACACCTCCGACGGCGAAACCGTTCTCATGATCACCGCCCGCTCCGGCAACGCCGAGGCCGTGCGCGCGCTGCTCAGCCACAGCGCCGACGTGAACGCCACCGAATCCTATCGCCACCAGACCGCGCTGATGTGGGCCGCGGCCGAGCGTCATCCCGAAGTCGTGAAGCTTCTGCTCGAACACGGTGCCGACTGGAAGCTCGTCTCGTCTTACCGCGAAACTCGTCTTCCCAAACTCAGCGCCGCTTCCTCCGTCACGCCGTTTTCGCGCGGTGGTTTCACGGCCTTCCTGTTCGCATCGCGCGAAGGCGACATCGAAACCGCGAAGGTCATGCTCGACTCCGGCGTCAACATCAACCAGACTGACATCGACAACACCAGCGGCGTTGTGGTCGCGATCATGAACAAGCACTACACATTTGCGAAGTGGCTGCTCGATCGCGGCGCCGATCCGAACGTCACGGACGTCAAAGGCCGCGCCGCTCTCTACGCTGCGATTGACATGCGTAACGAAGACTGGTCGGCCATGCCGAACCGCAAGCTCGAAGACACCTATCCGAGCCTCACTCTGATTCAGGACATCATTGCGAAAGGCGCGAAACTCGACGCGAAGCTGACGAAGCCCCTGCCCGGCCGCAGCGGCATGGATTCCGGCGACACATCGCTCGATGAAGGCACGACGCCGTTCATGCGCGCCGCGCGTTCCGGCGACGCCGCCGCCATGCGCGTGCTGCTCAAAGCGGGCGCCGATCCGAAGCTCACCACGAGGGAAGGTAACACCGCGCTGATGTTCGCCGCCGGCGTCGGCTACCGCGACAAGAACACCACGGGAACCGAAGCCGAAGCTCTCGAAGCCCTGAAGCTCTGTGTCGAGCAGGGCATGGACATCAATCAGAAAAATGCGAAGGGCGAGACCGCCCTGCACGGCGCTGCCTCGCGCGGCGCCGACACGATCGTGAAGTACCTGGCAGAGAAGGGCGCGAAGCTGGATGCTAAAACCGGCCGCGGCTTCACCCCGCTCGAACGTCGCAATGGGCAAGGACCAGTTCGGCCTCCCCGTCCCGCACGACAGCACCGTAGCTCTTCTTAAACAACTCGGCGGGTAACGCCGGCGGTCTTGCCGCCGGTTCTTTACTCAAAAAAGTCGGCCGTCAGGCTTACTAAACTCCTTCTGCAGAGTCTCAGGATGGGCGACGATCTTCGAGATCTTCGATCCGCTGATCGTGATTTTCAGCGATTCGGGCGAGACGATTGATTGCATCCATCGCCTGGATAGTGCGCTCCGTAAGCACATCGATACGGGCGGACTGCCGATCACTCTGTTCAATGAGCCTACCGATTTGTTCGTCGTGCGTCTGCTGAAGGGTTGCGATAAACTCCAGACGCTCATCAATGGTCACGATCTAATCGTACTACCGCACGACAGATAGATCCCGGTTTAAGCTTCGATCGGTGTATGGTCTGATTCCGACCGATTTTGGTGTCAACCCGGCGGTTACGTCGTGCGATACGCTTCGCGCGCGACTTCCGAATACGGCACCGGAGACACAATCGCGCGGATTTCCGTCTGCACATGCGGCTCGACGTTGATCTTCGAACCGGTGCCAGGCTCCTCGCCCCACACGAAGGTAACTTCGCTGCCGATCCCGGCCTGCTCCTTATCCAGCATGGCCAACGTAAGCATCTTGCCTTCGTTGGAACTGTATCCGCACCACGTCGAAATGCCGATGGTTTTGCCGTTCTTCACGACCTTGTCGTAGGGCCACGTCGCGTAAACGGCCGAGGGGAACTCGAAGAACTTGGCCCGGTCGCCCTTGTTGAATATGGTGCTCATCGCCTTGAGCACGTCCTGATCGTTGAGCGCCAGCGTGACCTTGGTGCGCGGCGGATTCTTCGCGATCTTCTCCAGCCCTTCCCGGCCGGGGAATTCGTGATCGAACTTCACGATCGAGCCGTAGCCGAGATCGTACGGCGTCAGATAGTAGTCTTCAATATTTTCCGAGTAGAAACTTCCGCCCAGCGACCCGATGCCTTCCCACGTGTCCGCGGGCAGCCACTCGCGATAGGCCTTCATTTTCTCGCCCGTGTAAATTGCGGGCAGCGGCGACGGAATCCACCCCGATTCCAGAGTGTTCGACGAATACGCGCGTGCTCCCACCAGACGCAGACCGAATTCCGCGCCGGCCAGGACGATCGCATCTTTTACCGCCTCGCCCTCTTCCCATGGCCCGAACAGCTCGAAACCCGGCTGGCCGACCATGCCGTGGCGCAGCACGCGCACCGTCTTGCCGGCGATCCTGAAAGCTGTCATCTGGAAAAAATGCAGCTCCGGCACCGGTCCGCCGAGTACTTTTTCCATCAGCTTCAGCGCATTTGGTCCCTGCACCTGATACCGGTACGCTTTGCGCTCGACCGATCCCTTCCGCGCGGCGGAGCGCTCGTCGCGCGTGCACTTCGCGTTGTAGCCGCCGGTCTCGCAATGGTACTGCACCCAGTTGTGAACCGAAGGCCGGCCCACCAGATTGAACAGATTTTCCTCGAGTCCGAACAGAACCACGTCGCCGAGCACGTAGCCGTCGTAGTTGCAGACCACATACTGCTTGGCCTTGTTCGGGCCGAAGTTCTTAAACGTGTTGACGCCCAGATGGGAAATCAGCTTCAGTGCATCCGGACCCTCCACATACATGTCGGTCATGTGATACGACTGATTGAACAGCACGCATGCCTGCTGCCAGGCACGCTGTTCATCGCGCCAGTTCGTGTATTCGGCCGGCACGACCGGATACACATGCGCTCCGATTTTCGAATTGCGGAGGAGCTTTACCGGCGTGGTGGTCTTCAAGAGAGCTTCGAGATTTTTTTCAGTCATGAGGAATTGTCAGTATAAAAGGCTAACCGCGACACGGAATCCGCGCAACTCGATTTGTCGCGTCTGTTCCGGCGATTTCTCGGGGTTGCGGTTCCGGGGTGCTGGACCAGCGATGCAGAGAATGCATGCACCGGCCACGCAGAATTATATCTTCCGGAAACAGCTAGTGTCAATCAGCCTGCGTGCTGAAATGCATGCAAAACGCGCATCCGCACCGGATTTAAAGCTGACAGCTGACACCCCATGTTCCCTACGACGCCAGCGTTCCCTGCGCGACCTGAGCGCCAACCCCGGCCCTCCACGATTCGGGCGGCGCATCCACCGCCCCTGCCCGCAGAAACAGGCCGGCAACCACTTTCCGGAACCACTGGCTGGCCGGATCGTGCATCACACGTTCGTGCCACATCTGATAGATGAAGTAAGGCGGGATGTCGATCGGAAGCTTCACCAGCCGGATCTTGCCCGATTCCGCCAGATACGATCCGAGCTGTTCGGGAACGATCGCGATCAAATCTGTGTTTGTCAGGATCGGCCCCAGTCCGAGGAACGTCGGCACATGCAGCCCGATCTGACGGCGAATCCGGTTTTCCGCCAGCGTCTCCTCGACGACCGAGTGGCCGGTTCCGCTGGTTGACACCGCGACATGCTGCTCGTGCTCAAACTGGTCGATCGTGAGGCTCTTCGCGATCCGCGGGTGATCTGCGCGCAACGCGCACACAAATCGGTCCTGAAACAGTCGCTGCCCGTAAAAACCCGTGCCGCGGGGCTGAATGAAACCCACCGCGAGATCAAGCTCTCCCGACTCGAGCAGCGCCGGCAGGCGATCGGAGATCGTCAACAGCGCTACGGATACCGAAGGGCTGATGCGCTTCAGCCGTTTGAGAAGCGTAGGCAGAAGCGTCAGCTGCGCAATGTCTGTGGAGGCGAGTCGAAATGTCCGGTCCGAACTGGCGGGATCGAAGGCGACCCGGTGTTCGAGTGCTTTGCGCAGATAAAACTCGGCGCTCCGCAGCACCTCGATCAACTCGGCGCCGCGCGGCGTGGGCTCCATGCCGGCCGATGTACGGACGAAAAGCGGGTCCTCGAAATGTCTGCGCAGCTTGGCCAGTGCCATGCTCACCGTGGACTGGCGGATGGAAAGATTCGCCGCCGTGGTCGAGACGCTTCGGCTCGTATACAGGTCGCTGACGATCGCGACCACTTTCAGATCGAGATTCTTCAGGATGTCCTTGTGCATCAGGGCGAGCCGCCGCGTTATTATTTTCCGCTGCCGACGAGATGTTGCACGTCCCGATTATTTTCCTGGCAGATGTATTCCATCAGTTCGCCCTTCAGCTTCGTGGGGTGTGTCGTGAACTTCCAGGGAGCCGTGTACGCGCCCGGATCGTCCACCGTGTGCTCGATTTCAAGGTGACCCTCATCCACGCGCCTGATGCGCTCGATCACATGAAGTTTCTCGGTAGTCGGCAGACCCGATTCATCGATCCAGCTCTTGCCGTTGAAACCGATCGTGTCGATCACAAACGTATCCCCGTCCCACCAGCCGATGGATTCGCCCAGCCACGTCGGATTGGGATCTGCGGAATGCTTCCGTCCGTCTGTGAAAATCTGCCTCCAGACGTGGGCGCCTCCTTCATACACGATCAGCGTCAGACCCGGAACCTGCACGATGCGGAACGGATATGGCGTCGTGCTCATGCGCGGTACGCCGGGGGGCAGGCAGCGCGCTTCGGGGTCGTCTTTAGAGACGTTCGATTTGCGTTCGTTGTAGAGTTTTTCCGCCCACGGCTGGAATGGCGGATGCACACCAGTGGCAACCATGTCGAACGTTCTGGCGGATCGCATTCGGGTTCCAGGCACCGGAAATGTCGGGCTTACCCTCCGCATTTTTCGGTGCGGGAGCGGTGGAAGCGGTGTCGCGGCGCCCTGGACCACCCCGCCCACCGCGGGCGAATGCGTCGGGATTAGCCGCCTGCGCGCAAAGCGTAACAGGTATGAGGGAAACGGTCAGAGCAAACAGCGCTCGCAGAATCTTGGAGAAATGCATGCAATCTACTTTCGTGCTACAGTCTATGCCGTTGCCGGACACGGTGTCAATGCGCCTGCCGGTCGGAGGTAACATTTGGCGCTCACCCGCCGGCAGGAGGTGGCACATGATTCAGCCTGTGCGCGCCTTGTTCACAGATTTCGCAAACAATTTCCCGGCCTCCCCAACTCCCCGGCGTGCAGCGTCTTGCACGCGACCTCGCCTCCTCCCCGGCACCCTTTGTAAACCGGTTCACGCCCGCGTCGTGGTACAAGTGTGCCTGGGCGGGTCGGCGCTTCGGTGCCGCCGGGCTTCGCCCGGTGCGGGCTTTACGCATGTTTCAGGAGCGCGGTCTCATCGGCGCGATTTCTGCCGGCTGGCTCCGGCCCAGTCCGCCACGCCGCAGACTGATTCCACAGACCCAAACGCGCAATTGGCTTCGTTTTTTCAGCCTCGCTTTTGCTCCTGGCAACGCCGCGGGTCTCCGCGGAGTTCGTGGATCTATCGGGAAAGCGAGTACCCGGCTTGTCTGGCTCGCACGTGTGATAGAGTTTATGGCTGTCGGCGATTGCATGCATAGAAGCACGTCGGGTGCGTGCCGAAATCACTTCAGCAGGAACCCATGGAAATCTGCGCCCAGCTCGAACCGATAACCGTTCCCGAAACGGCAACGTCTATTGCTTAGGAATTTCCAGATGAACAGAACAGCGCTTTCAGGAATGGAGCGCACAGGCCGAAGGGTCCGTTGTGCGCTTTTAGGTTTAACCGCGGTTGCGCTTGCCGTCTCGGTGCCCTCGGCATTCGCCCACCACTCTTTTGCGGCTGAGTTTGACGGTAATGCTCCGGTCACACTCAAAGGGAAAGTGACGAACTTCGAATGGGTCAATCCGCATTCGTGGGTGCATGTCGATGTGGTCGATGAAAACGGGAAAACCGTCAATTGGGCCTGCGAAACCGCGCCGCCCAACATGCTGTATCGTTCGGGATGGCGGAAAGACAGCCTGAAAGAGGGCGACGAAGTGGTCATCGAAGGCTTCAAAGCCAAGGATGGCTCTCACACCATGAATGCCCGCACGGTGACCACACCCGACGGGAAGAAGTTTTTCGCGGGAACCACCACTGACGGCGCACCAAAATGAAAATCGGTGTACCCAAAGCGCACAGGCCGAAGGTCCGTTGTGCGCGGTCAGGAAGAATCCTGGCCTGCTGCGCCATGGCCGGAATGCTCTTCGGCGCGACCGCTCCTGTTGACGACAAGCGCGATCTCGAAGGCATCTGGGAGGTCCGCTATGCGCCGGCCGATCTCGAAGCGCACAGCGCCGACGCAGGAATTCGCGCCGGCGGGAGCGTAATCGTGGATCCGGCGGACGGGAAGATTCCGTACAAGCCGGAAGCGCGCGCGAAACAGGAACAGAACTACAAGAACCGCGCCACTGCCGATCCCGTTTCGAAGTGCTATCTGCCCGGCGTGCCACGCATCACCTACATGCCGTTTCCTTTCCAGATCTTTCAGACGCCTGCCGACTTCGCCATCACTTATGAATATGTGCACGCATCGCGCACGATTCACATGGCGAAACAGGAGCACCTGCCGGACATCGATTTCTGGATGGGCGATTCGCGCGGTAAGTGGGATGGCAACACGCTGGTCGTGGATGTCGCCGACAACAATGCGATGACGTGGCTGGACGCTTCGGGCAACTATCACAGCGATGCGCTGCATGTCGTCGAGCGCTATACGAAAACATCGCCGGACACGATGACTTACGAAGCTACGATCGAAGATCCGAAGGTGTTTACGCGGCCCTGGACGATCCGGCTTCAGCTCTATCGCCATACCGAGAAAAACGCGGAGATCTACGAGTACGAATGCCATGTGTACAAAGAAAATGCGGGCGCCCACTGAGATGTCGATGCGCATCCTGATTGCTTTGGCTGTTTGTGCGGCGGTGGCTTTCGCGCAGGGCCAGGGTCGCGGTTTTGGCCGCGGACGCGGCGGCCCGCAGGCGCCCGCTCCTCCGTTCAAACGCCTCGCGGACGGACATCCCGATATGCAGGGGTATTGGGAGACGGCTAATTTCGCCACGGCTTTCGATCTCGAGACACGCGATAAAGCCGAGTACGGCATACCAGCCGGCAAGGGTGTGATTGTCGATCCGGCCGACGGCAAGATTCCCTATCAGCCATGGGCGCTGGCAAAAAAGAAGGAACTCGCCGAGCACGACATGTACGCAGACCCGCAGGCTCATTGCGAACTTTCGGGCGTTCCGCGGCAGATGTATACGCCGTTCGGTTTTCAGATTCTGCAGCCGAAGAACAACGTGCTGCTTCTCTATGAGGCCTTCCACTCCTATCGCATCATTCCGCTCGACGGCCGCCCCCACATCCCGGATGAGATCCGCCTGTTCGAAGGCGATTCGCGCGGCCACTGGGAAGGCGACACGCTCGTCGTTGACGTCACGAACCAGAACCCGAACACCTGGTTCGACATGGCGGGTAACTTCCATAGCGACGCGCTGCATGTGGTCGAGCGCTACACGATGCTGAACCTGAATACCATCAGCTATCGCGCCATCCTCGAAGACACAAAGGTGTACACACGTCCGTTCACGATCGCATTCAATCTGGTGCGCAACCGCGACCCCAATTACGAGCAGCTCGAGTTCGCCTGCGTGGAAGGCGAGCAGGACCTGCAGCACTACACCGAAGCCGAAGGCAAAAAGAAATAGGCGATCGCGTCCGGCGTTCCGGCCTTTGAAATTTATTGCTGTTAATATTCGTACCGCACGGCAACGCGGCTGTCGGGTGCACCGTCTGCAAGTGTGAGAGGGGTGATCGGTGATTCGAACCATAATGAAGCCTGGATCGGCAGGACTTATTATTTGCGGAGTGTTTTTGGCGGCGTCGGCCTTCGCCCAGGCGCCACAGTACCCGGATCCTCCGCAGCAGCCGTATCCGCCGCAGCAGCCGTATCCGCCGCAGCAGGCTCCCTATCCCGACCAGCAACAGGCGCCGCAGTACCCGCCGCAGACTTATCCGCAGCAGGCGCCGCAATACCCACAACAGCAGACCTATCCGCAGTCGCAGTATCCTCCGCCGCAGTATCCGCAGCAGCCCGCCGGTTACCCGCCCCAACAGCCGCCTTACCCGCCGCAGCCGGGATATCCTCCGCAGCCCGCGCCCTATCCGCAGGCGCCGCCGTATTTCCCGCCGCAGGAACTCGATCGCGTCGTATCCCGCATCGCCCTGTATCCCGATCCTCTGCTCGCGCAGGTTCTCACCGCCGCGACATTCTCCGACCAGCTTCCCGGCGCCGCCAGTTGGTCTGATCAGCATCACTTTCTGACCGGACCCGCGCTGGCTGCGGCGATCCAGGCGGATCAGCTGCCATTCGATCCGAGCGTGCAGGCCCTGCTCCCGTTTCCCAACGTTCTCGACATGATGGCTTCCGACCCCTCATGGACGCGCGAACTGGGAGACGCTTTCCTGGCGAATCAGGGTTCAGTTATGGATGCGGTGCAGCGCATGCGCCAGCAGGCCTATAACTACGGCTACCTGCGCACGAATCCGCAGGTTGTCGTGACGCCTGGACCGTACATCGCGATTGCACCGGTGAATCCCGCGTTCATTGTGGTGCCGTATTACAACCCGGCGGTCGTCTTCTATCCGCCGCGTCCGGGCTTCGTCATCAGCACGGCGATCGGATTCCGCTTTGGCGTGGCCATCGGCCCGGCGTTTGCGCCCTGGGGCTGGGGCGTGAGCCGGTTCGACTGGCGCACCCACGGAGTCTTCATCAACAATGCGGTCTGGGCCAGGACGTGGGGGAACCGCGCCACGTATGTGCATCCGTTCCCTGCGGTGCGTCGATTTGCCGCGGCTCCGGCTTACCGGCCCGGCGCCCGCCCGGCCGCCCGCGTACCTGAGACCCACGCCGTCCAGCCGCGCAGCGAGCAGGAACGCCGCGCCTGGCAGAACGGCCGCGCCCGCGAAGAAGACCATAAGGACGAGCACCGCTGATCGCGGGGACGTCCGGCCCGATCAAAAGCGGACGTTTTCATACAAAATTCATGTTATGATCGTGCGATCTGATACATTATCTGCGCACGACCGGGTTACTCGCCATCCTGATTGGCCTCGTGCCGCCGCTTCAGCTTGGCTTCGGCGCCCCCGCGCTTTCGAACGCTGCCGAAACGGCCTCCGCCCGCAATGCACTCGGCATTACCGACCTCCACGCGGGCGATGCCAAAGCCGCCGAAGCGAGGTTCCGCGAGGCGATCGATCTGGCAACCCCTGCGCTCGGTGAATCGCATCCCAACGTCGCTCTCTACGAAGCCAACCTCGCACTCGCGCTTGCGCTGGAACACCAATACGGCCGCGCGGAGGTTCTGCTACACCGTGCGCGCCACATCCTCGAACTCACGGCCCCTTCCCAGGAGGAACGCCTCGCCACCCTGCTAACCGAAATCAGCGCTGTCGAAACTGCCGGGAAGCACTTTGTCCACGCCGAATCCGATGCCGCGCAGGCGCTCGCCATCGTTTCCCGTCACCGCGCGCCCGAAAGCCTTGAAGTCTCGCTTCAGCAGGTAGTTCTCGCCACCGTCTACGTTCGCGAACGGAAGCCTGCCGAGGCCGAAAGAATACTTCCCGCCGCCATCGCCGCGGAACGAGGTCTGCTGGCCGATCCGGCGACCTCCGACCGCCGCGTACTTGCGCAGGGGATCCGCATCCTTGCAGACCTGCGCGCTCTTCAGCAAAACTGGCGCGAAGCTCAGACCCTCTACGCAGAGGTGGTCGGCATATATGAATCGACATCGGGTGGCAATCATCCGGCGTTGGCGCCCATCCTCCTCAAATACGCCGAGGTGCTGAAACACTGCGGCGTTCCAAAGGAGCAGGTGAGAAGTGTGCAAGCCAGAGCGAAGGCCATCAGAAGCATGAAAGCCCCGCTGGCGTAGTGTCCACGAACTTGATTCAGCCCCGCGGGGCAGATGATCGCTTCCGTCGTCTGCCCGTGTAAGCTCCATTTATTTCCCGGACACATCACCCGCGGCTGAACGCTTCACGCGCCTGTACTGTTCCAGCGCCCGCGGCGGGCGCGGATTCGCCCCGAAGAAGACCATAAGGACGAGCGCGCTGCATGCAGGCCGCCTCTGCCACGCCAGACCGCATCTTCACCCCAAATGCATGTTCTGATCGTGCTCTCTGACGCACGATCAGAACATGACCAGGTTACTCCCGATCCTGATTGGCCTCCTGCCGCTGCTTCTGTCCGGCTCCATCGCGAACCCCGGCGAAACGGCCTCCGCCCGTAATGCACTCGGCATTCTCGAACTGCGGTCGGGCGATGCCAAAGCGGCTGAGGCGAAGTTCCGCGACGCGATGGATCTGGCAACCGCGGCGCTCGGTGATTCGCATCCCGACGTCGCTCTCTACGAAGCCAACCTCGCGGTGGCGCTTTCGGTGGAACACCAGTATGGCCGCGCGGAGGTCCTGTTGCACCGCGCCCGCTATATCCTCGAACGCACGCTCCCGTCCGACGATGAACGCCTGGCGACGCTGCTGGCCGAATTCAGCGCCGTCGAAACCGCTGAGAAGCAGTTTGCCCGCGCCGAAGCAGATGCCGAGGAATCGCTCGCCATCGTTTCGCGTCACCGCGCGCCCGGCAGCCTGGAGATCGCGGTGCAGCAGGTGATTCTCGCCACAGTCTACGTTCGCGAACGGAAGCCTGCCGAGGCGGAGAGAATCCTTCCTGGCGCCGTCGCCACTGAACGCCGTCTTCTGGCCGATCGGCCGACCTCCGACCGCCGCATTCTCGCTCAGGCACTCCGCATTCTTGCAGATCTCCGCGCTCTTCAGCAGAACTGGCGCGAGGCGGAGGCGCTCTACCGAGAGGTGATCGGCATATACGAATCGACATCGGGTGGCAATCATCCGGTGTTAGCGCCGATCCTTCTTAGATACGCCGAGGTGCTGAAACACTGCGGCGTTCCGAAAGAACAGGTAAGAAGTGTAGAAGGCAGAGCGAAGGCCATTAGCAGCATGTGGGACCAGGCCTTTCAGCCTGGTCCCGGGCTTCCGTCCGGCGCTGAGCGTCGATCGTGATCTGTTTCACCCCGCGCCTGTACTGTCCCACCGCCCGCAGGGGCGGGTTCGCCCCAAAACAACTCGATTACATTGTTCCGGCCCTTAGAATCGGGCCATGTTGAGGTTTCTCGTCTGCGCTTCGGTTCTGCTCGGTCTGGGCATTCTGCACCCCCCGCCGTGCGCTGCGCAATCCATCACAGCCGGGCTCGTAACCGGAACGGTTACCGATCCCAGCGGGGCCGCTGTGCCCGGCGCGGCTGTCACGCTTTCCGATTCAGATACCGGAACATCGCAAAAAGCGGACACCAACGCCGAGGGCAGTTACCGCTTCGCCTTCGTCCCTCCGGGCAGTTACAGCATTTCGGTCGATGCCAAAGGCTTTCAACGCCAGGAACGCACTGGCATCGCGGTTAGCGCCGGGCAGCCCGCCACGCTCAACGTGCAGCTGGTGGTGGCAGGCGCCTCTCAGTCGGTCACCGTGGTGGAAGCCTTCTCCGCTCTGCAGACCGACAACGCCGACGCCGCCACAAACTTCAGCCAGCAGATGGTGCGTGATCTCCCCAACCCCGGCGGCGACCTTACTTATATAGCGCAGACCGCTCCCGGAGTCGTCATGAACACGCAGGCCGGCTACGGCAATTTCTCGGTTAACGGCATGCCCGGCATCTCGAATCTCTTCAGCATCAATGGCCAGAACTACAACGACCCGTTCGGGGGCAACAACAACAGCGGTGCGTCGAATCTGCTGCTGGGCGCCAACGATATCGCCGAGGCGAATGTCATCAGCAACGCCTATTCCGGGCAGTACGGTCAGTACGCCGGATCGCAGATCACCTACATCACGAAATCCGGCACCAACCAGTTTCACGGCGACGCCATCTACATGTGGAACGGCCGCGCTCTGAATGCAAATCAGTTCTTCAGCAACCAGGTTGGCGCCCCCACGCCGTTCAATAACTTCAATCAGTACCAGGTCAACGCCAACGGACCGGTCTGGAAGAACCGCACTTTTTTCGATGTTGACTATGAAGGCCTGCGCAACGTTCTGCCCACAGCCAGCGCCTTTACTCTGATTCCCAGTCCGCAGTTCGAAGCCGCCACGCTGGCGAATCTGGCCGCGAACGGCAACGCCGCCGAGATTCCCTTCTACAAACAGCTGTTCGCTGTCTACAACGGCGGGCTCGGCGCCGGTTCCGCCACTCCCGTCCCCGGCGGCTGTAACGGGTTTACCGGACTCGCTTCCGGCGTGCCCTGCGCGCTGGAGTTCCGCACCACGCCGCCCAACATGAACCATGAGTATCAGTGGTCGGCCCGTGTCGACCACAACTTTGGCGACAGGGACCGCGGCTACATCCGGGTGCTGCGCGATAACGGACTCCAACCCACCTTCACCAGCCCGTTCGGTCCGACGTTCAACGAACAAAGCAACCAGCCGCAGATGTCCGGGCAGGTTTCCGAGATTCATACGTTCGATCCGAATACGGTCAATCAGTTAAGTGGCTCTGTACTCTTCTATGCGGCTATATTCGTGCCGTCGGATATGAACGGATCGCTTGCGGCATTGCCAACCTTCGTCGGGTTGGCCGGCGGCGAGTTCACGCCCACGGGCGCGTTTGGAGAGCCGCCGTTTCCCCCGGGCTTCTTCTTCCCGCAGGGCCGCCGCGTCTTCCAGTACCAGATCCTCGATGACTTCTCTCATGTGCGCGGGCGCCATACTCTGCGCGCCGGCATCAGCTGGCTGCATGACAATGTAAACGACCTCGACTTCGAGGCCATTGGCGGTCCGATCCATGGCGAGATCGTGACGACTCTCGGTGACCTCTTCAACGGAGGCGGACCCAATACAACCCTCACACAGGCGTTTCCTTCCTCGCCGCAGCAGGGGTTCGTGCTGAACACGTTCGGCGGCTACGTGGCCGACGACTGGAAAGTCAACGATCGCCTGACTGTGTCTCTCAATCTGCGGCTTGAACACTACGCCGATCCCTACTGTCCAACCGGCTGCTTTTCGCGTCTGGCGTCAACATTCAACGGTTCGCCGAATGCCAACGCGGCGAACACGCCCTACAATCAGCTCATCGTGAGCGGCCTGAAAAACGCCTATGCGCAGACGCAGCCTGTGATCTGGGAGCCGCGCGCAGGCATCGCCTTCCGTCCGTTCAACAATGACCGCACCGTTATCCGCACGGGCGCCGGCGTATTCGCCGACGAACTGCCCGGCGGTCTCGCGGAGAACACTGCTTTCAATTCCCCCGGCTTCAATGCGTTCACGCTCGGAACCGGTGGGCCTCTCGCACCGGGCCTGCCGGGCGGCTTATTCGCCACAGCCGCGGCTGCGAATCAGGCGCTGCTTTCGCAGTTCCAGTCCGGCGGGAGCTTTAACACCATATCTCAGTCTGTTCCCGGCTTCACGCCGCCCAGTATTTTCGGTTTCCCTAATAAATTCCTGCAGCCAACCTATTACAAGTGGAACCTCGAGATTCAGCAGGTGCTGCCATGGACCACCGTGCTCACGGTGAACTATTCGGGCATGCATGGTGACCACATTCCCGTCGCCGATGGCGGACTGAACGCCTACTGCCCGCCCAGCGCCTGTCCCGGAGGTTTTGCCGGGTTGCCCGCCGCGCCCCCCAACGCGGCTCTGGGCCGTGTGACTCAATATCTGTCTGCCGGTGTCGCCAGCTACAACGGCCTTCAGCTAAGTCTGCAGAAGCGAACGTCCAATGGGCTCAGCTTCAACTTCAACTACACCTTCAGCCACTCGCTCGACGACGTCTCGAACGGCGGCATCACGAATGAGCCGTTCGGCATTTTCGAAACCGCCGCCAACATCACGCTGGCGCAGAATCCCTTCAACATCCGCGGCAACTACGGCAGCTCTGATTACGATGTGCGTAATTACATCAGCGCGAGCATCGTCTACAACGATCTGTTCCGCCACTCGGGATTCCACTGGGGGCCGAATCGCGTCTTCAGTGGCTGGACACTGTCGAGCAACATCTTCTATCGGACAGGCCTGCCGTTCACCATCATCGACAGCAACGACAGCAACGGTCTGCTTCCCTACAACTACAACGGCGCAATCTTCGCCACGCCCATAACGAATACTCCCGGAAACTGCGGGAAGTCAGTGAACACGGCGTGTCTCACTCAATCGGAGTTTGCTCCCAGCGGCGCGCTGACCGGTTTCGGCACAATCGGGCGTAATTCCCTGCGCGGGCCGGGCTTCTTCGATGTCGATATGGCGCTGATGAAAGATGTCGCGATCACCGAGCGGGTGACCTTCTCATTCGGAGCCCACGCGTACAATCTTTTCAACCACGTCAACTTCGATCAGCCGCTTAACGATATCGCCGCACCCTCGTCGGTATTCGGTTACAGCATCGCGGCCGTCGGGCCTCCCACCAGCCTGCTCGGTTCGTTTGTGGGCGCCGGAAGCTCGCCGCGCTTCGTCGAAATCAAGGGTCTGCTCCGCTTTTAGTGGGGCCAGGCTTTCCAGGGGTACCCTCTTGGTCCCGCCGGGCTTCTGCCCGGCGCGAAGCGTTACGCATCCCTCGTTGCCGCTCCTCTGTCACGGCACTCCTGTGAGTACTGAAACACCAACTTAATTCCGCAATGGACGGAACGGAGATGCTTCTCATGCGTATTACCTTAAAAGGCCGATGCAGCCCCAAGTCTCACGCGCCGCCTCCGCTTCGCGGGCCATTCTGACCAAAGCGGCGCTGCTGTTTGGTATCTGGACCACATACGGCTTACTTTCCGCCTGGCAGGCCCACTACTGGTACTCGTTCGGTATGCATCCGATGCCCTGGACGGATGCCATCCGTTATGAGATGACCTACGCGTGGCTCTGGTTCCTTTGCTGCCCGGTCGTCCTCTGGCTTTCCAATCGCTTCCGCATCGAACGCGACTTCCGCTTGCGCCACCTCCTCGTGCACGTTGCAGCCATGGCCGTCATGGTTCCGCTGACCAAGACTGCATACGAATGGATCGCGCGGTCGCCGGACTCTCCCTTCCTTAATTTCACCTGGGATAGCCTCATCCGCTCGATCGTCTACAACTCCGACACGGGCGTGCTGCTGTATTCGATGATCGTTCTCGTCGAACATTCACTGGCCTATTACAAACGCTACCGGAACGGACTGATCAATGCCGGCCGCCTCCAGATCGAACTGGCGCGCGCCCAGCTGCAGGCGCTGAAGATCCAGCTGCATCCCCATTTCCTGTTCAATACCCTCCACACCATCTCCGCCCTCGTCCACGAGGACCCCGAACGCGCCGAACGCACCATCGCGCGTCTGAGCGAACTGCTGCGCCTCTTCCTTGCCACGAGCACGATTCACGAGGTCACGCTCGGCGAGGAGATACGCATCCTCGATCTCTACCTCGAAATCGAGCGCACGCGTTTTGAAGACCGCCTGAGCGTTCACTACGACGTTCCCCCTGAGCTGCGCGATGCCATGGTCCCCAATCTTGTGCTGCAGCCGCTTGTCGAGAACGCCATCCGCCACGGTGTCGGAAGAAGGTCCGGTGCGGGCTGGATTGCCGTTGCGGCGGAGCGTTACGAAGATACACTCGTTCTGCGGGTCACCGACAACGGCGAAGGTCTGAAAAACGATCCGGACCGACGCCCCGAATCGGGCAAAGGTCTCGCCATCACGCGGGGCCGTCTGGAATCACTTTACGGAGCCCGCCAGTCTTTCGGGATTCGCAACCTGCCGGCGGGCGGCGTCGAAGCCCGCATCACGCTGCCGTTCCACACTGAAACCGAAGCGCCGCATTCAAAGGAAAAGAAAAATGCCGAACTTCAGGGCACTAATAGTTGACGACGAGCCGATCTCACGGCGCCGCCTGCGCCGCCTGCTGGCCCTCGAGCCGGAGTGTGAACTGACAGGCGAGTGCGAGAACGGCCGCGACGCCGTGCACCTACTCGAGCGTGAAAAGGTGGACATCCTGTTTCTCGACGTGCAGATGCCCGAGATGGATGGCTTCGAAGTCGTGCGGGCTATTTCCCGGTCTCATCCCCTCGTCATCTTCACATCTGCGTATGATGAGTATGCGCTGAAGGCATTCGAAGTCCACGCCTTTGACTACCTGCTGAAGCCGTTCGACCGGCGACGTTTCCGCGAGTCCCTGGAGCGCGCCCGCCGCCAGCTTGCCCAGGCGAGGCCGGCCATGTCGGACGACCGCCTCCTCACGCTCTTCGAAAGCCTCGCCGGCGCGCTCCATGCACCAGACCGCATCGCCGTCCGCAACAACGGCCGGGTCATTTTCCTCAAACTCGGCGACATCGACTGGATTGAAGCCGCCGACAACTATGTCTGTCTGCACGCGGGCAGGGAAACGCACATTCTGCGCGAGACCATGACCGAACTGGAAGCGCGACTCGATCCGGCGCGATTCATCCGCGTCCATCGCTCCGCAATTGTGAATATCGATTGCATCAAGGAACTGCAGCCCTGGTTCCGCGGCGATTACAAAGTGATGCTGAACGACGGCACAGAACTCACGCTGACCAAAACCCACCGCGAGAAACTGGAGTCGCGCCTGCTGCTCGGAGCCCGCTGAATCCGGCTTTCCACCCTGTATCCCGGACTATAATTCGGGATACTGCATGGCGCTCAGGATCGGGATCAATGCCCTGTTTCTCATACCGGGCGAAGTTGGTGGAACGGAAATCTACCTCCGGTTCCTGCTGCATTCTTTTTCCCGCGTCGATCCCGCAAACGAGTACTTCGTATTTCTGAATCGCGAAACAGGGCCCGATTTGCTGCCGCCATCGCTGCGCTTTCACGCCGTTCCCTGCGCCGTTCGGGCGAAGTTCCGGCCTGCGCGCATTCTCTTCGAACAGGTCCGTCTTCCCGGGCTGCTTGCGAGGCGTGGTATCGACGTTCTTCTGAACCCGGGTTTCACGTCGCCGTTCAGGGCGCGCTGTCCGCAGGTCACAGTCTTCCACGACCTCCAGCACAAGGTGCATCCGGAGTTCTTTCGCAGGCTGGACCTTCCTTTCTGGGATTTTCTGTTGGCCGGTTCCGCTTCTCATTCGAATGGTTTAATCGCCGTTTCAGCGAACACTGCCCGTGATCTCGCGCAGACGTTTCCGCAGTCGGCGGGTAAAATCGCCACGATTCCGCACGGTGTGGATCCGGAATTTTTTCGCATCGGCCAGCAGCGCTTCGGGCGCTCTCCGCAGCCATTCGTCCTGATCGTCTCAACTCTGCATCCTCATAAGAATCTTGAGCGCACGCTCGATGCGTTCCGGAATTTCCGAATCGCTCATCCGGAATTTCGCCTGGTGATTGCAGGCCTGAAGGGATTCGCGACGTACAGTATTCAGAATCGAATACGCGACCTCCGTCTATGGCCTCACGTCGATGTGACGGGATGGATTCCGCGCAGCAAACTTTATGAGCTCTTCGCGACTGCTACCGCGTTCTTAGCCCCCAGCCTGTTCGAAGGATTCGGTCTCCCTCTGGTCGAAGCCATGGCTGCCGGGTTGCCTGTAGCCTGTTCCGCCATCCGGCCTTTCCGCGAGACTGCCGACGGAATCGCCCGCATGTTCGATCCCCATTCGCCCGACGGGATCAGCGCTGCTCTGGAATTTGTCACCGGCAATAATGAATTCCGCATTCGTGCTTCGATCGAAGGCCCACAACGCGCGCGCGCCTTCGACTGGGATTCGACTGCCCGCGCAACGCTAGCCGAACTCACCCGGCAAGTTCGCGAAAGAACTCCAGCGACGCACACGCCGCCCGTTGCCACGAAAACAGCCCCGCTCGTTCCCTCCCTGCCAGACGGAGACGATCGCAAAGCGAATCCGACTCGCCCAGCCGCCTGATCGCTGCGGCGATTTCGTCGCTGCTGTGCGGATCGACGAGCAATCCCGCGCTTCCGGCCACCTCGGGCAGCGAGGAGACGCCTGAGGCGATCACCGGACACCCAGCCGCCAGCGCCTGCGCCACGGGGATGCCGAATCCCTCATAGAAACTCGGATAAACAAGGGCACGCGCACCGGCAGTCAGGCCCGCCATCCATGGTTCGTCAACGTATCCCAGATAGCGCACGCCCGGCTCTTCCGTCCCGATCTGTCGCAGCCGCTGCAGTGTTGCATCCGCGTGCCAGCCGGGCATGCCCGCGACAACGAGCGCATACGTTTTCCGGAATTCGGACGATAACGAAAGCCATGCCGACAGCAGCCCGTCGAGATTCTTGCGCGGCTCGATGGTGCTGACAAACAGAAAATATGGGCGCCGCAGACCAAGTGCCGCAGCCGCGGCCTGCGCCTCCGGCTCTCCCGCGTTGCCATACGATTCCGCCACGCCGGGCCAGATCACAGTGAGCTTGCGCGGATCCAGCCGAAGTATCCGTTCCGCGTCCCTCCGCGTGTTTTCAGACACACAGATTAAGCCGGCGGCCGATCGCAGAACGCCTTCGGCAAAAACTCTGTCGGCCGCTTTCGTCTCCGCCGTATGCAGGTTGGGTACGATCCACGAAGTCAGATCGTGAACCGTGGCGGATATCTTCGGCTTCACCGGCAGCCGGCGAACCTGATTCGACACATGAAACACCGTGCACTCGGGAACAAGCCGCGACACCAGTCCGCGCCCGGCGAAGTTGATCGTCCAAAGCTTCGCCAGACCCATCAGGCCCACATCAGCATGATGATTGAGCTCTCTCTGTTGTGGCTCCAGAAAGGTCACAACCGACTCAGGTTCGCGCTTCCGCAGCGCCCGCAGCCAGTGGTGAATGTAGGTCTTGACCCCCGCGCTGCGCACCAGCAGGGGTGCGCAGTCAATGCAGATTTTCATTGTCCGCTCCCTTACAATAGCCCTATCGCATGGACATTCGTAAAGCGGTTGGCGAGATCCACGCCAGAGCGGAGCAGGAAAGCGCGGACCTCGGACGCACCACCGAGCGCGCATCCCCCGCTGTTGCCCATGAGTTGTCGACTCTGCAAAAGACCTATGAACGGCTCTGTCAGATGCGGGATTTTATCGGCCAGATGCCGCCCTCGCCCGACACGCTGCGCGCCCGGATCGGCGCCCGTCTGGTTGCTGTTGTGCAGCGCATGCTGTTCTGGTACACACCGCAGATCCACCGCGTTCAGCATGAACTCACCATTACCATCGGCAGTCTCTCCAGGCTCGTTGAGCTCCAGATGAAAGCCATCGGCGAGCTGCGTACCGAAGTGGCAACTCTGCGTCGCCTGCAGGAAATCGGGGCTTTGGCCAATGCCCGCGAAGCTCCCCGGCCTCACAATTCCCCGCTGGAAACGAACGGCTCCGCAAAATCGATTCCGCACGCGTTCGAATTCGCCTTGCAGGATCATTTTCGCGGCTCCGCGGGAGACACTTGCGGAAAGCTGGAAGAGTGGCTGCACATGATCCGCCTCTCCGCTGTCAGTGCAGACGCACCCTGGCTCGATATCGGTTGTGGCCGCGGCGAGTGGCTCGCTCTTGCGTCAGCCGCCGGATATAAGGTTCGGGGTATCGATGCCAATCCCGTCGCGGTCGATTGCTGCCGCACGCAGGGTCTGTGCGCCGAGGCCGCCGACGCTTTCGAATATCTTCGCGTTCAGCCCGAAGGATCTTCTGGGAGTCGTGACCATGTTCCACGTCGTGGAACATGGTCACCCACGCTGTCTTCTTGAGATGCTGGCGCTGATTTTCCAGAAGCTGCGTCCCGGCGGTCTCATTGCGATCGAAACCCCGAATCCGGCAAATCTGCTCATGGCGTCGCATTACTTCTGGAACGATCCCACGCACGTGCGCCCCCTGCCCGAAGCTCTTCTGACTTTCATGCTGCAATACGCCGGTTTCAGTATCGCCCGGCGTGCCGGGATGAATCCTTTCCCTTCGCAAAATCATTTCAGCTGGACCGAGCTCGACGTGGTCCGGCAGCTCGACAATCTTCTTTATGGTGCGCGCGACTACGGCGTGTTAGGCCGCAAATGAATTCCCGGCTCCGCGTGGCAATGTTCACGCCCCTGCCCCCGGCTGCCACCGGCACCGCTGACTACGCCGCCGCGCTGATTCCGGAACTCGAGAAGCTGGTCAGTCTCGAAGTCTTCGAAAAAACTTCGCGCTCATTCAATCCCCAGGCGTTCGACACCGTCGTCTATCAGATAGGCAACAATCCGTTTCACGCCGGAATCTACAGAACTGCCCTTCGCCAGCCTGGCATCGCCGTTCTGCACGAACCCAATCTGCACGACCTGATACGCGGCCTCACAGCCAATTCCTCTGAGACGTACCTCCGCGAGGTCGCCTACGAAATTTTCGGGCAGGAGTGGGAATTCGTCCGCGATTCGGGCGCTTCCTTCGCCGGACCGCAGCCGAGGCATTTTTCCATGCTCAGGCGGTTGCTTGATTCAACGCGCGCCTGCATCGTGCACAGCAATTACGCCGCCGGGATGGTGCGCATGAAAGGATTTCGCGGGCGTATCGAAAACATCCCCCACGGCGTTCGCCCTGACAAACTGGACGGCGCGAAGTGGCGCGCCCGCCTGGGTATCCGCGATACGCAGCCGCTGATCGGTCTTTTCGGATATCTTCGCCCCGACAAACGCGCCGCCGAATGCCTGCGCGCCTTCCGCATGTTCTCGGATCGCATACCAGATGCGCGCCTGCTGATCGCCGGTGAGCCGCATCCCGACGTGCCCGCCGCAGCCATGATCGAAGACCTCGGGATCAAAGATAAGGTCTTCCTGATCGGTCATCTTTCCGCGGAAGATCTCGACGGCTATATCGCCGCGTGTGACATCGTCCTGAATCTGCGCTGGCCGACGTTCGGCGAAACATCCGGAATCACGGCGCGCGCTTTCGGGCTCGGGCGAACTGTCGTCATGTCCGACAACGGCGCTGCCCGCGAGTATCCCGACGAAATCTGCGTTCGCATCCCCTGCGACGCGCATCTTGAGCCAGTGCTTCGGGACACGCTCGCCTGGCTGCTGAAATCTCCGGGTCTTGTTTCCGAGATCGGATCCGCCGCAGCGAGATGGAGTGCCGAAAACTGCAGCTGGCCGTCGGTGGCGCAGCGCTACGCGGATTTCATCCGCACCCACGCCGATCCCGTTGCATCAGGAACACAGCCCGCTGATATGCCGGCCGCGCGCCTCCGCGAATATCTTCGCCGCTGGGTTGAACCCGGCACGGACCGCGCCCAGTATCTTGCCGATCACGAGGACCGCCTGGCCCGCACGATTCAGCTCGTTCCGCCCGGCACTCGTGAGGACCGCATTCTCGAACTAGGCTGTTATCTTCAGATCACACCGGCGCTCCGCACTCTTCTCGGATACGGCGAAGTGCGCGGCTCTTACCTTGGATCCGGCGGCAGCGACCTGAAAATGGTGACCGCCGGCAACGGCGAAACGCTGGTCTGCGCCATCGATCTCTTCGACTGCGAGCGCGATACCTTCCCCTACCCCGATGGTTCCTTCGCCACGGTGCTCTGCGGTGAACTGCTGGAGCACCTGCGTTGGGATCCCATGCACATGATGAGCGAAATCTGCCGCGTCCTGCGCCCCGGTGGCATTCTTGTTCTCACCACCCCGAACGTGGTTTCGCTTCGCGCGCTGGCTGCGGTTATCCAGGGGGCACATCCCGGCTTTTACAACCGCTATCCCGACCCGCAATTCGCGAGCCACGAAACCAGACACGAGCGGGAATATACGCCGGCCGAAATCTCCCGGCTTCTCGAAGCGGCCGGCTTTATCGTCGAGCACATCGAGACCGGACCATACGGCAGGTCACATTCTGTGGATACGAGTCTGTCTGTTCAGGTGCTGTCTTCGCTCGGGCTCCCCGCCGAACTCCGCGGTGAGTGCATTTTGGCGGTCGGCCGTAAGGAGACGCCGCCGGCCGAGCCGCGTCCCCCGTGGCTCTACGACAAACCGGTGGCGGCTGAGGCGCACCAGTGAACCCGGCTGCGCGCGTCGCCGTTGCCATCCCGACTCTGCTGGGCGGCAGCACTCTGGACAGCTGCCTCGAAGCCCTCGACCGACAGACATGGCGCGATTTCGAAGTCGTCGTCATCGACAACGGCGCCGATTCCATGGTGCCTGATCGTCGGGGCTTCAGTTTTCGTCTGCAGGTTCTGCAGCCCGGATCGAACATCGGCTTCGGCCGCGCCATCAACATGGCCGTCGAAGCGACATCCGCTCCTCTGATTGCCGTGCTCAATGACGACACCGTGCCTGACCCGGCGTGGCTTCACGAACTCGTCCGCGAAATCGATTCCGCTCCGCGTGTTGGCATGTGTGCTTCGAGCATTCGGATGTTCGGTTCCGGTCTTCTCGATTCCGCCGGCATGTCAATCTGTCTGGATGGGTCGAGCAAGCAGCGGGGCGGTTCGTTACGGTCATCTTCTTTCCCTCATTCGGAGGACGTCCTCTTCCCCAGCGCATGCGCCGCGCTTTACCGCCGCCGAATGCTTGAGGAAATCGGCCTGTTCGACAGCGACTTCTTCCTTTACTGCGAAGACACCGATCTCGGCCTGCGCGCGGTATGGGCCGGCTGGCAATGCCGCTACGCCGCCGGGGCCGGCGTCCGGCATCATTACTCCTGGACGGCACAGCCACACTCTCTGCTCAAGGCCCGCTATGTCGAGCGCAACCGGCTCTGGGTCGCGCTCAAGAATTTTCCGCTTCGCCTGCTGCTGCTCGTTCCCTTCGTTTCGGCGGCCCGCTACGTGTGCCAGCTCCTTCAGGTGCCTGCGGGAAAAGGCGCCGCGGCAGAGTTCACCCGCTCCGGCTCGTCCATCGGTCTGGCTTGCGCGATTGTCGCGCGTGCCTGGGTTGAGACACTGATGCATCTGCCCATGCTCCTGCGCAAGCGCTCCGAAGTGGTCCGCTGTCGCCGGATTGGCTCCCGCGAGTTTGTTCGCCTGATCATGCACCATCGGATCACCGTTCGGGAGCTGGCACGCGCATGAAATCCAAACTCATCGTCATCGTGCCGGCCCGTAACGAAGAAGCTTCGGTGGGCCGCGTCGTTCAGTCGGTAAAGAATATCCTCCCGGGCACTCCGATTCTCGTAATTGACGATCACTCGACCGACTCCACCGGGCGGATTGCTGCGTCCGCCGGCGCGCGCGTCGTGCGGTTGCCCCGGCGTCTTGGTCTGGCTGGATGCCTGCGCACCGGATACCGGATTGCAGTGGAGGAAGGGTTTAAGACTGTAGTGCGTATCGACGGCGACGGCCAGCATGAAGCTGCGGATATCCCCGGGATTCTCCGTGCGCTCGACCGTCCGGGAGCGGACATTGTCATCGGATCCAGATTTCTCACGCCTGGCGGCTGGAAGTCCACGTTGTTGCGTGCTGCGGGAATCGTCACTCTCCGTGGCATACTCGCCGTCGCGCTCGGTCAGACGATTCTCGATCCGACTTCGGGCTTCATCGGCGTGAAAGGCCGGGCTCTCGAGCTCTTCGCCAATTCGCACGCGGCATATCCCGAAGCCGGGGCGCTCATCGCCCTGAAGCGCGACGGGTGCTGCATTCACGAAGTCCCCTGCCGCATGTATCCTCGCCGCGCCGGCCGCTCGTCGATGACGTTCGTTACTTCGCTGCGCTACACAGGCAGCATTCTTTCCAGCCTGTCCGGATTTGGCGCCCCTCCGGAGCCGCTGCCAGGCGACGCTGAATAACTTCGTGCCTATCCCGTGCTGACCGACCGCGCCCGCTCCTGCAGGATCGCGAACCGGTGACCCGCGATGGCCGGCTTATCGAGTATGGCCTCGGGGATTTCGTCGGTGTCTTCTTCGTGCGCGGCGAGCCGGGCCTTCTGTCTGCAGTACGTCCAGCACCGAGCCGACGCCTCCGCGCAAACGTTCGCGCTCCCCGTCCAGCCCTTCAATCGCCGCCTCTGATAGCTGCAGGGCATTGAGACGCAGCGCATTGGCCGCGCTCACCACCGCCGATGCAATCTGCCGCGCCAGATCGTTCGTCGTCAGATCCTGCTGCCGCAGCATCGTTGGAACAACTTTAATGGAACACGTTCGACTCGTTAGTCCGACGGGTCATAGTGCCAGGGACCGGCCACTCTTGAGCGGTTCCGCACTTATCGTGGTTTTTATGCACAGGCTCCGAGGCATTATGCACAATTCTTTAACAGCCGAAATATCGTAAGTACCACATTTCAGATATCCACAAACTTGTGGAAAATGCGTAAATCCAGCCAGGCGAAGCGTGGACAGAATCTGTCTCGCCTGCTATATATGAGCGTTCGATGAGTGCAGCAGTTCAGGTTCGCGTCGGGGCAAGCGAGGCCGCCTCTACTCCCGAACTTGAGACGGTGGTTGCGGCGGCGCGTCCGGGGCGCGACAATCCTCTCCAACTCCTCCGCGAAGCTATCGCGTCTTTAAACTCGCCGAACGGCGAGCTTCCCGATCACATGCAGATGGCGGATTTGCTTGCTGAAGTCCGGGAAGCACTCGAGCGGGCAAATATAATCGCCCGCGCCGTAGCCCAGTCAGGGGAATTCGCCGCGGAGGCCCGGTTCGAGAAGGCCCTCCAGATTCTGGATGCGGGTCTTGCTTCGTATCCCGGCGACCCGGCGCTCGTCGCACGGCGCTCCGACGTAGAGGAACGGCAAAGAGCATCCCAATCCGCCGCCACAATTCGAACGGCGCTTGAGGAGGCCCAATGGCTTCTGAATCAGGACCGGCTCGACCTTGCAGCCAACTTTCTGAAGGAAAAGGCTGCCGACTTCCCCGATCAACCAGCACTAAGTTCGCGGCTCGAAGAGATCGAAGCACTGCTGCCGCAGTGGGAACAGAATCGCGACGTACAGGCCGCTCTGGGACGCGTTGCCGCGCTTGAGGATCTGCAGCAGTGGCAAGTTGCCCTGACGATTATCGAAGAGGCTTTGCAGTCGCATTCCGCTTCCGCGGAGTTGACGAGTGAGGCGAGGCGCATTCGAGACCGGCTGGCGGACCAGGAGCGGCAAACGAGGCTGGCGCGCCGGCTGGAATTGATCGGGCGGAAAATCTCCGCCCAGGCATGGAAACAAGCGGAGGCGTTACTCGAAACCACGCAGCAGGAATTCCCTGGGGCGCCCGAGCTGGAACCGCTGCGGCGCAAAGTGCATGCGGGCCTCAAGCGCGCCGAATGTGACTCCGTCGTTACGGAGGCGCGGCAATGCCTGGCCGATGGCGAGTTGGAACAGGCGGAACAGTTCCTTCGCCGCGGACTCGCATCACTCGGTCGCGAACCGGCGCTTGAGGCGTTACAAAAGGAACTCGAATCCGAGAGGAACTATAGAGACCAACTGCGAACTGCTCAGATCCTTTTTGGACGGCGTCAGTTGGTGGAAGCCGAAAGCGTGCTCAGTGGACTGGTGGACGCCAACCGTTCAGAGGTGCGCGCATTACTGGACGCCATCAGGAACGCGCGCGCCGAAACCGAGGAAGCGAATTTTTGCGAGCGCGGGCGCGAACAGGTACTGAAAATGATGCAGCAGCAGCAATTCGCTCAGGCGATCGATCTGCTGCGCAACCTGCTTTCCCTCTTTCCCGGCAATCCCATCCTGGAAAGAGACCTGGCTGCGGCGCAGAACGCACTCAGGCAGGAAAAGCCGGGAATTGCCGCACCCACCGAAGAGAAGGAAAGCCAGCCTGGAGTTCCGGATGCCGTTGCGCCGCCCCTGAGGGCCAGCCTGCAGCCCAGGGTAGCCACTACCATCGCGAGTAGCGAAACAAATCCCGTACCACCCTCATCACGCGCACGGCGGGTGGCGATCGGGGGGGCGGCGTCGCTCGTCCTGATCACTGCTGGTGGCGCCGCATGGAAGTTCTCGCACAATGAGACGCCGGTGTCCAGGCCGCCCGCTGCACCGGCGGTTATACGGCCTTCCGTCCCCGTGCAGATTCCCGCCGCTGCGACTCCTCCCGCCGCGCCGGTTGCGCACGGCACCGCTGCGACACGCCCAGCCGGCACGACATCGCAGAAGGTGCCGGCACAGCCGGCGCCAAAGCCAGCGTCGGTGCCGCAGCCAAAGCCTGCCGCAACCGTTGACACGGCTCAGGGCAGGGGGAGCACGCCATCCGAAGCAGTGCCTCAGCATGCAATAAAGCCATTCGTTCCGGCGGCGATGAAGCCGAAGGCCGCTCGGGCGCCGGTGGTGCCGTCTCCGCCTGAAATCGTAGTCGTCCCGGCGAACATTGTCGCCGGCCTGCCTGCGGGATTGGTCGGGCCCATCAACGCTCGCGCGCCCCTCCCGGCGGTGCCGGTTCAGTCTGTGGCGCCAGTTCCACTTCCGACTCCGAAACCGGCCTCGACCGCAAACGCGTTTCAGGAGGCACAACTTATCGATCGCATGTTACCTCTCTATCCGGCAGTTGCGCTCCAACGCCACCTCAGTGGACTGGTACGGCTTGAAGCCACCATAGACGAGCGTGGAGTCGTAAAGGACGTGAAGACGCTCGGCGGCGATCGGATATTGGCAGCGGCAGCCGTGCAAGCCGTCAGGACGTGGAAGTACAGGCCAGCCACCCTGGCCGGCAAGCGAGTCCCCACCACGTTAGCGATACAGGTCGAGTTCAAAGGTGATAATGCAGGAAAATAGCCTCGCCCGTCATCCCGTAGCTCAGATCGCGGGTCACATTTCCGGATTTCTGTTCGGCGCTGTTCGGTATACGCCGCGCGACCCGGCAGTTGTCATCGCGGTTCTCAACCTGAAAGGCGGCTGCGGAAAGTCCACCATTGCGGTGAATCTGGCTTGTGAACTCGCCGGAAAAGGCGACTCTGTCGTGTTGCTGGACAATGACTCACAGGGGACCGCCAGCATGTGGTTGTCCCATGGCCGGCTGCCGGTTCAGGGCAGATTTATGCCCCTCGAAAACGACGAGGACGGGGAGCGCCTGATGCGCGTGGTGGCGGCGAGTAAAGAGCGGTACGTCGTGCTGGATGCGCCCGCTCACGTTGGGGCGGCAGCGCTGGCAGCCGGCAGAATCGCCGACCTGGTGCTGGTACCCGTGACGGCGAGCGGCGTGGATCTGGCGGCCACGCGAGCCATCGTGGATTTGATTCGGCAGGCGCGCGTTCAGCGGCGCAGTTACGCCCCGAAATGCCTGATCGTGCCTTCCAAAATCGACCGCCGCACGGATGCCGGACGGCGCATTGACGAACACGTGCGCAACTTCGGCGAGAACGTCGCTCCCGCAGTTCACCAGCGCACCGCTTTTGTGGAATCCTTCGGGTCCGGACAGTGGATCGGGGATTACGCTCCCGAGAGTCCCGCCCACTGTGACATTACCTCGCTGGCTATTGCCGTGAGGAGGATACTCCGCATATGAAGGGTGAGAGTTTTTCGGACCTGGCCGCGACCTTGCCTCCGGTGGTGGCGAACGGCACGCATCGGACCACCAGAAACGGCTCCACGGCAAAACGGTCCGCTGGATCGCGCGCTCGCACCGATCGAGGTTCTGCGCCGCAGCCGGTCGAAGCGGTTTTTGCCATCGCCGAAGGAGAACCGATTGACACGCCGATGTGGCTGCGTCACGCCGCCGCATGGCTTCAAGGGGAGAGGACACCTTCAGTTGCGGTGTGGACCGGCCTCACAATAGAACGTCGGAACCGGATTCCGGCGCCGGGTTTTCTGCACTTTGAGATCGCGCTGATGAAGCGTCCCGGCGCTATCGAAAGCTCGCACCACCCACTGCACCCCACCGTGCCTCTCGAATTTCCGCAGAGCGGTCTCGCCCCTCTGGGGTGGGATCCCCGGGCCGTTTGCCCCAGGCATGAGGACGAATGAGTTTGACGCTTGCCGAATCGATGATCCAGGCGGCATCGCATGAGATTGCCGGGAAGACAGAGGAAGCGCTCGCGGCACTCTGCGAGGCCAGGGATGCGGGCCACCAATCCGCCAAACTTTACACTGCAATCGGCCATCTGCAGTTCGAGTTGAGGCAATTCCCGGCTGCCACACGCACCTATGAAGAGGCCTTGCGTCTTGACCCAGGCGATGCTGCCACCCACTACAACCAGGCAGTCTGTCTCGAAAAACTGAACGCGTGGGAGGACGCCGCGGCGGCGTTTCAAACGGCGATCGAACTCGATTCGCGCCGTGCCAGCGCCCACCTGGGCCTGGGAATTGCACAACTTCACCGCGACCGTCCCGAAGAGGCGCTGACCGCATTCGAAAAATGTCTGGAACGTCAGCCATTTCGCGAAGCCGCTTTGCAGGGCCGAGCCACCGCACTGCACAAGCTTCGCCGTTACCCCGAGGCCTCCGAGGCGTGGCAGAAGCTGTTGTCGCGGGATGCCCGGTCGGAGGAACTGCTGACCAACACAATCTCGCTTGCCATGAGCGCCGGCGATTACGAACTGTTGGAGCAGTGTTCCAGCCGCTTGCTTGACGTTCGGCCCGCCTCTCTGGTCGCGCTCGAAGGGGCGGCGCTTGCGGCTTTTGCCAGACGGGACTTCGAGGCTGCATTTCGCTTCTGTGCCGCTCTCGTCGAAGCCCACCCCGCTCACTTTACGGGTTGGTTCAATTGCGGTGTGGCGCTCCAGAAACTGAATCTCTTCGAGAAAGCCTCCGACGCGTATGCGCGCGCGTCATCTCTCGACCCGCAATCCGCCGAAGCATTTCTTGGCCTGGGAACCGTTCTGCACGAAATCGAGCGCTGGCAGGCGGCACGGGAGGCTTATGAAAAAGCGCTGGCTCTGGCCCCCGGCCTAAGAGTCGCGCTCTGGAACCTCGCGCTGCTTCTCGAGAGCCGGGAGGAATTACGGGATGCCGAGAAGCTGTACTCCCGCCTTGTGGATCGCCATCCGGACGCTCAGGAGGCGTGGTTCCGCCTCGGCTGCGTGCGGATGCGCCTCGGCGACCTTCCCCGATGTCTCGAAGCTTTCCAGTCTTGCCTCGCTTTGCCGGGGAAATGCCCCGAGGCCCTGGTTAACATCGGAATCGCGCACTGGAAGATGAACAACGTCGAGACGGCGAAGGAAACGTTGCGCCAATGTCTCGGCACGGCTTCGGGATCGGCCGATGCTTTGCGCTCACTGGCCGCCATCGCTTTGCAGCAGCAGGACTATGAACAGGCCCTGACGTTGCACAAACAACTGATGGAACTCGCTGAGCCATCGAGCGATCTGCTTTACAACTTTGCATTGCTGTTACAGAAACGCGGGCGCGCCGCAGAGGCGGTGCGCTTCTACAGACAGGCGCTGGAAAGGCGGCCCGATTTTACCCGGGCCCTGCTGAATATGGGACATGCGCTCATGACTTTGGGGAAACACGAAGAAGCACAAACGGCGTGGCAAAGCGCATTGCTGCGGGGAAACATTGATTTGGCGGAACAGTTCTTGGTCTGACGACCAAAACACAGGAAAGGATTCAGACATGGCAACGAACGGGACCAGTATCACGCTCGAACCGAGGCTCGACGACGAGATCTATGGGATGCAGATGGATGGGAGTCAAGCTGCCGGTCAGTTCGACAAACCACCCGCTCGGCGCCCCAGCCTCGACAACCTGTTGACTGAGGCGGCATATCTGCGGTCCGCCGCGGGCGGGGATTCGGCGGAAGCCGCCGGTGACTTCGCGCTCGTACCGCTCGTGGACAAGATCGCCTATGGCATCGCCAGAGGTTTGGTCGTGGCCATGAAGGAGTTGGAGAATCACATCGCCACTGAGACCCGGAAAGTGGGGAACGCGGTGGAACGCCAACTGGGTACGCTCCAGTCCAGCCTGACGGACCTGTCCGCGTTCGTCAAAGAGCAGGGGTCTGTTAACGCCGCGGTGCAGGACCGGTTGCAGCAACTCACTGCGGCCGACGCCTGTCTGCTCGAAACAGATGCGCGCCAGGCCGCGGAGTTGGAGAATCTCCGCGCGGAGGTGCGAGGGGTTTCGTCCTCCGTCGCGGAAAAGATCGATAACTCAATCGCATTGTTGCAGGAATCGGATGCCCGGCAGTCGTCAGACCTGGAAGCTCTGCGCACAGAGACCAGGGCGTTTTCGACCTCTGTTTCCGAACGCATCGATGCCACGGTCGCGGTTCTCAGGGAAGCCGACGAGAAGCAGTCGAGAGATCTTGAGGCGCTGCGTGTCGAGACGGCAGCGTCTGACCGGTCGCTTGAAGAGCGGATCGATGGCCTTCGCAGAGAGGTGGGCGTTCAGCAGGAGGATGTTGGGGCGATCAAGGCGACACTCTCCTCGATTTGCTCCCGGATAGACGCGTTTGTGGAACGGCTCGACCGGCAAGCCGACTCCGTTCGTTTAATGCACACCACCTATTCCCAGCGGGAGAACGAGCTGGAACAAGTCATCGACGGCCTTGCCAGGTTGAGAGCATTTCCCAAACCGCTTCCGGCGGATGGATTGTAGGGGCCGATGCCGGACGTTCTGTTTTTCTTGACCAACATGTCCAAATCCTCGGGTTGTAAGCGCTGCCCGGGTCCGCCACGAATCAGATTGCCGGTGTGGGAAGTTGCGCGCATATGTCTTCGCCGAGGTTGAGGAGATACTCGATGGTAGCCCAGTTCGACATCTTTGACAGATGAGCCTCGACGTGGAACCCCGTCCGGTCCCGCCATGCCGCCACTGGATTTGGCGCGACGGTATTCTTTGGCCATTTCACGAAGCGTTCGGCCAATGCGGGGGTCAAAGGGGGACGTAACACTTGCCGGGGTGCCGCGAGTACCTTGTAAGCAGTGTCGAAGTCGACAAGTCCGCTGGGGTATTCCCGCGCTTCCCGCACCGACGGCGTTGACACGGTGGATTCCCATTTCTCATCGCGGGGCGCCACCACCAGGTCGGACTCCCCACCTAACGTTGGAAACGTCAATTCGAGCCGAAGTGTGCAACGAGGATCATTACCGGGTTCGCCTGTTCGCAGGCTCCACGGTAGCCCGCTGAACGTTTCTCCCTGTATCCGAAACGCCGCTGGATCGCGGTATCCCCTCTTGGGTGAAAAGGTGCACGAGTGGTTGCCCGCCGACGTGCGGATCTCCTTCAGTAACCGCACTCGTTCCCGGGCCAGATAGACGTATAGCCCCATAGATACTCCCGCCACGATCACGGCAAGTCCAAATCCGAGAAGCAAAGTAGAAGACAAGTTCATATTTCTCCTTGTTTCGATGCGTCTGCAGCGACGGTTAGCGTCCTGACAATGGGCGCGGAGCCGGGAAGCCGGGAGAGTTGTCCCGCCGTTCGCGAGGCTGGCGCGCTGGTCCTGAGGAACAACGAGGACGACAGACCAGCTTCTCCGGTGCGATCCTTTCGGACCTTTCGGATAATGATCTCCGCCGAATGCGTCACTCCAGCCCTGCTTGACGCATCTTGACAGAACAGTACTTCTGGTACCAGATTGTCGTTGGGCATACTTTACTCACTTAACTTGTGGTTTTGGTCCGGCGGAATGTGAGTCTGCGGGCGCGGGCGCTTTTCACTGGTACCGTTGGAACCCCTGGCGTATTGACCGGGAAAGCTGATGCCCCTAGACTGCACGTAGAGCGCATTGTGATTGTTGCTCGAATCGAGGGTAGGAATGAGCCGCAGCCCGAACTGCGGCTCCAATTCCGGGGATGCTGATGAATTGTCCTGAATGCAAGCGCCTGCTGGCTGAACTTGACCGCAGGGAAGAAATGTATTTCGATGCCCTGGGCCGCGCTCGAACTGACGCCGAGAGGGAGAATCCGAGCCATTATTCCGGTCTGCACAAAGCGGTGCAGGACGCCAGGCTCGGGTTGGACATCGTGGTGGAGGATATCCAGCAGCACCGGTCATCCCGCGGTTGCGAACTGGCAGCGCAGTGAAGGTGTGGGCGGATTAATCGCCTTCGCCACCCGCATCGCCGTTCTGGCACTCCCCCAAAAGACGCGGCACCGTCGATTTGATGCGTGATCGGCGTGGCGCCTGCCATCGCCTCTCGCTCCTGCGGCAGGCCTCCGGTCCACGCCCGCCAACCATCGGAGTCTTCTGTTCGTGGGACTTTATCGACGAAAAAAACTGTGGAAAAAATCGGATTGGCTACCCGCCGCATGGACAGCGAGTTGTCCGAGTTGCTATAACCAACTGAAAACTCCACATCGCTCCCGACTCAGGTGCAAGGGCGATGTGTCTTGCGCCGGTACGCTGCTGCGCTTCGTTCACGTTCAGAGGGCTCCTGTCGATCTCTCATACGGAGAAAGCAGTGGATTCTCAGGGGTTTCAACTGCTGCGGGAAAGGTTCAGATATGGAAACAAACGGCGAGACAGACGCGGTTCGGTTGAGGGACGAAGAAGCTCTCGGTTCGGGCCAGACCGACAGCAACGCCGGTCAGGAGCACGACGGAGACACCGACCGTCCCGATTTCGGACCGCTTGTGATTAAATTAGCTCTCGGTATAGCCAGGGAGTTGGCCGGTGCGATCAGGGAACTGGAAAATCACCTTTCCATCGAGACGCGCAGGGCCGGGGAGGCGACCGAAGGCCGGCTGAACACCATAATGAATGAAGTTGCGAACTTCTCGCAGTTCATCGGGGAACAACGTTCCGCCAACGGCGTGCTGCATGAGAAGATGCAGCACCTGGTGGTCTCCGAGGGCGAACTGCGCGAGGCTCGCGATCGCTATACACAGGAACTGGAAACGCTGCGTGCGGACTCGCGGGAGTTTTCCGGCGCTGTTTCCGCCCATTTGGATGCAGCCATGGCAGCACTGGAGGAATCCAACGCCGGCCACACCCGTCAGCGGGAGGCGCTGCACAACGAGGTCAGGTCGTCCTTCCCGCCAGTCTGGGAGCGCATTGATAATCTTTGCAGGGATATTGGTGCCCGCCAGGAGGATATTGCCGTCACCAAAACCGCGCTCGATACGATCTCTTCGCGTATCGATGCGTGTGTTGAACGCCTTGATCGGCAAGCCGAAGCGGTTCGCTCCGTGCATGGGGCTTCCCGGCAGCGCGACATCGAGCTTGAGCAAATCGTGGAAGGGTTAGTCAGGCTCAAGGCCAGTCCACGGCCTGATTTGGCCGACGGTCTGTAACCTGCCTGAAGGCACGGAAGCCGCAGCCACGATCGCTGGAAGCGTTCCCAGCCGGCTACCGGGCGGCCCTTTGTTCTGGCTGAAGAGCAGCCATGGAAACAGGGATTTGCCGCACCGGGGGACCCACGCGCATTTCCTGCCAGTCATACTCGAACTCTTTGCCGCAGTCGAGGCAGGCGACGTAGGTTTCCCTTTGGGCCCGGCCGGATTTACCGGAGTTGCGCGATGGAGTGAGAGGAAAGGTTGTTCTGCTGTGAGCACAACCAAAGATCGTATGAATCAGCGATTTGATCATAGTGCCCCTTAACTGTTGCGATCTGAACGGTCAAAGACAGCGGTTCTTCGCACAGCTTGATATTCGCTGAGGACCGGGGTCGAGGTCTGCACAGAACGTACCAGTTTTTAACAGTTCCGGTTCCGGTACGCCGCGTACACGCAACAGCCTGAACGACATGGCGCTTTTTGCGCCCGACCGGCCAGCAGGGCCTGTGGGAGGTTTGGATGATGTCCGGGTTGGTCGGCGTGCAAATGTCTGGGGAGAAACGCTCAAACCTAAGGCAAAGAACTACCAAGGCGGATTCGGATCCCCGCGAACTGCACAGGGAGACGCGTCACCCGGCGCCGGACAATCCGAGCGAACGCCGGATGACGCGTAAAGGTTAAGTGCGGAAACAGGCGCCAGCCGCCGGGCTGCGCCGCAGCATCATCGGGATCGCATATAACCGTTGGGACTGCCATTACCGCTGCAATAATCCCAGCCCGGTGTGGCAAAATATCCTGGGTACACGCCGCACGAACCAAGGCTGATATCGTCGAAATTCTTGCGATTGCCTCCGTATAACTGGATTTGTTCGGCGTTGGTGGAACCAGCGAAGGTATTTGAGGCGTTCACGATGCCGGCCCAAAGCGGCGAGGAAACGCTGGTGCCCCCGACGATAATCCAGCATGGTGTGGGCGGTTCCCCCTCGGCGCCGCAAAACGTCGTGCCATAGTCGGGTATCACGGAGTTGTCCAAAACATAGACCCCGGTGTAGGGATTGGCGTCGGCGGCAACGTCGGGAGTGGTGCGCACCTTTGCGATGCGTTGAATCGCAAACGCCTGTTCGGGCTGCGGCGTGTTTCTCGATCGAGGAACACGACCGTCGTATTCCCCACCGGTTGGCCGTCGCGTTCCGCACAGTTCGAGACGACCCCCGTCGGCAGCGGCGCAACGCCGGCGCCGGGCGGAGGCGCAACACTGCCCGATTGCACTGAGAAAAACGCGATCTGCTGCGGCTTCCCATTGTCGAGCAGAGTGAAATCGTCTTTGGTCAATCCGGTCGCGGCCCCGTTTTTGGTTCGCGCGACGACATTCACTTCCACGAGTTTTGTGCTGGACTGGAATGTCGGAGTTTGCGCTGCGGTTTGGGCAAGGGCAGAAACAGCCGTCAAGAGCAGCGCGGAGAAGCTTCGCACTATTCGTTCATCTCCCTGGCAGCCGAATCGCGACGGATGTCACAGTACCTGTGGTCGCGTCCGTTACCTGGCCAGGTCGTTCCACACGCGCGGCACAAGAAGATGTTATTCGAGTTAAGTTCGTTCCGTCAAGGACGATGAGCGCTCTGAATCGCCGGAATCAGGTGAGTTCGGCGGGGTCGCAGGCTGTTGATTTCAATATTCACCCAAGCCTCGCTGCGCCCATGACCGTTTTGGAGGGCCGGGGCTTCGGCCCCGCCGCCGGGTTTCACCCGGCGCGAAGCTTTACGCAGTCGGCTTTTCGTCGCCGATCCATCGCTGGCCGCAGCATGTTCTGACCGCGCGGAGATGAGCTTCCGGGTACTGATGCCGTTCCCAGGCGGTACGCACCTTCGACAATCGTTAGAGGCCGTTGATTCCTCGAGCGTGGAAACGGTTCGATCCGAGACCGGTTCAAGGGTACGCAGTGGCGCCTCGCGCCCCTAGCAGCCCGTGGCAGAAGTGCGGAAACAGTTAGATGTGGCTTGAGATTGGAAAAACCAGGGGAAGTGAAAACCAACCGGAAGTGGGCCCGCTTTCTTCTGCTGATTCGTTCCGGTGCGCCGTCCATGCCGTCATCGCGATCTGGACAAGCAAAATCGCGTCGGAGAGCCCCTGCAGGGTTCTCGGTTTGCCGATTCCCGAAGATTTCCGGACCAGCAGCGCCAGATTGAATCCGATGGCATGGAACAGAAGCCGCTTCAGAATGTTCTTTTGACCCTTCAGGTGGGTTCGTCTCATGCCGCCGGTTTCGTACATGTGCGCAAAACTTCTTTCGGTCAATTCCGTGCGCAGCTTCTGCAGATCTTTGCCGCGCCGTCCACTCATCCGCCGCCGATTCCCATACACCTGCTTCTGTTCTTTTTCCTTGCCGTCCCAATTGCGGGGCCCGCGCTCCGGCTCCGGGATATAACTGCGCACACCGTCCGCATGCAAATCGACCAGAACTTCGTTGCTGTGATATCCCTTGTCAGCGACCACCTCTTCGACGCCGCGTTGGTTGATCAGGGCCGCGTTGGACTGCGCTTCCTGTAACGTGACTCCGATGGTGGTGGTGTCACCCAGATCACTGCCGCCTGCAGCGTGATCGCCACCACCGCGCCGCTGGCCAGATCCACCGCATGCTCGGCCTTGTGCGCCAGATGCGTGCGGCCATCCTTCATCTTGGCGATGCGCGCGCTGCTATCGGTAGGGCTCATCCACTCTTTATTGGAGGCCTTCTTTTTGCGCTTCCGGTCCAGCCTCGCGACCTGCTCGCGGGTAGGTTCCTCAATGCCTTCGGCTTTGGCCAGATCCTTCAGATATTCGTCGTAGCCGCGCCCATCGTCGCGCCGCTTGATCGAACGCATCGCGGCATTGGCTTCCAGCATGGTCGCATCTATGGCGATGGTCTGCCCGTCCATCAAGCCTTCTTCGCCCAGCACCTTCACGAACCAGCGGAACACCGCTTTGTGCGTTTCGACCGCATCAGCCGACGCGTCCGCGACATCGTCGAATGATCCGGCGTCGATTCGATAACACTGAATCCCAGAAACTCCCGTAACGAAAGCGAGTCCGCCACACGCCACGCAATTCCCCGTTCCGAATCGATTCCTTCGAAGTAGCCGAGCAGCAGCATCCGGAAATAGACACCCGGAGCTATACTCGGTTGACCCATGACCGGCTTGTAAAAACGCTTGCACAGATGCTCCAGGCGTTTGTCGACCTTGTTCCGCTCCAGGATCTCGTTCACCTTCGCGTAGAACGGATGACTTGCCGCCTGGGGAATCTCCTGAGCGCTGAAAAACATCGCGTCCTGCTTCGGCTTGCGCTTACCCATCGCCATACAGCTTATGACGTTCTGAAACATTTCAGAGGTCACATGTTTGGAGGCGAAAATCTGACTTTTACCACGGGCTGCTAGGCCGCGGGCTTCTGCGCAGGCAGCACGACAATCTCCGTCCGCGCAAACGCGAACTTGCGGCCTGTCTCGTCAACGATGTTCACCTGGCACGTGTAGCGCCCGGTCGCCAGCTGCGCCAGCGCGGCCTGCAGCCTTATGGGCAGCGTCTGTGCGCGCTTCAGCGCAAACGCATCCAGCCGCACGGGCTGCGATTCGAACGTCTTGGTCTTGCCGCGATAGAACGAAAGTGTCGCCGCCACGCTGGGTTTGTTGTCCTGCGCCGCGTTCACACCCGGATCGTAAACCTCCAGATAAACGTAGAGGTTCTGGTCCTTTCGAAAGACGTGCGTGATGCTCGGAATCAGCTTTTGCCCGTCCTGCACCAGCGGATCCGACTCAATCAGCTTCTTCTTGTTCTCCGCCGAAGCCAGCTGGTCGTTCAGACTCTCGCGCTGATTGCTCCACACCACCGAACTCGTCTTGAGCCGGCTCTGCACCGGCGCGAGATCGGGCACCGCGAACTTCGTTTCGTACGTCCCCATCTTGCCGGTTTCGTCTTCGCGCGCGAGGAACTTGAGTTTGTACTTGCCCGGCGGCAGCGTGAAGCCCCATGTCGTACTCGATAGGCGCGGAGCTTAGCTGCTCGGCGGTTTTCTCGCTCAATTTAATTTTGATGCCGTCGCGCACCTGCTGCCATCAGCTTGTCGTGGTCGTCGCGCACCTGCCCGATGAAGTCGAATTCGGTCTGCGCCGTCGCCTTTCCGCTTTGCCAGCGCAATTTCAGAACCCGGGATCTTCACCGAAAACGGCACAAAATAGCGGTCCCGCGCGAGGCGGAAATAATCCAGCTCGCCGTCGATCGAGAGATCGGTGAGCGGATCGCCCAGCATCAGCGCCTGCGCCAACTGGTCTTCCTTATCCGTATTGGTGAACTTCCTGAATTCCTTCTGGCCGAAATAACCGCTGCGATAGTCGATCTTCGCCTGAATGTTATTGGCGAGCTTTACCTCCACGCGGCGGTACTTGCCGTCCATTTTGACGTTCGTGCTGTAGTAGCCGATGATGTAATAGCTCGAGATGTCGTCGCGCGCCTTCTCCATGCCGAGCGCGAGATCGTTGTCGTCGACGAACAGCTTCCCGCCGGTATCGTAAGCCAGGGTGGAAAGGGTTTCCTGCGAATCGTTGAACGTGTCGCGCTGCGACTGCATCTGCGATCCGGTCAGAGCACTGGTGCCGCGCGATGCCGCCGCGCTGGCGTCGCCTGCCGGAGCCGAAGCCACCAGGCCGCGCGCGTCGATCGGATAGAGCGCGACATTCGCGCGCTTCGCCGCGTTGGTCGCTTTGTCCAGCGAAGCCTGATTGTCGAACCCGCTCTTCGAAATGCCGCTTGAGAAGTAGAGCAGCGCTTTCTTTTCCGGGAACGCCGCGAGCATTTTCGATGCCGTTTCAAGTGTGGCCAGCTGCTTATCGGTATTGAAAATGTTGAATTCGGTCTCGTCGGCGTTGAACGCGGTGCCGGTGTCTTCGCCCGTGGTGCTGTCGCCGCCGTTCCCCGCCAGCCCTGCCAGCTCGCTCGCCGCGCCGAGCGCGAAACTTTTGACCACTTCTTCGAGCCGGTCCTTATCCGTGGTGAAATCCTGTACGATCTTCACCGGCGCCGTGCCCGCATAGAGAATGCAGACCACATCGTTCGGCTTCATTTGCTCGCGGATGAACTTCAGCGCGTTCTCCTGCACGCGGTTCTGTTCCGGAATCCCCATGGTGCTGTAGTCGAACAGCATCGCCACCAGACGGCGGTCCTGATAGCGGATGACCGGAGCCGCGGCGCTCGTGGTAGTCGGACCCGGCGTGGCGGGTTTGCGCGGAGCGGGTACGGCCGGAGCCTTCGCGGTTGGCGGCTTCGCGTTTGCCTGCGTTTCTGGCACGGGCTTGCTGGCGGGCACCGGCGGCAGCTTCTCGTCGGCTTCGAGCCGCTGGAATTCAAATACCGAAATCGACTGCGGCTTGCCGTCCTCCAGCACCGTGAAATCGCTCTTCTTCAGATCGGGGACCACCTTGCCCGACTTATCGCGCACATTCGCGTCGATGATGACAAGGTTCGCGTTGGCGCTGAACGTAACGTCCTGCTGCGCCTCGACGCTGACAAAGCCGGCACTCACCAGGAACAGCGCGGCAACAAAGCATGTTTTTTTCATCCTAAAACCTCAGACGCACGGTGGCCGTAACCGATCGCATGGCGCCGGCGTTTGTGGGCAGTCCGTACTGTATGGAACCGACCGTGGTGTTGATCTGCGTGATGGCCACGTGATTGATCGGATTCGTACTGTCGATGCGGAACTCGATGCGCCGTTTCTCGTCGATCCGGAACGAACGGAAGAACGATGCATTCAGCGTGAAACGCGGAATCCCCGGAATCGTATCGCGGCCCGCATCGCCGAATGTGCCCGGTGCCGGAGTGGTGAATGCCGCCGGATTGAAGTACCCCGCGCCCGTCGTTACCGGTAGCCCTGTCGCCTGCGCGCGCGCATCCCCGGTGTACCCTGTGCCCGAGCTGTCTCCGTTGATCGTGGCCGTGTACGGCGTCCCCGAGGTCGCCGTCAGGTTTCCGCCCAGCGTCCACCCGCGCAGCATCGTGGGCATGAATCCGGAGCGATTATTCGCGATCGGCGACTGGAACTGGTACTGTACGCGCAGTTGGTGCCGCTGATCCGTCGGCGAGAGCGCACGCTCTGCGCTGATGTCATTCGGAATCAGCACCGGCCCTCCGCCGAGCGTCGAGGTGTCGTCGATCGCCTTCGAGAACGTATACAGAATCTGGTACGACATGTGGTTGGACATCCGCTTCTGCAGCTGCACCTGAAGCGCCTGGTATGTCGAGTTGCCCACCGAGTTGTCGTAGGTGAATTCACCCGTGTTGGGGATCAGCAGGCTGCTCTGCGTGAGAAGCTGCGGCGTTCCGAGAGGCGCGCGGTTCGGCAGTTGCAGCACATCCAGATCCGTCCCCTTGATACCGTTATAAGCTACGTTCAGCACGTATGAACGGCCCAGGGTCTGCTGTATCGATGCTGTCCAATTCTGCGCGTAGCCGGGATGGTAGTCTTTATTCACCGCGAACGTATTCGCGATCAGGTCGGACTGCTCAACCGGGAATCCGTTTTCCAGCGTGAGCGGCGTCGTCGCGCTCTGAAAAACCTGTGTCGTAACCGCGAAGGGTGGCTGGCCTACCAGCTTCTGCGCGATCGTACCGTAGACGCCCCCGTTGTAGTACATGCCGTAGCCCGCGCGCACCACGAGCTGCCTTGCCTTAAAGGGCTTCCACGCAATGCCGACGCGCGGCGAGAAGAGCTTGTAATCGGGCTTAATGAATCCATCCGGAAATACGCCCGAATAAGGACCCGTCTGACCAGGCAATACGACGGACACCGCATTGAAGCCCGGCGCGATGTCGAGATTCGCCATCTGGTTGTACTTTTCCGTGTAAGGAGAAAAGTATTCCCAGCGCAGGCCGCCGTTCAAAGTGAGATTCGAGGCCAGCCGGAAATCGTCCGTGGCAAAAGCGCTCAGCGCACTCTCCCGCAGATAGCGCGCATCGTTGTCGTTCTGATACGTCACCACGGAGCTCTGGTAAGGCAGACCGAGCAGGTAATCGGAAAAATCGTAGCCGGTCTCGATCCCCGTGAAGTTGAAATTGCCGCGCGCGTTCGAATCGCTCGTGATGTTGGTCTGCCTCCGCTGAAAACCGAAGCCATAGCTGATGTTGTTTTTGCCGTGAATCTGTGTCAGCTGTTCGTTCAAAGCGGAGGTCTGCGCACGGTTCGATGACGGCGTGGAGTCGCTCAGCGAGCTGAAATTAGTAAACGAAAGTGTCGGCGGACCGAACTGCTCGGCGCTCGGCGAGACGCCCGCGATGCCCAGATTACCCTCGATATTCGGGCCGTGGGAGAACGACGACAGATTCTGGCTCAGATTGCGGCTGAAGTTCCACGAGAGGCTGTTGATGAGGTTGCGCGTAATCGTACGGCGATATGTCAGCTGCCCGCTGACGCCGTAGCCGCGGGTGGGATCGACGAACCCGAACGGCTGGATGGTATCCGAATCCCGGTGCTGGTAGCTGAAGTTCACATCCAGGCCATCTTTGTTCGTGATCGTCTGATTGATGCGCACCTGCAGGTTGTCGTTGTTGCTGGGATTGGCGCCGATCAGCTGAAAGTTGTTGCGCAGGCCGGGCGAGTTCGGGGCCGGAATATACGAAAGCAGTCCCGTGGCAGCCGAGTTCAACAGGCTCGACGGAATGATGTTGCCGGGAAACGGCGTCGTGGTCCCCGGCTGCAGGATCGTCGTGCCCAGGGCGGAGAAATTGCCCCCGCGCTCATCGAGCGTCGGCACCGTCGATACATCATCGAATCCGTTCTTCGACCGGTTGCCCGTGTAGTTGACAAACCAGAATGTCTTGTCGCCGTTATAGAGCTTCGGTATCGTCAGCGGACCGCCGCCGGAAAATCCAAAACGGTTCGACGCATAGCCTGCCTTCGGCACCTCAGCGCCGGTCAGCGTTTCGGGTGAAGTGAACGAATAAGGCCGCGCGTTCAGAACCGAATTGCCGATCGTGTAATACGCGTTGCCCTGAAACTGATTGCGTCGTCCGCGATTGATGCGGTTGCCGAACTGGAAGTTGCGATTGGGACCGCCGCGTCCGCCGCCGCGCCCGCCGAATCCGCCTCCACGACCACCGCCGAAACCACCGCCGCCGCGTCCGCCGAAGCCACCCGGACCACCGCCTCCTGGACCACCGCCACCCGGACCACCGGGTCCGCCGAATCCGGCATTGCCCTGCTGACCATTCTGCGCGAACTGTTCTCCCCCGCCGGGGCCGCCGAATCCGTCAGGTCCACCGAATCCGCCGCGTCCGAAACCGTTCAGACCGAAGTTGTCCCCGGCCTGCGCCTGCACCCCTTGGCTGAGACTTCCGCTGATGGCGAAAGCCTGGTTGGCGCTGTTGCTATCGACGGAGTCGCCGGGAGCGATGTCGCTGTCAATTTGATTCTCGCCGTTACTCTGCAGGCTGAGACTCTGGAATCCCTGCTGAGCAGTCTGCTGCCCGTTGGCAGCCTGCGCCTGCGGATTCTGGCCCCGGCCGAACCCGCCGCGACCGAACCCGCCGCGACCGAAGCCGCCGCGGCCCTGTCCGCCGCGTCCGGAACCATTCGCACCCGGCGTTGAATTGTTCGGAGCCTGATTGCCGGCTAGTGGATTCGATCCAGGTGCCGCGTTGCCGGTTTCTCCCGGTTGCCGGCGGAATCCGCCGCGTCCTCGTCCGCGTCCCGGCGCCGCGTTCTCGCCCGGAAGCGTAGCGTGTGCCTGCAGTTGCAGATCGAATTTCAGCGGAGAGGAAGAAGCTGTAGCTTCGCGCGGGGTCGCGTCAAAGCCGAACATCGCCACAGAAAAGCTGCAGGGCGATGTGGGCAGTCCGCCCATTTCAAATCGCCCTGCGTCATCTGTGACTGTGGTGATCTTGTCGGAGCCGCACGTGGCCGTTACTGTGGCGCCCGGGATCGGATTGCCGCCGGACACCACAGTACCGCTTTGAGTTTCTCCGAACGCGAGCAGGGCAGTGAGAAGTATGAATACGGTTGTGCGAAGCATTTGTAGTGTGTCGGCGTTCGCACGACCGCGAACAAGCTCTTTGACTATATATCTGCCGGCTCGCCGAAAGTTCCCGGCTTTACCTTCTTTTACCGGGTGTGCGCGCTAGCCCTTTTTCACCGTGAACATCACGGGGTTGCCGCGGCCGCCTTCGCGCGTTAAGTCGATCGAGTCGCCTTTCACTTTGCCCGTATACTTCTGAACGAAGGCCGGCCCGCCGTCACGCCCCGGTCTCGAAACCGTGAAGGTGATCGTGTCACCGTCAACTTTGCCTTCCGATATCTCTATGTCGCCACCGCGGCCGCCCGTGACGGCGCCGGTGAGCATGTCGCCGGACTGTTTCAGTTCCAGGTTGAAGGGTTGAGGTCCGTTTCGGCCCTGGACCTCACCGGTCCACTTGCCGGTGACATCAGCAGCCAGAACTGTGAATGCAAACGTGAGCGTGGCCAACAAGGCCAGAAGTGTCTTTTTCATGTTTGAAGGGTGAAGCTCCTTAGACCCTAGGTTACGACCCCTGTCAAACGCGCGCGCCCGTTTTACAAACCTTTACCGCTTTTGGTTAAAGAAAAGGTAAAACGCTACAGGCCTTTCTTCACGAGGAACTTAACCAGATCGTTGACGCGGCACGAGTAACCCCACTCGTTGTCGTACCACGAGACAACCTTCACAAGGTCGCCGTCGATCACCTTCGTCATCAGGCTGTCGACAATCGAGCTGTTCGGATTACGCAGCATGTCGGTCGAAACCACCGGATCCTCCGTGTACGCGAGGATACCTTTCATCTCGCCGTCTGCCGCAGCCTTGAGAGCCGCGTTCACTTCGGCGGCCGTGGTTTTCTTCGACGTGAGGCAGACCAGATCGACGACCGACACATCGGGCGTCGGCACGCGCATCGCATAGCCGTCCAGCTTGCCTTTGAGCTCAGGCATCACGAGCCCGATGGCTTTCGCGGCGCCGGTGCTGGTGGGAATCATGTTCAGCGCAGCGGCACGCGCGCGCCGCAGATCCTTGTGCGGGAAATCCAGCACGTGCTGATCGTTCGTGTAGCTGTGGATGGTAGTCATCGACCCTTTGACGATACCGAACTTCTCGTGCAGCACTTTGACGAAGGGCGCCAGACAGTTTGTGGTGCACGATGCGTTTGAAATGACCTTGTGTTTCGAGGGATCGTAAGCCGCGTCGTTCACACCAAGCACGATCGTCACGTCTTCATTCGTCGCCGGCGCGGAGATGATGACTTTCTTCACCGTGCCGCGAATGTGTTTGGCGGCGGCAGTGGCATCGGTGAATTTGCCGGTGGATTCGATGACGATTTCAACGCCCAGCGAACTCCAGTCGAGCTCCGCCGGATCCTTCACCGCGAAAACTTTCAGTTTACGCGCGCCGACCGAGATCGTGTCACCGGCCGCCTTGACCTCTTCATGGAGGTTGCCCAGCACCGAATCGTACTTCGTGAGGTGGGCGAGAGTTTTCGTATCCGTGAGATCGTTGACGGCGACGAAATCGATTTCCGGATCGTGCAGGGCGGCGCGCACGACATTGCGTCCGATGCGCCCGAAGCCATTGATGCCTACTTTTACGGCCATGTTGGGGGATGGATTCTCCTTTGAGATTGAGCTCGTACAGGGAGTGGAAAACTCAGGATAGCAAAGGCGTCCGGCACGCCAGGCCGGTTTAATCGTCCGATATCTGTACCACCGGGGGTCGAAGCCGCCGGTGATTTTAATGCCTACAATGGTGCAGAGGAATAGTCATGCGCCCGTTGACGATCCTGATGACTGTGCTGCTGGCTGCTGCTCTGGCGCAGGGTCAGCAAAACCCCGACCCTGCGCCCGGCCCGGCCTTCGAAGTCGCAACCGTCAAACCCGCCGCGCCCGATGCCCGTGGAAGGTTCTTCAGCCCCGGTCCCGGCGGCGGGATCAAGATCACGAACATGCCTCTGAAAGACATGATAGAGTTCGCCTGGAGTGTGCAGCCGTTCCAGGTTTCCGGCGGACCCGCGTGGATCGACTCAACTCCTTACGACATCGTCGCCAAACCCGAGACCAAACCCTCCCAGAGCGAACTGCCGGTGATGCTGCAGGGGCTGCTCGCCGACCGCTTCCGGTTGCGCGTCCATCACGAAACCAAAGAAATGCCGATCTACGCCCTTGTTCTCGCCCGAAAAGACGGCAAGCCCGGGCCTGACCTTGTGGAGTCAAAGGAAGGCGGTTGTCAGAAGGTCGATCCCACTCACCCTCCGGCGCCTCCGCAGCCCGGCGCGCCACCGCCTCGCTATTGCGGTCAGATGATGATTTCCCCGATCGGGCTGACGGTAATCAGCCATACCATCGCGGAGCTGACACCGCTGTTGTCGCGCATGCTCGGACGAACCGTTGTTGACGAAACAGGGCTGAAGGGAAACTTCGACATCAGCCTCGCGGTGACTCCCGATGCATTCCGAGCGCCTTCGGCGCAGTCGCCGGGCGACAATCCCGCCACGGACTCCGCTGCGCCCTCCATATTCACAGCGTTTCAGGAACGGCTGGGCCTGAAATTCGAATCGAAGAAAGGCCCCGTCGAAGTGATCGTCATCGACAAAGCCGAAAAGCCGTCTGAGAACTGATTTGGCGTTCTCCCCGCCGGTGTACGCTCGTTGGATAGAATTGCGCCGACAGGAGCCACCTATGAAATCTGCCGCAATAGCCACATTCGCGCTTGCCCTCACCGCCGGCGCCGCAACAAGTTTTGCTGCGGCGCCGCCGCCATGGGCCTACGGCTACGAAACGCCGCCGCCTCCTGGCGCCACGCCTCCGCCTCCCGGTCCGGCCAACACGGATCAGACTCTGCGCACGATTCCCGGCGCCACAGCGCAGTACTCGCGCGCGCAGATCGCCAACCGTTTCGGTCCCGTTCACTGGTTCCCCAACGAGCATCCCGCGATGCCCTCCGTCGTCGCGCACGGCAAGCAGCCCGAAGTCTGGGCATGCGGCCTCTGCCACTATCCCAACGGCAAAGGACGCGCAGAGAACGCCGGCGTCAGCGGTCTCACGGTGGAATACTTCATCCACACCATGAGCGATTTCAGAGCAGGCAATCGCAAGAGCGCCGATCCGCGCAAGAACAACACCAACCTCATGCACCAGTTCGCGCAGAACATGACCGACGACGAAATCAAAGCCGCCGCCGAATACTTCGGCGCCATGAAGTGGACTCCGTGGATCAAAGTGGTCGAGTCCAAAACGACGCCGAAGGTCAAGCCGTCAAACGGACTCTTCATTGTCGAAGGCAAGGAAATGGAACCGCTCGGCGACCGTATTGTGGAGACGCCGGTCAACGGCGAAGCCACCGAAGTCCTGCGCGATCCGCACTCGCCCTTCATCGCCTACGTTCCGATTGGCGCGGTTAAGAAGGGAGAACTCCTGGTCACCAAGGGCGGCGGAAAAACTATCGCCTGCGCCACTTGCCACGGCGTTGGCCTCAAAGGACTGGGCCCCGTGCCGCCGCTTGCCGGACGTTCGCCCAGCTATCTGACCCGCCAGATGTACGACATGCAGAACGGTTTCCGCAAAGGCTCCTGGACGGAGCTGATGAAACCGGTGGTCGAGCACCTCACGACCGACGACATGCTGAACATCGCCGCCTACGCGGCTTCGCTCAATCCTTAACGGCAGCAAAATTCCGATAACAAGCCCGTCCCCTGCCCGTAATAGCGGATGGGAGATGAAAACAGATGTCTGAAAATCTGACCGTTGCCATCATTATCACCACCATCGCCTGTGTGTTTGGCTTTTCCGTCTGGACGATCTCCGGCAACATTCGCCGTAGCCGCTGGGGTAAGCAGGTCTCCGATCTTCACTCAAAACTTCTGGATCGATTCGCTGGCAGCCAGGATCTTATTGCCTTCCTCGAAGGGGCCGCGGGCCGCAAATATTTTGAATCTCTGGCATTCGACCTCAAAGATTCCGGGAGCCGCATTCTCAACGGTATTCAGTTCGGCGTAGCGCTCGTCGCGCTCGGGCTCGCGTTGCTTCTCGTCCGGATCGGCCAGGACGACCCGGAAACGCGCAATGCATTGCTCATGATCGGTACGCCGTTAACGGCGCTGGGCATCGGATTCCTCGTTTCCGCCGCTGTTTCTTACCGCCTATGCAAGGCCTGGGGGCTTCTCAACAAAAATGGGCAACAGGCGCCGTGAGGGCTGCAGCACTCTGAAATGCCATTGCTGCGATACCAATGGACGAGGACGCCTTTTGCGCATTCTACGACCAGACCGCCCGCAAACTGCGTTCCTATCTGAGGTCCGCCTTGAGGGATGATGTGACCCTGGCGGACGACATGCTGCAGGAGAGTTACTTTCGCTTGTTCAAGGCCGACCTCCCGGCCGGCATGGACTTCGAGTGGCGCAGGAATTACCTCTACCGAATCGCTACAAACCTGATCCGCGACCATCGCAGATCCCGCCCCATGGAACCGCTGCCGGATGAACGGGAGTTCGCCACACGAGAGCACTCGTTGGATGAAGCCCGCGACATCCGGCAAATATTCGGCCGTCTGAAACCAAAGGAGCGCGACCTGTTGTGGCTGGCGTATGTCGAGCGCTTCAGCCACACCGAGATCGCGGCATTCCTGCAGGCCGGCACTGCAAGTATCCGACCCATGCTGGCACGAGCCAGAGCGAATTTTGCGGGTATGCTGAAGAAGCGTGGTTATGGCGCATAGACCAGGCGAGGACAACGCAATACCGCGGTGCGAACAGGAGTCGGAAGTAGTGCGTGCGCTCGCCCGCGGCGAACTTACGCACGATCTTCTTCTGCACACCGAGGCGTGCGCCGTCTGCAGTGAGATTCGCGCGGTCACTCAGCAGCTCAATCATCTGCATGAACGCTCCCTGGACGAGCGGCTCGAATCGGCCGCGTCGATGTGGTGGCGGCTGAATCTCAGGATGCGCCGGCAGCAGATGAATCGGGCTCAGCTGCCTCTGGTCTGGATGGGGAGGATCTGCGCCGGAACTCTCCTGGTGACCGCATTCTTCGTCCTGTTGCAGCTCTCTCGGCGTACCACTGTCTCCGATGTTCTGACCGTTGGTCTCCTGGCGCTTGCCGCCGTTGCGTTGCCGGCGTTGATCGTGTTGTGGCGCTGGTCCCGCTCCTGACTGCACGAATCACTGGTGGGTTGGCCGGGTTGCCCGGGTTCGTGTCGGGTTCCGGTGGGTTCGTTCCCGGGTTTCCCGGGTTCGTTCCCGGGTTATTTTTCGGGGCCCGCGCCTTTGTTTTCAGCGTTTTTCAGGTTCACTTCGCGATTCTTTTTTTGCGCGCCCCCCGAGTGTCTCTGAACTGTGCGGCGACGTTCAGAGACACTTGTGCCTGCGGCTTATAAAGTCGATTTTCGGTTGTCAAAGAGCTGAGGTCCCCATAAAGGGGACCCGTCAGGCTGAGGTCCCCATAAAGGGGACCCGTCAGGCTGAGGTCCCCATAAAGGGGACCCGTCAGGCTGAGGTCCCCATAAAGGGGACCCGTCAGGCTGAGGTCCCCATAAAGGGGACCCGTCAGGCTGAGGTCCCCATAAAGGGGACCCGTCAGGCTGAGGTCCCCATAAAGGGGACCCGTCAGGCTGAGGTCCCCATAAAGGGGACCCGTCAGGCTGAGGTCCCCATAAAGGGGACCCGTCAGGCTGAGGTCCCCATAAAGGGGACCCGTCAGGCTGAGGTCCCCATAAAGGGGACCCGTCAGGCTGAGGTCCCCATAAAGGGGACCCGTCAGAGCGCTTGCAAGCCACATTATGCACGCGGGAAACGGGGTCGAAGCGGCGACGAGGGGTAAGTCCTGCGGGGTCAATGCAAGAAAGTTGAAAAACGCTGTGAACGTTTTTCTGGCGGTCAAAACACACCGTGCACTAAAGCGCAGGAGCCGCCTCGGACGCCGACGATAGCTTCCGCATTCCCGGCTATCCGGGCGGTGGGCGAAGTGAAGGGGGTTCATTTCTAATCCAGCGAAAACGAGCCACGGAAGACCAGCTCCCGCTACCCGGGTGGTGTTTCTCGTGAAGTTGACGTGGACCGGACTTCACAGGACTGACCTCCCCCAAAGCCGCATCCGCACTCGTCTGCCTCGCTCAGAATTTGTGACTGCAAGGTGCGGCGCGAGTTCAGGCCCGTCCAAGAGAATCCATACACACTTGGGTCGTGGTATCATCCGGGCGAATGGCATTACCGCGTCTTAGTGTTCCCGCTGAGGTCGCCGCGGGAATAATTAGAGCGTTAATTGGAGACGGACAGCGGCTTCTGTCTAACTACGCTCAGGGGCCGCATAACCCGCGTATTGCTTTGCGACATAGTATTAATCTCTCCAATTGGTCGCGTGCCACTGAAGACAGGGTCAACGCGTTGTTCGCGGGCTCCGTTTTTCCCAACTGGAGGAAAAAGCGACCGTTGACGGCCTTTTCGGGGTGGAACGAGCCGTAGCTCGTTCCGGCCGTAGTACACACTCTCTTTAGCGGCTTCGAGATCGTGCCGCGGAGCCCCAAGTCCCCATGGGAGGTCGGACATTGCGCCAGATCGGTCCCGTGAAAACGCTATGACCCTATCTGGGGTGACCCGGCGCCGTGATGCCGGGGGACGGCGAGATGTGTGTCGCCGGGGCACTTCAGATAGGGGCGTTTGAACGGGGCCGCTCGCGTTTGCGGCGGGCGCGGTCTAAACGCTATGACCCTATCTGGGGTGACCCGGCGCCGTGATGCCGGGGGACGGCGAGATGTGTGTCGCCGGGGCACTTCAGATAGGGGCGTTTGAACGGGGCCGCTCGCGTTTGCGGCGGGCGCGGTCTGGCTATGGGTGTTCAATCCACAGGGGAACTTCTGGTTCGGCGAATCGGTAGCCGTGGATAAGATCAGGGGCTGTTTTTGATGTCGGGAACTCCGGGTAAATGGTGAATGGCACGGGCTGCGGGATAGGGTTTTGATTGTTCCTGGGCGCGCCAGGGGCAACGGGACACACCTCGGACCCGCGTGCCGGAGCAAGCGCATGGTTAGCCGATGACCGATCGCTATGACGTGTCAGCGAAGCTCTCCCGGGCTGCAGTCCTTCGCAACATCTGTTGAGGATTGAGTTTCTCGATGAGTTTCATGGCTCCGCCGCAACAAGGGCAACGCCATGCGCCGAAAGCCGGGGCTTCCGGCCCTGACGCCTTCTGCAAAGGCGAAACGACTGCGAGAAGTTGGCGGCACACCGGGAGCAGGTTACCTCGACGGCGGTTGGCGAGAAAGCCACAGAAGCGGATGCGCACAAAACCGCGCGGCAGAGTGTGGAGCAGGAAGCGCCTCAGGAACTCTTCGGCGCTGACAGTCATCAGCCGCTGCTTGTTGTGATGGGCATAATCCTTCCAGCGGAAGGTAACCTTGCCGTCGGCAAGGCTCACGATGCGGTGATTGGAAATGGCGACGCGGTGAGTGTAGCGGGCCAGGTAGTGGAGGACATGCTCGGGTCCTCCGAAAGGCCGTTTGGCATAAACTACCCAGCGCTTACGGAACAGTGGTCGAAGGAAGGCGTGGAACGCTCTTCGTTCGGACAGCATTTTCATCCGGCCAGGGAACCGGAGTTCTCCTGCGTAGAAGGCGCTTTTCAATCCGTCGGTAAACTTTCCGCGGAACACCTTGCCCAGCACCTTCACCGGCAGAAAGAAATCATAGCGCGGGTGAATCCAGCGCTGGTGATCGGGAGCAAGACCGCCGGCCGGGATCACGCAATGAACATGCGGATGGATCTGCAGATTCTGCCCCCAGGTGTGCAGAACGCTGAGGAAGCCGATCTCCGCTCCCATGTGTTTGGGATCGGCTGCGACCTCCAGCAGGGTTGCGGCACTCGCGCGGAACAGAAGATCGTAGACAACCTTCTTGTTCTGCAGAGCCAGCCAGGCGAGTTCGTGGGGAAGAGTAAACACGACGTGTACGTAGCTCACGGGCAGCAGTTCTTTGTGGCGATCGGCGAGCCACCGGTTGCGGGCATTGGTCTGGCACTTCGGACAATGCCTGGAACGGCAGGAGTTAAACGAGGTAGCTTCATGGCCGCACTGACGACAGCGATCCAGATGTCCGCCGAGCGCAGCCGTGCGACAGTGCTCGATGGCAAAGAGAATGCGGAGTTGGAGCCAGGTCAGCCAGGAGCGGTTCCTTTCGACGAAGCTGTCGCCATGGGCGCGAATGATGTCTGCCACCTCGAAAGGTGGCTTCTTCATCTTTTGATCAGCTTCCGGGACCGCTTAATCTGGTCAGGGCTGGAAACATCGATGTTGTCCAGTGGATTGCCGGCCGACCGAAGGTGGCGTTGCGACAGGTGCAGGTAGATCGTGGTGTGTCGGATGTTGGCATGACCGAGCAGCGTTTGCAGTGTGACGAGATCGCAGCCGCTTTCCAGACGGTGGGTGGCGAACGCGTGCCGCAGGGCGTGAGGTGTAACCGGTTTGGTGATGCCGGCTCTTTGGGCCGCCTGTCGGCATGCCTGCCAGACTACTTTGGTATCGATTGGCTTATCGGCCCGCCAGTTGTTGATGGTCCCCGGAAAGAGGTATGTCTTCGGCCGCATCCAGCGCCAGTACTCCCGCAGCGTTTCCCGGAGTTTCGGATCGAGCGGGATATCCCGGTCGCGGGCTCCCTTGCCGTTGCGAACGTGAACGACCATCTGCGTACTGTCGATATCGCTGACTTTGAGATTGCACACCTCGGCCCGGCGCATGCCGGTCGCATAGAGCGTCATCAGGATGGCGCGGTGGAACAGGTTGCTCGCGGAGTTGATCAGCCGGGCAGCTTCCTCTTGTGTGAGGACCGTGGGAAGGCGGCGTGGTCTCTTCGGATACGGAACCGATTCCACCGGATAGGGCCGCCGCAACATCCTGACAAAGAAGAACCGTAAACCGGCGGTCATCTGTGTCACAGTACTGGCCGACAGTTTCTTTTCCTGAAACAGGTGTGCCTGCCAGGTACGGATATGATCGAGACCCATACGGTCCGGCGGAGTGTGGAAATGTCCGGCGAACGCCTCCACTGCGTGCAGGTAGGCGCGTACGGTAGCCTGAGAGTAATTCCGACGCTGGAGCTCTTCCAGCATCATTTTTCGAAGTTGGGTCACAGGGACCTCCTTGTGACCCATATTTAATCTCAAAACCCCACGCACTCCACCGGTTCACCACACGCGCAGCGTCCGCCGCGCGAGCGGCTTCGTTCAAACGCTATGACCCTATCTGGGGTGACCCGGCGCCGTGATGCCGGGGGACGGCGAGATGTGTGTCGCCGGGGCACTTCAGATAGGGGCGTTTGAACGGGGCCGCTCGCGTTTGCGGCGGGCGCGGTCTGGCTATGGGTGTTCAATCCACAGGGGAACTTCTGGTTCGGCGAATCGGTAGCCGTGGATAAGATCAGGGGCTGTTTTTGATGTCGGGAACTCCGGGTAAATGGTGAATGGCACGGGCTGCGGGATAGGGTTTTGATTGTTCCTGGGCGCGCCAGGGGCAACGGGACACACCTCGGACCCGCGTGCCGGAGCAAGCGCATGGTTAGCCGATGACCGATCGCTATGACGTGTCAGCGAAGCTCTCCCGGGCTGCAGTCCTTCGCAACATCTGTTGAGGATTGAGTTTCTCGATGAGTTTCATGGCTCCGCCGCAACAAGGGCAACGCCATGCGCCGAAAGCCGGGGCTTCCGGCCCTGACGCCTTCTGCAAAGGCGAAACGACTGCGAGAAGTTGGCGGCACACCGGGAGCAGGTTACCTCGACGGCGGTTGGCGAGAAAGCCACAGAAGCGGATGCGCACAAAACCGCGCGGCAGAGTGTGGAGCAGGAAGCGCCTCAGGAACTCTTCGGCGCTGACAGTCATCAGCCGCTGCTTGTTGTGATGGGCATAATCCTTCCAGCGGAAGGTAACCTTGCCGTCGGCAAGGCTCACGATGCGGTGATTGGAAATGGCGACGCGGTGAGTGTAGCGGGCCAGGTAGTGGAGGACATGCTCGGGTCCTCCGAAAGGCCGTTTGGCATAAACTACCCAGCGCTTACGGAACAGTGGTCGAAGGAAGGCGTGGAACGCTCTTCGTTCGGACAGCATTTTCATCCGGCCAGGGAACCGGAGTTCTCCTGCGTAGAAGGCGCTTTTCAATCCGTCGGTAAACTTTCCGCGGAACACCTTGCCCAGCACCTTCACCGGCAGAAAGAAATCATAGCGCGGGTGAATCCAGCGCTGGTGATCGGGAGCAAGACCGCCGGCCGGGATCACGCAATGAACATGCGGATGGATCTGCAGATTCTGCCCCCAGGTGTGCAGAACGCTGAGGAAGCCGATCTCCGCTCCCATGTGTTTGGGATCGGCTGCGACCTCCAGCAGGGTTGCGGCACTCGCGCGGAACAGAAGATCGTAGACAACCTTCTTGTTCTGCAGAGCCAGCCAGGCGAGTTCGTGGGGAAGAGTAAACACGACGTGTACGTAGCTCACGGGCAGCAGTTCTTTGTGGCGATCGGCGAGCCACCGGTTGCGGGCATTGGTCTGGCACTTCGGACAATGCCTGGAACGGCAGGAGTTAAACGAGGTAGCTTCATGGCCGCACTGACGACAGCGATCCAGATGTCCGCCGAGCGCAGCCGTGCGACAGTGCTCGATGGCAAAGAGAATGCGGAGTTGGAGCCAGGTCAGCCAGGAGCGGTTCCTTTCGACGAAGCTGTCGCCATGGGCGCGAATGATGTCTGCCACCTCGAAAGGTGGCTTCTTCATCTTTTGATCAGCTTCCGGGACCGCTTAATCTGGTCAGGGCTGGAAACATCGATGTTGTCCAGTGGATTGCCGGCCGACCGAAGGTGGCGTTGCGACAGGTGCAGGTAGATCGTGGTGTGTCGGATGTTGGCATGACCGAGCAGCGTTTGCAGTGTGACGAGATCGCAGCCGCTTTCCAGACGGTGGGTGGCGAACGCGTGCCGCAGGGCGTGAGGTGTAACCGGTTTGGTGATGCCGGCTCTTTGGGCCGCCTGTCGGCATGCCTGCCAGACTACTTTGGTATCGATTGGCTTATCGGCCCGCCAGTTGTTGATGGTCCCCGGAAAGAGGTATGTCTTCGGCCGCATCCAGCGCCAGTACTCCCGCAGCGTTTCCCGGAGTTTCGGATCGAGCGGGATATCCCGGTCGCGGGCTCCCTTGCCGTTGCGAACGTGAACGACCATCTGCGTACTGTCGATATCGCTGACTTTGAGATTGCACACCTCGGCCCGGCGCATGCCGGTCGCATAGAGCGTCATCAGGATGGCGCGGTGGAACAGGTTGCTCGCGGAGTTGATCAGCCGGGCAGCTTCCTCTTGTGTGAGGACCGTGGGAAGGCGGCGTGGTCTCTTCGGATACGGAACCGATTCCACCGGATAGGGCCGCCGCAACATCCTGACAAAGAAGAACCGTAAACCGGCGGTCATCTGTGTCACAGTACTGGCCGACAGTTTCTTTTCCTGAAACAGGTGTGCCTGCCAGGTACGGATATGATCGAGACCCATACGGTCCGGCGGAGTGTGGAAATGTCCGGCGAACGCCTCCACTGCGTGCAGGTAGGCGCGTACGGTAGCCTGAGAGTAATTCCGACGCTGGAGCTCTTCCAGCATCATTTTTCGAAGTTGGGTCACAGGGACCTCCTTGTGACCCATATTTAATCTCAAAACCCCACGCACTCCACCGGTTCACCACACGCGCAGCGTCCGCCGCGCGAGCGGCTTCGTTCAAACGCCGTCCGCGTCCACTGAGGACGGGGCAACCCAGGGGACAGAGTGGGACCGGACTTCGCAGGAGATATCTCACCCCACCAGCAAAGCGAGTCGATTTGAAGTCAGTGCATCGTGGATGGGGCCGGCGTCCCGTCGGACCACGTGCCGGCCAAAACCATAAAGGTGGTCACCCGTTGTTCCGGATCGTTCGCCGCTAATACCGGAGACCCAGGGAGATTCGCTCCCCAACTTTTCACGGCATCACCCGAAACGAAAAACATGACATGGGGATGCCAGTTCCTGGCGTCATCGTTCAGATACTGCTGCTTCGCCATCATGTAGGCCATCGCTCCCGGAGCCAGCGCGGGTAGTTCCTTCGTTACCAGTGCGGACGTAACAGCCGCGAGGATCTGTGCTTTAGATTTTCCCGCCAGCACAAGTTTGGTTTTCTTCAGAAAGATGGGCAGAACCGTTCTTGCGGCGGACGAATTGAAGCAATGCGGCGCGCGGATCTTAGAGTTCCAGAATTCCGTGTCATCGGTCGGGTTCGCCCAGGATCGCTCGACGATGCAGACGAAGCCATTGGAGCCCTTTACAGCAGTTGCGTAGCCATCCCGTCGCAACACCATCACTTCGGCTGCATCCGAAATCGATGCCGGAGCGGCACTACGGGCGAGCGCGATCTCAGCCTTCTCGTCCGGAATCAAATACCGATCGAGAGGAGCCATGACCGGATAGGGAGCCTTCCCAGCCTGCGCCCGTGCAGAGGCCGGCCAGAGGGAAAGAATCGGAATAACCAATGCCAACGCTGTGATCCTGCTGTTGTTCTTCGGCATTTGACTCTCCCATGAGGATTATTTTGGACCCGCAAACTGTCAGGCGGCGCAATGCGCCACCGATGATGATACGCGATTCGTCCCGACGAACGCCGGTTGCGGAAATGGATCTCCGGAGGTCGGCGTGCGCCCGCCGATGCTTTCCGGTTGACGCAATCCGGAAACTGTCCTACCCCGGCAATGGCTCTCCCCGCACGTCAATCCCTCTATGCATTCGTCTTTCCGCGACTAAGCGCGGGCGGCAGGAGACCGCGTGCGTCCGGCTCACGGTTGCGGCCTGCTGCGCGGTCGAAATCGCGGTCCCCGGCTGACTGCCGGGGCTGCAGCCAGATGCTGAAAAAGCCCCGAACCGGGACAACCGAACACACGGACTGAAGTCTGTGGAAACGCGGATACAATCCGCGTGTCCGAAATGATGAGAAATCTGCCTGTTTCCGGCCACTTTCACGGTATGAGCCGAGTACCGCATTGGAGCGCGACTTGCAGCGACGGCCCGAAATCGCTACTCTGCTGATGGCGGCCCTGCGGCGGCTGGGTTTATCATGCCCAACCATGTTCACGTCCTGTTGTACCCCTGGTTTGTGCGCGCGTCCCGATCAGTGGCTGTATTCGAGCGTTTCCGCCAATTCGTCGTCGCTCTAAAACGAAGACGCGGATACAATCCGCGTGTCCGAAATTCTATCCAGCCGGTGGAAAATCCGTCGCCGCCCTGATCTCTTCCATCTGCGCGGCGTGCCGCGCGCCATGCAGGCTCATCACGATCAGCCACTGATAGCAGTCGATCTCCCCGAACCCGCCGTGCGTGTGAAAACGACTGCGCAGGTCGCCCTCGACGGTCTTCACAAACTCGCCGGATCGCCCCCGCGTCTTCCGGAACTCCGCCACCAGCTCCGCGCCATCGGACCATCTCCCGTCAGGACGGACGGCCTCCGGCGCCTGCCGCGTGGCCGAACGGTCCACCACACCCTGCGAAATCCGCGCGTCTTTTTCCCGCAGCTCTTCGGCCGTCAGCCGCTTCTCCGGCTGCGGCACGCCTTCACGAAGCGCGTTTCCGACCAGGCCGCAGATTCTGTTCTCCACCCGTATCACGTGCTCCAGGCACTCCGCGATCGACCAACGGCCCGCGGCGGTGCGGAACGCCCACTGTTCCGGCGTCAGGCCGTCGACCACCCCGAGAATCCGGTCGCGACTCGCGTTCATGTGCCCGATCACTGTCTGTCGTTCGTGTTCCTGCATATAAGCCTTCGTACAAGCCTTGGATGATACCGGCGATGGCGGGATGCACCAGATCGCGCCATCCCTCGCCCAGCCCGATCCGGCGGCGTACTTCGGAAGACGACACTTCGTCCCACGCCGCGTCCATCGCCAGACGCGAAATGCGGCCCCTGTGCCGCCGTTCCGGCCGGTATTCGCCATTCCGTGCGGCCACCAGCAGGCGGTGACGCCGCACCAGATCATCGAACACGCCCGGTGTACCGTAATCCCATGCGGCGATCCTCTCCAGCGCGTCCCGGCCGAGCACGATCACGATTTCCGTCTTCGGACTGAAATACTCGCGCGCCTCGGCGGCGATGTCGACGTACAGTCCGCCGTCCGACACCGCCGCCGAGAACTGCGCATGCTCCCGCACCAGCGATTTCAACATTCCGCAGCGCTCATCGAACCGGGCACCCTCGAATTCCTTGTGCGGAAGCGAACGCGGCAGCACCCACAAGACTTCGTCAACTTCGCGCAGCGCCGCCTGTGCGATATCGACATGCGCGATCGTCGGCGGATTCCATGTTCCCGGAAACAGCGCTACCCGTTTCGGAGTCGGCCTGCCGCGATGAATGAATTCGATTGCCAACTTACCTTTGTAATACACACCAACAACTCACCGGGACGAAACCGCACTGGTGTGCCCATTCGTATACATTGAAAGAAAGCCGCATACAATTTCGAATCCGTTCTGCGGCAGGAGAAAAATCGAAGCCAATGTTCAGCTGGATATGTCCGCAGTGCGGACGCGACGTTCCGCCTTCGAAGACCGATTGCCCCTACTGCGCCGAACAGGCTGCGGCTTTGGCGGCCGGCACGCCGGTAGCTGCGGGGGCACCTGCGCCCGAACAGCAACAGGCCGCTCCCTGGCAGCAGCCCCCGCCCGGATACGGCGCCCCGCCCTCCTGGCCTCCGCAACCACCGCCTCAATACGCCCCGCCGCCCGTTCAGCAGACGGCTCCGCCACCGCAATACGCACAGCCGCCATATCCGCCGCCACAGTATTCCCCCCAGCAGCCTGTCTACACGCCACCGCCGCCGCCCGCGCCTCCAGCCCAGCATGGGCCGCCTCCTGGGTATGTCGCCCAGCAACCACGTCCGGCGCCGCCAGGCGCCGCGCCCGTGTGGACGCCAAGTCCGACCAGTTCGGCACCGCCCACCTGGATGGTCGCTCTGGGATTTGCCGCTGTCCTGCTTATCGTCGGAGGCGGCATCTGGTTTTTCGTGCTCCGCAGCCCCGACTCGGGCTCCGCCGCGGCAAAGAGCGCATCCGCCGGCGCTGCCAGCGCCGCTGCCTCCTCAGCCAATGGAGCTAAAGGCGCCGCCAACCCCTACCAGAAATATGTCGAAGTGGTTGGTGTCCGCATGTTCGAGGAGGGCAAGAAGCCGACGGTCAAATTTGTGGTAGTGAACCACTCGGAGACGGAAATCGACAATCTGGAGGCCAACGTGCGTCTCTCGGCCAGTACTTCGCGTTCGGACGAAGATTCCGTGGGCTCCTTCAGCTTCAAGCTCCCCGAGCTGGCCGGAAACTCTTCCAAAGATCTGACCGAGCCGCTGAAGACGAAAATGAAAATCTACGAGCTGCCCGACTGGCAGAACACCACGGCCGAGATCGAAATCACCTCACCGACACAATAGGGACGCGCAGCGCAAGCTGCGTCCAAACGCGGATACAATCCGCGTCCGAAATGGTGGCGAAATGTAGAAACGCCAGACGCGGATACAATCCGCGTGTCCGAAATGGCAGGGACGCTTACTTCCAGTGCACATCCAGACCGAGCGATCCAATAAAGAAGATGGCCGCCGCGGCCAGCGCCAGCAATATCAGTCCGACTTTTTTCAGCACCCGCACCATCAGGCATCGGTAGCCGCCGCGAGGAACCGCGCCGTGTGCGATCCCGCCGCTTCCGCCACACCCTCCGGTGTCCCCTGCGCCACAATGCGCCCGCCCGCATCCCCACCTTCCGGGCCCATATCGATGATCCAGTCCGCCGCGCGGATCACATCCAGATTGTGTTCGATCACCAGCAGGGATCCGCCGTTGTCGATCAGCCTCTCGAACGCGGCCAGCAGCTTCTGAATATCGTCGAAGTGCAGCCCTGTCGTCGGCTCATCGCAGATGAACAGCGTGCCGCTGTTGGTCGACTGCGCCAGATGCGCCGCCAGCTTCACCCTCTGGGCCTCGCCGCCCGACAGCGTCGTAGCCGACTGCCCCAGCCGCAGATATCCCAGCCCGACCTCATCCAGCAGCCTCAGGCGCGTAACCAGCCGCGCCGTGTCGTGGAAGAAACCGATCGCCTCCCGCACCGTCAGCTGCAGCACTTCATGCACGTTCAGGCCTTTGTATTTGATGTCGAGAATGCTGCTCTTGAACCGCGTGCCTTTGCATTCGTCGCAGACCAGCTCGACATCGGCCAGAAACTGCATCTCCACCGTCACCGTGCCGTCGCCCTGGCATACCTCGCAGCGGCCGCCCGGCACGTTGAACGAAAAATGTCCTGCCGTGTAGCCGCGCTTCTCCGCCGCCGGTGTGGCCGCGAATATTCCGCGAATAATGTCGAAGCCTTTGATATACGTAATCGGATTCGACCGCGGCGTGCGCCCGATGGGTGTCTGATCAACCATGACGACTTCCTGAATCGCGTCGGCGCCTTCCATCCTCGAGCAGTTCAGCCGCGGCGATTCTTCTTCTCCGAACTCCGCATCGAACGCGTTCTCTGCGGCCGGCACGCCTTCGCGCTGCCGCAGCCGCGCCTGCAGCGACCTGATACACGACGTCGTGCACCGAGCGTCGACTTGCCCGAACCCGACACCCCCGTAACCACCGTCAGCAGCCGCAGCGGAATCGTGACATCGATGCCTTTCAGGTTGTGCAGCCGCGCGCCGAAAAACTGCAGCATCTTCCGTGGATTCACCTCGCGCCGGAACTTCGGCGGCGACACCTGCTTCTCATGACGCAGATACTGGCCGGTGAGCGATCCGTTCCGGTCCCCCATCAGCGCCGGAAAGCTGCCCTCGAAAACAAGCCGGCCGCCGTTTTCTCCCGCGCCCGGACCGAGATCGACGATGTGGTCCGCCGCCCGCATCACATCCGGATCGTGCTCGACCACGAGAATCGTATTTCCCAGATCGCGCAGCTCATGCAGAATGCGGATCAACCGCGCCGTGTCCCGGCTGTGCAGCCCGATCGACGGCTCGTCCAGCACGTAACACGCGCCCACCAGCCGCGATCCCAGACACGTCGCCAGCTGAATTCGCTGCGCCTCCCCGCCCGAGAGCGTAGATGACAGCCGGTCCAGCGTCAGATATTCCAGCCCCACGTCGTTCAGGAACGTCAGCCGCTGCGCGATCTCGACCAGAATCTTCCCCGCGATCCCTGTCTCCTCCGGCGTCAGCTCCAGCCTGGAAAAAAACCCGAGCGCCTCGGCGATGTTCATGCGCACAGCGTCGGCAGATGCGTCTTGTCGCCGACGCGCGCATTCAGCGCCTCTTTCCGCAGCCGCGACCCCCCGCAGTCCGGACACTTCGCATAACCGCGATACCGGCTCAGAAACACGCGCACATGCAGCTTGTACTTCTTCGTCTCCAGGAAGTTGAAAAACTGCCGGACGCCGTCAACCTTCCGCCCGCCTTCGAGCACCAGGCGCTGCTCTTCTTCCGTCAGATCGCAGAACGGCACATCGAAGCGCACGCGCCCCGTCGCCTGCGTGCGGAAATCGCGGAACCACTCCCTGCCCTTCGGCTTCGTCCACGGCTCGATCGCTCCTTCGTTCAGCGACAGCCCGCGATTCGGGACGATCAGGTCCAGTGAATAATCGATCGTGTTCCCGAACCCCTGGCATCTCGGACACGCGCCGGCGGGGCTGTTGAAGCTGAACAGAATCGGCTCCGGTTCGCGGAACTCCAGATTGTCGTACTTGCACAGGAAGCGCTCGCTGAACAACAGGCGCTCGCCCGTGCGCGCATTGTGAAAGATCGCGTCGCCCGATTCGCGATAGCACGCCTCCACCGTATCCACGATCCTCTGGTGCAGTTCGGGTCGACTCATCCCGGCGCGCACAACGGGCCCTTCGGCCTGTGCGCTGATCGCAATCCGGTCCGCCAGCACAAAGACCGGCTCCGACCATTCGATATCGATAAGCGATTCCGGCGTGGAGAACTCGAACACCGTGCCGTTCTGCCACAGCCGGTTGAATCCGCGGGAGCGCAGCTCTGTCAGCACGAGCGTCGGCACATGCCCTTCTTCATGCTTCACCGGAAACAGCACGAGAAACCGTTCGCCCTCCGGCTGCGCCAGCATCATCTGCGCAACCTGATCGACGGTGTCCTTCGCGACGCGCCGTCCGCACATCGGACAAAACGTCCGCCCCGCGCGCGCCCACAGCAGCCGCATGAAATCGTATATCTCGGTGGATGTCGCCACCGTTGACCGCGGATTGCGCGTGCTGTTTTTCTGGCGAATCGCAATCGCCGGCGCGATGCCGTCGATCTCGTCCACCTCCGGCTTCTCCATACGTTCCAGAAACTGCCGCGCGTACGCCGACAGCGACTCCACGTATCGCCGCTGCCCTTCCGCATAGATCGTGTCGAACGCGAGCGACGACTTCCCGGACCCCGACACTCCGGTGACGACCGTCAGCTTGTTATGCGGAATCGCCAGCGTGAGATTCTTCAGATTATGAAGACGTGCTCCGCGGACAACGATCTGGCCGGAACTGTTCTGCGCACTCAATGGAATCGGGAAGCGATAGTCTGGGGAAACACACATTTTAGCAACGCGCCCAACCAATGCTAAAATCACCTGGTATTGTCGCGTTTCACGCAGGGCGGGGCGTCACTCATTTGTCACACAGCATTCTGCTTCTTCACGCTCTGCGGCCATGCGCCGGCCCAGACCATCATCACCACGCTGGCCGGCAGCCGCTTTGTTTTTCCTGCCACACCGATCCCTGCGATTAACGCCCCCGTCGGTCTCGTGGGCGGTGTCACAGCAGATTCCCAGGGCAACGTCTACTTCTCCGACCTCACTACGGATCGGGTCTACCGCATCGATACGAAAGGAAACCTCGCCGCATACGCCGGCAGCGGCACACAGGGCTACGGCGGCGACGGCGGTCCCGCCACTGCCGCGGCGCTTTTCAACCCGCGCGGCCTCGCCTTCGATGCCGCCGGCAACCTCTACGTCTCCGACACCGGCAACTATCGCATCCGTCAGGTGACACCCGCCGGCGTCATCTCAACTTTTGCAGGCAACGGCACGGATGGATTTTCGGGCGACGAGGGTCCCGCCCTTGCCGCGTCTTTCGGCGGCTTCACACGCATTGCGATCGACAAATCAGGCAACCTCTACATCTCCGATCCCGACAACCACCGCATCCGCCGCGTCACAACCAATGGCGTGATACACACTTTCGCGGGCAACGGCGTGAATGCATCCACGGGCGATGGCGGATCGGCCCTGCAGGCCTCCTTCGAATTCCCCGACGGCCTGGCCCTTGACCCGAACGCTAACCTCTACGTCGCCGACTTCAACGCAAATCGCGTCCGCATGATCACCGCTTCCGGCATAGTCTCGACCGTGGCGGGCACCGGCGCCGCGGTGGAAACCGGGGACGGAGGACTCGCCACTCGGGCAACACTCAACGCCCCCGCCGGAGTCGCGATCGAGGGCTCCCCGGGCAGCCTCACACTGCTCGTCGCCGATCAGAATGCCAGCCGCCTGCGCGGCATCAATCTCACCACCGGCATCATAATCGCCGTCGCCGGAACGCTGAATCAGGTCGGTCTGGGGGGCGACGGTGGTCCCGCCGTCAATGCTTCCCTCTACCAACCCGTCGATCTCTTCGTCGCGCAGTCCGCCTCCGGTCCCGTCATTCTCATCGCCGACCTGGAAAACTTCCGCGTGCGCCAGATCGCCAACGGAACCATCTCCACCCTTGCCGGCAACGGAAACTACAGCTACACCGGCGACGGCGGCATCGGCACAAACGCCAATCTCGCCGGACCCGACGGGCTCGTCGTCGATTCCAGCGGCAGCACGATCGTCTGCAACAGCTATGCCAACCGCGTACGCAGCATCAATACGTTCGGCATCATCAATCTCATCGCCGGCACCAATACCCCGGGCTTCAGCGGCGACGGCGGCCCGGCTGTGTCCGCATCTCTGGTCGACTGTCAGGGCATCGCCATCGACAGCGCCGGAAATCTCTACGTCGCCGACTCGCACAATCGGCGCATTCGCAAAATCAGCACCGCGGGAATCATCACCACGGTAGCGGGCACTGGCGTCAACTCGTTCTCGGGCGACGGTGGCCTGGCTGTTAACGCCGCCCTGGACCAACCCGAAGGCATCGCTGTGGACGGGCAGGGCGATCTGTACATTGCCGACACCGGCAACAACCGCATCCGGCGGGTGACTCCGTCGGGGATCATCACCACGATTGCGGGCACTGGCACGGCAGGTTACTCCGGCGACGGAAGCTTCGCCCCGGGCGCGCAGTTGTACTTCCCCGCCCGCATCGCGCTCGATTCCTCGGGCAACATTTACTTCACCGACAACGGCAACAACGTGGTCCGCCGCATCCAGACCGACGGCATAATTCAAACAGTCGCGGGCAACGGCCAAGCCGGTTTCTCCGGAGACGGCGGACAAGCCACCGCTGCCATGCTCGCGAATCCGATCGGCCTCGCCTTCGACGCTGCAGGCGGACTCCTCATCGCCGACGCCAACAACCTGCGCATTCGCCGTGTCGATCCAGGCGGCGTCATCAACACCATCGCCGGCAACGGCACAGATGCGCTTGCCGGAGATGGCAGGCCCCCTCTTGACACTGGCTTCGGCTCTCCCGCCGACGTGACCGTTGACCCCCAGGGCAACATCTACATCGCCGATCAGAATGACCCCCGCGTGCGCCGCATCGAACCCAAGCCGCCGTCGATCGTGATTTCCGATTCCGGTCTAACTTTCACAACAGCGGTTGACGGAGCAGCCGCATCCGCGCGCACCGTGACCATCGTGAACGGCGGCGCAGGCACGATAGGCTTTTCGGCTGTCGCCATCGTACTCTCCGGGAACACCAACTGGCTCAGCGTCACGCCGTCACAGGGCACCGCCAGCGCATCATCGAACGCGTCGATCAACGTTTCCGTAAATACCGGGGGCCTCGCCCCGGGCGACTATTACGGCCGCGTCGAGATCGCGTCGCCGGGAGTCGCCAATTCGCCACGTTTCATTACCGTCGTTCTGCACATCCTTTCTCCCTCGCAGACCACCGCAGCAAACGTGTCGCCCGCGAGTTTTCTGTTCTCCGCGGCCGCCGGCGGGGCCAACCCTCCAGCCCAGACGCTGACGCTGAGCATCGCTCACAACTCGCCGTCTTATACTTCATCCGTCAGCTACGGAAGCACGAATCAGTTCCTCACCGTATCGCCGGCCACCGGCAGCTTCACTTCATCCAAGCCAGCCAACCTCACTGTGCAACCAGTCATTGCCGGACTCGCGACAGGCATCTATACCGCGACCATCAACCTCTCCTTCTCCGGCGGCGCCTTGCGCGCCGTGCCCGTCACGCTCTCGGTTTACGCCGCATCTTCCGCGAGTTCCGCCAGTTCCGCCAGCCGGGTCCCCTATTCCGGGGCGCGCCCTGCTGCCACGACCTGCACGCCGAGTCAGCTTTTGCCCGCCATAACCGTACTGGGATCGGGCTTTTCAGTCCCCGCCGGCTGGCCGGCGGCGATCGACGTCAACGTCATGGACGATTGCGGCAGCGCATTCACCAACGGCACCGTCGTCGCGACGTTTACTAATGGCGACGCGCCCCTCGCGCTCGGCAATCTCGGGAACGGCTCCTGGTCCGCGACCTGGGCGCCGCGCAGCGTCGCCAACGTGACCATCAAGGTAGCCGCCCAGAGTTCGCCGCCCGGCACGCTGCAGGGCGCCGCGCAGATTGCAGGGCAGGTGAGCCCCAACACGGAACCGCCTATCATCAATACCGGCGGCATTCTCAGCTCCGCCAGCTTCGCCGCCGGTGAGCCTTCGACGCCCGGCGCTTTGATTTCGATCTTCGGCTCCAATCTCGCAGGCGGCAGCGGTGTCGCGGCCACATCGCTGCCGCTGCCGACAACGCTTGCCGGCACGCAGGTTATCATCGGTGGCGTCCTGATGCCTCTGCTCTACGCCGGGCCCACCCAGATCAACGCGGTTGTGCCTTATCCAGTGCCCGTCAACACAACGCAGCAAGTCATCGTCCAGACCGGAAACGCGCTCTCCGTTCCCGAGCTGAATAACGTGGCGCCCGCTGCCCCCGCCGCATTCACGTTCAACGGATCGGGCACAGGCGCAGCGATCGTGGCGGCCGCAAATCCAGACGGCACCGGTTACATCGTTTCCACGTCGCAGCCCGCGCATCCGGGCGCCGTGATCGTCGTATACTGCACCGGACTCGGCGGTGTGCAGAGTTCACTCAATGCCGGCGATGCGACCCCGCTGTCTCCGCTCGCGCCCGCCACAGACACCGTGTCTCTGACCATTGGCGGCGTCAACGCGGAGGTGTACTTCGCCGGTCTCACACCGACGCTGAGCGGGCTTTACCAGATCAACGCGCAGATTCCCGCAGGCGTAACCGGCGACGCCGTGCCTCTGGTGATCACCGGCAGCGGCTTGAACGGCCCTCCGGCGACAATCGCGATTCACTGATCGTGTTCTGTTGCCGATGTCGGACGGAGCGCGATGGGCGAGGGGAATATACGTGTTTCCGTATCTGGTCGATTCGTGGCGAGTATCGGGATACCTTCCGCAATGCGCGTGGCTCGTTCCCTATACTGAACGGCTATCTTTACTGCGGCTTCAGCGGCGCAGGCCGGCGACCTCGCGGTTAGCGAAATCGAGGCGGGTGGCGAGCGTGCGAATCACCAGTTTGTGAAAGGCGTAGGCGAGGGCAGGATCGTCGCGCTCCATGCGCGCCACGGCATCGCTGCGAATCCATCGGCCGGCCTTCAGGACGCCGAGCAGGTAAAGTGCAATGCCCGTCACGATGGTTCCGGCGATCAGTGCAAACAGCACGGTCGCCGTGGCATCGGCGGCGTGTCCGCGACGCGCGACGGCAGCGGCCAATGCGACGGCGAACGGGGCGAGTACCGCGACGGGCTTCGAATCCGGGCCGGCGATGGCAAAAGGGAGGCCGCTGAGAATGGCAAAGATGAGCGCGAGAAGGCCGGCGCCGACCAATCCGAAACCAATCCCGACGGCGAGGCCCGGTTTTAAAGGCCCGGAAAAAATCAGCGCGGCATAGCTGAGGGTGGAAGTGATGATCAGGATCGGTGTTAACAGTCCTGAAACAATGTCTTTCGTCGTCATCGCCGTTCCGATGCGAATATCCTGTATAACACCCGGCGGACCTGCTCAAATGTGCAGCTGAAACATGCACGCGTGTCCGCGGCAGAAATCAACTGATATAGACCAACCGGGCGAGTGCCCGATATTCTCAAGCCTTTTTAGGTACGATGCGAAGCGATCCCGCTATGGCGTCGTCCGTCCCGGGATGACGCTATATAATGAGGCACGTTATTCTTGTGATGAAAGAGTAGGGAACATGCTGGACCGCCGCCTGCAAACTATTGATCGAGCACCAGGTTCCCGGGTATGAAACGTTTCCTTTGTCTCAGTGCCCTCGTGGCCCTGATCGCTTCTCCCGCCCTCCTGCGAGACCGGGCTGCAGGTCAGACTCCGCCCGCGGCTGCCACCGACCCGAATCGGGCGATGTTGAACACCTACTGCGTGGGTTGTCACAACGCACGTCTGAAGACGGGCGGTCTGGTGCTGCAGGGCCTGAACACGCAGCAGGTCGCAGCCGACGCAGCCACCTGGGAGAAAGTGCTGAAGAAACTGCGTGGGCGCCTGATGCCGCCGCCGGGTCTGCCGCAGCCGCCCCAGAAGGAGATCGATGCCTTCACTGCCTCAATGGAGAATGCGTTAGATACGCAAGCTGCGCAGGCTAAGGGTCCCACCGCCGGGTATGTGGCGATTCAACGGCTGAATCGCACCGAATACGCAGCGTCCGTGAAGGCGCTCATCGGCGTGGACGTGGATGAGAAGGAGATCCTGCCGCAGGACATCCAGGTCGAAGGGTTCGACAATATCGCCGAAGCGCTGAGAACCTCGCCGGCGTTCCTCGATCAATACCTGACGGCAGCGCGCCACCTGGCGAAAGCCGGTGTCGGGAATATGAACCCGCCCATCTCCAGCGTGATGTTTCGGACGGAAGGCAACCAGGACCCGGCCCTGCCGTTCCCCGCGGGAATGCGTGGCGGCGTCAAATTCACGCACAGTGTCCCGGCCGACGGCGAATATCGCTTCAGCTTCTTCGACCTTGACATCGGCCTGTACAACCGCCAGATGCAGAACACAACCACGCTGGTTCTGCTGATCGACGGAAAGCCGGTGTTCAAAGGCGATCTGGGTGGCGAGCATGACCTGTGGCTGGCCAACGTAAAGGGGACCGACGGCTGGCAGCAGATTCTCGACCGCTTCCAGAAGATCCCCGTGAAATTGCTGGCGGGCGAGCACGAAATCATGGCCGGGTTCATTCAGCGGTCGCACGTTGAGTCCGACGATAACGTCGGCGCGGGCGGCGGTGTGGGCGGCGCAGTCCCCATGGCCGGCTTCCGCCGCGGCATCGACATCCTCGAAATCAAAGGTCCCTACAATCCGACCGGCATTACGAACAGCCCGACGCGGCCGATGATCTTCGTCTGCGATCCAAAGGCGATCGGTGAGCTTCCGTGCGCCCGGCAGATTGCGCAGAATCTGGCCCATCGCGCCTACAGCCGTCCGGTGACCGAGGCCGACATGGCGTACCTGATGCGCTTCTACAACGAAGGACGTTTGGACAACCAGCCTTTCGACAGCGGCGTGGAGGAGATCGTGGCCGGGGTCCTTTCGAGCCCGGATTTCCTGTATCGGGCGATTCAGGGTCAGATCAGCCGTGGGGCGAAGACCGCCATCAAAACCAGCGAGTTTGCGCTTACGGACCTGGAACTGGCCAGGCGCCTCTCCTTCTTCCTCTGGAATACGCCTCCCGATGCCGAGCTGCTGAAGCTCGCCGAATCGAACGGCCTGACGAAACCCGGCGTCATCAACGCGCAGGTGAAGCGCATGCTCGCGGATCCGAAGGCCTCGAGTCTCGTGACCGGATTCGCCATGAAGTGGCTCAATCTCAACACTCTCGACTCGGTACAGCCGGATGCGAAAATCTTCCAGGGCTTCAACGCCACGCTCCGCGGCGATTTTCTGAAGGAAGCGGAGATGTTCTTGAGCAGCATTCTGCTGGAAGACAAGAGCGTGCTGGATCTGCTGACGTCGGATCAGACGTTCATGAACAATCGGCTCGCCCGTCACTACGGCATACAGAACGGGCCGAGCACATCGGCCTTCAAAGAGGTCACGTTGACCGATCCGAACCGTTTTGGCCTGCTCGGCAAGGCCGCAGTGCTGATGCGCACTTCTTATGGCGACCGCACCTCCCCGGTGCTCCGCGGCGCGTGGGTACTGGACAAGCTGACCGGCACCCCGCCCACGCCGCCTCCGCCCACGGTTAATACGAACCTGGATGAGAAGCCGGGTGAAGCTCCGAGAACGGTGCGGGCGCGCCTTGAGCAGCACCGCGACAACCCGACATGCAAAATGTGCCACGGTGTGATCGACCCCACGGGGCTGGCGCTGGAGAATTTCGATGCGATCGGGCGCTTCCGGAAGACCGATGCGCAGGCAAACAATGCTCCGATCGACGCGAGCACGGTGCTGCCGAACGGAACGAAGATCAACGGCCCGGTGGAACTTCGCGAGGCACTGGCGAGCCGCCCGGAAGCCTTCGTCGAGACCCTTACCGAGAGGCTGTTGATGTACGCGGTCAACCGGCGACTCGAGTACTTCGACATGCCGCAGGTTCGGAAGATCGCGCGTGACGCGAAAAAGGACAACTACACGTTTGCGTCGCTGGTGTTGGGGATTGTGAATACGGATGCGTTCCGCAAGCAGGGCGTGCCTGAAAAGACTGCGCCGAGACTATCCGCGCAGAAGGCCGCGTCTTCTATTAACGCGGCGCCGCGAAATACGTCAAACTAAGTCAGGAGACGAACATGTTTAACACGAAGAAGCACATCTCGCGCAGAACGGTACTGAAGGGCGCCGGTGTCAACCTGGCCCTGCCGTTCCTGAGCGCCATGGTCCCCGCCTCGACGGCGCTGGCGCAAACCGCCGCGAATCCGAAGCTGCGGGCGGGCTTCTTCTACATTCCTCACGGCGCCATCATGTTCAACACCAAGTTCGGCCCGGCGCAGGATCGCTGGACCCCGAAGGGCTCCGGCGCCGGCTTTACGCTGAACGAGATCAACTCGCCGCTGGAGCCGTTCAAGAAGTACACCACCTCGTTCGGCAACCTGGAGAACGCGGCGGCCCTGGGGTCCGTGCATGTGCGCAACCCGGCGACGTGGCTGAGCGCGACGTTGCCGAAGGGGAACAACATGGCCGCCACGCTGGACCAGGAGATGGCAAAGTTTATCAGCAAGGACACGCGGTTTCCAACGCTGGAGCTTGCATCCGAAACAACGGTTCAGGTAGCGGCCGGTAACGGCGGCCCGTTTACGACGCTTTCTTTCCGCGACGAACACACGCCGCTGCCGATGGAGTACAACCCGCGCAAGGTCTTTTTGCAGCTCTTCGGCGAGGGGGAAACGCCCCGCGACCGCGTGGCGATGGCGCGCCAGACCAACAGCATGCTGGACGTGATAATGGATCGCACCAGAAAACTGGAGAGCGATCTGGGCAGCGAAGACCGCGCGGTTCTGGATAACTATCTGACCGATGTGCGCGAAGTCGAGCGCCGCGCCAAAATGGCCTCTAACTCCAACCTTTCGGCGATCAAAATTCCCAACGCGCCGATCGGCGAGCTGGAGAATTTCGCCGAGCAGGTGAAGCTCATGTACGATCTTCTCGCGCTCGCGTATCAAGCCGACCTCACGCGCGTCGCGACATACGTCACCGTGGCGGAAGGCACGAACCGGACATATCCGTTTCTCGATGTGTCTGACGGCTTCCACCCGGTTTCGCATCACGGCGATATTCCGGAGCGCCTGGAGAAGCTGGTCAAGATCCAAAAGTGGCATATGCAGATGTTCGCCGACTTCCTGAAGAAGATGGCGGAGACTCCGGACGGACAGGGTTCGTTGCTGGACCACGCGATCTTCATGTATGGATCGAACATGAGCAACTCAAACCAGCACAGCAACTACCCGATTCCGAACGTGATCGTCGGCGGCGGCAACGGCAAGCTGAAGCTGGGCGGCCAGCACCTGGTGCTGCCGGAGCACACGCATATCGCCAACCTGCACCTGACGTTGATGCAGAAGGTCGGGCTGGAACGCGATCACTTCGGTGACAGCAACGGTGTGATTACAGAGATCTAAGGCCAATGAGGATGTTATGCAACGTCGGACTTCGTCCGATGGACCCGCTGGAAAGCGTGTCCGCAGCCTGGAAAGGCTGCCCCACAAAGGCATGCGGTTCAATAGTCACGAAGAGGTTTTTGTGAAGAGACGGGATGTACTGAAAGGCGCCGCGGCGGGAGCGCTCGCAATGTGGGCGCCGCGCCTGGTTCTGGGTCAACAACTCGGAGTTACGAAGCTTACGGGCAAGCTGGCGGTGATCGATGCGGGTGGGGCGAACGTGACCGCCTTCGTCACCGGCGAAGGTCTGGTCGTCGTCGACAGCGGGGCGCCGAACACCGGCGATGCGGTGATGGCTGCGCTGAAGAGCCTCGCTCCCAGCGCGAAGGTCAACACGCTGTTCAATACGCACTACCATCTGGATCAGACCGCGAATAATGCGGCCTTTGCGGCGCAGGGCGCCAGGATCGTCGCCCAGAAGCGCACCGGGGAGTGGCTCTCTCACCATTACTGGAATCCCGCCGTGGAGCAGTACGTGAAGGCCCGGCCCAAAGCTGCCTGGCCCACCGAAACATTCGTCGAAAAGGGAACGCTCAAGAGCGGCGGCGAAGACATCGACTACGGTTACCTGCTCATGGCGCATACCTCCGGCGATGCCTACTTCCATTTCAAGAGCGCGAACGTGATCGCGGTTGGAGATGTGGCGTCACCGGTGCGGGACCCCGAGCTCGACTGGTTCACGGGCGGTTGGGTGGGTGGCCGTGTGGATTCCATGGATCTGGTGCTCTCGATCAGCAATGACCAGACCCGCTTCATCCCTGGGTATGGTCCCGCGATGACCCGGGCGGAGTTCAAGGCGGAGCGCGACATGATGGAAGAGGTTCGGCAGCGGATCTTCGACCGGGTACGCGCAGGCGAAGGCCCGAAGGACATGCTGGAGGGAGGCGCTCTTGACGGTCTTCCGCGCAAGTGGAAAGATCCGATGAAGTTCCTGTACGCGGCAGCGAAGGGTGGCTGGGGTTACCACGATAAGCTGGGTCCCAATGTCGTTTAGCGCACAGGCCGCACGTGTCCGTTGTGCGCGGTTGTTGAGGAGGCATGCATGAAACGTCTGGCTGTTGTATTGGCGAGAGCTGCGGCAGCGGCAATTCTGGTGCAGGCCGTTCTGGCGCAGACGCCCAAGGACCTCCCGACGGCCGTTCAGGCGGGTGCGAGCAAGCAGGCCCTGGAAATGATTCGGAGCGGGGCGAACGTCAACCAGGCGCAGGGAGACGGATCCACTGCGCTGATATGGGCTGTGAGTCTGCAGGATTATGACGTCGCGCAGGCGCTCCTGGCGAAGAAAGCGAATCCGAATGCGGTCAATGATTTCGGCGCGATGCCGCTTACCGAAGCCGCCCGGCTGAATGACGACAGGCTGGTGAAGATGCTGCTCGACGCCGGGGCGAAGGTGGATTCCGCGAACCCGGACGATGAGACCGCCCTGATGCTCGCGATCAAGAACGGTAATCTCCAGATGACGGAGACGCTGGTGAAGGCGGGCGCGAGCGTCAACCGGATCGAAAAGTTCCACAATCAGACGCCCCTGATCTATGCCGCGGCCGGTGGCCATTTCAGCATCGTGAACCTGCTGCTTTCCAAAGACGCGGATGTCAGGCCGCGTGCGCTCTACACGGATTGGCCCAGTCAGGTGACCAGCGAGCCGCGCACGCAGTATCGCTCCGTGGGCGGGTTGAATGCGTTGATGTATGCCATCCGCGGCGGTTGCTACTCCTGCGTGACCGAACTGGTCGCGCACGGAGCCGATGTCAATTTTCCGACGCCGGAGGGCATCACGCCCCTTATGCTCGCACTGGATAATGAGCACAACGAAATCGCGATGTTTCTGATGGACAAGGGCGCGTATCTCGACGTGTGGGACTGGTGGGGACGTACGCCCTTGTGGATCGCGGTGGATCGCAAGGTTCCTCCCGGCGGACGTGCCGGCGGAGGATTCGGAGGCTTTGGACGCGGCGGCAGGGGTGGTGGCGCCGGGTTCGGAGGCGCTGGGTTTGGAGGCGGCCCCGGGCGCGCTGCCGCCCCGAAAGAGCGCGATCCGAATGCGCCCCCGCCGGTTCCGAGCATGGCGGTCATCAATCGGCTGCTGGCCGCGGGTGTGGATGTGAATCCGGAGATGAATTTCCATCGTCCGAATGCGCCGGCCCGTGGACGATTTGCGGATAACCAGGTGAGCACCCGTACGACCCCGCTGTTTCGCGCCGTTCAGCTGAACGATGTCGATGTGGTTCAGGCTCTGCTGGACAAGGGCGCGGATCCAAACATCAACACCATGGGTTACACCCCATTCGGGATGGTTGCCGGAAACGGCCCGAACGGGCGCGGCGGCGGCCAAACCGTGAACCCGGCGATCATGGATCTGCTGGCGAAGCATGGCGCCAACGTGAATGCGAAGATCAGCGGCACCCTGAGCTTTTCGTTCCACACCGGTTATGGCAATCAGAATGACGGGGTGAACAGCAAGGAGGGCACGACGGCTCTGCATGAGGCCGCCCGGACCGGGCAGCTGGACCTGGTGAAACATCTGCTCGATCTCGGCGCCGATCCCAACGTGCTGGATGGGGACGGAAAGAAACCGGTGGATGTCATCGGCAAGGGCCGCGCCGCAGCTTCTGCGAACGGGAGAGGCGGAGGCAGACGCGGGGGCCCCGCTGGTCCCAGTGAGGCTACTTTGGCCGAGATTCGCGCGGTCCTGGAATCGGCATCTGCGAACGCCGCAGTTGCCAGGCGTTAGATTCGCGGTTCGATTGAACGCCGTACGAAAATTGACCGCTGCTACCTTCAAGCCGCCGCTGCCGGGAGGCTCTCCGGAGACGAGCGGTAACAGGCGTTCAACCGACCGGGGAGGATGGAGATCTCTCGCCCGTCGGCAGGGGTCAGCAGATCGAAAGGAAGACGCCATTTTTGCGGTGGCGTAACCATGGGGCTGGGCCTCGTTACTGCAGTTCCTCAAATTGCGTGATCCGCACTTCCCGATCCCTAAACACGGCGCGGATTTCCAGCCTCCCGCCCAGCGCTTCAACGTACTCGGTAAGCGTGCTCAGATAAAGATCCGTCCGATGCTCAATCTTCGAGACTTCACCCTGATTCACACCCAGGCTTTCCGCGAGCTTGGCCTGCGTCATCTGCCGAGCCCGGCGCAGTTCGTCGAGCGGCATCGCGGCGATTGTTTCGCGGACACGTTGATCTACTCTGTGCCGGCGTTCGGCTGGTATGGCGTCAAGCAATTCACGAAAGTTTCGAGTCGTCACTACAGTTTGTCCTCTTTCCGGAGTTCACGGAGATGCTCGTCGCAGATACGATCGGCCAGCGCGACAAATGTTTCATACCACCGGCCGGCCCCCGTCTTGTCCCCGCCGACCAGCAAAACAGCGACGCGCAACGGGTCGAATACGTAAAGCGTTCGCAGCGGTCGGCCAGAGCTCTGGGCAACTCCCGCATTCCCGAATGGCGCGATCCTATGACTTTCGAACTGTGCGGAAACCCGGGGGGCCGGACCGAGTTCGGTGAGAAGGCCGACAGAGTAGGCAACATCGTCCTGCTGATTCTCCGTCAGGGAACCCCACCATCCGGTGAACTCTACTGCCCATGCCACTGCTCTAAGTATGCGCTCTAAAGAATATTCTGTCAACAGAATACAGTCTTTGGGGAGCGGATTCAACAGGTCTAGCGAACGGTGACGACACCCGACATATCTTTGCCGTGCGCCGCGCCATGAAATTCACAGTAGTAGCGGTATACCCCCGGACGGTCGAAGCGATGTCTGAATGTTGCGCCTGCCGTCAGGATTCCGGATTTGAAGGAGCCATCGTCGGCAACCACGCTATGCCGGCCATCCTCGTCAACCCACTCGATTTCCGTCCCGACCGGGACCTTGACTTTCTTCGGATCGAAAGCAAAGCTTCTGACGACGACGCGCGTGGGGGTGGATGGCGCCGCCTGAACGACTGGGGTGTCGCCATTGAGCTTTTTATAAACGTACCCACCAAGCCCCACTGTCACAAGCCACATCGCCAGACAGGATCGCATCCACAGTTTGTAGTTCGTTATGCGGAGCCGCCGCGGGAACCTGCCCGGGCCGGCAGATAAAACAATATTGATTGCGGCTGGTTCCATAAGACCTCCTGCAACGGCATGTGCCCGGACAATGCGGAGTCCTGTCGACATTTGTGATGATACCATCGCTTGCTTAAGACGAACCAGCGCCATCCCGGCAATCAGACCGGCAACCATCGAGACTTCAATCCTCAGAGTGGTTTGTGGAAGAATCGCCAGGTCACCGAGGTGCGGGCGCAGGGGTGCATGCGAATCGATTCCCCGGTGTATGGCCCGACACGCACTGTTCAGAGGCGAACTGACTGGACCCGCATAAACGGCGAAAGCACCAATCATAATAGTGGTTAAAGCATGCAAAAGCCTGTCATCCTGGCCGTGGACGACGATGCGGAAGTGCTCCGCGCCGTGGAACGCGATTTGAAGAAGCGCTACGAAGAGCGGTACCGCGTCCTGCGTGCGGAGTCGGGTCGTGCCGCGCTCGACCTTTTACGCCGCCTGCAACAGCGGAACGACGTGTTGGCGCTCCTGCTGGTGGATCATCGCATGCCCGAAATGAATGGCGTGGAACTGCTTCAGCAGGCAATCAAACTCTATCCGGACGCAAAGAGAACGCTCCTCACCGCCTACGCGGATACCGACGCCGCGATCAAAGCGATAAACGAAGTTCAACTCAATCACTACCTGCTGAAGCCGTGGGACCCGCCGGAGCGGGAGCTTTATCCTGTTCTCGACGATTTACTCAACGACTGGTATGCGAGTTTCCATCCGCCGTTTGACGGCATCCGGGTTCTCGGCACGCGCTGGTCCCCCAGCGCGTACGAAGTCCGCAATTTTCTGGCGAGGAATCAGGTGCCCTATCAGTGGCTGGATGCGGATGCAGCCAGCAGGGACGAGGAGGTGGATCGCCTGATGAAGAGCTTCGCCCCCGACAAACTGAAGTTGCCGCTGGTGATGTTCCCGGGCGGGGACTGCGTATCAGAACCGAATACAAAGGATCTTGCCGAGAGACTCGGTCTGCGGACCCGTGCCGGGCTGGAATTCTATGACCTGGCTATTGTCGGTGGCGGCCCCGCCGGACTGGCTGCGGCGGTATACGGTGCTTCCGAAGGATTGAAGACCATCATGGTGGAAAAGGAAGCGCCGGGAGGCCAGGCGGGACTGAGTGCGCGAATCGAAAACTACCTCGGCTTTCCCTCAGGCCTTACCGGCGGGGATCTCGCGCGGCGCGCCGTGGCCCAGGCGCGGCGTTTCGGTGTGGAGATCGTTTCGCCGCAGGAGGCCACCGGGCTGCGGGCAGACGGGCCGTATCGCTATCTGCGTCTGAACGACGGCACCGAACTCTCCTGCCATGCGATGCTCCTGGCGACCGGCGTTCAGTGGCGCAAGCTGGACCTTCCCGGAATGGCCCGTTTGCATGGCGCCGGCGTCTATTACGGCGGGAGCATAACCGAGGCAGCTTCCTGCAAGGATGAAGACGTATACATCGTCGGCGCCGCCAACTCCGCGGGCCAAGCCGCCGTGTCTTACTCCCTGTACGCGCGGCGCGTCGTTATGCTGGTGCGGGGCGACTCCCTGGGAGCCAGCATGTCGCAATACCTGGTGGAACAGGTTCAGAACACCGCTAACATTCAGGTTGAATATCGTACGCGCGTAGTGGAAGTACATGGCGACGACCGCCTGGAGGCTGTTTCGCTGGTGTGCGACCGCACCGGGGAGATCAGCCGGGTTCCGGCAAATTCGTTATTTGTATTCATTGGCGCAGAGCCTCGCACTTCCTGGCTGGAAGAATTGATCGAGCGCGATGAACGCGGGTTCATTCTGACGGGTCCCGATCTTTTGCGATCCGGCAAGCGGCCGCGAGGCTGGACGCTCGAACGCGATCCTGTCCTGCTGGAGACAAACATCCCGGGCGTCTTCGCGGTGGGCGACGTTCGCTACGGTTCGGTGAAGCGAGTGGCATCAGGGGTTGGCGAGGGCTCCGTGGCGATCCAGTTCGTGCATCAATACCTGAGCAACGTATCGTGATGCCTCCGCAACCAGCCCGTCCACAGTCTCTCGAGTCGGCGCTCCACGCCATCGATGTTTTCTCGGACCTTCGTGAGGACCAGTTGCAATGGTTCCTGTCGAGAGCGGAAGATCTGACCTTTGCCGCGGGCGATGTGCTCCTGCACGAGGGCGATCCGGCAGATGCGCTGTTCGTTTTGCTCGAAGGGGAGATCCGAGGACGTCGCGAGAGCGGAGGAAACGCACCAGGCTTCTCGGCGCAGGCAGGTCAGGTGACCGGACTACTGCCGTTCTCGCGCATGACCACCTTTCCGTTGACGATCCGCGCAACCGCGCCGCTCCGGGTGCTGCGTCTGCACAAAGATCACTTTCCGGAAATGTTCCAGCGGATTCCGGAACTCCTGCCCCGTCTGGTAGGCGTGATGGCCGATCGGATCCGCGAATACAGCCGGGCGGAGCAACAACGCGACAAATTAAGCGCGCTCGGCAAGCTGTCCGCCGGACTGGCTCACGAACTGAACAATCCGGCCGCGGCGGCGGTGCGCGCAGCTCAGGGCCTTCGTGAGTCCATGCAGGAACTTCGGAAAATCAACAGGACTCTGGATGACGATTCGCTTTCCTGTGAAGAGCGTTCGGCTCTGGCAGCGCTGGAGGAGAAGCTGATGGACCGCATGGCGTCCGCGGCTCCCCTGGACGCGCTCGAACAGAGCGATCTCGAAGACGAACTCGCCTCCTGGCTCAACCGGCGAAACATTCCGAATGCGTCCCGGCTGGCCTCCGGCCTGGTGGAGGCCGGCGTGGACCGCGCGGCGCTGGAGGAACTTGGCGGGCGTTTTCAAAACGAGGCGCTGGCTCCTGTCCTGGCGCGGCTGGTTTCCTCGGTCGGCGCCGAAAGACTGACGCGGGACATCGAGGCCAGTACCGGCCGGATTTCCGAACTGGTCCGAGCCATCAAAGAATACACGTACATGGATCAGGCGCCGGAGCAGGAAGTTGACATTCATCGGGGCATCGAGAGTACGTTGACGATGCTGAAATTCCGGCTGAAACGGGGCGTGGAAGTGAAGCGCGAGTTCGATTCCGGACTTCCCCGTATATGTGCACGAGGCAGCGAATTGAATCAGGTCTGGACCAACCTCATCGACAACGCCATCGATGCGATGGGAGGTAAAGGTGAGTTGGGGATTCGAACGTCCAGAGACCACGATTTCGTTCTCGTTGAAATCATCGACAACGGCCCGGGTATCCCGGATGCGGTAAGACCTCATCTCTTTGAACCGTTCTTCACCACCAAGGAGGTCGGTGAAGGAACGGGAATCGGTCTCGACACGGTGTACCGGATCGTGCGGGGACATCGCGGAGAGGTTTCTTTCGAATCCCAGCCCGGCCGTACCAGCTTTCAAGTGCGATTGCCTTTGAAGCCGGCGTAGGACCAACAGCCCAGACGGAGGTCATTGACTCTGCAATGGATGGGTCCCGACTCCTGGGAGGAGCGAGTCGGACATCGGCGGCGTGGGCGGTGAGAGCGGACGATGCCTGGATTGGCCTGTGCGGCCGATTGTCGCCCCGAGAAATACCGGCTCAGATTGCTATGCTTCTGGGTTGATCGCCAATACTAAGTTGCTGCTTCGTCTCTACCGGCAGCCTGCCGCGGCGATGAGCGACATACTCGATCAGGGCGGCCTGCTTTTCGCCAGCGTCGCGGTGCTTATGGTGTCCTGGATGCTCGCGCACTCGATCCGCGGATTTTCGTTTTCGTTCTACGCCCCGCTGCTCATTCTGGCAGCCGTCTATGTTCCCGGCGTCCTGACCATCACCAGTCTGATTGGCCGCGTGGCGGGTGGTTTCGGGGGTGGCTTCCGGCGCGACTACGCCCCGCTGCTGACGTGTACGGCTGCCGCATGGACAGCGGCGAATCTTCCCCTGCTGGCGGTCGCGTGGTTCCGGCCGGAGTTGTTCGTCGCGGCAAGCGGTCTCGCATACCTCTATTTCGCGGTGCTGATCTTCTTCGGGGTACGCACGGTGTTCGGAACCGGCAGCGGAGCCGCCGTCGCCATTGTGAGTCTGTCGTGGATACCGCTGGTGGGTGCGTATTTCCTTTGGGGTCCGCTGAGCTATCTGTTGGGCTGGCTTGCCTCTCCGTTCTTCCTGCTTTACATCTTTTTCTTTCTTCGCGGCGAACTTGGCAGTCTGGGAGCCGGACTGCGGAGCCGGCAGAGCTTTCGCCGGAATCTGGAGGCCGCGGCGGTCAACCCTCACGACAGCGATGCGCAGTATCAGCTCGGCCTGATTTATCAGCAGCGCCGGCAGCTCACAGAAGCTATCCGGCGGTTCCAGAGCGCCGTGACGATCGACCAGGGGCAGACTGATGCGCACTTCCAGTTGGGTCGCATTGCGAGGGAGCAGGGGCGGCTCAAGGATGCGCTCGCGCATTTTGAAACAGTCGTGAATCAGGACGAGCGGCACAGCCAGAGCGAGATTCTTCGGGAAATCGGCGCTCTTTACGTTTCGGCCCGGCAGTACGAGGACGCGCGGCTTCAGCTGGCGGAGTATGTAGAGCTAAGGCCCTACGATGCGGAAGGACTCTTTTACTACGGTCAGGCACTGGAAGGACTGGGGAAGGTAACGGAAGCCCGTGAGGTCTACGAAAGGGCGTCGGAGGCTGCGAATCTGGCGCCCCCATATCTGAGACGAGCCGCTGCCAAATGGGGCCGACTGGCCCGTAAGCAAAAACTTAGGCTGGCGCAATAGCCATGGGCTCGGCCTTCTGGCACGCCATCGTCGGCGGGTCATCGCGGACTCACGCACTCGCTGGCCTTCGCGGCTGCGTCATCGAGCAGCGACGAGAAAAACGCGCCCCTCCTCTGGCTCCTGCGCTGTCCGAGGCCCAAAACAGCGTGGCCGCTACTGTGGAGGCGTAACCGCCGCCGGTTCCGGGGGCGGAGGTAACGGCGGAGCCTGGATCGTAGTGGCGCGGCCATGCTGATCGCCTCGCAGCCACACATAGAGCACGGCCTGTGGGTTGAGCGGGTCCGGAAGCAGAAGTTGCACAGACTGCCTCAGGCCCGGTCCCGGAAGGGGCACCGGAAGGCTCGACACTTCCGCTCCGTGGTTTTCATCCCAACCGGTCCGCTCGATCGTCTCGAGATTTTGTCCTGTCAGCAGATAGGGCCGCGGGCTGCTCTGCGACGGATTATCGGACAGAACGAATGAATCGATGCGAGGGATGCGCAGCATTCTCGCCAGCGTTGACGGGCTCGATCTGGCGCCGCGCCCATTGTCGATCTCCGCCTGGAGAGAACATCCGGCCGGCAGCTTGCCAGTGTCAAAGGCCAGGAACAATTGATCCCGGGAAAGTTGCTGCAGACTCGACGAACCGGTCTGCTCACCGATGTGCAGCGCGGCCTGCTCGCCAGGTCCGTCGGCGCATATCAGCCGCAAAACGCTGGTACGTTCGATATTCCTGACGGCCAGCATCGCGTTCAGCGTATATCCTGCCGGAAACTCTCCAGCGCCCATCGCGATGGCCATTCCCGTTGGCAGTGAGAGTTTGGAACTTGCAATCGCGGGCAGCGGCCCCGTGATTTCGAGACCGCCGGCGAACGTGAGCGGCTCACTGCGGTCCGTCAGGTACGCTTTCAGCGGAAGGGTTTTGCCCGCCTCCGGCGGCGTCTTGAACTGCACCGTGAGGCGCCGTTCCGTTGTATCGGCGCCGAGTTGACTCGAATCTGCCGGCTCCAGATTGAGAACGGCGCCCGGGGCCTCCAGCCTGGCAATCAGGCCCAGGCGTTCGCCTTTCAGCACAAAATGCTGCGTGGCGGAGTCCTGGTTCACCACGATGGGTAGATCGCCGATTTGAGGCGGATTAGGAAGAATTGCGAAGTTCACCGGGTGGCTCTTACCGTCCTGCTGAGAGATCATCAGTTCGTAAGCGCCCGGAACGAGACCGTTCGTGTCGATCTGGACGTCCATGTGGTGCTGCGGCCCCCTGCGCAGGCCCTTCGCCAACACGAAGCGCACGCCCTCCGGAGTGGCGAATTCGTCGTTGACTTTTTGCAACTCGACCTTGGTAGTGAATTCGAAATCGCTGCCCTCCAGCGTCACCGGAAGTTTGCCGGATTTCGCAATCAGCCTGTCCTGCGATGCCGGCGCCACCCGCGCTTTACTGAAATCACTGAGCGCCGCGACATGGACCTTTCCCGTGGCTTCGAAATGCGCCCAGTCCCAATATCCCGCCAGCGTGTATTCGCCCGGTGGAACCCCCTTTTTGAGATCGATTTCGAGCGCCTTCTGATTCCCGAGCTTCACCACACTGATCGGGGTTTTCTTCTGTTGCGCGTCCAGCAGTTCCCAGTCCCGCGCGCGCTCCAGATACTTCCAGGAGAGCTCGGGCACATCCACCGGAACCGGTGTCTTCTGGCCCGGCGGGACGAAATTGGCGTCGCCGATCCGGATGGCCGGTAACGGGGCATGCGGGATGCGGCTGGCCCAGATATAGGCGACTCGCGTATGCGGCGGCGTCGGACCCTGCTGACCGCACAGATTGACGCCGGAATCCTTGAGCGGCTGCGCGAATGACGCGCGGAACTGCGTATCGGGAAACGCGATGGAGCGCAGATCGAGAAGCATTGCCGTTCCACCGGCGGCAAGGCCCACGGGACTTCCGAAAAAAAGCGTGGCGGCCGTAGTGGCGAGGCTTGCGGTCTGTCCAGCCCGCGCGGCCGTCGAGCTGCTCAACGGATCGTAAGTGGACAACTGCGGATTCATGGTTGCGAAAAGCGTCTGCGCCTGCGCCGCCACGGGAGCGTTCCGGTCGATTTGAACGGCGAATCCATACTGCGAAGCGAACCCGGTGAGCGCCGCGTTCACACTGGCGGAAGAACTCTCAATGTTGGACAGCGTTGACACCAGCTGCTCCGCCTGCGCGGTCTTGTCGGCGTAGTCGGCCAGCTGCGCGATGAGCACCTGGTCCCGCGACAGGAACTTCGCAACCTTTTTCTTATTCAGACCGGCGGGGCCGTAAACCAGCGCCGCCACCGAAATGGTCTGCGTCATATGCCATTGCTGAGGTTTATTGGCCGGCTTTGGATCGGTGACGATGATTTCCGGCTGTCCTTGTTCGATCTTCTCGGGAACCAAAACCAGCGCGACTTCGCCAGGCCGTGCCTCTTTTCCACGCAGCACCGGCGTATACAGCAGGGTATCGCCCTCGCTCAGATTGTTGATGGTGCGAAAGGGCAGCGGCGCGGCGCCGGCTTCGACGCGCAAATCGACGGCACCGAGCGGTCCGCCCGCGGGGCAGCTTACAAAGGGAGGTGATTCGGGAGCCGCGGCGGCCGGGTTGGCTTGCTCCGAAACCTGACTGCCTGGGGGAGGCTGCGCCAAAGCCAGACAGGAAGGCAAGCATTGCGTACCGCAAAGCCATCCACCGACCAGTATAGCTGCCGGGGCCGGCATATCCGGCGGAGAATGGCACTCCTCAACCGAGTCTGTGCGTTATCGAACGGTCCCGGCGCATGGCGTCCCCTCGACGGCGGCAAATCGCATTTGGTCCGTTCCTTGCAACCCGGTAATGACCCGTAAGGAACAGAGCGGTAACAAATGGAAAGGTAATGATTAACGCAATTTTCCAGACTCTGCTCGGTTGTCGTCACAGCCGCCTGACATGGCCAATTACTCCCTTGCTGAAACCGGGAGTGCCGAGCGGCGAGACCACCGTCGTATGCCTCGATTGCGGCAAACACTTCGCTTATGACTGGGACCACATGCGGATCGGGAAACCGATAGCGCAATTCCCTGACTCAGGCGTCGTTCACCCGAAAACGCAGGGTCCGGGGAAGGCGAAAATAAAATACGCTCTGATTGGTTCCGCCATACCGTTTGTGATCTTCCTTGGTCGCGCCCTGATCAAAAAACGCCGTGGCCGGACGCCCGCGAGCCTCCGGGCTGAAGTCGGCGGGGCGGCAGCGGATGCGAATCTGGACCGGCGCATCCGGTTGCCTCATCGCGAGCCCGGCACGGGGTTTTTCGTTCGCGAATTAGTCGGTTATATGGAACAGTCCGGCCGCGAATACATCATTGGAGGGGAAGTCGATTGCGCGCTCGTTGACCATCCGAAGCCCGCTTCACTCGACTATTGGCTTCGCGAGAATTTCGCCGCGAACAAAGAAACAAAACAGGCGACAAGCGAGGTGATCGCGCAGCTGATCGGGACCGGGCTTTTTGAGCCGGTGAACGACCTCAGATGCCCGGACACCGGGACCAGATCCTTCGGCCTGCGACTGAAGGCCCGGGAGCCTCAAGCGCCGATTACAAATTCTTAAGTGCCGCCCCGCGTGCTTACGTTTTTTCTCTGTCCGCGTGGGATACAGACGCAACTCGAGATTCACCAACTCCCGGGCCGTGTATCATGCTTCAGCGCAGCCCGGCGAACTTCTTCACAGCGAGCGTTGACACCACGAATAACACCGCGACCGAGGCGTACAGCAGCGCGCGTTGCCGTCTAGCTGCTCCCCTGGGATCGGGGGCCGGCCCAGCACGGCTTCGGGATACTCGACGATAAGGCCGCAGCGGGCGGCCAGATACTCGCCGGGTTCCCAGCCGCCGACGCCCTTTATTCGTCGAATGCATCGCCGAGGCACTCGTTATCGCCCAATTCGAGTTCCGGTGGTAAGCTTGGTTCTCGATGGGAAAGCCCGAACCGGATGGAAACACGATTGGTCTTTGGGCGAAGGATCACAGGCGGGCGCGTGGGGGATGACGCTGGCTGGCGTGCCGGAAAGAAACGCGTCCGGAGTACCCAGGTATTCATTCTTCTGTAACTACACATGGATATCCTGTTCCTTTCGAGTGGTCCATTCACCATCGACAGCGTCAGGAGCTCCGACAAATGATTAGACGTTTTTGCAGAACGGCCGGTCTGCTGGTCACGGCATCAATTCTTCCCGCCCTTGCGCCGGCAGCAAGCGAAACCACCACCACTCCCATTAAATATGTTGTTGTGATCTTTCAGGAAAACAACTCGTTCGATCATTACTTCGGAACTTACCCCAATGCCTATTATCCGAGCGGTGAGCCGGTTAACGCGACGTACCCGGCAGGGGAGTCAGCATTTGTTCCGCTGCCGAACACGCCCTCGGTCAATGGTCTCTCTCCAGCCACAAACAGTCTCAGCGCTGTCGCGCCCTTCCGTCTGGACCGCTCACAGGCGGTTACATGCGACAACGACAACAAATACAAAGACGAGCAGACAGCCTATAACTCGGGCCAGATCAATCTGTTTGCCACGACCACCAGCGGCACTACCGGCCCCCCTGCGGTTTGCCTTACCGATTTGAGCATGGGTTACTACGACGGCAATACCGTTACGGCGCTTTGGAACTACGCTCAGTATTTCGCCATGAGCGACAATTACTTCGATACCGAGTTCGGCGTCACCGAGGAGGGCCATCAGAACCTGGTGGCCGGTCAGACTCACACGACCAGCGGCAATGTCGGCACCAAAGTTGTGAATGGAAGCATTATCGCCAATGTCGAAGCGGGCGTTGACGATTGTGTCAGCGTCGCCCTGGGGAATACCCCCGTGCTGATGACCGGCACGAACATCGGCGACCTGATGAATACGGCCGGAATCAGCTGGGGCTGGTTCTACGGCGATTTTCCGCAATCCGGGACTTACGGCAGTAATTACGGCACTTCAACGTCCATCAGCAGCACCCAATGCACCAGCAACTCGCCCAGCGGTAACGCCTATAACAGCCACTATTCGCCGTTCCAGTACTACGCAAGTACTACGAATCAGCATCATCTTCCTCCCAGCTCCATCGCCGCCATCGGCACCTCCGCCGACCAGGCCAATCACAACTACAACCTCATCGACTTCAACAACGCACTGAGCGCCCAAAACCTGCCGGCAGTGACCTTCCTGAAAGCGCCCACCACGGAAACCGGGCATCCCTCCAATTCCGATCCCCTGTCGGAGCAAACGTTTCTGGCCGACACCATCAACTCGCTGATGCAATCGCAATACTGGCCTCAGATGGCCATTTTTATCACTTACGACGATTCCGATGGCTGGTATGACCACGTGATGCCGCCGATTGTGAATCAATCGAGCGACTCCTCCAATGACGTAGTGGCCGGCTCCTCGCTCCATTGCGGCAGCGTTGCGCCGCTGGGCGGCTATCTCGACCGCTGCGGTTATGGCACGCGCCTTCCCCTGTTGGCGATCAGCCCATATGCCAAACAGAATTATGTCGATCACGCGCTGACCGACACTACCTCTGTTCTGCGCTTTATCGAAGACAACTGGAATCTGGGAAGAGTCGGCGGTGGATCGTTTGATGCGCTCGCGGGTACGCTGAATGGTCTTTTCGACTTCACCGACTCGCCGAATCCCACCGCGCGTCAGCTGTGTCTCAGTGACTCCAGCGGCGTTCCGGAGAGTTGTCCCGCCGCCCAGTAGTCTTAACGGGCTGAACCCGGCTAAATGACTTCGTAGGGCCGCATCATTTCGTTGTCCTCGTGCTCGAGCACGTGGCAATGCCAGACATAGCGGCCTTTGTAACCTTCGAATCTGACAATAATGCGCGTGGCGTGAACCATGTCCGCCCGCACGGTGTCTTTCCATCCGGTTTCATGGGATTCGGGCGGAATAGCAGGTCCGGTGTAAACCAGTTTGCCCGTCTTCATATAAGCCTGAAGGTCGAAGGGCCGCCGGTCCATTATCTGGAAGCGAACCAAATGAAGATGGATCGGATGGGGTTCGTTCGTCAGATTGATCAGCGTCCAGATCTCGGTTGAATTCAATGTCGGCTTCTCGGTCACCGGCATGTCGTAATGCATGCCGTTCAGCAACATGTGAGTGGGCTTCCCCGCCGCATCCATGTAATCCACCAGGGTCAGTTCACGCGTCTTTACGGCGGCGCTTTCGGGTGTGCGCTCAACGGTGCGCAGCTTCGCCGGCAGGGCGGGAAACGATATGGCTTTGTTGGCTTCACTCGCTGACACACGGATCTGCATGATCGGAAAACTCGAGCTCTTCAGATAGATGGTTTTGCCCGCGTAAGGACCGAAGTCCATCACGATATCCGCCCTCTCAGCCGGCGTAAGGGCGAGCTTCTTCATCTCGAGTGGCGCCGCCAAAAGGCCCTGATCCGAGCCAATCATTCGGAAGGGCTCGCTGCCCGGCACGAGACTTAAGCTGTCCTTTGCGAACGATAACGAAAAGAAGGTCCCGTTTGAACAATTCAGCAGACGAAAGCGGTAGGGCCGGGGCTCGGCCGCGAAGAACGGAAAAAGCTTTCCGTTCAGCAATAGCGCATTACCGCTGTAGTCATCCGTCCATCGCGTCGGATACTGCAGTTGTCCGTTCACGTGAAACAGCCGGTCGTAGAGGCACAGCGGTATTTCGTACGGGCCGCTGGACAGGCGGAGCGAGTCTTCGAATGCGTCGCGAATCAGGAAATGGCCGAACAGCCCCGCAACCGCGTTCAGGCGTGTGATTCCCATGGCGTGGTCGTGGTAAAAAAGCCCGGCGGCGTCCTGGCGATTCGGATAAGAAGTGATTTTCGATTGCCCTGGCAGAAACCATCTCTGCGGATTGCCGTCGCTTTCCGGCGGCACTTTCCCGCCGTGCAAATGCACCACGGTGCGCACCTCGGGAATGTCTTCGCCGGCGCCGTGAATCGTGTGGTCAATCGGCAGCAGATGCTTCGCGGGCAGGTTGTTCACCCACTCCACGGTAATCGGCTTCGCCGGAGCGGACCTCAAATGTCGGGCCGGGCGACATGCCTTCATAGCCCCAAAACGTGGTGGGCGCCAGATCGCGATGAATCCTCGCCTGAAACTCACGCATCGCGATGCGGTAATGCCCTTTGCGCACGGGGCGCGCCGGCTCCGGAACGGGAAGCGCATCCACGTATTTCGGCAGCCCGGCCGGACTCAGCGACAGCCCCGACAGATCGGGCGCATGACGCCGTATCTGTGACTGGCCACGTACTGCAAGCGCGGAAAGCAATCCGCTGTTTATCAGAAAATCACGCCGCTTTATAAATGGCTCCGTTCTCGCGCAAAATTGAAAAAAGCGAGAGAAACCAGGGAGGCTTCTCTCGCCTGAGATTACCGCGGGCTCAAGGTTACTGTCACGGCAGCCCGGTAATGGGGGACAGAATCGGCGTATTGGAATTTTGAGGCGTTGATTGGGTAAAGTTGAATATGTTGTCGATCGAGCCCGCGAGCGCATCGAACGATCCGCCGCCGAGTCTTCCCAGGCTCCAGTTATCTTCGATGAACCGAAGCACCGAAGTCTGATCGGTTAACGTGCTGTCGACGTAGTTCGCCTTCGCCCAGGGAGAGATCACTAACAGTGGCAACCGGACTCCGTAGCCGCAACGGCCGTTTACGGGCGCGGTTCCGGTATTCGGACCGGGGAGCTGCGGCGTGGGTGTGTTACCGGTCGCCGGAGTGCCACAGGCGGAGGCGCCGGTAAGGGAATCCAGGGTCGAGAACGAACCGTTTACGATCGGCCCCATCTGGTGGTCGTACCAGCCGTCGGAATCGTCATAGGTGATGATGACTGCGGTCGTACTCCAATACGGCGAATTCATCAGTGTGTTGATCACGTTCGCGACAAACGCCTGTTCGTCCAGCGGATTCGAATTGCCGGGATGGGCATTTTGATAAGACGGCGGCTTGAGGAAACTCACGGCCGCCAGGTGTCCCGCATTCAGCGAGTCGAAAAAGTCGTGGATGTCGTATTGGTGATTGGCCGCGTCACCGGCAAGGCCGATACTCGCCACGCTGGTCGGCCGCGCATGGCTGGGATTGGCAGTGCCGGGGTAGAACTGGAAGGGCTCATGGTGCGGCACATAATCCGTTTCGGTCAGCCCGGTTATGGGCGACACTGTGCTCCTGTTGCAACCTGTGGTCCCGTTGGGATTGGTCACCGTGAGGTCGAAGCCGCCCTGGAACCAACCCCAGCTAAGTCCGGCGTTGCTGAGCAGATTGCCTACATTGTTGTTCGCCGCGGTAAAGTTGAACTGCATTTTGCCGGAGCCCGCGCAGATGTCGTTGAGGGGATCCGAATCGCCGTTGAGAGTGTACCCGCCCTGGCCGTCCGCCACTTCGTCCGAGGCGTTCGGATTCACGATGGTGGACTGATTAATTCCGTTCGTCTGCCCCGAGACCAGATTGACGGCGCCGGGCGACGAAGGCCCGAACTGCGTGTCGTAGAAGTTATCGTTCAACGCGAAATTCTGCGCATACTGCCACATCGCAGTAACCGTGTTGCCATCATAGTAACCCATCACCAAGCCCTTTGTCGTGACGATGGCCGGGATCAGTACCGACATACTGCTGGAGGATCCGGCCGTGCCCGTGTTTGTCGGGAACAGATCCATCAGGCCGTGGTCGAATGAGGCTTGCTCCGGCCCGTAATTGTGATTCTGGTCGGCGGTGAGCGCCTGGCTTCGGTTCAACCGGAACGGGTTCGACGCGCCAGCGCCATTCGCGGTATTCAGGTTCGGGTTATTCGTAAGCAAGCCCGGGTTGAAGCCATTGACGGTGGGCGTGTTCGGAAGCGCCGTGAAGCGGGGCTGCCCGGGAGGATTCGTCGCTTTCGGATAGGTCCCGAAATAGTGATCGAAAGAAATGTTCTCGTTGAAAATCACAACCACATGCTGAATGGGTGTCGTGAGCGTGCCGGGCGCCGGGCTCGCCGCCTCCGCGGTCACGGGCCAGACCGGATTCAGGGCCAGCAAGATACTTACGGGGATGGAAAGTAGTTTACGCATTTCTCCTCTTTTTACCTCGGGTGAAACTGCAGAATTCGATCGCGTGAAATCGCGCAAGCACTACCTTAAACCCTGCGTCTGACGACTCCATTAGAATCGGATGACAAATACGCTACAAGCATGTCCTTACTAAACTACCGACAACACTCGGGAAAAGCTCGGCGAAATCCGGCGAAGTTGACCGGCGAGTAGTCCAGAGAGCCGCTTTTGGCGGCGGTGCGCAACAGTCGCGAACCCGATACGGAATGGTTACGCAATTGAAATATAAGATTGATACTCTCGGAGAGCTTACGGAGGAGAATAACCAATTGGATATCAAACCGCTGCTGTATACTTCACTGATGCTGACGATGCCGCTGCTCGCCGAAGCTGGCACCGTGCAGATCGTCCAGGGCACCGCAGGCGACAATACCTTTTTGCCGGCGACTTCCCCGTCGCCAGGTTTTTCGAACGTGATTAACTTCGCCAACCTCGATAGCCAGATTACGAGCCTCTCCTCGACCGCACAGGCAGATTGCGTAGACAGCGGGGTTCAGTGTCCCACATTCAATTCCACACAATACGCTTCACAGGGAGTCACGATCTCCAGCCCGGACGGTCTCGTCATTTTTCCCTTCAGTGACCAAACTGCCGGCGGGATCGAGTTATTCGACCCGGGCGCAACAGATAGTTCGACCTGTCTTTCGACTGGTACCTGTGACGGCACCGCAAACATAACCATCGGTCTCGCCGGCGGCGTGGACGATCTCGCCGTAGGCCTGTCGGACTTCGACGATCCGGTGAGTCTCACAATAAATGTGCTGGGTGCCGGCAACACCGTTTTGGAATCGATGGACGTATCGACAGATATCGAAGCTGCGGCGCAGAGTACGGGCCAAACCTACTTTGTCGCGGAAGACACGGCGCCTGGCATTTATGGTCTTCAGATTACCCAGTCTACCCAGACTGACGGGTCCGGCCTGGCACTCGCCGAGGTCGAGTTGACACCGGAACCTTCCACCGTTCTGCTTATGATCGGCGGCGGCCTGGCACTGATCGGCTCTACCCGTCTGCGCAAGAAGGCCTGACCGGCTCAATCGACTTCCGGAATAAAATATTCTGAGCCGGGAGCATCACATTACTCGACGCAGGTTCGTAATCGGCGGCGGTCTCGCGACTGCCGCTTCTCGTTTTGGGACGGCGCAGATGGTGCATCTGCCGCCGATGAAGCCCGCCCCGCCTCTGATCGATCCCACACGGATTGCGCCTTTCGTCGATGCCCTTCCGCTTCCCGAAGTCGTAAAGCCTACCGGTACGCGCCTCAATTCTTCCCGGCGCGCACAGGTTCCCTTTTACCGGATTCCCATCCGCGAGTTCTTCTCGAAGATTCACCGGGATGTGCCGCCCACGCGTTTCCGAGGTTACGGAAACAGCGTGCCCGGACCCACTATCGAAGCCCGCAGCGGCGAGGAAATTCTGGTCGAATGGCCGAACCAGCTGCCCGCGAAGCATTTTCTCCCGATCGACCACACTCTGATGGGCGCTGAAAAGGGCCTTCCAGAGTCGCGCGTGGTCGTGCACGTTCACGGCGGCAGAGTGCCGCCGGAGAGCGACGGCTGGCCCGAGGCCTGGTATGCGCCGGGCAAGTCGGCCACTTACCACTATCCGAACCGGCAGGACGCCGCCCTGCTCTGGTATCACGACCATGCTATGGGCATCAACCGTCTGAACATCTGTGCGGGCATGGCGGGCCTGTATGTCATCCGCGATTCCTTTGAAGACGCGCTGAATCTCCCGAAGGGCGAGTATGAGATTCCGCTGGTGCTCATGGATCGCATGATCGGGGCAGACGGGCAAATCTACTATCCCGTCAGCCAGTTCCCCGATGCGCCCTGGATACCCGAGTACGCCGGAAACGCCAATCTCATCAACGGAAAACTGCTGCCTTATCTGGAAGTACAGCCACGGAGGTACCGCTTCCGCATACTCAACGCCGCCAATTCGCGGTTCTATTTTCTGTCCCTCGCGAGCGGCCAGCCGTTTCAGCAGATCGGAACGGACCAGGGACTGTTGTCCGCGCCCGTGACCGTGCCCAGGCTCGCCATCGCACCGGGCGAGCGGGCGGACGTCGTGGTGGATTTCGCGGAGCATCGAGGCCAGCGCATTCTGTTGAACAATCTTGCGGTCCCCCTCATGCAGTTTCGCGTGGCCTCCGACAGTGTGGCGGACCACAGCGTGCTGCCGCCGTCCCTTCGTTCCATTCCGCCGCTCGCCGCGAGCGATGCAATCCGCACCCGGCAGCTCACGCTCGAGGAAGTGGACAACGTCCTCGGAGACCCGCTGATCCACCTGCTGGATGGAAAACACTGGCACGATCCTGTCTCGGAAAAGCCGGTGCTGGGCACGACTGAGATCTGGGAGTTGCTGAACCTGACGGACGACGCGCATCCCATCCACCTGCATCTGGTTCGATTCCGCATACTGGACCGCCGCCCGATCAACGTTGACGCCCGGATTTACGACAAGAAAGTTATCTATACCGGCGATGCCGTGCCGCCGGATGCAAATGAGGCCGGCTGGAAGGATACCGTCAGGGCGACGCCCGGTTCGAGCACGCGCATCATGGTGAAGTTTGAGGGCTACACGGGCCGCTATGTCTGGCACTGTCACATCCTCGAACATGAGGATAATGAGATGATGCGGCCCTACGAGGTCGTTGCTCCCCCCAAAGAGTAACGAGTCGGCCTACTGCCGTTGTTGTTGCTGCTCGATTTGGTGATTCGGACTGCCCGCATATACGAATACGATGCGAGTCTTGTTGAGAGTTGGCTTTTGCAGGAGCAGCGGTTCGGCTCCGGCGCAGAGGGCTGCTGCAAACAGGACGGCAATAATCAGGCGCACTCTTCCTCCTTGTCAGCGATTGCTTAAGAATACCGGGAAAGGGCTTCATTCGTTGACAGCCGGTGACCAGTGAGAGAGAATCGCCGCAGACTCACAGTTCCCGGGTCGGAGGGTTTACCCTATGGCAGCCATCAATCGCTTCGCAGCACTGTTCCCCGCTTTGGCCATCGCCTTTGGGCAAGTTCCTGCGCCCCCGTCCGGGCAGACGACGGCGCCAGCCCCCAACAGCGTGATCCGAATCGATGTGAACCTGGTTCAGGTGGATGCGGTCGTGACGGATTCCCGAGGCAGGCGGGTAACCGATCTTCAGTCCCCAGCCTTCGAGATCCTGCAGGATGGCAAGCCGCAGTCCATCACCAGTTTTTCCTACGTTTCGATAAGACCCGCAGGCGCGGTCCATCGAGTAACACCAGCGAAGAAAGTGAAGGGTGAGGCGCCGGCACCGCCGCCCGTGCTGCGGCCCGGCGAAGTACTCCGTACGCTGGCGCTGGTGGTGGATGACCTCGGATTGTCCGCCGACAGCATGCCGTCCGTCCGCGGCGCAATCCGCAATTTTCTCGACGAACAGATGCGCCCCGGCGATATGGTGGCCATTGTCCGCACCGGCGCCGGGATGGGAGCCCTGCAGCAGTTCACCACCGATAAGCGCCTTCTGTACGCGGCGCTGGATCGGGTGAAGTATGGCGAAAGCCGCGTCGGCCTGAGCAGTTTCGAGCCGTTGGGAAGCGGCGTGCGCGGCGCCGGCGCCGTCAACCATCTGCGCGACGACGCCTTTGCGCTCGGATCCCTCGGCGCCATGCGCTATGTGGTGACCGCGATGGGCGGCTTTCCTGGCCGCAAGTCCGTTGTCCTGTTTACGGAGAACATCCGCCTCATGTTCCGGGGAACGCCCGATGAAATGGTGACGCATGCCGTCGAGCAGCTCAGCGACGCCGCCAGTCGCGCCTCGGTCGTGATCCATGCCATCGACCCGCGCGGCGTGCAGGATTACAATATCGCCGCCGAAGACAACCCGCATATGGGGGGAAGACGGATGGCGCGCGTCCCCGCCCAGCGGTCGGAACAGGTGGTTCGTTCTCAGGAGGGGATGTTCGTGCTGGCACAGGAAACCGGCGGACTTTTTCTGCACGACACCAACGACCTGGCCGGAGCCCTGCGGCAGGCCGCCGAAGACGGCGACGGTTACTATCTGATCGGCTACCATCCCGACGCCAGTACTTTCGACAACAGGAACGACCAGCCGAGGTTTCATAAGATCGAGGTGAAAGTGAAAGGTGCCGGCCTGCATGTGCGCTCGCGCGACGGTTTCTTCGGCGAAACGGGCGGCAATCAGCCGCTCGACCACACGCGCGGAGCCGAGATTGTCCATGCCCTGCAATCCCCATTCAACGCCGGTTCGATTCATCCGCGCCTTACTGCGCTCTTTTCCAACTCGCGGCAAAGCGGGTCGTTTATCGATGCGTTGCTTTACTTCAACCCCAACGAGCTGAAGTGGTCCAGCGAGCCGGACGGGAATCATAAGGCCTCGATCGATGTGGCCGCCGCGGCATTCGACGAAAACGGCCTGGCCCTGGCGCCTGTCGATACCACCTTCGCCCTGCAGCTCAGCTCGCAGAACTATAGCGCAAGGCTGAAGAAAGGCATGGTCTACCACATACACGTTCCCGTCAACAGACCCGGCCCTTACGTTCTGCGCGCAGCCGTGCGCGATGCCGAGACGGAGGCGAGCGGTTCAGCCGATCAGTACGTCGAGGTTCCGGATGTCGAAAGCGGACACCTTGCGCTTTCGGGAATCGTGCTGCAGCAGTCTGAGTCAGGCGCGGTTCAGGCAACTGTGGCGCTTGCCGGAGAACCGGCGCCCGGCGAGGATGCCACCGGAGGAGCCGCTCGAAGGAGTTTCCGGCGCGGCGCGCTTCTCGCCTGGAACTGCGAGATCATTAACGCCAGGACCGGGGCCGGCCAACATGCCGATCTGGAAGTACAAACCAGGATGTTCCACGATGGAGCGCAGGCGCCGCCCGACAACGCAACGCGGGCGACCCTGGGAAGCACTTCGGACCCGAGTCGCGTGAAGGCGGAAGGCCGCGTGTCCCTGGGCCGCGAGATGGCTCCCGGTGAATACGTGCTGCAGGTAATCGTTACCGACAAGCTGGCCGGCGGTAAGTTCAAAACTGTGACGCAATCGATGGATTTCGAAATCGAGCCGTAGGCGACAAGGCTTGACGGCACGGCGGAAGCTTTTCCCTGTAGCTATTCCGTCATCAGCGCGAATGTCCAGACTGCGCCGCCCGCAGGCATCTGCACCGATGCATAGCGGCTGGCAAGAATGCCCCCGAGCCCCGAAGCAATCGTCACATACTGGCGCCCCTTGTGGGTGTAAGTGATGGCCGTTGAATTGACGCTCGAACCTGTCTGGAATTGCCAAAGCGTTTTGCCTGTGTCTTCGTCAAGCGCAATGAATTCGCCCGATAGTTTACCGGTGAATACGAGCCCGCCGCCGGTTGCCAGCATGCCGGCCGAGCCGGGCAGGCCGGTCAGCGGGATTTGCCATTTCTTCTCACCCGTCAGTGGATTGATCGCCGCGAAGTAGCCCACCACATCGCCGGGCTTGGTTTCCGGAACCCGCGCGATGACGCCTGTCGTGGTTCCTCCGTGGATTGTGGGCCGCGGCTTGTCAAGCTTTTGGATGCGCGGGATGTTCCACGTGCTCGCGTAGATCAGGCCTGTGTTCGGATCGAACGCAATGGGCGTTGCGTTCGTGCCGCGCGACGGCCAGATTTCGACCTCTTCTCCGCCGAGAAAGCGCTGCTGCAGATCCGTCAACACCGGCCTGCCCGTGGCCATGTCGATACTTGTTGCCCAATTGACTGTGACATACGGATGGGCAGCTATCAGCTTGCAGTTAGTCCTGTCCAGCACGTACAGGAACCCGTTCTTGTTGGCCTGAATCATCAATTTCCGGGGCTGGCCAGCCACCCGGATGTCGGCGAGCACTTGCTCGTCCGTGGCGTCCACGTCGAATACGTCGTTCGGCGTGTATTGGAAATAGCAGGCAATCTCACCGGTTTTCGGCCGGATTGCGAGTACGCTGTTTGTGTACAGGCTGTCCAGACCGCCGCGGGGCCTGGGATCGTATGGCTCCGCATTGCCCGTTCCCCAATAGACCAGATCGAGCTGCGGATCATATGCACCGGAGCGCCATGTCGGGCCACCGCCCTCTGTCCAGGCTTCGCTGTTCTTTGGCCACGTCTCGGAACCAGGTTCGCCCGGCGCCGGAATCGTATATCTGCGCCACAATTTCTTTCCTGTATCGGGATCCCAGCCGTCGAGGAACCCGCGCGTGGTCGATTCTCCACCAGCTACGCCCGAGATCAGAACGCCATTGGCAATAATCGGCCCGCCAGTGGCATAGTAGCCGTCGTGCAAATCGGCGAATTTCTGGTTCCAGAGTTCTTCGCCGGTCTTCATGTCCAGTGCGAGTACATGGTTGTCGATCGTCACCCGAAAGAGTTTCCCGTTATAGATCGTCGCCGCGCCGCGATGGAAAGCGGACCGCTGTATCCCCGGTTCGAGCCGCACTGGCGTGCGCCAGATCTGCCTGCCGGTTTCAACGTCAATGGCAAAGGTCCACCTGCCATTGACCACATACATGACGCCCTGATAGACCGTGGGCGCGGCCAGTTCGCCCTGGTCATTCATGAGGCTCGTGCTCCAGATCGGCACGAGGCGTTTGACGGTGGATTTATTAATTTGTTTAAGCGGACTGTAGCTCTTTCGGTCGTAGCCCATGCTCTGGGTGGTGACGTTTTCGGTGTTTTTGCCGTCGTTGACCAGATCTTCCGTCGTTTGGGTCAATCCCAGCCCAGCCCAGAAACCGATGAGCATTCCGAACAGCCAGGTGTTTCTCATGATTGGCCTCCTTTGCCTGAAGTTCATAAACGTACCGGACGCGGGTGTGAGTTAGGCGAGTCAGCGCTTCAATAACTATATGGGAACTGGCGCCACGAAGCGTACAGCGGCTTGAGGTGATTTGTGCAGAGGTCAAAAGCGCGGTTCGGGACAGGCGGGCGGTTGAGAATCAGGACTCCGGCCGATTCTCTTAAACGTCTTGTGCGCGCTCGATATTGTGTGAGTGCAGGCTCGTTAATTTTTCGGATACGCGGTCACGTGAATCCGAAAGCGCATAGGTACACAACAACGCGACTTTGTGACGATCTATGACCTCGTTCCAGAGTTCTTCCAAACGGGCCGTCGCGTCCAGATCCTTCAAACGCAACTGGCTGACCATCTCGCCGAAAATGCGGATTCTCTTCCGGCTCTCCGTGCCAGCATACTTGGCCCGGTTTATCAGGGTGTCAAGGATGGACCTGAACAGGTCTTCATCGATGAGTCCTTTGCGCATGAAGCTTGCCAGCAGTTCCTCGGCAATCACGCAGATGAGTTGCCCGGTGCGTTCGTACGCGTTGGAATCGATGCCCTCCAATTGCAGCCTGAGCCTGATCGACTCGCAATGGTCCCGGGACATTATCAAAACGACCCCTTCTCCACCGCGGATTCCCGCGCTGGCAAAGAGGGCGACAGCTTGCCCGACAAGCCCTTCATCGGTATATGGATAAATGATGTGTCCGCAAGGATGCGGGTTAACCAATAACTCGGAGCCAGCAGCGTTCACTTTTTACTCCTGTAAACTTTAATATAGAACCTTGTGGGGCGAGCGGATTACGACACGGAGACGTCCAATCGTGTTCAACCCACACAATCTACCACGCTGGCAGATTTCTCTTTCGCCGGAAGGCGGCGGACGGATGTGCTTCATGCGCAATAGCCTGATGATTTAGGAGCGAGCGCAGCTCGCGCTGCGCGTCCCCCCCGACACTAATGCGTTAGGTCGTACACGAAGTAATTCATCGCGATCTTGTACGCCAGCCCCGCCCATTTCTCCGGATATCGCCCGTCGTCCGACCACTCCCATGCATCGCCCAGATCCATGTTGTGGCAGATCGCGACCATCACCCGTCCCTTGTCGTCCAGGATGGCGCGCCAGTGCGGCGTCTTCCCCGTTTCCCCCGCCTCATACGTGCGCCGGCTGAAATACCATTGCCAGCCGGGCACCTGAAAGCGATCGTCAAGATCGTAGATCGTGTGGAAGATCGGATTCGAATTCTCCAGATCGACAATCGGCCGGTCCGGAAAAACTTTCGACATCGTGTAGGTGAAGACCTTCCATTCGCTGACCACGTTGTGGTAAGGTTCGTCGCCGTGAAAATCGTCGACCATCAGAAATCCGCCGCGCAGCAGAAACTCGCGCAACTGCTTCACCTGATCGTCGGGCAGCAGCCAGTGCCCCACCTCGACCGCATACATCATCGGCCAGTTGTAGACATCGTCCGTACCGTCAAGCTCCACGATCTGCTCGACGGATTTCGACTCGATGCGCGTGAGACGGCGCACGCCTTCCAGCAGATGCCGGTCCGAACGCGGGTAATCGATCGTCCAGTTCAGGTCGCGCGCGAAGCGATTGTTGGCGTAAACGCTGGGATACTTCAGCCGCGCTCGCGTCCACTCGGCTTTCTGGTTGTAGTCAGGAGGCAGCGGGAAGTCTTCGTATTCCTGCGCCTCGTACTGTTTGAACGGCCGCTGCGCTTCGAGAAAGCCCAGCGCACTCAGCACCAACGCCACCAGCACCAATACCGAACGCAACCGCATCGCAGCCTCTCGGCTGTGCCCAGCGTATCACGCGGAAATGTTTACCAACTCCAGGTGTAGCCGATGCTCGATGTGGTGTACCCGGGCATCGTCACCACTCTGCTGTATGTCTCCTGAAGCCAGAAAGCCGTGCGTCCCGGCGTTCTCATATGTGTAGGCGAACGTCAGCTCATCGCCGAACGGGTCGTTCTTCAGAACCCGAAGGTGTGTCCGATGCCGATGTTATAGTTCGATCCGGGCACCAGCCCCGGACGGTCAAATCCGGAATGCAATGATATTCTTTCGGACATCATGAAGCGCGCCTGGCTTGTTCCCGCCCTGCTCCTGTCAACCGTCTCTGCTCACGCCCAGATCGACAATCACGACGCTCCGATAGTCGTTGGCCACTACCTGCTCAACGTGTCCAGCGTCGAAGCGCACAAGAAATTCTGGGTCGATACCCTCGGCGGCACGGCAACGAAGTTCGGCAACATGGATGCCATCCGCTTCCCCGGCATCTATCTCTTCCTCCGCCAGCAGAAGCCGACCGGCCCGACGCGCGGCACCACCATCGATCACATCGGCATGGCTGCCCCCGATGTCCCGAAGCTGACCGAGAAAGTCGTCGCCGCCGGCTACGCTCTCACGGTCGGACGTGAGCCTGGCCCCGGCCAGACTGCGAGCCCGCCTACCGCCGGCAATTACGGCAAATTCTCCTATATCGTCGGCCCCGACGGCGTAAAAGTCGAGGTGGTGACCAACGCCGCCAAAGACGCACCGGAGATCATGTTCCACCATGCGCACTTTGCCAACAAGAAGTTCGTCGAAATGCAGCAGTGGTACATGAAAGCCTTCGACGCCACGCTGCGCCCCGGTCAGACCGACTTCTTCATCGGCGCCGATCTGCCTGGCGTCGGCTACAGCCTGAACTTCTTCAGCTGGCTTCCCGCCGAGCAGGTCGTGGGTACGTCGGGCCGCGCGATCGAGCATGTCGGGTTCGAAGTCCGAAACCTTCCGGCGTTTATTCAGAAGCTGAAGGCGAAGGGTATTGAGCTGAAAGAACCGTACCACCGCGCGCCCGAGCTGAACAATATCGCCGTTGCCGGGCTCGTCGATCCCTGGGGGACGCAGATCGAGCTTACCGAGGGTCTGCGCGCGAAATAAACCGCGCACAACGGACTCGCCAGCCTGTGCGCTATTAGCTGGTGGTCGAAAACCACCATTGAAGCAGTGCGGCACAGTCGCAAATCATTGAGAATTCTCGACATTGCATCTGGCATTACACGTGCCTCCTCACAGCCAAGGAGGAACGATCAATGAGAAAAGGACTTCTGGTTTTGGTGGCTGGCGCGGTGATGGCTCTCGCGCCGATGACGGCGAGTGCGAGAGTTTTCATCGGTGGAGGATTCTACGGCGGCTACGCTCCGGGCTGGTACGCGCCTTACTGGGGACCCTACTGGGGCCCGGGCTATTCCTACGGTTTCCCCAACGCCGGTCAAGTCAAGCTCGACACCAAGGTGAAGGATGCCCAGGTGTTCATCAATGGCTCCTACGCAGGCACCACCAAGGAGAACAAGACCATGCATCTGCGCCCTGGCAGCTACACCATTGAAATCCGTGAAAACGGAACGACTCCGTTCAGCCAGCAGGTCTACGTGGCTTCCGGCAAGACGCTGCACCTGCACCCTGAACTGTAGGTTCAAAATGCGCGGCGCAGGCTGACATACCTGCGCCACGCATGAAGGCCGGCATTCACAGGCTGAAGCGTGCCACGAACCTAATTGGCTTTCATCTTGCGGTATTTTTCAATCAGCGCATTCGTCGAGCTGTCGTGCGCCAGCGCTGAGCTGCTCTTCAGTTCCGGCACGATTTTCATTGCCAGCACCTTGCCCAGTTCCACGCCCCACTGATCGAATGAATCGATCCGCCAGACTGCGCCCTGCGTGAACACATCGTGCTCATACAGCGCAATCAGCTTGCCCAGCATCTCCGGCGTCAGCTGCTTCGCCAGAATCATGTTCGACGGCCGATTGCCTTCGAACGTCTTATGCGATACCAGCGACTCCGGTGTCCCGCTCGCCTTCACTTCCGCCGCCGTCTTGCCGAACGCCAGCGCTTCCGCCTGCGCGAACAGGTTCGCCGTCAGAATATCGTGATGATCGCCGTGCGGATTCAGCGACTGCGTAAACCCGATGAAGTCGCAGGGAATGACCTTCGTCCCCTGGTGGATCAGCTGATAGAACGAATGCTGCCCGTTCGTGCCCGGCTCACCCCAGTAAATCGCGCCGGTCTGATAATTGACATGCGAGCCGTCAATCGTGATCGACTTGCCGTTACTCTCCATGGTGAGCTGCTGCAGATACGCCGGGAAGCGCTTCAGATACTGGTCATACGGCAGCACGGCGACCGTCTGCGCGTTGAAGAAGTTGTTGTACCAGACCGTCAGCAGGCCCATCAGGACGGGCAGATTCTTCTCCAGCGGCGTCGTCTTGAAATGCATGTCCATCGCATGGAAACCCGCCAGCATGGCGCGGAAATTCGTCGGGCCGACCGCGATCATCGACGACAGACCGATCGCCGAATCCATCGAATAGCGCCCGCCAACCCAGTCCCAGAATCCGAACATGTTCGCCGTGTCGATGCCGAACTTCGACACTTCAGCCGCATTGGTGGATACCGCGACGAAGTGGCTGGCGATCGCCTTCTCATCCTTCAGCTGCGAGAGCGCCCACTCGCGCGCGTGCTTCGCATTCGTCATCGTCTCAAGCGTCGTGAACGTCTTCGAGGAAACGATGAACAGCGTCTCATCGGCGTTGATGTCCCGCGTGGCCTCGGCGAAATCCGTGCCATCGACGTTCGACACGAACCGGCAGCTGATGCTGCGGTCGGTATAGTGCCGCAACGCCTCATACGCCATGACCGGACCCAGGTCCGATCCGCCGATGCCAATGTTAATAACGTTCTTCACCTTCTTGCCGGTGAAACCCTTCCATGCGCCGCTGCGCACACGATCGGCGAAGCCAGCCATCTTGTCCAGAACCTGCATGCACTTCCGGCACGACGTCCACGCCGTCCGAGAGAATCTTCTCCGACTTCGGCGCGCGCAGCGCCACGTGCAGCACCGACCGGTCCTCCGTCAGATTGATCTTGTCGCCGCTGAACATGGCATCGCGCCGCTCTTCGAGGCCCGACTGCCGCGCCAGGTCGAGCAGCAGCTTCATGGTTTCGTCGGTGATGCGGTTCTTCGAATAGTCGAGGAAGAGGCCCTCGGCTTCGACGGAAAACCGGGAGGCGCGCCCCGGATCTTTGGCAAACAGGTCGCGCAGATGAACCTCGCGCATCGCGGCGGCGTGTTTTTCGAGCGCCTGCCAGGCGGGCAGCGCGGTCAGCGAAGTTACGGCTGTGGTCGTTGAACTCATATGTCGGACTTTTCTCCTCCAAATACCCTACCAGCATTCCCTGCCCGCCGGAAGGGCTTATTTGAACTGTAACGTTTCGCAGCCGGGCAGGTTTAGCGTTGAAAAAATCCGGGACCGCACAGCTCGCCGATGGATACCTCAATCGCCGGATTGGCCGTGCGGAGCACTCCGTCCTTTGCCTCGGCGATGCCGTCCCGCGTGTAGACAAATCCGCGGCGCGACGCCGGATTGATCACCCAGACGTACTTCACGCCGAACCTCAGGTAATCGTCGATCCTGTCCTGTACCTCGCTCATGCGGTCATCGGGCGAGAGCACTTCCGCGACCAGGAAAGGAGGCGAGGTGATGATACGGCCCGGAGGTCTGCCTTCGGTGATCAGGCAGACGTTGGGGACTCGAAACCGCCTCGGTGAAACCTGAACCCGCACTTCGACGCCCGCCCAGTAAGCCGGAAAACGGGTGCGAAAGAGAACCAACAGCGTGCTTTGCAGGTCCGAGTGATCGATCTCCCCCACATTCCTCTCCCGGATCTCGCCATCGATATACTCGCGATCGCCATCCGCGAAACTGGTGCTCAGATACTCTTCCACCGGAATCAGTGTGACGGCGCCCATGGAATCCGCAGCTCCTGATATGAGGCTAGCACTTTCCGATGGTGCTTTAACTCCGCGCCACGCTGCCCAGAATGGCCCGTAGATACTGCTTCGGCAGCGAAACTTCCGCCCCGAGCTTCTGCGCCGCATGTATTGGAAAGTACGGATCGCGCAGAAATTCCCGCGCCAGGAGGATCACGTCGGCTTTTCCGCTCCTGACGATCTCTTCCGCCTGCTCCGGCTCGGTGATCATGCCCACCGCACCGGTCATCACACCAGCTTCTTTGCGAATGCGTTCCGCGAAAGGCACCTGGAAACCGGGCCCGACCGGGATCTTCGCGTTGAGCGCGCTTCCGCCGGAGGAGACGTTGACCAGATCGACGCCCAGAGCCGCCGCGCGGCGTGCCAGTTCGACCGAATCGTCGATGGTCCAGCCGCCCTCGACCCAATCGGTCGCCGAGATGCGCAGGAACAGGGGCACGTCCGGCCCGATCTCAGTGCGCACCGCCTTCACCACTTCGAGCGGCATGCGCACGCGATTGTCGAAGCTGCCGCCGAACTCGTCTTTTCGTGAATTGGATAGCGGCGACAGGAACTGGTTAATCAGATACCCGTGCGCGCCGTGAATCTCGATCACTTCGAAACCGGCGTCCAGCCCAAGACGCGCGGCCGCCGCGAATGACGCCACCACCCGTTCGATATCCGCGCATGTCATCGCATGCGGCACCGGACCGCCCTCGGTGAACGCTTTTGCGCTCGGAGCATCCACCTGCCAGCCGTTCTTCACACCCGGCGCGACAGGCCCGCCTCCGAGCCAGGGGATTTCGGTGCTGGCCTTGCGTCCGGCATGCGCCAGTTGAACCCCGGGCACCGCGCCCTGGCTTTTCACGAAATCCGTGATGCGGCGCAGCGGACCGATGTGTTCGCTCTTCCAGATGCCGAGGTCCGCATAAGTGATGCGCCCGTCCGCCTCAACGGCCGCCGCTTCGGTCAGCACCAGCGCCGCGCCGCCTACCGCGCGCGACCCCAGGTGAACCAGATGCCAGTCGGTCGCGAATCCGTCGTCGCTCGAGTACTCGCACATCGGCGAAACGGCGATGCGGTTGGGCAGCGTGACGCCGCGGATGGTGAGGGGAGAAAAAAGGGCCGGAGTTGCCATTGCCGAATTATCGCGTGTCGCTTTTTTCCGATCGCGCACAACGGACCCTTCGGCCTGTGCGCTCTGTTCCCGCGCGAGAGACTTTCCGCGAAAAAGGACGCCGGGGTAACAATTCGGTAACATGCGGTCTGTAGGCTCGGGGCATGACGACTTATCGCATCGCAATTCTGGCCGCAGCCGCCGCGCTGCTGGCTGTTCCCGTCCGTGCCCAGACCGCCGGGGAGCTTCTGCAGAAAGGCATCTACACGCAGGACACGGCCGGCGATCTGGACGGCGCCATCGCCATCTACCGCCAGATCGTCAATTCGGGAAACTCGCCGCGCGACGTTGCCGCTCAGGCGCAGTACCGCCTCGCGCAAAGCCTTCTGCAAAAGGGCGACCTCGCCAGCGGCGCGACGGAATTTTCCAACCTTGCGCGCAACTACGCCGACTATGCGAAGCTCATCGGCAACCTCGCAGCAGAGGCGAACCGAAGGTTGACCGCGCTCCCGGCCGGGGGGCGCGGGGGCCGCGGTAATACTGTCTTTCTACCGTCCTTTGACCCCGCCGAGATCGAGAAGCTGAAAGCGGTTATAGATCGCCTGAAAGCCGCTGGGGGGTTTAATGGGGACGGCCGTTCCGGACAGTGGCCTGATGAAGTACGTGCGGAGCTTGAAAGGCTGAAGATGGACATCGAGGCCCGGCAGCGTGAACTGAAGAATGTCACCCCCGAACAGCAGGCGGCAATTCAGGTTGATAAGGCCAAACTTGCAGAGATTCAGTCGCAGTTCCAGGCAGCTCAGCAGCTCGCCGCCATAACCTTCGACTCCAACAGCCCAGTCACAGTCAAAGGCGCAGTCTTCAAGTTCCAGCTCATGAATCCCAACAGCCTGATCTCCGTCGATCCGATGGACGGCACCGGCAAGCGATACACATTCCTTCTCGGCAGCGCCAGTCAGACTTCGAAACAGGGGCTGACGCGTAATGCCGCCCGACTTGGCGATGAAGTCACGGTCACGGGCGATTTGGCTACGGGCGGACAGATGATGCCCGACGGCACCATCGCCGCCACCGCGGCAACGATTACAAATGCGAACGGCGAGAAGATATACGATCGCGGCCAGGTGACACAGTGAAACTGCTACTTCTCATCACTGCGCTGGCGTCAACACTGCTCGCGCAGGAGGGCGGCAGGATGTCGTTTGAGGTCGCATCGGTCAAGCTCGTATCGAGCGATGAATTCTTTCCGCCCTCTGTCCCGCTGAATTCCGGCGATGCATTTGTTCCGACCCGAGGCCGCTTTTCAGCCGTCTATCCTCTGGGCGTTTACATCACTTTCGCGTACAAAATGAACCTCACCCCCGAACAGATTAACGCGGTGCTGGCTACCCTGCCCAAATGGGTCAGCACCGATTACTTCGAAATTCAGGCGCGGTCGGACAACCCCAACACCACGAAAGATCAGTTCCGGCTCATGATGCAGTCTCTCCCCGCCGATCGTTTCAAACTGGCGGTGCACTTCGAGACGAAGGTTGTCCCGGTGTTCGCGATGACGCTGGCCAAACCTGGAAAGACCGGCCCCGCGCTGCAGCCTCACCGCGAAGGGACTCCGTGCACGGCGCCTGTTGCAGGAGCCGCGAGACGTCCCGCGGGGACGTGCGGCGCTTACTACGTACTCAAAACGCACGACGGCATGCACGCCGAGTCACACAACACGACACTGGACGCGATGGCCGATGGCTTCCAAATCGGCCGACCGGTTTTGAACCAGACGGGCCTCACGGGAAATTTCGACTTCTCTCTCGATTGGACGCCCGACTCGCCCGACACGCAATCCGAAGCCCCCAGCCTTATCACAGCCATTCGCGAACAGCTCGGACTCAAACTGGAATCGACCAAAGCACCGGTTAAAACTCTCATCGTCGATCGCGTGGAGCGGCCTTCTGAAAATTGACACCGGTCGCGGGTCTTTATTGAGCAGCCCATGGCTGGCTCTCGCCTTCCTGGCGCTGGGCGTCGTGGTGCCTACGGTCTGCATTCTATGGTTCATGAATGAAGCGGCGCGCGCGCAGTCCGAAGCCGCCACGCAAAGCGTCGCAGAAGCCTGGCGTGGCCAGCTAAGTTTGCTGGGCGACCGGCTCGACGGGTACTGGGTCAATCGCCTCGCTGCGATCGATCAATCCGCCGGAGACCGACGAGCCCCCGATTTCGCGCGCGCCGTGAAAGCCGGTCTCGCCGACTCCGTCGTCTTCCAGCACTACCCAGCCCTCACCGAAAACGCCACCGCGGATACTGGCGCACTGGCCGCACAGCAGCGGATCCGCGCCCTCCTGCGTACAGACAAAGCAGCGGCCCTCCGCGCCATCGAACAAGACTTCGTCAGCGGCGGCAGATTCACCGCAGCCACAGATTCCGACGGGCGCCTGATCGCGGCCGATGAACAGCTCCTCCTGCTGCACCTTACGCCGCCCGGCGACCCGTCGCGCGCCTCGATAGTGCGTCGTCTCGTCACGCTGCTGAACAACTACGATCACCGCGCGATGCCCGCGGCACAGCGTCTCTTCCTCATGGATGAAGTCCGCGCCATCGCGCCCGCGACGCAATTCCCGACGCTCGAAGCCGAGCGTCTCGCCGCGCAGTTCATGGAGGACGGCGATCCGCGTCCCGCTTCCACCGGCCTGCAGCCAACCCGCATTCCGGACGTCTGGCAGCTCACAGCGAGACCACTGCGCCTCGTCGCTCTCTATCGAACCGCCACCGTCCTCGCTGCCGCCCGCGCGATTCTCGATGACGGCAACAAAGGCGTGAACTTCCACCTCACGCCTCCCAACGTGCGCACGCTCGCCGAATCCATCCCGGCCGGTCCCATGCTTTCCGGCTGGCAGCTTTCCCTTACCGTCGTCGATCCGAAACTTATGGATCAGGCCGCGCGCAGCCGGACGGCGTCTTATCTCTGGGCAGGCTACCTTGTCATCGCTCTGATGGCCGTCACGGGTCTTGCCGCCGGACAGTCCTTTCGCAGACAGATGCGGCTGGCCCGCCTCAAGACCGACCTCGTCGCGGCCGTTTCGCATGAACTGAAGACACCGCTCTCGTCCATGCGGCTGCTGGTCGATTCGCTTCTCGCCGACGACGAACTCGACTCGAAGAAGACGCGCGACTACCTGCAGCTTATGTCGAGCGAAAACACGCGTCTCACGCGGCTGGTCGAGAATTTCCTGACGTTCGCGCGCATCGAACGCAACCGCCAGCGCTTCGAATTCCATCCGGTCGATCCCGCCGAGGTCGCGCAGTCGGCCGCAGGCATCGTGCGCGAGCGGGTTGAGGCAGAGGTTGGACATCGAACCCGGTCTTCCGCGCATTGAGGCAGACCCCGATGCCTTGCTCACGGCTCTCGTTAACCTGCTCGACAATGCGTACAAGTACACGCCGAACGAGAAACACATCCGGCTGACCGTGCGCGGCGAGCCGGGCGAAGTTATCTTCGCCGTGGAAGACAACGGCATCGGCATTGCAGCGCGCGAGCAGAAGCGCATTTTCCGCCGTTTTTATCAGGTCGACGCGCGGCTCGCCCGCGAAACCGGAGGCTGCGGACTTGGCCTCAGCATCGTCGATTCCATCGTGCGCGCCCACGGCGGATCGGTCCGCGTCACCAGCCGCCTCGGCGCCGGCAGCACGTTCCGCCTTTGCCTTCCATGCCGCACGTGATTCTGATCGTTGAAGACGAACCCGCGCTCGTGCGCGGCCTGAAGGATTCCTTGGCCGCGAAGGGCTTCGAGGTTCTCACGGCGATGGACGGCGCAACGGGCATCGATCTTGCGCTCGAACGCAATCCCGATCTCATCCTGCTGGACATCATGCTGCCCCGCGCCAACGGCTACGAAGTCTGCCGGGCTATCCGCGAGCGCGGCATCGAAGCACCCATCCTTATGCTGACCGCGAAAGGGCAGGAGGAGGACATCATCCTCGGCCTCAATCTCGGCGCCGACGACTACATCGCCAAGCCCTTCCGCATCGGCGAACTCATTGCGCGCGTCAAAGCCTTCCTGCGCCGCAGCCGCGCTAAGCAGTCGGAAGTGTTCCGCTTCGGCGACTGCGAACTGCACTTCGCCGCACACAAGCTGTTCCGCAACGGGCGCGAAATCGAAATGACGCCGAAAGAATTCCGCCTGCTGGCCTACTTCGTCGCGCGGCGGGGCTGCGCTCTGGCCCGCAACGACATTCTCAACGCCGTCTGGGGGCACTCGATTGTGGTCACGGCGCGCAGCATCGACCGCTGTGTGGCTACCCTGCGCGCGAAGATCGAGGCCGATCCGCACCAGCCGGCTTTCATTCAGACCATTCGCGATATCGGGTATCGGTTTGAAGAATGAGGAATGCGTAAGGCTCCGCGTCGGCTGAAAGCCGACGGCAGCGCCGAAGCGCCGGCCCTCCGCTACTGCACGTCGAGGCGCATGGTGTCGAAGTCGAGCAGGAAGCCGCCCCACAGCGCATCCATCCCGATCACTCCATCAAGGTGTCCGTTCCCGCCCGGCGGCTCTTCGGTCAGCAGGCTCAGTTTTTTCAGCGCAATCGTTTTGCCGGCGATCTCGATGCGAAGCTCCGGCACCGACTCAATCTTGCGTTTGAGCGCGCCACCCGCGCCCGCCACTCTGTCGTGTTTTCTGCGAATGCGGGATAGTTCCTCCGGCCGCATCGCGCCGCGAAAGCCTGGATAGAGGGTTGTGTCATTCGCCCCCGTGTCGAGAAACATCCGGAGCAGATGTTTGTCGTGACCGATCTCCAGTCTCGGCGACAGCTCATCGTAATAAAGATTGGGCGCGCCCGTCGTTGCCGCGTCGGGCTGCCGTATCCGAACCTGCCCATCGCCCGCAATTCCCACGCGACCCAGCGCTCGCAGAACAGGCAGCCCAAGTATTGCCGTGATCTGGTAATGTATCGGCGCAAAATAAAGCGACCGATCGGCGAGCACGAGAAACACGACATTATGGATATGCGCGCCGCCGAATACGAGATCGTTCGCCACCGCCAGCTGCAGTGCGTTGTGCTTCCCGGTGGAGCCGGAAACATAAGCCTTCGACTGCCGCACCGTCAGACCCAATCGCTTTGCCTCGGTCTGCGTCACAGTCGAGATGGCAGCCCCCGTATCGAAAATCCATTCGCCGGTAACGCCGTTCACAGCCGCCGGCACATTCCAGTTGCCGATCTTGTTTCGCATGGCCCGCATCGGCACATCCTGAGCGAATTCGGCTGTCATCGGCGCAATATCCCTTAACGACTCCATAAGCACGCGGGTGTTCCCGGTTTGTCCCCGATCCGGATCGGCGGCCGGCATCAGCCTGAGTTCCTCGTCCAGCGCATCGCCGGCTTCTCTGTACCGCCCCAGCCGCCGCAACGCCGATGCGATCTCGTCCCATGCCTCGCGCGCCACCTCGCTCGCCGGCCGGGTGGCGAGAAACTTCCGGAGCATGTCCATGCCATCGGCCTCATGTCCGAACCGGCTGGCCACTATGCCGCGATAGAACAAGGTTTCCCCGCTGTTCCACCCCGGCTGCCCGAGCGCGCGGCGCAGTTCGAAGAACCGATGCTGTTCGGTCAGGTCGCGCAGCCCGGTGATGTCGGCCGCCCACAGCGACGAGCACCACATGGCCGCCAAAGCCCAGCGCATGGCCCGATTATCGCGTATATACTCGCAGCATGTTCCTGATGCGCGCCTCCTTCGTCGTTCTGGCCCTGCCGTTCATCGCCCTCGCCCATCACGGCGGCGCCGAATACGATCTGCAGAAAACCGTCGTCTATCACGGCAAGCTCACGGGCGTCAACATGATCAATCCGCATTCCTGGCTCTACTTCGACGTCACCGGCCCCGACGGCAAGACTGAACACCATCGCGCCGAGATGCGGTCCGTCCACGTCCTGCGCCGCTCCGGGTGGAGCAAAGAGCGCTTCCCCATTGGCCAGCAGGTCACCATCGAGGCCTCGCCCAACCGCAAAGACCCGCTGTCCTGCTACCTGCAGACCATCGTCTCCGCCGACGGCACGCGCATGGACCGCTACGGCCAGTACATCGCGGCGCCCAACGGCGGCGTGCAGGAAGTCCGTGGGCCGATTGTCACCACAAAGGTCGATCGCCCGCTGCGCCGCCCCACCGGCGAGCCCAATATCACGGGGGACTGGGCGCCGGTTCAGCTTGTCATGGTGAACGCCAAAGGCACCGGCGGCGGCTTAGTTCCCCTCGACACCCTGCCCGACATCAAGCCCGGTGAACGTCCGGCGCGCGGTGGCGGCGGACGCGGACGTGGTCGTGGGGCACAGACCGGTCCGCGCCTGTATGGCGGCACCGAACTCACCGAAGCCGGCGAGAAGGTCGCGAAGGATTTCAAGCGCGAGGACAATCCGCGCTTCCACTGCGAGACCACCAGCATCGTCTTCGACTGGACTTTCGACGGCCCGGTCGAACCGCGTCACGCAGAACAAAGACACCATCACGATTGAATACGGCCAGTTCGGCCTCAAGCGCACCGTCTACATGAATGCGAAGCAACACCCTGCGCACATCAAGCCCACCCGCGCCGGAAACTCCATCGGCCATTGGGAAGGCGACACGCTGGTTGTCGATACAGTCGGATTCCTGCCGGGCTGGCTGAACACGCCGGTGGCGAACAGCGACAAACTGCACGTCGTGGAGCGCTTCACTCTCGACACGAACAAGATGGCGCTCACGCGCACCTACACGGCGGAGGATCCGGTCTATCTGAAAGGACAGTACAAAGGCTCGGACACGATCCTGGTCGCCGACGCCCCGTTCAACCCCGGCAAGTGTAAAGAGCTGAACTTTATCGACTACTCCAAGGTCCAGAAGCACTGAACCCGGTCAGCTTTGCGAAACCAGCGGCAGCTGCGCCGCCTGCCACGCTGCGAGACCGCCCGCCATCTCGATCAGATTCGTGATGCCGTACTGATGCAGAATGCTTGCCGCAATCGAAGAGCGGTAGCCTCCCGCGCAGTGAACTGCGATTCGGCGGTCGCGCGGTATTTCGCCGATGCGCTCCTGCAGGTGATTCAGCGGGATGTTCACGCTGCCCGCAATATGCCTTGTCTGCCATTCGCGCGGGTTTCGGATATCCAGCAGGAACGCCGGTTCATCCCCCGCAAGTTGCTCAGCCACATCGGCCGCGGTGACGCGTTCCGTAGGCCACACCAGGTCCGGCCGACCAGCCAGTGCCGCCATCCCGCCTTCGAGATAGCCTTTGACGTGATCGAATCCGATGCGGCCAAGCCGCAGGGCAGCTTCCTGCTCGCGGCCCGGTTCCGCAATGATCACGATGGGTTTGACACGTTCCAGCACCGTGCCTGCCCAGGTCGCATATTGCCCGCCCAGTCCGATATTGATGCTGCCGGCCAGGTGACCCTTGGCATATTCGGCGGCATCGCGCACATCGAGTATCTGGGCGCCCGCGTCTCCCATCTGCAGCACTTCATCGAGCGGGATCGGATGCAGAACATGTTCCAGATTTTTGTCGAGTGTCGTGTGTTCGCGCGCATTCAGGACGGCGTCGTAAGTGAAATAAAGAGGCGCTTCGGGCTGATCCGCCGTCACCAGGAGGATGAACTCCTCTTGTGACATGGGTTGCAGAGCGTAATTGAGCCGCCGCTGGTCTCCAAGAGAGGAGACCGTGTCGGAGGAAAGCTGTTTGCCGCACAGCGAACCGGCGCCATGTGCCGGGTAGACAAGCGTTTCATCAGGCAGCGGAAGAAGTTTGTTTCGCAGTGAGTCGAACAGCCGCGCTCCCAGATCGGCGGCACTCCATCCGAGCGACGCCCGCAGATCCGGACGGCCGACATCGCCGATAAACAGCGTGTCTCCAGTGAGCACGGCGTATGGACGCTGCCGATCCTTCGCCAGATCGAATACCAGAATCGAAATCGACTCGATGGTATGCCCGGGTGTTTCGAGGACTTGCAGCCGAACTCCCGGGAATTCGAGGGTTTCGCCGTCCTTCATCGCCACAAAGGAGTACTCGGCCTGTGCGCGGGATCCGAGATGAATCGTTGCGCCGCAGCGGTCGCGCAGTTCCAGATGACCAGCCACGAAATCGGCATGAAAGTGAGTCAGAAAGACGTGGCCGATTTTCAGTCCCAGCCTGGCAGCGTCTTCGAGATATTGCTGAATGTCGCGCTGCGGATCGACCACAACGCCAATCGAGCCGGCCTCATCTCCTATCAGATAGGATGCGTGCGCCAGACAGCCCAGATAATACTGCTTGAGAACCATCCAGGCCAGTTTAACCCGTAACGTTGGGCCCGTTTCAAGTCAATTGATGCGTAGCCGAGCGAAACACGTTGTTCGAATGGTGATCCCCGGCCAGCCATCGCGCGAGCTCCTCATGCGCCGTGGCACGCCTGAGCTCGGCATCGATCGCAAGCGCCGGGTCATCCACCGTAAGTTCCAGAATCATCCCGTTCGGATCCGTCGCATAAATCGACCGGCAATAGCCGTGTTCCAGAACGTAGAAATTCGGTTCGCGGAATCCGGCTTTCCCCAGACGCTCCTCGACCTGCGCCTGCGTCTTCTCGTCAACGGTGAGCGCGACGTGATGGAACGGCGAGGACGGCATGGGCGGCCCGAACAGTTTCTGGTCTTCGGTGTTGGCAAACTGAAAGAACGCCAGCGCGCTGCCGTCGGCCAGACCGAAGAAGCAATGGCAGTAAGTGCGTTCCTTGCCGAACAGTTCGTCCGACTCGCACCATGTCGCCACCAGCGGCAACCCGATCAGATCTTCATAAAAGTGGCGCGTGGCCTCCAGATCCTTTGTGACGTAGGCGTTGTGGTGCAGTCGTGTGGGCAGGTTCACGGCCATTGAGTTCTCCTTGTTCGGCGTATTGACCATTTTAGCTGCCGTCGAGCCTCGCCGGAAAAGGATGGCCCAGCGCAGAGCGTACCTGCCAAAAAATCAGTAATACTGTTTAGAATCCGCTTCCGAAGAATCGAGACCGGCGGTTCTATCAGATCGATTTTCAGGTGCCGGCAAGCGCGCCCAACGGAGACCTGCAGCTGGTTCCGACGCAGACCAGCGCCTTGGTCCAATAAATGCGCAGGCGGCAAGACCGCGGGTGGTACAGGTTTCAATTCGTTATGTTCGCGAGCACCATGGGCCAGGCCGCTGAGCGCGGATCGATCAGATCGAAGTGGCCGGCGTTCGGGATGGCGACCAGCTTTGCGTTCTTCGATGCGCGGGCGAAATCGCGACTCATCGCGAACGGAACGATATCGTCCCGCTCGCCATGGATGACCCGCTGGGGCACGGCGATCGGAAGCAGCTCCATCGGCGATGAGGATTTGTAGCGTTCTGGCACCCGGTCCGGAGAGCCGCCCAGGTAGCGCTCGACGATCCCGCCTCCAAGCTTTAATTGCGCCGCGCGCCGCAGGTCGGACACCGCCGCGAGCGCCACGACACGCTCGGCAGGAATTGCGTTCTGCGCGGCCAGCCACAACGCGAGCTGGCCGCCGGCGGAATGACCGGCGATCACAACGTGCGAAAGATCGAGCCCGCGTTCATCCGCAATCTTCCTGAGGTGCAATGCGCCGCTGCGGACGTCGTCCATCGTGCCGGGGAATCCACCGCCTGGCTGTCCGACGCGCCGATACTCCAGGCTCCAGGCGGCGAAGCCCGCCTGCGTGACCGCGGCGCAGAGATGACCGGCGTGCGTGAGGTCGTACTCCGGGTACCAGTAGCCGCCGTGAATGAAGATGAGCACCGGATGCGGGCCCTTTCCTTTGGGCACGCGCAGATCGGCGAACTGGTTGGGATCCTCACCGTAGGGGATTCTGGCATCGGCCTTTGGCGGGGGAAGCGTGAGAATGTCCTGGGCCATGGCGTATGGAGCGGCGAGCGCGGCAGCGAAGGTTCTGCGTGTGATTTTCATGCGCGTCGTCCGGAAGAAATCCGGCCGGTCAGGTTACCGATGATCGCGCCGGCAGCAGACGCGATCGCGATCCCGCTCCAGTGCCAGAGCAGGAGATGCGATGCCTGCTGATACGTACAGGCAAACTGCTGGATAGCGACTCCGGTGAGACCCGCCGCCGCACCCAATACTGCCCCCCGGCCCGATGCCGACAGAATGGCCGCACGACGCATCGGCACCGCCAGAATGACGGCAGTCAGGGCCGCGAAGGCGATGACGTGGATCAGACATTGCCAGCTCGTGTTCCAGGCCGTTCCCGGCTCACGCCACGGGAATAACGCAACCGTCCCGGCAATCACAAGGGAACCGAAGATCGAAACCGCGAGACGCGACCCGATCGGCTGAGGAAGCGCCGGCGCGAATTGCCTCGTCAGCAGAAAAGCAAACAGAACGCCGCCCGTCACGAAAAGCAGCGTCATGGCGACCGTCTGCACTTCGCTCATTTTTCCCGCGCCCGCGGCTCTTGTGATCAGGATCAGGGCGCCCGCGAGAATTGCCAGCAGCCCGAAAATGCCGGCCAAACAAACGCCCGGCGGCGGAAGGGGTTTGACCGGCTGCAGATCGTGAATCAGACGGCCCTGGATGCGGCGGTTCAATTGTTCCGGAACCGGCTGCGTACCGCTTCCGAGGCGACGGCTGAGTTCATCGTCAAGCCGCGTTTCATCCGCCATCACGGTTCTCCCCGATCAGCTGCCGCAGCTTCTTATACGCACGATGGGCTTTCTGTTTTACAGCACCCGTAGTTGAGGCGGTGGCGCGCGCCACCTCAGACAGGCTCATCCCCGATACCTTGAGCATTATTATCACCTCGCGCTGCTCCCGCGGAAGGGCGTTCAAAAGTTTGCCGATATCGGCGGCCCCGGATGTGGACGGCGCAACCGGTGTGGACTGCGCTTCCGGGACCTCGGCCACCAGCACTTCGCGCGACCGGAGCCGTGTTCGCCGCCGATATGCATCGAGCTTCGAGTGGCGCGCGATGGCGAAAATCCAGGGCAACAGCGGCTCCGAAGAGCGATATGTCCGCCGCGAGCGGTGGATGCGAATCCAGCATTCCTGAAGAAGATCCTCGACGTTGTTCCGCGCCAGATCAGGGCCGGCGAGAAACCGGTAGAGTGCCGGAGAGAGACGCGTCACGAGTTCCTCGACGGCCGCGGGATCGGCCTGCTGATAGCGCACCATCAATTGACGTAGTTCCTCTTCGTCGCCGAAAGGCTTTCGGCCCGCGGCGTTATTCGGCGCTCCCGAAATCATGACGAGCGCGCCGCAGGCTGTCCGATACAGTCTCCTGCATTATTCTTCGCCGAGGCGGCGCTTTTGGTCACGGTCAGATTCGATCATAGCCCGGCTCTCATCTCCCGCTACGCAGGGCGGGGGGCGTCACGCCGCGTTTCCGGTTCGCGCAGATCGCGGCCGCGGGGTTTGTGGACCAAACACCGCGATGAGCCGGCGGCGCGCCCGCGCGGTTTGACCGGAAAGCTCTCCGGGGCGCCTTTTGTCGGCGAACAAAGACATCCTTTTCATCAAAGGTCGTTCTCTTGCGTTGACTCCGAACAGCGGACAGATTTGGTTACGGTCCGTTTGAGTGCGTAACTTTTTGCCTCGCCGAGCGAAGGAGACATCGGAGGTAAATGAGAGAATGACGGCTCCGGCGCGTGAACCCCGGCTGAATCTGGAAGCGCTCAATCAGCTGCAACAGGATACCTGGACTGCGGGCGATTTTCCCAGAATGGGCATGGAACTGGCTATCGTTGGCGAGTTGCTATGCGAATCCGTCCCTATTCTGGCGGGACAGCGGGTGCTGGATGTGGCAACGGCGTCGGGTAACACGGCACTGGCGGCCGCGCGGCGCCGCGCGGTCGTAACGGGCGTTGACATCACGCCTGCGATGCTCGAGCGCGCACGCCTGAGGGCGGCCGCGGAAGGGCTCCGCATCAACTTTCAGGAGGGCGATGCGACGGCTCTTACATTTGGAAACGGCTCGTTTGACGTTGTGATAAGCACCTTTGGCGCGATCTTCGCGCCCGACCCTGCAAAAACGGCTGCGGAAATGGCGCGGGTCTGCAGACCAGGCGGGCGGATCGCCATGGCCAACTGGACGCCTGAGGGAATGCTCGGCAAGTTGTTTCGTATTCTGGCGCGATATTCGCCGCCGGGCGCGCAGGTGGATCTGCCGGTTTCGTGGGGAGATGAGGGCGTGGTGAGAGAGCGCTTTCGCTCCCGGGCCGCGGATATTCAGATCAGTCAACGGTCAGTGCGCTTTCGTTCGTCGTCTTCGGAGAGCTGGGTCGAATTCATGAAGACTTATTTCGGACCGGCGATTGCAGCCTTTGAACACTCTTCACCCGACCGCCAGCTCGATCTTAAAGAGGAAATGACGGAACTGATGCGCGAACACAATTGCGCGCCTGACGATACGGCTCTGGGGGAGAGCGAATACATTGAGGTCGTTGCGACGCGTCTTTAGCGTGTCCGGCTGAAGGCAATGAACGGCAAACCGAGTGGGTGGCAACAATGGCTTCAGCAACCGCAGAGGACGTGGCTGCACAGCTCGCTGTTTCAGGTGCACTTCTGGATCGGCAGCGTCGTGGGCGTGTACGTCACCGTTGTGGGGGCGACTGGAAGCATTGTTGTCTTCCGGAATGAGCTGGCGGAATGGGGTCCCATGCAGTGGTTCGTAAAGCTGCACACGAATCTCCTTGCGGGATCGATCGGTCGCGCAGTGAATGGTATTGGCGGCATCTGTCTGACGTTGCTGTGTCTGACTGGAGCGATCATTTGGTGGCCCGGCGTTAAGTACTGGCGTCGGAGCCTTGGCGTGAACTGGCGGGCGAATTTTCCCCGCTTAAACTGGGACATGCATAGCGCCCTGGGATTTTGGTTCTTCACGATCCTTCTCCTCTGGGGCCTTTCGGGAACATACATGGCGTTCCCTCAGGTGTCCTCGATTTTCTACGCGCTTGATCCTGCCGACAAATTTACCGATCCATGGCTCTATGCGCTCTCGGAATTCCATTTTGGCCGGTTTAACCCGCTGACCAAGGCGCTCTGGGCGATTCTGGGTTTAGTGCCAGGCGTCCTTGCATTCACGGGAACGTTCATCTGCTGCCGACGAATAATTTTAAAGAAACCTTCGAATCCGTATCAGTAGTTCACGATCACCGCGGCCGAAAAGCAATCGTCTCGGGCCCTGCCTCGGCGGCGCGCGGTGAGCTGCCGTCTGACAGCAGCGCCATCGTTGTCAGCACCGCCGGAATCAGGTATGCGAGCGTCACGACCGTCCACATCAGCGCGCCGGCGCATTGCTGGTCCTCCAGAGCGGACAGACCGAAGTGCGGCGGCATTTTCAGGTAAGCCGGATATACGACGCGGCCGCAGAAAGCAAGGAATGCGGACAGCACGTCGCAGGGCAACGTCGCCATGAAGAGATAGAGCAAAACCGACCATGGCGCGTGATATGGACCCGGCCGCGACGGAATCACCGGATGCCAGAAGAGCAGTCCCGCGATGAAGAAAGAGGCGTGTTCCACACTGTGCAACGGCATGGAATGGAAGGCGAAGGCGAAGACAGCGGGAATGTGCCAGGCGATCAGGACGGCCACGCTCGCCGACCAGCAGAACAGCGGACCGGGCATCATGCGGTGGAACCGGTTCGGAATCTGCAGAGCCAGCGCGGGGAATCCGAGCAGGATGAAGGCGGGTCCGATGGTCATCAGCAACAAGTGCTGCACCATATGGGCGGTAAGAAGTTCCTCGTCCAGCATGGCGAGCGGAGAAGCCGCCGCAAGCCATACCGAGAAGAGTCCGGTTAAGAAACTCGCGGCGCGCCACGGCGGAATCTCGGGTCGTAAGCGAAGCCAGCCACGGAGGTAGAGAAGCCCCGCGAGAATCAGGGCCGCGGTGACCGGGATGGTTGCCATCACGACCAGGTCCGAGGCATTCGGGAAGCTCCGCGCCGGACGAAGCCCGGCGGCAGCGCCGAAGCGCCGACCCTCCATAGCTCAGTTTTGCGAGGCATCTCGCGCGGGCAGACGGCCAGGTTCGTGCAGCGTCTCGAGGAATGCGACGAGCGCCGTGGTCTCGGATGGATTCAGACTGTTCCCGTAGGCCGGCATGTTGCCGCGGCCCTGCAGTACCTGGCGAATGAGCTGATCCTGCGTGAGGCGCGCGGCTACGGTGTCGAGCGCGGGACCGCGCTGGCCGCCGCCATTATCCAGCGCGTGGCAGTTGTGGCATTGCTTCTCCTGGAACACCGCGGCTCCCTGGCGCTGCAGCGCCGTTCGGCCTTTCAGGTATTTCGCGGGAATCGGCTCACCGCTCCACGCAGTCATCTCCGGACTCCAGGGAGAATATGTGGCGAGATGGGTGAACGTGCGCAGAGAAATCGCGATCAGAACAATAGAAAGCACCGCGATCGGACGGCGGCGCCAGCTCTTTTCGCCTTCGCCCGAGAGAAACGGCAGCGCGATGAGAAGACCGATGATGATGACCGGTCCGATCAGAAGGACCGGGGTCTCCATATCCGGCGGTAGCAGCGCGAGGGCCGCGTAGATCCACAGGAAAAAGAAATCGGGCTTGGGAACGGTCTGGATGATGGTGGGATCGGGCTGCCCCGTGGGGCCGAAAGGACCGAAGTAACATGCGCAGAACACGATCGCCGCGAGCACCGCCGCCGAGAAGACCGCGTCTTTCCACGCCGCCACGGGGACGAAGGGGACGCCGTCCTTGTGGGTCAACTCATGATATTCGCGGTCATAAGTGGCTTTGCGGACGAGGCGGCCAGGCATGGGCCACTCGTTCACGCCGAGCTTCAGCACCATGAGCAGATGCAGGCCCACGAAGCCGATCAGCAACCCGGGAATCACGAAGACGTGCAGCGCGAAGAAGCGCGAAAGCGCTGCGCCGCCGATAATCGGCCCGCCCAGCATCACTTTGACTATCGCCGGACCTATGACCGGCGAGCGGCTGGCGATCGAAGCGCCGATGCCGAGTCCCCAGTAAGCGTCCTGATCGAAGCGCAGCACCTGCCCGGTAAAGGCCATACCGAGCGTCATGAGGAGAAGCAGCACGCCAACCACCCAGGTGAATTCGCGCGGATATTTGAATGCGCCGAAGAGAAACACCTGGATCATGTGGATCAGCACAATCGCGATCATGAAGTTGGAGCCCCAGCCGTGCATGGCGCGGATGAACCACCCCAGCGCGACGTTGTGGTTCAGCGCCTGCAGGCTGCTCCAGGCTTCCGCCGCGGAGGGAACGTAGACGAGCGCGAGAAGAATTCCGGTGACGATCTGGACCGCGAATACGGTCAGCGCGGCGCTGCCAAACACGTACCACCAGCTGGCGGAACTGCGCGGGGTGGCGTGTTCCGCCATCTCTTTGATGGCGCCGGCAATCTGAAGCCGCTTGTCGAACCATTCTCCTACCTGCGAACCGATCTGCGAAATCAGGCGCACGGAGTCCCCTTTCCGCAGGGGCTGTCCGGGAAGTTCGCCGCAGATGGCCCGGGCGTAGGCAGTTCGCCCGCCTGAATCTGCACCATTCCGTTTTCCAGCTTGTATGGATACTCAAACAATCCGCGCTCCGGCGGACCTGCGGCGCGCGTGCCATCGCGATAGTAGGCCCCGCCGTGGCACGGGCACATGAACAAATTCGACTGCGGAAACCAGCGGACCGGGCAGCCCAGATGCGCGCAGTTGATCGCGAAAACCTGGAATTTTTCGCCGTCGATGTGGCGCACCCAGCACGCGGTGTCGGCGGTCTCGCCGTCGGTGGGCCCGACGTAGGGATTGCGGAATGTCGCCAGGCGCGTCTCGCCCGCGGGAAACTTATCGGCAGGGCCGAGCGTCACCCATGCGCGATAGCCCGTACTCATGCCGCGGGTCATCGCCGACAGAATAAATCTTACGACGGGTACGGCGACAACGAGCGCGATCACGCTGTTGAAGAAAATACCGACCTTCATCAGCATGCCGCGCCGCGATATCTGGTTCTGATCCTTATCCTGAGGACTCATGGCTTGTTGAGGCATCGTTATTGCCGAGGCTCCTGGAGTTTGGCCGAGTAAGGCTGGCCTGGATATGGCGGCCGCTGCGCGGCAAGCCACGCGACAACGTCCGTGATTTCCTGCCCCGTCATCGGATGTCCCTGCACGTCGGAACGCCAGTCCGGCTGGCCGAGATCGGGACGGCCGGCAATCACAACGGTGCGCAGGTATTGATCGCTCACCAGCGCGAGATAGGCACCGTTGGCTATGGAACTGCCGCCTTTGCCGCCCTGACCTTCCGCGCCGTGGCAGGAAGCGCAGAAAGTCGTGTAAACTTCCGCGCCGTGTTTGGCGTCGCCCGGGGCGGCCGCGGCATAGGGCGGGAGACTCGCGTCCCGCTGCGCATCGGGCTGCGCCCACGCCCGGATGCCACCGACCAGCACGTCAATCTGCTTGTCGGTCAGAATGCCGCCTTTACTCTGCGCGAATGCCGGCATCGCACCGCGACGTACGTCGCCGACGATGCGCGACTTGATGGTGTTGTCGTCGGCGATGGCCAGGTACACAGGGTTGCTCAGCGCAATCGACACGCCCCCCTTGCCGTCCGGGCCATGGCAGCCGGAGCAATTCGTCTTGTAGAGAATTTTGAAATCCAGCACGTCTTCGGGGCGCGGGACCTCGGGACCGGGTTTGGGGCGCCCCGGAAGGTCATTGCAGGCGGTCATGCCCAGAGCGGCAGCGAGAAGAATGGCGAGTCGGAAGCTCATTTCTGATCGCCCGGCGCCTCCGGATTTTCTTGTTTGTCATGCACCATGCCCGCAATCTCGATTCCGGCCAGAACGGCGAAAGGCATGAACTGCCGCGTCATGATGCGCTCCTGGCGAACCACAACCAGTCCGGCCACAACGCCGAAGCCGATTTGCGAGAGCGCGAACCAGGTCCAGTCGATATTCTTAGCCATCAGCGGATTGATGATGCCGAGCGTCGCATAGAGCAGCCCGGACCACATAAAAGGAGCAATCAGACCGCCGAGGATAATCGGCCGCTTCGGAAACATGGGCAGCATGACACCGTATAACAGGCCAACCAGCACCGAGGTCACGACGTGCAGCAATGAAGCAACCAGAAACAAACTCAAGTGGAATGACAGAAGGTATTCCTTTGAGAGCTCAAGCGGATTGGCATGGACAACCGCGGCCAGCAAATTGATGGGATACCAGATGCTGCCGTGAAGAAGGCCGTAGACAGAAGCGAGCGCGGCCATGGCAACGCTGCCGGCCAGTCCGCCTTTGATACCGGCGGTGATCGGATAAATTTCGACCGGGAGGCGCAGACGACTGACTTCCGGTGCAAAGGTCATGTGTTTTACGTCGTGATGCGCAGTGACAACGGGCGCCACCGCTTCCTCTGCCGGAACCATTTCGTGGTGCTCATGGGGCAGCACGTCGCGGAACCAGCCAACACAACCGGCGACGACGAGCACCGCGCCCACGATGCTGATCCCGGCGGTCGTCAGCAGCCCCGCAAACAGCATCGCCGCGCCGAAGGCGAGAACGATGGGCCACGGCGTCGGGGCGGGGAGCTCGACAGCCGGATGCTTTGCGCCGCGATTGAGATCTTCCTGCATCGTCACCGTCCTATGATGTAGACCACGGTAAAGACCACTACCCAGACTGCGTCGACAAAGTGCCAGTAAAGGGAAAACACACCGATCCGTTCGGCGTGTTGCTGCTTGACCTTGCCTGCCAGAGAGAGCAGCAGGACGATCACGAATCCAATCAGTCCCGCGGCAACGTGCGAGGCGTGCAGGCCGACCAGTGAATAGTAGGTCGTGCCGAAAAGATTCGTCGAAATAGTCAGTCCGTTTTCGATCAGGTGACGCCATTCGAGGCCCGTGCCGACCAGAAAGGTTGCGCCCAGGGCGAAGGTGAGAAACCACAGCAGTCTGAAAGCACCGAGCTGGCCCTGATGCAGCGCGCGTTCCGCAAAGTGGATGACGATGCTGCTCGAAAGCAGACAGACCGTGTAGAAGATCGGGACTTCGAGCACCTGCTGCGGCGTCGGCCCGCTGACGCTCTTCCCGATGTAGAAGAGATAGGCGATAACCAATATCGTGAAGATCGCCGCCTCGGCCGCGATGAGGCAGAACATTCCCACGCGTCCGCGCGAAGGCAGCGTCCATTCCGTTTGGGTTGGCAGTGCCGGGGAGATGGCGCTCATTCGTATTTCCAGTCCGGATCTTCCGGATGCTTGATGTCCCACAACGGCCGCCGGCTCTTCACCTCCGGCAGCTCGGCATAGTTGTATTCAGGCGGCGGAGAGGCGGTGCTCCATTCGAGCGTCCACGCGTCCCACGGATCGTTGCCGGCAACCTTCCCGCGGAAATAAGACCAGATCAGGTTGATGACAAACACCGCGGTCGCGATGGTCTGGATGGTGGCGCCGATGCTCACGAGCAGGTTCAGCGTGTCCCAGCCTCTGCCGGGCTCGTAGGTGTAGATGCGCCGCGGCATGCCCAGAAGCCCGGGAATGTGCATGAGATCGAAACACAGGTGGAAGCCGATCAGGAAGAGCCAGAAGTGCCACTTGCCGAGAGTGGAGTCGAGCATGCGCCCGCTCATTTTCGGATACCAGTAGTAAAAGGCGCCGAAGAGTGCGAACAGAATGCCGCCCACGATCACGTAGTGGAAATGCGCCACGACGAAATAGGAGCCGCTGAGCTGCCAGTCGAACGGCGCCGCGCCCAGCATGATGCCGGTCAGGCCGGCGAGGAGGAACTGGAACAGGAAGCCGACGGCGAACATCATCGGCAGATCGTAACGGATTTTGCCGCCCCACATCGTCCCGAGCCAGTTGAAGATTTTGATGCCGGTGGGAATTCCGACGACCATGGTGGTCAGGACAAAGAATGCGTTCGAGTAAGACGCCATGCCGACCGTGAACATGTGGTGCGCCCAGACGCTCATGACTCACAAACCCGATGCCACGGTGGCCGCGACCATGACCGGATAACCGAAAATCGGCTTGCGCGAGAAGACGGGAACGATTTCCGAGATGAAGGCGAAGGCGGGAATGATCAGGACGTAGACCTCGGGGTGTCCGAAGATCCAGAAGAAATGCATCCACATCACCGCGGAGCCGCCGGCCTGCGTATCGAAGAAATGGCCGCCCAGGTAGCGGTCGACCATCAGCATCAGTCTGCGCCGCGGTGAGCGGCGTGATGGTGAACAGCACCATGCCCGCCATCACGAGATACATCCAGGCCAGCAGCGGCATTTTCCGCAGCGTCATGCCGGGGCAACGCATGCTGACAGGATGGTCGAGACGAAATTCACGCGCCGTCGCCGACGGTGCCGAAGCCGGAGACCAGCAGCGCGATGGTCCAGAAATCCGTGCTGTGTCCCTTGGAGAATGCGGTCGAGCGTGAGCGGCGCGTAGGCCCACCAGCCCATGTCGGGCGCGCTGCCCGCGCCGTAAAGCCCGTCGCCGCCGATGAAACTGAAGTAGAGAAGCAGCCCGCCGAACAGGCTCATCCAGAAACCCCAGGCGTTGAGGCGGGGGAAGGCCATGTCGCGCGTGCCGATCATGAAAGGCACCAGATAGATGCCGAAGCCGAACACAAACGGCATCGCCACGAAGAAAATCATCGTGGTGCCATGCATGGTGAACATGCGGTTGAAGACTTCCGGCGAAACGAAGCTGGCGTGGGGAACCGCGAGTTGAATCCGCATGATGATGGCTTCGATGCCGCCGATCACAAGGAACAGCAGAGCCATGGCCGATATACATCAGGCCGAGCTTCTTGTGATCGACCGTGATCACCCACTCGTGCAGGAGCTCGATCCACGTCTTACCGGACTCCTCCCGCGGCATCGTGATCGAGCCTGAAATCGGTAATGACTCCGACGCCATAATGCTCCTTTCCTCGCGCTCCCTAGCGGAGAGTCTGCATGTAAGCAGTCACCGCGTTCAGTTCCTTGTCTGACAAGTTCATGGCGGGCATGAGCACCCCGGGCTTAAATGTAGCCGGGTTCTGTATCCATGCCCGCAGATTCTCTGCGTTGTTCTTCAGCGGCGCCGGAGGCGATGGTTTCGCGGCTCATCAAATGCGTCAGGTCCGGACCGAACCGTCCGTCCGCCACGGTGCCTGAAATCGCGTGGCAATTGATACACGCGGTACGGTTGAACACGTCCGGCGCCCTTCCGGCGTCGGGGCTCAGCTCGTCGTCCTGAGTGACCTTCTGCTGCTGGGCCTGCACCCATCTGTCGAAATCGGCGCGCTGGGTTCCACCACACGCGCAGCAGCATCTTGGCGTGCTGGGTTCCGCAGTACTGCGCGCACTGGCCCAGGAACAGAGCCCGGTTCATGCGGGTCGATCCAGGTGTTATTCGGGTGATTCGGGATGAGGTCCGTCTTGCCCGCCAGGCGCGGCACCCAGAAACTGTGATCCGTGTCGGCCGAAAGCAGCTGAAGAAATGTCGGCGTCGGATGGGACGGGTCGCTTACGGGAACATGCAGCTCGTTGGCCGTGACGAAGCCGTACTGCGGATATCGATATTCCCACCAGAACTGGTGTCCGATGACCGTGACTTCGAGCGTTCCCGGCGTGCGCGGGGCATCCTGCACCGCGTGAATAATGCGGGCGGAGGTCATGAACAGGACGATGACGATTAAGACCGGAATCACCGTCCACGCCAGTTCGAGCTGGTCGCTGCCGTAAACCTGCAGAGGCTCTTTGCCGTCGTCGCCTGGGCGGCTGCGGAACTTCACCGAGACGTAGGCAAGCATGCCGGCAACGACGAAGAAGATCACGCCAGTCACCACCAGAACCAGCATGGCGAGGTCGTAGATGGATTTCGCCGGGGTGGAGGCGGGGGCAAAGATATTGGTCGGGCTGGAACCTTCGCCAGCCGCGCGCGCCAGTCCAGCGGCGGCAAGAGCCAGACAGCACAGCTTCACGTTCGTGACGGGTGCTCTCATCGCAATCCTTTACGCTGTTCATCCAGACTACTAAATTCGGACCGTAAACGGTGCAGCTTTTAACGGGGCTGCACCGGTCGAAATATTACAGCACAGATTCCGCACAATAGTAAGAGCGTTACTTTCGGCGGCTTGTTGGCGGGCTGATCCGGCCAACAACCGTAGTGGCGTTACAGCACCGTGTCAGACCCGGATAATTCCTGCTGGAGCGCTGCCAGCGCCAGCCCGCCGCCGGTCCCCGGATGCGGCGGCTCAGGAGCGAATACGCACAAATGCCACGGGCTGCCGGCGAAGTTTACGCGATCTTGTCTCTGAACCGGCGTTTGCCTTGAGGTTGTACGTGATTAACGTATAATGGGGCTGTGGAGATCGTGCCGCTTCCACGCTACGAGAAGCAGATCAAGAGGCTTCTTACGGCGAAGGAGCGTCTGGCCATGGAATTGAGCATTGCCGCCCAACCGCTCAGCTACCCCGTGATGCCGCTGACGGGAGGGTGCCGCAAGGCCCGCTGGGCGCGAGGGAGCGAAGGCAAGAGCGGAGGTATTCGCGCAGTCTTCTTTTACTACGTAACACGATATACCTGATCGACGCGTACCCGAAAAACGAAAAGGAGAATCTGACCGATGCAGAAAAAAACGATCTTAAAAAGCTCTCGCAAGCGATCAAGCGGGAGGACAACCGGCCCAGGAGATCGTCGTGAAATGATTTCTGCCCGCGCAGGTACGCGGCTCGGCAGCGCCCTTGTGGATGGCATGACACAGGTACTCGCGCACATTCGCGGCGAGATTGGGCTTAAGAGCTATACCTTGCCCGGGCCGATCGATGTCAGGGCGATCCGGAATAAGGTGGGTATGTCGCAATCGGAGTTTGCGTCCGCGTTTGCCCTCAATCGGCGAACGCTTCAGGAATGGGAGCAGGGGAAAACGGCTCCGGATAATGCCGTTCGCGCCTATTTGACCGTCATCGAGCGGAATCCCAAAGCTGTGGTTGAGGCGTTGCGGGGCTGAGGAACGGTGCGCGGAAAGCTGATGGGCCAAGGGAAGGCTCTCGTTCGCGCCAAGGTTTCCGATCACGCTTTCCCAGCGCAGTCCTCGAGTCCAGTTGATAGCGATGGCGCTCCGGGTCATCCTTTCGATTTTGCCTTCGACAGGTACGTGTCGATTGTTTTTGATACTTCTTTTTCCGATTTAGTGAATGGTTGCAACTTCTCCGCCCACGTCCGTCCGGGGTGAATCAGATCCCGGGCCGAGCGTTGCTGTTGATAGCGCCTTTTGCCAGGATCGTGATTACCGAACCCTTCGATGGCCAGCGAGTGCCGAACAAAAAGAGCAGATACCGACGCGCCCCATCCCCGGTGCTGTCCAGCGTGCCCCCGCGCGGTAAAATCATCTTCGTTCGTGGCTGTCTTTGGGGCCAACAGGATTCAATGTTCGACTCGCTAACCGCCGGAGAGCTTTATTCAAACGAGGAGATTTTCACGTCCCTCAGAGTTTCCAATGCTGGTGGTATTCGCCTTTCACTGCGCGATAAAATGGTTCTAAGGACCGTAATTATGACGTTCTGTGCAAGGCGTCCACGGCGCGGGGGAGAATCCCTACCACGATAGATTGGAAAATGGCATCTTGACGTACACGGCTGCAGGGAAAGTCGGCGAGCAAACACTTGCCGGAGCAAATAGTCGATTAATCGAGCAAAAAACACAGTCCTTCCCGATACACGGATTTGTCCTGATTGCCAGCAGGAGAGATAGACTGGTCGGGCCGAGGCGCTGGAGGTACCTCGGGTTGCTCGAGTATCTTCGTCACTATCCCGACACTCAGCTCGACTCCGACGGTAAGGTTCGCAAGGTCTGGCTGTTTGAATTCAGGATTCACGACGAGCAGCGGGTGTTACCGATTGCGCTCGAAGCGACCATTTTCAATCAGATACTTGATGTTTCCGGGCAACGCGAGCTTAATAGCTCCGACGACGACGAAATCGTCAACGAGAGCGACCACCAGCAAGCAGGGAGCGTCGAGAGGATTGAACGAGTGCGTGGCAGCCTGTTATCGATGGAGCCAAGAGGTTTTGAGTTTTTTATAAAGGATCTGCTTGTACACTGCGGTTTTTCCGATGTGTGTGTCACGAAATTCGGCGCCGATGGCGGCGTTGATGTGAACGCCACGGTTGGTAAGCGGATCTGGATGTTCGAAGGCGTGTCAGTCCAGGTACAAGCCAAGCGTTGGCTTCATTCTGTCGGGCGAAAGGAAGTCGCAGAATTCCGGGGGAGCTTGCGACCATTCGCCCGGGGTGCCGTGGTCACGACAAGCCACTTTTCAAAGGCGGCGATTAACGAGGCCAGCGAGGAAGGGAAAAATCCGATTACACTTGTCGATGGTTTCAGGCTATCGGAGATCCCCTCAGTGAGGGCTTCCCTCTGGCGGGACGATAAGCATGGTAAAGTCGTGACTCGGACTGTCCAAGCTGTCGATGAGGCGGTGCCGCGTCCGGCTGACCAAGGCAGAGTGCCGAGTCCGCTCATCGAGTGGCAGACGCCAGCACCCCACAAACAGAGGCAAAACATATGAAAAGCGACGCATGGTTTCGCAACGGAGCCACGGAGCTTTATGGCCAAGATGGCCAAATAGAGGTGGACGACAATGCAATCGTCTCCCGGGGAGACGATCATGGAGCATATGTGGCAGCGTGGGTTTGGGTGCGGTCTCCAGAAGAGAGGGCACCAACGTCACGCCCCGCGTCGCAGAAGAGTCAAGGCCATCTGAGAGTCGCCCGCGCTCGTCTGCGGTAGCCCATGTCGTGGACGAGACGACGAAGTCGCTGCTCGACTTCTGGCGGCCCGAGCTGGACCCGAACTGTGAGCGCGACATAGACGCTGTGCGCCGCTGAAGCGTGCCGCGCTTTTGACGCCGCAAAATCTCGCGAACGCGTGAGCCGTATATGGACCCAGGCATCCCTGGCCCCGTCACCGATCATACTGCCCGAGCAAAAGCCTTTGTTCATAGTGGACGATTCCGAGGCGGACCCGATCCAGCCATCCGCGACGACCCACAAACGCACGCGCAGGGTTGCCCATCGCGTGAAAGAACACCATCGCGGTCCATTCCAGACCGAGGGTTTCAATCGCGACCTCGTGCCCGTGCGCCTTGAACGAACCGGTCACGGTTCGGTATTCCCTCTGGACTCCGGAATCCGTGAATCCGAGAATATCCGCATAGGAATCGTCGAAGATGCAGTCCGCGGCCCCGGTGTCAAGGCGCGCCCTCAACTCGACGCTGCGGTTGCCATGCGTGAGCCGTATAGGGACCAGAATTCCAGCGGGTGTTTCTTCGTAGTGAAGCTCGGCGTCGAATTCGAGCGAGGTCAATCGATCCATCCGCCGGCAAAGGGCTCTTGCTCGTCGGGGGAAACGAAAATCAGGAAAGGCGAGGAGTCGCCTTTTGCTCTAACGTCTTCGTAAAGCTGCTTCGGGTCGGAGCCACTGGCTACGACGTGGCCACCTTGCAGCACAACCCATTTACCGATGAATTCAGCTTCGGGGTGAGATGCCCACGTCATCTCAGCCGAGCGGTCGCGCGAAGACGCCACGCCAGGCGCGGTCGGTGTTCCGTTGCGGAGATATGCTTTGACCGCGTTGGCGATCAGCGCGTCTACGCTCATCCCGAGTGCGGCGGCTTCGGCGCGCAGTCCAGCTTCGATTTCGGGAGTCAGTTGGATGCTCATAACGAACCCACTAAAAGCATAGCGGAAAGCCCGCGATTCTTCCGAGCCCGCACGATGCCGGCAAGTAAAGGGGCTGACAGCTACTGCAGCGCTGCCAGCGCCGGCCCGCCGCCCGTCCGCGGACGCGGCTGCAGACTCGGCCCCGACGCATGCAGCACCTGCGTAACGTCCGTGTTCACAGGCATAATGAAGCCCAGAAACACCGACTGCATCTCATCCCAGTTCTGCGGTCCCCACAGTATCGTCTTCGCCGGATCGGGATTGAACGGGTTGTTAGCCGAATTGTCGTAATGCGCCACCGAAACGATCCGCGTTCCCTTCGGCAGCACAATCGGCTTTGCCAGATCGTATCCCAGCTGCCAGTTGAAATCGAACTTGCCGCGGAACACCGTCTCCTTCTCGCCGGTCGGATATACCAGCGTGATCTCGAAATCCTTGCCGCGCAGATGCGCGTGCGGCTGAATGTAGACCAGCTTCAGTCCGTCCACGCCCACCGTCGATTCCGACGCTACTTCGACATTGCTCTCATGCGGCGGAATCACCAGATTCGTTGCTGCCGGCGTGCCCGGCGACGTGTAATAACGCATCTCCGGCGGCTTCCTGGCCAGCACCAGTCCGACCCGTGAAATATCCGACTCCGGCTTGCCCGTTACGGTGTAATGCAGCTCGAAAACGAAATCCGAACCCTTGGGAATCAGCTTGGCCGATCCATCAATGTCAAAAGTCTGCGCGCCGAGCCCGGGGTTAAACTTGCCGATGATGTCGTTGCCTTCAAATACGCTGTTGCGCCCCATGCCGGTTGAATAAGGCACGCCCGGCGTCGCATTCTCCATCCAGTGCGATCCCGGAGGCCGCACCCACACCTTCCCGTGATGCAGCACAGCGTTGTTCGACGGGCGCATCTCGGCCTCCTTCACCCAGATGTCTTCGGCGATGTTGCCCTTCACCAGGATGTATTGATAGTCAATGGTGCCCGTCGCCGGCAGCTGGAAGGCATTCGGCATTTCGATCACCATGTCGGGTTTGATATTCCAGCCGGTCTGGAATTTGCGCGGCGCCGGTTTGTCTTTGGCGTCGCCTTCGGGCGCGCCATTGTCCGCCCAGGCCGCCAGCGTCTGAATCTGCGCCACACTCAGGCGCCGGTCGTTCGCAAAATGCCCGACCTTCGGATCGGCAAACCAGGGCGGCATCTTCTGGCTGACCACGGCGGCCTTGATGGCCTTGGCCCACGGCCGCGCGTCCTGGTAGGTCAGCAGCGACATCGGCGCGATCTCGCCCGGCCGGTGGCATTCCTGACAGTTCTGCTGGAGGATCGGAAGTACGTCCTTGTTGAAAGTCGGCGTGGCGGCAAACGCCGCCGCACTGACCAGAAATCCACTGAGAACAGGTCGAAACAGACGCATCAGGAGATGCCCTCCATCAGCCTGATTGTATGGAACCTGCACTTTCCCCGCAAGCCGGGGGAAGGACTTAGCCCTTAATTTGAGCCCGGAGGGCGGCTTCGATTTTGGAGGCCAGCAGTTCGTAGGTGGCGTTGCCCGGATTGTACAGACGTACGATTCCCCGTTTATCCACCACCACCATTGTCGGCGTGGTGCTGACGCCGAATTTCGTGAAAGTCGCCTCGCTCAGCGGGACTTCAACCGGACCCAGCGTCGCATAATATTTCGCGAAAACCTGGCGGATGTAATTCGTCTCGACGGACGGCGGCGCTTCTTTCCCGCCCGCGACGTAGCCATAGTGCTGGGTCGGCGCCACGACCACCAGACCGCGCGGGCCGTAGTTGGCTTCGAGCTTCTTCACGATCGCAATTTCGTTCTTGCAGTCCGCGCACCAGTGCGCCCACAGAAACAGCAGTATGGGATGTCCGCGGTGCGCCGCGAGCGGCAGCGGCTTCACACTGCCGATCCCCTGCGAAACGTCGATCACGGGAACCGGCTTCCCTTCGAGCGTAAGCAGATTGAGGTTCTTCTGAATACGCGCACGAATGGAAGTCCCGTGCCAGCGTTTCAGCTCGTCATTGAGAAAAACGACGGCCTCGTCGCGCCGGTTCTGCGCAGCCAGTGCCTGCGCCTGAACCTCGATCGAGGCTCCCAGCGCGGTCGGCAGATGCGGCTCGGCGTCGAGCTGCCGTTTGGAAAGCGCTGCCAGGGCCAGCTTGCGCACTTCGTCCGCGTTCCGCATCGCGCCTTCGAAATCACGTTTTCCGAGTTTGCCGCGGCCCACCCAGGACAGTGCGTCAATGTACTCCGGAGTCGTGCCCAACGCGGTCCGGTACTGACCGAGCGCCTTCTCGGCAGTCGCAAAATCCCCGGCCCCGGCCGTCACTGTGACGAAGTCAACGATGGAAACCCTCTGCTGCGCCCATACAAAACATGCGAGCAACACGCCCAGACCGGCAAGTCTTCTCAACCTCATCGTTTCCACTTTATCAGCCCCGTCCGTCGTGGCCGGGAACGCTCCTCCGTCACAGCTTGAGCGTCTTCAGATACTCCTGGAACTGCGCTCCGAGGTCGTGCCGCTGCAGGGCGAACTCCACTGTCGCTTTCAGGAATCCGAGCTTATCGCCGGCATCGTACCTTTTGCCCTCGAACTTAAACGCGTAAATCGGCCGGCTCCGGAGCTGCAGCTTGAGTGCATCCGTCAGCTGAATCTCCCCGCCCGACCCCGGCTCCACATTGTGAATCGATTCGAAAATATCCGGCGTCAGAATGTACCGCCCGATGATTGCCAGATTCGATGGCGCCTCGCTGGCCTTTGGCTTCTCCACCAGATCCCGGATGCGCCAGACTTTGTCCTTGCTGCCGTTGTGCGACACGGGCTCGGCGTCGATACACCCGTAGGCCGAAATCGCCTCTTTCGGCACTTCCATCACGGCCAGCACGGGCGCGGAGAAGAACTCGTAGATGTCGAGAAGCTGGCGGATGCAAGGCGTTTCCGAATCGATAACATCATCCGCCAGCACCACGGCGAACGGTTCGGGCCCGACCAGATCCTGCGCCCGCAGCACCGCGTGACCCAGACCCAGCGCCTCCTTCTGCCGGATGTAGGAAACATCGATCAGATCGGAAACCTGGCGCACGATTTTGAGCAGATCTTTCTTGTGGCGCGTCTCGAGCAGGTTCTCAAGCTCGAAGCTCACGTCGAAATGATCTTCGATCGCCGACTTCCCCCGCCCTGTCACGATGATGATGTTGCGGATCCCCGAATGCACAGCCTCTTCAACGCCGTACTGGATGATCGGTTTGTCGACCAGCGGCAGCATTTCCTTCGGCTGGGCTTTGGTGGCGGGCAGGAATCGTGTTCCCAGACCGGCGGCGGGAAAGACAGCTTTACGGACTTTAGCGGTGGGCATCGTTTATGTTTTCTTGCGGACAATCGACCACTGGCGCAGCCGCCTGGCTCGCCTTATCCTGGTTGACCGGCTCGCTTTATGCGGGCCTCAGCAATAGAGGCTGACCGTGCGTCTTCGTCCTTGGTCTGTGCGCTGTACCTAATCTCGCATAGAACAAACCCGGTTGCGCAACCGTTGGAGTGCGTTTCCGGACCGCTCGCTGCATCGCGCAAGGCCGGCCGGAAACGGTATGTTACTTTTGAAGGTTCCAGAGATATGGCATACGTTATTGCGGAACCCTGCATCGGCACCAAGGACACGGCGTGCGTTGACGCCTGCCCGGTCGACTGCATCCATCCGAAGAAAGAAGACGCCCGCTTCGCCGACGCCGAGATGCTCTACATCGACCCGGTCGAATGCATCGACTGCGGAGCCTGTGTGCCGGTCTGCCCGGTGTCCGCCATCTTCGCCCTCGACGATCTGCCGGAAAAGTGGGCAGATTTCACGAAGAAAAACGCCGATTTCTTCGGGCGTTAACGGCACTCACAGTCCATGAAGTAGTAGCAGATCATGTGGCACACGGCCATATGCGCGTCCTGAATCCGGCCCATGTGCGGTTCCGGGATGTTGATGTGCAGGTCAGTGAGCGTTCCCAGCTTTCCGCCGTCCCGTCCCGTCATGGCGATGCTTTTACAGCCGATCCGTTTCGCTCTGCAGACTGCCTCCACGAGATTGGCTGAATTGCCCGATCCGCTCAGGACGATGAGAATGTCGTCCTTTCGGGCGAAATTTTCCAGCGGGAACTCAAACACGCGCAGGAAGGAATCGTCATTCGCCAAAGCCGTTATCACAGGGATCGAATCGTTCAGGCAAATTGCGCGAAATCGTTTCTCCGTTCCTAAGCTCGCGCTATGAACCAGATCCCCGACCAGATGCGAGGCTGTCGCTGCGCTGCCGCCATTACCGCAGACGAAGATTTGCCGGTTCTCGTCGCGCGCCTGGCGCAGCCAGTCGATGGCCAGCGCCACCTTGTGATTATCGATCTGATCCAGGGCGTTGCTGAGCAGTGATCGGTAGCCGGCAGCAAATTCGACGAGGGCTTTTTCAGGCACTGTCTCGTTTATAACATCCGCTGCGCAGAATGTTCAGGGCTTCAGCCGCACCAGCGGATCGCCGATGATTACAGTCATCCAGCTCAGTCCGGGCACTCCAAGATAGAAGCTCTCGGCCAACGTGCGTCCTGAATAGTAGGCGGGCAGCACAAAGTCGGGCCGGGGACAGAATGCCAGGTACGGCTCGAACACCTGGCCCGACGCGCCCGTCGCGCCTTCGTGAATGTAATCCGCCGTCAGGGACTGCGGCGCGCCGGCGTACCAGGATTTTTTGTTGTTCCAGGTCCCCAGTTCCCAGTTGCCCGGCGGTTCCCGGAAGGTTCGCCCGTCGGTTCAACACAAACTCGGTCGCAATCGCACCCGGCAGCCACTTGAAATGAAGGAACCGGCGCCTGCGATCCGTATCGTTCGATCCCCAGGACGCGTAGCCGAGGACGTCCTGTATGCCTGTGAGCACTGTTGCGGAGTCATCCAGCACGACCCGGTCCTTCGGGAGCAGCAGAGCAGCGGCGCGCAGCCACTGATTTCCCTCCGTGCTGTCGCCTGCCTTGAGGTCGATCGCGAACTTGCCTGTATTCCGCGCCGCCAGCCCGCGGTCGACCAGCGCTTTCATATCGGCCATGTTGTAGCCGTCGAGGCGTGTGACCAGATAGATCGGGAAGAGCGGATGGCGGAATGGTGTGTCCCTTTGGCGGAAGAATGGATTGCGTGCCGGACCCGCCAGCGGGATCGATACGCCGCGCATCCGGGAATAAAGAAGTGTGAGTTCGGAATCCACCGCCGCCGCTTCGGACCGGAACTCTTCGCCAGGCCCGTTGATGCGCAGCGGCACGCCGCTCGTCAGAACGATGTAGAGAATCTTTTCCTGCAGGCCATGGTTCCTCAGGAATCGAGCGATCGGGGCTTCGATCTCTTTGTCGTAGACCGGGCGTTCGATGGTTTCCACCGGCGCGGTGTCGATGCTGCAGAGGTTGGCCAGCGGAATGGCGCGCTTGTGCAGGTAATATTCGCCGATTTCGCGCGAAATCACCGATCGCCTGTTCACGACCACCAGAACCTGATCGGGGGTCTGCGCGGCCACCCCTGATGCCGACAGCACAAACGCGATGAAGAATCCCGACGCCACCTGATGTCGCACCTGATGTTCACGATACACTCGCGGTTTGCTTCTCTGCCCGGTCCGCGATTGCCACCTTCCCCTGGAGCGAAATGCGAGCGGAGAAAAGCGCGTCGTCTGCCCGAGAAAGCATTCGTTCGACATGGCGCGCAGCGGATACATCAACCTGCTCCAGCCCCAAGACAGCCGCTCGCGCGAACCCGGCGACAGCGCCGAAGCGGTGGCGGCGCGACGGATGCTGCACGATCGCGGCATTGCAGAACCGCTGCGGCGCGCCGTCTCGGACCTGGTGAAACCGTCGCGCGAAGACGTTATTCTCGACGTTGGCTGCGGTGATGGCTACTATGCGGGAAATCTCGCCCGTAACGGCGGACATGTCTGTGGCATCGACATTGCGGTTCCGGCCATCGAACTGGCCGCGCGGCGTTATAAGGACTGCGAGTGGATCGTCGCCAATGCCGATCGCTTTATCCCGTACACTGCGAAATCGTTCTCCGTCGTTCTTTCCATCACCGCGCGCATGAACCCAGCTGAATTCCGCCGCGTCATCCGCGACGACGGACGCCTCCTCGTCGCCGTCCCTGCCCCCGATGACCTGATAGAGTTGCGCGGCGCCGGGCGCGATCGCGTGGCCCGCACCGTGGGGGAGTTTTCGCCGTATTTCGGTCTCACGGAACAGCGGCGCGCCACGACCGTCGCCGACCTCGAAGCGTCGGCGGTCGAGGAGGTTCTCCTGGCGATCTACCGCCCGATACGGTCCAAGCCGGTCACCACAATGCGCCTGACTTTCAGCCTCGATCTGCTGCTGTTTCGCCCGCAACCAGCCGAACACGCGTTTTAATGTTTACCTTGGAAATTTCGCCTGTTTTCGGTGTTATACTCCGCGCAATGGCGCTTCGCACCGGAACCTACATTGTCCCTGTCAACCGCTGGTACATCGAACGTACCGTATGGCTGATTGCCGGGGTCGTTCTGCTCTTCAGCACAGCGATGTCACTGCTGGTGAATCCGCTGTGGATTCTGGGAGTCACCGCTACGGGACTCGTTTCAATCAGCGTTTCGTTCACCGGTTTCTGCCCGGTGGGTAACGTGCTTTACAAGCTCGGCTTTTCCCCTATGCTCGGCTCGGACAAATCGAAACGCTGGTATTTTATGCAGACCGACAAATGGTATCTGGAACGGCGCATCTATATCGCCGTCGGATTCAATATTTCGGTCGCGTCGATGCTGATCTTCTTCTACAGTCCCTGGGTGACGCTGTTCACGCTCTTCGTCGGCGGGGCCATGGTATGGTTTGCCGCGACCGGCTACTGCGTGATGGCGAACGCACTCTACTGGATGGGCGCCGAACCGCGTCTGACGCCCGACCACGCTCCGTCGGCGCGCTGTGAAGAGTGCGGCCTCTCGGAAGTCTGCGTCGGCGGACACAAGAAGGTCGCCTCGGCACTCCTGACGCTGTAATAGCGGCGCGCCCTGCAATACTGGCAGGGATGGACCCGTGCCTTCCCCTGTTCAGCCTGCTGTCTCAGGCGCTGGTCGCCTTCATCATCGAATTCGACAACGGATTTGAGAGGCGCGTGCCGCATCGAACGACTGACTATGGCGGCTCGCCCGGCGATTTGCAGAGGCGGCCGCGGCTTTCCACTCTCTTTCAGCTTGTGGGCAAAATGGAAAAAGGGTGGAACGCGCGGGACCTGCGCGCCGTCCTCGGACCCTTGGCCATAGATCTGCCCGAACCTCCGCCCGGGGCATCGAGAGCCGCTGCGCCCCGTGCCTCACCGAGGGGGTTTTCCCGATGGTAGTTAGCGTCAAAGTGCAGCGCGCACAACGGACTCTTCAGCCTGTGCGCTTGCCCACTTCGGAGCGGCTCTTCGATGTTGCGGCGCAGCTGTTTTGTGAGCGCGGCTACGCAGTAACGACCACGCGTGAAATCGCGGCGGCGGCGGGTATTCGCCAGGCTTCGCTCTACTATCACGTCGCCGGCAAGGAAGATCTTCTTTATCAGATCTGCGTTTCTTCGCTGGAAGAACTGCTCGCCGAAGTCGAGGCGGCGCTGGTCCCGGTGACCGACCCGCTGGAGCGGATCGAAGTGCTCGCGCGGACGCATTTGCGCACCATTCTGCGCCACCAGTTCCGGCACCTGACCATGCTGACCGAGTTGCGCGCGTTTTCGGGTTCGCATCGGACAGCGGTGGTCGCGCTGCGGCGGCAATACGCCGGTCAGGTGCGTTCGGTTCTTGATCAAGCGCAGGCGGCGGGCTCGGTGCGGACCGATATTTCAGCGCGCTATCTCTATCTCGCACTGCTCAACATTCTCAACCGCGCGGTACGGTGGTTTCGTCCCGGACAGTCTCTGTCGGAAGATCAGCTGGCCGGAATTTTTACCTCGGTTTACCTGCGCGGCGCCGCTGTCGGGCGTGTACCTTTGGATCCCGCACCAAATCACGCGGTGGCGAATAAGCCTGCTCCGCAGTTGACATTCGGGCGATTGCTTGAAGCCGCGGCCACGCTGTTCGCGCAGAAAGGCTACGCGGCGGCGAGCACGCGCGAGATCGCCGGAATTCTCGGTATCCGCAAAGCATCGCTCTATTATCACGTCGAAAACAAGGAAGATCTCCTTTACAACATCTGCAAGTCATCGCTCGCACAGATCCGGAGCGACGTGGCAGAAGCACTCGTAACGATTGAGGACCCCCACGAACGAATCGATACCCTGATCCGCACCCACATGCAGAGCCTGCTGCGCGATCAGGTGGCGTTTGTGGCTGTCGGCGACATGCACTTCCTTTCGGGAAAGCGGCTCACGGAAGTGATCGCGCTGCGCGATGCCTACGAAGATCTCGTGCGCGGCGTGTTGGGCGACGGGCGCACAGCCGGCGTGCTGCGCGACGACATCAGCCCGAAGAATCTCTGCCTGATTCTGCTGGGACTGCTCAACCGCACCGAGCTTTGGTATCGGCGGGACGGCGGGCTGTCGCCCGATGAACTCGCCCTGGTGTTCGAGTCGATATTTCTTAACGGCGTAGCTGCTTAAACGAGCATCAGCTCTCAGAGCTTTAGCCGGTCGAGCAACGGCTTTTCATATACGTCGTCTTCGCCAGGATAACGCAGCCGATCCTCAAACCTGCCGGTTTCTTTCGCCAGGGCCCAGATCAGGCTTTCGCCGGCAGGCACGGTATCCGGCTGGCGAGTGAACACCGGATCCGAAAATGCTTCTTCCGCGTCGATAACGCCCCATCCTTTGGAGCGAAACATCGACAGCAGATCGCCCAGGAAAAGAGAGTTCAGCAGACTGTAGTGGATTAAGAGCGTGTGCGGCACGCTGTGCCCCAGCACGTCGCGGGAGAGTTGGTCGTAGAAGCTGCGCGCGATCCCAAATGTGGGCGAGGTAGGGCTCCCGGTAGCGCGCCACGTCGAACCCTGCGCTGAGCCTCCATTCGCGTGAGCAGACGCTGGTTGTAATACCAATCCGATGTGTCGATGGTAACAGCGCCGTTGCGGTAGTCGTGCTGGGCGAGGAACGAACGGAAGCGGTCGCGAAGCTCGCGTGTCCGGCCCTCTTTGAGCGCGGGGAAACGGAACCATTTCCGAAAGCCGGAGTAGCCGCGCAGCACGCCTTCGTTGCGCAGTATGTCCGCCTCGAATTCCTCGGGTGTCATTTTCCCGGATACGAGCTTATGGCTGTAGGTGTGATTTCCGATGCGATGGCCAGCCGCGCTCCAGTGCCTCAGGATCGCCGCGCCGTGGGGATTATCGACTGCCTCGCCAATAGCAAAGAGAAACGCGCGCGTCTTATCCAGATGGCCCAACAGGCGCTCCTCCGCTTCGGGCCGGCGATCCTCCGGGATCATCTGCCACCGGACATCGTCCATGGTGATGGCAACCCTCGGCCTCGTCTGCGCGAGTAGCGGAGTGGCACACAGAACCAGGGCTTCGCGTCGCGTGATTCTCATCAATGCGATCGTCTGCCCCACGGCCCTATTGGTTTTTCACGTACTTCTTGAGGTCCTTCGGGCCGACCTCGGCGCCGTAAACGTTGCCAGCCGCGTCGGCCGCCACACCTTCCGACGTGCTGGTGGCGCCGGTGCCGGGCGAAGGATTCCGGGATGAACGCCGTCACGTTTCCCTCCTTCGCGCTGCCGATGCGGATGCCGCGTTTCACGCCGGGGTTGTGTCCGTAGCCAGCGCGGTCTGTGGATTCGGAATCGGTGACGTAGATGGTGTCGTGCGCATCGATGTAGATGCCGCTGGGACGGCCGAACTGTTTCCATTCGGCGAGAAATTTTCCGTCCTGATCGAAAATCTGGATGCGGTTATTGGCGCGGTCGCCGACGAAGAGACGGCCCTGTGAGTCGAACGCAAGCGCGTGCGGAACTTCAAACTGGCCGGGGCCGGAGCCGTGGCTGCCCCATTGTTTGATGAATTTTCCGTCCGGCGTGAATTTTACGACGCGCGCGTTGCCCTTCCCGGGCGTGTGGCCGTCGGCGACGAAGATGTCTCCGTTCGGGGCGATGGCGACGTTGTTCGGTTCGCTGAAGACGTCCGGACCGCCCAGCGTCATCAGGACTTTGCCTTCGGGGCTGAATTTGACCACATCGAATCCTTTGCCGTCTTTGAAGTGGCCGTCGGTGATCCAGATGTTGCCGTCTTTGTTGACGCAGATGCCGTGCGGGAAAAGGAACATGCCGGCGCCGAAGCTGGTCACCAGCTTGCCGGAAGAGTCGAATTTCAGGATCGGCGGGAGATTGCTGCCTTCGCAGGTATTCGCGCCGCAGCGTTCGGCGACCCAGATACTCTTGCCGTCCTTGTCAATGTTGACTGCGCTGGTGGAACCCCAGGTGCGGCCTTCGGGAAGTTTCGCCCAGCGCTCGATGGTGGTGTAGGGATTCGGAATAGCGCGGCGGGCCGTGGAAGCGTCGATGCGTATCTGTTTCAGGAATTCCGATTGAGTGGAAAGTTCCGTCTGACCGGCGGGAAATTCGCCGACGTTGAGAATGTGCGCCAGAACGCTGGCGATCTGCGCGCGAGTCAGAGTACCGGGACGGTCGGCGGGCATCGTCGTGCGGATGCGTTCGAAGAGATCGCCGACGGTGAGCTGATTCCAGTTCGACATGAAATCGCCGCCGGTGAGCGCGGGCGCGGATTCTCCTCCGGTCAGCGCGAGTCCGTGGCAGGAGGAGCACTGGTTCGCGTAGAGCTCCGCGCCGCGTCTGGCCTGATCGGCGGTGTAGACACCATCGCCGGTGGTTTGCATATGCGACGCCTGCTGCTGAAAGGCGAACAGGGCGGCGAATACGAGTAAGGTTGGCCCGATCATTCCTGCTCCGGAAGTTTGTAAGCGATGTATTCGCCCGAATAAGCGCCGCCGCTGACGGCGACGACGATGTATTGTTTACCGTCGACCGAGTAAGTCATGGGCGAACCGCTTTGCGGCGCAGGCATCGGGAAGGCGCCCACTTCCCTGCCCGTGGCTTTGTCGTAAGCGCGCAGCATAGCGGCCCGCGGGTGCGTGACCGAAGTCATCTGGCTGTCGCCCAGCACGACGAGCGTCTTCGTTACGATGAGGCCAACGCTGCCGCCCTGGCCTGTGTTGCCGATGTCCCTGCCTTTGAGCGCCGGATGATTGCGCACCACATCGGGCGTTTCACCATACGGAACCTGCCACTGGATGTCGCCGCGGTCGAGATTGATGGCGGAGATGACGCCGTAGGGCGGCTTGACGAGAGAAAGCCCCTGAACGGTCAGGCCTCCGACCGGTGCGGCTGCCGGCCTTGCGGGCACGGTGCGAGCGGGCGGGCGCTGGGCGTTTCCCAAGGCTTTCGCCTGCGGTGCGTCTGCAGCGCTGCCGAAGCCGGGGCCTTCGGAGACGCGGAACGCCGTGTCGTTGCGGCCAAGGACGTAGTGAATATCGGAGAATCCCGCGGGCGGCAGACGCAGCGAGATGGGCGATACGGCCGACTGATTCGCCTGTGCGTAGACGATGTGGGTTTCGGGATCGTATGCCGGCGCCGGGCCAGTTGGTGCCGCCGCTGGCGTTGCCGAGCTGCATCGCGCCGAGGAGGCCTTTGGCATCGCCGACAATCGGCGGCAGGAACATGGGTCCGGTCTTGTAACGCGCGATGGCGTCCTTGGCCTGGGCGCGCATCTCGGGCGTGAAGTCGATCAGGTCATCCGGGACGTTGATGAAGTTGCGCGCGTAACGCGGCGGCTTCGTCGGGAAAGGCTGCGTGGGTGACGTTTTTTCGCCCGGGACATCGGACTGCGGAACGGGACGCTCTTCGATCGGCCAGACCGGTTTGCCGGTTACGCGATCGAAGACGTAAAGGAAGGCTTCCTTGCTGGGCAGCGCGACGGCTTTGATGGCTTTGCCATCGACGTTGATGTCGGCGAGAATCGGCGCGGAGGAAAGATCGTAATCCCAGATGGGGTGATGCACGATCTGGAAGTGCCACTTACGCTTGCCCGTTTTCAGATCGACGCAGACGAGGCTTTCGCCGAACAGGTTGTCGCCGGGACGCTCGCCGCCGTAATAATCGGAGGTCGGCGATTCGACGGGCAAATACACGAGGCCAAGTTCTTCGTCCACGGTCATCTGTGTCCAGACGCCGGTGTTGCCGTTGTTGGCCCAGGAGCCGTTTTCCCAGGTTTCGTTGCCGAATTCGCCGGGGCGCGGAATGGTATTGAAGGTCCAGAGAAGCTTGCCGGTGCGGACGTCGAAGGCGCGCACGAGGCCTTTGGTGTTGTTGTGCGTGACGACGGTCATGCCTTCTTTGAAAGACGACCCGACGATGACGACGTCCTTCACGATCAGCGGCGTGGAGTGCAGGCCGGCTTCGCCTGTCTTCGAGGTCGATCTGTTTGCCGGTGCCGGTGACCATGCCGACCTTGAGGTCGACCATACCGTCTTTGCCGAATCGCCGCCACGGGCTGGCCTGTTTTGGCGTTCAGCTCAACGAGCCGGTAGCCGGTGGTGACGAAGACGATGCGGTCGTCGCCTTTGCCGTCGGTCCAGTAAGAGACGCCGCGGCCGGAGAGCTGGCGCGGCGCGATCGCGGCGCGCTTGCCTTCGCGGAACTGATAGACCCAGAGCAGCTCGCCGGATTTGGCGTCGAGCGCAACGACGGAGCGGCGCGTACCGCCGGTGGTGTAGAGAACGCCTTTGACGACAAGCGGCGTGCCTTCGAGTTTGTATTCGGGACGCGGGCCGAGGTTGTCGGTCTTGAAGCGCCACGCCACTTCGAGTTTGCCGAAGTTCGCGGCGTTGATCTGATCCAGAGGAGAGTAGCGCGTGCCTTTGAGATCGCCGGTGTAGTAGGGCCAGTCGCCGGTGCGGGTGGTCTGGGCGAGCAGCGGCAAAACCAGCAGAACGAGCAGTAGATATCTCATTGGGCGGTCACCTTTACGTAGGCGCTGGTCCAGCAGCACTGGAAGCCTCCGCCGCCTTCGCCGGACCAGTCGTTGCCCGCCACGCGCAGCACGTATTCGCCGGGCTGGCTGAACGTGGCCGTGGTGGTGGCTTTGCCGGTAAACGTTACGTTGGTCGCCGGCGCGGCGAATTCCGCTTTCTGCGCGGCCGATCTCGCATTGCTGAATGTGACTGTGCCGGGGCCGCGGAACTTGGTCCAGATGAGATTGACCGGAGGTAATCGCGCAATCAGAGGATTCGCACCGGGAACGCGCTTCGCATCGTCCGCCGCGAACGCGGTGATGGACAGGGGCTGTCCGACTTCAGCCTTCATGGTCGTGGTGACTGCTCGCGGGCCGAAGGAAAACGGACCGGACTCAGAGAACCCGACATACGGCGGCGTGTTACCGGTAGCATCGACGAAGGGCGAGAGTTCCCAGAGCTGGTTCAGGCTGCATGGAACCTGCGTGGTCAGGCCGTTGGCGGTCAGGGTCCAGGTGAGCTTCTTGTCGCCGAAGTCTTTGGGAACTTTGATGCCAACATGCCCCACTGGCGTCCGGGCATGAAGTGCGTGGGCTGGCCCTGGTCGGGTCCGCCGGGTTCGATTTTGTTGGCGGGGCCGACAGGGATGTCGATCTCCTGTTTCTGATTGCGGTTGTAATAACCGATCAGCAGGCTGAAGGAGCCGTCGGGATTGTGATACCAGCCTTCGTAAGCGGCAGTGATGCTCTGGCCGGAGTTGTGCGTGGGCTCAAGCGGCAGCTGCGCGAGACACGTGACCGCGCAGGCTACCAGGAGTGAAATGATCTTCATAGTTGAACGCAACGCGGCTTGCGCCGCGTGTACCCGTCACTTGCCGGCACGCAGGGTATGCTTCGCCTTCCAGTCCTGATAGTCCTGCTCGGATATGTACGTCACGTTGACCCAGGCGTGGGCCATTTCGTTGACGGTGCGATCGCCCCATCCGACCCACTGGCTGGGATCGGGATTGTTGGGGTTGTTCGATGTGTTGTCGTGCCACGCGGTGACGTGAATGACGGTGCCTTTGGGAAGCACGGGCGCGTCATCGTCGGCGTAGATGTAATTCGTCATCCACTGGAAGTTGAAATGGTTGACGTAGCTGAGCGTCTGCTTCGTGCCGTCGGGCAGGATGGCTTCGATGGCCATGGCCTTGCCGCGAAGGTGCATGTGGGGCTGGAAGTTTTCCAGACGCGCGGGCTCGGGCAAAGTGTGGAAGCCTTCGGTCTCGCTGATGGAGTTCGGCTTGATGTCGAGCGGTCCGTTGGCAGCCTGCGTGGCGGCGAAAAGAGTCAGACGCGTGCGGTACTTCGGCTCCTGGCCTTTCGGATAAAGATAGACGGCGAGCTCGGCGTGATCGGTAATCTGTTCGCCGACAGCGTGGAGATGGAGTTCCCACCAGATTTGCGAGCCGGGCAGAAGAAGCTTGCCGGTGTTGGGGCGGTAGATGTCGTAATTCTTGCCGATGGCCCATTCCATGAGAAGACCGGCGGTGCCCGGGGCGCTGGTGCCATCGGTGACGTTCGGTGCACCGGGCTCCTCCTGAATGAGCCGTGCGAGAACGTGATGGGTGATGCGGCGGCCGGCAGCCGGCGACGGGCGGATTTCGACGGCGCGCACCCAGCGCGGCTCGGTCACCGGAACGCTGGTGAGAGGCTTGAACCAGACGTTCCTGGCCTTTGGCGGGCATCGTGTAGTCATCCGACTTAAGTACGAAATCCGGCGGGCCGAATTGTTTGGAGAGCTTCCAGCCGTCGTCATCCTTCCAGGTCTTCGGCGCGGGCATGTCTTTGGGATTGCCCTGCGGCGCGCCGGCGTCGATCCAGCGCACGATGGTCGAGATCTGACCGTCGCTGAGAGAAATATCGTTGGAGAAATGCTGAATGCCGACGGTTTTGTCGAGAAACCATGGCGGCATGGAGCGGCTGAGCACACGCTGCCTGATGTCCTTCGCCCAGGGACGCGTTTCCTGATAGTTGATGAGGGACATGGGAGCCATGCCGCCGGCGCGGTGGCAGTCCTGACACTTCGCCTGGAAGATGGGGACGATGTCCTTAGAGAAAGTGGGCGCGGGCGCAGCGGGTGTGTTGGTGGGCGTGGCCGCGAACGAGAAGCCGGCGAGCATGAGAGAAGCAAGCGCAGCTTGCGCGGCGCGTCCTGTCAGGGTCATCGGGGAAATCTCCTTTCCGTTACCTGTCAAGCGGTAGGTTGAAACAATTCTACCTAACTTTTGCGTGGCCAGACGACGCCCTGATCCAGCGATTTCACCGGCGCCAGTCCTTTGTTCACGAATTTCTGCACGCGCTGGCCGCGGTAGGTCTCCGTCGTGAAGATGTTGCCTTTCGAATCCGTCGCGATGCTGTGGACAGCGTAGAACTCGCCGGGCTGGCGTCCGCCGTCGCCGAAGCTGGTCAGGACTTCGAGCGATTCCCGGTCGAGGATGTGAATCTTTTCGTTCGAGCCGTCGGCGAGGAAAATGTACTTCTGCGCGGGGTCCTTTGAAAAGGCGATGTCCCAGACGGCGCCGTCGCCGAGCGTGTTCTTGTAGAGAACCTTTTCCTTCACGAAAGTGCCATCGGGTTTGAAGACCTGGATGCGGTCGTTGACGCGGTCGCAGACGTAAAGGAGATTGTCGTTCGAAAGATCGGCGCAGTGCACGGGATTGCGGAACTGCTGGGCGAGCGGCGCGTCGGGCTTGTAGGGGCCGAGGTTGGTGTCGTCCGGCTTATGGCCGTATGCGCCCCAGTGCCGCTTGTACTTGCCGGTGTCGGCGTCGAAGACGATGACGCGCTTGTTGCCGTAGCCGTCGGCGACATAGACTTCATTGGTTTTGGGATCGACGAAAATTTTGGCGGGCAGGCCGAGATTCTCGGTGTCGTTCTAGCCTTTGCTCTGCGCCGGCCTTGCCGATGGCCATCAGGAATTTGCCGTCCTGGGTGAACTTAAGGACCATGCTGTCGTGATAGTAGGGAGCACGTCCCTGTTGACGGGTGCCGTCAGGGCCGCCGCCGGTGTTGGCGGATTCATTCGCGGGGGGAGCTTTGCCGCGGCCGTTGCCGCCGATCCAGACGTTGCCTTTGTAGTCGACTGTGATGCCGTGGTTAGAGTCGGGCCAGACGTAGCCGGGGCCGTCGGAACCGCCCCAGTGCTCGAGCAGATTGCCTTCTTCGTCGAATTCGAGGACGGGCGGTGCGGGCGCGCAGCATTCGGCTTCGACAACGCCCTTCTGACGCTTGGGGCCGGGCGGATTGGCGGCAGCGTATTCTTCCATGGCTTCGAGCGAGCCCTGGCGATGAATGATCCAGATGTGATCGCGGGAATCGACCGAGACGCCGATGACGTTGCCGAGGACCCAGTGGTTGGGAAGCGGCTTGGGCCACATGGGGTCGACTTCGAAGCGCGGGGCCTGCACGCCGGCGGCTTCCACGACGGCGCGGTTTTCGAGGAAGCGATAAGTGATGGCGAGTGCGGCGAGAAGCGTGGTGAGGGCGATGGCTGCGGTGAGGTTGCGTCTGGACACGGGGCCTCCGGTGATGGCTGTCGATGGAGTTTATTAGGGGCAGGGGTGAATGTCAAACACCGGGTTTCGCCGGGTTCTGCATGTCGGAAGCGATCCACGGTGGACCCCAAAGCGCGGCTCGCGCCGTGCGTCCCGGTTCAGCAGGCTATTGCTTCGCTCCGCCTTCAAAAGAAACGCTCGAATCGGCGTCGAACCGGCGATAGGCCTTGTAATCGGCCTCATTGACGGTTTCGCTGATCTGGTACGGACTGAACGCCCGCCGGGAACGCATGTGAAAGTGGAACGGAAGAATGAACTCACGTCCCGCGACCTCGGCGGGTTTGTAGGCGAGAGTCAGGTTCGACCTCCTTATATTCGGAATCGCCTGGAATCTCGCACTGCATCTCAATGCGCACAACAGCGCCGGTCTGAGCGTCCGCGTAAATGAGGCCCTTGTAGGGAACCCGAATCGTGCGCTTTGATTCCACCAGACCATAGCCTTTTGCCTCCGGCACGCGGAAGGCAAAAACATTTACCCTTCGCCCGTCCCGGGTCGCGAATCGGTCCCAGCGGAACTCCGCCCGGGCGTCCGGATTGAACGTATTCTGCAGAAGGGACCCAAACTCGCCGCTGGAAACGAGCCCGCCCACCTGATTGTGGGCGATGCCATTGACAGCCTTGCCGTTGTGCTTCGTGACTACATAGCTCTCCTTGTGGCCGGCGTAGGTGACCTGCTCTTCAATCGCATCCTTGTGCGGGGGCGTGGGAGATTCGATATTCGCAAAGAAGGCGCGCTTCGTGACCTGCGTGCAGACGAAGTCGGGCAGTCTGTCCGTGTAGTGCAGCGCATAATCCCGGAGGGCAGCGAGCGCCCTTGCGTGTTCGGCCGCTTCCGGGGTCTCAGCCCCGATGTTTGCCGCGGCAAGGAGAATGAAGGCCAGGCATCCCTTCCTCATACAGCCCTATTAAACACCGAAACCGGCCGCTTGGTGCTGCCTGAGGGAAACTGCTAGCCGGCTTTTTCGAGGAGCGTAACGCTGATTTTCTGAGAAAGAACCATGTCGCGCGTGACCTGGAATTCTTTCACCTTCTTGTAAGACGGGAGGAAGTACATCAGGTCCAGCATCAGGTCTTCGAGAATCATGCGGAGACCGCGCGCGCCCACCTTGCGTTCGAGAGCCAGGGCGGCGATGGCGTCGAGCGCGTCATCCGAAAAGCGCAGACGCACGTTCTCGTATTCGAACAGCCGCTGGTACTGCTTGATAATGGCGTTCTTCGGGCGCGTGAGGATCTGAATCAGAGCCGATTTGTCGAGATCTTCGAGCGTCGCCACCACCGGCATGCGGCCGATGAATTCGGGAATGAAGCCGTATTTGATGAGATCGTGCGGCTGCAGATGGCGGAGGAGATCAAGATCGCGGCGGTCGCCGATACCGACGGTCTTGGGCGGCTCGGACGGCTTCGATTCCTCTGATTTCCTGCCGTCGTCGGTGTGGAAGCCGATGGATTTTTTGCCAATGCGGCGGGAGACGATTTTTTCCAGTCCGACAAAAGCGCCGCCGCAGATGAAGAGGATGTTCGTCGTGTCGATCGGCGTGAACTCCTGGTGCGGATGCTTGCGTCCGCCCTGCGGCGGAACGTTGGCGATGGTGCCTTCGAGAATCTTCAGCAGCGCCTGCTGGACGCCCTCGCCCGAGACGTCGCGGGTGATGGAGGGGTTCTCGTCCTTGCGGCAGATCTTGTCGATTTCGTCGATATAGATGATGCCCTGCTGGCAGCGCTGGACGTCGCCATCGGCGGCCTGGAGGAGCTTAAGGATGATGTTTTCGACATCCTCGCCGACGTAGCCGGCCTCGGTGAGCGTGGTGGCATCGACGATGGCGAAGGGGACGTCGAGGATGCGCGCGAGCGTCTGCGCCATCAGGGTCTTGCCCGTGCCCGTGGGGCCGATGAGGAGGATGTTGGATTTCGCCAGCTCGATATCGGAGTTGCGCATCCGGTTCATGTGGATGCGCTTGGAGTGGTTGTAAACGGCGACGGCGAGCTTGCGTTTGGTGGGTTCCTGGCCGATCACGTACTGGTCGAGAAAATCCTTGATCTCGAGTGGCTTGGGGATTTTGTGCGGACCGGCGGCGGCGGGCTCGGGTTTGTCGTCTTCAAGGATCGAGTTACAGACCGCGATGCACTCGTCGCAGATGTAAGCGCGGGGGTAATCGCTGGGGGAGGAAATCAGTTTACCAACAACGTCCTGGCTTTTGTGACAGAAGGAACATCGAAGAGTGTCGTCAGAACCGGCCCGCTTCAAAGCGAATGTCCCCCTTTGGACGTTAATCCATTATGCGCCTTCAACGGACCCTTCGGCCTGTGCGCAATCTCTGTCCGCGCACAACGGACCCTTCGGCCTGTGCGCTTAGTCCACATTATCGCGCGGTCGGGCGACCAGCGCAATTGAATCGACATGTTCGGGAAAAAGGCGAGTACTTAATTTATGCCGATCGCCGTTGCCAGCTCAGGCAGTCAGCTCGGTGGATACAGCAGCCGTCTGGAATTCTTCGGGCCGGACGAAGGAATAACGCTCCATGGTGCAGGCAACCTCGTAGTAAGCGATTTGTTCTTCGCGCACAACGGACCCGTCGGCCTGCGGGCTCACAGCGGGGCGGGGCGCCATGCTGCGCAGCACTTTGCCCAGGCAACGAATCTTCACGGGAGGGTTGCTGTTGGAGAGTGTGATCAGATACTCAATGCGGCCGCCGACTTCAACGTTGTCGGCAGTTACGAAACAGACGCCACCGGAGCTGATGTCCCGCGTCTTCTCCGTGCGGTTGACACGGCGACCGCCCAGCCGGATGATCTCCAGCGGGAGCTGCAGCTTGTATCTTTGTGCACGCCTCTGTTCCACTGAACTCAACTCTAAACGCGGGCAGGAATCGAAATCAACAAAAGGTCAGTAACTAATTGCGAGCGAGTAATAGTACCGTAGCCAGCATTAGCTAATTTCGTCAATCGTAATAATTCGGTAGACATTACAACCGTTGCGGCGGGTGACTTCGTAGTGGACACGGAGTTCGATCTGGCGCTCACGGCGGGGCGCGAGGAGGCGGATAAGTTTCTCGGCCGGCTCTGGGGTAGTTCTATGCACGGACAAGAGATACAACGCGAAATCGGGGCTGCGCCGGGGTATCGCCGCCAAACTACAGATTTTAAATAAAGATTAAAGTCCGTCCGGTTGTGACTCCCCCCACGGACCGAGGAGGTTGAAAGTGCAGGAAAGTCGAGTAGTTCTCGGTGGGCGCCCGCTCAATGTGATCGACAACGACGACGTTCCGCAGAAACCTTTCGAGACTCCAGCCTGAGGCCGAGTTGTTCCTGTAACGCTGTAAAAGAGAAGGCCCAGGTTCGGTTGCAGCGCTGGTGTCCGGCCCATTTGGCGACTGTGGCGGAGCACGAGGAGATACTGAAGTTGCGCGGGCTTGTATCCGGCTGGCGGCTTCGCGGCTTGCGGATTGGGGGGAACGCCGACAGTAGCCTCGGGCTGAAACGTAAAGGACCGTAAATTACTTCCGAAAGCCCGACATTCATTCGGGAGTAATCCGGCTAACACGTTTCCAATGAGTATTTTATAGGAGATTCGGCCGCGATTCGGAAGGGTGACGCTACTTGTTGGCGGGCACTTTTCACCGCAGTCCGTCGAAGAAGTTCAGGAGCATCACGATTTCGTGCTCCTGCCTGGGTGCGTCGGGCGCTCCCTCACGCCATCGGCGACTGGCACGATGGATGTCACCCTGTTCAACCGCGAGGCGCCGATATCGGCGTTGCGGACGGGTCAGGCTGGAGAAAGCACCTTTCCAGAGTTCCTGGCGTCTTTGTGGCGCGCCGGCGTTGTTTCGTTACGGTGTCGGTTTCACTGCGCGAACGGTCGCCTATTATGTCTGCACTGGGGAGGAATACTTGAACCACAAAACACTGTCGGAACCGAGGATAGTCACCAAAAACGAAGACCGGAAAATTGGGAGGGGGGCAAAGCAACGTAAAATCCCCACCCTCCGCGACGTGTCGCGAAGGGTGGGGAAGGTTAACTGATGCGGCGAAGACGACCTGGTTAGAAGATGTTGAAAAAGCCGTTGTACAGACCACCGTGGCAGCTGCCGACGCCCGAGTCGCTGTAAGAAGCCGGACCGGTTGTCTGTGCAGGGTCCTTCAGTGCCGACTGGAAATTCCACGCGTAGCCGTTCTGCTTAAGCGTCAGGCCCATCACGCCCCAGAATTCGCCGCTTGACGCCTCGAGATTCGCTGCGTTGAAGCCCGCTTGGCCGCCAGGACTGGACAGTGTGTCGCCGGTTGTGACGACTGTATCGAGTGTCTCGCCGCCGGTCCCCACGATGAATTCGCGTATGCCAAAATTTGGATCGGGATTCCCGTTGGGGTCAAGGGGGCGGTAGCGGGCATAGAGGTGGTCGTGTCCGTTCAGCACCAGGTCGGCTCGGTACGCGTAGAGCAGTTGCCAAAAGGCCACAGCGGTAATGCCCTCTTCGCCGATGCCGTTGGCAGCGCTGAACGTGGGCTGGTGCCAGTAGGCGGCTGTGCACGCGGAACGATTCGCCTCGAGATCGTTCCGCAGCCATGCGAGTTCGGCGGCAAACCAGGAACCTGAGTTCGAACAGCCGCCCGGCTGCGTCTCGCACTCTATATTCAGCGAGATCAGGTGCCAGGAGCCCAGATTATAGGAATACCAGCCATCTCCGACTCCGACCGGGCCCCCTGCCGTGTTGGTTCCGAGTCCGCCCGACTGCTCGAAGTGCCCCGCCTGTCCATCTGAGTTCGGCACGGGCTGTGTGAAGGTACCACCGGTATCAGGGTTGCCGGAGATCGTGGCCGTCATCATGGTTCCATCGGCATTGTGCTGGACGCCGTTGAAGTAGGAGAAGTAGCCGTAGCCGGCAACGCCGACCGCGCCGTGCTCCACATAAAACTCGTGGTTGCCGGGCGCGGGCCGCGTGATAAGTTTGAGACCGCCATACGTCGTTTCGTACGAATTCTCAAAGTCCGAGTATTGGCCTACCTGGTATTGCTCATCCCCGACGAGCGCGATGACCGTAGGTTTCATGTTCGCAATCTGCGCCGCGGTGGCCGCCTGGGATGCGTAGAGATTCTGAGCGGTGTCCCCGGCGCAGTTTTCACCCGCCTTCTCACCACTCGGCTCCGTCTCGCCTGGCTGGCAGGCGACGTCGCCAACAACCGCCAGCACGGGCGGCCCACTGGTTGCGTAAGGCCACGTATTGCCATTGGAATTTGGATTCTGTGCCTCAGCCCCGGCTGCAAATACCAGCACTGAGGCCGCTGCTCCCATGAGCACTGCCGCTCGGAACCTTTCCCGGATCGTCTTCATGCAGTTTTTCCCTTTCGGACTTGTAGATGGATGGTTGCTAAGGTGCTGAGTTTATCCCTTTAATGTTTCGTTTATATTTCAATCGCGTGAGAAGTCCGTATCACAGATTATTCGGTCCGTGACTCTACCGACGCGGGTGGTAAGGCCTCCGTCGATTCATAACGACCGGTTTCAAGGTGGCCGCTCGACGGATGGGCAACCGCAGGCTTCGCAGAATCGCCACCCCGCCCGTTTTGCAGGCGATGCGGTGCTCAGGCGTAGCGAAACAGCGCCTTGAAACCAAAGTCCATGTGCTGCTGGATATGGCAGTGAAACAGCGTGAGGCCCGGTTGGTCGGCGACCAGATCCACGGCGGCGCGCCCAAATGCGGGAACGATCACCGTGTCCTTCATGATGCCGGCAGTCGGTTTGCCGTTGAGCTCGACAAGCTCGAACAGGTGCCGGTGGATGTGCAGCGGGTGGGAATCGTCACTGCGATTGCGAAACACCAGCCGGTAGCGCCATCCCTGACGGAGCACGAATTCCCGTTCATGCGGATATTCCTTGCCGTTGACGAGCCAATGATTGATCCCATGGGGCCCGCCCGGCACTTTTTCAAAGACCATGTCGATGGTCTGGTCCGGCGCGGGATGCGGCGCGGTTTTGCCGAAAATCGTATAGTCCCAGCGCGCCTTTTGAGGCCGAAGCCATTGCGCGGGCTGCTTCTGATCGGCGTACTCCACCACGATGCCCATGCCGGCCCGCCGGGCGACATCGCGGAGGTCCCCTAAAATCCAGACGCCCGGCCGATTCATCTCCACGATGGCATCCACGCGCTCGCCCGGGGCGATCTCAATGAATCCAACCGTCTGAGGGGCGGGCACGGTATTGCCGTCGAGTGCGATCACCTGAAAACTGTGGCCGGACAAAGCCACGCGACGAATTTGCGAAGCGCTGGCGTTGAGCAGGTGCATCAGGACGCGCTGACCCGAACGCACGCGGAGGGGCTCCCCCGCGCCCAGCATTTTGTCGTTAATCGAATAAAGAGGAGCGGCGACTTCGAGCCCATTGGGACGCGGGTCCGGAGTGGCGGGTTTTTCGGGCATCGGATCGCTGGGATCCGCCGCTTCCTCGTCCTGATCCATCGTGGTCAGATAAGGTTCCCATTCACGCAGCGCCAGAAAGACCTCCTGATCGTAGAGCCCAGGGTCATTCGCGGAATCGATCATGAGAAAGCCGAACTGACCGGTGTAGGCGCCGCGATGCAGATCCAGCATGGCCTCGGTATGCGAGTGGTACCATCGCGAACCCGCCGGCCTCGCCACGAATTGATAACGCCGGCGGCCATGCGGAGGCACCGGGAGTGTACCTTCTTCCTCCGTCCCGTCCACGTCCGAGGGAACGAACAAACCGTGCCAATGCACGTATTCAGGAACGTCCGTGTCGTTCACAACCTCTACGGCGACGCGCCGTCCCTCTCGCATCCGCAGCAAGGGACCGGGGACCTGGTTGTTGTAGCCGATAGTGCTGAGTACAACCTGAGGTGCCAGCTCGACCATCATCGGTGCGATCCGCAGGGTGAAATCCGCCGTGCGCCCGGTGGCCTTCGGTTCCAGTGCCGTCTTCGTCGGATGCCGTGGCACCGGCGACTGAGCGAACGCGGGCCGCAGCTTGCCTGCCCCCGCCCCGATCACGGTGGCCCATCCAAGCCGCCCAAAGTCCCTTCGATTCATTTGATCCTCATCGCGCCTGCAATGCCAATGCCCGGCACGACCGCCACAAGAACGGCCGGTATTTCGTCCGCAAGGGCACTTCGCCCTGGTTCACGTTCGTCCCTGTCCGGGGTAATCGGCGCCGGGGACAAAAATACCCAGCCTTAAGGGTTTTTTTTGACGGGCAAACCGGAAGTAATCCGTTCGACCACCAATTCTACGTTACTTGCGAGTTGGCCAAGAAGGGCAAAGACACCAGTCCGATTCACCGTTGACGCCGATGGAGGAGGCACAAGCCGCGGATGTACGCACGTGGATCGCCTGGTATGAGGATTTGTTCTGTAGTCTTCGAGCAGTGTGCACCGCCGACAATGGGAAGGCGGGGTCGTGTCCGGGAATAACTGACGAGTGGCCGGTCACTTAGGCGCAATCCACTCGTCGCCGAATACTGGGTCAGCAACCCTTCGTTCTTCACAGCTGTTCCGGCTCAAAGCGGGACTCGGACAATGTCCTCGCTATGACCTCCCTACCTGCCGTTTGTCTCTTCCCGGGAGGACGCATTCGTGCCCCAAATTGCCGCGAACCACTGCGGATCGGGGGGAACGCCAACAGTCGCCTCGGCTGAAACGTAAAGGACCGTAAATTACTTCCGGAAGCCCATTCGAACACAATATGCACAAGACGCCTGCAATGAATCAATTGCAGTTTGTTTCAGCGTTTTATTGGTGTGCGACGCCAACTGAACCGGCCGTCTCAGGCGAGGTTGTGGCGCGTTCTCCCGGAGTCAAAGGAACTATTTCACACTGACTACCGTGATGGTGTCGCCCTTCAATGAGCCATTTACAGTGACGTTCATTCCGGCATGAGCAACGATCTTCGCCTGATCGGCGATCTTGTAGATTTTGCCGTCTTCAGTCACCAACACTGCCGGTGAACCGCCCTTAATGCACTTTTTCGCGCAGTCAGCGTCGCCCTTCATTTCCGGTTTGCCGGCGCACATCTGGTCCTCAACGAAGCCCTTGAATTCCGTGGCCATTCCACTTGCGGCAAGCCCCAAAGCCAGCGCAGCTATCGCGGTCAATTTCTTCATGGTTTGCTTCTCCTCTCGCTTCTTGAATACTCTTCCCGAACCCGTTTACTATGTGAACCGGCCCCCGGGATCGTTTCATGCCGAAATTTAAGATAACCACGTGAATCAAGAGCGGGACCGCCAGATATCCTGACGTGGAGTTGGAATCAGCGCGCCGCTCGTGGAAAACGTTGCGCCGCACAGCCGAGCAACAGGCCAGCATTGCGTGTCTCCGTGATCGTTAACTCAAGGAGAAACCAGTGGGAGGCACGTCAGAATGCGTGAAGGCGAATCGACAAGTCTCCTCTAACCAAGGCTAAGAGGTGCGGACCGCCTCGGCCGCGGCCGAGAAATTTACGAAAACGGAGCCGGTCGACCTGGAGCCGCCCATGCCGCTGCTATCGATATTGGTGACGCCCGTCAGGCTGAGCAGGATTTGCCTGCGGCCCGATTCGAGCAGTTGCTTCACGGTGTCACGGAGCACACTACAGCCTTCGCCGAGCGTGAAACGGCGCCACTCGTCAGTTATTCCATGTCCTCGCTATGACCTCACTACCTGCCGTTTGTCACTTGCCGGAAGGAGCATTCGGGCTCCAATTGCCGCGAACCATGGTCTTACCGTCCACAACGCCCGCCCGAGTGGCAGGCTGTGCTCTGATTGCGCTGAGCGAAATGCTGCTGGGCGCTGTAGCTCTGGCGGCGGACGCGGAACCACGCACCACGAGAAACGATTCGTATCACGTGATGATGATGGTCGTGATGATTGCGGTGAGTTTGTGGATGACGCGGCGGCTGCCGAAGAAGGCGGCGTGAAAAGAAAAGGCCGGAGCGCAGGGAAACGCTCCGGCCGGGACCTGGGGACTACTGGACTTTCACGAAAATAATAACGATCACGTAGAGGGCGAGCGACTCCATGAAGACCAGACCGAGAATCATGGCGGTCTGGATCACTTTCGCGGCGCCCGGATTACGCGCCATGCCTTCCACCGCACCACCCACGGCGCGGCCCATACCGAGGCCGACGAGACCGGCGGCGATCGCCATGGAAAAACCGGCGGTCAGAGGGACCAGGCTGTTCGTGCCGCCCGCCGCCGTGCCGCCACCCTGGGCGAACATCGGAAGCGCGCAGAAGAACAGCGCGATCATCAGCATTGCGAACTTCTTCGTCATTGTTTGTTGCTCCTTTGCGAGTAAATCCTCTTCCGGAGGTGGTTGCGTTCCGCCCTGGGGGACGGAGGCCTCACGCGGAGGACGGAAAGTATTAGTGCTCTTCGGCTACCGCGCCGGCTACGTACATGATCGTCAGCACCATGAAGACGTACGCCTGCAGGAGGCCGACGAAGACGTGCAGTCCCATGAACAGGGCCGGGACTACCAGATAAGTCAGGCTCATAAAGACCACCGTCACCTTTTCGCCGGCGAACATGTTGGCAAAAAGCCGGATCGAGAGCGACAGCGGACGCGCCAGCGTGCTGATGATTTCGATCAGAAACATCAGCGGCGCCATCCACGGAATCGGACCGCCGAAATGCGCCGTGTATTTCACAATGCCGTGCTTGCGAATGCCGACCCAGTTGAAATAAAGGAACGAGAGGATCGCGCATCCGGCGGGAACGTAGATAACCTGCGTCGGGCTGACGAAACCAGGAACAATGCCGAGGAGATTCGAAAGGAGGATGAAGAAGAAAAGCGTTTCGAAAAGCCAGATGTGTTTATGAGTGTCGTGGCCCAGTTGATCGTCGGACTGCTCGGCAATGAAACCGTGAATCAGTTCGAAGCCCTGCTGGAACGGGCCGGGCTTGTCAACAGAAAGACCGGAACGCAGGATGGCGAACAGCACGATGAGGATGAGCGCGACGACGATCTGCATCACCATGAAATCCGCCCAGGGCTCTTCGGGATTGGCGGCGACCTGATGGAACAGCGCAAGCAGCCAGTTGCCTAAACCGGCAAAGTAGTGGTTGAAGAACAGCGTCAGCCAGGCTTCATGAGTGACCATAAGTGAGTATCAGATAGTAGATCGCTTCGATCATCACGGCGGCGGGACACACGAAGAACCCATACAACGCCACGACAATGCTGAATCCGGTAAAACGAAGTATAACAAAGGCTAATGCGAGGAAGAGCGCGAGCTGAAGGAAGAGCCGGAGACCCGCGAACTTCGGGCGTTTGGCAGGATTGGCGGCGAAAGAACCAACCAGGCGGGCGACGAAACGTTCGATCAGACGGAAGTTGAAATACGCGGCGACTGCGCCGATGAGGAAAGCCACAGCGGCGGCGAGGCCTCCGTAACGCCAGGCGACGGCTGAGCCAATCAGACCGAGAACGGCGATCAGGAGCGGCACGCGCTGCATGGCGCGGTCAAGATCGGCCTCCATCTCAGTCCTGATTGAGAACGCGGAAGGTCTCGACGAATCCGGCTACGACGCCGAGGGCGAGGAAGACGTAGCGGATCCAGAGGGTGTGGAAGAGGGCGTCGAGCCCGTAGCCAATGAGATATCCGACAAAGGCGCTGATCGGCAGCAGAAGGGCCAGGTTCATGTACTTGCCAACGTCGGAACTCATTTTGGGAAGCATGGCTTTTTCAGACCTCGGCGGCTTCGGGGCCGGCGAGACCGGCGCGGAAGGGGTCGTCTTCGGCGAGGCCGCCGCCGCGGATCACCTTATCGAGTTCGAGGAATTCCTGGATGATCGGTTCATCTGAGCGGTAGAGGTCGGGCAAAGGGCCGAAGAACGCGACTTGGCCCTTGTTCAGAAAAACGACTCTGTCGGCGACGCGGTTCAGCAGATCGAGATCGTGCGTGACCACGACGGAGGTCAGCTTGAGCACCTTCTTCAGACGCAGCATCAGGACGGTCAGGTGGTCGCTCATGATGGGGTCGACCATAGTGGTCGGCTCATCGTAGAGAACACATTGTGGCTGGGCAGCCAGGGCGCGGGCAATGGCGATGGCGCGGCGGTAGCCGGTGGAAAGATCGCCGGGGTAGGAGTCACGGGCGTCCTAGAGACCGACCATTTCAAGAAGGCCGCGCACGATCTCATCTTTGTTCTGGGCGTCGTAGTCCTCGCGAAGTTCGAGCGAGAAGAGGATGTTTTCCGCCACCGTCAGCGAATCGAAAAGCGCGCCGGACTGGAAAACCATGGTGACTTTGCGGCGGATGCGGTTCAGTTCGGCTTCGGAAAAATCGGTGATGTCTTCGTTGGCGACAATGACCTGGCCGCCGTCGGGCTTGAGAAAGCCCATGATGTGGCCGAGCGAGACGGACTTCCCTACCCCCGAACGGCCGATGATGGCGACGGTCTGGCCGGGGTCGACGTGAAAACAGGAGTCGACTAAAACGGGCTTGTCGAACGTCTTGTATACATGCCGGAATTCGATGTAGTGGGGGAACTCCTCGGGCATGGGAGAAAAGGTGTCGGTTTAACAGGATGGTAGCATTAATAATCAGACGCTCTGGGCTGAACAATTCTGTGCGGATTTGTTTTATACTGATGCTGATTTCCCTGTCGGCGGGGGCGCAACAGGGTAGAATGACAACCGTAGTGCGGGCGGACGCGAGGACTGGACGGCTGGTCCGGAGTGTCCTGATGGAGCCGAAAGCGGCGGTTGTGAGCGCGGAATTGAAAACGATGATCGACCGGATCGCGGATGAACAGGGCGTGGAGAGTCAGCTGGTGCACTCGGTGATCCGGGCGGAGAGCAATTACAACCCGGGTGCGGTTTCTCTCAAAGGAGCGCAAGGCATCATGCAGCTGATTCCGTCAACAGCACGGCGGTTCGGGGTGGCGAACGCGTTCGATCCGAAAGAAAACGTCGAGGGCGGCGTGAAGTATCTGCGGTTTCTGCTGGATTACTTCAAGGGCGATTATGCAAAGGCGATTGCGGCGTACAACGCGGGCGAGAACGCCGTCGACAGGTACAAGGGCGTGCCGCCGTTTGCGGAGACGCAGAATTACGTGAGCAGGGTGGCACGGAATCTGGAAGCCGCGCGGAAGGTGGCACCGCAGGTCGTGGCGCAGACGACCGCGAAGGCGGTCTCCGACAACAATCGGGAAACAGTTCGCCCGATTCAAACGTCAACAGGCTCTGACGGGCTGATCTACTATCGGACCCCATAGGGAAGGACTATGCAGTTGCGGCGAATGGCATGGGCGGCAGCGATTTTCGGACTCGCACCCCTCCTCGCCGCACCGCATTCCGATTTAATTCAGGTCACGAGCGTGCGGTCGTGGTCGCGGCCGGATTCGACACGCATCATCATTCAGACAACAGGGGCGTTTGAGTACCACTCCGATCAGGCGGTGAATCCGGACCGGCTGTTTGTGGATATTCTGCACTCCCGGCCGTGGATCGGGCAGAAGCGCGCGGCGTTGCATGAGGTGGGCGACAGGCTCGTGCAGCGCGTCAGGATCGCGGAGAATGCGCCCGGAACAACCAGAGTGGTGTTTGATCTGGCGAGCCCGATCGATTTCACGATCACGACGCTGGATTCGCCGGACCGTCTGGTGGTGGAACTCAGGCCGCACGGAGGGAAAGTTCCGCTGCGGGAGGTGAATGCGGCGCCGGTTTATCCGGCCAGTGCTGCGCCCCCGGTGATAACGAAGGTGACGACTGCGAAGCGCGTGTTCGTCTACCCGCCGCCGGCCGTGACGCGGAGGGCACAGGTCTGGTTCGCGGGAATCGCGCCGACAGCCGCGCTTCCGGCGATGGAGAGCGATCCCCTGTCGTTCACCGATCCCATCGAGACGTTCCTGGCAGTGCTGCCGCCAAAGTCGACGAGTGCGGTGCGCGTGGCTGCGAATGCGGCTTCGAACGTATCCACCCCTGCGGAGTCGACGCGCGTTCTCCCCGCGTTGCGCACGGCCACGAGCGCGAGCGCGGCGGTCTCGGAAAACGCGACGAAATCGCTGACGCGGGCGCTGGGACTCAAGGTCAACCGCATCGTTATCGACGCGGGTCACGGCGGACACGACGACGGCACCATCGGGCCGAACGGCGTGATGGAGAAGGAAGTCGTGCTCGATGTGGCGCTGCGGCTGGCAAAACTGGTGCAGCAGAGGATGGGCGCCGAAGTGGTTCTGACGCGGTCGGACGATACGTTCATTCCGCTGCAGCAGCGCACGGCGATCGCGAATGATCATAAGGCGGATTTGTTTTTGTCGATTCACGCCAACTCCTCGCCCGCGCCGGAAGTGGCCGGGACCGAGACTTTCTTTCTGAACTTCACCAATGCGCCGGATGCGCTGAATGTGGCGGCGCGCGAGAATGCGGGATCGGAGAAGAGCGTGGGAGAGCTGAAGGATCTGATTCAGACGATCACGCTGAACGACAAGATCGAGGAGTCGCACACATTCGCGGAGGATATTCAGAGCGCGATTCAGGCGCAGGCGGCAAGGTCGAATGCGGCGGCGCGCAACCGGGGCGTGAAGCGCGCGCCGTTTGTGGTGCTGATCGGAGCCGGGATGCCGTCGGTGCTGGCGGAGATCGGGTTTCTGAGCAACGCGCGGGATGAGAGCAATCTCAACAAGCCCGAGTATCGGCAGAAAGTGGCGGAAGCGCTGTATAAGGGGCTGTCGCAATATGCGCAGTCGCTGAGCCACTTCGATGCGCCGAGACAGCTGGCGAAGACGGATGCCAAGACCACCGAGAAGCCCGCGCCGGTGGGGTTGAATTAGGAAGCGCGCAGGACCGTGTGCAGCTTCATTCCACACCCCGGCGCTCGCGAATTTCCTCTTTCCAGCTCCCGGAGATCGGCGCACGCATGGCGCGTGCGAGCAGCTCGGGACTGGTTTCATCGCCGCGATAAAGACGGACCACATCGGAGATTGTAATCTCTTCCGGGCCGCGTGCGATGCGTTCGATCGAATCGCCGGCGGCGACGTTGCCTTCCTCGACGATCGAAAAATAGATTCCGGAGCGGCCGCTCTGCCAGAAAAGCTTCACCATCGTCGCGAGGTTGAAGCGAATACCAAGCTTGAAACACGGCATGCGCGGCTGCCTGACTTTCAGCACAGCGGTGCCGGCGCGGAAGACATCGCCGATGAAGACATCTGTTTCGAGGAGGCCCTCGGTGGTGAGGTTCTCGCCGAAGTTGCCGTAGACGGAGAGATCGTGATCGGGAAGCCGTTCCCGCCAGTACGCGTAGTGCTCGGACGGGTAGCAGTAGACGGCTTTGTTGGGGCCGCCGTGGACGGTGAGGTCGGACTGGCGGTCGCCATCGATGTTGTGACGGCGCACGGCGCGGCGTCCTTCGACCGGCGATTTGAAGATGCTGGTGAGGGTAGCCGTGGCCAGCCATTGAACCTGACGCGGCTGGCCCACGTTGACGGAAAGAATGCTAGGCAAGAGTGGGGTCAGCTCCTTTCCAGGTGACGTTGGCGGTAGGCCCGTAGACGGAGACGACGGGCTTGTCGAGCAGGCGCAGGTAGACGGTCAGCTGCGTGCGGTGGTGCGCGGAGTGGAGAATGCGGCGCCAGAAAATCCAGATGCGCTGGCGTTCGACGTCGAAGAACCGGTGCGGCGTGAGCCACCATGCGCCGGACTGCCGGGCGAGAAAGGAGAGACGCGGAAGGGCCAGTTCTTCGAGACGCGCGGCGAAGGCGTCGGGGGTGAGGTCCGGGGGAAGTACGGCTGCGGGGTCGGGCTCGGGGACGTCGAGAAACTCGGCAAAGAAACGGCGTTCGGAGAGAAGCTGATGGCGGAAGATTTCGAGCGTCGTGGAGGATTTCGGATGCGGGCGGAACGGGAAATCCGCGGCATCGAACTGGCGGAAAACGTCGGCCGTTTTGTTGGTTTCGCTCGCGTAGGTGTCGAGGATGTGCTGCAGCAGCGGGTCGGCGGCGCGGGGAATCGCGGAATCGGCAATCACGCTTTCAAGATAACGTTGGGAGGGGATCGGATGCGGGAATGGCGGGGACGACGGAGCTCGAACCCGATCAAGTCCGGTCAGAACAGATCGGGGTGCGTCCCGGTGCGGACCAGGTACAAGTCGTCGCCGTCCACCTTGTAGATCAGCAACCAGTCGGACTCGATGTGGCAGTCGGGGTAGTGGCTCCACTCGCCGCTTAGCGGGTGATCATTGTACCGGGCTTGTAAGGCTTTCCATCGATCAGCAGCAGGATGACATCCCGCAGCTTCGCCATGTCCGTGCCGCGCTTTTGCGCCAGCTTCACATCGCGGCGGAACTGGTGCCGGGCCGTGACCGGTGCGGATGCACGCGTGGCGCCGCCTGCTTCCGCGGATCGGTTTGTGATCTGATGAATTGTGCCCCCCCGATCCTCAGCCTCGCCTCGGAGGATCCTCGGCGCGCCGGTCTTTTCCCTGTTGTCGGTGGTGGTGGGAATCGTCGCGGGCCTGGGTGCCGTAGCGTTCCGCGCCCTGATTGCTCTGGTGCACAACCTTCTCCTGCTGGGCCGCTTTTCGCTGGTCTACGATGCCAACGTCCACACGCCACCCTCGCCCTGGGGAGCATGGGTGATGCTGGCGCCGGTTCTGGGAGCCCTTGCCGTCGCGTACCTGGTGACGAATTTCGCCCCCGAGGCGCGTGGACACGGCGTTCCCGAGGTGATGGACGCGATTCACTACAACAAAGGCATCATCCGGCCAGTGGTGGCAGTCATCAAATCGCTGGCCTCTGCGATCTCGATCGGCAGCGGCGGCTCGGTCGGCCGCGAAGGCCCCATTATTCAGATTGGCTCCTCGTTTGGCTCAACCCTGGGCCAGATGCTGCGCCTGGCCGCCTGGGAACGCATGACCCTGATCGCCTGCGGCGCCGGCGGCGGCATTGCGGCCACATTCAACACCCCTGTGGGTGGAGTGTTGTTCGCGGTGGAAATCATGATGCACGAAGTCAGCGCCCGCACGCTGGTTCCGGTTACTATCGCGACCGTCACCGCAACCTACATCGGGCGGCTGGCCTTCGGGACGCATCCCTCCTTCATCATTCCGGCCTTTCAAACGCTCGATTTCAGGATCGAGAATCCCCTGGTGCTGCTGTCTTACGTTGGCCTCGCGCTGCTGGCCGGGCTGATGTCGGCGCTGTTCGTTCGTTCTGTGTACTGGTTCGAGGACCTTTTCGAAAAGCGCGTGAGCGGCAGCTACTACCGGCAGCACCTGCTCGGAATGGCGGTCGTGGGCGTGCTGTTCTACAGTCTGATGGCCGCATTCGGACACTATTACACGGAAGGCGTCGGCTACTCCACGATTCAGGACGTCCTGACTGGCTGGCAGAAGCCCGCGCTGCTGCTGGTGCTGCTGTGCGCGGCAAAACTGCTGGCTACGGGCCTGACTCTCGGATCGGGTGCCTCCGGCGGCATCTTTTCGCCGGCGCTGTTCATCGGCGCAACGCTCGGCGGAGCCTATGGATTCCTGCTCTCCCGACTTTTCCCAACCGCCGGCATCAGCCCTCCTGCGTTTGCAGTGGCCGGCATGGCGGGCCTGGTCGGCGGCTCCACGGGAGCGGCACTCGCGGCGATCGTCATGATCTTCGAGATGACGCGCGATTACAACGTCATCATCCCGATGACCCTGACAGTCGCCATCGCCTATGAAGTCCGCAAATTGCTTTCAAACGAGAGCATTTACACTTTCAAGCTGGTTCGCCGTGGCCATCGCATGCCCGAGGCGCTGGAAACGAATGCCCACTTTTTCCGGCGCGCCCGCGACCTGATGAATTCCCGCATCTCACTGGTGGCGGCTTCTCTCACTCCGGCGGAGCTTGCGCATAAGGCCGCGGAGCAGCCGGACGTTGAATATTTCCTTCTGGCCGGTCCGGGAGGAATCGCCGGCGTAAGCCGGCGCGGCCAGGAGATTATCACCGGCTTCAGCGTCCTGGCGGAAGATCTTACGCTGCTCGACAGCCTGGAGCGAATGCACCGCTCGGGCGCACCCATCGCCGTAGTGTCATCCGATGGCAGCCTCGCGGCGGACCGTGCGCGGGGCATCATTACAAGAGAGCAATTGGCCGACGCTCTGGCCGAATCGATCGAGCGTTACGACGACGAGTCGTAGCGTCTCAGGCGTGCATTACTATGGTGACCGTGGAGCGAATCGGATTGGCTGCGGAACTATAGTGCAATGATGCCGTTTCGCAGGATCCTTTTCCCGGTCGATTTCTCCGCGGCGACCACCGCCATGGTTCCTTATGTGGTCGAAATTGCGCAGCGGTTCAGCGCCACCGTGACGCTGTTAAACGCCTTCAATCTCGTGCCCGATTACACTTTCGCGCCTCAGATCGAGGGCGGATCCGAACCTGCCGGAATACCTTATACGCCCGTTTTCCGCGAACTTCGCAAACAGCTGGAACAGCGCCTTGAGGAGTTTTCCCAAACGCGATTCTCAGGTGTAATCCGGACGGCGAGGATCGAGGACGGCGACCCGGCGAAGGTTATTGAATGGGTTGCGAAAGCCGAGAACATCGACCTGATCATGATGCCCACCAAGGGCGCCGGGATATTTCGCCGGCTGCTGTTGGGCTCGATCACGGCGAAAATACTCCACGACCTGAGTTGTCCCGTATTTACGACCGCGCATGAGCCTGATCCGGCAATGCCCCCGCCGACCGGTTACCGTTCGATCCTCTGCGCCGTGAAACTGGACGAGGAGGCGGACGTTGTTTTCGAAACGGCCGGCCGGCTGGCCCAGACATACGGAGCAAGGATTTGCCTGCTGCACGCCGAATCAGTGCCACCTCAGGGTGATGGGATCGCTTTGGCGCGATCGATCAGGCAGGCTTTCGAGAAAGCTGCAAATGTTGGCGACGCGAAGATTGGTCTGGAACCCGCGGTGCGCATTCTCGATGCATCTGTGCCGGAGAGTATCCGGCGCATCGCGATGGAAGAAGCGGCAGACCTTGTTGTCGTTGGCCGGGGGCACGAGAAAGGTAACCTTTCGCGCGTCTGGTCCCGACTCTACACGATCATTCGCGAATCGCCGTGCCCTGTTCTTAGCGTGTGATTCAGACGACGCTGGCTGATTGGAAAAAATGGCGGGGACGACGGGCTCGAACGCGCGACCTCCGACGTGACGGGTTCACCGCCAGGATCGGGTATCTCGGTGATTTAGATCCGTCAAGGTCCGCCGCGGCCCGCCACAAAACGCCCGCAAACGATACGTTTAGTTCACGCCTGCTTCACACGCGATTTTGACAAGTGGCCAGGGCGTTATCCCTTATGGCTTGGGCGCGCGCTCGGGGGCCGGGATGGCGTTGGTTCTGGCTTGCTCGGCTGGCTTCACGAAGTGCACGTCGTCACGTCCGGCCAGGGTTTCCGCCGCCGACAGAGGAATCCACGCGCGAACCGACTTGTATTGAGCGAATGCCGACTCCACGCGGCCGCCCAGGGCCCGAATCGCCGACAGCAAGTTATTATTTACGTCCGCATTGATGTCCACATGGATGAGCCCGTCCGCCGATCTTTCGAGAGGGGCAGGCCGATACGATTCAGGCAGACCCGGAGCGATTGGCTGTCCAGCAGCCAGCCTGGCGTTGTAGAGAATCCGCGAATCCAGCTTCTGCTGGGCCGGAGTCCGGTTCATTTTCTCCTTCAGGAGCGCCTGGATCTGGTCCGTGCCGGCCTGCGGAGGAACGGAGTCCTGCGCAAACGCCGACTCAAGCGACGCCAGAATGAGGAATAGGAAGCACAGCCCGCTCCGAAGAACGTGAACGTTTGTCCTCATCGATATCCTCCCCGGGCCGGACAACCTCAGGTTAGCAGGCAGGGCCTGCAGGCAAGGCTGCGGTAGCTCCTAATGGCGGAGCGCCGGGTTGCAGCTGGAGCAGAGGCCTCCACCTCCAAAGGTTGCGCTGCAGACGTTGGCAAGCTGGGTGTACTCGGCGGCGCTCAGCGTGGACGGCACAAACGGCTGGTAGACAGCGTTATAAATGTTTGTGATTCCGACCGGCTGCAGAGTAGTGGCGGATGCAACCGCACCGTTTGCCAGGGTTCCCTGAGTCCCTGCGCTATTGGCGCAGGCGCCTCCGGGAGTCGTGCCCACCAGCTTGATTACGACGGAGGTCTGGACAGCATTGTTTGTCAGATCTTTGTTCACCCCCAAAGTAACAAGGGCATCCGCCGCGACCTGGCAGGAGCAGCACGAAACCATCTGGGCATTCGGGTTAAACGCGTAGAGGCTCACGCAGATGTTTCCGCCGGCGGACGCGCCGCTGTTGGTGATGGTGAGCGGCGTTTCACCGGCTGTTGGGTTGGCCGCGTAGGTGATCTGGAGCGGATTGCCAATGAAGATCGTGGCAGAGGCCGCAGCGCCGGGCAGGGCTTCCGTCGATGACACTGTCGAGGTGGTGTTGGTCAAATAGCCCAGGGCGGCGCCATCGCTGGTCACATTAACACCGAACGTACAAGTGGTCTGCGGCAAAAGAGTGGCGCCGGCCAGCATGATGACTTCCGTATTATCAGGAGCGGTGATGGTACCTCCGCCACAGGAACCGGTCAGGCCGTTCGGCGTCGAGATCACCAGCCCGGTCGGTAACGTGTCGGAGAACTGTAGTTCATCCAGGGTCACGACGTGATTGGGATTCGTGAGCGTGAAAGTCAAAGTGGTTGATGCCGGCGATCCGATACTCAATTCGCCGAATACCTTGCTCAGGTTCGGTGGCGTGGCGACGTACACCCTGGCCATCGATGTGTTGCCGGTACCGCCGTTGGAGGAAGTCACCTGGACTGAATTGTTATAGATACCCTCGGGAGCGGTAACCGATGTGCTGAGGGTACAGCTTCCCGAGGCCGCAATCGAGGCACCGGAGAGGCTGATGATTCCGGCATTCGCGGTCTCGGTTCCGATGCAGTTGGTCGTCAAGACGGCGGGACTGGTCACGAGGAGGCCGGCGGGCAGCGAGTCGGTGAAAGCAACCCCCAGCAGGCTTACGGTGGTATTCGGGTTGGTGATCGTGAAGCTGACGGTGGTTGTGCCGCCTGGAATGAATTTGTCAGGTGAGAACGTTTTGGTGATGGATGGGGGGGCAACCACGGTCACACTGGCGTTTGCCGTATTGCCGTTTCCAAGAGGCGAAGCGACTGTGACGGAGTTAGATTGCACTCCCGCCACGATTCCAGTCACGTTCAGGGAGAAGTTGCACACAGCTCCCGGGGCCAGCGTCGCGCCTGTCAGAGTTACGCTCCCCGATGCGGGTGTTGCCCCGATGGTCCCGCCGCCACAGGAGCCGGTCAGCCCGCTGGGCGAGGACACGACGAGTCCGGCGGGCAGAGTATCCGTAAACCCGATGCCGGACACAGAAACGCTGTTTGCAGCCGGATTGGTGACGGAGAAACTCAGGGAAGTGCTGCCGGACAGGGGAATTGTCAGGGCGCCGAAAGATTTCGATATGACCGGGGGCGCTACAACAGCCGCAACGCCGAGGTTAGCCATAACGATGCCGGAGCCGACGGTCCTGGGCATAAAGTTCGACACATTGAGCGAAGTGGTGTACAGGATGTTCTTGATTTGCGCGTTGGTCAGAGACGGATCCGCCGACTTAATCAGAGCCGCAATAGCCGCTGCATGGGGTGCGGCGGCAGAGGTGCCGAAGAACGAGGGAAACTGCGGGACTCCCGTAGTAACGCCGTCAGCGGCCATGAAGTCCACTTTGGCCAGGGTGGTTCCGCCATTGGTGGCGAACAGGAAATTGCCTGGCGTAATCGGGTTTCCGGACGGGTCGAAGAAGATCTGCCGGGGGCCGTCCGAACTGAAACTCTCAGGCGGATTTGCGGTTCCCCCGGTAAATATGCCGCCACCCGCGTTGGCCACGTCAGCGGCGGCAACGGTAAAAGCGCTGGCGGCGGCGTTGTGGCCGAAAGTATTGCCTGCCGTTCCGATGCTGATACTTCCACGGTCTGTATCCAGGTGCAGGGCCCGAGTGGCGCCCGAAACCTTGACGATCACAATCCGGCTGTTGACTACGATGCTCGACGAATCGTTAATGAGCTCAATGGGGGGTTGGCTGCCACTTTGAGTGTTGTTCGAAAACGCTTCCACGGTTGCGCCCGTCGGATCCAGGATATAGAGGTCGTAGTCGTCGCTGGCCCCGCTATATGGATCGGACCATTGGATGGCATAGTAGTTCTGAGCTTTGGCTGTAAGGACCTCGTAGTTGGTAGCGCCAAAGCTGTGGATAATCCCCATGCGGGGATCGGGAAACGACACGGTGGACCCGGTGGGATTGAAGTCACCCTCCCATGTTCCCGATGTGCTGCTGTCCAGGTTGCCGGAATTTGCTGCGGAGGAGAAATACATCACGCCCAAAGCCGTTACGCTGTTCACAGCCTGGGCTACGGTGCCATCCTGAAATACCGGTTCATCGCCATAGGTAACGTCGTCCACGATGATAGTGCATCCCGCAGCCTGCAGCGCCTTGATATTGGCGGCAAACTGCGCCTCGCCGCCCTGGGCTGTAGCGTAGTAAAGCTGGGCGGCAGGCGCCATCGAATAAACGACTTCCAATAAGGCTGTGCCTTCATCCGGGCATGTTGGAGGCGTGACCATCGGCGTACTCGGACAGGGGCCGGGCCCGTCGCCGCTCTGCCCGGCAATCACCGTGACTGCCGGGAGGCGGTTGGCGGCCTGCTCGTTCGCAAGAGAGGTAACGCCGTCAGACAGAACGCCGATCTTGAGACCGGCGCCGAAGATTCCGGCGGCATGCACCAGATCAGCTCCGTGGGCTTTCACTCCATTAGTGTCGGGGCCGGGGCCGGAGCTGGAGCCGAGGTTAGGAATGGCGCCGCCGTTAGTCCCGGCCTCGACCGCAGGAAGTGCGCGGGCCAGTTGAGCCCGGATATTCACCAGGCGCTGGCTCGGCAGCGCGATGGGATTGGTTCTGCCCTGCGCGGCAGGCTTCACGAAGTGCACGTCGTCACGTCCGGCCAGGGTTTCCGCCGCCGGCAGAGGAATCCACGCGCGGACCGACTTGTATTGCGGGAATGCCGACTCCACACGGCCACGCAGCGCCCGGATCGCCTGCAGCAAGGCGTTGTTTACGTCGGCGTCGATGTCCACATGAATGAGCCCTTCGGTCGATCTTTCGAGGGCGGCGGGCCGGAACGAATCCGGGAGACCCGGGGCGATTCGCTGTCCGGCAGCCAGTTTGGCATTGTAGATAATCTGCGAATCCATTTTCCGCTGGGCCGGAGTCCGGTTCAGTTTCTCCTGAACGAGCGCCTGGATCTGGGCCGCGCCGGCCGGTGGAATAGAGTCCTGCGCCAGCGCCGGCACAAGAGGCGCCATCGCGAGAAATATGACAGCGAATTTATTCCGAATGGCCTGAGCGTTTGTCCTCATTGATAACCTCCTTGTGACGTGACCCGGATGAGCGGATGAAAACGGCATGGGGCGCAGCGGCACTGAGTCTGGGAACAGGTGCTGCCCCGCCGCTTAATGGCGCAACGCCGGGTTGCAGCTGGAGCAGAGACCTCCACCGCCGAAGTTCGTGGTGCAGGCACTTGTGAGATGGGTGTACTCGGCGGCGCTCAGGCTCGACGGTACAAACGTCTGGTTCGCAGCGTTATAAGTGTTTGTGTTTCCGACTGGCTGCAGATTGGTGAGAAAAGCGACCAGGCCATTTGCAGGAGTTCCGGGGGTACCCGCGCTGGCCGCACAAGTGCCTCCCGGAGTTGTGGCTACCATCTTGATTACAACCGGCGTCTGGACAGCATTGTTTGTCAGGTCTTTGTTCACCCCCAAAGTCACAAGGGCATCGGGCGCAACCTGGCAGGAGCAGCAGGAAACCATCTGTGCGTTGGGAAGCAACGTGTATAGGCTCACGCAGATATTTGTCGCTGCGGAAGCGCCGCTGTTGGTGATGTTGACCGGCAATTCACCTGACGACAGGTTGGTTGCCACGCTGACCTGGAACGGAACGTCAGCGGTGTTTTGGGCAAAGACGGCGATCGCGGATGCGAGAGTTGCGAGGAACACGTTTCGCAGGTGCATGTGCTTTCTCCAGTAGAGGAACGTTAGCAGAGCACTGCAGCCATTCCTATCGCCAATAAGGACTAGTCGAAAGACTTAGTCCCATTTAGCATTAGCTCTGTTTTGAATGCGGTTCGGAAGAAACGGCCTGTTTAGACATAAGTATCGTCTCGTGCGCGGGTGCGCCTCTTCGTAAATCGGCGCAAATGAGTGGCGTGACTACAGGTCGTGGCCTCCTCCGGAAACGATCCCGGTGGCTTACCTATTTCGCGCCGGGAGGCGCTCTGTCGAACACTGCGCCTGCTGCCGGCGAACCACGGAGCGGCGACGGTCACTTGACCATTAACTCTGGCCTCTACAAGCGGCAGTTCATTCGGCTCACGTGGACTGCGACCGTAAACCAATCCTTTCCGCTCGCAGGACGAATTTTCGCGGCGTTGCCCCAACGAAAGAGAACGGTGCCCGATCTGGCCCGAGCCGCCCCAGGTTGCGCACCGGCGGGCTATCGCAACGTCGGAAGCCCGGACCAGCAGCGCGGAAGATCATGAGGCTTACGGAAGAAAGATCACGGGTCTCAGCTTAGCGAGCCGATGCGCCGGTCACAGGTGTCCCAGCCTGGCTGGCGTCATGGGCCAACCGTAATCGCGACGCTCGTTACCTCGTCCGGCGTGGTGTAACCGGTGGGCTGCGTTACCGAAAGAGTCGTGGTTCCGGTTGTTCTGGGAGTAAATATAAGGGTCCCGCTATCCGTCCCAGGCGTGATACTCGCTGTCCCGGAAGAGGATAGAGTTCCCACTCCCGAGCTTGAGTTCTGGACCGTTACGCTCAACGGGATGTTGCCGGCGAGACTCTGCTGCGCAACAATCGTGTTATTACCGTCGGTCGAAAGCTGGTTGGTAAACACCGCAAAGGTTTGAGCGCCGGCTGACAAGCTCACGCTGCAGCTAGTCGCACAGGTAAGCATACCCGAGGGAGTTGTTTCGAAAATATCGATGCCCGACGGGGCCAGGGTCACTGTATCGGTTGCGCTCGCGTAGCCTGGTGCTGACGCACTGTACGTCGCCGTGCCGGACGACTGCACTGCATAAACGTAGTAAGTTGCGGTCGATTGGCCCGCAGGCACTGTGACTACGATGCTGTTCGATCCGGGATCGGCCGGGTTGACTGCGAGCTGCATGAGGCCAATGGAGCCTGTGGCGACGCTCAGGGTAACCGGCACTCCGCCGGCCGGGGCCTGGGCGCCCAGGACCATGCTGTTCAGGTTCTCCAGGTGCTGTCCCACAGTCGCCTGGTTATTTATCTGTATAGTGGCGCTGTTGATAACGGTCGCCCGCACCGAGGCCGGTGAATATCCGTTCGCACTCGCCGTGATGGTGGACGTTCCGAGGCTAACCGGCTGGAATGTAGTTGCTCCGGAGGAAGAACCGCCTGGGATCGTCACGGGTGAGGTGGTTATGATACCGACACCTGGCGTGCCGCTGGTCACCGCAGCGCTCACCGACTGATTGACGGCAACTGCCTCGAGAACGGGGACGCCGCTGACAAAAGCCGCCGTAAACACATTCAGTTGCGCGTAAACGCCGCCCGACAAAGGTATCGTGAAGTTCGATCCGTATCCGGCCGGAGTCTGAATGACCAGGCCGGCTGGAGCCAGTGGTATCGTCGCCTGGACGGTGCCGTAGCCCGGCGCGGATATGCTGTACGCGACCGAACCCGCGTCACCGTAACCAACCACGTAGAAGCCCGCGGATTGCACCTCGCCCTGGGGAATCTCGACAGTCAAGGTGCCCGACGTTGGCGGATTGCCGGCTCCGGTACCGCAGAAAGCGCTTGTTGTTATGCAGGCAAACTGGAGCAGGCTGGCATTGGAGCTCGTCAACGTAACTGTGGTGTTAACCGGGGCGCCTGCGTTGAGCGAGATCGTTACGGGTACCTGCAGATTCTGGCCGACTGTTACGCTGGGCGGAATTAAACCGTTCTGCTGGACGGTAACGTCGAGTGTCCCCCCAACCGCCGGAGCTGTGAACCCGGATGGCTGTGTGAGCGTGATCGTGGCGCTCCCGGTGTTCACGCTGCTTGCCTGAAACGTTACGGGCACCGTGCTTGTTCCGCCGGTGAAGGCCAGCGAGGACGGCGACACAGTCCCGACGTTTGCCGGCAAACTGGCGATGGGAACATTGATGGAAGAACCTCCCTTCAATGCTTCCGTTTCGACAACCGAACCATTGGAATCGAGCTGTGCCGCGTACACGGTTAAGGGGGTGGAGGCTCCCTGATAGGTACTGAAGGACTCGGCAGCTCCGTTCGGCCCCTGAAGCACGAATCCCGACGCGGCGATTGTCACGGTGCCCGTACCGCTCGTGTAACCCGCCAGGGAAGCCGTAATCGTCGCAGTTCCGCCAACTGCCCCATTGGCCTGGACGTAGACAAATCCCGACTGCGTGCCTGCGCCGATCGGGACCAGAATCTGGCTGCTGCCAGCGCTCGCCGCCTGACCGACAAGTACCGATCCGTTGCTGGAAGAGATCGTCAGGCAACCGGGGGTTGCCGAGCTGGTGCATTGCGTCGCTCCGACCGCAGGCGCGGGGCTGAACGTAATAGCGACAGGCACTTCCAGGCCCTGGCCGACGGTGACGCTCTGTACCGTGAGCATACTTACGACGCCCGCCACGGTTGTTAGTGAGAAGGTTTTGCTCACAGTCTGCGCAGTGGGGCTGCTGCTGTCGATGACAATAATTGTAAAGGTGTTCGTGCCGGCAGTGGTTGGAATGCCGCAGAGGCTAAGCGGTGTACCGCAGGCGCCGGTACCTGTGATATCGAAGGTGAGCCATGCCGGCAAGTTAACGGTCGACCCATGGTAGGGCGGCTGTCCGCCGCTTGCGGCAATTTGGGCGAAGTAGGCCACATTGGTTGTGGCGTCAGGCAGGGGTGAGGCTGTGGTGATGACGAGCGGTGGTCCAAGGATCACCAGCGGGAAGGTTTTGGACGCGGTCTGTTGCGGGCTGCTCGAGTCGGAGACGGAGATTGTCACCGAGGATGTGCCGGTAAGGGTTGGCGTACCGGAGATCAAGCCGCTGGATGGGTTACCGGACAACCCAGGCGGCAATCCGCCGATGCTCCACATGAACGGCTGCGTGCCGCCCGCCGTGAGCGGCTGGAAGCTATAAGCCGCGCCCACCGTTCCCTGCGGAAGAGCAGTCGTGAGAATGGTGAGAGAGGGCACGATGGTGAAGAGGCAATTGCTTGCCACAACACCTTCAGCGTCCGTCACCTGAATGCTGAAAGAGCCGGTGGCCGTTGGTGTGCCCGTAATCGCTCCGCTGGCGGTGTTAAGCGTCAGGCCCGGCGGCAGCGTGCCGGAGACCGAGAAAGTGTAGGGCGGGGTGCCGCCTGTAACCGTGATGGGCGGGCTGCTGAACGCCCGGCCGATCTCGCCAGAACTGATGGCCGGGCAGGTGAGCACAGGCGCGGCAGCGATGGTGAAGGGGCAACTGCTCGCCGCCACAATTCCGGCGGCGTCAGTCACCTGGATGGTGAACGTACCGGCGGCTGTGGGCGTGCCCGTGATCGCACCGTTGGTGGTATTAAGCGTCAGGCCGGCGGGCAGGATCCCGCTGGCCAGCGAGAAGGTGTAAGGCGAGGCGCCGCCCGTAACCGTTAGAGCCGGGCTGTTGAAAGCCACGCCGACCTCGCCCGAACTCACGGCCGGGCAGGTGAGCACAGGTGCGACACCGATGATGAAGGGACAGCCGCTGACCGCCACAACTCCGTCGGCGTCCGTCATCTGGATGGTAAAAGCGCCGGTGGTAGTGGGTGTGCCAGTGATGGCGCCGGTCGAAGCGTTCAGCGTCAGACCGGGAGGCAGAGTCCCGCTGGCCAGCGAGAATGTGTAAGGCGAGATGCCACCGCTGACGGTTATAGCCGGGCTGCTAAGAGTGATACCCACCCCTCCCGAACTAACGGCCGGGCAGGTGAGCGAAGGCGTAGCGGCGATCGTGAAGGGGCAACGGCTGGCGGCCGAAAATCCGTTGGAGTCCGTCACCTGAAGAGTGAAAGTGCCGCTGGTAGTCGGCGTTCCGGTAATGGCGCCGGTCGAGGTGTTCAGCGTCAGACCGGCAGGCAGGGTCCCCTTGGCCAGCGAGAAGGTGTAAGGCGAGGCGCCGCCCGTAACCGTTAGAGCCGGGCTGTTGAAAGCCACGCCCACCTCTCCCGAAGTGACGGCCGGGCAGGTGAGCACAGCGTTATACACGGGGAGGATCGCCGAAGTGCTCTGGCCGCTGGTCTGGGTCACAATCAGTTGCAGATCTCCATTGGGTGCGCTCGCCGGGACCTGGAAGTTCACCTGATAGAGGCCGACTGCGGTGGGCGTCAGGCCGGCGAAAAGAATGTTTGTCACAGGGGCGCCGTTCAGCATCAAGGTCGGCGTATCGAGCACATTGGCGAGACTGGCCGAGGGCGAAGGGGTCCCCGAGGGAACGTCTTGATTCGTAGGGCCCATTCCCACGAGGTAGAGCACAATTGTCTCATTAGGCGCCGCCGGCGATGTCTCCTGGATGAGACTAACGCCGTCGGAGTGCGTCGCGATGACCTGGCCCGCGGGAAACCGGGCAAGACCTGGTGCATCGTTCACCAACTGAATCGGGTTCGGCATGCTCAGGGCGCCATGCGCGCTGACGATCACCTCATACAGTTTGGCCCGCCGCCAGCTCGAACGGCACCTGCGCGTTGATCTGCCCAGGGCTGACGTAATACAGCGGCGCGATCATGCCGCCGATATACACAGACGTCTGCACCGAGGTTGGTCGGCAGCGGAACAGCTGAATTCGGCGTCACCTGTGCAGCGAGGTTGGAGCCGTAAATCTGCACGATGGTCCCCGGCGCGAGAGGAGCGCCCACTGCGGGCGCAATCGCAAAAGCATCCAGCGTACCGTCCTCGTTGAGGAGCGGAGCGGCGTTTGGCGTGACCTGGCCGACGGTCTGCGCGGTCGCCGGGGGAAGCCTGAGGCGGTGGCTGTGGCGACAATGGCGACCTGCCCGGAGGCGTTGCGGGGAGTCCACGTGCCCATATAAATCCCGGAAGCCGTACTAACGGCGCTCAGGGGCAGGGCCGGATCGCCATTGGAAAACGTGGCGAAGACCTGTCCGTTGGTGACGGGTGCACCGCAATCATTGAGCAGTGTCACCGCCAGTTGGGCCGGCCAGGAAACCGGCTGGGTGAAGTTGTTCACCAGGCCGGTTTGGTGGGGACCAGACGCGTTGGCACGCATGATGTGGCTGAACCGGCCTGGACGATAAGAGTCACATTGACAGTACGCAAGACCGCGCTGCTAAAGAGGGCGTAAGTCACGTTGCCGCGGTAAATGCCGGCCGCGAGGCCACCTGGTGCTACCGATACGCTCGACGAGGCGGGTGATGGGGCCGACGTTATACCGGAAGCCGGGGTTACAAACAGCCACGGGCTGTCGGAGGAGGCTTGATAAGGGAGGCCAGCGGACGAGCCGGCAAAGACCCGCACGGTCTGGGCCGGCTGTGCGGCGCTTCCATTGGAGACGAACACGAGTCCTTCGGGCGCGGGATCGGGTCGAACGAAACTGGCTGCAGGAGCGACGTTCAACACCACGAGGAAGCTCTGCGGCGAATCGACGACATTGTTCGAGGTGATCTGAATCGTGCCGTAGTAAGCCCCGGGAGCGAGCGTTTCGGCGCTTGCATTGATCGAGAAGTTCACCGCGCCAGGGTTGGCGGAGGTGGAACTTCCACTGGTGGTATTCAGATTCAGCCAACTGGCACCCGGAAGCAGCGTGGCCGCCCAGTTCACTGAGGCGTTCCCGGAAATGCCGACCAGGAAGGATCCGCTGGAATTGCCTGGCAAAGAACCAGCCGCCGCCTCGAGCTCAATTCCGGCGGGGTTCAGGTTCATGGTTGGGTTTTGCGCGAGGAACAGCGTAACGGGAACGCTGACTGAGCCTGCCGAGGTGTTAACCGAAATGCTGCTTTGGTAATAACCGGGCGACAGTCCGCCTGGATTCACCGTCACCGTGACGGGGATCGCGGGACCCGCCGAGATCGTAGAGGGAACGCCGGATATCGTGAGAAAACTGTTCGCTGCCGTGACCGAGTTCACGGTGATCGTGCCACCGCCGATGTTCTGCAGACCCAGGGTTTGCGAAACCGGCTGCGGATTCGGGATTTGGGCGGAGAGCGAAAGCAGACTGCTGGTCACCGCCATCTGCGGGGGTGCCGCGGTGACATTCAAAGAGACTTGGATGGTTTGGCCGTTCCCCACACAGGGGCTGGGAGTGATACAGGCGACGATGATGGAAGTCTGGTATGCGCCGGTCGCGAGCGAGAGCGCCTGCGGCGTGAGATTGACGCCGATGGCGCCGGGTGTGGTCCCACCCCCCGTCACATTGAGCCACGGCGCAGCGGGCGCTACGAGCAATGAGTAGTTGAGGGTTTGCTCGATCACGCTCGAGCGCACAGAAACGCTGGCTCCGGAAGGCACTCCGGTGGCGCCGCTGTTGAGTGAAAACGCCAGCGAACCGAGCGAAAGAATCAGATCGGTGTGCGTGCCCTGGATCGTGAGCTGGAACTCGGCTGAAGCGAAATACGCCGGAGAACTGGAATCGGTCGCGGTCACCGTGAACGCGAAGGTACCGGAGGTCGTGGGAACGCCGCTGATCTCACCGCCCGAGAATGTGAGGCCGCCGGGCAGCTCGCCCGTAACGTGGAACGTATAAGGAGCGTTTCCGCCTGCAGCAGTAAGTATCTGCGCAGGATAATCGTAACCGGCAATGCCGTTGGGAAGCAGGGCAGCACTCGTGATGGTGAGGGGCTGGGGTGCGACGGCAATCAGGAAAACAGAGGAAGCCGTGGCTCCCGATGCATCCGTCACCTGGCCAGTGAACTCATAGGTGCCCGCCTGGTTCGGCGTGCCCGACAGGGTTCCGGCAGAGCTGAGAGAGAGTCCTTTAGGCAATGCGCCGCCAAGCACCGACCATGAATAGGGTGGGGTGCCGTTACTGGCAGGCAGAGTCTGCGAGCACGGGACCGAGACCGTGCAGCCATTTAGGGTAAGCTGCGTCGCGCCGCCACCCCCGGGAATCCGGACAGGCAAAGCTCGCGGCAGAATCGTAAGGTTTAGCACCGCCAGAGCGTTGACTCCGCCGCTGGTCACGGAAACCGGAACGGAGAATGTACCCGCAGCTGCCGGCGTGCCGCCCAGGACGCCTGCAGTACTCAGAGTCAGCCCTGCCGGCGCTGCGGTGGCAGACCACGAGTAGACTCCCGATCCGCCCGTTGCCGACACGTTAACAGGACCATACGGTTGGCTCTGAACTCCGTTCGGCAGCGACGACGTTGTGATGGCAAGGGCGCTTGTTGCGTTCGGCCGGGTCTGCGCGCAAACGCAAGCTCCCGTAAGGATCACGACGACCGGAATTTTGAGGAGATGGCGAGCCTTCGGGGTCGAGCAAAGCACACTAGTTGCTTTCATTCGAAATTGGCTCACCGTGGGTCATAGCAAATTGTAAGGGATTGCCGCCGGAAGTGGCATCGATCCGGTACCAACACTGGTACCAACCAGCAAACATTTCACAGGGACGGTGCGCGCCCAAACGAGACCGATCCTTTCAGGCAACGGCTCCATCTGTTTCCGCCCTCCGGCTATAGCAAGGGCAAAGCGACGATCCCGGGAATCTGCCCGCGACTCCTGCTTCAGCGTGCGTTTCCCTAAATCCGGCAGATCAGCAGTTCGCGCTCGTAGATGATCTCCGGCGGCAGGTGATCGTGCAGATCGATGAAAAGCTCTTCGTGGCCGATCACTTCGGCGCGCCAGGCTTTGTGATCGAACGCCTGCAGCTCGTCGAACTTCTCGCGCGGGAAGTCGAGGCCCTTCCATTCGATGTCTTCGTAGTGCGGCACCCAGCCGATGGGGGTTTCCTTGGCCGACAGCGCGGCCGTGCGTGCGATCCACGATCCACTTCAGCACGCGCATGTTTTCGCGGAAGCCGGGCCAGATGAATTTGCCGTCGGCATCCTTGCGGAACCAGTTGACGTGGAAGATGCGCGGCGTTTCGCTGAGCTGACGGCGCATCTTGATCCAGTGACGGAAATAGTCGCCCATGTGATAGCCGCAGAACGGCAGCATGGCCATGGGGTCGCGGCGCACTTTGCCGATGGTGCCGGCGGCCGCGGCGGTCATCTCGGAGCCCATGGTGGCGCCGATGTAAACGCCGGAAGTCCAGTTGAAGGCCTGGAAGACCAGCGGCATGGTGGTGGCGCGGCGTCCGCCGAAAATGAAAGCGCTGATCGGCACGCCGTTGGGATCTTCCCAGGCGGGATCGATGGTGGGGCACTGCGATGCGGGGGCGGTGAAGCGGGCGTTGGGATGCGCGGCTTTGGCGCCGGTGGCAGCGGCGATGTCGGGGGTCCACTTTTTGCCCTGCCAGTCGATGCACTCGGCAGGCGGCTTGTCCGTCATGCCTTCCCACCAGACGCCGCCTTCGGGAGTGAGCGCAACGTTGGTGAAGATGGAATTCTTCGCGAGTGTCGTCATCGCGTTGGGATTGGTCTTCACCGACGTGCCGGGCGCAACGCCGAAGAAGCCGGCTTCGGGATTGATGGCGTAGAGGCGCCCGTTGGCGTCGGGCTTGATCCAGGCGATGTCGTCGCCCACGGTCCAGACTTTCCAGCCTTCGAAACCTTCGGGCGGGACCAGCATGGCGAAATTGGTTTTGCCGCAGGCGCTGGGGAACGCGGCGGCGACGTAGGTTTTCTCGCCCTTCGGATTTTCGACGCCGACGATGAGCATGTGCTCGGCCATCCAGCCCTCATCGCGCGCGATGTTGGAAGCGATGCGCAGCGCGAAACATTTCTTGCCGAGCAGAGCGTTGCCGCCGTAGCCGGAACCGTAAGACCAGATTTCGCGGGTTTCGGGGAAGTGGACGATGTACTTTTCCTTGTTGCAGGGCCACGGCACGTCGGACTGGCCGGGAGCCAGCGGGGCGCCGACAGAGTGCATGCAGGGCACGACGCGCTTGAAATCCTTGTCGATCTCGCGGAAGACCGGCAGGCCGATGCGCGCCATGATGCGCATGCTGACGACGACATAAGCGCGAATCGGTGAGCTGCACGCCGAGCTGCGACATCGGCGAGCCGACCGGGCCCATGCTGAAGGGCAGCACGTACATGGTGCGCCCGCGCATGGCGCCGCTGAACAGGCCCTTGAGCTTGCGGCGCATGTCGAAGGGGTTTTCCCAGTTGTTGGTGGGGCCGGCGCCGTCCTTCGAGAGCGAGCAGATGAAGGTGCGGTCTTCGACGCGCGCGACATCGCTGGCATCTGACCGGGCGTAGTAGCAGCCCGGCCAGAGCTTCTCATTCAGTTTGATGAGCGTCCCGCCAGCCACCATCTCGGCGCAGAGGAAATCGTACTCCTCCTGCGAGCCGTCCACCCAGTGGATCGCGGCCGGTTCGGTGAGCTCCGCCATCTTGTCCACCCATTTCTGCAGGTGTTCGTTGCTGCTGAGCGGGATTGAGGCGTCTCTGGTGTGGTGATGGGAAATCGTCTTCGGCATTGCTACGTTTATGGACCTCCGTTTGAAATTCAGGCGTGAGCGGCGAGTCCTGCTTTCAGCTTCCACGATTTGGCGCCGGTGATGGCCTGATTGACTGCTTCGATGTTTTTGACGCCTTCTGGTCGAGAGGAAATCCTCCAGCGCTTTGAGGCCTTTGGTGGCATAAATCGGCATGCCGTCCTGCCAGGTGGCGCGGCCGCAGAGGACACCGGAATAATCGGTGCCGCTTTCGGCTGCCATGGCCAGATTTTCGATGAATACATGGTTGGCCACGCCCGCGCTGAGATAGATGAACGGCTTCTTCGCGAGGAGGCCGCTTCGCGGAAATGGTCGAGCGCTTCGGCGCGCGAGTAAGCCTTCTGTCCTTTGTAGACGCTGCTGCCTTCGACGTAGACGGGGTTGATCGGAACTTCAACTTTGAGAACGTCGACCTTGTACTGCGGCTTGGAGAACTCCTCCATGGCCTTCTTGACGAACGTCGGCTTCTGCTTCGCGAACTCGAGGCCTTTTTCATCGCCGCCTGAGTGTTCGTAACCGACGAATTCGAGGAAGAAGGGAATCTGGTACGTTTCGCACTCGGCGCCGATGCGTTCGCATGAAGGCATCCTTGATGTCGTTGACTTTGGCATCGTCGAAGGGGTCGTAGTAGAGAAGAATTTTGACAGCGTCAGCCCTCATGTCCTCTTTGATGCGCTTCACTGACAGCTGCGGCAGAAGATCGGGCAGGCGGCCGGGCTGGGTGTTGTCGTAGCCGCTGTTCTCGTAAGCCATAAGCAGGCCGCAGTCCTTGGCGCGCGCTTTAGCTGCCGGCAAGCCCCATTCGGGGTCGAGCAGGATGGCGCTGGCGTGCGGAGTCAGGATGCGGCTGACGGCCGTCTTGAACTCCTGCATCATTTCATCGGTGATCTCGCTTTGCGGGACACCTTTGGCTCTGGCGAGCGACTTCGCGAGACTGCCACGCTGGTCCATGGCAGCTGCTGCGATGACGCCGTTCTTGTTCGAAAGCGCGTTCATGTGCTGGATCTTGCCGGGGGAAAAGCTCACGAGGAGACTCCTTTGATTTGACTTGCCGGGTAAACCACCAATTATCCCACTTAACCCACGCTAAACTTTATCAGACGGCGCTGAAGGCGGCGGGCGACGGCGACATCGCGGAGAATCTGAGCTTTCAGGGCCTCGGGCGTGGGGAAGCGGCGCTCGTCGCGGACACGCGCAAGAAAACTCACCTCAATACGTTCGGGATGGGGGCCTTCGAGGGGGTCGAGGAGGAACGTCTCGACCGTCAGGCTCTCGCCGCCGAAGGTGGGCCGGTAACCGACGTTGGTTATGGAATTCCAGCGTGTGCCCGAGTGGAGATCGAGAGTGCGGGTCGCGTAGACGCCGGTTTTGGGGAGCACTTCGTTCTCGGGGGCCAGATTGAGCGTGGGAACGGTCTGCTTCGAGCCGATTCCCTGCCCTTTCACGACGGCGCCTTCGAGCGCGAACGGCGCGCCCAGCATACGGCAGGCGCGGGAGACGGCGCCGTCTGCGATCAGCTGACGAATGCGGGTGCTGCTGATGCGTTCGCCGCGGCGGGCGATGGGCGCGACAGCCTCGAGCGTGAAGCCGAAACGGCGCCCGAGTTCGCGAAGAGTGTCGAGGTTGCCTGACTGCTGGTAGCCGAAACGGAAGTCCTCGCCGACGAGAACGACGCGGGATTTAAGAGTAGATGCGAGGATTTGATCGACAAATTCGTCGGGGCTGAGCTTCGCGAATTCGAGAGAAAAAGGAATGGCGAAGACGGCTTCGATGCCCAGCGCCTCGAAACTGCGCAGGCGCTGGTCCATGGTCATGAGGAGCTTCGGCGCGCGATCGGGCGCGAGGACGCGGGCGGGATGCGGATCGAATGTGAGAACCGTCGGCGTGCGGTCCTTTTCGCGGGCGAGTTCGACAACGCGCCGCATGATCTGACGATGGCCAAGGTGGACGCCGTCGAAGTTGCCGATGGTTACGATGGACGGTCCGAAGCCGGCCGGGACTTCGGCTGCGGAACGGAAGATCTTCATTCCGCCTGCGCCGCGGCTGGTAAAGGACTTAATACGCTGATTTCGAGACCGTCGTAGGCGAGAAAGATGCCTTCGGGCAGCGATGCCTCGGTGGCGGCGTGGCCGAGGTCGTGGCACATGTGCGTGAAGTAGGTGCGGCGGGCCTCGACGCGGCGTGCGGTCTGGATGGAGGCTTCAACCGTGGAATGCGTGGGATGGGGACGGTGACGCAGTGCGTCGAGAAACAGCACATCGAGGCCGCACAGGCGTGCGAGCGACGATTCGGGGATTTCGCTATGGTCGGTCAGATAGGCGACATTGCCGAAGCGGAAACCGAAGATCGTATCTTTGCCGTGGGTGAGAGGGATGGGTTCAAAGCGGAGGCCGAGGACATCGAAGGGGGTTTCATCGATCAGGTGCACATCGAGCTGCGGGACGTGCGTGCGCCGGTCGCGGTTGTCGAAGACGTAAGCAAAGACACGTTCGATGATGGCGAAGGTGGGGCGCGAGGCGTAGATGGGAATTTTTCCGCTCTGGTGGTAGTTGAACGGGCGGACGTCGTCGAGGCCGAGGATGTGGTCGGCGTGGCCATGCGTGTAGACGATGGCGTCGAGACGGCGAATGCCGGCGCGCAGGACCTGGGCGCGGAAGTCGGGCGTGGTGTCGATTACGATGTTACGGTCACCCGCGGCGATCAGGATCGAAGGGCGAAGGCGCGTGTCACGGGGATCGGTGGAGTGGCAGACCGCACAGGAACAGCCAATGGTCGGAACGCCGGAGCTCGTGCCCGAGCCCAGCACGGTGATTTTGAGATCCATGTGCGCGAGGGAAACGCTAAAAACTCAGTCTAACAACCGAAGTGCAGATGCTACATTTAGCTAGCTTCGACAATGCAGGAGAACGCGGGTCAGAAATTTCAACGGCTGGTGGAAATCATGGCGCGGCTGCGTGCGCCCGGAGGATGTCCGTGGGATCGCGAGCAGACGTTCGATTCGATCAAACCCTATACGCTCGAAGAGACCTATGAGGTGCTCGATGCCATCGACCGGCGCGACTGGGACGAACTGCGTGCAGAGCTCGGCGACTTCATGCTGCAGGCGGTTTTTTTTGCGCAGATGGCGGCGGAAGAGAAGCTGTTCGATATCGGCGATTCGCTGGATGCGATCAACGAGAAGCTGGTGCGGCGGCATCCGCATGTGTTCGCGGACGAGACTGCGAAGACCGGCGATGAAGTCACGAAGCGCTGGGATGAGATCAAGGCCGAAGAGCGGAAGCAGAAGTCCGAGGCGCTGTCCCAGCGACAACGGACCTTCGGCGTGCGCATGAGGGTCTGCTGCGAGCGTGCCGCGGGCTCTGCCGGCGCTGGTCGAGGCGCAGCAGATCACTTCGCGGGCGGCGCGGGCAGGGTTTCGATTGGGAGAACGCCGAGCAGGTGCTGGCGAAGCTCGATGAAGAGATGGCGGAGTTTGCCGAGGCGCGGCGAGCGCGGATCGCAGGATCAGATGGAAGATGAGTTGGGCGATCTGTTGTTCGTGCTGGTGAATCTGGCGCGGTTCGTGAAAGTGGATCCGGAGCAGGCGCTGCGGCGCACGAATGCGAAGTTCCGGCAGCGCTTCGGGCATGTGGAGCGGCGGCTCGCGGCGCAGGGCGAAAGCGGTGAACGGGACGCCGATCGAAGAGCTGGAGGCGCTGTGGCAGGAGGCGAAACGTGCAGTGATCCGCGAGCTCGATTCGGAGCCGGAGCTTCGCGAGGCCGTGGCGCTGCAGAAAACGATCTGGGGATTCGAGGATGCCGATCTGCTTCCGTTCCGCATGTTCGTGGTGGCGCACGAAGATCGGCGGGCAGGTGCTCGGCGCGTTCGAAGACGGGCGGATGGTGGGGTTCTGCCTGGCGATTCCGGGGCTGAAGTCCGGACGGCAAAGTCTATCTGCACAGCCACATGCTGGGCGTGCTGCCGGAGTATCGGAATCCGGGGCTCGGGCGGGCACTGAAGATGCAGCAGAAGGAAGATGCGCTGGCGCGGGGGATCGATCTGATCGAGTGGACGTTCGATCCGCTGGATATGAAGAACGCATACTTCAATATCGAGCGGCTGGGCGCGATTGTGCGGCGGTACGTGCGGAATCAGTACGGCGTATCATCGAGCATTCTGCATGGCGGACTGCCGACGGATCGCTGCGTCGCCGAGTGGTGGATTCGCAAAGGAGCGCGCGAAGGCGGAGGTCGTGGAGCGGATCGAGGTGCCGCCGGACATCCGGGCGGCGCGCGTCAAACAGGGAGAGATCGCGAATCAGTTCGAAGAATGCTTTGCGCGGGGCCTGACGGTGATTCGGCGTGGAAGCGCAGCGTCATATCTGCTGGGAATGCTGCCGTGAAGATCGAGCGGATTGTGCTGCGGCAGATTCGCTTGCCGCTGGTGCATTTCTTCGAGACCAGTTTCAGCCGCACCTATGAGCGCGAAATCATCATCGTCGAAGTGGAGTCCGAGGGGCTTTCGGGCTGGGGCGAGATCACGGCGGGCGAGCATCCTTTTTATAACGAGGAGTGGACGGCGGCGGCGTGGATTATTGCGCGGGATTATGTGGCGCCGCGGGTGATCGGGCGTGAGATCGGCGATGCGGGCGAAGTGGATGCGCTGAGCCGGCATATTCGCGGGCACAACATGGCGCGCGGAGGCGTGGAGGCCGCGGTGTGGGATTTGCAGGCCCGGCGCAACGGCAATCCGCTGTGGAAGGAGATCGGCGGCGGGGCGCGGCGGGAGATTCCGTGCGGGGTGTCGATCGGGATTCAGGACTCGGTGGAGCAGCTGATCGGGAAGATCGAGAGCGAGCTGGCGGCCGGATATCAGCGCATCAAGATGAAGATCAAGCCGGGCTGGGATATTGAGGTGGTCCGGCGTATTCGGGAACGGTTTCCGGCTATCCAGCTGATGGCGGATGCGAACTCGGCGTACACGCTGGCGGACGCGGCGCGGCTGAAGCAGCTTGACGATTTTCATCTGATGATGATCGAGCAGCCGCTGGCGCACGACGACATCATCGATCACGCGGCCCTGCAGGCACAGATTGAGACGCCGATCTGTCTCGATGAATGCATCCGGTCGGCGCATCATGCAGAACAGGCGATTGCCATGAAGGCGGGCAGGATCATTAACATCAAGCTGGGGCGCGTGGGCGGATTCGCGCGAATCGAAGCGGCTGCACGATGTGTGCGCAGCGCGCGGGGATTCCGGTGTGGTGCGGCGGCATGCTGGAGGCGGGGATCGGGCGGGCGCACAACATTGCACTTTCGACGCTGCCGAATTTCACGCTGCCGGGCGATGTGTCCGCGAGCAATCGTTACTGGAAGCGCGACATCATTGTGCCTGCAGGTAGAGATTACGCCTGCGGGGACGATTGCGATTCGCGACGAGCCGGGGTTCGGCTATGAGATCGATCTCGATTTCGTGCGAAGCGTGACGGTGCGCGAGGATGAACGGTGAATTGAGCGCATTCGCCGAGCTCCTGCGCGCGAACCGGAACTATCGGTTCCTCTGGTCCGGGCAGATCGTCAGCGAGGTTGGCGATCACTTCAACAACATCGCGGTGATGAGCCTCGCGATGCAGCACGTGAATCCGGGGCTGGTCGTGACCGGCGTGTTTCTGTCGCGCGCCGTGCCGATGCTGGCGGCAGGCCCGATCGCCGGCGTGCTGCTCGACCGGATGGACCGCAAGCGCATCATGATCGCGAGCGACATGATTCGCACGCTGATCGCGTTCGGGTTCATTTTGTCGATTCATCAGCGCGGGCACGTCGCTGCTTTATCTGCTGAGCGCGATGCTGATGTTCGCGTCGCCGTTTTTCAGCGCGGGACGGAATGCGATTCTGCCGGGGATCGCAACTTCGGAAGAACTGCACACGGCGAACACGATGACGCAGACAACGTCATGGGCCAGCCTGACCATCGGCGCGTTTCTGGGCGCGATGGGGACGCAACTGGGGTTCGGCTGGGCGTTCGCGTTTCAACGCGCTGTCGTTCGTTATTTCGGCGCTGTGCGTGTCGCAGCTGCGGCGCGATGGCGGATTCCGGCCGGTCGAAGGTGAGCACGCGCGGAAGCAAACGGGTGCGGTGCAGTATCGCGAAGGGCTGGATTACATTCGCGGCACACCGCTGGTGCTGGGGATCGCTGATGATCAGCATGGGATGGGCGAGCGGGGGCGGGGCGGCGCAGATTCTGTTCAGCCTGTTCGGCGAGAAGGTATTCAACGCGGGCCCGATGGGAATCGGCGTGATCTGGGGATTCGCCGGCATCGGCCTGCTGATCGGCGGGACGATTGCATATCGGCTGGGGAAGGTGCTGTCTTTCGCCGGATACAAGCGCACGATCGCGATCGCGTATCTGATCCACGGCGGCGCGTACGTGTTATTCAGCCAGATGCCGACACTGGCGTGGGCGTGCGTGTTTATCACACTGTCGCGGGCAGCGGTCGCGGTGAGTTCGGTGCTGAATACGTCGCAGTTGCTGCATCATGTTGAAGACCGGTACAGAGGGCGCGTGTTTGCGACGAACTGGAATCGCTGACGTGGTCAGTGATGATGTTATCGATGATGGCGGCCGGGGCGGCAACGATTTCGCACAGTCCGAGGACGATCGGGGCGTGGGCGGGGGCGATCAGTTCGACCACGGCAATCTTCTGGACCTGGGCAAATCTGACGGGACGACTGCCGGAGCCCGCGCGGCAGGCGGTGAGCGAGGGTGAGGAAGAGGAGCTGACGGCGGAACCGCCGGTGGCATCATAGTGCGAGGAGGCGCCCCTTGTTGACTTCCGCGTTTCCGTACGACACGCGACTGAACATTCTCCACGAGCCGCTTGAGCGGATCGATGTAAAGGCTCTGGCTGAAGCGGCGCCGCAAACCTGGTACAACCAGACTCTCTGCAAAGTGAACGAATCCGTCGTGCGTGTCGCAGTGATTCAGGGCGAGTATCACTGGCACAAGCACGACGCGGACGATGAGTTCTTTTTCGTTGTGGCAGGACGATTGTCGATCGATCTTGAGGATCGGACAGTTGAGCTGGCGCCGCAGCAGGGGTTTGTGGTACCGCGCGGAGTCGTGCACCGGACGCGCGCGCCGGAGCGGTCGGTGATTCTGATGGTGGAGAACGCGGGAATCGTTCCAACCGGCGATGAGTGAGAACATCGCCGGTAAGACCATCCTCGTTACCGGGGCGGCGAAGCGGATCGGGCGGTCGATTGCGCTCCGGCTCACGAGCGAAGGCGCGCGCGTGCTGATCCATTACAACGGGTCGGAGCGGGAGGCGCGGGCGACGGCGGAGGAGTGCGGCGGAGCGCCGATAATCAAAGCTAACCTCGAGAGCGTTGATGAGATTCGCGCGATGTTCGGGAAGATCGGGCAGCTGGATGGGCTAGTCAATAACGCGGCGCGGTTCACTACGATCGATCCGCTCAAGCTCGAAGAATCCGACTGGGACTTCATTCACAAGGTCAATCTGAAGTCGGTGTTCTTCTGCTGTCAGGCGGCGGCGAGGATCATGCTCGCAGGCGATGGCGGGCACATCGTCAACATCAGCTCGCTGGGCGCGATCAAGCCGTGGGCCGACAACGCGCACTATTGTGCGTCGAAGGCCGGGGTCGTCATGATGACGCGGGCTCTCGCCAAGGCGTGGGCGCCGAAGATTTCAGTCAACAGTGTGGCGCCGGGCGTGATTCCGTTCGATCAGGTCGACGAGCGGATCGAACGATTCATCGCGGCGACACCGGCGGGCCGCGCGGGGACAGGCGATGAATTGGCTGAAGCGGTGCTCTTCTTTCTGAAGAGCACGAAATTTATTACCGGACAGCTGGTGGCGGTCGACGGCGGGTTGAGTCAGAGATAACGCGGCTGGCGCCGCGTGTACAGCCTATTGAATCGGCAGATCGCCCTGCCCGTCTTCCGGCTTCTCTTCAGCTTCCGGGATCAGGCAGGCGGCGGCGACCTGATCGTTCTCTTCCATGCGCACCAGCCGCACGCCTTGCGTGGAGCGGCCCGCCTGGCGGATTTCGCTGGAGTCGATGCGGATCATCTTGCCGTCCCGGGTGACGATCATCAGCTCGGAGTCTTCCTTCACGGAAAGAATGCCGACGACCTTGCCGTTCTTCGCGGTGGTCTTCATGTTGATGACGCCTTTGCCGCCGCGGTTGGTGAGGCGATAGTCCACGACGGTCGTGCGCTTGCCGAATCCGTTCTCGGAGATCGAGAGGATGAGACCTTTTTCGCCGATAACTTCGGCGCCGACGATGTAGTCACCGTCCTCAAGGTCCATGCCGCGCACGCCATAAGCCGGGCGGCCCATGGCCCGGACCTTGTCCTCGGGGAAGCGGATCGCCATGCCTTCATGAGAGCCGAGGAAGATGAAGTCATTGCCTGTGCTGATGCGGGCGGCGATGAGCTCATCGCCTTCATCGATGCCGATGGCGATGATGCCGCGGGACATGCGGTTTTCGAATTCGGTGAGCTCGCACTTCTTTATGGTGCCCTTTTTGGTCACCATGACGATGAAGAGGTCGTTGCGGAATTCGCGCACTGGCAGGAACGCCTTGACTGTTTCGTCTTCCTGCAGGCTGATGAGGTTCGAGATGTGCTTGCCTTTGCCCACCGTGGCAGCGTCGGGGATGTCGTAAATCTTGAGCCAGTAGACGCGGCCTTTGTTGGTGAAGACGAGAAGGTCGTTGTGGGTGGAGGCAACGATGAAGTATTCGACAAAATCCTCGCTGCGCGTGCCCATGCCGATGCGGCCCTTGCCGCCGCGCGTCTGGCGCCGATAGGTGTCGACGGCGGTGCGCTTCAGATAGCCGCCGTGCGTGACCGTAACGGCCATGTCTTCGACGGCAACGAGATCTGCGAGACGGATCTCGCCGGGATCTTCGATGATCTGGGTGCGGCGTTCGTCGCCGTGATCCTTTTTGACTTCCTGCAGCTCTTTGATGATGAGATCGCGCAGCACTTTTTCCGAGCCGAGGATTTCGAGGTATTCGCCGATGCGGCGCTGAATGTCGGTAAGCTCGTTGGCGATCTTGTCGCGCTCCATGCCGGTGAGGCGCTGCAGCTGGAGTTCGATGATGGCCTGAGCCTGTTTTTCGCTGAGCTGTGTCAGCGCTTCGGTGGCGCCGGCGGCTCTGAGATACAGGGAATTGAAAACGAATTTCGTGGATGCCGCAACCAGCGAATCGCGCGCTTCTTTCGGTGAACCCGAGGCGCGGATGAGGCGGATGACTTCATCCATGTTGTCGAGAGCGACGCGGAAGCCGAGCAGGATGTGTTCGCGCTCGCGGGCTTTGCGCAGTTCGTAATCGGTGCGGCGGCGCACGACGTCGAGGCGGTGCTCGATGAAGTACTTGATCGTCGAGAGGAGACCAAGCTCGCGCGGCTGGCCGTTGACGATCGAGAGATTGATGATGCCGAAACTGATCTGCAGCTGGGTGTGTTTGAAGAGATTATTGAGAATGACGTCGGCCTGCTCGCCGCGTTTGAGCTCGAAGACGATACGCATGCCGTCGCGATCGCTTTCGTCGCGGATTTCGGAGATGCCTTCGATCTTTTTGTCGTTGACCAGTGCGGCGGCGGCTTCGATAAGGCGCGCCTTGTTGACCTGGTAAGGGATTTCCGTGACGATGATGTGCTGGCGGTCCTTGCCCATGGGCAGGATTTCGGCTTTGGCGCGGATCTTGAGGCTGCCGCGACCGGTGCGGAAGGCGTCGCGGATGCCCTGCGTGCCCAGGATGAAGCCGCCGGTCGGGAAATCGGGGCCTTTGACCGTCTCCATGATTTTTTCGAGCGGCGTGTCGGGGCGGCGGATGAGCTCGATGGTGGCGTCGATGATTTCGCTTAAATTGTGCGGCGGAACGTTCGTGGCCATGCCGACCGCGATGCCGGACGAACCGTTGATCAGCAGATTCGGAACGCGCGTGGGGAGGACTTCGGGCTCGCTCTCGCTTTCGTCGTAGTTGGGGCGGAAGTCGACGGTTTCTTTGTCGATGTCGGCGAGGAGCGCGGTAGCGATGCGCGCGAGGCGTGCTTCGGTGTAACGCTCGGCAGCGGGCGGGTCGCCATCCACAGAGCCGAAATTGCCCTGGCCTTCGACCAGCGGATAGCGCATGTTGAAGGGCTGGGCGAGGCGCACGAGAGCATCGTAGATGGGCGCGTTGCCGTGGGGGTGATACTTGCCCATGACGTCGCCGGTGATCTTGGCACACTTGCGCGTGGGGCGATTGGGCTGGAGGCCGAGCTCGTGCATGCCCCAGAGGATGCGGCGATGGACGGGCTTTAGGCCGTCGCGCATATCGGGGAGGGCGCGGCCCACGATCACGCTCATGGCGTAATCGAGGTACGAGCGGCGCATCTCGTCTTCGATGTTGATGTTTATATTGCGGTCGTCATCACCGCCCCCGCCGCCGGTGGGGAGGGGAATCTGAGGAGGCGCAGGGGGACCCTGCGGAGGATTTTCCTGGTCAGCCATGTTAGGGAAATGTAACTTCTATTTTAGCATTCCGGGCGGCTGGAAGGTGTTGGCCGGAATGGTTCGAAAGATAGGCCGGTCCTTTGTTTTCAACACAAATCCGGTTCGTTTGGCAAAATTTGTGTTTTTGGCGAAGCCGAAATCGAAGGTGGGGCGTGGAGGCGGTGGAAGACGAGTTGGAATGACGTACCATGGCGAGATTATTGTGCACCCGGAAGAGCTGCCGGGACGCGGGTGCAGGGGACGCACGTTGGCCGGAAAAGGGTTAGGGTGAGAAAAAAAGTTGGAAGGGCTGTGACTGGTTTGGTTGGCGGAGAATGGGACAGGCCTGAACTTGATGCGACCGGCGGTTCGAACGTTGTGCGTTCTCTTGTCAATACTCTTGCCTCTTATTCCGGCTGAGCGAAAAATGCTGAGTTCGGCCGAAGCGCGCCGACTGGCTGTGGCGGCTTGAGCTTGACCGGGATCAGAGCGGCTGCGAAATCTACCATGCATACGCCACTGGCGGAATCGCGCCGCAGTATATGACCTTCACGCTGGGATGGTGGTCAGTTCGACCTTCGGACTGCGGAGGTTTGGAATGAACTGCGATCTGAGCGCGTGACGAGTCCGCCGATCAAACAAATGCAGCGGGCCATTCGAAAGCGGCTGGGCGTAACGACGGACGAAGTTGGCGCTTCAGTTGCTCATCCGTGCGTCGAACGGTATTCGAAATAGCGGATGCGGGTTCTATGGAGCTGCAACCGGGATCGGGAGACCGGAGTTGACCGGGGCCAAGCGGAATTCCGTGCCGCTCCCGCTGAAGAACGAGAAGCCGGCCTTCAGCCGGTGGACTCGCTGGAAAGCGAGTCCGCAGCCTGGAAAGGCTGCCCCACAAACCTCTTGATTTCGTCGGCCATACCAGCCGTGGCGATGACGTAATTGCCGCCATAGATCGTGTCGTTGCCGGCGAAGTCGAAAGTGACGCAGCCCGCTTCTTCGGCGATGATCTTCAATGGCGCGAGGTCCCAGGGCTTCGCTTTCGCTTCAATCCACGCGTCGGCAACGCCGCTCGCAACGAGCATCGCGTCGAGGCAACCGCCCATGCTGCGGACGGTCCAGAATCCCGCGAGCCAGTCGATCAGGCGGGGTGCGAACGCATAGCCATGCATGAAAGAAAGACCGTTGACGCAGAGGAGCGCCTGGCTCTTCCCCCTGATGGCCGACGCAGTGATGCGAGTGTCGTTCCGGTAAGCGCCCTGCCCGAGCGCTGCAGAATACATTCGGCCCGTCACGGGAAAATAGGCGAAGCCCGCGACGACGCTTCCCTGCTCTTCGAGGCCGATCAGCACGCTCCAGGCACCGGTTCCGCGGATGAAATCGCGCGTGCCGTCGATCGGGTCGATGATCCAGCGGCGTCCGTTGGCCGATTCGCGCGAGGCGCCTTCCTCGCCCAGCAGGCCGTCGTCGGGAAACGCGCGCCGCAGTCCGGCGACGATCAGTTTTTCGCACTCGCGGTCCGCGATGGTGACGGGCGATTCGTCGGACTTGATTTCCACATGGATGTCGCCTTCGCGAATCCGCAGCGCGAGATCGCCGGCCCTGCGCGCAATCTCCGCCCCGACTTCCAGTTCATGCCGATAATCCATTCCTGCTTCCAGCCGCTAACCGCGGGGCAGACCCGCACTCGAATGTAGCACTGACCGTGGCCGCGACGGCGATGGCGGAGATCGGGGTCAACCCGGAGCCTGCACAGGCTAGAATGATCCTGATGGAAAACTTCCGCGAATTCTCGGCGGGACCCGACCCGTTCGGCCGCACCTGGCACGCGCAGTTCAAATATCTGCAGACCGGCATTTCGATTCGCCACAGCGATTCGGTGGATGTGTGCTGGATTCTCGACAACGGCGACGAGAAGGTACGGAAGGTCGTCGTGATTCCGAACGAAGGCCTGCGCGCATATTCGAAGCGCACGGGGCGCACGATCAGCGATCCGTGGTGCGCGCGGATTGCGCTGTGCAAGCTGACGCACGCCATTGAAACAGCCGAGGATCTGGAGAAAGAGTACCTTCCGGTCACGGCTCGCGAGCTCGAAGAATACGATTCGAAGATCAAACGCTGGGAAGACGAGTGGGGCAAGCACGCGGCATAGGGTGGCGTTTCGGACCCGGGCGGAAACACGGCTCGCGCCGTGTGTACGATTAGCGGCGATCTTCGCTTGCGTCGTTGCGACGGCGTTCGCGGTTGACTGGAAATCTCTCAAGCCCCAGGGGTACGTGAGCGATTTCGCCGGCGTTGTCGACGAAGGCAGCAAAGCGGAACTGGAAAGCTACGCCGCGCGGGTGCAAAAGGCGACAGGCGCTCAACTGGCGTTCGTCACCGTGAAGTCGCTGGAAGGCGAACCGATCGAAGACGTCGCCAACGACATCTTTCACGCCTGGGGGATCGGCCAGAAAGGCGAAGACAACGGCGCGATGGTCCTGCTGTCGATTGGCGACCGCAAATCGCGTCTCGAAGTGGGCGGCGGATTAGGCGAAGCCATTCCGGACGGGATGGCCGGACTGCTGCTGGACGACATGCGGCCGGCCCTGCGTGAAGGCCAGTATGGCGCGGCGTTCATCGCTGCGGCCGAGCGGCTGGGTTCGACGATCGCGAAATCGAAAGGGGTCACGATCGCACCCCCGGCGGCGCAGTTTCACGTTCGCCCCACCACACCCGACAGCATTCCGGTCGGCACGATTCTCTTCCTCATTTTTTTCTTCATTCTGGTTCTGTCCATTCTGAGGCGCGGCGGGAGCGGGCGCGGCGGGGGTGGCAGCGGATTCTGGTGGGGGCTGCTCTTCGGCCTTCTGAGCTCGGGACGCGGTGGCGGCTTCGGCGGCGGGCGTGATGGCGGCGGATTTGGCGGCTTCGATTCCGGCAGTGGAGGCGGGGGGTTCGGCGGATTCGGCGGCGGCGACTCGGGCGGCGGCGGGGCGTCGAGCGACTGGTGATGCGGCGGTTAGAATAAACGTTCGATGGACGGCTCGCTCGATTCTCTGGTCGAAAAGCTGCGCAAGGCTCTTTCTGCCGACCTTGTTGCCGTGGTGCTGTACGGGTCGGCCGCGGTCGGCGATAACGAAGCGACGTTTTCCGATTACAACGTGCTGTGCGTGCTCAACAACATCACGTCGGTGCAGCTCGGTGCGACGGAATCGATTTTCCGCTGGTGGCGCGAGCAGGGGAATCCTGCGCCGCTGCTCCTGACGGAACACGAAGTGCGGACGTTGACCGACTGCTTTCCTATCGAGTTCGAGGACATCAAAGCACATCACCGGATTCTGTATGGCCGCGATGTGGTTTCGTCGCTTGCGATCGACCGCTGCTTTTACCGGGCGCAGGTGGAGCACGATCTGCGGGCCAAGCTGCTGCGGCTGCGGCAGAAAGCGTCGGGCATTCTGTCGGATAAGGCCGTGCTGCTGCGGTTGATGGTCGATTCGATTTCGACGTTCTGCGTGCTGTTCCGGCATGCGCTCATCCTGCATGGCGCGCAGAACGGCGATGTGCCTTCGCGGAAGCGTGAAGTTATCGCAAAGGTGCAGGAGCGGTTCGGAATCGATCCCGCCCCGTTTAGCACGCTGCTCGATCATCGCGAGCAGAAGGGAAAATCGAAAGAGCACGATCCGGCGGCGCTGCTGGCCGCGTATATGAACGAAATTGGTAAAGTGATCGACGCGGTTGACACTTTGGAAAAGTGACGCTTTGAAGAAAGCCGTGCTCGAAAAAGGAATCAGCGGATGAAAACCGGACCGATTGTTCTGATTGTGGTGCTGCTGGCGCTCGTGCTGGGGGGCTGCGAATTTGTGAGCACGCGAAATAACCTGGCGAAAGAAAGAGAAGCCATTACGGGACAGTGGAGCCAGGTTGACGCCGACCTGCAGCGCCGCGCCGATCTGATTCCGAATCTGGTGGAGACCGTGAAAGGTTACGCGAAAGAGGAGACCAGCGTGGTACAGGAAGTGGCGAATGCGCGGGCGGCGCTGGGCGGGGCACAGACGCCGCAGGAGAAGATCGAGGCGAATTCGCGGCTCGACGGGGCGCTGGGGCGGCTGCTGGTGGTAGTGGAGAATTATCCCAACCTGAAGGCGAATGAGAATTTCAAGCAGCTGCAGTTCGAACTGGCGGGAACGGAGAACCGCATTCTGCAGTCGAGGCGACGGTACAACGAAGCGGTGCAGAAGTACAACACGGATATCTCGCTGTTCCCAGCGAATATTGTGGCCTCGATGTCCGGGTTCCAGCGCGAGGACGCGTACTTCAAGACAGAACCGGGGGCGCGCACGGTGCCAAAGGTGCAGTTCTGAATCACCGGCTGAAGTCTATGCCACTTTCCTCTTCGTCCGCAGGTTCCTGGATTTCTTCGGGACGGGCTGCCACGCGCTTCAGGGCCTTGAGGATTCCACCGGACGTGAAACCGGCGCGCCGCAGTTTGCGGTAGGCGGCGGCGAGTTTGCTCTGGTCTTCAATCGGGCCGGCTGCGAACGCCGATGCCATGCGGCGTGCGATGAAGGCGTCGATCAGTTCGTCTTCCGTTTTGTCGCCGAGCGCCTGCCCGACAGCCTGCTCCGCCATGTCTCCCGCGATGCGGCGCGCGCGCAGATCCTGCACGACGCGCATGCGTCCGAAGCCTTCATTCTCCACGCGCGCCGCCGCATAGCCTTCCGCGAAACGTTTGTCATCGAGATAGCCGATGTCTTTGAGGCGCTCGATCGCCGCGTCTGCGTCAGCCGCATTCGCCGCGCGCATCCGCAGTTTTGTTTTCAGGTCTCCGGTTGAGTAAGCTCTCGCACCGAGGCTCTTCACCGCATACTCGAACAGCTCTTCGGCTGCGAGTTTTTTCGGTCTTCTGGCCATTGCCACGATGTCCGAAGTGTAGCGGAAAACGCACAAACCGGATTCGTCAAAATGCAAACGCAGTATACTGAGTTCGGGAGCAGCCTATGGATTCAGACGGAATTGCAAGCTTCCTGGTCGGCGTCGCGGTAGGCGTCGGACTGGGCCTTCTCTTTGCGCCGAAGTCAGGCGAGGAAACCCGCGAAATTATCCGGAAGAAGGCCGATGAAGGCACCGAGTATCTGAAGAAACAGACCGCCGATCTGCGTGAGACGGCCGGCGCGCGCGCGAGCGATATCGTGGACAAAGGCTTTGACGCCTTTCATCGCCAGCGCGACAACCTGAACGACGCGATCGAGGCGGGCCGCCAGGCGTATCGCGAAAAAGTCGGCGGAGACGGATCGCAACAACCCGCCTGATTCCGATAAAGGCCCACATGCCCGAAGATATATTTCGCTGGGCGATCACCGGTGGCGTCGTCATCGCGACCCTGTGCATCCTTACGATGGCGATCGTTGCGATTCTGATGTATCGCGCGATTTCCAGGGTCCAGAGCCGTGTGGTCGAACTCTCCGACCAAGTCGGGCCACTTATCGACACGGTGAAAAAGCTGGCGAGCGAAAACGCGCCGAAGATCACCACGATCACTTCGAACGTGGTGACGATTTCCGAAAACGCGAAAGACGTTTCCGACGTGGCGAAGGACCAGGCGCATCGTTTCGCTGAAGTGGGCCGCGATATCGCCGACCGCACGAAAGCGCAGATCGCGCGCGTGGATGCGGTGGTCGACGACACCGTGGCACAGGTCCATCACGCCGGTCATGCCGTCAAAACGGCGGTTAACAAGCCTGTACGCGAAGCCACCGCGGTGATGGCGGGTGTTAAAGCCGCGGTGAGTACGCTCGTGGAGGGCAGACGCCCGACCGTTGACCACCTCACGCTGGACGAAGAGATGTTCATCTGATGCCCAATCTGGCTCTGGTGTACGGAGTGCGTCTGCTTCCGCTCGACGAACTCGAAAGCTTCGAAGAGGCAACGATTCATCTGAAGAACGGCAAGTCGGCATCAGTAACGATGCACCTTATCGAAGGTGCGAGCGAAGAAGAGATCAAACGGCAGCTCACGCAGTCGCTCGACGCGTTTTTCGATTTTTATCCGGAGATCTGAAGCCTCGTTCCTTTCGATGGTTGACATCCACAGCCACATCGTTTTTGGCGTAGACGACGGCGCGCAGACGATCGAGGACTCGATCGCGATGCTCGAAATGGCAGCGGAATCCGGCACCACGGACATCGTCGCCACGCCGCACTCCGATCTGAAGTTCAGCTACGATTCAGATCTGATAACGGAACGCATCGCGGAAATACAGGCGCGCGTCGGAGACAGGATCCGCATCCACAAGGGCTGCGACTTTCATCTCTTTTACGACAACATCGAGCGGTGCAAGGATGACAAGTCGCGGTTCACGATCAACGGGCGCCGGTATCTGATGGTGGAATTTGCAGATACGGCGATTCCGAAACCGATTGAGGCGATTTTCCGCGAGATGCTTGACCGCGAGATCACGCCGGTGATCACGCACCCGGAACGTAACAGGCTGCTGATGAAGCGGGTGAGCGACATGGTGCAGTGGGTGCGCGCGGGCTGTCTGATTCAGGTGACGGCGAATTCGTTTACGGGGCGATTCGGGAAGTCGGCGGAAGAATCGGCCCATCGGCTGATGCGGCAGAACATGGTGCACTTCATCGCGAGCGATGCGCACGACATCGAATGGCGTCCGCCGGATATGCGCGAGACTTATAAGCTGATCTCGGAGCAGTACGGGGACTTCACCGCCGAGCGGCTGTTCAGCACGCACCCGCGGATGACGCTGACCGGGCAGTACATCGAATGCATGGACCCGGACGACGAGATCGCGAAAGAAAAGGCGTGGTGGAAAGTCTGGTAAGCTACGCGACTTTCTGAACTTTACCGTTGCGGATGCAGGACGTGCAGGCCTTCACCCGCTTGTGGGCGCCGTTGACGATGGCGCGCACGGACTGCAGATTAACGTTCCAGCGGCGGTTGGTCACGTTGTGGGCGTGGCTCACTTTGTGGCCGAACTGCGGGCCTTTCCCGCATAAATCACAGACTCTTGCCATAGCTTTCCAATACTAGCACGCGCGTTTTCTCTGCGCCTGCGCGAGTGTGAGCCAGTCAATGCAGATTCAAACCGCAGAGACGCGGAGAACGCAGGGAAAAGACAAATACAGGCTAATGATGATCCGCTCGCGTGGCGGCGCCGACCTTCACCGAGTGGGCGATCTTGTCTTTGCTGCCCTCCGGGATGTCCACGATCACCCGCACGCCGGCTTTCAGGTCCGCCGCCGCGGCTTTCTGATCGCCCTTGCTGATTTCGGTTTTGTCGTCCAGTTTTACATCCACGTTGCCTTTGGTGGTTTTCACTGTCAGCACGTTGTTCGACATGCCGACTACGGTGCCGATCACGTGGTCGAAGCCGCCGTGAGCCAGCGCCAGGGACGCGATCGCCAGCGTCGCGCACAGAACTCTAGTGATGATGGTGGTGTTCATTTTCCGCATTGCTGTCCTCTCCTCTCAGGAACTTCTCTTCTTCCTCTTCTTCTTTGCGGTCCTCGGGACCCTTCGGATTCAGCTTCTCCATTTCCCGTTTCTCTTCGAAGGTGAGCTGCGGCAGATGCCGGATGAATCGCACCAGTTTCCACGAATCTTCTTCGTCGTGTGCACCCCCCGCCGCGCCCCAGGCGGGCATCGCGGTCATGCGGACGCCGTTCTGGATGACATAGAACAGCGCGCCGTCCGACATATTTTGCGTGGCAGGCAGACGCATGTCCGGGGCTGGCGGCCAGGTCCGCTTTCCCATCATCGATTCACCGCTGCCGTCATTGCCGTGGCATGAGGCGCAATGATCCGCCCAGTGGGCGCGGGCTTCAGCCAATACCTCGGGCGTGTTCGGAACCGGATTCGTTCTCTGCTCGGCGTCGCGCGGAACGGCGGCCATCCGGACGCGGCGGGCGATCCACTTTTCGACCGCCGATGGCTCCTCACGCGCACTCAGGCCGCGCAGTGAGACGAGATAGAACGCGCCCGCTGCGAGCCCGAAGGCGCCGGCACAGAGAATTCCGACCAGCACGCCGCGAAACTTCACGGCGTCAGTCTAACAGGTATGCTGGAACGGAGAAAACGTATGACCTACAGCGAAGCTTACCTTCCCGAGTTCGACCACGAGATGGCGAACACCCGCAAACTGCTGGACTGCGTACCCGACGACAAGCTCGGATGGAAACCGCACGCGAAATCCATGTCGCTGGGCAAACTCGCCACCCACATCGCGGAACTGGTCGAGTGGGGCGCCCTGGTGGTGAATGAGGACAAGCTGGATCTGGGGACGTGGAGCCGGCCGCAGGATCCCACGACTACAGCCGGCCTGACAGATTTGCTCGACAAAAACGCCGTCGCCTCCCGCCAGGCCATCGCGGCGGCCACGGACGAGCACCTCGCCGAAACATGGACGCTGCTTGCCGGCGGCCACACCATCTTCGCTATGCAGCGCGGGCAGGTGCTGCGCGGCGTCGTGCTGAGCCATGTGATCCACCATCGGGGGCAGCTGAGTGTTTATCTGCGGCTGCTGGACGTGCCTATTCCGGGGATGTATGGGCCGTCCGCGGACGCGTAACAACGCGGCTTGCGCCGCGTGTACCGCCGCTAATAAACCTTGGTGAGGTTGCCGAGCATTTCCTGCTCGGCGGGAGAAAAGCGGTTGCGGAATTCCTCCGCGTTCATGTGGTACTGCTTTTCCTCGTCGCTCATGACGGACATCCGCTGCAGTTCCTGATTCACCGCTTTCCTGCGATCGGGCGCCAGATTCTGGAGATCTTTGGTCGAACTGGCGCACCCGCGCCTGCTCGCCGAGCGCCAGGGCGTTGAGGCGTTCGACACGGCTCAGGCGACGCTCCTGCTGTTCGGGCTTAAGGTTCTGGAAGTTCTCGATGCGATTCTGTATTTGCTCGCGGCGCGCGGGAGGGAGGACGGAAAGCGCTTTCTCGCGCTCGTCCGGCGTCATTTTCAGGAGCTTCAGGAATATCTCGTCGCCGCGCGCCTGGTTTTTCGCCTGAGCTTTGGGATTCTTAGGCTGCTGCTGCGGCGGGTTCTGCGCGCGCGGCTGCGGCCGCGTTTGTGCCGCCCGGGGAGCCGCTCTTTCTTTGCCCTGCGGCGCGGCAAAGCCCGGCATCGCGGCGGTCAGGCCGGCTGCCAGAAGCATCGTTGCTGCGCGCACCGCTTTCATCCGATTCCGAAAAGCTACATCCTGGTCTGACTGCTGCCCTGCGTGGTCCCCACATCCAGTTGACGCAGAAGCTGAATGTCGTCCAGCGTCTGTTCCACCTGGTCGGCTTCGATGATAGTCACATCGTGCGTCTTCTTCGCGCGCGGGTGATCGAGCAGGAATCCGCCGGCGATCACCAGAATAGCCGCCGTCAGCGGGATCAGCGGCTTCCAGCTTGTCATGCGGAGAGATTCGGCGAGTCGTGTGTACCACGGGGCGGCTGCCGCGGCATCGATGCGCTGCCAGAGCCGCCGGTTAAAATCCTGGCTGACCGGGCCGGGCTCCCAGAGATCGAGCGCGTCCCACACCATCTTCTGGCTGGCGCGGAAGGCCAGGCAGGCCGGGCAGGTTTCCATATGTTCACTGAGCGCCGCCATCGTCGCGGCATCCAGACCGCGGCGGGCCAGGGTTCCGGCGGCGTCATCCAGCAGAAGATCCGTCTGGCCGGTCTTTAAGGGGCAATTCATTATCGAGTTCATGCGCGCGCTTCTCCCGTAACCGTTTTTTCCGCGCGCACAACGGACCTGACCACAGGCGCAGCCATGTGGCTCACCTTATCCTGCTGACCGGCCCCCTTTATGGGGGCCTCAGCGATAAGGCTGACCATCATGGCTGCACCCCTGGGCAGGCCTGTGCGCTCAGATGCGCCAGTCGCGACCGCAGTGTCTCGTAGGCGCGGAACAGCAGGCTCTTCACGGCCGATTCCGAGCATTCGAGCACGCCTGCGATCTGCGAATACTCCATCTCTTCATACTTATGCATCAGAACAGCGGCCCGCTGCTTTTCCGGCAGGAGGGCGATCGCCGTTCTGACTTCCTGCAGCCTGGTATCGTATACCATTTGCTGCTCCACCGAAGGCCGCCGGTCGGAAACCTCTCTCGCCGGAAGCTCGCCATCCTTCTCCGATCTCGCCGGGGCATCCAGCCGCTGGTGCCCTTTTCTTTCTTCCCGTCGCGCAGCCAGTTGAGAGCCAAATGCGTTGCGATGCGGAACAGCCACGTGGTGAACCGGGCTGTCGGCTCGTACGTCTCGCGCGACTTGTACACCCGGAGGAACACTTCCTGCGAAAGCTCCTCAGCCACGGCCCTGTCCTGCACCATCCGGTACACAAAATGGATCACGGGGTTCCGGTGCTTTTCCAGAAGCACGGTAAAACTGTGCTCGTCACCGTCCCTGACCCGGAGCATCAACTGAGCATCCAGATCGATGGTCGATGCGGCCCCTGTAATCGTGTTAACCCCTTGCAACATGAATAGTTTCGCCGGGGTACCGGCATTTACAATTGCTTAACGGTCTTGGTGTTTTCCGCCTCACTTACCGATGGCTTCATTGCGCAAAGCCCGGGTCATCAGTCTCCGGATCGCCTCTTCGGGCGGGCGACCTTCGCTCAAAACCGCATGCATTTCCGCGGCTATAGGCAGATCAACACCGTAGCGCGCCGCAAGTTTCAGCGCAACCGCAGTAGTGGTGACGCCTTCCGCCACCGTGGGCGTCGATTCGAGGATCGCGCCAAGCTTCATTCCGGCAGCTAATTTCAATCCTACCTGACGATTACGGCTAGGATCTCCAGTACAGGTTAATACCAGATCGCCCAACCCCGCCAGGCCCGAAAGGGTCTCGGCCTGTGCCCCGACGGCCACCGCCAGGCGCGTGAGTTCGGCAAGCCCGCGGGTGATCAAAGCGGCGATGGCGTTGTGGCCCAGTTCCAGACCGTCGCTGATGCCTGCGCCAATGGCGATAACGTTCTTCAGAGCGCCGCCGATTTCGACGCCAATGGGGTCGGCGCTGCCGTAGACGCGGAAGGTGGGTCCGGAAAAGGCGTTCTGGATTTCTTGCACCAGATGCTGTTCCTCCGACGCAACGGTCACCGCCGTTGGACTCCCCTTGGCCACTTCCAGGGCAAACGTAGGCCCCGACAGCACAGCGATCCGGTATTCCGGACCGACTACCGCGCGGATCACCTCCGACATGCGCAGCGTGGTTCCCGGTTCCAGTCCCTTCGTCGCGCTGACGATCCCTTTGTCTGGCCGAAGCCAGGGCAGCATTGCAGTGTAGACATCGCGCACCGCATGCGACGGCATGACGCCAATCACGACATCGGCGTCTTCGAGCGCTGCTTCAAGCGAATTCCCGACGTGTACGTTTCGCGGAAGCGGAATGCCGGGCAGGAAGACATCGTTGATGCGTGTGCGTTCCAGCCGCTCCGCGAGATCGGGCTCGCGCACCCGCAACTTCACACGATTCGAACCGCGGACTGAGCACGCACGCAAGCGCTGTCCCCCATCCGCCGCCGCCGATGATCGCCAGGTTCTTCACGGCGTCGTCTTCAACCTCTCGATCGGCGGAAAGATAATATTCGTTCCTCGCCGGCCCGGATGCGGGCGATGTTGGCGCGATGCCGGTCGATGATGATCGCAGCCGCGCCCACCGCCGAGACCAGTACGGGCCAGCCGGGATGCAGGATCATCCAGCAGCCGAACGGGAACAGCCCCGCGGCGACGATCGATCCCAGAGACAGGTAGCGCGTCCAGGCCACCACCAGGACAAATAACAGCACGACGGCCAGGAGCGGCAGGGGCGTCAGGATAGGCGTAGGCGCCCACAAAGCTGGCCACGGCCTTGCCGCCTTTGAATTTGAGCCAGATCGACCAGGCGTGCCCCGCCAGTGCCGCGAGGGCCGCAAAGCTCATCCACAATTCGCTGCCGCCCGAAAGCCGTTGCGCCAGCCACACGGCGAACCAGGCTTTGGCAGCGTCGAGCACCAGCGTCAGGATGGCCGCGCCGGGGCCGGTGGTGCGCAGGACGTTCGTGGCGCCGATGTTGCCGGAGCCCGATTCGCGCACATCCGCGCCAGTCATCAGTTTGACAATGATCAGTCCGAAAGGAATGCCGCCGATGAGATAGGCCGCGACGACCGCCAACGCGCCCATCATGCGCGAAGGCCTGCCGTCGCGTGTGCGGAATACGTGGCCAAGCTGCGTGTAGACCGAGCCTGCGGGGCCGGGCTTGCTCAGATACAGGTGGAATCGGAAGCGGTGAACTTTCCGAAATCGAAGGCAGTCATTTTGGCGATGTGTTGGCGCAGGCCGCGGACGTCCTGGCTCTTGATGCGCGCCAGCGTCAGATGGGGGTTAAAAGGGCGATCTCTCCTTCGCGATGCCGAGCGGCAGAAGAGCTTCGTCGATCCGGCCGGCCAGTTCGGCAAGTTCCGGGCCGGCATGGATTCCCGCGAAGAACGAATGCGGGTGATGCGGGTTGGGGAAATAGCCGAACTGCGCGATGGCGATCTCAAACGGGCGCGCGAAAGGCACGCGGGCGAGCGCGGTTTTCAGCTCGTCCAGACGCTCTTCGGGCCAGGCCCCGATGAATTTCGTGGTGATATGCAGATTCTCCACGGGCGACCAGTTCAGCTTCGCCAGCGGCTCCAGTTCCGCGAGCACGCGTGCCAGTCTTTCGAGCACCGCGGGATCGAGGGCAATCCCGGTAAACAGGCGCATCGTCGATTATTCTGTCATGTAGTGCCACGCGTCCGCATCGTTCACTGGAAACCGCCGCTGGCAGGACCGTTAATCGAAGCGTGCGCGCCGCCGGACACGATGCCGAGTACGACGCGCTGCGCGGCAATGAGACAACGAAGCTCATTCGCGCCAATCCGCCGGATGCGATTGTGCTCGATCTCAGCTGTCTGCCCAGCCACGGCCGCGACACGGCAGCTTATCTTCGCGGGACAAGATACGCGCGGCATATTCCGATGATTTTTGTCGACGGGGAGGCGGAGAAAGTCGAGGGCGTGCGGCGACTGATGCCCGATGCGGTCTTCACCACACTCAAGCGTCTGCCCGCCGCGCTCAAGAAGGCCTGCGCCAAGCGGGTGGTGAATCCGTTCGGCCGCCCGACATGATGGAGCGCTACAGTTCGCGGACGGTGGCGGAGAAGCTGGGGATCCAGGCGGGTTCCGCGGTTGCGCTGATGGACCCGCCGCGCGACTATGTCGCGGCTCTCGGCAATCTACCGGCTGATGTCGAGCTGATTGAGGAACCCGAGGACGCGCTCGCGGTCACGTTGTGGTTCGTGCGCGACACCAGCGCGCTGCAGATGGCCGTGCGCGGCATGCGTGGGCTCGCGCCGAGGACGAAGCTCTGGATCGTGTGGCTGAAAGGCAGAGGCGCGCTGACCGACAAGCTTGTCCGCGAAATGGCCAACCGGGTGGATCTGGTGGATTACAAAATCTGCGCAGTGAATGCGCAGTGGAGCGCCATGGCTTTCGCGCGCCGCAAATCGTGATTCTGCCGCGACGCTTTTATGAGCGCCCGACGATCGAAGTGGCGCGCGATCTGCTGGGCAAGGTGCTGCGGCATGGGCCAACGGCCGGCATCATCGTCGAGACCGAAGCCTATCTGGGCGGCGACGATCTGGCGTCGCATTCGGCGGCCGGCATCACGAACCGCACGCGCGTGATTTTCGGACCGCCGCGGCCATGCGTACGTTTATCTTTCGTACGGCATGCACGACTGCATGAACATCGTGGCTGAGCGCGCAGGTACGCCGGGGTGCGTGCTGATCCGCGCGCTGGAGCCGATCGAGGGGCTCGAAGCGATGCGGTCCCGGCGGCCGAAGGCCCGGACGGAACGCGATCTGGCTTCCGGCCCGGGAAAACTGACGCAGGCGCTGGCCATCACGCGACGGCATTCGGGGGCGGATATGACGCGCGGGGATCTGGTGGTGTTGCCGCCGCCCAAAGAGCTCCTATTCGACATCGAGGTGACGAAACGCATCGGCATCACCAAATGCGCCGATCTGCCGCTGCGGTTTCTCATCGCGGGCAACAAATTTGTCAGCCGCTGACCGATCATGGTAAACATGCCTCACCAACTCTGGCTTATCCGGCATGGCGAAACCGCGTGGAGTCTTTCCGGCGCGCACACCGGCCGCACCGACCTGCCTTTAACGGCAGAAGGCGAAAAGAAGGCTGCCGCGCTTCGTGCGGTGCTCGCCGGGCAGAATTTCAAGCTTGTTCTGACCAGCCCCATGCAGCGCGCGCGGCGCACGTGCGAGCTGGCCGGACTCGGCGCGACTGCCCAGGTCGAACCCGAATCTCTGCGAATGGAATTACGGCGATTACGAAGGACGCAGCACGCCCGACATCCATCGCGAGCGGCCGGACTGGTCGCTGTTTCGCGACGGTGTGCCGAACGGAGAACCGATCGAGCAGGTGGCGGTGCGCGCCCGGGCTGTCATCGATCGCGCACTGGCCGCGGACGGCGATGTCGCGCTGTTTGCCCACGGACACATCCTGCGCATACTGGGCGCGTGCTGGCTCGACCTGCCGCCGAAGGACGCGCAACTGTTTTTCCTGGGAACGGCGGGAGTGTCGCTGCTCGGTTATGAGCATGTCACGCGCGTCATCGTGCGCTGGAACGTGCAGCAGTAGCGCGGTTCATCGTGACCGCGACGAAATCGCCCAGCTGTTCCGCGCTGAACTGATTGCCCTCGAAGTTCGCCGCCAGCCGCCCCTGGCGGTCGACGATCAGGGTGTGCAGCGAATGCGTCACGGTGTTTTCGTCGGACCAGAAGTTGAGGCCGAAATTGTGGCTCACATCTTTCACCTCGGCGAGCGAACCTGTCAGAAAGTGCCATGAGTTCGGGTCGGCTTTCCAGATGCCTGCGTACTTTGCGAGAACATCGGGCGTATCGTGCACCGGGTCGAATGTGATGCTCAGCAGCGCGAGATCGTGCCCCATCTGCGCGGAGAAGCGTTTCTGCAGGCGTCCGAAATTGTTCGAGAGGCGAAAGCAGTAGTCGGGCAGCGGACAGCTGGTGTAGACAAACGTGATGCCGACGACCTTGCCGCGGAACTGCGAAAGCGAGACGCGGCGGCCGGTCTGATCGGTGAGCGTGAAGTCGGGAACCGGCGCGCCGACGGCGATCGCCGGACCCAGCGGCTTGCCCTTCCGGATATTGGCGAGCAGCTGCAGGCGGCGGGCCAGCATGGGCTCCTGCTGCACGTCCACATATTCGCGTTCGTGAATGTTCTCGACCGCGGACCGATCTTTGCCGACGACCAGCGTGAAGTCGACAAACATGCCGGGTTTGAGGCCGTCGAGCGCCTTTGCGTCGCGCACCTGAAACGGCATCACCATGGCTTTCATGTAGCCGGGTATTTCGGAAGACGACGCGGTGAAGGTGCGGTGACTGCGGTCGATGGTGAGGATCAGCGCGTTCACCGGATAGCGCATTTCTGCGCCGAGAGAAAACGCGACGAGAAGCAAGGCCCATGTCCGAATCATTTGTTCGCCCCGCCGAGGCGGAACGGGCGCCGCTCCAGCTTTGTATAGTCGGTCGCGAACTGCCGGATCTGCAGCGTCTGGTTTTTGGCGACGTTCGAAAAGGTCTGTGGCATCGTGCTGCCGTCGGGCCAGATGATTTCGATGCTCACGATCTCGGCGGATTTGCCGAGTCCGATATGCTGCTCGATCGGCGATGCGCCGAAGGAACCGCCGCTGCCGACGGTGCGATAAATCGATCGTTCGCGACCTTCGTTTTTCACAGTGACCTTGATGCGCGCGCCGATGCCCGCGCGGTTCGCCTTGACGCCGACGAGACGCAGGCGGATCCAGTCGTTGCCATTGCCAGGATTTTCAAAAAGCCGGAAGGCGTGCTTGTCGCCCGGCACGGCGCCGCCGATGGAAGTGATGATGTCCTCGTCGCCGTCGTTGTCGATGTCGGCAAACGCGATGCCGTGGCCTTTGTGCAGTTCGCCGGTGCCTGAAGAGGCCGTCACGTCGGCAAACGACTTGCCTTCTTTGTTGCGCAGAAGAACATTGGGCAGCAGAGATGCGTAGGAGGGATTGCCGGTGCCGAGGTAGACATCGAGGTAGCCGTCGTTATCGATGTCGCCGAAATTGGCGGCCATCGGCATGTAGACACGGTCCAGCGCGACCTCCTTCGTCACATCCTTGAAAGCCCCGTTGCCCAGATTGCGGTAGAGCTTCAGCGTCCCGGCCTGGTGGGGGAGCCCGAGGTATGTCGCGACGGTTTCGTCCACGGAGGGAAAGTAGCTGTCGACGAAGAGGTCGGGCCAGCCATCGTTGTCGTAGTCGAAGAACCAGGTGGCAAAACTCCGGCCTGTGCCCTCGACACCGGCGTGTTTGGCGATTTCGGTGAACGTCCCGTTGTGATTGTTGTGGTAGAGGAAGTTGGCGCGGTCCTCGTTGCTGACGTAGAGATCGACGAATCCGTCGTGATCGAAATCGGCGGCAACCACGCCTTTGGTGAAGGCGCTGCTGCGGTCGATTCCGGCAGAATGCGAGATGTCTTTAAACGTGCCGTCGCCGTTGTTCAGGTAGAGATGGGCGGGGCCGCTTTCGTTGCCGACGAACAGGTCGATGAACCCGTCGTTGTTGATGTCGGCCCAGACGCCGGTCTGCGTGTTCATGACGGAGCCGGCGAGTCCGGCTTCCTTCGTTACGTCGGTGAATGTGCCGTTGCAATTGTTGCGAAGAAGCGACAGGCGCTCGCCGGCCTGCTCCCATGCGCCGTGGAGCACGAGGATATCCATGCAGCCGTCGTTGTTGTAATCGCCCTGTATGAGGTTGAGGCCGCCGAGCTGACCGGAGAGGCCGGCCTGGGACGCGCGGTCGGTGAACGTGCCGTCGCCGTTGTTGTGAAAGAAGTGCATGGGCTCGCAGGTGTCGAAGCTCGCCGTCATCACATCGAAAAGGCCGTCGTTGTCGTAATCGTCGACTGCCACGCCGGAAGCCATGCCGAACAGATTCAGGCCCGCCTGCGGAGCAACGTCTTTGAAGCGTCCCACGGTCTCCGGCGATTCGAACGCAGACATCGGCAGCAGGTATTGCGGCGGGACAGCCGACGGATACTGGCCCATCGTCATATAGGCGAGGTTCATCAGCCATTTGGCTTCGAGATGGTCGGGATTCTGTGCGAGAACCTTCTGAAAGTACTGGATGGCTTTTTCGGAAGCGGCGGGCTGCGCGTAGCGAAGACCCGGGCGCATGGGAAAAAGACAGCGATCGCCGGGGTTCTTATAGATATCGTTGTCCATTTCGGACTTGTGCAGCCAGCTGATGCCCAGCATCTCCTCCATGCGCGGCACCGCCTGGGGTACGTTTTTCGACGCCATGCCGAGCGCGATCTCGAACTGTTTTATGGCTTCCGCCATCTGGCCCTGAAACGCGTGCAGCTGGCCTTTCGCGATATAGACCTGCATGGCGTCGATCGGTTTAAGCCGGCGCAGAGGACTGGCCTGATTGCGCGGATCGAGGACATCGTTCACCGTCTTCATCATCGAGGCGAAGGACTGGAGGTGGGCCATGCAAACGGCCTTCAGGTCCTGGCCGAAGTCGGGCGGCTTCTGCATCTCCAGCAACGCTGCGACTGATTCGCCGAAGCCGCCGACGTTGGTCGAGATCTTGATACTCCCCGCGGCCAGGACCGCGGTCTGCCGTGCGGCATCGGTGGCGGCGAGGTCGACGGTCTCCTGGCCGGTGAGGACTTTGAGAATCGCGTAGCCCGTGGGGATTTTTACGATCTTTGAAAGCTGCCCGGGTGCGAGGCCATGCAGCGCGTCCCGCAGCTCGGAGCGAAGCGACGCGGGATCGATGCGTCCGAGTAAACCGCCGTAGACGGAGGTGGGGTCGATGGATTTTTCGGCGGCGAGAACGGCGAAGTCGGCGCCGGCGCGGAGGCTGTCGAGAGTCTTCTGCGCTTCATCGGCGGAGCCGACAACGATCATGCGGACGGGAATGGCGCTGCCGGATGACGCGGCCTGCGGGAAAAGGGTGACTGTGAGAAGAAATACAAACAGGGAGGAAACCAGGCAGACCTTCGCGAGACCCATTTCGAATGAAACGGTTACCGCCCCAAAGAGTTAATAAAGTTTTGTAAATAAGTTCTTAATGAATCTCAGGATCGGGCGTCGGGGCGCTGCCGCTCAGGAAATCGAAGTCGCAGCCGCGATGGGCCTGGGTGACGCGTTCGGCGTAGAGCGCCATATATCCGCGCTCGTAGCGCCGGGCTGGTTTGGTCCATTGAGACCGGCGGCGTTCCACTTCAGCGTCTGCGACTAAGAGATCCAGCCGTCCGCCTTCGACGTCGAGCGAAATCGGGTCGCCGTCGCGGACGAGGGCCAGAGGACCGCCGACCCAGCTTTCCGGCGAGACATGCAGGACGCACGTCCCGTATGCGGTCCCGCTCATGCGCGCGTCGGAAATGCGCACGATGTCGCGCACGCCCCGCGCCAGCAGCTTCTGCGGAATGGGCAGCATGCCCCATTCGGGCATGCCGGGACCGCCCAATGGCCCGGCATTTTTCAGCACGAGCACGGAATCAGGCGTGACATCGAGATCGTCGCGGTGGATCCGGGCGTCCATGTCGTTGTAGTCCCCGAAGACGACGGCGGGGCCAGTGTGCTTCATCAGACGCGGGTCCGCCGCGGAACTTTTGATCACCGCGCCATCCGGCGCGAGGCTGCCGTAGAGTACCGTTGTCCCGCCGTGCGCGGAGAGAGGGTTGCCGCGCGAACGAATCACTTCGGAATTGTGAATCCGCGCGTTTGCGATGTTCTCCCCGAGCGTTTTGCCGTTGACCGTGGCGCAGTCCGGATGCAGCAGATCGCGGATCTCCGACATCAACGCGCCGAGGCCGCCGGCGTAGTAAAAATCCTCCATCAGAAATCTGCCTGAAGGGCGGATGTCCGCCAGCACGGGCACTCTGCGCGAAATCCGGTCGAATTCGGACAGCTGGAGTTCGATTCCGCAACGCCCGGCCATCGCGATCAGGTGAATCATTGCGTTCGTCGATCCGCCGATCGCCATGTCCACGATGATCGGCGTTTTCAAACGATTCACGGCGCAGAATTCGGGAAGGCTTAAAGTCTTCCCAGACCATATCGACGATACGCGTCCCGCAGTTGAGCGCCATGCGGGCGTGATTTGCGTCGACGGCGGGAATGGAAGACGCGCCGGGCAGCGTCATGCCCATCGCCTCGGCCAGAGCCGTCATGGTTGACGCGGTGCCCATCACCATGCAGAAACCAGGCGAGCGGGCAATGCCGTTCTCGATGGCGTTCCAGTCTTCAGCGGTAATGTTGCCCGCGCAGCGCTCGGCCCAGAACTTCCAGCCATCCGACCCGCTGCCGAGCGGCTGCCCGTTCCAGTTGCCGCGCAGCATGGGTCCCGCGGGGAGATAGATCGCCGGCAGATCCATGCTGATCGCGCCCATCAGCAAGCCCGGTGTGGTTTTGTCGCAGCCGCCCATGAGGACGGCGCCATCGACGGGCAGACTGCGCAGCGATTCTTCCGTGTCCATGGCGAGCAGATTCCGGTAAAGCATCGGGCTCGGCTTCATGTACATCTCGGTGATGGAGAATGCGGGAATCTCGACGGGGAATCCGCCCGCCTGCCACACGCCGCGCTTCACCATTTCGGCGCGGTCGCGCAGATGGAGATGGCACGGGTTGATTTCGCTCCAGGTGTTGATGATGGCGATAACCGGACGTCCGGTGAAGTCCTCGCGGCGGAAACCGAGCTGCTTCAGCCGCGACCGGTGCCCGAAGCCGCGCAGCGTATCGGGCGCGAACCACCGATAGCTGCGCAGCTCACGAGGATCGACGCGCAGTTCTTCAGGCTCCCGCATGATTGAGGATCGGCTCCAGAATCCCCGTGATCTCCTCGAAGATATAGGCCTGCGAGCGGTCGCCCATGATCTGGAAATAGCGTTCGCTCGGGTAGTAGGCGAGTACCGGCCGCGTCATTTCGTTGTAAGTACGCAGACGCTCGCGGATGACGTTCTCTTTGTCGTCCTTGCGAGTGATCAGCGAAGCACCGTCGTCGTCGCATTTGCCGTCGACTTTCGGACGGTCGGACAGAACGTTGAACATGCGCCCGCACTTCGCACACTGGCGGCGGGAGATAATGCGCCCGACCAAAACATCGGCCGGGACATCGAGATGAATCACGACGGGACATTGGAAGCCGCGCTGCTTCAGCAGTCCGTCGAGAAACTCCGCCTGCTCGACGGTGCGCGGATAGCCGTCCAGCATGAAGCCGTTCGCGCAGTCGGGCTTTTCGATGCGCGCGGCGAGGGCGGCGTTGATCATGTCATCCGGCACGAGTCCGCCCGCGGCCATGATGGCCTGTACGTTCCTGCCGAGATCCGAGCCGGCGTCGATTTCACCGCGCAGCATCTCGCCGGTGGATATCGCCGGGATCGCGTCCCCGTGATGTTCGCGCATCCAGTCAATGATCAGCCGGCCCTGCGTCCCTTTACCGCAACCCGGCGGCCCGAAAAGAAGAAGAATCAATTACGTGATTGTATGGTATTACCCAGGCTGCGGTTACTTCGGCTGGCTGTGGCGGATGGCGGCGGCGATCGTGGTGAGTTTTGCCGCTTCCCAGTCGCGCCCCAGCTGTTTCAGCACAAGTGCGTGATCTTCCATGGTCTGAGCCAGAACTGGACTGGTGATGCCAAGGGTTTTCTCGCGGATCTTCTCGGCCAGCTGAAGGCGGGGCTCGGCTGCTGAGTACTTACCTTCAGCCATGAACGCGAGGGCGAGGCTGTACTGGGCATCGGCCAGATCGTTGCTGTTGACGCCGGAGTCGGCTTCACGGATATCGGAGCAGCGGCGCAGGAGAGCCTCGGCTTCGGGATAATGCTTCATGGCGCGATTGGCGTCCCCCTGGAGGCAGAGCACCGCCGCGGTTTTGAGGCTGTCCGGACCGAGGAGTCTCTCATAGGTCGCGCGAGCCGACTGAAGATTGGGAATGGCGTCGGCCAGGCGGCCCGCGTCGAAAAGGACGTTGGCGATATTCAGATTGACATTGGCTGTATCGATGCTGTCCCCGTAAGCGGCCTGCATGATGGGCAGAGCGCGCCGATAGGCGGCTTCCGACTCGCTGTATTTTTTTTCGGCGCGGTAAACGAGGCCGAGGGCGTTCAGCGTGCTTCCGCGGCGCGCATCTTTCGGAGGAAAGTTGTCGGCTTCACGCAGGGCTTTGAGGTAGGCCTGCTCAGCAGCGGCGTAGTTGTTCGTGCCGAGAGCCTTGATGGCCTCGACCATGTGACTCGTCCAGGCACGCGCGTCCTGCGCTGAAGCGGACGGCATCAGAGCCAGCGGGAATATCGCACAGATTACCGACAGAAGGCGGGGCGTCAAACGCGTCGTCACTTTCTGTTCTCGCTGCGCCGGATGGCCTGGGAGAATTTTTCGAGCCTCTCCGCCTCTTTGTCGCGGCCGAGGGTGCGAAGAAGCGCGGCATGATCTTCCATCGTCTGTGCGAGAAGCGGACTGGTGATGCCGAGCTTTTTCTCGCGGATCTTTTCGGCCATGCTGAAACGCGGCTCCGCCTCGCGGTATTTTTTTTCGCCGACGTAGGTCAGCGCCAGGCTGTAGAGAGCATCGGCGAGTTCGACGCTGTCGATGCCGCCTCTCTGCTCGCGGATGTCGGCGCAGCGGTGCAGAGGCTCTTCGGCATCGATGAAATTCCGCATGCGACGGAGCGAATCGCCGAGGAGACAGGAGGCGCCCGCCGCCTCCGCGCTGGTGCCGCCATAGATGCTTTCATACGAACTCAGGGCGCGGCGGGCCTGAATGACTGCGTCGGCGGGACGGCCCGCATCGAGAAGAGCGCTGCCGAGATCGTAGCGGACGCTCGCCACTTCCGGGGTGTCGTCTTCGTTGTTTTTTCCGGTAATCGCCAGCGCGCGCTGCAGGGCGGAAACGGCATCGGGGATTTTCTTTTCGGTGAGGTAGAGTTCACCAAGACCCTGCAGGGTTGTACCGACGCGCCAGTCCTCCGGACCGAACCGTTCGGCTTCGTGAACGGCCTGTGTGTAGGCCTGTTCGGCCTGGGCGGGCTGACTGGCTCCCGCCGCGCGCTGCGCCTGAGTAAGCAGATCTCTCCACTGGTCTTCTCCCTCCTGCGCGGTGGCGGAAACCGCAAGAGCGATGAAAAACACGGTCACGCGCACGGAACGGAAGCGTGAATCATGTGCAGGGGGCTGGATGACTTCAGGATAGCCGATGGCGGCAAATTCTTCATCGGGCCGTGCGCACACTACGTCCGGCAGCCGCATTTCGGATGGCCTCGACAAGCCCGGGGTCATCCGGCGTTCGCGACATGTGATGCAGTCCGCGTTCGAGCAGTTCGATGCGGATGACGCCGGAATCAACCCAGGCAGACATATATCGTGCGGGCACGTTCGGACGAAGCAGCCGAAGCCGATCGACCAGATCAGGTCCATCGCCCCGATCGGGCAAGGCGGGATCGGGCGGAAGCAGGACATTCGCCAGGATCAGATCGATGGGGACGTAGCTGCGTTCCACGATGGCGATGGCCTCGGCGGCGTTGCGGGCGACAAGCGCGCGGATGCGGTTGGCGTCGAGGAGGCGCACAAAGAACGTGAGGACATCGGGATTTTCGTCGACCACCAGAACCGAAAGAGTATCGGCGTCCCCGCTCATTTACTCAGCATATCGACAAAACGTCAGGGAGAGAAGCTTTCCGTTCAGTGCAGTGTGCGCGAGAGGACGACAGCTTACTAAAGTTAGTGAAACCGGTCACCGGGACGCGCAGGTTTTTCGAAATGCTGGTAGTCCTGGCGGTCGGGCCAGCGCCCGCCCCAGGTCCAGCCGTCAGATTCGAAAAGATGCACGACAAAGCCGTCTTTCAGGATGGAGCCGGGGAACTCTTTGGCGCGGTCGAGATATTTGCGGCCGGCGGGAGGAAGCACTTTATCGCCTTTGACGTAAGGGTTGGTGAGCGGGTTGATGTCGATGGCGCGGCCCCAGCTGTGATTGGAGAAGACACCGGGTTTTCCGGTGGCGTCGCGGCAGTTGAAGGCGGAAGTATTGTTGGCAGCCATGGAGGCGTCGTCGTTGCCGCCGTAATCTTCGATCGGAACCATGCGCTCGATGCGGAAGTTTTGCCGGTAGAGTTCCGTGAAAAGGCGGACGACATCGGACGCAAGATCGCGGTTGACGATGAGAGTGCCGGTGTGCGTGGCGCTGTCAAAGGCGCGGTAGGTGAGGGTCAGCTGACGCAGGTCTTCGGGCGCGACGGGACAGCCGGCGTGCCAGGTGCTGTGGCGCACTTTTTCGAGAAGCGCCGGGGAAAGCGGCTCCGATCTGAAGACGGGATCGGTCGCGTGAAGGAGCGGCGTCAGCAGGGCCGCGAGAATCAGTCCGCTACTTCTTAAGACTGCTGTACGCCGCTTCGATGAAGTTGTCCGGCGTCCAGTAGCTGTTGTGGCCATAGATGGGGTCGTAGTCGCGGGTCAGTTTTGCGGCCTTCGTCTGTTCGAGCGTGAGACCGCGTTTGACGGCATCCTGCACGCGGTCGCGGACGATGGCAACCATGTCGCGGTATTCGACAACTTCGGCCTGATCGCAGAGATGGCCATGTCCGGGGATAACCAGCGTGCCGCCTTCTTCTTCGTGTTCGACGATGGCCATATTGACCAGACGCGTGAGGGCAAGAACTGTGCCTTCGATCGTGCCCCCTTTATCAACGTCGATTACGGGATAGCCATCCGTGTTGAAGATGTCGCCGGCGCTGATCACGTCGGACTTCCGAAAGAAAACGAAACTGTCGCCATCGGTCAGGGCGTTGGGCTGATGAATGATTTCGATGGGCTCGCCGTTGAAGTAGAGAGGCTTTTCAATGCCGATGAATGTGTCGGTCGGCCAGGCTTCGGGGGGCGTCGGCGACTTCTTTCCGGTGGGCGCGCTCATGCGTGTGAGCACGTTTTCCTGCGCCAGAATCTGTGCGCCTTCCCGTGAATCGCGGATGTCGGCGGTGACGTTAGCGCCCGTGATCGTGGTGCCGGAAAGCCGGACCGGCTCATTGCCGCCGGTCGAATCGGGATAGAAGTTGGTGTTGATGATGTACTGCAGCGGACGCTCGGACATCTTCTTAATGGTCGCGATGACCTTGTCCGACATCGGGGCGAAGCCCGTGTTGACGAGCAGGGCGCCCTGCTTGCTGATCTGCAGCGTCATATTGGCGCCGTCGCCCACCAGCATGTAGATATTGCCCTGCACGGGCCAGACGTGGAGTTCGGCTCTGGAGAAGTCGGCGTTCAGCTCCCCGTGGCTTTCGGCGGCAGCCATATCGGACTGAGCGCATGCCATAACCGCAGAGACGCTGAGCCCGCAGAGAAGGAAAAGAAATTTCCGCATGCTATTTCTTCACTCCCGCGGCAGCTTCCATGGCTTTGATCTTGAGGCGATACTCCGGATACATCGTTTCAGCGCCGCCGCGGGCTGCTTCGTAGGGCACCATCGGGTGGTTTTTTTCGTACTCGGTCAGGAAGGGGTTCTTGCCCGGCAGGTAGTTCGGCACCTCGCCATCTTTGCGTCCGACAACCTCTTCGACCGATTCGCATGGATAGAGCCAGTTGCCGTTGTAGTGGGTGTTAACCAGAAAATCCTGCGTCTTGACCAGAGGCTCGGTGAGGTAGGCCGGATCGGAGAGGATGCTGACATGGGTGAGGATGTTCTCGTGACGGATGAAGTGCTCGGTGAGCGTGGCGCGGTCGCTCTCCACCAGCCCGTTGCGGCGCACCCAGCCGGTCTTGATGTGCGTGGTGTAAACAGTCAGGATTTCACCGTCCCATTTGCCGGTGGAGAAACCCATCCAGGTGTGCAGCGCATAGTCGGGCGGATGCGGGCGGCCATCCATGTAGATGATGCGCTCCTGCTCGTAGGTCTGGCTGTAAACGTGGATGGCAACCAGATTCTGTGTGTAGGGATCCTTTTCTTCCCAGATGCGGAGGTTGGTGGGTCCGCGCAGGATATAAGGCGCAACGTGCACGCGGCACTGCTGCTCGGGCATGGTGATGCGCGAGGAGCTCCAGCTGTCGGCGCGCAGGCGGTTGGCATCGTTGACCGGAAGGCCGAGATAGTCGCCGAGTTCGGGGCCGGGAATGCGCTCCGGCTGGTCTTCGGAGAACATCGCGCCCCAGTTGCCGGAGAAATCCATCTGAGCGCTCAGCGGGGCGGCGAGGAAAGATGCCAAAAGTGCCAGAGCGGCAAGGCGAAGGTGATTCATGAACGAAAATTGCTCCTGGGAAAGTGACGGAGTAAACACGCGGCGCGGTTACGCGAGGCCACTATATCACCGCGCGGAAGCGCGCTGCAACGCCGTGATAATATTGATTGCGAGCCCTTTCCAGCAGCATGCCTGACACGCACAGGCGGAGTGTGCCCGGAAAGGCCGATTTCATTGCTGATTTTTGGAGGCTGAGGAAATGAACTACCCGGTTACAGGCATACACCATATCACGGTGTGCGCTGGCGGGGCACAGGAAGACATCGATTTTTTCACCCAGGTGGTGGGGCAGAGGCTGATCAAGCAGACGGTTCTGTTTGACGGACGCTATGCCCACTATCACCTCTACTACGCGAACGCAAATGCCGAGCCGGGCTCGGTGATGACGACGTTCCCGTACAGGCGCGTGCAGGGCCGCAAGGGTTCGGGACAGATTCAGGCAACGGCGTACACAGTGCCGAAGGGATCGATTCCATTCTGGGTTGAGCATCTGACGAAGCACAAGGTGACGCACAGCGGGGCGAAGGAAAGGTTCGGACACGCCTACGTGCGCTTCTCGCATCCATCGGGTCTCGAGCTCGAGGTGGTGGAAGATCCGAACGACCGGCGCAAAGGCTGGACCACGCCCGAGATCGGCAGGGATTGTTTCGTCCGCGGATTCTACGGGCCGGTGCTTTCAGTGCGCGAAGTCGCCGAGCAGGAGCGTTTCTATGTCGATGCCCTCGGCATGAAGAAGACCGGCGCCGACGGCAATGCGCATCGCTACGAGATCGGCCAGGGCGGCGCGGCGAAGACGGTCATCCTGCTGCACGAACCGGAGAAGGCGCAGGGCAGTTGGGGCTTCGGCGCGGGCACGGGGCATCATATGGCTCTGGAAGTGGGCTCGGACGAAGAACTCGCCGAACAGAAGAGTATCTACGAGGAACTCGGATACACCGACTGCAGCGAGATCAAGGACCGGAATTACTTTCACTCGATTTACTGCAGAAGCCCGGCCGGCATCCTGACCGAGTGCGCGGCGACGGCGGAAGGCGCCTTCACGCGCGATGAGCCGTACAACGAGCTCGGCACACACATGCTGTTGCCGCCGTGGTTCGAAGCGCGCAGGGACGAGATCATGGCGATGCTGGAACCGATCCGGGTTCCGGAATCGAACGGCCCGGTTAAGGTGGAGGCGACGGTGCCGCTGTCGCGCCGCACCGACGCCACCTTCATCGGCGGAGACGCAGCCAGAAATTGACGGAAAGTCGGAGCCTCTTCCCCCCGGCCCGGATGGTTGAAACGGGCCGGCCAAAGGGCGAGGCGGAATTCGGTGGCGTGCTGGTGCACGGACGCTATCGAACCCCGGAGGAGATGCTTTGTCTTTCGGGTCGCCTGAATCTGAATAACATTCGCTGGATCGCACCTTCGGCCGGGCATGACCGTAGCTGGTATCCCGGCCTTCTTATGGATCCAGTGGCATCGAATGAGCCCGCGTTAACGCAAGCCATCAGAGTCATCGACAACGCCCGCGACAGAGCCGCGGAGGGCGGCAGGATTGAGGCCGCGCACATGGTGATGATGGGGTTTTCGCAGGGGGCGTGTCTCACAGTGGAGTATGCGCTGCGGCATCCGGGGAAATGCCAAACGCTCGTGGTGCTGACCGGGGGGCTGTTCGGCCCGCCCGGGACGGAGTGGCAGGGGACACCCGGAATGCTCGCGGGAACGCGCGTACTGATTACCGGAAGCGACGTGGATGAGTGGATTCCCGAAGCGCGCGTGCATGAAACGGCACGCGTGCTGGCAAGGTTCGGGGCGGCTGTTGAGGTGAGGATTTACGCCGGGCGCAGGCACGAAGTGAGCGACGCGGAACTGGCCGAGGCGGGAGAGTTCATAAAAAAGGCGCAGGCCTGAAGCCTGCGCCTGACATTTTCAAGTAAAAGAACCGGGGCAAGACCGCCTGCGTTACGCTTTTGCGGCAGCGGGCTTGGGAACGCTGTTGGCGGTGTGCTGAATGACGTGGACGATCTGGTAGGGATCGCCGGCGGAGTTCGGACGGCGATCTTCCAGATAGCCGCGGTAGCCGTTCTTAACGAAGTTGACAGGCATGCGGATCGAGGCGCCACGGTCGGAGAGACCGTAGCTGAACTTGTCGATAGCCTGCGTTTCGTGAAGGCCGGTAAGGCGGAGTTCGTTCTCGGGGCCGTAGACGGCGATGTGCGCCGCGATATTCCCTTCGAACGCCTTCATGAGGCCTTCAAAGTATTCCTTGCCGCCGACTTCGCGTAGATACTGGGTGGAGAAGTTGGTGTGCATACCGGAGCCGTTCCAGTCGCCGCGGATCGGCTTGCAGTGCAGCTCCATGTCTACCTCGTACTCCTCGCAGAGGCGCATCATCAGGTAGCGGGCCATCCACAGATCGTCGGCAGCCTTGGTGGAACCCTTGGCAAAGATCTGGAATTCCCACTGACCCTTGGCGACTTCGGCGTTGATGCCTTCGTGATTGATGCCCGCGGCGTGGCAGAGATCGAGATGTTCGTAAACAATTTTTCGGGCGAGCGATCCCATGTACTTGTAGCCGACGCCGCAGTAGTAGGGGCCCTGTGGGCCAGGATAACCGGTGGCCGGGAAGCCGAGCGGGCGGCCGTCTTTGTAGAGAAAGTACTCCTGCTCGAAGCCGAGCCACAGATCGGGGTCGTTCTCGATGGTCGCGCGCATATTGGTGGAGTGCGGCGTGCCATCCGGGTGCATCACTTCGTTCAGAACGATGAAGCTGTTGGCGGGCCGGCTGGCGTCCGGATAGAGCGCGACCGGCTTCAGAACGCAGTCGGATTTCTTGCCTTCCGCCTGCATGGTGGAGCTGCCGTCAAATCCCCAAATGGGCATGTCGGCGAGGGTGGGCGTGACGTCGAAGTCCTTGACCAGCGTCTTGCCGCGCAGCTCCGGAACGGGCGTCTTGCCGTCAAGCCAGATGTATTCAAGTTTGTACTTTGCCATAGCTTTGGAGGGTCTCTTTTCGGTTAGACAGTATTGTTTCAGGAACGGACGCGCCGGGTTAACGGCAGACGCCGTTCAATGAATTTCCGATTATGAAGGATCGGACAGGCCCTTGCAACATCCTGAATGAGTTTTCAGGGGACAGGGTAATCGCTTCTTTTTATGGACCTGATTGGAGCGGCTGATGGCGATTAATTCCGGCTGCAGAAGCCACTTCCGCACATGCCGCTGCCACAGCCGCCGTCGCCGCGCGTCTGGGCGGGGGTGAAGGAGCTGTCGGCGGAGGAGCCCCCGCGCGCCGCAAAGGTTGAATACTGCTGCGCCAGGTGCTTTTCGCCACACGAGGGGCAGCCGGCTTCGAGGGCGTCTTCGGAGCGGCGCACCAGTTTTTCGAACTTATCGCCGCAGGATTCGCAGAGGTATTCGTAGATCGGCATATGGCTGAAGAGAATTCTATCAGGCCCGTGCCACCGTCAAAATGCGAAACGTGACACCATGAAGGACATGTTCCGATTCAGCATTTTCACCATTGCCGCCGGCCTTGCTGCATGCGGAGTTATGCTGGCCGCCACAGAAAACCATACTGCCCGCACACCGGTACTGCTTGAATTGTTCACTTCGGAAGGCTGTTCCAGTTGCCCGCCGGCCGATCGTCTGCTGCAGGAGCTCGACGCGAAGCAACCTGTCGAAGGTGCGGACCTCATCGTTCTCAGCGAGCATGTCGACTATTGGAACCATCTGGGCTGGGCGGATCCGTATTCCTCAGCGCAGTTCTCGGCGCGGCAGCAGGATTACAGCGACAAGTATCGCTTCGATGGAGTCTACACGCCACAACTGGCGGTGGACGGCCGCTTCGGCCTGGTGGGCAGCGACGCGCGCGCCGCCCAGGCGGCGATTCGGAAAGCATTGCGCGAGCCGAAAATCGATCTGCGAATCGTGCAGGCGGCACGCAGCGGTAACCGGGTAACCGCGACCGTGGAGTTGCCGGCGGCCGCGGGACAAAGCGGCGTGTTGTACGTGGTTCTGGCCGACAACCGCGCCGAGTCGCACGTTTCACGCGGTGAGAACGCGGGCCACGCACTCTCACACGTTGCCGTGGCGCGATCCTTTCAACAGCTCGGCCGCGTGGACCTGACGGGCCGGTCCACAAAGTCGGTATCGCTCACCGTTTCTCAGGGTGCCGGCGCCAGCGGACTGCGCGTCATCGCGTTTGTGCAGGATCCGAAGACCGGACACGTAATCGGGGTCACGCAGCAGAGGCTGTAGAGCCCACAGGCTGAAGCCTGTGCCACCTAGCCGGTTTCGAACTGCAGGCGGACCTGGCCGAGATAGATTTCGTCCCCGTGGCGGAGCGCGACGCCGCGGCCCGCATGGGCGGGGACGTCGATGCGGCGGCCTTCGCGGAAGAGCGTGGTGCCGATCGAGCTGCCGTCGTCGAAGATGCGCCACTCCAGGTGGGAGGAATCGAAACGAATGTGGGCGTGCGCGCGCGACACGCTGGGATTGGCTTCGTGCGCCTGCTCGGGGAAAAAAAGCTCGTTGCGCCGGATGGCGCGGCCGAGGGAATCTGTGATTTCGGCCTCGCGTCCGAGGTTGACGCGCGGACGCTCGAGATAGAACTCAGGCGACGACGAAACGCCGGTCATCGTAAGCAGGCGCGCGGGCAGAAGCGGAACCGCGACGGGAGCGGCGGGGGGCACCGGCGCGGCAGGGGCGGCTTCGGTCTTGTCGCGCTGGCAGAGAACCCTCATTTCGACGACAGGGTTTTCGGGAAAGTGGATGTTGATAGTGAGATCGTCCGGCGGCGTGACGCGTTCCTCGCGAAGAGTGTCGCGCACGTCGTCGCCGAACTGGCCGGGATCGAAGATGGTCTCAAGAACAGCCTTGCGTTCAGCGTCCTCGGCGGCAAGTTCGACGGTGATGCGGTTGAAGGGAAAAATGCGGTCGCCGTGTTTGCCGGGGGTGGCGCGGGCGGCGATCTGATCGAGCGCGTCTCGATACAGCTCGACGGCTTCGCGCGCGCCGGGCTCGTCTTCGTTGCCGGCGAAAATGGAACGCAGGCGCTGGTCGAGCGATTTTTCGATTCGTCGAAGCAGACTCATGGGATCAGTTTCAATTGTTGCGCGGCGATCACGAGATCGGCTGCCATAGGCGCGGCGGCGGTGCCTCCGTAGTGGCCGTTCTCGGCGAGGATGGCGAAGGCGATGCGTCTCGTCGTGCTGTCATATGGCGCAAAGCCGATAAACCAGGCGTGAGAGGGCGCGGTTGCAAGTTCGGCGGTGCCCGTTTTACCCGCGATCTGCGGCGTGATTTTGGCGAGGCGGAAACCGGTGCCGGTGGTGACAACGCCGCGCATGTCTTTCGAGAGGATGTCGGCCGCGCTGGTGGGCAGAAGCTGCTGCGGCGGCTGGCGGCGCGCGTTGCTGTCGTCGGTGACCCAGCGCCCCTGCTGGATGTTGCCACCAGCGGCGATGGCAGCGGCCACGCGGGCCATCTGGAACGGCGATGCCACGACTTGTCCCTGGCCGTAGGAGACCTGTGGCATCTGCGGCTGGAGATTTTTCACCGTCGGCGGATTCGCGACCGAGATGCCGATCTTCTGCGCCGTATCGAGAAGCTGCTGCGGTCCGACCTTGTACGTGCCGAGCTGCGCGAAATAGGCGTTACAGGAAACGATGAGAGCGCGGTCCATGTCGAGCGTGCCGTGGGGGTTCTTGTCCTCTTCGTCGTCGCGAATGGGGCGCTTTGAATTGCCGACGAAGTTGCCGCAGCGTCCGTCGGGCAGGCGGATGCACTGGTACTGCTGATGCGCAAGCGCGGGATCGAGACGCAGCGCGGCGATAGCGGTGATCAGCTTGAACGTCGAGCCGGGAGGATAGAGGCCATAACGGGCGCGGTCGAGCAGCGAACCAGCGGCTTCGCCGAGCGCGAGTTTTTCCTGCAGGAGATCGGGCGCGGGCAGATTGACGGACGCGAGGAGATCGCCGTTGGAAGGATCCATCACGACAATGGAGCCGCGGGTGAGATGTTGTTCGGCGAGATGCGCGGCGAGGATCTGGCCGGCTTTGACCTGGAGGGCGGCGGAGATGGAGAGATGTACGTTGCGCTCGCGATCGCGAACACGTTTGACCGCGGGATTATCGGGCTCCCAACGATGGTGCAGGAGGGGAAGAAGCTCGCGATAGTCGTAGCGAATGGTATTGAAAGGTTTGCCCTGGGCGTCAGTGACGGTGACGATGCGCGCGCGGTCGTCGTAGCCCTGCAGGCGGATGCCGGAGTCGCGTTCGACCAGAGAGCTGTTGGGCGCGCTCCAGTTGGCGCGGGTGCGGATGTCGCCGAGGAGATGGAAGGTCAGCGGGCCGAGCGGGTAGCAGCGCACATCGGCGCGGTTGCAGGCCTGGTCGATATCGATGCCGAGAGCTTTGTAGTCGGCGCGATGGCTTTCGAGTTCATCCCAGCTGCTGGTGGCGAGAGGAAGACCCGTGCGGTCATAGATGGTGCCGCGCTGCAGCGTGCGGGCGGCGTCGATGAGGCGCGGGTTGTAGACGTAGCGGCGTCCGCCGTCGGCCTGGGGGACGAGAGTTCCCTGCCCGGCGATTTCGTTGGGCTGGTAGATCTGCACCGAAGCTGCCTTGGCGACGACCGCTACGATCAGAACGCCCAGCACGATTTCGATCCGGCGCAGACCGGGCATCAGCGGCGCGAGGCTGTCAGTCCTCTTTCGCGGATGGTTTTCGCCGCCGAGAGAAAGCAGGATACCGGCGATGGCGAAGTTGGCGAGCATTGCGGTTCGGCCGTAGCTGAGAAACGGCGTGGCGACACCGGAGAGCGGGAAGAGGTCGAGGATGCCGGCGGAGATCAGCAGCAATTCGGCGCCGATAAGAAGTGTAAGGCCGAGCGCGAGGAAGAAGGCGTAATCGCTTCGGGCGCGGCGCGCGATACGGAGGCCAAGCCAGATGAGAAGACCGTAGATCAGATAGACGGAGAGGAAGCCGAGGAAGCCCCAGTCTTCGCCCAGGACAGAGACGATGAGGTCCGTGTAGCCGGCGGGGATGACGTCGGATTCGCCAAGGCCGGGACCGGAGCCGAGAGAACCGCCGGAAGCCATCGCCCAGAGCGAATGCGCCACCTGATCGCCGCCGCGCACGGTGTTGCTCCACGGCGAGAGAAACATGGAGACGCGGTCGTGCACGGTTTTCGGGATGCCGAGGTAATAGCCGGCGAGGAATCCGCCGAGCAGCACAATCATGCCGGTGGCGGCGAGCGTGACTCGGTTGCGCGCGATCGCGTAGAGCGTGAGAAAGACGCAGGCGAAGACGAGAGCTGGGCCGAGGTCTTTCTGTAGATAGAAAAAGACGAGCGCGACGGCGACGCCGACGATCACGGGCAACGCATACTGCAGCCGCGGCATTTCGATGGCGGGAATCCAGCGCGCGAGGAAGAAGCGTTTTTCGCGGAGATCGCGCAGCAGCGGCCAGCGTTTGGCGAAGTATCCTGCCACGAAGAAGACAAGCAGAATCTTGATGGCCTCGACTGGCTGGAAGGGGCCGAGGTTGACGCGGGCGTCGCTGCCCGTGGGGCCTTTGCCGAGGAAGATGAGTGCGGCGGAAAGCGCGATGGCTCCAAGCAGCGGCACGAAGCTGTAGCCTGCGGTGGCTTCGTCCCAGTCGATGAGGCTCGCCAGCAGCATCACGATGCATCCGGCCGCAACGCCCTGGCCGAAGGGGATGAAGATGGGCGTGTCGCGCAGGGGATCCCGCAGCGCGACCATCAGCGAGTAGCCGATGCCGGTGAGGAGAAGCAGCAGCGGAAGAAATGCCCATGGGCCGGAGAATCCGCGCATCACCCAGACGATATGCGTGATGAGGAATGCAGCGAGGATGGCGCCGGCCCAGATGAGGAAGTCGCGCTTGAACGCAGCCACACTGCGGACAGCGATCTGCGGTCTTATCTGGCGAAATTCGGCTGCGGTGAAGAGCGGGACGGTTGCGGCTTTTGCATCCTCGGCGCGCTTGCGGATTTCTTCGGTCTGATTGTTCTTGTCAGCGAGCTCGGTGCGCGGGATGCGGATGCGTTCGATAACGGCGACATTGGGGAGAACGCCTTCGCGGTCGGCGAGAGCGTCGAAGATGCGTTTGGCAGCGTAGTCGCGGTCGGCGGGGCTTTGCAGAACCTGCAGGACGGGGAGAACTTTTTCGGGGCGGTCGACTTCGGAGAGGTTGACAGTCGGCGCGGGCGTCGTGGCGCGGCGGATTTTCGCTGTGTAGACGAGTGACCAGACGCCGGAGACGATGGCCATAGCGAGGACCAGCCACAGAAGCTCGGTGACACGACCGCTGCGTTTTACGGGCACAACAATGCGGCGTTCAGCAACAGTGGAGCGGGTGACGGCCAATCAGGGCGTCTCCTTAGGTGGGTCTCCTGCAGTCTGTGCCACAGCCGCCTGCGCGAGGGTCTTCGCGGCTTTGTCGCGTTCGAGTGAGACGGCTTCGGCGAGCTGCGGGCCGTTGAAAAGCGGCGCGACGGCGTTGTAGAGTTCCAGCGCATGGGCGAGATCGCCGTCGGCTTTGCGCAGCGCGTCCTGCATCTGCGGCAGTTCGTGGGCGTGCCTGGCGGCTGCAAGCCAGCGTTCGCCGCGCGCACGGTAGGCATCGGCGAGCTCGCGCTGTTCCCGCCGGTCGGACTGGAAGCCGTTGCGCCTGGCTTGGTTCAGTTCTTCTTCGGCTTGATCGAGGTCAAACTGCTTCATCCCTATCTCGGCGAGACCGAGGTGGGGATCGGGCGAATGCGGAAGAAGAGTGCGGGCCTGTTCGAAATCGGCGCGGGCGGTTTTGAGATCGCCGAGGCGCAGATGCATGAAGCCGTTGACCAGCTGTGACTTGCCGCGAATGGAATCGCTGGGCGCGATCGAGATGGCGGAATTGAGGGCATGCTGGGCGCGGCGCCAGTCGCGGGTGGTGACGGGAGTGCTCTCGCTGGCTTCGCGATAATCGGCGATGATGCGGTCGGCTTCGGCGACGTAGCGGTCGCGGAGGCTGTTGCGCGCGGGCGAGAGAGGCCACTTGAAGAGACTCTTGTCCACGAGCGTCCGATAGGCCACGGTCGCGACATCCGGCGTCAGGTCACCGTTTTCAATGCGCGTGCGGAGTGCATCGGCATTGCTGTACATGCGGATTTCATAGACGATTGTGAACACCGCGCACAGGAACATCGCGACCATAACCGGTACCGCGATGTGATAAATCGATGGCGGAATGCGGAACTGAAAGCCGGTGCGCGGATGCGAAGCCACCATCGGCCGCGGCTTGTTTTCGACGCGATGGGTGCGCTCATCGGGGTCGGGATAGACGGTGCGGCGCGTGGCGTCGGGATCGGCTGGCCGGGCGGCGGCCGCGGGCGCGGAGACACCGTAGGTCTGCCATTCGTGCAGCGCGGCCTGGAAAGCAGCGGCGCTGGTGAAGCGTTTGGCGGGATCGGGATCGAGCGCGCGCGAAAGTATTTCGCGCAGGCCCGGGGGAAGATCGACGATGGCGGGCTGCAGCGTGCGGTAGTTGCGGATCATCCACTCGAGCTTCGAGGAAGCCTCGGCTTCGAAATACGGCTTGCCGGTCAGCATCTCGAAGAGCACGGTGGCGACGGCCCATACGTCGGAGCGCGCGTCCATGTCGCCGGTCTGCAGGCGCTCGGGCGATGAATAGGGAACGCTGCCGAACTGGTTGAACGTGATGCTGCGCGTCATCGAAACGGCTTTGGCGATGCCGAAGTCGAGAACCTTGACCTGCCCGGCGGAAGTGATGCGGATGTTGCGCGGCTTGATGTCGCCGTGGATGATGCCGCGATGCGTGCGGTCCTCGATGACGGTCTGGAACGTGTGGGCCTTGACGAGCACGTCGAGAACATCGAGCGCGATGCCGACGGCGCGGCGGGGTTCCAGCGGGCCGCGGGCGACGAGTTCGGAGAGATCTTCGCCTTCGATGTACTCCATGGCGATGTAGAAGTAGCCATCGCGATCGCCGACGTCGAAGATCTGCGCGACGCGGCCGCTGGCTTCGCGCTTGGCGAGCTGATCCTGAAGCGTGGCGCCGCGGCGTTCGGCGGTGACGACGTCGATGCTGTCGCGATCCACGCCGGAGTCGATGAGTTTGAGACCGACCTGGCGGTTAAGCACCGGATCGTAAGCCAGGAAGACACGGCCCATGCCGCCGCCCGCGAGTTTACGGACGATCTGGTAGCGGCCGTAGACTTTGGGGTCCATGCTCATTTGCGCGCCTTCGGCGATTCTTTGTGCGGCTTCGGTTCTTCTGCCTTCGGCTTCGGCCGCGGCGCCTCATTCCCAGGCTTCGGCTTCGCAGCCTCATCGTTGACGACACGGATGGCTTCCTTCACGTCGAGAGCGCCGAAGTAATTGTCTTCGTAGTCGGCGGGCTGGTAGATACGGCCGTGAATCCAGATGGGCTCGGCGGCATTGTCACCGATGAAATTGTTCCTGAAAACCGGGTGGGCCTTCTCCATCACTTCGACACCGGGCTTTCCATCGTCCGGGTTACCGGTGCCATTCGCCGCGATGAGGTTACTTTCGAGGTGTGGAGCAGCCTGATCCGCAACAACGATCCCCGGGCCGGAGCTGTTAGCGATCAAGCTGGAGGTGATCGCGGGAGCGGAAGCGCCGTGAATCAGTATTCCGACCTGGGCACCAGTGACCTTCACGTTCGAGATAAAGGGGCTGGAATCGCCGATGTCGATGCCGATGGAGAGGCGCGCGTCGGAGCCGCCTTGTATCCAGACACCTTCGATGCCGCCCGCGTCGATTTTGTTCGCGACCACTGCGGGACCGCCATCGGGCGAGGTCAGAGTGACGGTGCCAGGCATCTGGGCGCGCAGAGTCACGCCCTCGCGCAGTTCGACACGCTCGCGATAACGGCCCAGGGGGATGACGACGGTGTCGCCGGAATGGGCCTGGTTGAGGGCGGCGGTGATACCGTCGGAGCCGACCGTCAGGGTGCGCGGGCCCGCATCGTGGAAGCGATTCAGAAGCGAAGGCGCGATGAAGCCGGTTATGACGCCGATGGCGAGGCCGACGACCGCGGCGATCACAAACGCCCAGACTACGCGCGGTGCATCGGGATATGCAGTCGCTGTGGCGCGGCTGGCACTTCCGAGCGCCGGCATCTCGCCATAAGCGGGTCCGGCGACGATGACTACGGTAACGTTGTCCTTGCCGCCGGCAGCGTTGGCGGCTTCGATCAGGGCGCGGGTGGCGGCGTCATAGTCCGGGGCGTAGCGTTCGATGCCGGCGCGCACTTCGAGACTGCTGACCTGGTCGGTGAGGCCGTCGGAGCACAGCAGCAGCACGCCGTCGGGAGGCATGGGGAATCGTTCTATTTCGATGAACCCGGACTCCTGCGGGGTCCTCTCGGAGGAGCCGACGTCGCGGAAGATTTCGTTGCGGCGGGCGTGGCGCATGGCCTCGGCTTCGGAGATTTCGCCGTGATCTTCGCGCTCGCCGACGGGGGAGTGATCGTGCGTGATTTTGGTGATTTCGCCGGTGCGAAGCAGGTAGAGACGCGTGTCGCCGACGTGGCCGATGGTGGCGATGTCGTCTTCGATGAGAGCGACGGTTAGGACGCAGGCCATTCCGGTCCATTCGGGACGGCTTTTGGCGACGCGGAATATTTCGTTGTTGGCGAGAGTGATGGCTTCGCGGATGCGCTCCTCGGGAGTGCCGGTCAGGCGTTCGAGACGCTCGCGAAGAACCTCGACAGCAACGCCTGCTGCGGTTTCACCCGCCGCGTGTCCGCCGACGCCGTCGATGACGGCGTAGATGCCGCGGTCGGCGTCGACGTAGTAGCGGTCTTCGTTATTCTTGCGGCGCTTGCCGGGATCGCTGGCGGCGGAATGACGAAGATGGGTTTTCACGGCCATCGGTGTTTATCGTTAGCGCGATTTAGAACGCAGCACTGTGACGACGCCCAGCAATGCGACGGTCACGAGCAGGACCGTCAGCACAACCGTGCGCCACATGAGTATGTCTTTCACTAGACCGCTTCCCACTGCAAATCAATAACACCGGCGAGGCTGATGGTGGCGCGGCGCGGCAGTTCGGCCGAGGCGTTGCGGCCCACTGGCTTGCCGTTCACCGCGGTGCCGAACTGGCTGACGTCCTCAATGGTGAACCGGCCCGTTTCGTTGTCGCGGCGGATGCGGCAGTGCTCGCGCGACACGTCGGGGAGCGTGTCGAGTTTCAGGTCAACCCAGTACGATCTGCCGCCACGTCCGATCACCACCTGATTCTTCGTCACCTCGAAAGACTGCTGGCCATGCTGATCCGCAAAACGAATATACGCAAGCACCAGACCTTTTGTTTGCTCGGAAGGGTGCGATTCCTCCTCTGCGCGCACAACGGACCCTTCGGCCTGTGCACTTATCTGTTTTTCGGACGTAGGCGGTGGAGGCGGCGTTGCAGGAGTTCGGATGGTGGGGGCGGCGGCTGGCGCAGGCTCCGGCTCGGGCGGAAGCTCGGGCTTTTTCACGTTGATGCGGCGGGTGAGAGAGCCACCACCGTAGTCGGCCCTCTGGGGCGAGCCCAATTCTGAATGAACCTCAATCTCGCCGGGCTGGAGTTTGCCGTCGAGGTCGGGGTAGATTTCGACGATCCAGGCGTCGGCGACGCGTACGAACTGGTTGGGTGCAATGGCGTCGCCTGCGCCGAATTTCTTGAGGAGCCCGGCGGCGACTTTGCGCGGGGAGGCGTTCCACGAAGCGAGACGTTCGTCGAGCGCGGTGCGGATTTCGCCGGCGATGAACGGGACGACGTCGCGGAACGGCTCGTAATCGTCGGGGCTGAGATAAATGCGGTAAATGGCCGGCACCAGCGTCTTCTGCCGGATGCGGAAGAGGCCTTCCTCCATGTTGCGCAGGACTTCTCCGACGAGGTCGTCCCCCTGGAGACGACCGGGTGCGCGGCTGGTCATAAGTTCCATTCTAAGCGGCTAAAACAGGGACGGTCTGACCTGGGTTTTGGTTCAGGCTTTCTCCAGGGCAGCCCGAAACCATACGGTAAGTCGATCGCGAGCTGTCTTTTGACTCCGCGGACGATCTGAAAGATTCTTACCGGGGCTTCGAACGAGAGCGAGCTGCAGTCGAGTTCGATTCCAGTATCCGAAAATCTCAGGGCCGTTGGCCGCAAACTGCCGGGAGGACCGGCAACGATGATCATTTTTGGAATCGGAATCGGCCGCCGAAGTCGGTACTGGAGCCGTGCTACTTGGTCACCGTGCTGAGCCGCTCAATTCTCCGAAGGTCGCTCCACGTGATCGATGATGAGCGTCCTTATCGCGCCTCTGGACGAAACCAGTCTCAGCCCCAGTTGCTCGCGCACGGCATTCAGAAATCGCGTTCCCTGCGGGTCCGGCGGGGTGTCATCCGGATGGGGTGGGCCGATCGGAAAGTGAAATAACGCATAATGCAGTTCCAACGTGAAATCGAACCGCCCCTGCAGCCCGGTCCGATCGACAACAGGCTTATCTACCTCGCCGTCCCGGGACCCGTAGCTGTAAATGTTACGGCCGATGATTGGGACATGTCCGGCTTTGAAGACCACGGCCTTTGAAAGGCGCGCGCCCCGGCCATTGCTCTCGAAAGAGCCGCTGGCGCAAACGCCCTTGGCATGATTGAGACGAAAACCGGAATAGATTCCGTCGACGCGTTCAAAGCCGTCGGCGAAACGTGCCGGCGTCAACGCTTCAGGACTGAACCAGCCACCCAAATACAGAAATGCCCCAGCAACGCCCAGAAGAACGATGGCAGTACCGGCTAGTCCTCCAAAATGTCTTACGTCCGCCAATTTTGACGCCCCGGAGGAAACAACAACAGCTATAGCGCGATTATACAGAGAAACGCGGCGGGCAGCTCTCGGCCCCAGGCCGGATTTGGATTCTTCCTGCGAGAGACGTGAAATGGATTACACTGCCAGGAAGTTGGTCAATCAGCGAGAGCCGGTGGCTATGGAGGCAGACGCGGGGGGCTGCGCGCAGTAAGCCAGGGCGGAGTCTAGGTCGTCGGCCAGGGCGAGGATCGTGGTCAGGCGGGTCATTTCGAGCACTTCGCGGACGCGCGGCGAGGGGCCGGCGAGGACGAAGCGTCCGTTGGGGCGCTTGGTGACCGATGTGTAGAGCTCGACAAAGAAACTGATGCCGGATGATCCGATGGAGTCGAGCGCGCGGATGTCGGCCACGAGTTTGCGGCAGTCGAGGCTCTTGATCTCCTGGGCTTTCTGGCGCAGCTGAATGTCATTCAGGCCTGAGGCCAAGCGGCCGAAAATCGGGAGGATGCAAACGTCGTCCCGGCGTTCCACCTGTCCAAACGACAGCTGCTGAGTCATTGTGTCCCTCGCGCTAGTGGCAATCGTACTACGAAAGCGGGCCGAGAGAAAGGGGGCAGGCGCCGGGATAGCGGACGATCGTGGCGTGCAGGTCCTTCTGCAGTCGATCGGAAATGAATGGTTTTTCGTGAGACAAGAGAACCACTGCTCTTTGTCAACGGGATTGCGTAATGCTTCAGCCAACGAATCCGGCGTGAGAGCAGAGTGGAGGACGCAGGTAGTCCGGGCCATCAGGCGCCGGGCTTCTGCATCAGGTAGAAGTCGAAGCTGAGGTCGGGGAAATCCTTGTAGAATTCGAGGGCGCGGTCGTAAATCCGGGTGTAAAGGTGCGATGTCAGCGAGGGCACGGCGATGCGGACGTTGAAGAGGGTTTCGCGGTCGATGCTGACGTCGACCGTGCCGCCGCCGGAGATGGTTTCCAGGTCAATCTTGATGGCGCGGGCGAGTTCGGGCGCGGCGTAGCGGAAATCGAAGTTGAGATTGGGGAAGAGGCCCCGGAGTTCGAGTTCGCGGGTGAAGATCTTCTTACCGATTTCGGGACTGATCGTCGGCATGGTGATGCGGACGGTGTAGAGGGTGTCGCGGGTGAGGCGGACGTCGACGTTGCCGACGCCGGCGATGGATTCGAGGTCCTGCCGGAGCGCGCGCGCAAGATTAACGCCGGTGAGAGAAGCCATGGCGCCCCGCGGAGGGGGCGCGGGAGGTTTTACGGCGGGAGGCGTGTCGATAAGGATGGCGAGAAGAGCCGCTTCCAGAAGGATCATGGCGATTCGCTGTCTCTGGAGAAAGTATAACGACTGGCCGGGGACGACTCAAGCTGTGTGCGCAGCTTGCGCTGCGCGTCCTTGCTTTTCATGCTGCTCGGCGGCGCGCTGGTTGGCCTGCGGGGTGTGCTTCTCCCTGTATATCTGCCGGCTCGCGTTGTTCTGCTGGCGGTTGACCTGCCGGCGTTCCTGAGGAGTGAGAGTGCCGCCGTTGGCTGCGCGCTCGTTGCGCACTTCGCGGTTGACGTTGCCTTCGCGGTCTTCGAGGCGGGCGGTTTGACCGGCCGTGAGTCGGCCGGAGGCGGCGCCGTTGGCGATGCGGGCCTGCTGGTTCCAGGCGCGGCCGTTGACGGAATCAAGAGAAGCCGTCGCCGGACGGCCATGATTGACGGACGCGAGCGCATTGCGGTCACGCGCGAAGGTCTGTTCATGCGAGACCTGGCTGGCCGTGGGCTGGAAGTGCTGTTCGCGCGCGAAGCCCTGCTCCTGCGCGGGGGGGGCGGGTCACGATGCCGCCGGGTCCGTTAAAGCTGGCGTGATTGATGACCGTGTTGTGGATGACGGTTCGGTCAACGAAGACATTGTGAACGACCGCGGTGTTCACGTTGACGACGGCGGTGTTATAGCGGAAAACGTTGCCGGCCCACGCGCCTCCGAGAAAGCCGACTCCGAAGAAGCCGAAGCCGTAGTTGACGCCGCCGTAGAAGCCGACGTGGGGGCCCCAGTAGCCCGCATGCCAGCCGTAGACGCCGCCGACGAGGCCCCAGTAGCCGGGAGTCCAGAGAAGGCCCGGGCGCGGGGGCGCAACCCAGACGCCGGGCACCCAGTAATAACCGGCAGCGCCATACGCCCAGTATCCGGGCGCCCAGAGATAGCCTGCGACGGGACAGGGCGGCTGCACGTAGACCGGCAGAACCGGGGGTGCGATGGTAATCGAAACGGCGATGCCTGCCTGCGAGGCCTGGGGCGCGGCTGCAATGGCGAGAAGGGCGAGAGCGGCGAGCTTCAGATGGGTCTGCACGATATGTCCTCCGATCTGTCAAGTGCGCTGGCGGACGCCGAGTTGCGATTAAAAGCACTTCACTCCGCTGAGCACCGAGAAGAACAGACCCGTCCGGATATCGGACCACTCAACCACAAACAGGTGCACGGCTTGCCCCACTGCGATCCGGCTGACGACTGACGAGATCCAACTCGCCACTGCTGCGATGGGGAGGAGAACGCCCAGATACGCGATCCGCCGTCAGCTGCCAGCTCTCAACTTCATGAGGTGCGCGGCTTCGCCGCGGATTGAGAAAACGTCGGGAGCTGGACCATTTCGTCCTTCGGGACGGCTTCGAGAGGAAGACCGGCTTTGCGCCAGGCGCGCAGGCCTCCGGCGATCACTGAAACGTTGTATCCCTGCTGCTTGAGAACGCGCGCTACTCTTACGCTGGTGGCTTCACGGACGCAGGTGCAGTAAAGGACGATGGGGCGGTCCTTCGGGACGTCCGGCGCGGCCGGCTGGTTAAGGGCGTTGGGTTCGAGGCGCTCGGAACCCTGAATGCGGCGGGCGTTCTTTTCGTAATAGCCGTGGCTGCGGACATCGTATACGGCGGCGCCGGGCATGCGGCCGACATCGCTGGCGGTGACTTTGTCGAACCGGAACCTTCCTGCGCTCGCGGATGGCGAGGAAGGAACGGTAGAGGACATAGACCGCGACCAGAACAGCGACAGCCCACGTGACGTAAGCGCCGAACTGCGTATAGCCGCGCGTGATGGCGCCGAGGAAATCGCTGAAGACGAAGCCGACGCCGAAGTAGGTCATGATGTAGAGCAGCGCGCCGGCCATGTCGAAGACGACAAAGTTCCGGAATGGCATGCGCATGCTGCCAGCCATGGGAGCGGCGAGGGCGTTGATGCCGGGGATGAACTTGGCGACCAGGAGCACGACGCGTCCGCGCTTATAGAACCTGTCGGCAGTGCTGAGAATACAGGTTTCGGGGTTGGGGGTGAAGCGGCAGAGAATGCCGAGCAGCCACCAGCCGGTGGAGCGTCCGAGGGTGTACATGATCGCGTCGCCCAGCAGGATGGCGGTCATGGCGGTGAGGATTGCAGCGCCGGGCGCAAGCGGGCCGTGCACGCTGGCGCCGCCCGCGACGAGAAGAATGGGCGCGGCGGGGAGGGGCGCGCCGATCACTTCGAAAAAGACGAAAGCAAAAAGAATGGAGTAGCCGTGCTGGGCGATGGCGGCTACGAGGGAGTCCACTTGGGACAGATTAACAGGTTGCCTTGCGGCCCCTTTTCCTTAACAAAAGCACCGGCGACAAGATCGCCGGGGTTACATCAATGGGCGCGGTCGATTTCCTGCGGGACGGCGTGTTCCACACCGGCCGGGGTCAGCGGAAGCGCGACCAGTTCGCGTTCCAGAGCGATGCGCAGCACTTCATCCATGTGGTCGACGAAGTGGAGCTTCATCACATTGCGAAGATAATCGGGGATGTCCGGAAGGTCCTTCTGATTGTCCTTCGGGATGATCGCCTCGTTGATGCCGTGGCGATGGGCGGCGAGGAGTTTTTCCTTCAGGCCGCCGATGGGCAGCACTTTGCCGCGCAGCGTTATTTCGCCGGTCATCGCGATGTCGCCGCGCACGGGGATTTTCGTGAGCGCGCTGACGATGGTGGTGGCGATGGTGATGCCGGCGGAGGGTCCGTCCTTCGGGATGGCGCCTTCGGGAATGTGCAGGTGAACGTCGAGCGAGCGATAGAAGTCGCGGTTGAGACCGAGGCTCAGAGCGCGCGAACGCACGTAGCTGAATGCGGCCTGGGCCGACTCCTGCATCACGTCGCCGAGCTTACCGGTGACGGTGAGCTTACCCTTCCCCTCCATCAGAATGCATTCCGTGGTGAGGATCTGGCCGCCGACTTCCGTCCATGCGAGGCCCGTGGTGGCGCCGATTTCGCTCTGGCGGTCGGTGGTGGTGTCGCGGAATTTCCAGGGACCGAGGAGTTCGGAAACCTTGCCCGCGTTCACGACAACCTTTTCGGTCTGGCCGTCGGCGACGATCTTGCGGACCACCTTGCGCGAGACGTTGCCGATTTCGCGCTCCAGATTACGCACGCCGGATTCGCGCGTGTAGTACTGGATCAGAGTGGAGAGACCTTGATCCTTAAATTCGATTTTGTCCCCGCCTTTAAGGCCAGCGGCTTCGGTCTGTTTAGGAACGAGGAAGCGCTTGGCAATTTCCAGTTTTTCGAGCTCGGTGTAGCCGGAGAGGCGGATGACTTCCATGCGGTCCTGCAGCGCGGGCGGAATGGTGTGGAGCACATTCGCGGTGGCGATGAAGAAGACCTGGGAGAGGTCGTATTCGACGTCGAGGTAGTGATCGACGAACATGTAGTTCTGCTCGGGATCGAGGACTTCGAGCAGAGCGGATGACGGGTCGCCGCGGAAATCGGTCGACATCTTGTCGATTTCGTCGAGCATGAAGACCGGGTTGCGCGTGCCGGCCTTCTTCATCATCTGAATGATCTGGCCCGGAAGCGCGCCGATGTAGGTGCGGCGATGGCCGCGGATTTCCGCTTCATCGCGCACGCCGCCGAGCGACATGCGGACGAACTTACGGCCGGTGGCCTTGGCGATCGACATGCCGAGCGAGGTTTTGCCGACGCCCGGAGGCCCGACGAACATCAGAATCGAACCTTTGGGATTTTTCACCATGCGGCGCACGGCGAGGAATTCGAGGATGCGCTCCTTTATTTTTTCGAGGCCGTAGTGGTCGGATTCAAGTACGTTTTCGGCGAATTTAAGATCGCGGATTTCCTTCGACTTCTTTTTCCACGGCACGGCGAGCAGCCAGTCGAGATAGTTACGAGACACAGTTGACTCGGCCGACATGGGCGGCATGTTTTCGAGGCGCTTGAGTTCTGCCATGGCCTTTTCGAGGCCGTCCTTCGACATGCCGGACATTTCGATGCGCTTCTTCAGCTCGTCGATTTCGCTCTTTTCGCCGCGGCCGAGTTCCTTCTGAATGGCCTTGATCTTTTCGTTGAGGTAATACTCTTTCTGCGCCTTCTCCATCTGGCGCTTGACGCGGCCCTGGATGGTGCGGTCGACGTTGAGTTTCTCGATTTCGATGTCGAGCATCTCGGCGACGCGGGTGAGGCGGTCGATGGGATCGAAGATTTCGAGAAGCTCCTGTTTCTCTTCGATGGTGAGCTGCAGGTTGGCGCCGACGGTGTCGGCGAGCTTGCCGGCGTCGTCCACACGAATGGCCGCAACCATCGTTTCGTAGTTGAGATTCTGGCTGAGCTTGACGTACTGCTCAAAAAGAGACGTGACACGCGTGGTGAGGGCTTCGAGCTGCGGGCCGGGCTCGACCTTGAAGCTGAAGGTGCGGACTACGGCGCGGAAGAAGCCTTCGTCGTCGGTCACGGAAACGACTTTGGCGCGCTCGACGCCTTCGACGAGAACCTTGATGTTGCCGTCCGGGAGCTTGAGGCTCTGGACGATGTTGACGACGCAGCCGACGCTGAAGATTTCGCCTGCGGTGGGCTCGTCGGTGGAGGCGTCGTGCTGGGTGGCGAGGAAGATCTTCTTGTCACCAGCCATGGCCTCTTCAAGAGCGCGCACGCTGGATTCACGGCCCACGACGAAGGGGGTCATCATGTAGGGGAAGATGACGACGTCGCGAATCGGCATCATCGGAAGGCGCTTAGTGTCGGATTTTTCTTTGGATGTGAGCATTAGGTTCCCCTCGGCGCTCCCGGACAACGCCTCTTCGTTCAGTAACGCAGGATTATTTCAATACCATTGTAGGGCAGAGGGGAGTTTGAGGGCCAACGTTTGAGTACTGTTAACGATTGAAGTCGCGTTGCGGCTCGATCCACTGAGTCCAGTGGAGGCTGATATTCGCGCTTCCGCCCAGCGATGTTTCGCGAACGCGCAGTCGCCGGCTGCGCCATGGGCACGGCCCCAGCGACGGGGGGCGAAGACAGCCGGCGAAAGAGATCGGCTGCAGCGGTGGGTGCTCACCGGGGGAGCGAATTCGTGCTCCCCGCGGTGGCAGCCATTTGCAGGCCTGGCAGTAGTTCACTGACAGGACGGGCTCACTTGTTTAATCTGGTTGACTTGCAGATATTGGTCGTCCACGGGAGTGCCATTGTGCGAGGCCTCGCGGCGTTCCCTCGTGGCCTTCGTCACGGTTCCCGTGACCATCACCTGCTGACCGACGTGCTTCCGGATGTTTACACCGGTGCCTGCCTCAGCAATCAAACCATACCTTTCTCCGTTGGAGGCATCGGTCACGGTGTATTCATGGGCTCTTTCACCCGCGCCAGACACCCCTCCCTTATATTGACGGTCGTCGAAGCTTTCAGGGCTGGCACTGCAAGGAAGCAGGCGGCCAGTGCGATTGTGGCTTTGAGATTGGAGTTCTTCATAACAACGCTCCTGCCTGTCATCAAGCAAATCGCATGCCATGGCAGACTGCGTTCCCGCGCGCCTTGCCACCCGGGAATGAGCGATCCGTGCGGGTCATCACGGCTCCCCGAACCAGGGGTATTATCCCGGGCATTTCCGAAGGCGCGGCCTGTTGATTAAATGTCAACTGGAGCGTATGCCGTTACGAAACCGTGTTTCGCCCGATGGCGAAATCGTCGCGCTCGCCGCCCGCGGGACCTTCATGGGGAATCGCGGGGGCGTTCTTCATAACGACCGGCGGGAAATCATTCGTCCCTGTGCAAGCCGGCGATGGATCACCTGCGTGCTCGAGTTCAAAGGCCGGTGCCGGGTCGTGATGTCACCGGGCCGTTATACCGAGTTGTTCTTTCTTGACGAAGCGGTAGCCCTCGCGGCGGGCCACCGGCCCTGCGCCGAATGCCGGCGCGCGCGTTTCAATGAGTTCAAGGAAGCGTGGCGACGCGCGGAGAAACGTCCACCCGGAGAATTCCTGTACGCCGACGATATGGATGAAGCACTGCATCCTGCCCGCATCGGCAGGCACAGAAGGAAGATCACCTATGACGCCCCTTTGCGCTCGATACCCGACGGCTGTTTCGTCGAGATCGCGGGTGAGAGTTATCTGGTATGGGGGAATGCACTGGCGCTTTGGTCGCCGGCGGGCTACACGGAAAAGCGTCCGCGCCCGAACGAGCTGAACGTCACCATCCTGACTCCGGAGCCCATAGTCAGGTGCATTCGGAATGGGTACCGGCCGGTGATACACGAATCCATTCGGACGACGGCAGATTTTTACCCGGATAATATTGACAGATGAATTTTATCCGGGTATATTTAACTCGTGAGTCTCACGGCTTTTCATCGTCTCCGGAAACTGGGGCGGGCACCGCCGCAGAGCTTGCCATGGTTATCCGGCGCCGTCCACAGGGCGAGGTGCTCGTCTTCGATGACGCTACCGGCGCGCAAATCGACCTTGATATCCGCGGGAAAGCGGGGAGAATCGCGGATGAACCGGAGGCAACGGAGCCGCGCGGCCGCGGCCGTCCCCGCCTGGGCGTTATCGCAAAAGAGGTGACGCTCCTGCCCCGGCACTGGGACTGGCTGAATCTGCAGCCGGGCGGCGCTTCTGTGGCGCTGCGAAAGCTGGTGGACGAAGCCCGGCGGACGAGCGGAGATCGCGACCGGGTGCGGGCCGCGCAGGAGGCCGCGTATCGATTCCTGTCGGCCGTGGCCGGCAATCTGCCCGGATTCGAAGAAGCGACGCGGGCTCTCTTTGCATATGACCGGCGCCGTTTTACCCAACTGATTGCGCCCTGGCCTGAGGACGTGCGGGACTACGCCGTCAGGCTCGCCTTCGCCGATCGGGAACCGGCGCAGGACTAAAACAGGCTTCTGAAAAAGTAAGAGCGCAGGCCAAAGGCCTGCTCCACATGCCTCGTAAGCTGTGCCCGAGTCGGGACATCTCATCGCTGGCCAGACCGCGAAGGTGCCGGAATTTCTATCTACGAATTATTGGCATTGACATACGATTAAATGTCGTATTAAGATTTCTCCGTGAGCCGAATCCCCTCCGATGCTGAGCTCGGAATCCTGACCGTGCTTTGGCGATGCGGCCCGAGCACGGTCCGCGAAGTACACGATGCGCTGGGTAAGAACACCGGCTACACCAGCACCCTTAAGCAAATGCAGCTGATGCTCGAAAAGGGCCTGGTGCGGCGCACGGAGCGTTACAAGTCTCACGTCTATGAGGCCGCCTGCACGCGCGAGGAAGCCCAGGCGCAGTTCGCCGGCGACCTGATTCATCGCGTCTTCGAGGGGTCGTTACGCAACCTGGTTATGGGCGCCCTGACATCGCAGCGCGCCAAACCGGAAGACATGGAAGAGATCCGGCGCATGCTCGAACGCTTTGAGAAAGGCAGGAAATCGCGGTGATGATTTCATGGTTGTCCCAGATGTGGGTACAGAGACTGGGCTGGACGCTGGTGCATTTTCTCTGGCAGGGCACGGCCATCGCCCTGTTGTATGCAGTCGTGAGCCGGCTGGCAATGCTGAGGCGATCGCCGAAGCTGCGTTATGTTCTGGCGTGTGCAGCACTCTGCGGCATGACGGCAGCCCCGCCGCTGACTCTGGCAGCGCTCGCGGGAGAAACCGGCATGCAAACGACCCAGGCCGCATGGTGGACCCTGTCCGCAGCCACCAGTGCGCGGCTGCTTCCCGGCATGGTGATGGTGTGGTTCGCGGGCGTTCTCGTCTTTTCCGTCCGATTGGTCGTCGGCCTGCGGCTTACCAGGCGTCTGCGATCCACTGCCCATCCGGCCCCCGACGAGTGGCAACAGCTGCTCGGACGATTATGCGCACCGGGACGGACCGTGGCCCTGCTGGTCTCCTCCCTGGTGGATGTTCCGGCAGTGGTTGGCTGGCTGAGGCCGGTGATTCTGGTGCCGGTCGAATTTCTGGCCGGACTGCCCGCCGGCTACATCACCGCGCTGCTGGCACACGAACTGGCGCACGTGCGGCGGCGGGACTATCTGGTAAACGTGCTGCAGAGCGTGGCGGAAGCGGTGCTCTTTTATCATCCGGCGGTATGGTGGATATCGAATCAGATTCGATCCGAGCGTGAGTTGTGCTGCGACGATCTGGCCGTCGCCGCGAGCGGTGACGTAGCAACCTATGTGCGAGCTCTCGCGGAGCTCGAGTCGCGGCAGGCGGTGCGGCTGACGCCCGCGCTGGCTGCCACGGGCGGTTCGCTGGTGAATCGGATTCAAAGGCTGCTGGAGCCGGCGCGCGGACGCGAGACCAGCCTGCCCGGACCCGCCGCGGCGTGGACGATGATCCTGCTCTGGATGTCCGGTGTGGGCGTTGCCGCGATGCATGCGGCGCAGACGCAGGCCGTTGTCCCCGCGCCGGCAAGGACAATCGCAGCGCCAGTTACCCCCGCGCCCGCGCGCAGTCCTTTTGCGGAACTGGCCGGACATGCGCGCAACACGCTGCTGACCGATCCGATCCTAACGGCGCAGCTGGTGCAGCCGCCGAGCCAGAAAGATGCCACGCTCCGGAACGAGCTTGAAACTCCCTGGCGCAAGTGGCTGAATGAAGATGTTGCCTACATCATCACCGACGGAGAGCGTAATGCTTTCAGGCAGCTGACCACCGATGAGGAGCGCGCGCAGTTCGTCGAGCAGTTCTGGCTGCGGCGCGATCCGACTCCCGGCACGGTTGAGAACGAGTACAAAGAAGAGCACTACCGGCGCATCGCTTACGTCAACGAGCATTTTTCGTCCGACCTGCCGGGATGGAAGACCGACCGCGGCCGCATCTACATCATGTTCGGTCCGCCGGACGAACGCGACGAGCATCCGAACGGCGGCACGTATTCCCGGCCCGCGGCGGAAGGCGGCGGTCAAACCACCACGTTCCCGTTTGAAGACTGGCGCTACCGCTATATCGAGGGTGTAGGCCACGACATCACAATCGAGTTCGTTGACACCAGGATGAATGGCCAATACCACATGACGATGGACCCGTCGGAAAAGGATGCCCTGAAGTACATACCTGGTGTAGGCACTCCGGCCGCGCCTGCCAACCAAAACCAATTCGAGCGCCTCAATCAGTTCGTCCAGCTGCAGCAACCGCCCGCCGTCAAGTTCAAGGAACTGGAAGATGCCATCGGCAAGCCGATCACATACACCGTTCTGCCGATGCTGGCGCGGCTGGACCGTTTGTGGGTGACACAATCCACCGCGATGATGAACATCAGTGTGCAGTTTGAGACCCGCGATCTGCACTTTCAGAGCGATGGCACCAAGCGCTGGGCGACGGTGAACATTCTGGGCCGGATCAGCACAATGACGCGTCGGCCTGTGATGACCTTCGAGTATCCGCTCGTGGTTCATTCAGACGACGGGCCGCACGCGGTCTTTCAGAAGCAGGCGCCGCTTGCGCCCGGCCGGTACAGGCTGGACCTCGTCGCCAATGACGTTGCCGGAGGCACGATGAATAAATTTGAAACGGCGCTCGAAGTACCGGAGTTCAACATGGCGGGGTTATCATCGAGCAGCCTCATCCTGGCCGATTCGATTGAGAAGATCCCGGCAAAAACGATCGGCGCCGGCATGTTCGTGATCGGCGATGTGAAGGTCCACCCGCACCTCGGCAACGCGTTCACGAGCGATGAGGCAGTGGGCTTTTATCTGCAGGTGTACAATTTCATGCCGGCCCCCGCGACGCAGAAGCCATTCGGTTCGATCGAGTATCGGATCGATAAGGACGGATCGACCGACGTTGATTTTTCCGAGGACGTTGGGAGCATAGCAAACGCTTCGGCCAATCAGGTGACGATTCAGAGATGGCTGCCGCCGCGCACGCTCGATCCAGGCCGGTATACGCTGCACCTGACCGTAATCGACCGCAACCGGGATCAGACGATCGAGCAGAGCGCGAATTTCACCGTAAGCCCGCGGTGAAAGAGGATCAGCTTCGGGATGGGTCCGTCCGAGGGAAGGCGTTCGGTGACAGCCTGCCGGCCGGCGTTTTCGAGCAGACCCACCGGCGGCTGGCGACCGGCGGCGCTACATGATCTGCGCTGGACTTCGCCACCGATCACCCGGCCGCATTGCGTTAACCTGAGATTAACTCCGTTTCGCAGGAACGCGGCGCCCGGAGCAGTCCTGATATGAAGACTTCCTTGCGACGGCGTGAGATGCTGTCGCTGCTCGCCTCGGCGACTCTTCCCGGCCTCACGCCGTATGCCCGCGCGCTCCAGACACCGAACGACCGTAAGCCGGATATAACACTTCAGATCGGACCCGTATCCGTCGAACTGGCGCCGAAGAAAATCATCCGCACGCTCGGGTATAACGGGACCGCGCCGGGTCCGCTGTTACGGATGCCTGAAGGCAAAGAGATCGTGATCGACGTTCGCAACCAGTCGGATCACGCGGAGCTGGTCCACTGGCATGGGCTTCGCACACCCTCATTGCAGGATGGCTCCATGGAAGAGGGAACACCTATGATCCCTGCGCATGGCGAGGCGCGCTACGTGCTTACGCCGTCTCCGGCGGGCACGCGCTGGTATCACTCGCATGTGATGGCGCAGCGGAATCTCAACCGCGCCACCTACACCGGCCAGTTTGGATTCCTGTACGTGGAGCCGAAGAACGAGCCGGGGGGATTCGACCAGGAAGTTTTTCTCGCGCTGCGTGAGTGGGATCCCTACTTTTCCGTCAGCGATGAAGGCGTCGAGGTTGCATACAAGGCTTTTTCCATCAACGACCGCGCGCTCGGACACGGAGAGCCGATCCGCGTCAAAGAAGGCCAGCGGGTGATGCTGCGCATCCTCAATGCGAGCGCGACCGTCACCCGCAGCATCGCCATTGCCGGCCATGTCTTTGAGGTTCGCGCGATGGACGGGAATCCGGTAGCGGCTCCCCGGAAAGTGCAGTCGCTCGAACTCGGGCCCGCCGAGCGCATCGATGCCATCGTGGAAATGAACAATCCCGGGGTGTGGATCCTCGGCGCCACCGACGACCACGACCGCACGGCAGGCCTCGGTATCGTTTTTGAGTATGCGCAGCGCAGCGGAGGGCCGCAATGGATTCCGCCCTCGCCCGTCAGGTGGGACTACACGATTTTCGGAACGCAGCCTCGTCCATCGCCGGACGCTCAGCGCATTAATCTTGTGTTTCAGAAAAAATTCGCCGGCAGCCGGTGGGTTGATAAATGGACGATCAACGGCAAATCCTTTCCGAAAACCGACGACATCGTGGTGCGGGCCGGTCAGCGATACCGTCTCGTCTTCGATAACCGGAGTGACGAAGCTCATCCTGTCCATCTGCACCGGCACAGCTTCGAGCTTGTGAGTATAGCGGGTGTCGCCACCTCTGGGATCTTCAAGGATGTCGTGGTGGTTCAGCCAAAATCAGCGACCGAGGTCGATCTCGTCGCTGACAATCCCGGACTCACTCTGTTTCACTGCCACCAGCAGATGCACATGGATTATGGTTTCATGGCGCTTATGAAGTACGCTGGTTGATTCGATCCCGCATTCCAATCGCGGGCATGCAGGGTTTAGTAGCTGAAGGAGCCTATGAAACGATCTCTACTCTGCGTGTCCGCCGCGTCTGTGCTCGCGGGCGCCGTCCTGATCGCACAGCAACCCGCGGTGCCTCCTGCGGGCGGACCCCCGGCGGGTTTCGGCGGCACTCGTGGGCCAGGCAGACCCGGTGGTTTCGGACGCGGCAGAGGCCCGGGCCGCGCGGCACCGACGTACCAGCTAATAAAGGGCCAGCCGATCGACAACCGCCCTTCCACCATGACCAACGACCACCCGTTGTGGGAAGGCCAGACGCACGCTCCTTATGAACCGAGCGGTGTGGCCTTCACAGTGACGACGGTCACCGACAAACTGGTTGCGCCCTGGAGCATCGCCTTCCTTCCGGGCGGCAAAATGCTGGTGACGGAGAAGCAGGGCAACATGCGCATCGTGCGCGCCGACGGCACGGTGTCGGAACCGCTGACCGGCGTGCCCATGGTGCACTATCAGGGACAGGTCGGGCTGCTCGACCTCGCGCTCGACAAGAACTTCGCGCGGAACAGGCGCATCTTTTTCACGTACAGCGAGAACGTCAACGACATGGACAGCCATATCGTGCTGGCCAGCGCGACGCTCAACCCCGATCTCAAGGGAATCAGCGGCGCGAAAATCATTTTCGGCTCGATGCCCGCGCTGAGCAATCGTCGCTTCGGAGCGAACCAGGGCGGCCGCATCGCGGTGGACCGGGACGGCAACCTGTTCGTGACCATCGGCGACCGCGCGCCCACGCCGCCGACGGATTACGGCCAGCAGAACGACACGACCATCGGCAAAGTTCTGCACCTGACGCCGGAAGGCAAACCGCTTCCCGGGAATCCGTACGTGGGCAAGGCAGGCTACGCGCCGGAGGCTTACTCGATGGGGCATCGCAGCCCCGAAGGTCTGGCGATCAACCCGGCGAACGGCGAGCTGTGGGAGACCGAGCACGGCCCGCTGGGCGGCGACGAGCTGAACAAAATCGAACCGGGCAAGAACTACGGATGGCCCGTGATCTCGCATGGCATCGACTACAACGGCCAGCCGATCACGCAGGGCATCGCGGAGAAGGAAGGGATGGAGCAACCGCGCTACTACTGGAATCCGGTGATTGCGCCGTCCGGCATGGCGTTCTATCAGGGCAAACAGTTCCCAGGCTGGAAGGACAGCATCTTCGTGGGCGGCCTGGGCGCCCAGCTGCTCGACCGGCTGCACATGGACTACAAGACGAACAAAGTGATCGGCGAAGAGCCGATGCTGCTCGAGCCGGAGTATCGTGCGCGTATTCGCGACGTGCGGTTCGGACCCGACGGGTACCTCTATGTGCTCACGGATTCGAATCCGCCGCAAACGGCGAAGATGTATAAGATCACCCCGAAGAAGTAAGCGCCGTACGCTTAAGAGAACAGTTCGTCGAGGGTCGCGGCGTCGAACAATCGAAGCGAGAGGTCCTCGATTTCCGGAAGAGACATTGAGGCGATACGCGCGCCAATTGCCTCGGAAAGCGCTGCTCCGTGGCAAGAGCTTCTGCCCGAGCTTCTGCCTGAGCTTCTGCCCGAGCTTCTGCCTGAGCTTCCGCCCGCGCCTGCGCCCGCGCTTCCGCTGCGACCTCTTCCACTGCGTCGGCGATTATTGGTCCGAAGGTAGGATCGGAGACCCAATCGTAGGTGAAGTCCATGGTTTTCGCCCTCTTCTCTTCTTCCTGGAGCATCGGCCGAAGCTTACGCAGCCCCGCGAGTACAAACAAACCCTTCGCCGCCTCAGCCCGCCTGCCGGGTTCGGCCTGCGCAATGCGCCCCAGAATCCGGCGCAGTGCCGCCCGCTGATCCGTTAACCGGAAAAGCACCGCAATCACATTGTCCTCCAGGCGATCGCTCACGAGCAATGTTTCGGCATCGATCAGGCTGACATCGATGATGCGGTAGCGATAGCCCCGAAATTCCTCCGCCATGCGCATTGGTTCAGGGCCGACGTAGAGCACAATCTGCTGCGGCCACTTGTTGAGCGCCTTCCAGATGCCGAGCGCGTATTCCATCTGGCGCATCGGCATGGCAGGATCGTTCTGAGCCTGAATTTCGAAGTGAACGATCTCACCGGCCGGCGTACGACCGACCAGATCGGGCCGCAGTGTGCGGATTTCGGGCAGTTCCGGCTGCAGCCACTCGATAATCGGAACGCCGGTGAGTTGTTCGAATACGGGCGCAGCAAGGCGACGCAGGAATATTTTCAGTGTGGCGTCGAAATCCGGCATCCGGCAGGTGAGGAAGTGCAGAAGTACCGGAGAATTCTCAAACAGCTATTTGGTGCGGGGGAAGTTGCGGTCGCCCTCGTTCCAGTGCTGGACCATGCCGGTGACTTTGCCTGCGGAGTCCTTCACGAATTCCACACCGGTGCCCTCCATCGTGAAGCTGGTCGCCGATTGAGCGATGAGTGGGATCCTGCCCGAGCCGGGGTTGATCATCAGTTGGCCGTTTTCCAGCGAAACGACGGCCGGGAAGGCGCCGGTCCCGTAGGTCCCGGCATACTGAGCGAGGATCTCCGGCGCAACGCGGACTTCTTCGCCGCTCTTGCCGACGAGGTGCGGCTTGTCACGCTCGTTTTCACACACATACTCGATGAGGTCGCCGTCCGGCATGAGATCGAACTTCACCGACTGCGTAAAGGGACGGGTGTACGCTTTCGGGTCGTCGAACGTTATTTTGAGATCGATGTGACCGTAATCGACGCGACGATAGCGCTCCGTCACGCGTAAGGCTTCGGTGTGGGGATGGCCGGCAAGGTCGAGCGATGTCCGGTCGTTGTAACCGATGGTGGTGACGACGAGGGTGTCGCCGTCCCAGGTCCCGGTCGAGTAGCCCATCCAGGTGGGATTGGGATCCTTCGGCAGCTCGCGCCCATTGGTGAATATCTGGCGATAGATGGTCTGATATTCGTAGAGAACCGCGATCAGGCCCGGCGTCTGCATAATCCGGAAGGGGAGATTGCCGACGCCGATGCCGGCTTTCGGACCGGGCGGACGGCAATTGATTCCGTCTGTGTCGTTGCGGAAATTCTTTTCGCGCTGTTTGAAGAGAGCGGCGGCCCAGGGCTGGATTTCATCGGGCTTTAAATCCCCGGTGATGTAGAACAACGATCCGGAATTCTCGACGATCCAGACGCCGGACAGATCCGGCTTGCCATCGGCGGCGCGCGGCGCGGGCGCGGAGAGATCGGGTTTGCCGTCCGGCGTGCGGGGAGTTCCCGGGGTCGGGTGCTTCGGCCACTGTGCGGCGAGCGAGCCGCTCAGGAGGCAGAGGGTGGTCGCGAGTTTCAGCATGCGCTTCAGCCGTCCCCACTGTGGCGGCGGGTCATATTTTATCAGGGATTCAATCAGCCTGACTTACTTCCTTGTCATCCAATTATCCTGCCTTTCATCCGAAATCGGATGCGCGGACAAACGGTTCGTCCGCGCGATGGGTGTAGATGAAGCCTCGATTTTTTCTTCTGCTGATGGTTTCGCTTCCGTGCACGGCCGCAAACACTCCCACGTTCAGCGAGCAGCGCTCCAGCTGACCTCCGAACGCCGGCCTTCAAGAATCGGTTCTCGTCCGGGCTACAAAGTGGAATTTGTGGATCTTCGGTACGTCACGCATTTCTTCCCGCGGGACCGGCTCACATTCACGGCAGCAGGACCGCGGAAGCTCGTCGTCGATCAGACAATCACCCAGCTGGCGCAGAAGCTGGACCCGAATCGGTTTGTGCAGATCCACCGGAACACCATCGTGAACGTAGACAGTATTCAGGAGCTGCACGCAGTTCTCGGAGGGCGGATGGTTGCGCGCCTCAAGAACCAGGAACGGACGGAACTGCAGGTTTCGCGCGACCGGGTAAGGAATCTGAAACAGATTCTCGGCTTGTGAATTGCCGGCGGGACAGGAACGCTGACAGCAGCCACAATGCGCCGCCGACCAGCACGAGGACAATCATCCACAGCACCAGGTTCGCAAGCAGCGCGGCGGTAAGTGCGGGCCATTCGAAACGGAACTGGCGGAGACGGTCCCAGCGGTCGAGCATCCAGTGCCAGCCCGTGTGCGCGATCAGAGCCGACAGGATGATCGTGCCGATTTTTTCGGCGACGACGAAACGGAAGAGGAATTCGAGCAGCGGGATCACGATCGCCAGCACCAGAAGCTGGCCGAGTTCAACGCCGATGTTGAAGGACAGCAGCGACGTCAGCAGGTGCGATCCGGCGAACTGCAGCGTTTCGCGCAGGGCGAAAGAAAAACCGAAACCGTGGACGAGTCCGAAGGCGAACGCGATGGTCCATCGGGGAATCGAGTGACGGCTGGGAGCGCTGGCATTCACGATGTTTTCGAGCGCCATATAAACAATCGAGACGGCGATCAGAGTCTCGATGAGCGGTGAGAACCAGAGCGCGTCGGGCGCAAGGTTGTACGCCGATGCGATCAGCGTAATCGAATGCGCGACAGTGAACGCGGTCACGACGGGGATCAGCGCGCGGAAACGGCGCACGGGAATGACGAGGCAGAAGAGGAAGAGCAGGTGGTCAGTGCCGTCGAGGATGTGAAAGAAACCGAGGCGGACGAACTGCAGCGCAGCCTGATGCCAGGTGGGGTCGAGGCGGATGACGCCGGGGTCGCCGGTGAATTCGAAGGCGCGCACGGAGCTGCCGGGCGGGACGAAGCGCAGTGCGGTGACGACACGTTGTCCGAGGCGGGCAAGCGCGGGATGAATGGAGAACCGCGCGCGGTCGGAGTGGATCGGATACTCGAGCAGGATATCGAGCATCGCCTGGTTCCAGTAGAGAACGGTGTCAGGCGCGAGCGGCGCACCGGTCGCGTGAGCGAAGGCAGCGTCGTAGCTCGTGAACGATCGGTCGGAGGGGAGTGCGACGCGCGTGGCGGCGACCCTCGGGCGCGGGAGCGCGGCGTCGTCTTCGTAAGCATCGATGGAATTGGCGATCCACACCGTGGCTGCTTCGTTGAGCAGCGGGTCGATGCGCGTGAGGTCAAGATAGCCAGGCCCCGTCGTGGGGAAATTCACGTCGCGCATGGCGACGAGCGGGACCCGCAGGACGAGATTCAGGCGCGCCGCTTCAGGTTTGACGAAGAGCTGAATGGTGACGTTGCTCGGTATGTCGTGCGCTGCCGCCGGGAACGACAGCGCGAGGATAAGGAAGAAGAACTTCAATTTAAGTAAAGGCGCCGGCGGCAAGACCGCCGGCGGTACATGAGCTACTTGATGATTGCCTGCATGACGGCATTCTCAAACTCATTGCGCATCGGGCCGATCGACGTCTGGCAAAACATCACCGCCACGATGTCTTCTTTGGGATCGACCCAGAAGTGCGTGCCATAGACGCCGCTCCAGCCGAAACTGCCGTCGGAGATACGTATCTCACCCACGTTGGCGTCCTGAATCACCCGCACAGTGAGACCGAAGCCTTCACCTGGGCTGCGGCCCGGCAGCGTGTACGGAATGTGCACGGAAGCCATATACTTCACGGTACGCGGACTCAGCAGGCGATGGCCGTTGAACTCGCCCCCGTTAGCCAGCATCTGAGCAAAGTGCGAGTAGTCGTCAACCGTTGAGATGAGGCCGCCGCCGCTTGCGAAGTAAACCTTACTCGACATCGAAAGCGAAGCCTCCAGTGGTGTCTTGACGAGAGCTCCGGCCCGGCGCTGATAAACGCTGACGAGGCGCGACATCTGGGCGTCGGTCGGATAGTGGCTGGTGTCGGGCATGTCGAGCGGATCGAAGATGCGCTGCTTCAGAAAGACGTTCAGCGGCTGTCCGGAAGCTCTTTCGATGATGAGGCCGAGTGGATCGAACCCGTCCGAGGCGCTGTACATCCAGCGCGTGCCGGGCTGGAATTCAAGCGGCGTCTGCGCAACTCTCGGGATGAAAGTTTCGAGTGTGTCTTCAGGCTTGCGGCGCATGGGCGCAATAGCAGCTTGACCCATGGGGCCGGCGACAAGACCCGAGGTGTGCGTCAGAAGATCTTTGATGATGAGCTCGCGGTCGGCCGGGACCGTGTAATACTTCGGCGGCGCTGCGTTCGGGCCGCGGCCGCCGGGCGACTGCAGAATGCCGACCTTCATGTCTTTGAATTCGGGAATGAACTTCGAGACGCGGTCGGTTACGGATAGTTTTCCTTCCTCCATCAGCATCATCATGGCGGTGCCGATGACGGGCTTGGTCATGGAGGCCATGCGGAAAAGGGAGTCGCGCTTCATCGGCGCTTTCGTATCGAGATCCTGCACGCCCTGCGCATCGACCCAGGCGAGCTGGCCGTGGCGCGCAACCAGCGTTACTGCGCCCGTGATCTCACCGGCGTCGATGTGCCGCTGGATCATCGCGTGAATGCGCTGGAGCCGTTCACTCGACAGGCCGAGATCTTCCGGTTTGGGGGCTTTGGGAAGCGAGGCCGCGACGAGAGTGAAAGCGATCAGCGGAAAAAGCAAAAGACGGCGCATGAGACTCCTTTGGCGGTTGGCCTTGTGGAAGTATATACCCGTTTGGCGCCGCTATTGCCGGCGCAGCTGCAGCCGAAAAGAGTAGCCGATGCCGATGAAGTGGTCAACCGCGGCCCGCGAAAGACCACACCGAAGTGGAGATCGAGCTGCTGCTCAGGCGTTAGGCGGAATGAAGTGCCGAAGCGCGCGAGATGGCGGGGAGTTCCCTGCTCCGGAAAGTCACCGGCATAGTTGACGAAGGCGTCGCACTGTTTGGTGAGAGTGCGGTCGATCAGGAACGTGGTTTCGCCGGTTACGTTGCGCCGGTCGCCTTCGGTGGGGAACCAGGTGGAAAGCATGCCCGTGGCGCTCCAGCTGGAAGAAAGAGCGTGCGGTGGCGTCCAACGTTTCGGGGCCATTGTCGCGGTGTAAGTGAGACCGTTTTCGGAAACAAGGGTGCCGGAGGGAACCACGACGCTGGAGTCGGTGACGGCCGGACGATCGGTAACGATGGCGCCGTCCTGCGAGAGCGCCGCAGCGCGCCACGAGGAGCAGGAGGATGATTCGCGCGGTCATTGGCGCAGGAATTCAATGATCGGCCCGAGGACCGTGGCGGCCGGCCAGCACGGCGATCAGGGTGGTGACGTTGTAGAAGGCGCTCTTGGCGCTGAGACTGGCCATGGTCTGTCCATTGTTGGCCATGGCGGAGGCGAAGGCAAATAAAATGTCAATGAATCCGTGCGGGCCGGGCCCGTGACAACGCGATCATCGGGGTGACCAGCGTGTGGAGCGCGATCATGAAGATGCTGTAAACACCTGCGCCGAGTCCCCCGAAAACGACTTCGCCGAGGAGCATGAAATAGAGGAGCGAGAGCACGCCCATGGGCTGCCAGGAAACATTGTGAAAGAACGGCTGCCACACAATGAGGATCGCCGCAATTCCGTTGTTCGCGGGTGTTCGGGGTGCACAGACGGACTGGCCGTCCTCTTTTGCACTGGAATAAATAAGGAGCGGGTTATGCGTAACTGGATCGGTGGTTGTGGGTTGTTTGCGGCGGGAATGGGAATCGGCATGTTCTTGATGCAGCCGGGTGCGGCGCAAACGGCGCCAGGTTCGGGTCTGCGGCTGAATCACGTCGGAATCTACGTGAAGGATTTCGACGAATCGATGCGCTTCTACACGAAGACGATGGGGCTTCGCGAGGCGTTCACGATCCGCGATAGTAGCGGCAAGCCGACGTTGGCCTACCTGCAGGTGACGCGCGATACGTTCATCGAGTTAGGCCAGGCGACCGCGGAGCGACCGGTGGGGCTGAGCCACATCGGCCTGTGGCCGCTCGATCTGAATGCGACGGTGGCGACCCTGCGGTCGCGCGGCTTGAAGGTAAACGATCCGCGCACAGGATCTACGAAAACGAGCATCACGAATGCGACCGATCCGAACGGTGTGCGGCTGGAGCTGCTCGACTTCCTGCCCCGCAAAGCGATGGACGACTGGAAATAGACGCAGCAAACGCGATCAGAAAACGCGCCGCTTGAGGCGGGCGATGCTGAACTTCGCCGTTTCGGCAACGGCCATGACGGTCATGACCCCGGCCTGCAGCGGGTCCGACACCACAAGGTCGGCAGCTTCCGGAACGCTTCCCGCCATGTTGAGGCTGACGACCAGCATCCCCTGCGCACGCACTTCCAGGACGGCACGCTGGATGTCGCCGCCCATCAGCGAGCCCGCGAGCACCAGGGCTTTCACGCGTCTCAGACGCGCGCAGGCGCGGACGGCGTCGGCCAGCGCCTGTTCGCCCACGAGGGGAATCGTGTTGACGGAGATGTGTTCGCCGCGGATGTTATGGCGATCGGCTTCGGAGATGGCGCCGATCGCCACCTGACCAACCTGCGCGCCGCCGCCGATAATGACGATGCGTTTGCCAAACACTGCCTCAAACGTCTTCACCTGCGAGACCCGGTGGACGATGGGGAGCTTTTCGAGATCGCTCAGTAGCTCCGGACCGTTGATCACATCGAGTTCAAAGTAGGTCTGGCGCTCCTCGATAATGTCGACCGAAGTGATGTTCGCGCCGTGACGCGCCATGACTCCGGTCAACTGGTGGAGAATCCCGGGCCCGGGATCCGCTTCGACTAAGACTCCGATTTTTTCTGCCATGGGCGATTCGTTTTTCCGATACTATCGTGCTCATGGGGAGGGCGTGGGTAATGAGAATCGTGGCTCTGGCGCTGGGACTGTCTGCTATGTCGGCGCAGGGGTTTGAAATCAAGCCGTGCGAGGAACTGAAGTCGGAGATTGCGGCGAAGATCGACGCGAAAGGCGTGAAAGACTATCAGCTCGAAATTGTGGCGGCCGGCGACATAAAAGATCAGACGGTCGTGGGCAGCTGTGAAGGCGGAGCGAAGAAGATCACGTATTCGAAAGGCGGCGCGGCCAGCGGTCAGGCTAAGGCCGAGACGGCCGGTAAGCAGCCGGCGAAGTCGAAATAAGCCGTCCGCCTTAACGCGCCGCGCCCCCGCCGACGGCCATGGCGCGCAGCCGCAGCTTATCGATCTTGTTGGTGCCCGTGCGGGGCAAAGCGTCGATGAAGGTGACTTCGACCGGCCGTTTGTACTTGACAAGCTTCTCTTTGCAATAAGCAAAGAACGTTTCCTCGTCGAGCACGGCGCCGCTCTTCAATGCGACAAACGCCACCACAACCTCTCCCAGCCGTTCATCGCGCTTGCCGACAGTCGCCGCCTCGCGGATCGCCGGGTGGCTGAACAGCACTTCGTCGATCTCGCGCGGATAAACGTTGTAGCCGCCGACAATCACCATGTCCTTCTTGCGGTCGACCAGGAACAGGAACCCATCGCTGTCGACGTAGCCGATATCGCCCGTATACATGTAGCCATCGCGCAGCGCGTAGGCCGTCTCTTCGGGCTTGTTGTGGTACCCGGTCATCATCTGCGGCCCGCGCACCCGCACTTCGCCCGCCTCGCCGACCGGCAAAACGCGTGTCCCGGTTTCGAGATCGACGACTTCGACTTCGGTTTCCGGCACCGGATTGCCGACCGACAGCAGTTTGCGCTCGCCGTCGTACCGGTTGAGACAGAACGGAGCGCCCTCAGACATTCCCCAGCCTTCGAGCAGCGGACAACCCGTGCGGCGGAGCCATTCGCGATGCAGATCCTCCGGGCAGGGTGCGCCGCCGGAAGGGCAGTATTTCAACGCCGACAGATCGACCTGATCGAACAACGGGCTGTGCAGCAGACCCATGTAGATGGGCGCGGGCCCGCCGGCAAAGATGCTCACGCTATGCCCGGCGAGGGCGCGCACCACTTCGTCCGGCTCATATTTCGGGATCATGACCAGGGTTCCGGCAGTGAAGATCGGCACCCAGGTCGCATACGTCAGACCCCAGATATGGAACATCGGCGCCACATTGAGGAACACGCCTTCACCGAAAGGAATCGGCCATACGCTGACGTGCTGAATCAGGCCCCACATCAGACCCCGGTGCGTATGGTTGACGCCCTTCGGCACGCCCGTGGAACCGCCGGTGAAAATCGACAGCGCCAGATCGTCGGCCGCGGGCATTTTCGCGGGCGGCGCATCGAGGTGTGCATCCGCTGTCCATTGCGACAGGGTCTCGTAGCCAACGGCGATGACGTGCGTGAGACCCATCCGGGCGGCAACTTCCTCGGCTTTTTCCTTCGTAGTCGGATGGCAGACGATGGCCCTCGGGTCGAAGCCGTCGAGCACCTTCGAGACCTCGGCCACATGAAAGAAGGGGTTCACCGGCGCGACCTGTCTATCGACGCTCATGACGGCCATGAGGGCGACGTCCATCTCGATTGAGTTGGGCATCATCACGACGATCGGGCCGGGAGGGAGCCCGCGCGATTCGAGCTGCGCCGCCAGCCCGATGACCGCGCGGCCGAAATCGCGGTAGGTGATCGATCGGGGGACGTGCGGGTCCTGATAGATCACGGCCACGACGTCCGGTCTGCGCTCCACCGCATGCCAGAACATGTGGACCAGACTTTCGTGGAAAGGAAGCGTGCGATCGACCGGAATCTTCGGACCGATCCTGGATAAGGCGACGGTGGCGCGGGACTGATCTGGCATGGTCGGGAAAGGCCTATTCTCGCAAAGTCGCGGGGAGCCGGTGCAGCCCATCATCTGGACGCGCGGCGCAAGCCGCGCCTGCACAGGCTTCAGTCTGTGAAAGACGCGGATACAATCCGCGTGTCCGGGCACACCCGCATGGCCGTCAACGAATTCCGTTGACAGGTATGCTGTAGTATTCTGAGGCTTTTCTTTGGTTGAGCAGGGCTCGCGCTCTCCGCTGAGGAGTTTAACGATGGAAAAGAACACGGCCCGCCAAGACGGTCGACGCCTGAATCGGGCGCTGTTCGGTGTTGCCGCTTTGGTCCTGATGGCCGTCGTAGCCTTGTCGTACCGCGAGTGGCAGCAGTTTAAGCGCGCCAACGTCGATGCTGCCCAAACGCGCGACGTTGCGGATTCCATTGATCAACTTCTCTCCAGCGTGACGGATGCCGAAACGGGCCAACGGGGATTTCTGCTCACGGGCGAGGATCGCTACCTCCAGCCGTACAATCAGGCGCTCCAGGTTATTCCCAACCAGCTCGGCACGGTGCGGAGACTCCTCGCCGGACATGCAAACCAGTCGGAGAATCTGGCGCGGTTAAACAGTCTGGTGGACCAGAAACTTGCGGACCTTCGGCAGACGATTGACGTCCGGCGCACACAAGGACTGTCACCCACGCTGACGGTTGTTCTCAGCGACCGGGGTCAACGGACAATGAATGAGATACGTGCTCTGGTCGCGCAGATCCGGCGCACCGAGCTTTCGTCCCGGGTTCAGGCTTCCACCGAAGGGGAGGCTGCAGCGCAAACGGCGCTGCTGGCGGCTGTGGCCGGCTCGCTCGTGCTCCTGTTTCTCTTCGCTGTCGGCCTGGAGCCTTTCATAAGAGCCGATTCCCGGGCAAAGGAACGATCCTGGATCCTGCGCTATGCCGCGGCAATCCTGGCCGCCGGCGCAGCCGTTCTGCTCCGAATGGCGCTGACTCCGCTTATTGGAACGACGGAACTCGCGTTCAGTATTTTTCTTGTGGCGGTCCTCTTCTCTGCATGGTTTGGCGGGTTTCGTGCGGGAGCGTTCAGCATTTTGCTTTGCGCATTGGCGGGTGACTATTACTTCGCCGAACCTTTTGGATCTTTTCAGGTTCGTAAGCCAGCCGATCAGGTCAGCCTGGTGATCTTCATCGTGATCGGGTTTGGAGTGGCTTTGCTGAGCGATGCGCAGGGGCGGGCGTTAGCGCGGGCCAGACGCGCAGAGAATGCCGAACGCGATGAGCGGCAGCGGTTCGAGACGACTCTGACAAGTATTGGAGACGCTGTCATAGCCACGGACGCAAAAGGGCGCATTGCGTTTACCAATAAGGTCGCTCAGTCTTTGCTGCGGGCGACCGGGCCTGAGACCGCAGGCAGGCATCTCGACGACGTTTTCCGTATCTTCAACGAACTCAGTCGCGCAAAAGTGGAAAGTCCTGTGACGAAGGTGTTACGGGAGGGCGGCATCGTTGGAATGGCGAACCACACGGTCCTGATTGCACAGGACGGAACAGAGATTGCGATCGACGACAGCGGGGCGCCCATTCGCAACGTGCATGGAGAACTAATAGGGGTGGTACTCGTCTTTCGCGACATCACAGAGCGGCGCAGGACCGAGAGACTGCTGGCGAAGCAAGCTGCCGAATTACTCGAGAAAGCTCACCTGATGGAGCGAGCCCATTCATTCGTGCGGGATCTGGAGGATCGAATTATTTACTGGAATCAAGGCGCGGCCGACCTGTACGGATTTTCCGCGGCCGAAGCCGTGGGCCGGGTCAGCCATTCTCTTCTGCAGACCGAATTCCCTTCGGCGCTGGACGAGATCCTGGCACAACTGATGAGAGAAGGCCAATGGGAGGGGGATCTGGTGCATACGTGCCGGGATGGAAGGCGTGTGACCGTGGCGAGCCATTGGGCGCTGCATCGGGATGCGGAAGATCGGGTGGTGTCGATCCTCGAAGTAAATGCGGATATCACGCAGCGAAAAGCTGCCGAGGAGGCGCTGCGCGTCTCGAACGCGGCGCTCTCACGCGCCAATGAAGACCTGAGCCAGTTCGCATTCGCGGCCAGTCACGATTTGCAGGAACCGCTGCGCATGATCACCAGCTACTCGCAATTACTTTTGAAAGGGTATCGCGACCGGCTCGATGGCGAAGCGGCGACCTGCATCGGATTTATCACCGAGGGCAATAAGCGCATGCGAAGCCTGCTGACTGATCTGCTCGCCTACACCCAGGTGGCCGGCGACGGACAGGAGCCTGCCGAGCCTGTCGACCTTAATCACGTTTTTCAGAATGCACTCAGAAACTGTCAGGCCGCGATCGAAGAATCGAGCGCGCTCATCAATTCTGATAACCTGCCTGTGATCCCCGGCTACGAGCCGCATTTCGTGCAGCTTTTCCAGAACCTGATCGGTAACGGCCTCAAATACCGGAGCGAGCGTCCGCCGCGCATTCACGTGTCTGCGGAAAGGCAGGACAGCCTTTGGCGCATCGCCATTAAAGACAATGGCATCGGGATCCCCCCCGAATATCACAAGCAGATTTTCGGCGTGTTCAAGAGGTTGCACGGCAACACCATTCCCGGCACTGGCATCGGCCTGGCGATCTGCAAGCGCGTGGTCGATCGCTACGGCGGCCGTATATGGATCGAGTCGGATGTCAATCAGGGAGCCACGTTTTATTTCACCGTGCCGGTGACAGCCAGGGGAGCAGCGGCGCATGGGGGATGAGCCGGCTCGCATTCTGCTGGTGGAAAACAATACCGCCGACGTCTATCTGTTCCGCAAGGCGTTGCTTGGCGCCGAATTGAATTTCGAGTTGACGGTCATCGAGGACGGTGGCCGCGCAATGGCTTTCGTCCGCGGCGAAGGAGAATACGCCCTCAGTCCCGTACCCGATCTTGCGGTGCTCGATCTGAGTTTGCCCATGAACGACGGTATTCAAATCATGGAAGCAATGCGCGCAACAAAGCGTTTGGCCAGCGTACCGGTGGTGATCACCAGTTCATCACCATCGCCCCCCGCCCGCCTCAAAGACCGGCATTTGCAGGTAGTCCGCTACATTATGAAGCCGCCCGATCTGGAGGACTTTCTGCAGATCGGCTGGGCATTGAAGGGAATTCTGCGCCGGGGCCCGGCCGGTAACGCCGGGCGATGAGGACGAGCAGCATGGCGAACCGCGCTACGAAGACGAAGGACGGGCCGAAGCCGATTCGCATTCTGGTGGTCGAAGACAATCCCGGTGACGTTTACCTGCTGGAGAAAACGCTCCAGAATCGCCAATTACCTTATGAGCTGATCCGTTACATCGATGGAGAGCAGGCCATCCGGGCGCTGCAGGAGGACGACAGCGTTTTACCAGATTTGATCCTCGTCGATCTCAACCTGCCTCGCCGGGAAGGCTTTGAAGTGCTCCAGACGATCCGGAGCAAACCTTCCATGGTTGGCGTGCCGGTGGGCGTTTTGACGTCGTCCGATGCGGCGAAGGATCGGCATCGCGTGGCGCTCACGGGGAGGGGCGAGCGATACATCCACAAGCCCTCTATGCTGGATGAATTTCTCGATCAGGTCGGCCAGGCCATCGAGGAGATGCTGGCAAAGAAATGAAAGGGCGCCGCGGGGCCGCCTTTTCGCCCGCTCCGCGCCATAGTCCAGTAGCTTTGTCCATGAACGCTCTTCGACCTGCCGCTTCACAGCGCCGGTGAGCACTTCATCGACGTTGCGATGTTCCGCCTGGGCCGTGCTGCGGATCTCCAGCCGCCTGCCATTGTTTCGTTGCCATCAGGCTTTGCCATCGAGTCGTGGCATAATCGCCTCTGGAGTCCGCGATGAAGAACTTTCACCTGCCGCTGCCGGAGCAGACATACGCCGATCTCAGGGCGGAGGCAGAACGGACCGGGTTGCCCGCAACGACGCTGGCGCGCGAGGCTGTCGACTGGTGGCTGCGACAACAACGCCGAAAGACACGGAACGAGGCCATCGCCGCCTACGCTGCCGAAATGGCTGGAACGGGTCTCGATCTCGACGCCGGTTTGGAGTCCGCCGCCATCGAACACGTTTTGAATACGCGCAAGGGAACAAGGTGAAACGGGGCGAGGTTTATTGGGCCGAGCTTGTCCCACGATCCAGCTCGCAGCAGACCGGTCGGCGGCCCGTAATCGTCGTGTCGCACGATGGCTTCAACCAAATGCCTGCGTGGAGGTCCATAATCGTAGTCCCGATCTCGACCTCGTCATCCCAGGGTAAGCGCGGACCTACCGTGATAGAAATTTCGCGGGACAGGCGGCCTCGCCAGGACAAGCTATGCCGTGAGGTAACCACGCTGGATCGCGCCAAACTTACCAGGAGGCTCGGCACTCTGCCGTCTGAGTCCCTGCGTGACGTCGAGGAGGGCCTGAAGGCGGCGATGGATATCGAGTGATCCGGTTATTGCGGGGTCCAGTGAACGCCGGCCCTGAAAAGGCCATCGACGAAACCGATCTGATACGCGAGGAAAAGTCCGAAGGCGGTGCTGACGATGCCGGAAACCGGGGCCAGATACCTGCCCGCGGCCGCGAAGTGTTTACCTGTAATAGCCACCGGTATGGCCATGGCCGACGTCATCAGCATCATGCCAACGACAGTTCCCATGCCGAATACGAGCAGGTAGGCAATGGCCCAAAGCGGACTGCGAATCGTCGAAAGCACCAGTAATGCTACTGCCGCGGAGCCCGCGAGGCCGTGCACCAGGCCGATCACAAGCGGGCGAAATACCTGCCAGGCGCCGTATCGCCTCATAAGGCGGTCGACGGAACCTTCCACCCCGTTTCCCGTGCCCCGGCCGGCAGGCGCAAATCTTTCCGACAGCCAGCGAATCGCGCCTGTGAGATTCAGGACGCCGAGCAGGATCAGCATCAGCGCAACGGAGAACTCCATCGAAAGGCCGACTCTGGGCGGAATGGCAAGACCGAACAGGATGATCGCGGAGCCGACCACGAAAATCGTGAACGTGTGGCCCACGCCCCATAACACGCCGATCATGGCTCCCTGGCGAACCGAACGCTCCTTACTGGCTATCGTGGACACGGCGACGACGTGATCGGGATCGGTTGAGTGGCGCATGCCAAGGAACAGGCCGAGGAGCACGATGCCGACGAACGACGGCAGCTTTGCCTGAGCCAGAAAGCCGGCGCCGGCCCCGGTGTTGATCAGCGCCCGGCCGGCGATCCCCAGACCCAGAATCAGCATAAATCCGGCGGACGCGAACGGGAGCCAGCGCTTGATAAGAGCTCCGTCGCTTTGATTGCTTTTCAGGCGCGCGACGAACTGCCTCGCATAAACCATCGACAGTCCGATCGAGACGAGGACCGCGGCCAAACCCAGACTGAAAGCGACGATGAGAAACAGACCGAACCCGGTGCGATGCATGGAAAATGCGCCGAGGAGTACGACCAGCGCGGCGGGACACGGCACCATGCCGCCGGTGATACCCAGAGTCAGGAGCCGGCTGAACGGGACTTCTTTCTCGGCGCGCACAACGGACTGACCACCGGTGCAACCGCATGGTTCACCTTGTCCTGGATAAGGCTGACCGTGCGTCTCCGCCAGTGGCCGGGCCTGTGCGCTTTCCCCGGCGTAGCGCGATTCATTCGAAGCGAACCAGTGTCGGTGATTGTGCTCCGTATCGTCGCCTGTCCAGGCGCGCATCATCAGATAAGCGGCGAAAATCGCAATGACGATGCCGGAAACCATTTCGAGCCAGGGATAGAGCCGTTCGGGCACCACGTATCTGGAAGCGCCGAGGGTGATGGCGCCCAGAACATAAACGCCCGCCGTGTGTGCGGCGGTGACAATCAAGCCCAAAAAGACCGCGTGCCGCGCCGTGCCGCGCGATCCGACGAGGTAAGCGCCGACGATGGTCTTGCCGTGACCCGGTTCGAGGGCGTGCAGGGCGCCCAGGCCCGCGGCAATGAAGGCCGCCGTGAACAGGAACCAGAAACTCAGATGCGGCGTGGTGACAAGCTCCGTAAACCGGCTGCGCGGCGTCGGCTGCCGATTGGCGCTCAAAGAGATCGGGGCGGCCACAATTTTCGGCAGTGACGGCAAAGCGGGTGCATCCGCTCTCGCGGGCCGGGGATGCGCGGCGGCCTTGCCCGCCGGTTGCGCGACGGTCTGCGTCACCAGCAACGGCGCGACAAAAGTGAAGCCTGCTTCGAGGTCCTGCGGCGGACTGTTCAGCAGATCGGTCGGATAGTTCGAGAGCTGCCCGCTGCGATCCGTTTCGAGGGCCGGGCTGACAGTCAGTCGAACGGCGGGGTCCGCCGTGACCACGATCTCTTTCCAGCCGGCACGCCCACCGAAGTTGCTGTCACGATATTCGAGCGACCCGGAAGAAACGGTCCCCATGGCAGCCCGATAGACGAAGCCCAGCTTCATCGTCGGCAAGCCGCCCGCACCGGGGGGGAAGATGACATTCCAGGAAATCGGCTCCAGATGCAGGGCACGGCCGTTCACTTCGAGCGTGAGCCCGCCGGCGAGGATCTTGGCTTTCTTCACCAGATAAGGGTGAAGGCGGGGATCGCCTTCCGAAGGGACGAGATTGTTATCCTGTATCTCCTGGTAAGTAGGAATCTCAGCCAGATCGATGAGGTAACGCAACTCGACAGCCCCCGGCTCGACGCGAATGCCGGCATAGTGGTTGATACTGAAATTGCCCATCGGATGGGCCTCGACCGCCCGCGGCGCCGCAAGCCAGAAAAACGGGAGCGCCGGAAGCGTAACACGGCAGATGGTTTTAAGAATTTGTTGAAAAAGGCTCCGGCAGGCTGAAGGCCTGCCCCACCCAAGCCTGCAAACTGTTGATTGGCTGTGGTGGGGCAGGCGGTTTCGCCTGCCGTCCTGACTAAGGCCGCGCATGCGCCGTCCCGGGCTGCGCCGGCAGTTTTCGCAAAGTGGCTCTGGCGACGTCGGCAAACGACACATGGAACTGCGGGTTCAGCGCAAGCGCGCGATCCAGATAATCCACGGCCTTTTCATTGTCGCCGAGACGCTCGTATATCATGCCCGCGTGAAAAAAAAGCAGCGGGTCTTTCGTATCGAGGCGGAGCGTCTCCTTCATCGCGGCGGCGGCTTCCTCCCCCCGGTTATTCCTGTAAAGCGCCCAGGCCAGCGCGTCCCAGGTGTAGATATCGTGCCGGACTTCAAACTCTTTGCGGGCCAGCTCCAAAGCCTCTTCCGGGTGGATATCGTGGTCTGAGTAGAACAGGGACAGTTCGCGGTTGTAAACCATCCGATTAATACTGTTGAGGCGTCCGATGTACTCGACCAGGTTGTACTGCTTTTTGGCTTCTGCCGGCTTTCCCGCCTTGACGTAGACATCGCCAAGGGCCGCGGCGTAAACGGGTAAAGGAATGATGCCAATGGCTCTTTGATACAACCCGATGGCCTCGTTCAGATGGCCTTCGGCGGCAGATACTTTGGCCGATCCGGCGAGCGCACGATGGTAATCGGGATAAGTTTTTAAGGCGTCGTTGTAAGCCGCCTGCGCGCCCGCGAGATCGCCTGTCTGGAAGTAGTCGTCCCCCAGGGTGAAGTCGCTCCAGGCTATGGTTTCCCGGGGCATGCGGGATGAAATTGCAATATTCACCGCGCGCCGCATGTGTTCGATGGCGGCCTTTGTGTCCCCGGTCAGCAGGCTCCTGACGGATGCGCGGCTTTCGGCCAGATATTGAACGCCGCTCTCGGCGGATTGCCGAACCGCCGGATTCTGCAGATGGTGCCAGTCCGCCCAGGCTTGATCGTAGTCTCCCATTTCGGATCGGGTATCGCCTATAAGGGCGTACGGCGTAAGGTCACCGGGATACAGTTCAAATGCTTCCTGCGCCAGCTTCAGCGCCTCGCCGAAGCGATGGTAGGCGTAATAGACAGTCGCGAGATGCTTTTTCGCCGGTGCGGCGTCAGGATCGTCAGACTCCAGAGCCAGCGACTTTTCGAGCGCTTTGGATGCGAGATCGTAATAAGTGAGATCGCCGGTCTCGCGTGCCTTCTGGATGTAGGCGACGCCGAGGCGATCGTAGTAGAAGAAGTCATCCGCATCCTGCGAGATTTTCCACTGAAAAAAACGAATCTCGTTGTCCGATTCGTGCGGCCCGGTCTGGGTTCGCGCCAGAAACGGCGACAGGAAGAAAACCGCAATCGCAGCCGCCGTGTGTCGCGTTGTCTTTTTCGACATTCTGCTTCGGATCAAACATACCGCCCGGCGCTCCCTGTCGGTCACGGCTCAGTATCCCACGCGTACTGAGCCGTGACGGAGCGGGGGTGAGGCTACTGCTGCGGCGGGAAGCCGACTGTACCGGGCTCGCCCGGGAGCGGGTTTGGAACGCCAAGAAACGGGAACGTGTTCAGAAGCGGAGAGGGGTTCCCGCCGTAAGGAGGCTGGTTTCCCGACACATCGCCGACCTGAGAGTCCGGACGGATAAAGTCGGTGCCATCAAGGACGTAAAGAGTACGCCGATCCGTTCCGAAGGTCAACGCCCCTGGGCGCGGCGGTCCGCTCCCCGCCACGCCGGTGCTCGCCGGAAAATTCACGTCAATAAGCTGCCGCGCAAATTGCAACACGATGTCGCCGGTGATATCGGCAGGCCGCCGTCCGTTCTGGAGTCCGTTGACTCCCAATCCGAGTTGCGGATCCGAATTTCCGCCAGCGGCGGCGGCTCCGGGAAGAGCAACGAGGCCACTGGGAATGATACTGAGGTCCAGCCGGAGCACATCCGGCAACAACAAGGTCCGGAGCAGGTTCACGTTGGTGTTGACGAAGCTTGCGGGCAGGAGCAGAGGCGCGCCATGGCCCTGGCCGGGGTTCGCCCCGCTTGCGTCAGTAAAACCCAGCGTGGTGAGCAAACTCGCGCGGGCCGCGATCGTGTTGCCCGTTCCGTCGTTGTCTTTGGTGGTCAAGGCATCGGGAACCAGCGAGGACCAGTTCTGCACATCGTTTTCGGGTACGGTGGCGTTAAATGCGTCGCGCATATTGTTGGGCACAAAGACGGACTTGAAAAGCTGCTGCCCGTTGCGCTGGAACTGCATATAGCTTGTCGAGGCCTGGATATCGTGAGAACGAAACGAACCGGTTACGCCTGGCGAGCTTACCGGCAAGCTTGTGGTACCCCAGATGCCGACTACACCCGGGTGGCCCAGGAAGCCCGCGGCATCGCTTTTGGGGAATTCGATCGCGATCGCACTCACATTAAAGCCCCCAAAGCCGTCGACGCCGCTGGTACCATCGGCGCGGACCGGCCTCCCGTGAAGCGGTCCGAGGGCAAAACCGGGGAAGTCGCGGAAGAGGTCCTGCTTGCCCTGGGCAACGCGCATCTCCTGGCCAACGTCGAAAACAAACGGGTCGTTGCGCGGGCCGGTGAACACCTGCATGGTGCCTTGCTGGAGGGTTATCCCTGTGCAGCCGCTTACGGTGGGGTTCACTGTCAGCACGGTATTGACTAAACCGGTGGTGTTAGGCGGCGCCGGGCCAAAGATCTGCACCATCTGGCCGGAAGCGCACGTGGTTGTGGGAACGTTCGTGAAGATCGCCTGAATGACCAGATCCTCCACGGCATTCGCATTGTTGGCAACCTTGAACTGATAAAGCATATTCGGCGAGAACGCATAGCTGCCGGGCTCATCCGGGAGAGAGAACGGATTGACGCCCATGATCAAAACCAGTTGCGTAGCGGCATTCGGATCGAGAAAAGCGAAGAAATCGGTGATGTCGCCCTCCGGGTTCGCATCTGCCATGGGAGATTCCCGGTGGTCGGCAGCCATCACTTTTGCCGGCTGGTAAAAGGCTGTGCCAGCCAGAACGAGGGCCATCAGCGCCACCGGAATTCGCCCCAGGGGGCGCATCAGAGATATGCCATGAGACCTGTCTGCTTTCAAGTGCGTTCTCCTTATATCAATTTGAAATCGAAACCTGCCGGGGCTGGCATCTGCGGCATCGGAACGCGGAAGACGCAGGATCGGCCATGGCAGGACAAGTTAGGTTGGCGGCGATCGATAAATGCGGGATCGCCCGGTATCAACGCGAACAACCATGGCAGTTTGTGCAACGGTTTCAAAGAAAACTTCACCGCAGTCTGCCGTTCAGTATGCCGTAGTTGTAATCATGCACACAACAATTTTTTATCTTTTTCTGAACGTTCGGACCTGACGGTCTTTTGCACTTTCGGTGCTAAATAGTACGAATATTGCGATCCGCAGTCCCACCGACTGAACGCGGATGGGGTTCTATGAGGCAATGCCATGAATAACTTCCGGCGCCGGACGTCCTTGTTTTCTTCCGCCGCCGCGGCTCGAATGCTCCGGCGCCCCACCCGGCCGCTGAAAAGAGACTTGCCAGTAGACCGCTCTGTCCACGCACGGGTTCTCGCTGATATCAACCATTTCGCGTGCGGGACAGAGTAGGCTCTGCCCGTTTTCCCATGCGTACTGAGCCGTGACGGAACGGGGATCAGGCTACTGCTGCACCGGGAATCCGATTGTACCTGTCTCGCCCGGCAGCGGGTTTGGAGGTCCAAGAAACGGGAACGTGTTCAGAAAGGGAGAGGGGTTTCCGCCGTAAGGAGGCTGGTTTCCCGACACATCGCCGACTTGAGAATCCGGCCGGATAAAGTCGGTTCCATCGAGGACGTAAAGAGTACGCCGATCCGTTCCGAAGGTCAACGCCCCTGGGCGCGGCGGTCCGCTCCCCGCCACACCGGTGCTGGCCGGGAAATTCACGTCGGCAAGCTGCCGCGCAAATTGCAACACGATGTCGCCGGTTATATCGGCAGGCCGCCGACCGTTCTGGAGTCCGTTGACTCCCAATCCGAGTTGCGGGTCCGAATTTCCGCCCGCCGCAGCTGCGCCGGGAAGAGCAACGAGGCCACTGGGAATGACAGTGAGGTCCAGCCGGAGCACATCCGGCAACAACAGGGTCCGGAGCAGGTTCACGTTGGTGTTGACGAAGGTTGCGGGCACAAGCAAAGGCGCTCCATGGCCCTGGCCGGGGTTCGCTCCGCTGACGTCAGTAAAACCCAGCGTGGTGAGCAACCCCGCACGGGCCGAGATCGTGTTGCCTGTTCCGTCGTTGTCTTTGGTGGTCAAGGCATCGGGAACCAGCGAGGGCCAGTTCTGCATATCATTTTCAGGTATGGAGGCGTTAAATGCCTCGCGCATGCTGGTGGGCACAAACACGGTCTTGAAAATCTGCTGCCCCACGCGCTGGAACTGCATGTAGCTTGTAGACGGGGCCTGGATGTTACTCGGGGCCTGAATATCGTGAGAACGAAACGAGCTGGTTACGTTTGGAGAGCTTACCGGCAAGCTTGTGGTAGCCCAGATGCCGACTACACCTAAATGGCCGAGGAAGGCCGCAGCATCGGCTTTGGGGAATTCGATCGCGATCGTACTCACATTAAAGCCGCCAAAGCCGTCGACGCCGCTGGTGCCATCGGCGCGCACCGGCCTCCCGCGCAGCGGTCCGAGAGTAAAACCAGGGAAGTTGCGAAACACGTCCTGACTGCCCCCGACAATGCGCATCTCCTGGCCGACGTCGAAAACAAACGGGTCGGCGACCTGGCCGGTGAAGACTGTCATGTTGTTTTGCTGGAGGGTTATCCCGGTGCAGCCGCTTACGGTCGGGTTCACTGTCAGGACGGTATTGACTAAACCCGTGGTATTTGGCGGGGCCGGCCCAAAGATCTGCACCATCTGGCCGGATGCGCAGGTGGTGGCGGGAACGTTCGTGAACATCGCCTGAATGACCAGATCCTCCACGGCATCCGCATTGTTGGCAATCTTGAACTGATAAAGAATATTCGGCGCGTAAAAATAGGTGGGTTCATCAGGGACGGAGAACGGATTGACGTCCATGATCAAAACCAGTTGCGTAGCGGCATTCGGATCGAGAAATGCGAAGAGATCGGCGATGTCGCCTTCCGGGTTCGCATCTGCCGTGGGAGACTCCCGGTGGTCGGCAGCCATCATCTTTGCCGGCCGATAAAAGGCCGTGCCAACCAGAACGAGGGCCATCAGCGCCGCGGGAATTCGCCTCAGCGGGCGCATCAGAGATATGCCATGAGACTTGTTTGCTTTCACGTGCGGACTCCTTTGTAGAATTTGAAATCGAAATCTGCGGCGGCGGGAATCACCGGCATCGGAACGCGGAAGGCGCAGGAGTACCCATAGTGCGTTGAGTACGCTGGCGCCGGCTGATCGGATGTTCGTATGCATGGCCCTTGTCAGTAATCGCCCGTAAAACGGAGCCTGGATCGCGGCTTTCGCCCAGCGCTTGCTTCGTTACAACCGAGGGCCGCGATCGGCCCTTTGCGGGCTGGTAAGGACATTCCGGGCGGCGCCTTACATCCGGAGCAGCACTTCAAGATAGCTGAAATTGCCATTTTTCCCTGTTGGGTAGATCTCTTCCATTACTCCTTTGCCCTGCGCATAGCCCACATACCCTGTAAAAGTCGCGTGCCGGTTGTAGCGGTACTCCACACTCGTGTCGTAGAGGTTGGCAAGCGAACGCTGGCCGTCAGTCGCGCGTCCCGTATACCCGAAGGTCTGGGGCTGAAAGGCGCCTCCGCCGGAATACCAAAGGTCGTTCCGGCTCGCAAGGCGCAACGAATGGGCTTCACTCGAAATGGTCACTTTGGCGTCCGGCCGCAGCACCAGGGCGCCGAATGCATCCCCGATGTTCATCATGTTGAAGAACGGAAACCGGGCATAGGGACGCGGTGTCGGCAGAATCTGAAAGAACGTTTCGTGCTTGTTGTCGTTGGGATTGCCGTCGCCGGATCCCATCGTGTAACCGGCGCGCAGCCACGGTTTTATCGACGGCAGAATCGCCGGCTGGTAACCGGTTTCCACATCGAACGCATACGAGCGCTGCGTTTGCGTTCCCCATCGGCCCGTCTGTACCGCCAGCCAGCCCAGGCCGTCGATGATGCCGGCCTGCGTCGTCAAAGCATGGATGCTGTGACCTCCCCATGTCTGAATCTGGATGTTCTCGGTGTCCCCCTTGCGGATTGCCATCGGGCGGTTGTCGGTCTTCAGAATGTGGCGAAAATCGTCGTAGTCGAGCGCGAAAACCCGTGTGTCGGCCGCGTGAATGCCGTGCCCCCACTCCTTCGTGAAAGCCACATAGGCGAATCCGATGCGGTTCCAGCCCCAGCCGTCGGTCTGAAAGACGCCACGCGTCGGCGTTGCCGTGATAACGGTGAAGTCCGTGGTGGGCTCCGTCCACGAGTACCTGAAGCCGTCGAAACTCCGGCCTACGTCGGAAAATGAGAAGGTGCCGATCAGACGCTGGGTTATGTGATCCCGCTTGAGCACCGCGAGCGTGGCATTTTTTGGCGTCAGTTCCGTGCCATCGTTGAATTCGAAGCGCCCGAACTGAAGGGTCTGGTGGTTGTCGGGATCAAAGTGATAGCGCCCGTAAAGCTGTTTCGGAAACGCGAGGGCCGTGTCCCGATGATTGGCGTTCGCGCTGTAATCGTTCGCGCCCAGCCCCAGGGCGCCCTGCGGCGCGGGAGCGGTCGCGGTGCGGGGCAGACCGAGGATAAACGGAACGGCGATCTCGGCGTCCAGATCGAGCGCGCCGCGCGTTTCGGCAAAATTCAGCCGCAGCAGATTGCCTGAATACGCATACTCGTTCTGGTAAACGCCCGCCTGGAACCAATCCCATTCGTACAAACGCGCGCGCAGCGTCGCGGTAAAAGTCACATCCCCGAGCTTGATCCCATCGTCCGAAGTCGATTGTGCGCTGCATTCGGCGGCGGCGATCAGAGCCATTGCAAGCAGCGCTTTCGTCATAATCAGTCCTCGAACCTTCGCATGGCAAGACCGATCGGATAATCGCGTCACCGGAGTCTGCCGTTTAGTATGCCGTAATCGTGATCGCAGACACAACAATTTTTTATCGTTTACCGATGTATAACGCTTACCGGCTCCGGCGCCGCCGTTATTAAACAGCACGAATCGCAATCCGCCGGTTCCGACGCAGACCACGGATGGCTTTAATATCGTGATACGACGTACTCTATGAATAACCTCCGGCGCCGAATGTCTTTCTTTCTTCTGCCGGGGCGGCGCGGCGGTGTTCCGCCAGTTGCCGGAATACGTTGCCGAAAGCGGGTACGTTGGTCTTCAGCAGGTTGAAATCGTTTTTCGGGATCAGGAGCACATCGAGCGGCGTGGTGGCCCGCAGCGTTGCGTTACGGCTTACGTCGGCCAGCACCGCCATTTCCCCGAAATAGTCTCCATCGCCCAGATCCGCGATATGTTCCTGGAATCCGCCGGCTTCCTTCAGCACTTCGCACCGGCCTTTCTCGACAACGTAAATGCTGTCGCCAAGGTCTCCCTGATTGAAGACAATCTCTCCCGGTTCGAAGTGCTGCCGCGTAACGCCGGATTCGCGGGCAATTCTTAGCTGCACAAGATCGGGGGAAAACAGAAATGCGGTCACCCAGTCCAGCCCGATCCGGAACTTCCGATTGATCCCCGGCATTTTCATCAGGTAGATGGCCCGCCACATGAACCATGCCGCCAGGCCGGACAGATGTACACCCATGATGTTGGCGACCGCCGAATAATGTCCCAGGGCGCCGAGAGTACCCAGGCCTTCGAATGCAAAGCCGGTCTTCGGACGGCCGTGAACAGCCGCTGCAATGTTGAGTGCCACAGTCCTGGCGGCTCGGGTAGCGTGCTGGGCTGTAGGCGGGACAAGGCTGCCTTTGACCGTGGCGGCGGTGGCGCAGTCGCCCACAGCCCAGACCTCGCCCTCGTAACCCTGAAGTTCCATACTGCTGTTGACCTTCAGGCGGCCGTTTTCTTTGGCGCACTCGAGCTCCCGGAGCACCGGAGCCAGCCCTGAAGGCACTGTCGACACAATGGTCTTGCAGGGAATCGCAACGCCGGATTTGAAGACCGCCTTTTCGGACGTGGCAGCCGCCAGCCGGTCGTGCAGAATGATCTCGACGCCGCGTCCGGTGAGTATCTTCTGCGCGAAGAGCGCGAGTCCGCCGGTCATTTCGGGAAGGATCCGGTCGCCGGCGTGAACCAGGACGCTGCGTACTTTTTCATCGCGGAGGTTCCGGTAATTGCGCTTGACGGCGTGGACGAAGTCGTTCAGTTCCGCGATTACCTCCACGCCCGAAAATCCGCCGCCCGCCACGACGAACGTCAGCAGCCTGCGGCGTAATTCGGGATCGGATTCGACATCCGCCTCCTCCAGCGCGTGGATCAGGTGGTTGCGCAGCGCCACGGCATCGGCCAGCGTGCGGAACGGTTTGGCGTGCTCCATTAATCCGGGCATGCCATAGAAGTCGGTGACTCCGCCCAGCGCGATGACGAGATAGTCGTACGGTAATTCCAGGCGGCGCGGACGGAAACCCGGACTCAGGCTTATGATCTTCCGGTCGAGGTCGATTTCCTCGACCTCGCGCATCACCAGCTGTGTGCGCGGACAAAGATGACGGATGGGAGATACGACGTCGGTGATGCCGATCGAACCGGAAATGACTTCGGGAAGCATCGGCTGATAGACCCAGTAGTTTTCCCGGTTCACCAGCCGGATCGAGACCTCGTCCGGGGTTAGCAGTTTTTCAAGATGCCGGGCGGTGTACACGCCGCCGAAGCCGCCGCCCAGAATCACTACTTGTTTTTCGCGATCAGCCATTTTAGCCCTACCAATTTTATGTGCAAAAACTCTTGGTCGTGAAACATTTTTTATCGTGTAACGATATGTTCACAGGAAGCAGGCGCGACACCGTGACGAATCTCACACAGCTTCAGAAAATGCGCTCAGCGAGACGGCTGCAAAAGATTAAGAGATATTATTGATTGAATCGCGACACGATATGGCTTATAACTTTGAAGATGCCCGCGCTTCCTCTTCGAAGTTAAGCCGCACAACCATGACTCCTACGCATAACGCGGGATCCGCGGACAGAGCAGCGCCCTCGCCGCACCGCCAGCTTGCCCTCGGCACCATCTCGATGGCTGTCTGTTTCGTGTCGTGGGGCCTGATCGGCCCGTTCGCATCGCGCTTTAAAGACCTCTTTCATCTGACCGCGAGCCAGACTGCGTTCCTTGTGGCGACACCCGTATTGCTGGGAGGGCTCGCCCGGCTGCCCATGGGATTGCTGACCGATCGTTACCAGGGACGCGTGGTTTTCAGCGCGCTGACGCTGTTTGCGGCCATCCCCCCGTTCCTGATCCCACAGGCCCCCAGCTACGGCATGCTGCTGGGCTTTGCGTTCCTGCTCGGCCTGGCGGGTTCCTCGTTCGCGGTGGGCATCGGATTTGTTTCGCCCTTTTTCCCGCGCGAGAAACAGGGCTCGGCCCTCGGCATCTACGGGCTGGGGAACATCGGGCAATCCGTGGCGGCATTCGGCGGACCCGCGCTGGCGCTGCTCGTCGGAATGCAGAACGTCTTCCGCGGGGTGGGGGTGCTGCTGCTGATCTGGGGTGTCGCGTTCGCCATATTCGGGCGCAACGCGCCGGTGGCCAAGAGCCAGCCAAAATCACTCGGCGCGATGCTGTCGCTGCTCAAGCGCCAACCCCTGGTGTGGGTTCTTGCTTCGTTCTACTTTCTTACTTTCGGCGGATTCGTCGCATTCTCCATCTATCTGCCCAGCCTGCTCCGGGACCAGTTCAAACTGACCCCCGCCGACGCCGGGCTGCGCGCCGCAGGATTCGTGGTGCTGGCTACTCTCATCCGGCCGGTGGGCGGCTGGCTCGCAGATAAGATTGGCGGCGCGCGCGTTCTGTCGCTGGTTTTCATGGGCATCGTGCCTTTTGCGCTGCTGCTCGGCTGGCAGGCCATGCTTCCGTTCACAGTTGGCGCGCTGGGATGCGCCGCGCTGCTCGGGACCGGCAACGGGGCGGTTTTCAAACTGGTCCCGCAATATTTCGGGGCCGACACTGGGACGGCTACCGGTCTGGTCAGCGCCATGGGCGGTCTGGGTGGTTTCTTTCCCCCTCTCCTGCTGGGCGTTTTCCTCGACAGGTTGGGCGTAGTTTGGCCGGGATTCGTTCTCCTCGCTCTCACGGCGGCGGCTCTATGGCTGGTTAACGCACGAGTCTTTATTCCCCGCGAAAAGGTTCAGGCGATTCATCTCAACATCGAGGGACCACTGGCGCAGCAGATCCGTGCCGGCGCATTTGCCACGCTGTGGACCGGGCTGCTGGTGGCGGCGATCGTGGTCGGGTCCCGCAATCTGGGAAATTTCGATGCGGCGCTGGTGATGTATACGTTCGCCATCATATTCGCGACCTGGGGCGTCGTATTCCACTACAACGTCTGGCTGATGAAGCCGCCGACGCGCCTTTACTGGGACCGCGGATGGGAGATTTTCCATGAACAGAGCTTGTGGAAAAGCTTGCCCAGCCTGCTGCGCAACACGGCGACGCATCTTCTGGGACAGACCTTCATCCGTAAGCGCTCCCCGCTGCGCTGGTGGATGCATCAATCGCATTTTCTGGGGCTGTATTTCGGCAATGGGCATCACGTTTCCGCTGGTGTTCGGATGGATCGGTTTCCGCAGCAGTCCTGACAACCAGCTGATTTATACGACTTATCTGTTCGGCTTCCCGGCCGGAAGCTTTCCCCTCCACAGCTTGATCGCCTGAAGTCCTGTTCCACGCTCTGGATATTTCGGCCGTGCTGGTGCTGCTGGGCGTGGGGCTTTCACTCTGGCGGCGGATGCGGGATCGCGGCGCGCAAAGTATCCAGTCGTTCGCGCATGGACATGTTCCCGCTGTTTCTGCTGTTCGCCATTTCCGTCACAGGGCTGGCTCTCACCGCTTCGCAGGAATGGCTGCGCGGCGAGGCTTACAGTTTTATTGCGATCCTGCATGCCATCACGGTGATCGGCGGCCTGCTTTTTCTTCCCTTCGGAAAGTTCTTCCATATCTTCCAGCGGCCTGCGCAATTGGGCGTGAAGCTCTATCACGAGCACGGCGATGCGGGCGCGCCCGCCTTGTGCGGACGCTGCGGCCAGCGCTATGCCTCGCTGCAGCACATCGAAGATCTGCGGCACAATGTGCTGCCCAAACTCGGATTCGATTACAGCATTGCCGGACCCGCCGGACACTGGCAGGCGTTGTGTCCCTCCTGCAAGCGCAAGTCGCTCGCCGGCGCGCAGGTTCGTCTCAGACAGGTAAACACGCAAAATCATGGCTAAACCGCCGGTATCGCTCGCGGAGTTGCAGGAACAGTACGGCCCGCATCCCAACTACGTCCCGTTCGGCGGATGGCAGGATCAGACGCAGAATCCGGCCGATAAACTGTTCAAGACCCACTGCTGTTTCTGCGGCCAGCAATGCGGCATTCAACTCAAGGTCCGTGACAATCACGTCATCGGGTTTGAGCCCTGGGAAGAGTTTCCTTTTAACAAAGGCAAGCTCTGCCCCAAGGGAGTCAAGCGCTATCTGCAGTCGAACCACCCGGACCGCCTGCTCGACCCGCTTATGCGCACGGATACGGGTTTTCGCAAAGCGGGCTGGGACGAAGCGCTCGATTTCACCGTGCGGCGGCTGCAGGAGATTCAGGCGAAGTACGGCAAGGATTCCGTCGCCGTCTTCGGCGGCGCTTCGCTGATCAGCGAGAAAAGTTATCTGATGGGCAAGTTTGCCCGGGTCGGCCTCGGGACGCGGCATATCGATTACAACGGGCGTCTCTGCATGGTTTCCGCAGGCGTGGCGTACAAGCTGGCTTTTCATGTGGACCGGAGCCCGATCCAGTGGGAAGAGATCGCCCGCGCCGACGTCATTTTCGTTATCGGCGCCAACATCGGCGAATGCTATCCGATCACGACGGACTATATCTGGCGCGCGAAGGACCGCGGCGCGAAACTGATTCTGGCCGATCCGCGCATGACGCCCATCTCGCGCAACGCGGATATTTATCTTCCGCTCCGCCCCGGCACCGACCTTGTGCTGCTGATGGGCATGCTGCATATCGTTCTGCGCGACGGGCTCGAAGACCGGAAGTTCATTGAGGAACATACGACCGGCTTCGAAGCTGTCGCGGAATCGGTTAAGAAGTATGACCCACGCTCGGTCGGAGAACGAACCGGCATTCCCCCCGAGGCGATCGAACGCGCGGCGCGGTTGTTTGCGACGGCTCCCACCGGCGTTGCGATGCATTCGCGCGGTCTGGAGCACCAGTCCAAGGGCGTCGAGAACGTCCTGTCGCTGATCAATCTGACACTGGCTACAGGCAAGATCGGCCGGCCCGGTTGCGGCTGCACGATGATCACCGGCCAGGGTAACGGACAGGGCGGCCGCGAACACGGACAGAAATGCGACCAGCTGCCGGGGCAGAGACAGCTCACCGATCCGGCCGCGCGCGAGCATGTGGCGCGGGTCTGGGGAATCCAGCCGGATGAACTGCCGCAGCCGGGCTACAGCGCGCAGGAGATCATGAACGCGATCCACGAGGGTGAGATCAAAGCGCTCCTGTGCACATGCTTCAATCCTGTGGTGTCGCTGCCGAACGCCGACTTCACGCGGGAGGCTCTCAATAAGCTGGAGTTCTTCGGCTCCGTCGATTTCTTTCTCTCCGAAACTGCGCAACATGCGGACGTAGTCCTGGCCGGTAGTCTGCAGGAAGAAGAAGAAGGCGTTGTGTGCAGCGGCGAAGGACGTGTAATCCATATCCAGAAGTGCGTCGATCCGCCCGGGAACGCGCGCCCCGATTCACAGATCATCTGCGAGATTGCGCGGCGCCTCGGCAAAGGGAAGTACTTTCCCTATCAGTCGACGCGCGAGATCTTCGACGAACTGCGCGAGGCATCGCGCGGCGGCATTGCCGATTACTACGGCATCACCTACGAAAAAATCGACAAGCAACTGGGCGTGTTCTGGCCATGCCCCGATCTCGATCACCCGGGAACGCCCAATCTGTTCGACGGCGGCGTTTCCTTCTGGGAAGACGGCAAGTGCCGTTTTGTCGTGACGGAATGGCGCGAGAGCGGAGATCCGGTGGAGCCGGATTACCCGACTTACCTGACCACGGGCCGTGTGGTGAGCCAGTTCCTTTCCGGCGCGCAGACGCGCCGAATCGGCAGCCTCGTCGATATCTATCCCGAACCGCGCGTCGAGATCCATCCGCGTCTGGCGGAGCGGCACGGGATCGCGGACAGGGACTGGACTACGATCACAACCAAGCGGGCGTCCATCACGCTGCGGGCGCTGGTGGTCAAAACCATCCGGCCGGACACTGTTTTCGTCCCGTATCACTGGGCGGACAAAAAAAGCGCAAACATGCTGACACACCGCACCCTCGATCCACGCAGCAAGATCCCGGAGTTCAAAGTATCGGCGTGCCGGATCGCCAAAGCGGATCGCGCACCGGAAGGGGAAGCCTGATGTTCGGATACGAGTTTTACGTCGACACTTCGCGCTGCATCGGCTGCCAGTCATGCGTCAAGGCGTGCGAAGAGTGCGACACGCACCGCGGGGTTTCGATGATCAATTTCGATTACCTCGACCGCCCGAACACCATTCAGACGGCGGCATTCGTCTGTTTCCATTGCGACGAGCCAACATGCGCCATGGTCTGCCCGGCGGACGCGATCAAGAAGGGCGAGGATGGCATTGTGCAGTCGTCGCTCAAGCCCCGCTGCATCGCGTGTTCAAACTGCGTACTGTCGTGCCCGTTCGGAATTCCGAAGCTGGTGCCCCAGTATGAGCAGATGGTGAAATGCGATATGTGCTACGACCGCACTTCGGTGGGTAAGAAACCCATGTGCGCCACCGTGTGCCCGAGCCAGGCGCTGGCGTATGTGCGTTCGGAGGATATCCCGAAGCTGCGCCGCGAAAAGGCCGTGAACCAGACTCGGTTCGGGAACGAAATCGTCAAGACCAAGGTTTTCATGATGGTTCCGCAGGACGGCGCAGACGAGATCTCGCTCGACGTGACGGATTACATGTGGGAAGGAGACCGCGATGCTCGATCAGCTGCCGCAGGATAAAATCGCCTCCGCGCGGAAGGAAAAGTCGCTCTGGAGAGAAGAGTTTTCCATCTTCAAAGCGGACGAGAAGTACGTCACGCGGCGCCAGCTCACAAAGTTTCTGACGCTCACCAGTCTCGGTATGTTCGCCGGCAACATCTGGATTCTGACCAAATCCATGATGCGGAAGATGGCCGTTTATCCGGTCCGGACCGTGGCGCAGACGGGGGAGATTCCGGTGGGCGGCGTCAAGCTGTTCGAATATCCCGGCCCGGGAGACCAGTGCATTATGGTCCGAACAGCGGAGGATCGGTATGCGGCATACAGCCAGAAATGCACACATCTTTCGTGCGCCGTGTATTACGCGCCGGAGAAGAACGCGCTGATCTGCCCCTGCCATAACGGTGTGTTCTCGATAAAGGATGGCTCGGTCATTCAGGGACCGCCGCCGCGGCCGCTGCCGCGCGTAGTGCTGGAGAGGCGCGGATCGGATCTGGTCGCGATTCGCATGCAGGACCAACTGGAGAGCTGATGGACAAAGCTGCGATGGAACAGCACAACGTGACGCAGAATCGTGGTCTGGGGGCCATCGATGGCGCGATGTCGCTGATCCTGATCCTTCTGATTGTGCAGATCTGGCTGGTGTCGGCGACTCTGAACTCGTATCTCGCCGGGTATGACGAGGCGGTTCTGCCGGGCGCGATCATTTCCGGCATCCTGTTCCTCGGATGCGTTGGGCTCTATCGTTTTGTCACCGGAGTGGAAAGAAGGCTGGGCGGCCCGCGGTAGCCCCCGTCAAACCCCGGCGTTGTCACCGAGTTCGCCGCTCTTCCGCCATACGCTCGCGAAGAATTTCATTAATGCGCGTCAGATGACCTTCGCCCTTCGACTTCAGCCATGCGAGCACGTCGCTGTCGATCCGGATGGAAACCGGCGTCTTGATCGGCCGGTAAAAGCGCCCGATCTGCGCGATTTGCCACGCGTCGGGCGGCAGCGTGGGCGCATCCGCGTCGTGGTCAAGGCGGCGATCCCGTTCCTCGTAGAGTTTTCGCGTCTCCTCAGTGATTCTGATTTTCGAGGTGCGCGGCGTAGATTTTCTGTTCATAACGTTCCGCCTTTCTTGCCGAGATGATATGGAGAATCTCTGTGTCTTCGTTGCTTCGGTCGGCGAATACGACAAACAGCAGGGTCATCGACTCGGTCATCGCGATCATGGTAAAACGCTGTTCGTTCTCATCTTCGAGGCGATAGTTTTCGATTGTCACCTGAAACGGATCGCCGAAGGCTTCTCTTGAAGTCTCGAACGCGATGTCGTGGACACGGAAATTCGTTTTGGCTTTTTCCTCGTCCCACGTAAACACAGTATCCTCATACATATTAGTATATACAAACCAACGGGCGGAAGCGGATCGGTGGACTCTTATCAGCCGGATCGGTGATTCAGGTACCGCCGCCGCGTCCGCTGCCGCGCGTGGTGCTGGAGAGGCGCGGGCTCCGATCTGGTAGCCATCCGAATGCAGGATCGTATCTTGCCGGATAGGACGAGGCGGTTCTGCCGGGCGCGATCATTTCCGGCGTGCTGTTCCTCGGATGCCTTGGTTTTATCGTTTTGTCACCGGAGTGAGAGAAGACTGGGCGGCCCGCGGTAAGCGTTCGATACCCTACAGGAATGGGTTCGGACGAAGATCTCAGCGCGGAAGATTACCGTCATCTGGCGGAATTCCGGCGGCAGATGCGCCAGTTTGTTGCCTTCAGCGAGGGTGTGGCCAGACAGTCCGGTATCGAACCCAGACAGCATCAGCTTCTTTTGGCACTGAAGGGTCTGCCGGAAAATGTAAGACCTACCATTGGGGAACTCGCCTCGCGGCTGTTCATAAAACATCACAGCGCCGTTGAGCTTGTTAACCGGCTGGCGTCCGCGGGCTTCGTGGTGAGGATTCAGGGCAAGAAGGACCGCCGCGAGGTAGAGATCCGCATAACGGCGGCAGGTGCCGCGCTTCTGCGGAGACTCTCACTCGTGCACCGGCTCGAGTTGGAACGCTCCGGTCCGGCGCTTGCGAAAACGTTGCAGTCGGTTATTCGTAATGCGCGGTAGACCAGACAGCACCGCATCCGGTACGACTTCGCATTCACTGGCCTCGTCCGCTGCGGCCATTGTTCTGCCGATCGGGCCCGGTGTAGATTCCGCTACCTTCGTCGCGCTATTTCACTGGCGCGAGCGAATAGCTCGTGCTGCGCCCGCCCTCGGGATTTTGGACGAGGACGCCGCGCTCGACCAGCGCCAGAATATCGCGATAGGCCGTGTCCTGCGAGCACTTCGTCAGCTTCGCGTATTTTGTGCTCGTAAGCTTGCCCTCGAAGCCGTCCAGCAGGCGGTTGATCACCGAGCGTTGCCGGTCGTTGAGCTGCGCATCTTTGATGCGATCCCAGAACCGCGCCTTGTCCAGCACAGCCTTTAAAGTGACGTGAGCGCCGTCGATGGCGCGGCCCAGGCAGTCCAGGAACCAGAGCATCCAGCCTGTCACATCCATGGAGCCTTTCTGCGTGCTTCCCAGGATGTCGTAATACTCCTTGTACTCCAGCTTGATCTGCGCCGACATGCTATAGAAGCGCTGCGAACTGTGCTCGGAACGTGCCAGCGCCATATCGGCGATAGCGCGCGCAATGCGGCCGTTGCCGTCTTCAACCGGGTGAATAGTGACGAACCACAGATGCGCGAGGCTGGCTTTCAGAACGGGATCGATCGCGTCTTTGCCTTCGAACCACTTGAGGAAGGCGGTCATTTCTTTTTTGAGGCGGTCCGCTTTCGGCGCCTCGAAATGCACTCTCTCTTTTCCGACGGCACCGGAGACGACCTGAATAGGCCCAGCGCTTTCGTCGCGCCAGGCTCCCGTTTTGATCTTCGTCATGCCGCTGCGTCCTGTCGGGAACAAGGCGGCATGCCAGCCGAATAGCCGCTCGTCCGTCAACGGTCGGTTGTAGCGGCCCGTGGCGTCGAGCATCATTTCGACGACACCTTCGACGTTGCGGTCCGCGGGCTTGAGGCCGCCGATTTCCAGGCCCAGACGCCGCGCCACCGACGAGCGGACTTGTTCGGCATCGAGCTTCTCACCTTCGATTTCGCTGGTTTTCAGAACATCTTTGGTCAGGGTTTCGAGAACGGCTTCCTGCTGAAGGCGAAAGCCGAGGCCTTTCATCTGCCCGATGAGGCCGCCCTGCCGGTAACGGACAGAGGCCAGAGGCTCCGCGAGCTTCTCTATGTTCCAATGGAAGTCAGGCCAGTCCTTGCGCTCGTGGATATACATTCTCCGCACCTCATGCGGATATTATACCCCGTAATCTCCGCATCTGGCCAGATATTCTCCGCGTAGCGTGCGGAGAAATGGCGATCTAACCTCCGCAAGGCCAGACTTTATCTTGGCTTTTCAATTGGATAGTTCGAAGCCGCATGCGGGTGGGTAGGGCGCGCTACGCCGGACCGGACTCTCAGCCTCGCCCGCGCCTCCGAGTTCCGATCCCTCGGTGGGATAAAGTTAAATGGCCTTCTGAGCTACAGCCAAGGCGACGAAGCCAATGGGTTCAGCATCACGGCCCACGCTTACCACGGAAAGTGGTACTCAAGCGACCAGATTCCGATCACCGCGGTGCCCCTGGTTGGTCTCTTCGGCGCGCTGAACCCTACTGACGGCGGCAATTCGCAGCGTCATAGCCTGCAGGCGGAATGGCATCGTCAGAACGATCATTCCAGAACGCAGATCATGGCCTACGGTTTCTATTGCTACCTCAATCTGTTTTCGGATTTCACGTACTACCTGGATGACCCCGTCAAGGGTGATCAGTTCGAACAGCAGGACAGCCGCTTTGTGCTTGGGGTCGACGTGCGCCACACGCTTTTCAACAAATGGTTCGGCCGCAAGGTGGAAAATACTTTCGGCCTGCAGGTCCGCAACGATTGGGTCCACAACGGCCTCTACCGCACGGAAAATCGCGTGCGCACGGATAAGAACGATATCAACGCGTGCAATGACGAACCCATCGACGCATGTAACAGCGATCCGAACTTGGTTGCGGTCCTGCCCGCGGACACGGATGTGAACAGATTTACCGAGACAATGATGGGCTTTTATGTGGAGAACAAAATCCAGTGGGCGGAAAAATTCCGCACCGTTCTGGCCTTCCGCGGCGACGAGGTAAGAGATGCCGTCACCAGCTGGACGCCGAGTTATACCGCGACCGAATTGCCAGGCGCTCCGGTGGTCAACTTTGCGGCCGCCAATTCGGGCACGGTCACCCAGTTCATGCCGGAACCAAAAGCGAGTTTGATTTTCGGCCCGTGGCGGAAGACCGAGTTTTATGTCCAGGGCGGATTCGGTTTTCACAGCAACGACGCCCGCGGCGCAACACAACGAGAAGAACCGATTTCGCCGGACAATCCATTTCCCACGGCCACGTCGAGAATACCCGCCCTCATCCAAACCAAGGGGGCCGAAGTCGGGATGCGCACGACGGCCACCCCATATCTGCAGAGCACGTTTTCGCTCTGGTATCTCCACAGCCAATCCGAACTGCTGCAGGATGGCGACACCGGAAGCACCGTTGCTTCGTTATCGCCGAGCAACCGCTATGGCATCGAATGGGCGAACTACTACACGCCGCTGGAACATTGGGCTTTTGATTTTGACTTTGCGGATTCCAGAGCCTTTTTTACCCAAATCGATCCGGACGACGCTGCGCCCGGCAGCCCGGGCGGGAAGCGTGTACCCGAAGCGGTGGGACTGGTGGCGTCAGCGGGCGCCACAATGCACAATTACAAGCGCTTCTCGGCGAGTTTGCGCCTTCGCGCCTTTGGCCCCCGGGATCTGACGTTCGGACGGAATTTATCGTTCAGCCTCAACGGTACTGCTCAATGCCGAGGTCCGTTATCGAATCACCAAGAAATGGAGTTTTGTCGCAGAAGCGCTGAATTTGCTGAACCGCAAGGATCACGACATCGACTACCACCCCGTCGAACCGTTTCAGATCTGAAAGCATTGATTTACATGTCTCGAATCCATGCTCATCGCTCTTGTCTTGCAGATTCAATAAGTTCTGCGGGTCTAACCGAGGTCTAAACGCCCTGTTTTTCGGCGTTCAGACACACTTCTCCCCGAACTTATGCGGACTGAACCGGCGAAAAGAGCAGGTTCCGCATTCGCACAAGGTTACAGGCAGCGGCCGTGAACGTAAAGACCCACCCAACCTTGAAGACACCCCGATGTCTGGTTTTGCGCAACATACCCACCGTCTTCATCCAGCCGAAGACCTCTTCAATCCGCTTTCGCCTGCGTTGGCTGATCTGATATCCGGCATGCCGTGTGGTTCGCCCGTCAATGGCGCTGCCGCCCGGCCGTTTTTCGTTCTGCGTCACATGCGGCGTCACATTCAGATCCCGCATCACAGCCACAAGATCTTTGGTGTCGTACGCCTTGTCGGCGGCTACCGTCACGCGCTCGGTCCCTTCGATGCGCTCGGCCATCAGCATGGCCGCATCTCGTTCCGCCGTGCCGCTCGGCTGCAGCAGTTCCGCATCCACCACAAGCCCGTTACAGTTTTCGATCATGACGTTGCCGCAATAGGCAAGCTTGGATTCATGGCCACCACCCTTGCGCGCCAGCCGCGCCGGGTCAGTCCTCGACTCATGCGTATCGTTGCTCCGCTTCTCACCGTGAAAGTTGACCGTGGGATTGCCCGGATCATCCGGTGGCGGCTGTTCCGGCTGGTCTTTCCGTTGAAAGCTCTTCTGGCTCGCCCATGCCTCGATCAACGTGCCATCCACACTGAAATGCTCATCCGATAGCAGGTTGGCCGCTTCGGCCTGCTCCAGAATCCGGTCGAAGAACTTCTGCGCAACATCGCCTTCCAGCAAACGATCCCGATTCTTACTGAACACCGTGGGCACCCACACCGGCTCGTCCGCATTCAGGCCGACAAACCAACGAAACAACAGGTTGTACTCCAGTTGCTCCATCAGCATCCGCTCACTGCGGATCGTGAAAAAAACCTGCAGCAGCAAGGCTCGCAGCAGCTTCTCGGGCGCGATCGACGGGCGTCCAAAAGCTACATACATCCGATTGAACACCGGTGACAGTGCCTTCAGGGCAATATCCGCCATCAATCGGATTGCCCGCAATGGATGATCCGCCGGCACTCGATCTTCCGGCGAAAGATAGCTGAACATCGCACTTTGTTGAATGTCTTTTTTTTCCGCGCATCGCCGTTAATACATAGAGACGCGATTATGTTTTGCCAACCCCGACCTACTTTTTCATCATCCTGCTAGTGAGCCATGGAAGGCGCGCCTTTCTTTGCGCGCACTTTCTTCATGAGGATAACTATCATCGCGCACGCGAAGCAGGCGATCGCGAGATAACGAAACACATCGACATACGAAAACGAGGCCGCTTGCTGCTCAAGAGTGCCCTGAATAAGTCCATAAGCCTTCTGCTCGCCAACCACGGGTCCGGCCGTCTGCACCATCAGGCCGCGCGCGCCGTCAAAGACCTGACGGAAAGCCGGATTGGTCGGGACGATGTTCTGTACCAGATACGCGCGGTGAATCTGCTGATGCCGCTCGACGAGCGTGTTCACCATCGAAATCCCGATGCCGCCGCCGACGTTACGCATCAGATTGAACAGGCCGCTGGCGTTGCCGATCTGCTCGTTGCGCAGCGTGCCCATCGAGAGAGTCGCCAAAGGCACGAAGACCATTCCAGTTCCGCAGCCGCTGATGACGATCGGCCAGAGCAGTGACGTCGGCGAAATATCCAGTGTCAATCGCGCCATCCAGACGCTTGTCAGCCCGAAAACCACAAAGCCGGTGCTGATGAGCCATCGGTTGTCGAGCCGTCCCGTCAGCGCACCGATGACCGGCATGATAAGCACTGCGCCGATGCCGCGCGGGCTCACCGCAATCCCTGCCGCCCCCGCGGTGTAGCCCAGAAGCGTCTGATAGAACAGAGGCAGCAGAGTCACGACACCGTATATCACGCCGCCAAACAGCGCAATCAGCAGACAACCGAGGGCGAAATTCCGGTCAACGAAGACGCCGAGATCGACCAGCGGCTTGCTCGTGCGGAACTCACGGATCAGGAAACCGATCAGTGTCGCGACCATAATGAGCGCCATCCAGCGCAGCCAGGTGGCGCTGAACCAGTCGTCTTCCTGACCTTTGTCGAGAATGATCTGCAGGCAGGAGAGTGACACGCCCAGAAGCCCGAAGCCGATGGCGTCAATCCTGCCGGGTTTCGCGTCTTTTATGTAAGGCGGATCGGTAACGAAGCGCGAAAGCATGAAGATCGCCAGCGCGCCGATGGGAATGTTGATGTAGAAAGCCCATCGCCACGAGTAAGTGTCGGTGAGCCAGCCTCCAAGCGTGGGCCCGAGGATGGGCGCAACCACGACGCCCAGGGCGAACACCGCCATGCCCAGACCGCGCTTTTCGGGCGGAAAACTCTCCAGCAGTATGGCCTGCGACAAAGGCTGGAGCGCGCCGCCGCCCGCGCCCTGAATGGCGCGCGCGATCAGGATCATACCCAGGCTTGTCGCCGCGCCGCACAGGAACGAGGAAACAGTGAAGATGACGATGCAGGTGATAAGGAATCGTTTGCGGCCGAACCGCAGGGAGAACCAGCTGCTGGCCGGAAGAATGATGGCGTTCGCGACCAGATAGCTGGTCAGCACCCAGGTGGCTTCATCCGTGGTGGCGGAGAGACTTCCTGCAATATGCGGCAGCGCGACGCTGGCGATGGAGGTGTCGATGACCTCCATGAACGTCGCGAGCATCACGGAAATCGCGATGAGCCAGGGATTCACCATGCGCGCACACTACTGGGACTCGCGCGCCCCGCCCGCGGATTCGCAATAACCGGACTCGCGTCAGCCCATTGCGCGGCCAGGGCCGCGAAATCAAACAGACTTATTCGGCCAGGGTCGCGAAATCACACAGGCATTAATACCGCCGATTCCCATCGAGAGCTTGCCGCCTGGTCCGCGCGGAAACTCACACGCGCGATCGAACACAAAGGCGTTGTGGACTGCGGCGATGGACTGATTCAGGTTCGCCTCGGCCAGCGGCGTCGGATAAAGCCTGCCTTCCTCGCAGCCCATGTACTGCGCCGTCAGTTCCCAGCCGCTGCCCGCGGCCATGCCATGACCGAATGTGCCCTTCCGCGCAGTCACAAGGACGGAACCGGGAAGCACCGAACGCAGCGTCGCGACCTCGCTGTAGTCGCCGGGAGTAGCGGTGGCGTGCAGGTCCCAGGTGCCGATCGCGTCCGGCGTGGTTCCGGCCGCCTCGATGGCCTGATTGATCGCGATCCGGGGACCTTCGGTTGACGGCGTAATGATGTGGTGTGCGTCGGAGCTCATGCCCACGGAGACCGGCTCCATGCCGACGGGCCTGTAGCCTTTCGCCTGCATGTAATCGTAATCGCCGACGATCCAGATGGCCGCTCCGCCGGCGACATGCGTGCCCTGCAGACCTGTCAAAGGCGCTGAGACCGTGCGACTGGCCGAAAGCACGCGCGCGCTGTAGAACGCGCCGACCGTAAGCGGGTGCGGCGGTCCGTCTGTGGCGCCAACCACGACGATCTTCGCTTCGCCCGCGCGAATCGCGTTCGCGGCAAGGCCGAGCGCAACGCCGAATGTGGAACACGCCGCCACAGGCGCAAACGCGAGACCGGTGATTCCGGCGAGGATCGAAATCTGCGCGGCAGGCGTGTTGTGCAGATTCCAGATGACGTTGGCCGTCACGCTCCACGGCGGCTCAGGCGTTTTCCATTTCTCGGCCAGCCTGACGCGCCGTCTTTCCTTTTCGCGGATGACCGCCAGCTTGGCAGTTTCGACTTCACCCTCGCGGATGCTCAGACCGTCGATCTCCGCCAGTTCCGCGAGGTATTCGCGCAGCTCAGGCGAGCGCGCCATCCAGTAGCGGTTCCGCTCCTCGGTTTCGCTTTCCGGCGGGGCGTCGGGATGGGCGGCGCGATTGTCGCGCAACTCGGAATTCCGCGCCGGATCGGCCCAGAACGCATCCCAGCGTGCCTGCGACTTGTAATACGCAATGCTGGCTTTGTAATTCGTATCGAGGCAGCCGAGGCCGGTGCCGACAAACACCTGCGCCTGCGTGCCGAGTTCGCGCAGGTCCTTTTCGATGCCGGGATTCTGCGCGAGGGACTGAATGAAAGCTCCCATCGCATAAAGCGTGGGCAGGCCCATCTTCTCCCTGAGCTTTTGGTAGTGGCGCGGCGCGAAGCGCTGCGTGATCCAGCCTTCGTAATCGGCGAAGTCGAAGTCGGGCATGCCGACGAGAAAATTGTCGGGACCGAAGCCGTCGAACGGCTGCAGCCACGTGCCCGCACAGGACAGATTTCTGCGGAACGCATCGACGTTCGGAGATTTCGGCGCGACGATGCCCCAGCCGTAGACGCCCAGTCGTTTCAGGCTCATCGCTCCCCGGTGACTGCAGACGGTTGAGTCAATCCTGATGTGCGGGCCTGCCCCGCGGTTAGCGGTCTCATTTGAAATTATGTGAACTCATTGCGGGCGTGAGCGGTTCGATCCGCTCCACCCGCCGCGCAAGGACGTGGATTACATTATCCACGTTCTGCACTTTTCCCTCAATCAGCAAGTATGGCTCAGTCACCAGCACGATGCGGCGCTCATCGAACATATCCGGCATCACAACCACGTTCGAGATCCCGGTCTCGTCTTCCATGCTGAGAAACATGATGCCCTTCGCGGTGCCGGGACGCTGCCGCACAATCACTGCTCCGGCGACGCGCACGAGTCCGCCGTTGGGCACTTTCGGCAGATCCTTCGCGGGCGTGACGCCCAGTTCGTTCATTGCGTCACGCAGAAAGATACATCGGATGTCGGCCCACGGTCAGTCCTGTCCCGTTGTAATCGGCGGTCAGGCGCTCAGGCATGGTCATGCAATTGAGCGGTGCGTTGCTCATGTTTTCGGGGGGCGCGTTTTCCGGAACCTCTTCGAGCAGCGGACCGACGGGCCGACCGGCGCGGCCCGCCTTCCATAGGGCGTCGCGGCGATGCGCCGTCGAAAGATTCGCCAGAGCACCGGCAGCGGCTAGCTTCTCCATTTCATCTTTGTGGAGTTCGGGCACGCGCCGCGCCAGCTCATCAACGTCGCCGAAAGGCTTTCGATCCGCGATGGCCTTGCCGGTTTCAGCGCGCAGACCGCGAATGTAACGCAAACCGAGGCGCAGAGCGTGCCGGTTATCGGCGGATTCTATCGTGCAGTCCCATTCGGAGACGTTCACGTCGACCGGCAGAACACGCAGGCCGTGGCGCTGGGCATCCTTCACCAGCACCGCGGGGCTGTAGAATCCCATCGGCTGATTGTTCAGCAGCGCGCAGGTGAACGCCGCCAGGTAGTGGCATTTGAAATACGCGCTGGCGTAAGCCAGCAGCGCGAAGCTGGCCGCGTGCGATTCGGGAAAGCCGTACAGCGCGAAGGAGGTGATCGATTGCACAATGCGATCCTGCACTTCTCCTGTGATGCCGTTCTTCGCCATGCCATCGCGCAGACGGCTTTCGATATCGAGCATGCGCTGCTGTCGAGCGTTTGAAGCCCATAGCGCGGCGCAGTTCCTCGGCCTCGCCGCCAGTGAAATTCGCGGCGATCATCGCCATCCTCAGCAGCTGCTCCTGAAACAGCGGCACGCCGAGCGTCCGCTTCAGCACAGGCTCCAGCATGGGATGCAGCGCATCCACCGGTTCCCTGCCCGCGCGCCGCGCCAGATAGGGATGCACCATGTTGCCGACAATCGGCCCAGGGCGAATCAGGGCCACTTCGACAACAAGATCGTAGAATTCCTTCGGCTTCATGCGCGGCAGCGTCGCCATCTGCGCGCGGCTCTCCACCTGGAACATGCCGACTGTGTCGCCCTTCTGCAGCACTTTGTAGACCGCCGGATCGTCCGCCGGCAGCCGGCCGAGATCGATTTCCTCGCGCCAGTGATGGCGCACCAGTTTGAGGCAGTCTTCGAGCACGGCCATCATGCCGAGGCCAAGCAGATCGACTTTGATCGAGCCCGAGATCGGCGCAGTCTTCCTTGTCCCACTGCACGACGACGCGGCCCGGCATGGACGCCGGTTCGAGAGGCACGACGCTGTCGAGACGTCCCTGGCAGATGACCATGCCGCCCGAGTGCTGTCCGAGATGGCGTGGCATATCCTGCAGGGCGACCACGATGTCGAGAAATTTGCGCACTCTGTAGTTGCCGAAGTCGAGCCCCGCTTCGAGGAACTGCTTCTGCTTCGTGTGTTCGGGATCGTGAAAACCCCACATCGGCGCAAGGCTTGACACCTTGTCGAGCGTTTTGACATCGAAGCCAAGAACCTTGCCGGCTTCGCGGGCGGCGAGCCTGCCGCGATAGGTGATCACGTTCGCGGTCATGGCCGCGCCGTGCTGCCCATAGCGCTCGTAAACGTACTGGATCACGCGTTCGCGCTGATCGCCGCTGGGAAAGTCGATATCGATGTCCGGCCATTCGCCGCGCTCTTCGGAAAGGAAGCGCTCGAAGAGCAAATCCATGCCGACGGGATCGACCGCCGTGATGCCGAGCGCGTAACAGACAGCGCTGTTGGCGGCGGACCCGCGGCCCTGGCACAGAATCCCCTGTTCTTTGGCGAAACGCACAAGATCCCAGACGATCAGGAAATAGCCGCCGAGTTCCAGCTTGTCGATGAGCTTCAGCTCACGTTCGATCTGCTGCCGCGCGCGATCGTAATAAGGCTGGTACCGGCGGCGCGCGCCTTCATCGGTCAGCTTCCACAGATACGATGAAACCGTCTCGCCGGGCGGCAGAGGATAGTCGGGGAACTTATAGCCAAGGTCAGCCAGAGTAAAACCCAGCCGAGACGAGATGACTGCGGTGTTGGCGATGGCTTCGGGAATGTCGGCGAAAAGATCCAGCATCTCCGCGGGATTCTTGAGATGCCGCTCCGCATTGCGGGCCAGCAGGCGTCCCGCTTCCGCCAGCGTGGTTTTGTGATGCAGGCAGGTGAAGACGTCGAACACTTCGCGCCCGATCGGTGTCGCATGACAAACGCCGTTGGTGGCGACCAGGGGAAGCTGCATGCGGCGCGCGAGATCCAGCGCCGCCTGGTTGCGGGCTTCTTCGTCGCGATCGAAGTGGCGCTGCAGCTCGACGAAGACGTTGCCGCGGCCGAAGATACGCGTGAGGCGATCCACGGTTTCCGGAGCGTTGCCGTTTTCGAGAGCAAGCGCGAGCGGACCTTCGTCGCCGCCGGTAAGACAAATCAGGCCGCTGGCGAACTCGGTAAAATCGTCGAACGTGGCGGCAGGCTCTTTGCCGGGCTTCGGAATCTTCGTTCCGGCGCGCAGCTTCATGCGTGTGATGAGGCGGCAGAGATTCTGATAGCCCTCGCGGGATTCCACGAGGAGGGTGTAACGGCCGCCATCCTTCGCGGTGATTTCGGCGCCGACATGCGCGCGAATCGCGGCCTTCTTCGCAGCCATGTGAAATCGCGGCGAACCGTAGAAGCCATCGACGTCGGTCAGCGCCATCGCTGGGCTGCCATGAGACGCGGCGATCGGAGCATAGTCCTCCGGAACACTGGCGCCGCGCAGAAAACTGAAGGCGGAGCGGGCATGCAGCTCGACGTACGGAGGGGAAGACATACAGAGGTAAATCTGTTTTATTGTCTCAGTTGCCTACGCCCAATAACTGTGCCGAAAACTGTAACGCCGGCGGTCTCTGCCGCCGGTGGGGTTACTGAGAAAGCCGGCCGTCAGGCCTGCCGATGTTCCAGTCTGCATAATGGAGCGATGGCGAAGTTCGTCTGCAACATCTGCGGCGCGGGCAACGCGTGGTCCGGCGAACCGTTCGAACGCGAGAAGCGGAGCTGCGCGGCGTGCGGATCGAATCAGCGCGAACGGGCGCTCATCGGGGTGCTGGCGATGGAGCTGTTCGGCACGCAGCTCGCGTTGCCGCATTTCCCGCGGGTAAAGAGCTGGCGCGGACTGGGTACGAGCGATTCGCCACGCTATGCGACGCGGCTCGCCGAAGTGTTCGACTATCGCAACACGTTTTTCGACCGGGAGCCGAGGCTGGATCTGGCAAGGCTCAACCCGGCCGATACTGCGCAGGCGCCGGGGCAGTACGACTTCATCGTTTCGAGCGAAGTGTTCGAGCACGTCGCGCCCCCGCTCGAGGAAGCGTTCCATAACGCGTGGGCTCTCCTTAAGCCCGGCGGCGTTCTGGTGTTCACCGTGCCGTATCACCTCGATCCGGCGATCGAGCATTTTCCCGACCTCAACGAGTCCGGCCTCGCCGACGTCAGCGGCCGAATGGTTCTGGTGAACCGTAACAGGAACGGACAAATTCAGGTTCACGAGAATCTGAACTTCCATCTGAGTGGCGCCGGGCCCGCGCTCGAGATGCGCATCTGCTCGGAAGAGATGCTTCGAAACGCGCTCTCTGCTGCGGGGTTCAGCAGCGTGAAGATCCATGGCGAGGCGTATCGCCCGTTCGGCATCGTGCCTGCCGAGTCGTGGGCATTGCCGATCGCCGCGCGCAAAGGACCGTACGCCTGCAGTATCGATGCCATGCGGGATGTGATCGGGGAATGGAGTCGCCTCAGAACGAGCCTGGCGGAATCGAGAGCTTATCGGGTCGCGCGGAAGCTCGGGCTGAAGTAAGGAGCTACTCGGGCGCCGTCTGCTGAATCAGTTTGATCTGCTGGCTCTGCCCTGCCGTCACAGTCAAAGTCTGACAGCCGCCGCCGTTGCGGCGCATCCAGTCGGGGTCGGCGTACTGGACGTTGTTGAGATCGTCCCAATCGCAAATGGTGTAATCGCCGGGCGCCAGATTCTGCATCTTGAATTGGCCGGACTGATTCACCAGATTGGCCGCGCGCAGGCTGCCGCGCAGCAGAAGGACGTTGGCGGGAAGGTTTTGCCCGTTCGCGTCCGTAACGTCGCCTTCGATCGAACCGCCGTCGTCGCGAAGCTGGATGTCGATGGGGCCGGCGGGCTGCGAAATGGAAATTTCGTTGTTGAGGATGTCCTGGCCGGCGAGCGTCGCACTTTTCACATAGAACGGCGGCGGCGGAGACGCTTCGAGCCGAAAGTTTCCCGGCGTGAGTTCATTGATCGCAAAAGCGGTGTGGTCCGCATCCCACTTCATCTGGCCGCCGCCGATCATCGGGTCGGAGGAGCGCAGGTTGATACCGAACTGCTGCGGCAATGTACGACCCGACTGGGAGACGACATGCACCATGCCCTTGACCGTAAACCCGGGTTCGAGGTGCACGACGATGTTGTCGATGTCCGAATTGCCGACGTCAACGGGCACGCGCGCGGTCAGGCGCGTACCGGAATCGAAATAGTCCGCCGCCAGAGTGTAGGCGCCGGGAGGGACACGGAAATCGAACTTGCCGTCGCGCACGTTGCCGGGAAGGTTGCTGCCGAACTCAACGCCGCGGCGCACGATGCGCAGACCCGATCCGCGGCCTTCGGGCAGACCAGTGAGTGCGCCGCGCACCTGAACGGCCGGAACCTCGGTGATCGTGAAATCGATTTTGGCTTCGCGGCCGGCGGGCAGATCCATGGCGCTGGCGGCGCCGCCGTTGACCGGACCGGGATAACAGCTGTCGTCGGCAACTGTCTGCTGCCCCTGCGGAAGAATCGGCCCGGCGGGCTGATTGGCGTGGGCGCAGAAGATGTACTTGCCACGCGTGAGACCGGAGATGCGGTATTCGCCCAGATCGTTGGTCGATGCCAGACCGCCAGACTGCTGCAGGCGGGGACGGCCATCGACAACATGCAGTGACAAGGCTATTATCTGAACGTTCTGCACCGGATCGCCCTGGTCGTCCACAACCTTTCCGTAAGCCACGGACTGCGGGACCAGTTCGGTTTTGATGCCGTGAACGGGCGAGCCGGAAGTCAGGCTGATTGACCGGACATAAGCGTACGCCCGGTTCCCGATGTTCTGCAGGAAACCAGTGCGGCTGACCTGCATCTGCCCAGGGGCGCAAGCCATGTTTGAAAGCGTCCAGTTGCCCGAGCCGTCGGTAATGGCGGAGTAGCCATATTCGGCGACAGCGACGCTGACGTGCGCGCGTACGATGGGCTCACCGGTGACCGAGTTGACCACCGAGCCATCGGCTGCACAGTCGAATACTGTCGGGTGAACGGGCGGGCGAGGGACGAATTGTCCGGCCGTATGGACCAGAGCCTGGGCATACATCGGCGTGGCCGCGAGCAGAATCAGAGCAATCGTTCGCACACTGAGCCTACCGATTAGCGTAGCGCTTCGGCATCAGCAATGTGAGGGCGTCGGGCACTGCGGTAATAGTAACCGGAAGCACACCCACGGCCTCGCCATCGGTCTGGACGTAGATGCGCATATCTTCCGGCGAAGTGACCTCCGCAAGAGTGGAGCGCATGATACCTACGCCGCTGGTGCTGTGCAGGCGGTTGGTCATGACGGCGCCGAAGAAGCGCAGGTAGTCCTGCCATTCGTGATTCTGAAAGACGACGATTTCGAAATCGTTGTCGGTGAGGCGGACGCGGCGGGCGATTTCGAAATCGCCGCCGTAGTTGCGCACGCGCGTGATAAGAGCGAAGCTGGCGCAGTATTCGAGGCCGTTTACCGTGATGTGAAAACGCGGTACGGGACGGCCAAACTGCAGGAATCCGCCATGCCAGTAAGCCAGCTTGCCAAGCTTGCCCTTAAGGTCGAGATCAAGCTCGTAGACGATCCGTGCGTCGAGCCCCACGCCCGCCATCAGAACGAACCAGCGGCGTGGCTGTTCGGGGCGATCCAAAGCCCCGAGCGCGATGCGAACCGGCACTGCATCGACCAATTGTTTCGCGGCGTGGTCGGGGCGACTGGCGAGTCCGAGCTCGTTGGCGAGCACGTTAGCTGTGCCGGAGGGCAGGGGTCCGAAGGCGACTTCCGTTCCGGCGATGCCGTTGACAGCTTCGTTGATGGTGCCATCACCGCCCGCGGCGAGGATGAGATCGCAGCCCGCCGCCGCGGCCCTGCAGGCCATTTCACCGGCCATCATGGGGCCCGGCGTTGCAATGGGCTCCACATGCGCGCCGGCATCGCGAAGAATGCGAATTGCCGCGTCGAGACGGGTCCGCTTCGTCCCTCTCAGTCCGCCCGCAAAGGGATTGTAGATGACTCCGATACGATGGAATTGTAGTGGAATAAGTTTACGGACTTTCTGAAGAAACCGATTATAGCGAAATGTCCACCAGGACCTCACCCAGCGACCCCGCCCAGGAAGCGGAAAAACTCCGCGCCGAGATCCGCCGCCACGAGTATCTGTACCACGTACTGGATCAACCCGAGATCAGCGACGCCGAATACGACGGGCTGATCCGGCAGCTGCAGGCGATTGAGAAGTCGCATCCGGAAGCTGGTGACGCCGGATTCGCCGACTGTACGCGTGGGCGGCAAGCCGCGCGAAGGATTTCAGAAAGTGGCGCACAGTTCGCCGATGCTGAGCCTCGATAACGCGCTCACTGAGGATGAGCTGAGGGCCTTCGACGCACGGGTGCGGGAGTGGATCGGCACGAAAGAGCCGTACCGTTATGTGGCCGAACTCAAAATGGACGGCCTGTCGATGGCGGCGCGATACCGCAACGGCATGTTTGCGCAGGCCATCACGCGCGGAGACGGCACGACGGGTGAAGACGTAACGGAGAATGCGCGCACGGTGCGGTCTCTGCCGCTGCGCGTCGAACGAACGGGAAGTTTTGAGGCGCGCGGCGAAGTGGTCATGAATCAGCGGGCGTTCGAGCGGCTCAACAGCGAGCGCGAAGAGAACGGCCTGGTGCGGTTCGCCAATCCGCGCAATGCGGCGGCGGGATCGCTGCGCGTACTGGATCCGGGTATTACGGCATCGCGGCGCCTGGATTTCTATGCGTACTTCCTGCTGGACGATGAAGGCCGCATGATTTTCGACAGCCACTGGGAATCTCTCGAGTGGCTGCACCAGCACGGATTCAAAGTGAACCCGAAGCGGCGGCTGTGCGCGGATGTGGACGAGGCGCTGGCGTTCTGCCGCGAGTGGGAAGTCGAAGCGCGAAACGTTGCCCTATGAAATCGACGGCGTGGTGCTGAAGGTGGACAGCGTCCCGCAGCAGCGGCGTCTGGGATTCACGGCGAAGGCGCCGCGCTGGGCGATCGCGTTCAAGTACGCGGCGCGGCAGGTGGAGACCGAAGTTGTCGACATCAGCGTGCAGGTGGGACGCACGGGCGCGCTCACGCCGGTGGCGCATCTGGCGCCGAAGGAGGTCAGCGGCGTTACCGTGTCGCGCGCCACCCTGCACAACGAAGACGAGATCGCACGGCTGGGGCTGCAGATCGGCGACACGGTGGTGGTGGAACGCAGCGGCGACGTGATCCCGAAAGTCGTGCGCGTCAAAATGCAGGGGACGCACCGGAGGCCGTTCCGCATGCCGAAACAATGCCCGGTGTGCGGCGGGCACGTGGTGCGCGAAGAAGGTGAATCGGCCAGCCGCTGCATCAACGTTAACTGCCCGGCGCGGCTGAAGGAATCGATCCGGCATTTTGCGTCGCGCGGCGTGATGAATATCGACGGGCTGGGCGACGCCCTGATCGATCAGCTGGTTGACCAGGGGATGGTCAAAGGCGTGGCCGATCTTTACGACCTGACGATGGAACAGCTGGCGGATCTGGATCGCATGGGCGAGAAGTCGGCGGGAAATGTGATCCGTAATATCGATCATTCGCGCTTCCTGCCGATGCCGCGCGTGATCTCGGCGCTGGGGATTCGCTTTGTCGGCGAGCGCACGGCCGAGCTGCTGGCGGAACACTTCGGGAGCATGGAGAAGATCGAAACAGCGTCGATCGACGAGCTGCAGCAGGCCGCGGAAGTGGGGCCGAAGGTCGCCGAAAGCATCTACACGTTTTTCCGGGAGCCGCAGAATCAGCAGCTGATGGAGAGGCTGAAAAAGGGCAACCTGTCGTTCGAATACACGGTGCGGCGGAAGAAGGATGGTCCGCTGAGCGGGATCACCTTCGTGCTGACGGGGACTCTGCCGGGGATGTCGCGCGAGGAGGCGAAGTACCGCATCGAGTCGGCGGGCGGCAAGGTGGCGGCGGCGGTGAGCAAGAAGACCAGCTTCGTGGTGGCGGGCGACGAGGCGGGTACGAAGCTGGATAAGGCGCGCAGCCTTGGCGTTCCGGTGATCGATGAGGCGGGGCTGTTGCGGATGCTGGCGCGGTAGAGCGCGGCTGCCGCAGGCGCGGTTCTTGGTTATCAGTCCACAATTGTCAGTTGAAAAACAAGAGCGGCGCTGGTTTGCGTCCGATGCTGGTTTATTTATCCTCATTACTCGTCCGTGTTTATCCTGCTTTGGGTTCAGTTTGTTTCGTAAAAACACATTTTGGGCGGTGAAACCCTGAGGGCGCCGGGGCAGAGATTCGCTCGCAAATAATTACATCAATGGGGTTTACCCGGCCATAAGGGGTGTACGGATACGAGGTTGAGCGCATTTTTAACATTCAGTAAAATCCTATTCATCGATCATTAAAAGCGAGATCAAATCTGTAAAGGCAGGAAGTATGGTGCGTATTTTTCCTGTCTGGATGGATTATGGCATGCCGAAAATTGAAACCAGAGGCGAGTTTTGAGGAAGTCGTTGATTTTACAGGGGGGAAATAGTGGAAGAATGGTGTGAATGAGGGATGGCGATCGCTCAGGATGCCGTCTGACGGGCATTGGCCTGATGCCTGTTCGCCAGGTCGTCGAGGAACTCTGACACCGGATTGACCACCCACGACCAGGAGATGATCGCGAGCCCGCGTACACGCGACGTAGAGCAGGTGGCGCTCCGTGTTGTATACCTCTTCCAAATCCGAGTCGTCCGCGGCGAGGCGGGTTGCAAGCTGGATAAAGCGCGCAGCCTGGGCGTTCCGGTGGTCGATGCGGCGGGCTGATGCGGATGCCGGCGCGGTAGAGCGGTATCGACGGCAGTTATGGCAGAAGACAGCATAATCTGCCAAACTGAAGTCTGCGGCGCCAGCTCATGCAGTCAATGAACATTTCGCTTCCGGACCAGCTCAAGGAGTTTGTTGACCGGCAGGTCGGGTCCGGGCGTTATGGCACGGTCAGCGAGTATGTGCGAGAACTCATCCGCGAAGATGAGAAGCGCGCGGCGCAGGAAAAACTGGAAGCGCTTGTGCTGGAAGGCCTGAAAAGTAAACGCTCAGAGTGGACCCGGCAGGACATCGAGGACATCCGCCGAGAAGGGATGAATCAGCTCGAAGCGAGAAGATCCCGAAGGACGGACTGAGGCCACAGTCCTCAAACGGGAGTCGGCGAAAGGCGATCTCCTGCAACAATGGGTTTGGTATGCGGAGAATGCCAGCGTTGAAATGGCAGATGAGTTCGTGTCTGCCTTCGACGAAACAGCGAAGGCGTTAGCGATCCGGCCAGCGGGCGCTCCGTCAGCAGCCACCGGGGCGATCTTAAGGGACTGCGCTGGGTTCCTCTTGGCGGCGCTTTCGGGAAGTTCCTTATGCTCTATCTCCCGACCGAGGGCGGAATCGAAGTCGTTCGAGTGGTTCACGGCAGCCGAAATATGGCGCAGATTCTCGATTGAGGAGCCATCATGCCTGCCCGCGCTGTGCGCAGCTCGGGTAAGATTTGTGCTGATGAACAGAGCCTTGCGCATCGTGACACTCACGCTGCTGTTCTCCGCGCTCCGCCTGTCGGCGCACCACGCCTTCGCGGCTGAATACGACGAAAACAGGCGCGTAACCGTTTCCGGCACGGTCACCGGATTCGAGTGGAGCAACCCCCACGCGTGGCTCACTATTAAAGGAACGGACGAGAACGGCAGGGTCGCGAGCTGGCGCTTCGAAATGGGAAGCCCGGGAGGCCTGATCCGCCGCGGCTGGAAAAAGCTCGAGCTGAAGAAAGGCGACCACGTCACAGTGGAAGGCTTCGGCGCCAAGGACGGCAGCGATCTGGCTAATGCCGCAACCGTGACCATGCCGGACGGCAGGAAGCTGTTCGGGGGCTTTCAGTCCACGCCCGGCGCGCCGCCGAAATAGAGCTCGGCTAACGTAAGGGGCAGCTTGCCGCCACGGTTAGACCGACTCGAATCTCCCGCTGAGGAACCTTCGCTCCAGCACTCGCTCGGTGGCGTTTAGCCGGAGCACACGAACGGTTACCAGTCCAACATCGGTCAAAGGGACCACCCCCGTTTCTTCCAGCCGGAAATGCGTGGCCACTCGGCGACGATGGTTGAAAAGTGCGACAGCCTCGCCAGTCAGCGGATCAATCGAGGCGACATCGCTGCCTTTGTACCGATTGCATGAGATACACGCATAGGCGAGATTCTCAATCGCAGAAGTGCCGCCGTGTTTCCTGCTGATCACGTGATGTACCTCGTGCCGAAAGCCGGAGTCGTTCTCGTGGATCAGACAGTATTCGCAACGGTAACCCGCCCGGCGCGCAACTTCGGCGCGTAGTTGCTCCCCGACGTCGCTAGCCACGGGCGAGGATTAGCCGGGCCTTCGCCTTTGCCATGCGCAGGATGTGCTCTAACTCGAGAAGGTGGTCGAGCTCGGCACGCTCCTCGGAAGGCAGGCCATCCGACTTCTCGCGTTCGAGCAGACCCGCGACTCTTCGCTGCGTTTCGGGGGACGGACGAAACTGAATCACGCCTTCGGGCGTGGTCCCGGCGGCGATGAAATCGATGATCTCGAAGTAGGCCGGGAGTTCCGCAGTCATTGTTCCTTCATCTTAAAGCTGTGGACGGGCTCCGGGATCCGGGCTTCCTTTCGCGACAGATTTCTGCGACTTTCGGCCCTTGCTTCTATTGGTTCCCGGACAGTTTTAAAACTTACCCGTTTTAAGGCAGTATCTGCCTTATGCTGTAGGGGTGCAGGCTGCATTCCGTCTAATATGCGCCGGTTCCCTGGCGCTCTGGGCATTCGCACAGGATGGGCATACTCCGCGCTTCGAGGACTTTGCCGTTGCCGGGACTTTTGCTGGCCCATACACCCAACCGCGCCTGACTTCTCCGGAAGAGCAAAGGTATCGGACGGTGATCCGAAACGGGGTGGACAAGGGATGGGGTGTTTACGATGGCGCGACGGAAAGACAGCTTGCCGTCTCAGGCCCAAATTTCGCAGGCCATTACGTCATTGTGAGGTGGGGCTGCGGGTCGCCGTGCATGATGGCAGCGATCGTCGATCTCACAACCGGACGTGTTTTCCCACCGCCCTTTCATCACGGCTCGGGGCATAGCTACTTTGAAGTTCCTTGGAACTTTCCGGCGGAACCGCCGCTGGATTACAGACTGAGCAGTCGGCTGCTCATCGCGAATATCTGCGAGACTGACACGACGGTCACAGTTGACGGGCGGACCGGTTTCCAAGCCCACCGCTGCGGTGTTCACTATTTCGTGATGAACGATGCCGGGCCAAAGCTTATTCGGCGGGTTCTCGACGACGAGTGATGGTATACCCGCTTTGACGTAACTCCGGATCATCGGAAGCTTCCCCCAACTCAAGTGCAGTCGATATAGAATACTCGGGACGGCTGCTTCTGCAGCCGGTTCGTAAGAGGAGAAGCTGTGTTCAGGAAATCCGCTGTCGTCGTTTCGTTCGCGTTCCTTTGCGGGAGCGCTGTCGCGCAGGATGCAAAGACCGTGATCGCCAATGCGCAGAAAGCGCTCGGCGATGTGAAGTCGATCACTTATTCGGGATCGGCGAAGGATGTCGCATTCCAGCAGTGCGGCGCCAACTCCACCGACATGGTCTGCAAGGGCACGCACGATCCCATGCGGCCCATCAACAACTATGTGCGCGTAATCGATCTGGCCACGCCCGCGTCGCGCGCCACGGGCGATACCAATAACATCGGCGCAGGCGGCTCCACGACGGTGTCGCCTGGTAAGTTCTTCCAGGGAGTCACGACGCGGCAGGCCGACGTTCTCGCAGCCATGGGCGAATTCGCTCGAGTTTTACATCACGCCATGGGGATTTCTGAAAGGCGCGGCCGAGAATAACGCCACAGTCAGCAAGAAGAAGGTCGAAGGTAAGAACTACACCGTGCTGACCTGGAGCCCGGCGGTGAAGGCGCCTTCCGGCAAGAGCTACACCATCAACGGCTACATCGACGACAAGAACATGGTGGACCGCGTTGAGACGTGGCTTGGCGAAAACATCATGGGCGACATGCACATCCTCGCGGTTTACTCCGGATGGAAGGATTTCGGCGGCGCGATGGCGCCCACGAAGATCGTGCAGACGCGCGGTGGATGGCCGTTTTTCGATGTCACGGTCACCGAGGCGAAAGCCAATCCTCCGGACGTGGCGTCGCTCGTTCCCGCGCCCGCGGGTCGCGGCGGCCGCGGCGGAGGCGGTCGGGGCGCTCCGCCGCCGATGGTCGTCACGTCGGAAAAACTTGCTGACGGAGTATATCGCCTCACGACCGGCACGGGCAGCTACGATTCCGTGATCGTCGAATTCAAGGACTACATCATGATGCTGGAGGCCGGGCAGTCGGTGGCGCGCGCGGAATTGTATGTGGCCGAGACAAAGAAGCTCATTCCGGGCAAGCCGATCCGCTATGTCATGAACACGCATCCGCATTCCGATCACACCGGCGGGCTTCCCGTGCTGGTGGCGGAAGGCGCGACCATCATCACGCAGAGAAACAACGTGGCGTTTCTGGATAAAGCCCTGAACACGCCGCGCACGCTGCTGGACGATCCGCTGGCGAAGAATCCGAGAAAGGCAAAGTTCGAAGCCGTGGAGGAGAAGAGGGTCTACACCGACGGCACGCGGACGGTCGAGATGTACCACATCTACCCCGCGCCGCACTCGAACGGCCTGATCATTGCGTTCCTTCCGAAAGAGAAGATCCTTTTCCAGGGCGATTTCTCGGTGAACCCCGGCGAGCCGGCCAACGATCACGTGAGAGCGCTGGTACCGGTAATCACAAGACTCAATCTGGACTACGACCGGTACATCAACGTGCACGCTTCCGCGGCCCCGCAGCATAAGTCGGATGTGATGCAGGCGATGGCTATGGTGAAACAGTGAGCCAAGCAGTAGCGAGCTAAGTGACAACGGGCGAACTTGCGGCCCTGCTTGGGCTCTCTCTGCGCGGAGATCCGGCCCGCATCCTGACCGGAGCGGCCATGCTCGAAGACGCCGGGCCGGAGCAGCTGGCGTTTGCGGGCGGGCCGAGATATTTCGATGCAGCAGCGCTATCCAAAGCCGGATGCATCATTGCGCTACCGGAATTCAGCGCGGCTGCGGGACAGACTGTGCTCGAATCGTCCCAGCCGCGCGCGCATTTCGCCCGCGCCCTCACGTTGCTTTATCCGGCTGCGCCGATCCGGCCGGGAGTGCATCCATCGGCCCACGTTGAAGCCGGCGCGCAGATCGACTCCACAGCCGAAGTCGGGCCGTTCGTGACCATCGGCAGCGGCGCCCGCATCGGCGCGCGCGTGCGCATCGGCGCAGGCTGTTCGATCGGCCCCGGTGTCGAAATCGGCGATGACTGCATCCTTCATCCCCGCGTATCCATATATGAACGGGTCACGGTCGGTCCGCGCTGCGTCCTCCACTCGGGCGCGGTCCTCGGCGCGGACGGCTTCGGATTCGAGCTGGCCGGCGCCGCTTATCAAAAAGTCCCGCAGGTCGGTGTGGTGCGCATCGGCAGCGACGTGGAAATCGGAGCTAACACTTGCATTGACCGTGCCACGCTCGGCGCTACCGAGATCGGCGATGGCACCAAGCTCGACAACATGGTGCACATCGCGCACAACTGCCGCATCGGAAAGCATGTGGTGATCGCCGCGCAGACGGGGCTCGCCGGCGGCGTGACGATCGGCGATTACGCCGTGGTCGGAGGACAGGTGGGCGTTGGCGACAGAGCGCGGATCGAGGCGAAAGCGGTGATCGGATCGGGCGCCGGCATTCTGACCGCGAAGATCGTGCGCGCGGGTGAACCCGTGTGGGGCACGCCGGCGCGTCCGCTGCGACAGTATCTCGCGCAGCTGGCGACGCTCGCCCGTTTAACGAAGCGGGCCAAATAGCTGATAGCCTATTTCCCGAAGGATTCCGCTTGCGATATCACACCATCCTCCCGCTCGCCGCTGTTGCGCTGACGACCACTCTCCTCGCGCAGTTTCCGGCCGACAGCACGCTTCCCCGCGACAAACGCACCCACCGGCAGATCGCGAAATTCGCCCCCGGGCCGACGCCTCGCACGCGCGAAGGCGCCGTGGATCTGAATGGTGTCTGGGGCTACGCCGGATACACTTCCGATATCGCTAAGGACTACGACATCGGCGCTGTCCCGATGACGCCGCTCGCCGACAAACTTTTCAAAGAGCGCCAGGCGAATGAAGGGATTTACGATCCCGAAGCGCGCTGCCTGCCCACCGGCGTACCGCGCCGCGATCCCTATCCTTCGAAAATCATCCAGCAGCCGAACCTGGTGGTCATTCTTTTCGAAGGCAGCATGCACAGCTATCGGCAGATCTTCCTCGACCGCAAAACGCATCCCGCCGACCCGCAGCCCACCTGGTTCGGCGATTCCATCGGCCACTGGGAAGGCGACGAACTCGTCGTCGACACCGTTGGCTTCAATGGAAGAACCTGGCTCGATCTGGCCGGCCATCCGACCTCGGACCAGCTGCACGTCGTCGAGCGTTACTCGCGACCCGTTTTCGGTGAGCTCAAACTCGACATCACCATCGAGGACCCCGTGATGTACACGAAGCCGTGGAAGGTTACCGAACTGATGCCGCTGATGGCAGGTGGGGATCTGATCGAGTACGTCTGCGCCGAGAACGAGCGCGATGTGCCGCATCTGGTGCCGCAGGGCGACCGCTCCCCGCGATAAACCGCTACTGAATATCCAGCTTTCGTTTAACGTGGCCGTTCGTGCCGCGCTTCAGGCTGCTTGTCAGTTCTTTGACATCCGCGTGAAGCTTGTTGAGCTGGGCGTCAAACTTGCGCTGGCTCGCAGCTAGCTGGATAACCATCCGCATGCCGCGATCAATCAGCTTGCCGACCACTTCGAGCTGCTTGTCGTGCTTCAGCGACGTGCGCTCCAGCGCCGCCACCCGATCGGCCAATGTGCGTTCAGCCATGCTGTTTCTCTTAGTTTACCCGCGCGCTCTTCACCAACATCTCGAGCGGTACCACTTCGAGCGCCCTCTCATGCGTCGCTTCCAGCCTCACCGGCGCCATGACACCAGCCTCAAACGATCGCTTCCACGGCTCGATGCAGACGCACCAGCCGTCGCCCGCCTTGAGCCCGGGAAATCCGTACTCCGGATGCGGCGTTATCAGGTCGTTGCCGATCGACGCCTGATGGCGAAGAAATTCATCGGTGACCATGACGCACACCACGTGACGGCCGTGATCGTCCAGACCGCTGTTGCATTTGCCGTCCCGATAAAAGCCGGTCAGCGGGTCGGTGCAGCACGTCTGCAGCACACCTCCCAGGACATTCTTCACCATGCTCACCAGAGTACATGACTGTGCTTCGGCTCCTTCGTCACGCTGGTTTGGGGATTACTGCCTCTCACGTATCGACAGTGCGCACTTTCAAGGCAACGAAGCGCGCGACGGACGTGGCCAGGTTACTGAGGGCAAACGCTGGCTTGTGTCTCTGAAGTCTCTCGCCCGATGGGGGGCGGGATGGCTTCCGGGATGCCATCCTGAGGCGCGTAAGATGAGACCAATGGAAACGGCGACGGCTGCGAACCGTTATAAGGTCGCCGTATTGCTGATCTTCCTTTTCGCGATCACGTATCTGGACCGCGTGTGCATCTCGGTGGCGGGGCCGCGGATGCAGGAGGATCTGCACATCGGTCCGGTCGGGTGGGGCTGGGTCACCGGAATGTTCACGCTGTCGTACGGCCTGTTTGAAATCCCGGCGGGCGCGTTGGGCGACCGCATAGGCCCGCGGCGCGTGCTGACGCGGATCGTGCTGTGGTGGTCCGCATTCACGGCGCTCACCGGCGCGATGACGGGTTACTACGGATTGCTCGCCACGAGGTTTCTGTTCGGCGCGGGAGAGGCCGGCGCGTTCCCCAACGCGACCGTTGCGGTGGCGCGGTGGTTTCCGAAGTCGCAGCGCGCCACGCTGGCGGGCGTCATCCTCATGGCGAGCCAGGCAGGCGGGGCGATTGCGCCGCTGCTGGTGGTTCCGATTCAGATGCGCTACGGATGGCGGGCGTCATTTTTCGTGTTCGGTCTGTGCGGGGCGCTCTGGGCTGCCGTCTGGTATGTGTGGTTCCGCGATTCGCCGGAAGGGAAGGTCGAGGGCGCCGTAAGCCGTCAGCCATTCCCGTGGCGGGCGGCGTTTCGGTCGAAGAGCGTGCTGGCGCTGCTGGGAACGGCGTTCTGCTACGTCTACGTATTCAACTTTTTTCAGACGTGGTTTCACACGTTTCTCGTCAGGGGCCGGGGATTCAGCGAAAGCGGACTGCTGTTGTCGGCGCTGCCTTTCGTGGTGGCGGGCGTCGCGAACCTTTCGGGCGGCGCGGCCAGCGATCGACTGGTGCGGCGCATGGGACGCACGAACGGACGGCGCGTGCCCGGGGTGTGCGCGCTCGCCCTCGCGGGACTGCTGACGGTCGCGGCTATGGTCACGCGCCAGCAGCTGCCGACCGTGATTCTGCTGGCGCTGGTTTACGGCGCAGTCTCGTTCCAGCAGGCTGGCGTGTTCGGCGTGTGTCTGGACATCGGACGCAGCCACGCGGGCGCGGTGACGGGGCTGATGAATACGGCAAGCCAGGTGGGAGCATTCATCAGCACGGTGACGTACGGGTACATCGTGGATCGGTTTCACAGCTATGACGCGCCGTTCGTGCCGATGGCGGCGGTGCTGTTTCTGGGCGCGGCGTTCTGGCTGAAGGTTAACGCCGCGGAAGAACTGCCTTAGGTATCGGCTCCCTGAAAAGACCCTTTTCACAGGCTGAAGCCTGTGCCACCATCTGCCGTCACTGGCGGATGATACGTGGCACAGACTTCAGTCTGTGTGTTCGGGGCTGAGCGCGCGCGCGAAGAACTCGGCGGGGGATTGCGCGCGCTTGCCCGCGAGACGCTCCACGTCACCGCTCACCAGATCGAAGGCGCCCGCACGAAGCGCAGCCTGGAATCCGCTGAAGAGGTTAACGAGGAATGCCGGCAGACCAGCCGCTTCGAGCCCGGCACGCTGTTCGGCTTCCGTGATCGCGCTGAACGCAACCGGCCGACCGGACGCCTGCGCAATCGCCGCGGCTATTTCAGGCTGACTGACCGAGACCGGCCCGGTCGCATGATACGTGATGCCGTCGTGACCGTCGGTCGCGAGAATGCCCGCGGCCGTGGCGGCGATATCGTCGCGCACCACGTAGGCCGCCGGAGCGCCAGGCACGGCCGCATACGATCCCGCGGCGATGGCGCGTTTGGCGGCATCGAGCAGTGTGTCCATGTAGACGTTCATGCGCAGGATGGTCCACGCGGCGCCGGATGCGATCAGCGCCTGCTCCGTGTCGAAGTGAGAATTGAGCAGATCGTTCTTCGGATCCGGGCGCGGGCTCACCGTCGAGATGTAAGTGATGTGGCGAACGCGGGACGCCACGGCAGCCTGAATCGCGGCCGTGTGCTGTTTAATGCGCACGCCGGGCATCAGGTCGCCCGTGGGTATGATCATGAGCCGCTCCACTCCCTCGAACGCCGCAGTCAGGCCGGGCTGGTTGAAGTCGCCGGCGCGCACCTGTACGCCCTGCTGCGAAAACTCGTCGAGTCTGGCGGGGGTGCGCGTAACGGCGACGATCGAGGACGCGGGAACTCTCGCGAGTGTGTGACGCACGAGCGACATGCCGAGATGGCCGCTCGCACCGGTAATTCCGACTGTCGTCATGTTAATCACCTCCCGGCACAGACGAAGTTCTTCGCATCGTCCGTGCTGCCGGTTCCCGTGTACTTAGCCATCTGCGGGTAGGGACAGAGCGGTCGCGTCATTTCGGCGCGGCCCTGCTGCTGGTCTGCCACGCGCGTGGCGGTGATGCGCGCGGGCGCTTCTCCCTTTTCGCGCCAGCCTTCCATCGCCGTCAGGAAATCGGCCCGATCCGGACCCACTCCGCCGGCGCAATGCCCCACGCCGGGCATCAGGTAGAGACGCATCCAGTCGTCCTGATTCCCGCCAAGCTTCTCGCGCACCGCAGTCAGATAATTGATGGTGTTCTGCGGCGCGGGACCCGGATCGGCCCAGCCGTGATAGAGCAGCAGCCTTCCGCCCCGCGCCTTGAACTTCGCGAGATCCGGATCGGTGGATTCGATGAACGCCGCGTTCTTCATGGCCAGCGCGAGGTCCGCATCGAGTTCAAACGACATCACGTCCCAGTTCGCGTCCTGATGTCCGAGATAGCGCGGCGTGTCCGTGAACAGCGGATTCACCGGCCTGCCAGGCGTCGGCATACGATAACCCAATTCGAAACCCGGCGAACTGCCCGGATAAACCATCTGGCCGGTCCTCGACTTCACCGGCTCCCATGCCCGCTTCGCCGTCTCCACCTGCGCGGCGGTGAGACAGCCGGGCGCATCGCCCGCCGTGCACAGCAGGACCTTCGGATCGAACCGGCAGGCCTGCGGATCGGAAACGATGCCGTCCTTCACACCGTCCTTCCCGTCGCATGCAGTCATGACGGCATTCGCCAGCAGCGTCACCTTTTCGCGCGGCAGGATGCGCGCGGGCTCGCGCAGCATGTCCACTTGTCTCGCCACCGACTGAATGTTCAGATGGACGACGTTATTGACAGGCGCGCCCGCGATGATGGCATCGAAATCGGTGGGGAACCGCTGCGCCTCCATCAGGCCCTGGCGGCCGCCGGTCGAGCAGCCCTGGTAATAGGAAAGCTGCGGCTGGCGGCTATAGAACGTCTGAATGATCGCCTTCGATTTAAGGGCCATCTCGTGCATGGAGCGATATCCGAAATCGATCAGCTTCTCCGGATGACCGGGGACAAACGATGCGCTGCCGCCTTTGTGCCCAGTGTCGTTGGATGCTGTAGCGTACCCCCTGGCGAGGCCGGTCGCCATGGCGCCCGTTTCGATGTTCCCGGCCCATCCGCCATTGCCCACCGCGAGGAATTTGCCGTTCCAGTTTTCCGACGGCATCCACAGCTCCATCTCGATGTGGGAATCGGCGGACGGCTGCAGCACGGCCGCCACGCGGCAATGCGCCGGAACCATTGTGGTCTGGCCTCCCCTGCCCGTACGAACCTGCCCCGCAGGCACGTCCTCAGCCGCGGTAATGGTCACATTCGCGACGGACATCGATTTCAACGCTTCGCACGAACCGTGCTGGCCCACCGTCGCGGCCAGAAACAACACTGCAAGGCTGATCATGGGGAATTCTCCTCCTCAGAAATCATATTTCAACGGCTCGAACAGATCGACGGTGACAATTCGGCGGTTCAGTCGGAATCACAGGTTATGTGCTACACTGAACCAGTGGACAGAAACCTCACCCTGACCATCGACGAAGATTTGCTTCGCGCGGCGCGCCGGATCGCTCTCGACCGCAGCACCTCCGTGAACCAGATGGTTCGCGAGTATCTGGCGGAAACCGTCCGCGGAAACGAGCGCGAACACGCCGCGGTTGCCGAGCTCGACCGCCTTTTCCGCGCGACACGGGGCAGGGTCGGCAGGGTTTCCTGGACTCGCGACGATTTGCATGAGCGATAATCCGCCGCAGCCGGCCTTCGTTGACACGAATGTGCTCGTCTACGCAGCCACCGCGAGCGGTGCCAAATCGAATGCGGCTCAGAAACTGATCCGGGATCTGGTTCTCCACAAAGCACTGCGCACCAGCACCCAGGTTTTTCAGGAGTTCTATGTGACTGTGACCCGGAAGATCGAGGTCGCCCTGTCGAGCGAGCACGCGATTCGGTTCCTGGATGCCTGGTCGGTCTGCCCGGTTTTCACACTCGATTACCCCGCAATCCGCGAAGCCGCCAAGCTCGCGGGCACAGTTACGATTTCGTTCTGGGACAGCCTGATCCTTGTTGCAGCCGCCCGGTCCGGCGCCACACGCGTGTACACGGAGGATCTGCAGCACGGCCAAACCATTGCCGGTGTGAAGATCGTGAACCCGTTTCGCGTCGAGGACGAAGGCCGGAAAAAAGGCGCGCAGTGAACTACGGAAGGACGGCTCTGCGGCGCCGCCGCCTGGCTTCTGCCCGGCGCGGAGCTTTCGGTATCGTTGGTCGCTTAAGCCCGATCTCCCCGATCGATTCCACCACCGGCGCCTTGGCCATCACGCGCTGAAACCTCTCGTAGCTTCCGCGCGAGGCCTTCCCCTGCAGCCGCCTGAGTTGAAGCAGCCGTTTCTCGAATGCTCCGCTAACAGCGCGTCCACCGACACGCCTTCCTCTTCCGCCAGTCCTCAGCAAGAGTTCTTCGGGGACCCCGGTCAAAGTCGAACAGGCGAGTGAGAAAATTGCTGAAGCGTACCGTCAGAGGCTATTGAGCATGGCTGGATTCAAATACGCACCCGCTCCGCTTGCCCTGAAGAACAGCCTGGGCAGGACGATCTATTACCTCTTCTTCGCCTCGCCGAATCAGACCGGGAGCAAGATCGTTGAGGACATCTTCAGAAAACACCGGAGACCGTAGCAATGGCTGACGTATCGCCCATCGAATGGACTGACGCGACATGGAACCCGGTGACCGGCCGTAACAAGATCAGCCCGGGCTGCAAATTCTGCTACGCCGAACGGATGTCTAAACGCCTCCAGGCGATGGGGCAAAACAACTACCGCAACGGCTTCAGCCTGACGCTGCAGCCCCAAATGCTGGATCGTCCTCTGCAGTGGCGAAAGCCACGGCGCATCTTTGTCAACAGCATGAGCGATCTGTTTCACGTGGACGTTCCACTGACATACATAAGAAAGGTCTTTGACGTAATGCGGCGCGCTCACTGGCATGAATATCAGGTACTCACAAAACGCTCCGACCGCCTTCGTGAGCTCAGTTCTGCTCTGCACTGGGCGCCGCAAATCTGGATGGGCGTCAGTATCGAAAACGAAGACTACGTTTTCCGCGCCGAAGATCTGGCAAAGACCGGAGCGCACATCAGGTTCCTGAGCATCGAACCGCTGCTCGGCCCTCTCCACAGGCTCAGCCTGAAAGGAATCGATTGGGTCATCGTGGGTGGGGAATCCGGGCCCGGAGCCCGCCCGATCAATCCGGACTGGGTTCGCGAACTGCGGGACCGCTGCCAACGCGAGGGCGTCGCCTTCTTCTTCAAACAATGGGGCGGCGTAATGAAATCACGAACAGGCAGAATTCTGGATGGAAGGACCTGGGAGGAGCTGCCGGTCTCGACCGATCGGCGGATCCAGTTGTCAGCCGCCCGGTAGACAAACCAGCAGCAGGAGGAAGATTTGTCTGGCCCTCTCTGAATGAGCCTGCGGCGCATGGCAACCCCGGAAACAACAGCAGATCAGATGCTCAGCGCGGGGCATGGCGCATCGCGCACGATCGAATAGACGTGGGTGCGAAGCCTGCCCGCGAAATGCGGTAGTGCACCGCGGCCGATCAGCACCAGATCCGCCCGGTCCTTCTGCGCGGCTGCGGCAATGATTCCGGCTGCATCGCCAGCCTGTACGCAGAGCCGGAAATCGGTTCCGGCGTCTTTTTGCATGGCGTCGATCTCCCTGCGAACGGCCTGCTTCAGCCCTTCGTCGAAATCACGGCTCAGATAATGTTCCATGCGCGTCCCTGGAGTGGGAGGCAGAGCGTGCACCAGATGCACCTTTGAGCCGAACGACGCCGCCATCTGTCCGGCACAGCGGATCAGCCGCATGGCGTCGGGCGTCGAATCGACGGCGCACACCACACTGCCCCATTCCGGCGATGCGGTGTATTCCGGTGTCTCGGCATGCGCCGCGGTCCAGACTGCGCAATCGACGTCGTGCAGCACTTTGGCCGTGGCCGAGCCGAGCAGTGCGGCGCGGAAGCGTCCGCGTCCGCGCGTAGGCATCATGACCAGGTCGAAGCCCAGCTCCCGCACCAACTCCGTTATGGTGCTGCCGGCCTCTCCTTCTTCCACCAGAATCTTCGCCGGGATATCGGGGAAGAACTCCGCGGCAAAACTTTTCAGCTGGTCACCGGCGGCATCGATCATGCCGCTGATGTTCAGATCGGGTGCGCAGGGCGCTTCCGCCGTCCCATACCAGAGAGCCGGGATCTCGATGAAATTCGCCAGGGTAAGCGCAGCGCCATGGCGCTTCACCGCAGCCCGCACAAACGGGGCGACTACCCGTGATCGCTCCGAAAAGTTGACCGGAAAGAGGATCCTGCTGAAGTTCATAAAGCCTCCTGACTCTGACCTGAGCGCACCGACCCGACCACGAACGAAGACTCACGGTGAGGCTTATCCAGGATAAGGTCAGCCATTCGCCTGGGCCTGTGGTCAGGTCCGTTGTGCGCGTTTCAGAAAATCGAAGCGCAACCGCAGGGCCAGAAGGCAACGTTGCCAATGCCAAGACATGATTCGGCTTTGCAATTGCAGGCCGTGGCGGCTGCGTCAGAAGGCGCGGCTCGGTGCGTGGCTGCGCCCAGTCCTGACCGATCCCGGATCGAATCTCCCCCGGAATTCTCGCTTTAGAAATGGATGACCGGATGCAGAAGAGATGCGAGAAGGGTGCTGCGATGCTCATACTGAACCGCTGGCTGGAATATCTCGATCAGAGCCGGATTCGATACTCGCATTCAGTCCACCCGCGCGCCGAGACCGCGCTCGAAACGGCGGCGGCCGAGCGCGTCCCGCCGCACGACCTTGCCAAGACTGTGGTGTATGCCGCCGACAACGGGTTCGGTATCGCCGTGGTGCCGGCGGACGAGTTGGTTAACCTGCCTGAGGTCGCACGTCTTCTGGGCTGCACGCACATGCGTCTTGCCGATGAGGGCGAAATAGCCGAAATATTTCCGGACTGCGAGCTCGGCGCTATGCCTCCGTTCGGGCAGCCCCACAATATGCCTGTTCTGCTCGATGCCGGACTGGCTGCGCGCGAGTTCATTGCCTTCGCGATCGGCACGCATTCGGATGTAATCCGGATGAGTATGGCGGACTACAGGAAACTCGTGCGCCCGCTGGTCGGCGGTCTTACCCTCAATCACGTCCAGGCCGACTGATCGCGCGCATAAGAGCGACCGTTGCGCCATTGGCGACAGTCAAATTCCAAAAGCCCTAAAGTGTTCCCGGTGCTCCGCCGATATGGGAGGTAGCGATTAAGGATTGATCGCCTCCCCACGACAGCCGTGGAGAGAACTTAACGAAAAGGATCCTCCATGGACTTCCCTGTATTACGACGAAACGTTCGAAATTCCATTTTGCTCGCGGTCCCCATGCTCCTGATGGGCGCCGGCGCAGCTCAGGCAACCACCCTCACTGCAACATCAACTGCGGTGACAATCAACTACACGCTGCCGAACACCGCCGGCGCGGCTGTGACCGACGCGCTCACAGCCACCACTGCCGCTACGTTTTACAATGTCGTGACCACCACCGTGCCCGCATGGCTTAATGTGACGCAGACCGGCACTGCCGGGACCGGTTTGACCGGCAGCGCAGCAGGCTCGGTTTCCTTCCAGGCCAACGCGACCGCCGCCACGATGGTTCCCGGAACGTATACCGCTGCGGTGCAGTTCAATTCGGCGATGACCACCAATCCAACGATTAATGTCACCCTGGCGATCAAGGCTGCGCCGGCTAAATTCACCGCCGTCCCAACCTCCGCTAACCCGGCGACGCAAGTCTGGACTCCAGGATCCTCTACTGGTGTCACTGTGGATATCGTCTGCGCTACCAACGGCGAACCGATTTCGTTCACCGTGGCGCTTGGAGGCGCAATCGGCGGTGGATCGACGGCAAGCCCCATGAGCGGTATCGCGTATTCCTGGGGCACCACAGTCGTCGTCAACGTTCCGCTTTCGTATTTGCTGCCGATCCAGGTTGGCACTCCACTGGCCGGTACCGTAACCCTGACACCGAACAACGGAGCACCCGCCGTAGTAATCCCCCTCAATATCAACGTCAACCTGGCCAACCCGACCATCACCGGCTACTCCGTCTCGGAGCTTCCGGTGGATCTCGCCGCAGACCACAGCCTCGTGGTAACGGGCTCGGGTTTCCAGACCGGGACGACTCAGGTCCAGGCCAGGGTCCACACCGGCGCTTACGCTCTGATCGATCCCAGCCACTATGTAATAACAGGTCCGACCAGCATGATACTGACCCTCGATCACAGCCTTTATCTAAGTGCCGCGCAGCTACTGGATATCCAGGCTTCGAACGCCACTCCCGCTTCCTGGTTGCCTGCCTCTCCGGTTGCACTGAATACGGTAGCCACACCCATCGTCTATGCAGTCACCAACGCCGCTTCCTTCGCCGAACCCGCCGCGGGCGCCAACCCGGTAGTATCCCCGTACGAAATCATCAGCATCTTCGGTGCGAATTTCGATCCGGCCAACGGACTGGCGAATAATACCTCTTACACAGCGGCCCCGGGAATTTTCGGGACCACCCTGAACAACAGCAAAGGCGCGCCGGTGATGGTCTTTTTCTGCATCGGTATCGCGGCGCCCACCAATTGCACGGGCGGCACCGGCGCCGATCTGCTCGCGCAGGCGCCAATCATCTTTGTGTCGAACACTCAGATCAACGCCGTCGTTCCCGTGGAAATCGAAGGGACATCCCTTGCCGACCTCGGACCCAACACCGCGACCACCGGAGCCAACGTTCTGGTCTCCGTAAACGGCACGACCAATGACGCCAACAATCAATTCCTGCTGGATACCGCCGTATCGACGCCGGGCGTTTTCACTCCCGGTGGTTCCGGCCGCGGCGCTGCCGCGGTTCTGAACTATGACTGGACCCTCAATTCCGCCACCAACCCCAATCCCAAGGGCCACGTCTTCCATATTTACGCAACTGGTCTGGGCGACCCCCCGAGCACCGGCGCCGACACTGCAGCCGTTACGCTGTCCGTTCCCGGGACCTGCGTCTCGACAGCCAATTATCTGGCGCTCCTCGCAGGGGCCACGACTGGACCTACGACTGCGGCAGGCAACTCAGCCGGCAGCACAGCCATCACCGGCTCCAGCTCCAGCATCGTTACTCTCGACGGCGCGATCATTGCGACGGCCAATCTATGGTCCGGCGTTCTTGAACCCTGCTTCCCGGTAGCCACCTCTGCCGGCGTTCAGGTGAAACTTGGCACGAACACTACCGCTATCGTTCCAACGTATGCTGGATTCGTGGGTGATTCCATCGCCGGTCTGTATCAGATCGACGCGACCGTACCCGCTACCGGCTATACCTATGCACCAACCGTGCCCACCGGCGGCGGCCCGATCGCTCTCACGATTCTCGTGAACAGCGTGCCCACCCAGACCGGCGTGACCCTTTACACGAACTAGCACGACCTAACTCACGTTCGTTCCAGTTCGCGGCGGCGGGAGATCAAACTCCCGCCGCCATTTTGCTTTTATCGGAGTTTTCTATTTCCGCAGCTGATCCAGCAGCGGGATGTCCTTTACCGGCTTCGGCCCCGGCAGCGACTTCAGGTAAGCGTATATATCCTTCACTTCCTGATCGCTGAGGACCTTGTCCGTAAAGGCCGGCATCGCGCCCGCGGGCTTCCGGACGTAACGGATCATTCCATCGGCATTCAGCACCGGCGGCGCCAGCCGCGCTCCCGCGACCGTCCCCTGCCCGTTGTATCCATGACACTCGTAACAGCCGTCCCGCAGAAAAATCTTCTTGCCATTCGCCGCGTCCTGCGCGGACAAAACACCCGGGACAGCCAGTAACACACCTGCCAGCAGAACGTTCTTCATCGTCGCCCTACCTTGGCTGCGTCACCACGTCGATCAGCGCCGGTTCGCCCTTCTTCACCACCTCGATCGCCTTCTTCAGCGCCGGCCCCAGATCGTTCGGATTCTCAATCGGTCCCAGCCCGTATACCCCGTACGCCTTCGCCAGCGTCGCGTAGTCGATATTCGGGTCCCACAACCCCGTCCCGATTCTTGCCGAATCGACTCCGCGCTGCGCCCGCGCCGCCATATCCTCGATGTACATCAGCTCCTGATGATAGGCGCGGTTGTTATGCATGACGCTCAGCAGCGGAATGTGGTGATGCGCCGAACGTCCACAGCACGCCCGGCGCGTAGTTCAGATCGCCGTCGCACTGAATATTGACGCTGATTCGTCCGTACTTCCGGTTCGCCAGCGCCGCCCCGGTTGCCGCCGGAGCGCCATATCCCACTCCATACGCCCCATGCGCCCCGATCCAGTTGTGATACTTGTCGAAATCCCACAGTCGCGTCGGCCAGTTGCTGAAGAACGGATTCACCTCCGACAGCAGCGACCAGTCCTCGTGCCGGATCTGATTCCAGATTTCGGCCGACACCCGCGCCGTCGTAATCGGACTCGCATCCCAGGCGTACGCCGCCTGCTCAATCGCCTGCGCCCGTGCCCGCTTCGCCGCCTCGGCGTATTTCGCTCCGCGCGCCGCATACGTCCGCCGCCGGTCCGCCGTGATCAGCTTCTTACAGGCCTCGATCAGATATGGCAGCGTCGCCTCAGCGTCGGCTGCAATCGCGATATCCGTTTCGGTGTACCTGCCCAGATCCTGGTAATTGCTCTTCTCCGCCAGATCTCCCGAATAGATCGTGATGAGCTTCGCGCCCGCCTTGGTAATCGGCCGGCTCTGCATGCCCATCCGGTTGATCGGCGTCATGGTGTGCGTTGAGAACCAGAAATCCGGCACTTCGAGCCCGAGGATCACGTCCGCCTGCGCCACGCTGCCGCCGCCGAACAGCGGATGGCTGGTCGGGAAGTTCATCCGCATGCGCTTGTCCTGCACCGGCGCCTGCAGCAACTCAGCCAGTTCGATCAGCAGCTTCATCCCTTCCGCGGTTCTCGCCGCGCGACCCGCGATGATCACGGGGTCCTCCGCCGCCACCAGCATCTTTGCCGTTTCGGCTACCGCATTGGCATCGCCCGCCGGAGGGGAGGGCATCGTCAGCTTCGGAATCCGCACGCTGCGCCGGTCCGCCTCAGGCATCGGTTCTTCCTGCAGCACCGCATCCGCCACCAGCACCACCGGCTCCATGGGCGGCGTCATCATCACCTTATACGCGCGCACCGTCGACTCCGCAAACTGCTGCAGCGATATCGGCGCGTCGTCGTACTTGGTGTAATCGCGCACCATGGCCGCGGCGTCCTGCACGCTGTGCGCCCACTCCACATCGCTGCGCCGCCAAGGTCCGTCCGCTATATTGCCGAGCATGACCATCACCGGCACACGGTCCGCGAACGCGTTGTAAATCGCCATCGACGCATGCTGCAGCCCAACCGTGCCGTGCGCCATCACCAGCAGCGGCTTGCCTTCGATCTTGGCGTAACCATGCGCCATCGCAACCGACGATTCCTCGTGGCAGCACGTCAGCAGCTCGGGCATTTTGTTGTGCCCGTAATTGACGATGGATTCATGGATACCGCGGAAGCTCGATCCCGGATTCGCCAGCACATACTCGAACCCCAGGCTCTTGATCACGTCGACCATGAAGTCCGAACCCGGCCGGTCCGTGGTGTAGACATCGACGCGCGCCGGAGGCGGTGAACTCTCCGCCGCAGCCAGGCGGGCGTTCGGCAGCGTCGTGGCAGCGCCCTTCGTCTGCGACTGCGCTTCCTGGGCCTCGATACCGGCCGGACCTGCCACCAGCGCAGCCGCACCGGCCGCGGCACCTTTCAGAAATCCACGCCGCCCAACGGGGGCTTTCGATGTTGTGTTCTGCGTTTTCGCCATATGCCGCATACCATCTTATGCCTTAGCCGCGGCAGGTTGCAGCGAGTCTATTTGGCGCTGGCGAGGGTAGTAACTTCCTGGCCAGCCGATCCGCCCAGCTTCTGGATCAGCGCCGCCGTGGCTTCCTTCGGGGGCTGCCGTGCCGCCGCGCCGCCGCCCTTGCCCATCGCCAGATCGTAAGGCGTCAGCCCGGTTTTGTTGGCCGGATTAATCTTCGCGCCGTTATCGTACAGATACTGAATGATCGAGTTCGCGCCGCGCCGCGCTGCGCCATGCATCGGGGTCTCGCCCTTGTCTGTTGGCGCGTTGACATCCAGCCCCAGACTCACACAAAGCTTCACCGCCTCGAGCGCCTGTGGTTCCGTGCCGCGATTCGCATCCGTATAACCCATCCCCGCGGCAACGGAAAGCGCCGTCACTCCATCTTTGTTTGCCAGCTTCGGATCGGCGCCGTGATCCAGCAGCAGCTTCATCACCTCGACATCGCCGCTGCGTGCCGCACGCATGAAAGCCGTCGCGCCCACGGCCAGCGTGCGGTCCGCGCTGTCCTGCGCCGCCTTCTTAATAATCGACACCGACGTCAGCTGCGCGTTGACATTCGCTTTGTGGTCGATCAACGCCTTAATCACATCGAGGCTCGAAACCTTGTCCGTTTCCTTCACCAGCGGCCGATCCGACCAGTCCACATCGTGCGCGTCCACCGCCGCGAAGATCGGGCTCCTGCCGTCCTTGTTCACCGCATTCACGTCCGCGCCTTTATCGATCAGCATCAGCGACAGTTCGTCGTGATTATTCAGAATCGCGATCAGCAGCGGTGTATTCGCGTCCGCATCGCCCTGATTGATGTCCGCGCCCGCATCGATCAGCGTCTTCGCAGATTCAATCCCACCCTGCCGCGCGGCGAAAATCAAAGCCGTCAGACCGCCGCGCGAAATCGGCGCCGCCGGAGTCCCGGCCATCAGCTTCGGAGGCGTCGTATCGCGATCGCTCGACCGCACCTTCGGATCCGCGCCGTGCGCCAGAAGCAGTTTGATGACCTCCGGATGATTCTCCGCCGCCGCCCACATCAGCGCCGTCTGCCCGCGGAAATTCTCCTTCGCATTCGCATCCGCGCCATGCTCGAGCAGCACTCGCACCGCGTCCACGTTGCCCGCGCGCGCGGCTGTCATCAGAACCGTCTCGCCTTTTTCGGTGGTCAGGGTATTTACGTCAGCGCCTGCTTTCAGCAGAGCCTCAACCAGTGCCGCGCTGCCGTGTGTCGCCGCTTCCGAGAGCGGCGTCACGCCATACCGGTTCGCGGTTTTGGCGTTCGCGCCCGCCTTCAGCAGCAGCTGGACGGACTCTATATCGTTCGCATGCGCCGCCCAGTGGAGTGCTGTTGTGCCATCCGCCTCGGGTGCATTCACGTCAACGTGCTCTTTGAGCAGCGCGCGCACCGCGTCTTTGTCGTGATTCTTTACCGCGTCGACCACCCGGGAGTCAGCCGCGAACAACCCCATCGCCGAGAGCGAAGCTACCAGGAGGATTTTCCGCATACTCGCCCCTACACGCCCGTCAGCCGGCCGTTGCTGTCGCCGATGTTGTCGAGGTGAATATCGGCCTTGTCCAGAATGTTCAGCAGCAGGTTCGCCGCCGGCGTGTCGTTCGGATACTTGATGTGGCTGCCGCCCTTCATCTTTCCGTTCGCGCCCCCCGCCACAAAGATCGGCAGCGGACTGTGATTATGCAGATTGCTGTTGCTCATGCAGCTGCCATACAGGATCAGCGAGTGATCAAGCATCGTGCCGTCGCCATCCGGAATCGCGCGCAGCTTCTCGAGGAAGTAAGCCACCAGCCCGACGTGATACGTGTTAATCTTCGTCAGCTTCTCCAGCTTCTCCGGGTCGTTCTGATGATGCGAAGTCGCGTGGAACGGATCGGGCACGCCGATCATCGGGAACGTCCGATAGCTGACCTCGCGCGCCATCATGAATGAAACGATGCGCGTCACGTCCGCCTGATACGACACCGCCATCAGATCGAACATCAGCTTCGAATGTTCTTCGTGATTTTCCGGAATACCGATCGGCGCCGCCGGAATCGCGCCGTCGGTTGAAGTCGCATGCTGCTTCTCCGCCAGCTGAATGCGCCGTTCGATCTCACGTACGTTATCGAGATATTCGGCAACTTTATTTCTGTCGCCCGTACCCAGCTTGCCCTGCAGCCGGTTCACTTCGGCCGTGACCGAATCCAGAATGCTGCTCTCGCGCTGCAGCCGCTGCATGCGTTCGGTGGCTGTGCTGCCATCGCCAAACAGCCGGTCGAACACGTTGCGCGGATTGATCTCCATCGGCAGCGGCGTCGTCGGTGTCTTCCACGAAATCGTGTTCGTGTAAGTGCAGCTGAATCCCACGTCACAGGCGCCGATCAGCCCTGTCATGTCTTCCGTGGCGAGTTCGAGTGACGGCAGGGGGGTGTCCTGCCCGATCTTTTCTGCCGCAATCTGATCGATCGTCGTACCCGCGCGCACGTCCTCGCCTTCGGTCCTCTTCGGATGCGACGCATTGAGAAACACCGACGGCCCGCGCCCATGATCGCCGCCGCTGTCGCCAGGCCCGAGCGAACCGGCATTGCGGTGCGCCAGCCCCGTCAGCACCAGCACGGAATCCTGCACCGATTTGAGCGGCTCGAGCGTGCGCGGCAGCGTGTACCCGGCGCCGTCCATAACCGGCGTCCAGTTCGACATCACCGCGCCGTGCGGCATATAAAGGAAGCCCAGCCGGAGCGTGGGATTCGCCGCGGTACTCGCCAGCAGCGTGTTGGCCGGGATCATCGAATCCAGCAGAGGCAACCCCATCGACACGCCCACGCCGCGCAGGAATGTGCGCCGCGCCAGATGCTTTTTCGTATTGATTCTCATCGCAGTTCCCTTCTTAATATCACTACCCGCTACCGAAGACCAGCCCGCGCGCTCCCGGTGTCCGTCGCCTGCTTCACCTTCATTTCAAACGGCGCGCTCTTCACAATTCCCATAACGATCGAGCCGAAACGATAATCGTCTTTCGCCGCTTCGCGCAGGATCGCACGCACCGTCGGCATGTCGGAATACTCCACGCCGCGCCCCAGCGCGTAAGTCATCAGCTTCTCTGTAAGAACTTTGGCGAAGATCTCCGGATTGGCAGTCAGCATTTTGCGCAGCGCCACGGGCCCATCCACTTTCGCGCCGTTGAACAGCGTGCCCGACGGATCGATCTGCGTTCCGTCATCGTTGATGCGCCACTGACCGACGGCATCGAAATTCTCCAGCGAGAATCCCAGCGGGTCCATGATCTTGTGGCACCCCTTGCACGGCTCATTCGTCCGATGCTGTTCCATGCGCGCGCGCAGCGAAAGCTTCTTTGCGCCGGCTTCGTTCTCTTTCAGCGCCGGCACATTCGGCGGCGGCGGATTCGGCGGGTTGCCCAGCAGATTCGTCAGAATCCACTTGCCGCGCAGCACCGGCGATGTACGGTTCGGCTGCGACGTCACCGTAAGGATGCTTGCCTGCCCCAGCAGCCCGCGCCGGTTCTCGTCCGTGATCGTCACGCGCCGGAAATCGGTGCCGTAAACATTCGGAATCCCGTAATGCCGCGCCAGCCGCTCGTTGACAAACGTGTAATCCGCGTTGAGCAGATCGATGACGCTGCGATTCTCGTTGATGATGCTGCCGAAGAAAAGTTCCGTCTCGCGCTTCATCGCCTGACGCAGATTGTCGTCGTAGTCGGGGAACGTCTGGAAGTCCGGTTGAATGTTTTTCAGATTCCGCAGGTAGAGCCACTGATCGGCGAAGTTTGTCACCAGCGTTTCCGCGCGGTTGTCCGCCAGCATGCGCCGCACCTGCTGTTCGAGCACTGCCGGGTCGCGCAGCTTTCCCTGGCTCGCCACACTCAGCAGCTGATCGTCGGGAATCGTGCTCCAAAGGAAGAACGACAGCCGCGACGCCAGTTCGGTGTCACTGATGCGATACGGCGTGCCGGGCGCCGCATTGGCCGGGTCCGGCTCAAACCGGAAGATAAATTCCGGGCTCGCCAGAATGCGCTGGATCGCGGCTTCGATGCCCTGATCGAAATTGCCGCCATTTCTCCCCAGCTGATAGAACCCGATCAGGGTCTCCAGATCGTTGTCCGTCACCGGGCGCCGGTAAGCTCTCCGTGCCAGCGTCGAAATGATCTTCTTCGCGCAAGGCACCTCATCCGCGCCATTCGCCGGACGGCAGGTGAATATCTTCCGGCGGCTCGGCGTGTCGCCCGGCCCGGTCGCCGTTAGCGGCCCTTCGATCGTGATGCGATCCACCACCGGCTCGCCGCGATAATCCAGCACATCGTAGTTCGACCGAATGAAGGGCTTCAGCACGTTGTCGTCCTGCGCTTCGCTTTCGATCGCCGTGAGGAACGTCGCTGTCACCGTACGCGGACCCGCCTTCACCGGAACACGCACCGTCAGTCTGTTGTCGATATCGATACACGACGCGCCCGAGTTCGTTTCGCTCAGATGCTGATCCTCCGGCCCGCCGATCCTTGCCAGCCGGACGCGCTGCCCGTCGACCGCAATCTCGACCTGATGCTGATCTTCCAGACCGCGAATCATATCGGCCGTCACACGCCACAACCGGACTTTGATGACGTACTCGCCATCCAGCGGGAAATTGTGCTTCACCGCGATGCCGCCGCGTGTCCCCAGCGGCAGGCCGTCGATGTGTTCGTTCTGGGACAGGTCCGCGCGCGCCCGGTAGATCGAGCTGCTCGCACCGATGGCCGGATCGCCCACCGCCAGACGGCTGATGTTCCACGAAGCCGACATGTAGCGTTCCAACAGCGATGGCGAGGTCTTCAGCACATCGGCAATGTTGTCGAAACCATAGCTTTCGTCGTCCGGCGGCAGCAGCGTTGTGGTGTCGACATCGAGCGCCAGCAGATCGCGAATCGCGTTGGCATACTCGGAGCGGTTCAGCCGGTGCAGCGCGGAATGCCCTGGGTTCGGTGTCGCCGCAGCCGCGGTGTCGATGGCATCTTCGAGAGACGACGCGAACGCCTGCAGCGTCGCCTTGTCCGGACGCGGCATCCCCTGTGGCGGCATCGCTTCCACGCGAATTTTGCGAATCACCTTCTCCCAGATTTCCGCGTTCTCAGGTACGTGGTTCAGGTCCGCGCTCTGCAGCGTCAGTCCACCCGTCTTCAGCCGGTCGCTGTGACAGGCGACGCAGTATTTGTCTACGAGAGCGCGATGCGTCGCGGGCGCGGTCTGCTGCGGCGCGGCCATGAGCACACGCCCCGGGACGATCCCGCAAAGAAGGAGCAACCACAAGGCTCTAAGATTCAAACGAGCTCTCCCACCCGGACATGCATCTCTATAATATAGGCGTCTACACAGCCAGATAAGTCAAATAGAGGTCAAAGACGGCAACTATGGTGATTCGCACGAAAACGCCCGATCTTCGCCACTCGGATGTCACGCCCAAAGCAGCTTACCTGAACCGGAGACGCTTCCTCGCCACGGCCCTCGCCGCGCCGCTCATTGCGAAAGCGGAAACCAAACTGACCGGCATTTCGAAGAGCCCGTTCAGCACCTCCGAACAACCGACTTCGTTCGAAGCCGTCACCAGCTACAACAACTTCTACGAATTCGGCACCGGCAAAGACGAGCCCGTCGTCAAAGCGAAAAACTTCCACACTTCGCCATGGACGGTTTCGCTCGAAGGCGAAGTGATGAAGCCGAAGACGCTCGATCTCGACGCTGTCATGAAACTCGCCCCGCTTGAGGAACGTATCTTCCGCCATCGTTGCGTCGAAGGATGGTCGTTCGTGATTCCCTGGGTTGGATTTCCATTGAGCGCGCTGCTGAAGCAGGTGCAACCGACGTCGAAGGCGAAATACGTCGCCTTCCAGAGCTTCTACGACCCGAAGCAGATGCTGTCCTCGCGCGAAGCGCACATCCAGTTTCCCTACATCGAAGGATTGCGGCTCGACGAAGCCATGCACCCGCTCGCGACGCTGTCGGTGGGTGTTTACGGCGAGACACTGCCGCCGCAGAATGGCGCCCCATTTCGCCTGACCCTGCCCTGGAAGTACGGCTTCAAAAGCATCAAGTCAATCGTCAAAGTTCGCTTCGTCGAAAAGCAGCCGCCGACCACCTGGAATCTGGAATGGGGCGAAGCCTATGGATTTTACGCGAACGTAAATCCCCGCGTCGATCATCCGACGCACAGCCAGGCCACCGAAGAACGGCTGGGCGTCGGCCGCTTCGGATCGAAAATCAAGACGCAGCTTTTCAACGGCTATGACCAGGTCGCAAGTCTCTATACGCTGCTCGACCTTCGCAAAAACTATTAGTGGGGCCGGGCTTTCCAGCCCCGCCGGGCTTCCGCCCGGCGTCTTAATCGCCAATGAAGCAATTCTGGCTCAGCAAATGGACCAAATTCATCCTCTTCGCGCTCTGCCTCGTGCCATTCCTCCATCTTCTCTGGCGCATCTATCGCAACGATCTCACCGCGAATCCGATCGAATTCATAACCCACCGGACCGGCGACTGGACCATCCGCTTCGTGATGTTCACCCTCGCCATAACGCCCCTGCGCGGCCTACTGAACAAGCCGCAGCTGATCCGCTTCCGTCGCATGCTCGGCCTGTTCGCGTTCTTCTACGGATGCGCGCATCTCGCCACCTGGATCTGGCTGGACAAATCTTTCGTCCTTCACGACATGTGGGACGACGTAGTCAAGCGGCGATTCATTACCGTCGGCATGGCCGGCTTGCTGCTGATGGCGCCGCTGGCCGTAACGTCAACCGCCGGATGGGTCCGCCGCCTTGGCTTTCGCCGATGGCATCTGCTGCACCGTCTGATTTACTTCACCGCGCTCGCCGGAGTGATTCACTACTACTGGCTGGTCAAATCGGACATCCGGCTGCCGGTGATGTACGGGGGCATTCTCGCTGTTCTGATGCTCTTCCGCCTCGGAGCGCTCATCAAAAGGCGAGCCAGAGGCAGCGTCGTCCGAAAACCGATTCCGGCTAACATATAGGACAGCGTGTTACCAGACGAACAGTTTTACCAGTTCATCAGGGAATCGATCGCATCTCACGACCGGCAGCTCGGAGAGATCACCGACGATATTGCAAAGCTCAAGATCGAAATGTCGGAGTTGAAGGAAAGTGTGGGCGTATTGCGCGACTCCGTTGGAGAGCTGCGCGACTCCGTTGGAGGGCTGCGCGACTCCGTTGGAGAGCTGCGGGGCTCCGTTGGAGATCTGCGTGACTCCGTTGGGGGACTCGCCGAGCTGATGCGGCAGACGCTTGGCGTCATGAAGACTCTCGGCGAGACCGCTCGAGACCACGATCATCGCATTTACGACCTCGAAAACCCAGCCTGATGTCGAACAGAGGATCACAGTTGCTGTTGTTCGCCTGCCTGGCAGTCGCGCTCTTCTTCCTCGCTTTTCCCCTTTACGTCATCCGCCCGTTTCGCCACCAGGGGCCGCAGGAGCTGCAGGCCGCGCTGTTCGTACTGCGCTGGCAGCACATCGTTGAGATCGCCTGCGCAGCGACAGCGTTCTTCGCGCTCTTCCTTCCCCTGCGCGCGAACCCCGCCCTCGGTTCGCGCATCCGGACAATCTCCGCGACCGTCCTGGTGCTCCTCTGCGCCGCTCTCTCATTCGTCAACGTCTTCGAAATCATGTTTCATCCGGCCGGCGCGCCCGCGTTCCAGCCCGCGCGCGCCTCGAAGCTCGACGGCGATGAAAAAGTCCTCACCGTCAACGCTCACGCGTACCCGATCCGGATCATCTCCTATCACCACCTCGTCAACGACACGGAGGACGGCGTTCCCATCGTCGTCACCTATTGAACGCTCTGTCACACCGGTCTGGTGTGGGGGCGCACAGTCGGCGGCGTAACACTGACATTCCATCTGGCGGGCATCAATAACCAGAACTTTCTGATGCGCGATGCCGAGACCGGCACTTACTGGCAGCAGATTTCCGGCCGCGCCATCGCCGGCCCCCTCGTTGGACAACAGCTGCAGCTGATCCCTTCTGACGAACTCACCTTTGCGCTCTGGAAAGCCGAGCAGCCTGCGGGGATGGTGATGAAAGACGTCGCTGCCGATGTTGATGGCTACGCCGCAAAGGACTGGGACGTGAAGATGCGGACCCGTCCGACCGTGCTGAACTTCCCCGAGCACGGCCTGGCCAATCGCGACCTGATGCTGGGCGTGACGGCCTTTGGCGAGTCCCGCGCGTTTCCGTACGCAAAGGTATTGGCCGAAGGACTCGTCGAAGACCGCATCGGCTCCGTGGAGATCATCCTTCTCGTCGGCCCTGACAAACAATCGGTGCGCGCTTTTCGCAAAGCCGTCCCCGGCGGCACGTCCACCAGCGACATCCCTCTCGAATTCTTCCGCACGGCTGATGGCATGATGATCGACAGCCAGACCGGCAGCCGCTGGAACTTCAAAGGCTGCGCCATCGAAGGCAAATCGGCGGGGCTCTGCCTCCAGCGCATCGAAGCCATCAGGGACTACTGGTTCGACTGGCGCCAATACCACCCCGACACCACCGTCTACACCGGAACCGGTCGGCGCCGCGGATAGAATTGCCCCCGCCATCAAACCGCACGGTCGGCCCGGCCAACTCGCCGCCACCCCTCGCCGCCACACAGACGGAAGTGTCACAATAGAGCCATTCGGTTATCCGAATGAGAATGGTGCGGCGTGCGCCGCTACCGGGGGAACTGTTTAGTGAAGAAGACGCTTTTTCTCAGCCCGCCGTCCTTCGATGGATTCGACGGCGGAGCCGGAGCCCGATATCAGGCGAAACGCGAAATCACATCCTATTGGTTTCCAACCTGGCTTGCCCAGCCAGCCGCCATGGTGCCGGGAAGCAAACTCATGGACGCTGCGCCGCACGAGCAGACCATGGCCGACGTCCTCGCCATCGCCAACGACTACGAACTTTTCATTCTTCACACCAGCACGCCTTCCCTGAAAAATGACATCGCCTGCGCCGAAGCCATTAAGGCGAAAAATCCGCACGCGCAGATCGGACTCATCGGCGCCCACGTGGCCATCCTGCCTACCGAAACGATGAACATGGCGCCCGCCATCGATTTCGTCTGCCGCAACGAATTTGACTACACCTGCGTTGACCTCGCAGAAAACAAGCCCCTGCCGGAAATCAAGGGCCTGACGTGGCGCGACAAGACCGGCAGAATCAACCACAACGCCGAGCGTGAACTGATCCACGACTGGGATTCGATGCCCAGCGTTCTGCCCGTCTATCATCGCGATCTGGAGATCGAGCGATACTTCATCGGGTACCTTCTGCACCCCTACGTTTCCTTCTATACCGGCCGCGGCTGTCCGGCCAAGTGCACCTTCTGTCTGTGGCCGCAGACCATCGGCGGACACGTTTATCGCACCAAGTCCCCGGCCGCGGTGATTCGCGAAATGGAGGTGGGCAAAGAGCTCTTCGGCAAACGCGTTCGCGAGTGGATGTTCGACGACGATACCTTCACCATCGACAAACCGCGCGCTGTCGAAATCGCGAAGGGCATGAAGAAGCTTAAGCTCACATGGTCATGCAACGCGCGCGCCCATCTCGATTACGAAACGCTCCGGCAGCTGCGCGATAACGGACTGCGCCTGCTCCTGGTTGGCTTTGAATCCGGCAATCAGGCCATTTTGAACCGCATGAGGAAGGGTCTGCTGCTGGATACCGCGCGCGAGTTTATGCGCAACTGCCGAAAGCTCGGCATCCGCGTGCATGGAACTTTCATGATTGGCCTCCCGATCGAAACACAGGAGACTATCGAAGAAACGATCCGGTTCGCCGAAGAGATTGATCCCTTCTCGATCCAGGTCTCGATCGCCGCACCTTATCCTGGCACTGAACTTTACAAACAGGCGACGGCCAACGGCTGGATCGACTCGGGCGCGCTGCAGGTTTCCGGCAACGGCATCCAGGTTTCAACCCTCCGCTACGATCACCTCTCGCCGGATGAAATCGAGGACGCCGTAGAGCGCATGTACCGGCGCTTTTATTTCCGGCATCGCCCGATTCTGCGTTTCCTGCGCGAGATGGCCACTGACCGCCAGATGCTGGTGCGCCGCTTACGCGAAGGCGGTGAATTCTTCAGCTACCTGCGGGAGCGCAAGCAGATCGTGCGCTCGCGTCAGGAGCAGCAGCACGCCCAGGTCGCTCAGGCGTAGCGCCCGAGCAAAAGACCGCTCCTTCGCAGTCGCGGCTCTGTAACGCATTGCATCTACCGAGGCGCGCGCAAGCAAGCGGTGTTCAGGCATAAATCCCGCGCAGCTTCATTGCAATCGCCACGCGATCCAGCGCCAGCATGTATGCGGCTGTACGGTTGTCCACCTTATGTTTCCCCGCGTAAGCGGTTACGTCGTCGAAGCTCTCCGTCATGATTTCTTCGAGCCGTGAATTCACCAGCTCTTCGTTCCAGAAGAATCCCTGCCGGTCCTGCACCCACTCGAAGTAAGACACGGTAACGCCCCCGGCGTTCGCCAGAATGTCTGGAATGACGAAGACTTTCCTGTCGGCAAGAATTTCATCGGCAATAGCGGTCGTGGGTCCGTTCGCCCCTTCGCACAGAATCCGGCAGCGCAGCCGGTCCGCATTCTCCGACGTGATCACGTTTTCGGTCGCGGCGGGCAGCAGCACATCGCAATCGAGAAACATCGCTTCCTTCCTGTCGATGCCCTCAGCGCCCGGGAACTCGTTGATCGATCCCGTATCGTGCCGGTATTCGGCCAGCGCCGCGATATCCAGCCCGTGCGCATTGTAGACCGCGCCGTCGTATTCAATAATGGCGACGATCCGAAAACCATTCTTCGCCATCAGTTTCGCGGCCATGCCGCCGACGTTGCCGAAGCCCTGAATCACCACGCGCGTATCCTGCGGCGCAAGGTCCATCTGCTTCAGCGCACGCAGCGTCACCATCATGCAGCCGCGGCCCGTCGCCTCCTTGCGGCCGCGTGACCCGCCGAGTTCCATCGGCTTGCCCGTGACCACTGCGGTAGTGGCTTGCCGCTTGTGCATCGCGTAGGTGTCCATAATCCACGCCATCACGCGGTCGTTGGTATTCACGTCGGGCGCGGGCACGTCGAGATCCGGGCCGATGACATCCAGAATCTGCGCCGTGTATCGGCGCGTGATGCGCTCCAGTTCCCCGTCCGACATCATCGACGGATCGCAGATCACACCGCCCTTCGCGCCCCCGAACGGAATATTGACCACCGCGCACTTCCACGTCATCCACGACGCCAGTGCGCGTACTTCGTCGAGCGTGACATCCGGCGCGTAGCGGATCCCACCTTTCCCCGGACCGCGCACCAGCGAATGCTGCACGCGATAGCCGGTGAACACTTCGAGCCGCCCGTCGTCGAGTTGCACCGGTATATTGACTGTAACCTCGCGCGTAGGCGTCCGCAGCACCTTGCGCACGCCATCGTCGAGACCGAGTTTCTCGGCCGCATTGTCGAAGCGCGCCTCGGCTGAAACCCATGGATTCGTCTCCAGGTCCTGCGTCAGTATCGCCATTAATCTTGACTCTCCTCAGTATCCGATCGCGCACAACGGACTGCCAGAGGCGCAGCATTCCAGCTCACCTTACCCTGGATAAGGGTGACCGTGCATCTTCGCCCCTGGCGAAAGCCTGTGCGCTCTAAAACGGTGGCTTCAAAACGGCTGCCACAGCCTTCTGAATCTGTTCGTCGCCCTGTGCTTCCACTTCGTCACCTTTTTCCACGCCCAGCGCAAGATTGTAGACGTCCGTCTTCAGGCGCCACTCGATGTATGTCCGGCTTTCGATCCATTCGGAAATCGTCGGCTGAATGTTGCGATCCGAAAGCCATGTCTGAAACTGATCCAGTATCTGCCCCGTGACCTTCCATTCCGGCGTAATTTTGTGATCGCGGATATATTCCGTCGCGAACGACGTAGTTGCGCCCGACTGTTCCAGTACCGCGCGAAACGGCGACAGCAGCGGCGGAAGCGCTTCCACATCCGGAACGATGCCGCCGCCCCCGGGGACGGGCCGCCCGCTGTCGGTTTTGAAATCGGTGCGCTCGTTCGGATGCGTGACGGTTGCATCCAGCGCGAACTCCTCGGCACCGAACGCCCGCTGTGTACTGAACGGCTTCTGAATGGAGCGTCCGCTCGGAATGTAATACAGCGCGGTGGTAAGCGCGAGTCCTGTCTTCTCCGGAAGCGGGTAGACGCTCTGCACCAGTCCCTTGCCGAAACTTGGCTCGCCGACGATGATCGCGCGATCATGGTCCTGCAGTGCGCCTGAAACAATTTCCGCCGCGCTGGCCGTCTTCGCGTTCACAATCACCGCGAGCGGGAACGTGTAAGGCTTATTGTCGTCCGGAACCTTTTCGATGGTCTCGGACACATTACGCCCCTTCGCCGACAGAATCACCTGCCCAGGCTTGAGAAAAAACGAAGCGGTTTGAAGAGCGGCCGGCAGCAGTCCGCCGGGGTTGTTGCGCAGATCCAGTACCAGGCCTTTCAGATTCTGCCCGCCCAGCTTCTCGATTGCGTCATGAATCTGCCGTCCCGTCGCAGCTTCAAACTCCGACACCCGTATATACCCAATGCCGGGCTGCAGTTCAAACGCACGTTCGACGCTCGATGATTTCATCGTTTCCGGGACCAGCGTCAGCTCCTGCAGGCGCGCGTTCCCCGGCCGCCGCACCACGAGTTGCACAGGCTTCTGTCTGGAAGCGCTCAGCAGTTCGACGATCTGTTCGGCATCGAGCCGGTCCAGCCGGTAGTTATTCACCGCCAGAATTTCATCGCCCGGCGACATCCCCGACTTTTCCGATGGCGTCCCCGGCAGCGTCTGCAGCACCACCACGCGTCCCGGCAGCACTGACACCACGCTGCCGAATCCCTTCTGCTGGGACGACTCCATCTGCTCCAGCTGTTCGAACTGGGTCGGATCAAAGAACACGGAATGCGGATCGAGATGCTTCAGCAATCCCGGAATCGCGCCGCCGTAGAATGCGTGGTCCAGTTCAAACGGATCGGCCGAATTCTCCTGCAGAATCCTGAACGCGTCGATGAATTTCTTCATCAGACGCGCATCGTCGTCTTTGGGTTCGTCGGCAGCAAATGACAGAACGGCGCAGGCAATCAGCAGGCCCGCAAGGTTTGACGTTCCTGGACATTCGGAGACTATTATCGCGTGAACCGCGTCGCCGTCTTCGCTTTGTGCCGTTCGAGCGCGAGATCAACGAGGCGCGCTATCAGCTCCGGGTACGGCACACCCGAATACGCCCACATCTTCGGATACATGCTGATCGACGTGAAACCAGGGATCGTGTTGATCTCGTTGATGTACAGCTTCCCGGTCGCAGTTTCGCGCAGAAAGTCGACGCGCCCCATGCCTTCGCACCCCACCGCTTTGTAGCACTCGATCGCCAAACGCCGCATTTCGGCGATTTCCCCGGGCGGAAGCTTTGCAGGCAGCTCCGTTCGCGCCAGGTTAGTTTCGTACTTATCTTCGTAGTCGTAGAATTCCCGCGATGGAATGATCTCGCGACGGCATCGAGGCCTCCGGCTCATCGTTGCCCATCACGCCGCACTCGAATTCACGTCCTTCGATGCCTCGCTCCACCACAACCTTGCGGTCATACTGCGCCGCCACATCGAGCGCCTTCTTCAGTTCCATGCAGTCATGCGCTTTCGAGATCCCCACCGACGACCCCAGATTCGCCGGCTTCACGAAAATGGGGAACGGCAGCGTCCGCACAACAGCATCTGCGTCCAGTGCATCGCGGCTGAGCACCATCCAGTCGACGACAGGCAGCCCGCGGTCGCGGCACACGCGCTTCATCACGTCTTTATCCATCGAAACCGCCGAAGCCAGGACATTGGCCCCGACGTACGGCAGATCCGCGAGTTCAAACAGCCCCTGCACCGTGCCGTCTTCGCCGAAGGTTCCGTGCAGCACCGGAAACACCACATCGATTCCCGGATTCGCGCCCGGCTCCGGCAGAATCGGACGAGGGTTCCACTTGCCGTCCTTCCCGATCAGGTACCGCGCCACTTCGAATCGCTCCGGATTCATCGCCGCGATCACCGCTTCCGCCGAGATCAGCGAAATCTCGTGCTCCCCGCTGCGGCCTCCATAAACAACGGCAACGCGTGTTTTCATCACAGGATCTTCTTTCCCATCGCCGAGAGAATTAACTCCACCGCCAGATCGGCGGTGCGGTTGACTTCGTCGATTACCGGATTCACTTCCACCACTTCCATCGACACCATGCGGCCCGAGTCGCAAATCACTTCCATGGCGAGGTGCGCTTCGCGATACGTTGCGCCGCCCCGCACCGGAGTGCCAACGCCTGGCGCGTATTCAGGATCCACGAAATCCATATCAAGCGACAGATGAATCCCCGCCGTGCCGTTCGATGCGATCGCGATGGCTTCGTCCATCACCGTTCGCATGCCACGCTCATCGATATCGCGCATCGTAAAGGCGCGCACGCGCGTGTCGCGCACCACGCCGCGCTCCAGCAGATCGACATCGCGAATGCCAACCAGCGCCACATTCGCCAGGGTCCACTTTCGGCGCAAAGCCGAAAATCCGTGTGAGCGCATCCGGCCCCACGCCGACGCAGCAAGCCAGCGGCATCCCATGCACGTTGCCGCTGGGGCTCGATTCGGGCGTGTTCATATCGGCATGCGCATCCACCCAGAGCACGCCGACTTTCCGGCCCGCATCGCGAAAAAACTTCGAAACGCCTGCCACCGTGCCCACCGCGATGGAATGATCGCCGCCCAGCACCAGCGGGGTTCTGCCATCCGCCATCGCCCACCCGACCATATTGGCCAGGCTCTCGCAGGCAGCCGCGATCTGGGGGAGATACCGCGCATCGCTCGGACCCGCATCGTCCACCGCCTCCGGCTGCGCCACGGGAATGTTCCCGAGATCGCTGATGTGGTAACCGAGCGCCACGAGCCGCTTACCAAGGCCGGCCACGCGCACCGCGGAAGGCCCCATATCGACGCCGCGGCGTCCCGCACCAAGATCGAGCGGCGCGCCGATTATCGCAATGTGCTTTTTCAATGCAGCGTCTTTCAATGCAATGCTGGTCACGGCCGCAGGCGGTACAGCATGCGCGGAAACGCGATCGTTTCGCGCACGTGTTCGAGGCCGCAGATCCAGGCCACGCAGCGCTCGATGCCCATGCCGAATCCGCCGTGCGGCACGGTGCCGTATTTGCGCAGATCGATGTACCAGTCGAACGCTTCTTTCGGCAGCTGATGCTCCTCGATGCGCTGCAGCAGCAGATCGAGATCGTGGATGCCTCTGGCCGCCGCCGATGATCTCGCCGTAGCCTTCCGGCGCCAGCACATCCACGCCGAGCGCAACTTCCGGCCGGTCCGGATCGGGCGCCATGTAGAACGCTTTGATCGCCATCGGAAAACGGTCCACCATGATGGGCCGGTCGAACTGCTGCGTCAGGATAGTTTCGTCGCCGCCGCCGAAATCGCCGCCCCACTGAATTTCCGAGCCATGTTCCTGCAGATTTTTCACAGCTTCGTCGTAGCTGAGGCGCGGAAACGGCGCCTGCACCGCTTCGAGCTTCGAAACGTCGCGCTCCAGCACCTTTAGTTCTTCGCGGCGCTTGTCGAGCACGCGCCCGACCACGTACACGACCATCTCTTCCGCTACGCGCTTGATCTCTTCGAGATCGGCATACGCCATCTCGGGCTCGACCATCCAGAATTCCGTCAGATGCCGGCGCGTCTTCGATTTCTCGGCGCGGAATGTCGGCCCGAAGCAGTACACCTTACCGAACGCCATTGCGCCCGCTTCGTTGTACAGCTGGCCCGATTGCGTCAGATAGGCCTTGTCGTCATCGAAGTAATTCACTTCGAAAAGCGTAGTTGTGCCTTCGCAGGCGGCCGGCGTGAAGATCGGCGTGTCCACCAGCGTGAAGCCGTGGCTGTCGAAGTAGTCGCGCACCGCTTTGATCACTTCATGCCGCACGCGGATGATGGCGTGCTGCCTCTGCGAACGCAGCCACAGATGCCGGTGATCCATCAGAAAGTCGACGCCATGTTCCTTCGGCGTGATCGGATAGGGATCGGCCTCGGACACCTTCTGCAGGATCTCGGCGCTCTCGACATCCAGCTCGTAACCGCCCTGCGCGCGCGGCTCGGCGCGCACCTTCCCGCGCACGATCAACGACGATTCCTGCGTCAGATGCTTCAGCTCTTCGAAAAGCTCTTCCGGAATTTCGTTTTTCAGCGCGACGCACTGCATGATTCCGGTGCCGTCGCGCACAATCGGGAACACAATCTTCCCGGATTTGCGGAGGTTGTAAAGCCAGCCCGCGATCTCCACGCTCCGATCAGTGTGCTTACCCGCCTGAATGGCGGCTATGGTGGTTCGTTCAGACATGTTCTATGCCGCGGCCGACTGAACCGTTTCGAGCTGATCGAAGACGCGCACGACCGCATCGAGCGGATGCTGCATATCGGCCACTTCGCGCAGTTCGAGCAGCAGAGGATACTGACCCGGGCACGAGCGCAGCAGTTCCATGGTGGCGGCCCAGTCGATCGTGCCGCCCTCGCTCATGGGGAAAAGGTGCTGGTCTTCCCTGCCGTCGTTATCATGCACGTGCAGAGAGCGGATGCGCGGCTTCATGATTCCGAATTCGTGTTCGATGCCGGCGCCGATGTGGGCGTGGCCGGTATCGAAAACGTAGTTCATCCTGAGATGCGTCATCGCATTGAACCGTTCGAGGCCTTCAGCCGTGGCCAGTTCGTTAGGCGTGTTCTCGAGCAGAACCTCCACGCCGCGCTGCCGCGCGAACAGCGTTAACTCCTCAAGCGCGCCGAACGCCGCTTCGATCGCGTACTCCGAAAACTCCTGTCCGCTCACGCCCAGATGCTGAATCAGATAGCGGAACGGCACGACCTCAGCAATCTCCAGAGCACGCTTGATTTCGCCGACCCACTGAAGCCGGTCGGCCTTCGTCCGCTCCGTGATGTTGATGTGCGAGTGCGGTCCGGAGCGGCCCCAGATATCGTCTGTGTACATTGGCGCGTGGAGCGAATGCAGCTTCAGCTCAGAATCGCGGAACCAGTGACCGAGCTCGCCGATCTGATTCTTGTCACGGTAGTCCAGATGCTGCGGAGCGCAGAAAATTTCAACCGCCGGTATCCCCGCGCCGGCCACGCGGTTCAGCCAGGCGGTAGTCAACCGATGATTGACGATGACGTGTGTCGATAAGACCCTGTCCATGGAGTTTGTGGATCGGCGTGAGCCGCGCCTTTCGTATTGTCTCACTCGTTCCGGTATTGGGCCAGTCGATTGACGCGGGCCCTGAACTAAGATCGTCTTGATGGCGCGCATCACTCTCGGTCTCGGCACTTCCCATGGCCCTATGCTCAGCGTGCCCTGGCAGAACTGGACCGAGCGCGTACCCGCCGACCGCGCCAATCCGCAGCACTGGTACCAGGGCAGGATCTACAACTTCGATCAGATGGCCGAACTGCACCGGCCCGACCATCTGGCGGATCAGCTCACACCCGACGTTTTCGCCGAACGCCACGCGCGCTGCCAGCAGGCCATTCGCGAACTGGGCGATGTCTACTTCGCGGCCAGACCCGACGTGGCGGTCGTAGTCGGCAACGATCAGATGGAGATATTCAACCCTGACCATGTTCCCGCCTTCGCAGTCTTCCGGGGCAAATATGTGGAAGGCATTCCGCGCACAAAAGAGTTCCTCGATGCGCTGCCACCCGGCGTGGCGCGCGCCGAACTCGACCGCACCCCGTCTGTCTACACGCAGTACCCCACGCTGCCTGAGTTAGGCAGCCACATCATCGGCAGCGTGGTTGCTGAGGATTTCGACGTCGCGCAGATCACGAAGCTCCCGACCGGCGCGATCGGTTCGAACGCCGCACCGCACGCCTACGGATTTGTCTATCGCCGGCTGATGCGTGATCAGGTGCTGCCGCATGTGCCCGTGTTCGTCAACACCTTCTATCGGCCCAACCAGCCGTCCGCGCATCGATGTTACGCGTTCGGACGCGCGCTGGGCCGCGCAATCCAGTCCTGGCCCGAAGACATCCGCGTAATGATCGTGGCTTCCGGCGGCATGACGCATTTCGTGATCGACGAGTCTTTCGACAGGAGAGTGCTCGACGCCATGCAGGCAGGCGATTCCCGTGCCCTTACGACCCTGCCGGAGAACATGTTCCAGTCGGGCACATCGGAGATCAAGAACTGGATCACCGTGGCGGGCATTATGGATGAAGCGGGGCTGAAGATGAGGCTCATCGATTACGTTCCCTGCTATCGCTCCGAAGCCGGAACGGGAAGCGCCATGGGGTTTGCCCAGTGGCGATGACGAGGTAGCGGCGGGCGTTTTCCTGTACATCGGCAGTAAACAAAATCAAGCGGCGGGCGACAGGCTTTTCCGGATCTGATTTTTCGGGATCCGATTTGACAAGCCGGGTGGGTACTCATAGAATCGAAAACGGCCAAAGAGCAATCCCGCGCCCAGACGTTTCGAGGACTCCCCGCTCATTATGCTGAAAGCCAGCCTTGACAAGATACTTCCGACCACAATCACGGGTTCTCTGCCGCGTCCGAGTTGGTACACCGAAAACCTCGGCATCAGGTCGTTTCTGGACGCGATGGTCACCAGCCGCTTCCGAGAACAGTACGTCGATACGCTCTCCGTTTATCTGCGCGAACAGGAGGTGGCGGGCCTCGACATCGTGACCGACGGCGACTGCCGGTTCGATCAGGACATTGGAGGCCAGAGCTGGACCAGCTACCCGCCGCATCACATGGATGGCTTTGAAGTGACGCACCCGAAGCTGGCGAAGGTCGGCGCCGGCGGCATCGCGTTTCCGCGCGGCCACATCCTTCACGACTACCTCGAAGCGCGCGTGATGCCGAGGCTTGTCGGGCCGGTGGGCCGCGGTGAGATGCAGTACACGGAGATCTGGAAGGCCGCGCAGCGGCTTACGCACAAGCCGGTGAAGTTTGGCACCGTGACGCCTGAACTGGTAGCGTTCGCCGTCCAGGACTCTCACTACAAGGAACTCCCCGACCGCATCATGGCGCTGAGCGACGCCTTCAACGAAGAGTTGCACGACCTGGCCGATGCGGGCTGCCAGGTGATCCAGCTGGAAGAGCCGCAGATCCACCTGCTCGCCGCGCGCGGCTACGTGGATAAAGTGATCAACCCCGAGTTCATGCTGAAGGTCTTCAACAACACGGTGCGCGGCCTGCGCGCCAAGACCGAAGTGTGGTGCCACACCTGCTGGGGCAACCCCTCGCAGCAGCGCATGTTCTCGAAGGTGCAAAGCTACAAGCCCGCGCTCGAGCTGCTCAACCAGGTGGACGCCGACGTCATCACGTTCGAGATGGTCAGCTCCGGCGCGGCCGAGCTGGACGATGTGTGCAGAGCGATCAGCGACAAGAAAATTGTCATTGGCGGGATCGATCATCACACGCTGCAGATCGAGTCGCCGGACGACGTGGCAGCGCTGGTACGGCGCGCTCTGAAGCTGGTTCCGCCGGAGCGCCTGATCCTTTCCTCGGACTGCGGCATGGGTCGCGAGGGCATGAGCCGCCGCCATGCGTTCTACAAGATGGTGTCGCTTGTGCAGGGTGTCAACATCGTCAAAAAGGAGCTTGGTCTGCCGGTAACGCCTTCGCTTGCAGCCGATCCCGCTTTCTCGCTTCTCAGGACCAGTTAGACATGATCAACGCCGCTATTGTCGGCCTCGGCTGGTGGGGTAAGACCCTGGTCGAAGCCGTTCAGCAGGACAGTGACCTGATCCGATTCGTCGCCGGCACCACGCGCACGAAGACTCCGGAGGTACAGGCATTCGCCGACGCGCAGAAATTCCAGATGATGGATACGTATGAGGCGCTGCTGGCGAATCCGAAGGTGGATGCCGTCGTGCTCGCCACGCCGCACTCGATGCACGCGGCGCAGGTCATCGCGGCCGCGGCGGCGCAAAAGCACATCTTCTGTGAAAAGCCGTTCGCGCTGACGAAGGAAAGCGCGGAAGAAGCGGTCAGCGCGGCTAAGACGGCGGGGGTCACACTCGGCCTCGGCTACAATCGCCGGTTTCACCCGGAGATGACGAAATTGCGCGAGCGCATCCGCACTGGCGAACTCGGCACGGTGCTGCACGTGGAAGCGACCATGACGTTTCCCAACGGCCTTTTCATCAAGCCCGATGCCTGGAGAGCAGCTCGTCACGAAACGCCGTGCGGGGCACTGACGCCGATGGGTGTGCACGCGATCGACGGCATGATCGACCTGTGCGGACCCATCGATCACGTATACGCGCAGAGTTTCCGGCGCGTGGTAGCGGTAGACGCCGACGACACCACTTCCATCCTTTTCCGCATGAAGGAAGGCATGTCGGGCTACCTGGGTACGATGACCGCGACCGGACCGGGGTTCAGCTTTCAGGTGTTCGGATCCAAAGGCTGGGTGCGTCTGGAAGGCATGACTCACGTGGCCGGCGCCTCCTCCGAAGAGCGCCGCACGCGCTTGTTCGGGGCCTGTAAATTTCAACCCATCAAAGGACCGGCCGAGACCTGGGAAGCTGAGCGGCTGGACGTCACGCGCGCCTCGCTCGAAGCCTTCGCGCAGGCGGCCCAGGGCGGTCCCGCCTACCCGATACCGACTGACGAAATGATCCACGGAGTCGCTGTAACCGAAGCCGTCGTGCGGTCCGCGGCTTCCGGCATTGTCGAAAAAATATGAGGACCCGGGTCCGCGCGAATGGCGCACGCACTTCCACGTGCCGGTATTCCTCGACGATCTGGGCGGTGCGTTCGGGACGACACGCTTTGCGCTGGAACAGGCGCTCAAAATGCACAAAGAGAGACCGCTGTCGGGCCAGCTCGAGATCGAGACCTACATGTGGGACGTATTGCCGGCGCATCTCAAGACCGGTGACATCGTCCACTATGTCTGCCGCGAGATCGAATGGGTGCGCGGCCAACTGGTGTAATGCGAACAGGGTTTGAGTGAAAAAAGTATGAATATCGGCTTTATCGGTCTCGGACGCATGGGTCAGGGGATGGCCCGGCGAATCCTGAGCGGCGGGCACCATCTGGCCGTTCACGATGCCGTGATGTCCCAGGTCGCAAACGTCGTGGCGGCTGGCGCCAGCGCGGCGGCAACGATTGCCGACGTGTGTAAGGATCGGGATGTCGTGGTGACGATGCTTGTCGACGACGCCGGGGTAACCGATGTCGCCCTGCGTCCCGGGGGTATCCGCGATTCGCTGCCTGCCGGCGCGATTCATCTTGCGATGGGCACCTACGGGGTGGCGGCGATTCGAACGCTGGCTGGAGCGCATGCGGAAGCGAACCAGTTCCTCGTGGCGGCCCCTGTGCTCGGGAGGCCGGATCTTGCCGCGGCGGGTCAACTCGGCATCGTCACCGCCGGTCCCGATGATGCCGTCAGGCGTTGTGAGCCCCTGTTCGGGCTGATCGGCAGGCGCTCGTTTCACGCCGGCGCCACGCCGGAAGCCGCTACCGTCGTCAAGCTCAGCAATAATCTTGTTCTCGGTTCCGCGATGGTGGCGATGGCGGAAGGGTTTGCGCTCGTGCGCAAATATGGCGTCGAGCCGCAGGTTTTGTACGACGTCATGACCGAAGGACTGTTCGCGGCGCCAGCCTACAAAGGCTACGGCAAGACCATGGTGGATCGAAGCTGGGATCACGTCGGCTCCCCGATCACAGTCGGTCTCAAGGACGCGAATCTCATCCAGGCAGCAGCCGATCTCGCCCGTGTTCCAATGCCCGGTTTTAATGTGTATCGCGACCGCCTGCTGGGTGCCGTGGCGCATGGCGATGGCGACAAGGATCAGGCTGCGCTGGCTCGCGAGCAAGCGCGCGCGAGCGGTCTGGAATAAGCCGGCCTGTTTACCGTCAACGAAAAAGCCACAACCGTCCTCCCGACCAGCTCGTCATCCTGACAATCACGTTCAAGCCATGAAATTGCGGGGATTCCCGACGCTGGATTCCAAGCAGCTTTCGGACCAAATCGCACCGATTGAGGTGACAGGTCTCCATCGCGAAACTCGGTTTCGCCGCAAGGTTCGATCCGTTGGTATCCCAGGTGCTGTGGATCGATTTGTGAAGAAGTATATTGTGCCGGCGGTCTTTTCAATGCTTGTTTGCTCAATTCTCCTCAAGAGCCAGCAGCCGCTCGTCGGGTTGATACAGGGCACGATAGTCGATCAAAAGCACGCAGCTGTTCCCTATGCGCTTCTCACCGCGACCAATGTCGACAGCGTCGAACCCGATTCACACACCAGAACAACGAACGCCGATGAACGGGGTCTCTACCAGTTTGTCGATGTTCCGGAGGGCCGCTATTCAATCGTGGTTCAGAAGAAAGGCTATCGGGATTACACGATTGCCATGGTGAGCGTACGCGGGGGCGAGACAGTCAATATGCCCGAAATCGAAATGTCCCCCGCAACTCCGGATCAGCCTTCGGCTCACAGTTCCCGCGGATAGGGCACAATGACGGCCGAACGGGCGTCAGCAGCCGTCGGGAACACGGTGAACAGCGGCGACGGCGGCGAGTTGGTCCGATTCTGCCGGTTGAGTATCGTTGTAACGCGCACCACCGATACGTTGCCCGAGCGCTGGTCCATCACAAGCGCGTACTCGTTATCCGGAGTGAGCAGCACTTCGCCAGGCGATGCGCCCACATGAACGGACGCGGCAACACCGCGCGTCTCAATGTCGAGCACCGTGAGATCGCCGCTGTCGCGGTTCGTGACGAACAGCATATTGTCGCGGTCCGAGACAGCCATCGCATCCGGCGTGTGGCCCGCCAGTATGGTCTCCCCCACCTCATTCTGGAACGGGCTCACGATGGCGAGCACGTCGGCGCCCGCGCCAGTGACAAACATCTGTCCGCCATTCGGGTTGAAGCAGAAGCGCGACGGTGAAACCGGCAGCGGCAGCCGGGCAAGAAGTCTACCCGACTGCGCGTCCAGAGCAACGATCTGCCGGGCCGCGATGGCTCCCGCCAGAATGGTTTTCCCGTCGCGGCGGAAACGCAGACCGGTGCACGGCACGCCGGTATCGGTCGCGGCGGCGAGTTCCAGATCGGGCAGCCCGGCGCGAAGAACTGAATTCTTCGAAGGGATGGTGATGGCTGCGACCGAGCCGTTGACATCGAGATCGGCGGGCGCGCCAGGCAGCGCGCGGCGGGCAATCACGCGGTGGTTAGCCAGATCGACGCGAAGAAGCGCGTTCTGATCCGCGCAGGCGACCACCGCGGTTTTATCGGAAAGCAGACGGGCCGCGACAGGCTTACCCTCGAGCGCAGTCTTCGCCGCTACACGAAAATTGCCTGCGTCAATTTCAAGGATGGTGCGCGCCTCGCGGCACAGGGCGTAAACGAGACTGCCTGAAGAGAACAGCTGATCGGGCGCGCAAGGCAACGGTATCGTCGAGATGCGGCGAAACGTGGAGAGATCCGCCACGGCGATCTCCTTCTCCGCACCGCTCGCGACGAAGAGCCACCCCTGGTATCGCGTGGCGCGTTTGCGGCTGCAGGCCGAGGCAAGAATGCCGGCCAGCAGAGCGCGACGCGAGACCTTTGAAGAGCGGGGTTGACAACCCCGCTGCAGGGTAACATCCTGCCCCACATCAGGCTTGTCAATAACTGTAGCGCTGTTCACGCCAGGGATCGCCTTTCATGTGGTAACCGTTGCTCTCCCAGAATCCCGCCTGGTCGCGGTCGACCAGTTCGATCGCCGACAGCCATTTCGCGCTCTTCCACGCATAAAGCCGCGGCACGATCAGCCGCGCGGGGCCGCCGTGATCCAGAGTCAGCGGCTCCCCGTCGTGCGTGAGCGCGACCAGCGCATCTTCCGCCAGGAAGTCGGCCAGCGGGAGATTGGCGGTGAACTCTTCATCGTAACCGTATGCGATTACGTATGCGGCTTCCGGCAGCGGTCCGCCCGCGCGGGAGATCAGATCCCGCGTGGCGACGCCCTCCCAGACGTTGCCCAGACGGCTCCAGCGCGTGACACAGTGAAAATCCGAGAAAACCCGTACGCGGGGCAACTGAGTGAATTCTTCCCGGTTCCATTCGACCGGCTGCGCCACGAGCCCGTGAATGCGCAGCTTCCAGCGCGTGAGATCGATCCGGGGAGGTCCTCCCGCATCGAGCACAGGCCACTTCTTCGTACGCGACTGGCCCGGCGGAATGCGTTCCGCGCGCCGTGTGTCGGGGCTGATAATCGCCCCCGGAGGCGCGTCCGTGGGCATCGGAATCCCGGCCGACTGTTCTTTTTCCTGGTCCATGAAGCGGCTAATTCGGGTGTACCATATAGCTGTTTCGGGTGAGACGGCCATTAGTCCATTCCTGTTTGCTGCTTAGCGGGCTGATGGCCGGTGCAGGCCCGGTCTCCGCGCAGACGTTGATACGCGGCGCCGGTCCCGATGGCAGCATACAGCTGATCGGTAATGACGCCGCCTGGCTCGATACCGCTTCGGACAACAAGAGAGACCTTCCCTGCACGGTAACCCCGGTTAAACCGATTCTCGGTTTCGATCTGCGCTTCCACTCGGGCTACGACATTGCGATGCCGCTGCACGAAATCGCGGGCGACGGCGACCTGCTCACCATCGTCTTCCGCGTCACCTCTGCAACTGACAAAGACTCGCCGAAATACTTCTCGCAGAAGTACAACGTACCCCGGATCGAAGAGGATGCCAAAGGGGATGCGAACCTCGGGGGCGGGTTCGACATCGGCGAGGGCGACTATCACGTCAACTGGCTGATGCACGACCGCATCGAGCGCGTGTGTTCTTCCAGCTGGGACATCACCGCCACGCTGCAGCCCAGGGATCAGGGCACGAAGCTGCCGATCGCGCCGCATGCGATCGAAGCTTCCAGTACCGACTTCTTTAAGGAAGAACCCCCGGTCACGCGCGCGAAGCCGGAAGAGTCGTTTCGGGTCAAGATCCTGGTGAACTATGCTCCACAGCAGGGATACGCCGCGAGCATGCAACCGCTCGACACTGTCGCACTGATGTCCATTCTGCGCCATATTCAGCGCGAACCGAAGGTTGGGCGATTTTCACTGGTCGCGTTCAACATGAATGAGCAGCGCATCGTATACCGCCAGGAGGACGCGGACCACATCGATTTCCCGGCGCTCGGCAAGGCGCTCGCTTCGCTGAAATTCGGCATGGTCGATGTGAAGAAGCTCAACGACCCGCACAGCGGCAGCGATTTCCTTGCCAAACTTGTGATGACCGAGCTGGGTGGCAACAAATCCGACGCCGTTATTTTCGCCGGCCCCAAGATCGGATTCGACGACAACGTGCCGGAGGATAACCTAAGAGAACTGGCCGGCGTGCCCTATCCCGTGTTTTACATGAATTACAACCAGGCTCCAGTGCAGAATCCGTGGCGCGATCCGATCGGGAATATAGTCAAACGCCTGCGGGGCAATGAGTACACGATCACCCGGCCGCGCGACCTGTGGGTGTCCTGGTCTGATATCATGAGCCGTATTTCAAAGTTGAAACTCGTTGCCGGGTCGGCAACGTCTTCTCAGTAAATGAAACTGCGCGTTGCGATTCTGGCGGTTGCGCTGGCGTCCACTCCGTTCGGCGCCCGCGCACAGCATTTCACGGATCGCGACACACTTGCCCCCGTCTTCCCCAGCCCTGAAACGGTGGTGGATCAGATGCTCACCATGGCGCAGGTAAAGCCGGGCGAAATGGTCTACGATTTGGGCTGCGGAGACGGCCGCATCGTGATTGCCGCCGCGCAGAAATTCAAGGCGCGCGCTGTCGGCATTGAAATCCGCCGCAATGTATTCGAGCAGACGGCAGCCCGTGTAGCGTCGCTCGGGCTGAACGACCAGGTTAAGATCGTGCGCGGCAATGCGCTGAAGTACGACCTGAGTCCCGCCGATGTGGTCACGCTGTACCTGATGACCAGCTCGAACGAGCGACTGAAGCCGATACTGCGGAGGGACCTGAAACCATCGGCGCGTGTGGTGTCGCACGATTTCGAAATCCGCGGATGGAAGCCGGCAGCCGTCAACAAGCTGATGGTGGGCGGCCGGCCCCATATGGTCTATCTTTACCGCGTGAGCGACGTAAAGTAAGAGACGCGACTGGCGCCGCGTGTACCGTCTACCTGAAGCGCTTGCCGACTTCCGCCCAGTTCACCACGCTCCACCACGCGCCGACGTAATCAGGCCGGCGATTCTGATACTTCAGGTAGTAGGCGTGCTCCCGAGACGTCGAGACCCATGACTGGCTCGACACCTTCCATCAGCGGGCTGTCCTGATTCGCGGTCGAAGTGATTTCGAGCTTGCCGCCCTTGTTCAGCAGCCAGGCCCAGCCTGAGCCGAATCGTCCGGCGGCCGCCGCGGCGAACTTCTCTTTGAACGTATCGAAGCTGCCGAAAGCGCTGTTGATAGCATCCGCCAGCGCACCCGACGGCGCACCGCCGCCGCCCGGACCCATGATCGTCCAGAACATCGAGTGATTCACGTGCCCGCCGCCGTTGTTGCGAACCGCGGTGCGGATACTCTCCGGCACGATGGCGCAGTTATTGGCCAGCAGTTCGGGCAGCGTCTTCGAAGCCAGCGCGGGCGCGGATTCCAGCGCCTTATTCAGATTCGTGACGTAGGCGTTGTGATGCTTTCCGTGATGGATTTCCATCGTCATCTTGTCGATATATGGCTCCAGCACGTCGGGAGCGTAGGGCAGGGGCGGTAATGTGAAAGCCATTCTTTTCTCCAATTCTTGACGCGCACAACGGACCCTTCGGCCTGTGCGCTTCTTTTTACACGCACAACGGACCTGACCACCAGCTAAGCCGTTTGGCTCACCTTATCCTGCTGACCGGCCCCCTTTATGGGGGCCTCAGCGATAAGGCTGACCGTGCGTCTTCGCCCCTGGTCGGGCCTGTGCGCTCTATTGATGATGCCAGTGCGGCCAGCTTCGATGCTAGCGGAAACGTTCGAAAGCGTCCGCAAGACGGAACATTTTTTCTTCCTGAAAATGATTTGCCAGAATCTGGAGCCCTACCGGCAGTCCCTCGCTGGTGGCGCCGCACGGCACGCTCATACAGGGAATACCCGCCAGACTGCCGGTGATCGTGTAAATATCCGACAGATACATCGCCATGGGGTCGTTGACCTTTTCGCCGATTCTGAAGGCCGGGAAGGGCGATACCGGCGCAACGACCGCGTCCAGTGACTGAAACGCATTTGTAAAATCGCGCGTGATCAGGGCGCGCACTTTCTGCGCCTTCAGATAGTAGGCATCGTAGTAGCCGTGGCTGAGTACGTAGGTCCCGAGCATGATGCGCCGCTTGACTTCGGGCCCGAAGCCTTCGCCGCGGGTGTGGCGATACATGTCGCTGAGTGTGCCGGACGATGCGGAACGGAAGCCGTAGCGCACACCGTCGTAGCGCGCGAGGTTCGAACTCGCTTCGGCAGTGCAGATGACGTAATAGGTCGCAATCGCGTAGTCGGTGGCAGGCAGGCTGATGTCGCGCACCTCGCAGCCGAGTCCGCGCAAATCGTCGATGGCTTTGGCGACCAGCGCGGCGGTCTCGCCCGTGGCATGCTTCATGTATTCGACCGGCACGCCCAGCTTCATGCCGCGAAGCTTCATACCCGCAGAGCCGCCATCGAAGTGCTTCGTGTATGCGGGAACCGGCGCTTCCGCCGAGGTCGAATCCAGCGGATCGCGGCCCGCCATCACTTCCAGCACCGTTGCGGCGTCGCGCACATTGCGGGCAAACGGTCCGATGTGGTCGAGTGAGCTGGCGAAGGCAACGAGTCCATATCGCGATACGCGGCCGTAAGTGGGAGTAACGCCCACCACGCCGCAGAAAGACGCCGGCTGCCGAATCGACCCGCCTGTATCCGAACCCAGAGACACCACCGCCGTGTGCTGCGCGACCGCGGCGGCCGATCCGCCGCTCGATCCGCCGGGGACGCGATCGGGCGCCACTGGATTGCGCACAGGTCCGTAAGCGCTGTTCTCGTTCGACGAACCCATGGCGAACTCATCACAGTTGGTCTTACCGACGATGACGCCGCCCGCGGCTTCGATGCGCTCAACCGCGGTGGCATCGTAGGGCGGGATGTAATGCTCAAGGATTCTGGAGCCGCAGGTCGATCGCACGCCTTTGGTCAGGATGACGTTCTTTAACCGCGACGGGAACACCGGCCAGCAAGCCCGGGTCTTCGCCATCGGCGATCTTCCGGTTGACGCGCTCAGCGGATTCGAGTGCACGTTCGGATGAGAACAGCAGGAATGCGTTTGTCCTGGGATTCTCGCGCTCCGCATGCGCCAGCGCCTCGCGCGCGACCTCCACAGCGCTGAATTTCTTCGCAAGCAGCCCTTCGCGGATGGACTGGATGGTATGCGGGGTCACTTAGTCACCATTGCCCCGCGATTCGGCCGTCAGGTTGCCAATGACCAGCGGGGTTGACAACCCCGCCGCAGGATAACATCCTGCCCCACATCATCGCTCGATCACCTTCGGGACCTTGAAATATCCGTTGCCCGGCAGCGGCGCGTTGGCAAGCGCGGCATCGTTGCCGAGCGGGGCGCGCTCCATGTCGGGCCGCAGCGTGGCCGTTTCCTCGGCGTCGTAGAGCACCTGTGACATCGGCTCGACGCCCGCCGTATCGATCTCGGCGAGTCTGTCCATGTGCTCCAGAATGCTGTCGAGATCGTGGACCATGCGGTCTATCTCGTCCGGCATCAGCTCGAGGTTCGCCAGCCGGGCGACGTATCGCACTTCCTTTTCGGTGATCTTCATTTATGCGGTTTCGCGGCGGCGGGCGGCTTTGTAGATGCGGCGCAGTCCCGGATCGGCGATGGCATCGGCTTCATCGGCGGTCGTCTCAGCGCGTGCGGCAGACTCCGCGCGCTGCGGTCCGAAACGGGGCGGCATGATCCGCAGTTCGAGATCCTTTATGATCTCCGGCCCCACCGCCTTCGCCATATTGTGCAGAATCTGATAACGGAGCCCCCAGAGATTCTTTTTCCACATCTCGTCTTCGACTTCGACGACGAGCGTTGTCCGCACCAGTTTGAGCGCGCGCGTGCGCTGCGCCACCTTCTTCCCGACCGCCCGTTTCCATGCCCCGCAGGCGATGCGCTCGTGGCTGATGACGTTGGACACATCCGGCCACAGGGCAATGATACGGCTGGCGGGATCCATGCGAACGGTATCGATGATAGCACCCGAGGCCGCCTGCGGGGTGTATATTAGTCGGTGCCCGGAGTTCCGTGCCAGAGGTGTTATGAAACGAGCGTTTTTCGGCCTTTCCACGTTGATTCTCATTGCCGCCGCAGGGACTGTGCCCGCGTTCGCGCATCATTCCTTTGCCGCAGCCTACGACATGCAGCAGTCGATTACCCTGCACGGCACAATCGACAAGGTGCTGCTGCGCAATCCGCACTCCTGGTTCATGATCGACGTCAAGAACGAGAAGGGCGAAATTGAGCATTGGGCCTTCGAAGCGGGTACCCCGAGCGGCATGATCCGCAACGGCTATTCACCGCAGACCATCAAGCAGGGAGCCGAAGTCACGATCAAAGGGTTCCGCGCGCGCGACGCCTCACAGAAGCGCGGCATGCTGCGTGAGCTCACCACCGCGGACGGCAAGGTGTTCGGCCTCTTCGGACCGCAGGAGGACAAGAAGTGAAGGCGCTGGCGATCTCCGGCTTGCTGGCGTGGGGAATACTGGCGTGGGCGCCGGCCGCGGCGGCGCAGACGAAGTCCGATATTCCGCGCATGGCCGATGGCCATCCCGATCTCTCCGGCGTGTGGTGGGGCGGCGCCGATGTCGGTGGACGTTGTCCCGGGGGCGGCGGACGCGGGGCTATCGGGCGAGGCGGCGGGCGCGGGCGCGGTCCGGCTCCCGTCACCTTCTCCAGTCTCTACACGGATGAAGCCAAAGCGCACGCGAAGACCCTCAGCGACAAAGACGATCCCACGCTCACCTGCACGCCTACGGCGTTCGGCACCCTGAACGTGAGCATGTGGGATGTTGGCGCCGTAGGTCAGATCGTGCAGACGCCGAAGTTCGTCATCTTCCTGGCTGAGACCTATCACGGGTGGCAGATCGTTCCGTTCGATGGCCGTCCGCATCGCGACACCGTGCCGCCTTCCAATCGCGGCGAAGCGGTGGGCAAGTGGGATGGCGACACGTTCGTCGTGGACAAGACCAACTTCAACGATCAGACGTGGATTTCCGCGGAAGGCCGCGTGTCGTTCCATTCCGACGCGCTGCATATCATCGAGCGCTATCGCCGCATCGACAAAGACACGCTGGAAATCGAAGCTACACTCGAAGACCCGAAAGTGCTGACGAAGCCATGGGTCGTGCCGAAGCAGACGCTGAAGCTCGCGCCGTTCGATCAGATTATGCCGCTCGACTGCAACAGCTCCGACGTCAAGGAACTGATCGACGCGGCTTCGGCTCTGCCGAAGAAGTAAGAATCACAGACTAAAGTCTGTGCCACAGGCTTCAGCCTGTGAAGGCTTTTTTCAGGAGCGGGCTTTAGCAGGCCGGCTCGCCAGCATTCCGCAGAACGCGACGCCGCCCATTGCCAGCGCCCACGCCACGAGCTGCAGACGATCGATGAGTCCGCCCGCGATCAGAGGGGCGATGATCTGACAGACCGACGTGATCGACTGCGTCAGCCCCAGCACCACTCCCTGTTCGTTCCTGTCCGCCTGCTGTGTGATCAGCGATGTCACCGAGGGCCGCAGCACACCGCTGAACGAGTTGATCGTTGACGCGCCCAACAGTTGCCCCAGCGTGCGTGTCCACGCCAATAGACCATAGCCCACGGCGCTCAGCCCGAATCCCGACCAGACCAGTTTGCGCTCACCGAACATCTTCACCAGGCGCCCGATCAGTCCGCCCTGCAGAATCGCGCCCAGGAATCCGACGTATAAGAAGACGTAACCGACCTGCGTCACGGTCCACGGATGCCCATCCACCGTGAAACGCCGCTGCGCATAGAGCGCGAATCCCGAGGTGAACAGTGCGAACGAAAACGCGAAGAAGAAAAACTGCCACAACAGGCGCCCGAGTTCAGGCCGCGTGAAATACTGCACATAAGATTTCCAGTCGAGCACGCCGAGTCTGCGGCCGGCGGGTCCCGCATCGGCCTCACTGGTGTTCGGCTCTGTCCTGGGAAGCAGCGTCGACGTGCAGATAATACTGGAGAACGACATCGCCGCAGCCGCCAGAATCGGATACGCGTATCCGAACTGCGCGAGGTAGCCGGAGATGCCCGGTCCGATCATGAACCCGACGCCGAACGCGACCCCGATTATGCCGAACGATTTCGCGCGGTTCTCCGCAGTGGTCACGTCCGCGATATAAGCCTGGGCGAGCGAGAGATTCCCCGCCGTCAGGCCGTCGATGATGCGCGAAAGGAACACCAGCCAGAGCGAGTTCGCGGCGGCGAGAATCAGGAACCCGATGAAAGTTCCGATCTGACTGACGATGAGCAGCGGCTTGCGGCCCATGCGGTCCGACATGCGCCCCAGAATCGGGCCCGCGATGAGCATACAGAGAGCATAGGTGGAAATCAGCGTGCCGACAACAAAGGCCGACGCCCCCAGGTGTTCCGCGTAGAACGGTAGCAGGGGCAGCATGATCGACAGGCCGAGGACATCCACCAGAACGATCAGAAATATGGGGAGAAGAGGCGAACGCTTCGCAGGCGGATTCAACTCTTCATGCTAACGCGCGCCGTCCGGCTCGGGGAAGCCCCTTTGGTACTTTGCCACTCTTTCCAGTCTTTGGTCGTGGCGTCCACCATGGCTTCGGCGGCTTTATGCAGCCAGTGCGCGGGACGTTTCTTCAGATCGGCGCGAATCTGTTTCGCGGCGCCGTCGCCGATGTGCAGATTGGCCGTTTCCCATCCCATGGCGTGCAGCAGGCGCGATTCCTCCTTCTCTTTGGGGAACGCCGCCAGCTCGACACGTGAGCAATCGGGCGCGAGCCGCCGCACGATCCATCTGCCTTCGAGATGCACACAGGGATCTTTGACCCGCACCGCTGTGTCGAGCGCCTTCTGATAGCGAATCTTCTGCGAATGATTCTTCTGTGTGAGCCCGCGCGCCCAGTCCCACGCCGACGGGGCCAGCGCCTTGGCCTCCCGGCAAACCGACCCTCCAGTGAGTTCGGCGACCGCCACAAATCGCTGCCTGCCAAGACTGCCGAGGCCCGCGATCCGATGTGCGATGCGCCACTTGGAGCATCCTTTCGGCATCCTGCGTTCGAGGCCGCGGCGGGCGTTACCTGGCATGCGTCCTTTGAACTCATTGAGGCCTTCCAGCTTTTTCCAGAACCCCGGTGGGTCGCGCAGGCTGGGCTTCACCATGTCGAACAACCACGCGTGCCTGCCGCCGAGCACCCAGGGCATCCCGCCCGCATCCAGCGCCGCCTTGTAGCCCTCCAGCAGCGCGTCGCATGCTTCATGGCGCGTGATTTTCAGTTGCTCGCTCTTAATCGCGAGATGCGTGCTTGCGGCGAGCCGCACCAGATCGATCGTGTAAGGCATGCGGCTGACCTCGTCGAAATCGTTGATGCCCCAGATCAGGCGTCCTTCCGTGTCGCGCCATGTGCCGAAATTCTCGACATGCAGGTCGCCCACAGCCAGAACCTGCGGTGCTTCGGCGCACTCCGGACACACTTCGGGATAGAGTTGCGACCAGCGATAAAAGGTAGCGCGAAAGAACAGGAACAGATCCTCACGCATAAGCTTGTGCTTCTGCGCCAGGTCCTCCCGGACGATCTCCAGTTCATGGGACAGCCACTCTTCGTAGGCTTCAGTCGATTTGCGAAAGGTCACCTGGTGATTGTAACGCTGCCGTCACAGAGCGCGGCAGCGACACTGTTTCGTATAAACTACAAAGTCACGGATTTTGCAAAAGGAGAAAACAAATGAAGCTGATGCTTTCCGCGGTCGTCGTTCTTTCTTCGGCCGCTCTCGCGCTTGCCCAGGCTCCCCCCGGCGGCGGACGTGCGGGAGGCGGACGAGGACGCGGCCCCGCACGCCCCGCTCTCTCTGTGACTTCATCCGCATGGCCCGATGGCGGCGAAGTTCCCATGCATAACGCCGGACGCGGCGACAACAAATCGCCCGCCTTCGAGTTCCACTGGACGCTTGGCGAGAACCCCACCATGCCGCCCGAGGCGCTTAAGACCTATGCGATCGTCTTCCACGACATCGAGAACTCATCGAACAAAACGACCGTCGATACGCTGCACTGGTCGGCGTTCAATATTCCGGGCACGACGACGAGCCTGCCGGAAGGCCTGGCGGGCGGCACGCTGCCGGACGGCACGATGAACGGACCTGGAATCATGGCAGGACGCGGCACTCCCAGCTATTTCGGACCGGGCGCGGGGCCGGGACCGTTCCATCATTATGTCTTCGAGTTCTATGCGCTCGATACGAAGCTGGATATACCAGCTACCGCGACGCGCGACGAACTGATGAAGGCGATGGACGGCCACGTCATCGGCAAAGCTGCTTACGTGGGCCGGTTCCACGCGACGCCGGGGCCCGGTCGGTAGAAAACCCGCGGTCGGCTGAGAAACCGGCCGGCCGCACTTCAATCTTTTTCGATCATCACCTCGGTCGACTTCACGACGACCGTTACCGTATCGCCCTTCTTCAGCTGAAGCTCCTCCGCGCTGGATCGGGTAATCACGCTGTCGATGAGGTTGCTGCCGACCTTCACCGTGATCTGCGCCATCACTTCACCGAGTTTCACGTCCTTCACTTTTCCGATCAGTTTGTTTCGTGCCGAGAGCGCCATTTCGTTTCCTCGCCTGCATCATAGCAGTCAAGTAAAAACGTCTGTAGTGCGTTAAGCTGACAGTCAGCGGGAAATCCAATGACACGCCGATCTACGCTAATCGCTCTTTCGCTGTTCGCTCTTTCTGTGTTCGCGGGCGGTTTCGTTTTTGCCCAACAGCCGCAGGCGCCGGCCGGTCCGGCAACCCTGACTGTCTCCGGAGACATCCCGGCGCCTCTTACGCTCAAAGCCGAGGATCTCGCCGCCATGCCCCGGGAAAAGGCAACGATCCCCGACCAGGACGGAACCGGGATCGAGTACGAAGGCGTCCCGCTGCGCGAGATTCTGAAAAAGGCCGGCGTCCCGCTGGGTGGACAGCTGCGCGGCAAGGCGCTCGCCAGCTACGTGCTTGCAAAGGCGAAAGACGGCTATCAGGTCGTCTTCACGCTGGGCGAGATCGACCCGGCGTTCGGTAATGAACAGATCATCGTCGCCGACAAGCGCGACGGCAAACCGCTGTTCGGGTATCAGGGCCCTTATCGTCTCGTGTGCCCGAAGGACAAGGCGGGCGCACGGTCAGTGCGTATGCTCGAAACTCTCGAATTCGTGCGCCTGCAGAAGTAGCGATGCGATTGTTTCTGAGCATCGTCGCGTTCGCGTGCCTGGCGTCTCCCGCGTTGGCGCAGGATTACCAGTGGAATCTGCCGAAGGGATTCCCGAAGCCGTTCGTGCCCGCGGACAACCCGATGACCGCGGCGAAGGTTGAGCTCGGCCGCTATCTTTTCTATGACAAGCGCATGTCGGTCAACGGCGCCGAGTCCTGCGCCAGTTGTCATAAACAGGAGCTGGCGTTTACGGACGGCCGAGCCACCGGACTCGGCGCTACCGGCGAGTCGCATTCACGCAGCGCGATGAGCCTGGTGAACGTGGCGTGGTCCGGCGCGCTGACGTGGAGCAATCCCGGGTTGCGCAGCCTCGAAAAACAGGCGCTCGTCCCGATGTTCGGCGAGCATCCCGTCGAGCTCGGGCTGCGTGAAGGCGATCGTTTTCTGCCGACGATCCGCGGCGACGCGAAGTATCGCGAACTGTTCGCAAAGGCCTTCCCCGGCGACACCGATCCGTTCACGATCGACAACGTCACCAAGGCCATCGCCAGCTTCGAGCGCAGCATCGTATCCGCGCGATCGCCTTACGACCGCTACCACTACTACCGCGAGGACGACGCTGTTTCGGAATCAGCCAAACGCGGCGAAGTTCAGTTCTTCGATTCGCGATTGTCGTGTTTCCGCTGCCACGGCGGATTCGATTTCACCGATTCCACTGTGTCCGAACGCGCGCCGAACCGGCCCGTCGGGTTTCACAACACGGGGCTCTACAATCCTTACCCCGCGCCGAATGTGGGTATCTTCGAATTCACGAAGCGGCCCGCCGACGCCGGAAAGTTCAAAACCCCAACACTTCGGAACATCGCGCTCACCGCGCCTTACATGCACGATGGCAGCATCCCGACGCTCGAAGCGGTAATCGATCACTACGCGAACGGCGGCCTGCATGGCAGCAGCAATCCAAACAAAGACCCGCTGATCGCAGGGTTCAGGCTGACGCCGCAAAACCGCGAAGATCTGATCGCGTTCCTGAAGTCGCTGACGGATGAAGAGGTAGTGCGGGATCCGCGGTTTGCGAATCCCTGGCGTTAGGCCTTGGTGGCGCGGCGGCCCGGGCCGCTGGCGAAGTGCTCGTACTCGGCAACGTCCTCAGCGCTGCCGATCACCAGCGGGCAGCGCTGATGAATGGTCTTCGCCTGGATTTCAAGAACCGATTCAGTTCCCGTTGAGACGCGTCCACCGGCTTTTTCGACGACGAAACCGAGAGGCGCGCCTTCATACTGCAGGCGCAGTTTGCCGTCCGGATGCCCGGGATCGGGCGGGTAGAAATAAAGACCGCCTTCGATCAGACTCCGATGCAGATCGGCCACAAGGGCACCGGTGTATCGCAGCGAATAGGGACGGTGCGACTCCTTGTCGTCGTCCGTGACCCACTGCAGGTAGTTCCGCACGCCTACGTTCCATTCGTGCGCGTGGCCGACGTTCGCGCTGTAATAATGCCCGCGTGCGGGGCATTTGATGTTCTCATGCGAAAGGAGAAACTCGCCGAGTTCGCGATCGAGCGTGAATCCGTGAACGCCCCGCGCCGTGGCAAAGACAAGCATCATGCTTGTGCTGTACATGACATAGCCGGCAAGAATCTGATCCGAGCCCTTGCGGAGCGTGTTCTCCTTCAGGGACGCGCCCGAAATGCGGCGCCAGAATCCGAAAATCGTTCCGACAGAACCGTTAATATCGCAGTTCGAGGAGCCGTCCAGCGGATCAGTGCACACGATGTACTGGCTGTTGTCGCCTCCCGGCATAACCATAACGTCTTCGAGTTCTTCGGAGACCATCGCGTACACAAGGCCGTTATTGCTGAATCCGGCCACCATGGTGTCGCTGCCAAAGACGTCAAGTTTCTTCTGCGAGTCGCCCGTGGCGTTCTTTTCGCCCATCAGGCCGAGCTTGCCGACCAGCGCCGCGCGTCCCACCTCGCGGCCGATGACCTTCGACGTGTACGCCATCTGCATCAGCAGCGGCGCGATGCCCGGATCGAGGTCCGGATACTTCTGTTGCTCTTCTGCAAGAAAACGTCCCAGCGTCGTTCCAAATCCGCTCATAAAATGCCTCCCTCAGGCGGGTACCATCCGAGCTTACAACAGAACGGCCACCTGCGCCGGTGAATAAATTCAGTTGACATGATTTCAGGGCTGCCGTATATTTAACTTGTCGGTTATTTAACTAAATAGTTAATTACAAATGGATCAGCTGACTGAAACCTTCGGCGCCCTGGCCGATCCCACGCGGCGCGCCATTCTGGCCCGCCTGGCTTCGGGCGAAACCTCGGTGACCGATATCGCCCGGCCGTTCGAGATGAGCATGCCCGCCATTTCGAAGCACCTCAAGGTGCTCGAGCGGGCGAATCTGATCACGCGCAGCCGCGAGGCGCAGAAGCGTCCCTGCCGCCTGGAAGCCGCGCCGCTCAAGGCGGCCGCGGACTGGATAGGAACGTACCGCGAATTCTGGGACGAGAGATTCGATCGACTGGATCAGTACCTGGCTGAAGTGCAAAGCAAGGAGAACAAACATGACCGCCGCAAACGCAACCGAAAATAACCCCGCGCACAACCGACCTCCGTCGTTACCGAAACCTTTGAGGCACTCGGAAACCGCACCAGGCTGACAGTAGTCGTGCGGCACGAGGCGTTTGTTTACCGAGACGGACATCTGAACTCCGGCATGGTGAGCGGCGCGGCGGAAACCTACAAGAGGCTCGATCAACTGCTCGACAATATGCCGCGCGAGCTCACACTCACCCGGATATTCAACGCACCGCGCGAGCTGGTGTTCAAAGCGTGGACCGAACGGGAACGTCTCGCCCGCTGGTGGGGTCCGCGCGGATTCACGAACCCCCGCTGCGAGATCGACGTGCGGCCGGGCGGCGCGATCGCGATCGACATGCGCGGCCCAGACGGGAACGTTTATCCGATGAAAGGATTGTTTCGCGAGATCGTCCCGCCGGAGCGGCTCGTGTTCACCAGTTCGGCCGCGGGTGCCGACGGTAAACCGATGTTCGAGATGCTGAACTCGGTCACGTTCACGGCGCACGGAGAGCAAACGGAACTGAGGCTCGAGGTCCGCGCCCTGATGATTACCGGAGCCGCCGCGTATCCGCTGCAGGGCATGACGCAGGGGTGGACAGATGCTGGACCTTCGACATCACGAGGGGCGCTTTGCCGGTTGCGCCGCGTTCGAGCGCATCCACCGTGCGGACATCGAGGCGCGGCACCTCCACTCCCAGACCTTCGAGCCGCTTCCGCATGTGGCGACCGAGGGACTCGCACAGGGAAGCATCGCGCAGCCCGGTCAGATTCACTTTCAAACCCGATTCATCGTGAATAACCTGCCAGCCCGCGGCAGGGACCGTTTCCAGCAATTCGTGAAATACATTCGGATGCACGCTCACCGCGCCGAACGTCAGCACTTCCTCGACACGGCCTTCGATGGATGCCAGGACGCGAAAGGCGCGCCCGCATTCGCACCCGCCTGCGGCTCCGTCTGATGCCAACCTCAGTACGTCGCTGATCTCGTAGCGGATGAGCGGCTGTGTGCGGCGTCCGAAAACAGTCAGCAGAACCTTGTCACCGCGTTCGCCGGGACGCACCGGGTGTCCGCGCTCGTCAACCACTTCGATCAGCGCGCCGTCTTCCACCAGATGTCTGAGCCCGAACGCGCACTCCGCCGCAATCGGCGCGTATTCGGTTGCGCCGTAAGTGTCGTAAACACGCACACCCCACGTCTGCTCGACGCGCCGGCGTGTTTCGTCGGTCAGCACTTCCGCGGCCGTTGACACCACTCGCAAGCGGATGTTCAGCCGCCCGGCGTTCTGCTCCTCCGCCAACTGCCGCAGCGCCGAAGGATAGGCCGCCAGGGTCTCGGGCTGCCAGTCGTTCAGCTTCGCCACCATCGTTTCCACAGGGTCGCCCGCATCGAGGTGCAGCGTGGGCAGCAGCCGGCTGGACAGCGATTCGGTCACGCGCGCCGAGTAGTGCCATGGGGTGCGGGATGCGATCATCGCCGAACGCGGCGGCTTGCCGAGGCTCGTGCCGATACCCGCCCAGAGCATCGGGCGCGCGATATTTGCCAGCGCCGCGATCCATTCCGATTTGCTGAACAGAAAGACGCCGCGACGGCCAGTGCTTCCCGACGTTGAGAGCACCATATAACGCCCGCGGAAGAGCCCTTCGGCCTGTGCGCGCAGGTAGGCTTCGGCATCCGCCAGACGTACGGCCCGATCCGTGATCAGTTCGTCGAACGACTCCATCATGGCGGCTTTGGTGAGGATCGGCAGGTCCGCCAGCGGGCGGTCTTCGAGGCCCTTGTGGAATTTCCGGTAGAACGGTGACTGGTCGAGCACAAACCGCCGCAGTGACGCCAGCTGCTGCGCCTGATGTTCTTCCAGCTGCGACCGCGACCATCGGCAGGACTTCTCCAGGCGGCTGCGTTTCCAGAGCACGCGGCTCAGAGTCAGGATGTCTGCCGCCATGGCGTGAGTTTAATACTTCGTCATCAAGAAACAGAAAGGCCGTCCCGATTTTACCGGAACGGCCTTTGACTCAACCTGCCCTGCAAGACCCGGAGCGCGTGAAAGACTGGCGTCGATGAGACAGCTGCGCCGCGGGCTGAAGTGTTTACTGCGCTGCCTGTCCGTTGCGTGCCAGCGTAACCTTCGGCGTCGCCAGATAGCCGGTCACCTGATTTTTGCTGACTTCATTAATGACGATCTCGTAAGGCTGCCGCGCCTTGCCGCTGTAGAACTGCACAGGCTCGTTGATGCCGCGGTCTTTCTTCTCGACGCGCTTGTCGTCGGCGAGCACATCCACGGTGAAACGGTTATGGCCGGCATCGGCCTTGCGGAGCATCAGCTGAATGTCGCCCACTTTCTGCATCTTGCCGTCCTTTCTCAGCGTGAACTCGTAGATGTTTCGGTCGCCCAGATCGCGCAGTTCCTGGATCTGCTTCCCGTTGGTGGCGATGAGGCCGCTCATCACCCCCAGATCGCCGCGGGCGCGCTGCAGGTCGCTACGGGTTTCATCAATGGCGGTTTTTGTGGAGGCCACGTCGGTTTTCACCGTGCCCACATCGGACGTAATGCCGTCCAGCCGGTTGGAGGCGTCAGTGGCGGAATCCCGGACCTTGTTCAGCTGTTCGCTGAGCTGCTGCGCCTCGGCGGCGGTCTTTTTGGCCAGCTGCGCCGCCGCGATATCGGCGTGTTTCATGGCAGTGGTCTGGGCTTTCTCAAGGCTGGCGTTGGTGTCCGCTTCAGCTTTCGAGAGATCCTCGCGCAGTGAGTCGAGCGCGGTCTGCAACTGCGTGCCGGTGTCGGCGAGTTTGGATCGAAGCGAAGCGTTGTCAAGCTGCGCGGCCGCAAACTGCGCCCGGAGATCGCGGGTCTGCGAGCCCAGCCAGATGGAGTAACCTCCCGCGGCTACCACGAGGGCGCCCAGAACCACGAGCCAGATATGAAGATGAAGGTGTCTGTCGCTTTGGCGCTGCGCGCCGGCAGAATGAGAATCCTGTATTGGTTCGTTCATAAACCGAACCTCCTTGGCGCTTGCTATGGCACGGTTCATGCCAATTCATAAATAACCTTGGCTGAGATGGTTACGGAGGTAACAACGGGAGAGTGACGGAAATTGCCGGAAAAAGTTGCGGGGCGCGGGTGGGAGGTGCGAAATCGCAGCAGGGAGCAGAATCAGGACAGCCTTGCGGCTGGCTCTGACTTAGTAAACCCACCGGCGGCAAAGACCGCCGGCGTTACCTGGAGATCGATATGGTCGCCGCGGCGGATGACGCGCCGTCGATCATCAGCACCAGATTGTGATCGCTCGCCGACCAGGTGGCGGCGGTTCCCGCGGCCTGAGCGGCGCCTCCGCCGATCTCTGTCTGCGCCATGACCGGGGCGCAGAAGTTCGAAAGACAAGCAAGAGTTGCGGCGGCGCGAATCTTCATCAGTTAATGTCCTCACTGTTCCAGCACCCCAAATGGGCGCGGGCACTCGACTGCAAACGGATTTCCAGTAAGGAAATGTACCTGTGACGGGATGCACAGAAGAAAAGAGGAGAGCCTTGCGGCGGGCTCCGATTGAATAAACCACCGGCGGCTTCGACCGCCGGTGTTACAGGCCGGGGACCGGGAGGCCTTTCTCCTTCATGAGCTTTTCGAGCAAAGCCACAGTCTTCGGAAAAGCGTCCGCGCCACCGCGCTGTCCGCCGGCGCCGCGTGCGGCGTCGAGGGGCGTACGGCCTGCGGCATCTTTGGCCGTCAGATCGGCGCCGTTGGCGACGAGGAACTCGATGAACTTGTCGAAGCCGTGTTCCGCAGCGCCGTGCAGCGCAGTCTGGTTCGGGACCGCACTCGCGCTCGGCATCTGACTGCCGCGACGGAAGCTTGCCGCAATGCGGGCTGAAGCGCTGTCACCGGCGGCGAAGGAATTTGCGTTCACTGTGGGAGCAGCCGCCGGAGGAGCACCGCCACGACCGCCTCGCCCTCCACCACCAGCAGTCGGAGGCGCACCGCCACGTCCACCGCCGCCGCCGCGCCCGCCGCGTCCGCCGAAAGCGTTGTTTCGGTCGAAGAGATCGCGTGCGTTGATGTTCGCGCCGGCTTTGATCAGAAGAGCCATGGTGGCGAGGACGCCTTCATCGGTACGATTGCGGCCGCGTGTGACGCGCTGGCCGTAGTTGACACCAGCGGCGGCCATCAGCGGGGTGATGCCTTCCTTGCTCGGCAGATCGACCAGAGCGTGGTATTCGAGCAGCAGAGCGGTGAATTTGTCGTCGCCGCCGCGAGCTGCACGCAGAAGCGGCGTGGCGCCCTGGGCGAGCATCGTGTCGCCACCGCGGTCCTGGGGAACGTCGCGATACGGCGGACGGCGCTTCAGCTGGATGTTTGGATTCGCGCCCTTTTCGAGCATCATGCGCCCGACATCGACCGCAGTGAGTTTGTCGGGGCTCGGCAGTACGGCCATCGCGCCGTTGCCTTTCATCGGCAGCGTGCTGACATCGGCAGCCATGTAGACGGGCGAGCGGCCGAAGAGGTCCCACTTATCGAGATCGGCGCCGCCTTTTATGAGCACGGCAGCCGTGTCGAAATGCAGATTCTCGAGGGCGAGCAGCAGAGGCGTTTCGCGATCGGGATCTTCGGAATCGGGATCGGCGTGGGCTTCGAGCAGATATTGGACGCACAAGGCGCAGCCTTCGCGCGCGGCATAGTGGAGTGCGGTGAATCCGCCCTTGTTCATGTCCTTCGGGCGCGGTTCCTGAATAACCTTGCGTTCCCACTGATGAACCATGCCGTGATCGTTCAGGTTCGCATCCTTCGAGGCAAGGAACTTCACCATATCGGCCTGACTGAGCGCGGCGGCCCACATAAGAGCCGACTGGCCGCCCCAGTGTTCCTTCGCGTTGACATCGGCTTTCGCGGCCAGCAGCACTTTCGCCGCTTCCATGTGGCCGCTGCGCGCGGCCTCCATCAGCGGGGTTTCGCCGTCGGTGGTACGGAAGTCAGGATCGGCGCCGGCTTTGATGAGCGCGTCGATGATCGGGGTGTTACCGATGATGGCGGCTTCGGTGATGGCCGAGGTGCCGAGCTGATTCGCGAGCTTCACGTTCGCGCCGGCTTTGATCAGCGCGCGCACGAGTTCGAGATCGCCGTTGGCCGCGGCGTACATGATCGCGGTAGTGCCGTCCGGACCCGCCGCGTTGACGTTCGCGCCTCTCGTGGCGGCGAGCCGCATCGCCATCGTATGGTCGCCGTTTTCGATGGCGGCAAGCGGCGTCATCTCGGCGGCCATCATAAGGGATGCGCCGGCGAGCAGCGCCGCGGATGCAGCTGCGAACCTGTTCATGCTGAAACCTCGCTTAGACTTCGGAGAGCGCCTGAACGCCGTCGCCGATTGACTTGACCGGAAGGTCGTTGCGCTGCAGCAGCGTGAGCAGCAGGTCGCCGTGACGCGAATCCTGCGGATACTTCAGGTGCTGGCCGCCCTTGATCTTTCCGTTGGCGTGTCCGAGGATGGCCGAGGGCAGCGGATCGTTGTTGTGCTTGTCGCTGTTGCTCATGTCGCTGCCGAACAGAATGGTCGAGTGATCGAGCACCGTGCCGTTGCCTTCTTTGGTGGATTCGAGCTTCTTGACGAATCCGGCAAAAACTTCGGTGTGATAAGTCTCGATCTTCACCAGCTTGTCCATCTTCTCGGGGTTGTTGCCGTGGTGCGAGAGCGGATGGAAGCCTTCCGCGATGCTCAGGTTCGTGTAGGTGCGCATGCTGGCTTCGTGATCCATCGACAGCGAGATGACGCGGGTGATGTCGGCCTGGAAGGCGAGCGAAGCGAGATCGAACATGAGCTTGAAATACTCGGTGATATCGTTCGGCGTGCCGACCGGGGCGTCGGGAATGGTGAGTTCCGAGTTGCCGGCCTTTTCCGCCATCTGGACGCGGCGCTCGATTTCGCGAACGGAGTCGAGATAATCGCCGACAACGGCGCGATCCTGCACGCCGAGGCTGGCCTGCAGGCGCTTCGCCTGAGCCTGCACGTGATCGAGAATGCTGCCGGTTTCGTAGAGGATCTGCGCGCGTTCCTTATCGGTGTCGCCCTGTCCGAAAAGCTTCTGGAAGACGGCGCGGGGGTTGCTTTCCTGCGGCAGAGGCTGCGTCGGGGTGCGCCACGCGATTCGGGCGCTGCCCTGGCCGACGGACATTTCGAGGGACGGCAGACGCGTATCCTGGCCGACGTAGCGCACGGCGATCTGATCGGCGCTGACACCGGAATCGGGACCGCCCTTGCCGAAGTCCCAGGGCTTCACGGCGGTGAGCCAGCCCTGCTCGATGTAGGCGTGGGGCTCGGGCGTTTCCGCCGGCTTGTTGCGCAGACCGGAGACGATCGTAAGGTGCTTGCGGAAAGGCTCAAGCGGCTTAAGGACGGGGGAGATTGTGAAGTCTGTCCCCGTTTCTGTTGGCGACCAATGAGCCATGATGGCACCGTGCGGAAAGCCGATAAAGCCGAAGCGCTTCGGCGTCTTCCCCGCGGGAGTGTCCGCCCACGCGGTGGCCGCGGGAATCATGGAATCCAGAAGCGGCAGGCCGATGCTGGCGCCGACTCCCTGCAGAACCGAACGGCGTGCAATGCGTTTTTTCGATAAGAACATGGTGGTCTCCCTTAAAATATCTTCTCTCAAATTACTTTCTTGCACTTTGCACCGGGGCCGGCTGAGGCACGCGATGCATCCGAAACTGATCGCTCTTAACAATGTCCGCAACAATGGCGGAAAATCTGTAATCCTTAGCCGCCGTGTCGCGCACAATGCGGCGGACGGTCGGCATATCGTAATACTCGCGCGTGCGGCCCATGGAATAGGTCAGAAGATTTTCCGTGAATGTCTGCACGAACTGAGCAGGACGGCGCATCAGCGCGTTGCGCAGGTCTTCGGGTCCATCGATTTTGGTGCCGTCGGGCAATTCGCCGGCGGAATCGATCGCAGTGTTCGCGAAGCGGTCTTTGCTGCGCCACATGCCGACGGCGTCGAAATTCTCGAGCGAGAATCCGAGCGGGTCCATGATGGCGTGGCAGGCCGCGCAGGTCGGGCTGGCGCGATGCTTTGCCATGATCTCGCGCATCGTCTTCGCCTTGGTGGTGCCGATGTCTTTGTCGTCGATGGTCGGTACGTTGGGCGGCGGGTTGGCCGGCGGCACGCCCTCGATGTACGTCAGAATGAATTTGCCGCGCAGCACCGGAGAGGTGCGGTTCGGATAAGCCGACGCCATCAGAACCGCGCCCTTGCCCATCAGGCCCCAGCGGTTCGAGTCTTTCAGTTCGACCTTGCGGAACTCATCGCCTTTCACATCGTTAATGCCGTACTGCAGCGCCAGGCGCTCGTTCAGAAAGGTCTCTTTTGAGTTCAGCAGATCGACGACGCTGCGGTCCTCGCGGAAGATGTTGTTGGCAAACAGCGTGAGTTCGGTCTTGAAATCCTGCCGCGGATCCGTTAAGCCGGAAGAATAGGGGAAAACGTCGCGGTTGGGGACGATTTCGTCCAGCTTCTTCATTTCAAGCCACTGGAAGACGAAGTCGCTGCCCAGAGTCTTCGAACGCGGATCGGCCAGCATGCGCTTCACCTGGACATCGAGCACGCCGGGCTGGCTCAGCTTGTTTTTGGCGGCGAGGTCAATCAGCTGTTCGTCGGGAATGGAATCCCAGAGGAAGAACGAGAGCTTGGAGGCGAGTTCGAGATCGGTGATCTGGTATTTCTCGCCCGGCTTCAGTCCGGCGGGAACGCGCTCGCCGCGATAGAGGAAGAAGGGGCTGGCGAGGATGCCGGTAACGCCTTCGCGAACACCACCTTCAAAGCCGCCTTCCTTCGCGCCCTCGGCGTAATACTGCATGATCTCGTTGACATCGTCGGTCGTGACCGGACGGCGGTATGCGTGCTTTGCCAGCGCCGCGAAAATCTGCTTCGCGCAGGATTCGGGCGTCTTCGTTTTGTCCTTCGCCGGATCGCAGATGAAAATGCGTTCGCGGCTGGGAGTGGCGCCGACGCCTTTGGCGTCGAATGGGCCGAGGAGCTGGAATGAGCTGACGCGGTACAAACGATCCTGCCCGCCGCCGGGGGCGAAAATCTGCAGCTGATCGTCGGACTGCGCGAAGCTCTGGCGGCGGAAGGTCACGCCGATGGCGTGCGGCCCGGCAGTGGCCTGGAACTTGATGTTCTTGAGTCGGGCGTTCACCTTATCCATGGCGCCGCTCTGCACCTGATCGTAGAGCTTCATGTCCGCTTCGCCGCCGATGATCGTCTGATAGACGATCTTGTCGTTGACCGTGACGACGAGAGGGTTCTCGTACTCCATGCCGTTGCCCCAGATATGGGTGGCCATGTCGGCGATGTTGATGCGATACTCGCCGGCGGCGGGGAGATCGACCTTGGCGAGAATGCCGCCGCGGGTACCGAGGGGCAGACCGGGAACGTGCGTGAGCTGGGTGCCGGGACCGGCGCGGAACGACCAGCCCTGGGGACGCGAATCGCCTTTGCCCATCGCCAGTTGTGCCACGTTATGGGCGGCTATGACGTACTGCTCGATGAAGGACGGCGAAACCTGCAGGGCAGCCGCGATGTTGTCGTAGCTCTGGTCGCTGTCGTCGGGCGGAAGCATTTCGGCGGCGTTGATGTTAACGAGAAGCAGATCGCGGACCGCGTTCTGGTATTCCTTGCGGTTCAGACGATGCAGCACGACTTTATCGGGAATGTCGGCCTGATCGGGAAGCTTGTCGAGCGCGTCTTCCAGATAAGAGACGAGGGAATCGACCGTTTTCTGATCCGGCTGTCTCGCGCCCGGCGGCGGCATGACGCGGCCCTGCAGCTTGCGCACCGCTTTTTCGAAATGCTCGGGCTCCTGCGCGATGCTCGCGGGCGTGATCCCTTCGAAGCTGATGCTGCCGTTCTTGACCCTGTTGTTGTGGCAGCCCAGGCAATACTGCTTCATGACGGCGAGTTGGGCTTCGCCCGCGGCAGGCGGGGTATTCGCCGGCGTGGCCGGCGCGGCGCTCAGGACAGCAGAAAAGCCGGCAGCGAATCCGATCAGGGCAGTCAGGGTCGTAAGCGTTCGCATCGTTTTCATGTGTCCTTAAGCGGCATCGTTAAGCGTCGGGAGAAAGGTAAGCCCACAGGCTCTCGAAAGAGCGGCGGATGAATTCGTCCGGATCGCCCATCTTCGCTTCGAATTCCTGCGCAGGCTTCGCGGCGACGCCTTCCGACGGGCTGTGTCCTTTGTTGAGCATTTGATTCAGGCGATCGTAGATGGTGCCGTACATTTGGACCTGCGCGGCGATGTCGGCGTATGTGAGCGCCGGGCCGACTGCGGGGATGATCTTCGTGTCTTTGTTTGCGATGCTTTGAATACGCTGCAGTCCGCCGACAATGCCGCCGATCCAGCCGCCGGTCCACCAGTCCATGAACGGCCAGCCCTGGCCATAAGCGGCGTCGCCGACCGCGAGAATGTCGGGCTGCGTGAAGTAGACGTAGAGGTCGCCGTCGGTGTGCGCGGCGTCGGAGATGTATCCGTAGCGGATGGCGGGATCGAGCGTGCCTTTGTCGTAAAAGGTTTTGTTGGGCTGGGCGACCTTGTCAAATTTTTTGAACTTCTGGCCGTTCCAGGGGTACGTGATGTTCTGCTGGAGCCAGAGACGCGTGTTTTCCTGCGCGATGATGGTTGCGCCGGCGGTGCCGAGGTCCAGATTGGAGCCAGTCTGTTCCGGATGCCAGTGGGTGTTGAAAAGTGTACGCACCGGACCGCCGCCCGGCAGCGCGGCAACGGCCTGGGCCAGCGCTTTGGCATTCCGGGAGAGTCCGCCATCCACCATGACGACGCCCTCCGAACCCGTGCGCACGACGATGTTGGCGCCCGCGCCGCTCAATACATACAGGTTGTCGGCGAGCGGCGAGTTGGTGATTTTTACGTCAGCATTCTGCGGGCTTTGCGCGAAAAGGTAAGGGGCGGTCAGGCCCGTGGCGGCGGCCTTGAGGAAAGTCCGGCGGGATGAAAACGACATGTTTCTGCGCTTTACAGTATATACCTGCAAACAGTTGGTGGAAATGGCCTTAGAGATGACGCGCGGGAGGTGTGATTCCTTCCCTACCCGATTTCGACCCCAACGCCTCCTTCAACCGGATTTGCTGAAGAAGGGGCGACGGATGAGGCCGGATTGTTACTGAAAAAAACGAAGCCCATGAAGCCGCCGACGATATTAGTTGGCGGTCGGCAGCGCGTCGCTGTCGATCACAACCACCTCGACAGGTCCGCGACCGGGCATGAGCCGAAGGCCGAGTTGTTCGCGGATCGCGGTGAAGATGTCCGGCCCATCCGGAGCTGCGGCGGGTTTGGCTGGCGGCCTGTCTTCCGGCTGAGGCGCCCAGCGCAGCGTGAAATCGAATTCGCCCGAGAGCCCCGTGCGGTCGATTACCGGTCGCTGCACGGAATACGAGATCTGGCTGGCGAAGGTTGCGGACGTGGCTCTCGTGAACTGGATAAAGCCGGCAGCACCCTCGACGGTCGGCTTCGCCTCAGGGTCCTTCGGTCGCGGAACCTTGGAACCTTTGCCATCAACGACCATTTCGTACAACTGCAGATTCCGGGACTCAGGACGCGCGCGGAGCTGAAAGCGGTCTTCCAGCATCGTTCGGAGCATCTGGTGGATGTCGTCGCCAGAAGCAGCGGCGCGTTCGGGCTTTGCCTGCACGTCCCAGCGCCGGGACGAAACCCAGTCGGGACCGCCGACGATGCGAAAGTCCTGCACGTTCCAGGCGGTCATCATAAGGCGCTTGAGCGTGATACCTTCAGCGGCGAGCGTGCCGTCGGGCTCGATGCGAAACCGGAAAGCGCCAACGTCGTTGTTCGGTCTTACGGATGAGACCTCGTAGCGCGGCGGCCGCGCGGTCTCAGCGTAGCCTGCAAGCGCGCTAATCAGGAGCAGAATCGCAGGCTTCATCGTTCCGAGGATATATCTGCCTGATCGCCCGCCGCGGTCCGGAGTGTGCGTATATCCAGAAACATTCGCTGCGGCCCGCCATCCGCCGCGCCCTCGATGGGCACGAAACCGTATCGCGCATACCAGCCGAGCCGGTCGCGGTAAGCATCCGTAATGATTGCGCGGCAGCCGACTTCACCCGCAACGCGCAGACAAATGCGGAAGGCCTCCGAAGTCAGAGCATGTCCCAGCCCGCGCCCGGAGAAGCGGCGATCCACCGCAAGACGCGCCAGCAGGATCAGCGGCAGATCGTACGGCGGCAGTCCACGCGTGAACTTCTTCGGGAACGAGTCGCGCGGCACGCTTGCCATCGCGAGGGTGAAATAGCCCAGCACCGTCCGCGGCGAGGTTTCGTCCGCGGCAATCCACGTGACTCCGATCGAACTCTTCGCCTGATTGGTCCAGGCGTAACGCTTCAGGTAGTTGTTGAGCGGCTCGTCGCCGCAATCGAAGCTTCCGGTTTCAGCGGATTCTTCGATGCGACGAATTACGATCGCCATTTAGTCTTGCAGATTAATCCCGCAGTGCCTGAATCAGCGCTGCCGTCGGGGTATTGGGCTCAGCCGCCGAAGCGAGTTCGGCCAAACTCGCCAATTCACGCCGGGTCCACTTGATTGTGACGCGAGGCAGCACGATATCCGGAGCCAGTCGTTCCAGCCTGGGAAACACGAGAACCCTCCGCTCGCCGGTCGCGCTCTCACTCACAATCCGATGCCCCATCCTGCGCTCCGCCACTGCCCAGCGAAAAAGAGCCACGGCATCGGAGAGGAAGTCTGTGTTGCTGGTGAGTTCCAGTTCCTGCTTGAGCACTCGAACGGCGCGGTCCTCTGCCGGCGCCAGGTCTGCCTGAAATTTCGTTTTGCGCGGCCTGGTTACTCTTGAAGCCACTATCACTCCGATTGTACTCGGAATTGAAGTAGAAAAAGAGTCAACGTTGGTCAGCCCGGCACGGCGGGAACAGGGATGCGCAGGTCGGGATCGTTATGGATGAACGTCACCACGAGATGAAACGGAATGACCCGCTGCTCAGCTGGCATCGCGGGGTATTGGTCGAGCAACGCCAGACTCCGGACAGAGAGGCTCAGTCCCGTCGCGAGAAGAGCATCGCGCAAGGCCGCCACGCCTGCGGTCCGCACTTCGCCACCTATAAACAGCGTGAGGTTAGAAAACGATCGGGAGTCGAGGATGCTGACACCCGCGCCCTGTATGGCCTGGGACATGCGCGCAGTCATCTCGAGCCGAGGCAATCGCGTGGTTGCCTCCAGCCGGAGCACGCTCTACTTCGCCAGTTCGGGCGCCACCGGCTGCGGCTGATTGTTGCGTGGCGGTGGGGCCGGGGCGGCGCTCGGCAGTTCCGCCGTGCCATCCAGCGCGAAGACGAACATCATCGGCGGATATTCCACCTTCGCGTTATTGGGACCTTCAACGCTCGCCGGACGTCCCATGCCGCCCTGGAACGCGACGTACTGTTTGCCGTCCACCTCATAGGTAATCGGCGGCGCCATGCCTGTGCGGCCGATTTTGACTTCGTAGAGGACTTCGCCCTTATCCGCGGTCAGCGCGCGGAAGCGGCCGTCGTTGATCACCTGAAAGACCAGGTTGCCCGCCGTCGCGACGGTGCCGCCGCCGATGCCGCCACCGCCGTCGGTGCGCCACACCAGCTTCTGGTTAACCGGATCCCAGGCCTCAATCGCGCCGCGCATGCCGTCGGCGGTGGGCGGCCCGATGGCCGGGCTGTCGATCAGCTTCGGCGTGCCGCTGCCGCGCGAGTAGCCGTTCGCGCCGGGCTTGAGTTCGGCCGTCGCGGCATAGGTGAACGGCATCAGGGAAACATCGATGTAAACCGAGCCGGTGACCGGACTGTACGACATGGGCGACCAGTTGTGCGCGCCGCCGCCGGTGGGGAAGATCGCGATCGGATCGGTGTCGTAATAAGCCGCTGGATTCACGATGGGGCGGCCTTTCGGATCGAGGCCCAGCGCCCATGTCGTCTTCACGAAAGGCGCGCCGGAAATGTACTCGCCGGTGATGCGGTCGAGGACCCAGAAGAAGCCGTTCTTCGATGCCTGCGTGATCACCTTGCGCATGCGGCCGTTGATCTTCAGATCGAGCAGCATGAGCTGCTGCACGCTGTCGAAGTCCCAGTTGTCGTTGGGCGTGGTCTGGAAGTACCACTTGAGCTTGCCGGTTGTGAGGTTGACGGCGAGGATGGAGCACGTATAAAGGTTGTCGACATTCTGCGCGCCGCGGAATTTCTGTACCCACGGCTCGGCGTTGCCGGTGCCTACGTAAACCAGGTTGGCGTCGGGATCGTAAGCGATGCCGTCCCAGACGGCGCCACCGCCGCCTTTGGTCCAGAAGTCGCCGCCCCAGGTTTTGAGTGCGGCTTTCATGGCATCGTTCTCCGGCGGATTTTCGGGATTGCCCGGCACCGTGTAGAACTTCCACGCCTGATGGCCGGTCTTGGCCTCGAACGCAGCGAAGAAGCCGCGCGTCTGTTTGTCACCACCGGACGCGCCCATGATGATCTTGTCGCCCGCGATGCGCGGCGCCATGGTCAGCGTGTAGAGTTCCTGCGGATAGGCCACGCGCGATTCCCAGACGGGCTTGCCGGTCAGCGCGTCGAGCGCTTCGAGCCGGCCGTCGTTGAGCGGCACGATGAGCATGCTGTTGTAGAGCGCCATGCCGCGGTTCACGATGCCGCAGCAAATCTTCGGGCGCACGGCGGTCTGATTGATTTCGGGATCCCAGCGCCAGAGCTCCTTGCCGGTCTTCGCATCGAGCGCGTAGACGACGCTCCAGGTGGTGATGCCGTAGAGCGTGTTGTTCCAGACGAGCGGTGTGCCTTCCTGATTGCCGCCGCCCGCGCCGGTAACGTAGGTCCACGCGAGGCCGAGCCGCTTCGCGTTGGTGTCGTTGATCTGTTTCAGCGGGCTGAAGCGCGTCTCGTTCTGGTTGCGTCCGTAGCTGATCCAGGAGCCGGGCAGAGGATCGGTCGCGGTGTTGCCGACGCTGCGCAGGATTCTGCCGTCAATGTTGACGGGTTTGGCAGCCTGCTGCGCGGCGAGCCAGCCGGCACCCAAGAGTGCAAGAATTCCGAGAGAAATACGCATGAATTGACCTCCGAAGACAGATCGAACAAACGGTATCACAGAAACGCCGGCCGCTAAATCGCGGATGAAATTGAAGCTCCGCCGCAACGTGCTTCCTACGTGGGGCGGGTTGTTAACCTGCGGACCGGTTGCCCACCCCCGTGACGGAATTTCGGTGCCTGTACCGGGTTTTCCAGCGCACTTACTTCTACCACCGGCTGATAATGAAACGTCACGATAACCTGAAACAAGGAGGGCCTGAACATGAACCTTGAAATTCACAAGCCGGAACTGGTGGAGCGCGTGAACGCACAAATTCAGATCCGCCACCTGCACGACGCGGACGAACTGATCGAACAGGCTCTCGACGCCCTCGACGAAAAATCCCCCGCGCCGGCATCGGCAGCCGAACGGCGTCGCGCGGCGGGGCGCAAGAGCCTCGTGGAGGTATTCGCGCCACTGCGCGGCCTGAATCTCGATTTCAGTCGCAATAAGTCCACGGGCCGCCCGGTCGATCTTTCATGAGCCGGGGGGTTCTCCTCGACACCAATGTTCCCTCGGAGCTAACCCGCCCGCAGCCGGAACCGCGCGTAACGCGCTGGCTGGAGGACACGGACGACGAGCTGATGTATTTCAGCGTGGTAAGTATCGGCGAGGTATGCAAAGGCCTCACCGTGCATCCGGAGCCGCACCGCCGCGCGTGGCTGCGCAACTGGCTCGATAAGGAGCTGCGCCCGTGGCTGGCGGACCGCATCCTGCCGGTCAGTGAGGCGATTGCGGAACGCTGGGGCATTCTCGAAGGCGACTGTCAGCTCAAGGGACTGACGATCAACGCTCCCGATGGGCTTATCGCCGCGACGGCACTTGAGCACGACCTGACGCTGGTGACGCGCAACGTGAAGGATTTCGCGGGCGTCGGCGTCACAATTTTCAAACCCGTGGGAGCCGTAGCCCCCGCCCATCGGAGGAGCTATTGACGATCCACAGGCTCCGCCTGATCTCTATAACTTCTCAAGTCCCTTTTTGTTTGGCGATTTCTGGTGGTAGCGAACCGAGGTGAAATTGACGGAGCCACCGCCAAGAAGGCGAAGCGTGATATCGCCATCTACAACCGTCCGTACTCACGTATTGAGATATCGGATCGGATTGCCCCAAAAACGCGGGACCCGCTGTTGAACATATTTAGCCCTTATCTCGGGTGGTGCCGGCGTACCCGTAAACTCCCAATCGTTCGCGTGCACGGTAAGATCAATTTCGCGGCCAGAGGCGTACGGAGTGGTACCAGCTCGGTGCCACTGCTGTATCTGGTAAACTTCGACGACCCTACCATGGGAAACGGCAAACGCCAATCGTACGCGCGATCGCTGCTCGCTTCTGGCGGCCCACACGCCGCGAGTGATGTCGTACAAATGGGGGCCGGACATGCCACGACGGTAAAGTCGGTTGATGCATAGCAAGATTGCCGGCTCTGTGATGTTCACAGGTTCCATTAGAGAGTGCCCAACCCTCTGCTTCAGATGATACGACAGGGCTGAATAGCGGCGCGGCGCGGCGCCGCCCCCCGCGTTGCGTAAAGGGTAAGTCGTGGCACGTCGCTGTCCAGGCCCTAAATCCGGCACTTGACGCGTCTCAAATGTCAGCCTCAAAACAGGCGAGCCGCCAACCCTGCATTTCCCGATTCACAAACCCCGAAAATTTTCCCCTCGCCGCTGCATCTCCGCGAATCCCCTGAACTTGCCGTCCAAACGCGCGCTCATCGCCCCGTCTGACACCCCCGCATTTCCCCGTCTCCGTGCTACTTCTTTAGCCGGAGAAATCCCCACATGGCAACCGAAAAGCAAATCGAAGCAAACCGCCTCAACGCGCTGAAATCGACCGGTCCCCGAACCGAGGAGGGCCGCGCCGTCTCCCGGCTGAACGCCATCAAACACGGCCTCACCGGTCATCTCCTCGTCATGACCGACGACGAGCGCCAAGCCCATGACACCTTCGTCGCCGGTATCGTCGACGGCCTCAAACCTGCCGACGCTCTCGAGCGCCAGCTGGCCCACCCCATCGCCGACGGCTACTGGCGCATCAACCGCGTCTCCGCCATCGAAAGCAACTTCCTTTCGGCCGACGCATACAATCAGGAACTCGACCGTCCTGCGGATGCCGAACAGCCGGACGTCAACCAGGCCCTCGCTTCCGCCCTGACCTTCATCAAACACCCCGAGCGCTTCCAGCTCCTCACCGTCTACGAAATGCGTCTGCACCGCAAGGTCAGGCTCGACCTGCAGCAGTTGCGCGACGTCCAGGCTGCCCGCCGCGCCGAAGAGGCAAAGGCAGCGGAGCAGGAACAAGCCGCCGGCCGCGCCTTCGAGGAGTCCTGCGCGCTTCTCAAGCTGAATCTGCGGGGAGACGACCACCCCGCTCTGGACGGCAGTTTCACCCATCCAAATGGGTTCGTTTATTCGATTCCCAAACTGATCTAGGCAACGGCCACTAACCGCCGTATGCAGCACGCCAGACAGAACGTCGCCCGCAACCCCTTCACTGCCGACGAACTCGCAAGGTTCCTTCCGGCGCAATAATGTGGTCAGGTTGCTTACCGGTTAACAACCTGCCCCGCTACCCGGCGTACCCCGTACCCAAAGGTGTCCGTTCGCACGTTCGTCGGTATACGATGTTATGGAGTTCGCTTCTTACCTGGAGCGACCCGGACAGCAAATCGGCGCAAAGGCGAAAATCGATCGGAGGAAATGTGGACATCGCAAAACTCAGCGCCAAAAGCGCAAAGGGCGCTGTCTCGCGCCGCCATACAGCAGACGAACTCACGATTCGGGCGGCGCGAACGCGACCCGTTTTGCGCGTGTTCCTCAAAAGAAGCCGGCGGCTGATTTCATTCCCGATACTGTTTTGCTTCCTGCCGGCGTTTATGGCGTCCCCACAGTCGGCCGTACCACTTGAGTTTCAGTCCGACACGTTGAAACAGCCCGATATCGCCAATGGCATCACGCCGCTGATACAGATCCGCCAACGCGGCATCGCGGTATTCGCGACGCCGTTTACCAAAAGGGTGGGCTACGGCGATGGCCGCGAGAATGTGGCCGACCCGACGTCCCCGGGCGGGCGTCCGACTTTGCAAAACAATGGAAAGTACCTGCGTGTGAATGGCCTCGACGCGCAGACCTGCGTCGAGTGCCACTCGGTTCTGAGCAACCTGACGGTGCCGTTCACATTCGGGGTTGGCGGGGTTGGCGGCAGCAATGTAAACGCCATCGTGCGGCCCACGACGATAGACGTTGCCGATACCCAGCACAATGGATTTGCCGCCTTCAACGGCCGCTTCATCAACCCGCCGTTCCTGTTTGGTTCAGGCGGAATTGAACTGCTCGCAAAGGAAATGACCCAGGACCTGCAGGCGCTGAAGGCGCGGGCTATGGCGCAGCCGGGTCTGGTCGTGTCGCTGATCTCCAAAGGCGTGAACTTCGGGTCCATCCGGTTCGTAAGCGGAGTGCCCGACACCTCGGGTGTCCGGGGTGTGGACGCGGATCTCGTGGTGCGCCCCTTCGGAAGAAAGGGGGAATTCTCCACTGTGAGAGCCTTCGATATCGCGGCCATGCAGTTTCATTTCGGCATGCAGCCGGTCGAAGTGGTTGGCCTGGGTGTGGACGCGGACAACGATGGCGTGGTAAACGAAATCTCCGTGGGCGACCTGTCCGCCCTGAGCATCTTTCTCACCGGCCTGGTCCGGCCACGGCAGGCGGCGGAGAGCCTCGCCGCGAAGACCGGAGAAACGCTCTTCCACTCTCTCGGTTGCGCCGGATGCCACATGCCCGCGCTCGAGACGAGAAGCCCGATTCTGACGCATAGTTTTCCCGAAGTGGAAACCAAACCGTCGGCGAATGTGTATTATTCGACGGATCTGAGCGCGCAGCGGCCCGGATTTCAGCCGAACGGAGCGGGCGGCGTTGACGTTCCTCTGTTTTCAGACCTGAAGCGTCACGACATGGGCCCGGGTCTGGCGGAATCCGCGGGCTCGATTCTGGACAGCCAGTTCATCACGGCCCGCCTGTGGGGCGTGGCGGACACAGCGCCTTATCTTCACGACGGCCGGGCGCACACGCTGGAAGAGGCGATCCTGCTTCACGGCGGTGAGGCGCAGGCGGTCCGGGACGGGTTCGCCGCGCTTCCGGAAAGTACCCGGCAGGAAGTCGTCGCCTTTCTTATGACCCTGCGGACACCGGTCGATCCGGCCGGAGATCTCCTGGCGTTTCGATAGTGGGGCAGGTTGTTCAACCGGTTAACAACCTGCCCGGCGAAAGCATTGCACGTTTGCGGCAGCCCCGCGTCATATCCGTTAAACATGCCGCGCCCGACGCTGCTGCTCCTGCTGAGTTGCATCACCGCTCTCTCCGCACAGGCGGCCGTCATTCGCGGAACCGTAACGGAACAGCGCACGGGCTACATTCTGTCGCGCGCCGACGTCACGCTCGAACAAGTCCCGAACATCGGGCAGCCGATCCGCACTGCGCGCACCCGCGAAAACGGCCAGTTCAGTTTCGGGATGGTCCCTCCCGGCTCTTACCTGCTGAAGGTGACCCGCCGCGGCTTCATGCCGCTGCAGTACGGACAGCGCCGCTGGGATGCCGCCGGTACTGTCATAAAGGTTATCGGCGACGAAGTCATCACGGTGACCGCGCCTATGCTGCGTTACGGCGCGATCGCGGGCATCGTGCGCGACGCAAATGAGGTCGGCATCCCCGATCAGGACGTTGCTGCGTACACGAGCGCGCAGCCGCCCATTCTGGTGGAGCGCGGAAAGAGCGATGAGCGCGGCATTTTTCGTATCGGCGAACTTGTCCCCGGCACATATCTGGTGCGCAGCACCGGCGATATCGATGAAGACCGCTCTTACCTGCCGACATTCTCGCGTCAGACAGTGCGCGCCGAGGACGCGCGGGCGGTTACGGTTTATCCGGATGAAGACACGCCGGACGCAGACATTCGCCCGGTCGAAGGCAGGCTGTTCTCGCTCTCGGGAACCGTGCCGTTACCGCGCATCGGCGAATTCACCGTCACGGTCACGCTGGCGTCCGATCTCGGGCGCCTGAGCTCGAACGGCACCGCGTTCCACTTCCCTGCTCTGGCGCCGGGACACTACGAGATCCTCGTGGAAGCGCGGGAAGCTCCGCCGGGCACGCGCGTGCTCGCCGGCTACACCGATGTACTCGTGGAGCGCGACATCACCAACTTCGCGCTGAATCTGAACGCACTCAACAGCCTCCTGTTCCTCATCGATGGCGCCGGACCCGCCGTCTCGCCCACTGCTTTGGTGCGACGGAAAGACTACGCAGGCCTGGGTCCGGTCCAGACCTTTTCGGTGGGTGGGCGGACCGGCGTGCCGCTCGCGCCGGGGCGATGGGAAGTGATGATCCTCCCGCCGCGCGGTTATTACGTCTCCGCTTTCGGCGGACCGCAGAATCCGGCGGCACGGCCGGACGGCTGGAACGAAATCAACGTCGGGTTTCTCAGCCGTGTCAGCGCGGCAATTTCGGGTGGTCCAGCCGCGGTCCACGGTGCGGTGCGGCAGGCTGGCCAAGCCGCTGCGGGCGTGCCTGTGTTCATAGAAGGATGGGACCCCAATACGCGTAATCGGATGGTCGATCTTCGCGAGACACGGACCGATGCGATGGGCAACTACCGATTGGACAATCTCGCGCCGGGTGATTATCGTGTGCTCGCGACGTTCGACTATGCCGCTCCCGGCCCGCAGGCTTTCGATGACCTCGGGGCCACCGCCGTGCGGCTGGACAAGGCGAGCGATTCGGCTACGGATCTGGAGTTGGCGGGGAATCCGCAGTAAAACCACCGGCGGCAAGACCGCCGGCGGTACAGGAAAATGCGCTACGGGGCGAAGGCCAGCAGCACGTTGCCGGGCATTCCCGATGTCACGCTGTAGCCCGAACCGATGAACACCATGCCGCCCGCGATCGTCGGGCCGGCGGAACCGATCGATCCGCCTTTGGCCGGAACTTTATTGACCGTGTCGAATTCATGCGCGGTGTCGAAGCTCCACAGCTCTTTGCCGTCGGCCGATGCCAGCGCGTGGACTTTGCCGTCTGTGCCGCCTATAAAAATGGCGCCGGGAATAGCGCTGTTCGCGGCGACATACGATGCCCGGCTTCCCGGCGCAGCAAGCGGGACAGTCCAAAGCTTCTCGCCGGTCGCAAACTGAAGAGCAGCCAGCGAGCCGTTGGCCAGTCCGGCGTAGAAATTCTTCTCGTCGGCCGATCCGCCCCACACAAGGTTCGTGGCGCGCCGGTTCGTGTTCGCGGCGAGATTGGTTTTCCAGATGACCGCGCCCTTTTTATCCGGATCCAGCGCGAACACGATGCCGCTCTTGTTGGGCGCGAGCAGAATGTCGCGGCCGCCGGCCAGAGTCTTCAAGACGGGCGAGGCGCCGAAGTCCCAGTCCGGGCCGGGATGCTCAGGGCATGCCTCGGTCTTCGCATTGCCGAAGCAGCCGCCGAGCGTGGCGTCGTTCGGTTCCGCCTGAAACGACCAGCGAACTTTGCCGGTGTCGATGTTGACAGCCAGAATTGAGTCGGACGTGTCGGGAGCCGGTTCGGTGGCTGAGTCGCCTGTGCCGAAATAGAGCGCTTTGCGTTTCGCATCGACCGTCGGCGAGTTCCACACCGCGACGCCGGACGGCGCATAAAGCTGCGTGCCGGCGGAGTTCTTCTTCGTCGGCTTCGATTCCGCGATGGTGTATGTCTTCCAGATCTGATCGCCGGTCGCCGCGTTCAGCGCCACCACGCTGCCGCGGAATGTACAGCACGGATACTCCGGCGTGGACGCGGAAAACCCTTCGGAGGTGGACACGGGAACGTAGAGACGTCCTGCATACAGCGTGGGAGCCGCGGTGATGCGCGCGCTGAAGTGATCTTCCACGCGGCGCGTCCACAGCAGTGTGCCGGAGTCCGCGTCGACGGCGTACGCGTTGGCCTGCATGTCGCCGAAATAGACGGCGTATTTCGCGGATTTTGCCGCGCGGCCGAATGTAATCGCCGTCCGCACTGCGGCTTTGGCCTGATACGACCAGTAGACGCAGCCCGTCTTCGCATCAAGCGAATAAACGTATCCGATATCGGAACCGACGAAGACGCGGCCGGCGCCCACCGAAGGCTGGCCAAAGGCGGAAACGCCCAGCGGGAAACCGAATGCCCATTTGAGTTTGAGGTTCGGGATCTGCGCGACAGTTAGTCCGGCGGCTTTCGCGTCCTGGAATCTGGTGTTGTGCACGTCGGCGCCCCAGCCGTTCCACGCCGGGCCTTTCGACGGATCGGGCATCGCGCTCGGTGCGCAGTGATTCGGCATTTTGCTCGCATCGGCAAGGTCTGCGCTGCCGAGAGGGCGTCCGCCCATGTACTCGGCGAGACGGCGCTTCTGTTCGTCGTTCAGATTCGCCGCCTGTGTCTGCATGACGCCGGTTGTAATGGCGGCGTAGATGCGCTCGGGCGGCATCGCGCGGATGGCCGCAGGGCTCGGCGCGCGATCAACGGCGGGGTTGCCATGGCATTTCGAGCATTCGCGTTCGAAGGCCGAAATGCCGAATTCCGTTCCGAGGCGCTGCTGCGGTCCGCGGCCCTGGGCGTAGGCGTGAGCGCTAAGGATCGTCAGCGCGAAGATGGCACAGGTAGATTTTTTCACCGAAGCGATTCTAACGCACGAGCGGTAGGTCCGGAATCTTCTGCCTGTCCCTGGGCTGGCGTGAAGCGAACTTCGACCGGGGCGACGGTAACGTTCTGAGCGGCACAGGCGCCTGCGAGCTTCAATTCCTAGGCTCCGACCACGCAGACGTATATCCGAAGGGCATCCACTTCACGAAGCTTTCGATGCGCGAAATCGATCCGAAGTCGAATTTGATCAGCTGAGGAATCATGTACGTACTCGGCACGCGCTCCGCTGCGGAAAGATTGTCGCCGATACCGGGGCTGTTGACCATGGCGACCGCCATCACCACCCGGAGATCGTCATCCGCAACCAGGATTCGCCGGTCGCGCACTTTCGTCGTATGCCCGCCGGCATCCATCTGCGCCGCGCAGGTCGCGCTGCCCTGGACCGCGTTATCGCGCCGCACGCAGGCGGGCTCGAACTTCACGTCTTTACTGCTGTGATGTTCCAGTGCGTTGAAGTAGTCGTTGGTCAGGTTGTAATACAGCTGACGCGGCTCGACGGCTTTCGGCGGCCCGAAGGCTGCATCGAGCGCGCCAAGCGCGGAGGCGGATTTGAACTCCACGGGCAGCGGCGGACGCATCAGCGTCACCGTGCCGCCGCGCGGACCCTGCGACTCCTCGCGCACATCGATGGCTTCGATTTCGGCGATCTTCCCGGCGGCTTCTTTGATGCGCAGCGCCAGCACACCGGACGTGCCATGTTCGTTCGTAAGGCCCCAATACCCGGCCGTACCGGGTTTGCCCGTGAGGATTGCGGCGTACTCACCCGAACCGGGCATCGCGATTTTGCCGGCCGTGCCCCAGAGACCGTCGCCGATGGCGATGAACTGTCCGTTCTCCGAGTAACGCACGCCCTTCGCGAGCGGCAGGCGCGACGCATCGTGCGCCAGCATCGCCTGCAGCACCTGCTTCACCAGCCCTTCAAGGCACGCGCGATTACACGGATCGGGCGCGCGCAGGGCGCTGCCCCTCCCGCGCAGATCCACCGGACGGCCCTCGTGAAATGCCGAACGCATCCCGTAGGGCACTTCGGTCAGCGTCATCTCGATGCGGAACAGCTTTTCACCGCGCAGGCGGAACGCCTCGCTCGCATGCAGGGTGCGCGGCACGTCGAAATACGCGGGGATCGGCGACGACTTTCCGTTCACCGAGGGCAGCGTCCGGACCGTGCCGTTGTGATCGAACGTTGTGATGGCCAGGACGGCCTGCCTCTCCTCATCGACGAGGTAACGGCGTTCGCGGATCTTGGTGACGAAGCCGAGGAAGCCGGTCTGAAACTGGGCCTCGCAGGTGAGCGACGCAAAGTCGGTGTCGTTGGAGTGGCCGTAGGCCGCGCCTGTCTTCACGTTCGTTGTCTGCAGCGCGTCTTCCAGGCGATTGCAGTCTTTGTCGAAGAACGAGTAATCGCCTTTGGGATCGTTGCGCTCCATCCCGCTGTAATATTTGTTGGCCTGGGAAATCAACATGGCGCGGGGGATCCGCTGCGCGGGCGGCACCGCTTCCAGCCAGACCGCTTCCGGCTGTCCCAGCTTTTCGTAGCGGCCCGCACCCACGGCATCGCGCGTGATCTGCGTTTCGATCTCGCTGACTTTACCGTTCGCGACCTTAAGGCGGACTACGTAAATCACACCCACACCGTGTTCCGCGATGGTGGTGATGGCAGCGACATCGCCCGCCTGCGGATCGGAGAAAACGTGACGATACCTGCCGGCCGCGCCCGCGATCTTCCACTCCCCCGTGCCGAGCGCCAGGATCTGATCGTTTTCGGCGTACTTCACGTTTGGCGTGGTCGGCAGTTTCGCAGGGTCATGCGCCGCCAGAGCGGTCAGGTACGTCGACACCATTCCTTCAAGGCAGGCGCGGTCGCAGCGACCGGGCCGGGCGTTTGCGGGGCCCACTAACGACAATGCGGCGATCAGAGCGATTCGTTTCATATGGCGTCCCAATCAAGATTACAGCGTCAGCCGACCATCTCCAGGGCGGCGCGCACATAGCCGGTCAGATAAGGATGGCGCAGGTCGTCCAGGGAATCGAAGCGGATGTGACGCATCTGTTTCCCGTTCCGGTGAGCGCGCCGTGCGGATCGGGCATCGTCGCACCGCGATAGAAGAACAGATTGACGTGCTTCGCATAAGCCGCCACGCTGCAGAAGGCGCCATGTTTGCGGCCGGGGATGCGGAAACGATGACCTGCGCATAGACCGCGTAGAGCACTTCCGGACTCGGCTTCCGGGCCGACCTCATGTGAGCAGAGTTATCGGATCGCCCGCACACACCACGCCGGGCTCCCTGACTGAAGCATAGAATCCGCTGAGGCCCCACACGTGCGATGTCGGGTCGCCCTGCATCGCGCGAAGATCGAAGATCGCCTTGTCGATGCTCTTGCCATAGACGCGGATCGTGTTACAGGGCACCCTCAGCTCAGTCATCTGGATGACAGCGGCGCCGCAGCGAAACCGCTGGCCGAGGCGCACCGCGCGCCGGTCGATGCCGCGTGTCGTCAGGTTCTCGCCCAGCGTGCCGGGGTAAACAGGAAACCCCATCGCGCGAATCTCGTCGATCCCTTCGCCGGTGATCAGCAGGATGGCGCGCTTCGGAATGCCATGAATTTGCGGATGGCGCCAGAAGTCGCCCGCGATCCCGCGCGCCGCAACTTCGGCCCGCTCAATGGCGCGTTTCGGCACGCCACCCTTCGAAATACTGACTTGTACGACAACGCCGGTCACGATTTCTCGATCTCGCTGACTGCCGCAACGTTCCCTTCAGTGTCCTGAAAATACGCGACGGCGCAGACGGTCGGGATGAGAAACTTCTCCGTTACCATCTTTCCGCCGTTGGTTTCGATGGCGCGAATCGTCTCGTCGATGTGCGGGACGACGATGGTGCATTCGAAGCCGATCATGCGGCCGCCTGGCACCAGTTCGCGGCGCTCCTGCAGGAGCCCGCCCGAGCCTCCCGGGGGCGCGTCACCGGTGTCGATCAGATAGAAGTTCGGCGGACCCCACGGCTCGAACTTCCAGCCAAAGACTTTCTGGTAGAAATCGCGTGCACGCGGCACGTCGTCGGCGTTGATGGCGAAGCGCGACAAGTAGCTGTTTGGCATAGGGGCAGTATAGGAGAACATCGTCCCGCCCGGCTTGCGCTACATTGACAAATTATGTCGGGCACCCGCCACGTTCTAAGGGCTGAGCAGGAGCCGTTCCTTGCCGTGCGCTCGCTGGCTACGAATTATGCGAGCGGCTTCAAAACG
>CAWHVO010000001.1:0-988666 GCA_963832905.1 Terriglobia bacterium | reverse complement strand
AGATTGCGTTGCGGACGGCATCGATGGGGCGGATATTTCGCCGGATACTGTCATTCGAAAAGCCCATTTGGACATCGAGTGTGGCGCACCGAGCAGTGGAAAACTTCTCTGCAATATTCGGGCCCCAAAATGTATGCAGTATTGGGCTGAATGCCTGCCCCACCAAAGCTTGTAAACTGCTGATCTTCATGGTGGGACAGGCGGTTTCGCCTGTCTTTGCGAAGAGGTGGTACTTCCACCACGGGGAGCTTAAGCTCCACAGCGGGATCCGGAGTTCCTGTCAGTCGGCGCCGGCGGCTCTCTGGATCGGCTGGCGGGAGTGCTCGGAAAGCAGAGTCGGGCTACGATCAATACCCAGTTTCTTCATCTTATACAGCAGTGACTTGTAATCGATCTTCAAAATAGCGGCGGCGTGCTTACGGTTCCAGCGAGTGGAATCAAGTGCAGCTAAAATAGCATTGGTTTCCGCCTGCCGATTGACTTTTGTGACCTGTTCAAGGACCGGCATGTTGTCGTCCCCTTTATCGATTTTGACAACGTGGCTGTCTGCGGCCCGAGCGGGCGGCTTGCGGTTCATGCGTACGTGAATGTCACGGGCTATCCCATCAGGATCCATGAAAATAACAAGCTTCCGCATATAGTTTTCCAGTTCGCGCACGTTTCCCGGCCAGTCGTAGACCGCCATGGCATGCCTCAGGTCCTCGCTGATCGCAGGAATCGGGCGATTCGGATCCGCGTGTTTCCGGATCAGGAACTCTGCGAGTGGAACAATATCGTTGATTCGCTCGCGAAGGGGCGGTACGCGAAGGACGATCACGTTCAACCGATAGTAAAGGTCTTCTCTGAACGCGCGCTCATAAATTGCCTTTTCGAGGTCGCGGTGGGTTGCCGCCATGATTCGCACGTTCACCTTAACGAGTTCCTTGCCGCCGATCCGCCGGAATTCCTGGTCCTGAAGCACCTGCAGCAGCTTTGCCTGAAGCCGAATATCCATGTCGCCGATCTCATCGAGCAGAATAGTGCCACCGTCGGCGAGTTCGAAGATGCCCGCTTTCTTTTCAAAGGCTCCCGTGAAGGCGCCACGCTCGTAGCCAAAAAGCTCGCTTTCCACCAGCTCCGGCGGAAGAGCGGCGCAATTAAGCTTCAAAAATGGCTTATTGGAACGCGCCGACTGGGTGTGCAGTTTCCGCGCCAATACTTCCTTCCCGCTGCCCGTTTCCCCTTGAATGAGCACCGGCGCCCCGGACCAGCCGATTTGTTCTACCCGCGACTCGATTTCCTTAATGGCCGGATCGGCGCTCCTGAAATTCCATGGGGATCCTCCGTTTCGCGGCATCGGCCTGCGCCCGGCGTCACTGCTCTCAATAACACCGGCTAAACTGCTGTTCAACTCTTCCGGAATGATGGGTTTACAAAGAAAATCCGTTGCGCCGTTCTTGAGCGCGGCGACGACTTCCCGAGTTGACCACAAACCGGCAACGATAATGACCGGCAACCTGGTGTCCAGTGCCCGGATTTCCCGCAAGAGATCCAGCCCGCCTCGGTTCGGCGTCACTGCACCGAGCAACAAAGCGGAAATCTCAACCTCAGCGCTTTGTAGAAAAGACAGCGCCGCGTCTCCGGTCCGGGCAGATTGAACGGAGTAGCCGAAAGACTTCGCGGCTATCTCAAGGGAGTGGCGGACCTCCGACTCCTCCTCCCAAATCAAGACTGTTCCCTGGTGCTTGTCCATCAGAACACCCCAACTGGATCGAACTGGGTCAAGTTTTCCTCCGCAGGACCCGAACATCATGCCGGACTTAATTGCTGCTTAATTCCAGTGCTTAGAATACCGCATTGGGGTGTGGAGTTAGCGAATTGCAACACCGGCTCGGTACCGGTACCGAGTGACTGGTACCCCCGGAACTAATGGACGCTGAGCGATTTCCTTTCCGAATTCGACGATGTCCGCGCCGGAGAATCGCGCCGCATGGCGCGCAATGGATTCGCGTGGGCCATGGGTTCCCGGATCGATCCGATGAAGCAGAAGATGCTTTCCCGCGGACGCCGTCGAAGACTTGAACAACAAAACCAAAGTCACCGTGAGAAAAATCCTGCGGCTTCCGGAGCTTCCCTGCCTCGAACTCGCCATCTGTCACTCACCTGTCAAACTGCCGAGCCGGAATGCACCCACGATTTTTTCCTGACGAACCAAAAATGCGAAGAATCCGCAGAATTTCACACGCCGTTTTCGTCTTTACCCATTCGCCCAAACCGAGTGCATCCAGACTGCACACCGGTATCAGCTCACTTTCGACTTTTCTCTAAAGATCAGTGCCCAACGACTGTCAGCCGATTGATAACGGATGGCAGTCTTGATAAAGCCATTGATTTCAACAACTATGGACTTCTAGCAGCGCCGCTGCCTGCGCTGGGTCGTGCTGAGTCTCAGAAATCCGGATTGCACAGCAATTCGAGAAGGAATTCGTCAAAGGGTGCTCATTGCTGATGACTTTCGATCGGATGCGCCGCCGGGGCTTATGGGTAGCATTATCGCTTGCCACATTTCACCCTTGTGACCGTTTATTGGCTCAGACGACGACCCTGAGTCTGTCTTCCGCAACAAGTAATCCAGGAAGCGCCGTCGCTCTTAGTCTTTCTTTGTCAGCCGCAGGGACTTCGCCTGCAGGCCTGGAGTGGACCATCGCTTATCCGCCGAGCCAGGTCTCAGGCATTACAGCAGCTGCCGGCGCAGCAGCAACGGCCGCCGGCAAGAACATATATTGCTCAACAACATCTGGCCTATTAACCTGCCTGCTGACCGGATCGAACACGAATGCGATGGCCTCGGGAGTTGTGGCCAGCATTCAACTTACGCTCGTGTCAAATGCTGTCACAACTGCCGTAACAATAAACAATCCGGTTGGCGTTGACCCAACAGGCGATGGGTTGTCTATCTCGGCTGTGGCGAACGGAGTCATCTCCGTCCCTGCCATTACATCTCTCACGTGCAATCCTGTAAATCTGAGCGCCAACGGGGCAGCTGGTTGTATCGTTGCCTTAAACACCGCCGCTCCCGCAGGCGGATCGAGCGTGACGCTGGCCAGCAACAACGCTTCGCTCACCGTACCGGCATCGGTGACGGTAGCGGCGGGAGCCACCACCGCGACGTTCAGCGCCACGGCGGCGGCTTCGATCGCGAGCAATCAGAGCGCGACGGTGACGGCGACCCTCGGCAGCAGTTCGCAGACGGCGACGATCAGTCTGCTGGCGCCGGTGCTGGTTTCGGACCTTGGCCTGCAGTCCCACCAGTCTCGGGCAGAGCGCGGTCAGCACCTGCACGGTGACGCTGACCCAGACCGCTCCCGCAGGCGGATCGAGCGTGACGCTGGCGAGCAACAACGCTTCGCTCACCGTACCGGCATCGGTGACGGTAGCGGCGGGAGCCACCACGGCGACCTTCAGCGCGACGGCGGCGGCTTCGATCGCGAGCAATCAGAGCGCGACGGTAACCGCGACCCTCGGCAGCAGTTCGCAAACGGCGACGATCAGTCTGCTGGCGCCGGTGCTGGTTTCGGGCGTGGCCTGCAATCCCACCAGTCTCGGGCAGAGCGCGGTCAGCACCTGCACGGTGACGCTGACCCAGACCGCTCCCGCGGGCGGATCGAGCGTGACGCTGGCGAGCAACAACGCTTCGCTCACCGTACCGGCATCGGTGACGGTAGCGGCGGGAGCCACCACCGCGACGTTCAGCGCGACGGCGGCGGCTTCGATCGCGAGCAATCAGAGCGCGACGGTGACGGCGACCCTCGGCAGCAGTTCGCAGACGGCGACGATCAGCCTGCTGGCGCCGGTGCTGGTTTCGGGCGTGGCCTGCAATCCCACCAGTCTGGGGCAGAGCGCGGTCAGCACCTGCACGGTGACGCTGACCCAGACCGCTCCCGCGGGCGGATCGAGCGTGACGCTGGCGAGCAACAACGCTTCGCTCACCGTGCCGGCATCGGTGACGGTAGCGGCGGGAGCCACCACGGCGACGTTCAGCGCGACGGCGGCGGCTACGATCGCGAGCAATCAGAGCGCGACGGTGACGGCGACCCTCGGCAGCAGTTCGCAGACGGCGACGATCAGTCTGCTGGCGCCGGTGCTGGTTTCGGGCGTGGCCTGCAGTCCCACCAGTCTCGGGCAGAGCGCGGTCAGCACCTGCACGGTGACGCTGACCCAGACCGCTCCCGCAGGCGGATCGAGCGTGACGCTGGCGAGCAACAACGCTTCGCTCACCGTACCGGCATCGGTGACGGTAGCGGCGGGAGCCACCACGGCGACCTTCAGCGCGACGGCGGCGGCTTCGATCGCGAGCAATCAGAGCGCGACGGTAACGGCGACCCTCGGCAGCAGTTCGCAGACGGCGCCATCAGTCTGCTGGCGCCGGTGCTGGTTTCGGGCGTGGCCTGCAGTCCCGCCAGTCTCGGGCAGAGCGCCGTCAGCACCTGCACGGTGACGCTGACCCAGACCGCTCCCACCGGCGGCACCAGCGTGACGCTCGGCAGCAACAACACGCTGCTCACCGTACCGGCATCGGTGACGGTAGCGGCCGGAGCCACCACGGCGACCTTCAGCGCGACGGCGGCGGCTACGATTGCGAGCAATCAGAGCGCGACCGTCACGGCGACCCTCGGCAGCAGTTCCAGAACCGGCACCGTTAGTCTTGTGGCACCGGTCGTTTCAGGCGTGGCCTGCGTTCCCACCAGTCTCGGGCAGAGCGCGATCAGCACCTGCACGGTCACGCTGACCCAGACCGCTCCCGCGGCCGGCACCGGCGTAACGCTCGGCAGCAACAACGCTCTGCTCACCGTGCCCGCTTCGGTCACCGTATCGGCAGGAGCGACGACAGCGACATTCAGCGCCACGGCTGGCTCCTCCATTCCGAGCAATCAGAGCGCGACCGTCACGGCGACCCTCGGCGCCAGCTCGCAGACCGCCATTATCGGTCTGTCCGTGCCAGGTCTCGTTTCGGGTGTAGCCTGCAATCCCGCCAGTCTCGGCCAGAGCGCGGTCAGCACGTGCACGGTCACGCTGACCCAGTCCGCTCCCACCGGCGGTACCGGCGTAACGCTCGCCAGCAACAACGCTCTGCTTACCGTGCCGGCGTCGGTCACGGTAGCCTCCGGAGCCACTACCGCCACCTTCAGCGCCATCGGCGGCGGCCACCATCGCCAGCAATCAGAACGCGACCGTCACTGCGACGCTCGGCACCAGTTCTCAGACCGCCGCCGTCGGTCTTGTGGCGCCGCTCGTCTCGGGCGTGGCCTGCACTCCCGCCAGTCTCGGCCAGAGCGCGGTCAGCACGTGTACGGTCACGCTACCCAGACCGCTCCCACCGGCGGTACCGGCGTAACGCTCGCCAGCAACAACTCTCTGCTCACGGTGCCCACTTCGGTTACGGTAACTGCGGGCACCACCACGGCGACCTTCAGCGCCACAGCGAACGCCGATATTCCCAACAATCAAAGTGCCACCGTTACGGCGACGCTCGGCGCCAGTTCCCAGACGGCCGCCATCAGTCTGTTGGCCCCGGTGCTCGTTTCGATCGTGGCCTGCAGTCCCGCCAGTCTCGGTCAGAGCGCGGTCAGCACATGCACGGTGACGCTGACCCAGAACGCCCCCACCGGCGGTACCAACGTTACGCTGGCCAGCAACAACACTTCGCTCATCGTGCCGGCATCGGTGACGGTGTCGGCGGGAGCCACCACGGCGACATTCAGCGCGACAGCCGCGGCTACGATCGCGAGCAATCAGAGCGCAACAGTGACGGCGACCCTCGGCAGCAGTCCCCAGACGGCGACGATCAGTCTGCTGGCGCCGGTTCTGGTCTCGGGTGTCGCCTGCAATCCGGCGGTCCTGAGTCCGGGTGGTTCGAGTAGTTGTAACCTCAGCCTCACGCAAGCCGCGCCGGCTATAAGTCTCGTCCACGTAACTTCCTGCGGCCCGCAGACGTTCCGGCGGTCGACATGTATCATACCGGCGACGGGAAGTGGCAACCTGATCGTTGTCGGCTGGCAAACGGAAGGAGGCGTCGACACATCGGTAACCATAGGCAGTATTACCGATAACGTGGGAAACACGTACGCTGAGGCGGGCGCCGCGCGTTCAGTGGACTCGGCGGCCGGATCGGTTGGCGACCTCTGGTACGCCATGAACAGCGTATCCGGAGCGACGACATTAACCATCACGCCCAGTTCTGTCGTCACGGACGCCAGCGCGGTGATCTGGGAGTTCTCAGGCGCGGACCTCGCCGCGCCGCTGGATCGGACCGCCATTCTAAACAGCCAACTCGCGAGTGTCTCGCCAGCGGGGGCCGCAGTGACGACGACCGCCGGCGCTGATGTGGTGATTTCGCTGACGACGGCCGATAATGTGCCGGGTTTATCCGGCAGCACTTTTGTCAGTGATTCGACAGTTCAGGGAAACGGGTGGGCGCATCTTATAACTTCTTCTCCGGGGACCTACGCGGCGCAGTGGAGCCAAAGTCCAGCCGGGACCTACGCCAGCAGCACGGTAGCTTTTAAAGCCGCCGGAAGTGTGACGCTGACCAGCAACAACCCTTCGCTCACCGTACCGGCATCGGTGACCGTGCCGGTGGGAGCCAGCACCGCGGCCTTCAGCGCGACGGCAGCGGCTTCCTTTGCGAGCAATCAGAGCGCGACCGTCACAGCCACCTTCGGCGCCAGTTCCCAGACAGCCGTGATTAGTCTCATGGCTCCCGGCGGTAGCGGGGGCGGCGGTAGCGGAGGCAGTAGTGGCGGGGGCGGAGGCGGCGGGGGCAGCAACGTGGGAGGTTACTCGTTCTCGGTGTCGCCGGCGAACCTGACCATGAGTGCTCCAACAAGCGGCGGGACAGTCACCCAGACGGTGGTCCTGAGTGTTCAAAGCTCCTCTCAGCTTGACACCACCCTGACATTTGCCTCGAGTGTGGCGACGAGTCAGGCGCAGAACTGGCTGAGCGTTTCGCCGAGTTCGGGAACCTTGACATTGGCCCCTGGCAGTACACACTCTTCGTTTACCTACAGCGCGACCGTTACGATTACAGCGAATTCGACTGGTATTGGCGCGGGCAGCGAGTACCAGGGAGTAGTGAACTACCTTGCGGGCGGCGAGATGGCGACGACCGGGGTAACGATGAACGTTACGGCGCAATCCGCGCCCCCCAGTCTCTCGGTCTCGCCGCTCACCTCAAACTTCACCCTCACTCAGGGAACCTCTCCCGCCCAGGGTCAGGTGACCGTGTCGAACACAGGCGGCGGAAGTCTCCAGTTCAGGGCGCAGGCCACCTCGACTCCGGGAACCTGGCTCTCGCTGACCGGCAGCGGCTCAGGCGGCGCCACGCCATCCTCCCCGGCGTCGCTGGCCTTCACGGCAGATCCGACAGGACTTATGCCCGGCATCTACACCGGCCAGATCACCGTGCAGGCCGCAAACCTCGCAACGCAGGTTGTCGTAAGCGTGACGCTGGCGGTCAGCCAGGCGACCCAATCGCTTTCGCTCTCGCAATCGGGACTCACCTTTTCGGCCGTCGCCGGCGGCCAGACGCCGCCTTCGCAGTCTTTCACGGTGTCGAGCCAGGGTTCCGGGTCATTGAGTTGGACGGCAGAAGCGCAGACGATATCGAATCCCCTGGCTCCCTCCGCCAATTGGCTCAGCATCCGGTCAGTGGGGCGAGTATCGAACGGGGGCCAGACCGGAGCGCCTGTCGAGGTTTCCGTGAACACAGCTGGCCTGCCCGCCGGGCAATATTACGGCTCCGTGGACATCGACGCGCCGAACGCCACCAATAATCCCCAAAGCGTGGTGGTCCTGTTTAATGTGGCGGCAGCCAGCGGTACCACCAACAATGTCGGATTCTCGACCGGCGGTGTGATTCTCTCTGGTGCGGCCGGCAGCACGACGCCTCCACAACAGCAGATCAGCCTTTTCAATCCGTCCAACAACACCATCAACTACTCCGCCACGATTTCAACTGCGAACGGAGTCGGCTGGCTCAGCATATCCCCTGCCAGCGGGCAGTTACTACCCGGCACCACGTCGATCTCGATAGCGGCGAACCTCGCGGAACTGTCATCGGGAGTCCAGACCGGAACTGTAGATTTCGCCTTCGACAATGGAACGACGGGTGTCTTACAGGTGGCAGTCATCGCGACCAGCGGAACGTCCGGATCGGACGTGACCGGCAGTGCCGTCAGCGCACACGCGTTGACGACATCCTCAGCCTGCGCGGGCGGGAACCCCGGATATCTGGTACCCGTTTTCCGTCAACCGGTGTCCCAGTCTGTCCTGCAGGCTGCGGTGCCGCAGACGGTCCAACTCGAAGTCGTGGACGGTTGTGGAAGTCCGCTGGCCGCAAACAATGGCGGCGCCGTGCAGGTGTCGTTTGGCAACGAGGACGCGTCGATCAATCTGCAGGATGTCGGCGGCGGTATCTGGGAAGGGACCTGGACTCCGGTCAACGCTGCGGCGCTGTTTACCATTCAGGCGGTCGCTTCCGAGCTTTCGCCCGGACTCAGTTCGAGCGCGGCGGGACCGCCCGTCACTGTGCAGGCTGCTTCAGCCAATGCACCGGCGGTGATATCGGCGGTGGTGAACGCCGCCAGCAGCGCACAGGCCATGCCGCAGATCGTGACTCCTGGCAGCTACGTCGCCATATACGGAACGAGCCTCGCCTCCAACGGGGAGCCGGTGGCGGACGCCATTCCGCTGCCCGGCACGCTGAACGATACACAGTTGTTCCTCGGGGGCCAGCCGATGCCATTGATCTATGCCGGCCCTGGTCAGGTGAACGCGCTGATACCGCAGAATCTGAATCCGAACACTTCGTACCAACTGGTGATACAGCGCGGTTCAACGCTGTCGGTGCCTGCGCCCCTTACCACCGCTGGATATCAGCCAGGTATCTATACGCTGGATCTCTCGGGCACGGGGCAGGGGATCGTCGAGATAGCGGGCACAACACTTCTTGCCGCGCCCGCCGGGAGCGGCTCCAGACCAGTGCAGAGCGGCTCGGAATATCTGGTGATCTTCGCGACCGGCCTCGGACCGGTGATGGGGGCCAACGGGGCGACGCCGCCGGCGGACGGCGCCGCCGCTCCGCTCGCCACGATCTACCAGACCACGGCTGCCATAACGGCCACCATCGGCGGTGTCGATGTCCCGGTTCTGTTCTCCGGTCTCACCCCGTCGCTGGTTGCGCTGTACCAGGTCAACATCCAAGTGCCGGCTGGAATACCCACCGGGGATGCAGTGCCGCTGGTGCTGACGGTGACCGACCCGGTGACCGGACAGAGCGTCCAGTCCAATACGGTCACGCTGGCGGTGCAGTAGGCACGATGTATTTCACCGGCCGTTTCCCTTGGAACAAACAACACCTCACTGCGTCGTGCGAATTCCTTCTCAGAGATCGTTGCTTCGGTGAGGGCCGTTTTATAGGCCTCGCACAAGACCTGCTTATCTATTCCCCAGTTCACACCACCCACGATCCGATTCAAGCCGTTCGCGCCTAAGCGGCGGCGCAACGACTCTGAATCCAGCAATTTCGCGATCTGTTCCCCAAAGTCGATCGGGTACGCGGCCGTCGCGGCGTGACGGGATGTGAAATGAAGTGAGAAGGACTTCAAAGACAACTACCTTTTGGGGAGACGAGCCCATAACAGGGTACATGCAGTACCGGTACATCGACCATATTTATTTATACCGAAAGCGTTCACACTCTTGGTTTAAGCGTAGATTACGCCATTAAAACCATCAGGAGTACCATTAATGTCGACAGGAACCAAAGGTCAGCCGGGAACCCGGCGGTGGAAGCGCACGATCATCGTCACCTTCTGCATCCTCCTGCAGTGCATCGTGGCATGGGGGCAAACGGCATCGAATCCCAATATATTGATTGTCCCCTTTGGAACGTGGCAGGTTTGTGAAAGCGCATGGGGTGCGCAAACGCCGGTTTGTAGCGGCTTTACTCAGGGGAGCGAACAGTTCCTGCTTTTGATAAAGGCCAGCCAGCCCGCCACAACGGAATATCTGTACACGATCGTTGCGACGATGTTGGACGGAAGCACGCGGGCTATAAGCGGCCAGTTGACGCGGAAAGACAACAACGCGGGCTATACGTCAACTCCCGTTTATTTCGGTGGCGTGGCTGTTTCATTCAATACCACGATCGAAGAGGCCGTAATCTCAGCGACACAAACCGGAACCGGAACGTTTCAACCCTGAACGCAGGACAGGAACGGTGTCCAGTCTGAACACCGTCACGATTGCGGTACATTGGGCATGCTGTCAATGCCCTTTTGGCGCATCAAGGACCGATGATATCCGATGAGATGGGACGAGACCTGAGCAGGGAGTCTCGTCGACGTTCTGACAACTCAGGGAATACTCGGTTTCGTTTGCCTGGTCCTGCTCTGTGGCATTCTGTATGCGGGCCTGCATCCCTTCCATGTTCCGGCGAACCAGGTGGTCTGGGTTGCAGACGCCAACGCTGTTCGCCTCGGGGAGCATGGAACGATCCTCAGTTCTGGAACCTTTCCGCCTCCTGTCTCCGGCGGAGTCGAGCGCAGTATCGAGTTTTGGGTGAAGCCGGGCAAGGTCAAAGACAGCAGCACTCTGGTTGGCTTTTACTCCCCGCTCAGCCCCCGTCAACTTTCGATCTCTCAGTCCGACAGCGATCTGGAGATCCACATTCAATCTTCGAATGCCTGGCGAAACGTCAAGACCGAGAAAACATACATCGATGATGCATTCCGTGACGGCAAAAGTGCGTTTTGGACGGTCACCTTCGGCCAGTCCGGAACGGCTGTCTATCGTGATGGCGCGATTGTCAGAAGCTCCCCCCTCAGGCCGTCGATCGGTGAGCTCAGCGGCCGGCTCGTAATGGGGAATTCACCGATTTTCTCCGATGGCTGGTCGGGCGTTTTGCGGGGGCTGGCCATTTACGACACGGCTCTGGACCCGGCGCAAATCGTGCGCCATTATTCGAGTTGGACAAAGGGGGAAGCGCCTGCCCTCACTTCAGATGATGTCTGCATCGCCCTATATCTTTTCAACGAGCATGCCGGCCGGGCCGTGCATAACAAGGTTCGTTCGGATTACGACCTTTACATCCCTCCAAATTTCACAGTTCTCCGGCAGACTGTGCTGGACCCGGTGTGGCGGGCATTTGACTGGTCCCGCGGATTCTGGGAAGATGCCTTCATCAATGTCGGCGGATTTATCCCGTTCGGTTGCTGCTTTTGCGCCTGGTTTTCGGCGCGGAAACTACCATGGCCCGCGCTTTGTGCCTCGGCGCTTGGCGCCGCTGTCAGCCTTTGCATCGAGCTGACTCAAGCGCACTTGCCGACGCGCGATTCCAGTATGTCCGATTTGATCAACAATATTCTCGGGACTGTCATAGGAGCCGCTGCATATCGCGGAGCAGGCGCGCGGGCGTTTGATCGGGTGATGTCGTGGATCGTGGATGCGGCGAATGGATTTCGAACGGCCAGCAAATTGCCCTCTTGAAAACCAAACCCTCCCGGACAGGGGCGGGCCGGAGCGCTGCTGATTACTTTATAACCGGGCCGACAGCTTAAGCGACCCGGAAGACCTTCGCGCGCGCAAAGGCCGCTACCAGCAGCACCATGCCTGCCAACAGTAGCAGCGCGGATGGTTCTGGCGCCGGAGCGTCTACTTCTAACTGGGCAGCACCGCCCCCAAGAGCGCCATCGGCCGAGATGAACGTGTAATAATCGCTGGTGCCGTTGGCCGTAAAGCTAAGGGTGACGGTTGCAACCAAACATCGGAACCAAGGGTTGGGTTGAGGGGGGCGGTTCCAGAGATCTCCGTGAGGGTGCTGGGATTAAAAGTCGGAGCCGCCGCCGTTCCACCAGTATCGACTCCCAGGCGATACAATGACGGACTTGAGTCGGCGTACAGTGGACCCCGGCTGGCGACCGCTATTGTAATGTCGTAAGTGCCGGCGGCGAGCGTGCCCAAGTCCTGCGTTATGTACGAACCGCCCAGCCCGCCCGAATTGAGGAACGCGACATTGTTTCCATTCAGGGCAAGTGGCGCATATGGAGGTGTATTGAGGCCAGGATCAAAGGTGCCCGACTCGCCGCCAAGCTGGTTCCAATCCACGATGGAATTGTTGTAGCAATCGAGTCCAGCAGGGCTGCAATTGTTACTTTGATCGAAAGCATTCGCGATCTCAAAGCTCGCATTATTCAGAGTCAAAGGTATATCCGCGAATGCGGTACCAGAGGACAGCAGGGCGACACTCAAAATCAGAAGAGAACCGCATGCTGTTTTCGACATTCGAATTCTCCATCATATCCGGTGCAGTTTGGGTCGAACTACTTCGCAACGGTGGTCTCAGTCTTAAATAAGAGCCGCTTCGAGCATAGCAATTTCGGCGCCATTTCCTTCAGCCTCAGACCGATGGCTGAAGGAAGACGCTAACCAAAGTAAACAAAGGGCTAACGTCAACTTGCACCCTTCAGTCGAAGCAGAGACCAGCCAAATGGGGCTCTCTGCGACCCGGAGATTTGGATAAAAATCCCAAGAGGGTTTTCTAATTCGGGCCGATCCCGAAGGCCTGGCGGGCGGCCTGTGCTTCGGGCAGTTTCGGATCCATTTTCAGCGCCGCATCCAGCGTTTGCCGGCCGCGGTCGGGCTTGCCGGCTTTCAGGTAAGCCATCGCCAGATGGTATTTCCGGATGGCCGTGCCTTGTTTGGCGTTAGCGGCTTCCAGTTGAACTACCGCCAGAGGGTACTGGCCCTGCTGGTAGTAAACCCATCCCAGCGTGTCCTCGATGGCCGGGTTATCCGGGGCGAGTTCCCAGGCTTTCTGTGCATATTTCGCGGCTTCGTCCGGCTGCTTGTTTTCAGCCAGCAGGTAGGCCAGCGCATTGAACGCAACAACGTTTTTGCCGTCCAGCGTCACCACCTTGCGGTACTGCTCGATCGCCGCCGGGACCTTCCCGTTGACCCTTTCGAATTGCGCCAGCAGCTGATGGCCGGCTATGTTGTCGGGGTGAGAAGCTACCACTTCCGTGAGCTTCTTCTGGGCATCGTCGAGCTTGCCTTCGGCGGCGTCGAGTTGCGCCAGGGAAAAATCCGCGTCCACAAAACCGGGTCGAGCGGCCTTTGCCGCCTCGAAGGCCTTGCGCGCACCGGCCCGATCGCCGCTGGCGGCCAGTAACTGCCCGAGATACTGCTGAACGGCGGCCGACTTGGGCTGCTTCAGAGCATATTCTTTCATGATCTGAACCGCCTCCGCCGTCTGCTTCTGCGCCGCATAGCTTTGCACCAGCACGAACAGCGCCCGCACATCGTCAGGGGTCTTGCCAAGCGCCTCTTCAATCGACTTCCGGGCTCCGGCGTAGTCTTTCTGGTCCAGCCTCACGGTCGCATCCTGCAGCAGCGCCTCCGGAACCTTGGCTGCGTTGAGCACCCGGTCGATGCCCTTGCGCGCGTCTTCTTTCTTCCCCAAGGCCAGCAGCGCCCAGTTCCGCTCCAGTATCCGGGAAGCGGCGTTCATTTGATTCTCCGGCGCTTCGTCAAGGAGTGTTAATGCGGGTTGCGCGCTCCGGGAGGCGAGCAACGCCTTCGCCAGATCGATTCGGGCCGCCAGAAAGGTGCGATCGATATTCAGGGCTTCCTGCAGTTCCGCCCTCTGCCTGGCCGGGTTCGCGAGACCCTGGCTGACCTTCGCAAGAAAATAGTACGCCTGCGCCGAATTCTTGTTGTAGTGCAGCACCTGGTTCAGGTCGGCTTCGGCTTCCGTGTACTTGCCCGAATCCAGATAGATCCGGCTGCGCCGCATCAGCGCATCCTCGTCGAGCCCGTTTTTCTTCAGTGCCGCGGTCAGGACTTTTACCGCGTCGCCGGCGCGGTTCAGGATCAGGTATGTGTCGACCAGCCTGGTACGCAAATTCAGGTCCGCCGGGTCGGCGGCGTATAGTTTTTCGAATTCGGCAAGAGCCTGGTCGCGCTTGCCGGACTGAAAAAGAAATTCCGCGTGGACCGGCCTATACTGCCTTTCGGGCAGGGCCGCAGCCTGGCGGTAAGTCTGCTCGGCCTGATCGGTTTGCCCCGCCTTCACCTGCATGGCGGCAAGATTCATGAGCGCAGGCCCATATTTGGGGTCGATAGCCAGCGCCTGGCGGAACTGCTGTTCGGCCTCCGGCGCCCTCGCATGCGCCATGTAGAATTCGCCCAGATACGTTCTGGGTTCCGGTGATTTCGGCAGCCGGGTGGACGCTTCCTGGAGCGCCTTCTCCGCGCCCGCAACATCTTTCTGCGCCAGTTTCACCTGCGCCATCGCCACCCAGGAACTCAAATGGTTCGGCGACTTGCGAAGGGCCCGCTCCAGCCAGGATTGCGCGCTTTCCGGTTTTCCCAATCGCAGGTCCGTGACCCCGAGAACGTTGAGAGCGTCGGGATCTTCCGGCAGCAGCGCCAAAGCCGCCTGGGCGTGCTTCTGCGCCGCATCGAGGTCCTTTTTGTCGCGGCTGGTGGCCATCATTTCGGCCAGTCTTAATTGCGCGCCGGCGTGCCGGGGATTGACCTCAACGGCTTTCTGAAAGTTCGCGGCGGCGGATTTGAAGTCGCTTCCCGCGAAGTAGGACAAGCCCAACTGGTAATAGGGCTCGGCATCCCACGGCTTCGCCGCGGAGGCATTCTTAAAATGCAGGATCGCAACTGCGTAGTTCTTCTTCTGGAATTCTTTCCGGCCTTTATCCAGAAACTTTGCTTCTTTGGCATCCGGCGATTGATTACAGGCGGACAATGTCAAAATCGCCACCATCGCCCAGAGTACTCTTGGTTCGAATCGCATCGTACACCTATATTTATTTGACTCGAGTCGGGATCACAAACCGCCGGGAGGAGACCCGAAGTGCAAATCGATGCACGCCCATACCGCTTCCGGCAGATCGATTTTATCAGAAAACCGCCGGGGCGGGTCGCAGAACGGGTTCCGGTACCTTCAACTGAGGGCACTGCTGGACCATTCCACCGCGTTGAGCTGTGCGCAGTTTGACATGGGCCAGCCGAACGATCCGAAGCTGGTGGTCGGGAGTGGCAACGCTGGAGGGCTCGATGTGCCCGCAAGTAGGACAAGTCGAAAAGAGAACGTCCTACCGGCGGGTAGTGGACTCGGCGCAGATCAATCCCCGGCAACGTTCGCGCCTATAATCCACGTCCTCCGCTCGGGAGCCCAACCAACGTGATGCTTTCGAAAAACAAAAACCCTCCCGGAGGGAGCGCCGCCGGGAGGGTTGCCGATCACTTCGGAACTGACAACGGGGCTTTAGGCGCCCGCGGAAAACTTCCGGCGCAGAACGAAGGCCAGTCCAGTCAGCATACTCGCCAACAGCAGCAGCGCGGAGGGTTCGGCAGTGGGGACGTAGTAGCCAGCGTACTGAGTCCCCCACCCTCAACGGCCTCGAAGCCCTGACTGTAAGCCGAGCCGTAATTTGTTGTGGGTGTGAGGACCTCAGCCGCGTCTGTCCAAGTCTGGCCGCCCAAGTCCGTCAAGTAAAGGTAGACGTCCTCGTAATTTTCATTAGCAGCGGTGCCTAGGTTGAATGTCCCGTAATGATCTTCACTACCTGATCCAACAACGCCGCCGGGGAGGTTAGTTGTCGCGGAGAAGTCGGTCGAGTTAACCTTAACATAAACGGGGGTGTCGATGGTGCCGCATGTTGGATCGCATGGCGCTTCGAATTCAACCGTTGCGCTGGTGGAGCTGGTCAGGTTGACCATCACCTCTACTGCGGACGAATCCGAGATCGGCGTCGGAGCCGTGCCAGCTCCACAAGTACCCGTACATTCTCCCTGCGTCAGATAAAAGTCTATTACGTCCGCACGGGCAGATGAACCCATAGCAAACATCAGCCCTGAAACCGCAAGAACACCTAAAAGTGATCGCCTCATTTGTTCGCTCCCTCTTCTCCTGATTAGGAGACCAAAGTCAAAATACACAACCGCCCGCAGCCACAATTCCGTCGCCGTCCGAGTGGCCCGGTGGTCGCTTCTTGAGCAATTCAGGTGCCAGTTCATTCCGCCGCAGGATCTGGTGCTCCGGTAATACATCTAACGATAACGTTACAAATGGCTAAGGGCCAGGTTCCAACCTCCCATCCAAGCCCGGAGACCCGCTGCTCGGCGAACCCAGCTAACCCGAAGATTGGGATTATGACCCACATACCAGGCAGCCTTCGGGGCGATCATGCCCGGGAGACAGGCTGGCGCGCCCTCGGGCGGTTTTTGGCGCTCTGCACCATCGCCATCCAGGAATTTAAATGGTTCGGCGACTTGCGGGGCGCCCGATCGAGGTAGGATTGCGCGCTTTCAGGGTTTCCCAATCGAAGGGCACCGATGACTTTGAGGACGTCCGGATCTTCGGGCAGCAGCGCCAAAACCGCCCAGAGTACTCTTTGTTTATCAGAAAAACCGACGGGTCCCGGTACCTTCTACTGAAGGCGCCGGGGCTTACAGATGCTATGCTGCAACACGGAGGCTGATTGAATCTCCCCCCGTTCGATCCATGACGGAAGCTCTAAAATCTTTCACCTTTTCCCGTCTGCGGCCCCACCTGTATTTTGCCGTGCTGGGGGTTGCATCTGTTGCGCTGTTCTGGAGAACTTTGCGGGAACTGGCGGCGTTGTCGCTTTCTGCCGATTCCTATTCCTACATTCTGCTGATACCCGTCATCAGCGCATTCGTCTTTTATCTGGAGCGGCGGAAAGTATTTGCGGGTATTGCGACACATCGATCTCCTGTGGTCGCGGCTCTGCTGGCCGGGGCGTTGGCGATATATGGCTTTCTTGCGCTGGATGTCATCCATCCACCCGCGGAGTATGTGCTGTCGATCCGGGTTGTATCCATTCTGCTGGTTTGGGCCGCGGCCTTTGCCCTCTGCTACGGCGCGCCGGCCCTCGCGGCCGCGAGGTTCCCTCTTCTTCTGCTTCTGCTGCTGGTGCCGATGCCCCTCAATTGGATGGAGCAGATCGTCACCGCCCTGCAGCGGGGAGCGGCCGAGGCTACTTACGCGCTGTTCCAGCTCGCCGGGGTGCCGATGTTCAGGGTCGGAGTCAACTTTGAGCTCCCCGTTGTCGGGATCGAGATCGCCAAGGAGTGCAGCTCTATTCATTCCGCTTGTGCTCTGTTTGCCACCGGTCTTCTGGTGGGGCACCTCTTCCTCCGTTCCCTGGGGTGGAAGGTCTGCCTGACCATCCTGACCGTGCCGATCGCGATGTTCACGAACGCGGTGCGCATAGTGACGCTTTGGTTTCTCGCCACAAAGGTTGACATCGGATTCCTTTACGGCAACCTGCACCGTAATGGCGGCATTCTGTTCTCGCTGATCGCTCTCGCTATTCTGATGGGTTGCCTCTGGCTGTTGCGAAAGCTGGAGGGCCGCGAGAACAAGCCATCCGGGGAAAGATTGGAGAGTCCGAGCGTTCCGGCAGCGGAGATCGCCAAGCCCTGAAGCCCGCGATGCAGGGGCTTATATCTTCCTGATATCCAAATATTTAGGACCAAGAGCCGCTGTTTGCCCGAACTAAGGATCTTTCTAAACATTATTGCCTCGGGGAAACCTAACAAAACAAAGCCCGATTGCGCGAACATTGGAGTGGCACGAAGCGTGCCCAAAGAGCGCCGGTTCCAAGTCAAGGCGGCTGAGACGATCGCTTTCTATCAGAGCAAAAAAGGAGCGACGAAATTTATGACCTATTTACGATCTCTGAGTTTAACGGCTGGCGCTGTGTTAGTGCTGAGTCTGGCTTCCAGTGCTCCCGCCGACGATAACCTCGTGCAGAATGGCGGATTTGAAGCCCCGGACATCTCGCTGGGCAACTACTACCAGACTGTGGATGCAGGTCAATCCGGCCTCACAGATTGGACGGTCACCGGGGTTTCCATCGATATCGTGAGTAGCGTGGCTGCGAATGATCCAGCTGGTACTTCTGGAGAGTGGTCTCACAGCGGCACTCAGGGAATCGACTTGGCCGGTACTCCCGGACCGGGAGGGGTTTTGCAAAGCCTTAGTACGGTTGCGGGCCAGGATTACACGCTGTCCTTCTGGGCTTCCACGAATGGTCCATCGCAGAGCGATCTCTATATCCAATGGGACGGCACCGATTTAGCAGGTACTCCTCCTGCTTCGGGTCTAACTACTCCTGCTCAGGGCCTTCCAAGCACATGGACGGAATTCACTTACAACGTCGTAGGAACAGGATCTGACACTGTGGCCCTGTTCACGAACAATTCCAGCAATGCCGGCCCGCTTGTCGACGATGTAAGCGTTGTCGCTGCACCCGAGCCTAGTGCCTTATGGACGCTTGGAATGGGACTCGCGCTGAGTCTCGGCTTAGTCCTTCGATCGCGATTCGCGTAACTGATAAATAACACCCTTTTTGAGAAAATTTGAGGCGTCCGCGAGACCGGAAGCCTCTTCCTGTCTCCGACGCCAGAAAACCCGAGCCTCGCCGCCCCTCTATCTTCTGCGAAACTGCGGGGCTGGCGTCCGAAACTACGTAGCCTGAATCTTGCCATTTTTGATGGTATATGACATATGGAGATCAGGATCGATTAAAGCTGGGCGCATTGTCGTCCCCAAACCTCTCCGTGAGCGGCTGGGCTTCAAGCCGGATACCGCGCTGGTGGCTATTGAGCGGCCCGAGGGCGTGCTTCTCAAGCGGATCGAACAACGGCCTTCCATAGTCAGGGTTGATGGTCTGTGGGTCCATCAAGGCGGCGCGGAACCGGGGGCAAACTGGAGTCCGTTCTAAAAGCGTAGGAGAGGTGGATATTTTCTTCGATACGACCGTTCTCGTTGCCGCCTCCGAACAAGGCCATCCGCACTATACGCAAGCGAGGTCTGCACTGCGGCGCGTCGTCGCAGCGCCAGGATAAGGGCTGGCACTCGATCGCGGAAGTGTTGCCGCACTCACGCGCCTGCCAGTACAGCCGCGCATCCATCCGGTGGAAGCCAATGAAGAGCAACTACCGATGAACCGAGTGTCGGGCGCTCTTATAATCAGCAAAACCAGCCAGAGCATGTTGGGATCGAGATTCTTCAGGAAGGCGCCCAGAAATACGGAAAGGGCCGGATTGCTCCGGCCCTTTCATTCCTGCGTTGAAGAATAACAGTTGACAGCTAAACGCTCAGGTTAGACGCCGAGCTTGCGGCGAAGGCCAGCTAAGCCAGCGACCGCGAGTCCGAGGAGCGCAAGTGTCGTGCCGCCATCCGGAACCGCACTAAGGGTGAACGTCCCTCCGGTGGTGTTTAAGAAATAACCGCATGCGCCAGAACAATTGCTTACATAACTCCCCGGCGCTCCAGATGAGTTCAACGGCCGATAAATTGATGTCGGAACCACCGTTTTGATCATAGGTACCGGAAAGCGGGCCGCCGTCTGCAAAATCGAATTGGAGTCCACCATTGTAATTATAAAAATTGGGGTCGATCGTTAACGCATTGGAATTCGGTATTGTGAAGACGTTGTCGTCCTGGCCGTTTGGCTCGTCACCATGAATGTCTTCGGGTACGACGCCTGCCGGGATCAAATTCAGTGCGAATGTTCCATCTGCGTCTGTTATTGTCCCGTTGACATCCGTAACTAAGTATTCGTTCGGGCCGATGACTTGGGTGTCCAAGACTCCGGACAGAGTGAAGAGGGAGTCCGAATAATTAAAATTGAACTGGGGGTCGTCGGCCAGCAGTGGCATCGCTCCGACTCCGAACAGAATTGCACACACCGTTAGACGTTTCATTTTCTTGCCTCATGTTGCCTTCGCCATAAGCTCTGGCACGCGAGGGTCCAAGTTCCAAATGCCTAATAAGTCTTACTGGTTGCGTCCCGGCGCTATACCTATAGCAAGACAGCAAACCATTAAAAACACAGCAGATGTATGCGCTAGCATGGTGAAATACTTCTGTGTTGGAGTTCTCCACAGGCAGTACCAGACTGTCATTCGCTTCTTGCGCCTAGCTGAAAACAAAAAAAGCGTCGAGTCCTTTTACAAGCGGATGCAACATCTGCTTCTTCTTTTGGTTTCAATGACTTGTGCCTGAGCGAGCGAATCGCAGAAGAAAAACCGTCGGCGAATCTTACACTCCGCCCCATCCGTCAGCATGCCAGCCGTTCGCATCTCCGCAGCCTTCTCCGTCACAGCGGCAGGTGCCCTCCACCGCGATCACCGTTCGTCTCCTCGTGAGCACCACTGGCCAGTACGGATAGCGCGATCGAGCCCCAATGTCATCCGCTTTCGTGATAGCGTTTGAAGCTGAGGTAAACCGTCGCACGGGTGGCATTGCTGAACGTCAGTAACCGCGGCGCCGCGAACACCCCGCGTGCGAAATCCGGCCATGTGATGGCATCCGAACGAGTAGAGCAGATGGCCGCGCCAGCCGTCGATCCAGGCGCCAGCGTGCGGACGTTGTGGCGAGACTTGCCGAGTCCGGAGCGTTGGCGCGTGGGCGGCTGCGTTGGCTATCTCGTTCTTCTGACGCTGGCGTTCATTCAGCCTCTCACCAGGCTGGCCCTGTACGCCGCCCACAGCGACCTGAACTCACACATCCTCCTGGTGCCGTTGATCACCGGTTACCTGCTTTACATCCAGCGGGGCCGGGTCCCGGTTGCTTATCGCAGTTCGATTGCAGGAACGGTCGCGGCGGGCGGAATCGGGTTCGCGGCACTAGCTTCGGGGATCGTGTGGCGCGCAAGCCTGAGCGTCAACGATGGACTGGCTTTGGCTGCCCTGGCGTTTGTCAGCTTCGTCGCGGCCGGCGGATTTCTGTTCCTCGGCGCCAAGTGGATGGCTGCCAGTGCCTTTCCCGTCGCGTTTCTGGTTTTCATGGTCCCGCTGCCCGACGCCGCGGTGGCTTGGCTGGAAAATGCGTCCATGCTCGCATCCGCCGAAGCCGCCGCCCTGTATTTCAATGTTTCGGGAACCCCAATGGTGCGCCACGGCACCATTTTCGAACTGCAGAATATCGTGCTCCAGGTGGCAAAGGAGTGCAGCGGGATCCGCTCCAGTTGGGTGCTGTTCATCGTCGGGTTGCTCGCAACCCATCTCTTTCTCAGAACCCGGTGGAGAAGGATCGTGCTGGTGGCCTTCGTGATTCCGCTCGGGATCCTGCGGAACGGGTTCCGGGTCTTCGTGATCGGATTGCTTTGCGTACATATCGGACCCTATATGATCGACAGCATGATTCACCGCCAGGGTGGCCCATTCTTTTTCGTTCTGTCACTCGTTCCCCTGTTCCTGCTCTTGTGGTGGTTGCGGCGTCAGGAGCAGCGGCGGCTGAACCTGCGAGACTAAGGAAACGGTTACGCTTTTCTCCTTCCTGCCGTTGGCGGCCGCGACCTTCAGCCTGATCCTGGCTTTCGTCAGCCAATTGGCCAAAAAGTCTACTCCCGCCACGCGGTACTTCTTCGCCGGGATGGTGATTCTCGCCTTCGAGAGCCTGTTTACGGGTTTGAGCCTGCACGCTGCTGAGTTATCCGGCGTGTTTCGCTGGTTGACACTAGGATTGATCGTCAGGTCCCTCGTACCCGGGGTGTGGCTTGGCTTCAGCCTCACGTACTCGCGCCCTGATCCCAACTACCGCGGGTCGCTGACGCGCCTGAAAATCCCCGTGATAGTTGTCGCGCTGCTGCCCATCGTTTTGTTGCTTGGATTCCGGCAGTACTTCCTCAATGCGGAGCCGGGCGAGGGTGTGGAACTGCGTTTTGGCGCGGCGTCCAATTTCTCAAACGCCATTCTTCTCGTCGCGTGTCTGTGGATCCTGATGAACCTGGAGCAGACCTTCAGATCGGCGATCGGAACCATGCGCTGGCAGATCAAGTTCGTGATCCTCGGTTTGGCGGTAATCTTCGGCACGCGCCTGTACATTCTGGCCCAGGAACTTCTTTATTCCGCGTACGAACTGCGCTGGTCAACCGTCGAATCGAGCGGGCTCCTGATCGGATGTGTCTGCCTGGTGGTGGCCTTTCGACGCACGGGATTCGCCGAGATCGACGTGTACCCGTCAAGAGCGGTACTTCGGTCGTCGCTGACGGCGCTTATCGGCGGTGGTTACCTTTTCGTCGTCGGAGTCCTCGCCAATATTGCCAGGCGTTTGGGTGGGGCGGAAAGCTTCCAGCTTGTCTCCCTGGTCGTGCTGCTGGGAGCCGCGGGACTGGCGGTGCTGCTTCTCTCCGATCGCCTGCGGCAGCGCCTCCACGGTTTCGTCGGGCGCCATTTCGCCAGGGCGCAATACGACTCGGTTCAGATCTGGACGGATTTCTCGCGCCGTCTGGCCAACGTCAGGGATCAAGCCGGCCTGTGCGCCGTGTCGGCGAGATTGATTTCTGAAACCTTTGAAGTGTTGTCGGTGAGCATCTGGCTGCAGGATGAGCACAGGGAACAACTCATCGCCTACGCATCAACGGCGGGTGCGTCAACCGCACCTCAGGCAAGCGAGGCCGCCGCCGGTACTGCACCTGCAGTAGCGTCAAGTGCCGTTGGGGCCGCACTGCGGTTGAGGTCTTCTCCGTTCGATCTTGAAGCGGTAAACGAGCCCTGGGCCGAGGAATTGCGGCGACTCAATTCGACCGTATTCCCGAACGGCGGCAACCGCTGGTGTGTTCCCTTGCGGTCCGGGGAACAGAGCCTCGGGGTCCTGGTTCTGGCCGACCGCGTGAATGGCGCCGAGTACACAGGCGAGCAGTTGCAGTTGCTGCATTGCATCGCCGACCAGATGACGTCGATGCTGCTGAACCTCCGCCTGGCCCATGAACTGGCGCGTTCCAGAGAAATGGAGGCGTTCCGCACGATGTCAGCGTTCTTCGTACACGATCTGAAGAATGCGGCTGCGTCGCTCAATCTGATGCTTAAGAACCTGCCGGTGCATTTTGACGACCCGGCATTTCGCGAGGACGCTTTGCGCGGTATTGGCAATACCGCGCGACGAATCGACGAGATGATCGGCCGTTTAACAGCCCTGCGGCAACGGCCCGACTTCAAGCCCGTCGAAACCGATTTGAACCAGATCGTGAGTGAGGCTCTCGACAACCTGGATGGCATGCCGCACGTGGAACTGACGAAGGAGTCTGCAGCCGCTGCCCAGGGTGCTGGCCGACCGGGAGCAGATCCAGAGCGTCGTCACCAATCTGCTGCTCAACGCGCGCGATGCGCTGGGGCCGGGAGGCCGCATTCGCGTCCAAACGGAGGACCTCGGGGATAGCATTGTTCTTTCGGTCGTGGACAATGGGTGCGGGATGAGCGCGGCGTTCCTGAAGGACTCCTTGTTCCGCCCCTTTCAGAGCACGAAAAAGAAAGGCCTTGGCATTGGCATGTTTCAGGCCCGGATGATCGTCGAAGCGCACCGAGGCGTCATCCGGGTCGAAAGCGAGACGGGTAAAGGCAGTACGTTTCGGGTTAGCCTGCCCGTCAAGGATGTGAAATGACGAAGGCGTGAAAATGACGAAACCAAGGCTGCTGATCGTGGACGACGACGAGGACATCCGCACCCAGATGAAGTGGGCGCTGGGCAGCGACTACGAGTTGGTCACGGCCGGGGACCGCGCCGGTGCATTAGCCGCCTTCACTGCGGCTCGCCCCACGGTGACCCTGCTCGATCTGGGACTGCCTCCCCGTCCCAATGATCCCGACGAGGGGCTCGATGTGCTCTCGGCGGTTCTTGCGTTGGACCCGCTGGCAAAGGTGATCGTCGTCTCCGGCCAGAGCGACAAGCAGAATGCCCTGCGAGCCGTCGGGGCTGGCGCCTACGATTTTCTCTGCAAGCCGGTGAACATGGACGAACTCGGGCTCGTGTTGCAGCGTTGCGTGTATCTGGCGGAGCTCGAACAGGAATACCGCGCCATGCAGCACAGTGCGCAGCCCGGCGTATTTGAGGACATGCTCGGCGCGAATCCACAGATGCAGGCCGTCTTTGACTTCATTCGCAAGGTAGCCCCCACCAGCGCCCCGGTGCTGATTCTGGGCGAAAGTGGCACCGGAAAGGAAATGGTGGCGCGGGCACTACATCGCCGGAGCGCGCAGACGGGCGGCCCGTTCGTCGCCATCAACTGCAACTCGATCCCGGAGAACCTGCTGGAGAGCGAACTCTTCGGCCACGAGAAAGGCGCGTTCACGGGAGCCGACCGGCAGCGCAAAGGGCACATTGAAACCGCCGCGGGGGGCACGCTCTTTCTCGATGAGATTGGCGAGTTGCCCGCGTCGGTCCAGGTGAAGCTCCTGCGCTTTCTCCAGGAGAAGTGCTTCCAGCGCGTCGGCGGCCGGCAGGAGATTCAGAGCGACGCCCGCGTGCTCGCGGCCACCAACCGGAACCTGCAGGAGTCCGCGGCTGCCGGAAAGTTTCGCGAGGACCTGTACTTTCGCCTCGCAGTCGTTGTCGTCAAGGTTCCCCCTTTGCGCGAGCGCGGCGACGACATCATCCTGGTGGCCAAAGCTTTCCTGCGCGACTATGGCGTCGAGCACGCCAAAACCAGTCTGACTTTCGCGCCCGATGCGCTGCGCGCCCTGAGTCTTCACCGCTGGCCGGGAAACGTCCGCGAGTTGCAGAACCGGGTGCGGCGGGCGGTGATCATGGCGGATGGAAAGCGCGTCACGTCCAGGGACCTGGAATTAACCGATACGCTGAGTGCCTTGCCGCCTCAGACGCTGAAGGAAGCGCGGGAAAGTGTGGAGCGGGAGATGGTCCGGGAGGCCCTGCGCCGTCACCGGGGCAGGATCACTTCCGCCGCCTTGGAACTTGGCATCAGCCGGCCGACGCTGTATGAATTGATGGAGAAACTTGGAATCCCCAGAGACTTGTAATCGGCGAAACGGTGCGTTCAGGGCCAACCGAACCTGGCCGACGCTTACGCGCCCGGCCGATCGTCTTCTCCGGTTCCAAGGCAGGGTTGGATAAACCTGCGCCCTGGCTGGGAGAACACAATTAAGCGGTCTATCGCGGCCGTCTGGGCTATTCACAGGACCAACCGCGGTCGTTCCAGGCTGCTAGGTTATTTGATCACGCTGGTAGCCCCCGGACAGACCAGCGTTCACGCGAAACCGGTCGCGTACGAGCGCTCCCTTACCCGAAGATCCTCAAGCTCTGAAGCTCCTGATGAACTCTGTTGATGTCCGGGGCTACCTAGCTGGAGGCAAAGAACTCCGCCTCCGAGCAAAGTCATGCGCATCACGCGCCTGCCCGCCCGCGACCCATGGACAGGAAGCGCAACATGCCATCCGCGAAGATTGGTCCCATCCGATCGACCCGGAGGCGGAGATCGCCAAGCCCCGAAGCTCTGGATGCCGGGAGCTTACATCTTGTTGATATCCAAAAATTCAGGAACAAGAGCAGGGACTTGCCGGAATTAAGGATCGCTCGCCCTCCGATGGACTCGCCAGACGGCCAGCGCCAGCCACCGCTTCTTCCCGACAACTCATTGAATCTTCAGGAGATCGCAGCTTGACCGCATGCAGGGGAAAACCCGGTATCCTGTGCTGGCGCTCCGATTGCTGAACCTGGAATCCATGATCGCCAATAAGCTCTCAGCTCCCTTATTCGTCGTTGCGGCCTTGGCCTGCACTTCGGGACTCGCTTTCGGCGACATAACCCAGGACTTCAGCACGACCGGGATAACCGGCGCCCCCCTCAACCAGACGTGGGAAGCCTTCTCCCAGTATTCGCTGGGCAATGTCTATCAAATCAGCAGCATGCCCGCGGGTTGGTCGGTAACCGGCGGGGGCGCATTGGCGTTCGCCAACAACAATGATGACGTTCCTGGGTATCCTGCTCAACGAGAATGCGACGGCCATTCTTACTCTATCGGGTCTTACGGCAGGCCAAGCCTACACCGCCACCTTTGACTATTTCGGAGACAACCGCCCCGTTGGTTTCATCCAACCCATCACTCAGGAAGTTGCCACCGGACTCTACAGCTTCAACGTCACGGGTGGTTCAACCACCGTTTCCGTTAACAACACAGAACCGCCGCTCGCCGATTTCACGTACACGGGTACAAATGGTAATACCGATTTTGCTGTCACCGCCGTTCCCGGTACCTACAACACGGGGAGCATTACGTTCGTCGCGGATTCGAGCAACACCACGCTGACCTTCACCAACACGACCACGAACCCCCCGTCGGAAGCGTCGGCGATTATCAGCTACGTGGACGTGGTCGCGGCTCCGGAGCCCTCAGGCGTAGTTTTGCTGGCCACCATGCTGCTCGGAGTCGGAATTACCTTCCGCCGGGCGCTTCGACGGGCGTAAAGCAACTCCTGATAATCGACTGTAAAGGCGGGTCCTCACTCAAACCTGCCTGATTTACTGCCGGTGCGGAGACGAGTTTCTCACTTAACCTGGATATGGAAACGCCGCTCGGGGCTTCCGAATGAACTCCGCTTCGCGCTTGTCCAAATAAATCGGCTAGCATAGAGGAGTATGCAACTCACAATCCGCCTGCTTCGCGAAACAGACGGTCGCTGGATTGGCGACGTCCCTGAATTGCCGGGCGTGAGCGTGTACGGCGCGACTCCCGAGGAAGCGACGCTCAAAGCGAAGGCTCTTGCCTTCCGCGTGATCGCCGAAGAAATTGAACACGGTGAGATGACGCCAGCTGCCGACATGGTGCAATTCTCTCTTGCGGCATGAGCCGGTGGCCCGCGACGAAAGCGCGGCGGGTTCTCGCGGCGCTTCAGCGGATCGGATGGCAGGTTGTCCGCACGTCGGGATCGCATCGAACCATCCGGCGTGAAGGCTGGCCGCAGTACCGCTTTGCCTGGCACGACAAAGAGGAAATCGGGCCGGTAATGCTGGCCGAGATCGCGAAGAACACCGGCCTTCGACCTGAAGACCTGTGAACTCCGTTTGTCGGCGTGCTGGCGTTAATGTCGGGATGTGGACCGCATCATCTGGCAGCTCACCAACGCGCGCCCAGCCACGACGTTGTCGGGACGCTCGGGCGCGCCGGTGTTCCCGCCGCCGAAGTGCGCAGCCCCAATGCTGCTATACGCCCTCCGCAGGTGGTCGCACGCGGCGAAACCGTGCGCCTGCTCCACCCGGGGTCGCCCGACGTGGCCCGTCGTTTACAGGCCTGGGTTGCCGATCGTTTTTCTCCGGCTCCGCGGCGCCTCCGCCCGGTCTGGGGGAGCATAATAAGAGGGTCTATTGCGCCTTTTCTCGCTGATAGCTATTCCGATGGCGCGCCTCTACGTGCTAAGTTTGTGCGGCAGGAAGCGGGTCCAGTGGTTTCCGGCTTCCTAACTTAAGCCACCTTTGCACTTGGAAGCATGGTGGCTGATGAGGCGCTCCGAGGGGCTACGCCCGTTGACAGCGGGCGAACCCACTCCCGATCTATTTCCACCGAAACTGATCGCTGAAGCAGCGGAACCGAAACGAACAACCGGTACTTTTTCTTGACATCCAGCGCGACACCCTCAAGACCTTTAAGCGGGCCTTCTTCGATCAGCACTCTGGAACCGACGGCCAACTGCGGCCACGGCTGCAAATGAAGGCCCGAGCCGATCATGGTTTGGATCGCATCGATCTCCGGATCGGAGATCGGGACTGGAATCCTGCCGGTACCCACAATCGAGATCACACCGGGGGTCACGAGAATGGGAAGTCGGACCTGAACATCGAATCGGCAGAATAAATATCCGGGAAAGAGAGGAAGGTCAAGATCTACAGAGCGGTCGGACCATCTGCGTCTGGAACGATAAAGGGGAAGGTATTGGTCGTACCCTTTGCCCGAAAGGGCTGCCGATACTAATGGCTCAAACCTGGATCGAACACGAACTGCGTACCAGGGATTAATCGTCTGAGGGGAGGTCATTGACAGGAACTCAGGATTCGGGCTCTATTTCGCAAATCGCGTCCTCAAATTACGTTTCAGCTACAACAGGGCTGTGATAAAGCCTAAAGCGCATGGTACCTTAGTGTTAGGCGATGATGCTAGCGGGGTGGTACTGGTACTTCTGAGCCATTGGCGGCCTCATGCCAGCCGGGCACGGCGATGGCAGCGAGCGTAATTCGACCCGCCGCACGACAGATGTCTGCGTGCCGGGTCCTTCAATAAGAGGATCTGGCGGAACCTACAACGTGGTCGGTTGAGGTCTCCGACAATGCCAATGCGGCCACGCCGTCGCAGCAAGAGGAAAAAAGGCCGCCGAAAACCGGAGGCCAGCCGGGGCCATCGTGGGCACTGGCGCGAGCTTGTAGCGGCCGAACGAGTCAATGAAGCGATCGAGGTGTTCCCGCCCTGCTGCCGTCGCTGCAGCCATCGGTTCTCTGGCCGCGGTCCGAAACCCACCATCGAAGGTGAACCGCGAGGCATCAGGTAACCGAACCGCCGCCCATCGGAGCGCATATCATCGAGCACCATTGCCAGCGCGCACTTTGTCCGGAATGCGGCAAAGCGACGCAGGCGGCAAGCGGCGGGTAACTTTGGTCCCCGACTGACGGCGCTCATCGCTTACCTGAGGGTGGTTTGTCGGTTGCCGCGCGGCATAGTGCTGGGGTTGATCGGACCGGTTCCGGGAATCCAGCTTAGTCTGCCCATGGCTGAATCCCTCACCCCCGACAACTACCGCCAGTTTTTCGCGGTTCTGAAGCGGCGAATTCAAACGGCGCAGCTTCGGGCATCGCTGCCGGTCAACCGGGAGCTGGTCGTTCTCTATTGGCAGATCGGTACTGAAATTCCCGAACGACAGGAGCGGGAGCACTGGAGCCGCAATGTCCTCGTTCACCAGATCGACAGCGGCCTTTACATGCGCCAGGGCGCGGCGACAACGAATTTCAATCGCGTGCTCCAACCGTCAAAATCAGATCTGGTCCAGCAGATTACGAAGGATCCCTGCAATTTCGATTTTCTGATGCTTGACGAGGAAAAACAGGATTTGAATGGTGGGCGCGCAGGGACTCGAACCCCGGACCTCCTGCGTGTGAAATTTCCAGCCCTCGCTATCTCCTTGAATACACGGCGAATAATTTGGCAATAAACTTCATTTTAAGCACCCAAAATACACTCGTGGGTGGGCAGTTGGGTGGGTTCTTTTGCTCTTCGGACCGCAGCAAATGGCGAGATGCAAAGCTCCGGACAGCGAAGCGGTCCAAGCCCTCGGCGATTCGGAGGTGGTTTGCCTCCATTTTTGGGACTAAACAGGCACCATGGTTCACGCGCCCGGAAACTTCATAAGGCGATACGGTGTCGATCAACAAAAAGATTTTTACCCACGGGCCTTCCGCAATTCTCTCGCAGTCTGAGAGACTGACCTCCCGCAGGACGCCCTCGTCGATTTGAATCCGGTAATCTGACACGTTTCGTCCTTTGGGAAAATTTGCCCTCGGACCGATTACTCATTCGATGCGATCCTCCTTCGCCGCAGCGACTACCTCACGAGGGAGTTAACAGTATTTCGTTTATTTCGATTGTTTCGTATTAGTGATAGCCTTGGATGGGAGCCACTATGGTGCAAGACGCAATCACGATTCAGCCCGAAGATGCCGCGGAACTCCGCGACGTTAGCCAACTCCTTCGCCGCGGTTCGCCGACCCTCGTCGGTCCCGAAGGCGAACACGCGAGACTGCCCGCACCGCTCTACGATCTGCTTAAGGATATTGTCCGGAATCTCGAAAAAGGCAAATCCCTTGTACTGCTGCCCGAGGAACAACAGCTCACGACCCAGCGCGCTGCGGAGTTACTGGGGATGTCGCGCCCTTACCTGATACAACTCCTTGACGGCGGCGAGATGCCGTATACCCTCGTGGGGAAACATCGTCGCATAGCCCTGCGCGATGTTCTTGCCTATGCAAAGAGGCGCGCGGAAGCGCGGCGGAACGCACTCGACAAGATGGCCCGCGATGCTTTCGAAGCCGGACTTTACGACAACGCATCGATTCCCGAGGGTGGCAGCGACGAGTAGAATGGCGGATCGCGGACGCCTGTGACGAGATATCCGGTCGCGGTTCTCGACGCCTGCGTTCTCGTTCCGATGCCGCTGGCCGATACCCTACTCCGTCTGGCGGAGCCTCAAGCGCTGTACGCGCCGCGATGGACGAACGAAATTCTCGGGGAAGTCACCCGGACGCTTGTCGGCCGCTTCGGCAAGATAAACGAATCGGGGGCGGTAGGGAAGGGGGAGTTTGTCAATCGAGTGGAGTGAACCCCAAAAATGAGACAGCGAGTTAAGGGCACAAAGACATTGAATGGAGTGAGGAATGGATTTGTCCCGAGCTGTTTACAGTCGCGATCTGAAGATCGCTGCGATGCGCGCGCTGGATGCCGGAACGGCGACGACCGGTGAGATCGCGCGGAAGTATCAACTGAGCCCCAAGCTGCTGGAACGCTGGCGCGGGGAATGGCGCGCCAAAGGGGAGCTGGCGTTTCCCGGAATCGGAAGGCGTGGAGCGGGTTTGCCCGCGGTGGACGATGCGCGCCGGATCGGCGAGCTGGAACGGAAGATCGGCCAGCTCACGATGGAGAACGATTTTTTAAAAAAAGCCTTGCAGCATTTCAGGGATCATCACCCGCCAGCCGTCGTCAGTGGCGGGGATGCCTGTTTGAAGAAGTTGAGCAAGCCTCGGCGAAAGGTGAAGCCGTGAACGCACTCTGCCAGATGACGGGCCTGAGCCGGGCCGGTTTCTATCGCTGGCGACTACCCCGGCAGGCCACGCCGGTGGAGATGGAAATCCGCGACCAGATGCAGAAGGTGGCCGTGGAATCGTCCGCATACGGCTACCGGAGAATTACAGCGGAACTGCGGCGGCGCGGCTTCGATGTGAACCACAAGCGTGTGCTGCGGATGATGCGCGAAGACAATCTTCTCTGCGTCCGTCAGCGCGCCTTTACGGTCACCACCGATTCCCGGCACAACCTGCCGGTCTATCCAAACCTGGCAGGCAAAATAACGCCTGCGAGGGTCAATCAGCTGTGGGTCGCCGACATCACGTACATCCGGCTGCGGACGGAGTTCATCTATCTGGCCGTGGTGCTCGACGCATTCTCCCGGCGGGTGATCGGCTGGGCGCTGGGCCGAACTCTGGAAGCGGAGTTGGCTGTGGCCGCGCTTCGTATGGCTCTGAGTGAACGGCAACCGGCTCCGGGTCTGGTGCACCACTCCGATCGCGGAGTTCAGTATGCCTCGCACGACTACACAGGGATGCTGAAACACCATCAGGCCATCATCAGCATGAGCCGCAAAGGCAATCCCTACGACAATGCGGCCTGCGAATCCTTCATGAAAACACTGAAGTATGAGGAGGTCTACCGCAACGAATACCGCGACTTCCACGAGGCTCGTGCCAGTATCGCCGAGTTTCTGGAAAGTGTTTACAATCAGAAACGACTTCACTCAGCCCTCGGGTATCTGCCGCCGGCTGAGTTTGAAAACGGCGCCGTGCAATGAAAAGCGAACCTCATCGCACATCTCAATACGGGGGCTCTGCCCCTGCGACCCCGGGATTTAACGCAGTTGCGCCAGAATGGCTCTGTTATGGGGCGGCTCTCGCCGCCCCGGCCGTTCCGGCCGCTGAGTTGAACGCTCGGGTCGCATCCCTGCGTTGCCCTATCCTCCGCTCAGGTGCTTCCAGAGTGGATCACATCAACTTCGCCGGTCAACTTTTCTGCATTGAACGGCGACAAACCCCTTAACTTCGTGTCTCACTCCAGGGGTTCACTTCAGAGTGATTGACGCATTTCACGGTCGTGAGTAAGAAGAAGTTCACTTAACAGGCAAGTGGAATTGCATGGACCGGGATTCTCACAAACGCCGGCTTGAACGCTTCTCTCGCAACGAACGCATCTTTCCGGGCGGGGATCATGAGACGCGCAACTGCACGGGCTGCGCCCGGATCATCGCCGACCGGTTTGGCGGCGAGGTTCGCGGTTACTATCACGCCCACAACCCGACTGCGGGCGTCGGTGAAACGGAGGGCGGTCACGATTTTGCGATCACGTCGGATCGGTTTCTTGTTGACCCGTGGCTGTTCCACTACTACGGCGTGTCACCGGTACTGGATCTGAGCGTTCCGGAAGAACGGGTTGAAGCTGCGGCCAGGTACGGGCCTGAAGAGAACTGGCAACGGTTGCCGAATGTGGCACGCGCAATGCCTGGTCAGGAACGGAAGGTGTGTTTGGCGCGACAGGTGAACGCCGGATGAACGGGTTTCGCCTGGACACGCAGGGGAATAGCGAAAACATCTATTTCAAAACAGACTGAGCTGTTCCCCCTCAATGCTCGGCGCACCTTCAGGCCGCTCCGGGCTTTCGTCAGCCACAAACACAACCGGCGGTCCTGATAAGACAAATTTATCCTGACCCTGTTTGACCGTCATGCCGTGATAGAAACCATTCGGATCATTGCGGGCTGCCTCGGCGTTCTCCGCGGTTCCGATCTTCTCGGCGTAACTCATGGGCGTGCCTGCGAAGGCTTTGAACGGGACCAGTTGGTACGCTTCGGCCTGCTCTGCGCCTGCGCGCCCGGAGAGGTTGATGGTCACCATCAGTTGCGCCTGCCATCGGAATGACTTTCGGATCTTCCCCGCTGACGCGATTATGTCGGCGCTGTATGAAGCGTGGATGTCGCCCTCACCGCTGTCGCGGTTTCGCTTATGGTCGTATCTTCCCCAGGCCAGCCGGGCTGGGTTGACGGGGACGGTGATGCGTTTGGTTTCGTGAAAGGTTTCGGATGGCTCGGTCATTTTTCAGAAAAGGCCCAATTGTATGGGTTGAGCAGGGGGTTCATCGTCGCTAGGCCTTGCGGGTTGTGGCGCGGGATCGGGCACCGATTGAAGACTGTGCGCGCCCTCGCTGGGCCGGCGCAACTTCCAGTCCCAGCCGTGCAGAATGTGGGCTGGCGTATACCAATGGTCGAATTCTTCGAGGCTCAGACTGTTGCCGTGGACGATGACGGCCGGAATATGCAGCAGCGATAGCTGGAGATATGACATGTGAACGCATTTCGGGTCCACATCGACGGCGGTCACGTGCAAATGCTGCTGATAGTTGATACCGGCCTCACGCATTTCGTGGGCGAGGGCGATGACCATCGCGCCGCTGCCGGCCGCGGGTTCCTGGGCGGTAACAAAGCCACGTTCGGTAATTCTCGCTTCGAGGTCGGCTCTGTTGGCGATGGTCATCTTCGCCATCATTCGACACAGAGGATACGGCGAGAAATACTGTCCGGCCCATTTGTTGTGCAATTCGAGGTCGTGAAATGTACGGCCGAGAACGTCGGCCGTTTCTTCTTCAAGAGCCATCGTCAGCGATGCAAGCATTTCAGGAAATTTCGCGAGTTCGTCCGGCTTATAACGCTTGATGACTTCCATGTAACGGCTTTCGCGCTTTTCCCGCGGGCCGGTATCGACCGCGTTACTGATTGAGATTGCGCCCATTTCCACGAAGTCAGCGAATACCTGCCAGTGGCTGTGGCGGTAACCGAGTTCGGCGACGAGCTGCACCAGTCGCTTTTGGTGATCAGGCGGGGGGCGCGCTCGATCCTTGCGGTGGGGGGATCAGGCATTTTCGTCGGCCTCCTGGGTCGGGATTGATTGCCGAACGCGGTTCGGACTGTCAAGATGAGTCATTCGTTGACTCGGGCAGTGTCACCCGTTCATGCGGTTCTGGCGTGTCTCAAGACGCGCACACGCAGTGGGCCAGCATTAGATATCTGGCCATCGTTGCTTGCGGCCTTTCGCGCCATGTCTTCGACCGCCGCAAGATTTAATGACACCTCGTACCAGACTTCCTCGGTGCCATCTGGTTCCCAGACGAGCTCGTTGTTAGCGATAGCCGGAATGTCTTTGTAAAGCTCGCGAGTGATACGGGTCTTTGGATAAATAACTGTGTAACTCATGACGGTCTCCGTTCGTTCGTTTGTCAGTAAGCGGAGACAGGGCAGGGCGGACAAGCCGGACGGTCACCGCCAGGGGAACGGGCAACACGGATTTTTGGAGCGGGCAGCCCATTGAACGGACGGCGCGCCCTGCCATGATGCAGCGAAAACTGACACCTTACGAAAAGGGGCTGCAGGAAAGAAGCAGGTATGCCGGCCGAACGCGATATTAGCACTTGCAAAGTGTCGGGTTTTTGTATACTATAAGTGTCGGGTTTTTGCAGGGGAAATGAGATGCGCCAACAGAAGACATTGCGCGAAAGGATCGAGGCACGGATCGCCCGGAAGCGAGGCGACGACGTATTCCTGACGCGTGAATTCCGTGATCTCGGCGGCGAGGATCAGGTGTTGCGAGCACTCCGTGGTCTGGTGGGCGAAAAGCGTTTGGTGCGACTTGGCTACGGCGTCTATGGCCGCGCCGTGGTTTCACGTCTTTCGGGTGAGCCGATTCTCTATAGCCCGAACGGATTTCTCGGCGCTGCACGGCAAGCGCTCAACAAACTCGGTGTCGCGTGGGAACCGACGGATGCAGAAAAAGCCTATAACGAAGGGCGCTCCACACAGGTACCAGTAAATCCGGTCGTGCGGATAAAGGGACGTTTCTCGCGTCGGCTCAGTGACGGCAAGCGGGAACTTGTCCTTGAGCGATAAACCAACCCTTCAGGACCTGCTCGAAGTCCAAAGTCATTTTGGGCTGCCGAGTCCCGCCCTCGTCGAAAAAGACTGGTACGTTGTCAAGGCGCTGGCGGCGATCAACACCGCCGACACGATGCCCTTCCGTCTGGTGTTTGGCGGCGGCACGGCCTTGAGCCGGGCGCATCGCCTCATCCGCCGCATGTCGGAAGATATCGACCTGAAAATCGTCTCGGATGCTGAATTCACTCGCCCGGCGCTTCGCGATCTGCGCGACGCCATCACGAATTCTCTGTTGGAAGCGGGATTTCAGTTTGATCCGAAAAATCCGACTCATCGTGAATCTGGCAACGCGAGCCGCTACACGCTCTATCGGTTGCCGTACACTCCGATTGCCGAGGGCCAAGGCAGTTTACGACCTGAAATTCAGATTGAGACAGCGGTGTGGCCATTGCGCCGTCCGTCGCTGTCGCTGCCCGTCACGTCATTCATGGCAGAAGCCTTGAAGCTTCCGCCCGAAGTGTCGGCCATTCCTTGCGCATCGATTGTGGAGACTGTTGCGGAGAAATTCGTCGCCTTGACCCGGCGCGCGGGTGCCGAACTCGCCGTCGCCGGAGGACCACGGGATTCGACGCTCGTTCGTCACATATATGACCTGCATGTGCTTCGCGCGTACTACGACCCGGCCGAAGTCGCAACTCTGGCGCAAATAATAATGCGCGCCGACGCTGAGGCTTACGGCCACCAGTTCCCCGCCTACCGTGACAATCCGATTGCCGAAACACTGCGGGCTGTTGCCAGTATGGCGGCTGATCCCAGCTTTGCGACGCGCTACGCCCTCTTCCAGCGGGACATGGTGTATGGCCAGAAGCAGGAGTTTGAGAAGGCGATTGGCACCGTTGTTGCTTTGGCCGACTGTTTGTAGTCTGCGCCTTGCCTCGCCTCAACCTTTGGGGCGAAGGGAAAGGCAAAACCTCAGAGTGGCAATTGATCAGAACCCTTGTTCGGAACTCCGTGCTTCACTGAATGCCAAGGACGAACTGTGTTTGCTGCCGTCCGGCAGGTATGTGTGCACTGTGCCGATCAACTGATCGCCGCCGAGCTTTACGATGAGGAGCACGACGAAATTCGCGCCGACATGGCGGTCCTGAACGATCTCGCGCATTGAGGAGTCGTCGCGACCGCTTGGTACGGGATCGAAGCGGGGGTGGGAGTGCCATTCGCCGATATAGTTGAAACGGGTGTAATCATGATCGGCCGACTGAAAAAAGGTGCGCAGGCGGCGAACCACGCCGTCGATCTGGCGGACAAAATTGAAAATTGTGCCGCGGCGGTGCACCGTGAGATCCCGGATCGCGAAGGTACTGGGGGCAACGTGTTCGGCCATCAAAACGCCACCAACCTCACGGTCGCCGGACCTACGCAGCGCTGCTTCGATGGTCTGGCGGGCCTTCGGCGGCAGTATCAGCAGGATCATCGGTCCCCTCATTTAGAATTTTTAGAAGGACGCTCACCGCGGCACCACGGTCCTCGTCGGTCGATGCGGGTTGGCTCCAGTCGGGTCCCGTCACGTCGATGGGACGCGTGTCGAAGGCGCCTGAAAAGATCCATTCGGGCTGTAGACCGACCAGGTAAGCGGTGTGCGGAAACGCGCTCGGTATTTGTTGGAGCGCTGTGTCCAAGGCCAAGCGGGCCAGAGCTGAGGCGACGTGGCTGACAGCTGCATCATCGGCGATAATTGGTACCGCCGTATTGATGTCGTAACCCGTGGCGTTCATGTACGGTGCTGGCGGCAACTGCTCGTAGTAACGATTGATCCCGTCACGGACGGCGAGTGGATTCGGGTCCGTGTCCGGCCGGGCGCGGGCAATGAGCCCGCCGATGCCACCCGCGAAGACTTCTGCCCAGCAGATCGGCCGGCGGTTAATTCGGGCCACAGACGCGAGCACGGTAAAGACATCTGCGTTGGCGGTCGCATCAATGATGAGATCGGCCGATGCCACAGCCTTTAGAACGGATGCCGAAGCCATCGACGATTCCTGTCCTGCCAAGCGGTGAACGCGGACATCGACGGCAACATCAGTGGCAACAAGCGAGAGAGCTTCCGCGGTGGCCTCGGCTTTGTGAACGCCAACTGAACCCCAAGATAATTCGTAACAGTTCAGGCCCTGCAAAAGTCTTGTCGCGGAAATCTTTAGAAATCTTACGTTTGGACCTGGATGTTGGCTGAAAAACCTGGCAGTGTATAGGTTTGAGGGCATCGCATCGCCAGCCTCGCCGAGTGCAACCGGCAAAACCGGAGCACCTGGAGCGCGAAAACGAGCGCTTGACGCGTGAAGTGGAGAAACTTCAGCAGGAACTGGTCGAGCGCGATAAGAAGATCGCCGATGCAGAGAAGCAGATCGCCGATCTCGAACGCAAGCTGGGGTTGCGGCAGCAAAACTCCACGACCTCATCGAAGCCTCCGTCTTCCGATGGTTTGGCCGGCGAGCAACGAAAGCGAGGCAGTCGAAGAAAGAAGAGCCGACGCAAGCCAGGCGGCCAGCCTGGCCATCGCGGCCACTGGCGCGGACTGGCGCCGTTGGATCGTGTCGATCAGGTGATCGAATTGTTTCCTCCGAAGTGCCGCCATTGCGATAGCCGTTTGTCGCGCAGCAGGATGGCCACGCAAGGCGAGCCCCGGCGGCATCAGGTGACGGAGTTGCCGCCCATTGAAGCGCATATCGCCGAGTATCGATGCCAATGTGTGGTCTGTCCGGAATGCGGGAAGGCGACCCAGGCGGAACTGCCCCCGGAAGCGCAGGGCCACTTCGGCCCGCAGTTGACCGCGCTCATTGCTTATCTGACGGTGGTTTGCCGCATGCCGCGACGCATAGTACGGGAGTTGCTGGAACAGGTTCTGGCCATACCGCTGAGTCTGGGCAGCATTCAGAACAGTTGGGAAGAGGCCAGCGAGGCAGTGGCCGAGCCCTGTGCGGAATTGGAAAAGCAACTACCCCATGAGCCGGTGGTCAACAGCGACGAAACGGGATACCGGACGAGCGGCGAAAAGCGCTGGATGTGGGCACTGGTGGCGGCGAACTTCGTTTTCTATAAGATCGCGGTCTCACGCGGCGCCGAAGTGCTGGTTGAGTTGCTCGGCGAAGTATTCGCGGGCATTCTTTGCAGCGACCGCTGCGCCAGCTACCTTAAATACCACAAGGGCGAGGGCCAGTTCTGCTGGGCGCACTTCAAACGCAATATCCTGGGTGTACAGGAAATCGGTAAGACCACCGACGCCGAACGTTTCTGCCGCGACGCGCTGGCGCTGCATGCCCGGCTGTTCCGGCTATGGCATCGTTTCCGCGACGGACCCGGCGTAAGGTACGGCCCCATCACACGCGAACAACTGATCGCAAAATCCATTCCGCTGGAGAAGAAGTTCTTCGCCCTGGCGGATCGCTATCTCGACAGCCGTGACAAGGACGTCGCCAACCTCGCGCTGGCCTTGTTGCAGCACTTCGAAAGGTTCTTCGCCTTCCTGCGCCACGAGGGAGTCGAGCCGACCAATAACGTCGCGGAACGAGCGTTGCGCTGCGCAGTACAGTGGCGCAAGATCAGCTTCGGAAGCCGCAGTGCCCAGGGTGAAGTCGCGGTTGCTCGTCTGCTTACGGTGACTCGCACATGCCGCATGCAGAATCGAACGCCGCTCGACTATCTCGTCGCGGCCCTCCGGTGTCACCGCAGTGCGCTGCCTGTACCGTCGCTGCTCAAAACGACATCAACCACCTGAACTGTTACGATAATTCGTTGCGACATACATTCTCATGCAGAAAAATATCATCGTCCACGAGCAAGAACTTGCGACAGCCGGAGCGCGCGAGGGATACCGCAATTTTGCTGCCGAGAGAGCCGAGGCCGACAATCGCAACACACAGCGATGGCAGCCCTGTATGAGACGGCGGCAGTCGTCTGTCTTCGCCGGCGGTCCCGACCACCATATATTCGTGGATCTCATCGGCGTCGGTACCGAAGGCGCGGAGAGATCCATCGTCGGTCCCGGCGATAACAATCAGTGTGTCGCGATAACGCGTTGATTGAGCTTCACGGCTCAGGTTGACGATGTCCGATAAGCCAGCGTTTTCGATGAGGGCGGACAGTTCTGCCGCCGAGTTTACGGTGGCGGCGGACATCGCGGCACTGCGCACGATGAATCCCTCACCCTTCCACGCAAACAATGGGCTATACGTGCTGACACCCTTTGGCACATCAGAGATTTTCTTCATTGCGCCGGTCGCGTCCGCTAGTCCGCTGATGACGCACACGGTTGATGATCTATGAACCAGAGTGTTTGTGCATATCGCGACAGCCGTATCAGATGGCACTTTTCCGACTTCAGCGAGCAGGGCAGGGGTTGCGACGAGACGATAGCTGCTGGCGCGCACTTCTTGCCCCGGCGTGAGGCGATGTGCTGAGGGTACCGGTTGCGGGTTATCCGGATGCGTCTCGGTGTACAGAAGCTTGTACGCGCTGCGAATGAGATCGGCGCCGGTGATGCTGGAGATCCAGTTGTCCGCCTGCCATTCCAGACACAATGAACCACCAGCTCCATACTGATGGATAGTCCATCGCTGTGATGGATCGCGGGGGCGAATGTAAGCGGGCGTGTCTGGAAAGGCGTCTGGATACGTCAGGGACACCTCATACACGCGGCCATGGATAAGGAGGTTTAAATCGACTGCAAGAAGCAGGCTGGCGGTATCCAGACGCCAATGCAAACCGCTGATCCAATCGACATCGGCGGCGAGTTGTTCGACGGAGTCGTGTTCGAGAAGAAAACGCTTCGGATCGCGAATGGTCCACTTCATCACGCGAATCCGGCGGGTTTGTTGGGAACGACAGGTTTGTTCGGGAAGTTCAGGCCGCTCGTGGCGGCGGCGCTCCGCAGAAGCGAACTCGCGGCTTTGGCCTTCGGCTTCATTTCTTCAAAGCCCGACTTGCCGAGCGTGAATTCAAGCGGTGCGACGGCGTCAATCTTCGGATATTCTCCCGTGCAGTAGAAGCTTCCGTCGGTGCAGCACGTTCGGGTTCACTTCCAACCCGCGCGCCGCCTCGGCAATCGATACCCCTTGTTCCAGCCGCCGAACGGCGGCCAGTTTAAATGGGGACCAGTCCACCTTCATGGCAGTCTCTTCGAGTGGTCAGCCCGCCAGCCGCTCACGCTGGGTGGCGATGCGTTTTTCGCGATCATCGGCGAAGCGCTGGATGCCGGCGAAGATCGAATCCGCGTCGAGGTGCGCTTCGGCGATGACATCCGGTTCCAGACCGCCCGTGAGCCACTGGTTGGCCCAGTCGGAGGTCAACGAGTACGCATCGGTCAGAGGACCGAGATCGCGCACCGGCATCATGCGGCGCGTTCCGGTCGACACCACCATCGCGTCGTAAAGTGCTTCAGGCGGCAGCACCGAGTGTCGATACGACTCCGGCTGGCGGTCGAAGAGGTCCTCGCTGATCGCCGAAATCACTTTGACGTTGATGCCGGCCTCGTCGAGACGCCCAAGCGTTTTCACCAGGTTCATCGTCGAACTCGAGCCCTGCACGATCACGTATCCGTGCTTCGGCTTGCCGGGCGCGAAATCGCGAATCACGTAAAGGCCCTTGGCGGCGGCTTTCAGATCGGAATCGGCGAACCTGCTGCGATCCACGACGGCGAAATCCGGGCGTGCGATCTCGATACTGATAATGCCGACCTTCGGATCGCGCGCCGCAATCTCGGCGGCGGCGAAGTAGCCGGGCGCGACGTCGTTGTAGTCCCAGAAATTGAGGTGAATCGTGTGGCCGCGCGGGAAAAGCTTCCAGACCTGGGTGGCGAAGATGCCGAAGTGGGTGCGGCCGTCGGCTGCGGTCTCGGGGCCGGAGTGGCCGGCGAGTATGTGCAGCACGCCCATGCGGAATCTGCTGTCCTGATTCTGCTGGCTCCAGACGCGCGCGGGCGTGTACATGAGCGGCGTGAAGGCGCCGTAGGTTCCGCTGAGCGCCCAGACGCCGCAGAACTTCGCGGGATCGACGCTGGCGCTCTGACCGACAAGACCGATCGCGGTCGAAACGTTGCCGGCTTCCTGAATCGCGGCCTTGATGCGCGTGCCCAGTGGATTGGTCTCGGGATCGTAGTGGCCCCAGAGGCTGCCGTGCTCCACGTTGATGGATTCCGAAAGGTCGGCCGCCAGCGTGAAGAAGCGGTTATCGGTGACGAAGTTCATCCACTTGATGATTTCGGAAATGGCGCGGCGCGCACCGGCAGCTTCACCGGGCTTGCGGAAGAGGCTCACGGCGACCTGCTTCTCGGTGCCGGTGAACCGATTCGTCACGGTCACCGTCTGCGGTTCGACGGGAAGATTGGCCACGCGCAGGCGCTCGTCGAGGAACGGATCGGTCTTCACGTTGAAGTTGACCGGCGTGTCGTCTCTGACGGTGTCGCCTATCGAGACCAGGCGCTCGGCGAGCCAGTCGCCGAGCCCGTTGCGATCGAGCAGCGACATCACGACATCGATGTTGGTCTTGAACTGGATCAGGCGTTCGCGCGGGTCGGTGACGGGGCCTTTGCGGATGCCTTCGAACTCGACGCCGTAGTGCTCTTCGAAGGTGCGCGCGAGAGCCACGAAGTAATCGGAATTCATTTTCATTCCGTAGGGGTGGCTCTGATAGCTGACCAGCTGCGGTCCGTGGCCGGGGATTTTGCCTTCGACGGCGCGCGGCCAGTAGCCCTTGGTGGTGCGGGCGATGAGGATCATGGGGCGGCGATCGGCGGGGTCCCAGTCCTCCATGGTTTTGAGGGCGCCGACGATCTGCGCGTAGTCGCCGCCGTCGTCGATGGTGAAGACGTTCCAGCCGTAGGAGGTCCACTGTTCGACGATGTTGTACTCGCGGAATTGGGAGGGGACGACGCCGCCGAGGAGAACGTCGTCGATGCCGGCGTTGTTGTCGGAAAGAATAACGCGCAGGCGCTTGCCGCACTGCAGGGCGAGAGCCTGAGTTTTGAGCTCCTGGGCGTGGCCTTCGGTCATGGCGAACTCGCCTTCGAGCGCGATGACCTTGGGCGAAGAGGGCGCGCCGACGATGTCCCAGAAAGCAGACTTACCGGCGGCGGAGGCGATGCCGACGCCCGAGGGGCCGCCATTCACGTCGTTGGTGACGTCGACGGTTTCGGCGTGTCCGGCGAGAGCTTTGATGCCGCGCAGTTTGGCCTGAGCAAAGAGGGGATGGTCGGCGAGTCCCTGATCGGCGAGGAGCGTTTTGAGTGCGCCCGCGCCACGACGGAAGCCGAGGGCGTCGATGGGCAGCATGGCGACTTTGGGATCGACGTGGTAGCGCTTGTCGCCGGTGAGTTTGAATTTGCGCGCGAGGGCCTGGCCCATGATCATCCAGAGCGCGTAGCCGGTGGGGACGTTGTGGCCGCCGGCCAGCATGAGCTTGTCGCCGAAGGGGTGCTTGGGGCGGCGATAGTCGTAGCGCATGCCGCCGAGCTCGGGGCCGGCGAGGTGCGCGGCGACGTTGAAGGGGGTGTAGGCGAGGGGTCCGCCGAAGTGGCCAGTCTGCGCGTAGTTGCCGAGGAGAACCAGCGTCATGCAGGTCATGTAGCCGATGTCTTCGAGGCCTTCGCGGTCGAACGGGGTTTTGAGGGGTTCGACGGGGGACAGAACGTTGTCGATGGTGAGCGCCAATTTCGGGGAACCTCCAGTGTCCTGGGCTCAGCGACGCGCGCCGCGGGCGGCGGCCGGAGCGCGGTTTGAGCGCAATCTCTAGTAGAGCAGATTAGCAGGGGCCGAGCGCGAGTGAGAATGACGCCGAAGGCTCGTTCGTGGGTAGAATCGTTGATTGATGCCGGAGCGCCTCCTGTCCTGGCTTCTGACCGTTACGATCGCTCTGGCTGCCTTTCCTTTTGCCATGTACGTGGCGGTAACGGCGTCCTCCTGGATAGGGAGTTCTGACGTTACAGGCCTATTCCTTGGGTTTGGCTGCCGGCATCGCGGCTTTGATTCTGATTCCGTGGAAGGCGCATCGCGTGTTTCTCAAGGCACTCGACGCCGTGGCTTCTAAGGCGCCTGCCCCGGCTTACACCTGTCTCGCATCAGGGCTTACCGAGCGTTGCTGGTTGGAACGTGCATGTCTACAGCTATTCTGGTCCGTGGGCACACACGACCAGCGGGGCTGGAGGTCGCCGATATTCCACGCTGGACGGGGGCGGCCTTCGTCATATCCATGCTCTTCGGACTTCCGGCAGGCATGGAACGAAAACGAGGAACGAAATGATCCCGGTGGCGACCTGATGGTAGATTGCCAGAGTAGAGTGGTAGAAAGGTAGACATGAGCCTCAACCTCAAGAGCGACGAAGCACACCGGCTGGCGCAGGAGCTTTCTGTCCTTACCGGAGAGAGCATGACTACGGCTGCTACCGTGGCGATGCGGGAGCGTCTGGAGCGGCTTCGCGGCGCGAAACGCGGCAGCCTGGCCGAGCGTCTGCTGGCCATTGGCCGGGACTGTGCGCCCCGGCTGAAGGGCCGTTTCCGGAAGATTGAGCACGGCGACCTCCTCTATGACGACCGCGGGCTGCCGCGGTGATCGTTGAACACTTCGGCGATCATCGCAATTCTGCGGAATGAGCCGGAGGCGGAGCGATTCGCCGGCGTCATTGAAGCCGCGAGCGAACGCCGGATCTCAGCGGTGAGTTTTGTGGAGGCTGCGGCAGTAATCGACGGCAGCCGGGATGCAGTTGCCAGCCGTCGCCTGGATGATTTTGTGCGAGAGGCCGGACTCGTCATTGAGCCAGTCACGGTTGACCAGGCGAGGATTGCGCGCGAGGCTTACCGCGATTTCGGGAAGGGCAGCGGGCACCCGGCCAAGCTCAATTTCGGCGATTGCTTTGCCTATGCATTGGCGAAGGCGGCCGGCGAGCCGCTGTTGTTCAAAGGCGACGATTTCGTCCACACGGACGTTGTTCCCGGCATCACGTCACAGACGAGAAAACACTGAACCTCGGAACGGCCCGGGTCGTATCATTCTCCGGACCCGATGACGCGCACCATCGAGGAGCTGACGGCTGCATCCATTGCGCTGTGGGAGCGCGAGGGCGATGGGCTGCCTGCGCCGGGTCGGCGGTTCACGCCCGCGGAGCAGTGTCAGAAGGAAGCGCTGCTGGACCGGTTTACGGCGGCGATCGAGGCAGAGCTGAGCAGTCCGCCGCGCACCAGAGCGGATCGGGCGCGGGTGCATGCGCGCATTTCGTCGGCGTTCGCGGAGTTCGCCAGGAACGCGCTGGAACTCGACGACTGCCACATCGCGCTGCTGCTGGGCGAAACTTGTGATGGCGGGTTCCCGGTGGTCGGCACAACGATGGGGCGCCTCGCGCGGCGGTTCGATCCGAACGTCTCGACGGCTGAGATCATGCAGGCCTGCCGCAATGCATGGGCGGCGTGCGGACTGCAGGCGCTGTTCGGCATGCGGATGAGCGTGACGCCCGCCATCTTCGGGTACAGCATGCTGTATCCGTATACCGACAACTACCTCGACGACGCAAACGTGCCGCGCGAGCAGAAGCTGCGGTTCAGCGCGCACTTCCGGCGGCAGCTCGCGAGTGAGAACGTGCCGGTCGCGAACGATCACGAGGAGATCGTCTGGGATCTGGTGAGCCTCATCGAATCCAGCTATGCGCGCGCGGAATATCCGGAGGTGTATGCGAGCCTGCTGGCGATTCATCGTTCGCAGGAAGACAGCATCCGGCTGCTCGAACGCGGTACGGCCGACGATGCTTTGCGCGTGGTGTTCACCAAAGGCGGGGCGTCTGTGCTGGCCGATGCGTACGTGGCCGCCGGGTGCCTGACCGATGCGGAAGCCGGTTTCGCATTCGACTGGGGCGTGCTCCTGCAGCTCGGAGACGATCTGCAGGATGTGCGTGAGGATTCGGCTAAGGGCCTGCGCACGGTGTTCTCGGGTGCGCCGGCGCAGTTCGATCTCGCTGATCGTGCGCGCGGCGGGGGCGCTGCGCGATTGCTATTCGGAAGCCTACATCGCGGAACTCGAAACCTACTCGCCGTTCCGCTTCGACTTCGTCGCCAACCGCAAAGAGAGACTGGCGCGGCACAAAACGCGGATCGGGATGCTGTTCGAAGCGTTTCTCGGCGGGGATGAGGATGAGCCGGTGTTTCCGATGCTGCCGAATTCGCTGTTCCTGTAGGCAGAAGACGACGTTAGACCGCGCCCCAAACGCTACAGCGAGCGAAGAAAGTTAAGCAGATCCTGCTTCTCCCCGAATGTCAGGAACTCAAAGTTGGCCATGACTCCATTGGCTTCCGAGCCCGGGCTCTGGTGAGCGAGGATTGCCTGCAGGAGGTCCGAAGTTCGGCCGTCGTGAAGAAAGAAAATCCGCTGTCCCACGCCCCACAGGGGTGCTGTCCGAAATTCATTGCCACTCGCCAGACCCTGCGACACGCCGTCCGCAAGGCCGGAGCCCATATTGTGCACGAGCAGGTCCGAAAACAGGTTCGCGGTCTGCTGATTCAGCGCCGGAACGTCACTGATGTCGGTTTGCAGGCTGGGCGTATGGCACAGGTTGCACCCGATTCTTACGAAGTTGACCTGGCCGCGGGTTGTCGAATCGGTCGGTGCCGCCGGCATCGGCGGCGCCAGCAATCGTCCGAAGGTGGCGAAGTGCTGCATGCCGCTGGTCGCACCTCCGTCGGCAACATCGGCGCCATACACGGTATGATCTTCGGGTTTGGTGTTGAAATCGCAGTCAGGCGTCAGATTGCGCTCGTTCTGGAACAGGTCGTTCGTGACGCCCATTTCGACGTTGTAGGCCTCACCGGAAAAAAGCGTCAGGGATTTGTTTTGCGCCTTCCATCCGAACCGGCTGATCGCGCCGTCGTTGGGGTTGCGGTTTTCGTGACCGGAAATACCCAGCACGGCTTTCAGCTTCTGATCCGCCGCCTTATTGGCAAGAATCGTTGCGTCGGAAATGTTCTCGATCAGCCCGGCTCCGAACATGGGCGTGGGGATTCGGAGTATAACGTTTCCCGCCGTCAGATTACTGTCGAAATCCGGCTGCTGAATGGAAGTGCATCCGGGGGCATCCACGCGGCCCTTGATCGTAAACAGGTTGTGGACGCCACCGTCCGCCGTGCCGTCCGGGTTGCGCACGAATCGAGCTTCCCGGATCGGACCATTGAGGGTAATGAACGAGGGAATCGAGTTCTGCGCGCCATCCAGAGTGGCCATTGCCACCTGCGGATTCACAGCCGGACTGCTCCCGCCAATGGCGGGAAATGCGTGGCAGGCGCCGCAACCGTTGCCGTTGTATGCCGGCCCGAGGCCGTTTCCGGTTTCACCGGGAAGGTTGCCGCCGATGGAATGAAGCTGCGTGAACTCGGAGGTGAGGAACGCGAACAGCGTGTCTCCATCGTCACCCAGCCCGCTGACGATCCTGCCCGCCCCGGGTGCTCCTCCGCGCACGCCGGGATCCTGTAAGGAGTCCGCGGCCAGACTTGCTGTGCATCCGATCAGAATCGGCACAGCCGAAATTCCCATCGAAAGGATACGTCGTTTTTTCATTGATTCCTCGCTGGTTCCTTCAGAAGACGAATTTGGCTCCGGCCTGAACCAGACGCGGGGCGGCAGCGTTGACAACCTGCCCGAAGGTCGCGCTGCTGATGTTGCCATCGACGGCCTGCGGGCCGAAGAACTGCGCGTGATTGAAAACGTTGAAGCCTTCGAAGCGAAGCTGAACCGAACGCGATTCGCTGAGGCGCACGGTCTTGAGAATCGCCATGTCGAAGTTCGCCATGCCGGGTCCGTGAAAGTAGCGGCGGGACGCGTTGCCGGGCGTGCCGAGAGCGTTGTCGCTGAACAATGCGGTGTTGAAATACGACTGGCCATTGCGCGGGTTTGAGTTCAGATTGAGTTTGCCCGGAACGACATCGGGCTCATCGATGCCGAAATTGTTGATGCCGTTCGGCTCCGCGCCCAGCAGTGAGTTGTCGCCGTAATTGATCAGCGTGACGGGCAGGCCGGTGGCAAAGCGCGTGATGCCGGAAAATTCCCAGCCTTCGGTGAAGCGGTTGGGGTGGCCCGTCAGGCGCGCAAACGGCAGCTGATAGCTGTAGCTCACGACGAAGTTCTGCGTGATGTCGAAGGCCGAAAGGGCGCGGCTGAGCGACGGATTGAGCGGGTTCACTTCTTCGCCGAGATTGGAAGACAGGTCGAGAGACTTGCTCCAGGTGTAACCGGCGAGCAGCTGCAGGGGGCCGCTGGTGTGCCGCAGAGTCGCCTGCAGGGAATTGAAGGCTGAATTGCCGATGGTGGTCTCGGCGGTGTCGCTGCCGAAGGCCGGTCCCAGGGGTCCGCGCGTGCTGCCCTCGTTGAACGGCCCGCACGTGCTGAGCGTGAGGCAAAGCGCGGGATCGCCGGGATTCAGTTCGCGGAGCACCAGAAGATGATGCGCCTGGTTGCCGACATAGCTGACATCGAGCAGCGTGTTGCGCGCCAGTTCGTGCTGGATGGAAAGCATGTATTCCTGCGTGTAGGGGATTTTGTTATCCGGCATGTAGTTCGGTATGCCGCTGATGGAAACGAACTGCGACCAGTCGATCGCGGTATCCGGGTGTGCCGCCGAAGTGTTCAGCGGCGCAAGCTGAACGGGAAAATACTGGCCGACGTTCTGACCTGTGGCGGCCGTGACGAACGGCGTGGAGAAGAGCGGCGGCGCGGGGCTGGTGTAGGTGGTCCCGTAAGGCGCGTTAGCGCTGCTGATGCCGATGGACAGGGCTTCGATCGCGGTATAGAACATGCCGTAACTCGCGCGGATACTGGTCTTGCTGTCGGGCGACCAGACGAAGCCGATGCGCGGCGCGAAATCGAGATTGCCGGGAGGCGCAATGGTGCGGCGGACGCCGGGATCGCCGGGGAACAGAATGCCGGCGGGCGCGCCGGGGAACACCACCGACTGCTGCCCGGGTTCGAACGTGGCGAGCTGATTGTATTTCTCGTACCAGGGCTCGATGCGGTCCCAGCGCAGACCGTAGTTGAGCGTCAGATTTTTCCGGATGCGCCAGCTGTCCTGCGCGAACAGGGCGGCGAATTTGTTGCGGCCGTAGAAGGGCTGCAGCTGGCTCTGGTTGTACTGGCTCGGAATGCCCAGCAGGAAATCGGCGAAATCCAGACCGGTCTCGCTGCCGAAGAAAATGAAGTTGCCGTTGAGCTGCGCGATGGGGTTGGTGTTGACCTGGTCGTAATGGAATTCGCCGCCGGTCTGAATGGTGTGGGTGCCGATTACCTTCGAAAAATTGTCGCGCCACTGAAAGGTGTTGTTGACCTGGCGGAGTTCGTTGGTGTTCGTGCCGATGGAGAAGTTGTTGAAGTCCACGTTCTCGACGCCTTCGGTCTTCGGCGAGAGCGCCACGATGCCGGGGGTGTCGGCGCCTGTCACAAATCCCTGAGAGGCGAGGCTCGTGCCGACGCCGCCGACCGGTTTGCCGAGATCGGTGGCGTCGCGCAGGAAGCTGAAGTGGAACTCGTTGACGGCGGTTGAGCTGAAGGTCTTTGTGTCGCCGAGCGCGACGAGCTGCGCGCGTCCGGAGTTCAGCGCGTTGAAGCCCGGCACATTGGCGCCGCCCTGCGCGACGGGGTAGGGACTGTTCTGCGACCAGCCGTCAAGAAAATAGTAGGCCGAGAGCATGCCGAGGCGCGTTTCGCCATCGAGGCGAATCGCGCCTTTGTTATCGAGCAGCGTCTGATTGAAGGCGGAAGTGGAAAACGTGTCGTTCGCGTTGTTCGTCGATGGAATGTAGCCGAGCAGACTGGCGGCGGGCGCCGACCAGGCGCTCTGCGGTACGGTGGCATTCGGCAGCACGCACTGGGCGGGGCTCGTGCAGCCTGAAACGTAATAGGGCTCGCCCGCGGTCACGCCATAACCGAGCTTCTGCGTCAGCAGATTCGCGAAATACGGTCCGCTGACCGCGCCCGTGAGGGAAGAAGCCTGGTCGCTGAGGTTGCCGGTGCGATCGGTAAGCGAGGGGACCGGGATTTCGCCGGTGTCGATGCCCTGCTTGGCGCGCGTGCCCTGGTAATCGGCAAAGAAGAAGATTTTGTTGCGGCGGATGGGCCCGCCGAGCGTTGCGCCGTACTGGTTCTGATTGAAAGCGCCGCGCGTGGGAGAAAAATAATTGCGCGCATCGAGGTCGGTGTTGCGCAGGAATTCGAAGAGATCGCCATGGAATGCGTTGGTGCCCGATTTGGTGACGACGTTGATCTGGCCGCCGCTGAATTCGCCGTGTTCCGCATCGAAGTTGCTGGTGAGGATGCGGAATTCGGCGATGGAATCGAGATTGGGAACAATGGCCGCGCCCATGTTGACATCCTCTTCAACGTCGCTGCCGTTCAGCACGAAGCTGTTGGCGAATTCGCGCTGGCCGTTGATCGAGATGGTGCCGGGATTGAGGCCGCCGGAGGGAGAAAAAGCGCTGACGCCGACATCCTGCTGGGTGTCGGAAGTGAGGGAGGTGACGGGCACGACGCCCGACTGCAGGGAAAGCAGATCGGTGTAGCTGCGCCCGTTGAGCGGCACGGCGGTGATCTGGCGCGCACCGATGACTTCGCCCTTCTGGCTGTCGGCGGTATCGACATGCACGGCCGACTCTGAGACGGTAACGGCGTCAGTTCGTTCGCCGATGGCGAGTGTGGCGTTAACGGTCAATTTTGCGTCGATATCGATTTCGATGCCGCCGCGGCGCGCTGGTTTGAAGCCTGGGGCATCCGCCTCAAGCGTCCAGGTTCCCACGGGAAGGTTTTGGAAGGAGTAGAAGCCGCGATCGTCGGTCGCGAGGGTGTGGCTGACGGCGGTGGCTGTGTTCGTTGCGGTGACGCGGGCGCCTGGAACGGCGCGGCCCGCGGGGTCTGCGATGACACCGGAAAGGGTGCCGCCGTCGCCCGCATACGCGATGGCGGATGCGAACAGACAGACGACGACCCGCAAGAAGACACACCTGTTCTTCGGCAATTGAACACACTCCGTGGCGTTATTGAATCGGGATGAGCGGACGATGCCGTTTCAGCCTGCAGCAGGCCCCGGATTCAAGTTGCCAGATTAGCGCCGCAGGCCGCCTGTGTCAACAAATTTTTGCAACTGAGTTGCAATTTATAAAATTAAAATGGCGAGAAGCGGGCAAAATCAGGCGTTTCCGATGCAAACGATTTGCATCTGCAGGACGGATTTCGCCCTGATGCGAATATGGATGCGAACATAAAGCGTCATGGCAGACCCGGCACAGGTCACCGAGCGATTCAGCGACAGGGTGGCGGACTATGTTCGTTACCGGCCCGGTTATCCGCGCGGGATCGTGACTACGCTCGCGGCGGAGTGCGGGCTGACACCGGCGTCGGAGATTGCCGATATCGGGTGCGGTCCGGGGAACCTGGCGCGAATCTTTCTGGAGAACGGAAACCGCGTCATCGGCGTCGAGCCGAACGGGCCGATGCGGGAGGCGGGTGTGCGGGAGATGGCGGGCGCGCGGTTCGAGGCGGTTGACGGACGAGCCGAAAACACGGGTCTGGCGGCGGAGTCGGTCGACTTCGTGACGGCGGGTCAGGCGTTCCACTGGTTCGAGGCGGCACAGGCGCGGGCGGAGTTCGTGCGTATTCTGCGCCCGGGCGGCTGGTGCGCGCTGGTGTGGAACGAGCATCATCGGAGCTCGGCGTTCCTCGGCGAATACGACAGGTTGCTGAGCCGGCACGGGACAGAGTACGCGGAGATTCGCCGCAAACGCAACGCCGCGCTGGAAGCGGAAAAATTCTTCGCGCCGCAGCGGGTGCAGGCGCGGGAGTTCAATTACCGGCAGCTGTTCGATTTCGAAGGGCTGCGGGGAAGGCTGGAATCGTCGTCGTATGCGCCGCGCGCGGGAGGTCCGGCTTACGCGCCGATGATGGCGGAACTGCGCGAGCTATTCGACCGGTATGCGACGGACGGCCGGGTGACGTTCGACTACGAGACGTTCCTGTATTACGGACAACTTAGTTAGAAGAGTAGGCGGCTAGATGCTAGACTCTGGGCTCCGCCACGGCAGCAGTCCCGACACCCGACCAGATGCGCTTGGCGCCCGGCCATTCCAGATGCAAGTCTCGCGAGACTTCGTCGAGCATGGTCACATTCGCGACGCGGCTCTCCATCGCGAAGCAGGTCAGCAAAAGGTTGTCGCAGACGGAATTGATCAGACGCGGGATGCCCTGGGTGCGCCGGTGGATATCGAGCAGCACGTCGGCCGGGAAGACAGACTGTTGCGGCATCCCCGCGCGCCGCAGACGCGAAGCGATGTACAGCGCGGTTTCCGGTGCCGAGAAAGGACGCAGATGGCAGCGCAGCGCGATACGCTGCTTCAGCTGGCGGAATTCGCTTTTCTCGATCTTGCTGTCCAGCTCGGGCTGTCCCGCCAGAATGATCTGCAGCATCTTGCCGCGCCGCGTTTCGAGGTTCCCCAGCAGGCGGACCTCTTCCAGAACCTCCCAATCGAGATTCTGGGCTTCGTCGACAATCAGCACCGCGCTCTGATTCTGATTCGCCCGCTGAATCAGCATATGGTTCAGCGCGAAGAGAACCTCCGTTTTCGAATTGCGCTGACAGGCGAGATCGAAGTCATAGGCCACCATCTCGAAAAACTGGTCCGCCGTCAGCCGCGAGTTGAACAGGGACGCGAACGGGATTTTGTGCGACGTAAGATGGTCGCGCAGGCATTCGAGCATGGTGGTCTTGCCCGTACCCACCTCGCCGGTCAGAACGATAAAGCCTTTGCGGCTCTGCACGCCGTAAATCAGGCTGGCAAGCGCCTCTTCGTGCTGTGGACTCCGGTACAGAAACGAAGGGTCGGGACTGAGATTGAACGGAGTGCTGTTTAAACCAAAAAAGGCCTTATACATACCCTGTGATTCCGGCAATTCAAGCCTAGCATGCGCCGGAGATAACGGTAAGCGATACTTAGGTTAACGGTTCCAGGACTATATGCGCGAGATCACGTATCGCACCACGAACGGCATCCGGGTCTCGCGTATCGTCTCCAAACTTCCTTATCGGCAAGGACTTAGCCGTTTTTTACGGGACCTGGATAATTTTCGCGGCATATACCTTTCCTCCGGATATGAATACCCCGGTCGGTACTCGCGGTGGGATATCGTGTCGGTCCGTCCTCCATTGGAGCTGATCGGGTTCCAGCGGGAGGTGATCTTCCGCCCGTTGAACGAACGCGGCGTCGCGATCAACCGCATGCTGGCGACTGTTTTACGTGATCATCCGCACTGGGACGACTTCCGCGAGGACAGCGGCACCCTTCGTGGACGGCTCAAGCCGATGCCGAAGCTGTTCGCCGAAGAGGAGCGCAGCCGCCAGCCTTCGGTGTTCACCATTCTCCGGGCGCTGACACGCGAATTCCGCAGCGAGCACGACGACAAGCTGGCGTTCGCCGGGGCATTCGGCTACGACCTGCTGTTTCAGTTCGAACCTATCCCGCTGCGCCTCGAGCGTACGAGCCGCAAGGACCTGCAGCTCTTCCTGTGCGACGACATCATCTATATGGACCGCAAGCGCGAGCAGATCGAGCGGTTCAGCTATGAGTTCGAACAGAACGGCGTCTCGACCGCGGGCATGGAACGTGCGGGCGAACGCATTGCGCCTCCACCTGCGCGCGAGCGTGACCTGATGACTTCCGGCCCGATCACTTCCGATCACACGCCGGAAGAGTACATGGCGAACGTCCAGACCGTGCGCGAGGGCATGCGGCAGGGGAACTACTACGAAGTGGTGCTGCGCCAGACGTTCCGTACGGCGTACTCAGGCAAAGCGTCGGAACTGTTCTTACGGATGCAGAGGGCGAACCCGAGCCCGTACGAGTTTCTGCTTCAGTTCGGCGGCGAGCAGTTGGTGGGAGCGTCGCCGGAGATGTTTGTGCGGGTGGAAGGGGAGCGCGTCGAGACCTGTCCGATTGCGGGCACGGCGCGGCGCACGGCCGACCCCCTGCAGGACGAGAAGAATATCCGCGCGCTGCTCAATTCGACCAAGGATGAGTCGGAACTGACGATGTGCACCGATGTGGATCGCAACGACAAGAGCCGCGTCTGCGAGCCGGGCACGGTGAAAGTCATCGGGCGGCGGCTGATTGAGGCGTATGCGGGCCTGTTCCACACGGTGGATCACGTCGAGGGATTTCTGCAGGAGGGCTTCGATTCGCTCGATGCGTTCCTCAGCCACATGTGGGCGGTGACGGTGATCGGCGCGCCGAAGAAAGCGGCGGCGGTGGCGGTGGAGACGCTGGAAAAGAACGCCCGCGGCTGGTATGGCGGCGCGGTCGGGATGCTGTCGCTGAACGGCGATATCAACACAGGCATTCTGATTCGCACGACCTATCTGCGCGACGGGTATGCGACGTATCCGGCGGGCGCCACGCTGCTCTACGATTCCGATCCGGCTTCAGAAGAGCAGGAGACGCGGCTTAAGGCGAACGGCTTTTTTCGCCTGCTGGGTCCGCCGGCTGAGACGCCGGTGAGGGAAGAGGAAGGCGAGCAGCTGAAGATGAAGCTGCTGCTGGTGGATAACGACGACTGCTTCATCCACACGCTGGCGAATTACGCGCGGCAGGCGGGCGCGGAGGTGGTGACGTATCGCGCGGGGACGCCGTTCGAAGTGCTCGATGCGGTGAATCCCGACATGATTCTGATCTCGCCGGGGCCGGGACGTCCGGAAGATTTCGGCGTGCCGCAGCTGGTGAGACATGCGGTAGAGGCCGGAATTCCGGTGTTCGGCGTGTGCCTGGGGCTGCAGGGGATTGTGGAGGCGTTCGGCGGGGAGCTTGGTGTGCTGCCGTATCCGATGCACGGGAAGCCGTCGACCGTGCGGCATCGGGGTAAGGGCGTTTTCGAGGGATTACCCGATGACGTTTGAAGTGGGGCGATATCACTCGCTGTACGCGATACCCGGACGTATGCCGGCAGCGCTTGAAGTCACGGCGGAATCGGACGACGGCATCATTATGGGCGTGCAACATCGGGAGTTGCCGATAGAGGCTGTGCAATTTCATCCGGAGTCGATCCTGACGGCTGCGGGCGATCACGGACTGAAGCTGATGCGCAATGCACTGCGACTGGCTAAGAATGCAAAATTAGCCACCGATGGACGGCGATAAACCCAGATAAAATCACGCGACCGGTGGCGATCGAAACAATGGCCGCCGGGTTGCAAACGGCTTATCTCGTGCGGATGAGCGGGCGCGGGCGTTGGGTTTTGTGTTTGCTCCTGTTCCTGCCTGCGTTGTCGATTGCCGCCGACGAAACGGCCGACTCCGATACGTCCGCACCTCCATCCGCGGATACGACGGCACCTGGCACAAATCCGGCGGCAAAGGAAGACCGCCGGGATCTGGTCTTTTATCCTGGCGACACCGAGCACGTCGTACCGTTGACAAAGAAGCTCCTGAGCAACGTGTGGCTGGATCAAAAAGCCATCTGGACCAGCCCGTTCCACATGCATCGCGACAACGCGAAGTGGTGGGCGGCGTTTGGCGCGCTGACTGTGGGCGCGGTGCTGACCGACCACCGCACCACTCACATCTTCGAAAACAGCAAGGGGCAGGTGAGCTGGTCGAACAACGTCTCGAATATAGGCGCGATTTACACGCTGCTGCCCGAGGTGGCGGGCTTCTACACGGCCGGCGTGTTGCTGGACAATGAGAAAGCGCGTGAAACCGGCGTGCTGGGAGGCGAGGCGTTAATCGACGGTCTTATCGTGATGGAAGTCCTGAAGACGGCGGCCGGCCGAAATCGCCCGAATAACCCGAGTAAACCCGGATATTTTTTTCAGGGCGGAGCGAGCTTTCCTTCCGGGCATGCAATTGAATCCTGGGCGCTCGCTTCCGTGATTTCGTATGAATACCGGGACCGGAAATGGGTGCCGTGGCTGGCTTACGGACTCAGCAGCGTTGTGAGCGCGGCGCGTTTTGGGGCACGCCAGCATTACGCGTCCGACCTGATCGCGGGCGGCGCGATGGGTTTCTTCATGGGCCGGTACGTGGTTAATACGCATGAGGCCCACGCCGGGCATCACCATGGAGTGATCACGCCGATTGTGAATCCCGGCACAGGGACGTACGGGCTCAGTCTGAGCCTCGGAACGCCGAGCGCCGGAATCGATTTGACCACCCCCATAAGTCCTTTTGGCCACCCATGAACAGCGATAAACACTGCAGACTTCAGCTCTGTTTACGAGGGGCCATTCGCGCGGCTTCCTGGGATGTGATGACCGGGTAGACTTCGAAGTCCATCAGGTCGGTCCACTTCGACATCCATTCATCAAGTAATGCGCGGTCGGGCGTTTCCATCAGCTGGAAGCAGCGTTCGAGCTTCTCATCGATCCAGCTGGAAATGTAGACGAGGCCTGCGGGCATCATGCGGCCGCGCTCCCCGAAACGGCGATACACGGCCGCGACGTCTTTGAAGTGCTCGACCACCATGTACCGCCGGATGTTCGTTGCCGGGAAAACGCGACTGGCGTCGCGTGTACTACCGGGATTTACTTCGCCCGCTGCATCGGTTCGCGGAACTTCGCGGCGTCCACCGTCGCGTTGGCATCATAGGATGCGATCGAGTATTCTTCGCGGCCGCTGACCCAGCCGAGGGTCCACTTGAACGGCATCATGACGCCGGCCACCGGTTTGTAATCCGAATAGTCGATCTGCGTCGGCACGCGGCCCGACACGGTGTTCGCGTAACGCACCATGCGCGTCATCAGGCCCGTCGTCTTGTCGAAGTAGAAGGTCGCGAGGATGCCCGGCGCGTTGCCCTGCACAACCTGAACACCCTTGCCGTCCAGCGTGGTGGGAATGCCCACGCGCCAGTTCTGGAAGAAACTCCGGATGCGCCAGGGGAAGGCGAGTTCGGCGTCGAGTTTGCCGCCTTCGCGCGCGCTGGCGCTCAGCGGATATTTGCCGACAACAGTCAGCGGCAGCATCACCCAGGCATCGCGGCCGTCGAACGTGCGCGCCAGATCGCCGCCGCGCTGATGCACGAAGGTGGCGAGATTGTCCGGCGCCTTCGCATAAATCTCCACCGGATCTTCGCGCGTTTCGCCAAACAGATGGCTGGTGCCCTTTGCGGTGTAGCTGGTGAGACGCCCCGTAGCCGCGGCGCCGCCGAGCGCCTGCAGGTATTTGTCGAAAATCTGATCCAGTGTGAGCGCGCCCTGGCCGGGTTTGGCAACGATGACGTTATCGGGCGGGAACGACAGCGGCTCGCCGTAGATGGTATCGATCGAAGGCGTCACCGCGGGCGCCGGACTGCCCCGATGGCACGTCCAGCAAGTGACCTGATTGCCGCCGCCGAAATTGGCGCGGTTGATTTCCTTGACCATGGCGGCCATGCGGCGGGCGACGACCTTGCGCGGATTCTTATCCGAGGCCCAGTCGGGATTATCGGTGCCCGCGCCCTCGTGGCAGTCGCCGCAGCAGTAGCTCAGCGCGGCGGAGAACAGACCCATCGTGCCCATGAATTCGTTGACCGGAATATTAGTGAGCACTTTGACGTTCTTGAAATACTTGTCCGACATCTGGAGCTTCGGCCCCGCCGGCGCCTGCGCCGGAGGCGCCGATGGCTTGTTCTGCGCGAAAATCTTCGCGCCGAAGGGCAGAGCCGCGGCGACGCACGCGGCCGTACCGGCAATAATCCATCTCCTGGACCGAACTGTCATTGACGAAATCCTCTATGTGGTTCGCGGCCCCGGAGCATTACTGCGTGGACTGCAGGCGCGCGTCGGAGTTCATCATATAACAACGAAGATGCGGGACCACGCGGCGACGCGGTCAGTTTTCAGTCGGAGTCTTTTCGGCGTGGTTGACGACGATGTCGTCGAATGCCTGCTTCTGCTGCTCCAGTTTGAGACCGAGCTTGTCCATCGATTTGAAGACGGCGTCCATGGCGGCCGGATCGGATGCGGAATCCGCGGGACCGGTTCCGCCGCCAGCACCGCCGAGACCCGGCGGCAGACCCGGAATGTTGATCCCCTGGGCGCGGGCGACGGCCAGCATCGCACTCATGGGGAATTCAAGCGCAACCTGGTAGTTGCCCTTCAGGTCGGTTTTGTCGACGACCGGGCGATCCAGCAGCGGCGCCATCTGCTGCACCAGCATCGTCATCGACATCTTGCTCATCTCCATGTGGATCAGACCGTCCGGGCTCATGTTGACTTTGATGTTTCCCAGCGCCCCGGCATTGATCGAAGCGCCGCCCTTGCCGTCCTGTTTAACGGTCATCGGACCCTGGCCGATATCGATGGTGCGCGAATCTTTGGAATCCGCAGGTGTGGGAGCGGCAGGCGCCGGGTCCTCCGGAGGAGCCTCCTTCATCTTCGGTCCGCCTTTGGCAACGACCAGCGCGTAGACCGGATGTTCCTTGCTCTCGCGGTGAAACTTAAGCCCGAATCGCTCGGCGAGCAGCGTCTGCATCATCTGCGGCGCCTGCTCTTTCGTGGCGCCATCGGGGATGGTCGCCATCACTTCGAAGCGCTCCGACACCAGCCAGTCCGGACCGCTGACCTGATGCGGCTTCACATCGTAGGCGTAGCAGATCAGATCGCGGAGCGAGGAAAAGCCCATGTCGAGACGGTGCCCGTCGATCTTCACGCCGATGTGGGCTTTGCCGCTCTGAATCTGCTGCACCAGCGTCATGAGGTCCGGCGCCGGTTTGATGGAGGCTACATCGAAGGAAACCGGCGCCGCCGGAGTCTGCGCGCACACCAGAGCTGGACAAAGCAGGCCCGCAGTAAAGAGAAGACAGAGAATTCCCCGCATAGGTGCTTCCATTTTATGTCTTTTGAGGAGTGATTACGGCCGCCAGATGCGTGCAGGTGAAGCGCAGGCTTTCGAGAGCGGCGGCGAGCGCACGGGAATGGCGCGCGATAACCCGCGACAAAGGAGGCACGAGAGTAGTTACGGAAAAGCGGATGGCGCAGTTCGGAAAAAGACGTGCGATATCGCGGTGGTTCAGGCCGCGCACGGCCGCGCGCGCGGGATTGCCGTAACGGCAGTCGTACCAGAGGATGTGCCCGCCGGGCCGCAGAACGCGAAACATCTCGCGGGCAACGCCGCGTCGCACATCCGCATCGAGGATCGAGCTGAAAACGGTGAACTGGGTAACGAGATCGAAACATGCGTCGCGCCAGGGGAGACTGCGGGCATCGCCGCAGCGGAGGTCGGCGCCGGGCAGACGTGCGTGTGCGCTGTCGATGCGTTCTTCCAGAAGATCGATGCCGTGGAGGTTCGCGGGCTGCGCGCCCCATTCCAGGAATTCGGCGAGCCACTGACCCGTGCCGCACCCAATATCGGCGATGGCCGCATCGGTGAGAGGAAGCGCGCCGGCGTTTTGCAGAAGCTCGGTGCAGACCCGCGCGGTCTGCCGCTGCCAATACCGGATTTCAGGGCGATGCCAGGCGTAGAAATCAGGCGGAATCGTGCGGTCGCGCGCCTGGAACTCGGCGCGGATTCTTTCGATCTCGGCTTCGCTCACGGCCAGACAGCGTCCAGTATACGAGTCCGCAAAGGAAGCCCGCGGCGTAGGCGGACTGGTAAACGGCGAATGTGACCGGCAGGGCGGGCAGCAAATCCCATCCTTCGCGACGTGCGGACTGCAAGCCTGCGCCCAGGCTGAGCAGCAGATAAAGCGCCGCTGGCACGAGGAGGATCGGTCTGTCGAACAGAAGCAGGCAGATGCCGAGGAGCAAAGCCGCTGCTGGAACGAAGTGCCGCACCGCGCCCTGCCCCGGATGTTTGCGGAGCACCGCGACCCGCCAGAAGCCGTAGTCGAAGTACTGGCGGAAGACGCCGCGTAAGGTGGCGCGCGGTGAATACCAGGAGACGATCGAAGGATGCTGCCAGATGATTCCGCCCGCCAGACGAATGCGCAGATTCAGCTCGTCGTCCTGATTGCGTGCGAGCGTTTCGTCGAAGAGGCCGAGCGCGATCAGATAGTCGCGTCGCCAGGAGCCGTACGGGATGGTGTTGACCGTGCCGCAGTAGCTGTCGTCGCGAAACTTCGCGCCGCCTGTCGCGAACGGCGAGTGAAATCCCGCGTGGATGGCGCGTGGCCAGTAGCCGGTGGCGCGCGAACGCTGCGGACCGCCCGCGTTCGCCGCGCCGGTCGCCTGAAGCACAGCGACACTTTGCACCACATAGTCGGGTTCGTAGACAGTATGGGCGTCCATGCGCACGATGAACTCGCCGCGGGCGAGCTGCACGGCACGGTTCAATCCGGTCGAGACGATCTGCTCCGGATTATCGATTACTGCGCACCACGCGTGGCCGCGGGCGAATTCATCGAGAATCTGCCGCGTGCCGTCTGCGCTCATGCCGTCGGCGATGATGAGGTCGAGCGAGAGGTTCGTACGGTCGAGCTGCGCGAGGCTGGCGAGGAATGTGTGGATGTGCGCGATCTCGTTGCAACAGGCGACGATGATTGTGACTTGAATGGCCAAAACTGAGGTTAGTATGGTTAGAGACCCGATGACCTGCCGACTGGTTTTCGTCGTCACGTGCGCGATCGCCATTACGGGGTGCGCGAAGAAGAAAGTCGTGGCGGTCACGCCGCCCCCGGTAGTGGTGCCTGGTGTCGCGGCGCCTGGTGTCGCACCCACCGCTCCCATCCCCTCCCTCGGAACAGTCGGCACGGTTCTCGAGAGCGGCCTCGCCAGCTGGTACGGGCACCCGTATCACGGCCGGCGAGCGGCCGACGGCGAAATCTACGACATGGAAACGATGGTCGCGGCGCATCGGACGCTGCCGTTCCAGACGATGGTTCGGGTGCACAATCTGACGAACGACAAAACGGTGGACGTGCGCATCATCGACCGCGGGCCGTTCGTCGACGGGCGCGTCATCGACCTGTCGCATGCCGCGGCGAAGGAGATCGATCTCATCGGCCCTGGCGTGGCGCGGGTCGAACTCATCCTCATCGGCGCGCCGGCCTCGCCGGAGCCTGCCATTTTCGCCGTGCAGATCGGGGCATTCCGGGACAAATCGAACGCCGATCGCCAGCAACAGAACATGATGGCGGCATACGGCGCCGCGAAAGAAGTGCTTCGCCAGGGCGATCCTCCGCTGTGGCGCATTCTGGCGGGACGCGAACCGTCGCCCGAAGCCGCCGAAGCCCTCGCGCGGCGCATTCGCGCGGACCAGCACGAACCGCAGGCGTTTGTGGTGCGGCTGGATCCGTGAATGGAGGTCGGGCTGAAAGCCTCCTCGTGAGAAGAATTCTTCCCCGTCCCACTACCATCCGTGATGAGGATCGCCGAGCAGGATCTGCCCACCGGCTTTGTGGGGCGTTCGCCCCGCATCGTCCAGCTCCGCGATCAGATCGAAAGGCTGGGCGCGCGGCGGTGTCCCGTCCTCATCATGGGCGAAAGCGGCACGGGCAAGGAAGTCGTCGCGCGCTCTCTCTATAACGCTGCGCCGCGCGGTCAGTTCGTGCCCATCGACTGCGGTTCACTCGTCGGCACGATGATGGAGAGCGAGCTGTTCGGCCATGTCCGCGGCGCGTTCACCGGTGCGGTGGATTCCAAACGCGGACTGATCGAACTCGCCAGTGGCGGCACGGCGTTTTTCGACGAAATCGGCGAACTGCCACTCGAACTGCAGGTGAAGCTGCTGCGCGTGCTGCAGGAACAGGAACTGCGGCCGCTGGGCTCGCTGCAGCGCATTCGGATCGACGTGCGCACCGTGGCCGCGACGAACCGGAATCTGCAGGCCGAAGTCGCGGCGGGGCGTTTCCGCGAGGATCTTTTTCACCGGCTGAATGTGGTGCATCTGAATCTGCCGCCGCTGCGCGACCGCAAAGAGGACATCCCCCTGCTGATCGAGCGTTTTCTTGCGAAGGCCGGCGGGGCGAAAACCGGGGGGCGGTTCCTGCTGTCGAACGATGCGACGGACGCGATCCTGAATTACGACTGGCCGGGCAACGTGCGCGAACTGATGAACTGCCTCGAGCGGATGATGTCGTTCAACTCGGGGCCGCTGCTGCATTTCGCCGATCTGCCCACGGCAGTTGCATACTGCAACCGCGCCGAAGCGGCCAACGGACTGGCCGCCGTCGCGAACGGCGTGACGACTGCCCCGGAGCCGGCGCCGTCCCCGCAGCACGGGATCATTCCTCTGGTGGAGCTCGAACGCCTGGCCATTCGGCACGCGCTCGAGCATACGCGCGGCGACCGGACGACGGCGGCGCAGCTGCTGGGGATCGGGCGCACGACGCTGTACCGGAAGCTGAAGGAATATGCGATGGGGTGAGAAGGCTCTCAGCTGTCGGCTATCGGTTCAAAACCTGGAGACCCGCTTTGTCGCGCTGGCGGGGTGCGCATTGCACTCGACCCAGGCACTCATTTTCGCGGATCTAACCTGAAGCCCGGGGCGGCGGTTCGGAAACGAATTGCAGAAGCCGGCCGACGGTTGCGCACGGCTATTTCCCGACGCCCGCGAGCCAATTGACGGTCAGGTGGATCAGTCCTTCGGAGAAAGTTTCGGCGGGAACCGCCGCCAGGAAGCGCTGACCGTCGGAGCTGACGGCGTACCGGCTGAGCGTGACATCCGTGTAAAAATGCACGTCAAACAAACCTTGCGGCGATCCGTGCGCCAGGCCCTCGCGGTCTGGCTTTATTCCAACGGCCATCATCTTACGGTCGGACGAGACGTAGAATAGTTCCCTGCCGTCGCCCCTCCAGTGCGGATCGCGGCCGCCACTGGTCGAAATCTGGGACTTTCCTCCAGCCGCATGGGAAGATGCGGGGGCGAAGGGCTGGACGTACACTTCGTCGCGTCCGGATTCATCGGAAGCGTAAGCGAGCCACCGGCCATCCGGGGAAACCACCCCTTCGATCTCGTTCGCCGCGGTGTTGAGTAAGGGCACCGCCATACCGCCATCCACCGGCAGCGCGAAAAGATCGTATGATCCCGCCGCGGCGGGGCCGGCCCCGTTCTCCTGGACGATGAGGAACCGGCCGTCGCGCGTCCAGTCCGTTGCGGTCAGAGGCCCGGGCCCTCCCGCTCGTCGGAGCAATTTATCGATACCGGCCTGGTTGGAGGCCGTCAGGTACAGGTCAAAGTTGCCACGGCGGTTGGAGGAGAAGGCCACGCGATTTCCCTCCGGAGACCATACCGGACTGAGATTCATGGATGAATCGAAAGTGAGGCGCGAAGGCAGACCATGGTCGACTTCCGTCATCCATAAATCGATCTTCCCGCCCACGCCGCGCTCGAAGATGATTCGGTTTCCGTCCGGGGATAAGGCAACGCGCCCTTGAGTGGGCGCCGGGTCAGCGATGGTTGCAAGCGGCCGTCCGCCGCGGTCGAGAAAAGTGTGTTGGAGCAGACGGGTGGGTTGATGAACGATCATCCCGTTGCGGGAGAGCGAGTAGAGAAAGTAATTGTTGTCTCCGGGCAGCGAGGCGACCTGGTCGAAGAGCGGAAACGGATCGCCCGCGGACGCAAGGCTGTTGGGGTCCACTGGCTTCGCCATCAAGGTCTGGTCCCGAACAAACAGGATGTATCCATGAGCGCTTTCGGCCGATGGCGGCAGATACTGTGGATTGCTCGCGCCCGAGGTGACCAGAGTTTCGCTGGCGCCGGAGGCCGCATCCACGGAGCCGACGTAAACGCCCGCGTCCTTTCCAGTAACCTCGTAGAGAAAACGGCGGCCGTCAGGCAGAAACGCGGGGGAACGGGCGCTGGGCTTTCCGGTCAGCAGCACCGCATTTCCGTCCGCGGCGTTGACGCGGCGCAGCCCCGTAACCGTCGAGCCAAAAACAATTACGTTTCCCGCACTCCATGTTCCTCCCAGCGCGTTGGGCGCGTCACAAACCGTCTGTACGGGTCCGCCGTCCGCAGAAATCCTCTTGAGCTTTTCCTCCGCGAAGAAGCCGATCGACCGGCTGTCGGCGGACCAGAAGGGAAAGGCGCCTCCTTCAGTACCAGCGAGCGGCTGTAATTGGAACGAATCGAGAGAGCGCACCCAAATCTGATCGCCGTGTTCTCCGGTAGCCGCAATCGCCAGGGAGCGGCCGTCGGGGGACAGGGCGAAATTGGTGACTCTGGTTTTCGGGGGCGGCTCAATGGTGGTTCGGAAGACCTGCGGAGCCGGCGTGGGCCGCTGGTGGAACAAGACGAATCCGAGCGCGGCGGCGGCGAGCGCAAGCAGCCCTGCCAGTATCCAACCGGTCTTGCCGGGATGTGACCATGAGGGGGGAGCCGTCACGGGCCTCGCGTCGGCGGCCCAACGCAACGCATGCTTCAGCTCGCGTGCGGACTGCCACCGGTCTCCCGGATCTTTCTCGAGGCACGTTCGAAGTATGTCTTCCAGCGGCCGCACGACTGCCGCGCGCTCAGTGCCGCCGCGCTTGCCGGTGAGTATCTCATACAGCACGCAACCCAACGAGTAAAGGTCGGATCGCGCATCCGCCTTTTTTCCTTCCCACTGTTCCGGCGCCATGTACGAAGGGGTGCCCATCACCGCGCCGGTCTGCGTCATGGGCATCATGGTTGGATCGTCGGGGCCAGGCTGCATCTGCGCGAGTCCGAAGTCAAGCAGCTTGATCCCCTGTTTCGAAAGCAGGATGTTGCCCGGCTTCAGGTCGCGGTGTGTGATACCTCTGCGGTGTGCGGCATCAAGGGCGTCGCAAATCTGTGCCGCGTATTTCAGCGTCTGTTCGACGGGCAGGGGACCTTTAATCGGAGAGCCCTCCACGTACTCCATCACCAGGTAATCGGGTCCCACATCGTAGAGCGTGCAGATATTGGGATGATTCAGGGCGGAAATGGCGCGGGCTTCGCGCTCGAAACGATCGGAGAACCGCGCGGCGGAAGTCTTGATGGCGACCCAACGGCCGAGCCGCTGATCGCGCGCCTTCCAGACCTCTCCCATGCCGCCTTTGCCAATGGGCGACTCAAGACGGTATGGGCCCACCAAAGATCCTGCGCTCCATTTTTCAATCGCACTCGGCTCGTCTGAATCTGCCCACGCCGGGCGCTCCAGCGCGCCGTTACCGCTGGGCTGAGCGAGAAGGGATTCGACTTCACGGCGCAACTCCGGATCGGCTTGTTCCAGCAGCAGTGCGCGTGCGCCGGGAGTCTGCTCCAGAACCGCGTGATATAGCTCTTCGACCTGCGCCCAACGCTCCGGGGACATGGGCTGCGGAGACATGGACCGATTTTCGCATTATTCGCGGGCGGCGAACGGCAACGGGGTGAGGAGGACTCTCGCTCTCAGCTCAAAACCAGGAGACCGATCTGCCCGGGTTGAAGCTGACGCTATCACACTGGCGGGGCGCGGGCGCATTCGTGGCCGGTTATGAAACGCTCTCCGGCAAATTCATCATCTTCGCCAAGGCGGGCCAGCGGGGGCTTTCCCGAAGGGCCTTCGCCATCGGGCTCCGCACGTAGTAAACGATGCCGGGATTGCGCTCGCCGACAGCCTTCTCCAGCCAATCCGCCGCCTCGCCGATATTGCCGTTGACGAGATGGAAATGGAAGCGTCCAACGGCTACTCCGGGAGCCTCTTCCGGAAGCCGGTGTTGCAGTAGCTCCTGAGCGCGCTTGCCCTGGCCAACGCGTTCAAGCAATCCTGCCAGAAATCCTATGGCGTCAAGATGACCGGGTAGAAGCTGGTGCCATTTTTCGGCGCAGGGGAGAGCTTCCGCGAACAATCCCCGCGAGACATAGCAGAACCCCAACCACCCACAGGCGCCGGGAAAATTCCCGTCCAGTTCCTGAGTCTGAAGAAGCCCGGCGACCGCTTCCTCGTACCGGCCGGCCAGGCACCGGCACATTGACAACACAAAACAACACTCCGTGTTCACCGGATCGTCTCTGAGGGCGCGCTCCATTTGCTGCACGCCCTCTCCGGCACGGCCGACCCCCGCCAGGTAGAAACTGTAAAAAGTACGCACCATCGTAGACAACGGATCGTGAATCGTGGCCAGGCCCATTTCGCGCTCGGCCTCGTTCCAGTCGTAGTCGTACTCCGCGGCCGCCAGGCCCAGGATCGCGTGCGCCTCGGGCAGCGAGGGATCGATCTCCAGCGCCCGGCGGGCGGCCGCCCGGGCTTTCGGCATCGCTGTGTGTGCAGGCATTTCGCCGAGTAGCCCGAGATTCCGGAAGTACCATGCCAGATCACAATGGGGCAACGCGAACCCAGGGTCAAGCGCGATCGCTTCTTCGAGATACTCCCTGCCGCGCGCGAGGGATTCCGACGTGAACTTCAGCGACTGATGCCGGGCCTTCAGGAAGGCTTCGTATGCGGGCAGGTTGGGTTTATAGCTTCGAAGCGCCGCCGGCTGGACGGAAAGCTTAACCTGCAGCGCTTCCGCGATGGCCGTGGCGATCTCATCCTGCACCGCAAAGACATCCTCCAGGTTGCGGTCGTAGCGCTGGGACCATAAATGATATCCGTCCGCCGCGTTGATCAGCTGCGCCGTCACGCGAATCCGGTTGCCCGCTTTGCGCACGCTGCCTTCCAGAATCGTGCGCACCCGCAATTCGCCGGCGATCCTGGTGATGTCCTGCTCCTTGCCCCGGAAGGCGAAGGCGGAAGTGCGCGCGGTGACTTTCAGCCCGGGCAGCTGCGCCAGCGAATTGATGATTTCTTCGGCCAGGCCGTCGCTGAAGTATTCCTGGTCCTTCTCGCCGCTCATGTTGGCGAAGGGCAGCACGGCGATAGACGGTTCTGTTTCCTCCGGCTTGTCCGGTTTGAAGACGATCTGCTGCAGAGCGCCGCGAACCTGCGCCATAGCCTGAAAGCGATGCGCCGGCTGTTTTGCCAGACAGCGTATGACGATGCGCCGCAATTCCGGCGGCGCCTGGAGCGGAGGCGGCTCCTCTTCGATCAAAGCGCTCAGCGTGGCGAACGGAGTCTCACCCGAGAACGGGTTACGCCCGCTGACCATGGCGTACAGAACCGAGCCAAACGAGAAGATGTCCGAGCGCGCATCCAAGCGCTGGCCCTGGGCTTGCTCGGGAGACATGTAAGCGGGAGTCCCTACGACCGCTCCCGGCACGGTCATGAGCGTATCGCTGGAAAGCAAGGGACGCTCCATCTTCGCGAGGCCGAAGTCGAGTACCTTCGCGGTTCCCGCCGGGGTCACCATGATGTTCCCCGGTTTCAGGTCCCTGTGAAGGACGCCTCTGTTGTGCGCTTCTTCCAGCGCGCCGGCAATCTGGATCGCCAGCCGCACCGTTTCTTCGATGGCCAGAGGGCCTTTGAGCGGAATGCCCTCCACATATTCGAGGACCAGATAATCCGGGCCGACATCGTAAATTTGGCAGACATTCGGATGGTTCAGTGCGGCCACGGCGCGGGCTTCGCCCCGGAACCGGCCGGCATGCTCCGCCTTGAGCATCTTCAGCGCCACCAGACGATTCAGCCGCGTGTCGCGGGCCTTCCATACCTCGCCCATGCCGCCGGTGCCGATGGGCGCGAGGATTTCGTACGGGCCGATTTTATCGCCGGCGGCGAGCGGCATGCGAGTGGCAGGGCTCAATTCTCCGGCCGGGTGGGCCGCATTTCCCCATGCCGGACGCTCCAGCGCGCCGTTACCGGTGGGCTGAGCGAGAAGAGATTCGACCTCGCGGCGCAACTCCGGATCGGCTTGTTCCATCAGGATGGCCCGTTCGCTGGGAGCCGTCTCCAGCACCGCGTGATACAGTTCTTCGACCTGCTTCCAGTGCTCTCGGGACATGGGCTGCGGAGGCATTATTTCTTCAGCCCCGCCTGCCAGTTCAACACCACCGTGATCGCCGCTCCGCCAGCCTGTGCAGGCGTCGCAATCAGAAACCGCTGGCCGTCCTTCGAGACCTCGTACGCGCGGTGGAAGAACGTGCCGGGTTTCATCGGAAACAGACTCTCGGCGCGCCCAAGCTGCATGTCCCCGCCCTTCATCGTCACCGGCACGGCGGTCAACCTGCCGTCGCCCGCCACGAAGAACAGTTCCTTGCCATCGCGCCGCCACGCAGGCCCCGTGCCGCCTTGGCTCGATACCGTGTAGCGCTTGCCGGCATCGGCGGGGAACGGTTCCAGATACACTTCATTGCGGCCCGATTCGTCGGAAACGTACGCGATCCAGTGCCATCCGGAGAGAAGACGCCGTCATGCTCATCAAATCGCGTATGTACGTAGGGGTAAGGTTTCTCGCTGCCCGATACCGGGACAATCCACAAGTCCCAATTGATCCACCACAAGATGTGCTTCTCGTCGGGAGACCAATCCAGTGGAAATCCATTTGGCATTCCCAGATCCGCCACCAACTTCTCCTGATTTGGTGCGCTGGTGATAAACGGATTAAACCGTCCCATGCGGTGGGAGCTGAAGACGATGCGGTCTCCACGCGGCGAAAAGATGGGAACCATATCCGCTTCCGGGTCCGAGGTCAGCCGTTCCTGCGTGCCGCGCACCAAATCGAATAAAGCCACGTCGCGCGCGGAATTTCCACCTTGAAATATCGTGATGTCCATGGCGATCTTGTTCTGATCGGGCGACAGGCGGAAGTTGTCCCACTCGTTGGGAGGGCCCACTTTTTCTTTCATCGTTCCGGTCCGGTCCACCCACACCAGTTGTTCCAGCGACTGCGCCTGATACGCCAGCACGTGGCTGCCGGCCCCCGATATGGAAACCGAGAAGAGTACCGTGGTACCCATGGACGGACTGTTGATTACGGTTTCCCTTGTGACGGGAACGGCGGCGCCGCTTGCGGTCAGCGTTGCGGCATCGAACGGCTGCGCCACCAATCGGCCCTGCCGACGGAAAAGCAAGTAGCCGCTGGCATAGACCGCCCTGGACAGATCCGGCAGGATCTGCTTTGGTGCACCGCCATCCAGCGAGGCCACCTGGATGCCTCCATTTCTATTTGCGTAGAGAAAATTCCGCCCATCCGGCAGGAACTCCGGATTGACGAAGAACCCGCTTGCCGCGTGGGCCAGGTGTACTGGGTTGCCACCCGTTTCTTCTACCTTATAGAAGTCGTTATTGATCGCAAAAACGATGACTCGTTGGTTGTCCCATGTTCCACCATTCACGCCGCTGCCAACATCGGCCACGATGGTGGGATCGCCGCCCGCCAGCGAGACCCTCTTCAGTTTTCCATCCGCGAAGAAGCCGATTTGTTTGCCATCCGGGGACCAAAACGGATAGAGCGCGCCCTCCGCGCCCGGCAACAACCGGGCCTCCAGCCCGTCCAGCGGCCGCACCCACAGGTGAATTTGTCCCTTCTCCGGCGATGCGATGGCGAGGTTCTGTCCGTCGGGTGACAGCGCGAACATCGCCTCGCCGCCCCCGCCTCCAGGAATCGGCACGTTGAAGCTGATGAGGGAAGCCGTGCCCGTCCCGGTGGACGTGAAGCGGTACAACCCGAACGTGCCGATTGCCACTCCCGCAACGGCGATGACCCACGGGGAACCAGGACCTGCGCGCGGGCGCTGGCTGCACCGGAACGTCTTCCTCCAGCAAAAACCGCCATTCCGAGATGTGCGACAAACGCTCCCGCGGGTCTTTCTTCAAACACGCCCGCAGCAACCGCCGCACACGCGCGGGCAGTTTGTCCAGCGCCGGCTCCTTCGTCAACACCGCCGCCATCGTCGCCTGCACCGAATCGCCCTGAAACGCCCGGTGCCCCGTGAGTAGTTCGTAAAGCAACACTCCAAACGCCCACACATCCGCGCGCGTGTCCACTTCATTGCCTTGCGCCTGCTCCGGAGCCATGTAGGCCGGGGTGCCCAATGCGGCTCCGGCTTCCGTCAATCCCGTCGTCAGGGTGGATCCGTCCGGTGACGCCTCACGGACGATCTTCGCGAGCCCGAAATCCAGCACTTTAACCAGACCGCCCGGCGTGATCTTCACGTTCGCCGGTTTCAAGTCGCGATGGACGATGCCTTTCTCGTGCGCCGCTTCGAGGGCCGCCGCAATTTGCCCGGCGATGCGCAGCGCTTCGTCCAATGACAGCGGACCCTTCGGTGACGAGCCTTCCACAAGCTCCATCACCAGGTAATCCGGTCCCACGTCGTACAAGGTGCAGATATTGGGATGATTCAGGGCGGAAATGGCGCTGGCTTCGCGCTCGAAACGATCGGAGAACCGCGCGGCGGAAGTCTTGATGGCGACCCAACGGCCGAGCCGCTGATCGCGCGCCTTCCAGACCTCTCCCATGCCGCCTTTGCCAATGGGCGACTCAAGACGGTATGGGCCCACCAAAGATCCTGCGCTCCATTTTTCAATCGCACTCGGCTCGTCTGAATCTGCCCACGCCGGGCGCTCCAGCGCGCCGTTACCGCTGGGCTGAGCGAGAAGGGATTCGACTTCACGGCGCAACTCCGGATCGGCTTGTTCCAGCAGCAGTGCGCGTGCGCCGGGAGCCTGCTCCAGAACCGCGTGATACAGCCCTTCCACCTGTCTCCAGCGCTCCGGGGACATGGGGTGCGGAGACATGATCGATTCTCGCACTATTCGCCGCTGGCGAGAGAGTTTATGCCGGGTTATTCGGCATTGCGGCGGGCGGCCCTCCGTTCGAGCCCGAGATGGATGAGGGCGACATCCTCGCTGGCGAACGGCAAGGGCTTCCGGCACATGCGGGAGTAGTCGGCGGGAGTCCAATGAGCCTTCATCACACCCTCCGCTGAATGCCTGGCAGTGCCTTCCAGAATATGCGTGATTTCATGCGTCATCACGTGCGCCAGCAACACCAGAGATTCCTCCCGATCTATAACTGTCGCCTGCACGCGGTCGTAGAAGACCACGATGTGGGTCCCTTCGTAAGGGAGCGCATATGCCAGCGCTCCGGGCATCAGGTTCGCGGCAGTGTTGGTGGAATAGCCGATGCGGAGCGCGCCCGCTGGGCAGGAGTTGGCGTGGCGCCAGTCGATCACGACCCCGATACCGGCGAACATCTGCGTGACGATGCTCCGTGCCCGGAAATTCGCGATGTTGTCGCCTGAGTTATCGAAGCATACCTGCACCGTCTCCGTCGTATTGCCCAAGGTCGGTTCCTTCAATTTCGCCGCGCTCGCATTCGCGCCCGCCACCATTACCAGCGCCGCCAAAGCCGTGATCTTCATCGTCTTCCTGCCTCCGCTCGGGTAACCGGAAACGGGAAGGAAGAACTACAATGGCTGCGAAACTTTCTTTTGACCGGGTGGAATGGATCCGACTGGATCGGCGGAAATCACTAAGCTTCTAAAGGCTTGGGGCGGAGGCGACGCGGCGGCGCTGCAGTGGCAGACGCCGGCCGTCTAGCAGGAGCTTCCCCGCAGGGCGCGCGACTACATGCGCCATCAGCCGCCCGGCAACACGCTTCAAACCACCGCACTGGTCAACGAGGCTGATCTCCACCTTGTGGATGCGACCGGGGTCAACTGGCAGGACCGCGCACATTTCTTCGCCGTCTGCGCCCGGATCATGCGGGGATTCTGGTGGATGCCGCGCGGGCGCGCGGCTCAGCCAAGCGGGGTGGCGGCACACCGCGGGTGGATCTGGATGACGTGCCCAATCTGACATCGGAACGCGACCGCGAAATCGTGGCCATCGACGACTCGCTGAGACTGCTGGCGGAGATGGATCCGCGCAAGGCCAGGGTAATCGAGCTGCGCTTCTTCGGAGGGTTGAGCGTGGATGAGACAGCGGCCGTGCTGAAGCCATCGCCGCAAAGTGTGATGCGCGACTGGAAGCTTGCCAAGGCGTGGCTGACGCGGGAGATGGCAGGCTCGCCGAGGAGTTCAGCCCGCGGCCAGGCGATATCCGGGAGACCGATCTGCCCGAATTGAAGGTGACTTTGTCACACTGGCAAAGTGCGCATTGCACTCGACGCCACCTACAGCATCGGCGAAGCGCTTTCGGGCGTGGGCGTGTACTCGCGCGAGATCCTCAACGGGCTCGCCGCCACTGATTTCGCCGATACCTGGGACTGGTTCTACCGGTGGCACAGCTACCGTCTGGGCGTCTGGGCCCGGAAGCCGGGCGGCGTGACCAGCCGGCTTCTCGCCGATACCTGGGGCAATCGCTCTGCCGACCTCTTCCACGGCCTCAACCAGCGCCTGCCGAAGAAGCGGTTTCGTCGCCAGGTCGCGACTTTCCATGACCTCTTCGTCCTGACAGGGACCTACAGCACCCCCGAGTTCCGCGCGCGATTCACGCAGCAGGCGAAAGAAGCCGCTGCCGCCGCGGACCTGATCATCGCGGTATCGGCGTTTACGGCCTCGCAGATGGAACAGCACCTCGGTGTTCCGGGTTCGAAAATCCGCGTCGTCCATCACGGCGTGACGCATCGTCGGGTCCCGCGTCTCGACCGCGAGAACGTTGTGCTGTGCGTGGGCGCCATTCAGCGGCGCAAGAACCAGGCGATGCTGGCGCGCGCCTTTCGCGCCATGCCGGACGACTGGACGCTGATTCTTGCAGGGTCGCGGGGCTTCCAGTCCGCGGAAACGCTGGATGCGATTGCCGCCAGCCCTGCGGCAAAGCGGATTCAGGTGACGGGCTACCTTACAGACGAGAAGTTATCGGAGTGGTATGGGCGGGCCAGCATCTTCGCGTTCCCGTCGCTGGATGAGGGCTTCGGCATGCCGGTGCTTGAAGCCATGGAGGCGGAAATCCCGGTGGTAGCGTCGAATACCTCGGCAATGCCGGAGGTCTGCGGCGATGCCGCCGAACTGGTCGATCCGCGCAACGAAGAGGAACTCGCCGCGGCGCTTCTGCGCGTGGCAACGGATGAGAAACGGCGCAGACAATTGCTGGGTCGCGGCCGCGACAGGGCCGCGCAGTTTACGTGGGAAAAAGCGGTGGGTAAGACGCTCGCGGTCTACCGCGAGTTGTAACCGGGTGAAAAGAACCGGCGGCAAGACCGCCGGCGTTACGCGTCCTCGTCCACCGTGATGCGCAGGGCCTTCAGGAAGCGCTGATCCTGCGTCGTAAAACGAACTTTTCCGGTGGTCTGAATCTCGCGCGGTTCGCCCGTCGCCGACTCCTCCTCGGCGCCTTCTTCCTCCTCGCGGCGGTTGAACCCGATCGTTGCCTCCAGCACCAGGAACACGTCGTACCCGGCGCGTTTGATCTCGCCGATCGCCTCCGCGATGCGCTCGGAGTCGGAAAGCGAGTCGTTGATTGCATTACCCAGGTCCTGCATCAAGCTCTTGAGACGTTCTTCCAATTAATTGCCTCTTTCAATGGGTCTCCCCATCCGCTTCCTGAAACCTTCGATGCAACTACAGGGCCATCGGTTCCCCCTGCAGATTTTCCGCGTCCGTTCCCTTGATTGTACAGTCGTCCGAGGGCGGCAACAAGTTTAGCTTTTCGCACAGGCGAGGGTCCGTTGTGCGAACAATAAGTTGATACGATCAAAGCGTGGCGAAGAGACATATCGGCGGCCAGGCGGGAAAGTTCGTTAAGCACGTGCTGCCAGCCGCCGTCAAACCCATCCACTCGCTGTGGCACGAGGTTCTGGGCTTTATTTTTCTTGCGGTTGCAGCAGGGGGCACCTTCAAGGTCGTTCGCTCCGCCTACACCCCCGGGCAACTGGCAATCATTGTGCCTCTCATCGTGATTACGGCCGGTTACGGCGTCTCCTCCTTTTTGAAGGCCCGGCGTATCTCCCGCTCGTAGCCGACTGAGGCGATGGAACGGCGCATAGAACAACCCGGCCAATTCCCCTTCACGCGCGGCATCTACCCCGACATGTATCGAAGCCGGCTGTGGACCATGCGCCAGTATGCCGGTTTCGGCAGCGCGGAAGAAAGCAACCGGCGCTATCGGTATCTGCTGAGCCAGGGCACCACGGGACTTTCCGTCGCTTTCGATCTTCCGACCCAGATGGGGCTCGATCCCGACCACCCCCTCGCCGCGGGCGAGGTGGGTCGCACCGGCGTGTCGATTGCGTCGATTGAGGACATGCGCCGCCTGTTCGAAGGCATCCGGCTCGACGAAGTTTCGACGTCGATGACGATCAATTCGACGGCCGCCATCCTGCTGGCGCTTTATGTTCTGGTGGCCCGCGCGCAGGGTGCCGACACGCACCGCCTCAACGGTACGATTCAGAACGACATTCTCAAGGAATACATCGCGCGCGGTACGTATATTTATCCGCCGCGGCACGCGATGCGCATCATCACCGACCTCTTCCGCTGGGCGCAGAGCGAGGTGCCTGAATGGAACACGATTTCGATCTCCGGATACCATATCCGCGAAGCCGGTTCGACGGCGGTTCAGGAAGTTGCTTTCACCTTTGCCAACGCCATCGCCTATATCGAATACGCCATCGCGGCCGACATGGATGTCGATTCCTTTGCGCCACGCCTGTCGTTTTTCTTCAACGCGCACTCCGACTTTCTGACCGAGATCGCGAAGTACCGCGCGGCGCGCCGCCTCTACGCTCGGCTGATGCGCGAGCGGTTTCAGGCAAAAAACGACCGGTCGCGCATGCTGCGGTTTCACACCCAGACTGCCGGCTCCAGCCTCACCGCGCAGCAGCCTGACGTCAATGTGGTGCGAACCACTCTGGAAGCGCTGGCGGCAGTGCTGGGCGGTACGCAGTCGCTGCATACCAACGCGCGCGATGAAGCGCTCGGACTGCCGACGGAGGATTCCGCACAGCTCGCCCTGCGTACGCAGCAGATTATCGCCTGCGAAACGGGCATCCCGAACGTGCCCGACCCTGTCGGCGGCAGCTATTACATTGAGGAACTGACCGACCGCATTGAGGCCGGAGCGATGGATTACATCCGGCGCATCGACGCCATGGGCGGCACGCTGCGCGCCATCGAGACGGGATTCATCCAGCGGGAGATCCAGAATTCGGCGTTCGAATTCCAGAAGGAGGTGGAGAGCGGCCGGCGCGTGGTGGTCGGCGTCAATCGTTTTCAGATGGACGAACACGAGAAGGCTCCGGTCTTTCGTATCGACCCGGCGATTGAGCGCTCACAGGTCGAAGCCGTTCGGAAACTGCGCGCCGGTCGTGACGCCGTCCGATGGCGGCAGAGTCTGGTGGCGCTGGAGGCTGCGGCGCGTGGCGCCGGCAACGTGATGCCGCACATCCTGGCCGCGGCGGAAGCCTGCGCCACGGTGGGCGAAATCTCGGACACGCTGCGCGGCGTGTTCGGCGAATACCGCGAGGCGGCCTGACTTAAGCGGTCGCGGCGGAAGTGCCCGGCGCGTCCATCGTGCCGGCAACTGCGGGCGCCGGCAGCGGATGAGCTATGGCGGGCCGATAGATGAACCTGCGCTCGCGCAGTCCGAACTTGTGCATCAGGCGGCCGACGTGATCCTGGTCGTAGCGGATGCCGAACTGTTTGTCGATGGCGGTCGCAAGGCGGCCCGTGGTCCAGCGGTCGTTCGCGAAACCGTAGGCCAGGGCGCCTTCGAAATACATGCGGCGGATGCCTTCCACCTGATCGGCGGTGAGACGGCTGGGACGTCCCGTGGCGCGGCGGCGGCGCAGTCCTTCGACGCCTTTATGCACGATGGAACGATGCCAGCGGGAAGCCGTGGTACGGCTGACGCCATAGCGGCGGGCAACGTGTGATTGGGTGGCGCCTGCAAGCAGCTCCTTAGCGGCTGCGAGCCGGCGGGTTTCCATGTCTTCGCGTGTCAGAGAGCTTAGCGGGGCAAGCATCCTCTCGTTTGTGCGCGAAAGTTAGTCCAGAGCAAATATAGGATACACCACAACAGAGGCGATGTAAATTGTTTTAACGATTCTTTGACCGCATCGCGCGCGCAGACGCGCAATCGCAATTATGTGGATTATATGGCGGCCAGGCTTTTGCGGGCAGATGAGCCGGATTCAGCGCCGGAGTGCCGGCAATGCGGTAAGAATCCGCGATAATGCGGGTATGATCGGCCTGCTTCTCTGCGCTGCGGCGCTTTTCGCACAATCCCCGGCGCCGCGCCCGGCGTTCGACGCGTTCGAAGTCTCCACCGTCAAACGCACGCCGTCCGATGGGCCGCGCGGCCGCTGGATACGCATGCAGACCGCCCGCCAGTTTGTGGCCCACGGCTTTCATACGCGGCTTTTGATCGGTGCCGCGTACAACCTGCCGCCGAGCGCGATATCGGGCGGACCGTCGTGGATCGATTCCGACCTGTACGATATCCTCGCCGAAACGCCCGGGAATGTGCGGCCCAACATCGAGGAACAGATGAAGATGGTGCGCAGCCTGATCGCCGAGCGCTTCCGGCTGAAATTCCATCGCGAGGACAGAGAAATGCCGGTCTACGCGTTTTCCATTGCGAAGGGCGGATCGAAGCTCAGGGGAAGCGCGCCTGTCACAGCTCCGGAGGGACCGCCGCTGCTGGCTTTCGTCATCGCCCCGGACGCGGTACGGCTGCCGGGCCACAGCGCGAGCCTCGCCGAAATGTGCGCCATCTTCCAGCGCACCGCGCTCGACCGGCCCGTCATCGACAGAACCGGACTCACCGGCCGTTACGACTTCGATCTCGAATTCACGCCCGATGAATCGCAGTTCGGCGGGCAGATCAAGACGGAGAGTCCGGACGAGGCCAAGCGCCCGCCCGATCTGCTGAACGCACTCCAGCAGCAGCTGGGGCTGCGCCTCGACGCCACGCGCGGCACGATCAGCACGATGGTGATCGAGAGTATCGAGAGGCCGTCGGAAAACTGACCATCCAGAAACACGTCGATAAGACTTGGCACTCGGGGCCGGTCGAGCGTGTCCTCCTCCCGATGACCGAGTACGGCGGACCGCGATCCCGAAATTATGCACGCCAGGCAGAGCGTTGCGCGCAATTCTTTCACTGTCGCCGAACTCGAAAGCTTCCTCCCCGGTGGTGCACGCGGCGCCCGCCGCGTTCCCGACTGTTGATGAGTCACTCGCCGGCGCGGCGGGCTTCGTCGATCAGCCGCAGCTTTTTCAGAAACCGCGGCAGCAGATCGAGGCGCAGTGCATTCGGCCCGTCCGACAGCGCCTTTTCCGGCGCGTCGTGGACTTCGACGAAAACTCCCGAGATGCCCGTCGCCACAGCCGCGCATGCCAGCGGCTCGATGAACTGCGGCTGGCCGCCCGACTTCCCGTCCGCGCCGCTCGGCAGCTGCACGCTGTGCGTGGCGTCGAATACTACCGGCCATCCGGACTCCGCCATGATGTGCAGCCCGCGCATGTCGACCACCAGGTTGTTATAGCCGAACGACGACCCGCGCTCCGTCAACACCACGTTCCGATTGCCGGTCGACGCCACTTTGTCGGCCGCATGGTAGATGTCGTGCGGCCCCACAAACTGGCCCTTCTTCACGTTGATGATGTTGCCGGTGCGCCCGGCTTCGAGCAGAAGATCGGTCTGGCGGCACAGAAACGCCGGAATCTGAAGGATGTCCGCGATCTCCGCTGCCGGACCCGCCTGCGACGGATCGTGAATGTCGGTCAGGATCGAATAGCCTTTCTTGCGCAGGCCGCCCAGAATCTGCAGGCCCTCCATCAGCCCCGGCCCGCGATATCCATGCACGCTGGTGCGGTTGGCTTTGTCGAACGACGCCTTGAACACCCACGGGAAACCGTATTCCGCCGCGATGGGCGCGATGGCGTCCGCCATGTGGTGCACATGCTTTTCGCTTTCGATCACACACGGCCCGGCGATCAGCACGAGTTGCGACGGGTTCAGGAAATCCTCGTAGCGGATGCGCGTCATGCCGTTGTGTAAGGCGGCTCGGGCAGCAGCGGCGCTTCCTCGGCGGCGCGGCGATGCGCGCGGAAACGCAGTGCCGCCGCGATAAACGAGCTGAACAGCGGATGCGGCTCGAGCGGCTTCGATTTGAATTCGGGATGGAACTGACAGCCAAGGTACCAGGGATGGTTCTCGATCTCGCAGATCTCGACGTACGTGCCGTCGGGCGTTTCACCCGTGATGCGCAGGCCGTGCGACGTGAGAATCTGCTCGAATTCGCGGTTGAACTCGTAGCGATGCCGGTGCCGCTCGCTGATCGTGGCGGACTCGGTATTCGAAGCCCCGTACGCCTTGTTCGCCAAACTGCACGGCTTCAGCACGCAGGGCCACGCGCCCAGCCGCATGGTGCCGCCCAGCTCGTCGATGCCTTTCAGCTCGCGCAGCTTGAAGATCACGCGCTGCGGCGTCATCGGGTTGAACTCCGTCGAATTGGCTTCCTTCAGGCCGCAGACGTTGCGCGCGAATTCAATCACCATCGTCTGCATGCCGAGGCAGATGCCGAAGTAGGGCACCCTGTTCACGCGCGCGTATTCGATCGTGTTGATCATGCCCTCGATGCCGCGCGCGCCGAAGCCGCCCGGCACCAGGATGCCGTCAAAGTGCCCCAGTTCGCTTTCGAGCCTGCCCTTCTCAAAATTCTGCGCTTCGAACCAGTGAATCCTCACCTTCACGTTGTGCGCGATGCCGCCGTGCAACAGCGCTTCCTTCAGGCTCTTATAGGAGTCCTCGTACTCCACGTATTTGCCGACCAGCGCGATGTCGACTTCATCCACCGGATTGGCCATGCGGTCGAGCATCGCGGTCCAGTCGCGCAGATCGCGCGCGCGGGAGTGGTCGAGATTGAGATGCCGCAGGATGATCTCGTCCACATTTTCTTCGGCAAACTTGAGCGGGACTTCATAGACCGAGCCGACGTCGCTCGCCGTGATGACGGCTTCCGGATCCACGTCGCAGAAGAGCGCAATCTTGTCCTTCATGTCCTGCGGCAGATGGCGTTCGGCGCGGCAGAGCAGGATATCCGGCTGGATACCGATGGCGCGCAGTTCCTTGACGCTGTGCTGCGTCGGCTTGGTCTTCAGCTCCTGCGCCGCATTGATCCAGGGCACCAGCGTGACGTGCACGAAGATGCAGTTCTCGCGCCCGACCTCGTGCCGCACCTGGCGGATGGCTTCGAGAAAAGGCAGCGATTCGATATCGCCCACCGTGCCGCCGATTTCGCAGATGACGACATCGACTTCGTCGGAATGCTTCTTCACGGCGGCTTTGATTTCGTTGGTGACGTGCGGAATCACCTGCACCGTCTTGCCCAGATAATCGCCGCGCCGCTCGCGCTGGATGATCTGCTCGTAGATGCGCCCGCTGGTGAGATTGTTGGCGCGCGTGAGAGCGGAGTGGGTGAAGCGCTCGTAGTGGCCCAGGTCGAGATCGGTTTCCGCGCCGTCGTCCGTGACGAAAACTTCGCCGTGCTGGAACGGGCTCATGGTGCCGGGATCGACGTTGAGGTAGGGATCGAACTTCTGGAGAGAGACGGTGAGGCCGCGGCTTTCCAGCAGACAACCGATCGACGCCGCCGCGATGCCTTTACCCAGAGAAGAAACGACGCCGCCGGTAACGAATATGAATTTAGCCAGAGTGCACCTCCGTCTCATGCACACGCGGCGCCAGGAGCTGTAAAAGAATCGCACTGAACCGAACCTGGCAGGCGCCCCCCCCTGCCCCACCCGTACAACAACGGTACTTAGCAAGGTGGCGCAGGCGGTTTCGCCTGCGATCTGTTCTTACTGAGCCGCACGCGCAGGTAAGCTGGCTAAGACCGCTCATGTACAACCTCACCTTGCACCGCGGAACTGCCGGCTTCGATCAGCTGGCGGACGCGTTCCAGATCGGCGGGCGTGTCCACGCCGAACGATTCGTAGTCCGTCTCGACCACGCGGATATCGAAACCGTTTTCGAGCGCCCGCAGCTGCTCCAGTTTCTCCGCCTTTTCCAGCGGGCCGACCGGCAAATCGGGATAGCGCAGCAGAAAATCGCGTCGATAAACGTAGAGCCCGATGTGTTTGTAGTGCGCGACACTCTGGTTGTCGCGCGGCGAAGGAATTGTGGAGCGGGAAAAATAGATGGCGTTCTCGAAACGGTCCGTCACGACCTTCACGACGTTCGGATCGCCCACCTCGCGCGGGTCTTCGATGCGCTTCTTCAGCGTGCCCATCGGGATGGCCGGTTCTTCCAGCAGCGGCAGTACGGCGCTGTCGATGGCAGCCGGATCGATCAGCGGCTCATCGCCCTGAATATTCACCACCAGTTCCACGTCTTCGAAGGCGGACGCAACTTCTGCACACACGATCTGTTCCGGAGAGATGGTCGGGACTGGTCATATTGACGCGGGCGCCGAAGCGGCGCGCTTCATCCGCAATGCGCCGGTCGTCCGTGGCAACAATTACGGAACTGAGGTATCGCGCCATCGCAACGCGCTCATAAACGTGCTCAAGCAACGTGCGTTTGCCGAGAAGGGCGAGTGCTTTTCCGGGGAAACGAGAGGAGGAGTACCGGGCGGGAATCACGCCCAGGATTTTCCGATGCACACGCGATCTTACCACAAGCTCTTTCGCGCGCCGGCTGTGCTAGACTCCATCCAGAAGGGGAAGCACGCGATGCGATCCCGACGGGTACCAGGAACGGTTTTGTTCGCCGCCGCCAGCCTGCTGAGCGCCGGTTTGCTTGCTGTAGTGATGTTCGGGGAAGACCCCGCGGAGATCACACCGCGGGCGCGTCCGGCCGCCGAAGCCGCGGTCTCGGCCCCCCGCGCCAACATCCGCATCGACACGAACGTGGTGCTGATTCCTGTCACGGTGACCGATCCGCTGAACCGTTTTGTCACAGGCCTCGAACAGGACTCGTTCAAGGTCTTCGAAGACAAGCTGGAGCAGAAAATCGTGTCGTTCGGGAGTGAAGACGCACCGCTGTCGATCGGCATTGTTTTCGATACCAGCGGCAGCATGGGGCCGAAACTGGACAAGTCGCGCCTGGCCGTGACCGAGTTCTTCAAGACGGCGAACCCTGAGGATGAGGCGTTTCTGGTCGTCTTCAACGACCGGCCGGAACTGGTGACGCCGTTCACCCATAATCTCGAGGAAATCCAGAACCGGCTGACATTCACGCAGTCGAAAGGCCGCACCGCGCTGCTGGACGGCATTTACCTCGGCCTGCACACGATGAAGAAAGCACACAATCCGCGCAAGGCGCTGGTGGTGATCTCGGACGGAGGCGACAACAGCAGCCGCTATACGGAGACCGAGATCAAGAACCTGGTGAAAGAAGCGGATGTGCAGATTTACGCCATCGGAATCTACGAGCCCGTCCAGTCGCGCAGCCGCACGCCGGAAGAGCTGGCCGGGCCGGGACTCCTGACCGATATCTCCGAACCGACCGGCGGACGCCATTTTGTGGTGGAAAATCTGAACGAGCTGCCGGACGTGGCCGCAAAGATCGGAATCGAACTGCGCAATCAGTATGTTATTGGATATAGCCCGACAAACCAGACGCGGGATGGCAAGTATCGGAAGGTTGGTGTCAAACTGGTACAGCCGAGGGGATTGCCTCCCCTGCACGCATTCTGGAGAACCGGCTATTATGCGCCGACGCAATAACAACCTGACAAATTCACTATCGCCGGGGCGGCATTCGCAGCAGTTACTTTAGCAATGCTCGCCCCGCTTTTTATATGGGGCCAGAACAAGCCTCCCGCCGCGCCGGATAAGCCCACAGATCAGTCGGACGCCGGCGATGCCGTCTTCTCGAGCCGACACACGCCTTGTTCCGCTCAACGTGACTGTCACCGACAAGAGCGGCCGCCTGGTGACGAATCTGCCGCAGAGCGCGTTCCAGGTGTTTGAGAACGGCGTGCAGCAGCGGATCAAGATTTTCAAACGCGAGGATGTGCCTGTTTCGCTGGGTCTGATCATCGACAACAGCGGCAGCATGCGTGAGAAGCGCCAGAGCGTGGAATCGGCGGCCCTCGCGCTGGTCAAGGACTCCAATCCGCAGGACGAGGTTTTCGTCGTCAACTTCAACGATGAGGTCTACCTCGACACAGAGTTCACCAATGATATCTCGAAGATGGAGCAGGGGCTGACCAAGATCGACTCGCGCGGCGGCACTGCCATGCGCGAGGCGATCAAGCTGTCGGCCGAGCATCTGAAAGACAAGGCCAAGCGCGACAAGAAAGTCATCCTTGTGGTGACCGACGGCAACGATAATGCCAGCGAGGTATCGCTCGACGCGCTGGTCAAGCTCTGCGCAGCAGGACGACATTCTGATCTACGCCATCGGTCTGCTGACCGAGGAAGACAAGCGCGAAGCCAAGAAAGCCCAGCGGGCGCTGCAGGAGCTCACTGAATTCACCGGCGGGGTGGTTTTCTACCCGAAGGATGTTTCCGAAGTGGAGCGGATCGCCCACCAGGTGGCGCACGATCTGCGCAATCAGTACACGATCGCCTACACCCCGACCAACACTGCGCTTGACGGCACCTTCCGGACAGTCAAGGTTACGGTGAAGGCTCCAGGCAACCCGATCGCCCGCACGCGCAGCGGCTATTACGCGACGGCTGACAAAGGCAACGGCGGCGGGGGCGGGAAGTCACCGTCCGTTCGTTGATGCAGGATGATGCTGGTGGTCCTCTGGCGGCTGACGAAGGGATACCGACTGCATCCCTGGGACAGCCCGTTCCTGAAATGGCGGATTGAAACCTGGTCGGGAATCGAGGCCTCGGCCATTACGCCGGGAATTTTTTTCAGATTCTGCCGGAAGCACCGGCGAGATCTTTTCCGTTACCTGCGATGGGCGGACGAAAACTCGCGTGAATTCTCAGGCGGCTGGTGATTTCGTTTCGGTAGATGCCGCAGGCTTTGATTCGGCCTTCGTGTCCGTCGAAGATTCTGCCTTTGTTTCCGATTTGGTCTCGCTCTTCGAGTCGTCCGGCCTGGCCGGTTTGCCGTTGCTCTTTGCGTAATCGGTGGCGTACCAGCCAGTGCCTTTGAGATGGAATGCCGGCGCGGAGAGCAGCCGTTCCACTTCACCGCCGCATTCGGGATGCGTTTTCAGCGGCTCGTCGGCAAACTTCTGGATGACTTCGAACTTTTTGCCGCAGGAATGACACTTGTATTCGTACAGGGGCATGCCTATTGTTTCACCGCTCACAACGCCCGCCCGAGTGGCGGGCTGTGCGCTCTACCTGTATTCTAACAAGTGGACAGGCTTCAGCCTGGGATCCCCCTATTGCTTCTTCTTCGTGGCCGGGCGGCGAGGCCTTGTGGCCGGGGCGAACAGACTCGCCGGCAAACCGTCAACGTCCTCTTTGTCAGCCGTGAAGGTCAGCATGAACGGATCCTTCTCGAACGAGTCGATCACGCCCTTGAACTTGAACGCCGTGCCGGCATCGACCGTGCCTTTGAGCGGCTCCTCGAATTTGAGCGTCGCGTCGCCGCCGAGGCTGTCCACATTCACCAGGAGTTCCTTCGGCGAAGGCTGCGATATAACCTTCGCGTTGAACATGGTGAAATCGCCCGCGGGCGGCACTGCGGAACCTTTGATCATGTCGAAGTAGGTCTGGCCGTCGGGGGCCGTCAGGGCCATCCGGATTTCGCGCCAGAATGCGATGTCGGGATGCGCGGCCTTGAACGCGGCAGCGTCGCCTTCCTGCTTCTTCTGAATATCCGTGATGCTCTCGATCTTGAAATCCGGCGGCATGATCGGATTGGCGAGAGCCGCCTTCTTCACGTCGTCCAGACCCGTGTCGTCGCCGTGATAACCGTCGTAAGCCTTCTTCAGATAATTGTCCGCGGCGGCCTTGTTCGGCGCCGGAAGCGCCAGCGGTCCGGTGAGCTGCACGGCGCGCGCGATGTAGTAAAGCCCTTCCGGCATGCGGGCCACATTGCGTTCCCGCAGGATCAGGCTGCCGAGGTTATAGGTCGAGTTGCCGTCGTTCGGATTCATGGCAGTCAAGGTCTTGAATTCCTTCTCCGCGGCCGCGTCGCCCTCGGGCGTCTTCTTGGCCATGTCGATCGTGCCGAGCACCGTGTGGGACTGCATGGCGATCTGCTGCTGGGCGCCTTTCCACTGGTCGTCGGTCACGTTCGCAGGTTTGTTTTCGGTCGAGAGGTATTTGCCGAGATTGTCGGCGAGATCCTGGGATGCCTTCTCGGAGGTATCCACGGTGGCGCACGCAGCCGCCTTCGCCGCTGCCGCCAGCTTGTCGTCGTGGCACTGGTCCAAGGGTGTCTTGCCCGACGCATCGGCCGTAACGGCTTTCACCGCGATCTCGCTTTCCGTCTGGGCGATCGTGATCGAGCGCACGCCTTTGAAATCGGAGTCGGGATACTTCTGTTCCCACTGGTGCAGAAGGGCCAGCTTCTTGACCGGATCCTTCTCTTTGGTCATAGCCTGGGTGAGATCGTACTCGCCCTGATCCTTCACCGCCGGCGCTTTTTTCGGCGCCTGCGCCAGTGCTCCCGCCGCGAGCAGCGTTACGGCCGCAATTGCTGCAAATGTCTTCAACACTCGATCCAACACTTTCCGATGCCTCCCGACTGTTTGATGGCCAGTCCCGCGTTCTATATTAATAGACGTTACGATAAAGACAAAAGGGAGTATACCGAACCTTTCCCGTTCGCGGCAAACGATGCCACCCCACAACGTTGGACACTGATTCCCTCCGACAGGTTCCCGGGCCGCAAATCGGCACCCGCCCACAGCGCTCAAACAGAGCGTAATGGAATTGCGCCTGTTACGCAAGCAGTGATTGTTACAATCGCGCAGTGCTGTCGCGGCCCATCGATCTGGCGGTAATCGTCGCGTATCTTGCGGGCGTTACCTGGTTCGGCGCGCGCTTCCGCAAGGGGCAGCGATCTCTGAAGGATTACTTCCTCGGCGGCGGGACTGCGCCCTGGTGGGCCATCGCGCTCTCCATCGTTTCCGCCGAGACCAGCACGCTGACGATTATCGGCACGCCACCGCTTGCCTACGGCGGCAGTTTCGTGTTTCTTCAGGTGGTGTTCGGCTACCTGGCTCGCGCGCATCGTCATCTCGGCGATACTCCTGCCGCAGTATTTCAAAGGCCAGATGTTCACCGCCTACGCACTGATGGAGCGCCGCTTCGGCAGCCGCACGCGTAAAGTCACGTCGGCGATTTTCCTGGTCACGCGTTCGCTGGCGGAGGGCGTGCGCGTGTTTGCGATCTCGATCGTTATTTCGATCATCCTCGGCACCGGCGGACCCGCGTCGATTCTCGCCATTGTCGCGCTGACGCTGTTCTATACGTTCGAAGGCGGCATGACGGCGGTGATCTGGACCGACGTGGTGCAGATGGCCATGTATGTGTTCGGGCGCCGCCGTGAGCTTCTTCATGCTGGCGGGAAAAATCCCGGGCGGATTCGGGCACGCGCTCGCACTGGCCGCCCCCGCCGGGAAGCTTCGGATATTCGATTTCCACTGGTCGTGGACCAATCCCTACACTTTCTGGGCAGGGCTCATCGGAGGATGTTTTCTCACCACCGCGAGTCACGGCACCGATCAGCTGGTGGTGCAGCGGCTGCTCAGCGCGGGCTCGGAGCGCGACAGCCGCACAGCGCTGCTTTCGAGCTGGATCGTGATTTTCATCCAGTTCACTCTCTTCCTCACCATCGGGATGCTGCTATGGGTCTTCCACAACGGCCAGGCGTTCGGGAAGGACGATCTCGACCGCCTCTATCCTTCGTTTATCTGGGATTCGCTGCCGGTGGGAATCGCAGGCCTCGCCATGGCGGCCATTATCGCCGCAGCTATGGCGAACCTCTCGGCGGCGCTGAATTCGCTGGCGTCCGCGACCGTCGTCGATTTCTATCAGCCGCTCACCGGCGGACGCTTCTCGCCGGCGCATTATCTCCGTGTCTCGCGCCTTTCGACCGTGTTCTGGGCGGCGGTGCTTGCGGGCGTGGGATTATTTGCGCGCCACTGGGGTTCGGTCCTGGAATCGGGACTCTCGATCGCTTCGGTCACGCTGGGAATTCTGCTGGGCGTTTTTTTGTTGGGTGTGCTGACGAAGCGGGTGAGCGAAAATGCGGCTATTGCGGGCGTAATCGCCGGCGCAGTCACCATGCTCTGGATCAAGTTCGGGACCACGGTTCCATTCACATGGTGGGTGCTGATCGGCAGCGCGGTGACATTCGGCGTGGGAATTTTATGGCCGCGACTGAACACGAACAGGAATCCATGATCGAATTGAAGCGCGATCTCGGCTTGTGGGCGGCTCTGGCGATCGTCGTCGGCACCGTGATCGGAAGCGGTATTTTCCGCGTGCCCCAGGCGATGATCCTCAACGTAGGCACTGTGCGCCTGGTGTTTCTCGTCTGGCTGGTCGGCGGGTTTCTGTCGCTGGCCGGAGCCCTGACTTACGCCGAACTCGCTGCCGCAATGCCGGGCGCGGGAGGCGAATACGTTTATCTCACCGAGGCCTACGGCCCGCTTTGGGGCTTCCTTTACAGCTGGACGCAGATGTTCGTCGCGAAGAGCGGATCGATTGCCACGCTTGCCACCGCATTTTTCGAATACACCGCGCACTTCGTCCCGCAATTCGAAGTCGTGTGGTTTACGGTCGGCCCGTTTGCCGTGAAATACGGGCAGGTATTCGCGCTGGTGCTGATCCTGCTGCTGGGCGGCGTAAATTATCTCGGCGTGCGTGTGGGCGGCGACATTCAGGTCGCCGTCACGGCGGTAAAGGTGGGTCTGATCGGCCTCCTGATTCTGGCGGGACTGATCTACGCGCCTCCGCCCGGGCAGGCGGCCGCATCCATGCCCGCGCCGGCGATTCCGTCATCGCTCTTCGCCGGATTCATTGCAGCGCTGGTGGGCGCTCTCTGGGCCTACGACGGCTGGAACAACGTCGGCATGGTGGCGTCGGAGGTGCGCAACCCGCAGCGCAATCTGCCCGTCTCATTGATTGGCGGCACGGCCGGCGTGATCGCCATTTATATGCTCGCCAACTGGGCCTATTTCCGCGTATTATCGCCGGCCGAAGTCGGCGCACACAAGCTGGTGGCGGCCGAAATGATGCAGCGCATTGCCGGCTCATGGGGCGCCGGGGCGGTTTCGCTCGCCGCCATGATTTCGATCTTTGCCGCGCTCAATGGTTCAATTCTCTCGGGCGCGCGCGTGCCTTACGCTGCCGCGCGCGACGGTCTGTTTTTCAAATCAGCCGCGCGAGTACACCCGGCATTCCGCACTCCCGGCGTATCCATCCTGATGCTCAGCGCGTGGTCCGCCGTTCTGGTGCTGTCAGGGAAATACGAAGAACTTTTCGACTTCGTGATTTTCGGCAGCTGGATTCTTTATGCGATGGCCACGGCGTCGGTGTTTGTGCTGCGGCGAACCCGTCCGGACCTGCCACGGCCGTACCGCACCATCGGTTATCCCGTCATTCCGCTATTATTTCTCGCGGGTGCTATAGTGCTTGAAATAAGTACGCTTTGGACCAAACCTCGCGAGTCTATAGCCGGAATTGCCTTGATTTTACTGGGGCTGCCGCTTTATTTTTATTGGAGAAGGGCTGCCTCCCGGAGGCGTGCACCCGGAGAAATCTGACAGGTCGGATTCGGTTCTGGTACGGTTGCATCAAGTTTCGTTCCAAAATTGGAACGAAGGCGTTGCATTCTACAGAGAATCGAGTAACAATTTTATCTGAGCGGTAGCGCCCGAACGCGGCTTCTGTTCCGGAACTGGAACATTGATTCGCGGTATAGGCAAATCCGGAACTGAAAAACAGGAGCGCAGGTCATGGATGTTTCGAAAATTCTCGAGGAATTGCGCAATGAACGCGAGCAGCTGGAGGAGGCGATTTTGAGCCTCGAGAGGTTGGCCCGAGGACGCGGACGGCGTCGCGGCAGGCCGCCGGCGTGGATGGTGGAAGCCAAAAAGCGCGGCAGACCGGTTGGCAGCAAGAACAAGACCGGCGCACAAAGCAAGAATTCCGCCGCTGCTGCGTAGTATTTAAGTGAATGCGGAGATGCGGCTGGCCAACCGCGTCTCCTGTCATTTATAAAGAAGGAATTTGCTGCGAAGCCCGAGGAATTCCGGGAGACCGACGTCGGCTGCCGGACCGGGGTCGGTTCCGGACGCCAGAGCCCGCAGCACATCCCGGTTCCCCACCAAATTACGATTCGGGTCAAGCACGATCTTCCCCGGATAGAGCGCCTGCAGTGATGCCACTACCGCCAGGCCCAGCCGCGACGAGTCAAACTGGTTGCGGTTCGTGACAGTGAAGTGCACTCCACTGATCGTCCTGCCCCTGAAATTTGAGCTATCCGGCCGGAACTGTGTCGCGGCGAATTCGACGGCCGGGATGTTCAGACTCTTCAGGCGGGTTACCAGCGCGGCCGGATCGATCCAGTCCGCGCCGATCTGTTCAAACGGTGCGTCAGTCCCACGCCCCACCGAATAATTCGTCGAATGCTCAATCAATGCGATCCCCGGATACAGCAGCGCTTCGCCGACATCCCGGATATTGGGCGACGGATTCACCCAGGGCAGGCCGGTCTGGTCGAACCAGTCGGCGCGATGCCAGCCCTTCATCTCAATGACGTGCAGATCGGCTTTCGGAGCAGCGTCTGCGTTCATCAGGCCGGCCAACTCGCCCATCGTCATGCCATGCCGCAGAGGGAGCGGAAAGGATCCGGTGAACGACAATTTATCCGCATCCAGCATTGGCCCTTCCACGTGTGTCCCGGTGATAGGGTTGGGACGGTCGAGAACATAGAACGGCAGCTTTGCTTTCGCGGCCTCCTGCATGGCGAAGTGCATGGTGGATTCGTAGGTGTAAAAACGCGCGCCGACATCCTGAATATCGAACACCAACGCGTCGAGCGGGCGCAGCATTTCGGGCGTCGGCCGCAGAGTTTTTCCATATAAACTCCAGACCTTAATGCCGGTCTTCCGGTCGATCGCATCGCCGATGCCGGGCCGGTCTTCCACGCCTTCAATGCCGTGCTCCGGCGAAAAGAGTGCGACGATGTTGATACCGGCGCCTTTCATCGCGTCGACGTTGCGCCTGCCCATGCGATCCACGCCGGTCTGGTTCGTGATGAGCCCGATGCGCCTGCCCTGAAAGATACGGAAGCCGTCTTCTTCGAGTACATCGAGGCCCGTGCGCGTGCCGGAAGAGCGCACAGGCCGCAGGTCCGTTGTGCGCGAATGGGAGGATGTCTGCGAAACCCCGTAGCCGACCGATCGCGCGACAATCGTAGCCACCTCACTGCGCAGCGGCGTAATGGCGGGCCGGCGGTGCGGATGAATCGAGTTCGTCAGGAGGATGACGTAGGTCTTTGAAGCCGGATCGATCCAGAAAGACGTACCCGTGAAGCCCGTGTGGCCGAACGAGCCGATCGGAAACAATTCCCCGCGCGGCCGCGAGTACGGTGAATCGATATCCCAGCCGAGACCGCGCTGGATGGGCTTGCTAAGGGAGCCGGGCTGGTTCGCCGGCGAATGCAACGTCGTGAACAGGCGGATGGTAGCGGGATCGAAAAGGCCGTCGCCGCCATCGAGGATCATCTGGCAGAATTTCGCGAGATCGGCGGCTGTGGAGAAAACGCCGGCATGCCCGGCCACGCCACCCATGTATCGCGCGGTGGGATCGTCCACCACACCGCGCAGAATGCGGCCGTGTTCGTCTCGCTCGGTCGGCGCGATGCGACGGCGCAGCGCCATGGGAGGCAGATACATCGTGTCTTTCATGCCCAGCGGATCGAAAAGAATTTTCTTGACGTATTCGTTCTCCGGAAGTCCGTTCAGACGATGCACGATTTCGCCGAGCAGGACAAAATTGATATCGCTGTAGGTGAATTTCGTTTCCGGCGGATTGGCGGGCTTGTCTGCCAGCGCCCGGCGGATGCCGGCTTCGTATCCGCTCCACGGGGGTTCGAGATCGAGATCGGGGCGCAGTCCGGAAAAGTGCGTCATCAGATCGCGCACCGTGATCGGTACTGTTTCCGCCCTGAAACTGAGGCAGATACTTTGTGACCGGATCGTCGATACGGAGCTTTCCCTCTTCAACCAGCTTCATTGCCGCGCTGCTGGTAGCGACGATCTTGGTGAGCGACGCGATGTCAAAGATGGTCTCGGCGGTCATCCGCTCCTTCACGGAGACAAGCGCGCGGTATCCGTACGCTTTGCGGTAGACCACGCGTCCGTTGTGGCCCACCAGAACCACGGCGCCCGGAATTTTGTCTTCGCGGATGGCGCGATTGATGGCGGCGTCGAGTTCAACCGCGCCGCTGAAACTCTGTGACTGACAGAATGCGGGACCGCAGAACGTCGCACACCAAAACAGCGCGATACATGTCTTACCGCCCACAACGCGCGCCCGAGTGGCGGGCTGTGCGCTCCGCATTTTACCGCCCACAACGCCCGCCCGAGTGGCGGGCTGCGCGCTCCATGGCCGATACATCTGTCTGATCTGAGGGTAACAGGAATACCGCTGGAACCGGACACGCTCACGTGGGGCTTGCGTCCGTGGCGAGGGTTCTGTTATATATCCACCTACCGAATGGCCATCAGCGCACATGCGCCGTTTCCGGAGGGCTGACCAGGGTTATGATGACGAAGAAGAAGTCCCCATTACCGGTGAAGAAAAACGCACCAGTTTCTAAACTTGCGGCTGTGAACAGGACCACTGCCGCTGTCGGCGGTCCGAGCGCCGCCGAAGTGCAGCTGAAGACCTACGAGCAGGCCGTGCAGCTGTTTTCGCAGCGAAAGTTTGCCGAAGCGCGCGACCGTTTTCTGGAGGTGGTTAAGGGCCCGGCGCCCCACATTTCCGACAAGGCGCGATCCTACGCGCAGGTCTGCGAACGCAGAACCCAGGGAACGGAAGTCAAGCTCACAACCGCGGAGGATCACTTCAACTATGGCGTCGAGCGTCTCAATGCCCGCGAGCTGGAGAGCGCGAAGCACCATCTTGGCCGTGCCCTCGATCTGCAGCCCGAAGCCGACCATGTGCTTTATACACTCGCGCTCTGCTGCGGCATCGCCGGTGACAGCAACGCTGCCTGTGAGAACCTGAAACGTGCCATTGATCTCGAGCCCCGGAACCGCATACTGGCGCGTCAGGACCCCGAGTTCTCCACCCTTGCGATGCAGTTTCCCGCTCTGCGCGCCCTGCTCGTTGCAGAACCGTCGAGCGCCTATTAAGTCACTGGCCGGGCATTTGCGGCATGCCTGAACCACTGCGGGTGGTTTCGATCGGCGGCGGACACGGCCTGTCCGCTTTGCTCGAAGGACTGAAGAAATACACACAGACGCGCGACGAGGCGGTGTGGCCGAAGGTCGATATCACTGCGATCGTCACCGTTACCGACGACGGGGGCAGCTCGGGCCGCCTGCGCCGCGAGTTCGATGTCCTGCCGCCCGGCGATATCCGCAACTGCATGGTTGCTCTTTCGGAAGACGGCGCGCTGCTCTCGGAGCTTTTTCAGTACCGCTTCAAAGCCGGGCACGGCCTGAAGGGCCACAGCTTTGGAAATCTCTTTCTGACGGCCCTCACCCACATCACCGGTGATTTTCCGGATGCGGTGCGGCACTCGGCCGAAGTACTGAAGATCGCCGGCCGGATTTTTCCTTCCACGGCGGCGAACGTTTCGCTCGAAGCCGTGCTCGATGACGGCAAAGTACTGCGCGGCGAAAGCCGCATCAGCCGCAGCAGGCGCCGCATCCGCAGGATTCGTCTGCAGCCTGGCCGGGTCCGTCCGCTGAAAGAAACGCTGGACGCGATCGCGCGCGCCGACCTGATTACGCTCGGTCCTGGTTCGCTCTTTACCAGCGTGATTCCGAACCTTCTGGTTGCGGGTATCCCGAAGGCCATCCGACAGTCGCCTGGGCTCAAGGCGTACTTCATGAACCTGATGACGCAGCCCGGCGAGACGACCAATTTCAGCGCGTCCGATCACGTGGCGGCTGTACACAGCCATGCAGGCGGAAGGCTGATCGACACGGTCGTGATCAGCACGTCGCGTATTGCGCCCGTCGCGCAGCGGCGTTACGCCGAGCAAAACCAGATGCCGATTGTGACCGATCCTGCCGCACTCGAGCGCATGAATCTCGACGTGATCGGCGCCGACCTTGCGGAGAAGGGAGCTAAGGTGCGGCACAAGCCGGACGCGATCGCGCGCATAGCCGTCGATCTGGCCCGGCTGGCGCGGGAGAGGCGGCTGACGAATCTGGTTTAGCGGCGGTGTTTCACAGGCTGAAGCCTGTGCCACTGACTACACTGGGAGTCGATGATGGACGACCTCGCAGTTGTAATTCTCGCCGCGGGACAGGGGACGCGCATGAAATCCCGCATAGCTAAGGTGCTGCACAAGGCCGGAGGCAAGCCTCTGGTGCGGCACTCGATAGATGCCGCGCGGAAGATCGCGCGTCCCGAACGCGTGTTTGTGGTCGTGGGCTATCAGGCGGAGCAGGTGGGCGCGGAGGTCGAACGCCGGGGGCGTGGAGTCTATTCATCAGAAGGAGCAGAAGGGCACCGGGCACGCCGTCATGTGCGGCGAAGAGAAGCTCGCCGGGCTGGGCGGCAGGCTCATCGTGTTCGTCGGCGACTGTCCGCTGATGCGCGCAGAGACGCTCGAACTACTGGCCGAAACGCAGAGGTCAACCGGCGCCGCGGCGGCGGTCATTACGACCGAGGTGGACGACCCCACTGGCTACGGCCGCATCGTGCGCGACGCCGACGGGCACGTGATCGGGATCGTCGAGCACAAGGACGCGACACCCGCGCAGCGTCAGATTCGCGAAATCAATTCGGGCATCCTGTGCTTCGATGCGGCGGCGCTGTGGAAACACATCCACGAACTGAAGACGGACAATCCGGCCGGTGAATACTATCTGACCGATATGGTTGCGATCTTCAGGAGCGCCGGGCTGAAGGTTGCGGCACTGAAGATTGCCGATTCGAGTGAATTGCTGGGCATCAATAATCGCGTCGAACTGGCCGACGCCGACCGCATTCTGCGGGCGCGCAAAATCCGCCAGTTGATGCTCGAAGGCGTCACCATCGAGAAGCCGGAGACCGTAACGATCGATGCCGACGTCCGTATAGGAACGGACACGGTGATCGAACCGTTTGCGCAAATCACCGGCGAGTCGGTGATCGGCGACGACTGTAAAATCGGCGCCTGCTCCATCGTGCATCATTCGCAGCTGGGCGACGGCGCGCAGGTGATGCCGTTCACCATGGTGTCGGAATCGAAGCTGGAGGCGCACGCACAGGCCGGTCCTTTCGCCCGGCTGCGAATTGGCGCGCACCTTGGCGAGCACGCGCACGTCGGGAACTTCGTCGAGCTGAAGAAGACGAAGCTGGGCGCGGGCTCGAAGTCGATGCACCTGGCGTATCTAGGCGATTCGACTATCGGCGAGAAGGTCAACATCGGCGCGGGCACTATTACGTGCAATTACGATGGCGCAAAGAAGCACCAGACGACGATTCACGACGGCGTATTCGTGGGAAGCAACTCGACGCTGATCGCGCCGCTTGAGATTGGTGAAGGCGCTTATATCGCGGCAGGAAGCGTGATCAATCAGAAGGTGCCCCCGAAGGCGCTCGGGCTGGGCCGCGCGCGCCAGGTCAACAAAGAGGGCTGGATCCGAAAAAGTTAACTTAACGCGTCTTCGGAAGCTGTAAAAGAATCACGGATCGCAGGCGAAACCGCCCAATGCCACTTAAATAACCGAATACCGCCGCAAGTGATTGTTTTTGCGGACTCGGATTGGCGTGGCGAGAACCAAAGAGCCGCGAGGCCAACTCCGCAAACTCCGTTTTGGCATAGAGTGCGCAAACGGTCCCGGTGTTGCTCAACTTTTATCGCAGAACATAAGTCATTTGGAACTGTTGTTGTAGGGGTGGGGCAGGCGGTTTCGCCCAATGTCACTTGGTTTTCCTTGAACCCCGTCTCTGCAGAAATTGTGGCGCAGGTTGTTAACCTGCAGCGGGCTGCCAGCCCGCCTGCAACTCGATGTAAACAGGACCGACCAGCGCCAGTTGGCAACCGGCGTGCAGCATGCCGTCCTGCCCGGCAGCTGACTCGGGTCCGTACAAGGGAGAAAACCAAGTGACATTGGGCGGTTTCGCCTGCCACGTTCGGTTCGGTGCGATTCTTTTACAGCTTCTCGCGCCGCGTGTACCTGCTTAGAGCCGGTTGATCAGGCTTGCGACGTATCCCGCGCCGAACCCGTTGTCGATATTCACCACGGTCACGTTGCTGGCGCAGCTGTTCAGCATGCCGAGCAGCGCCGCCAATCCGTTGAAGCTTGCGCCGTAGCCGACGCTGGTCGGCACCGCGATCACCGGCACCGAAACCATGCCGCCCACCGCGCTCGGCAGCGCGCCCTCCATGCCGGCGCAGACCACGATCACGCGCGCCTTCGCCAGCCGCTCGCTGTTGCCGATCAGCCGGTGGATGCCCGGCGACGCCGATATCGTGGATGCAGTCGACCTCGTTGCCCATCACCTCGGCCGTAACCTGCGCTTCTTCCGCCACGGGAATGTCGCTCGTGCCCGCGCAGACCACCGCAATCTTGCCCTTTGCCCTGAATCGTGCGATCGCGCCAGAAGCGGATCGCGCCGGACAGCGGGAAATACTCGCCGCCCGGCAGTTCTCCATGACACGCTTCGGCGCATCGGCGCTTCGCGCGCGTGATCAGCACATTGCCCGCACGTTCCAGCAGCGCGGCGGCGATCGCCGACGACCTGCTCCGCCGTCTTGCCCAGCCGCGAAAATCACTTCCGGCATGCCGTGACGCAGGGCGCGATGGTGGTCGATCTTGGCGAACCCCAGGTCTTCGAACGGCATGTGGCGCAGACAGGCAATGCCGCATCGACATCCGAGAGCCGCTGCGCACCTCTTCGAGCAGAGCGCGGATTGATCTTCGGTCATCTCTTCTGCCCGCCACACATACGACCACAGGCGCAGCCGTGTGGCTCACCTTATCCTCGATAGGGCTGACCGTGCCTCTTCGCTCGTGGTCTGGCCTGTGCGCTTAGTAAAATGGTACCGTTCCCGCGCAAATGTTTCTGAAACGCCTCCGCCTCACGCTCGACATGATCAAGTTCGAGCACTCCGTTTTCGCGCTGCCGTTCGCGCTCACCGGCGCGCTGCTGGCGTTTCGCGAAGAGCGACTTTCATGCGTCGCCGCACCTGGGTGGACGGTGGCTCTGGATCGTCGTGGCGATGGTGGGCGCGCGTTCGGCCGCCATGGCGTTCAACCGCCTGGTCGATGCCGAAATCGACGCGCGCAATCCGCGCACGAAAATCGCGCCACATCCCGGCCGGACTGCTCTCGCGCGGCTTCTGCCTGGGGCTTCACGCTGGTCAGCCGCCTGGTGTTCTGCTGTTCGCCGCCTGGGAACTGAATCCGCTTTGCTTCCATCTGGCGCCGCTCGCGCTGGCGGTGGTCTTCGCCTATTCGTTCACCAAGCGCTTCACGCATTTCTCGCACCTGGTGCTGGGCTTCGCGCTGGGGATCGCGCCGGCCGCCGCCTGGATCGCGGTGCGCGGCTCGCTCGACCCGCGCATCCTTCTGGCTCACCGCCGCCGTCACGCTCTGGACCGCCGGTTTCGACATCATCTATCCTGCCAGGATTACGATTTCGACCGCGAATCCGGCCTCTTCAGCGTGCCGCGACGTCATCGGCATTCCGGCGGCCCTCACGATCGCGAAGGCGCTGCATGCGCCTGATGATCGTCTGCCTGCTGATGCTGGTCTGGCAGCTGCATCTGGGCGCGATGCAGCGTCGCGGGTGTCGCCGCCGTCGCCGGCCTGCTGATCTATGAGCACGGCCTGGTGAAACCCGACGACCTCTCGCGCGTCAACGCGGCCTTTTTCACCATGAACGGCTGGGTCAGCGTGCTATTCTTCGTCTTCTGGGCCGCCGATATCTTTCTCATACGCCAGGTGAACATGCCCATCGATGACAGGTCACGTTCGAAGACCGCCGCCTGGAACGCATCCGCGAAAAAGTGGAAGCGGGCGAACGGCTTTCTTACGACGACGGCCTCACGCTCTACCGCTCGAGCGATCTGCTTGCGCTCGGCTACATGGCCAACATCGTGCGCGAGCGCCTGCACGGCGACATCACGTATTTCAACGTCAACCGCCATATCAATCCGACCGACGTCTGCGTGGCCAGTTGCCGGCTATGCGCCTTCGGCAAGCAGAAGCAAGCGATCCCAATGTCCTACACGATGTCGCTCGAGCAGGTCTGGGAAGCGGCGGGCCACGGCTGGAACGAAGCGGATCACCGAATTTCACATCGTCGGCGGCCTGCATCCGGAACTGAATCTCGATTGGTTCTGCCAGATGCTGCGCGGCCTGAAGGAGCGCTATCCGCAGATTCATCTGAAGGCCTTCACGATGGTCGAGATCGGCTACTTCGCGCGCCGCGAGAAGATCACGGTCCGCGAAGTGCTCGAGCGCCTGCGCGATGCCGGCATGGATTCGCTGCCCGGCGGCGGCGCGGAAATTTTCAGCGAACGCGTGCGCCGCATCATCTGCGATCACAAACTGACGGGCGACGAATGGCTCGAAACCGCGCGCACCGCGCATGAGCTGGGGCTGCATTCCAACTGCACCATGCTCTACGGCCATATCGAAAACGAAGAAGACCGCGTCGATCACCTGGTGCGGCTGCGCGCGCTGCAGGACGAGACACGACGGCTTCGTCACCTTCATTCCGCTGGCGTTCCATCCCGACAATACGGCGCTCGCGCACATCCCGAAGACCACCGGCTTCGACGATCTGAAGAACATCGCCGATCGCGCGCCTGATGCTCGACAACATCCCGCACATCAAGGCCTATTGGGTGATGATGACGCCGAAGGTCGCGCAGATCGCGCTGCGCTTCGGCGCGGACGATATCGACGGCACGGTGGTCGAAGAGAAGATCTACCACGATGCCGGATCGACGGTACCGCAGTCGCTGCGGCGCGGCGAACTGCTGCGCCTGATCCGCCTCGCCGGCCGCGACGCCGGTGGAGCGCGACACGCTCTACAGGCCCGTGGAGCGCACGGAAAACGCGTTTACCGTCCTGGTCTAAAGGCGGGAGGCACGTGCTCACTCGGATTTATATCGACAATTTCCGTTGCTTCGTGAAATTTGAGTGGCGGCCCGGTCGGCGGCAACTCATCATTGGCCAGAATGGTTCTGGTAAGTCTACTTTGATGGAGGCGTTCCTTCGTCTCCACCAATTCATAGCAGGCCGTCAGAGAGTTGACGAAATATACGGGCTCCAACAGCGAACGCGGTGGTTGGACCAACCAGAACAGACCTTCGAGATCGAGGCAGCTATCGACGGGCTGGATTTCCTTTATCGTCTTGTGCTGAAGCCTGACAGATCCCCCAACGTTCAGCGTTTCCTTGTCGCATGGGAAGCCCTCTCTTCCGGAGACCGTCCGCTTCTTGAATTCGGGGCGGGGGAGGTTCGCCGTTACAATGACGACTCGGTACTCGCGTTCCGTTACACGGCGTCCCCGGATCGGTCCGTACTGCCCAGTATTCCGGCAGGGGGCGACAATCAAAAGCTGGACATTTTTCGGGAATGGTTCCTGAAGTCCTATTGCTTTCGAATAGACCCGTTCGGGATTGGTTCGCTCGCGACCGGTGAGGCTTCTTTCGCGGAGGTTGGGCTGTCAAATTTTAGTGCGTGGTATCGACGCCTGGTACAAAGCTTTCCAGCGGAGAATTCCGCCCTTCTGGACGACCTTCGCGGCGCGCTGGACGGCTTTAGACATTTGTCCTTCGAGCCTCAGGGTGAGGGCACAAGTCTGCTGGTGGCTGAGTTTGACGGACCGGGGGGGCAAAGCGTGAAGTTCGCCTTCAACGAGCTGTCGGAGGGCCAGCGATGTCTCGTCTGCCTATATGCGATTCTTCGCTTTATCGTCGTTAAGGGCTACACGGTTATTCTCGATGAACCGGACAATTTCATATCGCTTCGTGAAATTCAGCCGTGGCTGATGGCCGCCGACGACGCAATCGACGACAGCAAGGGGCAGTTGCTGCTAATATCCCATCACCCCGAGCTCATCAACCAGTGGGCGCCTCAATTGGGCGTTCAATTAGCTCGACACGAAACCGGAGCCGTTCAGGTGACAGAACCGGGAGGCAGCGTTACGGCCTTGTCGCCCGCCGAGCTTGTCGCCCGCGGATGGGAGCGTGAGTAGGCCATCTCAAATTGTCATCCTCGCTGAAGACAGGCACCAGCAACGTCTTGCGCGGAGGTACTTGGTTCGGCTGGGGTTTGAGGGTCGCCTCATCAGGGCAATTGGCTTGCCGCAGGGAAAGGGATCCGGAGAACAGCATGTGCGCGAGCGGTACGCGGACGAAGTAGCTGAATTTCGGCGGAGGAACGCCAGGGCCCATACGTGGCTTGTGGCGGCAATCGACGCGGACAGGAATGAAACAGAGCTCCGCGCGCAGCAACTCGCTCAGGCTTTGGCTAATCGCAATATGGCTGCGCGTGGAGATAACGAGGCGATTGCCCACTGGATTCCCAAGCGGAATATCGAGACGTGGATTCTTTGCCTCACGCGCGAGGCGGTTGATGAAGAAAACCGACTACAGCAGGGATCCCCGCATCGAAGAGCGTATCCCTGAAGCCGCGATGAATCTCTTCAGCTGGAGCCGCGCGAACGCTGTCCCCGGAGATAACTGCATTCCTTCACTACATGCCTCCTTCCCGGAACTACGGCGTCTCGAACAGTCCGGTTCGTCCGACCGTTGACCGGCACGCGAAGATCGTCGCGGGACGTGAACCAGATGCAGGATTTAGTCGGCATGATCGCATGGATCCTGGGCAGCCGACGTGCTGCTGGTACACCGATGAAGGCCCACAGATGAAGGTGACCTTCGAAGATCGGCGGCTGGAACGGATCCGCGAAAAAGTGGAGGCGGGCGAACGTCTGTCTTACGACGACGGTCTCAACATGTTCCGCTCGAACGATCTCCTCGCGCTCGGCTACATGGCGGACATTGTGGGCGCGAGCGGCTCCACGGTGACGTCACCTAACTCAACGTCAATCCGACCGACGTTCTGCGTGGCGCAGTGCCGGCTGTGCGCGTTTGGCAAGCAGAAGAAGGACCCGACTCCTACACGATGTCGATCGAGCCATCCGGGCACCGAAAGTACTCTGATTAACAATTTTTATACAGCCAATTCAAAATATCGATCACCGGTGGTAAAAAGGGCTCAGCAGAAGGCTCTGTAGAAATTTGAGATCAAGGCATGGGTTTGCAAGCGCCCGACCTGGGGAGCCCGGCTGGATGAACACCAAGTCTGAGGAAGGTGAATCATGTCGAAAACAAGGAAGATCGCGTTTGGCGGTCCGGTCATTGCAGTCTTTTTCGCCGCCGGAATTATAGGCAGCACTCACACTCAATTGATAGCCCGGGAATCAGGTCAATCCGTACCGACGCAGGCGATTCTTACGGATGGAGATACCGAGACCACGGAACTGTTGCTCCTCCTGGACACGGATAAGAGCGGCAGGGTTTCAAAGCAGGAATTCATGCGCTTCATGGAAGCCGAATTCAACAGGCTGGATAAAGATAAGAGCGGGGAACTGGACGTAAGGGAACTCACACAATCACAATTAAAAGTGAAGTCCCACATTTTCACGGTTGCCGGGAAGTAGAGATGGTATGACTCAGCGCCAGCCGAGAGCGGGAGCGACGTGGGTCAGAATGGCCTCCATGACATGCACATTGTAGGCAACACCCAGCTGGTTCGGCACAGTCAGTAAGAGGGTATCGGCCTCGGCGATGGCCTCGTCTTTCCTAAGCTGTTCGACGAGGATGCCGGGTTCGGCCGCATAGCTTCGGCCGAAGATGGCCCGGGTATCTTCGTGGATGAGGCCGATGCTGTCCTGGTCCTGCGTGCGCCCTCCAAAGTACGTGCGATCGCGGTCATCCATCAGAGCGAAGATGCTCCGGCTGACGGAGACGCGCGGCGTTCGCGCATGACCGGCCTCTTTCCATGCCGCGCGAAAGGCGCGGATCTGCGCAGCCTGCTGAACGTGCAATGGCTCGCCGGTTTCATCCCATTTGAGAGTCGAAGTCTGCAGGTGCATTCCGAGCTTCCCCGCCCAGGCCGCCGTGGCGTTTGAAGCCGCGCCCCACCAGATGCGATCGCGCAGCCCTTTCGCATACGGTTCAAGGCGCAGCAAACCGGGAGGGTTGGGAAACATCGGGCGTGGGTTGGGCCGCGCGAATCCATCACCGCGCAGCAGGTCCAGAAACTCTTCGGCGTGGCGCCGGCCCATCTCAGCGTCGCCCTCGCCCTCTGCCGGCCGATGGCCGAAGTAACGCCATCCATCGATCACCTGTTCCGGTGAGCCGCGACTGATGCCGAGCTGCAGGCGCCCACCCGCGATCAGGTCGGCTGCCCCCGCATCCTCCACCATGTAGAACGGATTCTCGTAACGCATGTCGATCACTGCGGTGCCGATCTCGATGTGTCTGGTCCTGGCTCCGACGGCTGCCAGCAGCGGGAACGGCGATGCGAGCTGGCGGGCGAAGTGGTGAACACGGAAATAAGCTCCGTCCGCGCCCAGCGTCTCGGCCTCCACGGCCAGATCGATGGACTGCAGGAGTGCGTCGGCCGCGGAGCGTGTCAGTGATTGCGGTGCGGGTGTCCAGTGGCCGAACGAGAGGAAACCGATCTTCTTCATGCGGGATGAGTCTATCGTCCTGGTTCAGGTCGTGCGGCCGGCGGTGCATCTTTCGGTGGAAAGGAACTGCCTGGTCCGTGACAGGTTCATATTCCTCTGTCCCCCCTCAACGCCCGAATCGGAACTGCATCCAGGAGAGAAGCACGAACCCCAAGGCAACCGCGACGCGCAGGGCGACGGCCCCAAGACCCGCACCTTGAAGTTGGTGGACGATTGCCAACAGAAGAAAGCCCAAACCGATGGACAGATACCACCACCCCCAGTGTTTCGACTGAAATCCGCGCACCCGCCCATTGTCGACCAGTTCATCGCGCCGCGGAATCCGGGCGATAAGCGTCAATCCGACCGAATTGCTCCTATCGAACACCGAAATGACGGCGGCGAAGGAGAAGACCGGCGATTCCAAAAAGCCCGCTGACAACCAGCAAGGAGGAAGCGGGCTCCGGCGTTACCAGAGCCAGAGCCGCGTCAGCGACCAGCGCTTGGCCAGCTGCGGTAGGGTGGTCCCCGTCCCAGAAGAGATATTGATTCGGCGTCGCGCAGGGGGTTCCACCGGCGAAATTCATCTCACCGGTGAGGCACGGATCGGTAACATTGGTGAAGCCGTAAGTCGCCGGGCTCGCGACAATGGAATCCAGCAAGAGATATGTATTCAGTACGGAGATATTGATTGCATCGCCTGCCGCGATTGCCGCCAGCGACGGGAGAGGCGCGGACCCGTTTACCAGGGTTTCGTCGAAACCCGCTGAAAGTGCAGAAGCGGCTGCGCTCGTACCTGCCGTCAGAGCATCAGGAGTAAGGCCGAGGTCCGGCACGGTGGCAACCAGAAAGTTCTTCGCGCCGAGCCCTGCCAGGGTATTAATAGCGCCGTCGATGTTTTCGACTATGGCGCCGATATCCGTCGTAATGTCGCCAGGCGTCGCAGTTGCTGGAATAGCGGCCAAATCGTTTGCGCCGATCCAGATTACATAGAGAGCGTTCGGGTCGGCGCCGGTCGGGTTCGCTGCCGCAAATTGAGCGATCTGACCACTTGGACCGTCAAGATCGATGAGGTCACCCAGGCCGGCAGTGTTGTAGAGGGTGGTGCCTGATTGCGCGTCGCCGTATGCATAATCCGTGCCGCCGAGACGACTGGGTGTAAGCGGCCCAAGGCCGAGATCGAGAGCGAGATCCTGTACCGCAACATTTCCGTTACTGAACTGACCACTAACGTAGGGAGCGGCAGGCTCAGCGCCGCCCGTTAAATTGAAGATATTCCCAACGTCCGAGAGGCTGTCTCCAAATGCATCAATCGCATTGATCGCTCCCGCATGAGCATTGGTTAATAAGCAGCTGGTCGAGAGCACCAGTAGTACGCAGGTTCGTGGCACTTGGAGCATTTACGCATTCTAACTTTTCCTTTTACCAAAAGCTCCGTATAAGAGTACGATAAATCACGATTGATCCATGTCCGACAAGTGCCTGAGTTCAAGTTTGCTTCTTGCCGAGCTACATCACTTTCCCGGGACCGGATCTTGCCGGCTCAAAGCTCGCCCTGGCCTGATGAGCACCCACACGTTCAGTTCAAAGCAAACTGATCTCGTTTACTGCTTCAGCACAACACGCCATCGGGTTTCGTCACGCGCTCACGGGATAATTTGCACTGATCGCGGAGGTTAATCGTGAAGAAGTTTATTAACAAGCCCGAGAACGTCGTGGAAGAAATGCTCCAGGGGATTTCCATCCTGAGCCCCGGTCTGATGCGGCTCGAGGGGCACAAGGTCATGCATCGCGCGGATGCGGAGCAGGTGCGCAACAGTCAGGTAGCGGTGATCTCCGGCGGAGGCAGCGGGCACGAGCCGGCGCACGCAGGCTACATCGGCGAAGGCATGCTGAGCGCCGCAGTCGCGGGTGAGGTCTTTACCTCGCCGGACTCCGAGTCCGTTCTCGCCGCCATCAAGGCAGTCGCGGGGAAACCCGGCGCTCTGCTGGTCGTCAAGAACTATACCGGCGACCGCCTGAACTTCGGCGTTGCGGCGGAAATGGCGCGGTCCGAAGGCATTTCAGTCGAGACGATCATAGTCGATGACGACGTTGCGCTCCGCGCAAGGGCGCAACGGACCGGGGCGCGCGGTATCGCAGGCACTGTTTTCATCCATAAACTGGTCGGCGCGGCTTCGGCTGAGGGCAGGAGCCTGCCCGATGTCGCAGCCATCGGCCGGGCCGCGGTTAAGGCCCTCGCCACCATGGGCGTCTCATTTTCCGCAGGCACTTCGCCTTCGGTGGGAAAGCCGAGCTTTGAACTGGGCGAAGACGAAATGGAGCTGGGCCTTGGGATCCACGGTGAACCCGGCGCGTTGCGCACCCGTATTCAGGCTGCGGACGAACTGACCGCGACGCTCCTGACCGAGATTCTGAAGTACGGCCAGTTCGGCGCCGAAAGACGCGTGGCGGTAATGGTAAATAATCTTGGTGCGGCCACCACGATGGAACTCGCCATAGTGGCTCGTCACGCGATGTCCGTTCTCTCTAAAGAGCTGTTCATAGTCGAGAGGGTCTATGCGGGAACATTTCTGTCATCCCTGGATATGGCGGGGATCTCGATTACTGTTCTTGGTGTCAATGACGATTGGCTGCGCTGGCTCGACGCTCCAACGTCAGCGCTGGCCTGGCCCAACGTCCCCAGGCAACGCCCAGGTAAACCAGCGCTGCCGACGGCGCCGAAGCAGGTCAGTCCGAGCCTGAAGGCAGTGCCTGGCGGGGGTGTTAAGACAGAGCCCGGCAGAAGAGCAAGAAGGGCAATCCGGTCTGCTTGTGACGCGCTCATCGCGGCAGAAGGGCAACTGACCGAGATGGACCGCATTACAGGCGATGGCGATCTCGGTGTCAGCATGAAGCGCGCGGCAGCCGCAGTCGAGCGCGCGGTGGACTTGTATCCTCTCGACCACATTCCCGGCACGCTGAAAGCAGTTGGCCACACCCTCCGGCGCGAGTTGGGCGGGACCTCAGGGCCGCTCTATGGAGTACTTTTTCTGCGCTGCGGAAACGTTCTGGAGACGTCCGGCGGCACGGGGCCGGCGCAGTGGGCGGACGCACTCGAACAAGGTTGCGCTGCCCTCAGTGAGTTGGGCGGCGCCCATCCCGGTGATCGGACCATGCTGGACGCTCTCGATCCATTTGTAACCTCCCTGAAAGGCGCGGGAACAAACATGTCGCCCGAGGTACTTATGGCTGCCTCAGCAGAGGCGGAACGCGGCGCCGAAGCCACAGCCCGAATGTTACCCCGACTGGGGCGGTCAAGCTACCTCGGAGACCGCGTCCTCGGTCATCCGGACCCAGGCGCGAAGGCTGTCGCCATCTGGCTGCGTGCCGTCTCCGAGGCGCTCTTCGCGCAGTAACTGATCCGGGCGTCGAAAGAAACCCGCTACTGCTTCAGCACCTGCGCGAAGAAATCCAGCGCCCGCGGATCCTTCGATTGCCCCAGCCAGAACATCGCCTTCTTGCGCACGGCGGGTCGGGATTGTTCTTCGCCACGTTGATCAGCAGCGGCACGCCCTGATCCTCCGGCAACTGCGTCAGCGCAAATACAGCCTGTTCCTTCACGGCAGCGGTCGGGATCGTTCAGGACCGCATTGCCGATCGACGTCCTGCGCCTGTTTGTTCGCGGCCTTCTGCGCCAGCCAGAATAAGGCCTTGCTGCGCACCTGCGGGTCTCTTGTCGTTCTTTGCCGCATCCATCACCGCCGCCAGTCCCGCCGGGTCTTTGCTTTGACGACAGCGCGAAGACCACCTGCTCCCGCACCTTCTGACTCGGGTCGTTCGCCAGCATGCGCTTCAGCACGTCCACGCCGTGTGCGCCGCGCGAATTCCCCAGCCAGAACGCGGCCTTTTCGCGAACACGCTCGGGCTGGCTCGGCGCGACAAAGTCGTCGAGCGCCCGGTCGGCGGCGGGTCCGGAGTGCAGGCTGATGGCAAAGATCGCGGAGTCCGCACGGCTTCCGGACACCTGCCGCCTTCAGCCAGTTCACGCTTTCGGCCGCCGGGACCGCGGTGAGCCAGTAGAACGGCAGGCCGCCGCCGTCGAAACGGCAATCCATCGACGCGATGCGAATCTGATCCACCTGCGCATTCTCGATTCGCACCAGCACCAACAAGCTGGTCTGCCCTTCCAGCCGAACAGGTGCGCCTGTCGCGTGTTCGTTGCTGGTTGTTACCGTTCGACCAGCACATGTCGCCGCGCTGGCCCGGAATTATCGGCTCCGACCATGCCACCCAGAACGGACCCGCGCCCGAACGACGAAACCTGAGAGGCCAGCGAACCGCTGAATGCGCGGGTTTCGAGCTTTGGCATTCTCGACCTGCGGCTGCTGCGCCCAAATGCTTACCGCTGAAAGAATCGCCATAATAAGGATCTTCATTTCAAAAGCTCCATCATGTAATCCGTCGCTTCCTTGCTGTGCATCATCGACAGCACGCTGCACGATGTACTTCTTCATCGCCGGATCGGTTTCCTTACGCGCCAGATCGATCAGCAGCTTGGCATCGCCACGCGCCATCAGCCCGTTTACCACCTCTCTCTTCAGCCTTCTGCCCGGTGTCCGATGAATAGAGGCTGGCCAGAACGTTTCCGGTGACGTCGAACGCGACATCGCCAGGTTGCGAATCGCCTCGTCGCGCACCCTCGTCCTTCTTTTTCGGTCTTCACGATATCCAGCAGCTTGTCCGTGCGCCCCGGCGACGAACAGGCTGCGGATGATCTGAACCTTGTTGATCCTCGGAATTTTCAGCTGGATACAGCTGGCCCAGCTGATCGGTTGCGCGCATCGCGCCCAGCTGCCGGATGGCTTCGCGCGCGCAGCTCCGGGTCTTTTTCGTTCTTTGCCAGATCAACAGCGCATCCCTGCCGTTCGACATCATCAGCGACTGGATGATTTGCCTCTTCACTGCCACGTCGTTCGATCCGGTGTAGATCGTCGCCAGTTGTTGCCGCGCGTCGTTGGTGCCGGACATCCCGATATACCGGATTGCCCGCACCTGCAGATCCGGATTCCCCGCGCCTTTGGCGTACTTGGGCGAGAATCTGCTGCGCCTGTGGCGATTGGTTTTGCGTGAGGACAAACAGCGCGCGGTCCTTCACTTTCGGCGCGCTGTTGCCTTTCAGCACCCTTCCAGAAGCGGCATCGCGCTATTCGGATCGGCGTTCATCAGGCTGTTGATCGCCATGCAGCTTGATGTCCTCATTGGTTTCCTGCGCCGCCGACACCCCCTGGCCGGACCCCTGCTTCACTTCCGCTTCGAGAGCCTGCGCATCGTTCAGCCAGTGGCTGCTCGGATAGTCGCGGCGCAGTGCGGCCAGTGCCGCGAGCGCATCGTCGCGCCGCCCGAGGCGGTTCAGCGCATACGCCTTCCAGTAAAGGGCTCCATCGGCGCGCGCGGACTTACTGTTAACGACAGCATCGAATCTCCGTACCGCTTCCTCGTATTTGTGGTCGTCGAGCGCGCGTGTACCGCTGTCGTAATCGGCATCGAATCTGGCTGCGCCGAGTTTGCCCTGGAGGAGCATGCCAGGCCTTCCCCAGCCGAATATCCGCTTCGCTAATGCTCCGTCCGCTCTGGCCAGCGCCGCTCAGCCTGCGCATCGCAGACCCATCCAGATGCTCGGCATCACAACTACGGGCTGCGGAACGCGGAAGCTGCGCGAATTTGAGCGCGTACTCGCCGACAGCGCCGGCTGCCAGCGCAGTGATAGATCAGCTGTCTTCCATCGATTCATAACTTTTGTCCTTGCGTTCGTAAATTCGCTTCAATCACTTGTACTTTGAAAAGCAGCGAGCCGGAGCCGATGCGCTGCTGCAACTCACGCACTTCGCTCGGGCTTACGGAATCGGGCGCGTTGGCCACTTCGAGCAGGACGCGCTCCACCTCATCCAGGAATGTCAGCGTTGGGCTCACTCCCTGGCGGGCCAGCGTCTGCCGCATCAGCCGCCCCTCCTCGACCAGATCCTGCGCCCGGACACGCTCGCGCCGCGAAATCGCCTTCATTGGAAATTTCAGTCAGCAACATGCCGGCGCGGTCCAGATGGTCGGCCAGCGAGATTTCCAGAATGCGCTCGCGGGCCTGATTGGAAAGCCCGGCGAGTATAGCCGGCTGCTGCGGAACTCTGGAAGCTCTCCCCAGCAGAAAGGCCCCAGTCAGATCACGATGGCGGCCGCCACGCCCATCCACACGCGTGGTGCGTACCAACCGCGCGGCTCTTTCCAGATCCTTCGCTCGAACCCCGTATCGGGCGTCGGGACCTTCCACTCGTTACAGAGATCCAGCGTCTGCGCGAGCGAATCCGCCGCGGCTCTGCATTGCCCGCATTCGGCGAGATGCTGCGCGCCCCAGGGCACTCCCGGCTCGCCGTAATAAATCAGGATCAGATCTTCTTCGGACAAATGTTTCATCGTGAACTCATGACAGGATTGAGCGCCTGCCGCAATTTCTGCACCGCGCGAAATACGCTGTGTTTGGCCGCGCCGGGCTGAACGCCGAGCGCTTCCGAGATCTCTTCAATGCTGTGTCCCTCGTAATGCCGCAGCACGAAACGCGGCGCGTTCCATATCGCTCAGATCGTCGAGCGCCGAGTTGAGAATGCCGGCGATCTCCGAACTCATCGCGAGCGCTCCGGCGAGGGCGTCCCGGCAGCCGCTTGCGCCAGCGGATCGGTCCCGTCCGCCAGCTCCTGTTTCGGCGTTTGCGCGCCCGAATGTGATCGAGCGCGCAGTTGGCGCAAATTCGGTGCAGCCAGGTGCCGAAACTCGGCACGGCCGTCGAACCTCGCCGAGCTGCTTCCAGGCCTTCAGGAAGGTCTCCTGCACCATATCTTCAGCGTCGATTTGATTCCCGGTCATACGAAAAGCCAGCCGGAAAACAGGACCGGGCGTGGCGATCCACGAGCAGCCGGAACGCGTCGGGATCCCCGCGCCGCGCTTTGTCGATGGCGATTTCGTCGCCCTGCGTTATTGGGATGTGATCCACCCGGCTGTCAGATTAGACTGTTGCCGCCACGGCCGCCGGTTAGCCTATTTCTGGAGGGCCGGGCCTTCGGCCCTGCAGCCGGATTTCACCCGGCGCGGAGCCTTACGAATTTCGGCGGGGCCGTGCCAAAACACAAAAAGGGGACGCCGCAGCGTCCCCGTAGTTGAAATTTGTTGTAGGGACCTACTCGATCTTAGTGAACGTTTCAGGACCGCCGCCACCCGCGCGGCCACGTCCGCCGCCGCCACCGGGACCTCTGCCCTGGCCACCCGCAGCACCAGCACGTGCGCCACCACCACCGCCGCCAAACGGGCCGCCCGTGCCTGCCGCGACCATCTGGCGGAGCGCTGAGAAACTCTTGCCGTCGTCGGCCAGCGTCCACTCGTCGTGCCATTTCGTGCCGTTCGGCATCGTGGTTTCGACCACCAGCTTGTTGCCTTCCATCTTGCCCGTAGCCTTGGAATCTTTCCACACGCCGTAACTTTCGGGCATGCTAATTTCCTGGCCCTGCGCCGGGTAGTCACGCAGGATCACGCGGCCGTTGGCCTGGGTTTCCTCCATATGGACCACGCCGTCTTTGTACGTCAGCTTGCGAATCTGGCCGTTGTCGGCGCCCTTCCACGATCCGTCGAATTTCGCCCCGTCCTGCGCCATCAGGGTCGTGGCGGCGGCGAGGGCGGCGACCGCCATGAGTGTTGTCTTCACGAGTTTCTCCTCGACTGAATACGTTATCAGTTCTCAGCCGCTAACCGCGGGCCGGGCCGCAGAGCGGGGTTATCTCAAACGGCCGGCATCGGCGCTGCCGAAGAGTGCAGTTATTGGAGAGTCGTCAGGCCTCCGCAGACGGTGTGGGCTGACAATTCTTCAACAATACTTTGTTGACGTCAGTCCACACTTTCATAGAATGTAAGTCCTGGGCATCTATAAATGAGAATCCTCAGACTCACCGCCGCGCTGCCGCTTCTGCTGGCAGCCTCCTCGACCCTGACATTTGCGCAGTGGCCCGACTACACCACCCCCGGCCCGCGCACCAAGGACGGCCAGATCGACTTTGCCGCCGCCCCGCCGCGTACGACGGACGGTAAGATCGACTTCTCCGGCTTATGGGAGCCGGCGCGCGGCCCGGGCCGTGGCCGCGGCCGGGGTGCTCCGTCGATGAACGGGACGAAACCACTGCCGTTTCCGATTCCGACTGCGCCGGGCGATCCTCCGGTCGGACAGTTCTTCAACATCGGCGCGGGCCTGCCCGGCGGCATGGCCCCCATGACCCCGTGGGCCGCGGCGCTGCGGGCGCAGCGCAAAGCCGACAACAACAAGGACAATCCCGACGCGCTGTGCGAGCCGCTCGGACTGACGCAGCTGCTCATGCATCCGCAGCCGCGCAATATCGTGCAGACGCCGCGCGAGATCGTGGTGCTCTATGAAGCCAACGGCAACACGCGGCAGATTTACACCGACGGGCGGCCGCTGCCGAATAACGATCCCACCCCCTGGTATTACGGGTATTCGGTCGGACACTGGGACGGCAATGACACGCTGGTTGTCGAAACCACCGGATTCCGCGACGACGTGTGGCTGGATGTCGAGGGCAGCCCGTTGACCGGCACCGGCAAGATGACGGAGCGCTGGCGGCGGCCGAAGTTCGGTCTCATGCAGATCGACGTCACCATCGAAGACCCGAAGGCGTACACCAAGCCGTTCACCGTTCGGGTGAACCATCAGCTGATGCCGGATACCTCGCTGATGGAGTTCGTCTGTGAGGAGCGGGACGCGAGGCATTACCTCGGGAAAAACGACAAAAAGTAAATGCGGCAGGCCATCCTCCTTAGCGCTCTGCTGTTCGCGCTGCAGACTTTCGGCGCCGCGCAGAGCTGCGATCGCGAATGCCTGCGCGGCATGATTACGCGTTATCTCAACGCGGTCGTGGCGCACGATCCGAAGGCGCTGCCCCTGGCATCGAATGCGCGGTTTACGGAAGACACCGTGGAGAAGCAACTCGGCGAGGGTTTGTGGAAGACGGCCTCGGGTCTGGGCACATTCCGCCAGGACATCATCGATGTGCGCACGGGCGTCGCCGGGACGCATGTCGTCATGCTGGACAACGGCATGCCTGTATTGTTCCAAGTGCGGCTGAAGGTCGCGTCCGGAAAGATATCGGAAATCGACACGACGGTCGTGCACAATCGCGATGAAGGCATGATCTATCGTCCCGACGCGCTGAAGACAGCGAGTCCCGCGATGAATCTTACACCGGAGCCTTCGCAGAAGAATACGCGCGCGGAAATGACGCGCCTCGCGCTGCTTTATCCGGCCGGCCTGAAAGTGGGCAGTTTCGTCAAAGTGGACGCGCAGTTCGCCCCGGACGCCTATCGTCTGGAAAACGGCCAGCTGATGGCGGGGCCTGGGTGCACGTTCTTCGCCGGCTGTGACCACATCAGGGAGCAGCGGCTGCCGACTCTGGCCGGGATCGTCGCGAAGGTTGCCGCGGTCGACGAAGAGCAGGGGATCGTGTGGCTGCGTATGAGCTTCGGGCCGGGATCGCTGATCGGCCGCGAAGGCACCCTGATGGTCTGGGAGATGTTTAAGAATTCTACGGCGGACAGATTCACGCCGTCGAAGCATTCATGAAGACCGGACCGCTCGGTACGGGTTTCGGCTGGGAGTATTAGCGGTTCGCCGACTGTCTGCGGCGGACCAGACCGAAGCCCAGCAGCCCGAGGCCGACGAGCGCGAAGGTCGAGGGTTCCGGGGCAATCAGCTCATACCCGATTGCATTGAATGCGGTGAGTTCATTCGGGCCCAGTACCGGACTTGCTCCTGGCGTTCCGAATGCGTCCTGCACCTGTGGTTGAGAACCGGTCTGCCAGTCCGCGAAATCCGCGCCCGCCTCCTGATTAAAGTACGAAAGCACGGTTTCGCCGCCATTGATCGAGAAATAGGGTTGATTCTGAGCGTCATTCGAATAACTGCGGACACCCGGCGCAGAGTAACGGTAGAGATCGAGATCGCCTACAGGTCCGGTAAGGGATCCGGTCCCTGTCAGCGATGAGCCTGTGCCACCGATGCCGAGGGCCTCGTCTATTTCGTGAGTGGCCACGGACTGAAGGCTGTAGTTGCCGCTTAATGAGTTTGGCGGGGACGTAATGCCTGTATTCAGCGAGATCTCGGAATCATAGTCGCTCCCGTTGACAAGGATGCTGGCATCGGTTTCAAAACCGGTGAATCCCAGGTTTCTGGCTTCGGCTGTAGTGACGATGATTTCTGAATTGCCATTCACAGGGTTGCCCGAACCCGGGGTCGGAGCCGTCCCAAGCGAGGCTAGTGCGGCCAACTGAGCGGGGGACGTGGCAACCGCCTTATAGGCATTGTAGTAGTTGTAATACGAGAGATTATCCTCGGACGTGTCGCTCTCCCCCAGACCGCCGGTCATCGAATCGAAATAGATGGAGACCGTGATGTTATGGGGGGACGTGATACTCGCCTCAATGTTTGAAATGGCGGCATCGATCGCTGCCTGTTCTGTACCATCCAGAGAAGGGTCGAAAGTCGCGTTGATCGTCAGTCCGATCGGTCCCGCGTAGGCAATGGCGCTCAGGCAAAATACCGCGGCCACGGCGAAGGCTATCCGAAACGGCGCGCGCGCGACGTTCCGCGTAAACATCTCTGTCGGATTCATTAATCAGCCTCCGCCGGAGTCTTACGCTCCCGCTAAGCCGCCATTCTAGCCTGGTAAGCGTCCGGATTAATACTACTTTTGGATAACAGGTACTAGAACTACCGGATAGCAGGTACTAGAACTTCGCCTGCGAAAGGAAGTCCGACAGCAGCTTGTTGAACTCCGCGGGCTTCTCCAGCATCACGAAGTGTCCAGTGCCCGGGACCTCGACCGCCTTGCCGTTCGGGAAGATTTTCTTAAAGTACACGGGATCGTTTGCCGCGGAATGATCGGCGAAAATGCCGAGCGCGGGAACGGTGAAACTTTCATCCTTCCAGTTGGACGCGGCGAAAGTGGCGGCCATCGCTTGATACGCCGTGGTTTCGGGCGCGGCCAGCATCATTTTCAGGATGTGGTCCTGAATTTCGGGCGTGGCGCCCTTGCCGAACATGCCGCGGATCATGGCCTCGCGGTTCTTCAGGCCGTCCGGCCCTTTCATGCGGTCGGGGTTGGGCGCATTCGGGCTGCCGGAAAGATGCAGCACGCCATCCACCGGCACCATAGCCCCGACGTTTGCCGGGTACAGCCGCGCATATTCGCGAATCACCGGCGTCCCCATGCTGTGGCCGACCAGCACAACCTTCCCCGCTCTCGCTTCCACGCGCACAGCCTCAATGGCGCGGGCGAACAATTCCATGGTGAGCGGTCCGGTTTTCGGCGCGCCGCTCCTGCCATGGCCGGGCAGATCGAGCGTGATGACGCGATAGTTCTTCTCGAAGAACGGAACCTGGTTTACCCAGGAGGATTCATCGCAGGTCCAGCCGTGCACGAAGACGATGGTCCTGGGTCCGGCGCCGCGCACGGTGGAATGGATCGGAATACCGTCTACGGAGGCGGCGGAGGCGAGGGCAGCAAAGGTCAGGGCAAGCAGGGGCAGTCGAGTGCGCATGGTCTAATGTAACGCCGGCGGTCGAAGCCGCTGGTCCTTTTCTCTCATCCGTGGGCCTTTTTGAGCGCGACGGCATTCATGCAGTAGCGCAGACCGCTGGGCGGCGGGCCGTCCGGAAATACGTGTCCCAGATGCGCATCGCACGTGTTGCAGACGGTTTCGACGCGCTGCATCCCATGCGAGCGGTCCAGATTATACGCAATCGCGTTAGGCTGAACCGTCTGTGTGAACGACGGCCACCCCGTGCCCGATTCGAATTTCGTCGATGCATCGAAGAGCACGGTGTCGCAGCACACGCAGGCGTAGATGCCGGGCTCGAACCGGCTGCACATCTCCGAGCTGAACGGCATCTCGGTGCCGGCGTGGCGCGTCACCCGGTACTCCTCCGCGCTTAACTGCTTTCGCCACTCGGCGTCGGTCTTAGTGACCTTGCGATCCGGCTGCGGATTGCCGTTTTCAGCGATGCGAATCACGTCGGGCCATTTGAGGATCATTCAGCTATTTTTTCACGAACGTTAGAATGAAGGACCGCGTGCCTGCTCCGATCCGTCCCCGCCGCAAACGCTCGCTGCTTAGCCGTATCCTGCGTGCGCTGATCGCGCTGGTGGTGGCGTTCTATGCCGTCGTGGCCTGCAGCCTGATCCTGCTGCGCTGGGTGGCGCCAGTGACAACGGCTGTCCAGACCGAGCGGCGCATCGAGGCTATGATGCAGCACAAGGCGTACCGGAAGTCGTATGCGTTCGTGCCGCTGCCGGAAATCTCGCTCAGTCTGCAGCACGCGGTGATCGCGGCCGAAGATGCGCGCTTCTACCAGCATCATGGATTCGACTGGAACCAGGTACAAATCGCCGTAAAGGACGATCTGGAGCGCGGCAAAGCCCGCGGCGCGTCCACCATCACGCAGCAGCTGGTGAAGAACCTCTTTCTCGGGACCAGCCGGTCGTTTATCCGCAAGGGCGTCGAGTTCACGATCGTGCCGCTGGCGGAGGGGCTGCTTTCGAAGCGCAGGATACTGGAGCTTTATCTGAACGTGATCGAGTGGGGACCGGGCATCTATGGTGCGCAGGCAGCGGCGCAGCATTACTACAGCATCCCGGCGAGCCGGCTCTCGCGCGAGCAGGCGGTCGGACTGGCCGAAGTTCTCCCCGCGCCTCTGCGCCGCAAGCCGGGGAGGTTACCGGAATATGGCACGGCCATCGAAGAGCGAATGGCGCAGATGAGGTGGTGATCAATCGCTCGTTTCGAACAGCGATCTGGACGCGATGACTGCCGCGGTGGCGCGCTTCGGCAAAACCGTTTTGTTCCAGAATGCGGCAGACCTCCGGGCCGAAAGAACCCGGAGCTTACCCAACCGGAACCTCTACCTGGGTGACGAAAACATCGCCGTGGAACCGCTCGGCGACTTCCGAAGGTTCGGCGCATTCAAAGAAGAGCGTCAGAGCTTCAACGAGATTGGCTCGCGCTTCTTCAATCGACGAGCCCTGACTCGCGATGTCGAGTTCCGGACAGAGCGAAACGTACCCATCGCCCTCGCGCCCGATTATGGCGGTAAGTCGATGCGGTGCCAGCATGATTTGAGTTGAACATTGGTCAATGAATGGTTGACGTGGTTCAGACGGTCGCCTTTAATGTGAACTTGGCTCTTATTCCTCAGGATTCCGGCGGAAGACCAGCTTCGTCCATTCGATCAACAAGGCGGTCGTAAATTGCCAACGCAATCTCCGGAGTGGCCTTATCTTCAAAGATCGACTGAGCTGCGGCCCAGCTTAAATCCAAGGTATCTGTCACAAAGACCGAAGCATCCCGAACCTGTTGGGGAATTCTGTTTTTCCAGATTTCCAGCTTCTTATCGAATGGATTGTCCGCTTTCATCTGTTTCGCTAATCCTGCGTCCAAATAACAAAGGCAACCAGCGAGGACCAGGTCAACGGCCATGGCGGGCGCGCAAATCGATCTTTACCTGCTCCCATGTGCGCCCGGGAATTCCGTTCTTCAAGGGATTCGCTCTCCTGCGCGCCAGCTCTTCTTTCTGCCAGTCGTGAACCGGAACCGACTCCGGCGTTGCTGCGAGGTCGTCCCAAAGGTCTTCCCCGAGCTGAAGCTTTTCCGACGGGCTGAGATCGAAGATCGAATCTGGTTCCATCTACTTCGTGGTCCCCGCCCCCTGCAGCAGCGCCCGAATCTCCGCCAAGGCCGCCGGTGAAGGACCGCGCGGACCGCCGCGCCCCGGAGCCGCCGCGACAGCTACCGCGCCAGCCGCCGCTGCCGCCACAGGCTGTCCGTCGCGTCCCGGACCCGGCGCCGTGCCGACGAGATCGATCGCCTTGCGTCCGCTGGCATCGGTGATCTCCTTATCCGCGCCCTTCTCGATCAGGTACTTCACCGTCTCCACCCGGCCGGTCTGCACCGCAACCTGAAGCGCGCTCATGCTTTCAAATGCGTTCGGCGCGCGCGAAATGCGCATCGAGTAGGTCTTCGTGCCGTCCACCTTCGCGTTGATATCGGCCCCGTGCTGCAGCAGCGCGTCCATGAGCGCGGTGTTACCCGCGCCGCCAGCGGTGGTCGATGCGGCCAGTCCGGTGCCGCGTCCGCCAGTGCCGACGCCCGCCGCCACCAGGAACGGCGTGAGGCCCATCGCGAGCACGTTGGGGTTCGCGCCTTTGTCCAGCAGAAGCTTCGCCACCTGAGTGTCGCCGGCGATGGCCGCGCGCATCAAAGGCGTGCATCCCGTGTTCTGAAATTCTTCGATGAAACGTCCGCTGTTGCCGCCGCGGCTGGGGCGATGCATATTGAGCGGGACGTCAAGATCGACGCCGGCGGCGATCAGCGCATTGATGATCTCCATGCTGGAAGCCGCTGCACGTCCTGATGCCGCGCGCCCCACCGGGGCCCCGCCGCCGCGTCCGCCTCTGCCACCCAAACCACCGCGCCCCGGATCTTTTCGATCAACGGCGATGTAGAGGGCGGTGCGTCCCCACCAGTCCCATATGTTCGGATTCGCGCCTTTTTCGAGCAGCAGTTTCGCGACATCGCTATGGTCATTGTCGATCGCCATCAGCAGCGGCGTGACACCCTCAGGCGTCGGCCTGTTCACATCGGCGCCCGCGGCGAGCAGCGCGTCGGTGCATTCGAGGCAGCCATCGCGCACGGCATACAGCAGCGCGGTCAGTCCGCCCTCCGGCTTATACTGCGCGCGGGGCTCGGAAGTAATCTGGCTGTCCCAGTCGCTGATGAGCGCGCGTGGCTTCACGTCGGCGCCCTTCGAGAGCAGCAGCTTCACCATCGCGCCCGCACTCTTCGGCGCGGCGGCCGCCCACATCAGCGGCGTCTGCTTGTGAAAGCTTTCAATTGTGTTGACGTTCGCGCCCGCCTTGACCAGCATCTCCACGACGGGCAGTTCGCCCGTCTTGATCGCGAGCATCAGCGCGGTCTGGCCGTCCTGATTGGGCGTATTCACATCGGCGCCCGCATCCAGCAGCGACTTCACCATGCGCGGGTCGGCGAGCTTGGCAGCTTCGGCCAGCGGCGTGGATCCGAAATCGTTTGTGACGTTGACCTTCGCCTTCTTCGCGATCAGCGCGTCGAGCACCTCATAATCCACCTGGAAGACGGCCCAGTGAATCGGGCGCGTGCCGTCGGGCTGCGCTTCGTTCACGTCCGCGCCCGCGCGAATCCGCGCCAGCGCCACCTTCCGGTCTCCTTTTTCGATGAGACTGGCGAGAGAATCCTTCGGCAGCTCTGCCGCCAGCAGCGGCGTGGCCGCAAAGATCGCAGAAATAATGCCGATGACGGAACGTCTCACGCTGGTCTCCTTAACAACTTCTCATCGCGCACAACGGACCCTCCGGCCTGTGCGCTAAACGACATTCGGATCGATCTTGTCATGATGCGCCCACAGACCCTTGGCCGCGGCGTACAGAAATTTGTCGGGATCTTTCCAGGTTCGCGGCAGGTCTTTCAGCACGCCGGCCGCCAGCATGTCCTTCGGTCCATCGCCTTCGCGGACATCCTTGAACAGCCGCACGCGAACTTCGTCCATCATGTCGCGCTCGGCTTTTAACTGCGCCTTTGTCATGACGGGGCCGTACGCGGGCACGATGCGGGTCCGATCGTTCGCGAGCTTCAGCAGCGTATCCATGCCGTCAACGCGCCCGCCGATCCACGCGCCGGTGTACCAGTCGAGCGAGGGGTCAGCTGTCGGCGATGCCACATCGCCCACCGCCAGCACATTCGCGTTGCGGAAATAGAAGTACGCATCGCCGCTGGTGTGCGCCAGAATCAGATAGCCGTAATCGATCTGCTCGCCGCCCGTCTTGAGCGAACCGGTTTCAGTAAAGGTCTCGGTCGGCCAGGCCGCCTTCGGACGCGCCTTTTCGTAGCGCTCTTCCTGCGGTACCCAGTAATCCACGGACATGAACTCTTTCGTCCACCGATGCGCGATGATCTTCGCGCCGCCCGCCGCGAACATTTCGTTGTTGCCCGTCTGATCGGTGTGATAGTGCGTGTTGAAGACGGTCTGCACCTTCGCCCCGTTCAGCGCCGCCTTCACTTTACCGGCGGATTTTGCGGAGCCGGTGTCCACCAGCACCAGGCCATCGGCCGTGGAGAAAACCAGCACATTTGCGCCGTCTCCATCCACGATGGTCAGCTTGTCATTCAGCTTCTGCGCGGCGGCAAACCGAGGCGCGGCCCACGCAGCGAACGCGCCGGCGGCTGCGGTTTTGAGAAATTCGCGGCGCTGCACTAGACCTCCGAGATGACGCCCGTGCTGTCGCCGAACTTGTCTTTCTCGACGCCCGCCTTCTGCAGGATCGTCAGATGCAGATTCGCGATCGGCGTGCGCTCCGGCAGCATAACCTGCTGGCCGACCAGCTTCACCTTCCCGTTGCCTCCGCCCACCAGGATGTTCGGCTCCGGATAGTTGTTGTGCATGTCGCTGTTCGACATGTTCGATCCGTACATGAACATCGAGTGATCCAGCAGCGTGCCTTCGCCCTCTTTCGTCTCGGCCATCTTCTTCACAAATCCCGCGAACTGCTCGACGTGCCACGTCTGAATCTTCACCAGCTTGTTGAGGCGCTCAATGTCGTTCGCGTGATGCGACACCGGATGGAACGCGTCCGGCACGCCAATGTGGTTGTACGTCCGGTTGGTGCCTTCCGAGACCATGATGTATGTCGCGACCCGCGTGAGATCGGCCTGAAACGCCAGCGCCAGCAGATCGAACATCATATTCACCTGCTTGGAGAAATCCTCCAGTTCGCCCACCGGCGCGTCGGGAATCTTCAGCGAGCCCAGACCCTTTGCCGCAGCCATCTGGGAGCGGCGCTCGATTTCGCGCACGCTTTCGAGATAGTTGTCGAGAACCGCGCGATCGCCCGGCCCAAGCTCACCCTCGAGCTTCTTCGTGCGGTCGAGGCTGAGATCGAGGATGCTGTTGGTCTGCCGCGCGATGGCAGCGCGCTCCGCGGGCGTGTCGCCTTCGCCGAACAGCGCGAGGAAAACCTTGCGCGGATTGTATTCCATCGGCAGCGGCGATTCGGCGTCGCGGAACGACAGCGTCGTGTACGACCCGCCGCCGCCCGCCGCCACCTGATTCGTGGTTTCGCCCGCCAGCTCGAGCGAAGGCAGCGGAGTGTCCTGGCTGATGATCTTCGCCAGCACCTGATCCAGCGTCGTCGCCATGTGCGCGCGCGGACCGCCGGTATCGGGACGCGTCGCGCTCAGCCACGTCGCCGGATTCAGCGTATGCACCGAACCCGCGCTGGCCGCGTTCTCCAGATTGCTGAACGACGAAACGTACTTCTTATAAGGTTCGAGCGAGGAAAGAATCGGGCTCAGCTTGAAGTCGGCGCCGGAGCCGGTGGAGGTCCAATGGTCCATGGCCGGTCCGTGCGACGTGTTGTACATGATCGCGCCGTGCGGCAGATAGAAGAAAGCGGCGCGCAGTTTGGGCTTGGCGGCGGTTTGTGCCAGCGCAGTCGCCGCCGGCACCATGGCTTCGAGGAACGGCAGCGCCAGTCTGACGCCCGCTGCCTTCAGAACCGTTCTGCGCGACAGATGCTTCTTTGTGATGAACATGTCCTCTCCTGATTGCCTCGGTTATTTGGATGCCAGTTGCTGCGGCGGTGCCTTTTTCCGATCCGTCGCCGGACCCTGTTTGCGGAACGCGTCGGAATTCGCGATGCCCTCGACGAGGGCCGTCAGCTTGTAATTGTCTTTCGCCGCATTGCGCACGATGTTGCGGATCTGCGGCTCGTCGTAATATTCGAGCTCGCGGTTGATCGCATACATCATCAGCTTTTCGGTGAATGCGCGCACGAACGTTTGCGGATGCGCCACCAGTTGCTCCCGCAGCTCAATCGGACCGTTGATCGCCACGCCGCTCGGCAGCACCGTGCTGGCGTCGATCGGCGCGTTGTTGGCCTGCCGGTCGGTGTTACGCCACTCGCCGATGGCATCGAAATTCTCCAGCGCCAGACCCGTCGGATCGATCACGCCATGGCACTGCCTGCACGTCGCCTGATTGCGATGCGCCTCCAGCCGTGCGCGCACCGTCTTCGGAGCTTCACCGGACTTCTGCGCCAGGTTCTGATTGACGTTCGGCGGCGGCGGATTCGGCGGCGTGCCGATCAGCTTGTCGAGCACCCATGCGCCGCGCAGCACCGGCGACGTGCGGTCGCCATACGACGTCCGCATCAGCACGGCGGCCTTGCCCAGCAGGCCGAAGCGTTCCGGGTCGGTCAGTGTCACCTCGCGGAACTGGCTGCCCACGACGCCCGTGATGCCGTAGTGGCGCGCCAGCCGGTCGTTGAGGAACGTGTGGTCGTCCGTCAGCAGATCGACGACGCCGCGGTTCTCCATCAGGATGCTGCTGATGAAAGCCGTCGCTTCATACATGAAGTCATGCCGCAGATCTTCGCTGAAGCTGCGGAAAATCGCCGGGTCGGGCTTGACCAGGTCCAGATCGTCGAGGTTCAGCCACTTCATGGCGAAACTGGTGACGAGACTTTCCGCCCGCGGATCGGCCATCATGCGCTTCACCTGCGCGTCCAGCATGCCGGGCCTGGACAGCTGATTCGTGGACGCCAGCTTGAGCAGCTCGTCGTCCGGACCCGTATTCCAGAGGAAGAACGAAAGCCGCGATGCCCGCTCGAGGTCGGTGAGCGCAAAACCTGCGTCGGGCGAAGAACCCTCGCGTCCGCGGATCGAACGATAGAGAAAATCCGGGCTCGCCAGCACCGCTGACACCACCTGTTCGATGCCCTGGTCGAAGCTGCCGCCGTTGGCGCGGCCCGCTTCGTAGAACGGCATCAGCTCCGCCAGATCGCCCGGCGTGACCGGACGCCGGTAAGCGCGCCGCGCCAGCGTTTCCGTAATCTGTTTCGCACAGGCGGGCTCGCCCGATTTTTTCGGATCGCAGACGAAAATCAGCGCGCGGCTCGCGGTTGTCGAAATGCCCGTGGGATTGAACGGACCCGTGATCTCGATGCCATCGCAGAGAACCGCCATGCGCGCCGCGTTGGGGTCGTATCCGCAGCCACGGAAGCCACCGTACTGATTGAGAGAGGCGACATTCTCGTCCGACTCCACATGCGCGCGATCGATGAAGCCAACCACAACGTCGCGTATGCCGGCTTTCACCTCGACCGGAATCTTGGTGAAGCGCTCCATGATAGCGGCACGTCCGTCGGCGCCGCGGCGCTCCGCTTCGGCGAGATCGGCCGGTCCGCCGATGGGCCTCTTGAGCACGATCTTGCCGTCGATCATGATGACCAGCGTGCTCTCGTTTTCCATCTGGGTCGTGTACAGGCCGACCGAGAGGTCATTAATATTGATGCGGTACTCGCCGTCCGCCGCAAAATTATGTTTGAAGCGCACGCCGCCGCGCATGCCGGGGGGCACGGGGGCGTCGCCGTTCTGATAGGCGGAGATCAGATACTTGGCATTCGAAACACGCGGATTCGGACTGCCCACCGCAAGCTTCGCTATGTGCCGCGACGCGTCGATGTACTGGCTCAGAAACGCGGGCGACACGCTCAACGCGGCCGCAATGTTGTCGAAGCCATTGATGCGGATGTCCTGCGGCAGAATGTCCTTCGCGTTCACATCCACGCCCACCAGCGCCTTCACTTCGGCCGCATACTCAGTGCGATTGAGGCGCTCGATCGGCACGCGCCCCGCCTTCGGACCTTTTTCCTGCGTGTCCAGAGTATTCTCCGTCCATGCGACGAAGGAATCCACGTCCTTCTGCGGCGGCTGCGGCATGCCCGGCGGCGGCATCAGATGGCCGCGCAGCTTACGCAGCACTTTCTCCCAGGTCTGCGCATCGTCGGGCACATTCGTCAGCTCGAGCTTGTCGAACGCAATGCCGCCGTTTTTCAGCTTCGCGTTGTGACACCCGACGCAGTACGTGCTCAGCATCGTACGGTACTGATCGGTGTTGGCAGGCTGCGTTTCAGCCGCGGGCAGAAGTGCGGAAAAGGCGAACAGGGCGAGAAAAATCAGGCGGGGCATACGGGTGTCCATTCTAAGCAGGAACTCTCCAGTTTTATCACAAACTTGCGGGGGGTACGAGCCGACAGCGCGGATATCGTCACATTTACAAGCGGACGATCCGCCACGCTTTGTTTTGATGCGGAGCCGGGCACCGGGCGTTGGAAGCTCTGTCGGCCGACGTAGTAAAGATTTTCCAGGACGCCTCATTTCAAGCCGCGCGACAGCACGGGTTCAGCTATGCAATGGGGAGGGTTTGGAGCGCCACGGAAATATAAGAAAATGCGGGGGAATGACTGTAACAATTTGCAGATCCGGGTTGAACGGCCGGCGGCGATTTTGCAATCCATTGATTTCAGGCCGGTTGCAAGATAGTGGGTTCAGTTCGTTTGGTCCCCCGAAATTTCAATTTTCCGCGGAATTTCCTGTAACTTAAGGTTCGTCAGAAAAAATCGTGGGTGGATTCGGGCTCGGGAAGTTTGCCAAGTGAGTGATAGAGGGCGAGTTCCAGCGTTCGAAAGGTTCGAAAGCCATAGGCTTTTCGCATTGTGACTTTGGCCTTGTTATTCAGCCCCTCGACGACACCGCTGGAAAGCATCTTTTGAGCGCGGAAATAGTTGAGGATCAGTTCACGGTGATCGCGCAGAGAACTGGCGATCTTCTTCATCGGCTCGATGCGGGAGCGCATCACCTGACGGCACCAGTCATCGAGGAACTTTCCGGCCCAGTAGGGAGCGTTGTAATCCCAGAGTTGCTGAAAGGCTTCCTTGAGAAGGTAAGCGCGGACGGTTTTCAGGTTGTAGCGGAGGATGTCGCGCAGGCGGAAGCGCTGTTCGGTTTTGAGGTTCTCTTCGCGTTTGAGCAGCAGCCAGCGCGACTTCTTCAGTACCGGCGTATAGCCTTCGCGCAGCATGCGGCGCGATTCGCCGGCGCGAACCTCATCGAGAGCCTTGTTCATCTTCGCAACGATATGGAAGCGGTCGAGAATGTGCAGCGCCTCGGAGCATTTCTCGCGAATGACCTTCAGATAGGGCTCCCACATGTCGGAGCAGACGAAGACGATCTTTGAAGCGATTTCGTCGCCGATGACTTTGAAGAACCCCTGAAACGACTCAATCGTTCTTTCCCTTCCGATCCAGAGCAGGCGCGTGACGCCGAGATCGATCTGATAAACCAGCGTCAGATACTTGTGGCCTTTGGCGTATTGGATCTCGTCCACACCGATGGCGTCAATCTGACCGAGCACCCGGTGCTCCAGCCCGAAGGTAACCACGTGCTCGACGGCGTCGAAAACCTTTTCCCATGAAGTACGGAAAGCCTCGGCGGTTTCTTTCCACGAAAGCCGGCGCGCCCAGCGGGCGAGGAACAACATGTAGGCCCGGGTCAGAGTGCGCTTTCCGTCGCCCCACGGAACTTCCTCGACCACGACCGCATCGCAGCGGCGGCAATCCACACGCCGCATCGAGTACAACAGAAAAACCAGAAATCCCCAGAATGGAATGAACTCGAAACGGCGCTCGGCGAGTTGATCGTAGCCTGGAGCGGGCTGGTGGCATCGCGAACAAATCGCCTTCGAGCCCTTACGGGGACGCACCGCGATCTCAATGCTCTTGTGATCGGAGCTGAAACGGGCCTGCCGATAAACGAATCCCGGAAAACGGTGACAACGATTTAGAATCGTGATGAGCGCAAGCATGAAGTGGAAGCTGGTGAAGGCGAGAACTACCAAAGTAAACCGCGCCGCTACTCGACCACGCCACGACCTCGAACACTATTGCCGGGATTTGAACGGCTGGCCCCGGTCCTGGATGGGGCTGGAAAAAGATGTGCCGCCGGGTGAGCAGTTGATCGCCCTGTTCCGTCCGTTCCTCGAATCTCTGGCGGCGTCGGACCTGGCGCCAAAGACCATTCAGAAACACGTCGATAACATGTGGGTGCTGGGCGGGGAGTTCATCCGCGACCTCAACTACGATCCTTCTCTGAGAAAGAAGCCCGTGGATGTGGTTCTCTGGCGCATGATCGAGTCCGACGGCGGCCCGCTTCTGTATCACGGCGGCGAGGATGAACAAAGATCGTTCGATTCGACTTGCCGGAAGCTCCGCCGATTCCTCACCGAGACGGCTCGCTAACGCTCGCCGTCAACCCACAAATTTCCCCGACGAGGCTAACTTAAAGACAGCCGGAACTTTAAAGCGATTTTTCGGCGGCGGAAACAGCTGGAAAGAGAGAGCGAACATTCGAAGGCGGGTTCGGGCGGGAACATGAGAAGTTTGCGCGGGTTGTGCTGTGACAGGGCGTTCTTCGAACATCGGCTTTCTTCGGGGTTGGACGCAGGCGGCGCTGCGCGGGATTGGGTCCAGGGCGACGACGGCCCCGACTGGCTGGATGCAGATATTATGACAGGAATCGGAAGTGTGTGGCGTGAGAGGTGGTGGGGATTTCGAGTGTCGCGGCGAAGGCCTGAGGTGGGTTCAGCGCGGAGGGAAGTCGCTCATAGAGGAGTCTGCCGGAAGGCCATATCCGGACTGCGCCTGGTTTCTGGCCGGTTGGGCTCCGTACGAGCAGAGGAGGGCCCGCTCAGAGCGCAGAAGCGCGGCCAGCGGGCTCACCCAGCGTGTTTTCGTGGATCGGCGTTTTTTCACGGGAGGAATCCGGCAGCGGCGGCAACACCATACGGCCCGCGCTCTCGGCTGAAACAATGTTCGAGTGGCGCGTCATCCGCCGGGGAGCATTCCGAGCTTTTCCAGAACGCCGTTATTATCAGGATGTAACTGCGACCACAGAAGCAGGTGGCGATGTTGATGTTAAGCCGACAGGTCAACTCGTCTTCTACGTCCGACTGGCACCTCGGCAAAATTCGGGCCATGCCTTCGGGAAAGATCGAAAGCGAAGTCATGCTCGAATCGCCGGGACTGCGTGCCTGGACGAAAGGCATTGGTCTGGCGGTTCTTAATCTCAGTGGTCAGACCGCCGTGGATCGGGGAGATGCGGAATTCCGGGAGAGCCAAAGCCAATGAATCTTGAACGCCCGCGAACAATTGCTGCTTAGACGGCTTGGTTCCCCCGATGCGAATCACAACGGCGGATTTTTTGTGAAGCAAGGGGAGACATCCCCGCCATGCTTCTGTCAGGAACCTCCAATACTTTGCCGTGTCAGTATGCCTGTCATCGCTGGATTCCGAGCGAGTCGGGTGATCAGGCCCACCCAAGAACCACAGCCGCAACCACTGATCCTCGCGGTAATCAGTAGTATCCAGATATGGAGGAGAAGTTACTACGAGCCTAACCTTCCCGGTCAGCTTCGGGAAGGAACGCCCAGCCTTTCTGGCATCCCTCAACTTCACGATTCCCCGCAGTGGAATCGAGTCCTCGGATAAACGGAATTTGCAGAGGTTCTGCAGCACGCTAAAGGCGTCCCTCTCCGGCGCCTGACATCCGTTGGCCGCCCACCAACGAATGGAATAATCTGGTTTGGTGCTGACCATGCGAGGCATTCGGTTACTCAGGCAGTTCGGGGACTTGTGCGATTCGCCGTGGAGGCACCCGGGAGCGCTGGTCAGCGGCACGATGCTGTCCCTCGCCACGTTCGTCCTCTTCTACCTGATGACCGTTTTCGCGCTGTCGTGGGGCACGACGGCCCTCGGCTACAGCCGCGACCGCTTCCTGCTGATGCAGCTTTTCGCCATCCTCTTCTTCGCGCTGACGATTCCGATCAGCGCGCGGCTGGCCGAGCGGGGACGGCGCCGGACGCTGCTATGGGTGACGCTGGGTATCGGCGCGTTCGGCCTGATCATGGCGCCGATGTTCGAAGCCGGAGCCCTCGGCGCGTTGAGCATGATGGCGCTGGGCCTCGCGCTGATGGGGATGACTTACGGCCCGCTGGGCACGGTCTTATCGGAACTCTTTCCGACACCGGTGCGTTACACGGGCAGTTCGCTGACGTTCAACCTCGCGGGCATATTCGGGGCTTCGCTCGCACCGTACATCGCCACGGGTCTGGCAAAATCATACGGCCTCCAGTACGTCGGATACTATCTGTCCCTGGCGGCGGCGCTCACTCTGATCGGGCTGCTCATGGCGCCGGAAACCAAAGACCACGCCCTCTGAACGGCGTCGCCGGGCCTCAGTAGTGGTATCGGGCCTGGAGAAAGTCGATCCGGTCGCCGGACACACGGTAAACCAGACGATGCTCCTGCGTGATGCGCCTCGACCAGCAGACCGCCAACACATACCGCAGCGGTTCAGGTTTTCCGACTCCATCATATGGATCGCGCAAGACCGCTTCAACGAGATCCAGCACCCGGATTGCCGTTTTACGGTCGGACTTGATCCAGTAGCGCAGGTCTTCGAGGAACTCGGGCTGGAAAACAGCAGCCCGCTTACCGGGATTGCTCACCCATAATCTCCCTCCGCAACATAGCCGGAGTGGAGCGCTTCCCTTTGCCGCGCGATGCCCGTTCGAGCGCAGAGAGCAATCGCTTCGCGTTACGTGGCGAGCGCAGCAGGTGGGCAGTCTCCTGAAGGCCGGCCAGTTCGTCGGCCGGTATTAAGGCAACGTCGCGCTGCCCTCTGCGCCGCACAATCACCGTTTCCTGGCGGTCCACTACCTGGTTAAGGACGCCAGCCAGGTTAGCGCGCAGACTGGAATAAGTGGTCTCTGTGGCCATGTGGTTCCCGGTTCCAATTGTACAGCATTACTGTACGTCGGGAGCCAGATCAGCGTCCCGCGTCGCGCTTGTCGTAGCGGGCCTGATAATAGGCAAGCTGCTCGGACGTTAGACCGGCGCCGACTTCCACTTTGTCACCCAGAACCATGCGTTCATTCTTATTGTCGTTGAATACGGGCCATGCCGGCAGGCCTTTGCCGTTGGGATCGCCTTTCTGCGCGAAGTTGACCCAATAAGACGAAATGGTGTCGGCGAGCTGGTGATCCTCGTCGGTCCAGGGACGCGGCGGCAGCAAATTCTCAAAAACATATGCCGCCTCGGCGCCGTGTGTGGCGCCCGAGCCGCGTCCGCCGGGCGGAGAAGTCGTCTGCATCGCGGGCGGCTCGTGCGTGAAGTAATAAAGGTAGGCCTTCGACTTGCCGGTTTTCGTCTGCAGCGCGGCCCAGTTCCGCATCACGAAGCCGAGCTCATCGCGGAAAGCGCGCAGCTGCGAGTCGTTAGCCTGTTCATCGGAGTTCGCCGGGTAGAGCTTCAGGTATTCGCCGGCCATGTCGCCGTAGCGGCGATGCGCCTGCTCGATGAACTTCGCCGCGGTGGTGGGCTGGGCGAAGAAAGTGCCTTCGTCTTTGTTCGACCCGAGCAGCACGGGGACATCGTTCTGCCTGCCTTCCGCGAAAACCTTGCCGACATCTTCGGGAAGGAAGTAGCCGTCAACGATCGGGCCGCCGCCGCGTCCGCCGCGCAGGACATCGGCGGCGGGCAGGGCGCGAAGATCGGCGAGCGTCGGAGCCTTCAGCGCGTCGGCTGTTTTCACACCGGCCTGTTCGGCTTCCGCGAGGGTCATGGTGTGCCCGACCGACAGCCCGAGCCACGCCCCGCTTTCGGCGATAGCGCGCTGGAAGAGACCTTTCGTACGCGGTGAACCCATCAGATTGCCGATGCTGGCTGCGCCGGCGGAATCGCCGTCAACGGTGACGCGCTTCGGATCGCCGCCGAATCCGGCGATGTTTTTCTGCACCCATTCGAGCGCGGCGGTCTGGTCCATCAGCGCGTAGTTGCCGGACGCGCGACGGTCGGATTCCTTCGTGAGCTCGGGGTGCGCGAAGAAGCCGAGCACGCCGAGTCGATAGTTGATAGTCACCACCACCACGCCCTTCTTCGCGAGCGCTTCACCATCCGTGGCCGGAGACGAACCGGAGCCGCTTGTGTACCCGCCGGGATGAATCCACAGCAGTACGGGGCGTCGTTCAGATGCGGATTTCGCCGCGGTCCAGACGTTCAGGTAGAGGCAGTCCTCGCTCATCTTTGTTGATGTGGCGCCGGTCGACCTGCCGCCGCGCCCCGCGGCCTGCATGCAGATCGGGCCGAACTCGTCGCCCTTGCGCACGCCGTCCCAGTGCGTGACGGGCTGCGGCGCCTTCCATCGCAGATTGCCGACCGGCGGCGCGGCGAACGGAATGCCTTTGAAGACGCGGATGTCGGGGTTCGTGCCGGTGACGCCGGAGACAAGCCCGCTGTCGAGTTTCACGGGGGCATCGATCGCCGCGGCGAGCGGCAGAGCAAGGGCAAGGGCGATGAAGAGGCGCATGGAGTCTCCCTGGCCGGTCATTGTACCGCCGGCGATCTTGCCGCCGGTGGGTTTACTGACTCAAAGCCGGCCGTCAGGCCCTCATCGACACTCCACCACCTACGATGGTGTCTATGCCCGTTCCCAAAACCATGCAGGCGCTGGTGAAAAGCCGACCCGAACCGGGGCTCTGGATGGAAGAAATCCCCGTGCCCGAAATCGGCATCAACGATGTGCTGATCCGCGTGAAGAAGGCTTCCATCTGCGGAACCGACATCCACATTCTCAAATGGGACGACTGGGCGAAGCGCACCATTCCGGTGCCGATGGCGATCGGACACGAGTTCGTCGGTGAGATCGTCGCGGTCGGCTCGAACGTTCTGGATTTTTTCCCCGGCCAGCTGGTGAGCGGCGAAGGACATGTGACGTGCGGGCGCTGCCGCAACTGCCTGGCGGGGCGGCGCCACCTTTGCACGCGCACGAGCGGCGTGGGGGTGAACCGGCCGGGCGCGTTTGCCGAATACATCGCGCTGCCGATGACCAACGTCTGGGTGCACCGCAAGGCTGTTGACACTGACGTCGCGTGCATCTTCGATCCTTTCGGCAACGCCGTGCACACGGCGCTCGCGTTTCCTGTGCTCGGCGAGGACGTGCTGGTCACGGGCGCAGGCCCGATCGGCATCATGGCGGCGGCGGTGGCGCGTCATGCGGGCGCGCGGTATGTCGTGATCACGGACCTGAATCCTTACCGGCTCGAACTCGCGCGCAAGGTGGGAGTCTCGCTGGCGGTCGATCCGCGCGAGAAGAACCTGAGCGATGTGCAGAGAGAGCTTGGGATGACGGAAGGCTTTGACGTGGGGCTCGAGATGTCGGGCAATGCGGCGGCGTTCCGCGACATGCTGGCCAACATGGCGCACGGCGGCAGGATCGCGATGCTCGGCATCCCGCCGAACGAGATCGCAATCGACTGGAATACGGTGATCTTCAACATGCTCACGATCCAGGGCATCTACGGCCGCGAGATGTACGAAACCTGGTACAAGATGACGGTGATGCTGGAGTCCGGCCTCGACATCCGCCCGGTGATCACGCACCGGCTGAAGTTCGCCCAGTTTCAGGAGGGATTCGAGCTGATGCAGTCGGGCAATGCGGGGAAGATCATTCTGGACGTGGAAGGGGCGTAGAACGCTGAATGGCTGACGAAGGGCAGACCAAGCCGAGGCTTAACCGGGCTATCCTTGATGAAGAGGAATCGGTACCCGTCACCTTGGTGAACGGTTTCAGGTCCGAGCTCACCCATGAATAGCAAACACACGGATAACGTGGATTTCGGCGCATTCGTAAAACGCCAGGCCGCTATGGCGGCACAGCAGCGGGTGGATTGGCCGCGAGAGCGTGATGAGTGGCTAAGCCGCCTCAACGAACTCTATGATCGAATTGAGGCCTTCCTGGCGGACTATGTCAAGGTCGGGGAGATTGAGATTAAATACCACGATATCGCGCTCAATGAGGAGAATATAGGATCGTACACTGCGCGCCGGATGACTGTCAGAATAGGGCTACAGGAGATCACTATGACGCCGGTCGGCACGCTGCTGATAGGCGCGAAGGGTCGTGTGGATGTTGATGGACCCGCAGGCAGGACGCGTTTTGTGCTGGTTAACAGCGAGGCGTCCGGACCGAGGTTGAAGGTTACCGTCACCGTCGGCGAACCCGAGCGGGCTGTTGCCAAGACTCCGCCAAAGGACATCAGGTGGGAATGGAAAATCGCGACGAGTCCGCCCCAGATTCGATACATCGAGCTTACGCGGGAATCACTTTCCCAGGCGCTTCTCGAAGTAGCGAATGGCTAGACGTGTAAGCCTGTCAGGCGAACACCGTGCCCCTCAGGAGATTGCCGAACACCATCGGGATTTGGAGTTTTCGCTGTCTCTTTATTTCAGCGCCCGCTCGCCAAGCTACGAAACCCGCTTCGCAGGTTACACAACTGCGGAAGTACGAGAGGAGCTGGAAGGGCGACTTAACGAGGTTGATCTCACATCCTGCCTCACCCTTCTGGCCTCGGTCGAAGCAGCGTTTCAGATTGATTACCTGCAGCGATGCTATCGCCGTGAGAAAGACCCGGTCTCTCGCGCTCTTCGGGGAATCTACAAGGCCAAGAAGATCAAAAAGCGGCGCGCCTCGCTTGAGGAAATATTCGAGGCATGGCTGAGGAATTGTAACAGTTCAGGCCCTGCAAAAGTCTTGTCGCGGAAATCTTTAGAAATCTTACGTTTGGACCTGGATGTTGGCTGAAAAACCTGGCAGTGTATAGGTTTGAGGGCATCGCATCGCCAGCCTCGCCGAGTGCAACCGGCAAAACCGGAGCACCTGGAGCGCGAAAACGAGCGCTTGACGCGTGAAGTGGAGAAACTTCAGCAGGAACTGGTCGAGCGCGATAAGAAGATCGCCGATGCAGAGAAGCAGATCGCCGATCTCGAACGCAAGCTGGGGTTGCGGCAGCAAAACTCCACGACCTCATCGAAGCCTCCGTCTTCCGATGGTTTGGCCGGCGAGCAACGAAAGCGAGGCAGTCGAAGAAAGAAGAGCCGACGCAAGCCAGGCGGCCAGCCTGGCCATCGCGGCCACTGGCGCGGACTGGCGCCGTTGGATCGTGTCGATCAGGTGATCGAATTGTTTCCTCCGAAGTGCCGCCATTGCGATAGCCGTTTGTCGCGCAGCAGGATGGCCACGCAAGGCGAGCCCCGGCGGCATCAGGTGACGGAGTTGCCGCCCATTGAAGCGCATATCGCCGAGTATCGATGCCAATGTGTGGTCTGTCCGGAATGCGGGAAGGCGACCCAGGCGGAACTGCCCCCGGAAGCGCAGGGCCACTTCGGCCCGCAGTTGACCGCGCTCATTGCTTATCTGACGGTGGTTTGCCGCATGCCGCGACGCATAGTACGGGAGTTGCTGGAACAGGTTCTGGCCATACCGCTGAGTCTGGGCAGCATTCAGAACAGTTGGGAAGAGGCCAGCGAGGCAGTGGCCGAGCCCTGTGCGGAATTGGAAAAGCAACTACCCCATGAGCCGGTGGTCAACAGCGACGAAACGGGATACCGGACGAGCGGCGAAAAGCGCTGGATGTGGGCACTGGTGGCGGCGAACTTCGTTTTCTATAAGATCGCGGTCTCACGCGGCGCCGAAGTGCTGGTTGAGTTGCTCGGCGAAGTATTCGCGGGCATTCTTTGCAGCGACCGCTGCGCCAGCTACCTTAAATACCACAAGGGCGAGGGCCAGTTCTGCTGGGCGCACTTCAAACGCAATATCCTGGGTGTACAGGAAATCGGTAAGACCACCGACGCCGAACGTTTCTGCCGCGACGCGCTGGCGCTGCATGCCCGGCTGTTCCGGCTATGGCATCGTTTCCGCGACGGACCCGGCGTAAGGTACGGCCCCATCACACGCGAACAACTGATCGCAAAATCCATTCCGCTGGAGAAGAAGTTCTTCGCCCTGGCGGATCGCTATCTCGACAGCCGTGACAAGGACGTCGCCAACCTCGCGCTGGCCTTGTTGCAGCACTTCGAAAGGTTCTTCGCCTTCCTGCGCCACGAGGGAGTCGAGCCGACCAATAACGTCGCGGAACGAGCGTTGCGCTGCGCAGTACAGTGGCGCAAGATCAGCTTCGGAAGCCGCAGTGCCCAGGGTGAAGTCGCGGTTGCTCGTCTGCTTACGGTGACTCGCACATGCCGCATGCAGAATCGAACGCCGCTCGACTATCTCGTCGCGGCCCTCCGGTGTCACCGCAGTGCGCTGCCTGTACCGTCGCTGCTCAAAACGACATCAACCACCTGAACTGTTACGAGGAATTCTTCCGGGGACCGGTCGATCATAGACGAACTGCGTTCCGTGTTCCTATTCCGGCATTGGCTGGCGCACGGGCGGTATTGGACGCCGAGGTTGGGGCGGCGATATGGCCTTGACGACATCTTCGCGCTTGCGGAGCTAACCCTGCGGAGCTTTCCATTCATTGATTTCGGCGGCTGACCTGTGAAGAACGATCTGAGGCATTGGACCGCATCTCTCGAATGATCTGCGCTGCCGTCTTGCGGCTCCGAATTGGTTTCGCCTGCTGCACCTTTTTCAGCCACTCCCGCATCGTGGGGCGCTCTGCAAGGGTTTGCGGGTCTCTGATTTGGATATCTTTCCGCCCGTTCTCAGCATACATGTAAATGCCCCAACGCCGGTCAGTTCTCCGTGAGCGGTTCCGCGTGGTCGATGACGATGACGTTGACCGGGCCCTTCTGCGCCTTCAGTTCCAGACCCAGCTGCTGTCTCAGCGCGGCGAACAGGTTCGGCCCGGAGGTGTCGGGCTCCTCGCCATTGAACTTTCCGCCTTCGGGAAAGTTGGGTGGAAGCTCGCGTGTGTAGTTCAGTTCGAAGTCGTACGTGCCCTTGAGGCCGGTCATATCGACGACCGGGCGATCGACGGCATCGCCGCCCATGCGGAAGGCGAGGAAATCCATGCGCGCGTTGATGCCCTGCATCTTCATCTGCAGATTGTGTCCGTGCAGATCGACCCAGGTGTCGCCGGCTGCAGATTCGCGCCGGGAGAGTTTCGCGCCCTCTTTCGAAACGAGCAGCGCGTACATCTGCATGTCCCGCTTTTCCACGTGATACCTGAGGTGCATCCGGTCCGCGAGCAGATTGACCAGCATGACGTGCAGCTCATCGGCCGTGGAAGGCTTCTCGGCCTTCGCCTGCATGTCGAAGCTCTGATGGTCAAGCCACGAGGGGATACCGGTGATTTGTTCCGCGCGAATACGGAAGGCCACCTGAAACATAAGCCGGACCGGACAGTTCACCGCTTCATAACGTTCGCCGCCCGCGGCGGGGCGGACCCAGAAAGTATCGGGGTCGCCATGCGAAAGCTTGAGTGAGGCAACTTCGAAGCGCAGATCGGCAGGGACGCCGGGAGGCAACTGCGCGAAAAGGGCGGCTGCCGCGACGACGAAGACCGCCATGCGGTGCATACTTCCCGATTATGGCAGCCCATTTGCAGTTATGATGCAGGAGTGCGGTCCAATATCCGGCTGGGAAAGATATTCGGCATCGAAATCGGTCTGCACTACAGCTGGTTTCTGATTGCGCTGCTGATTGTCGCGTCGCTCTACAGCGAGTTTCACCACAGCCATCCGGCTTGGGGCGACAGCGTGATTCTCGCCACCGCCCTCGCCACCGGCCTGCTTTTCTTCGTCTCGCTGCTGCTGCACGAGCTGGCGCATTCGGTGTTCGCGCGATCGCACGGCATTCCGGTACGCGAGATCACCTTGTTTGCGCTGGGCGGAGTTTCACAGCTCGAAAAAGAACCGGCGAGCGCTTCCGTTGAATTCTGGATGGCAATCGCCGGACCTCTCACCAGCGCAGCGATCGGCGGGGTGTGTCTCGGCGCGGGTCTCGTTGCGGGCCGGGCGGGCCCCGTACACGAGATGCTCTCCTGGCTCGGCTACATCAATCTGGCGCTCGCGGGATTCAATATGATCCCTGGGTATCCGCTGGACGGCGGCCGCATTTTGCGCGCGATCCTGTGGTGGAAGACCAGTGACATGGACCGCGCTACGCGTAACGCTGCGAAGGTCGGCCAGGGCGTCGGGCTCCTGTTCATCATCTGGGGGATTATGCAGTTCGTCGGCGGGGCCGGCATCGGCGGGCTCTGGATTTCGTTCATCGGCTGGTTTCTGCTGACGGCGGCGGGCGAGAGCTACGCGCGCGTCAACGTGGCGCATGCGTTCGAAGGCGTGACGGTCGGCGATGTGATGTCGAACGACTGTCCCGCGCTCGATGGCAATCTGAACATCGAACACTTCGTGCACGACGAACTGCTGCGTACGGGCCGCCGCTGCTTCGTGATCACGCAGAACGGCAACATGGCGGGACTGCTGACGCCGCATGAAGTGAAGGAAATCGCACGTGCGCGGTGGCCGTACACCACGCTGTCGGACGTGATGATTCCGCTGGAGAACCTGCATACGGTGCCTCCGGACACGCCGCTTAAGAACGCGCTCGAAATCATGGGCCGGGAGGATCTGAATCAGCTTCCCGTGGTCGTGAACGGACACCTGGAAGGAGTGCTCTCGCGCGCGCAGATTCTGGATTACCTGCACACGCGCACGCAACTCAAGGTTTGACAGCCTGTGGCAGAAAGGTGCCCGAGCGGCCGGGGGCACAGGAATTGCGCGTCGGGCTTGAACGGATTACTGTGCCGGGGCTGTCGCCGGAGGCGCCGCTCCGCCCGACTGACCCGATCCCTGTTGCTGCTGCTGTTGCTGCGTCTCGCCGAGCAACGGATCGCTTGCGGTGGCAGGCTCCTGACCGGTGTGCTGATGAATGCTCATAGACTGGTCGGAAAAGAAGGTGCGCGAGCCGCTGGTGCCGAACTGGACGGGATTGACGTTGACGGCGTATCCGGTCGCGGTCTGTGTCAGGACGAACTTGTAGCCGCCCTTTTCGCCGCCGGCCAGATCGCGGTCCACCAGGTCGGCGCCCGCCGGGCCCGCCGCTCCACTGGCAGGCGGACCAAGCTGCACCAGCGTGGTCGCATACTGCCCGTACTGCGAATAATACTGGGTCTCCGCCGTGTGAATGGTGGAGATCGCCTTGAGCGCCGCCATCTCCTGGGCGTAGCGGCGCGCGTTCTGCAGCTTGGGCAGCGCGACCGCCAGGATGATGAGGATGATCGCGATGACGATCAAAAGCTCGATCAGGGAGAAGCCGGAGTTGCGTCGCGGCCTGTGGATGTTGCGGACTCGGAACATATACGTCCTAATTATGACGCTGCCGGGTGGGTCGGCGTGGAGGGGCATCTGACCCCGGGGTCGGTGGACCGCCATGCCTCTCCATCTGGGCTCTACCAACTCCCTCAAAAGCGGGCCGCCCGTGGCAAAAATCGCGAGAGCAGTCGAGCGAAACTGGTAACAGAACTTGCTGCATACCCGGGACGTCTTTCCGGCGGCCGAGGTCAATAGAACGTATACCTGCGAGCAACCCGTTGTGAACGCGGACGTTAGAATGATTGCCAATGGCCGTTGTCGTAATCGCGGGGCGCAAGGGTGGAATCGGGAAATCCACCATTGCCGGCAACCTCACCGCTGAGTTCTTCGCGATGGGCCACACCGTCGCGGCCCTCGACGCCGATCCGCAGCACAGTCTCGCTGCCTGGGCGAAACAGGGCGAAGGCATGCTCTCCAAATGCGTCGAGACAGTCAGGGGCGGACCCGACGATCTGCGCGTCAAAATCCGCGTCGCCCGAGGCGAAGTCGATATGGTCTTCGTCAACACGCCGCCGGGCATGATGGAGGTCGCCTATCAGGCCATGCTGCTGGCCGATCTCGTGCTGCTGCCCTGCGGCCCTTCGCCGCTCGATCTTTTCCCGTTGAAGGAAGCCCTCAACCTCGCGCTCAAAGCCCGCGCGGAACGGCGGTCCAAAAAGCCGCGCATCCGCTTTGTGCCGTCGAAGGTTCTGCGCAGCACGACGCTCGGCCGGGAACTGACTTCATCGCTGGAGGAGCTGGGGAAGAAGGTTCTACCGGCGGTGGGACAGAGGGTGGCTGTAGCCGAAGCGGTGGTCAGCGGACTTACCGTGCGCGAGTTCGCGCCCGGCTCGCCGGCTCAGCTGGAGTTCGAGGCACTGGCGAGGGCGGTCAACAGGATCGTCCACCGCTAGTGATGTTCGGTTCGGTGCGATTCTTTTACAGCTTCCAAGTCGCGTGTACCCGTGGCACCGAATAGTTCTATCACTGGATGGTGTGCCTGGCCTCGTCGTTCCATACGGCCAGTTCGACGATGCGTTTGGCCGAAACCAGATCCGGAAACGCCCCGAGGCACTTGAAGGTCTGTGAATCCTCATCGACGCGCGTGGCGTCGTAAGCGTACCACTGGTCTCCACTGATCTCTCTCCGGACCAGATGTCCCAGATGACGGTCGCTGTCGGCCAACGCGCATACCTGATCCGAATCCTGCCAGGTAAGCCCGGGAATAAAATTCATAGTGGGTACCGTAATTGCACGGCTGGAGCCGAACGTCTGCTCAGGGCAAAGGCGTTGAAAATGCTTGGCCAGGCAGCCGGGCGCATGACCAAGTTCCGTCATGCGGCGGAATTTTCGTCGCGGCCGGGAATTTCCTTCCAGATACTTTGTATTGCAAAGTTCTTCGAAACCATTTATAATCCGTCTATGGCTGCCGTCCGGCCCATTCGTTCCGCGCCGCCCGAACCTGTCGGCCTGCACACGCAGGCGATGGACAACCTGCGCTTCATCCGCAGCACGATGGAAAGCGCGGGATCTTTCACGGCCGTGCCCGGGCGCGGCGGCATGGTGATGGGCGCGACGGCGCTTTTCGCGGCGTTTGCGGCACATTTGAGCGCCAATTCACGCGACTGGTTGAAAATCTGGATGGCGGAAGCCGTTCTCGCGCTCGCCATCGGGCTGGCGTTTTCGTATCGGAAGGCGATGCAGAACAGCACGCCGCTTCTTTCGAAACCGTTCCGGCGTTTTGTGCTGGGCGTGGCGCCGTCGGTGTTTGCGGGCGCGCTGCTCACCATGGTGTTCTACCAGGGCGGACTGCATCACCTGCTCCCCGCCATGTGGCTGCTGCTCTATGGCGCGGGTATCACATCGGGCGGGGCATTTTCGGTGCGAGTGGTGCCGGTGATGGGAATGTCGTTCCTCGCGCTGGGTACCGTGGCGACGCTCGCGCCGGCGAAGTTTGCCGATCCCCTGCTCGCGCTCGGCTTCGGTGGCATTCATATGATCTTCGGATGGATCATCGCGAGGTACTACGGTGGCTAGCCACAACGCGGCGCCGAAGCAGAAGAAGGCCGGCCCCTCGCCAGTGGCTGGCGCCGGAACACGCGCGCTCGATCGCATCATCCACGAACGCCTCCGCCTCGGCATCGTCAGCGCACTCTCGGTTAACGAGACCCTGACCTTCCGCGAACTGAAAAAAATTCTCGACACGACCGATGGCAACCTCAGCGTGCATGCGCGCAAGCTCGAAGAAGCGGGCTACATCGCCTGCGAGAAGAAGTTCGAAGGCCGCACTGCCGCGCACCGAATACCGGCTTACCGGCACCGGCCGCATCGCGCTCGACAGCTATCTCACCCATATGGAAGCCCTGATTCGCGCTATGCGCCAGGGAGTGAAAATTTTTTGTCTCTATACTTTATGATACAAAGTAATCTGCATGTCGCGATCATCATGGACGGCAACGGCCGCTGGGCGCTGGGCCGCGGTCTGCCGCGTATCGCCGGACACAGGGCGGGCGCCGAGGCGCTGCGGCGCGATGGTGGAGTGTGCGCCAGGCAGCGGCGTCAGCGTCCTCACGGTTTACGCATTTTCGTCGGACAACTGGAAGCGGCCGCCGCTCGAAGTCGCCGCGCTCATGAGCGCTGCTCGCGGCTGCTATCTCGTCAGCGAAACGCCGCGATGCGCGGCGAATGGGGTTAAGATGTCGATTATCGGCCGGCGCGACCGTCTGCCCGATTCGCTGCGCGCATCGATCTCGGAAGCCGAACGCGAAACCGCCCTTTGCGGTGAACTGGAACTGCGACTCGCCATCGATTACTCCGCGCGCGATGCCATTCTGGACGCCAGCCGCCGCGCTGCGGGGGCCTGTGCCACGCGCGAGGATTTCGAAGTCCTGCTCGGTGAATCACGGCCTGTCGATATTCTGATTCGCACCGGCGGCGAGCAGCGGCTCAGCGATTTTCTGCTGTGGGAGTGCGCTTACGCTGAGCTGATCTTCATCGACTCGTATGTGGCCCGACTTCACGCCGCACGATCTGGAGCGTGCTGTCGGGCAGTTCGCGCAGCGCGAGAGACGATACGGCGCGGTCCCGCAGGCGCCGCCGGTCATGCACGATCACTGGCTGCGGTAACTCCACAGGCTGAAGCCTGTGGCACCATGGGCTGATGAGGTGGCACAGACTTTAGTCTGTGAACATTAATGCCAGGAGGCCGGTTCATTACGTTCGAAGGCATCGACGGGTGCGGCAAAACCACGCAGCTCCGCATGCTCGCGCAATGGCTGCGGGAGCGCGGCCAGGACGTCGTGGAAACTGTCGAACCGGGCGGCACAGCGATTGGCAGACAGATCCGCAAGATACTTCTCGACCCTGCCAATGCCGACCTGCGGCCGCGCGCCGAACTGCTTCTCTATTTCGCCAGCCGCGCGCAGAATGTGGACGAAGTAATCCGCCCCGCGCTGGAAGCCGGGCGCACCGTGCTGTGCGACCGCTTCACCGATTCCACGCTGGTGTATCAGGGCTGCGGCCGCGGACTCGATACGGAGGTCGTGCGCGATCTCGACCGCATCGCCTGCCGCGGACTCATGCCCGACATCACCATCCTGATCGATATCGACATCGAGACCAGCCTCGCGCGCGCCCGACGCCGCAACGAACGCGCCGGTCCGGACGAATCGCGCATCGACGACGAAGAGCACCGCATTCCATGAGCGCGTCCGTAACGGTTATCTCGCGCTGGCGAAGGCTGAGCCGGACCGCATTGATTGTGATCGACGGCGCTGTGGGCGATCGGCGAAGTCGGGCCAACGCATTCGGGAGGCCCTGCGGTGTTTGAGAATTTCTGGGGCAATGCGCATGTGCAGTCCACGCTCGAAAGCATGATCGGGCGCGAGCGCATCCCGCAGACGATGCTGTTTGCGGGGCTCGAAGGGCTGGGTAAAGCCACGCTGGTTCGCCGCTTCGCCGCGCGCCTGCTGGGCGACGCCGGAGAAAATCGAGCAGGACGACCTGAGCCTCGCCGAAAACGTCAAGCTGATCGACGTCGCGCGAAAAGCTGCCCGCCGACAAGCGCAACGACGAGCCGCTGTTCTTCGGCACGCACCCCGACTTCCTCACCTTCCCGCCCGACGGTCCGCTGCGCCAGATCGGCATCCCGCAGATGCGTCTGCTCAAAGAAATGCGCGCAGTTCAAGCCGCTGCACGGCCCGCGCCGCATCTTTCTGATCGATCAGGCCGACCGCGCGGGCGAACAGGCGGCCAATTCGCTGCTGAAGACGCTGGAAGAACCACCGGATCATCTGATCCTGATCCTCACGGCGGAGAACGTTTACGACCTGCTGCCGACCATCCGCTCGCGCTCCGTTATCCTGAATTTTTCGCCGCTTTCGAACGACGAGATGCAGGATTTCGCGCGGGCCCGCGGACTCGATAACGCCGACCGCCGCATCGCGCTTTCCGGCGGCAGCCCGGGTATCGCGGCCTCGCTCGACATCGAGCTGTTTCAGAAACGGCGCGCGTCGATGCTGGCGCTGCTGCGGACGGGCGCGGGACTTTCGTCATATAACGCCTGGCTGCCGGTGTCGGAAGCACTCGGCCGCAGCAGGAGCGAGAAGCTGGAGCTTTATCTCAAGCTGCTTTACGACCTGCTGCGCGACATCATGGTGCTGCGCGAAGGCGGGGCGTCGATCAATGAAATGCCCATCCGCAATTTCGATCTGCGCAACGAACTGGGCGCGCTGGCGGGGAAAGTCTCGCGGCCGTGGATTATCCACGCGGTGAAAAGCGTGGATGAAATCGCGGCGCTTCTGCGAAGAAACATACAGAAGACGATTGCGCTCGATGGACTGCTGATGGAACTTCGGAGTACGGCGTAAGTAAGAGCAAATATGAGAGCGCTCGCGCTGATTCTGGCGGCTGCGTCGCTTATGGCCGCGCAGGAATTCGAAGTTGCGTCGATACGCCCCGCCCAGGATGACGGCCACCACGACAGCGACACGTCTCAGGGCCGATTCGTCGTTCACAATCTCACGCTGCAGGAGCTGATCGCCAGGGCCTGGGATGTCGATGAAAGCGTGGTGGGCGGCGGTCCGGGGTGGGTCGATTCGCAGGGCTATGACATTAACGCCAAAATATCCGCGGAGTATCCGAAATGGACGGCGGAACAGTTTCGGCACATGCTGCAGAGTCTGCTGGCCGACCGTTTTCAGCTTGCGGTCCATCGCGAAACGCGGCAGATCGGAGGTTACGCTCTGGTGACGGCCAAAGGCGGCGCGAAAATGGCGGTCGCAAAGCCGAACGATAACGGCTCCGACTTCAGCTCACACAACTATCACCTGGATGCGACGAACGTCACGATGGAGGGTTTCGCGCGGCGCCTCTCCCGCAACCGCGACATCGGGAAAGTGGTGATCGACAGAACGGGACTGAAGGGCCATTTCGAATTCGAACTCGAGTGGGCTCCCGCGCAGGCTGAGTCCGACGATCACCCGGGCATCTTCACGGCGCTTCAGGAACAGCTGGGGCTGAAGCTGGAATCGGCGAAGGTGCCTGTACAGGCGGTAGTGATCGATCAGGCGGAGAAGCCATCCGAAAATTGATACGTATCATCCGCGTGAGATAATACGTATCGTGCAGGCCAAGCTCACCCTGAGTATCGATCCTTCCGTGGTTGTACGCGCCAAGCGTTATGCGAAGCGCAGCGGCATGTCCGTCTCGCAGATGGTGGAGGCGTATCTCGACACTGTCACCCGGAAAGCGGCTGGCGAGGCGCCTGAAACTCCGGTGCTGAATTCACTGCGCGGAATTCTCAAGGGTGCCGATCCGGATGCTTATCGCAAGCATCTGCTGAAGAAGTATCTGGGATGATGATTCTCGCAGACGCCAATGTAATCCTCGATGTACTGCTTGAGCGTCAGCCGCACTTCAGGTTCAGCCAGGCTTTGTGGGCAGCCATCGAGGCCGGCGCAGGCAAAGGGTTGCTCGCGGCACATGCGTTGACGACCATCCACTACCTCGTCGCCCAAAGGCATGGGAAGGCCCGGGCTATGCATGCTGTGGCGGCCCTGGTTCGGGTGTTTGCAGTGGCCGCTGTCGATCAGGCAGTCATCGATGAAGCTTTCGGTCTGCCATTCACCGATTTCGAAGACGCCGTTACGGCCGCCGCCGCCCGCGCCGCGGGATGCGATTTCATCGCCACGCGCGATCCGAAAGGCTTTCGCGGCTCGCCCGTACGCGCTTTCCAGCCTCAGGCGATCGTTTCGATGCTAGTCGTATAAGCTCTTCTCGTCTTCGGGACGCGTTTTCCAGCGGCGATGGATCCAGAGCCACTGATCCGGCGTTTCGCGGATCGCGGCTTCGACCGCACCCTGAATGCGGCGCGTGTCCTCGACCGCATCGCCCGTGATCAGCACCGGCGGGTAGAAGCGCAGAATATATTTCCGCTCTTTCTCGCTCCAGGTGGCGAAGCCCGGAATCACGTCCGCACCGCTGCGCGCCGCCAGCTTCGCGAACGTCAGATTGGCGCAGGCGGGTGTGCCGAAGAAGGGCACAAACGCACCGTTCTCCTCCGCAGCGCTGTTCTGGTCCACCAGAATTCCTACTGCCTCGTTCTTCCGCAGCGCCTGAAAGATCGACCGCGCAAAATCGCGCTTAGAAAGCAGCGTATTTCCCGAACGCGCGCGCCGCCGTTCGACAATCTCGTCAATGAGCGGATTGTCGAGCGGCCGCACCACAACATTCATCGGCTCCGTCAGCAGCGCGTGGGCATAGGCGCTCAGCTCCCAGTTGCCGAGATGCGCCGTAGCGAACAGTACACCGGCCCCGCGCTGTTTGGCACGCTCGTAATGTTCGAAGCCTTCGTATCGGATCCAGTCTCCGACATTGCGGCTCCTGATCCGCGGCAGTCGCGCGAAAACCACCAGCAGCCTGCCAACCGATGTGAACACGCCATTGATCGTGCGGCGGCGCCAGGCCGCGTCTTTTTCCGGATACGCGAATGTCAGATTGCGGTTGGCTATGCGGCGCAGGCGCGGAATTGCCACGTCGAGCAGGCGCGCGTAGAATGCGCCGAGCCAATCCGCCACCCGGCGCGGCGAATGCTCCATCGAAGCGATCACGAGACGTGCGACGCGGGCTTCCAGCGCATTCCGGAACCCGGACCGCTTCGCCAAACTATTCGATCCAGCCGCCGCCAACGACGAGGTCACCGGAATAGAATACGGCAGCCTGCCCGGGAGTCAATGCTCTCTGCGGTTCGTCAAAGTGAACTTCCGCACTGTTTGCAGTCAGCGGGTTTACACTGGCCCACGCGGGCGTGTGGCGATTGCGCACGCGCACGCGAAGGCGCGCCGGCGCAGCCAGTCCGGGCCACGACAGCCAGCGGATTTCGCGTGCGGTGAGCTTCGGCCGCAGCAGATCGTCGTTCGACCCCACCGTCACCTTCTGCGTCCGCGAATCGGTCGCAATCACGTACAGCGGCTCGCGCGCCGCAATCCCAAGTCCCTTGCGCTGCCCGACCGTGAAATGATGCGCACCAGCGTGACGCCCGAGCGTCCGTCCTGCAGCGTTCACGATCTCGCCTTCGGTCGCCGCCGGCCCGATACCCTTTTCGCGCAGGTACGCGTCCATGAACTGCGCATAATCGCCGTTCGGCACGAAGCAGATTTCGTAGCTCTCGTGCTTTCGGGCCACGGGCAGGCTGAACTCCTCGGCCAGCGCGCGCACTTCGGCCTTCGTCATTTCGCCGAGCGGAAACATGGTGCGCGCCAGCTGCTCCTGCGTCAGCCCCCAGAGAAAATAAGTCTGATCTTTCGACAGATCGACCGCGGTACGCATCTCCCATCGCCCTGTCCCGGCGTTTTGCGTGATGCGCGCGTAGTGGCCTGTCGCAATGCGCCGCGCGCCGACTGAATCGGCCAAATCCAGAAACCGGTCGAACTTGATGAAAGTATTGCAAAGCGTACATGGCACGGGCGTGCGTCCGGCGAGGTACTCGTCGACGAAGGGCTCGATCACGCGCTCCTCGAACTGCCGCTCCAGGTTGACGACGTAGTACGGCATCCCGACGTGTTCCGCCACGCGGCGCGCATCGTACACGTCATCCAGCGAGCAGCAGCGCCCGGTCGCCGCCTCCGTCGCGATCTCCGGCAGCCGCCGCTGATTCCATAGCTGCATCGTCAGGCCCGCGATGTTGTGGCCACCGCGCCTGAGCAGCGCCGCGACGGTCGAGCTGTCAACGCCGCCCGACATCGCGACGGCGATTAACTCAGACATGCCGCTTCGCGGCCGGCGCCGGCTTCCCTGGTGCAATTCTGCGCAGATGCGCCACGGCCGCCTCCACCGCTTCAATAAGCCCGTCCACTTCGCTCGCGGTGTTCTCCGGCCCCAGCGAGAACCGCACGCTCGATCGCGCCTCTTCGGGCTTCAGTCCCATCGCCAGCAGCACGTGCGACGGCTCGACTGCGCCGCTCGAACACGCCGAACCGCTCGACACCGCAAAACCGCGCAGATCGAGTGCGATCACGATAGCCTCGCCTTCCACGCCGTCGAAACGGATATTCGTTGTGTTCGGCAGACGATGCGCGGTCGATCCGTTGACCGCAGTTCCCGCCACGCGCTGCAGAATCCCCTGTTCCAGACGATCGCGCAGCGGCGCAGTCGCCGACCAGTCGAAGCCGATCGCGGCCGCGCGTCCCAGCGCCGAAGCACCCGGGACATTCTCGGTGCCCGCGCGCCTGTCGCGCTCGTGATGACCGCCGAGCATAACCGGCTCGAGCGTAGTTCCCTTGCGCGCATAAAGCGCACCGATGCCCTTGGGTGCGCCGAACTTATGGCCGCTGATCGAATACAGGTCGACGCCCAGCTCGCGCACGTTCACCGGCAGCCGGCCTGCCACCTGCACACCGTCGGAATGAAATACGGCACGGCCGGCATGCGCCAGATCCGCGATCTCGCGCACGGGCTGAATCACGCCCGTCTCATTGTTGGCGTGCATGATCGTCACCAGCACGGTCGACGGCCGAAGTGCACGCTTCAGCTCGCCAGGCTGCACAATACCCTCGCGATCCACCGGCAGCCAGGTTACTTCAGCGCCTTCACGCTCCAGTTGCGCGCAGGCATTCAGCACGGCCGGATGCTCGATCGTGCTCGCAATCACGTGCTTTTTCAGGCGGCCCGCCGCGCCCAGAACGGGACGCCGTCCGATCCCGAAGATGGCGAGATTGTCCGACTCTGTGCCGCCGCTGGTGAAAACGATCTCTTTCGGGTCGCAGCCGATGCGCGCCGCCACTTCGCGCCGCGCCGCTTCCAGACGCTGCTTGGCCGCCTGCCCGAAATGATGGATACTGGACGCGTTGCCCGAAACTTCAACCAGTGTCGCCGTCAGGTCGCGCAGCACCTCGGGCGCGACCGGAGTGGTCGAGTTGTGATCGAAGTACACATGTTGCATTGATTCCAGTTTACTGATGTATTGGCTGTGACAAGACCCCTCATCACGCTGCTGACCGACTTTGGTACGTCCGACCACTATGTCGGCGCCATGAAGGGCGTCATGCTGGGCTTCTGCCCTGACGCGCTTATGGTCGAACATTTCGCACGATGTCAAACCTTACGCGATCACCGAGGGCGCGTTCACTCTGTCGCAGGCCTGGAGGTGCTTCCCCGCGGGCACGGTGCATCTCATCGTTGTCGACCCCGGCGTCGGCAGCGCGCGGCGCCCGATCGTCGCCGAGGCCGCCGGCCACCATTTCGTCGCGCCCGACAACGGTGTGCTGACCATGATCTACGACTTCGTCCCGGCGCACGAAGTCCGCGAGATCACGGCATCACAGTTTTTTCGCCAGCCGGTGAGCCGCACCTTTCACGGGCGCGACATCTTCTCGCCCGCGGCTGCGCGCCTCGCGGGCGGACTCGCGCCGGCTGAACTCGGAAGCGTCGTCACCGATTACGTCCGCCTGGGCTTTTCCAAAGCCGCCCGGACCGGCGACAAAACCTGGTCCGGAGCCGTCCTGAAGATCGACCGCTTCGGCAATCTGATCACAAATCTGGATGCCGCTTCGTGGCAGCACCTCAGGACGCAGAAATTCGGACTGCGCATCGGCTGGCACGTCGTCTCGCGCTTTGCCGAAACCTATGCCGCGATGCCTCCCGGAGAAATGTTCGTGATTGCGGGAAGTTCCGGATTGCTGGAGATCTCAGTGAATCAGGCCAGCGCGGCGCAGATCGTCGATGCCCGGCCGGGCGAAGGCATCGAACTGCATCTCACCTGAGGGCTTCCGAAAAAGGAGAAGGGCTGCGGTTTCCCGCAGCCCGGGTAGAAGGAGAATAAAACAGCCTGTATGAAGGGAGCGCTCCCAGCCGCGCTTTCGGGTCACTCCTGCTGTGCCCCGAAACCACAGTCTACATGGGAGTTCTGAAGAAATCACTGCCGTTGGTCCCGGTACCCTGATAATCGCCGCTGTCGTCCACCTGATGCGCGGGCGCGGTGCAGCCATTGGTACCGGTCGTGCTGTAGCCGGAGTCGCCGGTACTGCAGACTCCCAGGCCGTAACCGGTGCACTGGCCGACGGTCGCATCTTTTCCGGATTCCAACGTTGTCCCGACCGCGCTGGAATCAGTTGCGGTGACGTAGGCGTTCGCCGTAACCGTGATGGCATTGGCGCCGGTACCGATGGTCTGGCTGAACGAACCGCTCGTGTTGCTGTAGCTTGCGGTTCCGCAGGTTCCACTCTGCGTTTGGGCAATGCCGTAGAAATTTGAACTCGTCCCGCATTGTGCAAAGTTAAAACCCGACGTACTCGCGTTGGCAGGTACCGCAGCCACTCCCAGTGCCATCGCGAAGCAAATCGAAAGCGCCTTCATCTTCTTCTTCCCCCCCCGGCTCACTTCAGTGGGCTCTTCGCCACTGCATTCGTGGCTGTCAATTACACACTATGGCCCCGGCCACCGAAAACCACGCTGTCTCGCAGCCAGAAAATCCAGGCCGGTTCTGGTACACGCCAGGCTAACCATGACTTTGGTTAACTATTGGTTAAACATGCGCGGAGAATTTGTAAATTTGACAACGATAGTTATAGGGGCTCGGAGTTTTCCGGGCCGCTGACCTAACTTACTGGCACCCCGAGGGATCGGTGCAAACTGCCCGCTTGCGGTCTGTATCGTACTGGTACCAAAGACGTTATTGTAACACTAACTTCCTATAGTACTTTGAGGAAGGCGATGCTACTATCTATTTGAATCAAGCACCACAGAGACGCCGTTTTTCGGAAGCGGCGGATAGTACCGAGGGAGATTGAATCTATGAATGAGACCTTGCTTAAAGTCGCAGTGGGTATCGTCGTCGCGGCGCTGCCGGGCTTCGCATCGACAGCGATCACCCTGGATTTCACGGGCAGCAGCGGCAACTCCAACGGCATCCATGTCAGCAGTGGTGGGACTGGGAGTATCGCCGCTCTTCAGGCCAACTTCATGAACGTCAATATATCCGGTGCGCCCGATACGGCTGACAACGGCTTCTGGTCGATCACAGGAGAGACGTTCACTCTTTCCGGTAGCACGATTACGATCGGCGGGACCATCGGGAGCTGCACGGGCTGCAGCGGAACTACCAACCTGGCGGGCACAAGCGTTTCGGAACAGATCGCGTACTCTGCTTTGCCGACGTACACCAGTAACGGCTCCCCCGCTGCCGGACAGTTTCACACCACAGCGAATGCTGTGAATATCAATTTCGGAACCCCGACCAGCATTACAGACCTCCTAACCTCGGGCAGCGCGCTGTACGCCCTGAACAACAATAGTTCCCTTGGGACGGTTACTAACACGCAGGAAACCGCATTTATCGACGGCACCGGGAGCAACAGTGGCTCGGGAACCTATAACTACACAGCGAACAGCCAGAGTTTCGAGATTCTGGTCACCAGCGCCAGCGCCACGCCTGAGCCTGCATCCTTCGCTCTTAGCGGCGCCGGCATTCTGGCATTGATCTGGCTTGCGCGCAGGCGTGGGTATCAGAGCTAGGCCTCGCGCGCAGAAACACGAATCGCTTTGCACGAAATGGAGTGGAACTAATGAAGGCCTTATCCGTAGTGTGTCTTGCATCTGCTCTCTGTCTGACATTTGTTGTGCCATCCTCCGCTCAGACACCTCCGCTGCTCAAGGTGGCGATTGGAGCCGACTCAGTAGAGATCGACTCAACCGGGCACGAGTTCTACACCGGCGCCTGCAACGTGTCACCAAGCCCCTGCGTGGGCACCGTCGTGATAACCCCCCCCGTCGCACCGCTGCCCGGCTCGATTGTCTGGACCGGCACGATCGACTCGGTTCTCGTCGCCGGATTGACCGGAACGTATTACGGGCCCACCACGCCCTCAATCGACATTGGCGGCGAGACCATCGTTGCCCCCACTGCGGGAGCCACCTTGACGATTTCCTTTACCGCGACCGGCTTCACCACCGGTGAAAGTCCCGCCACGATGAACATCGGGGGCGGCACCGCAACCAGCCTGACCTATAAGTCCTATGTCGATATTACTAGCGCGGCATTCGGAACCGGAACGAAGGTCGGAACCACAACGGCCAGTTCGGCCGTAATCATAGGTCCCGGCCCCTCCAGCGACGCCCATGGTTTCTCGATGACTAACGTCGAAACCATCACTCTCGCTGGCGGCGCGGTTTTCACAAACGACTTCGGACTTCAGGTTTATCCCAAGGTGCCTTTGAGTCTGATTTGCCCAGCGACTACTACCGGTGTCGCGGGTACCATGTATAGCTCCTCCCTGGTGGCCAGCGGGGGCACCGTACCCTACATATTTTCCATCGCATCGGGCTCGATTGCTCCTCTGAACCTCAACGCCACAACGGGCCTGATCTCCGGTACGCCCTCAACTGCCGGCACGTTGAGTTTCACGGCAAAGGTGACTGACTCCTCCGGCAACACTGGATTCAACACCGTTTCGGTCTCCTGCAAGATCGTCATTGAGCAGAAGTCCGGACAGAATCCTCAGCCGACTCCGCTCAAAGTCACCTGCCCGAGCAGCACGGCGACGGTTGGCGTTGCCTACGACTCCACGGTGGGAGTGACCGGCGGTACTCCACCCTACACCTACAAGGTAGTCTACGGCAGCCTGCCTGAAGGTCTGACGCTTAATAGCTCGACCGGTGTCATCAGCGGCATTCCGACCCAGGCGGGACAAACGGGGGCCTTTAAGATACAGGTAACAGACTCGTCATCCCCCGCTCAGACCGCCTATACCAACTGCTCCGGTTCCTGTTCGAACGGCACCACAGTGAGTTATGGCGGCGGCAATCCGCAGAACGGCTGGGGACAGAAACAAAACTGGAGCACTTACACCTCGAACGGCATTCCGCTGACCGTTTACGGGTGGAGTACAAATGGCAGATCCGCTAATCTCTGGGCCAATAATTACGGCGGCCAGAGCTACCTCGGTATCGCCAACGACCAGTGGGGCGGCAACCAGATCGACACCGCCCATTTCGTGCAGTGTGACCTCTCGGCCCATATCAACGCCGGCGCGACAGGCGGATCGCTTACAATCACGGGCACCGGCTGGGGAGCCTCTTTCGACATCTACGGCTCCAATACGCTCGGCCAGCTGGGAACGCTGCTGCAGAGCAACGTCCAGGCGAACTCCTGGTCGCAGGGCGGACAGTCCGTGTCCATTCCGCAGTTTGGAAAGTACAAATACATCTGCGTCAAAGCCCACCAGGGCAGCTCGGGCGGCGTTTCGATCTGCAACATCAGCTGCAACTATCCTTGCTCCTGCTCGATTGACGTCGGCCAGAGCAATCAGGGCGGCGGCAGCTGCAACCAGTGGGACAGCGACGACTGTAACAACAACGGTGGCGGTCAGGGCGGTCAGGGCGGCTACGGTGGTCAGGGCGGTCAGGGCGGCTACGGTGGTCAGGGCGGCTACGGTGGTCAGGGCGGCCAGAGCGGCTACGGTTCAAGCCCGGGCCAGTGTGGCTGGTAGCTGAACCCCAAACCCAGTCAATCTCTGCCGGGGCGGCGCAACCGCAGCCCCGGCTTTTTTATTACAGTCCCAGCCCATCGTCATTCACGATCTTCCCGTCGCTCATGTGCAGGATGCGGTCACCGAACGCCGCCGCTTCCGCATTGTGCGTGATCATCAGGATCGTCTGCCCGAGGCGCACGTTGAGGTCGCGCATCAGATTCAGCACGGCGAGCGAATTCCGCGAATCGAGATTGCCCGTCGGTTCATCCGCCAGCAGGATTGCCGGCTTCGTCGCCAGCGCTCGTGCGATCGCCACGCGCTGCTGTTCGCCGCCCGACAGCTCGCTCGGCTTATGTTCGAGTCGCGCCGAGATCCCCAGCAGATCGAGCGTCTCCTGAAACGGCTTGTCGAACTGCGTCGGCAGCCCCGAGATGTACAGGGCCGTGCGGATGTTGTCCCGCGCCGTCAGGTTCGGCAGGAGATTGAATTTCTGAAACACGAAGCCGACATACTTGCGCCGCAGCCCCGTACGGCCGCTGTCGCCCGCCGCCGACACGTCGTGACCGGCGACGAGTATCTTGCCTTCCGTGGCCTGCGTCAGCCCGCCGATGATATGGAACAGCGTCGATTTTCCCGACCCCGACGGGCCCACAATCGACAGAAACTCGCTGCGCGGCACATCCAGATCGACGCCGCGCAGAGCCTCTACATCCACATGCCCCGTGTGATAGACCTTGCGCAGCCCGCGCACCCGGATGATGACGTTGTTATTCATAATTCATAGGTACACGCGGTGCAAGCCGCGTTTCCCCGGCGAGCGTTTTCCCGGCGAACAACGAAGGCGACTGGCGTCGCGTGTACCATTCAGCGCCGCGCCGCTATTCATACGCCAGGGCCTCAATCGGGTCCTGTCTGACGGCGAGAGCTCCGGGGAAAATCGCGCCCAGCAGCGCGCCGCCTGTCGCAATGGCCCCGGCGATCGGCCACCATTCGACGACGATAGCCTGCGGGAACGACGCCGGCGTCAACGCATTCAGCAGCCAGCGCGTGCCGAAACTCAGTATGATGCCGATGACTGTTCCGCCCACGCCGAGCGCGCCGGCCTCGGCCAGGATGATGGCCATCACGAAGCTTTTCGATGCGCCGAGTGATTTGAGAATGCCGATCTCGCGTGTGCGCTGCAGCACCGCCATGTACATCGATAGCGCCACCACGATGAACCCGAACAGCACACTCGACACCAGCACCGTGTCGGTGAAATACTTCAGCAGCGGCACGTTGTCCACCGAATAAATCGTTTCCAGGTCCTTCATCGTGTAGATGGGATAGCCCTCATATTTCGCCTGCAGCTGCTTCTTGACCAGCTCCGCATTGGCGGGATTGTCCAGTTTCAGGTAAATCGCGCTCACTTTGCCGGGCGACTCCATCAGGTTCTGGAGAACCGGAAGCTGCACAAAAAGATGCGCCAGCTTGCCCGGCTCCACGATTCCCGCCACGTGCCAGTCGCGTTTCAGCACGTTGATCGTGCCGCCGCTGTGCACATGCTGCTGCTGCGCGTAATACTGGTCGAGCAGAATGTCGTCCGGCTTCTCCAGCGGATGGCCCGCGAGTAAAACGAACCCTCCGCTCAGCCGGTTGAAAGACGGCGGGTCGATGCCGCAGACGGAATCGAACCCTGCGCCGCCGATCTGCTGGTATGCCACGCCTGTATCGGCCACGATGTGCGGTTCCTTTGCCAGCTTTTCGACAAACTTTTCCGACATCGGCGCGGCGTTGAAAGAGCTCAGAATCGAACTGTCCTTCGGACGGAACAGCAGGTCCGCGCCCACGCCCTCGTTGCGTTTGCGCGCGTTGTCGAGGAACCCGTCGGTCATCCCCTTCAGGGTCAGAATCGAGGTCGCCGAGAAGGCAATCAGCAGCATGCTGAGCAGCGTGCGCAGGGGCCGGAAGCGGACGTTTTCCCAGACGAGCTTCAGAATCACGGAGTCTGGGTCGCCCCGATTTCCCGCAGCTGGGCGCCCTCGGGCCGGGGGAGCGCGAATTTGTCATCGCCCAGCGGGATGTTCATTTTCATGTCGGTCACATCCAGGACCAGGCCATATTCATCTTTCGGACGGTTGATATCGATATGCGCAGGGAACATGACGCCGTTGTACCGCGTCCACTTCGAGTACCGTGTATCGGTGACGAGTTCGCCCGACGGCTGGTTCCAGACCATCTGCCGCACGATCGTGAGATCGAGACGGTCGAACCACACCGAACGCATCACCTGGAAGTCGCTTTTGCGGACGAAGTTGAGCACGTAAAAGGCGTTGTCTTCGTCAATGAAGTCGATCAGCGACGGGACCTCGGTGGCCGGATCGACGGGCATAATCAGCATCGAGGACAGGAAATCCTGGGGACGCAGATTCTCCAGCTTGTTCTTCGATGTGCGCGGCGCGTCGTTGGCCCCGGTCTCGAACAGATTCTTCAACGGCAGTGAGGCCTTGAAGTTGACCCCGTCTGAAACCATGTCAAATAATGTACTGCGCGCAGCAACCAGCGGAGCCTGTCCGATGATGCGGATCGTGGCCGGCTTCCGGAAGAATATGATAGCCCGATTGTCCTTGATCTCAGTGATTTCGCCGATGTAGACGCTGCCTTTGGAGGCAGTGAGGTCGGCCGTCGCCTGAAACGACATAACTGAGTTGTAGAAATTGCCGATCCGGGTGTTGAGTTGGTCGCGCGTGGCGCTGAGCAGTTTGGGGGCGCTGGCCGCCGTCACCGGTTTGCCGTGGCGGTTGATGCCGCGCCGGGTCACGAAACACGAGCTCGACAGGAAGCCCAGGATCAGCGCCAGAGTCACCGGGACGTGCCGGTGCGTATCGGGCATCGTTCCATTGTAGGATGCGTGCGTGGGCCAACCTGAGCGGGGATCCCTGTCGAACGTTTTATTTTATTGTTTTTGAGGCTTCGTTCGCGCAGATCGGGCTATTGTATTCCGACAGGCAATTTAGCCCTTGCGACTGCCGAAGCTGCGGGCGGAATCAGGGTCTTCCTGCAGCTTCCCAGAACCGCCGCCCGACTTCGCCAAGGAACTCCCGGTTGTGCCGGGGACCCAGCCAGCCAGAGCTTGCCAGCGCCTGGTATTCGCTTGCCAAGCCGACCAAAGCGAAGTAGGTGGACACAAGCCATGTCAAAGGAACGCCGAAGGCCACCCAGGCGAATCTTTCTTTGTTCATTCGGCTCTTGTGCGGCCATTATAGACGAGCGCACAGGCCGGATTTTCGCGCAATGGTATAATTCCTTTTTATTGTGGGCCTGTGGCGCAGTTGGGAGCGCGCTTCCATGGCATGGAAGAGGTCGAGAGTTCGAATCTCTCCAGGTCCACCAGCCCTCCTCAAAAGGCCGCTCCGTTTGGCCGCAGCGCGGGCGGGCGTCCGGTAGACCGTTGACAGGTTCGGTGAAATCATCCTGCTTCCCCATGCCTCCCCGAATGCGGTAACGTGGAAAATAAAGAATGAGTGATGCTCTCACATCCGTCGTAATCGGCGACTCCGTTATCTTTCAGGCTCTGCATGACGAAGTGGTGCTTCTTAATCTCGAGGAGCACGAATACTACGGCCTCGACAGTGTGGGTGCGGACATCTGGCGTCTGCTTCTGGAACACGGCAGCGTTGAGGGCGCCGCGAAGGCCCTGCTGAGCGTCTACGACGTGGATGAACAGACTGCGCGCACCGATGTCCGTACCCTGGTGGACGAACTCATGGCTTCGGGATTGCTGAAGAAGCCGGCATCCGCCGAATAGCTCGTGCGCGTACTCGTCTATGCGATGCCCTCCAGCGGGGCTTCGCTGTTCACTTCGTTTCTGGCCCAGACAGAAGACTCGATTGCAGTCGTTGACATGTGGTCCCTGGTGCCGCCGCTGCGCAGCGAATTTCCCATCATTGTGAAGGTCACGCTGGATTGCGCTATCCGCATCGAAGAGCATTACAGAAGCTTTGACCCCGGCCTGCGCATTCTGTTTCTCCGCGACCCGCGCGACAACTACCACAGCCTGAACGGGAAACAATACAGAGAGTACCGCGGTACTATTCTCGAAAAGCTGGCGGTTCTCGACAGTGTCTTCGCGCGCCGCGCGGGGCTTTTCGATCTCGTCATCCGATACGAGGATTTCATCCGGGATCCCGCATGCGTCGCTGACCGGATCCGCGCGCGGGGCCTTCCGCTGCCGGATAACGCCACCCGGTTCTGCCGCGGTCCGCAGCAAATAGCCAGATTCGCGATGGACCATTCCGAATGGTTCCGCGCGAACTACCGCAAGCTTGCCGGCTTCGGAAACGTTCACTTCTTCGACTGGGGCAATCTGATGACAATCCGCTACCCAGCCCTCCCGGAAGAAACACTGGCTGCCATTGCGGCCGCCTGCCCGCTGGTGGAAGCGCACTATGCCGGGCTGCGTAAGCCGGCGCTGGGCTCGGAAGCGCAGGCATAACCGAAGTACTCCAGTTCCCAGGCGAAGGCACTTCTTAACTTCTCCTCTGCGTCCGCAGTGTAGTATTCGCTGAAGTGCTCGGTGCGGATTCTGAAGCCGCTTTTGTATCGGGTGAGGCGTTCCGGCTCCCACGGAATCTCCAGCCGGGTGCAAACCCGCGCCATTCCTGCGGGGAGGCGCTCATAGCGGATAAAATCGTTGACCGCCGGTTTGCCGTCGATCAAATAGACAAAGCGGTCGAACGGCAGCATTTCGGTCTCCTGCATCCACTCAGAAAAGCTCTTCCGGACTACGGAAAAATCGGCGTTCCCGAGGACCGCCCGCAGCGGTTCGGTCACATTGAACCAGAAGTAGGACACTACTTTGTCGAATGGGTTCCGCACCACGCAGAACTTGTAATACCTGCGCCACTTCTCTTCACCGATGAGTTCACGAATGCGGGACGCGGGCAGATGGTTGTACCAGACCGGGTCGTCCGTGTCGCCTCTGGAGCCGACCACACCCCAACGGGTGCACTCGGCATCTCTCGTGTCGCCCTCCGGCTGCTTCGCCGGGTCTATGCACCAGGGCTCGAAATAGGTTTCCACCGACGTGCTCCCGCTCTTTCTCGTCTTCAGATAAATGAATCTGCGGGAATGGCTGATGAGCATTCTGGTTTCGGGTGGATCAGTCCCATCGACGATTAGAACACGCTGTCCGCCGGCCAGCCGTGCTATGCTCCCCTCTTGAAAACTCCGCTATTGACCGGCCCGCAGCTCGGCGCCGAGTTCGCAGCAAGACCGGGACTGATTCCCGTTTCCGTCGGATACACGGCAGAACACCCTTCCGCACGTATTCTCTGGCTCGACCTTGACTGCTACCACTGCTACGAAGGCTTTTTCGATCAATCGATTGCAATGTACTCGGCGATGGTTTCCCGCCCGCCCGCGCGTTTTGAAACGGCGCTCGAAGCTCTTGAGAATCTGCCTCCCGACAGCCTGGTGCCGCCGTCGGGCTTTATCTTCCACGCCAGCCGCAGCGGCTCGACCCTGCTGGCGAAAGTTCTCGCGCGGTCCAGAGACAACATTGTCTACAGTGAGACGGCAGTCCATAACGGGGTGTGGAAAGTCCTGCCGCAGCATCACGAATCTGCCGTTGAACTATACCGGCGACTGCTTCTCGCCATGGGCAGGCGGCGTCTCGCATCCTACCGTTCTCACTTCGTCAAATTCACTTCCTGGAACATCCTTCGGTTCGATTTCATTCGCGCTGCATTCCCGGAAACGCCCGCAATTTTCCTTTTCCGCCACCCGGACGCCATATTGCACTCCTCTTCCCGGAACGTTCAGCCCTGGCTCGGCGCGGATATCGGCTTTGGCCGTATCTGGAACGACGCCGGCACAGCGCTGCGGGACTGCTTCGAAGCTGCGCTCGCCATTCGCGCCCCCGGGTTTCGCTGCCTCGATTATTCGTGCCTCACGGCGGCATACCTGCCCCGCATTCTGCGATTTTTTCAGTACGAGCCCCGCCAGGCCGACGTTGCCCTCATGCTGTCCGAGTTCCGGTGGGATGCCAAGACCGGCCCGATCCGGCAGCCCTTCAGGTCAAAGGAGACGGCTGCCGGTCTTGCAGACCCGGTTCTCCTCGCTCAATACCGCAGCCTCGCCGCCAGATCCCTGCCTGCCTGGGCGGACGCGGAATGACCGCTGTTTACTATTCGCTGGTCCTGACAGCGGAATCAACGGTTTATCAGAACCAATGGATTCGCAGCATCTCCAGCCTGCGCAGATTCAACCGGACGATTCCTGTGTACTTGTTTCTGCTCAACGACCCCACTCCGGCGATTCTCGAAGCTGCGGAAAGGTACGAGGTGGCCGTGCACCGTCTCGGAAACTACCGCGACCGCCTGGTCGAACTGGCGGCAGAGGAAGGTGCGGCCCTGAGCTCCGTCCCCACTTTGCACAAACTCCTTCCCCTGGGCCACTTCGATGACCCGGCGTGGCAAATCCTTTTTCTCGACTGCGACACCGTTCTCTTCCGCGACGTGGCATCTCTTTTCACAACATATACGGAACACCGGTTTTACGCGCGCGAAGAATCACACTCGAAACGAAGCGTCTTTTTTCAATACCGGCCGTCGGCAACCGATGAGGACGTGTTATCTCGTATAGCTGCCCAGGCTGGCGCCTCGCCGGTTCCGCCCTATAACTCCGGCGTCATGCTGCTCAACCGGGGGCTGGCTGCGGAATTGTTCGCCCTGCGGACAGAGTTTCTGCAATTCGCCTGGCGGCTGACCATGGGCGCATTAACATCTGATCGGATCAGTATTTCGGCCGAGTTGCAGCGCGCTCTCGCAAATGTGCCGGTCTCGCGGCTGGAAGAGGGCATCGAATATCCTTCGACGAATTTCTGGATTCTGGAGCAACTCGCATTCTGGCTGACCCTGGGGAAGGTTCAGAACCTTTCCCACGGCATGTTCAATATGGCCGATGTGCTGCAGAACGGCGAGTTCATGATATACCGTTCCTACAAAACAAAAGGCACCGTGGTCCATTATTTTAGCCGTAACGAAGCGTTTTTCCTGCGTGACGCCGGGATTCCCTGGAGCCCCGACTCGTAACGGCAGTGGCGCCATGCCGGACCGGGAGGGCGGGGGAACGGCGCGTATGCAGGAAAATTGGCTGGCGGAGTTGCTTCCCCGAACAGCAGTGTATACTATCGGGAGAGTAGTAAGGGGAGCACTTTTCGTACGATAAGGGTTTATGATCAACAGTGATGCTTTGGAGGAACACATGAACGAATCCCAGAAAAGCGCACAGGCAGAGAATGTCAGCTCCGAAGGCGTCCTGAAGCCCTGGCAGCGACCGAAACTGACGCCGCTTGGCACTATCCACTCACTGGTTCACTCTGCTACGGGTATCGGCACGGATGGCGGCAGCTCGGGCAATGACGCGTCGTAGCCCTGCCGATAGCCTCTCCTGACCGTCACGCCCCGGTGTGTCGGGTATTTTCTTTTGAGTGCGCATGCGCGGTGAGGTCGTTTTTTCAAACCTACAGCCGACTGTTGAGTGGGTATCCAGCGAGCCTTCTGTAACAGATGTGCAGCATTCTTCCTGGAACGGGGCGATTGGTTGCGTCTCACGCCTGTCAATCGCCGGAGACATCGCCCTTCATAACAAATCGGAACTTATCGACACACTAAAACCCGGATCCGATGGCAACCTTTGCGATGCCGAAGTGGTCCTCGCCTCATATATTAGATGGGGCGAAGAATGTGCCAGGCACTTCCTCGGGGAATTCGCGTTCGTCATCTGGAATGAGCGGGAACAACGTCTTTTCTGCTGTCGCGACCAGATGGGCGTCCGACCGTTTTTCTACTTCCGGAGTGGGGATTTCTTCACCTTCGCCAGTCATCCCCGTTTTATCCTTGCTCTCCCGCAGGTTCCCCGGAAGCTGAACATACGGAAACTCGCCTCTCTGGCTGTTCTGAACGGACTCCGGACTTCACCGAGAGAGACGTTCCACGCGGGCATCCAGTGCCTTCCCCCCGGATCGTGGATGGTGGTTGACCGCGGCGGCCAGCGCGAACAGACCTATTGGCGGCCGGAGATACGGGACGATCTCATTCCTCCCCGGGAAGACGAGGTTTTTGAAGCACTCGGCGATCTTTTGAAACAGGCGGTTGAATGCCGGCTGGCGCGCAGCCGCAAACCCGCCGCACTGCTCAGCGGAGGCTTGGATTCCTCCTCCATTGTCAGTATTGCCGGGCGTTCCCTCGCGTCCCGAAGTACATCCGTTACCGCTTTTTCTGCGGTTGTGGCCGACGAGGTGCGCGGTTTTGTGCAGGATGAGCGCGAGTTTATCGACGAACTTCAGGGGATGCCCGGTGTCGGTATACGGTACGTGACTGCTGTCGGTGGCGGGCCATTCGACTTCATCGAAGATCCCTACCGCTTCGAAACGGCCCTGCTTCGAAGCTCCCGGCTGTATTTAACTGAAGCACTGGACAGAGCGGCCCTCGAAACGGGAGCGGACATGCTTCTTGACGGCGAGTTCGGGGAGTACGGGCCCACAAACTGGGGTATGGGCTCCTATGCGGAGCTGGCGTTTTCGGGAAGGTGGCGGGCACTCCTCCGCGACATGGCAGCGGCCCGTTACACTGGCGAACGCTCTCCCCTGAGGGAACTGCTGTCGCAGGTTCGGGCCTTCATCGCTCCGTCGCGCAGATTCACGCCCTATGTGCTTCTCCGGAGGGAGTTCGTCGAGAGCGCCGACCCGGATTCCTGTCCCCGGCGCCCGCGCTGGCCCAACCAGCGCATTGAGCAACAGACCGTTCTCCTGGGCCTTTTGGCGCGGTCGCCGATTCGCGCCAGCGTGCGAAACCATCGCATTCGTCACAGCTATCCCTTCCTGGATCGCCGGGTCGTGGAGTTCAGCCTTTCAGCGCCAGCCCGGTATAAAATTGGAAACGGATACCGCCGCTATCTGATACGCCGCGCACTCGACGGCGTTCTTCCTCCCCGCATTCAGTGGCGCACCACTAAAGGCCCCTTTTCGCCCGATTACTTCCACCGCTACAACGCACAACTCGGCAAGGCCCGCGAATTCGTCAATGCAATCGGAACTAATGACCCGGTCCGATCGGTGGTTGATGTCGACCGGCTGCGCGGTTTGCTCATGCGCCCGCCTGTGTCCGACGGGGACATGCCTGCCATTGGTTTGATTCCCTCCTCGATTTATCTGATCTGTTTCCTGCGCCAGTTCCCGGAGTTTCGGTCTTGACCCTGGCTGGCTGCTACAAAGCATATTCGCTCGTGATCGGCTCCGAACTACCCCTTCCTTCGCTGCCGCGCGCCGATGGAAATCCAGACATTGTTGTCCGCTTCGGAAAGGTTGCCCGCGTTGCCCGCAAAGCCAGCCTGAATGAGGAACTGGCGTTCAACCGGCTGGCTGGTGCTTTCCGGATCTCAAACGGCGAGGAGATTGTAATCGACCCGCTTCCGGGCGTGGATTCAGAGACCGTCCAGGTTGTCCTGCTGGGAAGGATTATGGCCTTCCTCCTGCGACAGAGGGGTTGGCTGTCGCTCCACGCCAGCGGTGTAACCGTTAACGGCGCGGGTATCCTGTTTCTGGGATCAATCGGATCTGGCAAATCCACGCTGGCGGCGGCTTTCCACGCCCATGGGCATGTCGTCATTACTGACGATGTGGCGCCGGTGCGTGTACAAAATGGGGATTGCATCGTCATGACCACGCGCCAACGCCTCCGTCTGGATAGCCGCTCACTCTCCCTGCTGAAAGACGCCTCCGCCGCGCCGGAACTGGACAAGTATGCGGTCGATGTCGCCAGAGGCACACCGCCCGACACGCTTTCGCTGAACAGAATCTATTCGATTACCGACGACGAAGACACGGGCATCGCAGCCCGTCCGGTTGCGCCTGCCGCTTCCGTGCGGCTTCTGAGCGCGCATTCGTTCTTTCGCCGGCGCCGGATGGACGAGGCGTCCGTCCGGGCTCATCTGCGCGACTGCGCGGCAGTCGTCAGCTCCGTTCCGGTTCGCGAGCTGATCCGGCCCCGGCGCCTCGGTTCTCTCCCGGACCTGGTCCGGTTCGTCGAACGGGACGCGGGTAACGATGGGTGAGGCGTTTTCACGTCTTCTCGCTCCGATGGATCAAACCCATTTTATGGAGCGATTTTGGGGGCGCAAGTACCTTCACCTGCAGCGCCGGGGTGCTGTTCCAACCGATTGGCTTACTCTTCAGGATCTCGATTCATTTTTCCAGTCCGAGGGGCTCCCCGCTAATTTGATTCACGTCGTCGCGGAAGGCAGGGATATTCCGATCGCGGAGTGGTCGAAGGAGAGAGACTCGGCGTGGGGCCACTACCGGGTCCCTGACTTCGGTCGGCTAAGTCAATGCTACCGGAAGGGCGCCACACTGATTCTGAACCAGGCTCAGCTCGCGATCCCACGCCTGTCCGCGGCCTGCCGCTTGCTGACCAGCGAGCTCGGTTTCCGTGTCTGGACCAATGTTTACGTCACGCCGCCGGGTGCATCGGGGTTTGCCTGGCACCATGACGAACACGAGGTGCTGATCCTGCAGATCCTCGGTTCCAAGGATTGGATCGTGCTTCCGCCTGACGAGGATCCGGTCAATCTCTGCATGGAAGCGAACGACCTGCTCTATTTGCCCCGTGGAACGGATCACTCGGCGCGCACGGGAACCGAGGCTGCATCCATTCACCTGACCTTCGGCATGCTTCCGGCTTACGGTTTCGACTTGGTGGAGCAATTGGCTGCGATGGCAAGAGAACACCCCGCATTCCAGCGCCTGGTGCCTGTGGTCGATTCCGCTCCCGGAATCGTTGACCGGTTTACCGCCGAGTTTGCCTCGCAGCTCACCGCTTTGTTCGCGGATGCGGGAGTTGAAGGCCTGCTGACTCGGCGATTGATCAATCTGGCGCAGAACCAGGGGCAGAGCGGCCCAGGAAGATTTGCTGGAATGGTGCTGCCTGGGCGCATTTCCGCACAAACGCTGGTTCGTCTTCGCCCCGGGGTTCTGTACACTGCCTCCGAGAACGAAGAATTTGTCAAAATTCATCTCTCGGGGCAAACTCTCTCCATACCGGTTTTCCTCCGCGAGATGCTCGCGCTGATTGCCAGCGGGCGCCCATTCGCAATCGGTGAAGCGCCAGGGTTGCTGTCTGATAAAGGCAGGATTGAGTTGATTGAGTCTTTCGTGCGTGCAGGTCTTCTGGAAATCGTCGGTACGGCGTGATCCCATAAACTAAAGCGCCCGGCCTGCGGGGCCGGGCGCTCGATTCGTTTCGGCGGTAATCGGAAAAGCGCACAGGCTGAAGGGTCCGTTGTGTTGTGCGCGAATAGGATTAGAGTCAGGCCTTCTTTGCTCGCCTGCGTCTGATAAGCGCAACACCACCTAAACCCGCGGCAAACAACACGAGCGTGCCGGGTTCCGGAACCGGAGAGTCCACCGTCAGCGCAGACAAAATGACCTTATCGGACATTCCGCTGCTGCCATCGTTGCTTGATATCACAACGTCGTCGAGATAGCCGCCGGCAAAGGCGCCGCCGAGGTCAATTGCCTGCACATCCAGCCAGTAATTGTTACCCTGTGTATCCGCTGTCGTGTAGACGCTGTTGTGAACCGTCACCGTGACGCCCGCAGTCGTGCTGAGGGCACCGAGACCGTCAGAAGTTCTGACGCTGTTGGAGTCTGTAGCCTTCGACATAGCCGTCTCGGAGCTATCCCCGTCGCAGTTCTGACCCAAGGTTGCAGTCCCGATGTTGGCGATGTCGCATGGCGTATTGTCATTCGGTATACCCAAGCTTCCAATCGACCGGTAGTCAACGCCGGCAATCAGATCGATGGTCTCCGTAATCCCCGTGCCTCCGTCCGTCACACCGTTCAGCGTTAGCGTGACTCCCTGGTAACCGGGGGTCCCGTAAACATCGTTGATCATGGTCCAGATTTCATCCGCATCGGCTATCCCGAGGTCCTGGGTGCCAGTCGTTCCGGTGTAACCACCCAGATCAATGGTACTGCTCTTGGTCCCGGCGCTGTTCCCAGGCGACCAGATGTCATCGCTGGTCGTCGGCGTGGTCGGTGCGACATCAAAAGGAACCTGAACGCTGTTGAAGAGAACGTTCGTAAAGGAAGTCGGATTGCCCGACGGAACCGGATTTGTTCCCGGGTTTGCTATCGCGTTGCCGCTGGGGCAGGGGCTGGCACCCGTATTACACGGAACGAATCCCTTTACCGCAATGTTATTGTTCAGTACGTTAGCCCCGCCAGAACCGAGGTTAATCGCAATGGGACCCGCGTAAGCCGCTCCTGCCGCTCCGAGCAGGGCCACTATTAAGCCGAAACGATTCATATAAACTGCTCCTCCGTAACCACCGTGCAACGTCATGGGGTTAAATTCTAAAACCCTCTTTTACAACATCATCATAGCGGAGCTTCAATCTCTCACACAAGCAAAATAAGGGATATTGACGCCCAGATTAGTCACGTTAGGTTCCAGTACCCCATTTTGCTAACCCAATGAAATAATTGCCGTAACCTCAAGGATAACAGGCACTTCCAGCCGCGTAGCGAGGAAGTTCGCCTTTCCCGACTCGCCCACGCTCTACATCCCCCGCAGTCTAAAGGTTCCGCGCTTCCCAGCCGATCAAATCATCGAGGTAAGAATGCTTACGATTCCGATCCGACTCCCCCAACTCCCGACAATTCTGCCTGGATTTCTTCTCTGCATGGCGCTGCAAGCCGCCCCAGCCAACCCCCACAGACCGGCGATGCCCTTCGCTTTTGTGGAAAACCGTGGTCAGGCTGACCCGCATTTCCGGTATCTGGGCCTTGGTCCGGATTTCAGGGCTTGGTTTGGGGATCAGGGAGTGCTGCTGCAGCGCGGGGCTTCCGTTGTCAGAATAACCTTCGCGGATCCCGCGCGATCCCACGGCCTTCCGGTGATTCCCCCCATCACGGCTACAGATCCCCTCGGCGCCAAGGCAAACTTCCTGCGCGGCAATGACCGGAAACAATGGCAGACCGATCTCGCGCTTTTCAAAGCCATTCATTACTCGGGAATCTGGCCCGGCGTGGAGATTACGTATAAAGCAGAAAAAAGTACCCTGGAAGCCGAATATCTCGTTGCCCCCGGCGCTTCCCCTGATGAGATAAGGTTGAGCTTCGACGGCCAGGCGGAGATTGAGCCAGACGGAACGCTTCGCATCAGGAGGCAGGCGGGCGATTTCATTGAAGATAAACCACTGATTTATCAGAACATAACGGGTGCCAGAGTCCAGGTGGATGGCCGCTACCGCAACTTTCCGGATGGCTCGGTCGGCTTCGAAGTTGGAGACTATGATCGCCACTCACCCCTTATCATCGATCCCGCAATTCTCATCAGCGGCTTCTTCGGGGGAAATGGCGAGGAGAACATTACTGCCATTACGTTCGATGTTCAAAACAACATACTCGTTGGGGGCTGGACGACTTCCACCAACCTGGCCGCTGGCGGCGGAGCCCAGCAGCGGTATGGTGGAAGCGTTGACGCCTTTGTCGCGGCGTTTCTTCCCGACGGGGGACCGTTGATCTACTGCACGTACCTGGGCGGATCCGGCGCCGACGAAGCGCTCGGTATCGCAACTGATAGCTCGCGGAATGTTTACATCACTGGCTGGAACGTCATCACAGAACTTCCCTCTGAAAAACGCTGTCCAGACAAAACTCCGCGGGACCCGCGATGCTTTCGTAACCAAGCTCAGCGCGGCCGGTAACACATTGATTTACAGCACTTATCTCGGCGGTTCCGGAGTCGATACGGGTAATGCAATTGCTGTCGATTCGGCGGGCGGCGCTGCTGTGGTCGGTGATACTACTTCGACTGATCTGCCTGTGACCCCCGGTGTGATCCAGCCGCAGAACGGCGGCCTCCAGGATGTTTTTGTAGCCTACCTGTCCCCTGCTGGTAATTCACTAAGCTTCCTGACCTACTTCGGAGGAAACGGAGTCGATCACGCCTCCTCAGTCACGATTGGCGGCTCGGCCCGCGTCATCTTCGGCGGTTATACATGGTCAAGCAACTTTCCTGCGTTTCAGGCGTTTCAGCCCGCATCGGGCGGTGGTCAGGACGGTTTTGTGGTCAAAATGCTACCGACGGGGGAGGGGGTAGTTTACAGCACTTACATTGGCGGAATCCGGGGGGTCTGTCGGGGCGCCGGAGGCCGTAACCGCGGTTGCTGTTTATCCGGCGGGCGATGTGATAGCTGGCGGAGTCACCAGTTCCCCGGATTTTCCGGCGACAGCGGGCGCTTTTCAGACGGCGCTTGCCGGTGAGACAGACGGATTCGTGGTTCATCTCGCCCCTCACGGAGCATTGCAGCAGGCAACCTTCCTCGGTGGCGCGCTAAGCGACGGCATCAATGCCGTCGCGATCGATTTTCACGGCTACATCTACGCAGCGGGTTACACTTCCTCGCTGGATTTTCCCGTGCAGTGGCCCTGTCAGGCCACAAACGGAGGGCGAATGGATGCGTTCGTTGTGAAAATGAACGCGACCCTTTCCTCGATGATTTTCGGTACTTATCTTGGCGGTATCGGCAGCGACCAGGCCAACGCGATAGCCGTTGACAGCGAAACCTCCATCCTCGTCGCAGGCCAGACGAGCTCCGGTAATTTCCCGGTAACTGGCTCCCTGCAGAATTATTTGCCATCGGTCCTTAGTTCTTTTATCACCAAAATCCGTCCCAACTTCAGCCTTGGCGTCGCCTACCCTGACGCTGGCCAAATGGAATTCACCGCCGATCCCTGGCACGTCATGACCGACACCGCCTCAACCTTCTATGGTCTGTCCACCGACATTCCGATCGTCGGCGACTGGACCGGCACGGGAGTGAAACGCGTCGGCATCTTCCGCAATGGAACCTGGATTCTCGACACCAACGGCAACGGCCTGCTCGACGCTGCGGACCAGACCGTGTCATTCGGTCAGGCCGGCGACATCCCGGTGGTCGGCGATTGGCGGGGCACTGGCCACATCGCTCTCGGCCTGTACCGTCAGGGAACCTTTATTCTCGATCTCAGCGGCCACCTGTCAGGTGTACCCACGGGCCTGAGCGACACCACATATTCCGGCTTCGGTCTTTCCAGCGACATTCCCGTCGTCGCGGACTGGAGCGGCTCGGGAACCGCCAAAGTGGGAGTCTTCCGCAACGGAATCTGGCTGTTGGATTATAACGGCAACGGGACCATCAGCAGGACTTACACCTATGGCCAAGCTGGCGATATTCCAGTGGTCGGCGACTGGGACAGCTCAGGCAATCCCCCGAAAATCGGCGTCTACCGGTCAGGTCTCTGGATCCTCGACTACGACGGCGACCACGTGCTGACTACGCCGGGATTGAACGAGATGTCGCTTGGCTTTGGCTTCGCCGGCTACACGCCGCTGGTATTCTGATCCCGGAACCTTGATCCGCAAGCTGCAGCTATTCTGCTCGCTCGATTCAGCCGACCGCCGCGTGCTGCTGGAAGCTCTGGTCCTCCCGGGATTTATCTGGCTGAGCTTCCACACCGTCGGCGTGCCCCGCACCCAGGCTCTGCTGCGCCGCTGGGCAGGCGCCGGCCGCGCGAACCCGATCTCGGTCAGCCTCGCCACAATTCACCAGGCGCGCCGCGCGCAGCAGATCGTTAAACGAAACACTGGCATCGCGGGCAACTGCCTCGTCCGGTCTCTGACCCTCTGGGCGATGCTGCTCCGCCGCGGCGTTCCCACCGATCTTCGCGTCGGATTCCGTAAGCGCGAAGGCCGCATCGAAGGCCACTCCTGGCTGGAGTATGCCGGTGCACCTGTTAATGAGGTTCTCAGCGAAGCCCGTTCGTACGTGCCCTACGAGAAACCGATAACCTTCGATCTGTGGCGGCAAGTCCGGAACGCCGGTCCGGCCAAATGATGGAATATGGAAAGCACGAACGTGAGTATGAAAAAAACAGCCCTCATCACTGGCGCCAACAAGGGCCTGGGCTTCGAAATGGCGCGGCAACTCGGGCAGGCTGGCGTCACGGTCGTACTGGCGGCCCGCGACCCGGGCCGTGGCGAGGCCGCGGCCGCGAAACTCCGCGCCGAAGGCCTCGACGCCCATTTTCTGAAACTGGACGTCAACAATCCCGAAGACCATCGCGCTGCCGCCGCCTTTCTCGATCAGAAATTCCGTCGCCTCGACATCCTTATCAACAACGCGGGCATCCTGCCTGAAGGACTGGGCGGCGGGAAAGCGAGTGCGACGCCTCCCGATGTTGTCCGGCGCACCTTCGAGACGAACTTCTTCGCACCCGTCGCGCTCACCCAGACGCTGCTTCCGCTCCTCCGCCGGAGCCCCGCCGGACGCATCGTGAATATGTCGAGCATCCTCGGCTCGCTGACTCTCCACGCCGATCCCGCGAGCCCCATCTCCGATTTCAAAGCCCTCGCGTACGACTCTTCCAAAGCCGCCCTCAACTCTTTCACCATTCACCTCGCCCACGAGCTGAAACACACGAACATCAAGGTCAACTCGGCCCAACCCGGCTGGGTGAAGACGGATATGGGCACCGATGCCGCGCCCATGGAGATTCCCGACGGCGCAAAAACCGGCGTTGCCCTGGCCCTGCTCAGCGACGACGGCCCGACTGGCGGCTTTTTCCATCTCGGCAAGCCGATTCCGTGGTAGCAGGCCACCTTGCGCAACGCTGCTCTCTTCTTCACCGCCGCCTTCTTCGCTGTTGCCGGCTTTCTGCATTTCGTGCGGCCGGCGCCGTTCGTGGAAATAGTGCCTCCGTTCATCCCGCATCCGCTGGCGATGGTCTGGCTGAGCGGTGCCGCGGAGATCGCCGGCGGACTCGGCCTCCTTTATCGTCCCCTGCGCCGCGCTGCCGCCTGGGGACTGGTCACCCTGCTCGTAGCTGTCTTCCCGGCCAATATCTACATGGCTGTTGACCATGTGCAGGTCACGGTCAACCCACTGCCCGTCTGGCTTCTCTGGGGGCGACTGCCTCTGCAGTTCGTCCTGATCTGGTGGGTGCTTTGGTGTTCGCGTGACCGGCGATCACCACGCCTCGCACTTTAATGTTTCCTGTACGCCACTGAAAACACTAGTCCGTACTCCCGGTGAGTTCAGCCGGGGCGAAATCGCTGGTACACAAATGAAGCCGCAATGAACTTCCGACGCAAGAACCTTTCGGCCTGCCGCGCCGCCGAGCGCACCCAATCCAACCCCGGCAGTCAGATGGCCGAGGCGGCCGCACTCCGCAGGCGGACCTCCGAGTACGCGCGTAATCTTCTCCTCGCCCGGTATCGCCGCGAGTTGGGCCCGCGGAGCAAAGACGAGATGGCCGCCGTCGAAGCCATGGCCACCTCGCAGTGGCGAATCCAGCGTCTCTGGAAAAGTGAATTCATCCATCGATGGTATGGGGCTGCGCTTTCACCGCCGGTACATTCGCGCCGCCGATCCTTCGATCCGGCTCCGGGAAAAAGTAAGAATTTCCAAACAAACTAACCTAACCTCGGAAAAATACGTGGCGCTCCGTCGGCTGCGGGGCCCCGAAGCCGCCCGCTTCCTATAATCGAACTATCCAACGAATCAAAAGGACTCCTGTGACCGGCAACGATATCCGTCAGCGTTTTCTCGATTTCTTCCACGCCCGCGGGCATCGTGTCGTGCGCAGCAGCTCGCTCCTGCCCGCCAACGACCCTACGCTGCTCTTCACCAACGCCGGCATGAACCAGTTCAAGGAAGTTTTTCAGGGCCTCGAAAAACGCGACTACACCCGCGCCGCCACTTCCCAGAAGTGCGTCCGCGCCGGCGGCAAGCACAACGACCTCGAAAACGTCGGCTACACCCGCCGCCACCACACGTTCTTCGAAATGCTGGGCAACTTCTCCTTCGGCGACTACTTCAAAGCCGATGCCATTGAGTTCGCCTGGGACCTCGTCACCAAAGATTTCGGCACTGACCAAAGACCAGCCTCTACGTCACCGTTTTCCGCGAAGACGACGAAGCCGAGCAGCTCTGGCAGAAAGTCGCGGGCGTTCCCAAGGACCGCATTTTCCGGCTTGACGAGAAAGACAACTTCTGGCAGATGGGCGATACCGGCCCCTGCGGCCCCTGCTCGGAAATCTTCTACGACTTCGGCCCGGAAGCGCCGAACCCGGCCGCGAGCACGAGCAGTTTCCCGGACGACCGCCGCGAGCGCTTCGTCGAGATCTGGAACCTGGTCTTCATGCAGTTCAACCGCGACGCCTCGGGCGCCATGACGCCTCTGCCGCGCCCCTCCATCGATACCGGCATGGGCCTCGAACGCACTGCGGCCGTGCTGCAGGGCAAGATTTCGAACTACGACACCGACCTGATCCGCCCCATCATCGACCGCGCCGGCGAGTTATGCGGGGTCGAATACGGAGCCGATCCGAAATCGGACACCGCGCTGCGGATCAACGCCGATCACGCCCGCGCCACCGCGTTCCTGATTCACGACGGCGTCCTGCCATCCAATGAAGGCCGCGGCTATGTGCTGCGAAAGATCATGCGGCGCGCCATGCGCCACGCCCGTCTTATCGGCAGAGCAGGAGCCATATCTTTATGAGCTGACCGGTTTCGTCGCCGAGCTGATGCGACCCGGCTACCCGGAGCTGATGGAATCGGTGCAGCGCGTCGCCCGCGTCGTCAAAGACGAAGAACATCGCTACGCCACCACATTCCTCGTCGCCGAGAAGGTTTTCATCTGACGAGATCGCGCGCCTTTCCAACGGGACGGTGCCCGGCGCCGTCTCGTTCAAACTCTACGACACCTACGGCCTCGCGCTCGACGAGCAGGAAGACATGGCTCGCGAGCGCGGTGTCGCAATCGACCGCGAGGGCTTCGATGCCGAGATGAATCTTCAGCGGGTGCGCGCCCGCGCCAGCTGGAAGGGCGGCGAAAAGGGCGCCATCGCGCCGGCTTATCGACAGCTGCTCGAACGCGGCCGCACGAAATTCCTCGGCTACGACCAGCTCGACGCGGTCTCCACCGTGCGCGGCCTGTTGCAGAATCAGGAACTTGCCGACGAGGTTCCCGCCGGCATCGAAGCCGAACTGGTTCTCGATCAGACGCCGTTCTACGCCGAAACCGGCGGCCAGGTCGGCGATCGCGGCTCGCTCTGCAAGGCGCATTCGGGCGAAGTTGTCGCCATCGTCGAAGACACGCGCCCTGCCGTGCCCGGACTGACAGTCCACAAGATCCGCACGACGGCGAGTATTCGGATCGGCGACGAACTGCGCGCCGAGGTCGGCGTTCCCGAACGCTGGGCCACCATGCGCAATCACACCGCGACCCATCTTCTGCATGCCGCGCTGCGCCAGGTTCTCGGCACGCACGTCAAGCAGGCGGGCAGCGTCGTCGAGCCGCCGCGGCTGCGCTTCGACTTCACGCACTACGCCGCGGTCGATCCCGCCGAGATCGCCGAAGTCGAGCGGCTCGTCAACCAGCAGATTCTGCGCAACACGCAGGTCGACGACAAATGTCATGCCGATCGATCAGGCCATTGCGACCGGCGCCATGGCGCTGTTCGGCGAGAAGTACGGCGAAGAAGTGCGCGTCGTCTCCATCCCCGACTTCAGCAAGGAACTCTGCGGCGGCACGCATGTCACGCGCACCGGCGACATCGGCGTATTCAAGATCGTTTCCGAAAGCAGCATCTCCGCCGGCGTGCGCCGCATCGAGGCCATCACAGGCGAAGGTGCTGTCGCGCAGTTTCAGCAATCTGACCGACGCGCTGCATCGCCTCGCGGGCATTCTGCGCGTTGCCGAACCGGAGTTGGTCGAGCATGTGGATCGTCTTCTCGCCGAGAAGCGCACTCACGAGCGGCAGATCGACGATCTGAAAACCCGCCTTGCCCAGTCCGCCGCGCGCGATCTCGAATCGAAGGCCAAAGAAAAGAACGGCGTGAAGTTTCTCGTCGCCCAGGTCGATTCGCTCGACCGCGCAGCAGATGCGTACTCTTGCCGACACGCTGCGCAACAAATGGAAATCCGCGGTTGTCGTGCTGGCATCCACCGAAGATGGCGCAGTGTCGATTGTCGCGGCCGTAACGAAGGACCTCACGCAGAAAGTTCAGGCCGGCAAGCTGGTCGGCGCCCTGGCGCAGGCTGTCGGCGGTAAAGGCGGCGGCCGTCCCGATATGGCTGAAGGCGGCGGCAAGGATCCGTCCGCGCTGCCCGCGGCGCTCGCAAACCTCGCGGTCGAGGTGGAAAGCAAGTTGTGAGCGCAAACCCGACACCTGAATTTGACGCCATCGTGATCGGCGCCGGACCCACCGGTCTCGCCTGCGGCATCGAACTCCAGCGGCGTGGCGTGCGCGCGATGATTCTCGACAAGGGCTGCGTCGTCAATTCGCTCTACAACTACCCGACGCACATGACGTTCTTCACCACGCCGGAACTGCTCGAGATCGGCGACATCCCGATGACGAGCATGTATGAGAAGCCCACCCGCACCGAAGCGCTCAAGTACTATCGGCGCGTGGCCGAGCACTACAAACTCGACATTCACCAGTACGAACGCGTGCTTGCGATCGACGGCGCGGACGGCGCCTTCAGCATTCCGGCCACTGACCGTCTCGGCGTCCGTCACTGCTATCGCGCGAAAAAAGTCGTGATCGCGACCGGCTATTACGACGTTCCCAATCTGCTGAATGTGCCGGGCGAGGATCTGCCGAAAGTCATCCATTACTACAAAGAGCCGCACCCCTACTATAACCACGACGTTCTGGTTGTCGGCGCGAAGAACTCAGCCGCCATCGCCGCCCTGGAGCTTTACTGGACCGGTGCGCGCGTGACGATAGTGCATCGGGGCGCAGCCATGCACCAGCATGTCAAGTACTGGATCAAACCCAACATTGAAAATCGGATCAAAAACGGTGAAATAAAAGCGTACTTTAATTCACGGGTGACGGAAATTCTTTCCGCTGGCGTCCGTATTCAGACGCCCGAAGGTGAAATTGAATTAATGAACGACTTTGTGTTCGCCATGACGGGATACAGTCCCGATCTGCCGTTTCTCAACGCCAACGGGATCGTCCTCGAAAAAGAAACTCTGAAACCTCGTACCGATGCATTGACACTGGAGAGCGACCGGAAAGGTGTTTACCTCGCCGGCGTGATTGTGGCAGGAATGCACACAAACGAAATTTTCATTGAAAACGGGCGCTTTCACGGCCGGCAAATTGCTGACGCCATAGCGGGTCCGCTCTAGTAACCCACAGAACTGTTTCGATCTGTATCGACGAGTACGTAGTACTCGGCCGCGTGGCTGCGTGCGTGCATTTGCGAAACCGGGTTCAGTCTCACTGAATCAAATTAGTTGGAAAAGGGGCTCTATGTTGAATTCGCTGATCGAAAGCATCTTCGGTTGTGCGCATCGCCGCACAACCTTTCCTTTTACCCCGTCCCGTAGTTCCCGTCGTTCGGAGGGAGCGCGCCGGGGCACCTATATCGTGTGCCTCGATTGCGGTAAAGAGTTTGATTACAACTGGAAGGATATGCAGATCGGGGCTCAGCTCGAGCCACTGCCGATTCACGCCCAGCCGCCAGCCGCGCACCACCAGGCGGCCGCTAACTGAGACGCAGCGTCGCTAACCCAGCCGGAAACGGTGGAGCTCGGCCAGGATATCGCTTCCGAATGACTGCGCTTTCTTCTCGCCGATACCGCTGACCGCCAGCAGTTCCGGAATTGTCTCCGGTCCTTTGCGGCAGAGGTCTGCCAGCGCTGCGTCGTTCAGGATCATGAACGCCGGCACGCCGCGGCGGCGCGCGAATTCGCGGCGCCATACACGCATATGCTGCAGCAGCGCGGGCTCGGGCTGCGCCGACGCCGGGCGTGGCGTTACCGCGATCGGCCTCTCGCGCACTGCCATCCATTCGAGCCGCGCAGTGCAGACGTCGCATGCTTCGCAGCGTTCCCATTTCGGCGTTTCCCCGAAGTGCAGACAGATCTGCCGATGCCGGCACACTTCGCTTTCGGCGAACCGCCGGATCGCATGATAGGAATCCCAGGCCCGCTGCTTCTCCTGCGGGTCGGCAATCTGCTTGTTGAACCAGGCCAGCAGTCCGGCATCGCGCGTCTGCCAGAGGAGCGCGCAGTCCGCCGGTTCCCCGTCGCGTCCGGCGCGCCCTGCTTCCTGGTAATACTGCTCGATCGACTTCGGCAGCGCCAGATGAATCACGGCGCGCACGGACGGCTTGTTGATACCGAGTCCGAACGCGATGGTCCCCACCAGCACGCGCACTTCGTCCGACATCCAGCGCTCCTGGTTGCGCGATCGCTCTTCGTTCTCCATCTTGCCGTGATAGGGAATCGCTTCGATTCCGTTCTCATCCGAGAAACCGGCACCGTCTCGCCGACGCGCGCGATCGTCGGCGAATAAATGATGATTGTCGAATCCGCCGTACGATTCCATCGCAGCCAGCAGCATGCGGTCCCTGCGTTTTGCCGTCGGTCAGCTTGACCTGATAGTTCAGGTTGGGCCGATGAAAGCTCGCGATGTACTTGTGCGGATCGCGCAGGCCGAGCTGGCGCAGAATGTCGTGACGCACCTGGCGCGTCGCGCTGGCGGTAAACGCCGCGATGGGACATGCGGGAAACAGCTCGCGCAGCCGGCGCAGCTGCCGGTATTCCGGACGAAACTCGTGTCCCCATTCGGAAATGCAGTGCGCTTCGTCGATGGCGAAGAACGCCAGCGGCACGCGCCCGAGAAAGTCGATGAAGTCCATCGCGCAGCAAACGCTCGGGCGATACATAGAGCAGCCGGTATTCGCCCTTCTCCGCGCGCCGCATCACGTTCTGCTGTTCGGCCCAGTCGATCTGGCTGTTGAGCGCGGCGGCGGGAATGCCCATCTGCTCGAGCGCCGCCGCCTGATCCTGCATCAGCGCGATCAGCGGCGACACCACCACCGCTGTCCGCTCCGAGACTACGGCCGGCAGCTGATAGCAGAGCGACTTGCCTCCGCCCGTCGGCATGATGACTGCGCAGTCGTGGCCCGCGATCAGGCTCTCGACGATTCGCCCCTGCAGAGGACGGAACTCATCGTAGCCCCAGTAGCGGCGCAGAACGTCTTTGAGGTTGAGGCTATCGGGCAATTTCCTGCAGGATGTTCCAGAACTCCGGGAACGACACCGATGCCGCCTCGGCACTGTCGATCGTCGATTCAGCGTCGCCCGCCAGCGCCGCCACCGCGAAAGCCATCGCGATCCGGTGATCGCCGAACGAATCGAACGCCGCCGCGCGGAACTTCTGTCTGCCGGGAATGCACATGCCGTCCGGCGTCACTTCGACGCGGATTCCCATGCGCGCGAAATTGTCCGCTACCGTTGCGATGCGGTCGGTCTCTTTGATCCGAAGCTCTTGCGCGTCGCGAATCACGATGCCTTCTTCCGAGGCCGCTCCGAGCACTGCGAGCACCGGAATCTCGTCGATCAACGCGGCGGTCAGTTCTTTCTCAATGACGCCTCCGCGCACCGGCGCGTGCCGTACTTCGATGTCGCCGATCAGCTCGCCGTTCACCGACTCGATGCGCTCGACGCGGACCGGCGCGCCGATCGAAACCAGAAAATCGAGCAGCGCCGACCGCGTCGGATTCAGACCGACATTCTGAATGACGAGCTGCGATCCCGGCACGAGTAATCCGGCCACAAGAAAGAACGCCGCTGAGGACAAGTCGCTCGGCACCACCACGTCGCGGCCTGTCAGCTTCGGCCGTCCCTCGATCGTGATCGCGCGCTGCCTGACCTGCAACTCCGCGCCGAACTCCCGCAGCGCAATTTCCGTATGATCGCGCGACCGGATGGTCTCCCGCACCACCGTCTGCCCTTCGGCGAACAGCCCCGCGAACAGCACGCACGTCTTCACCTGCGCGCTCGGCACCGGCAGCGCGTAATCGATCGCATGCAGCTTCGCGCCATGAATGAGCAGAGGGGGGAACTGATCGTCCCGCGCTTCGATCCGCGCACCCATCTGCGCGAGCGGCCTGATGATTCTTCCCATCGGCCGGCGCGAGAGCGATTCATCCCCGAAGATGCGGCTGTCGAACGGCTGCGCCGCGAGCAGTCCCGACATCATGCGAATGGTCGAACCCGAATTTCCCGCATCGAGATCCCGCTCCGGTTTCATCCAGCCGTCGAGCCCGCGACCGTGAATTGTGACTGTCGTCCCCTGCTCGTCGACCGCGATTCCCAGTGCCTGCACGCATCCCAGCGTCGAATGGCAGTCCGCTCCGGTGGAGTAATTTGTGATCTTCGATGACCCCTCGGCGAGCGAGGCAATCATCGCATAACGATGTGAAATCGATTTGTCACCAGGCAGCGTGACGAGTCCGGAGAGACGCCTCGCCGGGCGGACAGTCTGTCGCATGAAGCTCCATTGTAGACTTGAACGTTACAGGAACTGGGGTAGTGTTCGAGGCCGTTCCGGAAAACCCCGTGTGAATTTTTCCGGTGCATAAAAAGTAAAAGTACCGTCGCTGCACTTTGGAAAATGAGGCGCGATGGAGCATAATATCGGTTTGGCGTTTTTCCCTCCGGACCGGCGGTATCACAGATAGACCTTCATGGCACAGATCTTCAGATCGACCGCAAACTCATACGCGCGGATCAGCATCATTCTTGCTCTGGTCGGAGTGGCTGCTGTGGGCGGCGCGCTGTTTGAGCTGATCGCCGATTCCAATTGGGCGACCCGGCAGGGCGACGCGCGGGAGCAGCCAATTCCGTTCAGCCATGCGCATCACGTGGGCTCGATGGGCATCGATTGCCGTTACTGCCACACATCCGTCGAAAATTCGGACTGGGCTCCGATCCCTGCCACGAAAATCTGCATGAACTGCCATTCGCAGATCTGGATCAACAGCCCGACGCTCGAACCTGTGCGCGAAAGCTTCATCACCAATCAGTCGATCAAGTGGACGAAAGTCTACGACCTTCCCGATTACGTCTATTTCAACCACAGCATTCACGTCAAGAAGGGTGTCGGCTGCGAAACCTGCCACGGCCGGATCGATGAGCAGGCTCTGACATGGCAACAGCCGTCACTGCAGATGCGCTGGTGTCTCGACTGCCATCGCAATCCGGAGAAAAACCTTCGTCCCCGGGATCAGATCACAACCATGGGTTATGTGCCGAAAGAGCCGCAGGAGCAGCTTGGCGCGCGGCTCGTCAAGGAATATCACGTTCAGAAGCTGGACAATTGCTGGACTTGTCACCGATAGCAACCAATGAGTGAAACGAGCGGCGAATCTTTGAATCTGACGTCCATCCGGACGAAGCTGGACCAGGCCAAAGGCAACGGCTACTGGCGCAGTCTCGATGAACTGACTTCAGGCGAAGGCTTCAAGGAATTTCTCCACCGCGAGTTTCCCCGTCAGGCTTCGGAATGGATTGACGACGAAGGCCGCCGAAACTTTCTGAAGATCATGGGCGCTTCGCTCGCCCTCGCCGGTCTTTCCGCCTGCACCAAACAGCCGACGGAATACATCATGCCGTACGTGGAAGCGCCCGAACAGGCGATCCCCGGCAAGCCTCTTTTTTACGCGACCGCGTTTCCGGTGAGCGGCATCGCCAACCCCGTCCTAATTGAAGCGCACGAATTCCGGCCCACCAAGGTGGAAGGAAATCCCGAGCACCCCGCGAGCATGGGCGCCACGGATGTTCCCACCCAGGCTTCGATCCTTGGCCTCTACGACCCCGACCGCCTGCAGACTCTGAACTTTATCGATGAAGCGCGCTCCTATACGGCATTCCTCGAAACCTTCATCAACATTCTGGCGAGACAGCAGAGCAAGCAGGGTGCGGGCATTCGCATCCTGACCGAGACGATTACTTCGCCAACGCTGTACGGTCAGATTCAGGACGCTCTGAAGCTTTATCCGGGTGCGAAGTGGTATCAGTGGGAGCCCACCGGACACGGCCGCCGCATGGGCGCGCAGATGGCGTTCGGACAGTTCCTGAACCCGGTTTACAAATTCGATCAGGCCGATGTGGTGCTGTCGGTCGACGGCAATTTCCTCGCCAACGGCCCGGGCGGCGTGCGCTATGCGCGCGACTTCGTTTCGAAGCGCATCATGCGCAACGGCGCGACGACACAGAGCCGCTACTATGCGGTCGAGACCACGCCCACCTCGACGGGCTGCAAGGCCGATCATCGGCAGGCGATCAAACCCTCGGAAGTCGCCGGGTTCGTTCGGTCGCTCGCGGCAAGCCTGACGGGCGGCACCGCAAATGGTCCGCTGAGCGGGTCGAAATTTTATGCGGCGCTGGTCAAGGATCTGCAGGCCGCGAAGGGCAAGTCGATCGTCATCGCCGGCGACGACCAGTCGCCCGAAGTCCACGCAGTCGTTCACTACATCAATCAGGTGCTGGGGAATAACGGCAAGACCGTGATGTTCACCAAGTCGCTCGAAGTGAAGCCGGCCGATCAGTGGGCCGATCTGCAGGCGCTGGTAAACGATCTGCACGGCGGCCAGGTCGATCTGCTGCTGATTCTGGGCGGCAATCCGGTTTACAGCGCGCCGCATGAACTTAACCTGCGCGGCGCCATCCAGATGGCGAAGATGCGCGTTCAGCTGACCGACCACGTTAATGAAACCTCCGAAGTCTGCCAGTGGCTGATTCCGCAGGCCCACACTTATGAACACTGGAGCGACGCGCCGGCGTACGACGGCACGGTGTCGATCTGTCAGCCGCTGATTGCGCCGCTCTATGGCGGCAAATCGCTGCACGAGATTTTCTCGGCCTTCAACGAGACGCCGGAAAAATCGAGCTACGAGAGCGTGCGCGATTACTGGCGCGAAAAGCATACGGGCGCCGATTACGAAACCTGGTGGAAACATTCGGTGCACGACGGTTTCATCAAAGATTCCGCTTTGCCGGCGGTGAATGCGACCGCGAAGCTTGTGCCTGCGTCCTCGTCCGGCGGCGGTTCGGGATACGAGCTTTCTTTCCATTCGGATCCTTATCATCCTCGACGGCCGTTATGCGAACAACGCCTGGCTGCAGGAACTCCCGCGGCCGATTTCGCGCCTGACGTGGGACAACGCGGTCATCGTCAGCCCGAAAACGGCAGACGATCTCAACGTCACCGATGAAGATCGTGTCGCCATCGATTACAACGGCCAAACGGTGTGGGGCGCGATCTGGCGCATCCCCGGGCAGCCGGATGGTTCGATCGCGCTGAGTCTTGGCTACGGCCGCACTCGTTCCGGCCGCGCCGGTAATGGCGCGGGCTTCAACGCTTATCCGCTGCGTCCCGCATCCAGTCCTTATTACGTGACAGGCGCGAATGTGCGCAAGCTGGGCGAGAAGTTCCGCCTGGCCGCGGTGCAGAAGCACTTCGCGATGGAAGGCCGCCGTCCGGTCCATGCCGGGACGCTCGACGAATACAAAAAAGACCCCTACTTCTCGGAGAGGCAGAGCGAGCTTCCGCCGAAAGGCCTCACGATCTTCCCCGAGACCTTTCGCTACGAAGGCTACGCGTGGGGCATGGCGATCGATCTCACCTCCTGCGTTGGCTGCAGGACGCCTGCGTGGTGGCGTGCCAGGCCGAGAATAACATCGCGGTCGTCGGCAAAGAACAGGTTCTCAACACGCGCGAAATGCACTGGATCCGCATCGATCGCTATTACAAAGGCGAGCCGGATGCGCCGGATATGTACTTCCAGCCCGTGGCCTGCATGCAGTGCGAAGACGCGCCCTGCGAAGTGGTGTGCCCGGTGGCGGCGACGGAAACCGACGCCGAAGGCCTGAACAACATGGTCTACAACCGCTGCGTCGGCACCCGCTACTGTTCGAACAACTGTCCTTATAAGGTGCGGCGATTCAACTTCCTGCTGTTCTCGGACTGGGAGACGGAAAGCTACAAACTGCAGCGCAACCCCGATGTCACGGTACGCAGCCGCGGCGTGATGGAGAAGTGCTCCTACTGCGTGCAGCGCATCAACTACGCGAAGATCACGGCGGAGAAGCAGGACCGCAAGGTATTCGACGGCGAAATCGTACCGGCGTGCGCCGCGGCGTGCCCGTCGCAGGCCATCATGTTCGGCGACCTGAACGATCCGAAGAGCCGTGTTTCCGAATGGAAGAAGCACAGCCTCAACTACTCGCTGCTGGGCGAACTGAATACGCGCCCGCGCACCACGTATCTCACCGAAATCCGCAACCCCAATCCGGAAATCGGTAAGTCGGAGAAGGAAAGTTAACATGGCGCAGCCGGTTGAACTGCCCGCGAAGATTGAAGTCGGGCCGGTAATCGACGAAGGCCACAGTCTTGCGTCGGTTTCGGACAAGATCGGGGGCATCGTTCTCAAGCGGAAGATCACGATCGGCTGGGTCTTCGGATTCCTGATCGCGTTCGGCGTGATGCAGTGTCTGCTCGGTGCGGCAACCTGGCTGTTCGTCAAGGGCGTCGGCATCTGGGGTATCAACATTCCGGTCGGCTGGGGATTTGCGATCGTCAACTTCGTCTGGTGGATCGGTATCGGCCACGCCGGAACCCTGATTTCCGCGATTCTTTTGCTGCTGAACCAGTCCTGGCGCAACGCGATCAACCGGTTCGCCGAAGCCATGACGCTTTTCGCCGTGCATGTGCGCGGGCATGTTCCCGGTGCTGCATACCGGCCGTCCGTGGCTGGCTTACTGGCTGTTGCCTTATCCCAATACGATGGACCTCTGGCCGCAGTTCCGCAGTCCGCTGGTGTGGGACGTGTTCGCGGTTTCGACGTATCTCACGATTTCGGCGGTGTTCTGGTACGTAGGTCTTGTCCCGGATCTTGCCACGCTGCGCGATTCCGCAAAGCAGCCCTGGAAGGCAGCGCATCTACGGCATGCTCGCCATGGGCTGGCGCAGTTCGGCGCGCCACTGGCAGAGATACGAAAAGGCCGTCGCTGCTGCTGGCCGGCCTTGCGACGCCGCTGGTGGTTTCGGTGCACACGGTGGTCAGCTTCGACTTCGCGGTCGCGATGCTGCCGGGCTGGCATACCACGATCTTCCCGCCCTACTTCGTCGCCGGCGCCATCTATTCCGGTTTCGCCATGGTGCTGACGCTGATGATCCCGGTCCGCACGCTTCTACGGCCTCGAAGACATCATCACGATTCGCCATCTGAACAACATGGCGAAGGTCACGCTGGCGACCGGCCTGATCGTTGGCTACGGCTACATGATGGAGGCGTTCTTCGGCTACTTCAGCGCCGACATTTACGAGAAGTACATGATCGTGGAACCGCATGACGGGCCCCTACGCGCCGTTCTACTGGTGCCTGATCTTCTGCAACATCATCACGCCGCAGTTCCTGTGGTTCGAAGACAAATCCGCACCAACCCGCTGATCCTGTGGTTTATTTCGATCGTGGTCAATATCGGCATGTGGCTGGAGCGGTTTCGTCATCGTCATCACCAGCCTGCACCGCGACTTCCTGCCCTCGAGCTGGGGCATGTACTGGCCGACGGTCTGGGACTGGGCGGTGTTACATCGGCACGCTCGGGTTCTTCATGACCTGCATCTTCCTGTTCGTCCGCGTGCTGCCGATGATTACGATCTTCGAACTGCGCATGCTTCTGCCGGGCGCGCGCGTTAAGGAGCCGGTTGCGCAATGAGCGTTCACGCATCTGAAGAAACGAGCATCCGCTCTACGGTCTGATGGCCGAGTTTGAAACCGCGGGCGAACTGGTGGCCGCGGCGCGCCGCACCCGCGAAGCCGGTTTCAAGAAATTCGACGCCTACACGCCGTTCCCGATCCATGAGCTGGACGATGCCATGGATCTGCACGACAATCGCGTCTCGCTCTTCACGCTGATCGGCGGCCTGGTCGGATGCTGCGGCGGTTTCGGGCTGGCGAGCTGGGTGGAAGCGGTGGCGCTGCCGCTGAATATCGGCGGACGGCCGTTGATCAGCGTGCCGATGTATATTCCGATCACTTTCGAGCTGACGATTCTGGTCGGCGGTCTCACGGCGGCGATCAGCATGTTCATCATGAACGGCCTGCCTTCGCCCTATCATCCGGTTTTCAACGTGGAGCGCTTCGCCGACGCCTCGCGCAACAAGTTCTTTCTTGTGCATCGAGTCCGACGATCCGAAGTTCGACCGGCAGGCGACAGTCGGCTTTCCTCGAAAGCCTCGGGCCCGAAGAGATCGCGGAAGTGGCCCGATGATGAAGCGAATCGCCCTCGATTATCTCGCTGGCGTAGTCTGGCTCTCTGGCCGGTTGCTCGCGTCTCGACATGCAGGATCAGCCGAAGTATCAAGCCCGCAGCGCCCCAGCGACTTTTTCGCCGACGGCCGCAGCGAACGCCAGCCGGTGGAAGGCACCATCGCGCGCGGCGCGCTGAACGAAGACACGGCGTTTTATGAAGGCAAAGGACGCGGCTGGCAAAGATATCGATGCGTTCCCGATCGCGGTGGACAAGAGCCTTTATCGAGCGCGGCCAGACAGCGTTCGACATTTACTGCACGCCCTGCCACGGCGCGATCGGCAACGGTCTCGGCATGATTGTGCGGCGCGGCTTCAAGCAGCCGCCGTCCTATCACATCGACCGTCTGCGCAATGCGCCGGTGGGCCATTTCTTCGACGTGATCACGAACGGCTACGGCGCGATGCTGAACTACGCGCATGCAGATGCAGCCGCGCGACCGCTGGGCGATTATCGCCTACATCCGCGCGCTGCAGTACAGCGAAAACGCCAACATCAACGATCTGCCACAGGAAGCGCGCGCGCGCATACCCGCCGCGGGCAGCCAGCCTACTACGGCGGAGAGCGGACGAACCGATGGCGCCGCCCGACACGGATTTCGTGAATTTCCCGGCGAAACCCGCCACGCCGTCCGGCGTTCCCGGAGCGCATGGCGCGGGCGCCGTTCACCGGCAAGCAGCCTGAAAGACAATGACGACGACGGAACAAAGTTACGCAGCGCCTCCGCAGCTGATCGAACGCTGAAGAAATATCAGAACATTGCGGCGTTCGTCGGACTTGTGTTCCTCGCGCTGCTGGTCGCCGGGTATTTCATGGTCGAGCCCGCAGCAGTTCTTCCGCTCCTATCTGGTGGGCTTCTGGTTCTGGTTCGGCATGGGCATGGGTTGCCTCGTCCTGCTGATGACCCATCTCGTGACGGGCGGCGCCTGGGGCGTGATGATCCGCCGTCCGCTCGAAGCCGGTTCACGCACCATCCCGGTGATGTGGCTCCTGTTCCTGCCGCTGCTGCTCTCGCGCCGAAGCTCTATTGGTGGGCCGACGCGGCGCATGCCGGGGAAAGCGACGCAAGGTCATCGAGCCGAAGAGATCTTTATCTGAACGTTCCATTTCTGTGGGTCCGCTGGGTGATTTACGGCATCGTCTGGCTGGCCTGACGTACCTCCTCAATAAGTGGTCGAAGCTCGAAGACGAAACCAAATCGACTGGAAGTATTCGAGCGCGATGGAAAAGCTGGCTGCGCCCGGCATCGTTCTCTACTTCTTCACCATTACGTTCTGCTCGGTCGATTTCCTGATGTCGCTCGAGCCGACTGGTCTTCGACGGTCTACGGATTCATGATCGGCTGCCGGCAGGGCCTGTCCGCGATGGCGCTGGTGGTGGCCACGCTCATTGTGCTGTCAAAGTTCAGCCCAATGGATCACGCTCTCACGAAGAAGCATCTGCACGATCTCGGCAAGCTGCTGCTCGCCCTAGTCATGCTGTGGGCCTATCTTCACTTCTCGCAGTTGCTGATCACCTGGTCCGGCAACCTGCCGCAGGAAATCATCTGGTACATCAGCCGCTGGAATGGCGGCTGGGGCATGGGTAGGCGCTGATCCTGCTGGTTGTTTCACTTCGCCTGCCCTTCCTGTCTGCTGCTGTCGCAGCCGCTCAAGAAGAATCTGAGAACATTTGCCGACGATCGCGATCTTCCTGATCTGTATCCGCCTGGTCGACGTATTCTCGCTGGTGGAGCCCAATTTCGCCGATGTCACGCATCCGGCTTTCACGATCTCCTGGCTGGATATCGTTGCCCCCATCGGCTTCGGCGGACTGTGGCTGGCATTGTTCTTCCGTAATCTGCCTCAACGGCCGCTGCTGCCGCTCGGCGAACTCCGGATCTTCAAAAGGCTTTGAATCATGGCAGAGCCCACTAAGAATCCGCACGGCGACTGCACGGATCGCGGTCACGACCCCGACGCTAATCCGGAGTTTCGCATGAGCGCGGGATGTCAATGTCTTTCAGATCTCCGGCTTCGGCATCGGGCTGCTGCTGGCCTGCATTGTCACCGTGTTTGCGATGTGGGCGATGTTCGACTTCCTGTTCAAGCGGGAAGACGGAAGAACCCGGACAATCCGGCGGCGGCCATGATGAACCGAACGTCAGGTACTGCCGCCGGAGCCGCGCCTGCAGGCGGAGCCAAGCGTCGAGCTGAAGGATCTGCGCGCCAACGAAGACACGATGCTGAACAGCTACGGCTGGGTCGATCCCGCAAAGGGATCGTCCGCATCCCGATCGATCAGGCCATCGACATCGTGGCGCAGAAAGGTCTGCCGTCGAAACCCAGCCCGGCCGGGTGGATAACGACGGCTATCGCATGATTCCGGAGGACTCAAGCAGCGGCAGGACGCTGGAAAAGATTTCTCAATGAAAAAACTGCTGTACATTTCCTGGTATCTCTGTTGCTCGGCGGTTGCAGGCTCGGACTGCGCGCACGGCTGACGGCGCCGACGCTGACATGCACCCGCACGACGCTGCCCGCGCGGGATCTGCTGAATATGAAGGGCGCGGACCGGCCCAGCGCGCTCACAGGTGTCACTATCGAGCAGAAGCTGAATTCTCAGCTGCCGCTCGATGCGCTATTCAAAGACGAACACGGCAGCGACGTGCAGCTTGGCAAGTATTTCGGGCAAGCGGCCGGTGGTTCTGGCGCTGGTTTATTACGAATGCCCGATGCTCTGCACGCAGATTCTGAACGGCCTGGTGCGGGCCGCGAAGGTGCTTACGTTCACGCCGGGCAAGGATTACGATGTCGTGGTGATCAGCTTCGACGCGCGGGAAAGCCCAAACAGGCGCTGGCGAAGAAAGCCGTCTACATGAAGGATTACGGCCATCCGGAAACGGCGAACGCGTGGCATTTCCTGACGGGCAGCACCGGACATCGATCAAACGCGTGACGGAAGCGGTCGGATTCCGCTACATCTGGGACGCGCATACCGCGACAGTTCGCGCACGCCAGCGCCATCTACGTCGCTGACGCCGGACGGCAAGCTTTCGAAGTATTTTATGGGGATCGAATATTCGCCGAAGGATCTGCGGCTGGGTCTGGTGGAGGCATCCGCGAACAAGATCGGAACGCTGGTCGATCAGGTTCTGCTGTTCTGCTATCACTTCGATCCGACTTCGGCGAAGTATACGTTCGTTCGCCTGGGCCTGCTGCGGGTGGCGGGCGCGGCTGACCGTGCTGTTGCTGGGGGGATTTGTGTTGATCATGCTGCGCAGAGACCGGCAGAAAGGGAATCGAGCCGCTTAGCCAATATGGAACCGAGAAGTTTCCAGCTTTTTCCGGAAGTCGGCGTCGATCCTCGCCGGCGCAGGTGGACGGCCTCTACGTATACCTGGTGCTGGTCAGCGCGTTTTTCTCGCTGCTGGTCGCGTTTCTGATCGTCTTCTTCGCCGTCAAGTACCGCAAGCGGCCAGGCGCCCCGAAATTCCGAAGCCCCGATGAACGATCACAGCATTGGCGGCATGGTTCTCGAAATCGCGTGGAGCGTGATTCCGCTCGGCCTTTCGCTGGTCATGTTTGCGTGGGGCGCGAGTATCTTGTTCACGGAATCGCGGCCGCCGGAGGATGCGCTGGAAATCTACGTCACCGGCAAACGCTGGATGTGGAAGATCCAGCACATCGAAGGCGCGCGCGAAATCAACGAACTGCACGTTCCGGTGAACCGCGATATCCGGCTGACCCTGACTTCGGAAGACGTCATCCACGATTTCTATGTGCCGGCGTTCCGCACCAAGACCGACGTGCTTGCCGGGCCGCTATACGACCGAATGGTTCCGGCCGACCAAGGTCGGCGACTATCACATCTTCTGCGCGGAATACTGCGGCACCAAGCATTCCGGCATGATCGGCTGGGTCCATGTGATGAGCCAGGCGGACTACGATAAGTGGCTGGCGCGCCGGCAGCGGCGAAGGCTCGATGGCCGAAGCAGGGCGAAAGCCTGTTCAATCAGCTCGGCTGCGCCAACTGCCACCAGTGGTCAATAAGCAGAACGGGCGCTGCCCGAATCTGCACGGCTGTTCGGCACGACGGTCGATCTGAAGGACGGATCGAGAGTCAGAGCTGACGAAGCCTATATTCGCGAATCGGTTCTCTATCCGCAGGCGAAAATTGTGGCCGGCTATGACGACATCATGCCGACGTTCAAAGGACTGATCACGAGGACGGCATGCTGAAGCTGATCGAATACATGAAATCGCTGGGCCGAAGGACGGAACGGAGAGCTCGGCTCTCCGGCGCGCGACCCAGACCAGCAGCACGCCGGAGGCTCCAGCAAGGCCGGGCCCCAGCGCAATGGCGCCGAGTCAGACGCATCAAAGCCGAATCGCGGGAACCAGCGTGCCGGGCGTCCGCAGGCTACAAGGGAAATCACGAATGATTACGGCGACTCCTACCAGTTGAACCGAAACAAAAATTACCTCAACGAGACGGAAGGGCTGAAGAGCTGGCTTCTGACGCACGACCACAAGCGGATCGCGGTCCTGTACCTGATCGGAGTGACCGTGCTTCTTCGCTCTCGGCGGGATTTTCGCGGCGCTGATCCGGCTGGAACTGGCCACGCCGGCCGGCGATCTGGTCGAATCGAACACCTACAACAAGTTCTTCACCATGCACGGGATCATCATGGTGTTCCTGTTCCTGATTCCCTCGATTCCGGCGATGCTTGGGCAATTTTCTGATCCCGCTGATGATCGGCGCGAAAGATGTCGCGTTCCCGCAGCATTAACCTGCTGAGCTGGTACATCTACATGCTCGGCGGCTGTTCATGCTCTACGTTGCTGCTTACCGGCGGCGTGGATACCGGCTGGACCTTCTACACGCCGTTCAGCACTTCCTATTCGAACGGATACGTGGTCGCGGCGGGGCTCGGGATTTTCATCGCCGGCTTCTCGTCGATTCTCACGGGGCTGAATTTCATCGTGACCATCCACCGCATGCGCGCGCCGGGGCTGACCTGGTTCCGTCTGCCGCTGTTTGTCTGGGCGCATTACGCCACCAGCATGATTCAGGTTCTGGGCACTCCGGTCATCGCCGTGACTCTGTTCCTGCTGGTGCTCGAGCGCGGACTGCATATCGGGTTCTTCGATCCCGCATACGGCGGCGATCCGGTGCTGTTCCAGCATCTGTTCTGGTTCTATTCGCATCCGGCGGTTTACATCATGATTCTGCCGTCGATGGGCGTGGTCACCGAAATCATCTCGACGTTTCAGTTCGAAGAAGCCGTTCGGCTATACGTTCATCGCATTTTCGAGCATCGCGATTGCGGTCTTCGGATTCATCGTCTGGGGCCATCACCTGTTTGTCAGCAGCCAGTCGATTTATGCGGGCATGGTGTTCTCGATTCTGAGCTACGTGGTCGCGATTCCTTCGGCCATCAAGGTTTTCAACTGGACCGCGACGATGTACAAAGGCTCGGTCCGGCTGACGACGCCGATGCTCTACGCGATCGGCTTCATCGGCCTGTTCACCATCGGCGGACTCACGGGCCTGTTCCTCGCCTCGCTCGGCATGGACGTGCATCTGACCGACACCTACTTTGTGATCGCGCACTTCCATTACGTGATGGTGGGCGGCGCGATCATGGGCTTCCTTGGCGGCATTCATTACTGGTGGCCGAAGATGTTCGGGCGGATGTACGACGAAGGCTGGTCGAAGATTTCGGCGGTCATCGTTTTCGTCGGCTTCAACCTGACATTCTTCCCGCAGTTCCTGCTGGGCTACATGGGCATGCCGCGGCGCTATCACGTTTATCCGCCTGAATTTCAGGTGCTGAACGTTCTCTCGTCGGCTGGCGCTTCGATTCTCGGCCTGGGCTATCTGATTCCGTTCTGCTATCTTTTCTGGTCGCTGAAATACGGGCCGCCCGCGCCCGCCGAATCCGTGGGGCGCGACAGGTCTCGAATGGCAGACCGCAGTCTCCGCCGCCTACCGAGAACTTCGAGGTTACGCCGGTGGTGACGCAGGAAGCTTACACTATACACAGAGGAGGTAGTGCACGTTGGCTAGCCATACAGCAGATCTCGAAGCAGGTGCGGCGCACGCTTCCACCCTCCAGCACCATTTCGAGAACGCGGATCAGCAGAAGGACGCTTCGACGATCGGGATGTGGGTGTTCCTGGTCACCGAAGTCATGTTTTTCGGCGGCATGTTCCTGGCGTATTTCGTCTACCGGCAGGCCTATCCGGCTGCGTTCGCGTCGGCCAGCAATAAGACCGATCCTCCTGATCGGCGCAGCCAATACGACGGTGCTGATCTGCAGCAGTCTGACGATGGCGCTGGCGGTTCACTTCGCGGCCATCGGGAAGAAGCACCTGATTATTCTGTTCCTGATCCTCACGTTACTGCTGGGCGGAACGTTCCTTGGCGTGAAAGCCTACGAGTACCACGACAAGTGGGTCCATCATGAAGTTCCCGGACACAACTTCGATTGCGAAGGCTGCACCGATGCCGCGCACACGCCTCTGTTCTTCGCCCTTTACTTCGGGATGACCGGCCTGCATGCGACCCACATGATCGTCGGCGTCGGGATCATTCTGTTTCTGATTGCAAACGCAGCCAAGGGCGCGTACGGACCGGAATGGCATACGCCGGTTGAGTTGTTCGGGCTTTACTGGCATTTTGTGGATATTGTCTGGATCTTCCTGTTCCCCCTGTTCTATCTGATTGACCGGTCCGGAGTGCCCAAATAAGGCCGAGATAAGAGAGACAACGAAATGGCAAATCACGCGGAACACCACGTCGTACCCAAGCGGGTTTACTTTGCAGTATTCTTTGTGCTCATCGTAATGACGTGGGTCACGACCTATGTCTCCACCATCGATCTCGGGAAATGGAATATCTTCGTGGCTTTGGCCATCGCCATCTTCAAAGCATCGCTCGTGGCGCTCTTCTTCATGCACGTCTGGTACAGTACGCGGCTGACGAAGATGATCGTGATGTGCAGTGTGTTCTGGCTGATTCTGCTGCTCTTCATCACGATGACCGACATCTGGACGCGCACCTGGATGGGTGTGCCGGGACGTTAGGTCTTTGACCTGCCTGCCGGGTTTTTCGGCAACCTTTAAAGCAGAACGCCGGCCAACTTCTCTTTGATCTGATCCGCCGTGAACGGTTTGCGGACGTAGCCGCTGGCTCCGAGCTGCACCGCTTCCATCACTTTTCCCTGGCCGCCCTCGGTCGTGATCATGATCACGGGGACCGATTTGAGATGGTCCATTTCTCTGATCCGGGCCAGCAGCTGCAGACCGTCCATCTGGGGCATGTTGATGTCCGACAGGATCAGGCCGAACCCGCGGTTCTTCAGAATTTCCACGGCCTCCGTGCCGTCGCCGGCTTCCTGGATTTCACCGAGGCTTATGTCCGTCTGACGCAGCACCCTTTGCAGAATCTTGCGGATGGCCGCCGAGTCGTCGACGATCAGCACATCCAGTGGCCCGTTCGCTGTCATTACTTTCTCCCTGGGCAATTATCGGCAGGCGGGACGGAGAAGTTTAGAGGCGAATCCCGGATCGAAACAAACTTCAAAAAGTTGCCGGACGAGCCGATATGAACTCCGGCAGGTAAATATGGCCGGAAACACAGTTGCATCCCTTCAGGACTTCGGAGGGGCGCTCGCCGCGGTTTCGTCAATACAGGCGGCAACAACCGCGGAGCGGGTTCTCAACCGGTCGGTATCGGCGGCCGTGCAAACGGTCAACGAATCACAGGTTCTGGGAGCCGACAGGTCGGTGACCTTTTCCGTCGATCATGCGACCAGACTTCCGGTGGTGAAAGTTGTTGAACACCTCGACCAATGAGGTGGTCGATCAGTGGCCGCCCGAGTATCTTCTCCAGCTTGCCGCCGATGTTAAAAATCTAACCGGGGATTCAGGATGAATCGCTATTTCGAGGAAACCATACGGAACGCGGAGCCGATCGATCTGATCCGCTTGCTTTACCAGAGCGTTATCTCGTGCGTCGAGGACGCCAGGCAGCACCTGCGGGAGAAGCGCATTGCGCAGCGTTCCGCCGCCATCAACCGCGCGTACGCGGTCCTGTCTGAGCTGATCGCGTCGCTGCGGCCCGAAGCGGCGCCGGAGATTTCGCAGCAGCTGCGCGGTCTCTACTTCTATATTCAGCAGCGGCTTCTCGACGCCAACCTGCAGCAGGCGGACAAGCCTCTGGCAGAGGTGCTCGGACTGCTCAAGACGCTCGATGAGGGGTGGGCCGGCGCCGCCGCGGCGCTCTCGTCAGCCGAACGGTCGAAAGTCCGTGCGTGGACATCGGCTCGAGACGGCTGCACCGAAAGGGAGAGATTCGCGGCTCACGTCTGAGGTGTGCCCTGGCCAGCCCGCAAGGAGCCGATCGCGGCCCACGATCCAACGAAGCAATCGCCGGGGCAAACGCCGCGATCCAGGCGCCGTTTTGCGCGCGATTACTCAGAGGATACGCCAGGGGAAGATTTCCGCTCCGCCTGCCCGGCTTTGGTCGCAAGGCCCGCGGCGATGATCTTTGACAATCCGAGTCCGCCGCCTTTGGTGAGAGCCTTCGCCAGCTCTTCTTCGCCAAAAGCAAAGGCCGTCGCGCCCGCCGCATCGTCGCCGGTTCCGAGCCATCCGGAGCCCTGCTCGCGCATCGAACGGAGCATCTGGCCGATGAGAAGGGCTTCGAAATCCTGCGCGGCGGCGGTCTCCTTCTTCGCGGTTTTACCTCCCGCCGCGGACAGAGCCGGAGTCATGCCCGGCAGGTCTGTAATCCCGCTCAGTGTGGAACTGACTGCACTCGACATCAGATCGTCTCCATTCAGATCACTTCGAGTTCCGCATCCAGCGCACCCGCCGCGCGGAGATTCTGCAGGATCGCGATGATGTCGCGCGCGGAGGAGCCGACGGCCGTGAGCGCGCGCACCAGTTCCTCGATGGTCGCGCCCTGCTGCAGGACCACGGCCTTGGGCGGCGCGTCCTTCGCCCGTACGTTGACCTCCGGGACAACCTCGGTCTTCCCCTGAGACATCGGCCCCGGCTGCGAAATCTGCAGGACGGTCTGAATCTCCACCGACAGGTTGCCGTGCAGGATCGCGACCGGCGAGATGCGTACGTCCCTGCCCATCACGATCGTTCCGGTGCGTTCGTTGACCACGATCTTCGCCGCGGCATCGACCTCGACTTTGAGATCTTCGATGGCTGCGATGAACTCCGGTATCCGTGACTTCCATTCCGGGGGCGCGTCTACTTCGACCAGCGCCGAGTTCTCCGCGCGGGCCAGCGGCTTCCCGGTCCCTCGATCTGTGGGGCCGAACTGCTTGTTGACCACGGCCGCGATGCGCGCCGCAGTAGTGAAATCCTCGCTCCGCAACTGCAGTCGAACCATCTCGGTGGGCTCGACGGACGGCGCCAGACGCTCGACGCTGGCGCCATTGGGTACCCGGCCAACCGTGGGATGGTTGACCGTCTGGTTGTTGCCTCCCCGGCCCGCCACAAATCCCCCGGTCACTACCGGCCCCTGCGCGACCGCATAAACTTTCCCATCCGCCCCCCGCAGGGATGTCATCAGCAACAGCCCGCCCTGCAGGTTTGTGGCGTCGCCCACCGCTGCCGCCGTCACGTCGATCTTCGTCCCGGGCTGCGCAAATGGCGGCAGCGTGGCGGTGACCATCACACCAGCAGTGTTCTGCACAATGATCGCGGTCGGATTCACCGTCAGCCCCATTCTTTCCAGCGCATTGGTGAGACTCTGGGCACTGAATACCGTGGTGAGCTTGTCGCCGGTTTTGTTCAGCCCCACCACGATGCCGTACCCGATCAGCTGGTTATCCCGCACGCCTTCGATCGACACAAGATCCTTGAGCCGTGTGGCGCCCGGCAGCACCCCGGCTATTGCCAGAAGCGATATCGATACAGAAGCTATACGCATAATCAGAACGGCAGCAAGCCCAGCAACAGGCGGTAAAGCACATTCGGCCGCCGGATGGCGTCTCCCACCACGCCCTTTCCGTTCAGGCGAATTTCCATATCGGCGATCTGCGTTGACCCAACCGTGTTCAGTGTCGTGATATCTGTCGCGCGAATCACTCCACGCACCGTGATCGCCTGCTGCTCGGAGTTCACCTGCAGGTCTTTCGAGCCTTCGATGTAAAGCAGCCCACCGGGAAGAACTTTGACCACGCGCGCGCTGAGCGTTGCGTCCAAAGTGGTTGTCCGCGTTGTCGTGCCCGTGCCATTGAGCTTCTGATCGCCGCTCTGGTTCAGTAGATTCGCGAGCGCGCCCGTGGCCGATTTCGGCCCGAGCAGCGACGTAATCGCTGCATTGGCGCTCGAAGCCCGCTCTGTCGTGCTCGCCCCCGTCGCCGCCGCATTAATCGTTTCGGTAACCACGATGGTGACGACATCATTCATCCGCCGTGCGCGCAGATCCTCTGCCAGATCGTCGAGCCGCGAAGAAGCCGACCAGATCGCTCCGGGTGCCGGCGTATCCTCGCTCGAAGGCGTCGTCGCATTCTTCAGATACTGATCGAGCGGAGACACAGGGGGCGCTTTTTTCTGCTGCGCCCTTTTCGAATTCGAATTCGCGCCGAAACCGGGAGTGCATGCCAGCAGGACAGCCATGAAGGCGGCCACGAAGCGCCTCATAATGGCCGTCCTCCCGGAATCACGATCAGCGCCTTCGGTCCGGCATCGAGCCGGGCTTTGAAGGTCTTCCCGTTTGCCGGGTTTCTCAGTTCGATAATGTCGCCGTCCCGCGCGGCACTCTCGGCAATGGCTTCGAAACGCAGCCACGCCATGCCGCTCTCCACAATCACCGGCACCGAATCGCCTCTGCGCACTGTCGGCGCCTCTTCCAAAACATTGAGTGGCACAATCGAGCCCGCCTGCAGCGAACGTTTCGGCATGCGTCCCGCCACTTCTACGATCCGCGTCGCAGGAACCACCCGATCGAACGGCGTCATCCGCGTTTCGATCCGCAGCGCGGCAGCGCTGATCGTTACGCCCTGCGGCAGATCTCTGTCAGTCACGACAGCCGTGACTTTTAATCTCACCTCGACCCGCGCCCATACAGCCACGCGCCGCGTCTCCGCGTACCTCACGTAGCCGCGCCATAGCTGCACGCCATGACTCGACGGTGTCGCCGGTTCGATTCCTTCCACCGGAAATTCGACCGTTCCCGCTGGCACATCGATGCCGGCGAGTTCCACAATCTTCAACTCCGCTTCAGCCGGAAGCGTTCGACGCATCGCCGCCATCGCCTCCGCTTCGGCGAACCGGCGCATCGGAAGCTCGAAACAGACAGCGCTGAAGCCGGTGGCCTGTATGCCGTTGGCGCGCGCGAGACGCTGCAACTCGGGCGCGGTGTAGATCCGCTGCGCCCCGGGTGCAGGCGGGAAGCCGACGGTCAGAGTCGCCGGAAGCGTCGCGAACCGTGCGTCCGCCATCGCCAGATCGCGTCCCAGGATGCGGCCGCCGGAAATCGGCAGGCATCCCGCGCACGCGACGTCAACACTCAGCCACAGCGATATGAGCAGCCTGGTCATAATAAAATCACCGAGTCAGATTGTTCACCTGCGAATACATGTCGTCAGCGGCTTTGACAACCTTCGAGTTCGCCTCATACGCCCGCTGCGCGCTGATCAGATTCACGAACTCATCCACCACGCTCACGTTCGATTGCTCGAGATAGCCCTGCAGAATGGTCCCGACTCCGTCCGCGCCGCCCGGCTGGCCGATGATCGCCGAACCGGAGGCGTCGGTCGGCAGATAGTAGCTCTGCCCGATTGAATTCATCCCCGCCGGATTCTGAAAATTCGCCAGTGTGATCTGCCCCGCCGTCTGCGCGGCGGTCTGGTTCGGCAGCGTGTAACTGACGGTCCCGTCGGTTGCGATGGTGATCGACTGCGCCGCCGCCGGAATGGTGATCTGCGGCTGCAGCGGATTGCCGTTCGCATCCACGATGCTGCCCGTACTGTCCAGCTGGAACTGGCCGGCTCGCGTGTATGCGGTATCCCCGTTCGGCAGTTTGATCTGGAAGAATCCGTTCCCCTGAATCACCATGTCGAGCGGATTGCCTGTGCTCGAAAAATCTCCCTGCTGGAATACGATTTCGTTCGATGCCGCGCGCACGCCCAGTCCAAGCTGCAGCCCGGTCGGGACAGTCGTTGCGTTCCCCGCCTGCGTCCCCGGCTGCACGATCGTCTGGTACATCAGGTCCTGAAACTGCGCGCGCCGCGACTTGTAGCCGATGGTGTTCGAGTTCGCCAGATTGTTGGCGATGTTGTCGATATTCGTCTGCTGCGCGTCCATGCCGCTGGCAGCGCTGTATAAAGCCCGGATCATTTTTGAATTCCCCTTTTAAGAAGAGACCCTGGCGACCTGTTCGATCGCCGCCCGATTGAGTTCATTGCCGATGTTCATGGCCTTCTGCAGCATTTCAAACTGCCGCATGATCGCCACCAGACGCACGGACGATTCCGCCGCGCCGACGTTCGACTGCTCCACCTTGCCCTGCACCACCGCGCCCGTCGCCGGCTTCGCATGCGCGCCGCTGACGGGAACGAAATAGTTGGCGCCGAACTTGTTCAGGCTCACGTGGTCGAATGAAGCCAGCTCCAGCTGACCGATCGGCTGTCCCGCCTGCTGCACCGTGCCGTCCGTCAGAACCTCCACGGGCGTGCCCGGATTGAGTGCGATCGTGCCGCCGTCCTGCGCCTGGAGTGGATTTCCGTCGGCCGTCGTCAGCAGCCCCGCGGCGCTGATACGGAAGTTGCCGTTCCGCGTGTAGCGCACGCCCGATGACGTCTGCACCGCGAACATTCCGTCGCCGTCGATGGCGAGATCGAGAGGATTCGTCGTGCTCAACAGGTTGCCCTGCGATAGATCGGTCCAGTGGCTCTCGACGACCGGCATGGTCAGGATGTCGCCGGTCTGCGGATCGGCGGTGGCGTCCTCACCTGTATAGATGCTGAAGAATTCGCGGTCTGCCTTGAACCCGCCGGTTTCCACGTTGGCCAGATTGTTGGCAAGCATTTCGAGCGATTCCATGCGGGAGCGCATGCCGCTCGCCGCTGAAGCTGAGATTGCGTCCATGTTGTCTCCTCCATAACCCGCGCACAACGGACCTGACCACTGGCGCAGCCGGTTGGCTCACCTTACCCTGGATAAGGCTGACCATCCCTCTTCGCTCGTGGTCCGGCCTGTGCGCTTCTGGATTTGCAGTCGGGGGACCGAACCAAAAATCTCCGATAAATCGCTCGAAATCATCGAGCGAATGCCGAAAAGGTTCATGGGCCGATGTGCCGCGATCGCCAGGATTTTGGCGCTGTAGCCCCGGAACGGCAAAAACCGGACTGCGCGCGCCTCGGCTCGTCGCTTAACAGTCTGATTCGCGAAGGCGGCCTGTTTGGCTTCACGCCTGCGAGAACCGCTGCGTGATTCTGCCGGTCCTCTCGACGCCAGCTGTTTCCGCAAAGGCGATTCAGTTGAAGACCGCGCCGGCAGTGGAACCTCAACAGGCCCCGCCGTCCGCTCCGCTTGTCAGTCAATCGGCATTCAGCCGGCTGGTGGAAGAGTTTGCCGCGGATTCGCCGGCGCCCGCAGACCCGCCATCCGCTTCCTCTGTTAAAGCGGCGCCGACGATAAAAGGAAGCACAGCGCCTGTTGAGTCATTGCCGCCCGTGTCTTTGCCACCGATATCTCTGGCGGTGGCGAAACTTCCCGCGCCCATAACGGCTCCGCCCGCGCCATCCACGACGCGCAAGGCCGATCCGAAATCCCCTGCCGTATCGAACACCGCACAGCCACCCGCCGTACCGGTTGAGATCAACGTTCCGGTCTTTATCCCGCCGAAGCCGGCCATTCAGCCCGCCACGAGTGGCGATGAAAAAGAAACCAAAGCACCCACGATCACCGGTTCTGTCAACGATTCTCCGGCCCCGGTGACGCTCGAACCGCCGCCGGTCCTGGAGGTCAGGATGCACATGCGGCAGCCGGACGCCCCAACTGTTCAGGCGTCGCAAGCCTCCATCGCGAAAGCGCCCGTCGAGCCCCAGGCTCCGGTACGCCCTGTGGATCAACCTCAGGCCGCTGCTGTGAAAGCCACGGCGCCCGCTGTGGCCGCACCAACCGAGGACGCCGCATCCACGGCATCCAAAGGCCAGAACGCGAAAGATCAGAACGCGAACGATCGGAATACGCAGGATCAGGACAGCGCGCGCCATCCGTTGCCCGCACCGCGGGCGCCGGCCCAGCCGGAAGTAGCGGACCACGCTGCGGCGCCTCAGGTGACCAGCGCGGTCACGGAAGCAGCGCCGCCGTTGCCGCCGCATCCGGCCGTCGCCCCGGCGCCAACGCCGGTTTCATCCGGCGCGGCCGCGCCGGCGCCCGTCATTACCACGGCTGCCGCATCTGCGCCGGTTTCGATGCCCACACCGAAGCCGCAGGCCGCGCCGGTCAGCGCACCGATGCAGCCGGAGGCGCCGCTGGATTCGCCCAAAGCCCAGCCGCCGCTTCGCTCGATGGCGCTCGAGTTCACACCGGACGGCGCCAACGATATTAAGGTTCGCCTGTCTGAACACGGCGGCGACGTACACATCTCTCTTCATGGGACGGACCCCACACTTGCCGGCCGCGTGCGGGAAGGAGTCGGAGACCTCATCGGATCGCTTTCCAAAGCCGGGTATGATGCCGAGGCCTGGACTCCTTCCCAGGGCCGGCAGCAGCAGGAACGCGAACAGAACCCCCGTCAGGCAGCCCGGCCAACGAAAAATGAATCCGGCCCGGGAGAATTCGGCAGCATACTTCAACAACCCACTCAGGAGAATTCATGAGCCCAACCCCATCGACAACGTCGCCCTCGACCGCAGCCTCGACCGCAGCAGCGGCGGCAGCAGCGGCCGATGCCAACCCGCTCTCCAACGAAGACACCTTTCTGCAACTTCTCGTCTCACAGCTCCAGTACCAGGACCCGCTGAACCCCGTCGACAGCACCCAATTCGTCACGCAGCTCACCGGCTATAGCCAGCTCGAGCAGCTGATCAACATCGACAACAACACCACGCCCGCGGCTGCGACGACTCCCGTGGCCTCGTCGACCACCAGTTCTAACAGCCCTTCAGGGATATAAACCATGTCAACCGCATTCTCAAACGCGCTTTCCGGCCTGCAGGCCAACGCCCAGGCCATCAACGTAGTCAGCGGCAATCTTGCCAACGAAAACACCAACGGATACAAGGCCAACACGGTGTCCTTCGAGGAACTCGTAAGCCAGATCGGGAGCGCGAGTGGCGCCAACCTGACGGGAGCCGGCGTGGTGCCGCTTGCCACGCAGACTTTCTCCCAGGGATCGATCACCACCACCGGCCAGCCATACGACGCCGCCATTCAGGGCAGCGGTTTTTTCGTCGTGCAGGACAACCAGGGCCGGCAGGCCTTCACCCGCGACGGCAGCTTCACGCTCAACGCGGAGGGAGATCTGCTGACGCAGACCGGTGAATACGTGCAGGGCTGGAACGGCCTCAATGGAGTCGTCAATACCAACGCCCCTCTGGCGGATATTGTCGTGCCGGTCGCCGGCCTGCAGGCGCCTACCGTCACCACGAACTTCAGCCTGAATCTGAACCTCGACTCCGCCGCCCAGCCGGGCACCTCTGCCGCGACTTTCAGCTCGCCCATCCAGGTGGTGGATTCCGAAGGCCAGCTGCACACTCTGACCGTTACCTATACCGAGACAGTGGCTGGATCCTGGGACTACAACGTCACCATGCCTTCGGCCGATCTCACCGGCGGCATGGGCCAGACTACCAGTCTCGCCACCGGCACGCTGACGTTCGATCAGAACGGAAATCTGCTCACCCCCGCGGCAGGCGCCCCGGTCGCCATCAGTATCACGGGCTTGGCGGATGGCGCGTCCGACATGAATATCAACTGGAATCTTTACGACGACAACAATAACCCGCAGATCACCCAGTACGATCAAACGTCGGCCAATCTCGCCAGCACGCAGAACGGCGTGCAGGCCGGACAGCTCACCGGCATTTCGATCGGCCAGAACGGCCAGCTGACCGCCGTATACTCCAACGGCGATAACGTCGCCGTGGGCCAGCTGGCGGTCGCCACGATACTGAATCCGACGTCCATGCAGGCCCTCGGCAACAACACGTTCGGCGTCACTTCCGCCACGGCGATCCCGTCCATCGGCGTGCCCGGCACCGGATCGCGTGGCACAGTGACCGGCGGTGCGCTCGAATCGTCCACCGTGGACATCGCGACCGAATTCACGAACCTTCTGATTTACGAGCGCGGCTACCAGGCCGACTCCAAGGTCATCACCACCGAGGACCAGGTGCTGCAGACCACGCTCAGCCTTATCAACGCATAAGGCGCACAGGCCAGACCACGGGCGAAGATCCACGGCCAGCCTTATCGCTGAGGCCCCCATAACGGGGGCCGGTCAGCCAGGACAAGGTGAGCCACAGGGCTGCGCCTGTGGTCAGGTCCGTTGTGCGCCGGAAAGGAAAAGATGTCGCCGCAGGAAGAAGTCGCCCACATCGGCAATGTCGGAATCGAGATCGAGGTGCAGCTCGACCGCCGCCCTATGAAACTTTCCGAGATTCTGGCGCTCGAACCCGGCAGCATCATTGAGATGAAAAGGTCGGCCGGGGAAAATCTCGACGTTTTTTTCGGGAAGAAACTGGCCGCCTTCGGAGAAATAGTCATCATCGAGAGCACTATGGGGGTGCGTATCACCGACTTCAACATAGAGCTATAGAAGGCTGGAAAAGGCTCACAGACTGAGATGGTGGCACAGGCTTCAGCCTGTGAAAGCAATTTTTCAGCAGCGCTCCTGGATGTTTCCGATATGGATATTCTTCAGCCCATAGCAGCCATCATCCTGGTGATGGCCCTGCTCGCCGCAGTCTTAGTGCTTCTCCGGAAGCGCGGTGCGGCCACTTTCCGTCTGCCCGGCGCAGGCGGACCGCCCCGGCGGCTGGAAGTCGTGGAACGGGTTTCGCTGGGGCCGCAGCACACACTGCTGCTGGTTCGTGCCGGCGGGCGCATGCTGCTGGTCGGCACCGCTCCCAACTCCTGTCAGCTTCTGGAAGGGGCGTTCGGAGAACGGGCATCCGGAGAAGAAAAGACGTGAAAAAGTTCCTGATTCTTGCGGCTCTCGGCGCTCCGCTTCACGCGGCGGCGCCGCCGCTGCTCCCTTCGATCCTTCCCTCCGGGCAGAGCTCCCTGAGCACGCCGATGCAGATCATCATCCTGATGACTCTGCTGACGGTGCTCCCGGCCATCATCATGTCGGTGACGCCGTTCCTGCGGATTTCCATCGTGCTTCACTTCCTCCGCCAGGCGCTCGGCACGCAGAACGCGCCTTCCAACCAGGTGCTCGTCGGTCTGTCGCTCTTTCTCACGCTTATCTGCGTCGAGCCGATGGCCACGAAGATCTACAAAGAAGCGTTCGTGCCCGCGGAGGCCGGCCAGATCACGCCATCCGAGGCGTGGGACACGGGTACGAAGCCTTTGAAGGCTTATCTCGGCCGGTTTGTGCGCGAGAAAAACGTCAAGCTGTTTCTCGACCTGACCCATTCTCCAGCGCCGCACACATCCGAAGACCTCGACCTCACCGTTCTCGCGCCCGCTTACATTCTTTCCGAAATGCGCGCCGGTTTTCAGATCGGCGCCGTGATCTACCTCCCGTTTCTGCTGATCGACATTGTCGTCGCCTCCGTGACACTTTCGATCGGCATGGTGCAGCTACCGCCCGCCATGGTATCGGCGCCGTTCAAGCTCCTGCTCTTTGTGCTGGTCAACGGCTGGAACCTCACGGTCGGCTCGCTGATGAAAGGCTTCTTCACATCATGACCCCGGACTCGGTTGCGCATCTGGTCGGACAGATGTTCCTCTCGGCTTTTTTCATCGCCGCACCGCTGCTGGCGATCGGCTTCATAACGGGCATCGTAGTCAGCCTGATTCAGGTGCTGACCTCCATCCAGGACAGCGGCTTCAACGCCATCCCGCGCCTGATCGCCTTTCTGGGCGGGAGTCTGCTGATGATGCCGTGGATGTTTCACCGCGCGATGTCTTACACCATCGACATTCTGGGCAACCTGAGCCGCTATGGGCGGTGAGTCGCTTTTCAGCTACACGACTCTCTTCGGTTTCCTGTTCACTTTAGCGCGCATCTCCGGCGTATTCGCCTTTGTGTCGCTGGCCGCATTCCGGGCGGCGCCGGAACCGGCCCGCATAATTCTTTCACTCGCGATGACCGTCATGCTCCGATCCAGCTGGCACGCGCCGTTCACAACCGAGGCTTCCATCGCCCGTCTCCTCGCCGGGCTCGCCGCGGAAATGGCTCTAGGACTCGCCATCGGCGTGTCGCTCGCCATCGTTTTCGAAGTCTTTCAGATGGCGGCCGCGGCCGTCAGCCTGCAAGCCGGACTCAGCTTCGCTTCCACGTTCGATCCCACGAGCGGCGCCGATTCCACCGTGCTGCTGACCACGGCGCAGCTCACCGCCGCGCTCTTGTTCTTCGCTTCCGGCGCGGACCGGCTGCTGGTAAAAGCGCTGGCGGAAAGCCTGCGCCTCGCGCCGCCGGAATCGTTCACGCTGCAGAAAACCTGGGGGCTGGCGATCATCCAGTTCGCCGGCTCGATCTTCACCGCCGGGCTGCGTCTGGCCGCGCCCCTGATCGCTCTGCTGCTGCTCGCCGACTTCTCGCTCGCGATTCTCGGCCGCGTGCAGCAGCAGCTTCATCTGATCAGTCTCACCATGCCGCTGAAGCTGGTAGCCACCATGCTGGTTCTGGCCGCGACTTTGGCACTTCAGCCGGGCTTCTTCGAGTCCCTCATGACGACGTGGGCGCATCTGATCGAGGGCATTCTGCACAATGTATCGCCGTAATCTTCCTCACTGGCACCCGCCGCGATCTGCCGTTTTCGTAACGTGGCGGCTCGCCGGCTCACTGCCCAATGTATCCACCTGTGTGCATGAAGGCCGGGCATTCGTCGCGCGTGATCGGCTCCTCGACCAGGCGGCGATCGGGCCTGAATGGCTACGGCGTCCGGAAATCGCTCAGCTTGTCGTAAACCAGCTGCGCGATGGCAACGGCCGGGATTACGAACTGCATGCTTTCGTCGTGATGCCAAATCACGCGCACCTGCTCTTGACCCCATGGATGGAACTTGCCGACATCACCCGCACGATAAAAGGCCGATCAGCCCGTCTGGCGAACGCAGTCCTGGGTCGTACCGGCGTACCCTTCTGGCAGGATGAATCGTTCGATCACTGGATACGGCACCCCGCGCAATTCGAAAAAGTGCGCGCTTACATAGAGAACAATCCGGTGCGCGCGGGCCTGGCGCAACGGCCGGAACAATGGCCGTTTTCGAGTGCGGCCGAATCACAGGCTGAAGCCTTTGCCACCATCCCTAACCGCATGAAGGATGGTGGCACAGGCTTCAGCCTGTGAATTTCCCATGCCGGATAACTCCCAAAGAACCGAACAAGCCTCTCCGCGCCGCCTGCAAAAGGCCCGCAGCGATGGCGATTTTCCGGCCGTCCGCGAGTTTGTCTCCGCCGTGCAGTTCTTCGCTTTTATCCTCCTTGTCAGCGCTTACTTCCCGGCCTGGCTGAACAATCTGCGCGTCGCGTTTCAGATGGGTCTGCGGCAGTCGTTCACCGCATCGCTCACTCCGGCCGATCTCCTGACGATCTTCAACCGCCTTTCGGCAGCGGTACTGAAACCCCTGGCTTACCTCGGGCTCGCGTTGCTCGCCGTCACCATCCTTTTTCAGCTCGCGTCCGCCAATCTGAGCTTCAGCGTGAAGCGTCTTGCGCCCAGGCTCGACCGCATCAACCCCATCACGCGGCTCAAAGACATGCCGAGCCGCAACGTCGGCAACTTACTCCAGGCCCTGGTAATGATTCCGGTAATGTTCTGGGTGACGTGGAGCCTGATCCGCGACCGCCTCACCGACATCCTGCATCTGCCTTTCATGCCCGTCTCGTCCGGCGTCGTGACGACCGGGCTTCTGGTCCGGGACGCCATGCGCAAGTCCGCTTTGGTGCTGCTGATCCTCGGCATGGTCATGCTGTTCCGCGAGCGCTCCAAATACGGCAAGCGGCTGCGCATGAGCAAGCAGGATCTGCGCGACGAACTGAAAGACACCGAAGGCAATCCGCAGACCAAAGCCCGCATCCGCCGTCTGCAGCGCGACCTCCGCCGGCGCAACATGATGAAGGACGTGGCGAAAGCCACCGCCGTCATCGTCAACCCGACGCACTACGCGGTCGCCATCCGCTACGAACAGGGGGCCATGGCCGCACCGCTTGTGGTGGCGAAAGGCAAGAACTACCTGGCCGCCCGCATTCGCCAACGGGCCAATGAAAACCAGGTGCCGATTATTGAGAATCCTCCCCTTGCCCAGGCACTGTATAAATCCGTGGAGGTAGGCCAGGAGATACCCGCTCATCTTTACCGGGCAGTAGCTGAGATTTTGGCCTACATTCTCAAACTGATGGGTCACACCCGTAAATGACCGCGACCTTGCCGAAGCCCGCCGCCGCAGCTTCCGCGAAAGCGAAGGGCGCCGGCGCATTCATCCCGCTCGACAAGCTCGGCGAATTCGCCCTCCCGACCGCCATCCTCGCCATTGTGGTGGCGCTCATCGCGCCCATGCCGCGCTTCCTCCTCGACCTGCTGATCGTGGCCGACATCATGATGTCTGTGGTTGTGCTGATGGTGGCGATGTACATCACCAAACCGGTCGACTTCAACGTCTTCCCGACCACGCTCCTCATGCTGACGCTGTTCCGCCTGGCGCTCAACGTCTCCTCCGCGCGGCTCATTTTGCTCAACGGCCACACCGGCGCGAATGCGGCGGGCAACGTGATTCAGGCATTCGGCAACTTCGTCGTCGGCGGCAACTACATCGTCGGCGCCGTGATCTTTCTCGTCCTCATCGCGATCCAGTACATCGTGATCAACCACGGCGCGGTGCGTATTTCCGAAGTCACCGCCCGCTTCACGCTGGATGCGCTGCCCGGCAAGCAGATGTCGATCGACTCCGATCTCAACGCGGGTCTTATCGACGAGGCCGAATCACGGCGCCGCCGCAAACAGCTGGCGAGCGAAGCCGAGTTTTTCGGCGCCATGGACGGGGCGAGCAAGTTCACGCAACGCGACGCCGTCGCGGGATTGCTGATCACCGCCATCAACATCATCGCCGGCCTCCTGATCGGCGTTCTGCAGCACGGCGTCGACATCATGAAGGCGCTCCAGACCTATACCGTGCTGACGATCGGCGACGGTCTGGTGACCGTCATCCCTGCGCTTATGGTTTCCATCTCCGGCGCCATGATCATCACGCGCACCAGTTCCGAAAACCGCGTCGGCGTCGAGTTTCAGAAACAGGTATTCGGTGCCTGGCAGCCGCTTCTCCTCGCCAGCGGTGTGCTGGTTGCACTGGCCACGTTCCCCGGTCTGCCGAAGATCCCCTTTCTGCTGCTCGGCGGCGGTCTGGGAACGGTGGGTTGGCGCATGAAGAACCGCGCGCCGAAAGCACTTCCCGCCGATGCCGCGGCCGGTGCGCACAAGCCTGCCAAAGAGAATCTCGACGATCTGCTGCGCATCGAGCCGCTCTCGATCGAGGTCGGCGTCGGTCTGATTTCGTTCATTGCCGAAGGCATCAAGTCTCCGCTGCTGCGCCGCATCGGCGGCATTCGCAAACAGCTGGCGACCGAGCTCGGCTTCATCATTCCCTCTGTGCGCGTCACCGACAACCTTTCGCTGCGCGCGCGCGAATACTCGATCCTCCTCAAAGGCATCGAAATTTCCCGCTTCGAACTGCCTCAGGGCTGCGACCTCGCGATCGCCGTCACCGCGACGGGCGCGCCGCCTGACGGACGGTCAACCAAAGACCCCGCATTCGGCGTGACCGCCTGGTGGGTGCCATCGTCGCAGGCGGATACGATCCGCACCAGAGGCTTCACAGTCATCGATCCGCTCAGCGTGCTGACCACGCATCTCTCCGAGTTGATAAAGCGCTACGCCTACGAACTTTTCTCGCGCCAGGAAGCCCGCAAGCTTCTGGACCGTGTCAGCGTGGAGAATGCGCGCGTCGTCGAAGATCTTGTGCCGAAGCTTCTGCCCCTCGCCACGGTGCAGCGTGTGATTCAGAATCTGCTGCGCGAGCGCGTGTCGATTCGCGACGCCGTTTCCATTCTCGAAGCGCTTGGCGAGGGAGCGGCCGCCACACGTAATCCGGTGCTGCTTACCGATTACGTCCGGCAGGCGATCCGCCGTGTCGTCGTGAAACCCTATCTCAACGCTTCCGGCGATCTGCCCGCGTACTTCCTCGACCAGGCGGTGGAGCGCTTCGCCGAGGGCGGTGTCGAACATGGCGAGTCGAACAGCTCGCTGGCTCTGGCGCCGAACTCGCTGCGCGATCTGCTGGATCGTTTCGCCCGCGGCGCGGGGGTGCTCGAATCGCCCGCCGTCGTCATCACCAGTTCCGTCTGCCGCTATTTCCTGCGACAGGCAGTCGAGTCCACCATGCCCAACCTGTTCTTCCTGGCGCACAGCGAAATTCCCGCCGGGATCAGAGTTATCTCCCAGGGTGTCATCCAGTAGGAGTGATCCAGTAAATGCTGACCAAATCTTATTTCGCCAGCAGCATTCCGGCGGCGCTTGAATTTGCCCGCGCCGAACTCGGCGAAAACGCCATGCTCGTGGGTTCGAAAACCGCGCCGCCCGAAGCGAGTAAATACGGACGCCTCGAAGTAACGTTCGCCTACGATCCGGCGGATGTGGCACAGGCTTCAGCCTCCGATGTGGCACAGGCTTCAGCCTGTGAATACCGGACCCTTGCCGAGCGGCTGGTGATGGCGGGCTTTTCCCCCGATCTTGCCGCCGATCTCGATGCCGCCTGCGCAGCTCGCGCCGGCCACACCGACACGGCCCTTGTCGAAGAGCTCACCAGCCGGATTCCGGTGGCGCCCTTCGCCGAACTCAAGGCAGGCGAGAGCCGCACCCTCGCTTTCATCGGCCCGCCGGGCCGAGGCAAGACCATCTCGCTTACGAAGGTTGCCGTGAACAAAGGCATCTCGCGCCGTCTGCCGGTTCGTATCTGCTCGGCCGGACCGCAGACAGCGAGCGCCCGGGACCGCCTCGCCCGGTTCGCCTCCATTCTTGGCACGCCCTTTCAGGCCTGCGACTCGATCGCGGAACTGCACGACGCGCTCGGCGACACCGTCTGGAAGGGCCTGACACTGATCGATACGCCAGGCGTCGCGCCCGCCGACCGCGCCGCACTCATCGGGCTGACGAACATTTTCAGCACGTATAGCGGGATCGAAAAGCATTTGGTACTGCGCGCCGATGCGAGCACCGCCGACATGCTGCACACCATCACCCGTTTCTCACCGCTGGCGCCGTCGCGCCTCCTCTTAACGGGCCTGGACGAAGCGGTGCGCCTCGCATCCGTCATCGAGACGCTCATCCGCTCCGGAATCCCGGCGACCTTCGCCGGAACAGGCCAGAGGGTTCCGCATGACCTGCAGGAGATCGACGCCGTGAAACTGGCGCGCGCCGTTTGGGTGGATGCGCGGTCCGGCGCGGGCGGGCTTGCCGGCGCGGCGACCGCATAGGAGACGACCTTGTCCGTCCTCGCTTATCAGCTGCAAGCCGATACCCTGAACGCCGAAGTGATGTCCGAGGCCGAGCGCGAACGGCTTATCCTCGAGCACCTTCCGCAGGTTCGCCTCGTGGCGCGCAAGATCCATGAACGCGTGCCCGAATCGGTGTGTTTCGATGACCTCCTTTCCGCCGGCGTCATCGGGCTGATCCAGGCCATCGACAATTTCGACCCCACGCAGAACGTCAAACTCAGAACATACGCCGAATTCCGGATTCGCGGCGCCATCCTCGACAGCCTCCGCGAAACCGACTGGGCGCCCCGTCTCAAACGCAGACAGGCACGCGAATTCGAAGCCGCCATTGCGCGGCTCGAACAGACGCTGGGCCGCGTACCCGAAGAAGCCGAGATCGCCGAAGAACTGAAACTTCCTGTAGCCGAATATCGCCGGAAGCTCACCGAGATGGAGGGGCTGAACATCGGCGAACTGGAGTATGTGCGGGACGAGAACGATACGCCCGTGCTTCTGAAATACGCGGCGTCCGCAGAAGAAGACTCGCCGGCGACGACGCTGGAGCGCAGTGAGCTGGAACGTCTGATTGCATCCTGCATCGACCGCATTCCGAAAACTGAGAGAACGGTCCTCAGTCTCTACTTTTATGAAGAGCTAACGCTGAGGGAGATATCCGAAATTATGGGCATACACCTGTCGCGGGTATCGCAGATCAAATCGCAGGCCATCCTGCGGCTGCGCACCGCCATGGCCAAACGGTGGCCCGGGGTGAGGCCATGAGGGTGTGGCCGTGAAGATCGTCCGGGATCTGGAGTCGTCGCTCAGCCAGGCCATCAGTAACATGGCCGCGCGGAATATCCCGGTTGCGCTCGACCCGTCGGCCGTCGATCCGGGATCGGAAGACGCCATCGTCTGGCAGCAGCCTTTCTCGGTGCTGGACGGGCCCTCGCTGTGGATCGTCGCGGCCAAAGAGGTTTGGGAAGCTGTCGGGAAGCTTACGCTGGAAGCGGCCGGCATCGAAGACGCTTCGGAAGAAGACTGCCGATCCACCTGGCAGGAGCTTCTCAACCAGACTGCTTCGGGCATCGCGGCGGCGCTGACGGCCGTGCAGTCGCGCGAAGTTACCGCGTCGAAAGGTGCGGTGATCGAAGCGGAGCCGGCGGATCTTTCGTGGCAGGTGTTCTCGATTACGGACGCGGGGAGGTCCCTGGCGTTCAAAGCAGCCTGGACGAAAGAACTGGCCGCGCTCGGCGAACCGGCGAAAGAAGAGACACCCGAGCCGCCGATGGTCCGGGAGGCGGGCGTTTCGCGGACGTTCGATCTGCTGCTGGATGTGGCGCTGCCCATTTCCGTGTCGTTCGGCAGAACATCGCTGCAGATCCGCGAGGTGCTGAAACTCAATACCGGCTCGATCGTGGAGCTGGACCGTTTCGTGACCGATCCGGTGGAGGTGATCGTGAACGACTGCGTGATCGCGCGCGGCGAAGTGGTGGTAGTGGACGGCAACTACGGGGTGCGCATCCACCAGCTGGCGAGCCGCGAGGAGCGCCTGCGCACGGGCATCGGCGAGGCCGCCCACAAAAACGCCGTTATCTGAAGACCTCTTGCCGGGCAGTCCGCTTCACAAACGCGCCCGGAGATAATTGTTTGATACGTGACTGCGACGACCGACATACGCCGGCTGTCTCCGCTCTTCGAACGGGTCAAGTCCCGGTTCGATGCGAGCAGAGCAGGGCGCGCGGGGCCTCAATGCAAACAGGGATTCTACCGAGGCTGCCAGGTTCTTAAGCTGCTGAAGCCTTCCTGGACGAATGACCGGATGGATCGCATCGAAAACCAGACAGGCATCTTTTTCTCTGTCTGGGTGGATGCGGAAAGCCTCGGGCGCAACCGCGCAAAGTACAACATCCACGCTCTGAAATTGAGGATGCTCCGTGGATATTCGATAACCAGCCGCGACTTTGCAAGTGACTTCAGGCAGAGCTTTGCCGCTTACTCCTCGGGCTGGCCTAACGTGAGCGTGCAGCATGGGCCTCTGACCCTGATGCAGGGCTGCTCTGCGATCGGCCAGGATGGGGAGACCGATCTGCTTGCACTGTTGAATCGCTTTGAACCCCTCGGTGCATTGATCGATCGCCTGCTGGAGGCGCGGCGAAAATAATCGGATCGAGTGGTGCCTTCACCCACGCGAATCTGCCCCGCAAATCTTCTATACTGGTCTTCGTTCGTCAATCAAGCGCACAGGCCGGAGGGTCCGTTGTGCGCGATTCGGAAAAGAGGTCAACCTGCGAAACCAGACAGTTCCGTTTCCATTCGCCGTCACGGCGGTGCTCATCACAGTGGTCGCGACGTTCGTGGCGTCCAATGCAGTCAGCCTGCATGCGCAGGCCCGTCCCGCCAGCAGTTACGCAGAAGACCGCGCCGCGATTGAGGACCTGCAGGCGCGCTATCTCTTCGCCCTTGATTTTCACGACCCCGATCTCTACGTCTCGACCTTCACGCCGGATGGCGTGCTCGATTACGGCAGCGGCGAAGTAAAGGGCCGCGCGGCGATCAAAGCCGTGATCGCGCGGATGCCGAGCCCGGCCGCAACCCCCGGGCTTCGGGCCGCGGCCGCCCGGCACAACATCTCAAATGACGTCATCAAGGTCGATGGCGACAAAGCGCTCTCACGCTCGTATTGGTTCCACTACTCCAACGACAACCCGCAGCGCAAAGGCGTCTTCGATGGCTTCGGCCACTACGAGGACGAGCTGGTGAAGGTCAACGGGAAATGGCTGTTCACAAAGCGCAAGATCTACAACGAAGGGCGGGATGAGTGGGCTTACAAGGGCGGCAGGAATCCCGCCTGGTAAGTCGGCCAAGCTCGAGCCATGCGGGTCCAGGCTTCAGCCTGACTATAGCTATAGATAGTATGGCCTTTTGGTACTGACTTGGCTGACCATAATAACAGACGTTCGGGAGAGTTACGTATGTTCAGTCTCGATCAACTTCGGCGCTGGCAGGAACAACGTTTATCGCTCGCGCTGGAATCGTGGAACGAGGCGAAAGAGCACGTGAAAACAGCACAGGCGCGAGCGGCAGCCAAAGAGCAGGAATACCGCGAGGTTACGGAGGATGTCCGGCGGCGGCTCGACGCCATGGAACTTGTGAGCAATATGGCCAGGGAGCTTGGCGAAGAAGTTCCCCCGGACCGGTCCCTCAATGCGCCTGCGGACCAGCCCAAGCCGATGCCTCCCCAAAATTCGGCTGGAGAACTCATAGCTCTCGAAAAGGCTGTAACCCGGGTTGCGGTTCGAAGCGATCCGGACCCCCCTGCCTTAGAGGGTGGAGTGCGCAAATCGTCGCGTCCACTCTTTTCGTCCGATGTGCGGGCAAACCTCGCTCGCCTGTCCATTCTGCAATAGCGAATGCGTTGGTGAAAACGAAAAGCCGAGGCGTTCGCACCCGAGCAGCTTCGGGAGAGTCCGGAGACTAAAGTCTGTGCAAGGAACTGGAGGCACAGGGTTCAGCCTGTCAGTCGTGTTCAGCCGCGCGCTGGATCAGTTCGACGGGCTTAGCTGATAAATTTCGCCTGCTTGTGCCTGGAAACGCAGGTGTTCGGAAATTTTAAGTGCTCCACGCCGCCGCCGGGCCGCCAGCCGCCCCGGGCCTTGCAACTACCTAACAGCGGCCCGGCCCTTTTCCGGACCGCCGTTACCCGGAACAGACACAACTACATCGCTAACTTACCCGCTCCCAAGGCGCCGGCCCGGCACGAATTGCAAATGCCGCTACCGCTGCCGTTGCCGAGGATGTTGGCGCAACGGTTACCGATGCTGGCCGCTTCACCCGCGCTCAGAGTAGCCGGAGTGAAGGCTGTCTCTGTGGTTTCGTAGGCGACTGCCACGGGTGGGTCATGCAATGTCGTGCCCCAGGCGGCCATACCGGCAACGCCGGTCGTGGTAGCGTTCACGGCTGCCGCGGAGTTGGTGCAGCTCGTACCGGAGCCGCCCGTTCCCGCCAGCGTGGCGAGCAGTTTTACCGTCACTGAGGTTGGAGCGAAGCCCGTAAGTGTATTCACCGTCAGGTCCCGCTTGACGCCAAGGTTAGCGGTTGCGTCCGGCGTGATCAGACAGGAACAGCACGAGACGAGTTGCTCATCAGTCGCGTCGAATGCATACACGTTTACACAGATGTTGCCGACTGCCCCGCCGTAGCCGGGGCCCAGAAATGAAGCACCGTTGGCGCCCGTGTTGGTGATGTTGATGTACGACTCACCAGGGACCGTGAGGTTGGCTGCGTATCGCACCTGAAACGGTGCATCCGCAGTGATTTGAGCGAAAGCGGCCACCGAACTGAAGATCGCCGCCAAAAGAATGTTGCGCAGGTACATACGGGTTAGTCCTCCCTCCCGAACGTTATCATTTGGTTAGCAACCGTACAATTGCCAAAACAAATTAGCCGAAAGACGTAATCCGCCTGATGTAGAACGGCGCGGGTGCCGTATTTACACGCCGGGCCGTGCGGTATTCCAGTCCAGGGGACGGCTGCTTGTCCTAAAAGCTCCACACCCTCATCCGCGCGGTCCAATTCAACTATCGTGCTCCCACGTGGCGCAATTAGAATCACAAGGCATATGACCGCGATAGCCCGGCTGGGAGATGATACGGCACACCGGATAACTGACGGACGGCGGGAGCAATCCTGACGGAGCACATCTCTGAGATGGCAACAAACTGTCAACCTGGATTTGCAGACGCTGTGCCGTGCGGCCCTGAACACTGGCAAAGGCGAGCGCATCAACCACCGGGAAGCCGCCCGCACGATGTGCGTTCCGGTTATATTGGCACCCGATTACCGCGTGTTGTCGTGATGCTCCAGCGTGACGTAATGACCGGCATCCCTGTCGACGCAGGGCGCGGCCTCTTCCAGCGCGTCCGGCTGCAGCGTCAGCGTACGCGACAGCGTCCACGGTTTCGCGAGAACCTCGGGGTCTTCCGCGGTCATCTGGTACTGAATTGTGTCTCCCACGCGCCGCAGCCGTTCGGTGACGTGCAGCTTCCGGCTGTGGAACAAACCGTTGTCTCCCAGCCAGGTTTCGTCGGTGAGCCGGGTCACATCCACCACCAGTGTGTCGCCTTCCCAATGACCCACCGAGTCGCCGTTATACGTCGCCGCCGTTTCGGGATCGGTGCTGTGGGGGCGTCCGTCGAGCGGAATCACGCGCCATTGGTTGCCGGTGTTGTCGGCATAGAGAAAGGTCGCCTGTTTGGGCGTCTGCACGATCTGGTGCGGAGGTCCCAGACGCGGCACGCCCGGCTCCACGCAGTGCAGCGTCGGGTCTTCCTTCACCTGATTGTCGTAAAGCGATTTCACCTTGCCCAGGAATTGTGGTTTGTACTCCGGCTTTGCGTCGCCCAGCGGCTTGTTATACAGCGCGCCCGACTTCGGACTGAACGCGCCGCCGACCACATAGCTGTCGCCCACCTTCTCAATCGTGCCGATGCCGAAGAAATGGTGCCACACGCCGTTCAGGTCCGGGTGACCGTCCGCCGTGCGCGGCGTCGGCCGCGCGGCAGCGCCCGGATTCTTAGCGGCTTCCGCGGCGTAGTTGGTCTGTGCCGGGGCGACTATGGACGAGGCCAGAATGACCGCGGTGAGCGTGAGCGTTCGGTGATTCGCGATCTCCGTAATCATGATTCCCTCCCTACTTCTGCGTCTTCCGCAGACTGGGGTCGGCGTCCTGTGGCGACATGCTGAATACATGGCCGTCCGGATAACTCAGCTTTGTCATGAACCCGTACGCCCGCGTGCCGTCCTTGGCAGGGTTCGCCGTGACAGTTACTTCCTGCTTGTTACTCAGCAGCACATCCCTGGTCAGCCCGCTGCCTCTGAAGAAAAGCGGCGGCAGCGACTGTAGTTCCCAGGTGGTCGTCTTTCCGGCTTCGTCCTTCACGTCCAGATAGACGAAGATATGCGGATTGACCCAGTCGACTTTGGAGATGACTCCGTGCAGGGTCACGGTTTTGCCCCCGTCGAACTCCGCGGCAAAAGAATGATGCGCGAGGACGGGCAAAGCGCACGCGAGCGTTGCGACCGCAGCCCACCCGAATCGGCTTTTGGCTCTCATGTCTGGAAAGTATATACGCGCGCACCGCCGCGCACAATCGCAATTGACGCGTCATCCACGCCCCGGGCGCGCGGGTTAAGATCGACCCATGGACGCTCAGGACACCCAAGCCGCCATTTCCGCTGCTGTCACGTCCGTAGACTGATGATATCGGCCAACGCGATCCTGATCAGCCCAAACGGACAGGAAGTGAATGGTCGCCAATCCGGAAGACACCCATCCGCGTGTAGTCTCACGCCCGTTGTATCCTGAGGAGCAATATGACATCACTGCGAACGGTGCGGCTTTTCGCGGGAGTTCCCGCGACCCTTCTTTTTGCCTGGACGACTCTGGGGGTCGCGCAACAGGTCAAAAGAATTGACGACAAGACGCTGAAAGCCGCGGGAAAAGGCACGGAATGGCTGACCAACGGGATGGACTGGGGTGAGCAGCGTTTCAGCACCATGGCGCAGATCAATCCCGCCAATGTCGCCAAACTCGCGCTCGCCTGGTCGTACGAGCTCGGTCCCGGCGGCGGCAGCCAGCAGGCGACGCCCCTCTATTCGAACGGCATCCTCTATACCGTGACGAACTGGAGCATTGTCGCCGCCGTGGACGCCAAAACCGGCAAAGAGATCTGGCGCTACGATCCGCAGGCGGATCGCACCATGACGCAGTTCGGAAAATCCCGCCTTTGCTGCGGCGTGAACAGCCGGGGCGTTGCGCTGTACGAAGGCAAAGTGCTGGTCCCTGTCGTTGACGGTCGCATGCAGGCTCTCGACGCAGCCACCGGCAAGCTGCTGTGGTCTTCATGGGCGATCCCGGAGCCGAAAGAGGGCGAGCTCTCGACATACTCCATCACGATGGCGGCCCGCGTTGCGAAAGGCAAGGTATTCATCGGCAACGCCGGCGCGGAGTTTCCTCCTTTTCGCGGGTACGTCTCCGCGTTCGATGTCAATACCGGCAAAGAGCTCTGGAAGTTCTACACAACGCCTGGCGATCCCTCGAAGGGATTTGAGAACAAGGCCATGGAAGCCGCGGCAAAAACGTGGGCCGGCGAATGGTGGAAGCAGGGCGGCGGCGGATCCATGTGGGATGGCATGGCCTACGATCCCGACGAGAACCTTCTGTATGTCGGGGTCGGCAACGGAACAGTCTGGTCGGCGGACGTTCGTAACGGTGGCAGGGAAATCACGCATCAGGACAATCTCTACATCGCCTCCATCCTCGCCATCAATGCCGACACCGGTCAGCTGAAGTGGCACTACCAGTGCACGCCCGGCGACGAATGGGATTACGATGCGATTCAGCACCTGCTGCTGGCGGACATTCGCATCGGTAATCGGACCCGCAAGGTCGTCATGCAGGCGAACAAGAACGGTTACTTTTACGTCATTGACCGCACGAACGGCGAATTCATCTCCGCATCCGAGATGTCGAAGGTGAGCTGGGCTACGAGCATCGATCCCAAAACCGGCCGCCCCGATATTCATCCCGACGCGCTTTATTCTTCGAAGAAGGGCGTGACGGTTTATCCGCTGCAGATGCATAATACGTCGCAGATGTCGTTCAATCCGACGACGGGGCTGGTCTACGTTCCGATCGCCCCCGAGAACTCGTTCAACTTCGTGGCGTCGGAGGGCTATACGCCGACCCCGGGGAATCAGAACTTCGGGCTGAATCTGGGCGCCGCCCGCGGCGGCACACCGATAGCATCCCCGCCCGCTCACGGGCCCGACCGCATGAATCCCGATGGCACAAAAGTGCGCGGCGGCATTCTCAGCGCGTGGGATCCCGCCACGCAAAAGGAGCGCTGGTTCGCGCTCGGCGGTGGACAGACGGGCGGCGGCACGCTGTCCCTGGCTTCGAACCTCGTGTTCCAGACGTTGCCCAACGGACACCTGAAAGCCTTTACCGCGGATAAGGGCGAACAGCTCCTTGATATGGCCCTGCCGCTGAGCGGCGGCACCGGCCCGCCGATGACCTTTATGCTCGACGGTAAGCAATACATTGCAGTCATGGCGGGAACCGGCACATTCGGATTTGGACGTGGTCCCGGACGCGGCCGCGGCGCAGGACGCGGCCCGGGACGTGGCGCAGCGCCTCAGGAGCCGACCGCTGCCGCAGCCCAGGCGGGAAACAGTGCTCCTGCGCCGCCGGCCCCGGCCGAGCCTGTGGCCAACAACAATCCGAAGCTGTTTGTTTACGCCGTTATGTAGCGCCGGCGGTCTTTGCCGCCGGTGGTTTCACTCAGGAAGAGCCAGCCGAAGGCTGTCATCGAAAATACCGTTTGTGGAGTCTGATTGACGGCGCCTTCAGATTGAACGCGACTATTCTGCGGTTCAGTGCGTCCACGCGCTCCAGTAAATCGCCTTTCGGGATTTCACCCTGCGCGCGCAGACGACGGGATTCCGCCTCAATTTCCCTGGCTTCTTCCATCCACGCCGGCGCGAATCCGTTGTTCTTTAACAATCGGTGAGCCATCCGGTCCGACGGATCCTCGAATGGATTCTCGCTGAGATCGAGTGGTTTGCCCGCACCCTCAAGATGGTCGAAAGCTCCTTCCTCTATCGCTTCCCGAATCTTACGCTCAGCAATAAGCTGGCACGCGTCCATGGGCACAAGTTTACTGCCGCTCTAATTCGCTGTGGGTACTTTTTCCACGTGGTCCACTACGATGAAATCGAGCGGGACTTTTACCCGGAGCAGCTTCAGACCGATTTGCTTTTCCAGGGCGGCTGAAATTGCAGCCGGTCCACGGTCCGGATCGCCGGGGATCCCGGTCGCGTCCTGCCCTGCGCCCCCGAGCCGCGCCGGGAAACCGGGCGCAGGAAACGTAAGTTCAAAATCGAAGCGTCCGCCGATGCCAGTCTTGTCCGTGATCGGCGTAGTCGGACCGTTCCCCAGACGCGAGATGGCCATGCGCAGCGTGGACGCCAGATAAGCCGTCGAGCTGCGCCGGAATGTCATTCGCTCGATGCCCGTCTCCCTGTCAACCCTGGCTTCCCACGTCGGTCCACCCGGGGGCAAAACGAGGAATCCATTCGCGTCCTCTTTCGGTTCCGGCCTTTTTTCCGGGCCATCTCCTGTCCCTGGAGACGCAGCCAGTTTTATTCCGCCGGGAGCAACCGTCAACTCATAGCCGTCAACGCTTTTCGTGACCCGATGGGCCAGCAGACCGAACCGCTCCGCCAGAAGATTAGCCATCATCCGGGCGTGTTGTTCATTCGTTGAACCAGGCGGAAATGTCGCCTCGACGGCGTAGAACTCCGACTGGAGCCAATCCGGACCTGTGATCTGATCGAGCCGCACGTCATATGCCATGCCGATCAGGTTCGGGAGCGGAATGCGTGCCCAGTACATTCGCCCGGCGTTTTGCTTAAGGCCCATCGGTACATCCCGGCTTACAGGCTTTACAGAGGCGACGTCAAAATGATCCGGCTGGACGTTCTGGGCGAAGCACCAACCGGAGGCGAGCAAAATCACGATACCGCGGCCCGACGAAATCAACCCTAAGTTTATACGCTCTCTCAAGGTTAAAGGCACGACTTCCGAAGAGCGTACAATTATCCGCATGAGAATTCGGCTGGCCGTCGCGGGCTTGTGTATTTTCGTTTCCAACTCTGCCGCGGCACAGATCATGGGTTCGTTTTATCTGGAGAAGGCAACTTTCGCCCGCGGCGAGCCGGTCTTCCTCTCCCTGAGCCTCGTGAACCAGGGACCGGACACGGCCGGGTTTTCCATCAGCGATCCGGATCAGCCCGCCTGTTCCGGCATCTCCGTCCAGGTTTCCAGCGACGGATCCGGCGCCTCCTGTCCGGCGTTTTCGAGGGACAGTATGTGCGTCCTGAACGGTGGCCAGTTTCAGAACGTGCAGCTGCAACCTGGGCAGGCCTATACCCTCCGTTACCTCCTGAATTTCAACCACGAAATAAACGCGCCTGGAGACTACCGGGTGGACGCGAAGTACGACGGCCCCCCGATTACCTTCGCGGGAACACATACCACCATCGTGAAAACACAGGCGCGATTAGCCTTTCGCGTCGATGCAGCGCCCATTCCTTCCAGTGAATGGAAGCCGTGGCTTGACCAGCTCAAATCGCGCAAATCGGAGGAGCGTCAGGAAGCAGCGAAAACCCTGGCCAGCCTCGCGCCACCCTCCCTTGAGGAAACCCTGCTTGGCTTTGCGGACAGTGAAGAGTTTCGAAGGTATTCTGCAATGGCGTTCCACCGATTGAACACTCCCCGAAGTATAGAGGCTCTGGCTCAGTATATGGAGGGGCCTTTAACAAACGAACAGATCGAGGCCGCCCACTATCTGGCCGAAACCAACGATCAAAGGTGGTTCCCGCTGCTGCGGGACGCTGCGGAGAAGAATGCCCGAAACGTTTCCTACGCCGTCGATGCAGCAGAACTCGGCGGCGAGAAGATGCTTCCTGTGCTCGTTGCGCTTGAGAAGAGCCCGGACAGATTCACGCGAATGAACGCAGTCGCGGCAATGGGCGCCACGCGATCCCGTGCTGCGATCCCCATTCTGCTCGATCTGGTAAAAGACCCGGATCTGGACGTCAGCGACAGGGCCGCCTACAGCCTGCGGCAACTGACTCACCGCACCAGCTACGGGGCGTTAAAGCCCCGGGACCCCCCGGCCGAATACATCAAGTGGTCACGCTGGTGGGCACGCGAGGGCGCGACAGCTCCCATCTACGGAGACTCAGCGTGTAGTGAGGTGGTTCCGCTGCCTTAGGCCTCAGACCCGGTCACAACCAAACCCAACAAATTTAATTTGCGCCTGGTCAACCGATAAATACCGGCATTCCTCTCGCCATTCCCAGTAATATCAATCAAATAGTCTAGCCATCGTCCCCCGCATTTCCGGGAGCACTACCCCCCGTTGCCTCTCCGTTACATCGGTCTCACAGGGAAACGATGCTACTGTGGGTCCGGAATCCCGTTCCAATCCCGGAAATCGGAGGCATTTATTTCATGGTGGTTTCCCCGCCCGCGCAGAACCAGCCGGGCACGGCGCGCATCCTGATCGTCGAAGACGAAGGAATCATCGCCGGTCATATCGCGTCGCGTCTGCTCAAGACCGGATACTCCGTCGCGGGGATCGCCGAATCCTCCGAAGAAGCCCTCGCCACGGTTCGCGACGTCAGCCCCGATCTCATCCTCATGGACATCCGCATCAAGGGCTCCATGGACGGCATCCAGACCGCCGCCAAAGTGCGCGAAACTTCCGATGTCCCGATCATCTACCTCACCGCGCACACCGACCAGTCCACCGTTAACCGCGCCAAAATGACGGAAGCCTTCGGTTTCCTCACCAAGCCCGTCCATCAGACCAGCCTCGCGACTTCGATCGAGATGGCCATTCACAAACACCGCGCCGACCGCGCGGCGCGCGCCCAGCGGGCCTGGATGGAAACCGTCCTCGGCGCCATGGCCGATGCCATGGTCGTGATCGACGTCGACCGCCGCATCCAGTACATGAATGGCCCCGCCGAAGCCCTCACCGGCTGGAAGAACGACGAAGCCCGCGACCGCGAAAGCGCTATGATCCTCCCCCTGCGCGAACTCGCCACCGAGCTCGAAGTCAACCGCTTTCTGTTTCCGCCCGACGCGCCGCAGCCGCCCACCCAGATCCCGCGCGGCCTTGTTGCCTCGAAGCGTTCCGGTCAGTGGTTTCCCCTCGAGGGGGAAGTTGCGCCCAGCGTCTCCAACGGCCGCGTTGTCGGTGCAGTCATCACCTTCCGCGACGCCACCGCGCGCCGCACGGAGGAAAACGAAGTCCGGCACCAGTACAAAATGCAGGCGGTCGGCCGTCTCGCCGCCGGCATTGCACACGATTTCAACAATCTTCTGCTCACCATCCTCGGCTACACCGATGAAATGATGGGCCGGTCACTTGCTTTTACTAAGCTCGATATCCACGCGCTCGAAGAAATCCGCAAGGCCGGCGATCAGGCCGCGAGCCTTACCCAGCAGTTACTGAAGTTCAGCCGCAAAGAGCCGGTCGTCAAACTCGACATCAATCTGAATGACGTCATCCGCGACACCGAAGAGCTCATCCGCCGGCTCGGTGGCCCTTCCCTGCGCTGGCAGTTACTGCTCGACGAAAACCTCAAAGAACGTCCGCTCCGATCAGGGTCAGTTGAAGCAGGTCGTCATGAATCTCGCGGCCAACGCGCGCGACGCCATGCCCGGCGGCGGCAAGGTCACCATCGAGACCGCCAACGTTGACGCCCCGCAGGGCGCCTCACCCGCGATCATCTGGAAAGCGTTTGTCGCCCTCAGCGTCACCGACACCGGCGCCGGCATGAGCGCCGACATGGCGGACCACCTCTTCGAGCCTTTCTTCACCACCAAGCAGCCGGGCAGCGGCACCGGTCTTGGCCTGTCGATCGTTCACAGCATCGTGACGGACCTCGGCGGGACCATTCATGTCGACAGCGAAAAAGGCCGCGGCACCACGTTCACCGTCTATATCCCGGTTTCCGAACCCGGCACAGCCGTGCGTTCCACCGAGGCCGGCGATTTGCGCGAAGCCCCGATCGAGGCCCGTTAGAAAAATGCAGAAACCCGTACACGCTTTGTACCGCCGGCGGTCTTCGCCGCCGGTTCTTTTTGTCGAACAAAGCCGAGGCGCTCAATGGCAACCGTGAATCATGTTGACGCGCTCCAGTCCACCGAAGCGGGTGCCCGTCTGCTCTTCGAAAGAGCGGCACAGGGCATCCTCAGCATCGACAGGAACGGCCGCATCCGCGACGCCAATCCGGCGGCCATGCAGATGTTTGGCTACACGCGCGAAGGCCTGATCGGCGAATCCGTGGAGTTGCTGCTTCCGGCGAGCATGCGCGGCCGTCACTATCAGCTGCGCACCGAATACGAGCGTCACCCCCGCGTGCGGCCCATGGGGCTGGGTATGAACCTTGTCGGTCTTCGCAGAGACGGCTCGGAGTTTCCGGCTGAAATCGCCCTCAGTCATCTCGCCGAGAACGGCGGCGTCACCGTGGCGTTCATCATCGACATCACCGAGCGCCGCAAAGCCGAGCGGGAGCGGGAAGATCTCATCTCGCAGCTCGAAAGCGCGGTCGCCGGGAAAACCGTTCTGCTGAAGGAGGTTAACCACCGCGTCAAGAACAATCTTTCTGTCATCAGCGCGCTGCTCGGCATGCAGGCCGACGAACTCGCCGACGGCCAGGCGAGCGCCGCTCTCACCGAGTGCCAGCAGCGGGTCATGTCGATGGCGCTCATTCAGGAGTACCTGTATTCCGACGAGCACCTCGACCGCATCGACTTCGGCAAATACGCGCATCAGCTTGCCGATCAGATCGGCGAAGCATGGGCCGCCGGGCAGGAGCGCATTTCGCTCAATGTGGAAGCCGAGTCCATCGAACTCCCCGTCAATCGCGCCATTCCGTGCGGTCTGATTCTCAACGAGCTGGTCTCGAACGCCTTCAAACACGGCTTTCCCTCCGACCGCGAAGGCACGATCACAGTACGTTTCACGCGGCTCGATTCAGGTCAGCTCTCTCTCGTCTGCAGTGACGACGGCGTCGGCGTTCCCGAGGGCTTCGACTGGCAGAATGCCGTCTCGCTCGGTCTGCGCATCGTACAAATTCTTTCGAAGCAGATCGGCGCCACGTTCACGCTGGGCCGCACAAGACCCGGCGCCTGTTTTGAACTGACCTTTTCGGCCCAGGATACCTAGTATGCCCATGTGGGGCGGGGCTTCGGCCCTGCAGGCGGGCTTAGCCCGGCCCGGAGCATAGAAATTCCCGAAGGAGCGTAAATTCCCCTATGATGTTTCCCCCGCCTCAGGACGAGGCCCCGGCGAAGATCCTCATCGTGGAAGACGAGGGCATCATCGCCGACAACATCGCGTCGCGTCTGCGCAAGAGCGGTTATCACATTGCCGGAATCGCCGATTCCGCCGAAGCTGCCCTGGCCTGCGTGCCTGAAACGAAGCCGGATCTCGTCCTCATGGACATCCACATCAAAGGCGCGCTCGACGGCATCGAAACCACGAAGAAACTGCGCGAGAGTTTCGACATCCCGGTCGTCTATCTTACTGCACAAACCGATCCCCAAACCATCGACCGCGCCAAGCGCACCGGCGGCTTTGGCTTTCTCACCAAGCCGATCGATCACCGCACCCTCGCCACCACCATCGAAATGGCGACCCACAAGCATCGCGCCGATCGCGAAATACGTGACCAGCGCGCCTGGATGGCCACTGCCCTTCGCACCATGGCCGACGGCATGATCGTCATCGACCGCGACCGCAAAGTGCAGTTCCTCAACGGACCGGCCGAAGCCCTGACGGGCTGGTCGAACACCGATGCGCGCGGCCAGGATATCGCGGCAGTGCTGTCGCTCGTCGACGAGTCCTCTGGCGCACCCGTGGGTGAGCTGCTCGGTCCTCCGGCACTACCCGGCCCTCCCGCGGCCCTGCCGCCTGACCTCCTTGCCGTAAAGCGTTCCGGCGAGCGCTTCCCCGTCGAAGGCGATCTCGCGGGCAGCATCGACGGCGAGCGCGTGGTGGGCGCGGTGATCACGTTTCGCGACGCCACCTCGCGCCAGGCCCGCGAAAACGAAGCCCGCTGGCAGCACAGGATGCAGGCCGTGGGACGCCTCGCCGCCGGCGTCGCCCATGACTTCAACAACCTGCTCTTCATCATGCTCGGTTACACCGAGGAAATGCTGCGCACCGCGGGCGAGAACGATGTCGTTCCTCTCAACGAAATCAAGAAAGCGGGTGACAACGCCGCCAAAATCACCCGCCAGCTTCTCCAGTTCAGCCGCAACGAACCGATCGAGAAGCGCCACGTCAATCTCAATCACGTCATCCGCGACACCGAGGAACTGTTCCGCCGTCTTGGCGGTCCCTCCGTCAAATGCCGGTTCCGGCTCGGCGAGAATCTCGCCATCGTGCGCGCCAACGAGGGGCAGCTCAAACAGGTTCTGATGAACCTGATCGCCAATGCCCGCGATGCCATGCCGTCCGGCGGTGAAATCGCCATCGAGACCGGCAACGAATCCGGTGCATCGGTGATGCTGAGTGTCACCGACACCGGCAACGGCATGAGCCGCGAGACCAGCCGGCATCTCTTCGAGCCTTTCTTCACCACCAAACCTGCGGGCAGCGGCACCGGTCTCGGCCTTTCCATCGTCGACAGCATCGTCACCGATCTCGGCGGCTCGATTTACGTCAACAGCGAACCGGGCCGCGGCGCCATGTTCCGCATCTCGATACCCACGGCCGAAGTTCAGCAGTCGGCGACCGTGCTTCTTGCAGAAGATCAGGACGGAATCCGCCGCCTGCTGCGCGATTATCTCGAGAGCGCAGGATACAACGTGCTCGAAGCAGCCGATGGCGACCAGGCGATCCAGCTCGCGCACGAGCGGTCGCATCCCGTCGATCTGCTTGTCACCGACATGGTGATGCCCGGCCCCGGCGGCCTCGAAGTTTCCGAAACCCTGACAATGCGCTGGCCAGACCTGAAAACCGTTTTCATCTCCGGCTATGCGCACGAGTTCGACAAGGGAGGCGAAAACGTGCCTCCCGGCGCGCGCTTCCTGCGCAAGCCATTCACTAAAACCGAACTGCTCAACAGCGTTCGCGACCTGCTCGGCGATGAAAAATCGTTCGCGAGCGCACAGGCCCGGCCAGGGGCGCAGAGCAGCAGCGGTCAGCCTTATCCAGGACAAGATGCGTCAGCCGACTGCGCTGGTGGTCAGTCCGTTGTGCGCGCAAAACAGATGAAGGCTTCCTGATATGACTCATCCCCAACCGACGCCCGATTCCGAAGTCTACGCCGCCGCGCTGGATCAGACCAACGCCATCGTGCAGGACCTCGATGGCACGATTCTGAAATGGACCAAAGGCGCCGAAGCTCTCTATGGCTGGACCGCTGAGGAAGCCATAGGCCGCAACAGCCACGAGTTGCTGGATACGACTCTGCCGCGTCCGCTCGACCATGTCCGCTCCATCCTCCTCGCGGCCGGCAGCTGGACCGGCGAATTTCAGCAGCTCCGCCGCGACGGCTCGAAAATCTGGGTCGTCGGACACTGGACTCTGCTGCGCAACGCTGCGGACGAACCCGTCGCCGTGATCAAGATGAACAACGACATCACGGCGCTCAAAGAATCCGAAGCCACGGCCAGGTCATTCCTCGGCAACGTCACGCACGGTATTCTCACGGCCGCCCCGGACGGACGCATTCTCGATGTCAATCCCACGGCGCTGGGCCTTTTCGGATATACCCGCGAAGAACTCATCGGCGCCTCCGTTGACATCCTTCTTCCCGAGGCTCTCCGCGAAGGCCATGTCAGTCATCGCGCCGGCTACAGTCTCCGCCCGCACGCCCGGCCCATGGGACAGGGCATGGACCTGGTCGGGCGTCGCAAAGACGGCTCCGAGTTACCCGTCGAAATCAGTCTGAGTTTCGTCGCCGAGCATCAGGGGGTGGCCTGGTCATCGCTTTCATCACCGATATCGGCGCGCGTAAGCAGCTCGAGCGCGAACGCGAGAACCTGATCGCGCGGCTCGAATGGGCGCTGGCGGAAAAAACGGTGCTCCTCAAGGAAGTTCATCACCGCGTCAAAAACAATATGGCGGTGATCGCCGGGCTTCTAGGCATGCAGGCCGACACCATGCGTGACACCCGCGCTGCGGTCGCCCTCGCCGAGAGCCAGCGGCGCGTCGAATCGATGGCGCTGATTCACGAATACCTCTACAGCACCGAGCATCTCGACCGCGTCAGTTTCGGCAGGTACATCGAGCAGCTCGCGCACGAGATATTTTCCTCCTATGCGCTCGATCCCGGCCTGGTCTCGGTGCGGATCGAAGCCGAGGATATCGAGCTCGGCGTCCATCGCGCCATCCCCTGCGGTCTGATCCTCAACGAGCTGTTCTCCAACGCCCTGAAATACGCCTTCCCCGCCGGCCGCTCCGGCACGGTCCGCGTACACTTCGCTCGTCTCGAATCGGGCGATCTGACCCTCTCGGTCGGGGATGACGGCGTCGGCCTTCCCGCCGATTTCGACTGGGAAAACACCGAATCCGTCGGCCTGCGCGTCGTCAGCATCCTGGCGCGCCAGATCGATGGCACAGTCACGCTCGACCGCGGCGGCGGCGGCGCCCGCTTCGTAATGCATTTTCCACCGTCCGCCCCGACCGCTGTGACTCCGGCCGCTCTTAACCAAACAAGTAAAGTGGAATTATGGTCGGAACAGGGCGGAAGCGCTCCATCGCGTTCTTTATCGCGCTCGGCGTCGGCCTCACTGTAGTTGTTGCTCTTCTTTACGTCGGATGGGTGCAGCTCGGCTGGGGCCACGGCATTCTGCTGTTCCTCGGCTTTCTGCTGTCGATGCTGGTGATCGCCGGCGTCGTGCTCAACACGATTTTTCTGGTGCGCGAAATCCGCCGCAACGAGCAGCACGATGCCTTCATCAATGCCGTGACGCATGAGCTGAAAACGCCGGTCGCATCCATCCGGCTCTACGTGGAAACGCTGAAGACGCGCACGGTCGACGAATCGAAGCGCAACGAATTTTACGGCATTATTCTGTCCGACAGCGACCGCCTGCTCGGCACCATCGAACAGATTCTGCGCACCGGACGCGTCGGCTCATCCGCCCGCAAACCGCATCTCGCCCCCATGCAGCTCGACGAGCTGGTCGCCGAATGTGTGAACCGCGCCCGCATTCTGCATCACATCCCGCCGGATGCGCTGCGCTATGCGCCGGGTCCCCCGCTGCCGATTCTGGGCGATTACGACGAAGTCCACGCCGCGGTATCGAACCTGATCGACAACGCCGTGAAGTATTCGGGTAAGGACATGGGGATCGAAGTAGCAGCCCTCCCGACCGGGGACCGCTTCGCCGAGGTTCGGGTAAAGGACCGCGGGCCGGGCATCCCGCGCCCCGAGCTGAAGCGCATCTTCAAGCGCTTTTATCGCATTCACGGCCCCGGCTCCGCGCGTATCAAGGGTACGGGACTTGGCCTTTACATTGTTCGCTCTGTCGCCAAACGCCACGGCGGACGCGCGTGGGCGGAAAGCGGCGGACCCGGCCAGGGCAGCACGTTTACCCTGCGGTTCCCCATCGCCCGGCAACAAAGCTAAGATGAGCCGAATTCTGGTTGTTGAAGACGAGCAGCATCTGGCCGAAGGCTTGCGCTTCAATCTGGAAGCTGAGGGCTACCAGATCGACGTCGTCGACACCGGTGAAGCGGCATTGTCTCTGCTTCTGCCCCCGCCGAAGGATTTCGACATCGTCGTGCTTGACGTGATGCTGCCGGGCAAGAGCGGCTTCGACGTGGTTTCGGAGATGCGCCATGCCGGACAGTTCGTGCCGACGCTGATCCTGACCGCGCGCGGACATTCCGCCGACGTACTGCAGGGATTTGCCGCCGGCGCGGACGACTATCTGACCAAGCCGTTCGATCTGACCATATTGATCGCGCGCATTCAGGGGCTGCTGCGCCGCCGCCAGTGGCTGGAAGGAGCAAAACGGAACGATGTATTCCGGTTCGCCGACAAGTCGGTGCACTTTGAACTGCTCGAATTGCACGTGCGGGACCAGGTCTTCCCCTTGACGCTGATGGAGATGAATGTACTGCGCTTCCTGATCCGGCACGAAGGCAAGCCGGTTTCGCGCAAGACCATGCTGGAAGAAGTGTGGGGTCTGCACGAAGACACCGACACCCGGGCGATCGATAACTTCATCGTTCGTCTGCGGCGCTATATAGAAGATGACCCGACTAAGCCGCGCCATCTGCAAACGGTGCGTGGAGTGGGCTACCGGTTTATCGCCAACCCTGCTTGATCTCCTGTATGTCTACCCGCCCGCGATGCCACGCCACGACAGCTGCCCGCCGATATAAACCAGCCAGAGGCAAAGCGCGAACCGCATCTTGCGCGGCGAGACGACCGTCACCAGCTGGGTCCCGATCAGCACCGCGGGAATTCCGCCCGCCAGCAGCTTCCACAACATCGGCCACGGCAGTCCGCTCATCGCGATGTGAATTCCGCCCGCGAATACGGAAAGCAGCAATCCGAACGCCAGATCCGTGCCGACAACTTCCGCGGGCAGCAGCGACGTAAAGCGCATCAGCACGAGCGTGCCGAGCGCTCCCGCGCCGGCCGAAGAGAAACCGACTTCAAAACCGATCGGCGCCATGATCCACGGCAGCCATTTTCCAGGTACCGGCTTCGCCTGAATCTTCGGCACGATGCTGCGCCACAGAGTCCCGGCCGCGGTAATCAAGACCGTGATCCCGACGATGATCAGCACCGGCCGGCTGAGCGCCTTTTGATCCAGGAAGCCCAGCGCCAGGCTGCCAATCAGCACGGCTGGCAGCCCCCCGAGCGCCGTCCATTTCAGGACGCCCCAGCTCACCTGCCGCCGCGCCATATAGATCGGCGTTGCGATCAGTTTTACCACGGTGCCGAAGACGAGGGCAGTCGTCACGGCATCGCGTGCCGGCTGATGAAAAAACAAGATCAGAATCGGCGCCGTAATACTTCCCGCTCCGACCCCGGTGACGCCGATCGCGAGCGCAATCAAAAATCCAGCCAGAAATTCCATGACAGCCTAGTCCGGTTCCTAGCATAACGCAAAACTACATAATCTCGATAGAAATAGTTGACAAACTCATGCTTAGCAATAAATACTAAACCTATCTAGTTAGTATAGTGTTTTTTTTAGGCCGTAGATCAATGATTATAAAACGCTTGTTGTTTGGGTCCGTTTTTCTGGCCGCAGTTCAGTGCGCCTCAGCCCAAGCCCCATCGACACCCGATCAGCAGAAAATTCTCGATCTTGAGCAGAAGGTGGAAGCCTTGGAACGCCGCCTTGCCGCTGACGAGGCTAAATCAACCGGAGCTCCCGCGCCACCGTCCGCACGCGCAGCTGCGCCTCCCGTCGTGGCCCCTGCTCCGGTGCCTCTGGCGCAGTCCGGTTCCCAGCGCCCCAGCAACGCCGGAGTTGCAGCGGGCACGATTCCGGCCGCTGTGGAAACAAATAGCGTTGGCCTGGTGACCGAAGGGCCCGGCGGATTCACCATTCAGTCCCCGGAGGGGGACTTTTTGATGAAGATCGGCGCCGATCTTCAGGCCGATGCCCGCACGTTCACCGGCAAGGGCACCGGGAGTCTGACAGATCAGATCCTTCTCCGCCGTGTCCGGCCTACAATCTCAGGGACGGTCTATAAGTACATCGATTATTTCTTCCGTCCCGATTTCGGCCAGGGGACCGTGATCATCTACGACGCCTATATGCAGGCCAACTACATCCCCCACGTCGCGATCCGTGCCGGGAAGTTCAAGCCGGCGGTCGGGCTGGAGCGCCTGCAGTCGGACGATGACACCACTTTCATCGAACGCGGCCTGCCTACGCTCCTTGTACCCAGCCGGGCGATCGGGTTTCAAGTTGCCGGCGACGTCATCGACCATCGCGTCGGATACCAGCTTGGCGTTTTCAATCCGGTACCGGACAACAGCCTCTCCGACACATCGCCCTCCAACGCACGCGATTACACTGCCCGCGTCTTCGCCACGCCGTTCCAGCCCGATCACAACGTGCTGACCAATCTCGGCTTCGGGTTCGCCGCGCAGGGAGGAAACGTAGACGGCGTCGCGCTCCCCACGTACAAGACAGTCGGCCAGAATACGTTTTTCAACTTCGCTCCGGGCGTTGTCTCGGCGGGGCACAGAACGTCTGTCGCACCGCAGGCCTTCTACTACCTCGGGCCGGTCGGCGTTCTCGCCGAAGACACGGTGACCGAAGAGGGATTCCAGAAAGGCACGGTTCGCCGGGACGTCGCTTTCCGCTCCTGGCAGGTGCAGGCGTCTTATATCCTGACCGGCGAGAGAAAAAGCTATGGCAGCCCCGATCCGAAGCATCCGTTCGATCCGCGCAACGGCGGCTGGGGCGCCTTCGAAATCGCCGCCCGCACAGGCGATTTCCGCGTCGATCCGGCCCTGTTTGCCGCCGGGTTTGTCAGTCTCTCCTCGTCACCCAATTTCGCCCGGGAATGGGTGGTCGGCGGCAACTGGTACCTCAACCGCATATTCCGGATTTCGGCGGATTACGGCCACACCAACTTCCTCGGCGGCGCTGTGGATGCGAACAAAGCCTCCGAGCGTGCGATCCTGGCGCGCTTCCAGCTGAATTTCATTTGACATCAAAAAAAGGTCTACACCGTCACGAATTTTGATATAGTGTTTTGCAATGCGTAAACTACTTTTCCTGATTGCCATTGGCGCTATCATGCTGTGCGCGCAGCCCCCTGGGGGCGGTCGCGGTCGTGGCGGCCCGCCGAAGAATCTGAAGGTTCTGCCTGCGGACGGCTTCATGACCTACATGCGAATGGCCACTACCGGTCTTGGCGTGCAGTGCACTTTCTGCCACGAACAGGATCGCTCGCTGGACACGAAGCCCGAAAAGCTGACAGCGCGCATGATGTTCCAGATGGTGCTGGACATCAATGCCAAAATGCCGGATGCAAAGATCAAGGTGACCTGCTACACCTGTCACCGCGGCATGGAAGAGCCGTTGTCGGCGCCTCCTGCGGCACAGTAACTCCTGTCCTGTCCGGCGTCGGGTCTTCGTGAATCCGACGCCGGAAGTGTGTTTAGACTGCGATAATACAGCTTCGGCATGAAGCTGACCGCATGAAGCTGACAATCGACACCGACGCCGGTGTCCTCACCACAGAGACCTCCGGGGCTATCCCCCTTTACTCCACCGAAGCGTTTGAGATCGTCAGCCGCCAGTGGGTGCGCATCGGCTGGGCCTCGAATTATTACTTCACACTGAGCTGGTTCGGCCGTCCCATCCTGCAGCTCCCCGACGATCTGGTGCGTCTGCAGGAGGTCGTTTACGAGGTGCAGCCGGATGTCATCATCGAATGCGGCATCTACCACGGCGGCTCGCTTCTGTTTCATGCCGGCCTGTGCGAGGCGATGGGGAAGGGGAGGGTGATTGGTGTCGATATCAAAATTGCGCCGGATACACGGGACGCAATCGCGAAACACCGGCCGGCCCATCGCATCACAATGATCGAGGGCAACTCGGCAGCGCCGGAGACGGTGGCGAAAGTGCGGAACTGCATCCGTTCAGGCGAGACGGTGCTGGTAATCCTCGACTCGCATCATTCCAAGGAGCATGTTGCGGGAGAGCTCGCGGCGTACGCCCCATTGGTCACGCCGGGTTCGTGCATCATTGCCGCGGACGGCGTGATGCGCGATCTGACAGACGTCCCCGGAGGCGATGCGAGCTGGTCGTGGGACAACCCCGCTTCGGCGGCTCTTGAGTTCGCCGCGGCTCATCCGGAATTCGAGATGAGAGCCCCGCGCGGTCCGCGCAACATTACGTACTGGCCGGATGCATGGTTGTGGAGAAAGAGCCATGGAGGAAGTCGTGACGGCGGCTGAGATACGCCAGGGGATCGAGCAACTCGGGCCGTGGTTCTATCGTTTTGATTTCGGCGATGGCATCGCGACGACACCGTTGATACCGGAGTCGGTGGTGGGCATTTTCGATACGCGCCTCCAGATGGTGTCAGGGGCCGTCGAGGCGCACTTTGGCAACCGGCTGCGCGAAATCGATTGTCTCGACATCGGCTGCCATGAAGGTTTTTATTCGCTCGCGATGTCGCAAAAGGGAGTCCGCAGTGTGCTCGCGATCGATGCGCGGCCGGAGAATCTGAATCGCGCGCGCTTTGTGACAGACGCGATGGGCGTGAAGAACGTTGAGTTCCGTGAAGGCCGCGTGGAGACCCTGGCCGACGATCTTCACCGCACGTTTCCGCTGGCCCTGTTTCTCGGCCTGCTTTATCATGTCGAAGACCCCATGCGCTGTCTCCGTCAGGTCGCCGCGGTGACCGGCGAACTGTGCTTGATTGAGACGCAGGTGGTCGACGAGGTCGAAGGCTGCGCGGAGTGGGGCTCGCGCGAGTGGACCCGCCCGTATCAGGGCATCATCGCGGTGATCGATGAGAGCGGCGAGTTCGATGCGCATAACCGCGAAACCGGGGTGACCCCGATGGCCACCTGTCCTTCACCGAAGGCCCTGCTGTTTATGCTGAAGCAGGCCGGATTCCGGCGCGCGGAGATTCTGCCGCCGCCTCCCAACGCCTACGAGCAGCATGCGCGCGGCAAACGTGTCGTGTGCGCGGCGTGGAAGTAAAGCAAGAGTGAGCAGCGCGACCGAATATCTCGCCCAGACGGACGCGTTCACTTCGCGCGCGCGCGAACTTGGCCTCCCCGACACCAGCCGATTTTACTGGTATCACACCATCGATCTGGGCGACAGCCTCATCACCCCCGGCCTTTACGACTATCGCGGGACCATCGGCGATTTTCATTTCCCGGATGACATGCGCGGCATGACCGTGCTGGACGTCGGCTCAGCGACGGGTTTCTTCGCGTTCGAATTTGAGCGGCGCGGCGCACGTGTGGTTTCGACCGAGTTGCCATCCCTGCGCGATCTGGATCGCTTTCCGGGACAGAGTGTCGAGAGCTCGCTCGGCAAAATCGAACGCATGATTTTTCCCGACGGCCTCGATCTCGAATCCATGCGCCGCGGCGATCCCGAGCGCGAACTTTACCGCTGCCTGCTCGACGGACCGTTTCAGTTCTGCCGCGCACGCCTCGGCTCCAAAGTCGCGCGCTGCTACTCGACGGTCTACGATCTTTCCGCCGCGAACACCGGTGTAGCCAGCGGCTTCGATCTGATTTTCGTCGGTGACGTGCTGGTGCACACACTCTATCCGCTGAAAGCTCTGGCCGCTCTCGCGCCGCTCTGCCGCGGCCAGCTGGTCTTCGCGCAGATGCTGCCGGAAGGTCCGGACTCTCCACCGGCGATGATGTACGTGGGCGGCGGCGATCCGGAAGAGGACCACATCTCGTGGTGGCTGCCGAACCGGTCGTGCCTGCACCAGATGCTGACCAAGCTCGGATTCCGCGCGGTGGACGATGTCGGCTGGCACGAAGGCATTCTGCATCCGGGCGGGCACGCCTTTCGCCGCGCCATTCTGCGGGCGCAAAAGTAAACGCCAATGAACGCCGTCGAAGTTCATGGGATTTCGAAAAACTACCCGCTGACCGAATCGCAGTTCGGCAGGCTGCGTCATCTCTTCGGCGCTGCCAAAGGCGCGCCGCAGGGTGGCCTGTGGGCGCTGCGCGACGTAAGCTTCTCTGTCGCGAAAGGCGAAGCGTTCGGCATCATTGGCGCAAACGGATCGGGCAAAAGCACACTGCTGCAGATCATCGCCGGCATCCTGACACCGACTTCAGGCGAATTTCAGGTAAACGGGCGGCTTGCGGCGCTGCTCGAGCTCGGATCGGGATTCTCGCCGGAGTTCACGGGCCGTGACAACGTCTATCTCAACGGCGCGCTGCTCGGATTTTCGCGGGAGCAGATTGACTCCCGCTTCGAAGCGATTGAGCGTTTCGCGGAAATCGGAGATTTCATTTCCCGGCCGATCCGCACCTATTCGACCGGCATGGTGCTGCGCCTCGCGTTCTCGGTAGCCGCGCATGTCGATCCGGAGATCCTGATGGTTGACGAGGCCCTGGCCGTCGGTGACATTGCATTCCGGCAGCGATGCATGCGCCGCATCCATGAACTGCGCACCCAGGGAGCGACCATTCTGTTCGTTTCACACGAAACCGGCGACGTGAAGGCGCTGTGCGAACGGTGCCTGTGGCTGCAGAACGGGACCATGCAGGCGATTGGCGAGGCAGACGAGGTGGTGGCAAAGTATCTGAGCGCGAGTCTGCGCAGGGACGCCGAACAGCATGAATTGGTCGCCCCGGCGTCGTTTGTCCCGGCGCCGGCGAAGGGAGTGAACGGCCACCGCTACGGCGATAGCCGGGCCTCGATCGTCGGCGCCGACATTGTAAACGCGCGGGGGCGGGCGGTGCGGGATGTGGCCGCGCAGGATCGTCTGCTGCTGCGGCTGAGATTTCAGGCGAACGTCCCGGTGGCGTCGCCGATTGCGGGTTTTCTGGTGCGCAATGCGCGCGGCGAAAACATATTCGGTACGAACACGGCGCGCGAGAATTATCCGTTGCAGGCGATGGAGGCCGGCGATACGCAGAACGTCGATTTTCACTGGACAGCGCCCGGGCTGGCGCCGGGGGTGTACAGAGTTTCGCTTGCGGTCAGTGATGGAAGTCTGGATGATTTCGCGGTGTGCGATTACGTCGAGGATGCGCTTGAGCTGACGGCCTGCGGAACCGCGTCGAGAGGTTACTTCGAGCTGCGGTGCTCCGGCGTGACCGTACATCGGAATTAATCAGAGGTAGACCAACCCTCGGCGTACGCCCAGTGTCACCGCTTCGGTGCGGGTTCCGGCGTTGAGTTTCGAAAAAATCGACGTCACGTGGAATTTCACCGTGTGATCGGAGATGCCGAGCTTGTGCGCGATGATCTTGTTGCTCGCACCGTCCGCCATCAGGCGCAGTACCTCGAGTTCGCGCGGCGTCAATGGGGTTGCGGGTGGTTTCGTGCCCAGATCCGCTTCCATCAGGATCGCCGACGCGGCGGTGGACGCTGCCAGCGCCTCGGCGCCGGCGAGGTTCGTCGTGCCGACCACTTCGAAACGGTCCGATTCGGAAATCGCCGCCGCGAGTCCGGCGCGAACGATCGGCGATTCGCCGACGACCAGCACACGGATTCGCTCTTCGGACATCCCGGCATTCATGCGATGCGGCGGCGGTGCAGGGGGATTCGGCGTCAGGCCTTGCGCTCGGCGACCGTCACCCGCAGTTCGGCACGCTGACCGCCACGAAAGACGACCACAGGCAGTTCCTTGCCGACCGATCCGCGAAGCGCTATCTGAATGTCGTCGGTGTCGCCGACAGGCTGCCCGTTGATTTCCACGATCACGTCGCCCACCAGAATGCCGCCTCTGTTGGCTGGGCCGTTCGGTTCGACACCCAGAATCATGACGCCGGACCTTTGGTTCCGGTTGAGCGCCTTCGCGTAGTCGGCCGGAAGCGGTATGGGATGCAGGCTGACGCCGATGTAGCCGCGCGCGATGCTGCCCCGTTCAAGGAGTTCCGCCGCGACCCGGGCGATGGTGGCGGCAGGGATGGCAACGGGAGCGGTGCGCGTAAGTCCGGTGGTCAGCATGCCAACAAAGCGGCCTTCGGTGTCGACCACGAGGCTGCCCGAAGAGCGGGGGTAGGCGCCAAGGTCGAGGCGAAGAAGGGCATCGAGCTGGCCGCCGCGCCAGGTTTTCCAGGCTCCGCCGGATGTGCTGACGATGCCAGTGAGCGCCAGAGCGCCGGGGGCGTGGCGTCCTACGGCGACGACAAGTTCACCGCTACGCGGCGCAGTCGTCGCGGCGAGTGCGGGTGCAGCGGCGCCAGGCATGCGGAGAACGGCAACGTCAGTGTCGGGGTCGCGGCCGGCGAGCTGGGCGGAAGCACGGGAGCCGTCAGGCAGGATTACAGGGACTTCATCGTCGCGGCGGATGGCGTGGGCGGCGGTGACGATCACGCCTTCATTCCAAAAGAATCCACTGGACCCCATGCGATGCCGCGCTTCGACGGCGACGGCGGAACGGGCTGAATTTTCGATCATGGCGGAGAGGGCGGCGGAGAAAGCAGTGAGAGCGTTTTCCATATTTCGATGGTCGCGAATAAAGTGGCTGCGGCGCATCGGCCGAATGGGCGGGTTTTACCTGGAAATCCGGTCAGTCCGGCAGGAACCAGTGTGCGTACCCGCACCGTGCGCAGACGCGTCGGTGGAAGCGCGATCTCATGCCGCCGCTCATCAGGCACGTTTCGTGATGCAAACAAAGGCGGTTTCGTGGTACCGTAGGACAAGCCTTTGAATTACCAGTACCTCGCTTGGAACCTCACGCGTTTACCCTTCGCCCCGACAAGTCTCAATCGAATCTCTGGATGTTCAATGCTGGAAAGTGAGTAGTAAATGAAAGAGACAGGAACAGTGAAGTGGTTTAACGCCGGCAAGGGATATGGTTTCATCTCCCGCGAGAACGGCGAGGATGTATTTGTGCATTACTCCGCCATCGAGGCGAGCGGTTACCGCACGCTCGAGGAAGGCACAAGGGTTTCCTTCGTCGTAAACCGCGGGCCGAAAGGTCTGCAGGCTGAACAGGTTTCACCGGCATAAGAAACCGCACAGCGAAGCGCATTTTTCCTCACAAAGATGGCCGATGAACAGGAGTTTCGCGCACGTTCGGAAGCGGCGCTGATCTCGCTGCAGCGGGCGCTGGAGCGCGCCGCCGATCGGCACGATTTCGAAGTCGATTCCAACGCCGGAGCGCTCTCAATTGAGTTCGAGGGGCAATCTGAACGAGCCGCTCCGGCGAAATTTGTTGTGAGCCCCAATGCGCCGGTACGGCAGATCTGGGTCTCGGCGCGCGTACAAAGCTTCAAGCTCGACTGGAAGGGTGCGGCATCGGACTTTGTGTGGACCGACGGTCGCACTCTGCAGCAGCTGATCGCGGATCTGGTGAGCGCACAGCTGGGCGAGAAGGTGGAGTTGGGCTGACTTTGCAACTCAGCGCTGGCGCACCTGGGCCGGCTCGGGCTCACCCGACGCCCGGAGAGCGTCCCGCAACTTCATCAGCTGCTCGGTGAACCGGCCCGGTTCGGCGCAGAGTCCGGCGAACCAGTCCTCCTCAAAGTGGGCTGGCGGCGGACTTCCAATCCATTTTCTGAGTTCGGCAAGCTTCTGCTGAAATTCCTCAACGGTACGGGGGTGGCATTTGTGGTGTAGTCGGTCGGCAGGCATGGCTACCCGATCTATCGACGGGATGCAGGGAAAACTTTAGCACCGCCTATAAACTAATCTGGTGGCTAAACTAATCTGATGGCCTTTCGGGGCGTCGACTACCTGTTGATCGATTCACAGCTGTCAGAGCAGGAACTCATGGTGCGGCAGACCGCGCGGCGCTTCGTTGACGACGAAGTGCTGCCGGTCATCCGCGACTGCTTTCGCGAGGCGCGGTTTCCCAAAGAACTGATTCCGCAGATGGCGGCGCTCGGGTTTCTGGGCGCGAATCTCGAAGGTTACGGCTGCGCGGGAATGAGCCACGTGGAGTACGGGCTCATCATGCAGGAACTCGAGCGTGGCGATTCCGGGCTGCGCAGTTTCGTGTCCGTGCAGGGCGCGCTCGTGATGTATCCGATCTTCGAATACGGGTCGGAAGAGCAGAAGGCGCGCTGGCTGCCGAGGCTGCAGTCGGGCGCGGCCGTCGGGTGCTTCGGGCTGACGGAGCCGGGGTTCGGGTCGAATCCGGCGGGAATGCTGACGCGGGCGGTGCGCCGCGGCGCGGGCTGGGTGCTCAACGGCGAGAAGACGTGGATCACAAACGGATCAATCGCAGACGTGGCCGTGGTGTGGGCACGTACCGAAGAAGGGATCCGCGGATTCCTGGTCGAGCGCGGCGCGAAAGGGTTTCGGACGTCGGATATTCATGGCAAGTGGTCGATGCGCGCGTCAGTGACATCGAGTCTGGCGTTCAGCGACTGCGAAGTGCCGGACGCGGCGATGCTGCCCGGTGCGAAGGGGCTGAAGGCGCCCCTGTCGTGTCTGTCGCAGGCGCGGCACGGGATCGGATGGGGCGTGATCGGGGCCGCGATGGACTGCTATGAGGCGGCGCGGTCGTACGTCGTAATGCGCAAACAATTCGACGATAAGCCGCTGGCGAGTCATCAGCTGGTGCAGGAGAAGCTCGCGTGGATGATCACCGAGATCACCAAGGCGCAGCTGCTGGCTCTGCACTGCGGACGGCTGAAGGACGCGGGGAAGATCGAGCAGGCCCACATTTCGATGCTGAAACGGAACAACGCCGCGATGGCCCTCGAGTGCGCGCGCCTGAGCCGCGATCTGCTGGGCGCCAACGGGATCACCGATGAGTATCCTGTGATCCGGCATTTATGCAATCTCGAGACCGTGAAGACCTATGAGGGAACGGACCACATCCACGCGCTCGTGATCGGAGAGCGCGTTACCGGCATCGCCGCATACAAGTAGTAGAGGTCACAGGCTGAAGTCTGCGCCACGGACAAAGCATGTGGCACAGGCTTCAGCCTGTGATGTCAGACCGCGATGGGACCGTGCTTTTCAGCCGGCGTCTTCTTCTCTGCGGCCCGACGGATCATTTCCCGCGCCACGTTCATGCGTTCGGCTTCCGCGTTGAATTCGCAGCCGAAGAGGGCTATGGCGGCGAGCAGATACATCCAGATCAGCAGCGCGATGCTGGTGCCGACGCTGCCGTAAAGCACGTTGTAATTCGTAATGTTGCGGACGTACCACCCGAAACCGAGTGTGGCGACCAGCCAGAGCGTGGTGGCCAGAATCGCGCCGGGCCAGACTCCGCTCCAGCGCTGCTTCCGGTAGGGTCCGTAATAGTAGAGAATCGCGGTCACCGAGGACGTTGCGGCGAAAGCGACGGTATAGCGCACAAACCGCCAGAACAAGCCCCAGGCGCCCACGAAAGGATGCAGGTCGGGATCGACGCGCATGATGCGGAGGACCTCGATTTCGATGGTGCTGCCGAAGAGAATCACCGATGTCGCAACGAACAGCGGAACAAGGGCGAGAAGCGCCAGCAGCATTCCCGTGCCGGCGTGTCCCAGGACCGACCGGTTGCGCGGCACGCGGTAAGCGGAGTTGAATCCGTCGATGAGGCTCTTGATGACGCTCGATGCGGCCCAGAACGCCAGAATCACCGCGACGACCAGGAGAGTTATCCCGCGCTTACCCCGATAGTGAAACTGCGCGAATACGACATCTTCGGTGCCGGGCGGGAGTACCGCGTTCAGGAAAGATGTCACATTCTGCTGTACGTCAATCACGAAGTCGGCGTGGGTCTGCACGAGGACGGTCGCGGCGGTTGCGAGCACGGGGAAGAACGACAGCAGAGCCGAATAAGCCGCACCCTTCGCGATCGTGAAGAGCCCGTCCTCAAACGATGCGAATAATGCCCGTCGCAGCAGGTATGGCAGGTCGCGCATCAGGCTTGCTCCTGACTATGTTGGCACATATTCCAACCCGCACAACGGACTGACCACAGGCGCCGCCGGATGGCTCACCTTATCCTGGATAAGGCTGCCCGTTTCATCTTCGCCCCTGGTCTGGCCCTGTGCGCTTTCGCGGGGCGTCAGGCGGATGCTGCGGCGAGCGTGCGCGCCAGGCCTTGAAAACCTCGCGCAGCATCGGCAGCAGCGACAGAAAAACCACGGTCAGGATGGCCTTTTCGAAGTGCCGCCGGATCAGAGGTATCTGTCCAAGTTCGAAGCCGACGGCCAGCATGAAGGCGATCCAGAAGACACCGCCGAAGAGGCTGAAAACGAGAAAACGAGCGTACGGCATCTCGGCGACGCCGGAGATAAACGGCGTGCAGGTGCGGATGATCGGGATGAATCGCGCATAGACGATCGCACGCGCGCCGTACTTTTCGTAGAACTTCTTCGTGCGCAGCAGGTGGTCGGGATTAAAGAAGCGCGACTCGGGGCGGGTGAAGATGCGTGGACCGGACTGGCGTCCGAGAAAGTAGCCGACGTTGTCGCCGCCGATCGCGGCGCACATCAGAAGAACGGCGAGCAGCCCGAGATTGACGCCGGCGGCGCCGCTGGCGACACCGACGGAAAACAGCAGCGAATCCCCGGGCAGGAAGAAACCGACCAGAAGACCCGTCTCGGAGAAGAGAATGCCAAAGAGGCCGGCAAGGCCGACCGGGCTGTCCAGCATTGTGCGGGCGAGTTCGAGAAGCCGCTGGGCGTTGTAAAGCGACTTCAGGAAGTCGGCAATATTGTGCATGCGCAGGCGACGTGCATCAGCCGCGTGTGTTGTAGCTCTGCACGAGACGGGTGATCACGTCCTGATGGATGCGGAGCACAGGGCACCCGCCGCTCCAGAACTCGACCCGGCGCCACACGGAGCAATTTTCCTGCAGGCGCCTCTTCAGGCCGTCTTCGAAGAGAGTAGTGCGATCCTGGATCTTCTGCTGACGCAATGCGTCACGGATGGATGCGGTCTGCGTTGTCAGGTCCGACCCGTCGGCGGGAGTCTTGCCCACGATCTTCGCGACGCCGCGTCCGCCCACAACCGCGAAGGGACCGACGACCGCTCCGACCGGCTTCGAGAATACGTCGGGAATCGTGCTCACCTGGCCGAGACCTTCGATGTTGTCAGTGCGCTTGACATCGGCAGAAGTCTTGACTTCGACGCCCATTTCTTTAGCCGCCTTGTTCAGGTCACCGCCATAGGACTGCGTCTTATCGAACAGCTCCTTGCCCTTCTGAACAAGAATCTGCTGGAGCTTGGCGGCGCTGGCTTTATTCGTGACCTCAGCTTTGACTTCATCCAGGCTGGCCTGGCGCGGCGGCTGATAATCGATGACCGAGGCCACGGCGATTTTGTCGCCGGGCAAAACGATCGGACCCGCCGTCATCTCGCCTTTGCGCAGCGGCGCCACCGCATCATCCAGATCCTTTGAGACGCCGATGCCGGGGATGGGATCGCCCTTCTGAAGATTGTCGGCGTGAATCACGGTCGTGCCCAGCGCTGCCGCCGCTTTTTCGGGGTGCATGGGGTCTTTGTGCAGCTCGGCGACCAGCTTGTCAGCGAGGCTCTGCATCTTCTCAGACTGCTGCTGCTTCTTGTAGTCTTCGAACAGAATGCCCCTGACTTCTTCAAAGGTCTGAACGTGCGCCGGTTCGTGCTTTTCAACCTGGATGATGTGATAGCCGTAAGTGGTTTTGACGAGGCCGCTGGTCTGGCCGGGCTGGAGGCTGAAGGCGGCTTTCTCGAACTCCGGCACGGTCTGGCCTCTGACGATGGCGCCCAGTTCGCCGCCCATCGGCGCCGATCCGGGATCCTGCGAATTCTCCTTCGCCAGTTTCGCGAAATCGCCGCCCGCCTGAATCTGCTTCAGTATCCCCTCGGCCTTCGCTTTCGCCGCGGCGTCGTTCGAACCGTCGGATTTGATCAGAATGTGGCGCGCAAAGACACGCTCCGGCGTACGGAAGGAGTCCTGCTTCGCAATGTACAGCCTTCTGAGCACTTCATCGGGCGGGGCCGGTATCTGCTCCTTGTTGGGATCGAGAACGATAACGGCGAGGCTGCGTTTCTCCGGAATCTGAAACTCGGATTTGTGCGCGTTGAAGTAAGTCTGTATCTCGGCATCGGTGGGTGCAGCTTCCGCCTGGTATTTCCCCGGCGTCAGAATCGCGTAATCCAGCTTCACTTTGTCGTTTCTGCGATGGTATTCATCGGCAATCTCGCGCGGCGACACAACGACTCCTGCCGCCACGATCTGCTGCAGGCGCGAGATGAGCAGCTGCTGGCTCATATCGGCGCGCACATCGGACATTGAAACGCCCTGCTGCTGCAGCAGTGCGTTCAGAGTGGCGGCGTCCACCTTGCCGCCTTTGGTGAGTTCGGCGGGCAGGCTGTCCATGATGGCGTTATCGGTTTCATCCTCGCTCACCTTGATGCCAAGACGGCCGGCTTCATATGCAATCGCGTGGTCGCTGATCATGCGCTGGATCAGCTGCGGCACCTCGATCGCGAGCAGTTCGGGCGGCAACTGGCGATCGCGGATGCGGCTCTGGATCATCTTCGTCACTTCCTGCGCCGTAAGATCTTCTTTGCCAATGGAAGCGACGACGCTCGAATCGCTGTTCGCGTCGTCCGTGGTGTTCCCCATATTGGGGATCAGGTACGTCACCATCGAGAGGCCGACCACGCCTAAGAACGCGCCGAGCACAATGCGCACAAGCTTATCCCGGCTGCGGAAAAGATGAAACATAATGGGGATCTCCTGCTAAGAAGTACCATTGTACCGCGAGTTGGCCTCGCGTTTCGTGGTTGTGGGGCAGGCCTTCGGACCTGCGGACTCGCTTACAGCGAGTCCAGCCGACTGGAAAGCCGGCTTGCAGCCAGGAATGGCTGCCCCACAAGACCCGGCCGGCGGTACAACAAGACTAAGGCTGGGCAGGGAGGAAACTCTCGAGCTCGACGGCGGTGAAGGGATTGCAGGCGACATTTTGTCTGGCGTGCTGCATGCGGCGGTTGACCGTGATGGCATGGAGTAATTGCGGAATCGAATAAACGAACCCATTTGGGTGGGTGAAGCTGCCGTCGGGATCGGGCTGGCCGTCGTGTCTGGGAGTCAGCTCGAGCAGAGCGCACGATTCATCGAAGGCCTTGCGGTTGGCGGCCTGTTCCTGCTCCGCTTTCTTTGCCTGATCGATGCGGCGGGCGGCCTGGATCTCGCGGAGTTGCTGGAGGTCGGATTTGACTTTGCGGTGCAGACGCATTTCGTGGACGGTGAGGAGCTGGAAGCGCTCGGGGCGTTTGATGAAGGTCAGGGCGGAGGCGAGGGCACGGTTGACTTCCGGTTCTTCGGAGTCCGCGGCGTTGTCGAGTTCCTGATTGTATGCATCGGCCGCAAGGAAGTTGTTCTCGATGACGGAAACGCGGTTGATGCGCCAGTAGCCGTCGGCGATGGAGTGGGCCAGTTGGCGCTCGATGGCATCGACCGGTTTGAGGCTGTCGACGATGCCGGCCATGAAGGTTTCGCGGGCCTCCTTTTGCTCCTCAGTCATGACTTCGAGGTGGCCGGTGAGGCCGTGCTTCCAGGCGTTCAGGCGGTTTGCTTCGATCTGCTTCTCAGTGGCCACAGAGGATACCTTTCGGCATAAGAAGTAGCACGGGAGAGCGGAAAACGAGCGGCGCGGGGGTTGAAGGAGCGCCGGGAACGGACGGAAAGGGACGTGGGTGCATGGAGATAGCGGGACTGCAAATTATTCGGGAGACGTGTGAACCGCGTGCGGGCTCGGCGACCCACGCCCGGAGTACGACCAAGGGTTTCAAACGCTTCGGACAGTTTTCCGGTCCAGGGGTCTGCCGCCGACACTGTCCGCGGTGAGGCAGGGCGCCCGCGCGCATCATGGCCACGGGGCAACGAGGGACGGTCTCACTGCTCCATCTCAGCGATCTGTCAGCCCGTGGAAGAAATCCGAAGACACCACTTGCTCGCGCGCGCGGCTCAGTAGATGCAATGCGTTACAGAGCCGCGACTGCGAAGGAGCGCTTCTTGCCACGGGCTGGTATCTCACTCCGCGTCCGGCGAAACGATCGGGACACCGAGCATGGCCTTTGTGCCGCGGATCAGCGCCTGCTGGAATACGACGAGATCCGGGGCGCGCTCAATTGTCTCGGTGGCGGTGGAAGCACCCAGCGCCTGCTGCGCCGAACGGAGTTTTGACGATGGCAAGCGGTATGTGCGCGGCACTCGCGGTTCGCGCGTGCGGCTCGCTCGGGGAGTTCTGGATGCCATGAGCGCAATGTATTGCCGATATCGGATCATTGTCAATACGGCGGCCGGGCCTGTTTCCCGCGGCGCCGCAATCTGGGGGGCGATATCGATCCGAGTCATGAGCCGCAGTGAGTCACCGGGGCGGGGCTTTTACCTGAATGGAATGTCCACCTCGGCATAGCTGCCGCGGGTGGCGGCGTTCACGCTGGCCGCGATCTTCCTGACGTAGCGCTGCACGATCCGCCATTGTGAATTTCCGAGGACCACGATCGCTATCGTGCGGGTCTTCAAATTCTGCTGTGACACCATGTTTTTGTCGGTCGTCACCAGCACTTCAAAACCGGCTGTTTCAGCGGCTTTCAGCAGCTCGCCATTGACCAGCCTTTCCCACCCTGCATCCTTCGCCTTCGTGACCGTGTGGCCCAGGAGGAACGGTATCAGCGGCTCGGGCGTGCCCTGGTCAAAGAGAACGCGCATCTACCGTTGGCGCGCCGGGTTGCTGCGCCGGCGGCGGCGCGTCAAGACTGCGCGCCGCAAATTCGAGCACCGCCACCACCTGTTCCCGCGTCACGCCGAACCATTCCATAATTTCGTCGATAGTCGCGCCGGATTCGAGGTTCTCGAATACGGTGGACACAGGCATACGGGTATCTTTGAACACCCATGCGCCGCTACGCTTGCCGGGGATGCTCTCCACGGCGGGGCATTGTGACCAGTCGAGGGTCGCTGTTGGCATGATCTGCGGCTCCTTTCCTTCAGGTTACGTCATTTAGACGAATTTCCAGCTCGGCAAACCCAGCCTTGCCTGATGGCGAACACGATCAGCGCCGACAAGAGCACATTGGTATCGAGAACCGCCCGAATCACTTCGCGCCGGAACGATGGACCTGTTTCCTGGCCTGTTTCCCGCGGCGCCGGCAGGCCGCAATCCCGGCGTCGATATCGATCGGAGTGAGTTTATCGAGGCCGCGTTTCTTCGCGCCGTCCCATGCTTTCTTCAGCCAGTCCGGGGGAAGGGGATGCGGTGCGGATGTAGTCTCTCACGCGCATAATCACGATGGCGGGTTCGCCGCGACGCTCGACGACGAAGCGTTCGTTGTGCTCGACGGCGCGGTCCATGATCTGGCCGAGCTGGGTACGGGCGATGTGGACGTCAACACGGTGGTCCATGAGCAGCTCCTTCAATTAATCAATTGATGCATTGACCCGAATCCCGTCCGGATTGTCGAGCGCTGCGTTACCGGACATAAAGGTTATGTAAGGTTATTTCGTTGACTGAAGTGTAGTGTGGATTCATGCAAGTGACCCTTTCAAATCCCGGATGACCTTGCCAGCCGCGTTTCGGCGACGGGTGACCCGTCACGTCGCGCCCTTGAAGCCTTCGCCCTCGAAGAATTCAAGGCCGGGCATATCACCCAGCCGGAACTCCGTCGCATGCTCGGCTTGGCACGTATCCAAATGGACGGCTTCCTTAAGTCCCATGGCATCTATGAAAACGTCACGCTCGAAGATGTCGAGCGCGATCTTGCGGACCTGAAAGCATGCCTGGGGGCGTAGGTTTTGCAATTGGTCATCGCCGATACCGGGCCCGTAAACTACTTGATCCTGATCGGCCACATTGATCTGCTCCCCCGCATTTTTCAGCGCGCCTCATTGCCCCCGGAGCGATCAAAGCCGACAAGAGCGCATTGGTATCGATAACCGCCCGAATCATGGTCGGAGGGCGAATGGTAGGCTGATAGTTGCTTTGACCTGCGTTACATTACGCATTACGGTTATGAATGATCCGCTCCATACGTCACAAGGGACTGAAGCGCCCTCACGAAGACGACGACCCGCGCGGTGTGATGGCCGAGCATGTTCAGAAGCTGCGCGACATTCTTGCGAGACTCGATGCATCCCGAACCGTGACCGATATGGACGTGCCCGGTTTTCGGCTGCATCCGCTCAAAGGCGAGCTGAAAGGCTTCCGGGCGGTAACGGTTCGGGCAAACTGGAGGGTGATTTTCCGTTTTGTCGACCCTGACGCGTTTGACGTTGATTATGTGGACTACCACTGAAAGGAGATTCAGACGATGCCGATGAAGAACCCACCCCACCCAGGGGGCTTCGTATTCCGCCAGTGCATCGAGCCTTTGGGTTTGAGCATCACGGACGCAGCCGCAGCCCTCGGGGTCACGCGTACCACGTTATCCGAATTGGTGAACGAGAAGCGCGGAATCTCGCCTGAAATGGCTGTGCGGCTGTCCAAAGTTTTCGGTGGCAGCGCTGAAAGCTGGCTCGTGCAGCAGGCGCAATACGATCTGGCGCAGGTTCGCGCCGACCGGATGAAGCTGAAGCGGCTGGAACTGGTTTGACATTCTCCATGCCCGATTGTGCGCTCTTACAGATGGCACTCGGCGTGGACCGCGCGGACAGCTTTCTCCGGCCGTCGATCTCGCCCGGCAGGGAAGCGGAACTTCCGCCGCCGGAACTCCGACACAATGATCGAGTACAGACTACCTCACGAACGGCGGGCGTATCGAGGTCGCGCAACGCATGGCCGGGCACTCGAACGCGAAAACCACCGGCCTTTACGACCGGCGAACCGATGATGTGAGTGTGGGGGAGGTCGAGCGAGTCGGCATTTGATGGGGCGGTTGCAACTGATCCCCAATTGCCTTCGTAAAGCGTATTTTTGGAAAATAACGGCGTGCAGAACGAACTCACAAAGATTTTCGCTCGAAAAGACCTGCGGGCGTACTTCGGGGGCCTTCATGACCCTTGGTGGTGGCCAAGGGCGCCGGGGCGTCTCGCTGCGGACTGGGGTTTGGCGGAAGATGAAATTCTCGTCTACGAAAGCTTGCGTGGCACAGCACCTTCGACAGGGCGCAAACATTACGAGGGCTTCGTCGGAAGCGTGGCAGCAGGTAAGGGCTGCAGCTGGCTATTGTCAATTCGGCCGTCAGGTGGCACGTTCCCCCATTCGGTTCCCCAAATACACACTGCGCTGATGCTTGAGGCCCAAGGCAAAGAAGGAATTGCTGAGCTTCATGTAACCGATTTGATCAAATTCCGTGGTCCTACCTCGGCGCGTAAGAGCGATGAAGGGATGACAGACGAGATGTTCCGCATATCGGTCGAATGTCTTTTCGAAGAGTATCGCGCAACAGTCCCTGAGCGCATACTGATTGTTGACTCTGCGCTCTGCACGCTGATTGAGAGGCGGTCGCGCCTCAGTCCGCATAGTGCCCTTCGTCAGCGATGGCAGCATGAGAGTCTTGGCAAAGAACTGAACTCGTTCCTAGACTTTCTCAGGTCGGCAGGAGTGCCTGTTCCTCACTGGAAGGGTGATACTTTGGCATTTAACGCCGCCATCGAACGGGAACTCCGCGCCTCTAAGAAGCGTGTACCGCGACCCGCATTGGAGTCATTGGAATAGTCACTGCAAAGCACAAGCCTGCGGCCTATCCGGTCGATTCGTCGGCGCTCGTGCAGGCGCAACCGCATTTCACTCCGCCAATTTTGAACCTGACATTTGACACGCGTCAAGTACCCGATTGGCGGGGGTTATGACGATGTGCCTAGTCTTACGAGTTTTGAGACGGTAGCCGTAATTTCCGGCAGGCCGCGCCAAACGCCTCCGTTGGACTGCTTGCTTCGAGCGTGAACGGCATTCCTGTAGTTTCGTCGCCCGCGTCGTCCCAATGGATTGTGTATTTCATTCTGACAAGGAACTCCGCCGGAGGGGCGGTTACTGCTCCCAGGGGTTGAACACTGGCACCCGCGCCTTGTCGAAATCGCTGCGGTCGCGTGTGACCACCGTAAATCCGTGGTGAAGGGCGGTCGCGGCAAGCACGCTGTCGGCATGCGTACAGGTATGTCCGGCCTGCGTCCGTCTTCCAGTAACACCCCGCCATTTGAGCAGGATGTCTTCCGTCACAGGAAGCACCCGCCCGGCAAAGGCGGGCCTACGCGGATACAATCCGCGTGTCCGAAATGGCAGCGAAATGTAGAAAATCGAGCGCCCGGTAAAGGCGGGCCGCAGTGTCCGCGTCAGCCACTCGTTCAAATCCGCGCGACGCGTCACGTTTCCGCGATGCTGACGAGGCTGACGTAAAATGCGGTGAGCGGTTGCGCGTCGTAGAACGAGCAGCCACGCCATCAGAGCACAACGTCCGCACTTTGAGGCGCACGCGGGGCGGCGCTCCGACGGCGGCTGCCCGTTCGTCGAGGGCATCCAGAGCCTTTTCGAGCTGCACCAGCTCGGGCTTATGGATTTCAAGGTTCATGGTCAGGCCCTCCTTCCTTTTCAGGTTATCGTGACGGCATTGTATGCCGGTGCCTCCTTACAGATGACACTCGGCGTGGACCGCGCGGACCGCTTTCTCAAGACCATCCCTGCGGACGACGATCGAGATCGTCAGCTCGCTCGAACCTTGGGCGATGGCGATGATGTTGACGTTTTCCCGCGAAATGGCGGTGAAGATGCGGCCGGCCACGCCGGAGAACCCCCGCATGCCTTCGCCCACCACCGCGAGCAGCCCGACGTTGCGGTCGACTTCGATCCCGCTGAGGTAACCGTGCGCAAGTTCGAGGGCGAGGGCCGATTCCACAGCCTGTGTCGCTGCTTCCAGTTCCTCGCCGCGCACCAGAAAACAGAAGCTCTGGCGATAGCTCGAGCTCGACAGCGCGAGGACCTCGATGTTGGCACGGTCCAGCGCATCCAGAGCGCGGGCCATGATGTGCACGCCGCCTCCGGCCGAACTGGCGGGTTCTAGCGAAACCAGCGCCACGTTCGACATCGACGTGACCGCACGCGCACCGCTGTTTCCCGCCCCGAGGACCGGAACGATGCGGGTGCCCGGCTTTTCGGGTGCAAAGCTGTTCTTGCTCCAGACCGGAATCTTCCGTTCGACGAGAGGCGCGAGCGTCCGGGGATGCAGCACCTTCGCGCCCGCGTAAGCAAGTTCGGCGGCTTCGCTGTAGGTGATTTCAGAAAGGATCATCGCGTTGGGGACGAGGCGCGGATCGGCGGTCATGATGCCGTCGACGTCGGTCCAGATCCAGAGCTCGGAGGCGTCGAGCGCGGCAGCCAGGATAGACGCCGAAAAATCGGATCCGCCGCGGCCGAGCGTGGTGGGGCGGCCATCGGCGGTGGCGCCGTTGAAGCCGGTGACGATCGGGAATCTCGCCTTTCGCGAGGAGCGGCGCAAGCACTTCCCCGGCCTTCTTCTCGGTAGCGTCCATGAGCGGCGATGCGTTGTTGAAGACCGCGTCGGTGACGACGACGTCCGATGCATTGACGGCATGTGCCGCGAGACCGCGCGATTTCAGGTGTTCGGCTACAAGGAGAACCGACAGCCGCTCGCCGACAGCCACGGCTTCATCGATAGTGCGCGGCGGGCGGTGACCGAGCATCTGAATGCCGCTGACGATGCGGCGGAATTCGGCCACGATTCCGGATATCCGTTCGCGAACGCGCGGAACGTCGGCTGGCGCGACGAGATCGCCGACCGCTTCGAGATGGCGGTCTTCCAGTTTCTTCAGATTGTTGTCGATGCCGGCCTGATCGCCGCCTTCGGCGTGGCGGGTGGTGTCGAGGAGGAGGTCGGTGATCTTCGACATGGCGGAGACCACCGCGAGGACGGGGCGGCGGGAGGCTTCGGCGGCGATGAGGTCGCAGGCCAGCTTTCATGCGGTCGGCCGAGCCAACGCTGGTGCCGCCGAATTTCATGACAAGGAGATTGGGAGACATGGTCAGTTAAAAACACCGGCGGCTTCGACCGCCGGTGGTACAGGCAGACAGACAATCAGTGTTCTTTGCCATTGGAAATTCGTGCGCGAACCATTTTCAGTATCTGCTCGACGACTTCGTCCGCAGTGAGGCCGGTCGAATCGAGATAAACGGCGTCTGGGGCCTGAACCAGCGGCGACTCGGCGCGGTGGCGATCGCGCTGGTCGCGCTGCGCGATTTCTTTGGCCAGGTGTTCCCGGGACACGTCAGGCTGATCTGCGGCGCGGCGGCGCAGACGCTCCGTCGGGTCGGCGTCGAGAAAAATCTTAACCCGCGCGTGCGGGAAGACAACTGTGCCGATGTCACGCCCCTCCATGACTACGTTCGTGCGCTCGGCCATTTCCCTCTGCTGCGCGACCAGGGCAGCACGCACTGCGCCGATGGCCGCCACGCGCGAAGCACCGGAAGCCACGCCGGATGCGCGAATGGCGTCGCTCACATCTTCGCCGTTCAGACAGATTGCGCCGGCCGCCGTCAGCTCAATGTCGGCCGCGCGCGCCAGTTGTTCGACTCTGTGGGCATCGTCCGGATCGATCTTTTCGCGAATGGCCCAAAGCGCGATGGCGCGATACATGGCGCCGGTGTCGATATAGACATAACCGAGTCTGGCGGCAAGCGCGCGCGCGATAGTGCTCTTGCCCGCACCCGCCGGGCCGTCAATCGCTATGACATGACCCATCTTTTCAGTCGGACAAGGCCTCAATCGGACACGGCCGCAGGGACGGGTCTGGGCGCCTGTCGCCCCGTCGCGCGGCCTATCCCGGCGTATTCGAATCCGGCTTCGCGCGCCGCGTCAGCCTGGAAGATATTGCGGCCGTCGATCAGCACGGCTTTGTTCATGCGCGCGGCCAGCTGCTTCAGGCTGAGTCCGCTGAATTCCGGCCATTCGGTGACCAGAACCACAGCGTCGGCGTGTTCCACCGCAGAGAAGGCGTCGTCACAGTAGGTGATGCGCAGCTCCGGGTTCTGTTCGCGGCAGACGTTCATCGCGACAGGATCGTAGGCACGCACGCGGGCGCCCATCTGAATCAGCTTTTCGGCGATCTGCAGGCTCGGAGCGTCGCGCAGATCGTCGGTGTTCGGCTTGAACGCGAGGCCGAGCAGAGCCACGGTGCGGCCTTTGAGGATGAAAAGCTTTTCCTGCAGCTTCTGGATGACGACGCCGCGCTGCATGCGGTTCACGGCGAGCGATGCTTCGAGAATGCGCGCCTGATAGCCGTACTCGGCGGCGGTGTGGAGAAGCGAGCTGATGTCCTTGCCGAAACAGCTGCCGCCCCAGCCGATGCCTGCGTTGAGAAATGCCCGCCCGATGCGCCAGTCGAGGCCGATGCCGGTCATGACTTCCGTGACTTCGGCGCCGACACGCTCGCAGATGTTCGCCATTTCGTTGGAAAAACCGATTTTGAGCGCGAGGAAAGCGTTGGCCGAATACTTGATCATCTCCGCGCTGGTGATGGTGGTTTCAACGACGGGAATTTCCTTCGGTCCGGACTGCAGGTGCGACGGCCGCGCAGCGAAAGACGGCTCGGGGAACCGCTGCTCGATGAGAGGAGCGTAGAGCTTCCGCATGACTTCGAGAGTGGCCGGATCGTCCGCGCCGACAACGATTCGGTCCGGATAGAGCGAATCGAGAATGGCGGAACCCTCGCGCAGAAACTCCGGATTGCTGGCGACGCCGAAGACGACGCGGTCGGAACCGCCGGAATGGGCTTCGGAGATGCCTTCGCGAACCAAAGTTTCGACCAGGTTGCCGGAGCCGACCGGCACGGTCGATTTGTTGACAACGACGCGAAAGCGCGACGAATCCATAGCCGCGCCGATGCCGCGGGCGGCGCTTTCGAGATACGTCAGATTGGACTCACCGGAAGGCAGCGGAGGAGTTCCGACGGCGATGAAAATGACATCGCTCTCGCGCACGGCGGGGTCGAGATTGGTTTCGAAGTCAATGGCGCCGCGGTCCCGCGCGATGCCGATCAGTTCATCGAGGCCGGGTTCGTAGATGGGAGACACACCCCGGCGGAGCTTATCGATCTTGGACTGATTGCTGTCGACGCAGGTGACGCGATGCCCCAGGTAAGCCAGACAGGCCCCTGTGACCGTACCGACATACCCCGTTCCGATGACTGTAACTCGCATTGAAATTATGGCTTCAATTTTACTTCAGGGGTCCGGAAATGATCGTATGCAAGGAGCGGAAGAGGGGTGCCATGCAGGCGGACATTCCCGCTGCCGCGCACGATGGAGCCGATGCGGGTGAGCGGGAGGCCGCCGAAATCGGCCGGCACGCGCACGGTTTCGGGGACAGTGAACACAATCTCGTATTCTTCGCCGCCGTGGAGGGCCTGTTCGGCGGTGGCCCCGGGAAAGCGGGGCGGCTCGACGATCTCGGCGTCGACGCGCGACGCGATGCACACCCGCTCGAGATCGAGCGAGAGGCCGTCGCTGAGATCGATGGCAGCGGTAGCGCGGAGTTTCCCGCGCAGAAAGCCCCCGAGAGCAAGACGGGGTTCTGGATTGAGATGTCGCCGCCGGGCCCTGCCTCTGTTTGTTTCGAGGCCGAGAGCGGAACCGCCGAGAGCCCCTGAGACGTAGATGGCATCGCCCGGTCGCGCGCCGGAACGAAGCAGAGCTGTGCCGCGCGGAACAGCCCCGCAGAGAGTGACATCGCAGGCGAGCGTTGCGCCATGTGAAAGGTCTCCGCCGGCCAGAATGGCGCCAGTGGCGCGCGCCAGATAGAGAATCGCGTCGAAGAAGTTGTCCACCCACTTCGGCGTGGCCCAGGCTGGAACACATAGGGAGACGAGACAGAAACGCGGCGTCCCTCCCATGGCTGCGATGTCACTAAGACTGCGAACGAGGGCTTTGCGGCCGGTTTGCGCCGCGGTATGAGTCCCGCGCCGGAAATGCGTGCCCTCGATCAGCATGTCTGCGGTAAACAGGAGATCGTCGGCCGAACCGCGGGGGCGGTAAATGGCGCAGTCGTCGCCGATACCGAGAACGACAGCATATCCGGGCGGGATGACAGAGGCGTTACGGAGCCGGTCGGTAATGGTTTTTTCGTCGCGCAAAGCGAAGCCGCCGAAAATACCGGCGCTTACCGATTCTCCTCGGGGGCTTCCGCGATACGCGCCAGAGCCCGGATATTCTCGCCATCCTTGTGCGCGAGTTCCTTAAGCTCATGGATGTCCCTGAAGGCCAGTTCCAGATTCATCGTCAGAGCTTCGATCCGCTCGTCAACTGTCATGTTCGCCTGCCTTTTCAGTATAAAGCCGGAATTGATATTTCAAAGATTTAAGTGCCGCACCAGGTTGAAAAGACGCGTTTTCCTGTGCGATACTGCGGTCGCAGTACAACAATGTGTTCGGAGTCGGCAGTCAACAAAGAGTAAGTAATCGGGGCTGCGGTTCGCCGCGGCTTTTTCTGCTTTGGGGCCCTGCCAATCCGTTCCGTTTCAGGAGAAAGTTCAGTGAAAGAAAAAGGTACAGTAAAGTGGTTCAACGCTGCGAAAGGCTACGGCTTTATCCAGCGCTCGACCGGAGACGATGTGTTCGTCCATTTTTCGGCGATCCAGTCATCGGGCTATCGCTCGCTCGATGAGGGGTCGCAGGTAGAGTTCGAGGTCAAGCAGGGCCCCAAAGGGCTGCAGGCGGAGAACGTCATTCGCGCATAATCAGCCACAGAAGAAAATCCTCAACCGTCATCCCGAGCCCCGGTCATCCGGGGCTCGTTCTGTTTTCCGGACCGCCTCAAAATTAATCATTGGAACCGCGCACAACGGACTGACCAGGGGCGCAGCGAAGGGCTCTCCTTGTCCTGGCTGACAGGCCCCTTTTATGGGGGCCTCAGCGATGAGGCTGACCGTGCAGCTTTGCTCCTGGTCTGTCCTGTGCGCTTTTCGATCCCCCTCCCCGGTGCTGCAGTTTGTCGAAGTAGAGGTAAATTACCGGCGTCGTGTAGAGCGTAAGCATCTGGCTGACAATCAGTCCGCCAATAATAGTGAAGCCCAGTGGCCGGCGCAGCTCCGAACCCATGCCGGTACCGACCGCGAGCGGGAAAGCACCGAGCATGGCCGCCATCGTTGTCATCAGGATCGGACGCAGCCGCAGCATGCACGCTTCGTGGATGGCGTCGCGCGAATTCTTCCCTTCTTCACGCTCGGCGACGAGCGCGAAATCGATCATCATGATGGCGTTCTTCTTCACAATGCCGATCAGCAGAATCAGGCCGATGATGGCGATGATGGTCAGATCCGTGCGCGTCAGAAAGAGCGCGAGCAGGCCGCCCACCCCGGCTGACGGGATCGTGGAAAGAATGGTCACCGGATGGATGACGCTTTCGTAGAGGATGCCGAGCACAAGATAAACGGTGATCAGCGCGGCGACGATCAGCAGCGGCTCGCTGCTCAGCGAATCCTGATAGGCCTGCGCGGTTCCGGCGAAGAGCGTGTGGATGGTTTTCGGCAGGCGCATGGCCTGTGCCGCGCGCTGAATCTCTGTGACGGCCTGGCCGAGCGACGCGTTCGGCGCGAGATTAAACGAAATCGTCACGGCGGGGAACAGGCCCTGATGGGCGACGGACAGCGGCGCGGTGTCAGGCTCATAAGCGGCCAGCGCACTGAGCGGCACCTGGCGGCCGTCGGGCGCGCTGACGTAAACCTGATCGAGGAAGAGCGGATTCTGCCAGAACTGCGGCGCCGCCTCCATCACCACGTGATACTGATTCAGCGAAGAATACATCGTCGACACCTGGCGCTGGCCAAAGGCGTCGTAGAGCGTGTCGTCGATGAGCTGCGGCGCGATGTTGAAGCGCGCGGCGGTCTTCCGGTCGTAATTCACCATCGCCTGCAGGCCCTGGTTCTGCAGATCGCTGTTGGCATCGGCGATGATATTCATCGATTTCATCTGCGCCAGCATTTTCGGCGAATAGTTGACGAGATCGTCCAGATTGTCGCCCTGCATGGTGAACTGATATTCGGCGTTGCCGAGGCGGCCCCCGACGCGCACATCCTGCTGCGCCTGGAGATAAAGACTGGCCCCGGGGATCTTCGCCAGCTTCGGACGCAGGCGGCTGATGATCTGCTGTGCCGTGGCCCTGCGCTGACCGATCGGCTTCAGGGAAATGAACATGCGCGCGGTGTTGCCGCCGTTGGTGAAGCCGAGCGCATCCGCCACGCCCGGATCGGACTTGACCATATCGATCATGCGCAGCAGCGTCTTGTCGATAGCCTGGAATGACGTGTCCTGATCGGCCAGCACAGATCCCTGAAGGCGCCCATTGTCCTGCTCGGGGAAAAATCCTTTCGGAACCGCGACGAACAAGTACATGGTCAGACCGACGGTGGCGAGCAGAATCATGAGCGTGACAGGCGCATAGTCGAGCGCGACATGCAGGGTGCGGCCGTAGAACCTGACAATCCCGTCGAAGAATCGTTCGCTCGCGCGATAGAACCGGCCATGCGACTCCTGCTCCTTCAGCAGATGCGCACACATCATGGGCGTGGTGGAAAGCGAAACCACCATCGATATCAGGATGGCGATGGAAAGCGTCACGGCGAATTCGCGGAACAGGCGGCCCACGATTCCCCCCATCATCAGCAGTGGAATGAAAACCGCGATGAGCGAAAAGCTGATCGACAGCACGGTGAAACCGATTTCCTGCGCGCCTTTGAGCGCCGCTTCAAACGGGTGCATGCCTTTTTCGATATAGCGCGTGATGTTTTCGATGACTACGATGGCGTCGTCGACGACGAAGCCCGTCGAGATCGTGAGCGCCATCAGCGACAGATTGTCGAGACTGTAGCCCAGCAGGTACATCGCGCCGAATGTACCGATCAGCGAGACCGGAACGGCGACGCTCGGGATGAGCGTGGTGCGCACGTTGCGCAGAAACACGAACACCACGAGGATAACGAGCAGCAGCGAGATCAGCAGGGTAACTTCGATGTCGAGCACCGAAGCCCGGATGGTGACCGTCTGGTCCATGGCGACCGTCAGGTGGATTGACTGAGGAATGGCGGCTTGCAGCTGAGGCAGGGCGGCGCGGATGCGGTCGACAGTGTCGATGATGTTTGCGCCGGGCTGACGGAACACGATCATGAGCACGGCGGGCTGGCCGTCGAGATAGCCCGCCTGGCGAATGTCCTCGACGGAGTCGACAGCCTGACCGACATCGCTGACACGCACCGCGACACCGTTGCGATAGGCGATGACGAGCGGTTCGTAATCGATCGCATGCATGAGCTGGTCGTTAGCGCCCACTTCCCACGTGGTCCGGCCATCGGTGAAACGGCCCTTGGGGACGTTGGCGTTGGCGCCCGAAAGCGCGCTGCGCACCGATTCCAGGCTGATGCCGTATTTATTGAGCACGGTCGGATTGAGCTCGATGCGTACGCCGGGGAGCGCGCTGCCGCCCACCGTAACCTGGCCGACGCCCGCGATCTGCGAGAGCTTCTGCGCCATCACGGTGGATGCGGCGTCGTACATCTGCCCCTTGGAGAGGGCGTTCGATGTGAGGCCGATGATGAAGATCGGCGAATCGGCGGGATTGACTTTCCGATAGCTGGGGTTGGCCGGCAGGTTGGCTGGCAGGTAGCCGCGCGCGGCGTTGATGGCGGCTTCCACGTCGCGGGCGGCGGCGTCAATGTCGCGGTTGAGATTGAACTGAAGGGTGACGCTGGTCGAGCCGAGGCTGCTCGAAGAGGTCATTTCTGTAACGGAGGCGATGTGGCCGAACTGACGCTCGAGCGGCGTGGCCACCGAGGAGGCCATGATTTCGGGGCTGGCGCCGGGCAGCGCGGCGGAGACGGAGATGGTGGGGAAGTCGACCTGCGGCAGAGGAGAAACGGGAAGGAGGTTGAAGGCGACCGCGCCGGAGAGGGCGACGGCGACGGTGAGGAGCGTGGTCGCGACGGGTTTGCGGATGAAGACCTCAGAGATGTTCATGGTGGACAAACCGCCGCGCCCGCCGCCTGCGGCGGCCGGACAAGCTGGAAAGCTTGTGCGCAGGCCGGAAGGCCTGCCCCACAATCTGCAATGACCTTCTCTGCAGTGCTGAAGTTGCTCTTGGTTTTGTGGGGCAGGGCTTCGGCCCGGCGCAGGCTGCCGACAAATTCACGGAGACGAACTGGCGGTCGTGACAACTAATACTGCGATGAGATACGACCGTCGGCTTCCGCACTACGACGCAATTGGCGCGAGAGTATTCGTCACGTTTCGCCTGCACGGAAGCATGCCGAAAAGCCGGGCGTTTCCTTGTACGCACCTGACCTCTGGTCAGGAATTCGTGGCCATGGATCGTTTGCTCGATACCGCCAAACGCGGTCCGCTCTTCCTGAACAGACCTGAAATTGCAGAAATGGTTGTCAACGCGATTTATGACGGCGAGCGTCGTTTCGATCGTTATGAACTTCACTCCTTCGTCGTGATGCCGAACCACGTGCATCTGCTGGTAACATCCCTGGTCGCTCTGCGTGAGTGGCTTCGATCTCTGAAAGGATTCACCGGACACGAGGCGGTCCGCATGCCCGGTATCCCCGGCCCTTTCTGGCAGGACGAAAACTACGATCATCTCATCCGCGGCGACTAAGAGGCTCAGCGCATTCGGCGGTACATCGAGTGGAATCCCGTCAAGGCCGGACTTGCGGCTTTGCCCGAGGATTTTCCATACTCCAGCGCCACGCCGGGCTTGAAAGCCTGGCCCCACTAAGACCTCCTCCGCGTCGCGAGCCGATCGAAGAAAAGATAGACCACCGGCGTCGTGTACAGCGTCAGCAGCTGGCTCAGAATCAGCCCACCCACAATCGTGATGCCCAGCGGCCTGCGCAGTTCCGATCCGACCCCCGCGCCCAGCGCCAGCGGTACACCGCCCAGCAGCGCCGCCATCGTCGTCATCATGATCGGGCGAAAACGCAGCAGCGAAGCCTGATAGATCGAATCGGCCGGCGACAGTTTCTGCTCGCGTTCGGCCTCCAGCGCAAAATCGATCATCATGATCGCGTTCTTCTTCACAATGCCGATCAGCAGCACAATGCCGATCAGCGCAATCACGCTGAAATCGTTTCCCGTGAGGTAAAGCGCCAGCAGCGCGCCCACGCCCGCCGACGGCAGCGTGGAAAGAATCGTCACGGGGTGTATGTAGCTTTCGTACAGCACACCCAGAACCAGATACACCGTCACCAGCGCCGCGAGAATCAGCACCGGCTCATTCGAAAGCGAGTTTTCGAACGCCGCCGCAGTGCCCTGAAACGCGCCCTGAATGCTCAGCGGCATCCCCAGACTCTCCTTCACCCTGTTCACGGAATCGATCGCATCGCCGAGCGAAGCATTGGGCGCGAGGTTGAACGAAAGCGTGATCACCGGAAACTGGCCCTGGTGATTGATCGTGATTGGCACCGATGTGGTCTCGAGGCGCGAGAACGCGCTGAGCGGCACCTGGCCGCCGTTCGGAAATGCGGCGGTTGACGGCGCGGGCCCCGACAGCAGCGGAGATTGCGGTGATGTCGCAGAAGTCCCCCCCGCCGCCGTGCCCGATCCCGTCTGCGCCGCCACCGTCAGCGCAGTGGTCGCGGCGCTCGACGGCCCCAGCGTGGCGCTTGCCGCCGACCCGCCTGAAACTCCGCCCGCCGAAGCGCTCGACACTCCCGAGCGGATATACAGGTCGCTGAGATCGAGTGGGCGCCTGTCGAAGTTGGGCTGCACCTCCAGCACGACGTGATACTGGTTGAACTGCGTGAACATCGTCGAGATTTCGCGCTGTCCGTAAGCGTCGTAGAGCGTCTGATCGATCGTGGATGCGCTGATGCCGAGCCGCGACGCCGTAACGCGGTCGAATACCAGCCTGGCCTGCATGCCCTGTGTCTGCTGGTCGCTGGCGATATCGATGAGTTCGGGCAGCTGCTTCAGCTTCGCCATCATCTTCGGCGCCCAGGCGTTCAATTCATCCGCGTTCGGATCTTCCAGCGTGTACTGAAACTGTGTGCGGCTCACGCGGTCGTCCACGGTCAGATCCTGCACCGGCTGCATGTAGAGCGTGATGCCGGAGATTTTGTCCAGTTCCGGCTGCAGCCGTCGGATGACGGCGGTCGCGTTGATCTTCCGTTCGGCGAGCGGCTTCAGATTGATCTGCATGCGGCCGCTGTTCAGCGTCGTGTTGGTGCCGTCGATGCCGATGAACGAAGACAGGCTGTCGACCGCCGGGTCCTGCAGAATCACAGCGGTGACGCGCTGCTGCAGGCGCGACATCTCGCTGAACGAGACCGATTGCGCGGCTTCGGTGACCCCCTGAATCACGCCCGTGTCCTGAATGGGGAAAAATCCTTTGGGGATTTTGTAAAAAAGAACGACGGTGAGAATCAGGGTCCCCAGCGCGACCAGCAGCGTGATGGTCTGGAAGCGCAGCACGAATTGCAGCGTGCGGCCGTAAAACTCGATGACCTTATTGAAAGCGTTTTCCGAAACGCGATAGAAGCGGCCCTGCTCGGATTCCGGCGTATGTTTCAGCAGGCGCGCGGACATCATCGGCGTCAGCGTGAGCGAGACGATTGCGGACACCAGAATCGTCACGCTGAGCGTTATGGCGAATTCGCGGAACAGCCGGCCCACGATGTCGCCCATAAATAACAGCGGAATCAGCACCGCGATCAGCGAGATCGTCAGCGAGATGATGGTGAAGCCGATCTGCGCGGCGCCCTTCAGCGCGGCCTGCAGAGGGCTTTCGCCCTGTTCGATGAAGCGCGAAATGTTCTCGATCATCACGATGGCGTCATCGACCACGAAGCCGGTCGAAATGGTCAGCGCCATCAGCGTCAGATTGTTCAGGCTGTAGCCGAGCAGGTACATGACGCCGAACGTGCCGACCAGCGACAGCGGCACCGCGACGCTGGGAATGATGGTAGCCGACAGGCTGCGCAGAAAAAGAAAAATCACCATCACGACCAGGCCGATGGTGAGCATCAGTTCGAACTCGACATCCGTCACCGAAGCCCGGATCGTGGTGGTCATGTCCGTCAGTGTGCCGACTTTGACCGAAGCCGGCAGCGTGGCGGCGAGCTGCGGCAGCAGTTTCTGGATCTGATTCACGACGGCAATCGTGTTGGCGCCGGGCTGGCGCTGGATGTTCACGATCACCGCCGGCACCTTGTTCATCCACGCGGCCTGGCGGATGTTTTCCACGCTGTCCTCGACAGTCCGCGACATCGGTCAGCTTCACCGGCGCGCCGTTCTTGTATGCGATCACGAGTCCCGCATAATCGGCGCTCGAAAGCAGCTGATCGTTGGCGCCGATCTGATACGACTGATGCGGGCCGTCGAAGTTGCCCTTCGCCTGATTCACATTGGCCGCGACCAGCGCGGTGCGCAGGTCTTCCAGATTCAGGCCGTAGGAGGAAAGCTGCGTCGGATTCGCCTGGATGCGCACCGCGGGCTTCTGTCCCCCGCTGATGCTGACCAGGCCCACGCCGGGCAGCTGCGAAATCTTCGGGCGCCAGCCGCGTATCGGCGAGATCCTCCACCTGCGAAAGCGGAATTTCCTTGGATGTCAGCGCCAGAGTCAGAACCGGCGCGTCGGCCGGGTTGGTCTTGCTGTAGACCGGAGGCACCGGCAGGTCGGCCGGCAGATAAGTTCCGGAAGCGTTGATCGACTGCTGCACTTCCTGCTCGGCGACATCGATGTCCAGGCTCAGATTGAATTGCAGCGTGATGACGGAACTGCCGTCGGAACTCACCGAAGTCATCTGCTGCAGCCCGGGCACCTGGCCGAACTGGCGCTCGAGCGGCGCGGTCACCGATGACGCCATCACGTCGGGACTCGCGCCCGGATAGAACGTCACGACCTGAATGATCGGATAGTCGACTTCCGGCAGCGCCGACACCGGGCAGCTGCCGGTATGCGACGACCCCGGCCAGCAGAATCCCCACCATCAGCAGCGATGTGGCGACGGGCCGGAGAATGAAAGGTGCGCGACGGGCTCACTGATTTGCTCGCGGCGGATGGTGTCGCGTTCTGAAACGTAGCGGTGCAACTTTGCTGCCTTCCTGCAGCTTGTCGACGCCGGTCATGACGACCTTGTCGCCGGGCTTGAGACCGGAGGTGATTTCGGATTGATCGCCTTCCGTGGTGCCGACCTTAATGTTGCGGACCGTCACGGTATTGTCCGGCTTGATCAGATAAACGTAAGTGTCGTTCGTGTTGCGCTGAATCGCGGCGGAAGGCAGCAGCGTCACGCCGGTCTTCTCCTGCTGCAGCAGCCGCGCATTCACGAACTGATTGGGAAAGAGCGCGCGGTTCTGCGTTGTCGAATATCGGCGCGCAGCTTCAGCGTGCCGGTGGTCTGATCGATCTAGATTGTCGATCGTGTCGAGCGTGCCGGAGGCGAGTTTGGTTTTCAGTTCCCGGTCCCAGGCCTCGACGGTCAGCTTCTGGCCGGCGCGGATCTTCTGCAGCATCGGCGGCAGCTGATCTTCGCCGACGGTGAAAATCACGCTGATCGGCTGGATCTGCGTGATCACGATCATGCCGTTGGTGTCGGCCGCGTGAACGATGTTGCCGGGATCGACCAGCCGCAAGCCGACGATGCCCGTGATCGGCGATGTGATGTGGCAATAGATCGACGTTGACTTTCGCGGCATCCAGCAGTCCCCTGATCGTTTTTGACGGTGCCTTCATACTGTGCGACGAGCGCGCGTCTGCGTGGCCAGTTGCTGTTCGGGAACCGCATCCTGCGCCAGCAGCGTCGTGTAGCGCGCCAGATCGACGCGCGCGTTGGCCAGCAGCGCCTGATCGCGCGCCAGTTGCCCCTGCGCCTGCACCACTGCCGCCTCGTAAGGGCGCGGATCGATTTCGATCAGCGGATCGCCCTCCTTCACCAGGTCGCCTTCTTTGAAATGAACGGCCATCAGCTGGCCGTCCACGCGGCTCTTCACGGTGACCGTGTAGATCGGCGTGATTGCTCCGAGGCCGGTGACATAGACCCCGATATTGCCCTTCGCGCCTGGACGGCGACCACGGGATAGCAGCTGCCGGCGCCGCCTTTGCCGCCTTTCCCGTTTCGCGGTTTTCTGGCCGCAGCGCGGAGTCGTTGTGTCCCCGGTACCAGAAGAAAGCGACCAACCAGCAGCGATGCAGAACCGCCAGCGCACGGCCGCATGGGTCCAGCGCCTGCGACGCGACTTAGCCGCTCGGTTGGGCGGCGGAGGCGGCGATTGCTGCGGGTGTTCGGGCGCCTCGATCCCGGGCGGCGGCTCACTCGTGGAGTCCGCATCGCAATGCGGTAACTGCAGGCGCTATCATTCATCAGTGCGATTGATCGGCGTCATCGCGTATGGTCGTTCTTAGGAGCGTGCAACGGCGTGACCGGCTTCTGTCCGGACAATGGGGTTACTCGGGAGGCCTGTCCGTCCGCCTGTAACGCTACTGGTGCAGCGGCACATTCGGGTTCGAGATAAAGCTTCACGCGGTTGCTTTCCTCGCCGTTCATCACGATACGCAGTTCGCTCGCGCCGCGATTGACGATGGCGGGAATCTGCAATTCCACCAGGTAATAGCCGACGTAGCCAGGCGCGAGAACGGCGCGCGTCACGTCGATCGGGCGGCCATCGAGAAATGCCGTCACGGTACCGGCTACGGCGGGCGGCGATCCGCGGGCGCAGGCACCCCGGTGGGCCACTCGGGGATTACTTTGCCGAGCCCTGTGGCCAGAATGCCGACGGTCGAACCGGCGTAAACCGCCATCTTCGGATCCACCACCAGGCCGCTGGCCGCATCCAGAATCAGAGGCGCGCCGTCCGCATCGACGAAGATGGCGGGCGCGGCTCTCTGCACCGTCAGCGGGACGGTCCAGCGTGTCGGTCGCACCTTTGAGCGAAAGCGAAAAGGTTCCCCGGTGGCCTCAAAAGGCACCTGCAACTGAGAGCTTTGATCCGAAGCCGCCAGCACCGGGTAGGCATCTCACTGTTTGTAACGGATTTCACTTTTGCGCCCAGCACGCTGATGAGAGAACCGGGGGCGGCGGGACGCTCGGTCAGATCGGCGCCGCTCACAATGCGGACGTTCTGCGTTCGTGCGGGGCGGCGGTTTCGAACACGCCGTAGCCGTCGAGCGCGACGGTCAGCGTGTTGTCCGGATTCAACCGCACATCCCAGGCTGGAGCTGCGGGAAGATCGCGGGTAACAGCTGTCCAGGCAGCAGTAGCCGCGCTCGCATCGTTCAGCGAAATGCTGGCGGAGAAGACGCCCCATCAGTCGCCACATAGACAACGCCCGCCGAACGGTCGGCCGCGATGCCGTGGATGGCGGCTGAGGGCAAAGAGCCAGTGACTTCGTCCCAGAAGAGTCCGCCGTTGATGGTGCGATAGAGATGCGCGCCTGCGGCAGCCAGCGCGGAGTCGGGACGGTCCGCGTCCACCCAGATTCGGGAGATGCTTTCGGACGCGACGCGCGGGGCTTCGGTCCAGCTGGCGCCACTGTCGTGGGAAGCGAGAAGCCGTCCATCGGCTTTTCCGGCGTAGGCGGTGGCGCCTGCAGCCGCCGCTGCGGTGGCGCCGAATCGGGCCTCGCAGAGCGGCTTCGGTGTCAGTCGCGTCCGCCGGAGTCCAGAGGCCGGAACGCGCGGTTTCGACTGCGCCGTCAGCCAGCGAAACGGTGCGGCTGTCGATCAGCCTGCGGACCATCAGGTTCGGAAGATCGTCGTTGAGGCTGTGCCAGGACAGGCCGCCATCCAGCGAACGCCAGACCCCGAACCGATTCGCCGCCGCGATTTCCTGCGGATTGCCGGGCGCGATCGCCAGTGAAGTGAAGCCGTCGCCGATGATCGAGCGATTGTTGAATCCCGTCAGGTTCATCCAGGTGCGGCCGCTGTCGTCGGATGCATAAACATTGGATGGGGCTGCCGCATAGAGACGCGCGGCCGCGGCCTGCACGCGCGCACCGGCTTCCGGCAGTTTGGTCACATTCGGGGAGTTGACCGCCGGCGGGGCAATCGCGTCCGTGTTCAGACGCCAGTGTGCGAAGTCAGCTGTCTCGAAAACGCGGGAGGAGGACGTTTCGACGAGCAGCCTCCCGCCCGCCCCATACCAGACCGCCATGACAGGACCCGATGTCGGCCCCGCGAGTCCGGCGTCTACCGTTGTCCCGGCTACCCGTTTCCAAATGTCCGGAACCTGTGCGTGGCATACTGAAACCGCCACAGCCCAAAGTACAAATAGGTGCCCAAACGTGCCGGCCCGGCGGCCCGCACCGTGTGCATTTGCTCGCAGAAAACACACGCTTGTATCGCGACGACACATGGACGTGTCCTGATTCTACCGCAGCACGGCCCCGATTTGTGCCGGAACCCCCTGATTCGACATAAGTTGCTTAACCAAAGAGAACGGAATTTTGCATTCCTTTGCACTCTCAGTGCTATTCTGTTGCTGTCGCATGTTGTGTTGACACGAACAGTCGCGGTGTTTTTGGACGCTGACGGCCCTGTTGTGTGCCGCCAACCTCCTCACGGTCACCGGTTTGTCCGCGCAGACACCCAACCCTGACCTCGGCGGGGCCGCGAAACTAATGGCGCTGGCGGGCCAGATCTCGGTTCTTCGACACGGTGACTCCTGGGCTTTGAATGTGGGCGATCTCATACAGCCGCAGGAAGTCATCGTGACCGGTGCCGACGGTTGGGGACTGTTCCAGATTTCCGACGGCAGCACGTTCGAGGTTTTCCAGAAGGCGAAGTTTGTTTTCCGGTCCAACCCCGGCGACTGGACCGATCTGCTTGAGGTGATCCTCGGCAAGCTGCGGGTGAAGATCGAACACGTGGGCGGTCTGCCGAATCACAATAAGGTCCGCACGCCGAGCGCGGTGATTTCGGTGCGCGGCACGGTGTTCGACGTCGATGTGGAAGACGACGACGGCACCACCATGGTCCTGTCCGAAGAAGGGCAGGTCGAAGTCCGGCATGTTCTGCGGGGAAACACCATCCGGACGCTGAATCCCGGCGAATACATTCGCGTGTATCGGAACGAGCCGATCGCCAAACAGGTGATCGACAGGGCAGGGCTGCTGCGCAAGGCATTCCAGACGATGTCCGAGGTTTATTACCAGATCGCCCTCGGACGCGGGCCGGGATCGACGACAGGGCCGGGCCTGCCTACGGACCACAAAGGCGGAAATCCGCCCCCTCCGCCGCCACCACCGCCTCCACCTCCACCTCCTCCGGCACCGTGACTTGCGCTTGGGTTCCCGCGGTGAGAGCCTGAGGTCAATGCGACTGCTATTTGCGCTTCTCGTTATGACCGCGTGCGCGTTCGCACAGCAGCAGCCTCCGATGGCGGATGAAGATGTTATCGCGATTTTCAACCGGATCTCGCACCGCGCGGCGCGACTGGAGCCGATGCTGGAACAGCTGCATCCAACCGAGTGGATAGCAAAGGGAGCGCCCGATACGTACGTGGCACAGTGGAATTCGCTGCGGCAGCAGTACACGGCGATCCAGAGCGACCTCGCGGACCTGGGCCAGCACCTCGATCGCCTGACGGACTCGATGAAGGTGCTGTTCCGTATTCAGGCGGCGAACCAGACGCTGGGATCGCTGCTGGGCGGTGTGCGGAAGTATCAGAATCCGGCGCTGGCGGAACTGATCGAATCGGTTGCGGCCGAGTCCGCGCGGGATATGGACGGCTTTGAACAGCATCTCACGGAGATGTCGGACGCAAAGGAACAGCAGTTCGCGTTGGTGGATCGCGAGGCGCAGCGGTGCCGGGCCACACTGTCGCGCGAGCCGGCAACGACACGCAAGCCACAATAGAGGAAGGCATGCCATTCGTCTGCAGTATCTGCGAGGAAGAATCGACGCGCATTTGCGTCCGGTGCACGAAGGACACCTGTGCGAATCATCTGTGCGAGAAGTGCGGCGCGTGCAGCGACTGCTGTGACTGCGACCTCCAGCTGGACGACGAGCCGCGGCATGAGGCGGAAGAGGTCGTGCATGCGCGGGCGGAGTCGAACGGGGCCGGCGGAATCGTGGGGGACGCAGCCGAAGTAAAATCGGATTAGTTCCATGATGCCGGAGAGTCGGTACATCGAAACCCGAAACGGCGGCTACTTTGCGAAGGGCTCGCGGATTCCGCTCGATGTGATCGTGGTGGCGTTTCGACGCGGGAAGTCGCCGGAAACGATCTTCAATGACTATCCCTGGATCGGTTCACTCGCGAAGGTCTACGGCGTCATTACGTTCATTCTTGAACATCCGGCTGTGATCGAAGAGTACATGAAGGATCAGGAACGCGTGTTCGAGGAGTTCAAAGCAAGCCATCCGTGGCCGCCGGAGCTTCTCGAACGGATGGAGCGCGGCAGGGCTGAGCTGAACGCCAGGAAGACTTGAGTATTCGATTCATGGCTGACGCGAGCCTCGATCCTGAGATCGCGAGAGGCCTGCGACGGAGAGAGCCGACGGTCAACTTTCTGGACTCTTCGGGCGTGATCGCGGACGGTACGCCGGATTCCAAAGTTTTGCGGATCGCCGCCGATGCGGACCGGGTTCTCGTGACAACGGATGTCACGACGATGCCAGTGCACTTGCAAGCCTTCATCGAGTCGCGGGAATCGCCAGGCGTAATACTCGTGCCGTCCACGCGGTCCATTGGTCAGGCGATTGAAGGACTGTTGCTGCTTTGGCGCAATCGGGCGGAATGGCTTCCGTAACGTAAACGGCTAAAGCCGGTTTTCCAGCCTGGTCAGTCTGGCGTTCTTGAATGTCGGCAAGATTCACCAGCTGACTCAGCCGTTCAGCGAGGCTGGCAAGGGTGCTCACGACAACTTCGAGTTGTCTGTCGTGCGCCCTGATCGATTTCCCGACCTCCTCATAAGGTCATCGCCCCGATTGTAGCGCCGTTGGCGAAAGTAATTCGTATCGAGTTTCATGCGATGATGACTACATGCGTACAACATTGGAGATCGATGATGACGTGATGCAGGCGGCGCGGGACATTGCTCGTCTGAAAAACGTCGGTCTGGGCCGGGTGCTTTCCGAACTGGCGAGGCGTGGTCTGACTCCGGAATCGGCGCCCCGGGTTGAGATCGAAAAAGGCGTTCCGGTGTGGAAGCACGGCCCGGGCGCGATTCCTGTAACCAGCGAAATGGTGCGCGGTCTGGCTGAAGAGGAATGAACGTCCGGCTGCTCGATGTGAATGTGCTGATCGCTCTGCTGGATTCCGCGCACGTGCATCACGACGCGGTCGCGCGATGGTTTCACGCGGGGCCGTCCCTCCGCGGCTGGGCGACTGCGCCCATCACGGAAAACGGCTTCGTGCGCGTGGTCTCGCATCCGAGCTATCCGAATATGCGTCTCACGCCGGCTCTGGCGTCGCAATCGCTGGAGCGTTTCAAGGCGGCCTTTCCGAAGGACTACCGGTTCTGGCCGGACGAAGTCAGCCTCACCGACCGTTCGCTTTTCGATCTGACAGTTTTGACCGGGCCGCAGCAAACCACCGACGTGTATCTGGCAGGTCTGGCGTTCCGGAATCAAGGCCGCCTGGCAACGATTGAACGCAGTATCCTGTGGCGGGCCGTGCGCGGGGCGGACGCAGCGCTGCTGGAGCGAATTGCGGTTCAGAACCCCTGAGTTTTTGCGTGCGTCCGCGGGGATCGCCGGGCGTGATGCCAGCGGCGTCCACGCGGTCTATCGTAAGACGATTGATTAAGGGCTGTTGCGGCGGCCGTGGCTGAATCGCAATCCCGACGATCTGCACGGTAGTGGTGACTTTGCCTGGATAAAGGCTTTGCTGCGGATTGCGGGGAACGCCAACCGTAACGGTGCGCACTTCTGCCTGAAAATGCAGGAACGTAAATCAGTTCCGGTTCGGCAACCGGGAGCAGCCGGCCATTCCGTTCCGAAGATACGCAATTCCAAATGACCCCGTAAACTTGTTCGTATGGATCTCATCCCATCTCCCGGCTTCGCGATTCGGAACAAATCTCGTTGGCCGAATACGATCGTGTTTCCGAAGGAACTTCGAGATGCAATTCCGGATTATGGTTCTCGCGCACTTGTGTTTGATTCGGTAGGCGGATCTCATTCCAATGCACCCGTGTCGATATCGGGAATGATCGGCGAGACGCGGTTCGATTTTGGGGCACGTACGCAGATTCGTTTGCTTGTCCACGAAACCGGAAAGCTCGACGGGCAGTTTACCTTGCTGGTTGACCTGGAGTCGGAAACCACCAGGGCGCTGGGGAAATTTCTAATTGAGCTTGCGGATCAGGCTGAAGGAAAAAAGGCCTGAGCACTACCTTGATCGATTGCCGTGCCGTTCGGCGAGGCTGGCAAGGGTGCTCACGACAACGTCCAGCTGCCTGTCGCGCGCCTGGATCGATTTCTCGATCTCCTCAAAGGTCATCGCCCTGACTTTAGTACAAGGTTGCGGAAATCAGTGCACCCCCGATTCTCGGCGCCGCTTGCTGACGGACCCAGAGGGTACCCCGGTTCAGAAAGGGTTTCCGAACCGTGACCGTCAGGGAGCGGCACACCCGCACAGACCGCCACTGAGACCCTCCGTACCAACCAAAGCTTACCTTTGTAACTTATACCGGACAATCCACTTACCCCGCGAAACTTCCCTCCCAACCCGGCCCAAAATCGGATATGCTGTTCTTGATCGCGAGTCAAACTCTATGGCCTACAAACTCAACGTGAACGGGCAGACCACCATGGTCGACGCGCCCGCCGATATGCCCCTTCTGTGGGCTCTTCGGGACATGATGAATCTCCGCGGCACCAAATACGGCTGCGGTATCGGACAGTGCCGAGCCTGCACCGTTCATCTGAACGGCAAAGCAGTTCCGTCCTGCCAAACGCCCATTTCCACCGTGAAGGATCAGGCCGTAACGACTATCGAAGGCCTGTCCGCTGACGGCTCTCATCCGGTACAGCGCGCCTGGACCGAGATCGACGTGCCCCAGTGCGGTTACTGCCAGGCCGGCCAGATGATGGCCGCCGCGGCGCTGCTGGCAAAGAAATCCAAGCCGTCAGACGCCGACATCGACTCCGCCATGAACGGCAATCTCTGCCGCTGCGGCACGTATACGCGTATCCGCAAGGCAGTCCACCGGGCCGCCGAACTCAAGACGACCAGCGCGTCGGCGAAGACCGTGCAGACGGCCGCGAAGTAAAGGATATAAGGAGATCACGAAATGGCACACATTGATCGTCGTTCCTTCCTCAAAGTAACCGCCACCAGCGCGGGCGGCGTAATGATCGGTCTCTATATGGAGCCCGATGCCAAGGCACAGGGCCGCGGCCGCGGGCGCGGCTTTCCCCCGCAGCCCCCGCCCGATCCGCACACCTACGTCATGATCGCCTCCGACGGCATTGTCACGATCATCGCGAAGAACCCCGAACTCGGCCAGGGTGTTAAGACGATGCTTCCCATGATCATCGCGGACGAAATGGACGCGGACTGGAACCAGGTCAAGATCGAACAGGCCGATTTCGACGACAAGAAGTACGCGGGCCAGATCGCCGGCGGCAGCACCGCGACCCCGACCAACTGGACGCCGATGCGTCAGGCCGGCGCCGCGGCGCGCGTCATGCTGATCACCGCGGCGGCGCAGACGTGGAACGTTCCGGAATCGGAACTCAGCACGTCGATGGGCAAAGTGATGCATAAGTCGTCGAACCGCACCATCGGCTACGGCGAACTCGCGTCGAAGATGGCCGCCCTGCCGACTCCGAAGATCGACAACACGCTGAAGCTGAAGGACCCGTCGGAGTACACGATCATCGGCAAGAGCCAGACGCAGCGCGAAATGCCGAATATCGTGACCGGCAAGCCGATCTTCGCTATCGACATGGTGGTCCCCGGCATGGGATACGCAGTGTTCGAGAAATGCGGCGTGTTCGGCGGCAAGGTGACGAGCTCGAACATCGACGACATCAAGAAAATGCCCGGCGTGCGCGCGGCGTTCGTCGTCACCCGGCCCGACATTAACGAGCCGATCATCCCCGGCGATCCCGGTCTGGAAAACGGCATCGCGATCGTCGCCGACACCTGGTGGCACGCTCAATCGGCGCGCAAGAAACTACAGGTTCAATGGGACGAACCCGCCGCGCGCAAAGTCATGAGCAGCGCCGGATTCGCCGCCAAGGCCGACGATCTGCACAAGAACGGACCGAAGTGGTCGCTGCGCAAGGACGGCGATGTCGACGCCGAGTTCGCCAAGTCCGGCAACAAGGTTGTCGAAGCGGCTTACGCCTATCCATTCATCTCGCATGCTCCGCTGGAGCCGCAGGGCGCTACGGCACATTACGAGAACGGCAAAATGACGATCTGGTCCAACAGCCAGATTCCGGGCAGCGGCCGACGCCTCGCTTCGCAGGTAACCGGCGTTCCCGAGAGCGACATCACGTTCCACATGGTCCGCGGCGGTGGCGGCTTCGGCCGTCGTCTCACCAACGACTACGTGGCGGAAGCGGCTTACATCTCGAAGGAAGCCGGCATGCCGGTGAAGCTGCTCTGGGCCCGCGAAGACGATATGCAGCACGACTACTATCGTCCGGGCGGCTTCCACTATCTGAAGGGCGCGGTTGATTCCAGCGGCAAGCTGGTGGCGTGGCACAACCACTTCGTCAGCTACGGTGACGGCCAGCGTTTTGTCACCGCTGCCAATCTGGGACCGACGGAGTTCCCGCAGCACTTCGTTCCCAACTACCACGCGGAAGCCTCGGTGCAGAATCTCGGCATCCGTACCGGCTCCATGCGCGCGCCCGGCAGCAATGTGCTGGCGTTCGTTATGCAGTCGTTCATAGACGAAATGGCGCATGCCGCCGGTAAGGACCCGGTCGAATTCCGCATGGCACTTCTGAATGCGGCGGAGGCCGCACCTGGCACGATGAATCCGGACCGCATGAAGGGTGTCCTGCAAAAGGTCGCGGAGGTGTCGAACTGGGGCAAGACCAAGCTCCCGAAGAACTCCGGCATGGGCGTCGCCTTTCACTTCAGCCATCAGGGTTACTTCGCCGAAGTGGCCGAAGTCTCGGTTGTCAACAAGAAGCTGAAGGTGAACAAGGTGTGGATGGCCGCCGACGTCGGCAGCCAGATCGTCAACCCGAGCGGCGCGGAGAACATCTGCGAGGGCGGCATGGTAGACGGTATCAGCGAAATGATGGATCAGGAAATCACGCTCGAAAACGGCCGTGTTGTCCAGACCAACTTCCATCAGCACAAGTTGATTCGCATGTCGCAGGCGCCGCTGCAGATAGAGACCCACTTCCTGAAGACGAGCTTCCCGCCGACCGGACTGGGCGAACCGGCCATGCCGCCGATTCTGCCTGCGGTGACCAACGCCATCTTCGCGGCGACGGGCATCCGGGTTCGCCAGCTGCCGCTGGTGAAGTCGTCCGGCATTACCTGGGCGTCGGCGTAATCGGCGGATATACTGAAACCACGGGCTCGCCGGGGGAAGAACCCGCGCGAGCCCGTTTTGTTTATGCGCAACCGTTTTGCAGGGTCGGGGCTTCGGCCCTGTCGCCGGGTTTCACTCGGCGCGGGGCTCTACGCAGGTTGCATGTGGATCGCCATACTCCTGTGGTCTCCATTCCTTCGCGCCCAAAACAAAGCCGCGGCGCCCGCGGAACGGCCCTCCCAGCCCGGAGTGCCCATTGGGTACGGACAAAGCGGAGCTGGCGAGTTCCACGGCGAAGTCCTCGGCCAGCAACTGGACACGCGGCGCGTCGTCTCTCCCAATGGCCAGCTCGAATTCCGCGTCTTCGTGGGACAGCCCTCCGGGGCTCTCTTCGCGCGCATTGGTTTTCAAATCTTCTATCGCGGCAAGGCCGTGCTGGCCCCCTCCTGGGTGGGTCTCGACTTCCGCGATCAGGAACCCTACCTGGGCGAAAACGCCGGCCTTATGTCATCCGACTCCGGCTCCAACCCAGCGCAGCACTACAACTCGCTCGTTGCGCATTACATGCAGAACGGCACCCTCGGCCGCCAGATCGATGTGGAGGCACGCGCCTATGACGATGGCATCGCGTTCCGGTACTTTATCCCCCGCACCAACCCCCTGGCGGACTTCTATCTGCGCGACGAACAGACGCAGTTCAACTTCGCTCAGCCGCACGTGCTGGATCACCTGCCTAACCGGCCGGATTACGATCTGCCGTTTGTGGTGGAAGAGCCAGGCGTCGGATGGGTCGCAATCGCTGAATCCGGTTCCCCACGACAATCACCTACCAAATATCCGCCGACATATTTGATCCGTTCGGGTGCAGGCATGCGGACGAATCTTCCCCGCAGCAAGAGCGATCCGACGGTCGCGTTCACCGGAGTGACTCCGTTGCACTGGATGTGGCGGGTGGTACTTGTGGGACCCGACCGGGAGCGTCTGCTGGGATCGGAAATTCCGAGGAATCTGGATCGGTGACACGCCTGAAACGTTAAGTTCTCTAAATGAAACCGCGATGTTACCGTAACCATGCAGAGTAACATTGCACCAGTAAAATCAGTCTGTTATTATCAGGCAGGCAAGAAACCGGGGTTTCCTCCCTCTTGAACGCCAGGCATCGAAAATTCCAACCAAGGAGAGTGTGTAGCTACTGAATGAGTTTTACTGTATTTCTGGGTAATTTACCCGTGTGGGTCACTGCGGACGACATCAAACAATGGCTCGCGGCCGAAGACCTCGTCGCGGATTCTGTGAAGGTAATCCGGAACCACGAGACGCAGGAATCCAAGGGATTCGCGTTTATCGAGGCCCCGACATCGGATGAGATGCAAGCCATCATCCGCCGTTTCGACCGAGCCCCGCTCGAAGACAAAGTTCTTCGCGCCAACCCTGCGCAGCCGTCCAAAGGTGCCGCCCCCGCCGTAAGAGGCGCGGGACCCGCCGGTGGACCCAGATCAGACGCCCGCGGCCCCCAGCGTACAAATGGCGCTGGAACGGGACGTACGGCTGATCGCCGCACCAGCGGCGCGGGGAGCGGCAGGAAGCGCGAACACGAACCCAAGAGCGCCTTCGCCACCGAACTGGCCAAAGCGCTGTAACGCCGGCGGTCTTGCCGCCGGCGCTTTTGGCTTTGTTCTTTCCAATCTGCTGTCGGCGCTGCCGCTCCGGTCACGCCTGTGAATGCCGTACCACAGTCTGCAGTGTCGCTTCCTTTTTCCTTTTCAATCGTTTACCATCAGGCAGACGGCGTGCCACGTCGTCCCCAATGCCTCGCTTTACCTGCTTCACGGTTATCCCCGGTCTGCTCCTCGCCTCAGCATTCGCCTTACCCGCAGAAAGCCAGGAATTCCTCCATCAGGCCGACGAAGCCAACGTCAATCGGCAGTATATGATCGAGACGGTGTCCTTCGCCGGCGTGGAAGTCGGCCAGACCGCGCCAGCTAAGCTTCCCAAACGGCTGCGGGAACGTCTAAGAAGTCTCGTGGGTCAGCACTGCGACACCGCCACGCTCCAGGAACTGTCGGCCGAAATCCGGCGCGAGATGCATTTCCGGACGGTCACGCAGCGTCTTTCCCGCGGCAGCGCGCCGGATATGGTCCGGGTGAATTTCGACGTGGTGCGGCGCGATCTGTTCTTCGACATCTCGCTGCCGAAGTTCCTTTACCACTCGAAGCAGGGGTTTTCCGGCGAAGTCGATGCCTCGACCCGCGTGAAGCAGAATGACCTCTCGTTCGGCGTGGTGAGCAACGGCGACGAGCTTACCGAGCGCTTCACTGGTTTCACGGCGCGTTACGACAGCGCGCCATTTGCGGACATCGCAGGTGCCGACCGCATGCGCCTTGGCCTGACGTTCGAGGATTATCACGTGCAATGGAATGAGGCGACGCTGGCCGCGCTGCCAGGGAGTGGTCTCAACCTCTATCGGTCGCGCTGGAACGTGGCGCCCGAACTGGTTTTAAAAGTAGCAGCGCCGCTGACTGTGTCGTTCGGGACAAGTTTCACGACGCTTGAGTCCGAATCGAACGGCCTGCCGCATCAGTCGGCCAATGCCGGAACCTTCGACATCCGCTTCGGGCGTAAAATCGAAGGAAACCGCGTGCAGCATCAGATCGAGGGCCGGTACAGTCTCCGCGTAGCCACTCATGCGCTCGGCTCGACCTACGCCTACACCCGGCATCTGGTCGATGCGAAGTATCAGGCGACGATGGGCCGGCACACGCTGTCTGACGAATTCCTCGGCGGGGCGATTGACGGACACGGGGCCGACGGCCGCGCGCCTCTCTTTGACCGCTTTGTGCTGGGTTCAAGTTCGACCCTGCTGGGATGGGATCGCTACCAGATCGATCCGCTCGGCGGCAGCCGCGTCGTGCATAATCAGGTGACCTACGGATACCGCATCGGCCCCGGCACAGTCCAGGCATTCTACGATGCAGGCATGCTTTGGCAGTCCGACCGCGCGCCCACGCTGCGGCATTCGCTCGGCTGCGGGTATAAGCAGGGCGTTTTTATGGTGGCCACGGCGTTCCCCGTTCGCGACGGGCGAATCGAGCCGGTATTCATGGCCGGTATGAACTATTGAGAACGCGAATTCCGGTTGCGGCTGCGGTACTTCTCCTGTGCGCAAGCGCTGTGCCCGGCGCATCGGATTCGCTCTCTGTATATCTTGACGGCGATTTTCTGCGCGTCAATCTGCCGCACATCGATTTCCTGAAAGGCAAGCCGCTCGAACGCCTGAAGGACGGCGCCACGGTGGTATTCAGCGGGCATCTGAAGCTCTCCACGTCGCCCAACGCGCTGGCGCCGGTCGCGCAGACCTATGCGAGTTTCGCGGTGAGCTACGACATCTGGGAAGAACGGTTCTCGGTGACGAAGCTGAACCAGTCGAAAGAGACGCGTCGCACCTGGTCGCATCTTTCGGCGCAGGCGGCGGAGACGATCTTTCTGGATAACCTGGTGATCGACCGCGGGCTGGTGCCGGCCGACAGAGATTTCTACGTGCAGCTCGAACTGCGGCCCGACGACGCGAGGGACCAGCTCGGCATCATCGGCAATCCGGGGATCGACGTGACACGCTTCCTGATCGAGATGTTCGGCAGGCCCCCGCGCAGTCCCCAGGAGCGCGTGCTCTATTCGAGCGGGCCGTTCCGCATGTCCGATCTGAAGAAGACCGAGGTCCGGAGCACACGGGGATGAGCCTGCGCACGCGGCTCGCGCTGGTGTTCATCGCCGCGACGCTGATTCCGCTGGGGGCCACGGTCTGGCTTACCACGCTGCTGCTGAACCAGAGCCTGCGGCAGTCGCCTGTGAATCAGCTTTCCGATCTTTCGCGGTCGCTGGAGCAGACGGGGCTGGAGTATTATCATCAGGCGCGCGAACAGCTGAAAGCCGACGCGCTGGCCGGACGCGTCGAGCCCGTGACCGTGCCGCACCCCGAAGATCTGCTCTCTCCCGACGACGACGAAGGCTTCGCGCTGACGGGCGACGGCGGCAGTCGGCTGCTTTATCTCGTGCGCACACCGGCAGGCGTGACCGCCTGGGAACGGCCGCTCCATATCCGCATGCGCGATCTGTCGAAGCAGTATGGCGATGCGCGGCGGACCGTCGATTCACTCGGCATTCTGCGGCGCGGATCGTTTCGCGCCTGGGCACTGCTGGCGGCAGCCATCTGGCTGGTGGCACTGGGGCTGGTCTGGCTGGTGGCGTCGCGCTTCAGCCGCCCCATCGTCAATCTGACGCAGGCGCTGAAAAGCCTCGCGGACGGCAATTTCCGCATTCGCGTGCCGAACGAGCGCACCGATGAGATCGGCCTCGCCACCGAAGCCTTCAATCGCACCGCAGCGCAGCTCGAGCACAGCCGCGACCGTCTCGTGAATCTCACGCAGCTTGCCAGCTGGCAGGTGCTGGCGCGCAAGACCGCGCACGAGGTCAAGAATTCGCTGACGCCGATCCGCCTCACTGTGGAAGAGATGGTGGCGCGGGCGCAGAGTCAGGACCGTGCGTTTCTGGAACAGGCGGCGGGTATTGTGGTGGATGAAATCGAATCGCTCGAGCGGCGCATTCGGGCCTTCTCGGAGTTCTCATCCGAGCCGCCAATCTGTCCGGAGAAGCTCGATCTGCACGCGCTGGTGGAAGAGCGCATCGCGTTTCTGAAATCGGCGCATCCGGAAGTCCGCTATGCGGTCGAGGTGGCGGCGAACGCACCCGTCGCGCTGGCGGATCAGGATCTGGTCAAAGGCATTCTGGTCAACCTGCTCGAGAATGCCGCGGAGGCGGCGGGCGACGGCGGACAGATTCTTACACGCGTGCGGCCGATGGAAGACGGCATAGACCAAATCGCGATCGAAGTGCACGATTCCGGGCCGGGGCTGAGCGATCTGGCGAGCAAGTCGCTGTTTCAGCCGACGATTTCATTCAAGAAGCGCGGCATGGGCCTTGGGCTTTCCATCGCGCGCAAGAGCGCGCTGCTGACGGGCGGCGATATTCTGCTGATTGCCGGTGAACTGGGCGGCGCGGGTTTCCGCGTTTTGCTGCCCACCGGTGTCAAACAGGGTTAGTGACCGATGCCGATGAATAGACTCTCGGACACGCGGATTGTATCCGCGTCCCGCACGCGGCACGGACAAGCTGCCCAGACGCGGATACAATCCGCGTGTCCCGAATGGCCGAGGGGATAGAATGCCATCCCGCCGCATCCTGGTCGTTGACGACGAAGAGAACATCGGCCGCTCGCTGCGCATGATCCTCGAGCGCGAAGGCTATCAGGTCAACGCGGTCGGCTCGGCGGCCGAGATGCGCGCGTTTCCGGACCGCACGCGCATCGACCTTTTTCTGATGGACGTCCGCCTGCCGGATGCGAGCGGCATCGATCTGCTGCGCGAACTGCAGGCGGCCGAGCTCACGGCGCCCGTGATCATGATCTCCGGCCACGCCACCATTGCCGACGCCGTCGAAGCCACGCGCGCGGGCGCATTCGACTTTCTGGAGAAGCCGCTGGGCCGCGACCGCGTGATGGTCGCAGTCAAGAACGCGCTCGAGCAGGGCAGCCTGAAGCAGGAGAACAGGCGGCTGCGCGAGGCAGTGGCGCAGGGATCCCCCAGGGATCAAAGATGATCGGCACGAGCCCGGCGTTTACGCGCGCGGTGGAGCAGGCCGGGATGGCGGCGCGCTCCGATGCCCGCGTGCTGCTGGTCGGCGAGTCGGGCACAGGCAAGGAACTGCTCGCGGCGCATATCCACGACCGCGAGCCCGTTTCGCGGCGGGACCGTTCGTGAAAGTGAACTGCGCGGCGATTCCCGGCGAGCTGATCGAGAGCGAGCTGTTCGGCCATGAGAAGGGCTCGTTCACCGGCGCGACGTCGATGCGGCGCGGCAAGTTCGAGCTGGCCGACGGCGGCACGCTCTTTCTCGACGAGATCGGCGATCTGCACGCGAATTCGCAGGCCAAGCTGCTGCGCGTATTGCAGGAGGGCGAATTCCATCGCGTGGGCGGCGAGCAGATGATTCGCGTGACGGTGCGCGTGGTCTCGGCGACGAACCGCGATCTGGCGGCGCTGGTGACGCAGGGAAAGTTTCGCGAGGACCTCTACTATCGCGTCAGCGTGGTGCCGATCCGCGTGCCGGCGCTGCGCGAGCGTCCGCAGGATATCCAGCCGATGGCGGAATATTTTCTGGAAGATTTCTGCGCGCGCAACGGATTCCGCAGGAAAAGCTTCGATGCCGAGGTCTGGGCCGGTGTTCGAAGCCTGCAAGTGGCCGGGCAATGCGCGCGAGCTGCGCAATGCGGTGGAGACGCATGGCAATTCTTTCGGCTGAAGATCTGCTGACCACGGCGGCGATTCCGCTCGAACTGCGCATGCCGCAGCGGGACAACGGCGCCCGGTCGAGTGTGCAGGAAGCGCGGGAATCGGCCGAACGCGAGCACGTCCTGCGCGCCCTCGAAGAAGCCGGATGGAACGTCTCGAGCGCGGCGCGCGCGCTGGGCATGGAGCGCACGAACCTGCACAAGCGCATCCGGGCGCTGGGACTGGCGCGCGGTAAGTAACGCCGGCGGTCGAAGCCGCCGGTGGGTTTAGTGAAGAAAGCCAGCCGCAGGCTGACCGTAATGATCAGATCACTCGATCAGGAGCTACTGGACTCGCCGGACATCGAAGGCCCGGTGCTCGACCGGTTTCATCGCGATCTCGACTTCCTCAACAAGTGCCTCGGAACATTTCCGACGATCGAACGCTTCATCCGGAAAGACACCAGGCCAGTGCGCAGCGTCCTGGACATTGGATGCGGCGGCGGCGCTCTGCTGGAGTATCTGCATCGACGGATGAATGTCGAGGTGATCGGCGTCGATCAGAAACCGCCCGCGAACGCGGCCGTGCCGATTCTACGGATCGACGCGGTGACCGAAAAGCTGCCTGAAGCTGACGTTGCCGTCTGTACGCTGACCGCGCATCATCTGACACCGGAGCAGATCGTCGCGCTGATTCGCAACGTGAGCCGGTCGTGCCGCCGGTTCATCATCCACGACCTGATCCGCCATCCTCTGCCGCTCGTCCTGTTCAGCGTGTTTCTGGCCCCCCTGGTTGGACGCGAAGTGGCGGCAGATGGCCGGCTTTCGATTCGCCGCGCCTATACGCCGGAAGAGTTCGCCGGCATGACGCGGACCGCCCTCACAGGCATAAACGGTTCGTTCACCACCGACGTCTCGCCGCTCCGCTCCCGGCAGATAATCGATATCCACCTGGCCTGATCAGTTTACTTCGCGCCTGGCAGAAGCTCGCACATCCCACGCCCTTGGTTCCATCACCTGCGAATGTGCCGAAACTCGCAGACTTTATACTTTATTGATGGCCGTACTGCAATTTGTGAGTATTGGCCTGTTCTCTTCTGTATCGCCGCGAGTTAATATATAAGCCTCTGGCAATCGATAATGCGGACTCTGCTCAGTTTCGTTTTCTGCGGTTTCATCGCCACAGCTCTGCACGCAGAGGGGCTGTCGCTGACTCCCTGTCCGACGGGCCAGACGCTGCAGTCTTACGAAGGTCAGTTCTCCAGCTTCGCAACCCCCTGCGCAAACGGAATTCTCAACTTCTCCAATTTCTATTTGCAGCCGCCCCCAAGCGGAACCGACGTGGGTGCTCTCACCGCGTCGCAGATTGATCTCACGCCAACTCCGATAGGGGCTGGCCAGACAGGAGTAACGGGCTTCAGCATCACGGGCCTGGACGGCAGCCCGATCTCCGTGGCGCCCGGCCAAGTCGCTACCTATGTCATCGACTGGTTATTCGTCATCGACGCGGGCCCGATCGCCGGCGGTGCATCTCTCGGTATGGACCCCCCTTCGGGCGACGTCACGGTCACACAATATTACTGTCTCGACTCTAACTTCGAGGGCGGTCAAACGTACGGGTCAGCCCCTGCTTGCACAACTTCGCTGGAGGGCACGACTCCCGACGTTCCAGACGCTCAGCGTAAGCACAGATATTCCGGATGATCTTACCGATTCGATCACATTCAATCCTCCGGCGCAGGATTACGCTAATGTGATGACCGTCATCCAGCTTGTCGGGACAAACCAGAGCGATTGCCCTGACGGGGAGGGCGCATGTTTCGATTCCGTCAACGGGACCTCGCAGATCGACCCTCCCGCTCCCGAGCCGGGTACACTCCTGCTTATTGCCGGGGCTCTGCTCGTCCTCGGTCTCCTTCGCAAACGTACCCGGACGCAGCAAGCTTAAATTCGTGATCCGGGTTCGCCCGTTCGCGGCCGCTGTTCTTGCCGTCCGTACTATAAGTACTACAAATGGGGGTACTGGTCCGTTTTAATTCGACGCTGTCATGAGTTACCATTAGACACTTCGGACGGTAACTATACGATGCGGACCACACTCAGTTTCCTGTTCCTGGGCCTTATGGCCTCGGCCCTGCACGCGGATATACCGTCCTGTGCGACGAACACGCTGGCGAATTACGAGGAGACCAACAGCCCGCTCTTGCCCTGCCAAAACGGAATTCTCGACTACGAATATTTCGACTTCCAGGCGTACCAGTCAAGCGCGTCCACCACCGGCACGCCGCTCACCGCGTCCCAGATTGATCTTACTCCAATCGGGACTTCCGGCCAGACAGGAGTAACGGGCTTCGCCATCACAGGACTTAACAAGCAGCCGATCACGGTCCAGGAGAACCAAGATGTCACCTATGTCATCGACTGGTTTTTCCAGATCGATGCGGGCCCGATTGCCGGCGGTGCATCTCTCGGTATGGACCCCCCTTCGGGCGATATCACGGTCAACCAATATTACTGCCTTGACACATTCTTTACGAGCCCAACGTACAGCGGTTCCGCCCCAATTTGCGAAAACACCCTCGAGGGCAATGCTCCCACTGTTCAGACGCTCAGCGTAAGCACCGACATTCCGAATGATCTTACCGACTCGATCACATTCAATCCTCCTGCGCATGATCTTGCTGAGGTAATGACGGTCATTCAGATAAATGGCGGATCGGAAGGCGCAACCTTCGATTCACTCAACGGAAGCGCCCAGATCGTTCCCGCTCCCGAGCCGAGTGTGCTGCTGCTGATTCCCGAAGGGCTCGTCCTCATCGCATTTCTTCTTCGGAAACGTTTGCTGAGGCAGTAAGCTTGAATACGTGATCCGGGTTCGCCCGTTCGCGGCCGCTGTTCTTGCCATTACTCTCGCGCCGGTGCTCGTCCGGGGCGCTCTCAGCCCCGAAACCGGGTCTTACATCTTTCGCCGCTACCTGTACGATCAATATGGCGCGTCGCCCCAGAACTGGGCCATCGCGCAGGATCGGCGCGGCATCATGTACTTCGGCAACACCGATGCGGTGCTCGAGTTCGACGGCCAGTCGTGGCGCTCCATCCGCCTCAGCAACAGTTCCGCCGTGAAGGCCGTTACGGTTGACAAGAGCGGCACTGTGTACGTTGGCGGGCAGGGAATCTTCGGCTTCCTGAAGCCGGATGCGTCCGGCAACATGCAGTTTGTTTCGCTCCTCGACAAGGTTCCCGCCGGTGATCGGAAGTTCTCCGATGTGTGGCGCATTCTGCCCACGCCGCAGGGCATCTACTTCAGCGCCTACGAGCGGCTGTTCCGGTTGAATCCCGACGGCTCGATGGCGGTCTGGCGTCCCACTTCAAACTTTGGCCGCGCCATCGCCATTCAGGACACGCTCTACGTCAAGACGCGCGAAAAAGGCCTGCTAAGAATGGATGGCGATAAGCTCTCGCCGGTCCCCGGCGGCGAGGTGTTTCAAAAGCTCGGCGTGACGGCAGGCGCTTCTGCGCTCGCGGGCGGACTGATCGCTACGCCTGCAGGCTTCTTCCTCCTGAATGCCGACGGTATCAAACCGTTCCCCACCGCGGCCGACGCCTGGTTCGCGGCGAACCTCCTCTACACTTTCGACGTTTTTCCGAACGGCGAAATCGCGGCCGGAACACGAAAAGGCGGCCTCGTGCTGCTCTCCGGGGAGGGAAAGATCGACCGCATTCTGACGCACGCCGGCGGTCTGGCCGACGACTACATCACGGCCATCTTTCGCGACCGCCAGGGCGGTATCTGGCTGACCGGCAACAACGGTATCACGTATTTCAACCCTGGCCTGAGCCGCTTCGATACCGGGCTCGGACTGTCCGGCGACGTTCGCTATGTCATCCGCGCAGGCGGAACAATTTATGCCGGGACCACCGCGGGCCTTTTCGCCATGCAGACCACCGCTGGTGAGGCGCCGAAATTCACGCATATTCCGGGTATCGATACAGGGGTTTCCGCCCTGCTTCCGCGCGAGGACCAGCTGCTTGCGGCGACGGACACGGGCATTTTCGCGGTGGTTGGCGGCCGCGCCCGGCAGGTATTAGCGCCAAAGGACCCGGTGATGAACGACGTTGTTGCTTCGCCGCGCGATCCCTCCGTCGTCTACGCTGTCGGCCGCGCCGGCGTTTTCGTTCTGCAGCAGCACGGCAATTCCTGGACGAAGCGCGCCGAGTTCCCCGTCCCGGGTCAGCAGTTCAATTCTGCGCGCGAAGATCCCGACGGCAGAGTCTGGGCCGCCACCAACCAGGCCATCTGGCGCATCGATTTTCGCGGCCCGCAAGTGCAGTCCGAAAGCTTCACCGATCGCGAGGGCGCGCCCGCCGGATGGAAGAACCCGCGGTTGTTTCATGGCCACATGGTCTTTGCCACGCTCAGTGGCATGCGGCGCTGGTCGGAAGCCAGCCGTCGTTTTGAACCGGACCCCGAATTCGGCAGCCAGTACGCCGACGGCAGCCGCGACGTTTTCGACATCTTCGATGATCCCTCGGGAAATGTCTGGATCACCGGCGCACACTATCACGACCTCCTCAGCAGGAAAGGCGGCGGTTACACCGCACTCCACGCGCCGCTCTACAGCTCCGGCATTCAGGAAATCTACCAGATGAGCTTTGACCCTGACGGGACTGCGTGGGCCTTCGGCGCCAAAGGAGTTCTGCATCGCTGGCAGAAATCCCTCTATGGCAACCCGGACGACGATTTCCAGGTGCTGGTACGCCGCATCGGCACGACGGCGGACGATCGAACGATCTACGGCGGCGCGGGCAAGTTTCGGTCAACGCGGCTCCCGTATCGGCAGAATGCTTTGCGCTTTGAGTTTGCCGCACCGTTCGCGGAAGATCCGGGAGCCGTCGAATACCAGGTCTTTCTCGAGGGCAGCGATCGCGGCTGGTCGCCCTGGAGTCACGAAACACTCAATAAATACACGCACCTGTCGGAGGGTTCCTACACTTTCCGCGTGCGCGCCCGCAGCCCGCATGGAACCATCGTCGAAAACTCCGGGTTGCCCTTCGGCGTGTCGCCGCCTTGGTACCGCACCTGGTGGGCCTACGCTTTTTATCTTGTGCTGGCGGGCCTGCTGGTGCGCGAGATCGTCGGGTGGCGCACGCGACAGCTCGTCGCCGAAAAGGAACATCTTGAGGAAATCGTCGAGGAGCGCACGGTTGAAATACGCGAGCAGCGCGACGAGATCCAGCGCCAGGAACGCGCCGGCCACGAGCTTCTGCTCAACATTCTGCCGGAAACGGTTGCCGAGGAACTGAAAACGAGCGGCACGGTTCGTCCAGTGACCTTCGATGACGTTACTGTCTGCTTCACGGATTTCGTTGGCTTCACCTTATCCAGCGAACAGCTGAGCGCCGAAGCGCTGGTTGAACAGGCTGAATCTGTACTTCACCGCCTTCGACGAAATCATGAAGCGCTACGGTCTTGAAAAACTGAAAACCATCGGCGACGCCTACATGTTTGCCAGCGGACTTCCCGATTCTCACCCTGCGCATGCGGTGGATGCCGTGATGGCTGCGCTCGAAATGCTTGAAGTCGTGAAAAACTTTGCGCCATTGACGGGCTGGGATATCCGCGTGGGCCTGCACAGCGGGCCTGTGGTGGCTGGCGTCGTCGGCACGCGTAAGTTTGCGTTCGACATCTGGGGGAACACGGTCAATCTGGCGTCACGCATGGAGTCGAGCGGCGTGCCGGGCCGCGTCAACCTGTCCGAAGAAACACACCGGCTGATGCGCGGGATGGTCGAGTGCGAAGACCGCGGCAACGTACATACAAAGGACGGCCGGGACCTACCCATGTTCCTGGTACGCGGTCCTGCTGCGGATTTCGCCGCGCGATACGAGGCAGAATTCGGACGCAGGCAGCCCTGGTCGGATAGCCCATCGCCGGAACTCGCAGTCCGCCGCGGAACGTAACGCAGGCCGCGCTACTTCGCTGCGCTGAGGTTGTGTTCCGCCATCAGCTTGTGCAGCAGGGCCGCGGTGTCGAGGTGCTCCACCCAGCCGCCCGGCCCGATGTGCATGCCTTCCGCCATATTCACGGGCAGCTTGCCTTCCTGGTTCTTCACGTCCATGCGCGCGCCCTTTTCGACCAGCAGCTTCACCACGTCGTTCGCGCCCCGGAACGCCGCGCCGTGCAGCGCCGTGTAGCCGACGTCGTTCTTCGCGTTCACGTCGCCGCCCCACTCGATGCAGAGATTGATCGCTTCGGGAGCTTCCGCCTGATTGCCATGGCTCTGTCCGTCGGACCAGCCCACGCCGGCCGCAACCATCAGCGCGGTCGTGTGGTCGGTCGCGGCGATGTTCGGATCGGCGCCTTTTTCTTTCAGAAGTTTCATTACGGTCACGTCGTCGGACTGCGCGGCGCGCCAGAAAGGCGTCGCACCGACCATGTTGGCCCAGCGCCCATCGAACGACGGCTGGCCCCGCAGCGGCACCTTTTTAGTCAGGCGCTGATTCAGGTCGGCGCCGTGCGCGATCAGAGCGTCGATCAGGTTGAGCTCCGTCATCGCATCCTTTTCGGGCGGCGCCGGCCGTGTCGACCATTCCAGATTGCGCATGTCGACCGCTGCAAAGAGAGCGGCGCGGCCTTTGCCGTCGGCGAGGTTGGGATTGGCCCCGTGATCCAGCAGGAAGTTCGCCAGCGAATAGTGGCCGTTGAGAACCGCGACGAGAACCGGGCTGGTTCCGTCGGCCGCGCCCAGGTTAATGTTGGCGCCGGCGTCGAGCAGAACCTTCACCGATGCCTGATCGTTCTGCCGCGCGGCAAACAACAGTGCCGTCATACCGCCCACCGGATAAGGCGCGGAGAAAATCGTGTCGAGCGGCTTTGGCGGGGGCGCCTTATGCGTCTTCGCATTGACATCGGCTTTGTAATCGATCAGAAGCTTCACCGCCGCCGCGTTCTTCGCAGACGCGGCCCACATCAGTGCGGTCTGTCCCTCGTTGTTCGTTTTGTTAACGTCCGCACCGTGCTTCAGGAAACTCCCGATCGCATCCGTCTTGCCCGTACGCGCCGCGATCATGAATGCGGTATCGCCCGTCACAGAAACAACAGCGTTCGGATCGTCACCGGCCCCGAGGAGCTTTTCCACGATCGCTCCGTTGCCGTTGGTCGCCGCAAGCGAAAGCGGCGTAGCGCCGAAGCGGTTCGCGGCTTTCACGTCAGCGCCCGCACGGATCAGCAGATCGACCGTTTCGACATCGTCTTCGCGCACGGCCCACTCGAGTGCTGTCGTGCCATCGGGCTGCGCCACATTGACATCGGCCTTCTGCGCGACGAGCGACCGCACCGTGTCCTTCTGGCGGGCTTCCACTTCGTCGGCGACGCGCGTATCGGCGGCGTGGAGTCCGATTGCTGTAAGCAGAATCACAGCAGGTATCAAAAGCGACGATCGGGTACGCATGATTTCGCCTCGATTGTAGCGCATTAGTGCTTGCAATGGTTGCTGTTAGCCAGTAATTTGACCCCACGCTCCGAAGCCTGGCAGATATGATGGAAGAGGTGAAAATCGCGCGCCATATCGGCATTCTGACCGGACTTCTGACGACGCTGGCAGCGGGTCTGGCGACTGCTCAGACGCGTGAGCGCGCGCTCGTCAACAAGTACTGCGTCACGTGTCACAACGCGAAGACGAAAGTCGGGGGCCTCGCGCTCGACAAGCTCGATCTCGCCAACGTCGCGCCGGACTCCGAAACCTGGGAAAAGGTGATTAAGAAGCTGCGCACGGGCGCGATGCCGCCGCTCGGCATGCCGCGGCCAGACAAAGCCGGCTACGACGAACTGGCGACGTACATCGAAACATCGATCGATAAGGCCGCGCTGGCGCATCCGAATCCCGGCCGGACGGCGCTGCATCGGCTGAATCGCGCCGAATACGCGAATACGATACGCGATCTGCTCGCGCTCAACATTGACGCCACCGATTACCTGCCGGCCGACGATGCGAGTTACGGCTTCGACAACGTCGCGAACGTGCTCGGCCTCTCGCCTTCGCTTCAGGAGCGCTACGTTTCCGCCGCCGCGAAGATCAGCCGCCTGGCCGTGGGCGATCCCGCGACCTCGCCCATTGTGGCCACCTATCGCGTGCGCTCGGATATTTCGCAGGACAAGCACATCGAAGGTCTGCCGCTGGGAACGCGCGGCGGCGTGCTGATTCATCACAATTTCCCGCTCGACGGCGAATACGTTTTCAAAGTGAAGATGCTGAAGTCGACCGTCGATCTCCTCTTCGGCGGCAGCGCGCCGGATGAAACGCTCGAGATCGCGCTCAACGGCACGCGTCTGAAAGCTCTAACCATCAATCCTCTGAAGAAGCCCGTGGCAGGCGCGAACGAGAAGGTGAAGGAAGGCGGATTCGATGCGGCGGGCGCGACGAAGCTCAGCATGTCGCAGCCGCCCGACACGCTCGAAGTGCGCGCATTCGTGAAGGCCGGCCCGCAGACAGTGACGGCAGCGTTTCTGGAGCGATCGTACGGGCCGGTGGAGGATCTGCAACGAGCCTCTCGAACGCAGCACGTTCGACCCCAGCGATCCGCGCGGGCTGCCGCACGTGCTGAATGTCAGCATCGCCGGGCCATTCAATGCCAAAGGCTCCGGCGACACGCCGAGCCGCCGCAGGATTTTCCTCTGCCATCCGTCAACCGCAGCCGAGGAAATTCCGTGTGCCCGGAAGATCATTTCGACTCTGGCGCGGCACGCCTATCGCGAGCCGGCGACGGACGCCGATCTTGAAACGCTGCTCAGCTTCTATCAGGAAGGCCGCAATAAAGGGACATTCGAAAGCGGCATCGAGATGGCGCTGCGCCGCATGCTGGCCAGCCCGCAGTTTCTATTCCGCTTCGAACGCGATCCGGCCACGATTGCGGCGGACACCAACTATCGCATCAGCGACATGGAACTGGCGTCGCGCCTCTCGTTCTTCCTGTGGTCGCAGCATTCCGGACGATCGACTGATCGACCTCGCCAGCCAGAACAAGCTGCACACGCCCGCCGTGCTGGAGCGCGAGGTGCGGCGCATGCTGGCGGATCCAAACTCGCAGGCGATCGTCGACAACTTCGCCGGGCAGTGGCTGTATCTGCGCAACCTGCGCGGCGCCAATCCCGATCTCGAAGAGTTTCCCAATTTCGACGACAATCTGCGCCAGGCCTTTCACCAGGAAACCTCGCTGTTCTTCGGCAGCATCATGCATGAAGACCACAACGTGCTCGATCTGCTGAATGCGAACTACACGTACGTCAACGACCGCCTGGCCCGGCACTATGGCATTTCGAATATCGATGGCAGTCAGTTCCGGCGCGTGCCGGTTCCCGATGACGCACGGCGCGGCCTGCTCGGTCAGGGCAGCATTTTGACCGTGACGTCCGTGGCGACGCGCACCTCGCCCGTGCAGCGCGGCAAATGGCTGCTCGAAAACATTCTGGGCACGCCGCCCAACCCGCCGCCCGCGGGAGTTCCGCCACTGAAGGAAAATGCCGCGGGTGCGAAACAGATGACCGTGCGCGAACGCATGGAGCAGCACAGGAAAGTGGAGCCGTGCGCGGGCTGCCACAAGGTGCTCGATCCGCTCGGATTCGCGCTGGATAATTTCGACGCCGTCGGCGCGTGGCGCGTGCGCGGCGAAGATGGCGCGCCGATTGACGCCTCGGGCGTGATGTCGGACGGGACGAAGGTGTCGGGCGTGTCGGATCTGCGCAAATATCTGCTGAGCCGCCCGAATGTGTTTGTGGGTACGATGACCACCAAGCTGATGACTTACGCGCTGGGACGCGGCGTGGAGTATTACGACATGCCGTCTATTCGCGCCATCGTGCACGACGCCCAGCGCAACGATTACCGTTTTTCGTCGCTGATTCTGGGTGTCGTGAAAAGCGCGCCATTCCAGATGAGAAGGTCGCAGTCGCAGAATGCAGGGTTTTAGGATGTCTTTTGTGGGGCAGCCTTTCCAGGCTGGCGGACACGCTTTCCAGCGGGTCCATCGGACGAAGTCCGACGTTTTTCACAGGGAGTAAATGATGTCATTCATCACAAAAAAGCACTTATCACGGCGCAGTATGCTGCGCGGCGTAGGCGCGGCGGTATCGCTGCCGCTGCTCGATTCGATGGTTCCCGCCTCCACGGCACTGGCCGCGACGGCGGCGAGTCCGAAGAGCCGCCTCGGATTCGTCTACATCCCGCACGGCAAGGTGATGGACAAGTTCACCCCGGCCACGGAAGGCACCGGCTTCGAGTTCACGCCGATCCTGAAGCCGCTCGAGCCGTTTCGCGACCGGCTCACCATTGTCAGCGGCCTCGCCGCCATCGGGGCGGAATCGCAGGGCGACGGCGGGGGAGACCACTCGCGCTGCGCTCCTTACTATCTGAGCGGCGTGCATGCCAAACGAACCGAAGGCGACGACATCCACGCCGGGCAGACGATTGACCAGATCGCGGCGGAAAAGATCGGCCAGGACACGCCGCTGCCTTCGCTTGAGCTGGGTACTGAGGACACCGGCCTCGTCGGCGTGTGCGACGTTGGCTATAGCTGCGCGTACATGAATTCGATCGCGTGGAAGACCGCGAACACGCCGCTGCCGATGGAGATCAATCCGCGCGTGGTGTTCGAGCGGTTGTTCGGCGACGGATCGAGCGAAGCCGAGCGCCTCGAAAACAAGCGCGAAAACCGCAGCATTCTTGATTCGGTGACGCGCGAGACCGGGCGCCTTGAGAAGGGCCTCGGCGCGCAGGACCGCGCGCGCATCGCCGATTATCTCGATAACGTGCGCGAGATCGAGCGGCGCATTCAGAAGGCCGAGCAGCAGGCGAAGGTGAATCTGGCGGTCCCTGAGACGCCGATCGGCGTGCCGGAGTCGTTCGACGAACACGCCAAGCTGATGTACGACCTGCAGGCGCTGGCCTATACAGCGGATATCACGCGGATCTCGACATACATGGTGGCGCGCGACCTGAGCCAGCGCACGTTCCCGCAGATCGGCGTGCCGGAGCCGCACCATTCGGTGTCGCATCATGGCAACAATCCGGCGACGATCGCGAAGCTGGCGAAGATCAACAACTACCACATCACGCTGCTGGCTTACTTCATCGACAAGCTGGCGAAGACGCCGGACGGCGACGGGACGCTGCTCGACCACTCGCTGATTCTCTACGGCAGCTCGATGAGCAATTCGAACGAGCACAACCATTTCCCGCTGCCGCTGGTGATGCTGGGCGGCGCGTCGGGCAGGCTGCAGGGCGGCAGGCATGTGAAATTCCCGGAGCGGACATCGATGGCGAATCTTCTGCTGGCGATTCTGGACAAGTCAGGGATTCATACGGAGAAGATTGGGGACAGCACGGGCGTGCTGGCGATTTAAGCACGTTGTGCGAGCGGCAGTTCGACTCACGCTGGTCGTTCTGGTAACCGTAGCTCCGATTCGAGCGGAATCAGTCAGGCACTCTGGGGATATGCGCCTAACGGATCACTGCTCTGTCGATCTTGACGCCGCGAACTGGGAGTGCGAGGTAATCCTGGACGGTGACGGCCGGGAATCTCCGGGCTACCCGGGGATCAAAGGCGACGATTTCCGCGTCGTGCCCGATGGCGTCCAATTCTACCTCCAACCTCGTCACAAGGCTCAGATTGGTCAGTCAGGTACAGAGGGTTTGGCCGGATGCACATCCGCAAAGTACGCGACGCGTCGTTTCCGTGTTGACAATCTGCCCGTCGGGACACATATCTGCATGGTGACCAACGAGGGAAGGTTTGCCGAATTGACGATCAAAGAGCATGTCAGGATTAAACAAAAGGGCGTGCCGCCAGCTCAAGCGATAATCTTCAGCTACAGAGTCTGGGATCGTTGGACAGGTGGACTATGAGATCTTTAACCGCTGGCGTACTTCATCGACAAGCAAGACGCGGACGCTGCCGGCCCGCTCGCTGATTCTCTACGGCAGCTCGATGGGCGATTCAAACAATCCCTGTTGACGAATATTGTCAGTAATGACAACATGAGAGGCGGATGGCCGAGGCAAGGAAGACAAGACCTGTCTAGTGGATAAATGCGGCGCTGAGGGACTTTGAAGATTTTCCAAAGGATGCGCAGGCGCCTTTCCTGACCGCGCTCACAATCGCGGCGGAGGGCGGCACTGCAGACATCGCGAAGCCGTTGCGCGGCTTCGGTTCCGGCGTCGTTGAGATCACGCTGGCGTTTCGGTACGCTGTCCAGATAGCGGCCGAAATCTGGGTCATCCATGCATTCCAGAAGAAATCGAAGAAGGGCATCAGGACGCCGAAACACGAGATCGATCTGGTGAAGGACCGGTTGAAAAGACTGAAGGAGGCACTCGGATGAAAGGTGAAAAACCGGAAATGGTTCGCGGCAGCGGAAACGTCTTCCGCGACCTCGGCCGTGAAAACGCAGACCTCGAACAACTGAAGGCACTGCTGGCGGCCGAAATCATCAAAACGCTCGACCGGGAGGAGTTGACCGTCAGGTCGGCTCAGGCCCGAACCGGCTTCGCCGCTGCCGACTTCTCGCGCATCCGGAACGCCGATCTCGGAAGGTTTACCGCCGACCGGCTGATGTCGATTCTGAACCGGCTTGGTTCACAAGTGGACGTGAAAATTCGCGTGCGGCAGCTCCATCAAACGCCTTACGAGCCTGGGGTTCGGGCGTGACGGAGCAGCCCCCGCGGTTCGCCTGATCACTTCGCCACTACGTGCCCCGCGTCCTTCTCATTCTCCGCGCAGAAGGATTCGAGCAGATCGCTGTCCGGCAACAGATGCTGCTGCAGCCGGACGGTGAACGGTCGCGTGTAGGTCTGCGGGTCGTCGAAGGTCAGATCGACCGTCATGGCGCCGAAATTGATGCGGTGGAAGCGTTCGGTCAGGTGCAGGGACTCGGTGTGCGTGTGACCGCGTGCATCCAGCCAGCCGCGGTCGTTGAAGCCGTTGCTCTCGACGACAAAAGTGTCGCCGTCCCAGTGGCCGACTGAGTAGCCCAGCCAGGTGGGCGAAGGATCGGCGGGCAGTTTGCGGCCATCAGTGTAAATCTGGCGGTAGGTGGTGTCGCGCTCGTAGAGCATCACAGCGAGGCCGGAATCCTGGATGATCTTGTAGGGCGCGGGAGACATTTCGACGAGCGGCATGCCTTCCGGCAGGCAGTGCGAGAGCGGCGAGATGCGGCTGAAGGCGGCTGCACGCTCGCGGAGCGCGGCAGCCGCGGCGGGCTGGATTGGCTCGTCGCCCGGTTTGAAATCGGAAAAGATGTTGATGAAGTACTGAGAAAGCGGCTCTTCGCCGGCGCCGTTGGTGGCTTCGGGGATCAGGCGGGCGCGGAGCTCCGCGGGCGCAGGTTCGTTAACCCAGAGGCCGGAGAGGATGGGCTTGCCGTCGCGGCCGCGCGGCGTGGGCGCCGAGAGATTCGGTTTGCCATCGCGCGTGCGGGGGATGCCCGGCGTGGGATGGTTGAGCCACTGCGCACCCACGGGCACGGACAGGATCGCGGGAATGAGGAACGTGCCGATTTTCGCGAGAGACACAGACTTCAGCTTGTGTATTTTAGTGTATTTCGGCCATCAGCGTCGCCTGGCAACGAATCGCCGGTTCGAGACCGGATTTCGACAGCTCGACACTTCGAGCCGTGCCACCGGATTTTGCAAACTCCTTCACTGCAATCGGATGACGCCGGAACTCCGGTCGGCGCGGCATTTGCTCGGATGCTTCAGCGGTGGACTTGCCAAAGGAGATGCTGGCGATGAGGAACAAAAGGATGGCGGCGATTGCGATGGTTACGGGGGTGTTCGCCCTCGCGGGCGGCCTGGCCACTCCCGCGCAGGATAAGTACACGTTGAAAGTGCCGAGTGGGCTCGCGTTCTCTGAGTTCAGAGGATACGAGGCCTGGCAGGTCGTCTCCATCAGTCAGGATGGAAACCTGATGGCTGCGATCCTCGCCGATCCCGCGATGATCAAGGCCTACCTGGGCGGAGTTCCCGGTAATGGAAAGCCTTTCCCGGACGGAGCGAGGTTGGCGAAGATCCATTGGAACCCGAAAAAGATGGAGACGTTCCCTGCCGCGACGGTGCCAGGCACCCAGCATGACGTCAACTTCATGGTCAAGGACAGCAAGAGGTTTGCGAACACCGGAGGGTGGGGCTATGCCGTGTTCGAGTATGACGCGGCATCCGATACCTTCAGGCCCGGCACGCAAACCGACAAGCCGCCGCAGGGGAACGACGCCGGTTGCGGGTTCGCGTGCCACACGATCGTGAAGACGAGAGACTACGTTTTCACGCAGTACGGGCACAGGTGAAGCGCAGCGCACCAAACGGGCAGTGAACGCGCAACTCAAATCCCGAATTGTTGGTTCGATACCGCTCCCGGTACCGTCGTCTCCAAGTCAACTTTTCCTGCTTTCATTCACCTTCACCGATGCTGGCCGATGCGAGGGCGATTGCGCGGCTTTTCGGTAACCGCAGGGACAGCACCGCCGCGGTCAGGACCATAGCGGCCGAGGCCCAAAGACAGCCTGCAAAACCCGCCATCTGGAATACGACGCCGGAGGCGAGCGTGCCGAGCAGTCGACCGCCCGCGTTCGCCATGTAGTAAAAGCCAACGTTGAGGGCGACACTGTCTTCATCGGTATAAGCCAGCACCAGATAAGAATGGACCGCCGAATTGATGGCGAAAACGACTGCGAAGATCGCAAGGCCCCATATGAGCGCCACGCCGGGATCGACATGCCTGCGCAAGACCAGAGCCAGACTTACCGGTATCAGGACAAGCAGAAACGCCCACAGCGTTGCGGCTGAGCCGTCCACGTTTCGGGTCCCGAGCAGATGAAGCATTTCCGGGACTGCCGCCTGAACAATCCCGTAGCCGACCACCCACAAAGCCAGAAATGCTCCGACCGCATAAGTAGACCAGCCGAGCTGGCTGAGAAACACCGGCAACCCGACGACAAACCAGGCGTCCCTCGATGCAAACAGAAAGAGGCGCGCCGCCGAAAGCCAGTTGATCTCCGGACTCTTCGACAGCAGCGTGGTGAACTTCACTTTCTTCTTCGATTTGCCCAGATCGCCCGACAGCGCGGCTGCCGTGCCGAGCAGGACCACCAGCAGCGCCGCCTGCCATCCCGACCAGCGCGCCAACAAAGCCGAACGCGCCCAACAGCGCTCCGCCCACGAAAAAGCCAAGACCCTTGAGTGCGTTCTTCGACCCGGTGAGCCGCGCGACCCACTTGAACAACGCGCTGTCCTGCCCTTCGGGCACGACCACTTTGATCGCGCTCTTTGAACTCATTTTGGTCAGGTCCTTGGCGATCCCGACAGCGCCTGCGCGACCATTACATAGACGACGGAAATCAGAACCGTCCAGTGCTCGTTGAGCACGGCCAGCATCAGCAGGGAAAAAATCTGCAAAGCCAGACCACCGAACAGGGTCACCTTCACGCCGGATCGGGACGCGATCCAGCCGCCAAACAGGTTCGTGACGATGCCGAAGAATTCGTAAAAGAGAAAGAGGAACGCAATTGAGACTGCGTCGTAACCGAGCCGGTAGAAATGCAGCACCACCAGCATCCGCAAGGCGCCGTCGGTGATCGTAAAGCCCCAGTAGGCTCCGGTTACAAGGGCGTAACTGCGAATGCTGGTCATTGTCTTGTGCGGGCTTCAGTCACGCGGCGGCAGCGATGCCGCGACCTTGCGGGCCAGTTCCACAAGCCGGTTGGCGTAGCCCCATTCGTTGTCGTACCAGGCGAGGATCTTGACCTGCGTGCCATCAATCACCATCGTCGACAACGCATCCACAATCGCCGACCGGGGATCGTTCAGATAATCCACCGAAACCAGCGGCCGCTCTTCGTAGCCCAGAATGCCTCCCAGCACGCCTTCCGCCGCCGTCTTCAGCAGGCGGTTCACCTCGGCGATGTCGGTCTTCCTCTCCACCTCGAAGACGCAATCCGTCAACGAAGCGTTCAGCAGCGGCACGCGGATCGCGACCCCGTTCAGTTTGCCAAGAAGTTCGGGATAGATAAGCCCGATGGCGGTTGCCGATCCCGTCGTGGTCGGAATCAGTGACATCAGCGCGGATCGCGCCCGCCGAAGATCTTTATGCGGAAGATCGACGATCACCTGCGTATTGGTGACATCGTGAATCGTGGTGATTACGCCGTGACGAATCCCGAGCCCTTCGTGGATGACCTTGACCACCGGAGCCAGACAGTTGGTCGTGCAAGAGGCCGCCGTGACGATGTGGTGTTCGTCGGGTGAATAGAGATGGTCATTCACACCCATCACGATATTGAGCGCGCCCTTTGTCTTTACCGGCGCGGCGACCACTACCTTCCGGACGCCGCGCTCGAAGTACGGCTCCAGCGCGTCCGTCGTGATGAGTTTGCCGCTGCATTCGAGGACGATGTCGACGCCGCTTGCCTCCCACGGCACTTCATTCGGTTTCGTATGCATCCGTGAATGCCACTTTGCGGCCATCCACGGTGAAGTGGTCGGGCGCGACCGTCGTAGGCCGGGTCCAGCGCCCGTGAACGCTGTCGAATTCCAGAAGGTGCGCCGCCGTCGCCGCACCGCCCTTGATTTCGTTGACATGAACGATCGACACATCCGGGCAATCCCACACAGCGCGGAAGGCAAGGCGCCCCATACGTCCAAATCCGTTAATTCCAATTCGAGTCATCTTGTCCTTGAAAATTGAAGATCCATAGCGTGGGGCTACCCATTGTGCATCTGGCCGTAGTTCCGGGTTAGCGGCTTTTCGGAGGGCTCTCCCCAGATCGAATGTACTCTCGGCTGTTTTGCTGCCCACAGTACCGCCCATAAAGTCGCGGCCAGCAACAAGGCGATCAGAACCCAAGCCAGCACGTTGAGTGTTCTCTTAAGCACCGGACTTTGATGGTGCGGCTGTTTCATTGGATTTCAGAAGTATGCCCGCCGGATCGCTAGCTCCGGCCAATCTTATCGATCTCCCGCTGGACAACGTCCCGTTCCAGCGTTTCCAGCGGCAATGAAACAAACAAAGCGATCCTGCGATCGAGAATTCTGCAGGCATCGAAATATGCGCGTTGAATCTGATCTTCCGTACCGGTAGCCGCAGCCGGGTCCGGAACGCTCCACTGCGCTGTCAGCGGTTGACCCGGCCACACAGGGCACGGCTCCGCGACCTCCCTGTCGCACACCGTAAACACAAAGTGGATCTCCGGTGCACCAGGCTTCCCGAATTCATCCCAGCTCTTGCTTCTCAGTCCCTCAACCGGCATGCCGGCGCTGGCAATCTGTTTGAGTGCGTGAGGACTGACATGGCCGGTGGGGTGGCTCCCGGCGCTGTAGCCGGTGAAGTTCGGGAAACCCTTCCGATTCATGATGGCTTCGGCCATGATGGAGCGGGCTGAATTCCCGGTGCACAGAAACAGAACGTTGAAGTGTCGCGGCGTCATGCTTCCTCTCCTTTTCGTCAGTGTCCTGCGGTTTGCAGAACGGGAACTGTTGCGGATTCGTATGCCAGCCGATATAGCCGCTCCGGCCCTGCCGGTTCATAAGGCACCCAGGGTACGACAGCCATGCGGTGCGCGAACTTCTCACGCACCTCGGCAACGAAAGGCCGTTCGCGAATGCCGCGCTGAATCAGTGCCGTGTCAGTGAAACGAGCGCCGGAGAACGCCTGATTTATAATCCACGCAAACGGGGAGATGCCCGCGCGCGCGAGATCATCCTGCAGGCGCGCCGCTTCGTGAACCGGGGTTGCTTCAGGCAGCGTTACCAGTAAAATGCGCGTGAAGTCCGGGTTTCGCAGGCGAGGCAGGAGGTTCCGGACCGCGTCCGGTTGATCGCTCATTGTCCGGGTGACCTCGCGGTGGTAGGCTTCGGCCGCGTCCAGCAACAGGATCGTGTGACCGGTGGGAGCCGTGTCGAGCACAACGAATCCGTGCTCACCTTCGGCGACTGTGCGCGCGAAAGCAGTAAAGACAGCGATCTCTTCAGTACAGGGCGAACGAAGGTCCTCCTCCAGCAACGCCATGCCCTGCCCATCGAGTTGGGGCGCGGCCTTGGCCATGACGGCCTGAGAGTATCCGGAGGTTTCTGCAACCGGGTCGATCCGGCTCACCGAGAGATTCGGAACAATTCCAGACACGGTTGCCGCGACGTGCGCAGCCGGATCGGTAGTGCTGAGGTGCACCGGGTGGCCGCGACGGGCGAGTTCGACAGCAATCGCCGACGCGACAGTGGTCTTTCCCACTCCACCCTTGCCCATTGTCATCACTACTCCGCGCCCCGCCCTTTCGAGTTCGTCGATCAGCGCCGCAAGCGAGAGGTCGGAAGCTTCAGACTCCTCCGGCGGCTGTGCACCGGGACCGGACGTAATTTCGGGACCACCGAAGACTCTCGCCAGATTTTCCACGCCAATTGGGGCGTAACTCAACAGCGGGATCTCGGTACGGGGAAGCCTTGCGAGGTGGGCCGGCATGCCTCCAACCGCCTCCTGGCCGCGGGCTTCGAGGGCACGCGCCGCAGCATCGCCGCGGTCCTTTGCGTTAAAGATGCCATTCAGAAACACGCGTTGATTCCGGACGCCCATCCGGGCCAGTTCGCCGCTGGATCGATTGGCCTCTGCTAATGCGGACCGGCTGGGGCGGCTTACAAGAATCAGCGTCGTCACCGCCGGATCAGTCAGTGCCTTCAGGCTGGAATCGTAGAGGCTCTTTTGCGTCTCCAGGCCGGACAGCGGGCCCAGACAGGAGGTGCCGGTCGTGTTCCCGGCAATGTATCCGGTCCATGCGGCCGGTAGCTGCAGAAGTCGTAGTGTGTGCCCGGTCGGAGCTGTATCGAAGATAATTCGGTCAAATCCGGCTGTAGCCTGCGTATCGCCCAGCAGCTTCGTAAACGCGTCGAAGGCGGCGATCTCAACGGTGCAGGCTCCGGATAGTTGCTCCTCGATGCTGTTGACTGCGGCATCCGGCAGCACGCCGCGGTATGGCCCGACGACCCGATCGCGGTAGGCTTTCGCTGCTGCCTCGGGATCGATGTTCAGTGCAAACAGGCCTTCAACACCAGGGACCGGTGTTGCTTCGCCGGAGAGCCGTACGCCCAGCACTTCATCGAGGTTGGACGCCGGGTCAGTGCTCACAAGTAGAATGCGTTTCCCCTGACCCGCCATCGAAACAGCAGTGGCGCATGCCAGCGAAGTCTTTCCGACACCGCCCTTGCCCGTGAAGAAGAGGATTCGGGTCGAAAGATCGGGCATGCAGTCAGCCGCCGGGGTAGCCATCAGAACGCCTCAGCAGCACGACTGAATGACAGGTAGTTTCAGGCCGGCTGGTTGCTGCATCGCATCCGGGTCAACTCCCGCGAAACGGGCCAGTTCAGCGCGTCCCGGATACTGACCCTGGCTGACGATGGCGCCGTCCATCACGATGAGAGGCAGGCACCCGTTTCCGTAATTCGCCAGAGCGCCGCTCACAACAGGGTTTGTCGCGAACGCCTGCGGCTGCTGCGCGAGGTTGAAGCGTTCCACTGCGACGCGCTGATTGGCAAGCCAGTGAAGATCGGCGGCGAATGTTACCAGCGTCGGATCGACGCCGGGTCCGCAAACCCCGGTCGAACAGCACTGCGGAGGATCGAATACTTCCAGCTTCGTCATGGGGTTTTTCTCCTTGCTTCGGTTATCGACGATTGGCGATTTGCTGGGCACAAAAAAAGAGCCTTTCCCTCAAATGATTGCCACCAGAGCTTTCAGCCGGCGCAGCACGTCGAAATTTATGCAATAGCCGACGCGCGGGCCGTCCTGCGAACTGCGCACCAAGCCAGCCTCTTTAAGGATGCGAAGGTGCTCCGACACCGTGGATTGCGCCAGCGGAAGCTCGTCCACAATCTGGCTGCAGACCCTGGCTTCCTTTCGCGAAAGCATCCTGAGAATACGGACCCGGGCCGGATGCCCTATCGCTTTGGCCAACTTTGCAAGCTCATCATCCGCCTCCGTGCCCTCGAGCGAGAGGATACTCAGGTTCGAGTCCGTTTGCTCAGGGGGGCAGCAGAGCGCGTCGCTTTTGGTATCACGTTCCATCTTATATCGTCGATTAACGATTGCACAAAAACGGCTGAATGTCAAGGATCGAACCGAGGGAGCACAAAGCGTTAATTGGCGCTTCAGGTTGCCATGCTAATGGCTGTCTCCGGCGATGCGCAACCCATTCCGAGCGGAGATCTACGAGACGGTTCTAGTCTTCCTCTCGAATCGTGACCCGTCTGCCCTCGACCGTAACCCGCCCTTCGACAATGTACCCGATCGCCTTGGGATAAATCACATGTTCCTGGGCGAGAATGCGCGCCGACAGCGCCTCCAGCGTATCGCCTTCCATCACAGGCACGGCGGCCTGAAGAATGATCGGCCCCGAGTCGAGAAATTCATCCACGAAGTGGACCGTGCAGCCCGCGATTTTCACGCCGTATTCAAGCGCCTGGCGCTGCGCGTCGAGTCCCGAAAATGCGGGCAGAAGCGACGGGTGAATATTCAGGACGCGGTTGGGAAAGGCGCGGATCACGCTCGCACTCAGCATCCGCATGAAACCCGCCAGGCAAACGAGATCGACCTGATGTGTCTCGAGTTCTTCGATCAGCAGTTTGTCGTAAGCCTCGCGCTCGATCCCCGCGGAAGCGATCACACGCATGGGGATGCCGCGTTGTCGCGCGATCTCAAGACCCGGCGCGTTCACCCGATTGCTGATGACAATGGCGATCTCGGCGTCCAGCTTCCTGCGTGCAATGGCGCTGGCGATGGCTTCGAAGTTGGACCCGCGGCCGGAGATCAGGATGCCGAGGCGCATTCAGACGTACCGCACGCGGCCCTTGCCGCGGCGCTGCGGCTCCACTTCGCCGATGATCCACGGCTTTTCTCCCGCGCGCTTCAGCAGACGCATCGCCTGGTTAATGCTTCGGTCCGGAAGCACGAGGATCATCCCGACGCCGAGATTGAACGTGCGGCGCCAGTCGTCTTCCGGCACATTGCCGATGGAGCGGATCATCTCAAACAGCGGCGGCACCTGCCAGAGGTTTGTCTGAATAAACGCACCTAGGCTTTTGGGCAGCACGCGCGGAAGATTATCGGTGATGCCGCCGCCCGTGATATGCGCTGCGGCGGAGATCAGGTTCTTGTTCCGCAGTAACTGGATCGGTTTGAGGTAGCTTCGGTGAACCCGGAGCAGCTCATCCGCCAGCATCGTGCCGGTTTCCGGGATAAGCGAATCCGGACTGAGCCTGCCGATTTCAAACAGGATCTTTCGCGCCAGCGAGTAGCCGTTCGTATGCAATCCCGTCGAGGGAAGCGCGACCAGAATATCGCCGCCGCGCAACTTCGCTCCGGTCATCATGCGCGATTTCTCCACCATGCCGACGATGGTTCCGGCCAGATCGTATTCGCCGTCCTGATACATGCCGGGCATCTCGGCAGTCTCGCCGCCGATCAGCGCGCAGCCGTTGTTCTTACAGCCGCGCGCGATGCCTGAAATCACCTGGGCGGCCACGCGTGCATCCAGCTTTCCGACGGCGAGGTAATCGAGGAAGAAGAGCGGCGTGGCGCCCTGCACCGCGATATCGTTCACGCAGTGATTAACCAGATCTTCGCCGATGGTGTCGTGACGCCCGGTAGCGAACGCGATTTTCAGTTTTGTGCCGACGCCGTCGACGGAGCTCACCAGCACTGGCTGCTTCATCTTCGGCAGCGCGAAACAGCCGCCGAAAGAGCCGATATCGGTGAGCACGCCTTTTGTAAACGTAGCCCGCGCCATGCGCCGGATATCGCTTACAGCGCGGTCGGCTTCATCGATATTCACACCGGCGTCCTTATAGGAAACGGAATGAGACATTCAGGGGAAACGAACCAGTATAGCGTCCGGAAATCACCGCTTGCCTGCGCGCAGGGACCTGCAAGGGTTTCCGAGCCGCGACTGCGAAGGAGCGGTTTTTGCCGCATGCTGTTAACTCTCAAGCAGCAGGGTCACGGGGCCGTCGTTGACCAGTTCCACTTCCATATGCGCCTGAAAGATACCGGAGCTGGTTACCAGACCCTTCTCGCGAACGTTCGCCACGAAGTACTCATACAGTTCGCGTGCTCTTTCCGGAGGCGCCGCGGCGTCGAAGCTCGGCCGGCGGCCCTTGCGGCAGTCGCCGTACAGCGTGAACTGAGAAACCAGCAGCAGGGAAGCGCTGGTATCGAGCGCGCTCAGGTTCATGCGGCGTTCCGCGTCGGAGAATATGCGAAGGTTAACCAGCTTGTCGGCCAGGTAGTCCGCCTGGGACGTGCCGTCAGTGGCGGCGATGCCGACCAGAACAAGTAATCCGCGGCCGATCTGCGCTTCTGTCTGTCCGTCGACACGGACAGACGCACGGGTCACACGCTGAATCAAGAGGCGCATTCGTCTCACCAGCCGAAACGTTCCGCGATATCCTTCACGCAGCCGTGGGCGGCGATTCTGCCCTGCTCGAAAAACGCGGCTTCACCAGTCAGCCATGCGGCGAATTCCGCGTCATGGGTAATCAGGATCATTGACTGTGGCAGTGCTTCGAGCAGCGTCGCCAGCGAGCGTCGGGCCGGCGGGTCGAGATAGGTGGTCGGTTCATCGAGAACCAGCAGCTTTGCTTCGGTGGCAAGGATTCCCGCGATGGCTGCCCGTTTCTTCTCTCCTGCGCTGAGATGCCAGGGCGCGTGATTCTCCCTGCCGGTGAGACCGACCCGCTCCAGCGCCGCGCGAGCCCTGTCGGACGCTTCAGCGGGCGGCATCCCCGAAACCAGCGGTCCGAAAGCCACGTCCTCGATCAGACTCGGCATGAACAGCTGATTATCCGATTCCTGAAAAACCAGCCCCACCCGCTTTCGGATCTCCCGCACGTTCTTCTCCGTCACCGGAAGCCCATCCACCAGGACCGAGCCCGTTCCTCTGAGGATGCCGTTCAGGTGATGAACGAAAGTTGTCTTGCCACTGCCGTTGGCGCCGAACAGTGCGGTCCGCGCGCCCTCTTCGAGATCGAAATCAACGCCGTCGAGCGCGCGGGTTCCGTCTTCGTACGTGTAGCTGAGATTGCGGACCTCGACAATTCCGCTCATCGGAATACAGCCTGCAATGCGCCGGCTACTGCTGTGGCGGAGAGGACGAATGCGGCGTCCGCGGAACGGAACGGCGCCGTATGGTTCGCCGGCAGAACGTCCTTCGAATCCGCGCGCCAGCATGGCCAGATGGACCGCCTGCGCGCGCCACTGCGAGCGGGAAAACAGCACTCCCACCGCCGCAGCGGCGTGGCGGAACCGGAGCGCCGCGACCGACCCGCCCCGCGCCAGCAGCGCCTGGCGCATGGTCAGCGCTTCGCTGCTGAGCACGAAGAGGTAGCGGTAGAGAATCTGCATGACCTCGACCAGAAAGCGCGGCAGACGCAGCCACTCAAGTCCGCGCATCAACGCGGGCATCGGTGTGGTCGCGATCAGCAGCAGCGTCACAAGCGAAGAAAGATAAGCGCGGACCAACAGCCAGCCGCCGCGCATCGGATCGCCCGCCAGCGCGCTCATGACCGCGAAACAGAGGGCGAACGGAAGCACTGCCGCTGCGGTCCGCAACATCGCCCACAGCGGAAGACGCGCGATCGCCATGGCGGCGAACACAATCAGGAAATACGAAGCCCAGGCGGGGATGTCATGCCGGCTCAGCGTGGCGATCGGGATCAGCAGAGCGAGCGCGGCCAGAATCTTCGCGGCCGGGTGACGCCTGTGAAGCGCGCTGTCTCCGCGGCTCCGGAGTTCAATCCGCGCGTGGCGCCGCATAATCACCAGCTGCGCCGGGCCTTCCCAATGCCCTGCTGAGTCCGGTACAAAGGAGGTAAATCAGAAACAGTGCCGCGATGCCGGCGAAGTACGCCGCGGCGGGTGAGGCCAGCAGAGTGCGGGCAGGCATCGGAATGCCCTGCTGACCGGCCAGCTTCACGATCCAGTCCGGCCGCGCGGATGCCGCAAAGACGCCCGTGCAGACGAGGACGAGGGAAGCGCCGATCACGGCGAACGCCGCACCGCGCGCATGGACTTCCCGTGGTCTGCGCGCGAAGCCCGGCTCAATTCGCTCCAGCGCCTGCATGACTGCCAGCGTGATCGCGCCTTCCGCGATGGCCGAAATCAGAAACACACCGAGTGTCACGGCCAGCACAGCGCCTGGCATGCGAACGCCGGACTGGCACAGTTCAGCCAGCGCCAGAACCGCGCTGGTCAACACGGAAATCGTGCCACCTAGAAACATGCCGCTGCGGCGTCCGCGCAGCAGCAGGTACGGCAGATATCCGGCCAGCACGCCGGCAATCGCCATGTTGAAGACGTTGGCGCCGAGAGCGAGGAGTCCGCCATCCTGAAATACCAGCGCCTGAATCACCAGAATCGCGGTCATCACAATGGAAGCGGCCGCCGGGCCAAGGGTGAACGACAGCAGCGCGCCGCCCACCAGATGTCCGCTGGTGCCGCTGCCGACCGGAAAGTTGATCATCTGGGCGGCGAAAATAAACGCGCCCATCACACCCATGAGAGGAATTTTGTGATGATCGAACTCACGCTGCGCGCGGCGCGCCATCCAGACCACCGAAGGAGCTGCGACCGCGTCCATGGTTCCCCACACGGGAATGCTCAGAAATCCGTCGGGAATATGCATCGAGCGGACTCGTCTCTCAGTGGCGTGCCTTTACGGCCTCGGGCGATTCCGCTTCGGGAACCGCACGCAGCTGCGCGTGCTCGAGACGCTCGGCCTCCTGCCAGGTGTGGAGCATGCGGCCGATCACGGTCCAGTTGGACAGCACCGCAATGATCCACAGCACCTGCGCCATACGGTTGAAGAGTGCGCCGATGATGACCAGCACCACGCGTTCGGGCCGTTCAAGAAAACCGACTTTGCAGCGCGGAATAGTGTTCTCGGCGCGGGCACGCGTGTAACTGATCATTACGGTACCTGTCATGACAATCGCCGTTAGCACTACGTAGAAATAGCGGTTGATGGATGCGTAATAAACCAGCAGCCCGACCAGCACGGCGAGATCGGAGTAACGGTCGAGCACAGAATCGAAGAAGCCGCCGAAACGTGTGACGCGGTTGGTTTCGCGCGCCACGCGGCCGTCCACCATGTCGAACAGCCCAGCCGCGATCAGCACGATGCCGGCCCACCTGAATTTGCCTGCCGCGAAAAGGAATGCCGCCCAGATGTTGATGAGAAGGCCCATGAACGTCAGAACGTTCGGATGCACGCGTGACAGCGCCAATGCGGTGACGATCCCCTGGATGAGCGGGACCGAAGATGCGACCGACGACGCCCGTGAAGGTCATTTGGGCTACTTTTCGAGTTCGTGAATCGTGATGAGCTCCAGAATCTCGAGCTCTTTGACGCCGCCGGGCGCCTGCATTTTCACGGTATCGCCGACTTCTTTGCCCAGCAGCGATTTGCCGATGGGTGACGCGGTGGAGATCTTGCCCTGCGCGGCGTCGGCTTCCTCGCTGGTCACCAGCTCGTATTTGATTTCCGTGCTGGTTTTCACATCGAGCACAGTGACACGTGAGCCGAGTCCGACACGATCGCGCGGGATCCTGTCCATATCGATCATGGAAAAATCGGCGAGCCGTTTCTGCAGCTGGCCGAGGCGGGCGTTTACGAGGCCTTGTCTTTCTTTGGCGGCGTGATACTCGGCGTTTTCGCTGAGATCGCCATGGGCGCGGGCTTTCAGGATTTCGCGAGGCAGTTCATTACGGAGTTCGTACTCCAGTGCGGCGATTTCTTCCTGCAGTTTCTTCTTGATATCCAGCATGAATCGAACAGAGGGTCCACAGGCCGGAATCCCTCTCCGGCTTATTATAACGACAATGCGGGCCTGATCCCGGCTCCTTAGGTGCGCATCCGCAGCATCAGATAGAGTCCGGCGACGGAAAACAGTGCGTCCGGCGCCCATGCGGCAACGGCGGCAGGGAGCAGGTTCACATTGCCGAACTGGTCGAACAGAAGTCCGGTGGCAAGATAGGCCATCGCCACAGCCATCCCAACCCCGATACCGGTCATCGCGCCGCGGTTGCCCACGAGGAAACCGAACGGCACCGAAATCATGCGCCATGATCAGCGCGAACACTGGCACCGCGAATTTCTTGTAATACTGCACGTGCAGTTTCACCGTGTCGAAGCCGGCTGTCCTGAAGGCTCCTGATGTATTTCGCCAGCTCGGCATAGTTCATCTGTTTGTCCTGCTTCACATATTTCAGGAAGTCGTCGGGCGTCTCGGTGATCTCGGGAAACGTCGTGGCTGTGAAATTCTGTACATTGCATTCATCCACGCCGCAGATGTTTCGCGCTTCGCCCTGCTCCCAGACCCAGGTTTTGATGTTCTCCTGCCAGCGCGCACGGTTGGCGCTGATTTCGCGGACCACATGGAAGGTCTTCGGGTCCAGCTCAAAAACGTACGGTATTTCCATCAGTTTTTCCGCAGTGTCGAAACCCTTGATGTAGAAGATCCGGTAATCGTGATAGATCCACTTGCGCTCGGGGTGCAGGTAAGTCTGGACCGGGCGGGCTTTGATCTCATTCAGAAGGGCGTCCTGAATCTGGTTGGCCTGCGGAATCCAGGAATAATCGAAGGCGAAGAGCGCCGAGCTGAACACCGCGCTCATCAGCAGCACCGGCAATCCCAGACGCCGCACGCTGATGCCGCAGGCCTTGAAAGCGGTCACTTCATTGTTCTTCGTCATGACGCCGAAGGTGGCGAGGATGGATACCAGCACGGCGATGGGCAGTGTCGTGTAAACCAGACTGGGCGTGAGATAGAGGTGGTAATTAATCACATGCGACATGGGGATGTGATTCTTCACGATGTCGCCCAGCAGATCGAAGAAGGTAAAGACCTGCACCATCGTGACCAGGCAGAAAAGCGTGACAGCGAAGTAAAACAAAAAGCTGGACAGTACGTAATTATCCAGAATCTGAAAGAGCCCGAGCTTCACGGACCTGGTGGCGATGGTTTCGCGGCGAATGGATAGCTTGTTCGCGAAGCTCATAAGCGCCCGGCGAATGTTGCCAAGCAGATCCCTGTCGCCGGGTTTCTCCATACGCGCGATCATGACGATACCTGCGATGAAGAAGGCGGCATTCGGCAGCCAGGACGCGACATCGACGCGCATGGAGTGAGAGCTCGCCAGCCTGGTCAGCGCGATGTACGCGACGTAGTAGCAGAAGAACGCGAGAAAGATCCCCCAAACGTAACCAGCTGATCGTCCGCCTTTGCGCGATGACGTGCCGAGCGGGATCCCGACCATCGCCAGCATCAGGCAGGCAACCGGCAGCGCGAACCGGCGATGCAGTTCGATGCGGGCGTCGGTGCCATCCTGTTTCTGCTCCGGTGTCTGCTCCGGGTTCGTGCGGATGAACGCCTGCAGTTCGGGCGTGAACATGTCCTGAAAGCGTTTCGCCTGCTGCTGTTTCGAGGGTTCCGGCTTCAGCACGTAGGCGTCGGTCGGCGCGATCGAATGGTAAGGCGATTCGTGCAGTCCGTAGTCTTTGAGGATGAGCTGCAGGCGATTGTTCTTGACGTCGGGCACGACTTCGGCTTCGCGCGCCACAATCACCTTGGGCCCGGGCTGCGCGACTTTGACGCCGGTTTTGCGATCGGCGGGCGGTGTGAGATCCGCGATGAAGACGCCTTTCCAGACGGCCACCGGCCCGTTGCCGGACTGCACGTCCTGCACGTAAAGAACGGTGTTGTCGTTGGTGAACTGATCTTCGAAGACGCGCGGCACGACGTCGGCGGTCAGCTGCTCCGCGGCAACTTTGTTGAGGATGCGGTATTCGGTACGGATGGCGAGGGGATTGAGCCAGATCGCAAATGCGCCCGAGACCAGCATGGCGATGAATGCGAAAGTCAGCACCGGCGCGACGACGATGCGGCTCGAAACGCCGGCGGAACGCATCGCGACCATCTCGTTGTCGCTCGAAAGACGGCCGAGGCCGACCAGAATGCCGACCAGCACGCCGAACGGCATGCTCAGCAGCAGGATGGGCGGCAGAAGGAGCCCGAACAGCTCGATTACTGTCCCGCCTTTCGCCGAGCGCACCAGCAGTTCGAAGAGGCGTCCGATCCCCTGCAGGAAGATCACGAATGTCGCGAGCGCGGTGGCGAGGAACGAACTCGCCAGGATCTCGCGAAAAACGTAACGGCTGAGGATCTTCATCAGCTCGAAGACGGTACTTCTGCGAAAGAGTCAGCGGTGCGGGGACAAGCGGCAGCTTCGGCATTTCGTCGTCGACCTTCGACATTTCCAGATCGTCGATCAGGACCGAAGGCGCCACCACGCTCACTTGCGCCGCGCTGGAGCCGTATCCGAGCAGCGCGAACGGCGCGCCATTGTCCAGATAGCTGAAAGTCACGCTGTCGTCACCGGCAGCGAGGATGTCTTTGAGCGAACGCGCGTTCGCGCCCTTGAAGCGCTCGCCGCGAACCAGCTCTTCGTGTCCGTCCGTATAGAGGCGGTAGACGTAGAGCGGCATGCTGACCGGGCGGCTCGACGCGCCGGCTGAGGCGCCGAGATGATGCGGCGCGCTTCGTCGATGGAAGCCGAGGACGGGAAATCCATTTTGCGCATGATCATGCCGTAAGGCAGGCCGCGCTGGTCGATCAGATCGATGAGTTTCTTCTTCAGTTCGGAGATCGGGCTGGTTTCGCGGGCTTTGATGATCAGGTTTGTCGGCACGGGAATTTCAGCGCCGTAGCTGCCGCTGAGGCGCGCGTGGCCGTTCGAGTCGTTATACCCGCGCACCGGCTGGCGCGTGCGCAGGAAGTCTTTGAGCACGCCCTTCTCGACCAGGGAGATCGGCTTGTCCGGCACGCCTTCGTCATCCACGAGTTCGTGGCCGAAGAGCGGCGCCATGGGATCGTCGGTAACGTCGAAGAACTCGGGCATGATGCGCACGCCGCGGCGGCCTTCGAGCTCCGTGCTGTCGGATCTGCGTGGCGGCGCCGGGCGCGGCGACGGGCTTGCGCGAGATGTGCAGATTGCGTCCCAGAATCTCGGCCATCAGCTGCGGCGACGCCTCACCCTCGAAAAGTACCGGCCCGGTGTAGTTATCGCCCAGCGGCGCGGCGGCGATTTTCAGAACCTGCTCGCCGATCGCATGCGCTGATTTCGTCAGTTCCTCTTCGGGGAACATCTTCCCGGGATCGCGCGTATAGAAGACAGCCAGATCGCGCACGATCATACCGTCGGACGCCTGCGCGGAAGCCCGAATCTCGACCGTTCCCATCGATTCCTGGACACGCACGCGGGTGCCTTCATTGGTGACGAAACGATGCAGGGAATCTATCGGCGCTGTATGTCACGTCCGAGTCGCGCAGATTCGGAAGATCACTGAATACCGCCGAAATACGGCGCGTCCGGTCTTCCCAGGCTTTGGCGTCGAACTTCACCGGGTGATAATCGTCGATCTCGACGAAAGGCCTGACGGGAGCGAAATCGGGAAGTTCGTCGCTTACCGTGACGTTGCGCAGCGCCGCGCGCTTGCGGGCGATTGACTGCAGCGAACCTTTAAACGCCGAATCGGTGGCCAGCCAGAGATACTGGCGCATGACCAGCGGATTCTCGTCTTCGACGGGGAAAGCTGCGCAGGTTGTAGCGCGGACCGGACGCATTCGCGCCCGTCCAGTTGCTGTTGTCGAACTTGTAATCGCCCACGCGCAGGCGCAGATGCGGCACCCGGAAGTCGCTGACGTTCGAACTGATCAGGCCGCCGAGCGAAGCGGACGCGGACCACGAGTGCTCGTCGTCAACCGTGTAGCTGAGGTAGTAAGGCTTGTCGAGCTGATTGAGCTTCAGCGTCATCGAACGCTTCAGTTCGGCCTGCATGGCGTCAAGGACGGCGTCCGGTTGTGCCGCCCTCAGCCCGAACCCCGCGCTGAGTGTCAGGGCTGCGGCGCATACTAAGCGCGCACAACGCCCGCCCGAGTTGCAGGCTGTGCGCTTGTCGGATACACGCGCGTGTTTCATTGGAGACCTGCCAGGAGAGGAGACGGAAGCAGCGGCAGGAGATCCTGCGAGGCATCTTTCTTCTCGATTTCGATTTCGGAGATCAGAATGGCGGGCGAAACCGCCGATACCGGCACGCTGCCGGATTCGGCGCCGCAGTAGCCGTTGAAAACCGACTGTTTGTCCGACGTCGCGATGATCTTGGCGAAGCTGGCGAGCGGCGTGCCGACGATATCCGCGCCGCGGATCAGCTCATCGGGACGGCCATCCGCATAGACGCGATAGACGATCACCGGAACAACCTTGAATGCCTGCACGCCCGAACGCTGCGTCGTGGTGACGCCGCTGGTGATGTCTTCGAAATACAGCCCGTAGGGTTTGTTCTGCTTTTTGATTTCGTCGATCAGCATCTGGCGCAGCTTCTGGTCGCTGACCGTGCGCGTGCTGGAGACGATCAGATTCGACTGGCGCGAAACCACTTCAAGACCGGGCTGACGGCGGCCGTGTCCGTTCGAATGATCGAAGCCTTCGATGGGCGAGCGCGACATCAGGAAGTTGCTTCAGCACGCCGTTCTCGACTGCCTTGACGGGACTGCGCCTGCTGCGCCTTCGTCGTCGTATTCGTACGAGCCGTTCAGGTCGACGCCGGCGATGCGCTTGATGGTCGGATCGAATGTGACCGAGAGGAACTCAGGCAGAATTTTTTCGCCGACACTTTTGGTGAAAGTCTGGCCTTCGGATTCATCCTTCTGGCGATGGCCTTCGATGCGGTGACCGAAGATTTCGTGAAAGAACACGCCCGATGCGCGGCCGGAAAGAATGGCGGGGCCGACAAACGGCTCGGCCACCGGAGCCCTGGTCAGCGCTTCGACGTGTTCGCCAACCTTCTTCACAGCGGCTTTGATCACGTCGCTCGCCGGCAGGCCCTTCGGGTCGGCGGCCTCGAAGGATTCGAAGTCGGAAACATCCATGCCGTCCTTCGCTTTGGCGCTGGCGGTGATCATCACGCGCGCAAAACCACGGCCATGCTGCACCTTCGTGCCTTCGGTGTTGGCGAAGTAGCGGGTGTCCGACTGGAACGACACCTCCACGCCGGAAGAAAGCAGATCGGGATATTTGACGAACTCGTGCGAGAGGTCGCGGACGCTGTCGGTCCAGCGTTTCTGATCGAAGCTGATCGTGGCCGGCGCTTCGAAGTGCGCGTAGCTTTCTTCAGAGGAGAAATCGTTCGAGGTGTCGCGGTCGGCGGCCTTCACCTGCTGATTGGTCTTGATTTTGATCAGGCGCTCGGCGGAGGCGCGGTAGACGCGGTCGGTTTCCAGCCACAGGTCCTGCCGCAGCGGGGCCACGGTATCGTCGATCGGGACCGAAGTGCCGCCGGTGAACTGCACGCGCTCACCACGCACGCGGCGGAAGTTGTCCAGCTTCGGGTCGCCCACGCGGACGGTGACGTCGAGATAGCGGCTGCGTTCGGCGTCGCTGCCGTTCAGCACGCCGAGCGTGGCGCTGATGGTGTGCGAGTCCTGATCGGTGATTTCGTAGGAAAGGAAGTACGGGGCGGGATCGGCCTTCTTTTTGAGGGCGTCGAAGTTGCGCTGCAGCTCCTGCGCCATCGTGTCGAGGACGACATGGGAGCCGTCGCTTGCGGCGCGGTTGGCCGACTGCCCGAAGGCCATGGCGGCGACCGCCAACAAGCCTGCGGATTTCAGTATATTCACAATGCTTGACGATAACATGAACGAGGGCGTTCCTTATTTCGGGGACGGGGAGCGGCGTATGGGAGACGCGTGAGACGAGGCGGGGGTTGCCCCGGAGTTGGGGAAACCGTAGTTTTCTTAAGCGCGGGATGTGCGAAGCTTTCCGGTTGCGGAGAACAGTGGCACGTGATTTCCTGTCCGCGACCTGACTTGGGTTCGCTCTTACATATCTTTTCCCCCTCCGCGCATAACGGATTGACCACAGGCGTCGCGGCTCACCTTATCCTGGATAAGTCTGACCAAGAGTCTTCGCCCCTGGTCTGGCCTGTGCGCTCCCTGGTCACGTCCTGTACGCGCCGTCAATTTTGGCCAGGCGCCTATTTCGACGAAGCGCCCGGCCGTGGCCGTCTGCTGCGGACCGTTGCGCACAGCTCATCCAGCTCTCGCAGCCTCGGCTTCTTTGCGCCGAACAGTGCTTCGTGGATCTCCTCGGAACTGAAGCGGCCGGCGACGCCGGACAAAGATTCTGTCTTCGTCCCCATCCCATTCGGGAACCGAGCCCGGCTCGACGCCGAGCCGGCGCCGGTCCGGATTTTGCGGCTGAAATGTTCGCGTGCCGAACCTCACAGGGGCCGTTTTCGATGAACCCGAATTAACCATGGCCCTCGCAACTTCCTGTCGCGGGGCGCGATTAACCAGGTGTGAAGCGACTGTGAGAGACAGTCGGGAGGAAAAGAGATGAAGAATTCAGTTATCGTTATCTTCGCGGCTTCAGTCGCGCTGACGGGGGCCTTCGCGCAGTCGAGTGAAGTCGGACAGCGCCGGGAAAATCAGCAGGACCGCATTGGCCAAGGTGTTCAGTCGGGCCAGCTGACGGCGGGTGAGACAGCGAATCTGGAGAGCAAAGAAGCGGCCATCAACCAGGAAGTGCATGCCGACCGCTCGCTCAACGGCGGCAAGCTCACTAATCCGGAGCGCGGCATTGTCAATCAGCAGCAGAACCGCATGAGCAATCAGATCTACAACGACAAGCACAACGCTGCCTCGCAGAATTACGGCAACAGCAAAGTGGGCCAGCGCCAGGAGAATCAGCAGGACCGCATCGCGCAGGGGATCAAGTCGGGCAGCCTGAAGGCCGGCCAGACCGCGCGCATCGAGAAGGGTGAGTCCGGGATCAATCAGGAAGTGCGCACGGACCGCAAGATCAACGGCGGCAAGCTTACGTCAGGCGAGAAGGCCCAGGTCAATCGGCAACAGAACCGGATGAGCGGGAAGATTTACAGAGCAAAGCATTAGTCAAACGCGGTTTGCGCCGCGTGTACCAAACTGCTGTCAGAGCCGGAAGGGCGGCGAAGAGCCAACCCCTTCCGGCTTCCTGCATTCAGATACCCTGGCGAAGACGACTGAGCACGAGATAAAGCAGGGCGCTCGCCGCGATCAGCCCGATGACGCCGAAAATCTCGGCGCGGGAGCCGAGCGCGATCATTCCCGCCATGCTCACAATCGCGATTACCATCGCTGCCGTCAAGTGTCCGAACCCGAGCGGCGGACCGGCCTGCGCCACGTTACGACGCGCCAGTCGCCAGGCTGCTGCACTACCCAGGATATAAAGCACCCCCACCGCGAGCGTGGAGAGCACCACCAGTTCCGCGAACGTTCCTGTGAGACCCAGCAGCGTCACCAGCGCTGCATAGCAAATGATGGCGGCGTTCGGCGAATGACTGCGCTGGTTCACCCTGCCGAGCAGGCGCGGCATCATTCGTTCGCGGGCGAGTGCGAAGAGAATTCGCGGCGTGCTCAGCATGTCGCTGCTGATAAAGCCGAACATCGCCACCGCGGATCCCGCGAGAATCAGCCATCGCAGCGCGGGATGAATCGTTGCCATGGCGTCGGAGAGCGGCGTCGGCGAGTGCGCCAATGCGGGTCCGAGGACTCCCTGCGCGATGAGCTGAATAGCGATGTAGAGGAACGTGACGGGGATCAGGCTCATCGCGAGGGCGCGCGGGATGGCGCGCGCGGGATGCGTGACTTCGCCGCTGACGCTGAGAGCCGTCTCCATCCCGGTCAGCGAGAACACCGCCAGAATCAGAGCGCGCCCCCATGAGAAAGAGCTGCCTGCCGACGAAAAGTGTTCCGGCTGGGCGAAGTTCGCACGATGCAGAGCGCCGGCGCCGGCGATCAGGAACACAGCCAGCGGAATCAGTTTGACGAGCGTGGTTCCTTCCACCAGACGCGTGCCGCGCGACGCCCCGCCGGCGTTCACGAACGCGATGCTGCCGATGGCGCCGACGATCGTCGCCGCATGCACGGGCGCTATCCACGGCTTCGGGACCAGACTCGCGACGACATCGGCCAGAGCCGCGGCGAGTCCCCCGGAACTCAGAGCGTTCGAGAACCACAGAATCGTTCCCGAAATGTATCCGACAAACGGTCCGAACGCGGTTTCAATATAGCCGTAGGCGCCGCCGCTGGTGGGAATGCGGCTGCCTCCTTCCGCCCAGCAGATCGCAACCGAACCCATAGCGATCGCACAGACGACGAAGGCGAGGGGCGCGTAAACGCCGGCGGACGCGGCCAGCTCCGCGGGCACGGCAAAAATGCCGGCGCCGATGATGCAGTTGATGAGGCCTGCGGCGAGTCCCCGGGCGCTGACGACGCGGACCAGACCCTGATCGCGCATTCGGACTACGGTAGCACGCGGGAGTGCACGTTTTCGCACCATCAGTCGTCCTGAGTACAGCAGGAGGTTCACCACATGCGCTTCGTCACGCTTCTTGTGGCTCTTACGGTGTCCACCGCTTTCGCGCAGGACACACAGCAGGCAACCAGCCGAATCTACCGATTCTCCGGACCCGCGCCATCCGCCCGCGATTATCAGGAGCTGGCAACCGTGATACGAACGGTGGGCGATGTGCGCGAGGTAAATATCGATGCCGAGGCAGGTCAGATTGCCTTCAGCGGGCAGGGTGAGACGCCGGAGATGTCGGAGTGGCTTCTCCGCCAGCTGGACAAGGCGCCGGACGCGACGCCGTCAGAAACTCCGGAGTTTCACTCGGCCCAGAAGGATGACAAGGTTGCAGTGTTTTATCTGGCACACGCAACGGGGCCGCGGTACATACAGGAACTGCTGACCGTGCTGCGGACTGTGGGCGACGTGCAGAAAATCTTCAGTTACACGGCGCTGAACGCGCTCGCGGTGCGCGGGCCGGCAGCCATGATTGCGCTCACTAAATGGATGGTGGAGTCGATGGACAAGGCGGCGCCAATTGCGGTATCCAAAACTCCGGAGTTTCACGGCAGTGGTGTGTGGGACGATACCGTTCGCGTCTACTACCTGGCCAATGCGCGGGGCGAGGATATCAACCGTATACTCACGGCTGTTCGTGTGACCGGCGATATCCAGAAGACCTTTGCAGTTGGCGAGAACGGAGCTCTCGCTGTGCGGGGCAGGCTCGAAGACATGGCCAAGGCCGAGGGAATCGTGCTGACCATGGATCAGCAACTCGCGCACTGACCATTTCTGTTGGCTTTTTTCTGCTATTTTGGGGCTCATGCAGGAAGAGTACGGAATGGCGGGAGTCCGCTTCTGGATGTCCTGGATTGCCCTGGTGCCTGGCTTGCCGATTGTGCGGCAGCATCGGATCGGGCCGGCGATCATCGGTGCGCGTCAGGCGGTGCCGTTGATTCCTGCGCTCGGTGGTTTCAGCGCGGCATGGCAAAGCTGGCGGCGGCGCCGCAACGTTCGAGCTATGTCACGCCTGGCCCTGATCCCCGTCTGCATTGGCCTCCTGTGCGCCGCTGGTTTTGCGCAGGAAGCGCCGGTCAGTTTCGAAGTTGCGTCGGTCAAGCCGGCGCGGCCGGATGCTGCCGGCATGTTGCGCGGCGGACCGGGTACAGCCGATCCGGAAGCGTTCACGATCGAATCGTTCGCCCTGAAGGATTTGATTACTTACTTTTCATTCCACCTGCGGGCGTTTCAGGTTTCCGGTCCGGCTTGGATCGAGAATACGCGCTACGACATCGCAGCGAAAGTAGCTCCCGGTGCAACCAAAGAACAGCGCGATCTGATGATGCAGAACCTGCTCGTCGAACGGTTCAGGCTGAAGTTCCATTACGAGGAAAAAACCCACGCGGCGTATGATCTCGTGGTGGATAAGCGAGGCTTCAAACTGAAGCCGCCCACAAGGGAGACAGACGTGGGTGAGGTCAACAGGCAAAATGCCGCGATGACGGGGCAGAAGGCCATGATCAGCATGTATGCCGTGGACGGCGGGCGGGGGTTCTATGCCATCGCCGCAACGGTCAACGAGTTTCGGGGTGTTCTGGAAAGCCAGCTGGACGGTGTGCCGGTGCTCGACAAAACCGGGATCAGGGGAACGTACAATTTTCGTATCCAGTACGTGCCGGGGAATGGCGCAACAGATTCCTCGCTGCCCAGCCTGTTCACGGCGGTGGAAGAATGCTGCGGACTGAAGCTGCAGCCCGTAAAGGCCAATTCGATGTGATGGTGATCGATCACATCGAGCCGCCGGGCGATAATTAGTTTCGGAAAGTTGAGAATGATATCCCGCAACGCCCGGGCCTTTTTGCTGGCGGCCGCGGTTGCCGTTCCAGCCGTCGCCGTGACTCTTACGAAGCCCAACTATCCGCAGGTGCCGAAAGGCAGCCAGGTTGACGATTACCACGGCGTAAAAGTCGCGGATCCGTACCGGATTCTTGAGAACGCCGATTCGCCGGTGACGCAGAAATGGGTCGAGGCGGAAAATGTGCTGTTCCACTCCTGGATCGCGCAGCAGCCCGGACGCGCCACGATCAAAACGCAGCTGACCGCGCTGTGGAATTACGAGAAGTTCGGGCTGATCGAGAAGGCCGGCGGGCATTACTTCTACACCCACAACAGCGGGCTGCAAAATCAGTCGGCTTTCTACGTGAAGGATTCGTTGAACGGACCGGCGCGCGAGCTGCTGGATCCGAACACCTATCGCAAAGACGGCACCGCGGCGATATCCAGCCATTCGGTGAGCTGGAACGGAAAGCTTTTCGCCTACGCCGTGGCGCAGGCCGGTTCCGATTGGCAGGAGTGGCATGTCCGAGACGTGGCTAACGGCAAAGACCTGCCCGACGTGCTGCGCTGGATCAAGTCGGACGTCGTCTCCTGGGCGCCGGACGACAGCGGGTTTTATTATTCGCGCTATCCGGAGCCGCCGCCGGCAAAGCTGCTGACCGCCGAAGCGCTGAATCAGAAGATCTATTTCCATAAACTGGGCGCCGCGCAGGCGGATGACAAGTTGATCTACGAACGTCCGGAGCATCCCGACTGGGAGCTGGATCCGATCGTGATGGAGGGCGGCCGCTGGCTGGTGATCAACATTTTCACTGGCGCGTGGGGAAAGAATCTGCTTTCGGTGATCGATCTGGCGAATCCGAAGTCCGGTGTGAAGGACCTGATTGCGAGCGCGGAGAACGCTTACAATCCCGTCGCGGTGGTCGGCACTCAGCTCTATTTACAGACCACCAACAGCGCACCGCGCGGACGCGTGATCGCCATGGACCTGCTGCATCCGGAGCGAGCGCACTGGAAGGAGATCATTCCGCAGCGAGGAGACGCTGAATTCGGTCCAGATGGCGGACGGCAAACTGATCCTCGATTACATGAAGGATGCGCACTCGGCTGCGCGGATTGCGAGTGCGGATGGCAAGCCGGCGGGTGAGGTGGCGTTCCCCGGGCTCGGTACCGTGACATGGAGTCCGGCGCGGCTGGCGGATAAGGAAGTGTTCTTTCGTTTTGAAAGCTACACGGTGCCTTTTGGGGTATACCGCTTCGATATGGAATCCGGGAAAAGCGCGCCCGTCTGGATGGCGAAGACGTCGGTTCGATTCAGCGGCGTACGAGACGAAGCAGATTTTTTATTCGAGCAAAGACGGCACACGCGTCCCGATGTTTCTGACTTATCGCAAGGGGATGAAGCCCGACGGACAGAATCCCACGCTGCTGCATGGCTACGGGGGGTTCGACGTTGCTGAGACACCGGAATTCGACCCGGCGATCGCCGAGTGGATGCAGATGGGTGGCATCTATGCGCTGGCGAATCTGCGCGGCGGATCGGAGTACGGGGACGCCTGGCACGAAGCCGGAATGCGGGCGAAGAAGCAGAACGTCTTCGACGACTTCATCGCGGCGGCCGAGTGGTTGATCGCGAATAAGTACACTTCCATTCCGAGGCTGGCTATCTATGGGCGCAGCAACGGCGGTCTGCTGATCGGCGCGGTGCTGAATCAGAGGCCGGATCTTTTCGGCGCGGCGATGCCGACGGTGGGAGTCATGGATATGTTCCGCTATCAGAAATTCGGGTACGGCGTCACCTGGGTGGGTGAGTACGGATCGGCGGACAATGCGGAGGATTTCAAGGTGCTGCGAAAATATTCGCCGCTGCATAATATCCGGTCGGGAGTGAAGTATCCGCCGGTGCTGATTACGACAGCCGATCACGACGACCGCGTGATGCCAGGGCACAGCCTGAAATATGCGGCCACGCTGCAGCAGGCGCAGGCAGGAACGGCGCCGATTCTGATCCGCATCGAAACCCGCGCGGGCCATGGCGCGGGCACGCCGACGTCGAAACGCATCGATGAATGGGCGGACCGGCTGACGTTCCTGCACAGCGCGCTGAAAATGTAGGTTATGCGGCTGGTCAGATTTGGCGGAGCGATGAGCCTCGACGGCTACATTGCGGGGCCGAACGGTGAATACGACTGGATCGTACAGGATCCGGATTTCGACTTTGCGGCGATGTGGAAGCAGTTCGACACTTTCCTGATCGGCCGGAAGACGTACGACACGATGCGGCAGACGGGCAATACGAAGCCGATGCGCGGCATTCAGTATGTGGTGTCTTCGCGGACGATGAAAGCGGAGGAGTGCCCGGGCGCGGTGCTGAGCGACGATGCCGTCGCATATGTGAAGGAGCTGCGAACGCAGCCCGGCCTGGACATTGCGGTATTCGGCGGCGGCGAGCTGTTCCGCAGTCTTTTGGCGGCGGGGCTCGTGGATTGCGGACGAAGCTGAAGCTGCGCAACCAGAAGCTCTACGAGGAAACCGGAACGCTGCTGCTGGAATACGACGTTGTGCGGGACTAAGAGCCGCTTGTGTTAGCGAGTCCGATTCAATAAGATTGATGAGGCTTTCCTATGACACGACTTTCCACCCTCTGTGCCATCGCGCTGTTCGCGACACCGTTGTTTGCGCACCATTCGTTCACCATGTTCGACATGTCGAAGAAGATGACCATGATCGGCACCGTAACGTCTTTCGAATGGACGAACCCGCATTCGTATATCGAGATCGACGTGCCGGATGAGAAGGGCGCCGTCAAGCACTGGTCGATTGAAATGGGCAGCCCCAGCATCCTGCAGCAGAGCGGATGGAAGTTCAGCAGCCTGAAGAAAGGCGACAAGACGACGCTCGTCATCAGCCCGCTGAAGAACGGCAAGCCGGGCGGATTTCTGAATACGGCGACGCTGCCCGATGGGCGCGTGCTGGGTAACGGGCCGGGACAGGGGCCGCGATGAGATTGGTTCTGATTGCAGCTGCGTGCGCGATTGCGCAGCCGGTGTCGTTCGCGCAGACCGCGACGAAGCCGCCGGATCTGACGGGCGTCTGGGGCGTATATCGGGGACGCGGCGCGGGGCCGATCCGAAACTGGCGCCTCCGCCGGCAGATCCGCTGCTGCTGAAGCCGGAATACAAGAAGCCGTACGACGAGCACCGAAGCTGGCGGCCGAATCGAACAAGCGCGGCGAACAACTCGCGACGCAGGGCGCGCAATGCATCCCCTATGGCATGCCGACGATGATGTCGGTGGCGATCTATCCGGTGGAGTTCATTCAGACGCCAAAGCAGATCACGATCATCACCGAGGCCTTCAGTGAAGTGCGGCGGGTATACATGAACGTGCCACAGAAAAGCTTGACGATGTGGCGCCGGGCTATTATGGGCGGTCGGTGGGACATTGGGAAGGCGACACGCTGGTGGTGGATACGATCGGGCTGAAGCCTTCGATTGCTGGATACCGCAATATGCCGCACAGCGCGCAGATGCGTATTACGGAACGCATCCGCCTTGTGGCGCCGGACTATCTGCACGACCAGATCACCATTGACGATCCGGTGGTGCTGGAGAAGCCGGTGACGTACACGCTGGCGTACAAGCGCATGAAGAATTACGAGATGGTGGAGTTTGTGTGCGATAACAATCGTGAGTACGTGGACGATAAGGGTGTCGTCCGGCTTGCAGACCCACGACAAATAGAGAACAATATGATGCAGAGACAAATTCAGGGAATCGCGGCGGGACTGTTTATCGGCGCGGTTACGATGATGGCGCAGGCGCCTTCGGCGGCGGCTCCCGAGCCGCAGCAGCTGGGAGCGCTGGCGAAGGCGAATCTGGCGAAGCCGCATCCGAAGCCGCCGTTCGATCTGACGGGAACGTGGCAGCACGGAGGCGGTCAGAATAACGGTTTCCGCTTCACGCCGCCTCCGGACCTTAAGCTGACGCCGGCGGCGCAGAAGTTAATGGACGCCTACACGGCGGCGCGGAAGATCGGCAAAGTGTATCGCGACGACATCGGCGCATGCTGGCCGGCGGGACTGCCGGTCATCATGACGCGCGTGTGGCCGATCGCGATGATTCAGGGGCCGACAGCGATTTACATGATCAGCGGATTTATGAACAGCGTGCGCATCGATTTTCCTCGACGGGCGGCACGCACACCGATCCCGATCTGGTGGTGCGCAGCTTTAACGGCGAATCCATCGGGCACTGGGAAGGGGACACGCTGGTGGTGGATACGACGGGGTTTGTCGACGACCATCACTGGATCGATAACGGGCTGATTGCGACCGATGCGCTGCACATCGTGGAGCGCATGAAGCTTCTCAACAACGGCAACACGCTGGAGATCGAATACACGTTTGCGGATCCGAAAAGCTTCGAAGGCGAATTCAAGAGCACGAAGCGGTTCCGCCGCATGGAAGACACCGACATCACCGAAGCGTCCTGTTTGCCGGATCTCAATGCACACCTGCCGAGCACGCATTCTTCGGTAAACGTGCGTTAACAAAATTATTTTAGGAATGGATAGGGCTATGAAGAAATTTGTTCTCACACTGCGCGATGCTGGCCGTACCGGCATGGGCGCACCACTCGATGGCGGGGTTCGACCGGACGAAGACGGTCAATGTGACCGGGACCGTGAAGCAGTTTAAATGGGCGAACCCGCATTCGTGGATCGATCTGGACGTACCCGACGGCAAGGGCGGCTCGCTGGACTGGAACGTCGAGATGACGGCGCCCGCGCAGCTGATTCGCGCGGGATGGAAGTCGAATGTCATGAAGCCGGGCGATAAAGTGACGGTGGCGTGCCATCCGCAGGTGAGCGGCGAGCCGGGCTGTATTTTCGTTTCGGTGACGCTGACTGACGGACGCACGCTGACGGACCGGCCTGCAGGGGCTGCTCGGGGTCCGGCGCCCCCGCCCGCACCGCCGAAGTAGTGATTTATTGAACGTCCACAACGCTCGCCCGAGTGGCGAGCAGTGCACTAATTCGCTGCCGAATTCATTTTGGCCAGCGCCTCGCGGCGCCACAACTCCCAGCCGCGCCGGTAGTCGTCCGCGACGGTCTGTTTGCCTTCTTCCGGTGTCACATAGGTGACGGCCTTGCCGCCAAGCGCGATGGTCTGCTGCTGGATGCGCGCATTGAGATCGAGATAAATGCACCGCCCGACGGTCAGCTGCAGCGAAGATCCGGTGACGACCGCGCCGTGACCGCGCATCAGCGCCACCGGCCTGGCGCCCAGGGTACGGGCGAGCGCGCGGCCGCGCGCGGGATCGCGGATCAGCAGATCGGTGGCGCCGAACTCCTTGCGGATTTCAAAGACTGGCACGCCGCCGGCCAGAAAGCCGGACAACCCGAACATCGGGCGCAGCGGAACGTCGCTGTCGCCGAAAGGAATCACCGACGGCGTGTGGCAGTGGACGACCGATTTCACGTCCGGGCGCGCCCGGTAGATTTCGCCGTGGATGAAGCGCTCCAGAAACAGGTTCTCCTTCGTCCCGCCGATAACGTTGCAGTCGAGATCGTATTCGAGAATGTCGCGGCGCGTCACCAGCGCCGGCGCGAGCGACCGGGCCATGAAGAAATGCTGCGGATCGCGGTCGCTGCGGACGCTCACATGGCCGTAGGCATCGAAGACTTCGTGGTCGGCGAGGATGCGGTTGGCGAGAACCAAATCCTCAATCTGATCCGGCTGAGCGGTCTGGGCACACAGCTTCGCGATCCGCGCACCCGCCAGAGCCAGCGCAACAGAGCGGGTAAAATCGCGACGCGCAGATTTCATGCTCCATCAGTCTACAAGGGCAATCGCCTCCTTATCCATCCGATCCGCGACTTTCAGGGTCTGGATGTTCGCCCGAAACGCGCTGCGGTTCTCAATCAGAGCGACGGCGGTGTCAGAGAGACTGACGGTGTCTGCGGTGCCAGCGGCGTTGGCGACCGCGCTGGCGGCCTTCTGAATACCGGCTTCGGCCTGATGCAATCCGTTCAGCGCGATAGAAGAAACGTTCATCTGGACTCTTATCGGCAGTCCGGACGAAATACCTTATAGCGCTGCGACGTATTCTGGAATGGACGCGAATGCGGCAGGTGTTTTTAGTGCTGACAGGGCTGGCGGCGGCAGTGGCGCTGTGCGCACAGAACCCGACTTACGCCAAAGACATCGCGCCGATCCTGCGCACGAACTGCGTCTCGTGCCATCGGCCAGGCGAATCGGGACCGTTTCCGCTCCTTACGTATGCAGATGCGAAGAAGCGCGCTCGCCTGATCGCGGATGTCACCGCGCGGCGCTTCATGCCACCGTGGCTGCCGCAGCCAGGCTATGGCGATTTTGAAGATGCGCGGCGTCTGACCGATGCGCAGATAAAAACCATCGTCGCGTGGGCCGGCGCGGGTGCGCCGCAAGGGGATGCTTCCGAAGCCGCCGCATTGCCGCCCGTGCCAGAAGACTGGCAACTGGGCAAGCCCGACCTCATCCTGCAAGCCGAGCACCCATTCGCACTGCGGGCTGAGGGTCCGGACGTGTTCTGGAATTTCGTTTTCCCGACTTCGCTTCCGGCGCCGCGTTTCGTGCGCGCGGTTGAGATCCGTGCGGGTGGGAAGCGGCTGGTGCATCACGCGAATCTGATGGTCGATCGTGTGCATTCCGCGCGCAAACTCGAGCCGCAGCCCGGCGCCGGATTCGGCGGCATGGACTTCGACATCCAGTACAGCGTGTTCGACCCGCCTGGCCATTTTCTGTTCTGGAAGCCCGGCAGCGCGCCGTATGTTGAGCCCGACGGTTTCGCATGGCGGCTGCGGCCCGGCGACGATCTCGTCCTCAACGTGCACCTGCAGCCGTCGGGAAAGCCCGAGACGATCCAGCCGTCCGTCGGCCTTTACTTCACTGACAAGCCCCCCACGCAGTTCCCGGTTCTGGTGCAGCTGGAGCACGATGGCGCGATCGATATTCCGGCGGGTGCGCGCGATTACCTTGTGTCCGACGATTTTCGGCTACCGATCGACGTTGATGTACTCGCGATTTATCCGCACGCGCACTATCTGGGAAAGCTGCTGGAGGCTTACGCCACGCTGCCCGACGGCAGACGCACGTGGCTGATCCGCATTCCCGACTGGGATCAGAACTGGCAGGCTGTCTATCGCTACAAGAAGCCTCTGTTCCTGCCCGCGGGGGCTGTGGTTTCGATGCGCTATCGATACGATAACTCCGCGGCGAATCCGCGCAATCCGAATCATCCGCCGAAGCGCGTGAAGGCGGGGAATAATTCAACCGACGAGATGGGGCATTTGTGGCTTCAGGTGATGGCGCACGACCACGCCGACCGGCGGCGGCAGATCGAAGAAGCGGTGATGGCGCATCGTGTCGAAAAGTATCCGGACGATTACGCGTCGTGGCTCGATCTCGGTGAATTGAAGCTGTCGCGGCTGGATCTGCAGGGCTCGGTGTCGGCGCTGGAGTCGGCGGTGCGGGTGGATCCGAAGCAGTCGCAGGGGCACAATCTGCTGGGCGCAGCCCTGACGCGCACGGGGCGCGCGCAGGAGGCGATTCAGGAGTTCGGGCAGGCGTTGGAACTCGACGCTTCGAACGTGAATGCACGTTACAACCTGGTACTCGCGCTGGTGAAGGCGGGGCGACTGGATGAGGCCACGGGGCAGATGGCACAGGTAGTCGGCGCGTTTCCGAAAGACGCCGGGCTGCACAATCTGTGGGGAGAGTTGCTGACCCGGCAGGGGAAGTACGACGCGGCAATCGCGCAGTTCGATCAGGCGCTGGCGCTCGATCCGAAGCTGGATGCGGCGCGGGAGAATCGCGCGGAGGCGTTGACCCGGCAGCAGAGCCGCAATTAAGGCGGCGTGATCGACGAGGCCGGCTGAATCGAGATCGTCGTGCTGCTGTCGGTTGCGCCGAGTATACTCAGCGAGACCGGAATCTGGTCGCCGCTGGTCACACCGGCGGGAATCGTGACGATGACCTCATACTCTCCGGCCGAACCGGGCGAGAGACCTGAGAACAGCACCTTTGCCGGAATGCCTCCGATGGTGACAACAGGCATGGTCGGAGTCTCGTAGAGCGGGTTGCCGCTAATCGGTGGAATCTCGCCGGTCGACAGAGGCGCGCCGTTGGGATCGCCATTCGGAGTCGCGAGACCGAGGCCGGTGGCGTAGAGCGTCAGATTATCGCCGATATTGGCCGGTTGGCCGCAGACCGAAGCCACAGCGGTCGTGGCAGTGCAGGCGGACAATCCGATGTTTGTAGTCGTCGAGGTTGGCAAAACCAGCCAGGCGGTGTTGGTGAACTGCGCGACGATGTTAATCAGGGAGGCGTTCTTCGGATCGGTGATGCGGAAGAAGCCTGGATTGGCCGGGACCATGTTGAGTGTGTAGAACGGATAGTTGGTCGTGCTGGTCTGCAGTTGCACGTTGACGGTGCCGCTGATCGGGAGATTTGCCGGTATCTGCAGATTGATCTGCTGCGGATTCCCGCTGCCAGGGTTCCCGACGACGGCGAACAAAGGCGCCAGAGTCGTGTTTTCGGAACTGGTGAATGTGACCTGTACGCCGTTGGAGAAAGTGTCAGGGAACAGACCGTTCAACACGTTGTTTGTCATGCCGATGTTGTTCGCGAACACCGTGAAGATGGAGCCTGGAGACGCGGTTCCCGGAGCGGCGAACGATCCGCTGTTCACGACGGATGAGACCCCTGCTATGGGAATTGTGACCGGACCGGCGACCTGCGGTGACGCGACGCTGGTGGAACTGACGCCGTCAAGGGTGATCACGACGTTCTGCGTGCCCTGGATTCCGCTCGGCACTGTGAAATTCACCTGGTAAAGGCCGTCCCCGATCGCGCCCTTGGTAATACCGGCGAATGTAACATTGGCGTTGACACCGCCCACAGTGATCGTGGGAAGGGTCGGCACGGAGTTCGTGCCTGTCGCGGGACCGATCGGTGAGGCGGGACTGGTGGGACCCAGACCCACAGCCACGGCGAGGATGTTGTCACCAGGATTCGCCGGAGCGGCCAGGGTTACTATCTCGCCGGTACTGTTCTCAAAGAAGCCGCCGAGTCCGGACCCGGCAGCGCTCTGCGTGTTGAAGTAAGGCGACACCGCGCTGATGGTGATATTGAACGGCGCGGATGAAACGGTATTGCTCCCGCTGGACACCCTGACAACCAGCGTTGTCGGGCCAGTCCCGATATTGAACGGAAGCTGCGCGTCGACCTGGGTGTTGAAGGCGGAAGAAGGGATGATGTATCCCGCCACTCCGCCGACGGTGACGGAGACATTGGCCGCATTCGTTCCGAAGTTTGTGCCGTAGATCGTCACTTCCAGGCCGGGACAGAGCTGTGTCCCGAAGGAGGCGCCGTTAACGACGGCGGTCACGGTTGGCGCCTGCGCGAAAGCAGACGCGGAAAAAGTGAACAACAGGATGGCAAATCGCCGCATGAGCGAGAGTCCCCGGATATGTATAACGTTAGCACCGAGGTGATGAGTTAAAATTCCCATGATGATATCCAGAGTTTTCATTGCCGGCCTCATCGCCGTCGCGGCTGCCAATGCGCAATCGAAGCTGCAGATCAAAGTGCACACCGGCGTCGGGCAGACCGGTTACGACGTCAACTCGACGATGATCTCCGGCGAGAAAGACATGCTGGTCATCGACCCGCAGTTCTCGCTCAGCGAGGCGCATCGTCTCGCAGCGGAGATTCTGGAATCGAAGAAGAACCTGACCACCATTTACATCACGCATCCGCATCCGGACCACATGTTCGGCCTCGCAGTGCTGCATCAGGCATTTCCGAACGCGAAGATCGTGGCTCTGCCCACGACCGTGGCAGCCGAGAAGAACGGCTGGCCGGCGCGCCAGAAGTACTGGTTCCCGACATATGGGAACAATATTCCCGGCCCTGAGCCGGTGATGGCCGAGGAGTTGACAATCCCGGTGCTCACGCTCGAAGGCGAGCAGTTTCCGATCACGGGCGGTGTACAGGGCGACGCGCCGGGGAACAGCTTTGTATACATTCCGTCCCTGAAGGCGGTGATTGCCGGAGACACGGTGTTCGACCACGTTTATTTCGGCGTCCCGAAAGACAAGGCCCGCGTGGACTGGATGAAGACACTGGACCAGATCGCGGCGCTGAATCCCGCGGTCATCATTCCGGGACATCAGGGGCCGGGCGCGACGGACAACATGGCGTCGATTGCCTGGATGAAGAAGTACATCGCCGACTGGTACGCGAATGTCGCGTCGTCGAAAACGGCGGCGGAGATGCGCGCGAAAGTGGTGAGGCAGTATCCGGGCCTCGGCATGGAATTCACGCTGAACGACCGCGTGGCGTCGTACTTCCCGGCACCGAAGTAGCGGTTCAGCGCTCCATGGTGAGCACGACGCGAAACCGCGCCTTGCCGCTCATCATGCGTTCGTAGCCCTCGGCCGCGCGATCGAGCGGATAGATTTCATTGCGTGACCGCACGCCTGTCAGTGCGCTGAAGGCAAGCGTCTCCTGGGAATCGATCGACGTGCCGGAATACCATCCTTTGACCGTCTGGCGACCAAGGATCAGCTGCAGCGGCGAAACGGTGAGGGAAGGCGTCGCCCCGATCACCATGAAGGTCCCGTCGGGCCCGAGGCCGCCAAGGGCTGCCGCCATGGCATCGCTGTCCGTGACCGTGGCGAGGATCACCTTGGCTCCGCCGAGCTTCTGCAGTTCGGTGGAGGGGTTCTCCTGCCTCGTGTCGATGTAGTGGTGCGCGCCGAGCTCGTGCGCCAGCGGCGCTTTGTCCTGACCGCGCGCAATCGCGACGGTGCGGAATCCCGCCTTTGCCGCGTACTGCACGCCGAGATGGCCGAGGCCGCCGATGCCGAGCACAGCCACCAGATCGCCGGGACGCGCCCCGCTGTTGCGCAGACAATTGAACGTCGTCACGCCCGCACACACGAGAGGTCCGGCCTCGGTCGCGGACAGCTCGGGCGGCACCAGTGCGAGCGCTTCGCTGCGGGCGATCATGTACTCCGCATAGCCGCCGTCGTAGGTGACCCCGGTGATCGCAGTGAAACTCTGGCAGGCGAATCCGTCGCCGCGACGGCAGTTATCGCAGGTGCCGCAGTTGCCGCCATGCCAGCCGACGGCCACGCGCTGACCGCTCTGCCATCGCGCGACACCGGGGGCAATGGCGTCGATGACACCAACCACCTCGTGGCCTGGCACCCGCGGATACTGAGTGTTCGGGAAGAGGCCTTCTTTTGTGACGGAGTCGCTGTGGCAGATGCCGCAGGCTTCGACTTTGATCCGCACAGTGCCCGGGCCGGGCTCGGGAATCGGGCGTTCCACGATTTCCAAGGGGGCTTTGGGAGCTGGCACCTGAACAGCGCGCATGGTCGGCATAATCAATTAGAGTATCGACCGGAGGTTAATGTTGGTGAAACCAGCCGAGCACGCGGGTGCGAAATTCGTCAGGCGCGACGGAAGAAGCATTGGCGTGGTCGCCATTTGTGACGAACCACACAATGTTGCGCCGATTGGCGCGTGCGAGTTCCTGCGAGTTCCACGGCGGAGTTCGTTGATCGGCCAGGCCGTGAATCAGCAGGATGGGCGTCGATTCGTGTGCGATATCACGAACCGGTGAGACCGCGGCGAGGTCGAGTCCGTCGATGTAACGCGCATAGAGTACGGCGCTGCTGACGACAGCCTTCGCGATGAAGACCGGCAGGTGCGTCATCCAGTGCACACGGTATTCGGCGATTTCGCGGAGATCCGCGTAGGGGCTTTCGGCGACAATCGCCGCGAAGGCCGGTTCCACGGCGCAGGCCTGAATCAGGATGGATGCCCCGAGCGATTCGCCGAGTCCATAGAGCTTGTGGCATCCAAGCGATCGCATCCTGTGCGCCCAGGTGATCACATCGTAGCGTTCAAGAAGCCCATAGGTGACGAACTTGCCCTCGCTGGTCCCATGATCGCGACTATCCGGAACGAGAACCGAATATCCTTCCCCGAGGAACATTGGTGCGAAGCCGGCGGCCCCCGCGCGCGAGTCGCCGATGCCATGCAGAATGATGACGCAATTGCCGTTCGGCTGCGGCGACTGAAACCACCACGCGCGCAGCGTCGCGTGATCCGCGGCGATAACCGCAACATCCTGCGCGCCCGCGGGAGTGACGCTCCGCCAGCGCGGGACATGGAGCGTCGCCGCGCAGAACATCGCACCGGCTGCAAAATAGAGCGCACCTCCGCCGAAAACGGCTGCAGCAATCCCGCGGTACACAACGAAGCTACGTCAAATCAGCTGGGTTCGTTCCGTCAGGCCACAGCCTGCCGCATATAGTCGAGGCACTTGCCGACTTCCTCGACTGGCGTTCCCGTGCCGCGATACTCGTACTCGACCAGCGCGGGCAGATCGTACTTCTTCTCCTTCAGCAGCAGAAGCACCTGTTTGATCGGCGTGTCGCCCTCGCCCCAGGGCATGTTCATGCCGTCGTTCTTTTTGCGGTCCTTGAGGTGGAGATGCGTGATCTGTGCGTGATGTTGCTGAATGAAGGCTACGGGATCGTATCCCGCAGCGAAGAAGTGGCCGATGTCGAGATTGATGCGGAAATACTTCGACTGGGCGACCGCCGTCTGAAAGCTTTCGGGCGTGGCGAATTCGTTCGGATCCTTCGCATTCGAATGGCCGTGGAAGGCGACGTAGAGTTTGTGTTTCTCCGCGAACGGCACGAGCCGCTTCGCCATCGAAACCTGCGTCGATGCCGCGATGACGTTTGTACCGACCGCCTTCGCGCATTCGAACGTATGGTTTAGATCGTCGTCGGTGAGAATGTCGCGATAGTTGAACGTCACCGCGTGCGTGGTGATGCCCGCCGCTTCGAGCTTCTTCCGCGCAGACGTGAAATGCTCGATTTTCGCCGCCTGGCGCCACTTGTCGAGACCCTCCGGCCGTCCCGGCGGCTGCACCTCCGCCTCGAAGAATTCGATATCGCGCGCGCCGTTGGTTTTCAGCGCTTCGATCTGACCGTCGACCCGCTCCGCGCCCGGCGGTACCGGCAGCGCGCGATAACTGTAAGTCATCACGCCCAGAATCACGCCATTGGTTTTAGCGGCTGAAGCCAGCGATGCCCCGGCAATGGAGAGCAGCGCCGTCTTGCCGAATTCGCGTCTCGAGTAAATCATGAAGCTACTCCTTACTGGGCGATCGTGAATGCGTACAGCGAGTCGCCCGCGCCCACCACCAGATACTGCTGCCCGTCGAGCATATAGGTTTCGGGGCCGTTGGCGACGTTCGCGGCCAGTCCGGCATGCCAGAGAATTCTGCCGGTTGCGGGATCGAACGCGATCAGATTCTGCTGTCCATCGCCGGTAAATAACAGATGCCCTGCGGTGGTGAGGATACCCGCCGGTCCACCGCCGCCCGGATATTTGTGCTTCCACACCGTCTTGCCTGTCTTGTAGTCGAGCGCGCGCAAAGTGTTACCCATGCCGCCCGCATTGCGCTCGGCCGCGGCGTAGCCTTCGGGCTGCGGATCGGTGTCGGTCAGATAGAACACGCTGAACGTTTCGTTCGTGTCCACGTAATAGAGCCCGGTTTCCGGATCGAAGCTGGGCGCGGGCCAGTTGGTCGCCCCGGTGGAGTTCGGCGACACCAGCACGCCATCGATCGTCGACTCCTTCGCCGGATTCGGAATCGGCTGGCCCTTCGCATTGACGCCGTTCGACCAGTTCATCGTTTCAATGAACTTGTTCGTCACGAGATGCTCGCCGTTCGTGCGGTCGAGCAGGAAGTAGTAACCGTTGCGGCTGGCCTGCGCCAGCATTTTGCGCGGCCTGCCGTTGAATGTGCCGTCGATAAGAATGGGCGTCTGTGTCGCATCCCAGTCGTGCGTGTCGTGCGGCGAAACCTGGTAATACCAGGCGATTTTGCCCGTGTCGATATTGAGCGCCACGATGGAGCAGGTCCAGAGATTGTCGCCCTCGCGGCCATGCCCCGATTCGACGGGCTGCGGATTGCCGGTGCCGATGTAATAAAGCTTCAGCTCGGGATCGTAAGTGCCGGGCATCCATGTCATGCCGCCGCCGTGGCGCATCGACGCTTCGTTCGGCCAGGTCTCGGAACCCGGATCCCCTTTCTTCAGCGGCTCGGTCCACCACTTCCACTGAATCGCGCCGGTCTCCGGGTCTACCGATTCGATGAATCCAGGCACGTCCAGCGTATCGCCGCCGGTCCCGACCATCACATGGTTGCCGATGATAACGGGCGCGGGCGTGGAAAAGTATTCCTGCTTCACATCGGCAATCTGGATGTGCCAGCGCTCCTTGCCGGTGCGCGCTTCGAGCGAGACGAGGTAATCGTCAGGCGTCTCGAAAAACAGCCAGTTCCCGTAGATGCCAACGCCGCGATTGCCGATGTGTATGCCGCCGGTGGTCCTCCAGAAGTAATGCCAGAGCTCTTTGCCGGTGCGTGCATCGACGGCCCATGCATTATCCGGCGACGCGAAATAGAGAATGCCGTTGAGCATGAGCGGCGTGGCTTTGATCTGCAGTCCGCCGAAACTGTTTTCGCGGCCGGCGACGGGAGGGGCATCGGGGCCGGTGCCGCCGATGATTGTGTTGAAGCCGGGGCCAGCCTGCGCGCGGTAAATCCACGCCAGAGTCAGCTGCTTCACGTTCAGCTGGTTGATCTGGCGCAGCGGGCTGAAGCGTTTGCCCGAGTAATCGCCGTTGTAAGTTGGCCAGGCGTCGGTGGCGGGCTTAAGCAGGGTCGCGGGATCGAGGATCAGGCTCTCGGTTGCCTGCGCCGCGAGCAGTGTCGGCAATAACAGAAGGACGAATCGTTTCATTTGAGCGTCACCAGATAAGCCGTAAGGTTGTGCATATCGGCGTCGGTATATTTTTCCAGTAAGTCGAAATGCGCCTGGGCAGGGTCTCTGAGGACTACTTTTGGCACATCGCCGTGGCGCGTGAACGAACGGTAGTTGCCGTCCGAGTCAGTGATCGACACGGTGAAATCGTCGATGCGCTCGAGCGTGCCTTTGGCCATCTTGCCGTTTGCCTGCGTGACGGTCACTTCGATTGGCGCATTGTTGCGACGGCCAGGGCGTCCGCCGACCGGCATCAGAAACCGGCCGGTGAGCGCGACCGGATCGTACTTCGCGCCGATACCTTTGAGATCGCCGGCGACGGAGTGGCACGTGCTGCATTTGCCCGCGCCGTTAAAGTAAGCTTCGCCGGCTTTCGCATTGCCGGTTACGACATTCAGAACCTTGTAGGTGCCGCGCTCGGCGGCGGCGCGCACGCCCTCGTGCAGGAAGGCGACGATGTCGGAAAGCTGCTTGTCGTTGACGTCGATCTTCGGCATGCCCTGCGCCTGACGTCCGCCATGCACGATGGGCGCGATCAGACTACCGTTTTCATCGTCGATGACCACGACGGAGCGCACAAGATCGGGACCGCTCTCGCCGCCCTTGGCATTCGCGCCGTGGCAGAAGCCGCAGTTGGCGACGAAGGCCGCCTTGCCGCGCTCGAGCGTGGCGGCGTCGTAGTCGCGGTAATCCATGCCGGCTCCGCCGCCGGGCCGCCGCATTTTCGGCGCCGACTGCTCCTGCGCTGCGAGCGGAATCGAAAACAGCATGGCGATGACGAGTATTCGGTCCTGCCGGAACATCGGGGCCCTCCCTGACCGAAGTAATTTTGTCATATCGCCATGCCACTGTGATAACGTGACAAAACGAATTTATGTGGTCACAGAGCTACACCCCCCTCGGCGATAATCTGGCGCTTTCCGCAATTGTGGCGGCGCTGCCGATTTTCACGCTGCTTTACATGCTGGCGATCGCGCGTAAGCCGGCGTGGATTTCCGCCGTGACTGGCGTTCTGGTAGCGGCCCTGGTGGCGTTATTTGCGTACCGCATGCCGCCGAGCCTGGTGGTCAGTTCAGCCCTGTACGGCGCGGCTTACGGACTGCTGCCGATCGGCTGGATCGTGTTCACGGCGATTTTCCTTTACCGGCTGACCGTCAACACGGGAAAGTTCGAAATCATCAAAGACTCGATCGCGAGCATGACGGGCGACCGGCGTCTGCAGGCGCTGCTGATCGCGTTTGCATTCGGCGCGTTTCTCGAAGGCGCAGCGGGGTTCGGAACGCCGGTCGCGGTGGCGTCCGCGATGCTGGCCGGGCTGGGGTTTGAACCGTTCTTTGCCGCTTCGATCTGCCTGCTGGCAAACACGTCGCCCGTGGCGTTCGGTTCCATCGGCATTCCGATCAAGACGCTGGCGGGCGTGACCGGATTGCCGGTAATGGCTCTTTCGGCCGACGTGGGCCGCATCTGCGCGCCGCTGGCGCTGATTATTCCGGCATATCTGATGCTCGTGATGGGCGGCGTGCGGGCGCTGGTCGCGGTGTGGCCCGCGGCGCTGCTGTCGGGCGTTACGTTCGCCGTGACGCAGTTCTACATTTCGAACTACAAGGGGCCGGACCTGGCGGCCATGCTGGCAGCAATTGTGGCGCTGGCCGTGCTGGCGCTGCTGCTGAAGGTCTGGAAGCCGGCGGGCGCGGCCGCGTCAACACCGCACCGGCACTCGTTCGGGGAGGTTTTCCTGGCGTGGTCGCCGTATCTCACGCTCGTGGTGTTTGTGCTGCTGTGGGGCAATACGGATGTGAAAAAGTTCCTCGATCAGGGAACAACAATCTTCCCGTGGCCGGGGCTGCACAACCTGGTGCAGCGGCTGCCGCCAGTCGTGAAGAAGCCGGGACCGTATGCGGCCATGTACACATTCAACGCCTTCTCGGCGGCGGGAACTTCCTGCCTGTTTGCCACGCTCGTATCTGCGATGATCCTGCGGGCGTCCCCGCGCATCGTGCTGAAGTCCCTGGGAGACACGGCGAGACAGCTGGCGTTTCCGCTGCTGACGATCTCAAGCGTGGTGGGACTGGCGTACCTGATGAATTATTCCGGCGCGACCACGACACTGGCGCTGGTGGTTGCCGGGACGGGCAAGGCGTTTCCGTTCTTCAGTCCGCTGCTGGGATGGCTCGGCGTCTTTCTGACGGGCAGCGATACGTCGGCCAACGCGCTGTTCGGACCGCTGCAGGAAATCACGTCGGTGAAGCTGGGGCTGAATCAGGTTCTGATGGCGGCGGCGAATTCAGGCGGCGGCGTGGTGGGCAAGATGATCAGCGTGCAGAGCATCGCGGTGGCGGCGGCGGCAACGGGGATGAAGTCCAAAGAAGAAGGACTGCTGTTCCGGTTCACCCTGCGGCACAGCGTGTTCTTGGCGATCGTGATCGGGATCATGACCATGTGCTACGCGTACGTGGTGCCCGGCTGGGTGAAGTAGCATTCGGGCGTACGACACAATATTCGGCCCGGAGAAATCCGGGCTTTCACTGTACGATTCATTCATAGATGGTGCATGGACCGATGCTTGAACAAATCGCAGGGTCCACGTGGGCGGCTTTTTTCTGATACCTGGGCCGGGACGAGGCGAAGAAGGCTGGGGAGTTCTCATCACATTACCGACTTGGAGTTGCTGCTGCTATTCGGCAACAATGCGGTGGCGACTTCGCCAGAGGCGGAGGCAAGGACGCACCGAATGATCAACCACGATTTGGCGGACTACCCGGGAGCGAACCAGCCCGCTGCCAGCTATCATGAGGGTGGGGTTACCGATGACTCTGGACGACCTCCGGGAACAGAAGCGCAGCGCCATCATGTCCATCGCCGGGAGGCATGGAGTCACCGGGATTCGCGTCTTCGGATCGTTCGCCCGCGGGGAAGAACGGCCGGACAGCGACCTCGATCTGCTTATTGAAGTCGGACCCGCCCGCACCCCTTTCTTCCCAAGTGGCCTGATTGCGGATCTCGAGGCGGAATTAGGACGCAGGATTGAGGTCACCACGAAGTCCGCGCTGCATCCGCGTTTGCGGGAAGAAGTGTTGCGCGAGGCTGTGCCTCTTTGAAGTCCGATCTGCTTTACGTCGAACACGTACTCGAATGTATCCGGCGGATTTACGAGTACACCGGGGGACAGCTCGATTCGGCAGCTCGCGAGGCCTTCCGGCGAAGCTCGCTGGTTCAGGATACGGTGATCAGGAATCTTCAGGTTCTGGCCGAATCGGCGGGCCGGATCAGCCCCGAGCATCAGGCTCTTGAACCGGAGGTTCCGTGGCAGCAGGTGCGGGCCTTTCGCAACGTGTTGGTGCACCAATAACCGGAGCCGCTCGCCGAGGTCGCCTTGTTTCCCTGCTCGTCACTTGCCGGCGAGGCCTTCGGTCAGCTCGATGGACGTCCCGTTAGGGTCAGTGACGAAGGCAATCTTCAGGCCGATGGTCTTCGTCGCATCGCGCAGCGGCACATCGATCGGGACGCCGTCCGCCTGCAGCTTCTTCAGCGTGGCTGCGAGGTCCTTCACCTCGAAACCGATGTGATCGAGTGAGCGGCCTTTGGTCGGCGCCGGCGGCATGTTGGCTCTCAGGAAATCGACCTCGGTGGCGCCCGGAAACATCGCCGCCGGCAGATTGCGCCGCGTGCCTTCGCCGGCGCCGAATTCCTTCACGTACCACGCACGCGCGGCCACCGGATCGGGCACCGATTCATGCACGTGATGCAGCGCGACGGGCGTGGCCTGATCCTTCACTTCCAGCACTTCGACCGTGACTCCTTCGGGGAACGTGGCGAAGGCCTGCACGTCTTTCGTCAGTTCGCGCCACGGAATGCCTGCTGCTTCGGCCTTAGCCTTGGTTTCCGCATAGCTCTTAACCGAGATGCCGATGTGATGCACCGAGGAGCCCTGCGTTCCGCCCGACGGAGGCATGGCAGCCTTCGAAATGAAGATGTCTATTCCAGGGATCTTCAGGAATTCCGCCGTGCCACTTTTGCCCGGCGTCGCGCCGAAGACCTCGATCCACGCCTTCTTCGAGGCGTCCGGATCGTTCACCCTGAAGTGGAGATGGCCGAATGCAACACCTGCGTCGTTGAGGGCCGTGACCTGGGCGAAAACGGGGGCCGTCGAAGCCGCGAGAAGCAGGGCGATAGAGAAAATCCGCATGGGGCTTAACCTATCACACCCTTTAACCGGCAGGTTCCCACAGCTCGATCGGATTCCCTTCGGGATCGTGCATGCGCGCGAATCGCCCGTTCGGGTACTTATGCAGATCGATCTGAACCGCGATGCCCGCCGCGCGCAGCTGAGCCGCCATGGCATCGAGATCGCGCACGCGAAAGTTAATCATCCAGACTTTCGCCGCATCGCCAAAATATTTTGACGATTCGGGAAACGGCGCGAAGGCCGTAGCCCCGGCTTCCTGGCTCCAGGGTTGTTGGGTGTCATCGACGGGAACCGGCGAAACCCCGAGATGGTCGCGATACCACTGGCTCAGCGACTTCGGGTCGCGCGCCCGAAAAAAGAACCCGCCGATCCCCGTCACCTTCTCCATCAGCGCTTATCCGGCAGCGAGAACACCACGATCGAGTTCGACCCCTTCGGCGGCTTCCATTCCGGCGTCTCGGCGAGCAGACTGCCGTCGAGCATGCCGTCTCCCGTCATGATGGCGATATATTGCTTGCCGCCCGCCGCGTACGTGATCGTGCTCACCGAAACGTGTCCGCCCACGATGCCTTCCCAGAGCTGCTTGCCGGTGTAAACATCGTAAGCATGGAAGCGCCGGTTCATGTCGCCATGGAACAGCAGATCGCCCGCCGTCGTCAGCACCGAGCCATCGCTCGGCGTCCGGCCTTCGGCGATGTGCGTGATCTCGCCGGTCGACAGATTGATCTTGCCGATGCCGGTGAGCTTGTTCGGATCGGAACCGGGCTGCGGCACGGGAATGCGCCGCTGCGGTCCGGCGGCTGAGGGCGAAGTCATATCGAGGCAGTTATCGATATACGGCACGTAAAGCGAGTTCGCGCCCGGATGATACGCAGTCGGCCAGAAACTGCGCGTGTTGTAGAAGCAGATGGTGTGGCGCTCGCCGAGCTTCTTGTTGACGAGGTCAAAGTTGATGGTTGTTTTGCCGGTCTTGCCGTCGATGTTCGAAATCAGAAACGCTGGATCGTCGAACGGAAACGGCGTCGCCCAGAGAAACTGGCCGTTGTTGCGGTCGAGCGCGAAGACGCCGCCGCCTTCGCCCACCATCACGGCCATGTCGCGCTCCTCGCCGCGCTTCACGTCGGGGTTGATCCACTTCACGAACTTCGGATCGGGATTGAACTTCGCGCGCACCAGAGTGCGTTCGTGCGTGTAGTCCTGATCCCAGTCGTCGCCGGGAAGGTGCTGGTAATACCAGTTGAGCTTGCCGGTGTCGGGATCGAGCGAGACGGTCGAGTTGCTGTAGAGGTCGGCGGGTGCGGTGCGCGGAATGGCGTCGGGATCGCCGTGGCGCTCGATGCGGGTGTTCGGCATGGCATTGGCGATGCCCCAGTAGAGCTGCTTCTTCACGGGATCGTATGTGCCCGGCAGACCCCACGTCGAAGCGAGATTCGTGTCCTTGAAGTTCGGTCCCCAGGACTCGGAGCCCGGCTCGCCGGGCGCGGGCACATTGTAGAACTTCCAGATTTCCTTGCCGGTGAGCGCGTCATAAGCACCGATGTAGCAGGTGTCGCGCGTCTTGCCGCAGCCTTTGCCGGTGATGGCCTTGCCTTCGACGACGATCGGCCCGGACGTGTTGTTGCCTTCGCCCGTCGCGGTCTGCCAGCGCTGCTCGCCGGTGCGCGCATCGAGGCCGACGATGTGGTTATCGGGCGCGCTGTACACAACGATGTCCTGATAGATGGCGAGATCTTTGGTGCGGGCGGAAGAGGCCTGGGCGGTGGTCACCTTGCGCTTGTACTCCCAGAGCAGATCGCCGTTGGTGCCGTCGAGTGCCTGCACGACGGCGCCGGGCGTGACTACGTAGATCACGCCGTTGTGCACGATGGGAATGGTTTCCGAAGTACCCGCGCCGAAGCCGCGCGTCCACGCCATGCGCAGCTGGCTGACGTTGGTGCGGTTGATCTCCTTCAGCGGACTGTAGCGCTGCGCGTCATAAGTGCGACTGTACATGAGCCAGTCTCCGGGCGCGGGATGCAGCAGCATTTCCTGCGTGACGGGAACGAAGTTTTTTACCTGGGCGAAGGCGGGCAAAGACACCGCGCATGCGACTGCGAAACAAGCGGTCCTGATCATCGTGAACACCTTTATATCGCAAGTGCAATACAATCGGTGATTATCCGAAGGAGTCGCCCGTGAAAGCAATCGTTCTGACCGCACTGGCCGCAACCGTTCTCGTCGTTGTCAACACCCCACCCGCCGCGGCGCAGAGTAAGCCAAAGCCGCCGCAGACGCCGCGCCTTTACGTCTTCGATTGCGGCACCCTCACCATGAGCGCGCCTCAGCTGTTCGGCTTCACGAAAGAGGAAGTCGGCGAAAAGCAGCCGTTCGCCGTGCCGTGTTATCTGGTCGTGCATCCGAAGGGCACCCTGATGTGGGATGTGGGCGTAATCCCGGACGCGCAGGTCGGCAGCGGCGTGACGCAGGGCGTTTCGACGGTCACCAGGACACTGCGCTCACAGATGGCGGAAATCGGATATAAGCCGGAAGACATCACTTACCTCGCGCTGTCGCATTTGCATTCCGATCACACTGCGAATGCGAACGATTTCGCGAAGTCCACCTGGCTGGTGCATCAGGTTGAGCGCGACGCCATGTTTGCCCCGCCTCCGCCGCCGGGTGCGGGACGAGGCCGCGGTGGTCCGCAGGCGAGTGCGACTTACGACAAGCTGAAAGACGCGAAAACCATCATCCTCACCGAGAAGGACTACGATGTATTCGGAGACGGCACCGTAATCATCAAATACGCGCCCGGTCACACGCCGGGCCATCAGATGCTGTTCCTGAGGCTGAAACAGTCGGGGCCGATCCTGATCGCGGGTGATCTTTATCACCTGCCGCAGGAGATCACGATGAATCGCTTCCCGTCGTTTGAATTCGACAAAGATCAGTCGGCGGTTTCGCGGCAGAAGACGGTGGAGTTCCTTAAAGAAAGCGGCGCGCGGCTGTGGATCGAACACGATCTGGCCACGTTCACGCTGCTGAAGAAGTCCCCTGCCTTCTATGAGTAATGGGCCGCGGCGCGGCACGCGGTACCGGTACGCGTCCCGTTGCCGGAAGCCGCCAGCACCACACATACTTGTAGCGTTGGGTGCGGCGATTTCCGCTTACGCTCGAATCGCGCGGAGGCCCCTGATGGCAGGCGGCGCATTGCTCCAAATGCGTCGCCTGGGTCACATGAACTACTTCGGCTTCGCAGGCTGAACCACTGTGGCGCGTGCGGGTTGCGAGTCTCCGCCGCGCACCATCGCCAGTTTTGCAGCCGCCTTTTCTTTCGCTGCTTCCGAAATCTGAACGTTGTTTCTGACCGCCATTGCGCCGCCCGTTTTTGCAAGCCGTGTCGCGACGCCTTTGTGCTGGATAACGTTGGTCTTGCCTTCAATGGTCGCGATGCCATTCTGCACTGTGACCGTGAAGTGCTCGGCGTTGATTTTCGACTTTGCGAACTTAGCCCGAATCGTGCGCTCGATCTGCCCATCGGGAACAGTTTTCGATGCAAGTGGCGCCGGTTTACCGGCCGCCGTTGCCGCCTGGCTCAGCCCCGCAAATGCGGCGACCAAAGCCAGCGCCGAGAGAAGCTTTCTCACGCTGTTGTAAGCATGTTAGTGTGCGGCCGTACGAAAATTCTCTAAACGTGATCGACTTCCTGCAGCCAGTCGGGCCGCTTAAGCACTTCACGCGGCTTGCTCCCGTCCGGCGGTCCGATGATGCCGTCGCGATACATCATGTCGAGTATGCGCGCGGCCCGGCCGTATCCCAGACGCAGCCGACGCTGCAGTGTCGACGTCGAAGCCTTGCCCATTTCGAGCACCACGCGCATCGCTTCTTCGTACATTGGATCCTGATCGCCTGGAGCGATCTCCTCCGGTTCGCCGTCGCTGTCTTCCGAAGGCGGCGCGATCAGATAGGACTGATCGTACTCGGGCTTGGCCTGCGCCTTCCAGAAATCGACCACTTTGTTGATCTCCGTCTCAGTAACGAAAGCGCCGTGCACGCGTGTGAAGCGGCTACGACCCCGGCGGCAGGAACAGCATGTCACCCTTGCCGAGAAGATGCTCCGCGCCCATCCCGTCGAGAATCGTGCGGCTGTCGACGCGCGTGGCCACGCGGAAACTGATGCGCGCCGGGAAATTCGCTTTGATGATGCCCGTGATTACGTCCACGCTGGGACGCTGCGTCGCCAGCACGAGATGCATACCGACGGCGCGCGCCATCTGCGCCAGGCGTGTCACCGATTCCTCCACGTTGCGGCCCTCGAGCATCATCAGATCGGCCAGCTCGTCGATGAGAATCAGGATATAGGGCAACGGCTCGCAGTTCCTCCGGCGGCGGCGCGTCATCTTCGAACAGGCTGCGCGGCTCCGACTGCAGTTTGCGCACTTTCTTGTTGAACTGATCGATGTTGCGCGCGCCCTGCTCCGCCAGCAGGCGCAGACGCCGCTCCATCTCGAGCACGGCGTTGCGCAGCGCGTTGGTGGCTTTCTTCGGATCCGTGATCACCGGCGTCAGCAGGTGCGGAATACCTTCGTACATCCCCAACTCGACGCGCTTGGGATCCACCATGATCATCTTCACTTCATCCGGCGTCGATTTGTAGAGGATCGACATGATGAGCGAGTTGATCATCACCGACTTGCCCGAACCGGTCGAGCCCGCGATGAGCGCGTGCGGCATCGTGTCGAGCGCCGCGACTTTGATGCGGCCGTTGATGTCCTTGCCCATCGAGATCGTCAGGAACGACGTGGATTCCTGAAATTCATCGGACTCGATCACCGCGCGCAGGCTGATGACTTCGCGCTTCGTGTTCGGAACTTCGATACCGATGGTCGGCTTGCCCGGGATGCGCTCGATCAGAATCGATTCCGCCTGCAGACCGAGGCAAAGGTCTTCGCTGAGCGTCGTGATCCGACTGTATTTGATGCCGGCTTCGGGTTTGAACTCGAACGTTGTCACCACCGGACCGGGATTGATCTGCACCACCGAGCCGAAGACGTTGAACTCCTCGAACTTCGCTTTGATTGCGGCGGCTGTGTTCTTCAGTTCCTGCTCATCGAACGCCGAACGCACCGGGATTTCGTTCAGCAGATCGGTATTCGGTAGCCGGTAAATCGTGTGTTGTCTCGGCGCGGGATCCTTTTTCAGCGCCTTGTTGAAGGGAAACTCGACAAGGTTCGCCGCGGGCGGCGGTGTTTCCGCCAACTGGCAGATAGGGATTTCATTCAGAGTGGCGCTGGTTTCGGCGACCGGTGCGGGTGTGGTCTCGGCCGGCTCCTCCCACGGCAGTGTCTCGGCGACCGTGTCGGGGGCGCGCCGGCGCGTTCGCGGCGTGACCGCCGGATCGACCGCGGGCAGCGCGGCCGTCACCTGTTCGTATTCGATACGCTCCGTTTGGAGGGCAAGCTCCTGCGCCGCCTGCCTGTCGTGCGTGCCGCCTGCGTATTGCCTCCTCGCGACGGTCTTCCCGGAACCGGCGCCACTTGTCTGCGATGCGCGCCAGTACGTTCCGCAGCGGCAGGAACCAGTAACTCAGTTTGTCCAGCGTGAAGCTGGAAACCAGATAGAACGAGACGAGGATCGCGGTGGCGAAAACCACCGCCGCTCCGGCGGGATTGAGCGCGTGCCGCATTGCATCGGCGACCAGAAATCCCGCTGTTCCGCCCGGCAGGATTGTGTGTTCGAAGAGCCGCCATTCCGGAAGCAGGCCCGCCGCGCCGCAAGCCGACGCCACCAGCGCCGCGCTGCCGATCAGTTTGATGCCAGGCGCTTCCACGGCTTCCGAGCGAATCCACTTCCAGCCGAGCGCAAACATCAGTAAAGGAAACAGAAACGCTGCCAGTCCGAACGACTGCAGGAAGAGATCGGCGATCCACGCCCCCACCGGACCGATAAGGTTCTGGGTGCGCACGACCCCCGACACCGTATCCCACGAAGGATCGGTGCGATGGAACGAAGCCATGCTCAGCAGGAACAGAATTCCCGCGGCAAGGAACAGAAACCCTGTCACCTCATTGAGGCGTCTCGATTGACCAGGAGTGAAAAGCCTCATCCGACTGGCGGGCGGAAGAAGCCGGGAGCACTCCCAGTATGGCAGATCGGGGGGCTGGGCGTAGCAGTGGGTAGTCAGCTAAATCTGTGCGCCGGGCCGCCGGTGGTTGTCGTCTTTGAGAACTCTGGGTTTCTTGGTTCGACTCAGTGGTGACGGTGAAAATCATCGGGCGGTGGTTCAGTGTCTATCGGAGCACCCCGGCTGCTCCGAAGCGCGGGCCGAAAGACGGTTGTCCATTCAAAGGGATCCGAAGCCATTAATTAGAGGCTCAAGATTTAGCGCACTGCGCAGCAGCGGGAGACGTTTTCTGGGATAATCTTACCTGAGTCTTACTAATGGGAACCACCAAGCTCTCTACCAAGGGGCAGATCATCATTCCAAAAGCACTCCGGGACGCCCGGGCCTGGAAAGCCGGAACGGAATTCACCGTCGAAGTGACGGCCGAAGGCATCCTTCTGCGCCCAGTCAAGCCTTTTCCTCCCACCACCATCGAGCAGGTTTCAGGATTCCTGAAATGGAAAGGGAAGCCAAAGACAATAGCGCAGATGGACGCGGGCATCGCGCGTATGGTGAAACGCAGGCATGAACGCGGTCGATACTAACGTCATCATCGGGCTGCTGACAAGGGACGACCCTGCGCAGACCACCGCCGCTGAGAACATCCTTGCCGCAGGTCCTGTGTGGATTGCAAAAACCGTCCTGCTGGAAACGGTGTGGGTTCTGGAGAGCGTCTACGGGTACAGTGAGGCGCTGGTCAGGGAAGCATTGGCTCGCTTGCTTGGCATGGCGCAGGTGCACGCCGAGGATGAGGCCGACGTGGTTCGGGCGCTTGATCTGGCCGCACACGGGCTGGATCTGGCGGACGCAATGCATCTCGTGAGCAGACCGCCGGACTCAAAGTTCGTTTCGTTCGACCGCGCTCTTCTTAAGCGCGCGAATCGGGCCGGCGTCACCGGAGTTACTAGTCCCCCCTATATAATGTGAGGGCTTTCATGGCCTCAGGAATCCGCCCATGGTAATCGACGCGCACGGCCACGTCACCGCGCCCGACAAACTCTACGTCTACAAGGCCGGACTGCTTTCCCACCGCGGCGCGCACGGTCGCGGCAGCGCAGGCGCGACCGAAGCCGACATCGTCGAGGCCCTCAACGCGCCGGTCTTCGGCGGCTCCTCGCATCTCGCGCAGCTGAAGGAAGCCGGCACGGACATGCAGCTTATCTCGCCGCGCCCTTATCAGATGATGCACAGCGAGCATCCGCGCCTCGTCGGCTGGTACACCGAAGAAGCCAACAACATCATCGCCCAGCAGGCGAAGCTTTTCCCGGACGTGTTTCGCGGCGTGTGCGCGTTGCCGCAGGCGCCGAACCTCAGCCCGAAGAACTGCCTCGCCGAACTCGAACGTTGCGTCACGCAGCACGGTTTTGTCGGCTGCCTGATCAATCCCGATCCCGGTGAAGCGTCCGGTATCGAAACGCCTCCGCTCGGCGACCGCTTCTGGTATCCGCTCTACGAAAAGCTGGTCGAACTCGATGTGCCGGGCCACGTGCACTCCGGTGGATGCCGGTCGGACCGCCTCACCTACTCGCTGCACTTCATCAACGAAGAGAGCATCTCGGTGGTGTCGCTCCTGAACTCGACGGTGTTCACCGATTTCCCGACGCTGAAGATTCTCGTCTCGCACGGCGGCGGCGCGATTCCTTATCAGTACGCGCGCTTCGAAGCCAGCGCCATTCGCCGCAAGCTGTCGCGCTTCTCCGAGCGCATGCGGAATCTGTATTACGACACGGTTCTCTATTCGGCCGGTGCGCTGCGGCTGCTTATAGAAACGGTCGGCGCGGACCGCTGCCTTTTCGGCACCGAGCGCCCAGGCGTCGGTACGGTGCTCGATCCGCAGCACGGGCAAGTGGCTCGACGAAACGCGCCACATCATTGAAGGCTTCGACTGGCTCAGCGCCGCCGACAAAAAACTGATCTTCGAGGACAACGCGAAGAAGCTTTTCAGACTGAAGGTGTGACTATGAACAGACGTACCGTTCTCAGACTGCCTTTCGCCGCAGTGACCGCGCGCGCATTCGGGCCCCTTGCATTTGGACAGGGCTCGCTCCAGAAAATCACCATCAATTACCCCAATCGCAGCGGCTCGAACTGGCCTTTGTTCCTCGCCAAAGACGGCGGCTACTACCAGAAGTACGGGCTCGATGTGAATCTCGTCTTCGGCGTCCATCCGGCGGGCATCGCCATGCTGGTGAGCGGCGAGGGACAGATGGTTAATTCCTCGCTTGAACAGCTAATGCGGGCCGCGTCGAAGGACGGCTCGCTCGTGCTCGTTGGCAGTTCGCTCAACCGCGGCATGTTCGCGCTGATGGCGAACAAGAGTATTCCGAACATGAAAGCGCTCAAAGGCAAGCGCATTGCGGTCGGCCAGATCGGCGACGCGCCTTACGGATATGTGATCGCGCTGCTCGGCAAGGCGGGTCTCAGCGCGCGCGATGTCGAATGGATTCCCGTCGGCACCGACGTCAGCGGACGCGCCGCGGCACTGCAGAGCGGCCGGGCGGATGCCACGCTGCTCACCGCGCCCGCGTATTTCAAGCGTGGAAGAAGCCGGCTACAAGACGCTCGACAATCTCGCCGAGCACGAAGACATCTTCGCGTCCACCGCCTACATCATGAAGAAGAGCATTGTGGCTTCCGATCCCGGCCTTCCCGAGAAGCTGATCAAAGCCCATGCCGAAGGCATCAAGCGCTTCTATGACGACAAGGCCTTCGCGGTGAAAGCGTTCCTTAATTACGACAAAGCCGCGCAGCAGGCCGATATGGAGCGCGTTTACGATCTCTACGCGAAGCCGAATGCGTTCGAGCGCGTGCCCTATGTGCTGGCGGGCGCGGTGAAGTCGGTCGTCGACCAGCAGCCCGACCCCAATATCTCCGCGCAGATGAAAGCCTATGACTTCCACCAGGTGATCGACAATAGGTATGTATCGAAACTGGTGAAGGACGGCTTCTTCGAGCAGCTCTTCGGCCCGTCGATCAAAGGCGAGGAGCGGCGCAAGGCCAAACTGGCTTTCGGATAACAGGCGCGCGGAAAATAATAACGTGGACAAGCTGCAGATCGAGCATGTCTCGAAGCGATACTGGCGCGAGAATCCCGATCGCGAAGTCGTCGCCCTTGAGGATGTGTCAGTCTCCGTATCCGACGGAGAATTCCTCGCCATCGTCGGACCCAGCGGCTGCGGTAAGACCACGCTGCTGAACATCGTCGCCGGTCTTCTGCCTTACGATGAGGGTCTGGTCAGCGTCGCCGGCAGGAAGGTCGACGGGCCGGGTATCGATCGTGCCGTCGTCTTCCAGCATTCCAGCCTGCTGCCGTGGCGCACCATCGCGGGAAACGTGCGCTACGGCATGGAACTGCAGCGGCGCTTCGATAAGGACACGATGGCGGAGCGCACCGAGCATTTCATCAACATGGTCGGACTCAGCCGGATTCGAGCGGCATTTTCCGTCGGAGCTTTCAGGCGGTATGCAGCAGCGCGTGAATCTCGCCCGCGCGCTCGCCTGCGACCCGGAAGTTCTTCTGATGGACGAACCCTTCGCCGCCCTTGACGCCCAGACGCGCGAATTCATGCAGGCCGAGTTGCTGAAGATCTGGAGCGAAGCGCGCAAGACCGTCGTCTTCATCACGCATCAGATCAATGAAGCGGTTTATCTGGCCGACCGTGTCGTGGTGATGAGCCCGCGCCCCGGCCGCATCAAAGATGTTTTCCGGATTCCCTTCCCGCGTCCGCGCACGCTGCATCTGAAGCGCGAGCCGCGGTTCCTCGAAATTGAAGATGCCATCTGGCAACTGGTGGAAGAGAAGCCGGAGCGCATGAATATGGTGACGTCATGACGCCGGCTGCGGCCGCAAAGGAGTTTCTATCAGCGGCACGAGTCGGCGATCCTCGGCAACGGCGTTCTGCTGCTGTTCCTGATCGTCTGGCAGGCGCTGTGGTCGGCGAAAAAGCTTTCGCCGCTGTTCATGAGCGGCCCTTCGGCGATCGCCGTTCGCTTCTGGGCAGACCTGACTGCACGGACACCTTCTGCAGGACCTCGCTTACAGCGGGAAAAATTTCGCGGTCGGATTTCTGCTCGCGGCGGCTGTCGGCATTGTGTTTGGCGTAATCATCGGCTGGTACCGAAAAGTCGAAATGATCGTCGCGCCCGTTCACCAATGCGCCTCTACGCCACGCCGCGCGTCGCCATGGTGCCGCTGATCATCATCTGGTTCGGAATCGGCATGTGGTCGAAGGTATTCATCGTTTTCATCACAGCTGTTTTCCCGATTCTGATTAACACCATCGGAGGCATCCGCGCGGTGGACCGCGATCTGCTGCGCGCTGCGCGTGCGTTCTGCGCCTCTGACCGCCAGATTTTCACCACACTCGCGATTCCCGGCGCCGTGCCTTTCATCCTCACCGGCATCCGCCAGGGCGTGGCGCTGGGACTGATCGGCGTCGTTGTTGGCGAAATGTTCGGCGGCAGCCAGGGGATCGGCTTCATGGTCGCCTACGGCGGCCAGACCTTTGCCACTGACACGCTCTTCGTCGGCGTCCTGATCATCTGCTTTCGCCGGCATCATCATGACCGCCGCGGCGGAGGCTCTCGAAAAGCGCTTCTCGCGCTGGCGACCCGAACGCTGATGTCTGAATTCCTATCGCGTCTGCAGAAACTGGATTCCTGCGCCGTATCGGACGCGCTCGATAAGCTCGGCCTCAAAGGCGCGGTCACCGGGATCCAACGCTACACCACCGAGCGGCGCATCGCGGGCCGCGTGCTGACGGTCAGGCTGGATCGCGCCGAAGGCCGCACCAACACGCGCCATCTCTGCACCGCGGCCATCGAAGCGGCGAATCCCGGCGACATCATCGTGGTCGAGCAGTCGACGGGCCTCGACGCCGCCTCCTGGGGCGGCAATCTCGCCATCGGCGCGAAAATGCGCGGTGTCGCCGGAGTCATCGTCGAAGGCCCGGCGCGCGACATCGACGACTGCCGCAAGCTCGACTTCCCTGTCTTCGCCCGCACTCACACCGCCCACACCGCGCGCGGACGCATCGTCGAAGTCGCAACCGGCGAGCCGATCACCGTCGGCGATGTCGTCGTCATCCCCGGCGATTACGTCGTGGCGGACGGCAGCGCTGTCGTGTTCATCGCGCAGAACGAAATTGCCCGCGTGCTCGAAACCGCCGAATCGATCGCGGCGCGCGAAGAAGCCATGGCGCAGGCGCTGCGCGAAGGCGTGCCCATCTCGCAGGTCATGGGCGCGAATTACGAAACCATGCTTAAGAAATGAAGCTGAAAAAGTAACTCATGGATCCCAATCTACTCCGCGCCTCCAAACTCGACACGACCTCTCTCAGCGACGCCCTCGACCGCCTCGGCATCGCTGGCCAGTGCCTCGGCATCAAGCCGCTCGATCACCGCTTCCGCCTGACCGGCCGCGCTTTCACGATCCTCTACGGTCCCGCGTCCACGCCCCCGGGCACGGTGGGCGATTACATCGACGATCTTGACCCCGACACCGTGGTTGTGCTCGACAACGGCGGCCGCGAGAACGCGACGGTCTGGGGCGACATCCTGACGACGGTCGCGCACAAACGCGGCATCGCGGGCACCGTGATCGACGGCGCCTGCCGCGACGTGCACCTGTCGCTCGCGCTCGGCTATCCGATTTTCAGCCGCAGCTACTCGATGCGTACCGGCAAGGACCGCATTCAGGTCGAAGCCACCAACTGCACGGTGAACATCGGCGACGCGCGTGTCGAGCCCGGCGACAGCCTGCGCGGCGACGCCGACGGCGTCATCGTCATCCCGAAAGCGCACGAGGACGAGGTCCTCCGCGTCGCCGAAGAAATCGACGCGACTGAAGGCCGGATTCTCAAGGCTGTGCGCGAGGGATCGAAGCTGGTGGACGCGCGCAGAGAGTTCGGCTACCACAAGCTCCAGACGAAAAGATAAGTGGGGCAGGGCTTCCGCCCTGCGGACTCGCTTTCCAGCGAGTCCAGCCGATTGGAAAGTCGGCTTGCAGCCAGGAATGGCTGCCCCACAGTTTTTTACTGCGGCGCGAAGCTGCCATCCGGCTGCAGCATCATCAGCACGCCGACCCGGATGTCGAACCACGCGCCGTGCAGCTTCAGATTGCCCGCATGGACGCGCTCGGCGATCCACGGAAACGTCATCAGATTGGCCAGCGAAAGCTTCACCACCTCGTGCTCACAGCGCTGCTGCACGTTGTGTCCGCTCCGGAGCACCTCGTCGCACGCAGGCCTCGCAATCGACATCCACGGCGCGACAAACTCGTGCGCCGTTTCCGGCGCCCCGTGAATCAGCGCTTTCACCCCGCCGCACAGCCCGTGCCCCATCACGATAATGTCTTCCACCTCGAGCACGCGCACGCCGAACTCGAGCGCCGCGCTGGTGCCGTGGAACGCGGCATCGGGCGCATACGGCGGCACCAGGTTCGCCACGTTGCGCACGGTCAGCATTTCGCCGGGCGCGGCATCGAAGATCATTCCGGGGTCGACGCGGCTGTCGATGCATGCCAGCACCAGGGCTCGCGGCGACTGGCCGTGCTCGGCGAGCGTCTCGAACTGCTTGCGCTTCTCCGGCCAGCCCTGCGTCCGGAAGCGGTGGTAGCCGGCCAATAGCCTCTGCATCAGGTCTACTGTACTTGACTCGCACCGCAACTCAGGGTTTATCCTGAAATCAGGAAGTCCGATTGGTCTTCCGATCTCCCACAAAAACCGCTCTATCAGCTAACTCCAGCCATTTCTTTGCGGCAATTTTCGCGCGCAGATTTTATTTGACGAATTCGGGCCACCGGGCTTAAGTTCGTCCCTATGCCCAACGATCTGGTTCATGGTTTTGCGCACGACCGCTTCTCCGCCGTGCGCGACGCATTCGCATTCAATCTTGAAACCGGCCCCGAAACCGGCGCGTCCTTCTGCGCCACCGTTGACGGCGAAACCGTCGTCGATCTCTGGGGCGGATTCGCCGACGCCGCGCGCGCCAGGCCCTGGGAGCGCGACACCATCATCAACGTCTACTCGACGACCAAGACCATGGCGGCGCTGACCGCGCTCCTCGTTGCCGACCGCGGCGACCTCGATTTCAACGCGCCCGTCGCGAAATACTGGCCGGAATTTGCCGCCAACGGCAAAGCCGGGGTCAAAGTCAGCCATCTGATGAGTCACTCTTCGGGGCTTTCCGGCTGGCGCAGGCCGATCACGGCCGAAGACCTCTACGACTGGGACAAAATGACGTCGCTTCTCGCTGCGCAGGCGCCGCTCTGGGAGCCGGGGAGCGCCTCCGGCTATCACGTCCTGACGTACGGCTATCTGATCGGTGAAGTGGTGCGGCGCATCACCGGCAAATCGCTCGGCACGGTCTTCCGCGAGGAGATCGCCGCACCCCTCGGCGCCGACTTCCACATCGGTCTGCCCGCATCCGAAGACGCGCGTGTAGCCGAGCTGATCCCCTGGCTAGTGCCGGAGAGCGCAGGGAAGGTCGAGCTGAACGAGATCGAAGAGATCACCTTCCGCAACATGCCGCTCGACGTGGCCAACACCCGTACGCGGGCCTGGCGGGCCGCCGAAATCCCGGCGGTCAACGGGCATGGCAACGCGCGCTCGGTTGCGGAAATTCACACCATCCTTGCGAACGGAGGCATCGCCCGCGGGCGCCGCTTTCTTTCCGAAGCCGGATGCCGGAAGGCGCTCGAGGAGCAGACGAACGGCCCGGACCTCATCATGAAGCTCGTGCCGACACGCTTCGGGCTGGGTTTTGCTCTGCCGGGCCCCCTGCTGAAGATGCCGCTGCCGAACCCGAACACCGTCTACTGGTCGGGCGGCGGCATGTCGATGATCATTATCGACATGGACGCGCGGATGACCATGGCTTGGGCGGTGAACCGGATGGTGCCCGGGATTGTGGGCGATCCGCGGGCCTTTCGGATCATGGAGCCGATGCTGCGGGCCTGACCCTGGCAGAAGTCCGGGAGACACCGTTTGCTTACGGGCCGGAGGCTTCCGCGGCTCAGCAGTTAAGCAGCCATTCTGGCGCAACTGCGTTAATTAAATCCCGGGTTCGCAGGGGCAGAGCCCCCGTACTGGGGCGGACGATGGCGATTCGTGCTCATGACGAGGCACCGGTCCACCCACTTTCCCGGCTCCACGCTTTCCCGATACTCTTCGTCTTACCCCAGGCAAGGCCTCACGCAAAGCGATCTGCGAAGTACGCGTTCAGATCGTTTATGCCGGCGTTCGAACGGAACTGGATCAGTGCGCTTACGTCGGCGTCATCGGGCGCTGATACACGACCTCGATTGTCTTTCAGCAAATCTCTGCACCTCGCGACGGCCGCACGCCTGTTCTCGATGCTTCAGCAGAACCAATAAGCCGAATTGACTCCGCTTACGCCGTATCGATGTGCATGAAGACACGGCGAAGCTTCTCGAAGACTTGATGAAAACACACCCGAAAAGAAGCAGCAGGTTCATGATTGAAAAGAAGAATCGGGACGAGAGGATCCGAACCTCCTCAGCGTGTTGGGGAACCTGGCCTGCCTCGTCTTTCATTTCGCCGGACAAAAAAACAGCCCGTCCCGGAGCGGACTCCGAAACGGGCTGCGAGTTTCGTAACTAAAGAACGGTTAGTGGCGAAACTGAGAAACGATGTCCTTGGTTTCGTAGACCTCGCAATTGGCGCGCTCGTGGATGACTTGTGGCGCGCCCTGACGCGCCCGCAGAATCTTGTCCGGCATCACCCACGGCTCGATGAGAGAGTCCGGGTCCTCGATGGTCGCCTGGTAAAGAATTTCATCGCCCTTCCGCGTCAGCTTCTCAACCATGCGCATGTCGGCGGAATGAAACAGGCCGCCGCGTCCGAACCAGGTGGTATCGACGAAGTTGGTGGATTCGATGACCAGCGTGTCGCCTTCCCAATGACCGATCGAAAGCCCGTTGTAATAGGCTTCGACCGTGTCCGGCCGCTTTCGGCCGTCGGTCGGGACGTTCGCGGAATTCCATATTTCCGCCGCCGTAGTCGCTCGTCGTATACAGAAAGATGACGTTGGTCGCCGACTGGATAATGCGCGACGGTGTACCCTCCCGCGGCAGTCCCATCGGCTGACAGGTCATGATCGGATCATACTTATTCGTCCACTGATCGAGTTCCTGAACCTTGTCCCAATACTCGGGTTTGTACATGGGATGACTCGGCTTCAATACCTCCGCTGTGCCTGTTAAACCAAACCGCGAGGGCGAGATCCACTCATAATCCACCCAGAAGTTGTCCTGCGCGGTGGTGCAGCCGACCTTGTCGTTGATTCCGCCACCCGGGACCTGCGTTGGACCGCAGCGGCGGTTCCCGCCACCCGTAATTGACAGAGGAGGGCCACCCCAGTTTCCCGTCAAATCCGGATGTCCGTCGGCCAGCCGCGGGGTTGCGGCGGTTGAAGTCAGCGTCGCCAGCCTCGGCGTCTGGTCGGTATTCAGAGTCCACCTGGGAGGCTCATTGGTTGGCTTGATCGCTGCCCTGACGCTGGCCGGAACCGGCATCACGACATACATCTGTCCCACTTCCGTCTGAGTCGTCGTAATGTCGCGGACGACGGCGCCGTTCTGTTTCTCGATCATCCTGCCTGCATAGAATGCCTCGGCCGGGTTGAGCTTATTGTTCCAGTCTCTATAGTCGCTGTAGTCGAACTCGTAAGTCTTCGCACCCTGCTTCACGACCACGCGTTCGGCCATGTATTTGTCGTTGAGCGTCGCGGTTGCGATTGCGTTAGGAACGCCTGGAATCGGAAACGTCACCTCTGGTTTTCCGCCTACCCACGCGACGGATGTTTTCCCGGCCGTCATGACGTCGGCAGGCACCCGTTGCGGCCTGGGCGCCATTTCCGGTGGATCGCTGATCCCCGCCATTGCGCCCTTGAACGCACCTTGCGGACTTGCCCACAGGCGAATCATCCGTTCCTCTACCGTTGCGGGCATCGGCGTGGCCTTGCCTTTACCGGGGACAAGTTCGGCGCCGGGAATGTCTTCGTTCCAGGTATACGCTCCACTGAGGACTTCGACATTGGAGCACGACTGGCCATTGGGCCGGGTGCCCGTGTACTGAACTCGCTCGCCTGACGTTCGGTAGCTGATGCTTGTCCGATACTTCGTTACATTGCAGGGCTGTCCGCCCACTTGAACGGTGCCCTTGCCCTGGTATTCGAGCGTCATCATCAGGTCTCGCTCCTCGCTGCTTCGGAGCATGCCCATATACCAGGCCCAGTTGAAAAGGACTGCTTTCAGGTCCTTCGCACCGGCTGCGGGGGTGTACGTCGGCCCGCCGCGACCGCGGCCTCGACCTCCGCGGCCGCCGGCTCGTCCACCCCCTCCGGCGCCCGCACCCGGGCCAACCTGAGCGGCCCCAGGGGCAGGGCCTCCTGCCTGTGCAAACGCCGAGGACGGTTCGCTGACCGTCAAGGCGACTGCGATCGCGATACTTGTGCCAAAGATTTTTCGTAGAACAGCCATGATGATTCCCCTTCCTGTTATTGCGCGCACAACGGACCTGACAACTGGCGCAGCCGGTTGGCTCACCTTATCCTCGATAAGACTGACCGTGCGTCTTCGCATGTGGTCTGGCCTGTGCCTCTTGTTTAGTCGTTCGGGTTGCCGGCGGAGATTCGGATCACGCGCCCGTCCGGCATGATGACCGTCTTGAGGAAGCCCAGCGGACTGCCGTCTTTCGCGGGGAGGAACTTCACCTTGATGTTGTCGCCCGTGTGAAGAGCGTTGGGTCCAATCTTACCGATCCCGCGCTGTGCCAGAGCCGTGGCGGAGCCCAGCGTCATGACCCACTCAGTTGACTGTCCATCCGCACCTTTGACGGCGAGAGACAGAGAACCATGGGGATTGGTGAACTTCACGCTGGTCACCGTCCCGGAAAGTTCTTTTTCCCCTTTCATGTCGTACACTCCCGCCAGGGAGTGATGAGCCTGCAGCGAGGCGGCCATCAGCCACCCGAATAACGCCACCGCTCCCAAAGTCCGCTTGATCATTTTGTGAAAACCTCCTCAGATGCCAACCGGGGAGAATTCTATCACGGTTGGGGCGAAAGAAAGGTTAGTGTCGGAGCTGAGAGCTGATTTTGCCTGTTTTGTACACCTCGCAATGGGCGCGATTCCGCCGCCGCCTTGCCGCACCACGTCGTATCGACGAATGAAGTGGAGTCAATGACGAGCGTATCGCCTTTCCTTCGGCATCCCTTCAGCCCGGATTTGAGAAGAGGCATCTTGCCGCGCAACCGGGCCTTGTCCTGCATCTTGCCGGACAAAAAAACAGCCCGTTCCGGAGCGGACTCCGAAACGGGCTGCGGGTCTGGTAACTAAGGCGCACAGGCCAGACCATGGGCGAAGACGCAAACGTCAACCTTATTGCTGAGGCCCCTGACCATTGGCGCAGCACCCAAGTCAATCTTATCCAGGATAAGTTGACCATTCCGGCTGGCGACCGGGTCAAGGGGCCGGTCAGCCAGATAAGGTGAGCCGTCCGGCTGCGCCTGTGGTCAGGTCCGTTGTGCGCGCTGTAACTAAAGAACGGTCAGTGTCGAAGCTGCGTGCTGATTTTGCCTGTTTCGTACACTTCGCAATACGCGCGCTCATGCTGTATTGACGGCGCGCCCTGCCGCTCCCGCAGAATCCTCTCCGGCATCACCCATGGCTCGATGAATGAATCCGGATCGTCGATCGTCATGTCGTAGTGGATTTCATTTCCAACGCGTGTGAGTTTCTCAGTCATGCGCATGTCGGCGGAATGGAAGAGGCCTCCTCGTCCCAGCCACGTCGTATCGGTGAAGTTGGTGGAATCGATCACCAGCGTGTCGCCCTCCCATTTGCCGATCGAAAGCCCGTAGTAATAGGATTCGACCGTATTGGGGCGCGCACGGCCGTCGGTCGGGATGTCGCGGTATTCGTAGTTTCCGCCGCCGTAATCGGAATACTCGTTATAGAAGAAGATGATGTCAGTTGCGGTCTGGATAATGCGCGTTGGCGTGCCCTGCCGCGGGATTCCCAGCGGCTGACAGGTCATAACCGGATCGTCCTTGTTCGTCCACTGATCGAGTTCCTGAATCTTGTCCCAATACTCCGGTTTGTAGTTGGGACGACTCGGCCCAAACCGCGAGGGCGAGATCCACTCATAATCCACCCAGAAGTTGTCCTGTGCGATTTTGCAGCCGACGTTGGGGTTGATTCCCCCACCCGGCACCTGCGTTGGACCACATCGGCGGTTCCCGCTACCCCCAATCGCAAGCGGGGGGCCACCCCAGTTTCCTGTCATATCCGGATGTCCGTCGGGCAGCCGCGGCGTTACGACAGATGCAGTCTGCGTCGGCCGTGGCTTGGCGTCGACATTCAGAGTCCAGTCGGGAGGTTGATTCGTGGGCTTGATCGCCGCCCTGACGCTTGCCGGAACCGGCATCACGACATACATCTGCCCCGTTTCCGTCACGGTCGTCGTAATGTCGCGAACCACCGTGCCGTTGTGCTTCTCGATCATCCTGCCCGCGTAGAACGCCTCCGCCGGGTTCAGCGGATTATTCCAGTCCTTATAGTTGCTGTAGGTGAAATCGTAAGTCTTCGCACCCTGCTTCACGACCACGCGTTCGGCCATGTACTTGTCGTTGAGCGTCGCGGTTGCGATTGCGTTAGGAACGCCTGGAATCGGAAACGTCACCTCTGGTTTTCCGCCTACCCACGCGACCGAGGTTTTCCCGGCCATCGAGACGCCGGCAGGTACCAGTTGCGGCCTGGGGGCCATTTCCGGTGGATCGCTGATTCCCGCCATCGCGCCCTTGAACGCACCCTGCGGACTTGCCCACAGGCGAATCATCCGTTCCTCTACCGTTGCGGGCATCGGCGTCGCCTTGCCTTTACCGGGTATGAGTTCGGCGCCGGGAATGTCTTCGTTCCAGGCATACGCGCCACTGAGGACTTCGACATTGGAGCACGGCTGGCCATTGGGCCGGGTGCCCGTGTACTGAACCCGCTCGCCTGACGTCTGGTAGCTGATGCTGGTTCGATACTTCGTTACATTACAGGGCTGTCCGTTCACCTGAATGGTGCCCTTGCCTTGGTATTCGAGCGACATGATCAGGTCTCGTTCCTCGCTGCTTCGGAGCATGCCCATATACCAAGCCCAGTTGAAAAGGACTGCTTTCAGGTCCTTCGCACCGGCTGCGGGGGTGTACGTCGGCCCGCCGCGACCGCGGCCTCGACCTCCGCGGCCACCGGCTCGTCCACCACCTCCGCCGCCCGCACCCGGGCCACCCAGAGCCGTCGCTGCAGGGGCCGGGCCTCCCGCTTGTGCAAACGCCGATGACGGCTCGCTGACCGTCAGGGCGACTGCGATCGCGATACTTGTCCCAAAGATCTTTGTAGAACAGCCATGATGATTTCCTTCTTTTTTGTATTGCGCGCACAACGGATTCTGACCACTGGCGCAGCCGGTTGGCTCACCTTATCCTGGCTGACCGGCCCCCTTTATGGGGGCCTCAGCGATAAGACTGACCGTGCGTCTTCGCATGTGGTCTGGCCTGTGCGCTTGGTTAGTCGTTCGGGTTGCCGGCGGAGATCTGGATCACACGTCCGTCCGGCATGATCACGGTCTTGAGGAAGCCCAGCGGACTGCCGTCCTTCGCGGGGAGGAACTTCACCTTGATGTTGTCGCCCGTATGGAGCGCGTTGGGGCCGATTTTCCCGATTCCGCGCTGCGCCAAAGCCGTGGCGGAGCCCAGCGTCATGACCCATTCAGTTGACTTTCCATCCGCGCCCTTGACGGCGATAGACAGCGAACCGTGGGGATTGGTGAACTTCACGCTGGTCACCGTGCCATCGAGCTCTTTTTCGCCTTTCATGTCGTAGACGCCCGCGAGGGAGTGGTGCGCCTGCAGCGAGGCGGCCATCAGCCACCCGAATAACGCCACCGCTCCCAAAGTCCGCCTGATCATTTCGATGTAACCTCCTCAGTTGCCATCCGGCGAGGATTTTATCACGATTTGTCGAGGCCTCGCTTTGAGAGGCGGCGGGTCGAGTCTGTAGCGGCGCGACTCCAGTTCAGGCCAGCCACAGTGCGCGGCTTGCGCCGCGTCCCCTAATCGCGGGTACTAAGCAGCGAGGCAGCCCAGTCCGGCGTCTGGGTGATCACGACGCCCTCGGCCATCTCAAGAATCAGGCGTGGTTCGTCGCCTGAGTTGTCGAACAGCAGTACATCGTGCATCAACTGGATGATCTTTCGCGCATTGTCGAGGCTCCGTCCGTGGCGTTGCCGAATGTGTTACCGGGGAAGAGGAGAGCGATGCGTCATGACGATGCGTACGTCGATCGAAGATTTCTCAGTTCAGCCGGGTACTTTAAATAACAGCGCCAGCGCGATTGTGCCAATCGCGCGCAGGATGTCATCCCACCCCACAGCACAGGGGGCGCGGCGTGTGGTTCGTCACGGTCCGGCCGGGGGTGCCGGGGCCAATTTCTCCGATAATAGGGGCGGAGGACGGACGATGAAACAGATTCTAACGGCAGGCGTGCTTCTCACAGCGATGGTCGTCGGCGCCGCTGCACAGGACTGGTATCACGCGCGCGAGGAACGCTACCGCGGAGAAGGGTGGCGAGCTCACCTCTTTCTACAGGTGCGAACCGATCTCGAACACGTGTGGGAAGGCCGAGCGCGCGACAAGGAGCGCGACCGCCTGGCAAAAACCGAGGACGAGCTGACCAGAATGCAGTCGGACCTCGATGTGGGGCGCTGGGATAACGGGATGCTGAATGACGTGATCGATTCCATCCGCAAGTCATCCGGCGACGTGCGGCTCCCGGCGCGCGATCGGGACGTGCTGGCCGACGATCTGAACCGGCTCAGGGAATTTCAGAACGCGCACAATCACAGGCATTAAAGCAGGGTTCGGAATAAGCCTGCGTCCAGCGTCGGGTCAGGGCGCAGGCGAGATCGCCGACGTGGTCGAATCCGAGGCCGGCGATGTGCCGGTTTCAGCCCTGCACTTGTGACTGCGCATCTCGAGCGTGCCGCCCGACTCACCGCATTTCCGGCAAACGACGATTTTCCTGGGCCGGCCCGCGCCGCGCCGTGCCGCGCCAAGCGGTTCACGATGCGAAAACCTGATACGCGCCGCCAGACCGAGAATCTGTTCTTCCGGCAGGTAGTGGCCGCATGGAAGGCGCACTGGAGCGCGCATCGGCGTCCTGTCCGTGGCAAATCCGGTGCGGCGCAGCATGGCGCGCATGCGCGCCATGAGCTCGTCCGTGCTGAACGGCTTGGATATGAAATCGTCGGCGCCGCAGTCCAGCGCTTCCACTTTGTACTTATCCGAATCGCACATCGCGACGATGATGATCGGAACATCCCAGGCGGCGCGAATGGCCCGGCAGGTGTCCAGCCCGACCGTGCCCGGCATGTTCGTATCGAGAAGAATCAGATCCACCGTGCGCGCACCCAGAACTTCGAGCGCTTTGCATCGACTCTGCACATCAATGATGCGCGATCCCCCGGAAACCAACGCGTTGCGCAACACTCCCCGGATCTGTGGTTTGTCGTCAACCAGTAATATGGTCCGGTTCTTTAACATGCAACTCGGTTCGCGTTTGATGGCGGCCCCAGTGAGCGAGTTTAGTTCCATAGCGAATCCATTGAAAACACGCGGTGATTGCGTGTGTCATTTGCGCCAGACGGCGCAGGTTTGTGTCTTTGTTTCGAGATTTGCCCGATTGCGGACGGAAAATTCCCGTCTAACGCCCCCCGCCGGCCGGATTCCGCGCGGCACAGAAAACCTGCGAACCCCGCACGGAACAACATCAGCAGGATCATCTATGGGGGAATACGTTGAAAGGCTGCCGGCCGGATTGGGGCGGGAGGCAGCGTGGTTCTCAGTTTCACTGACGCCTGGATTGCCTGCTACCATGACTCTGTTTGAACGACTATCTGCTCTCCACTGTGCTGGGAGTCATTGAGGGTCTCACGGAGTTTCTGCCTGTGAGCTCGACCGCGCATCTGCGGATTGCGCAGGCGCTGCTGGGTACGGATCTGACGAACGGCTATTGGGAGACGTTTTCCATCGTAATCCAGATCGGGCCGATTCTCTGCCTGCCGATTTACTTCTGGAGCCGGATCATGAGTTTTCTGGCGACTTATCCGAAGGGGAAGGCGGGCGACAAGACCGCGATTACGCACCCGCTGGCGCTGACGCTGATCGCGTTTGTGGCGACGTCGGCGACGTCGCTGCCGCTCATTAAAGTGATCGGGAAAAACCTCGAGAGCCTGGTGGTGATGGGAACGGCGCTGATCGTGGGCGGCATCGTGATGTGGATTGTGGATGCGATCTACGGCGCGCGCAAAGGCGGTACATTCGAAGCCGCGGCGGCGGAAGAAGTGGAAAGAATGACACTGCCGCAGGCAATCTGGATCGGCCTCTGCCAGACGCTGGCGCCGGTGTTTCCGGGCACATCGCGCTCGATGGCGACAATCGCCGCCGGTCAGATTTCGGGCTTGTCGCGCACCGCGGCTCTGGAGTTTTCGTTCCTGCTTTCGATACCAACGATGGCGGCGGCCACGGGCTACGATCTGCTGAAGGCGCTGAAAGGGCCGGAGCGAGTGGTGATCGACGGGCACGGCTGGGCGCTGCTGGCGATCGGATTCGTAGTGTCTTTTATCGTGGCGTACGCGGTGGTGGCGTGGTTCATGCAGTGGGTGCGGAACCGCGGATTTACACCGTTTGCGATCTACAGAATATTGGCGGGCGCGGCGGTGCTGGTGTGGGCCCTTCAGAAACGGTAGAACTTGTGCCGGCAGGCGCGGCAGCGGAACGGCGCGAGAAAAAAGATACGCAGAATCTCTTCCCAGAGGCCTTTGCGGTAAGCGCGGCGCACATTCGTTGAAGTGCAGTTCGGACAGAAGCCGTACTTGCCGACCTCCTCCATATCTTCCGGCTCATCACGCGGCTCATCGCGAACGAGTTGGGTGCGAGGCTGTTCGATCTGCATCTGAGGATACTTAGCGGCTTCCAGCTGGAAGCCGGGCACGGCGGCGGACAGGGTTTTTTCGATGTTGTTGACGACCGCGCTGACTTTCCGATCGGCGACTTTGGAGGAATCGCGCAGGCTCACAATGGTGCGCGACTGAACGGAAGAAATCTGTTCGAGCGTCTCGATGCGGTCGCTCAACTGATCGCTCAGAACGGCGGTGCTTTCATCGATGGCCCTCTGGCCCATCTCCTGAAAATCTTTGAGAAGCTTATCTTCCAGTTTCTGGAGTTTTTCGCCGACCTGGTTTTCGATCAGGGAGGGAAGCTCTGTTTTCAGCTGCTGGGCACGTTCGCGGTTCCGGGCAAGTTCGACCGCACGCCTCTGCTCAGTAAGCAACTCTCGCAGCGGATTGTTTCTGTGCCCTGGGCTCCGCAGGTATCGGCGCATAGGCAGCGTCCTCTGAGAATTGTATCCTGCCGGCCATTGTTGTGTCGCCATCGAGCCTGACCTGACTGTAACCCTTTCCCGCCCCGGTGGCTATGCAGGTGGTCATGGTACGCGAGGGGCCGGGCCTGTGCGCTAATTTAGAAATCCCATACAGGATCCTTCGCGGCCTTGTGCTTCGCAGGCAACTGGACGTTGCGGGCCAACTGCCGCGCGCAGGCCTCGGCATTTTGCCGCGGACTGGCAGATTTTCCCTCATCAGACCAGACAAAGACCACGTTTCCGGTACGCAGTTCCACGACGCGAACGGCATTTTCTGCCGCTTGTCGCGGGCCTGCCGCTTGGCGCGGACCGCCTTCGATAACATAATCGGCGGTGGCGCGATTGATCGTCAGGGTCACAGGTAAATGTCTTTTCTCAATTGCGGCGGACAAATATATTTCGAAGTCGGCGGAGGCCTCGATAAAAATACGTGAGGCGGCGGGGATGGGCGGTGCACTCCGCGCGTGGACGGGTATCAGCATCGAAACCACTACTGCCCCCGCAAGGGACACGGCGCGCACAAGCCCTGTCATGCATGAAATTCTGCCCCGGCAACGCGGCCCGGAACAAGGTTGCCGTTCGATATATAACCTTCGTTACCTGGCTGGAATTTAAAGTATTTACGCGAATATTTCTGGGGCGGCTGGTGGGATTTGAACCCACGACATCCAGAACCACAATCTGGCGCTACTACCAGCTGAGCTACAGCCGCCGTGCGAGGGAATAACCTTATATTAGCATCGCGGGTCTGGAAACCGACACAGAACGGCCCTTGTGAGGGCCTGTGGGCCAGCGTCGTTTGACTGAAACCACCGGCGGCTTTCGACCGCCGGCGTTACAGGATTAACGATGACCACCACCGTTGTGTCCGCCGCTGGAGCGATTGCCGCCTCCGCTGCCGCGATTGCTCGGCGCGTGAGCGCTGCGATAGGTTGGCGCCGGGGCGGGCGCGGCGCGCTGCTGCACGATGGGCGGCGCAACCTGGACGGAACGTTCGCCCTGGTTGGGCAACTCGCCACCGAACCCGTTCCAGCCGGGGGCGCGGTTTTCGCCGCTCGATTGGGCCGGGCGTGGCTGGACTAACCCACCGCCAGTGCCCGGCGTCCCGAAGCGACTCCAGCCGGAGTCGGCCGCGGGGGTTGGTGCGGAGGCGCGGGGCGCGGGTGCGAAGGCGTTGCGGATGGAAGCCTGTTGCTGCGCAAAGGAGTTTCGCTGGGCGGGCGCGGCAGCCGGCATGCGGCTGAAGAAGCGCTGATGGGCAGCCTCATTGCGCGGAATCGAAGCGGCGGCCACAGGAAGGTCGCTGAAGCGCAGATTGCTCGCTGTGGGAGCGACCGGCAAAGCGCCGCGCACGAGCGATCCCTGCGCGAGCTGCGCGCGGTACACGGAAATCTGATTACGGAAAGCGCCGCGCTCGAAATCCGCTGCGGAAACGGCAACGACGCCGTTCCCGGCGCGCGCGTTCCGGAATGAGTTTACGATGCTGGCGTTGTAAATGACTTCGCGACGCGGGGCAAACCGGCCCGCATACCAGCCAGGGCCGTACCACGGATGAAACACTTCATAGGGCGCCAGCGCGACCCAGCCGATGTTTCCGAAACCGAATCCAGCGCCGAATCCAGTGCCGCCGAAGCCGAAGAAGCCGACCAGCGCCGGGTGATACCAGTAGCGGCCAGAGCGCGGTCCCGGAAACCACGTCCAGCCGAAACCGGTGCGGTTATACCAGGAGCCGTAGTGGAAGGGCGCCCAGCCCCAGGGATCGGAGTTGACCCAGGTCCAGCCATAGTAGTCTTCCCAGTCCCACTGGCCGTTCTGATAAGGGGCCCATGTGGGAGGAACGTTCGGCGTCCAGACGCTGCCGTAGGCGGGATCGTATCCCCACGTTCCGTTGACGCTGAGATCTTCGTCGCCGTAGATATCGGGGCTCACGTAGCGGCTGACGTTCGACTGCGCGCGATCGAGGTACGCGTCGCGCTGATCGTTGAAAGAGTCCCAGCCGTCTTTCGCGGGCGCGTAGACCACCTGAAACTCGGCGTCGTCGGGGGTGCCTCGGACCAGCATCATATTGCCTTCGCGGATACGCTCGGAGCCCTTCGGCGTTACGACTTCGGCCTCGCCGCGGCGAACGATGATGCGGGTGCTGCCGTCGATGGCTACCTCGACGCGGACTTCGGAGAGGCGTCCGGGATGAACGGCGACGGAGGGCGTACTGATTTCCGATTGAGGATTGGCACCGAGGTCATCACGCAGGACGCGCCACGTGACGAGGCCTCTGGAAACCTGAACCTGCTGGCGGCCGGTGTTATTCACAGTGCCGTCGAGCTGGGAGATGCGGACTTCGGAATCGCCGCCGATGCGGAGGAAGTTGGCGTAGTCGAGCTGGAGTTCGGTGCTGCCGCTCGGCGCGACGGAAATGGAATCGCCCGCCATGAGAGGCGCGTTCAGGACGGCCGCGACCCAGTCGCCGGAATCGGCGCGGCGCACGGAAGCTTCACCATTGATGACCCCGAGGCGGGCGACGGGCTGGCCGGGCTGGTCGGGAGGCTCGGGGGTCTGCGGTTGCGGTTGCTGTGGGTATGGGTAAATCTGCTGCGAATACGTCTGCTGCGGGTAGGGCGGCGGAGGGTACTGCTGCGCATAGAATTGCGGATCGGTATCGGGACCGGGGTCAGGGAGCTGCTGGGCCAGCAGGACCGCCGAGGTGCCGAGCAACAGCGGTAGTATATGGGTTCGACGCACCTGTAATGTCCCGCACACCTCTTGGCACGCCCGGCACCAAAACCTAAATGATGATTCTTAGGGACTTCTCATTATCGTAAGGCGTTTCACGCATGGCTGAAAACCACCAGTCCGCCCGGTTTCACGCAGGAGCGCGATCGGCAGGCGAAACCGCCTGCCCCACCTACAAAATCAGCTTTCCGGCGCCAGCCAGTCATTACCTGACGGTCGAAGCACGGTTCGAGAGAAACGGAAAATACGAAGCCCAATTGTTCCTGCCGGTGTGGACGCCGGGGTCGTATCTCATCCGGGAGTATGCGCGAAATATCGAACCCATTTCGGCCTCGGGGAGGTTTTGGAAGACCAGCAAGAACCGATGGCGGATCGAGACGAACGGCAGCGCGGAGATCGTTTTCACCTACCGGGTTTATTGCCGGGAGATGTCGGTGCGAACCAACTGGGTGGAGGATTCGTTTGCGCTGATCAACGGCGCGCCGACGTTTGTGACATCGGACGATCGGCGCGACGGACCGCACGAGGTCGAGTTCGAGTTGCCGGAACAGTGGAAGACGATTGTCACGTCGCTGCCCGAAACCGGTCCGCGATGTTATCGGGCGGCGAATTACGACGAGCTTGTGGATTCGCCGATTCTGTGCGGAAATCCGGCGATTCACCGGTTCGAGGTGGACGGGATACCGCACCTGCTGGCGAACGAAGGCGAGCACGGCGTGTGGGACGGACCGCGCTCGGCGGCCGACGCGGAAAAGCTGGTGCGGCAGCATGGCAACATGTGGGGATGCCTGCCGTATGAAAGCTACGCCTTCCTGAATCTGCTCACGGAGGCTTCGGGCGGACTGGAACACCGCAACTCGGCCGTGCTGATGACCAGCCGATGGACCACGCGCACGCGCAAATCTTATCTGGACTGGCTGACCCTGGTTTCGCATGAATTCTTTCACGTGTGGAACGTGAAGCGGCTGCGTCCAGTGGAGCTCGGGCCGTTCGATTACGAGAACGAAAACTACACACGCAGCCTGTGGGTGGCCGAGGGCATCACCTCCTACTACGGACCGCTGGCGGTACGGCGCGCGGGACTCTCGACCACCGATGAGTATCTGAGCGAGCTCTCGGATGATATCCGGAAGCTGCAGTTGACACCGGGAAGACTGGTGCAGTCGGCGGAAGAGTCTTCGTGGGATGCGTGGATCAAACTGTACCGGCCGGATGAGAACTCCGTCAACACGACGATCAGTTATTACACGAAGGGCGCAATCGTGGCGTGGCTGCTCGATGCGCGCATCCGCGAGGAGACGAATGGCGCGAAGTCGCTCGACGATGTGATGCGGACAGCGTTCACGCGGTTCGCGGGCGAGAAGGGATTCTCCACGGAGGAATTCAAGAGCGTGTGCTCGGAAGTGGCCGGTGTTCCGCTGGAGGAATTTTTCCGCGCCACGGTGGAATCGGCAACAGAGCTGGATTATGCGCCGGGGCTCGACTGGTTCGGGCTGCGCTTCAAAGAACCGGATGCGGCCCAGCACACGGGACCAGTCATCGGATGCGCCACGCGCGTGGACCACGGACGGCTGGTGGTGACGAAGGTGCCGGTGAATACTCCGGCGGCACAGGCCGGCATCAGCGTGGACGATGAAATTCTCGCCATCGACGATTTCCGGGTACGTGCCGACCAGCTTTCGAAACGTCTGGAACATTACAAACCAGGCGAGCGGGTTTCGGTGCTGCTGGCACGGCGGGAAGTGCTGCGGCGCGTCGAAATCACGCTGGGAGAGGAACCAGGGAGATGGGCGCTCGAAATCCGGCCCGATGCGAGCGACGTCCAACAGCGAAACCTGGCGGTGTGGGTTGGGTTATAAATAGACAATGGTCCGGCGCGCGGGAACTCTGGCGATCGCGGCGTTCGTGGTGTGCGCTGCGGCATCGGCCGGAGACAAGAAAAAAGATCCCAACGAGATCGGCGACCGCAATGTTTCCAAAGGCCTGAACTTCTACTCGCTCGAACAGGAGCTGGCGCTGGGTAAGCAGCTGTCGATCGAAGTCGCGCGGGAAGCGAAAATCGTCGACGACCCGATCGTTTCCGAATACATCAACCGGCTGGGACAGAATCTGGTCCGCAACTCCGACGTCACGTTTCCGGTTTCGTTCAAACTGATCGAGAGCGACGAAATCAACGCCTTCACACTGCCGGGCGGATACATTTTCATCAACACGGCGCTGGTGGAACTGTCGGGCAACGAAGCGGAGCTGGCTTCGGCGATAGCGCACGAGATTGGTCACGCGGCGGCGCGGCACGCTACAAGACAGGCGTCGCGCGACCGGCTGCTGAATATCGGAACGCTGCCGCTGGCTATTCTGGGCGGACCGCTGGCGCACATGGCGGTGAACAGCGCGATGCCGATGGCATCGATGAAGTTCTCGCGCGAATTCGAGAGCGAAGCCGATCTGCTGGGGATCCAGTATCTGTGGAAGGCCGGGTACGATCCGAATGCGAGCGTCGATCTGTTCGAAGCGCTGGCGTTGACGGAGAAGAGGCAGCCGGGGAGAGTGGCGAAGCTGTTCCGGGCGCATCCGCTGACGCCCGAGCGGATCGAGAGAACGCAGAAAAATATCGATAAACTGCTGCCGGCCCGACCTTATTACGTGCTGAATACCTCCGAATATGAGGAGATTCGCGCGCGTCTGGAGGGTCTGATGAAGAAACCGGCGGAAGACCCGAAAACCCCCGTGCTGCGGCGGGATTAGCAGCCTTCAGAGCAGATCACAGGCTGAAGCCTGTGCCACGTACCTGCGTTTTCGTCTGAGATGTACCAAATCTCCGGTATTTCAGACGGTCTTCCGCAGGTTTAGCGTTAGGCTGAAGGAGGGCTCCTCCCATGTTCGGAGCTGAGAGCAGAGCCGATCTTGAGCGCCGTTTGCAGGCGCATTTTGCGACCTTGCGGCATGGACGTCCGGGACACTGGCAGCTATACGCCGCCGCTACCGGTTCGGCCGTGGCAATGGCAACCAGCCTTTCCGCGGCAATGATCAGCGAAATCCGCGAGACGCCCGCGCAGCCGAATGCGAACGTGCTCCCCGGCACACAACAGGCGGCCACGATGCGAAGCATGCCGATGTTCGGCGCCGTGCGCGCGGCAATGAACAGGCTGGATTCAGCACCCCAGCCCGCCCAGGTTGGGCAGCCACCCAGTATTTCAGCCAATGGCGTGGTGCCCATTTACGGGACGACATCCACAATCGCACCGGGCGAATGGATTTCAATTTACGGACAGAATCTGGCGAGCGGAATAGCCAACTGGAACGGCGACTTCCCGCTCACTCTCGGCGGAACCAGGGTGACGATCGACGGCAGATCCGCGTATCTGTCGTATGCGAGTCCGGGGCAGATCAATCTGCAGGCGCCGGATGACATAGACAGAGGCACGGTACCGGTAGTGGTTACTACCGCGGCCGGCAGCACGACAACGACGGTGACGCTGAGCACGTATGCGCCGTCGTTTGTATTGTCGGACGCAGTGCACGTGGCGGGAATTATTCTGCGGCCGAGAAACAACGGAGCTTACGGCGGGGGAGCATACGATCTGCTGGGTCCCGACAGGACCGTGGGCGGTGTCCGGACCGTGGCGGCTCAGGCGGGCGACACGGTGGAACTCTACGGCGTCGGCTTCGGGCCGACGCTTCCCCCGGTGCTGGCCGGACGGGCGTACACGGGTGCAGCACCCATCAACAGCCCTTTCACTCTCTACATCAACGGCGCAACGGTCAACCCGGGTTTTGTCGGCATATCCTCCTCCGGTGTTTTCCAGATCAATCTGGTGGTGCCTGAGGGCCTTGGGGAAGGCGACGTACCGATAACGGCGAGTGCGGGAGGGGTCGAGACGCAGGTCAGGGTGTACTTCCCGCTGGAGCCAGGCTACGCGGGCGGTGCCTACGGAAGCACCACATTCGGTTCGGGGCCGCCGCCCGTATTCTTCACGTCAGCGCCACCGCCACCCGGTAGCTTCGGCAGCGGTGGCGGAAGCGGTGGCGGAAGCGGTGGCGGAAGCGGTGGATCGGGCAACAAGAGGAAACATAAGTGGCATCCGAAGCTGAGGTTTCCGGATAAGCCGGCGGATCAAAAATAACCTGGGACTGCGTCCGATGGACCTGCTGGAAAGCGGGTCCGCAGCCTGGGAAAGGCCCCACGAAGCACATCTGGCAGCTACACGCCGGCGACGCTGTTCAGCACGTAATCGACAATCGTAAGCAGGATGGATCCGAGCACCGCGGGCAGGCAGCCATTCACGCGAAATCCCGGCACCAGTTCAGATGCCAGTTTCAGCATCAGGCCGTTGATCAGGAAATAGACGACTCCGAGCGTCAGGATGATGAAAGGCAGAAGCAGAATTTTCAGCACCAGGCCGACGGTGGCGCTGACGAATCCGATGACAAGCGCGGCGATCAGCGCGGCGCCGAAGCCTTCCACCTGAATCCCCGGAAGGACGTAAGAAACGATCACGAGCGCGACGCCGCTCAGAAGCCAGTGCAGAATCCAGTGCCGCATAGAACCACCTAATTACCGGTACGTTCGAATGCGGCGAAACGTTCTTCGAGATCGGCGCCGAGACGCGCTTTCTCGTTTTTTTCGAGATAAGCGCGGCAGTCGGCGGCCCTGCGGCCCGCGGCGCAGGCACCGACAACCGTTGTGTAGTGGCGGTCCTTCCAGTAGCTCGCGCCGGGAGCGAACGAATATTCGACGCTGTTGCGAACCAGCTCCTTGAGATCGGCGTAAGAGAGATTGTAGGTCTCGACGGCGCGCTCGAATTCCTCGGTGAGATCGGAGCGGTTGACGCCTTCGTCATCCGTGGAGAGCGATACCGGCACGCCGGCGCCGCGATAGATCTGGAACGGATGCCGATCGCCTTTGACGCCGAGGATGCCGTCGTTGCTGGTGAGGTTGATTTCGACGTTGATATGACGGTCGCGCATTTCGCGCAGCAGCGAGTCGGGATCCTTCTCATACATGAGATCGACGCCGTGGCCGATGCGCTCAGCGTGGCCGAGTTCGACGGCTTCGCGGATATGGAAGAGAAGGCCTTCGGGCGGCACAAGGCCGGGCGCGAGCTCGCCGGCGTGGAGCGTGATGTGCACGGCTGGATAGATTTTTTTGGCGAAACCGACCATCTGCATGTGCAGGTGGTAGTCGGTCATGGAGTGGTATCCGTCTTCGGCCTGCACGAAGTTGACGGCAACAACGCGCGGGTCTGAGGCGGCCAGCGCAAAGCCGGCAAGGACCTGGGCGAAAACCTGCTCTTTCGGAAATTCGCGCAGCACCTGGTAGACGTAGCCGATCTGCACGCGGCAGGCGGGGGAGTCGGCGTGGTCGCGGCATCCGAGTTTCGCGATGCGGGTTTGCTCGATGCGGTTGAGCGAATCTTTGAGAGCTGCGATACGATTTGCAAGACCCGCTGCTTCGAGCTTCTGACGCGAGGCTTCGAAGTTGCCATCGAAGCCGGCGGAGGCGCCGAGCGCGTTCACGGAGCCGCCGGAAAGCGCCATGAGTTCGACGTAAGATTCGTTCTGGTCGGCCGCACGCTGGGCGATTTCAGAGACGAAATCGCCGCTGCTGAGTGCGCCGAATTTGTTGAACGTGGCGAAGAAATGGTCGTGGGCGGATTCTTTGCCGGGAACGAAGTTGCGCATGGAGAAGCTGTCGATGAGAGCGTTGCGCAGATCGTTATCGGACCGGATGGTGGCGGCGTCGGGCTGGCCGGGTTTGCAGGCGGAGGTGCTCAGGAGAGCCATTTCGGCGCGGTCGACGCAGAGATGGCGGTCGGCCGCGGCTTCGAGGAAACTCTCGGCATAGACGGCGCCGGAGAGATGGTTGTGCAGGTCGGCGCCTTTCGGCATCTTATAGAGAAAGGCGTAGAGTCTGGGCGGGTCCTTTCTCAGTTCGGCAAAGCGGTGCCCGATGGACGCAGGCTCGGCGGCGAAGAGGGCGGTGGTTAGAAGGAGAAACGCGATACCGCGTTGCAGCATTGGACCATGGTACACGCGGCGCGATCCGCGTTCCCCGCTGACACCCAACGCGACTGGCGTCGCGTGTACTAACAGCGGGCGGCGGCGTGGGAGTCGTCGGCGTGATAGGAACTGCGCACGAGGGGACCGGCTTCGACGTGCGCGAATCCCATTTCGGCCCCGGCGCGGCGGTAATCGTCGAACTCGGCAGGCGGAACGTAGCGGACGATCGGCAGGTGCTTCGGCGACGGACGCAGATACTGGCCGAGCGTGAGGATGTCGACGCGATGCGCGCGCAGATCGCGCATCACCTGGAGCACTTCGTCCGGCGTCTCACCGAGGCCGAGCATGAGACCGGATTTCACCGGAGTCGCGGGGCTGAGCTCCTTCGCGTATTCGAGCATTTCGAGCGAACGCTCGTAGCGCGCGCCGAGGCGCACCTGGCGATAGAGGCGCGGGACGGTTTCGGTGTTGTGGTTGAGGACGTTGGGCTGCGCGTCCATGACGGTTTTCATGGCGGCGCGGTTGCCCTGGAAATCGGGGACCAGCACTTCGACCTTGCAGCCGGGGATGCGCGCGCGGATGGCTTCGATGGTGAGTCTGAAAAGCTCGGCGCCGCCGTCCTTGCGATCGTCGCGGTTGACGCTGGTGACGACGGCGTATTTCAGTCCCATGACGGCGACGGCTTCGGCGACACGGCGGGGCTCATCGTAATCGACGGGCAGCGGACCGCCCTTCTGCACGGCGCAGAATCCGCAGCGGCGCGTGCAGACATTGCCGAGGATCATGAATGTGGCCGTGCGGCGGTTCCAGCATTCGCCGACGTTGGGGCAGGCGGCGCTCTCGCAGACCGTGTGGAGATTGAGGTCCGCGATGAGGGATTTGAGTTCGCTGTAATTGCGGCCGACGGGAGCGGGTGCGCGCAGCCATTTGGGCCGTTCGGGCGCCTGGGGCGCGATGGAGACTAACACCGATTTCATCCTAACAGGGCGCCGAAAAATATTTTCCGATCCAGGCATCCTGTGGGGACGGCTTTGGCCAGGCTGGACCTCCTGCCGCGCGGTTTTCAGCCCACGTCACGCAGAACGCCATCCTCGGCTGGCAAGCCAATCCTGCCACCACCGCTGATTCTCTCGTCTTTTCTGCTGCTCCTCCGCGGGAAGATCGGGCCCTCGCTCCGGGATCGGGCGCAGTGGCCCCAGGCCCACGCTGGCACGGCGAGTGTCAACTTCTTCCGGCCCCTCTATTGGCCACGGCCTGGTCCGTCCGTCCAGCGGATCATCCAGCCACTGGGTTCCATACCGTTGGGGACGTTGCTCGTACATGGCGATCCGATCACCCAGGTATGCGGCGTGCCACGCAGGAATCCGGCTTTGCGCAGTCTCCCTGAGCAACAACGAAAGAACTTCCTTTTGCAGACCCGGGTTTCCTATGCCGTGCTGCACAATCAGCCAGGCGGCATAGGCTCCATCCACACCCGCAATTTCTTCGTGAGGCCAGCCGTATACCGAGACCAGCTCGTGCAAACGCGCAGCGTTCTTCTCGTGAACGGCCTGGAGGGCAGGGACATAATGGCCCGTGAGAGCGCCCGCTTTACTCAGCTCGGTGTGCAGCTGGTCATCCTTTGCCTTCATGGCGAGCAGCTCAGCGCGCAACTCCCGACTGATCATGCCGGCGCCGCGTTCTTCAGGTTCCAGGGACGACACAGCCGATTATCGCGCGTTGATATAGAATCACGGACGGGAACGGGATGATCAACATCATCACGATCGAGCGCGAATACGGATGCGGGGCGGCGCATATCGCGGCCACCATCGCGGACCGGCTCGGCTGGAAGCTGTGGGATCAGGAGATCACCGAAGAGATCGCGCGCCGGCTGAAGTGCAAAAAAGAAATGGTGGCCGAACGCGAGGAGCGCTGCGACTCGATGTTCTACCGGCTCATCAAGGCCTTCATGCGGGGCAGCTTCGAAGCCCGCATCAATACGACGGATCTCGAAGTGCTGGATGCGGAGAACCTGGCGCGGCTTTTTGAGAAAGTCGTGAACGACATCGCCGACCGCGGACACTGCGTGATCGTGGGCCGGGGCGCGAACTGGTTTCTGCGTGACAGAAAGGACGCTTACCATGTTTTTCTCTACGCGCCATACGAGGAGAAGATGCGCCGGACCATGGCGCAGGGCGAATCGGAGCGTGAAGCCGAGCGGCTGCTCGAATCGGTTGAACAGCGAGCGCGCCGCGTTCGTCAGGAAATATTACGGAAAGATCTGGCCGGATCGCTCACTCTACAACGTCATGATTAACACGAAGGTGGGCGATGACGCGGTGATCGAGGCGCTGCTGGATACGGTGCGGCTGCTGGATCACGCGATGGTCTGAAAAGAGCCGGCGGCTTCGACCGCCGGCGTTACAAACGGTTTTCCAGCACCAGGCCGGGGCGGAAATTTTCCCAATGCAGATGGTGACCTTCGGAGCTGCGCAGAGCCGCCGCGGGAATCATGCCGATCAGCTCGCTGCCGGCGATGGCGACACCGCGCTCATCGCAGCGTTTTTTCACAGCGTCGAAGACAACGTAGAGCGGAGTTCGTTCGAAATCGACTAGGTTAATGGAAACCTGCGCCTGGCCGCGCGATTCGAGAGGCAGGCCGATCGATTTCACAGCCGGCAGTCCGCCCGAGGATTCACGAATGCCTCGGGCAATCTCTTGCGCGAAGGCGACGTCCGTTGTTCGCAGGTTGATGTTCCAGGCGATCAGAAATTTGCGGGCGCCTACGACCGATGCTCCCGCGGTTGGATGGCGGCCAGTGCCGAAATCCGGCGGAAAGCCGTTGGGGGCGAGCCTGCGCACGTTTTCGAGGCGCCTGCATTCGGGGCGGCGCGCGGCCGCTTCGTAGAGGTAAACAGGCAGGTGGAGCTCGTTCCAGATGCGCTCGCCGAGTGTGGCGGCGAGCGCGGCGCATTCTTCGAGCGCGATGCCTTCGACGGGCACAAGCGGAACGACGTTGGCGGCGCCGATACGCGGGTGAACGCCGGCGTGTTTCGTCAGGTCGATTCTCGCGACGGCTTCGCGGACGGCGGCGAATGCGCCTTCCACGACAGCAGCCGGAGCACCGGCGAAGGTGAGGACGGAACGGTTGTGGTCCTGGTCCGCTGTCGTGTCGAGCAGCGAAACGCCGGGCACGCGCGCAACGGCGGCGGCGAGCGACTTCACGACCGCGAGGTCGCGGCCTTCGGAAAAATTCGGCACGCACTCGATAATCAATGCCTGGATCTCCTCTGAATTCGTAACGCTCCGCGCCGGGTAAAACCCGGCGGCAGGGCCGAAGCCCTGGCCCCACAAAAAAACAAAAGCAATCTCACTCCTGCTTGCGCCACGGTCTGCCGAAGCGCCGCTTGAGCCCATACGGCGCATACCTCAGCAGGTCGAGCCTTCAGCTCCATATCGGTGCCCTCGGTGAAGCTGTTGATCCATTCCGGCAACGCGCACAACGGACCCTCCGGCCTGTGCGCGCTGCCTTCGTGCCGTTGTAGCTTACACTGCGCGCGGCCTGTCCGAATCCGGCGACCGAGGACAACTTGACGATGCCGCCGCGGCCGCGCGGGATCATAACGTCGAGCGCGGCGCGGGTCAGGCGCATGGTCGCCATGATGTGAAGTTCGTGCATGCGGATCAGCGCGGCGATATCCGCTTCGCAGAACAGGCCTGGCGCGCGGAAGCCCGCGTTGTTGATCAGGAGATCGAGCGTCGAGTGTGCGTGAATGGCCCGTTCGACGACGCTGATCCCGGCCTCAGAAGCCAGATCGGCGATCAGCACTTCGGCCTTTGTCAGGGCGCGGAGACGATTTTCACGGCGCGCGACGAGGATCAGGTCGTAGCATCGCGTGGAAAGCTGACGCGCGAACTCAACGCCGATACCGCTCGACGCGCCGGTTATCAAGGCCGTGGGCACTATTTCGAAACAGCCCGGCCGGCGCTGATCAGATTGGCGAAGATGCGATAGGCGCCAGGCACGCCGGCGGGCAATTCGCGGAACCACGAGTACGCCGAGAAAATGTAGACGCCCTTGCCATAGCGCGTATAGAGCATGCCGCCGGGAAGTTCGGGCTTGCCTGCATCGTGGGTTTCGATGGGCGTCTCATACTTCGGGTCCCATTTGTTCGAGAAGTAGAGGCCGCGCTCCTGCACCCAGCCGTCGAAATCGGCAGGAGTGATTTTATTCGGCGCGTTCAGCAGCGGCGATTTCGGAACGAGAAATTTCACGGGCGCGGTTTCGTCGGTGACACGCGCGTCGTCGCGTCCGAAAGTAAACGGATAGGGGCCGAGGTGTTGGAGCGCGTCGGAGACAGCAGGACTGATGCGGGCGTCCGCGCTGTTGTTGTACTGCACGACGAGCGTGCCGCCGTTCTTCGTGTATTCAAGAAGGCGCTGCTGGGCGGCGCGCAGGTCGGGACGGAGCGCGTAGGCGCGCACGCCGGTGACGATGGCGTCGTACACGCTGAGGTTGGCGGAGGCGAGCGCTTTATCGTCGAGCAGGTCAACCTGACACCCCATCTGGCGCAGGGCTTCGGGCACTTTGTCGGAAGATCCCATGACATAGCCAACGCGGTGCGCGAGAACCTTCAGCGACGCAGACGAGAGTTTGCCTTCGGCCGGCATCAGGACCGTCTGGGCCGGGATGTGCGAATAGGGGATGACATCGACCCCGGCGGCGACTTCGACGGCAGCGGATTTCGCAATCACTTTGAAGCGGCCGGTGCCGGCGCCGGCGGGCGGCGTGAGGTGGAAGTGCACGCCCTGCTCGGAGCCGATTTCTTTCAGCTCGAAAGGAACCGTGGCGGGCCCCGCTTTCCAGCCCTGCGGCACTTCGATGCGAACTTCACCCGACTGGTTGGCAACGAGCGCGCGGATCTGCAGACTGAGATCGCGCGTGACGCCGGAAGCGAAAACGAAATTTTCAGCGGGCAGTTCAATCGAGAACGGCGGTTCGACGACGACGGGCCGAGTGTACTGGCCGGTCGACGGATTAGCGGCCCGATAGTGCAGTTGGCGGGTGAGTGAGAAGGGCTGCGTGTTCAGCATGAAGTCGAAGCGCGCCTCGACTTCAGGCAGAATGTCGGCGCGGCCGATGAGAGTCTGGTCGTCGATTCTGTAAGCTCCGGATTCGGGGGGCTCGCGCAGCCAGAAAGGCTGCGAATACTGCTGCTTCGCGGGGACCGGGATTTCGATGCGGGTGACCTCGGGCTTGTTGTCTTCGAGCGGCTTGTTACGCACGTCGGCGTCCCTGTCGCCGCCCCAGCCGCTGAGGTGGATGCCGGTGAGAACGATGGGCAGCGACGAACGATTGAGCGAAGTCAGCGAAATCTTCGCAGTCGAGCCGGGCGCATAGCCGAAGGTATCGGCTTCGGCTTCGGTGCGAAGACCGGCGGCGAGCGCGATGGTTTCGTCGAGGTCTTCGAGTTTCCATTGCGCCCAGTTGTTTCCGGACGGAGCCTCTCCGTTGCGGGCGAGGCTGGCGACGATGCCGCGCGCTTCGAGGAGCAAAGGGACGGTGCGTTCGGGATGAAGATCGTCGAAGTCGCGTTCGGCTTTAGCCAGCAGCTCGCCGACACGCGAAGCGCCGGGGACGCGCGCCCAGGAAGTGTCGATGCCGTCGAAGATATTGCCGTTGGGCTGTACGCCGGCGACGGATGCCAGGAGGTTGTCGGCGGCGCCGTAAAGCAGAGGCGCACCCTGCCCCTGGCTGCGATGCTCGTTACGGCTGATGACGCCGATCTCACGGTAGGAGCGGCCGATGACGGGGTCGTAGTCACCTGTCGGAATGGTGATGACGGGCTGGTTCGGGAAGGGGTCGGGTCCGCGCCCCGGACCTCGGCCCGCAGCAGCATTCGCACCGGCTCCGCCGCGGCCACGTCCGGGTCCGCGCCCCGGTCCGGGAGCGGCGGGTGCGTTCAGCGGCTGGAATCGGGAGCGCATCAGCCGGCGCGCCTGCCAGGGCCTGACCCATTTCAACTGCTCAGGGAATTTACTCGGATTGGCAGCGGCTTCGAAGGCCTCCTTCGCGAGAATGGCGGAAGCCTGATGGTGTCCGTGGCCGTCGCTCGGCGTGCCGCTGAAGGAGGTGATGATGACGTCGGGCTGCTGCTGACGGATGACCCAGACGATATCGGAAAGGGTGCGATCGTGCCCCCAGTTCGCCATGGTTTCCTCAACTGAGTTGGTGAAACCGAAATCGATGGCGCGGGTGAAATACTGCGCGCCGCCGTCGTCGCGGCGGGCGGCGAGAAGTTCCTGGGTGCGAATGACGCCGAGCAGCGCGCCCTGCTCGATACCGAGCAGATTCTGGCCGCCTTCGCCGCGGGTGCAGGAAAGGTAGCCGGTGCGGGCTTTGAGTCCGCGCGAAATGTAAGCCAGCGCGGCGTTGTTTTCATCGTCGGGATGGGCGCCGATCCAGAGCACGCTCCCCAGCATGTTGAGCTTCGAGAGCGAGTAGCGGATGGCGGGGGTCCCGGTGAGGAATTCTTCTTCGGCGGCGGCGGGTCGCGAAGTGAAGCACAGCGCGCAGATCGCCAGAACAAGGAAAACAGCCCGACTCGGACGCATTCAGTTCATGGTATTACGCGGCGGTCGGCTATCGGCGATTACTTCGTGAGGATTGCAGCAGCCGCCACGGCTGTCGCAAGTGAGGTGGCAGCAGGCTGGTCCGGAGAGGCGTTGCGGGCCTGGAAGTGCTCAATAAAGCTCTCCCGGGGCAATTGAAAGAAGCTCATCCTGTGAGCTTTCGCATCTTTGAGAGCCCGGGCGTTGTCCCAGTTGTCGTGGTCGATATGGTATGCGGCAATCACGGCGCCGGTGCGATCGGCGCCGCGCCGGCAATGGACAAACGCGGGGCCGATCGATGGGTTTTCCAGCAGATCGAGGATTTTCGTTATTTCATCCATGCTCGGCGGTGTGAGTCCGGTCATCGGAATGTTGATGTATTTCATTCCGGCGCCGGCGACCGCTTTCTGTTCCAGCTGCGAGCGTTCGCCGGATTCTCTCAGATCGATTATGGTCTTGACGCCAAGGCTTGCGAGGTACTGGAAGCCTTTCGTTGTCGGTTGGCCTCCGCGATAGACATTGCGGTCAACCTGATCGAAGTTTTTGATGCCGGGAGTCGATGCGGCAAATACAGGAACGACAAAGGCAAGGAGAGCTGTAAGGCGGGCGTTGCGGAAGAGCACTGGGTGACCTGAGGGGCTGGAATGCCGACGCGTTCGCCGGGGAGCCTCATTTAGAAGACGCGTCCCGTCAGACTGGGGTTACGACGTTACTCGGGCAGGTAGCCCTTCACGACCGGGTAGAAGGCCTGAATCATGTCGGTACCGACCTTTTCGGCGGGACCGGGATCGCCGCCGACCACCGGCACCCAGATGCGCACCAGCGCGGTGTCACTGCGGTGGTGGCGGATGGAATCGGAGACGAGGTAGAACTTGGCCGCGAATTCGTCGGCGATGACACGGCCCTGCGACTGATACCAGTAATAAACAATGGCCTCAGCCTGCCCCTTCTCCACTACGTACTGATTGATGTGGATCGGGATGCTGCCGGCCACCGGAACGTCGACGCGTCCACTGGATACCTGCTCCCAGCCGGAGCCGGGCAGGCAGTTTTTGGGAGAGTGAGGCGACTGTCCCTGGCGCTGCGTTCTGAAATAAGCGATGAACAGATTGGCGCCGCCTCCCGGACCGAAGTAAACCCGGGTCAGGTAGTCGTCGGCTTTGAGAACGTCGCGCGTATTCTGATCGATCTGCTGGTCCTGCTGCATGTGCCAGGGGCCGACGTTGAGAGGAAACGCGGCAAGCGGCGCGGCCAGCGGAGTGGCTTCGCCGTGCGACGCGGAGTAAAACAGCCCGGCCTGCACGACGAGGATCAGCGTGAGTGCATAGATGAATTTACTTTGCAGGAATTTCATGCGTGAGTGCGGCTCCGTACAAAATTCGTGGTGCGAACGATGAGCTGGTGCAAGGCGACGAGAATGGCCAGCCCGATCATGAAGATCACCCAGCCCTGCGCTTCATGGAACCAGCCTTCCGCGAGATCGGGATTGAACTGGGAAACGACGCCGGTGAGCGTCACGCGGCCGGAGTTCGCAATGATGGCGATCGGGATCGTGGAAAAGAAAAGAACGGTGCGCACCCAGGAGCGCTTTTCGCAGAAGTAGCCGTAAATCAGCGATAGAAAGGTGAGCGTCAGAAGCGAACGGATGCCGCTGCAGGCTTCGACCACATCGAGCGTCTGCTGGGGAAGGATCAGAACATTGCCTTCGCGGATGACGGGAATCTGCAGAAGATCGATGGTGTATTCGGCGACCCGGCTGGCAAACAGCTGCAGCGGAAACGTAATTTCGGTGTAGATCACGGCCGGAATCGGGATCATGAAGAAGAGCAGGAAGAGCGGGAACTTGAAAATTTTCAGGTATTTCGTGCCGCCCAGGAGCAGAACCGCGCCGATGATCGAGATCACCAGCGAGGTGCGGGTGAGAAAGAGTTCCGCGCCGAGTGTGCCGAGGTAAAGCTGCAGGGTCGCCCAGAGCATCACGGCGAGACCCCACCAGTTGGGCGTGGGGGTGAGATCCGCGATCTGATCGCGCTTCTTCCAGGCGATGTATGCGGCGAATACGGGCACGGCAAAGGCGTGTCCCATGTCGGCGTCGTTGAACCACTGGCGAACCAGAGCTGTCAGGACGGGCCCATAGCAGATGCCGAGGAGGAGCGAAACCCAGGCGATGGTGGTCCAGGCGAACGGGGACTTGTTTTGAGTTGCGCTTCGGGAGTCCGCTAACGCCGGGGTCAGGAGGGAATCACCCATCCTTCTCATTATCCATGTTTCGCAGCAGAGCGGAATGTTAACTGGATATAGTACCGGCGAGGAATCTGTAACTCGCCCGAAGCTGCCACGTCGAAACGGATGTGGCCTTACCAACATTCCGAGTGCGGCTTGCCCCGCATCGAGCGGCGGCAACTACACTATGAATGTGATGCGCTACGCAATTGCCGCGGCGCTGATGTTGGTAGTTGACGCGGCTACGGCCCACGCCGCCCTTAATATCATGCCGCTCCAGGAAGTGCGGGCAGGCATGCACGGCGTCGGCAAGACGGTTTTCAGCGGTGACAAGGTTGAGGAATTTCAGGTTGAGATTCTGGGTGTGCTGAATAACACCGGCCCGCAGGAATCGCTGATTCTTGGAAAGCTGTCCGGCGGTCCGCTGGAGCGTACCGGAATCATGCAGGGCATGAGCGGCAGTCCGGTGTATATCGACGGCAAGCTCATCGGCGCAGTGGCGCTGGCATTTCCGTATGCGAAGGATCCCATCGCGGGGATCCGGCCTATCGAGGAAATGATGCGCGTGGACGGCGCAACACCGCCGCGCCGGGCGGCGACGGATGTGGCGTCGCTTTTGCCGGGACGCGGGGAGCCGGGCGCCGGCGATACCCGCATGACCGAAGTTGCGACACCGCTTTCCCTGAGCGGATTTACCGCGGCGGCGGTAGAACAGTTTGCCGCCGGTCTGCGTAAGCTCGGACTCGAACCGCAGCAGGGGATTTCGACCGGCGGCGCGCCGGAGAACCGCATGGGCGATCCGTCGAAGCTGCAGCCCGGGTCGATGATCAGCGTCGAGCTGATGACCGGCGACATGAGCGTGGGGGCCGACGGCACGGTCACCGCTATCGACGGGAACAGGATCTACGCGTTCGGCCATCGGTTTCTGGCGGTGGGTCCGACAGATCTGCCATTCACCCGGTCGGAAGTGATCGCGCTGCTTCCGAATCTGAATACCTCGTTCAAGATATCTTCAGCGCACGAGCTGATGGGCGTGATCTCACAGGACCGCGACACGGCGATATCGGGAACACTGGGCGTGCGCGCACAGATGGTACCGCTCGATATCACGGTGACAGGGCGACAACCGGCGAACCGAGAACTATCACATGCAGATGGTGAACGACCGCTTTCTTTCGCCGTACCTGATGCAGATGGCGCTGTTGTTCGACGATCGACGCGACCGAACGGACGACCGGGGTGTCGAGTATCGCGGTACGCGGGCGCGATTGAATTTGAGAATCGGAAGGAGCCGGTCGAGCTGCGCAACATTTACGCAGGCGAGGGCGGGTCCGCGATGCAGGCGGCGAACTCGACGGCGGTGCCGCTGTCGTATCTGATGCAAACGGGTTTCGATCAGCTGAAGCTGAAGGGCGTTCGCTCAGCTCGAAGCCTTCGATGTCAACAAGCAGCTGAACATCGGGCAGGTTTATCTTTCGCGGCGCGAGGTGAAGCCGGGCGACACGATCGAGATCATGACGCAGCTCGACGGCGAAAACGGCGTGGAGTTGACGAAGTCGCTGAAGTACACGATTCCGCTGGGCACGGCGCCAGGCACTCTGTTTTTCACGGTGGCGGATGGCACGCAGACAAGTTTCGCGGAGCTGCGGCAGATTGTGGCGGAGACGCCGCTGTCGGCGGAACAGTCGATTGCAACGGTGGGCAGGCTGCGGCCGAGCGACAAGGCATACATAAGAGTCTGGCGGGCGCAGCCGGCGTATGCGGTCGCGGGCGAGGAACTGCCGGACCCGCCGCCGTCGCTGGCGCTGGTGCTGGGCAATGCGCAGAGCCTGTCGCAGAACCGCAATTCGAAGATCGCGGAGCTGGTGATCGATGCGGGGGAGATGATGGTGACGGGTTCGAAGACGGTGCAGGTTGAGGTGAAGGAGTGAAGAAAGGCTATCGGCTGTCGGCTGTCAGCTGTCAGCTAAAGGCAGCGGTTGCGGTCCTGTTAGTGAGCTGCGGCGCGTTTGCGTCTTCGCCAACCACTTGGGAGATGACCAGCTTTTCGGACTTCGTCAGGGGTAAGTTCGACGGCGTGTCGCTCGGGCGCGATGGACGGCTTTCGCTGGCGCCGAAACTGGACACCCTGTTTACTTCGGAACAGCCGGTGATCTGGAGCGTCGCGACCGCGCCGGACGGCGCGCTATACGCTGCCACCGGCCATCGGGGCAGCGTCTTTCGCATCGAGCAGAATGGGATGGCGAAGCTGGTGTGGACCGCGGACCGGCCTGAGGTGTTCGCCATTGCGGTGGACAAGACCGGTGTGCTTTACGCCGCCAGTTCTCCCGACGGGAAGATTTACCGCATCGAGAACGGCAAGGCGACGGAATACTTCGATCCGAAGGCGAAATACATCTGGTCGCTGGCCCTGGCGGCCGATGGCACCCTGTACGCGGGCACGGGCGACGACGGACGCGTGTTCCGGATCACGGGCGCGGGCAAGGGCGAACCTTACTACGCTACCGGCCAGGGCAATGTGACCGGGCTGTTGATCGACACGCAGGGCCGGCTGCTGGCGGGCACCGAGCCGAACGGAATCCTGTATCGCATCACGGCGAAGGACAAGGCGTTCGCGCTGTACGATTCGAGCCTGCCGGAGATTCGCGCGGTGTCACCGAATCCGGATGGCAGCGTGTATGCCGTCGCGCTGGGCGGATCGCTGGCGAAGAAAGCGCAGAGCATTCCGGCGAATCAGCTGCAACCCGAGGCGGCGCCGACGATAACGACCAGCATCACGGTGACGGCAGACACGGGCGGCGACATCAAACCTGCGCCGCCAAGCGCGCCGAAACCAGCGGAACCGTCGCAGACGCCGCAGGTGACGACCGCCACGGCAGTCGCGACAGACACCACGCCGGTCGAGAAGAGCGCGATTTATCGCATCAACGCGGACAACACCGTCGACACGCTGTGGAGTTCGAAAGAAGAAAACGTCTACGACATTCTCGCCGGGCGCGACGGGCAGATTTATTTCGGCACCGATGAGAGCGGGCGCATTTACAAGCTGACGCCGGACCGCAAGCTGACGCTGGTGGCGCAGACGAATGAATCCGAAGCGACGCGGCTGGTCGAGTGGCGCGGCGCGCTGCTGGCGGCGACGGGCAATATGGGGAAGATTTATCGCCTCGAAGGCGCGGAGGCGCGCGGGATGTACGAATCGCCGGTGTTCGACGCGGGAAGTGTGGCACAGTGGGGCAGGCTGCGCTGGCAGAGCGAGAACGGTGCGGGTTCGGTTGCGATGCGCACGCGTTCGGGCAACAGCGTGCGGCCGGATGCGACGTGGAGCGAGTGGTCGCAGCCGCTGCGGGCGGGGGATCAGATTGCGAGTCCGAACGCGCGGTTTCTGCAGTATCGGGCGGAGCTGACGGGGGCGGGCGTGTCGATCGAGAACGTGACCGCGGCGTACCTGCCGCAAAATAATCCGCCGATCGTCAAGTCGATTACAGTGCTGACGACGGTGACGCCGGCAGGGACGGGCGCGAGGGCTGCTTCGACCGCGAGTTCCACATCGACGCCGTACAGCGTGACCGTGACGGACACGGGCGATGCCACACCGATCAGTTCGACGGGTACGCCGACGCAGACGCTGTCGCGCGCGACGCAGCAGCAGCTCAACATTTCGTGGAAGGCGGACGACCCGGATAGCGACCGGCTGGTTTACGACCTCGATTTTCGGGGCGAAGGCGAGCGTGACTGGATCGCACTGAAGAAGGACCTGCACGACACGTCGTATACGATCGACGGCGATGCGCTGGCGGACGGGCGGTATTTTTTCCGCGTAACAGCGTCGGACCGGGAGTCGAATCCGCCGGCGACGGCGAAGCAGAGCGGATCTGGTGAGTTCGCCGGTGCTGATCGACAACACGCCGCCGGTGATCAAGGTGCAGCCGGTGAAACGCGTGGGCGCGGCGGTGGACGTCGAGTTTCGAGGCGCAGGATGCGGCGTCGGCGATCCGGCGCGCGGAGTATGCGCTCGATGCGGGACCGTGGACGCCGATTGCGCCCGTGGACGGGATTCTGGATTCGCCGGAGGAATCGTTCCGGCTGCACATCGATGCGGCGCCGAGCGGGGAGCATTTGCTCGTGATCCGCGTGGCCGACAGCGGCGGCAATACGGGTCTCGCGAAGGTAATCCTGCACTGAAAACCAAAACCCTCGAGCGGGTGATTTCGAAAGCCGGGCTCGGCTCGCGCACGCAGGCGCGCAGCTGGATTCACGCCGGACGCGTGCGCGTGAATGGACGCGTCATCGAGAATCCGGATCAGTGGATTGATTTCGAGCGCGACAAAATCCTGTTCGATGAGAAGCCGCTGCGCGCGCAGGAACGCGTGTACGTGCTGCTGTATAAGCCGACGGGTTACATCACGACGTTCAAAGACCCCGAAGGGCGCGCGACGGTCTACGATCTGATCGGCGATGTGGAGACGTTTGTGTCGCCGGTGGGGCGGCTGGACCTCGACACGAGCGGGCTGCTGATTCTGACGAACGATACGCAGTTCGCCGAGCGGCTGACGAATCCGGATCACAAAATGGCGAAGACGTATCTGGCGAAGTGCGCCGGGCCGCTGACGGATGAGGCGCTGGAGCAGCTGCGCAGCGGCGTGGAACTGAGCGATGGCATGACGCGGCCGGCGGAGGTGAGGCGGGTGCGCGATGCGGGGAAGTATGCGCACATCGAGATGCGGATATCGGAGGGACGCAACCGGCAGGTGCGGCGCATGGTGGACGCGGTTGGCAGTAAGGTGGTGAAGCTGGTGCGGACGGCGATCGGGCCGATGGAGATTGGAGAGCTGAAGATCGGCGAGTGGCGGGAGCTGACGGATCGGGAGATTGAGGCGCTCAACCCTTCAAAGCCTGGTCCAGGTCGGCGATGACGCCTTCCACGCGTGCGGCTGGGACAGACATTTGCGGCCCTCCGGTGGGTATGCGAAGAAACCTCGCCCGACGAATACGAGAAGGTGGGGATTCGAAAGGCTCGATTTTCGCCCCGCTCAGGGAGGAAGCCGTAGACGGGCCCCCGTGACCGCCGCTCCTGTGAAGCGGAGGCCTTCGCGCGGTAAGATATTCTTACCGTGCAGACGCGCATCTCCAGTAAGGGACAGATCGTCCTTCCCGGCCCCATCCGGCGAAAACTTGGCCTTCGCCCCGGCGACCCCCTCGACGCCAGGGTGAAAAGCGGGGAAATCGTCCTCACTCCCCGTCATTCGCGGCCCGCCCGAGCCGCCATCAAACGCGATCCCATTAGCGGTCTCCCCGTTCTCAGTGCCGGTCGCGGGGCTCCGCGTCTCACCAGCGAGCAGGTTCAGGAGATTCTGTCAAATCTCCCGTGAGATATCTTCTCGATGTGAACGCGCTGGTCGCGCTGGGCTTTCTCGAACACGAGTTTCATGACCGTGTTGCGCACTGGGTGCTGAGGCTCGGGACCGGAGCACGCAACGAAATACTCACCTGCCCCATTACCGAACTGGGGTTCGTGCGCGTCCTGTCGCAGGCGCCGCAATATGGATTGACCGTCGCTCAGGCGAAGACGCTTCTGCTGAGACTGAAGAAGCAGCGAGCCATAACGTTCGGGTTCATCGCCGACGATCACGACATCTCCCACCTTCCTGCGTGGGCAAAGACGGGGCGGCAAACCACAGATGGCCATTTGGCGGAGTTGGCACGGGCGCACAGCTCGGCTGTCGCGACGCTGGACGAACGAATACCCTCGGCGTGCATCATTCCGGGTTAATTGGGGAAACGCGGCTCGCGCCGCGTGTACAGTATGGCTCAGCCCTTCAGTGCGTGGTCGAGGTCGGCGATGATGTCCTCCACGGCTTCGATGCCGATGGAGAGGCGCAGCAGATTGTCGTGGATGCCGAGGCGCGCGCGGTGCTTCGGCGAAAGCTCGCGGTGCGACGACATGGCCGAGTAGGACGCCATGGTGTGGACATCGCCGAGCGAAGTCGCGCGGCACGATCATGCGGAAGCGCGTTCATCAGCGCGAACATGCCGGCCCGATCGGCGCCTTTCACTTCGAAGCTGACCATGGCGCCGTACAGGCCCGGCGCGAAGAGGCGTTTGATGATGGCGGCGTCGGGATGCGCGGGATCGCCGGGGAAGTAGACGCGGTCGACGTTCGGATGCGATTGCGAGCCAGCTCGCGACTTTGCAGGCGTTGGCGCACTGGCGCTCCATGCGCACGGGAAACGATCTTGATGCCGCGCATGGCAAGGTAGGCTTCGAACGGGCCCAGCACCGGTCCGAGAGCGCGCGACAAGGTCTGCAGCGTGTCAAGCTTTTCGCGTTCGGCGACAACCACGCCGCCGAGCACATCGCCGTGTCCGGCCAGATATTTCGTCAGGCTGTGGACCGTGTACGTGGCGCCGAATTCGAGCGGACGCATGATGCAGCGGCGAGGCGAAGGTGCTGTCGACGATGAGTTCGGCATTCGCCGCTTTCGCCATGGCGGCGATGCGATCGAGCGGAGCCACGCGCAGCAGCGGATTCGAAATCGTTTCGATGAACGAGCGCGCCGGGCTTGTGTTCCGCGATGGCCTCAGCGACGGCGGCTTCATCGCTGAAATCGACGAAGAAAGTCTCGACGCCGGTGGGTGCGAGGACCTTCATGAGCATGTTGATGGTCGCGCCGTAGAGAGCGGTGGCGGCGAGGATGACGCGCGGGCGGTCGATCAGCGCGGCAGTGATGGCGAGATGCAGCGCAGCCATACCGGAGCCGCAGGACATGGCGCAGCCGCCGGATTCGAGCGACGCCACCAGTTCTTCGAGCGCTTCGTTGGTGGGGTTGCCGTGGCGCGAGTAGTTCCAGCCAGGCATTTCGCCGGCGAAGACGCTTTTCGAGGTCGGCCATGTCGTCGTAGAAGTAGCTGGTGGCGGTGTGGATGGGGGTAGTGACCGGAATCCACGAGCCGGTGCGCTTACGGTCGCCGACGTGAATAGCGCGGGTCTGGAGCTTCTTCCTGTCGCGCGCAACGGACCCTTCGGCCTGTGCGCTCTTTACTTTCTCTTCCACCGAATGCCGTCTTTCGTGTCTTCCAGGATGATGCCCTGGTCGGAAAGCTGCGTGCGCACGGCGTCGGCGCGGGCGAAATCGCGGGCTTTCTTGGCGGCGGTGCGTTCGGCGATGAGCTTTTCGATTTCGGCATCAGACAGGCCGCCGGCTTTCACGGTGGGCTTCAGGACGTCGAAGAAGGAATCGAAATCGTCGAGGACGGCGAGGGCGTCGGCGCGGTTGAGAGCGTGGAATTCGCCGTGCGTCGAGGGCAGTGTTGGCCTCGCGCACGAATTCGAAGACGGCGGCGAGGGCTTCGGCGGTGTTGAGGTCGTCGTTGAGCGAATCGCGAAAAACGCGGCGGGCGTGGGCGGCGGCTTCGACCAGCTTCGGATTCACGCCGTCGGCGAGCTTCACAGATTCGAGCCGCAGCTTGAAATTGCGCAGGCGGTCGATGGCGGTGGCGGCGGAGCGAAGGCCGTCGAAGGTGAAGTTGAGGCCTTTGCGATAGGGCACCGAGGCCAGCAGATAGCGGATAGCTTCCGGCGCGAAGCCGTGTTTGTCGCAGAGATCGCGCAGCGTATAAAAGTTGCCGAGCGACTTCGACATCTTCTGGCCATCCACCAGCAGGAACTCCGAGTGCAGCCAGAAATGCGCGAAGGGCTTACCGGTGAGGGCTTCGGACTGCGCGATTTCGTTTTCGTGATGCGGGAAAACAAGATCGACGCCGCCCGCGTGGATATCGAGCGTGGCGCCGAGGAACTCGATCGCCATCACAGAGCACTCGATGTGCCAGCCGGGGCGGCCGGTGCCGATTTCGGTATCCCAGGAGGGCTCGCCGGGCTTGGGAGCTTTCCAGAGCGCGAAATCGCGGGCGTCGTTCTTCTCATAGCTGTCGACGTCGACGCGCGCGCCGGAGACCATGCCTTCGAAATCGTTGTGCGAGAGCTTGCCGTAGCCGGGGAAGGTGGCGATGCGGAAGTAGACGGAGCCGTCGCTGCGGTAGGTGTGGCCGGTTTCCTCAAGCTTGTGGATGGCGGCGGCCATTTCGGGGATGTGCTCGGTGGCGCGGGCGATGCGCTCGGGACGCTCGAGACGCAGGATGGCGCAGTCGTCCAGAAAGGCTTTGGTATAGACATCGGTGTATTCGCTGAGCGATTTGCCCAAGGCGACGGCGTTGCGGATGATCTTGTCGTCCACGTCGGTGATGTTCATGACGTGATCGAGTTTGAAGCCGTTCAGGTGCAAGACGCGGCGCAGAAGGTCGTAAAAGACGAAGGTGCGGAAGTTGCCGATGTGGGCGAAGTCGTAAACCGTGGGGCCGCACGTGTAGATTTTGACGGCGTTCGGGTCGACGGGGACGAACGGCTGAACCTCCTGGGTCAGTGTGTTGTAGAAACGCAGGGGCATTTGTTGTGGGGAAAGTTCCATGGTAACAGCGGGGCGCTGAAATGGTTCCGGGGAGGGCGGTTTACCGGAAGAGGTTGCGCGGCGTGATTTCAATGCCCAGTTCGGGCACGCGGAGCGACGAAGTCTCCGTGAGCCCGGCGTCGCATGTATAGAAACGGCGCGAAAGCGGGTCCACCAGCCAGACATGCGGCACGCCCCACGTGCGGTACTCTTCGCGGACTTCGCTTCTCCTGATCGCGCACAACGGACCTTCGGCCTCTGCGCCGAGCCTGTCGTCGAGCGACAGGATTTCAATTGCAATCAGCGGCGGGGCTGCGGGGAGGGCGTCGGGCTCGTTGGGGTGAAATGCGGCGACGTTGGGGATCAGAAAGCGGGTAGGGCGCACCCTCATCCGGGTTTCCTGGGTCTTGCCGTGCGAGTAACCTGGAAGATCACGCTCCACAATCTCGCCGTCCCGGTATTCGCGGACCAGGTCCGGGAAGCTCGTGTGAAGATACTCGACCGAGAGAGCGGCGGGTCTCACCGATCGCTCGGCTTCGGGTGTTTGCGGGAGAATCTGCGGAGGATGTCCGGGGCGAATTCTTTGAGGATGTTCGAAGTCATGTCCACGCCAAGCTGCGTACCGAGCTTGCCGCCCGCGTCGCCCGCGTTGCGGTGTTCCGGGTAGTAAGACATTGAGATCGCGACGGCGGCGGAGTTGCCGGCGAGTTCCGAGAAGTTGACCTGCGTATGGCCGTTATCGCCGTGCGTAAGGAAGATCTGACCGGCGGCATAAAAGAGACGCGACCGGAAACTGCCTTTCCCCTTGCGGAAAAAGCGCGGATCCTGATGGAAAAGCGTCGGGCCGATGGCCTCCGTCATGAAGTTGCCGATGGCAAAGTCGGCGTACGACGTTGCGAGGTAGTGCGCGTAGCCCTCCACGCCCTGTCCGAAAGAGCGGTCGGAATTTGTTAGCTGCGATTCGCCGGCGAAGAGCACCGCCAGCGCGACGGTGCCTCGGTCGAACGTGTCCTCGCCGGCGATAGCGAACTTCTGCCGCACCGGGATCGGTGTGTAGACCGCCGGCATCGGCGCAGTGCGGAAGTTGGGGATGATCCAAAAGATGCGTTTGCTGTTTTCGTTCGCGTTGGGCTGCGGCTGCGCAGGAGCCTGCTGCTGCGAAAGCGCAGAACCCGCCAGAGCTCCCCACATCACGCTGCCGACAGCGAAAGCGACAAATCGTCGCAGCATCGTTTCACACCCCCGCGTGCGCCCCTGCACGCTTCCGTTACGGTTACTTGTCCTCGGCTTCTTTACTTACCGCTTTCGCTCTTGCCGCCTTCCGGTTCCTGATCGCGCGAGTACTTTGCTTCGCTGGAACTGGCCAGCGCGGGAGAACCGGCATCCTTCGGTTGGCCCGCCGGATAGCCGGACGACGAGACGCCTGTCTCGGCCTGGCGCTTACTGCCCCCTTCGGGACCGGTCGATGCCACCCCACATCCAACGCAAAATGCGGCCGTCAAAAGGGCGGCGATCCCTATGGTTGTCCGAAACATCTTTCCTATCATACTGAACGGTCCCATTGACGCAAGCGGCAACGCGATTTCCGCCGTCCGAGGGTGCCGGTTGTAACATTAATCCTGTCCTCCGTTACACACTATATGGAAAATTTTTGTTGACGAGCACAACATCTTGGGTCAACATTGCAAATGCGCCACAACTTGAAGGCTGGCGCCGGAACTGAAAGGGGAGACTGAAATGGCCGCGGCAGGCACAGCAAAAGTGAAGGCAAATGAGACAATGGAAGTGTTGCAGGTTCAGCAGACTTCCCGACCCGGACACGCCGGGGTCGAATTCCCGAGGTACTTCACCGCCCGTCAGGAGGCCGGCAAGACTCCCTACGATGAGGTCCAGTGGGAGACGCGCAATGCCACCATCGGCAATGACAAAGGCTCGGTGATTTTCGAGCAGCGCGACATCGAAGTGCCGTCGGACTGGTCGCAGACGGCAACCAACATCGTCGCGAGCAAGTATTTCTCACGGCAAACTGGGGACGCCCGAGCGCGAAACGAGCGTGGCGGAACTGGTACATCGCGTGGTGGACACGATTGCCGGCTGGGGCATCAAAGGCGGCTACTTCGCCACCCCGCAGGACGGCGAGAATTTCCGCGACGAACTGGCGCACACTGATGCTGCACCAGAAGGCCGCCTTCAATTCGCCCGTATGGTTCAACGTGGGCGTTAAGGAATCGCGCGGCTACGGCTGGATCTACGACGCGGAAGAGGACCTCGTCCGCAAGATGACGAATGAAGCGCGGCCGCAGTGCTCGGCATGCTTCATCGTGTCGGTAAAGGATTCGCTCGAATCCATTCTCGATCTGGCCAAGACCGAAGGCATGCTGTTTAAGTGGGGCTCGGGCACGGGCACCAACCTCTCGGCGCTGCGCGAAGAGGACGCGATTCTCTCGGGCGGCGGACGCGCCAGCGGCCCGCTCTCCTTCATGAAGGGCTTCGACGCGTTCGCGGGCGTGATCAAATCGGGCGGCAAGACGCGGCGCGCGGCGAAGATGGTGATCCTCAATGTCGACCACCCCGACATCGAGAGCTTCGTCTGGTGCAAGGCGAAGGAAGAGAAGAAAGCCCACACGCTGATTGAGGCCGGCTACGATTCGTCGCTCGACGGCGAAGCTTATAGCTCGGTCTTCTTCCAGAACGCGAACAACTCCGTGCGCGCGACGGACGAGTTCATGGAAGCGGTCGTGGAGAACCGCGAGTGCTGGACGAAAGCGGTGCATACGGGCGAGAAGAAGGCCCGTATCATGGCGCGCGATCTGATGCAGCAGATCGCCGAAGCCACCCGGCAGTGCGGCGACCCCGGCATGCAGTTCGATACCACGATCAACAGCTGGCATCCGTGCCGGAACACGGCGCGCATCAATGCGTCGAACCCGTGCTCGGAGTACATGTTCCTCGACGATTCGGCGTGCAATCTTTCGTCGCTGAATCTGATGAAGTTCGTGGGTCCGGACGGCCAGTTCGATGTGGAAGCGCTGCGGCATGCGCGTCGATACGCTGATCGTGGCGCAGGAGATTCTCGTCGATAACGCGACCTATCCGACGGAGATGATCGCGCGGAATTCACACGACTACCGGCCGCTGGGCCTCGGCTTCGCCAATCTGGGCGCGCTGCTGATGTCGTTCGGCATCCCGTACGACAGCGACCGGGGCCGCGACTACGCGGGCGCGATCACCGCGGTGATGTGCGGACAGGCGTATCTGACCAGCGCGCGCATCGCCGGCACCACCGGCCCGTTCCCCGGCTACGCGAAGAACGAAGAGCCGTTCCTCGAAGTGATCCGCATGCATCGCGACGCGGTGCAGCGGCATCAACCATCGCAACATTCCGAGCGACCTCTATCAGGGCGGGAAGAAGTGCTGGGACGAGGCCTACGAGCTGGGGAAGAAGAACGGCTATCGCAACGGCCAGGTGACCGTGATCGCGCCCACCGGCACGATCGGCTTCATGATGGACTGCGACACCACCGGCATTGAGCCGGATCTGGCGCTGGTGAAGTACAAGAAGCTGGTGGGCGGCGGCGTGATCAAGATCGTCAACAACACGGTGCCTGCGGCGCTGATCAAGCTGGGCTATACGCCGGAGCAGGTGGAAGCGATCGTGAGCCACATCGATTCGACGGGCACGATCGAAGGCGCGCCGCAACTGAAACCGGAGCACCTGGCGGTGTTCGATTGCAGCTTCCGCCCGCAGAACGGCACGCGCTCGATCCACTACATGGGGCATCTGAAGATGATGGCCGCGGTGCAGCCGTTCGTTTCCGGCGCGATTTCGAAGACCATCAACATGCCGGAAGAATGCACGGTGGAAGACGTCATGGAAGCTTACACCGAGAGCTGGCGGCTGGGGCTGAAGGCGGTGGCGATTTACCGCGACAACTCGAAGAAGGTGCAGCCGCTGAGCTCAGGCACGAAGTCGGGCGAGAAGAAGGCGACCGCAGTGACGTTAGGTGCCGCGCCGAAGGAAGCCGCCGCGGTTGTGGAGAAGGTGGTGTTCCGGCCGGTGCGGCGCAAGCTGCAGGACGAGCGCCAGTCGATCACGCACAAGTTCTCGATCGGCGGGCACGAAGGCTACATCACGGTCGGCATGTTCGAGGACGGCACGCCGGGCGAAATCTTCGTCACGATGGCGAAGGAAGGCTCGACGATTTCGGGCCTGATGGACAGCTTCGCGACGGCGAGTGAGCTACTGCCTGCAGTACGGCGTGCCGCTGAAGTTCCTGGTGGACAAGTTCGGGCACGTGCGCTTCGAGCCGAGCGGCTGGACGGGTAATCAGCAGATCCCGTACGCGAAGTCGATTCCGGATTATATTTTCCGATGGCTGGCGACGAAGTTCCTTGGGGCGGAGTATCAGCAGCCGGTGGAAGCGGGCGCGACGACGACGCTGCGCGCGACCGAGGTGAGTCCGCAGGAGTCGCTGCCGTTTCCGGCACAGGCGACGGACGCGCCGATGTGCGCCGAGTGCGGCGGGCTGATGACGCGCAACGGGAGTTGCTATAAGTGCGAGAACTGCGGCGGCACCAGCGGCTGCAGTTAGAAATCGTCTTCCCTGAGGTGTTGCATCGTGATAGCTTTGGTAGTAAATGTCCACTACTCAGGAGCGCCAATGATGACGACGTATGAAATGCACGTCCAATTGCCATGCTCTGTCAGATTCGAACAGGAAACGATGACGTACGTGAGCGAGTGCCCGCCGCTCAAAATTCTTTCGGCTGGAGAGACCGAAAGCGAAGCTATAGATGCCATCCGCAGCGCGATCATTATGTATTTGCAGTCGGCAGTCGAGGACGGCATGCTCGGACAACTGCTCGTCAGCAAGGGATTTCAATTCACTGCCAATGAGCAGGAGATCAAAGAGGCCGAACAGGTAGTCGGCGTTCGGGTTCGCGAAGAAGGGGCGAAGTTCGTTCCTATAAAAATACCAATCGGGTTGCTGGCTGCCGCGAGCTCGGCTGCCATGTAGCAATACAGGAGGTCACAGGAGATGCCAGCGTACGTCCAGATTTCCCCAGTGCTCATGAAGCACATTCTTGTGCTCGATGGATGGAAGCCACGCCGGAAAGATGAGTTCAACTGGCTGCTTGCTAAGAACGGCAAGTACATTGTGATCCCCCGAAAGTGCAGGACACTACCGTTTGCGGTCTTCGATCAGATACTGGTCGATGCCGAACTTCAGGGACGCTATCTGGAACTGCTGGAGGCGGCCCGTCTCGACCAGCAGACCGTCAGGGTCGATCCCGACGACGTTCCGCATGCAGTCACTTCTGCAGTAATATGTTCGAGGTGCTAAGCGATACAGAATCGAAGCTTCGATTCCTCAATTCGACGATTGATCGCGTTTAACTGCGCCTTCAATTCCTCCAGCTCCGAATCGCCAGCGACGGAACGACGTTGCTCCAATAGATGCGCCACGGAACTTAAAATTGGAGGATCTCGTCAGTGCCTGCGCGCGAAGGCGCCTCCAATTTCGTAAGTCGTCGCGGTGCAAGCGAATATGAGCAATGGTGTAGTTTCCGCAGAGCGTCGTACCCTTTAAGCCTCCGTCCTCGGTCTCGAGAAAGTGGTGCGCGTATGGGTCCTCTTCGCACGGGTCAGCAAAACGCATCCCTTGAGCAAGCTGCTCCTCGGAAGGCCAGGTTTCCGATTTGTGCCTGTTGCATTTACTGCAGACATAGTAGAGATTGGGATAGACGTATTCAAGCTGTGGAAACTTGCTCCTCGGCTTGAAGTGCTCGACTTCAAAAGCATCCTCGCCGCCCATGTAGCTCTCCGGGCGCTCGCAGTAGGCGCATCGCTTCCGAAAATCCAACCGCAGAAACGGCTTGTACTGGCGAGAGTTATTGTATGCGGGCGGGTTTTGTTCTCGCGAAAACAAAGCCATGGATTCGCACCGGACTATTTCTGAAAACTGGTTAGGAGTCCCCGGATCGAATCCAGGAGCCGCATTCGGTCGGCTTCCCACTCTCGATCACGCGCCTCGATGGCCGAATCCCGATCACCCGCGTTAAGACGGGCCTCGATTCGTTCCAGCTCAAAGCGCTCCGAGGCATTGAGTGGTGCGCCGAGTTGCTTGTCTACAAGTTCGTGGTAACGCTGCGACGCCTCGCGGTCAGGCATCAAGGCTACTTTGTTAGCGACGGCAAGTACCTCCCGGATGTTCCCAGCGACTGCTTCGGACATTGGTGCCGGCTGGGCTTCATCGGAAGGAAGAGAGCCGAGTCGCCGTCTTTGTGGACCGCAGGAGCGAGGGCGCGAGAAGTGTGCGCTTCTTCGATAGTCTCTCGCGAGTTTGGATGACATCATAACGATTTCAACCTTGTTTAGCCTTATTAGGCGGCGGCGCCAGTGGCTTTATGAAGTCCTTGAGTGACTTCAGCTGATCGTCGGCCCGGTTCACCGCCCGAAGGAACATCTTGAAGACGCCTTCGTTCATCTGGACGGCTAGCCGCTGCTTCACACCATTAGAGTCCGAGACCATGAATTCCACGATTGCCATGCAAGTGAGTCCAAGGCACTGGTTGTACGTAACGGCATCCGCATCGCCAGCAAAATAATAGTAGCTCGACCCCCCAAAAAATGGCCTCGCGTCCCAGACGATATTCGCGTCATCCATTGTTGGCAGGCCAACTATTTGAGCGGCGCCCTCTAGCGCGTCGAGCCATACCCGTTCCTTGACCCCCGACAGGCGGGCGAGAAAGCTGCTGACGCGTGCGAGCTGTTCCATGTCGAGTCCTAATAGCAGCAGATCTCTCTCAATATCGGCGAGTTGCAGCGAGCGTCGGTGCCAACTTTCCAGTAGAAAACGAATTGGCGCCGCAGTCTTCCTGAACTGCTCAGGCAGCAAAGTGCTCGCTAGAATACCGGTTGGGAGCTCCGGTGCATAGGAATCGAAATCAGAGGTCGATTCGAACCATGCGGCGAGGGCTTCACGCTGAACGTCATCGAGATCACAAAATGCCTGCAGTTCGGCCCTGAACTCGTCGCCGGGCGAGCGCTCCGGGCCAAATATCTTATATTCCATCGGGCCAACTCCCCTTGCAAATGATCAGAAGCATGAACGCCAACCGCCAAGCTCCAACCCGGATTCTACCAGCACGGGCCGCAGGTCTCGCTTCGCAGCCTCCCAACGGGGACATCTGCTCGCGGAAGCCCCAACGGAATCCTGGTCGCGAGGTCAGGCGACACGCACGAGATCTCCGCTGGCCCGGAGATACCGGACGAGCGGGGTATCGTCGTCCAAATCCATGAGATCGACGGGCCGATCCACGATGTCGGAGGCCCGATTTACTGCCGAGAAATAAGGTTCGTCAGAAAAACTCGTGGGTGGATTCGGGCTCGGGAAGTTTGCCAAGTGAGTGATAGAGGGCGAGTTCCAGCGTTCGAAAGGTTCGAAAGCCATAGGCTTTTCGCATTGTGACTTTGGCCTTGTTATTCAGCCCCTCGACGACACCGCTGGAAAGCATCTTTTGAGCGCGGAAATAGTTGAGGATCAGTTCACGGTGATCGCGCAGAGAACTGGCGATCTTCTTCATCGGCTCGATGCGGGAGCGCATCACCTGACGGCACCAGTCATCGAGGAACTTTCCGGCCCAGTAGGGAGCGTTGTAATCCCAGAGTTGCTGAAAGGCTTCCTTGAGAAGGTAAGCGCGGACGGTTTTCAGGTTGTAGCGGAGGATGTCGCGCAGGCGGAAGCGCTGTTCGGTTTTGAGGTTCTCTTCGCGTTTGAGCAGCAGCCAGCGCGACTTCTTCAGTACCGGCGTATAGCCTTCGCGCAGCATGCGGCGCGATTCGCCGGCGCGAACCTCATCGAGAGCCTTGTTCATCTTCGCAACGATATGGAAGCGGTCGAGAATGTGCAGCGCCTCGGAGCATTTCTCGCGAATGACCTTCAGATAGGGCTCCCACATGTCGGAGCAGACGAAGACGATCTTTGAAGCGATTTCGTCGCCGATGACTTTGAAGAACCCCTGAAACGACTCAATCGTTCTTTCCCTTCCGATCCAGAGCAGGCGCGTGACGCCGAGATCGATCTGATAAACCAGCGTCAGATACTTGTGGCCTTTGGCGTATTGGATCTCGTCCACACCGATGGCGTCAATCTGACCGAGCACCCGGTGCTCCAGCCCGAAGGTAACCACGTGCTCGACGGCGTCGAAAACCTTTTCCCATGAAGTACGGAAAGCCTCGGCGGTTTCTTTCCACGAAAGCCGGCGCGCCCAGCGGGCGAGGAACAACATGTAGGCCCGGGTCAGAGTGCGCTTTCCGTCGCCCCACGGAACTTCCTCGACCACGACCGCATCGCAGCGGCGGCAATCCACACGCCGCATCGAGTACAACAGAAAAACCAGAAATCCCCAGAATGGAATGAACTCGAAACGGCGCTCGGCGAGTTGATCGTAGCCTGGAGCGGGCTGGTGGCATCGCGAACAAATCGCCTTCGAGCCCTTACGGGGACGCACCGCGATCTCAATGCTCTTGTGATCGGAGCTGAAACGGGCCTGCCGATAAACGAATCCCGGAAAACGGTGACAACGATTTAGAATCGTGATGAGCGCAAGCATGAAGTGGAAGCTGGTGAAGGCGAGAACTACCAAAGTAAACCGCGCCGCTACTCGACCACGCCACGACCTCGAACACTATTGCCGGGATTTGAACGGCTGGCCCCGGTCCTGGATGGGGCTGGAAAAAGATGTGCCGCCGGGTGAGCAGTTGATCGCCCTGTTCCGTCCGTTCCTCGAATCTCTGGCGGCGTCGGACCTGGCGCCAAAGACCATTCAGAAACACGTCGATAACATGTGGGTGCTGGGCGGGGAGTTCATCCGCCTTCGGCGCTCACGAAGAATGACCCACTTCCGCTCGCTTAAAGTGACCCACCTGGAGAACAGGATCTCGGTTTGAGCGCGCATCATCATCCACGCCGCAGGCGTGTGCAGTGTTCGGCGAAGATGCGGGGCACTCGATATCATCCGCGCCGAAGGCGCGTTCTGCTCGTGGTGAGGGAGTAAGTACGGGGCTATCGCGCTGGCGTGGAACGCTGGAGTTTGTTGCGGAGGTGCTGGAAGTATTCCGGGCCGACCTTGAGCTGCAGGACTTCTTCGATCACAGGCGCGAAGTAAATCAGCGACCGAATCGTACCGAGAGGCGCAGCGTCGGCAGGTCTGGCCGAACGCCGCGCCGCCGCGAGTATCAATGCATTTTCAACTGTGGCCAGAGGCACGGCGCGGTCGTGCAACTGAATCGCAAAGATGCGGTCCGCACGTCGAACCACGCCGGCTGTGCCGGGTGTGGCCCGATAAGCATTCAGAACCTGTCGCACATACTCGCGCTGCTCCATCGACCCACACCTTCAGCCCTGCGGATCGCGCAGCGACGGACCGTTGATGGTGACCGTGTGGCAGTAATGCCGCACACGGCTGAGCAACGCCTCGACCATGGACTTGTTGCCGAGGAAGTTCTGCCACTCGTCATAGCCAAGGTTCGTAGTAATGATCGTCGAGTGGCGATGATAACGCTCCTCCATCAGCTTGAAGAACGTGTTCGACTGCTCGGGCTTGAGATTTAAATACCCGAACTCATCGATCAGCAGGACGTCCAGACGCGCCAGCCGGTTTAACAACTGGCGCGTGGATCGATCCGCCAGCGAAGCATACATCTCATCGAACAGGTCCTGTGCCCGAACGAACTGACAGCGATGTCCGTTCTGCAACGCCTTTAGCAGAAGGCCGCAGGCCAGCCCGGTTTTGCCCACGCCGGTCGGGCCCACCAGCACCAGATTCTCGTGCTTTGCCACGAAGTCGAGGTCGGCGAACGTGCGCATCTGCTTGCGGTTCACGCCCGGCTGGCGCGACCACGGAAACGTTTCCAGGGACCATCGCTCCGGCAGATTCGCTCTGTGAATGCGCCATTCGAGCGCGCTTTCCTGCCGCTCATGCCACTGCGCCCGCAAGAGTCCCGCCACGAACTCCGTGTAAGGGATCTGCGCCTTTTCGGCGGCCTGCAACTGCTCGTCGTAAACGTTGAGCATGCGGCGCAGCTTGAGATTCTTCAGCAGTTGTTCGAGTTCTTCAGTCATTGCCTTGCGGCTCCTTGTCGCCGATCAGAAAATAGTCGCGGGCTACCCGCCGCAGAATCATTCGTTCCAGCCGGTCGAGATCGTAAAGTCCGTAGCGGGCGGCTTCGGCAACCGCGGCAAGGAAAGGTTCGCGGGGATACTCGCGCAGCAGTCGCAGCATTTGCCGCAGGGCAAGAGTCACCACTTTGCGCCCCTTCTGCTTCAGCGCCGATATATAAGGTGCGATCTCCGGCGCGGCTTCGATGAGCGTCTGTTCTTCCGGATGCGGATCGTTTCGCTTAACGCCCGCGCCGCGCGGCGGCCGGTGTTCGGCCAGCATGATCCGCTGATTCGGCGGCGTCAGAACGCGATCGTGTACAACAATGTGGCGCGGATCGAGTTCGATCTCGATCCGGTCGCGCGTCTCGCGAACGTCCACGCTCCGCCCGATCCAGGGAACCGGAACCGAGTAACGAATGGAGTTCACCGAGACATAGCCTTCCGTGTCTGCGGTGCGCCGGTGCAGCCGATACACTTCCGGGACCCATGCCGGCAACGGTTTCAGACGTAGCTGCTCGACCGCGAACAGCTCTCGCGGCACGGCGCGAAGATGCTTCTTATAGGTGGAGTTCACCTTGTCGCACCACTGGCGCGCCTGAAGGTTGAGATCCTGCCAGCTGGTGAAGGTACGGCCCGCCAGAAAGTTGTTTTCGATGAATGAGAAAGGCCGTTCCACGCGCGCCGAACGATTGGCGTCGCCGCGCTCATGCGCCACGAAACGGAAACCGAGGCGGTCGGCGAACGACTCCATCTCGGGCACCGGAATCATCTCGCGTCCCGTGCCGCGCAGCACCACCACGTGCGTGTTGTCGATCATCACGCGTTCCGGGGCGCCGTTCATGTAGCGCACCGCATCGGTGAGAAACACCTTGCAGTCGAAGCGCTGAAAGGTGGGATTGATCTGAAAGAACAGCATGCGCGAATAACACAGCACTGCAGAGGCGGTCTGCGCCTTATACTTCCTGCCGCCCACTTCCACTTCATGCGGAGACGTATCGTGCTGCATCTCCACACCGGGCTCGAAATGATACTGGCCCGAGGGCACAACCGGCGTTTGCCCGATACCCTGTCTGCGGCAGAATGAGGTCAGCGCCTGATATGACAGTGCCGCGCCGCTCGCCTGGAGTTCCTCATGGACTCGCACGAGATTCCCCTTGCAGGAAGCCAACAGCTCGATGATCTGTTGGCGGTAAGGTTCTGCTTTCTCCGAACGCTGAATCTCCGGCTCGCTGACGGAGTTCGATTGCAGGACTTTGCGCACAGTGAGGCGCGACACCCGCAACACGCGTGCGATCTCGCGCTTGCTCACTCGTTGCTCGTGCAACTCCAGAATCGCGGTTCGCTGCGCCTGGCTCAGCATGTCTGCTTTCCTGTTCCTTTCCGATTCGTTCCGCCATCCGGTTCAGTTCCCGGCGCGTACTTTCGATCTCGCGCTGCGCCTGCTCCTGCTGTGCGGCGTTCATCTCCGGCAAAGCTTCGGTGAGCCTGCGGCCGGCGCGACGCAGAATGGCAAGCGCCATCTCCAGATCGCCCTGAACCTGTTCGGCCGCGGCGGGCTTCGCCGTCTGCGGCTGGCTCTGCGTTTTCAGAAACAGTTCCGGTTCGGCGAGAATGCGCTCGCGAGCCACCCGCGAACCTTCGCGCCATGCGGTGTAAAGCTGTGCCGCCTGCCTGGAATCGCAGCGGTGCGTCACGAATGCCGCAGCCATGCGCTCACAGTCTTCGGCGCTGACGCGAGCCACCGGCACCAGATACTTCATGGCGGTCTGCGCAGTGATGTTCCCTTCGCGCACATGACGCTGAACCGCTTCAGGCAACAACTCGACAAGCGCCAGTCGCCGCGATACCCAACTGATGCTCCGGTCGAAACGGCGCGCCAGTTCGTCGAGCGAGTAGCTGAAGCGCTGTTCCATCTCCGACAGCAGCCACCCCTGTTCGAGCGCGCTTTCCTGAGGGCTCATTCGCTGCGCACGCGATAACAGCAGGGCTTCGGCTTCGCCCATCGGCCAGACCGTGGCTTCGATGATGTCGCGGCCCAGTTGCCGGAGCGCGGCGATTCGTTTGTAACCGTCGATTACCAGGTAGCTGTCGCTGCCGTCTTTGGCGATCACAACAACGATGGGCGTCTGCTGGCCGCTCTCAGCCAGCGAGGCCAGCAGTTGGCGCTGGCGGTGCGGCTCGCGGACTCGCAGGTGCTCCCATCGCAGGTCGAGCTGGTGAAACTCCAGGTGCATGGTCGGGCGGCTGAACCCGAGTATGCGGGAGGTTGGGACTGGTCTTTTGCGGAAGCGGGGGAAGTGTGCCGGGAACTGCTGTGGGATCAGTGAGATAGGGCCGGATCTGGTCTTTCGCGGTGCGGACGATTAGTGCCCCCATAACGCCAATGAAATCAGCGCCTTGCGAGCCGAACTGGTCTTTCGCGACCTCCCAGGGAAGTTGCTTGAGAGGAGGGGGCAATCGCAGCGGTTCGGGTGATTCAGGGTGCGCCGCCGCGCGCCGGTCGATTCGCCATGCGATGGAATAGCCGGGGTTCTGATTACGCCAGTTTGCCTGGGTCTTCTGGCGCCGCGCCTTCTGGCAGTCCGGACTCCCGCAGGCTCGCTGCCGGCTTCCCACTCGCGGATTCGGCCGGAACCACCGGCGACAGATGGTGCACGGTCTCTTCCGGGCCTCGGGCATCGTGATGTTCTATCGTCTTCATCACGACTTCAGCCGCCGCGAGGCGCGATCAGTTCAGAATGCCTGGGTCATTTCTGACGAGCAGAGGTGGGTCACTTCTGGAAGGCGCCGAAGTCATCCGCGACCTCAACTACGATCCTTCTCTGAGAAAGAAGCCCGTGGATGTGGTTCTCTGGCGCATGATCGAGTCCGACGGCGGCCCGCTTCTGTATCACGGCGGCGAGGATGAACAAAGATCGTTCGATTCGACTTGCCGGAAGCTCCGCCGATTCCTCACCGAGACGGCTCGCTAACGCTCGCCGTCAACCCACAAATTTCCCCGACGAGGCAGAAATAAAGGCCGGGCGGCAGACCCGAGACAGCCATATCAATATCCGAATCGGGCCGGAGCTGACCTTTGACCGCAGAGCCGAACATGTACACTTGCGACGCTCCGAGGTCGCGGAGGAGCCGGGCAGCTTTCGCAAGGGCATCTTTCTCACCTTGGGTCATTGGCAGCATTGACTTCGCAGGGGCGTGATCACAACGGGATTTCGTAAAAGCGCCCTTGAAGGACTGTAACACGATGGTAGACCGCAGTTACCAGGCTTGGATGTTCGGCGATGTAAACGGTCAGGACGCTTTCCGAGACCTCACGAGCGCCAGACCCTCATTTCGAATGTCATCCCAATCCTGAGATGTCATCTCCACCGCCTTACCGCTGGCTTCAGCTTCCTCGAGAAGCGCCTCCAGACGCGGGATCAGATGCTCATCAACCGCAAGCGGTTCACCGCTGTTGGCCCGTGCGAGAACCTGCGCTTCCGTCCGCACAAGGTCGGCCACAAAAGCGTCAGCATTCGCGTAGCCTCGCGCATTCACTTGTTTTTCCACGAAGTCGCGTAATGAATCCGGCAGTATGACGTTCAATTCCGTTCTCCCGAAAAAAATTCCTTACATCTGATTTTACGTCTTTTATGTCGGACTGTTCGACCGGCGCGCCCGGCACATCGTCATCCGTCTGTTCAGTCAGATTCTACGCTTTCATGCTCAGCCAGACGAATACCGTCGCCCGGTAGTCGGAGAACGAAAGCTCGGTAACGTTGCGCTTCGCCCTTGCGCAGAGCGTGGGCAGTTCACGCCGGAAGCGTCAATATTGACCGGCAATGAAGGCTGCGCCAGGCGCGTCGGTGCGTCCCGATTGGGTGACCAGCCAGTCGCGCACGGCTCTGATCGCGTGTTCAGGCGTCCCCTTGTGTGCACGGATGTCCCGGCCGCTGAGGTCGGAGAGGGACTTTCGATATCTCCATTGATGGCGGTCGAGAATCAGGCAGCTCTTCTGGGAACGCGCGCGCGTTGCATATTCCAGCCCGAGAAACAGCCCAAGCTCGAACGACATGTTCTGCCGTGGCAAGCGCGTTCCCGGATCGATTTTCATATAAGACAGATCGTGAATGCCAAAGGGACATTCGTCGATCAGCTCGAGAATTTTGGTTAGCCGCTCTTCGGTTCCGTCGTCCCGGTCGAGGGCGCAACGCGGTTCAAATGCCAGCGCACAGACGGCAAATACAATAGCGTCGAAAACCTTTCGGTAGGAAGGATCGAACGGGCAGTTTATGAAGACGGAAGGCGGCTTTGCGGTTCTTCGCGAACGGCCGGCCATGCTGCGCGCTTCAGGACTTCCCGGGGCCGCCGATTGCCCTTCGATGACCTTCGCGATTTCGCCGACTCTTTTCGGGCGTCCCGCTCGACGCGATCGACCAGTTCGCCTAGAACGGCGATGCCGGCTGCCGCGAATCCCCGATCAGGAGCGCTTTCATCGTGGCTTCAAATAACGACGCGCCGTTTTGGCCCGAGACCTGAGGAAGAGGGTAGACAGGTAACTGGTAATGGGCAATAGGTTCCATTTGCCCGAAGGCATCAAACAGAACCACTGGCTGGGCTGGTTGGCAGCGGCGATGCTCCTTGCATGGTTAAGCGCCTCAGCTTTCGTGGGAAAGCTCCACCCGCGGCTATCGAGATCAACGACATTCCATGTGCCGTATTCGCCGGGAACCACATGCACCGTCCGCCCTGTGCTGATCACCACGTCCTTATTTTACCGATCCGATGGGATTCGCCGCCAACTTCTTAATCTGGCGATCGGGCTCGTATGCAGAGTCACTGGCTTCGATGTCATCGCGGAGTTTTCGGGCGACCGGTCGATGTGCGCCGAATGGGGCGGTCTGATGGCGGGCAACGGCAGCTACTACGAGTGCGAGAGCCGCGGCGGCACCAGAGGCCGCAGCTAACCTCGGGCTGTGCGCCCCACAGCCTCGGCGATGATCGCCGTCACAAGGCTGTTGATGCTCACACCTTCCGACTCGGCCTGCGCTGTCAGCTTTCGGTAGAGAGTACGCGGAAGCCGCTGGCGCCACTGCGCAGGCTCGATCGCTGCAGGTCTTGGCACTTTGCGGCCAGTCTCCCTGAAAACCTCGATGCAATCGCGAAGAGCTTCCCGGCCGTTGGCGATAGCTTCTTCGACGGTCTCCCCATCGGACATGCAACCCGGAATGTCCGGATACTCTACCAGGTAGCCACCTCCCTCTTCCTTCGAAAGGTGTCGAACGGTAAAACGATAGGCATCCAGTTCACTTCTTGCGACCCTTCGGTTCATTATCATTAGCCTTTCTTCCTGACGCCCATGTCAGCCGGGCTTTTCGCAGCGCTCGGGAGTTGTTCCTGAAACGCGTCGATCAAATCGACAAATTTCATGACATAGATCGCTTTGATTGGACGCTTGTCCGGTACCGAAGCGACTTCGCGGACACCCGCAGCGCTGAAGATTACGTGGCTTCCGCCGCGACCAGGTCTTCGCCAGGAGACGCCGTTTGCATCCGCGACAGATATCAGGTCCTCGATGCGCCAGCCGCTCGGATTCCGACGCATCTTTCGAAGCGTCTTATCGGCGGCTGCCATAAAGTAATGGTACCGTATTCGGTACCATTTCGAACCCTATGCCTTCGCAGCAGCCCAAAGGCGAATTCACGCCCCAGGCCGCCTTTAATCGCCAGACTTCGCGAGTGGCCAATGCGCGGGGGCTGTCACCTACATGCATCATGAGGCACAGGTCGTGCTTCCGGAGATTCTCCGGCAGGCGGGCATCGAACGGCCCCTGCTTCTCGGACGCAGCGACGGCGCGTCGATCGCGATTCTCTTTGCGGGCATGTTCCCCGATTCGCCGCGCGGACTCATTCTGGAATCGCCGCATGTTTTCCTTGAAGAGATCACCGTGTCGAGCATCGCTGAGGCGCGCCAGCAGGACCAGCAGACAGATTTGCCCCGACGCTTAGGGTGGCGTCATGCGAATCCGGATGCGCTGTTCCGGGGCTGGAACGACATCCGGCTCAACCCGCGGCTTCGCGAATGGGGCGTCGGCTCTGATACTCGATGACTGCAGACACGCGCCGCACCGGGATCGATGTGACGCCACTCTCGCAGCCATCGGGAATTTCCTGCGGGATGTTCAGAGACTTACATGACGCGCGGGGTTCAATCGTCCACTCTGAACAGGACTGTCACATAACGCACGTTTCTCACGCGCAAACATGCTTGATCACGGCGTTGCCTGCACCCACTGCCACGGTATCTTCGATCAGCGCTTTGGCGAGTGAAGGCATCTTTACATGCCTGCGGTACTGATATCCCGCGCAGGCAGCCGCGACCGCCGCAGTGCCGCCGACGATAGCCCCCATGATCTTCTCGTTCCGCTTACGGCCGTTGGAGATCGCAAGTGCGCAGATCGCGCCGGAGATGAAACGCACTGCCAGCGAAGGCGTCCGCATGCGGCTGGGCGTAAATGGCAGCTTGTCAGCGAGCAGCTCGACGGCGGCAAGAAGCACCATCGTCGTAGCCGTGTTGTCGGTCGCCATCCAGGCGAGTGGAGTTTTCTTCAGGTTCAGCATCCTGCGGTTCGCCGCGCCCGCCGTGATGGCCGGTCCCATGAAAGCGCGGAGCCCGCAAACAGCACCGATCGCGGCCTCGCATCCGTAGTCCATAGTTCGATTGTGATGCGTAGGGGGCGGCACGGCAATGCGCTTTTGTTTCAAGCATCACCCACCCTTCGGATTGGCGAGGACGGATTTCGCGGGGATAATGGTTGTGCCGTGCGAAAACGCCTCTGTTCTCTGGCGGTCGTCGTATGCAGTTTCCTGACAACCGCCATGCGCGGTCAGAAAACCGCTTCGCAGGCCCGCCCGACTTTCCCCGATTCGATGTCGTCGCGATCCATGAGAGCAGGGCTCAAAGCTGGACAGCGCGCATTTCCCTGCGAGACGGATCTCTTCAGGTTAATAATCTCTTCCTGAAATCACTAATGGCGGCGATGCTGGAGCGACCGGCGGAGAGCTGAACGACTCCGGAGACGTGAACGGCCGGGGCGAAAGTCAATTTAATCGCGCGATAAAGTCCCGAATCTCCGCTGTGCAGGTGGCTTCGCGAGTCAGAAAAACATAGTGTCCGGCGCCCGGCAGATGGACAACGCGGGCGGAGGGCACGCCGCTCAGGAAGTTCGCCATCCAGCGGTTGACGAAAGCCTGGGTGGCGTCGGCGAACGCCTTTGTGGCCGCACGTTCTTCTTCGTTTTTCGGCGGGACTGCGTTTGGATCGGGATGGTCCGGCGGACCCTGCAGCAGAGCGAGCACCGGCACGTGGATATGGGAATAATCCCGTTTGATGTCGCCCTGACCGATCGCGTCGTGAATGAACTGCGGCGTTTTGTAGGGGCCTTTCGAGCCGTCGGGCATGACCTCGAAAACATTGCGGTACTCGGATTCGGGCATTGCGAAGCCTCTCACGCGCAGGTCGCGCGCCCGGGTCAGTGCGAAGGAGGCACGCTCCTCGGCGGTCTCCGGCGGCACAACCGGACCCGGCGGAAGTTTTCGAAACAGCTCCATATAATGCGGATCGGAAGCGGGAAAATCGCGAGGATCATCCAGGGCGTCGAGGTAGATCAGGCCGCCGATGCGGTCGGAATGCTGATTGCCGATGGTGGTGATTTCGCTGCCCGCGGCGGAATGCCCGCACAGAACGGGTGACGGCAGCTTAAGTTCGTCGATGACGGCCATGATATCGTCGGCGAGCCGCTGGTTGTCGTAGCCCGAGGCGGGGTGGCTCGAGGCACCGTAGCCGCGCCGCGTAATTCCGTACACATGAGCAAAGGGCGTGAGCTTCGGCGCAAAGTCGTCGAACACGTGCGCGCTGTTGCCGGAGCCCGCGAGCAGGATGATGACGCGCCCGCTCCCGCCCCAGTCGAGAACCTCGAGCTGAACGCCCTTGTCCACATTCACCATGCGGACCTCCTGGGCGGAGAGAAAAGAGCATAAGAACAATCCGGCGATGCCAAAACTCAATTGTCGGTTCACAATCGCTCCTCAGCGTTACGGTGTACTAGTCATATAGTACAAAGAAACAGAGCTAATGCAAGACTCGCCGTGAACCTTCTTGTTTGTTTTGACACGAACGGATTAACGGCTACCATGGAAATCTGTTCGGGATTCTTATCGTCGTCATCGTTCTCATCGTTTACGGTTCGCTTTACCCGTGGGTGTTTGAGGTTCGTCACCTTTCTGCCAGCCCGTTCTATATCCTGCTTCACTCCTGGGCGGCCAACCCCCGGGATCGCCGGTTTCTTTTCGACGTGGCCGTCAACATCGCCAGCTACATACCGCTCGGCATGTCCGCCTGTCTCGCGATACGACGCTTTACATCCCCTGCATTGGCGGCACTGTCATCTGTTGTCCTCGGGGCGCTGCTGTCCGCCACCATTGAGATGGTTCAGCTGTTCACGCCGCACCGGGTATGCAGCGCGGTGGACCTTGTCAGCAATACTCTGGGCGCAGCGTCAGGCGTGCTCGCCGCGTTCGCATTCACGCAGATTACAGCTATTCCCGTCGCAGGACTCCGGTTCCACTTCCGCGACCGAAGCGCCGTCGCGCTTCTTTTTTGTTGGGTATCGTTTCTGCTCTTTCCCTTGTTTCCCGATCTGTGGCTGAGTGCCTGGAGGGCGAAGTTTGCGGCGTTCATTCATGCACCGCTGATCAGCCCGGTTCCGATCCTGTTGAACGCGGCTGAATGGTTTGCGGTGGGCCAGTTGTTGTCCGCGGCGGGAGTCAGGTCGCCCTTCCGTTGGTTGTCAGCCTTGCTTTTGCTGGTGCCGATCCAGTTCGGGATTGTCAACCACAGTCCCCTGCCGGCCGATTTCGCTGGAGCGGTTGTCGGGGTTCTGCTGTTCCACTTCTTCGGCCAGGGGCCGAGCTCAGACCGCCTCGCCGGCATCACGCTTCTGCTTGGATTGACCCTCAGGGGACTTGCTCCCTCTCACTTTGCGGGTCCCCCGCAGGCATTCTCGTGGATTCCGTTCGGAGGATTCCTCGGAGGCCAGTGGCAGGATTCCATTTCTACCCTCCTCGGTAAACTATTCCGGTACGGTGGATCCATCTGGTTACTGCACCGCGGCGGGCTTGGCGCCAGACGCGCCGGCGCTCTCGTGGCCGTGGTACTGGCCGGGATCGAGGTGCTCCAGACACGGATCCCGGGCCATGTCGCCGAGGTCACAGATCCTGTCCTGGCGTTGCTGCTATGCCTGGGGCTCCACACGCTGGGGGCCGGCCCGCGAGCGTCCACGATTATCCCGCCGCCCGTTTCTGCGAGGCTTACGCGATCCGAAAGCCAATAGCGCCAGGATCTCGACCGGGAAGTCCACATCCTGGCGGTATGTCACTTCCCTATGGATGCCTGCCGTTCATTTCCGTGATCGGCAAACTGCCGCCGATACAGTTCCGCGTAAACGCTGCCCCGCTCCAGGAGTTCGGCGTGGGTTCCGCGCTCGACGATGCGTCCTTCGCTCACGACGAGGATTTGGTCCGCCTTGACGATCGTGGAGAGGCGGTGCGCAATGACGATCGATGTGCGCCCGCGCAGGGCAACTTCAAATGCCTCCTGAATCGCGGCCTCCGATTCGGAATCCAGATGCGCGGTCGCCTCGTCGAGGATGACGATATCGGGCGCCTTGAGAAGCAGGCGCGCAATCGCCAGACGCTGCTTCTCGCCTCCCGAAAAGCGATATCCGCGGTCGCCGCATAGCGTGTCGAGGCCCTTCGGCAGGGAAGTGATGAGCCGCAGGATCTGCGCCGCGCGTAACGCCTCGGTAAGTTCCGCTTCCGTGGCGTCGGGCTTCGCATAGAGAAGATTGGCGCGGATGGTGTCGTGGAAAAGGTGCGCATCCTGCATGACCGTGCCCACGCGCTGCTGCAGAGAATCCAGCTTCGCCTTGCGAACGTCAATGCCGTTGATCGCCACCGCGCCGCTCTGGACATCATAGAGCCGCGCCACCAGGTGCGTGATCGTAGTCTTCCCCGCGCCGGAAGGGCCGACCAGCGCCACAAGCTGTCCCGGTTCCGCGGAGAAGGTGATGTCGCGCAGCACCGTTTTGTCCGGCATCGAATCCAGAGAGGCGATGGATTCGAGCGACGCCAGCGAGACTTCGGCCGGCGCCGGGTAGCGAAACGAGACATGATCGAAAGAAATCCGCGCCGGACCGCCGGGAACGGGCACCGCGTCGGGAGCGTCCCGAATCATGGGCGGCAGGTCGAGCACCTCGAAGACACGCTCAAAGGAAACCAGCGCGGTCATCACGGTGACCTGAATATTGGAAAGCCCGGTGAACGTCAGATAAAGGCGAGTCAGGTAAGAAAGGAAAGCCACCACCGTGCCCAGGTCCAGCCGGTGGTGAACGGTGAGCACGCCGCCCCAGCCGTAAGCGAACGAGGTGGCGATCACCGTCATCAGCATGATGGCCGAGCCGAAGAGGCGGCCGTAAATCACGGTTTTGACACCGATGGCGGAGACGCGCCCCGCTTTTTCTTCGAACTCCCTGATGTCCTCGTGCGGGCGGCCGAAAATCTTCGCGACATAGGCGCCCGCGACATTGAACCGTTCGGTCATCAGGCCGCTCATCGCCGCGCCGAGGGTCATGCTCTCGCGCACGATCTGCTGCAGTTTTCGCCCCCAGAAACGCGCCGGAAGAACGAAGAGCGGCACCAGGATCAGCGCCGCGACGGTCATCTGCCACGAGAGCGCAAACATTGCGGCCAGGACGCCTATCAGAACTACACTGTTCCCCACCAGGTTGGAGAGGATATCGGTGAACGCGCCCTGCGCCCCGCCGACATCCTGGCTCAGCCGGCTTACCAGCGCCCCTGTCCGCACGCGCGTGAAAAAGGCGAGCGGCATCTGCTGAATGTGCTCGAAGAGCTTCGTACGCAGAGACAGCACCACACGCGCGCCGATCGTGGCGGAGAAATAAGACGACGCGACCCCGAGCCCGCCATCGACGAGGCCGAGTATGCCCGCCAGTACGGCATAGCGGATAATCAGCGCGGCGTCGCTCTTCAGAAATCCGTTGTTGATAATCTGCCGATAGATCAGGGGGGTGACGATACTGATGCCGGCATCCACAATCACGACCAGGAGAAAGATCGCCAGCAGGCGGGTATAGGGAATGGCGAATCGCATCATGCGCTTCGCCGTCCCCGGCTTCACTTTCTGTTTCACGACCGATGCGTCCTGCATCAGGGAGCGCATCGACCCCATCATTGGTGACATTCGATAGTTTCCTTCAGCGTTGCGGCGCGAGGCTGAATCCGGCTGGCTGTAAGCCCGGCCGCTGGTTATTTGGATGGAGAACTTAGGCGAGGCTGGAACGGCTGGAAAGAAGGCCGGCCTGCAGCGCCTGAACCGTCAGATCTTTGAAGTTAAAGTCGCGCAAAAGTCCGCCTCCTTTCTGAAAGTGGGAACCTGAGAAGATTAACACGAAGCCGGAAGAATTGCCATAGTGGGTTGGATTAAATCTGATTTTCCTGCCTCCTCATTTCCTGAAGCACCACAGCCAGTACCCCTCCCCGCTCACGCAGCGTTGATAGCGCAACTCAAAACCGGCATTGTCGCAGAGCGCCTGCGCATCCTCCGGCGTGAACATAATGCCTGTCCAGGTGGGCTCCGGTTCGGGCAGAAACAGCCGGCGAATGGGCCGCAGAAACCGCTTCCGGATCGTCAGCGGGATCTTACCGGTCAGCCTCCATCGGAGAGGAAGCCGGGACTCCGGACGCCCTTCGACGTGCACTTTGAACAGCGCGCCGGGCCGCAGCAACCGGGCGACTTCGCAGAAATATCTTTCGATCACGTCACGGCTGGGGATGTGCTGAAAGACGATCACTGAGAAAGCAAAGTCGAAGGGCAGCTCCGGGACCACCGACAGGTCCATCCCGTTGTTCTGGTACAGAAATACATTCGGTTGGTCGGCCAGGCCGGCGCGCGCCTGCGCGATCATCTCGCCGCTGATGTCGACGGCATGGACTTCGCCGAAAACGCGGGCCAGTGCGCGCGTGACCCGTCCGGCGCCACACCCGATTTCCAGTACGCGCATGGAGACCGGATCATTCCCGCCCTGGCAGACGTTGCCCATGTCGGTGAGGATCTGTTCGGCAACTACCCGTTCGCCGGAGGCAAAGAACTCCTCGTCGGTCCAGTGCGCCTGGCCGGTCGCAATGTAGTACCGGGCGTTCTCCCGCGCCCGCCGGTCCCAGTCGTCGCACATGGCGCGCAACGTGGATTTCAACGGATCGTCAGCCATGGAACCAGTCGATTATCACCCAAACTTCATTGTCGATCCAGTCCGGGAAAAAGCGGGCTCGGTTGGAGAGCGCGAATCTCCGGTCTTATCGCGGAGATGTGTCCTGCCAGCTTTGCTCGCATAAGGACACGGGCAAACCGGTGACGGAAGGCCCTGCCTGAGTAGTAGTCTGACGCGCTTCCTGCTCGTCAATGATCACGATGTCGGCACTCAGTTGGGTGGCCGGTGCGATGGCTCCCGCTTAACCCTTGTGAAGAGTTGAGAGAAGGATGCTCGGCGAGGTGTTGCTGAGCGCGAGCATAGATGAGATCGAGCGTCAGGTCGTCCCCGGTGTAATGGCGCGGAATGTCGCGGCCGGCGATGAGGCCGGCGAAGGCGTAACGTGTGGCGCCGGCGAGTTCGCACGCTTTCCCTAAAAGGGGAGAAGCCTTGCGCACAGCGCGGCTTCCACCTCTCTCGGCCGTCATCCACCCTTCAGGCATATACTTTCCACTTGGCGTCCGCGCTGCCCCACTGGCGCCGCCCTAGGATTTCCCTTACCCCGAGGAGTCACTGAGAGAGTCATGAGCCAGCCCAGCCTCGCCGACGTGCTCGCCGCCGCCGGCAACCCGGTCCGCATGCTGCGCAATTCGCAGATCGGCCCCTACGCCTTCCCCGTCGTGCGCCACGAATTCAGCAACTGGCGCGATGAACAGCGCTCCTGGCGCGAGACCTGCGCGCTCTTCGACCAGTCGCATCACATGACCGACCTCTATGTGAATGGCCCCGACGCACTCCGCCTCTTCTCCGACCTCGGCGTCAACACCTTCAAAAACTTCCGCGTCAATCAGGCCAAGCAGTTCGTCGCCTGCACGCACGACGGCTACGTCATCGGCGACGCCATCCTTTTCTACCTCGACGAAAACAGCTTCAACCTCGTCGGCCGTCCTCCCGCCGAGAACTGGGTGGAGTTCCAAGCCGAAACGGGCGGCTACAACGTGACCGTCGAACGCGACGAGCGCTCCGCCGCCAATCTGGGCCGCCGCAAAACCTATCGCTATCAGGTGCAGGGCCCGCACGCCCAGAAGGTCATGGAGAAGGCCAGCGGCGCGCCCGCTCCCGGCATCCGCTTCTTCCATATGGATAAGTTCGTCATCGCCGGCAAGATCGTGCGCGCCCTGCGTCACGGCATGGTGGGACGGCCCGGCTGGGAGCTTTTCGGTCCGTGGGAAGACGGCGGGATCGTGCGCGATGCCATCGTCGCGGCGGGACAGGAATTCGGCATTCGCCAGGTCGGCGCCCGCACCTATCCCACTTCCTGTCTCGAATCCGGCTGGATTCCTTCCCCGCTCCCCGCCATTTACACCGGCGACAAACTGCAGCCCTATCGACAGTGGCTTGGCTCAAAGAGCTACGAAGCCATGGCGTCGCTCGGCGGCAGCTTCTATTCGGACAACATTGAAGACTACTACCTCACTCCCTGGGACCTCGGGTACGGGCCTTTTGTGAAGTTCGATCACGAATTCATCGGCCGTGCCGCGCTGGAAAAGATGGCGGCGCATCAGAGGCGCGCCAAAGTCACGCTGGTCTGGAATGGCGATGATGTCGCGCGCGCTTTCCGCTCCCTCTCGGATGAGACGGGCGACATTCTGAAATACATCGATCTGCCCCTCGCCAACTACTCCACCCTGCCCTATGACAAGGTGCTGGCGTCGGGTAAGACCATCGGGGTCTCAACCTACACCGGCTACACCTACAACGAGCGCGCCATGATCTCGCTCGCCATGCTCGATAAGGAGCACAGCGAGCCGGGCACAGACGTATCTTTGATCTGGGGCGAAGAGAAAGGCGGATCGACTAAACCGACTGTGGAGCGTCACCGGCAGATCGAAATCCGCGCGACTGTCGCGCCCGCGCCGTTTGCCGAAGTCGCGCGAACGGCGTATCGCCCCCTGGGTAAAGTCCAGGGCTAGAGAGGAATCGTATGGCTTATATCTTTCACGAAGACAAACTGCCGAGGCTGATCTCGGCGGTGCCCGGCCGCGAGCGCACCTTCTTCGTCAACAAAGAACTGACGAAGATCGACGACATGCTAGCCGGCATCATGCGCTATAAGCACGGCGCGTCCTCGCCTTATCACCTGCACGAAAACTGCGAGCATTTCTACTTCATCATGGACGGCAACGGTACGGTCGAAACCGAAGACACGGTTCGCAAAGTCGGCCCCGGCGACATGGTATTCATTCCGGCGGAAGCCAAACATCGCCTGCGCGCCACGGAATCGCCGCTCTTCTATTTCGAATTTCAGGCGCCGAACCGCTTTGTGACCACCATCCTCGACGGCACCCCGGAGGACTTAGTCTGGAACCGGATCGAAGGCGGCGTCTGGGTACAAACCTAATGTCCAGCCAATTAACTTTCATCGACACCAACACTCTCCCGCGCGTCAAGACTCCCGAGGGAGAAGTCACCGAAGTGCTCAACAACGCGCTGCAGGGAGCGAAGAACGTCCTCGGCACTTTGCGATGGCTCAAGCCGGGCGAACACTTCAAAGCCGAGCCGCAGGACAAGCACCAGCTCATCTACCTGATGGAAGGCAGCGGTGCGATCAGCCTCGACAACAAAGATTACGAGGTGCCCCGCGGCGCGGGTGTCTATCTTGGCCCGTCCGAGACAGCGACCATCAAAGCTTCGACCGGTGACACCGTGAAGCTGTTCCATCTGATCGTTCCCCACATTCCTACGTAAGTTCCCGCGCGATTCGTAAGGCTCCGCGCCGGGTGAAACCCGGCGGCAGGGCCGAAGCCCCGGCCCTCCAGACTTACTTGTTCCAGCAGGGAGTCGGATCCCAGCCCTTTCCATCCGATTCCTTCTTAAAGTTGTAAGTTCGGATAAAAGGTCCGGTCAGATAGACCGGATCGTTGACCATCCCAGTCAGAACGATGTATGAGTCGTTCTTCTGCCCGTCGACCACGTTGACGAATTCGTTGAGCACAGCCTTGTCGCTGTAAGGCACGCCGTTCTTCCTGAGATAGCCGGGAAGCATATCGGTTGTCTCGACGTGCAGCGTAGCTGTCTTAGGTGGACCAGCCGTTCTCATGCCGAATCCGCGGCCGCCTCTGCCGAAGCCAGGGCCCTCCCAATTCGCGGTCGAATAGCCCTGCAGCGATGGCTGTCCCGTCGCGGATGGCGCCGGTCCGAAGTGCCACATGCGGCTTTGCGTACCCGCATCGGCATCGACCTTCAGCGTGTTGTCATCGGTCCACGCGATATGCAGCCGGCCGGGTCTTTGCATGAGCCCGACAGCACCATAGGCTTTGCACTGGTTGCCGTCGTTGATGTCTTTATCGGGATCCCACGCATTCGCGATCTGCCGCGCCTGCCCATTAAGCGGCATGTAGAGAATATCGCCTTTAATCGGGCTGACACGGAAACGCCATTCGTCGACGATGATCGACACCCAGTAGCCAGTCAGGTCGATCGGCGCCTGCGACTTCCCTGTAGGCGGCGGACCTGCCGGGCCGCGTCCACCGCGACCCTGGCTGTACATGAGTCCCGCCACAAGGAATATACAGAGAACGATTTTCATTTCTTCCCACTCAGACCCTTATAGATGGCCTCCACAAACATATCCGGCGTCCAGTTGGGGTTGTTACCGTAGCGATCGTTCCAGTCCTCGGTTGGCTTAGCCGCTTTGATCTGAGCCAGCGCCATATCCTTCTTCATCATCCATTGGACCCGGTCGCGAATGATGGTGCACATATCGCGGTAGTAAGCCAGATCGGCTAAGTCTCCGATGCGTCCATGGCCCGGAATAAACAGCGTGCCGCCTTCGGTACGAAACTCGGCTTCGGCCATGTCATCCAGTTTATTCAGAGCGTCCAGAACGCCCTGAAAGGTCCCGCCGTGCGCGAGATCGACATAAGGGAAGCTGGTCATATCGAAGATGTCTCCGGTCGCGATCACGTCCGATCCACGAAACCAGACAATGCTGTCGCCATCCGTCGTGGCTGCCGGCATATGGATCAGTTCGATGCCTTCGCCATTAAAGAAATGGCTCAGCTTGAGATAAGTCCCGAGGTAGGTGTCGGTCGGCTGACCGTTGCCAGGCATCTTCGCGTCAACAAGACGGAGCAGCGCTTTCTCCGTCGATAAGATCGCGGCATCGTCGTTGGCAAAGCCGCTGTTCAGGTCGAATGCGACATTCCCGCCCGTAAAAGTCTTACCGGCTTCGGCGATCTTCAGATTTCCGCCGGTGTGATCGGGGGAGATGGTCGTGTCCGCGAGATAGCGAATCGGCTTCGGCGGAGCGAAGGTGCGCTGCGGTTGTCCTTCTTTCGCCAGCTCCACCGAGAGTTGATTGATCGCCGCGATCACCTGATCGGTCATTTGCGGCGCGCCCGCGTCCACCATAAAGACTCCATCCGGACCTACCGACAGAGTAATGTTCGCGCCGGCGCCGGCAAGCAGGTAGATATGGCCGCGCACGGGAACGATTTCGAGTTTCTGCGCCGCCGCAATGGATGCGGCCGACAGAAGGAATAGGGCCAGTCGCATCACTTTTTCGTGTTCTTTTCTCTCTGAATTTTTCGCGCCAGCTCCGGATACATGCTGACGGCGCCGCCGAGAGTGGCTTCCGTCGGAATCTTATACTTTTCGCCGAATTCCTGCAGGAACGGGTTCTGGCCGGGCATGTAGCTCGGCACCACACCCTGCGGCCGGACGACTTCTTCCACCACCGTGCACGGGTACGGCGGAATCTGCTGATTGAGCGCCAGCTTGTATTCGCCGGCCCGGATCATTGGTTCGGTCAGGTAGATCGGATCGTAGGCGATCGTGACCCATGTCAGGTAGTCGCCGCGACGGATCAGATACTGTGTCACAGTTGCCTGATCGCTCGAAGGAACGCCGTTACGGCGGTAATAGTCTTCCTTGAGGTGGGTGGTGGTGATCTTGAGCATCTCACCGACGAATTCGGCTGTCGAAAAGCCTCCCCAGGTGTGCGCCGCATACTCTGAAGGCCGGGCGCGGCCATCCATGTAATAAGGGTTGTCGATGGAGCGCAGCCATTCGGCATGGTAAGCCGTCAGCTGGCGGGTCACCGGATCGATTTCCTTCCAGATGCGGACCTGTGACGGACCGCGTGAAATATACATCGCACCATGGGGGCGGCACTGCCATTCAGGGAGCGTGTAGAGGGAGGCGTTCCACTCTTCGGCGCGCAGAAGGCCCTGACGGCTCATCGGAATGCCGATGAACTCCCCGACATGGGGATCGCCGGTGTCATCCTCGTCCTGCACGCGGGCCCATTCGCCGGCAAAATCCATCTGGGCGAGTGCGGGCAGGCAGGCCATTATAACGCAAAGAACGACTTTGCCGAAGCGTCTCAGGCGCATACGACTGGAGATTCTATCACCGGATGTAGCGGGCGACGTTGTATGATTGCCATTCGGCAAGTGAATTCCAAATCCCACCGGTATCTTCCGTTTCTTCTGGTTCTTTTTGTCGGCAGCGGCTGTGCGGCGCTCATCTATGAAGTCGTCTGGCTGCAGCTGCTGCAGCTTGTAATAGGCTCGTCGGCCGCGTCTCTGGCAGTGCTGCTCGGAACGTTCATGGGCGGCATGTGCATCGGCAGCATCGCGCTTCCGCGATATATTCCGGTGCGCGAACATCCGCTGCGGGTTTATGCGGCGCTGGAACTTGGCACCGGTATCTTCGGGATCGCGGTGCTGTTCGGGTTGCCGCTGATTCAGAACCTCTACACAGCGAGTATTGGCCATGGCATGCCGGGCATTCTGCTGCGCAGCGTGGCTTCGGCGGTCTGCCTGCTGGTTCCGACGATGCTGATGGGCGCGACGCTGCCGGCGATTTCGCGCTGGATTGAGACGACTCCGCAGGCGGCGTCGTGGTGGGGGTTCTTCTACGGAGGCAATATCGCAGGCGGCGTGTTCGGATGTTTGCTGGCGGGGTTCTACCTGCTGCGTGTGCACGATATGGCGACGGCGAGTTACGTCGCGATCTCGATCAACGCGGCGGTAGCCATCGCCAGCCTCGCGCTGGCGCGGCACGTGCGCTACGAAGCGCAGCCCGCTGCGATCGAAACGGCGGAGCGAGCGCCCGGTTCGTGGCCCGTGTATGCCGCGATCGGAATCTCGGGTCTCTGCGCGCTGGGAGCTGAAGTCATCTGGACGCGCACATTGTCGCTGATGCTGGGGCCGACGGTGTTCACGTTCTCCATCATCCTCGGCGTGTTTCTCACCGGGCTCGGCATCGGCAGCAGCGGCGGATCGGGACTCGCGAGAAGCCAGGCGGAGCCGCGTCGGTTGTTCGCGTGGTGCCAGGGACTGCAGGTCATGGCTGTGGCGTTCGCGGCATTCATGCTGTCCGACTTCCTGCCCTACTGGCGCGGGAATGTGGATTCGCCGTTGAATCCGTGGCGCGGATTCGTGAACGATCTGGCGCGGTGCGCGATCGCGATTCTGCCTTCGACAGTGCTGTGGGGCGCGAGTTTTCCGCTGGCGCTGGCCAGCGTAGCGACCAAAGAGCGCGATCCGGGGCGGCTGGTGGGCGAGGTCTACGGCGCCAACACCATCGGCGCGATCATCGGGTCGCTCGGATTCAGCCTGCTGCTGATTCCGGGTATCGGAACGCAGAATGCGGAGCGCGTGCTGGTGGCGCTCGCGATGTTCGCGGCGATTCTGCTGATGCGGCCGACGATGAAAACTTTCGGCGCAGTTGCATTTGCGGCTGTGGTGATCTGGCTGGTGCCGGTACTGCCGTGGCAGCTGATCGCTTTCGGGCGGCGGCTCGCGACAACGGTCGGCGACTGGACACTGCTGTATGTGGGCGAGGGCATGAACTCGTCGATCGCGTATACGAAATACGAAGGCGTCACGACGTACTTCCACGTCGCCGGGAAAACCGAGGCGTCGGCCGAGCCGTTCGACATGCGGCTGCAAAGGCTGCTGGGGCATCTGCCAGCGTTGCTGCATAAGAATCCGAAGTCGATTCTGGTGGTGGGATGCGGCGCGGGGGTAACTGCGGGGACATTCGTGGTGCATCCGGAAGTGGAGCACATCACGATCTGCGAGATCGAGCCGCTGATTCCGCCCGCGTCGGCGCGGTACTTCGCGAGCGAGAATCACAACGTGATGCACGATCCGCGCACGCGGATTGTGTACGACGATGCGCGGCATTACGTGCTGACTACCACGGAAAAGTTCGACATCATTACTTCGGACCCGATTCATCCCTGGGTGAAAGGCATCGCGCCGCTGTATTCGACCGAATACTTCGAGCTGGTTAAGAAGCATCTGAACCCCGGAGGGTTCGTGACGCAGTGGGTGCCGCTCTATGAAAGCAACGTGGACACCGTGCAGAGCGAGATCGCCACGTTCTTCAAGGCGTTTCCCAACGGCACTATCTGGGGCAACCTGAGTTCCGAGGGCGAGGGCTACGACACCGTGCTGCTCGGGCAGGCGGGACCGCTCAAGGTCAACATGGACGAGATAGAAGCGCGGCTGGAGAGGCCGGATTACAAGGGCGTGGTCGATTCGATGACGGAGGTGGGGTTCAAGGACCTGTATTCTCTGCTTTCGACCTATGCCGTGCAGGCGTCGGATCTGCGCGCGTGGCTGGCGCATGCGCAGATCAATCGCGACCGCAATCTGCGGCTGCAGTATCTGGCGGGTATGGGGCTGAACGAATACCTTGCGCCGCAGATTTATAACGAGATGCTGCAGCGGTCGGCTTACCCGTCGAATATCTTTTCGGGGTCGGCGGATAAGATGCGGGCGCTGCGGGCCGGGATTATGAGTTTGCGGCAGTGAGGGAGAGCGGCGAACGCGGCTGGCGCCGCGTGTACTGCCTACCTGCGGTATAGTGGCCGGGTGATCTACCGATTTGCGCTTCTCCTTTGTGCCGCCGGGACGGCATTTGCTCAGACCGATGTCGCCGGTATCGGCAACTTCAGTCATATCGTTTCGAACCTGGATAAATCGATCGAGTTCTATCGCGACGTGATCGGGCTCGAACTTTCGGCGCAGCCGCAGCCGTTCTCGCCGAATCCGGCCATCATGAAGCTCGGCAACACGCCCGGCGCGCAGTCGCACGTCGCCGTGATGAAGATTCCCGGGGCGAACTTCGGTGTGGAGCTCATCGACTACAAGGACATCGACCGCAAGCCCGCGCATCCGCGGTTTCAGGATCCGGGTGCGGGGAATCTCGCGGTCCTGGTGAAGGACGTCCAGCAGGTGGCGGATCGATTGAAGAAATCCGGCGCGCACATCCTCACGCTGGCAGGCGCGCCGGTCGAAGTGCAGAACGTGGAAAAAGGATTCTTTGCGCAGGATCCGGACGGGTTCATCGTCGAAGTCACGCAGATGAATCAGCTGCCGGCCGCGGCGGCGAACGCGACCGGCAACGTCTATGGCGCGGGCATCGAGATCAGCGTCGATGAGATCGAGAAGACAGCGAAATTTCTGCGCGACGGGCTGGGATTCAACGTGCGGGTGAACGATGCGTTCAACGACAATAAGCTGATGGCGGATACGGCGGGCACGCCGGGCGCGAAGTTCCGGCAGGGTTCGACGAACATACCGGGCGCGAATGTGCGCCTGAGTTTGATCGAGTTCCGCAATATTGAGCGCAAGGCTCTCGACACGCGCGTGCAGGACCCGGGCACATCGATCATTCAGCTGCGGGTACACGATCTCGATGGCATAGTCGCCAAAGTGAAAGCCGCGGGCGGCACGGTGGTCTCGACAGGCGGCGTGCCAGTGGAGATCGGCAACCGGAAGATCGTGATTGTGCGCGGCACGGACAACCTGTTTCTCGAATTGCTGCCGGCGCAGTAGGAGAGGATGAAAGAACCGGCGGCGAGACCGCCGGCGGTACATATGAACAGACGACAATTCAACAGACTTGCGCTGCTTGCTGCGACGCGGGGCACGAAGCTTTTCGCCGCTACCGACCTCAGCCAGACGCTGCGCGAGAGTATGACACGGCGGAGGATTCCCGCAGTGGTCGCGATGACAGCGACGGCGGACACGGTCACATATACCGGCGCGTTCGGCAAGCGCGATGAGAAGTCGGGCGTCGACGTGAAGCCGGATTCGATGTTCGCGATCGCGTCGATGACGAAGGCGATCACGGCGACCGCCGCGCTGCAGCTGGTGGAACAGGGCAAAATGCAGCTGCATGAGCCGGTATCGAAATATCTGCCGGAGCTGGGGAAACTCGACGTGCTGACCGGCTTCGACAGCGCGGGCAAACCGGTGCTGCATCCGGCGACGAAGCCGGTGACGCTGCATCATCTGCTGACGCACACGTCGGGATTCGCTTACGACACGTGGGACGAGAGCATGCTGAAGTACAACGCACAGCACGGCGGGGCGTCGGGGCCGCAGGTCGCGCCGCTCACGCCGCTGATCTTCGAGCCCGGCACGCGCTGGCAGTACGGCACCAGCATGGACTGGGCGGGCAGGCTGGTGGAAAAAGTCAGCGGTCTCACGCTGGAGCAGTATTTCCAGAAGCAACATTCTCGATCCGCTGGGTATGCAGGACACGACGTTCATCTTTCCGGCGGAGAAGTTCGACCGTCTGGTGACCTCGCGGCGGCGGCAGAAGGACGGGACGCTCAAGGAGGATGCGCGCGCCGTGCCCGCGGCGCCGAAGGCTTACAACGGAGGCGGCGGACTGTTTTCGACAGCGCCCGATTACGTGCGGTTCATGCAGATGATCCTGAACCACGGGCGCGGGACCGGGCGGCACGCAGATCCTGCAGGCGAAGACGGTCGGGATGATGACGACGAACCAGACCGGCGATCTGAGCGCGGGCAAACTGAAGACGTACCGGCCGGAGATTTCGAGCGACGTGGATTTCCATCCGGGCGTGACGGACGGGTTCACGTACGGATTTCTGATCAACAAGACGGCGTACCAGGGCGGACGGTCGGCGGGAAGTCTGGCGTGGGCGGGCGTGGAGAACACGTTCTACTGGATCGACCCGAAACGGGCGATGTGCGCGGTGGTGATGATGCAGTTCTTCCCGTTCGTGGACAAGGAAGCCGTGGGGCTGCTGGGGGACTTCGAGCGGGCGGTCTACGCGGCGTAGGGCGGACGGCGGGGGCGGAACAAACGAAGCCAATTTTGGGCGGGCGTGTGTTTTCAGCAGCAAATCCGGTTCGTTTGGCAAAATTACAGTTCTTCCGAAAATAAGACCGGGGGACGGGCCGAAGGAACGGAGTCGTGAGGCGGCGAGTGGGGAAATACGGCCGCGCGCCGGTGTGGTAATCATCGATTATTGTCGCAGAGAAATTCGGAGCTGGAGCCTGGGGCTGATGTTAAGTTATTGAGCGAGAGCGGAATATTTGTGGCTGAGCGCGGTGAATGGACTGCTCGGCTTACGCGGGTCGCCTTGTTTGAGCCGTGATTGGAACAGTTCCCAAACAGATGGCCTACATCAAGCGCATCGTTTGCTTTGCGATCTCGTACAAAAGAGGGGGCAGATGTATCGCAGGAAAGGTGGTGGGCAGCGGCGAGTGGATTCGTCCGGTCAGTGACCGCCCAACCGAGGAATTGAACTTCTTTGAGTACTGCTATGAGGACTATACAAGTCCGCGGTTGCTGGATGTTATTGACGTGCCACTTTTGCGTGCCGCGCCGCATACCCGTCAGACGGAAAATCATGTCATCCAGAAGGAACGCTGGGTGAGGCGAGGCACGCTGCCGCGGGATGATCTGGAGAAGTATCGGGAGAGTCCGGAGTCTATCTGGGCCAATACCGGGAGCACGAAGGGCGGCGGACTATACGACTGCATGAGCGCGCAAATTGCGGCTCAGTTTAACTACTCTCTGCTGCTCATCCGGCGGAAGCTGCTGACTGTCGAGGTTGGTACCAGCACATGGGAGGGGCGCACAACGAAAACCTGCCGTGGCAGGTTCACATACAGGGATGTGAAGTACGGCCTGAAGATTACCGATCCCGTCGTTGTCGCGGCGTACAAGAATAAGGAGGTCGGCGAATACGCGATCGACAACGTGTATCTTTGCCTCAGCCTGACCGAACCTTACAAGGAAGACGGCCGGTGCCATAAGCTCATCGCCAGCGTATTCACTAATTCGGCACCGTGAGCCAAATATGCCAGATACCATTTTCACTATTGGCCATTCGAACCATTCACAGGAACGATTAATCGAACTTTTGCGTCAGCACAGTGTCACGGCGATTTGCGATGTCCGATCGAAACCCTACAGCCGCATGTATCCGCAGTTCAATCGAGAGGAGCTGGAAGCAGCCCTGCCAGCCTGTGGTATTGCATATCGTTTCCTTGGCGAGGAACTCGGAGCGCGCAGCGACGACCCGGAATGCTATGAGGGCGGCAGGGTTCGGTACGATCGGCTTGCCGCAACAGAACGTTTCAAATCCGGGCTCAGGCGTGTACTTCGCGGCGTCCAGGATGGCTTCCGGGTTGCGCTGATGTGCGCTGAAAAAGAGCCGGTGGAGTGCCATCGAACGATTCTGGTCGCGCGGCATCTGACAGCCCTTGGTGTGCCTGTCGCGCACATTCATGCCGACGGCCATCTTGAAACCCACGAGGCAGCTCTGGATCGTCTGGCGCGAATGCTCAATGTTCCCGAACAGAGTATGTTTTATCCGCGCGAGGAGTTGCTTGCTGACGCCTATCGTCAGCAGGAAGAACGCATTGCCTACGCAGTCGCCGAACCCGCGCCGAGCACGGCGGGGTAGGTCACATGAAAATCTTTACGATCGGCTTCACCAGGAAGTCCGCCGAAACGTTCTTCACGAGGCTCACGGAAGCGCGAGTGAGGCGCCTGGTGGACGTTCGGCTCAATAACGTTTCACAGCTTGCGGGCTTCGCGAAGAAAGAGGACCTGCGGTACTTCATGAAGGCAATCTGCGGCATCGAGTATGTTCACCTCCCGGAGCTCGCGCCCACAGCGGACATTCTCGACCCTTACAAAAAATCCAGAAACGGGGACTGGTCGTTATATGAACGGCAGTTCCTCGATCTGATGCAAGCACGGCACATCGAGAATACGCCACGCGAGATCCTCGACGGTGGTTGCCTGCTGTGCAGCGAAGAGAAACCGGAGCATTGTCACCGCCGGCTGGTTGCCGAATACCTCAAGGCGCACTGGCACGATGTGGAAATTGAGCATATCCCGTAATCCCGGCGCGCATCCGGCACTGGAAGCCGCACCGTCCCGGTTGCCGCCGGCGGGGCTGCGCAAACGGCTGAAGCGCGACGAAGTGCACGAGCGGCGCCTGGGGCGTTCTGGCTGACTCGATTACGAATCCGCTGACGGCAATCAGTGATTGGATTGCGGCAAAATCGCGGGTGGGCCTCCACGGTGCCAAACCGCCTCTTTCAGTGTCAGCGGGAACCACCGAGGATCGTCACAACCGCGGCGATAATCTTGCGGACTGCTTCTGGTTGCAGCACACCGACTACACGCTCCACCAAGCCGCCGCTCGCCGTGAAGAGCTTGCCAGGCCGCGCATAGCTCGTGACCTGCAGCGAACCTCGTTCGAAGTTCGTGGCCTCCAGGACGACCGCGGCACTGTCGGCGTAGGGCTTGCTGGTCACCTGCACTATTCGCGCACAACGGACCCTTCGGCCTGTGCGCTTTGGCACAAAACCCAGTCGCCGCGACCGGCATTGGCCAGTACTACAGCCGGGCGCAGCCTGGTCTGTGATAAGTCGGAAAAAGGAAAACGGACGAAAACTACGAGGCCCGCTGTAAGCGGGACCACGCTTCGTCCTCCTCGGGACGATTCCAGTCGGCGGCAAGCGCGGGTTCGCTGAGGAGCGCGGTCTCCGGAGCCGCGATGGGTTGGGTCTCATTGAGAATTGTTACCGGCGCCCGGTGCACTGAGGAAAGATGCAAAGGTTCCAGCAGTCGCACGTTTCCCGTCTCGTCAATCATGGCCTCGACTGTCTGAAGCATTTGCCAACCCTCCTGTGGGAAGTTTAACACCGGACTCCGGAGGCACCTGGGTTCAGGTGGTGAGGGGATAAATGCGTCAGAGCAGTTTCACGATTAGTGTGGACCGCTCTACCGGGAGGAAACGGCTTCTCCGATGAATTCGTAACGCTCCGCGCCGGGTGAAACCCGGCGGCAGGCCCGAAGGCCTGACCCCACAAACGCGGCTTGCGCCGCGTGTACCTCCAAAGCTTATTTCACGCGGAAGGGAACGGAAACGGTCTTCGTTTCGATGTGCTCCGTCACGCGGCTGAACACATCGATATCGAATGGCTGGCCGATCTTGTTTCCGGCAAGATCCTCAAGTCCGGTGTCAACGACTACTTGGTACGCGCCTGATTTCCACGCTTGATCCGGTGTGTAACGCCACTCCGTCTCCCCGCGCGCGATGCTGACGCTGCCTGCGACGCCGGGGATCTGCAGCATGCGCTGCATCAGGGGATAGTTCATCGGAACCGGAAAGTCGACAACCAGCGCGTCCTTCGTCCCGGCTTTCGGCGCGGTTAGGCTCCATTGCTTCGGGTCGGGCGGAACACGGCGCGCCGGACCGCCGCGAATGCTTTTGCGAAAACCCTCGGCCATTGGCACGCCGCGCGCATCGGGCCAATCGGAATCGATCACAAGCGTGTAGCGTTTGCCTTCAGTGATGGGCGGCCCGATGGCCTCGTTCGAAGTCAGGCCGCGCTTAATGCGCCCGGGATCGAGCGTCATCGTGAGCCGGCGAAAGGCGGGGTCCCATAGTTCTTCGCCCGGAAGAAAGACCGCATGAGAGCCGGCGAGCTCTTTGCCGTCGCTGTCCAGCATGTGAATGTGCCGCGCTTCATCGCGGCTCATCGGCTGCGAGAAATAGATGTAGACGCGAAGCTGGTTGCTGGGCCAGACATCACCCGACGGGTAGACCTGCGCGACGCGCGCGATGCGATTGGTGGGACGCGGCGGCCCTTCGAAAATCTTCTCAATCGGCGCACTCCCGGCGGATGAAAGGAACACGGCGCGATAACGAACGCCGGCCGCGAGAGGATAAGCAGGATGAAAAACCAGCAGGCCGCCTGCGGCGGCATAACTGCCCGCCATCGGTGGCACGTTGCCGTTACCGGCATAAACGTCAAAAACTGAGGACCAGCCCCTGGCGGGCGCGCTCGCAGGCGCGCGCCAGCCGGCTACTTTGAAAGCGCCGTTTTCGAGCTGAATCGAAATGTCCTGTGCGGCCGCGACCGCCCATGCGAAGAGGATCGCGGCGGCACTGGCATTCCGTAGCATGGGGCTTCGGCTGGTCACAGAATAAAGTCTGTGCCACGAGCAGATGGTGGCACAGGCTTCAGCCTGTGAATGGTTTTTCAGCAGAACGCTAGGGCAGGGCGACGGTGTTCAGATCGATCGGTCCCGTGGGCGGTCCGGGATTGTAGATCGGACCCGCGCCCGGATTGCCCGTCATGACGAGAACATTGGACGCATCCAGCTGTGCGAGATGCTTCACGTTGGTGAGAGCCGGGATCTTGTCGTACGGCACGCCGGCCACGTCGGTCCGCTGTGGCGAGGCGATTTCCGGATAGCTCTGCAGATTGTCGGCCTTCAGCTTCACCACGCCAAAGCTGGTGTTCAGGATCAGGATGTAATCGTGCCCGGCCTTCTTATACGGCACCATGTCGACGGGCTGATTGCCCGCGCCGAGGTCGGCGATCTCCGCGCCTTTCACCTGAGCGCCCGGCTTCAGATCGCTGAAAGGAATCTTGACCAGCGGCGTGCAGGTATAAGCGGCCAGCACATATTCTTTGCCGGAGATGCTGTAAGGGACGAAGGTGCGGATGGGCGCCTGCGTCTCAAAGCGGCCGTGCGAAGAGTGCCAGATCTGCAGCGTCGCGCCTTTGTCGGCGGTGCGGAACGGGAACGGGATGGAGCGCAGAGCGGAATTCCATTCCTCGTTCGAAAGCCCGGCCACCATCACGTTGCCGTTGACATAGTTCATGTCGGTGATGGTCTGCATCCGGGGTGAGCGGGCGCTGGTGCTGGCTTCGGGCGCGTCCACGAGGCTGACCGACTGGCTGCGGACGTTGTCGAGCGAGAGGAGGCTCACATTGCCGTTGGTGTCGACTTTGGCGATCAGCGCGGCGGCATCGGGACCCTTGCCGCGCGATGCGGAGATGTAGACGTTTTTCGAAACCGGATTGACCTTGATGTAATTGATGACGATCTGTTCGGGCGCGACGCCGGCCAGCGCCGCGATCTTCGTGTTGACGCCTTCGACGTTGATTTTCGCGCTGCTGTTGGCTCTGGTGTCCTGGGTGTCGATGGCGACCACGCTGGCGCCTACGGAATCGCCCACGAACAGGATGCCGTCGGGGCCGAAAGCCAGCGGTCCGGCGGACATGAGGTGAACTTTACTCAAAGGGAGATTCACTTTGGGAGTGTCGGACTTGCCGACGCCCGCGACCATGATGGCCAGAGCGGCTGCCCCGCAGACCGCAAACGTTGAGGTGATCTTCGTCGTTCGGCGCATGTTGCTCTCCTGATCCTGATAAGGATTTCGTCAGTAGTTATATCACGAGCGGGGCAGGACGGGTTGTCCGAGAGCGGTGCACGGGCGGCCGAGGTAATGTCGCCCCCAAAACGCGGGAAGGGCGGGTGTTCCCTGAGTGCGCAGTGCGTGTGCGACCGACGATGGTCAACTGACGGCTGCATCTGATCAACGTCAACCTCGTGATCGGCAATTTTATCGACATCGTGCGGCAGCAGTCGCTGGCTGGGATGCGCGACGGAAATGAGCGCGGGATTATCAATCGCGCCAGCTCTGTTGTTTAAAAGCGCAGAGCCGATTTGACAAATCGGCGGCAGATTACCAATCCGCCCCACGAAGATTGGCGCAGCGGTGGCCGAGCCAAGATAGCAGGGGAAAGGACGGGAAGAAATCTCCTCCCCAAACCGTCTAGTCTGAGAAGGATGGTGCTTGAAGACACCGCACGACGACTGATCGAAGCCTGTCAGCGCGGCGAACCCGAGGCGTTCCGTGCGCTCTTCGAGAAGCACAAGGACATGGTGTATTCGGTCGCACTCCGTTATGCGGGCGACCCGGCGGCGGCGCAGGATATCGCGCAGGACATCTTTCTAAAGCTGTTTTCGACGATCGGCAGCTATCGCGGCGACGCGAACTTCGAAGCCTGGCTGTACAGGATGGTGGTGAACCGCTGCTTCGATCAGAAACGCAAAACACGGCGCCTGGCGCCCCTGCTCGATGCGGTCATGGACGTGATGCGTGCGCCCGATGTGAGCGCACTCGATGAAGTGCTGCAGGCCGAGATGAGCACGCATGTGCGGGCCGTGGTCGACGGGCTGGCGCCGGAACAGAGGATGGTGATTGTGCTGCGCTACACGCAGGGGTTGTCGTACGACGCGATCGCGGAGATCGTGGGATGTTCGGCGGGGACGATTGCGTCGCGGCTGAACCGGGCGCATAAGGTGCTGGAGCGGCGCCTCGCGCGCATCGCGGGAATGAGAAAACGTCAGGAGGGACGAAGGAGCACGAATGGGTGACAGGTGGCTTGAAAAGGAACTGGAGCGGCAACTGGCGCCGGTGGTGGCACCCGGGTCGCTGTGGGACCGGATCATCGGCAGGACGGAAGGACGGCCGGCGCGGACACAGCGCCGCGTGCCGTATGCGTGGGTTTTCTGGCCGGCGGCAGCCGCAGTGCTGGTGGCAGGGGCGATCGGCATGGTGCGCTGGCGAACGGCGGGGGCAGGCGAAGACCGGTTCGCGGAGCGTGAAGTGGCGCTGGCGGCGAAACAAACGGGATTGGATTTCGGCGCAGGCAGCTTTGAGGATGCGCGCGAGTTTGTGAAGGCGCGGGCCAATATCGAGATCGATCTGCCGAAGAGGCATCCGTCAGCGAACAGCGGTCCGGCGCACGTGGTGGGGGTGCGTCTGGTGAAACTCGACCGGGTACCGGTGGCCGCGATCGACTACGTGGTGAAGGGCGAGAAAGCCACACTATATGTGTCGGGCAGGCGGGCGGGGCTGAAGGCGGGGGATGACATGGGCCCGTCGCTGCACCTGCATTCGCGGCAGGGGCTCACCTACTGGAACATGCGGAACGAGACGTACACGATTGCGTTCGCGAGCACGAAGAATCCGCACGGAGCGTGCATGCTGTGTCATGCGACGGCGCCGGCAGGGGGCCAGACGCAGCAGAGCGACCCGGAGGCGCAGCCGGGGCTGTAGTCAGTAAAGGCACCGGCGGCAAGATCGCCGGCGTTACGGTTCGCGCCAGGTGCCGTTTTTCTTTGCGGCGTCGATCAGCGTGGGATAGAACTGGACGAACGTGTAATCGACCGCAGCTTTGGAGTGGCATGAATCGCAGCCGGCCTGGTTCCTGATCTGCCTGCCGGTCTGGGCGTCCTTCGTGAAGAAATAGTATTTCCAGCCGCCGCGACTGGCGTCCTTAACATGCGCCTCCATACCGACTTTGGTGGTCTGAAAGCGGCCGTTCTTATTCGAAGCGTGGCTGTCAGAGGCGCGGTTTTCTTTTACCAGCACTGTCTTGTCGGGCCATGCGCCGGTTTTGAGAAACGCCTGATAAGCGGCCGGATTGACGAAGACGTTGTCGAACTGCGGACTCGGGTCGGCGTCGTTCGAATAGGTCATGCCGATGCCCGATGAGAGAAAGATCCACCCGCGATAATCCTTCGGCATCTGCAAATCGCCTTCCGGCGTGTACTGCTGGGCGGCGGCAGCGGCGGTGAAGAGGAGAGCGAGCGCAACGGTCTTCTTCATTTGCCTATTATGACGTCCGGCGGCGGCGCAAGCCACAATCTTTCGATAAAATAAGCCTTTCACAATATGCGAAAAATCTGGATGTGTGCGGCGGCTGTGGCGGTTCTGATTGCAGCGGCACTGCATGCCGGGACGCCGCGCGTGGATGCCATCGATATTCCGCCGGATCGCGGCGCGGCGGGGATGTCGCGCCTGCTGCGTGCGCTGCAGACACGCGCCAGTCTGCTGATGGTGACCGCGCATCCGGATGACGAAGACGGCGGGATGCTCGCGTATGAGACGCGCGGCCAGGGTGCACGCGCGGGACTGCTGACGCTCAATCGCGGCGAGGGCGGCCAGAACGTGATGGCGAAGGATCTCTACGATGCGCTCGGCCTGACGCGCACCGAAGAGCTGCTGATGGCGGACCGGTATATGGGCGTCGATCAGTACTTCACGCGGGTGATCGATTACGGGTTTTCGAAGACGCGCGAAGAGGCGCTGGAAAAGTGGGGGCACGACCGCGTGCTGGCCGATGCGGTGCGCGTGGTGCGCATGGTGCGTCCGCTGGTGATTACTTCGGTGTTCGTGGGCGCGGCCACGGACGGGCACGGCAATCATCAGGTGGCGGGCGAGATGGCGCAGGAAGCGTGGCAGGCGGCGGGCGATCCGACTAAGTTTCCGGAGCAGATCCGTGAGGGACTGCGGCCGTGGTCGCCGCTGAAAGTTTATGCGCGCGTGCCCGAACTTCAATGTCACGAAAGAAGGCATGTACGATTACGCGATCGATAAATATGTGCCGGTGAAGTTTTTCGATTATGTGAACCAGACAGTCGTCGGATACAGCGGCCGGCAGACGACGCTGGAAATTCCGGAAGGCCAGGCGGCACCCGCGGCGGGGCTGACGTTTCTGCAGATCGCGCGCGAAGGGCTGGGATTTCAGAAGACGCAGAACGGCGGGGCGCTGGTGCCGAATCCGGCGCCGCAGAATACGGCCTATCATCGCTATGGATCGCGCGTTCCAGCGGCCGAGACATGAGACGTCGTTCTTCGATGGCATCGACGTTTCGCTGGGCGGAATCGCGACGCTGGCGCAGGGCGACACCGAATTTCTGAAAGACGGCCTGGCGGAGATCGCACGCCATCGCGGCGGATGCGATGAAGCAGTATTCAGCTGGATCGGCCCGCCGCGATTGCGCCCGCTGCTGGCGGCGGGCTGAAGTCGACGCGAGCGCTGATCGAGCAGGTGCACTCGAGCGGGCTGGCCGAGCCGGGCAAGAGCGATGTGCTGTTCGAATTGGGCGTGAAGGAACAGCAGTTCGAGAGGGCGCTGGCGGCGGCGCTGGAGGTTTCGCTGCAGACAGCGTCGCGGCAGAGCGTGCGGAAGGACGGGGCGGACGGGGCGGACGTGGCGGCCGAGGTGCTGCGGACTCGAATGCGGCTCCGCCGCAGCCGGGCGCGGGACGCGGCGGCGGACCGACGTTCACGATCGCGATTCCGCGGCAGTCATTCAGCGTCGAGGGGACGCATCTTCAACGAGAATGCCGAGGCGCTGAAGGTCGATAAAGATCGAGGTGCTGGCGTCGGACGGAAAAAACTGGAATGTTCGCCCGGCGAATGAAACAGAAGTGCACGAAGTCGCGCCAGGGAAGGAAGTGCAATGGCGATTCGCCGTTACCGTGCCTGCCGATGCGGCACTTACGCGGCCTTATTTTTCGCGTCCCGATGAAGAGCAGCCTTACTACGACATCAGCGACGAACGTTATCGCAACACTGCCGCTGCCGCCTTATCCGCTGGCGGTGCGAGCCACGCTGACTTATAACGGAGTGCCGTTTGACGTCGAGCAGGTGGTCGCAGACCAGCGAACGGATCTCGGGCATCGGAACGGTTTCGAATCCGCTGCTGGTAGGGCCGGCGATTTCGGTGACGGTATCGCCGTCGGCAGGCGCGGTGCCGCTGGGATCGAAATCTTTCGCCTTCACGGCGACAGTTCACAGCAATGTTAAGGGCGCGGCGCAGGGCGTGCTGCGGCTGAAACTGCCGCAGGGATGGCGGTCGACGCCGGCGCGCGCGCCTTTCTCACTGGCGCGCGATGGCGAGGATCAGACGATTGTGTTCTCAGTCGCGCCGGATGCAGTGAAGCCGGCTGAGTACAACATCACGGCCGTGGCCGAATATCAGGGAAAGACTTATGAGGAGGGCTACCATCTGGCTGGTTATCCGGGAGTAAGACCTTATCCTTTCTATCGGCCGGCGACTTATAAGGCGGTAGGAGTCGAGGTAAAGACGGCGCCGGGTTTACATATCGGATTCCTCCCGGGCACCGGCGACGATGTGCCGAAGGCGCTGGAGAATCTGAATCAGAGCGTGAGAACGCTGGCCGAGACGGACCTGACTCATGGCGACCTGAGCGGCTATGACGCCATTATTCTCGGCGTGCGGGCTTATGCGGTGCGCAACGATCTGAAGGCGGCGAACGCGCGGCTGCTGGAGTATGTGAAGAATGGCGGCGTGCTGATTGTGCAGTACAACCTGCAGGGGTTCGACAGTAACTACGGTCCTTATCCGCTGAACCTTGGGTCGAATCCGCAGAAGGTGGTGGATGAGAATTCGCCGGTGAAGTTTCTCGATCCGAAGAGTCCGGCGTTCGCGTGGCCGAATAAGGTTTCTGAGGCTGATTTCAAAGGCTGGGTGGAAGAGCGCGGGCATGGCTTCGTGAAGTCCTGGGACTCGCACTACACGCCATTGGTCGAGACGCATGACCCGGATCAGGACCCGCAGGAAGGCGGCCTGCTTCTGGCTCGCTATGGGAAGGGCTTCTATGTTTATGACGCGTTCGCGCTGTATCGGCAGTTGCCTTCGGGCGTGCCGGGAGCTTTCCGGCTGCTGGGAAACTTAGTCAGTCTTAGTAAGAACCCGGCTTGGAATTAAGCCTGCGGGATCGCCCCCATGCTGTCGCGGCCGCGACGATTAGAATGCAGGACAAGGCGGCCAAGGCACCATTATTACCGAGCAGCGGGACCAGGTTGTAGATCGAGGAGACGATCGCAAACACCACGCATGCAGCAAGTTCACGCCCGGGCGCCCAGCGAGCCAGGATCCGCCCGATCAACAGCGAACTGACCGGTATCGGCAGCGCAAACCAGATATTCCATCCAATCGAGTCCGTATGAAGGTGAGGTCCGCTCACCATAATCGCAAAGAAACCCACTATTCCAGTGAGGCACGCATGGAGAAACTCAATCCCGATGTAAACGGCGAGACCTATGAAAGCCAGGACCGTGACGCGCGCGGGGTTGTCCGCTATGTCACGCCAAAGAAGAGAGGTCACGGTTCGTAAGAGACCGGACCAAAACCAGACCATGCCGCGATCCGCCGCTTGTTCGGTAAGATCTCCAACGGTGGAAGCAGCGCGGTCCCGACTGGTAACCAGACCAAGAATCCATTCCGCAACGCGAGTGTTATGCATAGGTAAGTCCTGGGAGTTCACATCCTTCCAATAACCGCCGATACGATTGTTGCGCGCGTGTAATCGCGGCGAGCCCCTTCGGGTTAAGCGCAAAATAGCGCTTCGCCCGTCCCCCGCGCTGGGGAGTTGGATCACCCAGGCGCGATGTAACCAGCCCCTTGTCCTCCAGACGATCGAGAGTTGTGTAAAGCGCTCCTGGAGCCGGCTCACGACCGGTACATGCGGTAATTTCCGCACCAATCGTCACGCCATAGGCGTTGTCGCCCATGCGCAGGATCGCCAGGAGCACGACCTGCTCGAATTCTCCTAATGAAGGTGCGGCAGCCATTTAAACTGCATAATAGAGGAAATTAGCCGGGCTGTCAAGCGATGGTTTACGAATTGATCAGGGGCGCTTGCGAAAAGGCCGCTTCGGGCCTTTGAAGCCTTTTGGTTTAAAGTCGCCGCGCGGGGGACGGGCGTCGCCTTCGCGCCGGGGTTTGAAGTCGCCGCGCGGGGGGCGGGCATCGCCTTCGCGCCGGGGTTTGAACTCGCTGCGCGGGGGTCGGGCGTCACCTTCACGTCTTGGCTTGAAATCGCTGCGCGAGGGTTTGAATTCACGACGAGGAGGTCGATCGTCGCTGCCTTCGCGCTTGAATGGACGGTTCAGTCGCTGCCTGTCGCCTTCTTCGCGACGAACGGGAGGACGCCAACCGCCTTCGCGCTTCTCAGGCTCAGGCGGCGCCAGAGGGGGCGTCAGGGCGGGCGCCGCAGCGACCTGGGGCCGCGGGGGGCGGGCGGGCCTTCGTTCTTCGACAACAGGTTCCGGAGCCGCGGCGCGGGCGATCTCTTCGGCGACCTGAATCACGGCCTTCATTTCTTTCACATCGTGCACGCGGACGATATGAGCACCGTGGAGAACGGCCGCCGTTACGGCTGCCGCGGTGGCGAAGAGCGTTTCGTTTTCCGTTGCCTGCGCCAGGAACGACTTACGCGACGGACCAACGAGGATCGGAAAATCGAGAGCGGCGAACTGATCGAGTCGCGCCAGAATCTCCGCATTCTGCTCTTTTCGTTTGCCGAAACCAAGGCCCGGATCGATGACAATGCGATTGTGTTCGACACCGGAATGACGCGCGCGGCTGATGGTGGCTTCGAGTTCGCGCGCGATCGTGCCGGCGGGGTCCTGCATGGGCGGCAGTCTGGGCCAGGTTTCGGGCAGGCCGCGCATGTGATTCAGGATGAGCCCGGCGTTGGCCGTGGCAGCGACCTTCGCGAGATGCGGGTCGAAGGTAAGGCCGCTCGGGTCATTGAAGATTTCGACGCCGTAGTCGAGGGCGCGCTCCGCGATTTCGGCCTTGTAGCTGTCGAGCGAAAGCGGCATGCGCAGATTGCCGCGAAGACGCTTCAGAACAGGCACCAGGCGCTGCCATTCTTCATCGGCGGAGATGCGCTGCGAGCCCGGTTTGGTCGATTCCGCGCCGATGTCGATGATGTCGGCGCCCTGCTCTTCGAGTTCGAGAGCACGGGCGTAGGCGCGGTCGGGGTTGTTGTAGAGGCCGCCGTCGGAGAAGGAATCGGGCGTGACGTTGAGGACGCCCATGATGAGCGTGCGCTCTCCCAGCTGCAGTTCCGACGCGCGCAGTTTCCAGTAGAACATCTTGCGGGGCATTAGTGACCATCTAAGTGTACAGTCCGTAAACCGCTTGCCTGCGCGCGCGGCTCAGAGAACGCGGCTGGCGCCGCATGTACGGTAAAGGTGTGGCAATTAAACTCGGATTTGGCCATTGAGCTCGACAGGTCGCTTGCCTATGTGAAAGGCGTTGGTCCCGCGCGCGCGGAGATGCTGGCGGCGAAGGGACTCGATGCTGTCGAGGACCTGATCCACTATTTTCCGTTTCGCTACGAAGACCGCAGCAATCTGAAACCGATCCGGGAACTGGCGCCGGGTGAGATGGCGACGGTGATCGCGGAAGTACGGTCGGCAAAGCTGGCCGGGATCCGGCGGCGCAATCTGGGATTGTTTGAAGCTGAGTTTACTGACGCGTCGGGCGCGATCGTGCGCGGCAAGTGGTTTCATGGGGCTTATCTGGCGGACCGGATGACGCCTGGCACGCGCGTGGCGCTGTTCGGAAAGATCGAGTTCGATTCGTGGCGCGGCGATTTGCAGATGATGCATCCGGAGACGGAATTTCTGACGGGCGACGACGAAGAAGGGGACTCGGCGCTTCATGTCGGGCGCATCGTGCCGGTGTATGAGGCGGTCGGGAAGATCAGCCCGCGCATGCTGCGAACGCTGATGCATCGCGTGCTGGCGGAGATTCCGGAGCTGGATGACCGGCTGCCGGAGTCGATTCGCAAGCAGCTCAAATTTCCCACGCGAACGACAGCAGTGCGCGAATCGCATTTTCCGACGGGGGGCACGCCGATCCGGATGCTGAACGAGTTTCGCTCGGCGGCGCAGTTCCGGCTGATCTTCGAAGAATTCTTCTGGCTGGAGTGCGGGCTGGAGATCAAGCGCCGGCGCGCGCAGGCCATGCCAGGAATTGGATTCCTGCTGAACGAGCGGGTGCGCGAGCAGATCAAGAAGCTGCTGCCTTTCAAGCCGACGAATGCGCAGAAGCGCGTGCTGAAGGAGATTGCGGACGACATGGCGCGGCCGAGTCCGATGAACCGGCTGCTGCAGGGCGATGTGGGCAGCGGCAAAACCATCGTGGCGGCGGAAGCGGCGCTGATCGCGCTGGAGAACGGCTATCAGGTGGCGATTCTGGCGCCGACGGAAATTCTCGCGCAGCAGCACGTGTTTTCGCTGCGGCCGCTGCTGCAGAGGGTCGGGTATCCGGTGGCGCTGCTGACGGGGTCGTCGACGGGACGCGAGAAGCAGCAGATCAAGGAAATGCTGCGCAGCGGTCTGCTGCCGGTGGCGATCGGGACGCATGCGCTGATCGAGAAAGACGTCGAGTTCGCGAAGCTGGGGCTGGTGGTCATCGACGAACAGCATCGATTCGGCGTGATGCAGCGGCTGCATCTGGTGCAGAAAGGGGTGACGCCGGATGTCCTTGTGATGACGGCGACGCCGATTCCGCGCACGCTGGCGATGACGGTGTACGGCGATCTCGATGTTTCGGTGATCGACGAGATGCCGCCGGGGCGGAAGAAGATTCGTCACGAAGCACTACACGTCGGATCAGGTGGAACTGGCGTACAGCGCGATCCGGCGCGAGATCGACGCGGGACGGCAGGCTTATGTCGTTTATCCGGTGATCGAGGAATCGGAGACGCAGGCGATGAAGGCGGCGCAGCAGATGTATGAGATGCTGGCGCGCGAAGTGTTTCCGGATCTGGCGATCGGGCTGCTGCATGGGCGGCTGGCATCGGCGGAGAAGGAAGCCGCGATGGAGCGGTTCAAGACCGGGCACACGAAGATTCTGGTTTCGACGACGGTGATTGAAGTGGGCGTGGATGTGCCGAATGCGACGGTGATGGTGGTTGAGCAGGCGGAGCGGTTCGGTTTGTCGCAACTGCATCAGCTGCGCGGACGCGTGGGGCGCGGCGCGGCGCAGAGTTACTGCCTGCTGATCACGGAGAAGATGAACGACGCGGCGAAGGAACGCATACGAACGCTGGTGGATTCGCAGGATGGATTTGCGATTGCGGAGATGGATCTGAAGCTGCGCGGGCCGGGGGAGTTTTTCGGGACGAAGCAGTCGGGGCTGCCGACGCTGAAGATCGCGAATATACTGCGCGATCCGGATATTCTGCATGCGGCGCGCAATGAGGCGCGGGCGTTTGTGGAGCAGCCGCCGTCGCAGGAAGCGTTTCATGCGGCGGTGGAGTACATCAGGAATCACTGGCAGAGAAGGTACGGGTTGGTCCAGGTGGGTTAAATGCGGGTGATTGGGGGGGAGTTTCGGTCGCGGCGGCTGCAGTCGATGCCGGGCATGGATGTCCGCCCGACGCCGGACAAGATCCGCGAGGCACTGTTCAACATCATGGCGCTGGAAATCGAAGGCGCGGTGTTCGTCGATGCTTATGCGGGCACGGGCGCGGTGGGGATTGAGGCGCTGAGCCGCGGGGCGCGACACGTGATCTTCATCGAGAAGGATCGCGCGGCGATGCAGCTGATCCGTGACAATCTGGCCTCGCTGGGGGCGGAGGCCCGGGCGCGCGTGATCCACGGCAGTGCGGCTCTGCTGCTGGGCGGGATCGAAGCAGATATCGTGTTCATTGACCCGCCGTATCCGAAGGAGCGGGAGTATCGGGCGGCGATGGAAGCGCTGGAAGAAAAGTCGCCGCGGCTTGTGATCGTGCAGCATGCCGCGCGATTCGGGCTGACTGACGATTACGGTCCGCTGCATCGCACGCGCATGGCGAAGTATGGCGACAACGCGCTGAGTTTTTTCCGGACTACTGCTGGGTCGGAGAGGGAGGCGGCGGAGGCGCCTGACCGGGCGTAGTGGTCGTCGTGCCGAACGCGCCGCCGAACCCGGAACTCGCCGCCCCATTCGGTGTGGCACCGTTCTGGGGCTGGGCAGCACCGTTCGGTGGGGCGCCAGTGCCTGGAATCACTGTTGCGCCGGGGCGCGAGGCGTCCTTCGTGATGTCGTAAACGAACTCCCACTTGTTATAGGACTTCTGGTCGTTATAGACCTTAATGCCCTCGAGTTCGAGCTTGCTGGCGACGCCGCCGATGCCGCCGCCGATGACCGTCCCGGTGGAAGCGGGCATGGGCGTTCCGGGACCGCTCGTGGCGACGCCCGCGCCGAGCGCGCCCTGCTGCACGCCGCTGAGTCCGTTGAGGCCGCCGGGGCGCGGGGTGGTCAGCAGCTGGTTGATGAGACCAGCGGCTCCGGCGGGCGGTCCGCCGACCTGTCCGGTCTGCTGCTGATTGAACTGCTGAAACTGGTTTTGCTGGAACTGACCGGGCACAGTGCCGGGAAAAGGCTGACCGGGGGCCGCCGGAGTGCCGTTGGCGTTGAGCTGCGGCTGGCCGGGAAAACCAGGCTGACCAGGAAATCCTGGTTGAGCGCCCTGCTGACCAACGGGCACGATCTGGCCGTTAGGCAGGACCTGCACAGGAGGTGTCGGGCTCTGAATCGGGTTGCCATTGGCATCGAACTGCGGCGGCGGGGCATTCGGGCTGTTCGGATCGCCGGGCGCGCCGGGCTGATCGCTGGGACGCAATCGTGTGGCGACGTTCACGGCCTGATTGGGTTCAACCGGATTGCCGCCCGTCTGCTGCATCTCGGTGATGAAGTTCTGCTGCTCTTTCTGCTGCGAGGCATCGGGCTTCTTGCCGTATACGAGCGAATCGGTGAAGACGCCGCCGGGCCCGGTATGGATGATGCGCCAGTCGTCTTTGCCCGTCATGGGGTCTTTGTATTTGCGACGCAGGAAGCGCATGTTCTGCGTGTTGTCGAGAGCGTCGAAATCGGGCGGAAACTTATTGAATTTGCGCACGTAGAGCTGGATGGCGCGAGTGTACTGTTGGCCGCGGTCGATGAGCAGCTGCTCTTTTTCGCGCTGCGCTTCGAAGGCGACGCGTGGCAGCTGCATGAAGAGCATGATGGCGACGATGGCCGCCATCGAGTAGATCATCAGGACCGCGAAACCAGCTTCGGGATTGGGGCTGTACGCCGCCGCCTGCTTACGGACCCGGAGGGTATCCCGGTTCAGTAGAACACCTGCTGAAGCGCGAATGTGAAGGAGCAGCAACGTGAGATTGTTCCTCATACGACGGCCGCGACCTGCAGCTGCAGTGTCTGCTCGCTCTTGAACTGCGTGTCTTCGATGGTGATGGAGTTGACGCCGATGCGAACCACTTTGTAGCGGCCGGCTTTCACGGCGTCGTTTTCGCCCGCGATGATGATGTCCTCGCCATCGAGCAGGAAGGCTTGTTTGCGGCCGTCGGATTTCGAAACCTTGTAGCCGTAGTATTTGAAGGTCATCGGCGGCGCCCTGGGTGCGGCAGGCGGAGGCGGGGGGCCACCGGGCTGCGGGGAAGCCGGCTTACCGTTGATGGCAATCTTCTGTGTACCCTTCGGGAGCTCAAGGGGCTTCTCGGAAGGAGGCGGCGGCGCGGCGCCGTACTGAAAGATGTTGCGCATTGACGCGGGCGCTTCCACCTGCTGGAGTTTGGCGAGAAGGTCGAGGCGCAGAGTGGGGTCGATGGTGGAAGGATCGGGCTTGTCTTCGCCAGGCTCCGTTCCCTGGCGGAAGGTAAATTCCCCCGCGGAGAGATTCTGCTTAGCCCGGCGGCGATCGTCGCGGGAGATGGCGGATTCGGGCGTGCGCGCCGGAGGCGGCGAGGCTGGAGTGGCGGCGACCTGAACGGCGGGTCTGGGCGGCGGAGGCGCACTGGAATCGCCGGAGAAATAGTTGAAGTAGACAATAACCGCGACACCCAGCAGCAGTGCGCCGAGTAGCGCAATTTTTTTCGGTTCAGCGCCGAGCTTCATAACGCCCCGTTTGCATCCTCTTTAACAAAGACGTGCATCCTGAGGTTCGTGTTGACCACATCGCCCTTGGGCTGCGGGGCGGCCTGCATACTTTCAATGATAATGAAACGCGGCGAGCGATCGATCAGATTGACGAATTTCACCAGCTGGGCGAAGCTGCCTTCGAAGTTGATGGAAAGGGTCAGCATCGAGAGGTCGGCGGTGCCCTTGATGGGGTCAAGCTGAAATGTGCCTTCCTGCGTTTTCATGCCCGACGCGGTTGCGGTTTCGCGGATTTCCTCGTAGATCGTGGAGTACGTGCGGCGGCGATCGGTGAAGTACGTCGTGAGGAAGGTGTTGCTTTCTGTTTTGCCTTTGCCGATGTTGCCGGCGAGAGCGCGGCTGCGCACGAGCCGGGCCTGATCGGTCTGTAGCTGCGATTGCGCGGCGATGAGGCGCCGATTCAGGATTTCAGGTGACGGTGTGAAGAGATTGAAAGCGTAGCCCGCGACGACGAGGTTCGCGACGAGAAGCAGACCGAGGCCGACGCGGATGAGAATCCGCGGGTCTCTTATCGAAGATGCCCACTGCGCGCCGGACGGCAGCGCGATCTTAAAGCTTCTGGGCATAGTTCACCGTGAGCTGAAAGCGATAGAAGGGGTTGGTCTGCGAGGGCGGCGTGAAGCCGCTGACGAGGAGACCGAGCCGAAGACATCGGAGTCTTCGAGCTTCCCGAGGAAAGCGAAAAAGGGCTCGGGGGTGTCGGCGGCTACCTGCATGTCGAGGAGCAATCCGCCCTGGGAGCTGACCGTGGGGCGGATGGCGAGGATGCGCACATTCGGCGGACAGACGGCGTCGAGGTCGGAAAAGATTTTCGTCCAGCTGATGGCCTTGCGTTTGATCAGCGTGTTGAGAAGGACGCTGCGGTCGAGAACTTCCTCGTTACCGGGCAGGCGCATGGAGGCGTCGATTTTCGCCTGTTCGTTGCGAATGGCGGCGAGCTGGCGGTTGACGCGGGTGAGCGCGGTCTGGGTGTCGCGGGTCAGGCCGCGGTCGGTGCGCGTGAGCGAGAGCAGAAGAATCAGCGTGCCCGCGAGCAGCACGGCGACGAAAGCAGAGCCGACCAGGCTGGCGCGGTCGCGGCGGAAGGGTTCGCGGGCAAGATTGACCGGGATTCTCATGCGGCGGCCTTTTTCTGCGCGAGTTTCGGCGAGACCGACGCGAGGTAACCGGCGAGACCGGGAAACTGTTCGTCAATCGGTTCGACCGGGATGTCGAGTTCGACCGCGAGGCGGAGGGCCGCTTCTTTGACGGAATCCGGCGATGAAGAGCTTTTCGGGACGGGATTGCGTCTGATCTTCGATGTAGGCGAGCGTCGGGTAGATGGCGGCGACGATCTCGTCGAGCGGGTCAGCCTCGGCGTCTCCCTCGTCGCCGATTTCGACCGAGCGCACGATGGTGATGACGCCCGCGGACATGGCAATCACGGTCAGCGCAGCCGGCGCTCAGATGCGCGAGGACGATCGAACCCGTAACGGGAAGCAGGTCGAGCATGGCGAGCGAGGACACGGTGACGAGTCCGGGATGCCATCCGGCAGCGCGAAACGGCGCTTCGTAGTGGCCGATGATGCTCGGCGGGCGCGAGGGCGACGATCACCTTGTTGCCGGCCTGGGGAAGTAGGAAAGCGCGGCTTCATCGATATCGAAGGGGACGCTCTTGCGCAGACGGAAGTTGATGAGCGGGCGGCGCTCGTCTTCTTTGTCGGGGAGATTGTCGAAATCGAGCACGGCGATGCGCACGCTGTTGTCGGGGAGCATGAGCGCGGCGCGGCGTTTGCCGCGGCCGTGAACCGGACGGAGTGAGTTGGCGCACGGCTTCGGCGAAGGCGACGGGATCGAGAATGTTCTCCTTCAGACGGCGACGGCGCGAGCACGCCGGGCTGCAGCGGCACATGCTGCACCTCGGCGGGGGGACGCGTACGCGACATCGCGATGCCATCGGCCGCAATTTCGAAGACGAACTCCGGCGGCGGATCGCGCAGACCAGAATTGTCGAGAATACTCATTCGATGAAGGTCACCTTATTGATCTCTTTGAGCGTGGTGATGCCGAGGCGGACCTTCTCGACGGCGGATTCGCGCAGGAACGTCATGCCTTCTTCGCGCGCGAGGCGCTTGATTTCGGAAGTCGGGCGGCGGTCGAGGATCAGTTCGCGGATCTTGTCGCTGAGGTCGAGCAGTTCGTGGATCGCGGTGCGTCCGCGGAAGCCGGTGCCGCCGCATTCGAAACAGCCGGGGCCTTCCATGAGCTCGTAGTTGCGCCATTCGGTCGGGGTCGAGCCCGCTTTCGACGAACAACTGATCGGGATACGTGACCGGCTGCTTGCAGTGTTCGCAGTTCACGCGGACCAGGCGCTGGGCGAGGATGCAGTTGAGCGCGGAAACGAAGTTGTAAGCCTCGACGCCGATGTTGAGGAAGCGGCCGAGCACGTCGACCACGTTGTTGGCGTGGACGGTGGTGAAGACCAGGTGGCCGGTGAGCGCGGAGTTGATGGCGATCTGCGCGGTTTCCTGATCGCGGATTTCGCCGACCATGATCTTGTCGGGATCGTGGCGCAGGATGGAGCGCAGACCGCGCGCGAAGGTGAGTCCCTTCTTCTCGTTGACCGGAATCTGCGTGATGCCCTTGAGCTGGTATTCGACGGGGTCCTCGATGGTGATGATCTTGTCTTCGTCGTTCTTGATCTCGCTGAGCGCGGCGTAGAGCGTGGTGGTTTTGCCGGAGCCGGTGGGGCCGGTGACCAGCACCATGCCGTAGGGCTCGGTGATGTAGCGGCGGAATTTGACGAGATCGCTTTCGCTGAAGCCGACCACATCGAGCGAGAGCTTGGCGAACTTCTCGCTCATCGATTCCTTGTCGAGCACGCGGAGCACGGCGTCTTCGCCGTGGATGGTGGGCATGATGGAGACGCGGAAATCGATGAGGCGGGTTTTGTAGCGCACGCGGAAACGGCCGTCCTGGGGGACGCGGCGCTCGGCGATATCGAGCTCGCTCATGACCTTGATGCGCGAAATGATGGTGGTGTGCCAGTCCTTGGCGATGGGCGGCATGGCGTAGTGGAGGACGCCGTCGATGCGGTACTTGATGACGACTTCCTGATCGCGCGATTCGATGTGGATGTCGCTGGCGCGGCGTTCGAGGGCGTTGAAGATGGTGGTGTCGACGAGCTTGATGACCGGGCGCGATGTCGCTGTCGACGGAGGCGAGGCGGTCGATGGAGAGCGTTTCGTCGGGATTGTCCTCGTCGCCGACGACGTCGAGCGCGAAGCCTTCGGTGACTTCTTCGAGGACGCGCTGGGATTGTTCGGTCTTCTTGAGGAGGTCGGCGATCTGGGAGGCGGTGGCGACTTTGACGCGCAGCTTCTTGTGGAGGAGGAGGCCGAGTTCGTCGATGGTGTTGAGATTGCGGGGGTCGGCGAGGGCGATTTCGAGGGTTCCGTTCTGCGCCTTGAGGGGCACGAAGTTGTAACGGAACATGAGGTCGACGGGGATGGAGCGGAAGAGGTCGTGCTCGATGGCGCCGTCGCGCGAGGTCGACGAACTCGCAGCGATAGCGGGCGGCGACGGCCTGGGCTTCGGAGATCTCGGTGGCGGCGGGAGAGCCGAGAGCGGGGATGGGGAGTGGGGACTTGTTGGGCGGCGGGGTCATGGGTCACTCGTGTCTTTTCTGCCGTTGCCGGCAGGGCGGGGACACGTCGGGCGGGCGGATTGAGGCACAGCGGTCCACGAAGGATTGACGCATGGGAGGAGGGAAACGTTTAGGGATGCGTTTCCTGATTTATTTCAGTCATTTACATGGGACACTGCCAGCCCTCGTACCTGCGGTTCGCAACCGTGACTTTTCGCATGAGTCTGCCTGAGTTGCTGCAACTATACTGATCAACGTTCCCGATTCTGCCGATTAGAAACACATGAAGAGCCGAGGAGGGTCAGGGAACATCCAAGGCACCTTTTGTTTTATGCTGGACGTTGACGAGACCACCCCAATGTCGCATGCCGATCATGTCACCCGCCCGGTAAGCGGCAAGCGGACTTCGCTCCCAAACGGACTTGGTGAGATTTTCACGAACGAACTCGATCTTGCAACGGCGGCCATCGCGCTCGGGGCCGCGAAGGTTCAGCCGTGGTCACCGATGGAAAGTGCGTTGCTGCGCGATTACAGCCGAATTGCGCCACCCACGAAAAAGAAGCTTTCCATTCTGCGCGATCTGATTCAGGAGGGGATCCGACCCTCTCGGGGATATTTTTTGCGTACTACGGTCACCGGTCAGGCGGCGTGAGCAAGGCGCCACCTACACTCCAGAATCCATCGTTAACACAATGGTGGAGTGGGCAGCCCGACATGCGACCGCACAGCGGGTGGTCGATCCGGGCGCGGGATCGGGGCGATTTCTCCTGCGTGCGGGAAAGATGTTCCCGCGAGCTTTGCTGGTCGGAGTTGAAACGGACCCGTTGGCGGCTCTGATCGGACGGGCCAATCTCGCCGTCAGCGGACTCGCGGAACGCTCGCGTATCGTGCTTCAGGACTACCGGGAATTCAACGAGTTTTCTGACGGCCGCACACTATATATTGGCAATCCGCCCTATGTAAGGCACCACCGAATCAGCCCGACATGGAAGGAGTGGCTCTCAAAACAAGCAAAGACGATCGGTCACAACGCCAGTCAGCTCGCGGGTCTCCACGTGTATTTCCTTCTGGCGACGGCTCGTCACGCAAGAGCCGGAGATTTCGGAGCTTTCATTACCGCCGGTGAGTGGCTTGACGTGAACTACGGTTCTCTTGTTCGGTCACTGTTCACAGGAAGCCTCGGCGGGCGCAGTGTCACGGTGGTTGACCCGAAGGCACAGCCGTTTCCGGACGCGGCAACCACGGCGGCAATAACGACCTTCGAAATTGGGTCACGACCGGCTTCTGTGTTTTTCCGCCACGTTAACGGGCCGGGCGATCCTGGGCGGCTTGAGACGGGGCGAAGCGTGACCCGGGAACAGCTTATAAGCGCTGCGCGGTGGTCGCATTTATCGCAGCTGGCGGACAAGCGGCCGGAAGGGTTCGTCGAGCTTGGGGAATTATGCCGGGTCCACCGCGGCCAGGTTACGGGCGCCAATCAGATCTGGATCGCCGGGGCTCACAGCCGCGGATTGCCCGATTCGGTTCTCTACCCGAGTGTCACCCGGGCTCAGGAAGTGATTGCGGCCCGTGGTGTTTTGCGCGACTCGGTCAGCCTGCGACTCGTTATCGATATTCCCTGCGACTTAAATGAACTTGCGGCGGACGAGCGTAAGGCTGTCGAGAAGTTCCTCCGGCTCGCCCGTGAAAAAGGCGCAAACAGAGGTTACGTGGCAAGCCATCGAAAAGCCTGGTGGTCGGTGGGCTTGCATCTGCCGGCGCCGATCATCGCCACCTACATGGCCAGGCGCTCGCCGGCATTCGCCCTAAATGAGGCAAATGCGCGCCACATCAACATCGCGCACGGACTCTATCCGAGAGAACCGATGAATGAACAAATGCGGATTGCTCTGGTGAGTTTTCTGCAGGGTAACGTCTCGCAAAAGGCGGGACGCACTTACGCGGGCGGGTTGACGAAATTCGAGCCGCGGGAAATGGAACGTCTCTTTGTTCCCTCCCCAGCTATGCTCGCGGCAGGAGTGTCGCAGTAAATGACCGACCCGCCGTTTTGGACCCGGGAACGGCTCGAAGAGGATCGGCTGAAAGCGATTGCGCTGTTTCGGAATGAGCGAATGCAGGAACCGCTTGAGGACTATCTCGGGGAATTTGACCGGTATCGGAGGCGTGTCGAAAAGCTGCTTGAATCCACCATCGATCTGGCCGACCTTGATGTCCGTGCGCTGGAAGTCCTGAGCGACGCAGGTGTACTCGATGCGTTCAGATACCTTGCCGCGCCGCCCATTTCGGCTGATGACCTTGAAGTTCTGGCCGGAGTGCCTTCACTTTCACCAACACAGCTCCGAAAACGACCAGATTACGTGAAGAGGATCGTCAACACCATTCGGCTGGTGCTGGACCCGAGGCGATTTGTCTGGATAGTTCAAAAGCGAGATCCTACCGACGCCGAACGCGGGGCAGCCATAATGGCTTCGGCGGCTCTACTGGCGGCCAGTCGTGTGCAAACGAAACGGCGTTCCACCGGAAAAACAAAACAGGAAGCTTTCGTCAAGAAGGCTCTTTCAGACGCCGGACTGAAAGAGGTGAAACGACGTTCCATACCCAATGTCTCATTCGCGCCCGAGCGGGGTGAATTCTGCGGAGAGAGCCTATTGGGCTATTCTAAATCCGACACAAGCCCTGACAAGGGCCGCCTGGCCGACATCGTCGTCCGCCTGTGGGACTTTCGGCTCATGCCGATCGAGTGCAAAGTTTCCAACTCTTCCCTGAACTCACTAAAGCGCCTTAACAACGATGCAGCGGTCAAGGCCGTGACGTGGAGAAGAGATTTTGGTCAAAATCAGGTTGTCCCCAGTGCTGTCCTGAGCGGCGTCTACGATCTGACCAGTCTGCTCGATGCGCAGCAGAGAGGGCTTACGGTTTTCTGGGCGCACGACCTGACCCCGCTTACAGATTTCCTGGCCCGGACAAGACCGAGATGATCAAACAGCGGAGAGCGAAGTGAAAAGCCGAACTACAAAGGCAAAGCCCGAAATCGAAGTCACAATGGGGAGCGGGGACGTGTGGATCGATCTGGGTTTCTCCCCCGCTTAGGCGCGGAACCTTAGAATGCGATCCCAAATCATGACAGCGCTGGATGACTTCATCACCCGGCAAAAGCTGACGCAGGCGCAGGCCGCCAAGCTGTTCAACGTCACCCAGCCGCGAATCTCGGATCTCATGCGCGTACGTCTGAGCGGGTTCTCACTGGACACGCTGGTCAATATGCTTTGCGACGCCGGTCTGGACGTTGATCTGCGGATTAAGAAGCCCTCGCGCCGCGCGGCGTAGGGCCGATCTCTACGCGTGGGCGGCTGCCAGGGGTGGACTTTGATTTCCCTCTCCCGGCTCCGTGTTTTCGCGATGTCGTAAGCCGACTGCATCCGCATCAGAGTCTCCATTTTGACGCTGAAGGCCTTCTCCAGCCGCAGGGCCATTTCGCCGGACAGGTCCGCTTTGCCGTTCAGCAGGCTCGACAGAGCGGGACGTGAAACGCGGAGCGCAGCCGCCGCGGCGGTTACGGTCAGGCCCGCCGGTTCGATGATCTCGGTGCGGATGAAATCGCCAGGATGGGCTGGGTTCTTCATAGGCATAGGGGGGCCGGTCAGAGCCTTTTCGAGATAAACGTAAACATCAGGTGACAGCCTGCGGCTGGCGTTAGCTCAGTAAAATCACCGGCGGCAAGACCGCCCGCGCTACAACTAAAACCGATTCAGACCCACGTCAGTTCGGCGTGGGGACGCGCTCGATGTGGTCGATCACCAGCACATCGCGCGGCACCTTGATGCGGTTCAGTTTCAGGCCGAGCTGCTTCTGCATGGCGGCCGAAATGTTGACCGAATTGTCGTCGAATTCCGCTGACGCGGGGCCGCGGATGTCGCGCTCGGCGACCGGCGGCGGCGTCTCGACATCGAGCGTGAAATCGAATCGGCCAGTGAAGCCGGTGTGATCGAGGACCGGGGTTTTCATGTACATCATCGTCGCGAGCCGGTACGTCATCATAGACATCGATGTGCGGGCGAATGTGTATTTTGTGACACCGTTGCTGTCACGAGTCATGCGAAAGGCGGGTGGCTCGGTACTGTTCCTGGCCGATGGAGTCAGCTTCGTGCCTCCTTTCGCGGCCACAATCTCGTAGCCGTCGAAATCCTTCGTGACGCGGTGGGCGGCCATGCCGAAGCGATCCCTCAGGAGATTGATGAGCATCTGACGAAGCTGGTCCATCGTGGCGCCCGGGGGCAGTTTGGCTGTAATCGCGTAGAACTCGGTGCCCAGCCAGTCGGGGCCGGATATCTGATAAGGCCGCAGGCCGCCGTAAGCGCCCTGCAGCAGATTTTCCAGCGTCGTGCTTTCGTAGATGATCCGTTCCGGGTCGCTGCTGCCAGGTCCGCCGGAAAAGCGTCCCAGCCCCTGCTGCGGCGACGGTTTCACCGAGGCGACCTCAAAACGGGGGGAATCGGTCTGGCCGAAACAGGAAGCGGTGGCGGCCATCAGGAAACACAGCGAGATGCGGGTCGGCATGACAGCATGACGCGTTTCCGCGTCCGAAAGTTGAGTCGAGAGCCGCATCCCACACGGGTTTGCAAATCCTGTATCATGGTTTTCGCTATGGGGTTTGCCCGCGCGGACGTAACACTTGTCCGGGGTTGACCGTCAAACCTAACATAGCCACATACAACTATGATTAAAGTCGAAGGCCTGACTAAGCGATACGCTCGTCATGTCGCGGTCAATAACATCTCCTTCGAAGTGGGCCAGGGCGAGATCGTCGGCTTTCTGGGCAAGAACGGCGCCGGGAAGACCACGACCATGCGCGTCCTCACCTGCTTTCTGCCGCCTACGGCCGGAAAGGCCAGTGTCGCCGGTTTCGACGTACTTGAGCAGTCGCTCGAAGTCAAGAAACGCATCGGCTACCTGCCCGAATCCCCGCCGCTCTACCCGGAGATGGAGATCGCGGATTACCTCACTTTCGTCGCGAAGCTGAAGGGACTGGCGAGCGGCGAAATCAAGAAGCGCGTGGATGAAGTGTGCGAACGCACCGCCATCGCGGATGTGAAATCCACCATTATCGGCAAGCTTTCCAAGGGATACCGGCAGCGCGTCGGGCTCGCCCAGGCGCTGATTCACAATCCCCCCGTGCTGATTCTCGACGAGCCGACCAGCGGCCTCGACCCGCAGCAGCAGCGCGATGCGAGGCAGCTGATCGCGAGCCTCTCCGGCGACCACACGATTATCCTTTCGCACGCATATTCTGTCCGAAGTCGAACAGTCGTGCAGCAAGGTGATCATCATCAATGCCGGCCAGATTGTAGCTTCCGATACAGTTGCTAATCTGCACACGCGGAAGAGCGCTTCGGAATCGACGCGCGTCGAAGTGTCCGGCGCACCGGCGGCGCAGGTGAAGCAGGCGCTGGAAAAGATCGCAGGCGTGGCCAGTGTGGAAGCGCGCGAGAGCCGGGACGGCCTCGAAGCGTTCGAAGTGCGGGGTCTGGAAAACTACAAGCTGCGGCCGGAACTGGCACGCACCATCGTGCAGGCCGGATGGAATCTGAATCTGCTGACGACGGTCGGCGAATCGCTCGAGGAAATCTTCCTTGAGCTGACGAAGTCGGAGGCGCCGGCGGTGAGTGAAAAACAAGAGGAGGCGGCTGTCGCGCAATGAGAAACATATTCACCATCTGCGGCAAGGAACTGAAATCGTATTTCACCTCGCCCATCGCTTACCTCCTGATGGCCCTTTTCGGGCTGATTTTCGGATACTTTTTTGCCAGCGCCACGGTGGTGTTCGTCAACCAGGGACTGCAGATGCAGCTGGGCGGCCAGAACACCCCGATGAGCGTGAACGAATGGGTAATCGCACCGCTGCTGGGCAACGCCAGTGTGGTGGGTCTGTTTCTGATCCCGCTGATTTCGATGCGGCTGTTCGCGGAAGAAAAGCGCACCGGCACCATCGAGCTGCTGATGACATCGCCGGTACGCGACTGGGAAATCATCCTCGGCAAATGGCTGGGCGCGATGGGGATGTATCTTTGCATCCTGGCGATCTCGGCGCTGAATGTCGCGCTGCTGTTCGCGTGGGGAAGGCCCGACTGGCGGCCGATCCTGACCGGGTATCTCGGCCTGATTCTGCAGGGCGGGACGGTGCTGGCCATCGGCACGTTCATCTCGACCACAACGAAGAATCAGATCATCGCGGGCGGCACCACGTTCGCCGTGTGCCTCCTGCTGTGGGTGCTGAGCTGGGTATCGAGTTACAACGAAGCAGGCTGGGCGCAGGCCATCGCGTACTGCTCGATCCTGACCCACTTCGAGCCGTTCTCGAAAGGCATCATCGACACGAAAGACCTGATATTTTACGTCTCGGCGATTTTCCTGGGACTGTTTCTTACAGCGCGGTCTCTCGATTCCCTGAGGTGGAGAGCGTAATGGCGAGTGAATTTCTCAAAGCGCGGCAGACGAAGTACGGCGCGTTCGTCGCGCTCTATGTCATCGTCGTCCTCGCTGTGATCGGCGTGGCGAATTACCTTGCCGATCACCACAACAAAACCGTGGATGTAACGGCCAACAAGCAATTCACGCTGTCGGACGAAACGAAGAAGGTCGCGGGCAATCTGAAGAAGCCGGTGACCATTTATTACTTCGACAAGAGCGATAACTACGACCACGCGCGCGATCTGTTCGACCGTTACAGGAACCTGTCGTCGAACATCCGGGTCGACTACGTCGATCCCGACAAGAAGCCCGATGTCGCACGCGTGGAAGGCGCCCGCGCCATGGGCGACATCATTGTCGACAACGGCGAAAAGAAGGAAACGGCGAAGGGCCTGACCGAAGAAGAGCTGACCGGCGCGCTGGTGCGGGCGTCGAAGACCGGCGAGAAGACTGTGTGCTTCGTGCAGGGTGAGGGCGAGCCCCAGATCACCGATACCGAGAAAGATGGCTATTCGTCGTTCAAAGACGCGCTGGAAAAGAACAACTACAAGACGCAGGCGATTTCGCTGATCGAAAAGCCGGAGATCCCGAAGTCGTGCAGCGTGTTGGTGATCAGCGGCGCGCGGCATGATTACCTGCAGCCCGCGATCGACTCGATCAAGACCTTTGTAACGGGCGGCGGCAGCGCGATCTTCGGATTCGATCCCGTCCTGAATCTGCCGAACGAAAAAATGGGCGACACGCCGGAACTGGCGAAACTGGTCGGCGAATGGGGCGTGACGGCGAATCGCGGACGTCATTCTGGATCTAAGCTCGGCGAGCCGCCTGTTCGGGCAGCTCTCGCCGGTGGTGGGATCGTATGAGCAGCATCCGATCGTACGCGTGATGCAGGACAACGCCACGGTGTTTCCGCTGTCGCGCAGCCTCGACGTGAAATCGCCGGCGGAGAAACTCTTTTCGACGCAGACTGACAGCTACGGGCTGACCAATCCCAAGCTGCCGATCAAGGAAGCCGATCTGGCGACCGCGAAGAAAGGCCCGTTCGTGCTGGGCGCGGCAGCGACCATCGGTTCGGGCTCGAATGCGGGGCGCATCGTGGTGGTGGGGAGCTCGGAATTGGATGGCGAATCAGCATTCTCTCGGCGCCGGTCGGCAACCGCGATCTGGCGCTCAATATGGTCAACTGGCTGACCTCGGATGAAGACCTGATTTCGATCCGCCCGAAGGAACCCGAAGACCGGCGGCTGCACGTCACGGGCAACGCGGTGCGGGTGATGTTCCTGACGAGCGTGGTGTTCCTGCCGCTGATTGTGATCGTGTCAGGCTTCTCGGTCTGGTGGAAGCGGAGATAAGAGGCCGATGAAACCCGGTGGACTTTTCACGGCGATCGGCGCCCTGATCGTGCTGGGCGGACTCGTGTGGTGGTTCAACAAACATCCCACGACGGATACCAAAAAAACGCCGCAGGCCCCCAAGCTGATCTCGGTGGATGCGAAACAGATCGAGGATATCCGGCTGCGAAAAGCCGGGGTCCGATCCGGTGGAGTTGGCGAATCTGGCGGGCACCTGGACGATCGCCAAGCCGAGCGCGATGGCGGCCGACCAGGACGCCGTGAACATGCTGACCGGCAGCGTGGCGACGCTGAATGCGGACCGGCTGATCGACGAGCATCCGGCGAATCTGAGCGACTTCGGGCTGGCGATGCCGACGGAAGAAATCGACGTCACGCTCAAAGGCGGCAAGACGACGAAGCTGCTGCTGGGCAGCGACACCCCGGCCGGCACCGGCGTATACGCGAAGATCGAGAGCGATCCGAAGGTGTATACGGTGCCGTCGTACACCAAGGCGAGCTTCGACAAAACGGTGAACGATCTGCGCGACAAGCGGCTGCTCACGTTCAATCAGGACAAGCTGACCTCAGTCTCGATCACCGGCAAAGGCCCGGCCTATGAGTTCGGCAAGAATGCGCAGGGCGACTGGGCAGATCACCAAACCGAAGCCGATGCGTGCCGATAGCCTGCAGGTCGACGATCTGTCCGCAAGCTGAAAGACGCGAAGATGGATCTGACCTCGGCGAAGAGCGATGAGAAGGAAGCCGCGGCGCAGTTTGCCTCGGGCGAGAAGGTGGGTTCCGCGTCGACGACGGATAACACAGGGACGCAGACCATCGAGATTCACAAGAGCAAAGACAAAGACGGCGGCTATTACGCGAAGAGCACGGCGGTCGCGGGAATTTACAAGGTCGCGGGCGAGATCGGCGATGCCATGGGAAAGGGCGTTGACGACTACCGGAACAAGAAGTTCTTCGATTTCGGCTTCAACGATGTGTCGAAGCTGGAGATCAACGGCACGGCGTACGAGAAGTCGGGCGACAAGTGGAAGTCGGGCGGGGCCGATTATGAAGCGGGCAGCGTGCAGATGGTGATCGACAAGCTGCGCGATCTGGCGGCATCGAAGTTCGCGGATAAGCCGGGCGGAACGCAGATGCTCGCTATTGCGGTGACGTTCGGGCGACAAACATCGACTGGAGAAAGTTACGATCAATAAGGACGGCGCGGCGGGCTCTGCATCCGGGTATGCCGCGCAGCGCGACGGGGAGCCTGCGGTCTACGTGCTCGACGCAAAGGACGTGGACGATCTGCAGAAAGCCATCTCGGGGATCAAGAAGGAAACCCCGCCGGCGCAGAAAAAGTGATCGTGGCAAAAGGACAGATTGCTCGGCCTTCTCACCGACCTCTATGAACTGACGATGGCCGCGGGTTACTTCGCCGCGGGCAAACAGAACGACATCGGCACGTTCGAGTTGGCGATCCGGCATCTGCCGCGCAATCGTGAATTCGTTCTGACTGCGGGGTTGCATCGCGCGGTCGAATACCTGCTGAACCTGAGCTTCACGGCGGATGAGGTCGCTTATCTGAGGGGCCTCGAAAGTTTCGGCAATGCGCCTGCGGGCTTTTGGGATTACCTGGCGGAGTTCCGGTTCACAGGGGATGTTTTCGTGGTTCCCGAAGGCACGGTGCTCTACGCCGGGCAGCCGGTGATGAACGTGCGTGCGCCGCTGATCGAAGGGCAGATCCCGGAGACGTATCTGCTGTCGGCGATCACGTTCGAAACTCTGATCGCAACCAAGGCCGCGCGGGTGACGTACGCGGCTGAGGGGCGCGATGTGATCGAGTTCGGCACAAGGCGCGCGCATACGCCGGAAGCCGGCGTGCTGGGGGCGAGAGCGGCGTTTATCGGAGGCTGCGCGGGGACCAGCAACGCGCTGGCGGGTTTCCACTTCGGAATTCCCGTGATGGGAACGGCGGCGCACTCGTGGGTGTTGTCATTTGAGACCGAGACCGAGGCATTCCGGCAACTGCAGCAACTGCTGGGCAGCAATACCGTCCAGCTGATCGACACATACGACACGCTGGAAGGCGCACGAACCGCAGCGCGGATGGGAAGGCCTCTGTGGGGCGTGCGGCTGGACAGCGGCGACATTGCACAGCTGGCGCGCGAAGTGCGGCGTATTTTCGATGCGGCAGGAATGCCCGAAGCGAAGATCATGGCGAGCGGCGATCTGGATGAGACGAAGATCGCGGCGCTGGTGGCGGCGGGCGCGCCGATCGATGCGTTCGGCGTGGGCTCGGAGCTGGCAACGTCCGCCGACGCGCCGACGATGGGCGCGATATACAAGCTGGTCGAGATTCAGCGGGGCGACCGGGTCCGTCACACCGCGAAGAACAGCCCGGACAAGCACACGCTGCCGGGCGGCAAGCAGCTTTTCCGCTTTCCCGATTACGACCTGCTGGGTCTGCATCACGAATGCGCGGGCGGCGCGGAGGCGATGCTGAAGCCGGTGATCATCGGGGGGCGGCTGATTGAGCCGCTGCCAACGGTTGCGCAGATTCGCGAACGGGCGCGCGCGGCGCTGGCCCAGTGGCCCTCGGGCGCACGGCACACCGCCCATTCGCTGGCGCTGCAAAAGCTGGAAGAAGAGATGGGCGCACCGGCATGAAGGCTTTTTTCGATATCGACACGCAGAACGATTTCGTCGTGCCGGGCGGCGCGCTTTACGGCGCGGGAGCGGAGCGTGTGATTCCCTGGGTGGCGACGCTCAATCGTTACGCAGCGGATCACGGCATCACGCTGATTTCGACCATGTGCGCGCATAAAGAGGATGCGCGCGAGTTTGCGGTGTGGCCGCCGCACTGCATTGTCGGCACCAGCGGGCAGCAGAAACCGGCGGAGACGCTGGTAGGCGACAGGAACAAACAGGTCATCGTCGAGAAGGACGACCTCGACATGTTCAGCAATCCGGAGGTTATTCCGCTGCTCGACCGGCTCGCGATTGACGAGTGCTACGTGTATGGCGTGTTTCTGGAGTACTGCGTGAAGTGCGCCGTCATGGGGCTGCTGAAGACGGGACGAAAGGTTTCGATCGTCACAGAAGCTACGGCGCATCTCGACCAGGCCGCGGGGGATCAGGTGATTGCGGAGTTTCGGGCAGCAGGCGGACGATGTGTATCCGCCGCTTTGTTCGCAGGCTAGAGCTAGAGCCTGTGCTGCCATTTCGGACACGCGGATTGTATCCGCGTTTGGTTTTGTTGTTGAGCAGGGTGCTGAAAAAGTCCCTTAGCCGGGCAAAGGTGCAGGCGAAATCGCCTACTCCACAATTCGTCGCTCTAAAGCGAAGACGCGGATACAATCCGCCTGTCCGAAATGGCACAGGCTACCTGCGTGAGATTCGCACACAGAATTTCACGCTGGGCGATGCGCAGCAATCATCGAACGGCGGCGCCGGATATCCCGGTCCGTGAATTCTATTTGATTCGTTTGATGTAGGCGTCGTGCGGCAGTCCCGCGTGAACTGCGCGTGCGCGCACCGATTCCGCCTCGTCTTCGGAGAGATTTTCGCCCAGTGTCACGAGCCACGGCGCGCGTTCCGAACTGCGCTCCGAGACTTTGAGATGAAAGCCAGGCCAGCGTTTGACGAGGCTGTTCATCCGCTTCTCCGCGGCGTCGCGTGAACCATACGCTCCGACGATGACGAACCAGCCGTCCGCCTTGCGGCCGTTTGAAAGGGGAGGCTCGGGAAACGGCTTTGCCTTGGCGGGCACCGGCTGGATTGCGGGCGGTGGCGGCGCGGCTGCGGGCACGGCTTTGGACTCGGCTGGCACGGCCGGCGAAGTTGCAACCGGTGCGGGCGTGTTGTTGCTGTTCTTGCGCAGGACGGCTGTCAGCAGCACGGCCAGCACGACGGCGGCCAGTGCGGCGAGGATCCACGTCGGAGCGCGATGCGATTCGGGAGACCTGCGGCTGAGTTCCGGCTGCGGCGCCCGCACGATGGTTTCGGGAGGAGGTTCGGCAGCTTTCTCGTCGAGGCGCGCCGCGATCTGTTCCGCTGTCCACCGCTTCGCCGGGTCCGGCTCCGAACAATGCCGCACGATCTCCGCGAATCGCCCCGTCGGATGACGAATCACGCCGTGGGGCCCGCGCTCGGTCAGCGACTCCGCGATCAGAGCACCCAACGCTTGTATGTCTGCCGCGCGTATGTCTTCCGCCAGTACGTCTACCGCGGGCACGCCGTCGCCGGAGACCAGAACCGCGTTGTCGGAGCTCAGCTTGAGCTGATCCCCGGCTGCGAGAACGTTGGAGGGCCTGATGGCTCCGTGCGCATAACCGTTCTTATGTAAATGCGCAAGTGCTGCCACGGCCGGCCGGAGCATCTCGCCTACTTCATCTTCAGACAAGGCCCGCTCCCCAAGAACTCCGGCAAGCGATTCATCGGCGCGTTCCATGACGACCCATGCTTTCGTGACGCCGTCTGTGCGGGACGTTCCAGCCGCGTAGAGACACAGCAAGTGCGGATGTTCCAGCCTCATCGCGCTGCGGTAGCGGCGGACCGCGGTCATTGCCGCATAGGCGTCGAGTTCGCAGACCTTGATGACTGCGGGGCGCCTCTCTCCGTCGTAGCCGCAGAATTCCGTCTCATAGACTGTGCCAGCCGGCGAGCGCTTGACCACGGCGCCCAGTTTGTATTCGCCCAGCACCGACTCCTCGTACCGGGTTATGGATTCGCTACTCATGAGTGCAAACTCTTCCCCTCCCCGCGCACAACGGACTGACCACTGGCGCAGCGTGTGGCTCACCTTATCCTCGATAAGGTTGACCCTGATACCTTCGCCCGTGGTCTGGCCTGTGCGCTTCTTCTTCCTGCGCGCACAACGGACCCTTCGGCCTGTGCGCTTCACGAAAATCCTTCACGCCGCCTGCAGAATCACCCGCAGGATCCGGCAGATTCTTCAGGCGCAATGAATGAATCCGCTGGGGGAGCATTTGTGCTGCCATTCGCGCGCGACGGAACCGGTGCCCGCGTCACCGTATACTAAAGTTTGTAGCCGTCATGCGAAGTCTCCGTTGGCTTTTGCTCGTGGTGATGGTCGTCATCGCTGCCACCGTGTTCGCGATTTACCAGTCCCGGCGGATCTTCCAGCGCAGTCACGGGCACGCACTTCCTCCTTCCATCCCTCTCGACACGAAAACCATGGCGCCCGACTGGGAGTGGGGACAGAGTGACAACGGTAAGCCCCGCGTCAGAATCAAAGCCCGGAACATGAAGCAGGCGCTGGATTCCGAGCACGCCGAACTCACCGAGGTCGAGCTGGACATTTTCGCGAAAGACGGCAAGCACTACGATCGGGTCAAAACCGGCGCCGCCACTCTGACCACGAGCAGCCACAAGCTTTACGCGCCGGGCGATGTCGAGATCACGCTGCAGGTTCCTTCCGAAGGCGATCCGCCGCATCGGCTGACGTTCGATCACCACATCGGGCATCAATTTCGACAGCGAATCCGGCCAGGCGGTCACGGATAAGCATGTCAAATTTACCTTCGAAGAGGGCGACGGAACGGCTGACGGTGCGGCATACGACCCGAACACGCATAACCTCGCCCTCAACGCCGACGTAATCATCAACCTGCGTTCCAAAGACGGCACTGGCATGCCGATGAAGGTGGAGTGCGGACAGCTTTCGTGGAATGAATCTACGGGCGTGGTGGTGATGGGACCGTGGTCGAAGCTCACGCGCGATCAGACGGTGGTGAACGCGCTGCAGAGTACGGTGCAGCTGACGGGGCACGATATCAAAACCATCGATGCGGTGCACGGAAACGGCACGGATATGCGGCCGGGGCGCAAAGTGGAGTATGCTGCCGAGACGATACACGTCACGTACAACGCGGACCACGCGATCGATCAGATTACCGGCACGGGCGGCGCGCGGCTGGTAGCGCACGGCGCCACTTCGGATACCACGATCACGGGCAATCGCGTCGATCTCGCCTTCATGCAGCATGAGGGCGAAAATGTGCTGTCGAGCGCGGTGGCAACCGGCAATGGCTATCTGGAATCGAAACCGATCCCCGATCCCAAAGGCGAGACCGCGGACACGAAGATCATCAGGGCCGACACGCTCGATCTGAAAATGCGGCCGGGCGGCAAGGAACTGGAGCGCGTGAACACACAGGCGCCGGGGACGCTGGAATTTCTGCCCAATCAGAGTGCGCGGCATCGCCGGCTGCTGAAGGCAGACCGCATGAACATCGCCTACGGTGTGAAGAACGAAATTCAGTCGTTCCACGCGACGAGCGCTTCCACGGAGACGTGGCCGTCGGAGGAGGAGAAGCGGCGGAAGAAGAGTGCGAACCTCCCGAATTCGCTGACGAGCAGCAAGGTCATCGACGCGAACTTCGATGACAAGGGCCAGCTCACATTCATGAAGCAGACCGACGATTTTCATTACACGGACGGCGACCGGAAGGCGCAGTCCGACGTGGCGACATTTCAGAACGACACGAACGTGATGAATCTCGAGAAGAAAGCGCGGCTTTCCGATATGCAGGGCACCACGACGGGCGACACCATTCGCATTGACGAGTCTACCGGTGACTTCGACGCGCGCGGCCATGTCTTCACCACGCGGCTGCAGGAAGGCGATAAGGCGGAATCGGGTATGCTCGACAAAGGCGAACCGACGCTGGGGACGGCCGACCGCGTGACGTCGGCGAATCGTAATCATCTGGTGCACTACGCGGGGAACGCGGCCGTGTGGCAGACATCGAACCGCGTGCAGGCGGATCGCATCGACATCGATCGGGATAAGAAGTCGATCGTGGCCGACGGCAAGGTGGTGACGCAGTTCGAGGACAAGCCGAAAGCCGATAATGATGCGGGTGCGGCGGGATCGGGACCGGCGGCGCAGCCGACTGCAAAATCCGACAAGCAGCCGACATTCACTATCGTCAAGGCGCCGCACATGGTGTACACCGACACAGAGCGTCTTGCGGTCTATACCGGCGGGGTTGATTTCTGGCGTCCGGCGATGACTGTGAAAAGCGTCACACTGAAGGCGTATCTCAACGATCAGGATTCGGATGCGGATTCGAAAGTCAATCGGGCGTTCGGCGACGGCAAATGCGAGGTGGTGCAGTACGCACCCGACCGGCATCGCGTCGGTAACAGCGAGCACGCCGAATACTATACGGAGGATGGGAAAGTTATACTTTCGGGCGGTCAACCGAAACTTAATGACTCGAAGACGGGTAATGATACCAGGGGCAACAAGCTTACCTGGTTCACCGACGACGACCGGCTGATCGTCGAAGGCGCGCCGAAGCAGAAGACGCAAAGCCACCTGCGCAAGAAGACCTGATGCGGCAACCGGACAAAATGCAGACGCTCGAAACCGTGGAGATTTCGAAGTCCTATCGGGGGCGGCGTGTGGTCAATGACGTGTCGGTGCACGTGAGCCGGGGCGAGATTGTGGGTCTGCTGGGGCCGAACGGCGCGGGGAAGACGACGTCGTTCTACATGGTGGTGGGGCTGATCAGCCCGGATTCGGGCAAGGTGCTGCTGGACGGCCGCGATCTGACGGGCATGGCGATGTTCGAGCGGGCGCAGCAGGGCATCAGCTATCTGCCGCAGGAAGCGTCGGTGTTCCGCAAGCTCAGCGTGGAAGACAACCTGATGGCGATCCTGCAGACGCGCCGGATGACCGGCAGCCAGCGGCGCGAAAAGATGAACAGCCTGATTGAGCAGATGGGGCTGGAAACGGTGCGGAAGAGCCAGGGCTTTCAGCTGTCGGGCGGCGAACGGCGGCGCGTGGAGATTGCGCGGTCGCTGGCGATCGATCCGAGTTTTCTGCTGCTGGACGAGCCGTTTTCGGGGATCGATCCGATTCAGGTGCTGGAGCTGCAGAGGATCATCCTCGATCTGAAGCGCGAGGGGCTCGGGATTCTGGTGACCGATCACAACGTGCGGGAGACGCTGAGCGTGACGGACCGCGCGTACATCATCAACAACGGGAAGATTTTTAAAACTGGCAGCCCGGACGACCTGGCGCAGGATACGGAAGTGAAGCGGGTTTACCTGGGCGAGTCGTTCACGTTCAACTGGCCGCAGTAGATCAGATGCGGAAACCGTTTGTGGGGTTGGATGGTAGGGGTGTGATCGTCAGCTTTCTGGTTGCCATACCGAAAACCATACCACGGAATTGCCTGTTTTTACGTAGGCCGCCCATCTCGGCGACGTGCCTTCTGATCCGGTTTTTGCGAAACGGCAGGCGGGATTTCTGAGAGGAACTTCAGCACACGCGCTGCTTTGCGGGCGCGGATTTTCTTCCAATCCGGGACTACGCCCTGCGCTGCGCGATCGGACAGGAACGCCCATTCGGGATTCGGTTTGATGTGTTCAGTCGACGCCTCGATCCACGCGGATGCGAACTCCCGGAATGTGGGCGCGTAGCCACGGCTCCAGAAGTTTCGAGCCAGAATCCGCGCGATGGCTCCGTTGCGGAATCGTCCGGCGGTCAGGTCTTTGAGAAGCGCGGTCATCGCGGGGCCGGCCTTGTCGTATTGGCCGTAGTAGAGCCGGTCGCCGGCACCCAGCTTCGCCGGGAGCGGGTCCAGGCAGACGACTGCGGATGGAAAGCAGGTCTCGGACGGAACCGTGCCTGTGCGGAGAAAGTGCCGAATCCGGTCGAGGATCACGCCCTTGCGATCCTGGTCGGGTCTTCATGCGCAGTCCATCCGGCGTTTCGAAGGCAATGACGTATGGAATCGAGCGCTCCCTGCAGAAAGACGTGATTTCCACCATGTTCAGATAGTTGAGGTCGTCAAGCAGTTGCCGCCGTTCGTTTTTGGGCAGGTTCGACAGGGGAGACGAAAGCTTCAAACCCGATTCACCGTAACACGTGCAGTTGTTGCGCGGGGTCGCCGGATATATACTTGCTGCAATTCACATCGAGAGAACCCGGTCATGAAGAAGGTATGTGTTCTGGCATTACTTATCGCGGCGTTGGCATCTGCGCAGGCCCCGCCGCCGGCGCCCGGTGGACGTGGACGCGCGGGCCGCGGACGGGGGGCGCGTCCACGCGGCCCAGCCGGTCCGGTGCCGCGATTATCAGACGGCCATCCGGATCTGAGCGGCATATGGAACGGATTCGGCGGCAGCGGAGGCACGGGTTCCTTGCAGCCGTGGGCGGCGAAGATTGTTGCGGAGCGTCGCGCGAACGGCGGCGCGGAGGATTTCGAAGCGCGCTGTCTGCCCGGCGGCCCCCCGCGCGCCGCGCCGTATCACACCTCGCTTTTCTCCACGCCGAAGCTCGTGCTGATGCTGTTCGAAGGCAACACGCATATGTACCGGCAGTTCTTCGTGGACGGCAGCGATCATCCGAAGAATCTGAAGCCGACGTTCTACGGCGACTCGCGGGCGCACTGGGACGGGGACACGCTGGTGGTCGATACCATCGGGTTTAATACGATTTCCTGGTTCGATTTCGCGGGCTCGCCGCACACCAAGCAGATGCATCTGACGGAGACGTTCCATCGCGTCGACTACGGCAACATGGAAATGAAAGACACTATCGAGGACCCCGGCGCGCTGACGGAGCCCTGGGTCATCAACCGCACAACCACGCTCGAAACCCAAATGGAGATGACCGAGTACGTCTGCAACGAGAACAATCAGGACCCGGCGCATCTGGATGCCTTGCTCAAAGGAACCAATGCGAAATAGATATCGGGCAGTTGCGATTCTGGCCGCGGTTCTGGCCGCGATTCCAACGGCATATGCGCAGGGGAAAAACGGCGTCCCGGCGGTTGTCGCGCGCAAGCCGCCGAAGCCTCCAGCTGGGCCGACACCACGCGCCGAAGACGGCAAGGTCGATCTGTCGGGCGTTTGGGTTCCGGACCAAATTGCGCTGCCGAGCGATCCGTCGTACCAGCCGGCGTATCAGAAGATTTACGACGAGCGCAAGGCCAATAAGGGCAAGGACGATCCGGAGAAGTTCTGCCTGCCGGACGGCGCGGTGCGCGCGAATCCCCTGCCCTACAAGATTGTGCAGGGTCCGAAGATGATCGTGCTGCTGTGGGAGGGCAACACGCACAGCTATCGGCGATTCTTCCTCGACGGCCGCAAGTTCAACTTTGACATCGAAGACGAAAGCTACACGGGGCAGTCGCTCGGGCACTGGGAAGGGGATACGCTGATCGTCGAGACGAAGGGTTTCAACGATAAGACGTGGCTCGACGCGACAGGCAAGCCGCACAGCGAAGAGATGCGGCTCGTGGAGAGGTACAGCCGGCCGGAGCTGGGGCATCTGAAAGTCGATCTGACCATCGAGGACCCGAAAGCGTTCACGAAGCCGTATTCGTTTACGCGCACATTCACGCTGGCGCCGAAGGACTGGGAACTGCAGGAGTACGTCTGCCAGGCGATTCTGGACGGCGTGGAATAAATGGCCGGATACACGATTCAAGCGTTACTGGACAATGCCCTCGGCGGAACGCCTGGATGCTAACCGTAGACGTACGTATCTTCGAAGACAACGTCGTCCGGCGGTCCCGTCCTCACCCATAGACCGGTACCCTGGCAAACTTGCTTATAGAGCAGATTCGTAGGAGGCACAAACATGACCTGGTCCGCGCTGATTACTGGAAGCTGTCGATTGACGAAATCGAGGAGGATTTCCGAAAGTACAGTAAACAACACACGGGGGCCAAGGGTGCTCACACTCGGTGTAACCAGGATCAGACGCCACACCCCTTCCTCATCAAAGTAGTGCCAGAAGGCGCTCTGGATGGAAATTTTGCGCCGTTCGAACTCAGAGATGAGATTCGCGCCGACTTGTTTCTAGCTGGCTACCAATACCGCTTTATACATTCCAATACTCCATTTGTCGGGTCGGCAATCGCCACATACAGATCCGTAGCCTCCTTTTGCCCGTGGACTTCATACCGGCTCGACTCCGTCCAGTTTTCAACGACAAGCCAGCTCAGATCGAGATCTCGGTTCCCTTTACGTTCACGATCAAGGTCATTCTGCAAACCGGCGAGCTTAACGAGATTGCGAATGTTGTGCGTGTACAGACTGCCTGCATCCTTTTGCGGGAACTCGTAACGCTCGGTTCTCTTGGCGATGCAGGATTTCAGCGCGCATTCAACGATGTATCCAGCCAAGTAATAGCCAGTGTCATACCGGCGCTGCTTGATCAAGGCGTCCGCGTCCTTCAGACGAATCCTCGCCATCCTCTGAAAATCGCTGCGTTTCACGGTATGAGTGAATTATCACCCACCTGGATTGCTTGCGCGCGGGATTCCGGTCAGTGAACGTCAGCCTTCTTTCGGGATCCTCATCTTATAGAACGAGCGCCAGATGAAGATGAGCGCGACGAGCAGGCAGACGCCCGACACCACGTGGCCGAGACCGGTGCCCTGCTGCGCGCTGAGCGATACCGCCAGTTCCACCGCAAGCAGCCCGAACAACGTAGTGAACTTGATGATCGGATTCAGCGCGACCGATGAGGTGTCCTTGAACGGATCGCCCACCGTATCGCCGACCACCGTCGCGTCGTGCAGCGGGGTGCCCTTCTTCTTGAGCTCCGTTTCGACGATTTTCTTGGCGTTGTCCCACGCGCCGCCTGCATTGGCCATGAAGATGGCCTGATACAGACCGAACAGCGCGATCGAAATCAGATAGCCGATGAACAGGAACGGATCGGCGAAGGCGAACGCCAGGGTGGCGAAGAATACGGCGATGAAGATATTTAACATGCCCTTCTGCGCGTACTGTGTACAGATGGCGACTACGGCCTTCGAGTCCGCAATCGACGCCTTGGTGACGCCTTCGAGCTTGATGTTCTTCTTGATGAACTCGACCGCGCGGTAAGCGCCCGTGGTCACCGCCTGCATGGAAGCGCCGGTGAACCAGTAGATGATGCCGCCGCCGGCGAGCAGTCCAAGCAGGAACGGCGGGTTGAGAATCGACAGCTTCGCGATTGCGGCGTTGTCCTTCAGTCCATTGGTCAGCAGCACGATGATGGAGAAAATCATCGTCGTCGCGCCAACCACCGCGGTCCCGATAAGCACCGGTTTCGCTGTGGCTTTGAACGTGTTGCCGGCGCCATCGTTTTCTTCGAGGTTCTCTTTGGCCGTTTCGAAGTTTGCGTCGAAGCCATACTTCGATTTCAGCTCCGCCTTGATGTTGGGGATTTCCTCAATCAGCGAAAGCTCGTAGACCGATTGCGCGTTGTCTGTGACGGGTCCGTAGGAGTCGACGGCGATCGTGACCGGACCCATGCCGAGGAATCCGAAGGCCACCAGACCGAACGCGAATACCGCCGGGGCCACCATCAGGCTTGCCAGCCCGAGGGTGCTGATGCCGTAGGCGACGCCCATCAGGATCAGCATGGCGAACCCAAGCCAGAAGGCGCTGAAGTTTCCGGCCACCAGACCGGAGAGGATGTTGAGAGATGCGCCGCCTTCCTCCGAAGAAGTGACGACTTCGCGCGTGTGCGTGGATTCAGTCGAGGTAAACACCTTCACCAGCTCCGGAATGACGGCGCCCGCGAGAGTGCCGCAGGTGATGACGCTCGACAGCTTCCACCAGAGCGATGTATCGCCGCCCAGATCGGGAATGATGAAGTACGAAACGACGTAGGTGGCCGCGATCGAAATGATCGAGGTCAGCCAGACGAGGAACGTCAGCGGATGCTTCATAGTTGAATTTCGGCAAATTGCTGTAGCGGCTTTTAGCAATTGCTTCGTTGATGAAGTATGAGATGCCGGACGAGATCATCATCATGATGCGCATGACGAAGATCCAGACGAGCAGCTGAACCTGAACGAGTGGGTTGGAAACAGCGAGCAGGATGAACGCAATCAGCGCGACGCCGGTGACGCCGTAGGTTTCAAAACCGTCGGCGCTGGGTCCGACGGAGTCGCCCGCGTTGTCGCCCGTGCAGTCGGCGATCACGCCCGGGTTGCGCGCGTCGTCCTCCTTGATCTTGAAGGCGATCTTCATCAGATCGGACCCGATGTCGGCGATCTTGGTGAAAATGCCGCCCGCCACGCGCAGCGCCGCCGCGCCCAGCGATTCGCCGATGGCGAAGCCGATGAAGCAGTTTCCGGCGTAATCGCGCGGTATAAAGAGCAGAATGCAGAGCATGATCAGCAGCTCGATCGAGATCAGCACCATGCCGATCGACATGCCGGCGCGCAGAGGAATCTGGTAGCAGGGAAAGGGGAAGCCGCGCAGGCTGGCAAACGCAGTGCGCGAGTTGGCGAAGGTGTTGACGCGGATGCCGTACCACGCGACGCCATAGCTGCCCGCGATCCCGAGCAGACTGAACAGCAGGATCACGATCACGCGCTCGGCGCCGAGGTGCTGAAAGTAGCCGAAGTAGAAAAGAATGATGATGCCGATGAAGATCTCGAGGATCAACAGGAATTTGCCCTGCGTCAGGAGGTAGGTTTTGCAGGTTTCCCAGATCAGCTCGGAGACATCGCGCATCGACTGATGGACGGGCAGATCGCGCAGCCCCTTATATGTCACGAGGCCGAACAGCAGGCCGAAAGCGCAGATAATCAGGCCGAACGAGAGCAGGGTCTGGCCGGTCATGCCGGCGACAATAATGTCCTGATTGAAGTTCGGGAGGACAAGACTGGATTCCCCACCGCCCGCTGGCGGCGTGTCCTGGGCGAGTCCGTGCACGGGCGCGATCAGCATCACAGCCAGCATCGCCAGCAGGGGCGCAACGAGACTCAGACGGCGTAGAAGAAGCGATTGCAAGAGAGACTCCTCAAAGATTGGGTTGAGCGATTTGAAAACCTGGCTTTACCAGGTTCTCCAGGGTATCAGAGCCAGTCTAGCAAACGCAAGGAGATAGCGGCCGATTCGTCCATTTCGGACGGGTCGGCCGCTGGAGGAAAAAAACCGGCGGCAAGACCGCCGGCGGTACATTACGCGGCGACGGGTTCGGGCTGTTTCTCGAACTTCAGCTTGCCGCCGTCGCCGTCTTTGTCGACCACTACGGTTTCGCCCGAGAGGTATTCTCCGGCGAGAAGCCGCAGAGAGAGCGGGTCCTGGACCAGGCGCTGGATCGAGCGCCGCATCGGGCGGGCGCCGTAGGCCGGATCGTAGCCGTCGGTCATGATCACTTCCTTCGCGGCCGGCGTGATCTGCAGCGTGATGCCGCGGTCGGCCAGCGATTTTCCAGACGCGCTGCAGCTGCAGGTCGATGATCACCGACAGGTGCTCCTTCGAGAGCGTGTTGAAGACGATGATGTCGTCCACCCGGTTCAGGAATTCGGGCCGGAAGGTCTGCCGCAGGGCGTCGAGCAGCCGCTTGCGCACTTCCTCCTGGCCGCGCTGGCCTTTCTGGTTGACCGAGAAGCCGATCGGCGTGGATTCGTGAATGATGCCGCTGCCCACGTTCGAAGTCATGATGATCACGGTGTTCTTGAAATCCACCGTGCGGCCCTGGCCATCGGTCAGACGGCCGTCGTCGAGAATCTGCAGCAGCGTGTTGAAAACGTCGGGATGGCCCTTTTCGATTTCGTCGAAGAGCACCACCGAATAAGGGCGCCGGCGGACGTGCTCCGTGAGCTGGCCGCCTTCGTCGTAGCCGACGTATCCGGGAGGCGCGCCGATCATGCGCGCGACACGGAGTGCTTCTCCATGTATTCCGACATGTCGACGCGGACCATGGCTTTGTCGTCGTCGAACATGAATTCGGCGAGGGCTCTGGCCAGCTCGGTCTTGCCGACGCCGGTGGGCCCGAGGAAGATGAAGCTGCCGATGGGCCGGTTGGGATCGCTCAGGCCGGCGCGGTTGCGGCGGATGGCGTTGGCGACCAGCGAGACCGCTTCGTCCTGACCGATGACGCGTTCGTGCAGCCGCGCTTCCATGTGGATGAGCTTCTGCACTTCGCCTTCGAGCATGCGGGAAACCGGAATGCCGGTCCACTTGGCGACGATTTTGGCGATATCTTCTTCGTCGATCTCCTCTTTGAGCAGAGCGCGTGCCGGATTTGATGGCTTCGAGGTCGTGGTTGGCGGCTTCGATGTTGCGCTCGATCTCGGCCAGCTTGCCGTACCTGATCTGGGCGGCTTTCTCCCAGTCGCCGGCGCGGGTGGCGCGCTCTTCTTCGGCGCGCGCCTGCTCCAGTTCCTCCTTGAGCTGCTGCACGCGCGTGATGGAACTCTTCTCGCGTGTCCAGCGCTCTTTGAGGCCGGCGGATTCGCCGCGCAGGCGCTCGAGTTCGTCTTCGATGTGGCGCAGGCGATCCTTCGACGCGGTGTCCTTTTCGCGATTCAGCGCCTGGCGCTCGATTTCGAGATGCGAAACGCGGCGCTCGATGTTGTCGATTTCGATCGGCATGCTGCCGATCTGGATCTTGCAGCGCGGCGCCGGCTTCGTCGACCAGATCGATGGCCTTGTCGGGCAGGAAACGGTCGGTGATGTAGCGGTGCGAGAGCACGGCCGCGGCCACGATGGCGGAATCCTTGATGCGCACGCCGTGGTGGATCTCGAACTTCTCTTTGAGGCCGCGCAGAATGGCGATGGTGTCGTCGACCGTCGGTTCGCCGACCAGACGGTCTGGAAACGGCGCGCCAGAGCGGCGTCCTTTTCGACGTACTTGCGGTATTCGGTCAGCGTGGTGGCGCCGATGCAGCGCAGTTCGCCGCGCGCGAGCGCCGGCTTCAGCATGTTGGCCGCGTCGATCGCGCCTTCCGCGCCGCCCGCGCCGACCAGCGTGTGCAGCTCGTCGATGAAGCAGATGATTTCGCCGTTCGATTCCGTGATTTCCTTGAGAACGGCTTTGAGGCGGTCTTCGAATTCGCCGCGGAACTTGGTGCCCGCGACCATCTGGCCGAGGTCGATCGCGACCAGCTTCTTGTTGCGCAAGCTGGTCGGGCACGTCGCCTTTGAGGATGCGCTGCGCGAGGCCTTCGACGATGGCCGTCTTGCCGACGCCGGGCTCGCCGATGAGCACCGGATTGTTCTTGGTGCGCCGGCTGAGCACCTGCATGACGCGGCGGATTTCGTCGTCGCGGCCGATCACCGGGATCGAGCTTGCCGCGGCGGGCCTGCTCGGTGAGATCGACGGCGTAGCGCTCGAGCGCCTGATATTTGGTTTCGGGATTCTGATCGGTGACGCGCTGCGTGCCGCGCACGGCGACCAGCGCTTTGAGAATGGCGTCGTGAGTGGCGCCCTGGCGGTTGAGGAGGCTGCCGGCGGGATCGTATTTCTGATCGGAAATGGCGAGCAGCAGATGTTCGGTCGAGACGTACTCGTCTTTGAAGCTTTTCGGCTTCCTTGAAGGCGCCTTCGAAAACCTGGTTCAGGGCGGGCGAGATGTACATGGCCGGGCGGCTGGCCGGTGACCTTGGGGATCGAGGCCAGTTGGCGTTCCGCTTCGGCGATCAACGGATCGGGCTGCACGCCGCACTTTTCCAGCACCGGGCGCACGATGCCCTCGCGCTCGCGCGCTGAGCGCGATCAGCAGATGCAGCGGGTGAACGGCCTGGTGCCCGTTCTGCTGCGGCGATTTCCTGCGCCTGCTGAACGGCTTCCTGCGCTTTCTGGGTCAGTTTGTCGAATCGGAACGCCATTTTCTACCTCCTGCCTGGGATCAAAACACGGCACATGCAGCCGCTTGATGACCGGCTACGTTCTGCCGCTGCTTACTGCGACTTTCTCGCTGCGTCGCTGAACCGCCACTTTCACCTGGCGGGGTTTGGCGGCCTCTTTCTTCGGCAGCGTGATGGTCAGGACGCCATTCTTATAATCGGCCTGAACTTTCTCGGTGTCCACCGTCGACGGAACGGCAAAGCTGCGGACGAATTCGCCGTAGCTGCGTTCGATGCGGTGGTAGCCCTTGACGTTCTCGTCCTTTTCGAATTTGCGCTGGCCGCGCAGGGTCAGGGTCTGGTTTTCGACGCGGACGTCGATGTCTTCGATTTTGACGTCGGGCAGGTCGGCCTTCAGGGTCAGGGCGTCTTCGGTTTCGAGGATATCGACGGCGGGCGACCAGGGCCGGTTCGCTGCGCGGTTCGCTCATCAGGCGGGTGACGGCGTCTTCGAAGAAGCGGAGGCCGCTGAAGGGGTCGAAGTGTAACTGCTGTGCTCATGGTTAGGTAGATTCCTTTCAAATGGTTCGGATTCAGCCGAGGCTGTAAGTTAACTTATGCGATACGTATAATAAAATATGAGTGTTTAACTGTCAAGTAATCCCCTATCGATTTTCTTGTTATGCCCGACGATTACATGTAAGATCAAGCAAACAGAGGGCAAAATGCTCGCCAAGGTTCTGATCGCCGTCGTTTCCATCGCCATTGCGGCGTTCGGCGCGCCGCGAAAGGTCACGGATGAGTCCTTGCGAATCAAGGTCTTACGGACGATCTTCGGGGAACTGAGATTTCGGATACATTCCAGCGGCTTCCCTTGAAGGTGGGCGAACGGGACGCGTTTGCCGCGGAAGCGGTCTATCGTTGTCGTTGGCCCGGCGCAGAACGAGGCAGAGCGGAGCGCTTCGCAGGAACGTCGTGTCGCTGCAGTTGTCGAGCGAGCGCCGCGTCCGTTTCCTTCTATATCGCTGGCCGCGGGAGGGGGACACTGGCCTCCTGGCAATCGTTCAGTATGACTTCACGGGCGAGAACCACGCGGGATGCTGTTGGTCAATCGGCATAGTCGCGCACCTCGTCCGGTCGAAGGCCACTTGGCAGGTACGCGATCAGTATCTGCTCGAAACCTGGCAGCACACCACGGTGGAGTCGGTCCGCTTCCTGGACGACGATACCTTGCTGGTCGAATCAGACCTCGGTGGAGCGGCAACCGCAATCATCGAGGTGACCGGGTTCGATCTGAGGTATGGCAGGCTGGACGAAATCCTCGACACGTACTCGTACCTGGAACATGACCTGGCCGTCGATGACACGGACCACTCCGCGCATTACGATCAGAAGCTCGATCTGTCACGCACCGCGCAGACGCACGGACGCGAGTTCTGCTTCGTCAAAACACTCAGCATGCAGGATGACAAATGGCTGGTCCCGCCTCGGGTTACGCGTCCCTGTTACAAACGCGGCGACGGTGTAGATGCAGAAGACAGCCGGAAGCGCAACGGACTCCTTAAGCCTTTAACATCGGCTCCATGACCCGAAAGGCCCGCGGATCGCCCACGGGACCGGGGGCAGCCTGGCGATTCTCCTTAACAGGGGCGCGCGTGCGAGCTGCGCAGACACCGTAGGATGGTGACGCCACCACGGAAGGGCTCGCTAACGGTGCAGATTAAAACGCTACCGGTCCTACCGCTCCGATCCAGCGGCTCACTTTGGTTGGGTCACTTTTGTCCATGTAGAAGAAGTGAGCCATGGAAGGTTTCACAGTGCTCTTGGCTGGGGTCGTCTGGTCTCATGGTCACGATTCCCCGAAAAACCTTGAGCGGCCCGCCATCCCAATACTCCACCACGTCATGATGAGCGGTAAAGCCCGTGTCGATGAATGCTTTCAGGTTCTTCCGGATCGCTTCGCGTCCATGCCAATCGGCAACGCCGAGATTGCAAACTGCATCTTCCGCAAAGCAGTCGAAGCCTTTGCCGAAGGTCTTGTCATCGATTTCTTTCCAGAATGCTAACAGCCATTCCGGCGGTGTCGGTTTTTGTGAAGGGGACGGTATTCTTTTGCGTAATCATAATGCTCTCCCTGGTTTGAAGTGGGTTGCTGATAGCCGCCGCACTGGCATCATGAAAAGGGTATGGTGGCCACTGCGGCTGCAGTGCCAATGAGTAGATCGCGGCGAGAGATTCCTGTTCATTAACCGGCCGCTCTCGCCGGCGCCTGAAGCGCCCCGGCCAACCGCTCTCTCAGAAATGCGCCGATGGCGTCAAGAGCCTGGTTGGCGGCGTGCATTCTTCCGACGGCGTTAGTGAACCCATGGGCCATGCCGATCCACACGTCCAGCCTCGCATCGACGCCCGCCGCGACGGCCCGGTCCACATAGCGGCGCGAATCGTCGAGCAGCACTTCATCGTCTCCGACGTGCACGCGGATCGGGGGCAGCGCGGTCAGATCTCCATAAAGAGGCCTATAAACCTACTCTCATGACCAGTCTCCTTTCTTCGCTTGAACCTGCAAAAGAGCATGCCCTCAAGCGACTGCCGCATTTGGCGGATTATCGGGAAGCTGTGCCACCATCAACAGGCAAGTCGATGCCAGTGATGAAGCTGCTCTCGTCGGACGCGAGAAACACAGCGGCCGATGCAAGCTCATCTGCTGTTCCAAGGCGTCCCATTGGAATCATCTTCCTGAAGTAATCGCTTGTACCCTCATCGAGATCCTTTAGCGCCGACATTGACCATGGGAGTCTCGGTCGGTCCAGGACTGATTACGTTCGCTCGAATGCCACGGCTGGCCAACTCTGCGGTCCAGGTCCGGGCAAAGGAGACCAAAGCCGCTTTCGTCGCCGCATACGCGCCGAAGCCCGGTACGCCCATCTGCCATGCGGCCGACCCGGAAAGGATGATTGATGCTTTGCCGGCGAGGAGCGGGAGCGCCTTCTGCACAGTAAAGTAAGCCCCGCGTGCGTTCAGGTTGAAATGCTTGTCATACGTTTCCGGCGTCGATTCTGCGAGTGAGACAGGATCTACGACGCCGGCGTTTGCGAAGACGACATCGACGCGTCCCTTCACCTTTCGCACCACTTCGTAGAGATGATCAAGATCTTCGAGCTTCGAGACATCACTCTTAACGGCCGTTACATTCTTCCCGATCAGCGAGACTGCCGAATCCAACTCGGCTTGACGACGCCCGGCGATAAACACGTAGGCCCCTTCCTTCACGAAGCGCCTGGCCGTAGCAAGGCCGATCCCGCTATTGCCGCCAGTGATTACAGCTACCTTCCCGTCCAGTGCGCCCATTTACTTCTCCTTTGACCCATCGCTGGTCCGCGATATTACGGAACGCTTCTACTGATGTGGCGTGGGCGCACCCGATTCACGAATTGCACTGTAACGGAACGTGGCGGGCACATGTACGAAAACAAGCAAAAAGACGGGACGACCAATCAGCTTCGATAAGTACGCGGCGCGCCAGGCAACGATGCTGCTCCTTTGGGATCGGAGCTATAAAGGACGCAGGGCGCTACACCGGCGAGGGATCTCACGGCCGGGATACGGAAACAGAACTACTGAGCATTACATTGGCTACACGCAACGGCTGCGGAACGCCGCAAACGTCCAAATCGGGATCGGACCCGAATTGCGCGATCCGCGCACCTCAACACATTCGTCTCTTCAGACAGGCATTTTGCGTTTCGTGAATTCGCGTCCGACGATAGCGGCGGACTCCGGTGCTTCGAGCACCATTGCACCTTGCCGGATCATCGCGACGACGTTGGTCGCGTTTGAGCCCTGCAGGAACTTGACGTTATGCTTCCTGCAGGAGTCGAGTACAGCCTGTCGCACCCTCGCCATTTCCGGGCGGGCCTCCGGCGCCTCGGGGGAAGACGGCGCGGGACGCGCCCCGGGCTTCATCCCCGCCAGGCCATAAAGCCAGTAGGCGTGGTCGCCCGGGCCATATTCGGCGAAGGCCACGCCCGGCACACTTATCGTGGCGTCGCAGTTGGGATCGGCAAAAGTATCCTCGATCTTGACGCCGAAGATCAGCTCGCCGTTCGGATTCAGCGGCCAGAGATCGGCCTTCGTGCAATATTCGGCCCCGCCCATCCCCCAGATCTGGGCGGCGAACCCGGCGCTTGAGCCTCGCAGACCGCGCCGCGCCACTTTCGGCGTCGGATAGTCGAGGAACGGATACCGGCAACCTTCCTGTGCCAGTACCTCGATCGCCTTCGGATCGCGGGCATGGCAGATATGGACGCCATGCACACCGGCATCGAGGAACTGAGTCATGATCCAGGTATTGGCGCGGGCGTAGGCCTCGTCCAGGCCAATAATGCCTGAGGTGACAAACACGCATGGCGTGGAATGGCCGCTGCGTGTTGGCCCGCCATCCCGGATGCCGCGCATGAATTCGCGCAGTTGCGTGAAATCCATGGCGCCATGTTCGAAATCCACCGTGACGGCGTCGGCATAGGTGCGAGCCATTCGGACGCCCTGCGCATAGGGATCGACTCCCGGACCCAGTCCCGCGCCGGTATAGTAAATCGGCTGATTATCCTCCCACAACTCGATCACTTTGTTGAGCCGGCGCGGCTTGTAATTGTAGTCAATGCTGGAAGGTTGCACCCCGCTGGAGACAGGGGCAGGGCCGCCGCGTCCTGGCGCGGGGCCGCGACCAGCCACGGCTGGTTGCGTAGCGCTCCTTCGTGGCCCTTCCTGCCCCAACACCGTTCCCGCCGCCAGACCACCGACCGCCTTCAGGAAACCGCGTTTTCTTATGTCCATGTATCCGACCTTTCCTCGTGTTTTCGGCCTTTGCCGCGATGGGGCTAGTCCCACGAGATAAATTATCACCGTTGGTATCGGGACAAATCCTCAATATGGCGGGTGGCGCTCCGCGTCACCGCTCTGTCCAGGCCCTCGTTCCTGGTGCGCCCGGAATAGGCTGCCTGTACATGTCCGGGAGTGTGATGCGGAGCCACAAGCCGGCAGAATTAAGTCACGAGGCCCGATGGTTGCCGGCTTGGAAGGCAGGTCCGTCAAGGGAGAGCACACCGCCTCCATTACTGGCATTATTGAATCATCGAAAGATTCCGAATATCGACTCCAATGAGGGGACAACGATGAAGAACAGGATGATACCTGGATTGCTGCTGGGGATTAGCATGTGGGGCGTCACCGCGAACGCGGCGCAATCCGCCATCACCTGCGACCGCGAATGTCTGCGCGGCAAGGTCACGCAGCTGCTGTATGCCTTCCTGAAGCACGACGTGAGCAAACTACCCGTAGCCGACACGCTGCGGGTGACCGAAGACGCCGTTGAACAAGCCGCTCGCAAAAGTCGGTCTGGTCAGGACGGTGACGCGCCTGCGCGGCTTTCGGCAGGATATCATCGACGAGCGCACAGGCGTGGCAGGCGCGGACGTGGTGGTGGAGGAGAGCGGAGCGCCCGTGCTGCTGGTGGTGCGGCTGAAGGTCGTCGGGGACAAGTTGACCGAGGTCGAACTCGTGGCCACGCGCAGCGCGGCGGAAGGGCTTATCTTCAACATCGACGGTCTCAGCGCACCCAGCGAAGGGATGAACTACGCGCCGCGCCCCGAGCAGCTTTCGACCCGCGACGACGCCATCAAGGCGGCGCTGCACTATCCGGCCGGGCTCAACGCTGCCAGGACTTTCGCCGATGTGGACGCGCCATTTGCGGCGGATGCCTATCGCTACGAAAACGGCCAGGTGATGGCAGGTCCCGACTGCAAGTTTGCGCCCGGCTGCCAGAACATCGCGACACAATCGCTCGCGATCTTCAAGCGCCTCGGTGACGTGCAAACGCGCGTCGTCGCCGTCGATGAGCGCATGGGCATCGTCTGGCTGCGCATGGCCTGGGGCGTGCGCGAGCGCGGTGGTGACCAGCTCACGGTGTGGGAGACGTTTAAGGTCTATGACGGCAAAATCCACGCAGTGGAAGCGTTCATGAGAATCCTCCCGGTGGAGAAGCGCAACGGAGGATGGGAGTAGCGCCTGCCCCGCGGACTTCCGAGTGTGGAACGTAGGAAAACTGCGTGGCCTGGCGCCCGCAGCAACTCCTGACATCGCGCATTTTCAAAGAACACCGCGCCGAACGCCTGCGCGCACAGGCGGAATCCAGCCGCACAAAAAATTCGTTCTCTCCAAACACAGTGAACCTGAGGTCGGATAATTACGGAGCAGCGACTGACCCATGGCCATCCCTCCCCCAGGTCGCATGTTCAACGTCGGCGGTCGCCGCCTTCACGTCCACGTCACTGGTGACCTACCTGGCCAGGTGCTTCTCGAAGCCGGACTCGCCGCAACTTCCGTCAGCTGGGCCCTCGTAGCGAAGCTTGTCGCGGAGTTCGCCACCGTAATCGCGTACGATCGCGCCGGCCTCGGCTGGAGCGACCCCTCGCCACATCCGTCAACCGCGCTCGACGCCGCCCGCGACCTGGCCACCCTGCTCGACCGCATCGAACGCCGCGGCCCGCTGATATTCGTGGGACATTCTTTCGGCGGCCTGATTGTGCGCGTGTTTCAGCAGCTCCATCCGGAGCGCGTCGCCGGATTGGTGCTCGTTGATCCCGTCTGCCGTTCAGAATGGCGCGATCCCAACGATGCGCGGCGCAGGTCCCTGGCGCATGGCGTGGCGCTGTCGCGCCGCGGTGAATTGCTCGCCCGCCTCGGTGTCGTCAGAGCAGCTCTTTCTCTGCTCATGCGCGGATCGCGCACCCTGCCGAAACTGCTGGCCCGCGCCTCCGCCGGCCGCGGCGCCGAGCTCACCGAGCGCCTGACCGGCGAGGTCGGTAAGATGCCGCCCGAACTCTGGCCCGTCGTGGCGTCGCACTGGAGCCACCCGCGCAGTTTTCGCATCATGGCGAACGCGCTCGAAAATCTTCCGGTCAGTGTGGCTCAACTCGACGAAAACCGCTGGCTCGGAGATTTACCGGTGATTGTTCTTTCGGCGGCAAATACGAACGAGGAATCGCGGCGCGAACACGAGCACGACGCACGGCTTTCAACGAAGGGCGAACACCACGTGGTGGACGGCGCCCGTCACTGGATTCAGCTCGATGCGCCCGAGGCGATCGTCGAAGCGATTCGCGGGTTGCTCAAATGTGGACTTGTCAGATGACGCACCCGCACATGCACGCCGCCCTTCGGGCGCAGGGTGATATAAGGCTGCAGCCCGATCGGACGCTTCGAGACCGGTTCCATCGAAACGCGCGGCGCAATGGTCGAAAGAATGATCTGTCCCTCCATGAGCGCGAACTGATTGCCGATGCAGAATCCTTCTGCCGCCCCCAAATGGGAAGAAGGCAAACCGGGGGATCGCCGCCTCGCGTTCCGGCAGAAATCGATCCGGATCGAACTCCAGCGGATTTGGAAACAGCCGCGGATCGCGATGCTGCAGCCATGGCGCCATCACCACCAGTTCGCCCTTGCGCACGGCGAACCCGCCGATCGACGTATCCTGCAGCGCCGAACGCGCCATCACAAAGGCCGGTGGGTACAGTCGCATCGCTTCCTTCATCACCTGCAGCGCGAACGGCATGCCCTCGCTGCGCAGCCGCTCGAACTTTGCCGGATGCTGCGCCAGCAGACACCACGACCACGCCATCGCCTGCGCCGTCGTTTCATGCCCCGCCACGAACAGGGTCATCGCTTCGTCGCGCACCTCTTCATCGGTGAGATGCTGTCCGGTCTCTTCGTCCTTCGAGAGCAGCAGCATCGAGAGCAGATCGCCTTTGTCGGTCCCGCTCGCGCGCCGGTCGCGAATCAGAAGGTAGATGGTTTCGTTCAGCCGGGCCAGCGCGGCAGCCGGGGCAGGGAAGCGCGGAATGCGGAACGGCACACGCATCTGGCGCACCACCCACGACTGCAGCGTCGTGATGTCGCGTCCCAGCGTGTCCGCCCGATCCAGCAGGTTAACGTCGAACAGCGCGCGCCCAACGATCCCGAGCGCGAGCCGCATCATTTCCTGCGCGACATCGATCTGCGTGCCGTCCGCCCATCGGTCAACCGCGCCATCGGACTGCGCCCGCATCGTTTCGGCGTATCCCGAAACTCTCTGATGCGCGAATGCGGGCGCCACCAGCCTGCGCCGCCGGCGATGCTGCTCCCCTTCGCTGTTGAGCAGGCCGTCGCCGAGCAGCGGCCGCGAAAAGATTTTCAGCACCGGCCCTTTTTCGAATTCGTCTGCCCGCTCCACCAGCACCTCCTGGATCAGATCGGGAGAGTTGAGCAGGACGATGTTGACGCGTCCGAACCCGGCGCGTCCGATGCGCGGAATCTCCGCCCCCAGCCGTTCCAGCATGCGGATTCGGCTGCCGAAAAGCGCGCGGATCGACTGGATTAGCCCTGCCACGAGACCATGCTAGCAGCGATACCATGGGGAACCATGGCGAGGAAAAGGCTGCGGAAGCGCGCCGCAAAGCGCGGCCAGTCGATGGAAGCAGAGGCGCGGGAGATTCTTAAGATCGGCCATGCCACTCCGGAGCCTGCCGGAAACCTGGGAACCGCGATCCACGAGCTTTTCGCGCCGCTTGGCGGCGCACGCCTGCCCGCGTTCCCGGATGAGCCGATTGTACCGACGCGGTTTGAGGAGTAATTATCAGGAGTTGGCTCGACGCCCAGCCCCCTTCGAACCTGTTCACAACTTCCGTGACACAGGCGGAGATCCTTTACGGGATCGAAATCCTTCCACACGGCCGCCGGCGCGCTGCGCTGGCTCGCGTCGCTGCGGGAATGTTCAGCGAAAAATTCGGCGATCGCATCCTTCCATTTGGCGCCGAAGCCAGTTATTTATTCGCCTCGATCGCGGCGTCACGCCGGCGGGCAGGGCATCCCATCGGTCTGTTCGATTGTCAGATCGCCGCCATCGCGCGTCTGCACGACGCCATTCTGGCGACGCGCGACACCCGGGATTTCCGGGATTGCGGCCTGCGGTTGATCGACCCGTGGCATCAGTGAAGCACATCGCTGTGCGGCTCGGGCGGCGGCGGAGCCACGGCCCGGTGCTGGATCGTCTTGTCCTGATCGTCGCAGAACGCCTCGAGCAGCTCCGTGTCCGGACGCAGAATCAGCTGCGTCTTCACCGTCCACGGCTTCAGGTAGGCTTTGGCATCGTCGATCGTGATCGAGAGATCGATGTGCCCGAAATCAGTGCGCCGGAATCTTTCGGTCACGTGCAGCGCGTCGCTGTTCGGATGCGCTTTCGCCGTATCGATCCAGCCGCCGTCGCGGAAGCCCGTGCTGTCGACCACAAATGTGTCTTTGTCCCATCGGCCCACGGAGTAGCCGAGCCATGTTGGCGAGTCAGTTTCCGGCAGGGGCCTGCCGTCTGTGAACACCTGGCGGAAGATCATTCCCACCAGCGTTTCGTAGAGAAACGCAGTCTCCGCCGGCGTCTGCAGTATGCGGAACGGGCCGCCGCCGAAGTCGATGCGCGGCACGCCTGGAGGCATGCAGAAGCCGTAGGGATCGTCGACATGCTGCCGCCCTGCGCGTTGTGCCGACACCGCCGCGGCCCACGGAGTCATCTGGACTTCCTCCGGTTTGAGGTCGCGCGCCAGATTGAAGAACAGGCTGCGTACGAAGCAGGGATTGCCGTCGTAGATCGCGCATTCGGCGGCCCACACGCCGGAGAGATCGGGCGTTCCGTTCGTAAGATGCGGCGCGGGCGCGGCGAGATTGGCTTTGCCGTCCGCAAGGTGCGGGATTCCCGGCGTTCTGTAAATGAGCCACTGCGCACATGCGCCGGAGGACACTGCAACGAAGAGAAGGACGACGCGCACGGCACTGATTCTATGCCAAAATGACTGAGCAAAGAGGGAGGATATATGGAAGCTGTGATTTCGAACTTAGTGGATCGTTTTGAACGAGGCGCTCTCTCGCGCCGCGAGCTGGTGCAGGGTCTGGCGATGCTGGCGGCGGGGAGCGGCCTGGCCTCTGCGCAGGAAACGCCCGCTGGTCTCAAAGCGACGAAGATCGACCACGTCAGCATTCAGGTCACTGACCTGCCGCGCGCCGTCGCGTTCTACGAGAAGATCTTCGGCCTGACAGTTGTGAGTGAAGACAAGCCCAATGAAATCGTGCGTCTCGGGATGAACCGCCACGCCCTGGTCTCGCTGCATCACAAGAACCCGACCGGGATCGTGGACCATTTTGCGATCGGAGTAGAAGGCTTCAACCGGGAAGCGGTGACGAACCAGCTGAAGGCGCTCGGCCTGACTCCCGAAGACAACCTCGACGCCGGATTCCACATCAAGGATCCCGAGGGCATGAACGTCCAGATTGTTGGCGGCTGATCGCTATTGAAACTGAATCTGCGCGATCACGAACGTCGGATAGGACTGGTTCCATCCCTCGGCCAGATCGTCGAACGCCAGCCTGAACGGCTTGGTCGCTCCTGCCGGCAGCGGGCCGCTCGTCTGCCCGACCAGCGCCACGCGCTCGCGCTGTAATTCCTTCCCTGCGTAGTCGCGGAAGATGCACGTAACCTCGGCGAGCTTCACGTTGCGGTCGCCTTTGTTCGAGATGTCGCCCAGAATCTCCACCAGCCGCTGGTTCACCATGCTTTCGGCGGCCTGGATATGCACGTTACTGAATTGAAGATTGGGAAGGTAGGCCTTGGCTTCGGCAGTCAGGACCGGAGGCGGCGGTGGCGCCGGCTTCGGACCGAATGTCAGCCAGCTGAAAACGCCAAGAATGAGGATGAGAGCCAGCCCGATGACAATACTCGCGGGAGAGATCTTAACGTCCGCCAACAGTCATTTCTCCGATCATAATGGTCGGGGCGGACACGGAACTGAGGAACTCCAGATCGCTGCCGATTTCGCCGATTCCGTTCAGCATTTCCTGCAGCGTGCTCGCGATAGTGACCTCGGCAACCGGATACGCCAGCTCGCCGTCGCGGACCCAGATTCCTACTGCCCCGCGCGAATAATCGCCCGTAACGATATTGACACCGCTGCCGATCAATTCGGTCACAAAAAATCCGTTCTTTACGTTACGAATGATTTCTTCCGGCGTCCGGGTTCCCGCTTCCAGAAAGAAATTTCCGTGGCCGATGCCCGCGTTGCCGGTGATGCCCCGCGATGCGTTGCCCGTGGTCCGGAGGTTCAGCTTACGCGCGGTATAGCTGTTCAGCAGGTAGCTTTTCAGGACGCCGCGCTCGATGACCGGTGTGCGGCGCGTGGGGACGCCTTCGTCGTCGAACGGTGACGAGCCGAAGAGGCCAGGTATGGTGCCGTCGTCGATGATGGTGATCCGCTCATCGGCGATCTTCTCGCCCAGTTTGCCGGCGAGAAACGACGCCTTCCGGTAAATCGCGCTGCCGCTGACGGCATCGCAGAGGCTGCCCAGCAGCGTGCGCGCGGTGCGCGGTTCGAAAATCACCGGGACGCGCTGCGTCTCAACCTTCACCGCACCGAGCCTGCGGATCGCCCGCTCCGCCGCCTTGCGTCCCACTGCCCCGGCGTCTTCCAGACCCGTGTAATTTCGCGCGCTCGAATACCAGTAGTCGCGCTCCATACTGCCGTTCTGCGTCGCTACCGGCATGGCTGTGATCGAACAGCTGCTGCTCCGATACCACCCAAGGAATCCGCGCGAGTTGGCGAAGATGCGGCTGCCCACGTTCGAATCGAACGAACCGCCTTCGGAGTTGGTGATGCGCGGATCGAATGCGAGCGCTGCAGCCTCGGCCCGGCGCGCCATTTCGATGCGCTCTTCAGTAGCCAGATTCGCAGTCTCGTCCGAAAAGAGCCGGAGATCGGCGCCAATCGATCCGAGCTCTTCGGGTTCGGGCAGTCCGGCAAAGGGGTCATCCGTGGTCAGCGCCGCCAGATCGATGGCGGAGCGCACCATCTGGCGGACGCCTTCGGGCGTCAGATCGGATGTGTACGACGCGCCCATCCGCTTGCCGATCAGCACGCGCAATCCGGCGCCGCGCGATCCCGCGTCCTTCAGGGTTTCGAGCTCACCCATGCGCACGTTGACGGAAAATTCGTCGCCTTCCGAGATCGTGCACTCGGCATCGCCGGCTCCGGCGGCCATCGCCTGCTTCACGACGGCCCGTGCGAGTTCCGGAAGATCTTCGCGCGATAGCAGCGCAGGGGTGGCGCCCTTTGATAAGAAATTCCCGGCCGTCAAGCGGTTCCCCCGACCGTCATGCGGTCGATGCGAACCGTCGGAATCCCGACGCCGACCGGCACCTGCTGGCCTTCCTTGCCGCACATGCCGACTCCTTCATCGAGTTGCAGATCATGCCCCACCCGGCTCACATACTTCATGGCTTCGGGCCCATTCCCGATGAGCGTGGCGTTGCGCACCGGCCGGGTGAGCTTGCCGCCTTCGATGAGATAACTCTCCGACGCCGAGAACACAAAATTGCCGCTCGTGATGTCCACACTGGCCGCCGCCGAAGTTGGCGCAATAGAGACCGCGCGGTACGGAACGAATAATCTCTTCGGGATCGTCCTCGCCGGCCAGCATGAAGGTGTTGGTCATGCGGGGCATCGGAATGTGCTCGTAGCTTTCGCGCCGCCCGCTGCCGGTGGCGGCGGATTTGGTGATGCGGCTGGAAAGTTTGTCCTGCAGGTATCCGCGCAGAATGCCGTTCTCGATAAGAACGTTGCGCTGTGTCTCGTTGCCTTCGTCGTCCACGTTGAGAGAACCGCGCCGGCCGCCGATGGTGCCGTCGTCGATGACCGTGCACAGCGGGCTCGCCACCTGCTGGCCGATACGCCCGGTGAATGCGGAAACGCCCTTGCGATTGAAGTCGGCTTCGAGACCGTGTCCGACCGCTTCATGCAGCAGGACACCTGGCCAGCCTGGCCCCAGGACCACGGTCTGTTCGCCGGCGGGCGCCTCGACGGCGTCGAGTTGCACGATCGCCTGGCGTGCGGCTTCTTTGGCGAAATATTCGGGGGTGCGTTCCGTCTGGAAATACGACAGCTCGTAGCGCCCTCCGCCGCCGGCGTGTCCCTGCTGCGGAGCGCCTCCATCCTGGCGGGCCAGCACGAAAACGCTCATACGAGTCAGCGGCTGCCGGTCGAAGTTCAGCACTCCGTCGCTGGTCGCGACCAGAACATGCCGAAGATTATCGGCATATGCGACCTGTACCTGGAACACGCGCGGGTCGTAGGCGCGGGCTGCAATATCGGCGCGCTGCGCGAGATCGACGCGCTCTTTGAAAGCGGTCTCGTTGGGCGACATCAGCACCGGATACAGGTTGCGCCTGCGGCCCTCTTCGAGCGGGGTCTGCTCCACCTTCGCGGGGCCGGCGGCGATCAGCGCCGCTACCTGCGCGGCGTGCTTGATCTTCTCCGGGCTCAGATCGTCGCTGTAGGCGTACCCGGTGCGCTCGCCCGCAATGACGCGCACGCCGACGCCGAGGGAAACGCCCTGCGTCGCGCTCTTGACGATCGATTCATCGATGCTGATCGAGCTGGTGGCGAGGTATTCGAAATAAAGGTCGGCATAGTCGCCGCCGCGGCTCAGCGCTTCGGAGAGGTAAATCTCCAAGTCCCGCCGCGTCATGCCAAACTTCGCCGCGAAAAACGATTCGGAAAAGCTCATTTAGTCCCGTTGTACCATCCAAACGCGCTTGCGCCGCGTGTACTAATCTTTGCCTGCGGCCTGGGCCTTGATTCGGTCGCCGTCGGACTTCGTGATCCAGCGGTCTTTCACCATCTGGCCCACCGACCCGGCAACTTTGGCCTCGTACTTCTTTTGATTCCCGTAGAGGGCGTCAAGCTTCGCGGAATCGTAGGGCGTGGTGGTGCCGAGCTCGCGGCAGGTGCCCGGACCGGGGCCGGTGAACGTGTAGGTCGCCGCCGGAACGTCAACGTAGGGACTGCGAACGCCGCCCATGGTCACGCCGTCTTTCATAGTGATGCGGTCGGCTTTCGGGGCCGCAACGCCCTTGCTGGCCCACTGTTCGAGATTCACGAACGCACCATCGAATAACGTACTTGAGCAGCGGGTGCGCTCTGCAGAGGAATATCGGGATCGCATTTGGCGTTGAACGGCCATGCGGGTGTGCCCTGACCCGGCGCGCCGGTTGCCGCAAGCTGGTCCTCCATGATCGGCATATTCGAGATAAGCCCACTTGTCGATGTGTGCGGCCCCGGCGACTTCGTAGATGCGAAACGGATCTTTGGGATCGTCGCTGTCGGGCCGCTGGTAGGCGGGGCCGATTTCGCCCTGTGCCACCACTTCGATCACCGGCACGCCGATGTTGTGAATCGTCTGGCGCGGATCGCCGCGCGGAACCGCAGGAGCGCAGCGCCGGATGCGTCCGACGCCGCCGGGTGTCTTGATCAGAAATCCGTCATAGACCGGCTTGCCGTTTTCGAGCATGGCGTGCGTCTGGATGGCGGCCGCATACGTGAGCACGTCCGCCCCCTGCGAAGTCATGTAAAGATAGCGGGCGTTCAGATTGGCGCCGCTCTTCAGCGCGGCACTTTTCAATGCAGCCCCCACCTGACTCAGCATGTCCCATCGAGGCCGTCTTCCTGTGCGGAAGTGGTGGCGCCGCCGCGCCCTGCCACGCAGCTTTCCGCCGGATTCGGATTCGCAAACCCGACGCCGGATAGCGCGCCGGATTGAATTTATGCAGCGAATCTACGGAACCCGGCATCGTTACGCCCACCCACGCGTCCCCGCGCTCGATAAACGAATCGCGCGAGTAGCCGGACATCATCGCCCAGTCGAAGCGCCGCGCGGGGTTCATCAGCTCGACGATGGCATGTCCGCTGAAGCGCGCGCGATCCGCCGGACGGCGCACCAGAATGCGCGTGGAATAAGGCGCATTTGCGGTCTTTACGGTCAGCGAGCCGTCGGCATTCCAGTCGTAAACATTGGCGCTGCCGCTGACGATGAACTCCTCTTCGACATAGCGGGCCTTCTTCAGATCGAGCGGCGTAAACACCCGACTCGCCGAGAGAAATGAATAGGAATCGGCGGTTACCGGAATCGGGCCTGTCAGCTTAGCCGGAGGCGTCGCTGCCGAGGCAGTGACCGCGAGACAAACGGTGGCGATTGCAGCGTTGAGCTTGTCCATCGAGGCTCATTCTATCGCCCGCGCCGGGACCATCAGAGACCCAACCGCGCCCGTCGCACGGTCGCGCAGCATCAGGTGAATCTCGCCCATGTCCGGTTGCGCGCCCTCCACGGTTAGGCTGAGCCCGTTAGTCATCCTATTCGCCAGATCGGCATCCGGTATGTTGACTGACACGACTCCGCTCATCAACTTGTCCTTCGCGGCCGGATCCGGCGCGACGAATTCGAGCGTACCGGTGGAATGCCCGCCGGTGTGTTCCAGATGGACATCGTGCAGATCGATCGTCAGCCGCACGTCGTACAGACTCGGATGATCGCGCTCGGGGGTGGCCTTCGCGGCGAGGCCGATTCCCCCCGCTTCCAGCGGATTCTCGAAAGGATTCTGAATAAGCGGCGGAGGAGGCATCTCCATCTTCGTCGCCAGATAGCCAGACTTGTACTGCAGCTCCAGCCCGCCGGATTTCACACCGTTCACCTTAATTGTTATGGTGTGGAATTTACCGTCGAGCATTTTTTCCGGCGGATAATATCCGAGAACATACGAGCTTTCCGAATCCTCCCGCGCCGCCTGCAGGGCGAAGACCAGATCGCGCGCATCGGAGAACCCGCGCCCGCCGAATAATGGAGTCCCTTCCTTCCTGTCTCGATACGGGCTCTCCGGCCGCTCGAATCCACAGGGCGCCCAGTTGCCTGGACAACGCGCCATTACCGGATACACCACGATATTCGCCGCCTGCAGCATAGCCACCAGCTTCGGCGGGATCACGGCTACCTGTCCCAGCCAGATCAGGCTCTTCCGCCCGGGCATGCCGGACAGATGTTGCACGATCTTGCGCAATGCGCGTGCCGTAATGCGGCCGTGGATATCTGCTGCCACTTCTTCGCCGCCTTCCAGCTCATAAATGTCGCCGAAGTCGCGCATGGCGCGCCGCAGTTCTCCGGTCGGCTTGACGCGCCGGTTCAGCACCGCCGAGACTTCGTCGAGCTGGTGAGGATCGTCGGTAAAATCGTGCAGGATGTGCAGCTCTTCGCCCAGCGAATAAAGCGCAAGCTGTGGGTTGGTTCCTTCGAGCTTTCGCAGAAGCTCCCGCACGCCCTGGCGCGCATACTCCGTGTATTCGAAGTGCGTGTTGAGCAGGTCCAGCAGGATGACAATGGGGTTTTCGAGAGGCCGTCCGCTCGCGTCCACGCGGTTCGATATTTCACCTGGCGGAATCGCGATATGGGGCCGTTCCGTCGTGCCGCCGGCATGGAAGACCGAAATCGGCTGCGGCACGCCGTTGTCGAGTATGGTGAAATCCTTCTGTTTGAGATCCGCGATAATCTCACCCGCGGGCCCGAACGGCGGACCCGTATCGAGGAAGTATTCAGGCTTCGCATTGAAGCCCTTCGGCCGGACCCGCTGGTGCCTCACGACAACGGTCACCTCCACCAGACGCGTTCCCGCGCGGAAGACCGGCTCCGCCGTGTCCTGTGCCAGGGCGATTCCGGCGGAAAAAAGCGCGATGGAGATCAGGGCACGATTCATCGCCGGGTCTCAGGGAGCGGAATGGTGACCGTTCCCGCCGCTCCGGTCGCGCGGTCCTGTACCACCACCCGAAACGCTTTAACGCCGCGAGTTGCATCGAGCGATGCGGTCGTGTCGAATCCCTTTGCGAGGAACTCCGCAAAGTGATCGTCGGGAATGTCAATTCCGAATGTCTTCGTCAGAATGGCGCCCGTGCCTTCGACGTAGAACGACACATCGACTGCGCCCGAACGCTTCCCGTTCTCGTGCTGCAGTTCGACATTGTGGAGATCGACGTTGACCCGGATCCCGAGCAATCCCGGATGCGCGGTATCGGGCGCCGCGGCCGCCCGCAGTTCCAGCTGGGTGGCGTCGAGTTGCTGTTTCAGCAGCTGATCGAGCGACGGTCGCTCGACCACGGCGTCCGGCTCTTTGGCAGCGAAGTACTGTTCGCGATAGCGCAGCGTCATTCCGCGCCGAGTGGCGCTCACCTTCAGCTTGTGCCATTGACCATCGCGATCGTCCTGCGCAGGATAGAAGCCAAGCGTATAGGTCAGCTCGCCGTCTTCGATAGCGTCGCGGAAGGAGTCTTCGATGGCGTTGCCGTTGTAGACAGTCCGGCCTCCGGTCAGGTCGGCCATCTGATGCAGCGTATCGCTGCCCGAAAGGGTGCCGTTTCCCGCGGGAGGCATCTTCACCAGGAGCGGTTGCGGGAGCGGAGCGCCTCCCTGCGCATCGCGTATCGCCGTCATGCCCGTCAGCGCGCCCACCAGTCCGCGCGGGTTGAACAGAATAGACCGCCACATTGGCGCCATTGAGAGCACGCGCGGCACTCTCGATATCCGGCTTGGCGTCGAGCACTTCCGGATCGGGCAGCGACGGATAGTGAATCGGGAAGGCGGTACTGATCCAGATGAGGCTCTTGCGCCCCGGCAAGCCTGCCAGATGCCTGGCGACTGTCTCGAGCGCCTGCCGCGAGTCGTCCATGCGGCTCTTCATCGCGATGATCGCCCATTCGCCGGCCGCGCGCGTGTTCACTCCTTCGACATCCGGGGATCGTGACGCGGGGTTGTGCGGCCGCAGGTGCATCGCAGCGCGATTCAGCAGAGCGGCATCGTCAGTGAGTTCCGGATCCGCGTGCAGCGATCCGTCGCTCAGAAATGTGTAGATGCCGATTCGATCTCCGGCGCGCCGTTCCTTCAGGAATTTGCCGATGCGTTGAATGGCAAAAATTTGCGCTTCATAGGGCGTGTTCTTCTGATCCAGCAGAAACACGGTGGCATGCGTGAATGGCTCGCCCGCGCGAGTCAGCCGATTGGAGACAAAGCCCGGCGGCAACGGCGCCGAACCCGTCACTGATGCCGGCACGGATCGCGACCGGACGGAGAAGAAAGCAATCTTCTGCGGCTTGCCGTTGTCGATCACCGTGAAATCGTCTTTGGTCAGGCCTGTTGCGACGCGGCTGCCGCGTCGGGCAACCACATCGACTTCGACGAGCTTCGTACCCGCGCGAAAGGTCGGCGCCTGCGCGAGCAACGTGAGAGCGGCCAAAAGCAGCATGGTTCACTTCGCGGGCAGTGGGACCGTGAGCGATCCGGCTGCGCCTGTGGTTTTGTCCTGCACAACGATGTGCAGCGCGCCCCGGCTGCCGGTGATGTCGATGGGCGCGATGGCGTCGAGGCCTTTTTCAAGGATTGCTTCGAACCGATCATCAGGTATATCGATCTTCAGAGGCTGTTTGAACACCCTGGTAGTTCCCTCCACATAGAAAGAGAGGTCTACCGCGCCGGTCCGCCTCGAGTTCTCGTGGCTGAACGCGATGTCGTGCAGATCGATGTTCACTTTGAGATTGAGGATGTTCGGACGCGCCGGATCGGGTTGGGCTTCGGCACGAAGTTCAAGCTGGGCCGAATCAAGCGGCTCGCGCAGAACCTGTTCGAGTGAGGGCGGAGCGTCGTCGGTAGCGCCCTCGCGCCGGGCAAAGTAGTCCCGGCGATAACGGAGATCGACGCCGTGGCGCGCGACGCCGACTTTGAGATCGTGCCACTTGCTGTCCTGCGTGCTTTCGTCGGGATAAAAGCCAAGCGTGTAGGTGACGTCGCCGTCGTCGACGGCGGTTTCGATCGATTCCTCGATGGCGTTCGACTTGTTGTAGAAAATCAGGCCGCCGGTGAGGCCGGAAAGCATCTGTTCGGTGGCGAAACCGGGAGGATTCTGCTCATCGGGAAGCTGCATCATCCTGTTGATGGCCTGGGGCGATCGGGGCAGCGGTCTCACAGCGTCGGCGGGCATAATTCCGATCAGCCCGCCCGCGATCAGCCCGATCAGCCCCCGCGCGTTAACGGCGTAGAGCGCGATGTTTGCATTGTTCAGCGCGCGGCCTGCCTGCTCCACTTCCGGGCGGCAGTCGATGGCGAGGCCAAGATTGTAGAGGGGAAATGCAGTGGTCACCCACACCACATTCTTGCGGCCCGGTACCTGGGCCAGATGCCGCGCGATCTCCTTCAAAGAATCGCGGACGGCCGCCGCCTGGGAGCAGATTTTCATCGCTTCGTAGCCCTCGGCCTCGTGCTGCGACATTCCCGTGGTGTCGTTGATGCGGGGATCGGGATCGCGCGCTTTGAGTTTGTCGGCGGCGCGCTTCAGCAGTTCCGGATCGGCAGTCAGATCCTGGATCACACGGAGCCCGCCCCAGGTAATCGAATAGATCGCCAGACGGTCGCGGCCGTGCGGCTCTTCGACGTACCTTTTGACGCGCGGAATCGCGTAGGCCTGCAGTTCCTGAGGCGTGTTGATCTGATCAAGCAGGATCACCGTGGTGCGCGCGGGTGAATCGCTGCCATGAGCGAGCCTGTTCGAGTACGTTCCGGGCGGCAGCGGAGTCTCTGCGTTGTTACGAACGGTTGTTGCGGAGCGCACGGAAAAGAACGCGATGTTCTGGCGCTTGCCGTTGTCGGTCAGTGTGAAATCTTTCTTCTTCAGGCCCTGTGCCGGTACGCCCTTGGTCTTCGCAACCACATCGATTTCCACCAGCCTGGTGCCCGCCTGGAATGTGGGGGTGGTCGCATCCTGCTGCGCGGCGGCGACCGATGCGGTTACGACAAACACGACGATGGTGAGGAATCTCATCGTCAGTGCCCGTACCGCAGCCGGAATTCCGCCGTCGCCAGAACATGCTTTCGCATGGCCTGTTCGAGTGCGTCCCTTCCTTTGCCCGCATTGATGCCGGCGGACGGCACATCGAGCGCGAACAGACGGAAAACGTATGTGTGGCTGCCGCCTCCCTGGGGCGGGCAGGGACCGCCGTAGCCGCGGTCTCCGAAACTGTTGGTCCCGGAGAGGCCGTCGGACTTCGCGCCTTCGGTCAGCGAATGAACGGACGCCGGGATGTCCCACAGAAGCCAGTGCACAAAATCCTGTGCATCCGGATCGTCCATGATGAGCGCGAAGCTCTGCGTGCCAGCGGGTTGCCCCGACCACCGGAGGGCCGGAGAAACGCCTCCGCCCAACGCGTCGCAGGTAAAGCGCACCGGGATTTGGCCGCCGTTCGGAAGGTCTTCGACGAACAGCCGAAGCTGCGCCTGCGCCAGGCCGGACAGGAGAATCAGCGCTGCCGGAATGATGGCGCGTTTCATCCGTTATCTTTCGAGCAGCGGAATCCTCACCGAACCGGCGGCTCCGGTAGCGCGATCCTGTGCGACGACACGGAGCCGGCTCACTGGGCCGCCGAGAGCAAAAGAGTCGGTCACGGAAAGGCCTCTTCGAAGCGCATATGCGAGCTGATCCTGGGGGATGCGCACCCGCCCGGCGATTCGGCGCGCGGCCCTCGAACCTTCGACCATGAAGGCGAAGTCGACGCCGCCCACCCAGACGTTCTGTTCGTTCGCCAGCTGAACGTCATGCAGGTCAACCGAAGCGCGCACATTGCAGAAGCCGGGACGCGCGGGATCGGGCGTGGCCTCGGCAACGAGCTGAAGCTGGGTTGCGTTCAGAGGTTCGTTCAGCAGCCCCGACAGCGCCAGCTCGTTCTGCGGAGGCCTCAAGCCGGGCACGAAGTATTTTTCGCGATACCTAAGCCTGATGCCCGGCGGACGGACGCCCAGACGGTTCAGCTTCACTTTCAGCGTGTGCCAGGCCGCGGCGCCTCCCATCGACGGATAGAAACCCAGCGTGTAGCCGGATTCCGCGTCATCGATCGCCCTCCGGATCGAATCCTCGATTCCGTTGTTGCCGGCAAAAATCATGCCTCCGGTCATTTCCACGAACGGAGCGAGAAACGAGATGTTCCTCAGATACTCGCTTTCCGGGCTTGCCATCATTAACTGGCCGAACGGCCCTCGCGGACCCGGCGACTCCGCATTCCAGCCGGCGAAGCTTGCGATCAGTCCGCGCGCGTCCACGGCATAGAGCGCAATATTCTCATCGGTGAGAAGGCGCGCCGCATCTCCCATACGCGGGTTGAAATCAGGCAGCCCCGCCGTGATCCAGATCAGGTTCTTTCGGCCCGGCAGGGCCGCCAGATGACGGGCGACGGCTTCCATGATGTCGCTCGCCTCCATCGAGACCTGGTCCTGTTCTTTGCCGGAATATGAGCCGTCGACGGGTCTGAGGTCTCGGGCGGCCCGGATCAGCAGTTCGTTGTTGTCAGTCAGCTCCTGCGCGACCCGCAAAACACCGCCGCGGAGGAAGCTGTAAATGGCCAGAGAATCCGCCGTGTGTCGCGTTGCGAGAAACCTGCTCAGGCGCTGAATGACGAAAGCCTGGTCGGCCTCGTCCGTGTTGCGCTGATCGACGAGGATGACAGTAGCGCCAGGCGAAGCCGCGGCGGAGAACAGCGCGATTCGCTGCGGCTTGCCGTTGTCGAGCAGAGTGAAGTCGTCCCTGGTCAGTCCGGCGGCGGGGGAGTTCCCGTGGCGCGCGACGACCTCGATCTGCACCAGCCGTGTGGCGGTGCGGAATACAGGTGTCGGCTCGTCGGCGGAAGGCAAGGGCGGCGCGGGAATCACGACGGGCTTCACAATCGATGAGAGCGCATCGGGAATCCGGAATCCCGCATCCGCCCCCATATCCGAAATGAGAGGAGGATTCTCCGGCAGACTCGGCAGACGAACAGTGGAGTCCCGATGCGGCGGCATCGTGAATACGGGATCGTAGAGGACGGTTCGGCGAGCCGTGGCGGCCACGGATTCGCGTGCCGCGGGCCGCGCAGTCACAACGGGAATCACAGGCAGATCGATCCGCGAGACCGGCATTGGCGGCTGCGCGGCATGTACCGTGGCTACAGCGATGCCCGCGCACCAGAGCAGAGTCATCGCGCAGGCTGCAGCCGGTCCCGGTAGGTTATCCCGGCCGGCCCGGGAAGGCTCGATCAGCCTGCGAATGCGGTCCACCAGCGATCCGCCGTTGGCAGCCAACGCCGGAGTGAGGCGCGGCGGGCGGCGCTGCTCGATGACCGCGAGCGCCTTCACATACACGAGCACATCGCCACCGGCGCGAACCGCGAGTTCGTCGCAGCACTGTTCGCGCGCTGCGCGGATTTGCTCAGAGACCCACCAGACGCCGGGATGGTAGAAGAGCAGAGTTTCAGCGATGCCCTGCAGAATGTTCGCCAGATAATCGTGACGGCGGACGTGCGCCAGTTCGTGCGCCAGCAGTGCACTGACGTAGCCCGCGGGCAGGCCGGCGAGGAAATCGACGGGGAAGAGGATCACGGGCTTCAGCCAGCCGATCACCCCGGGGACTTCAACCAGAGGCGAGATCAGCAGGCGCGCGGTTTTCTGGATGCCGATTTCGCGGGCCAGACGGTCCAGCGTCTGCTGCCATTCGGGTGAAGCGGGCGTCGACCGGGAGCGCAGGCGCGCGGTGAACCGCCATCCTCCGGCGAGACGAATCGAGAAGAACACTACGCCTGTGAGCCATACGGCGACGACAGCGCTCAGCAGCCGCTGCCATTCGGTAAGGGAGACACTCCACGCGGGACCTTGTGCAGATTCCGGTATCAGCAGAAAGCTCAGCGCAGGCGAAACGACCATGACCGCGAGCGTCGTGGAGGCGAGAACGTACCGCGCCTGCGCGGACAGCCACCGCGAAAGGACGCGGCGGAACAGGGCATAGCAGACGACGATCGCGGTGCCCTGCCACAGGAAATGGAGCAATGCCCAGCCCACGCGCGCGATCATCGCGATTTCTTCCTTTTCTCGAAGCGGTCGAGAATACGCCCGATTTCTTCGAGGTCTTCGGCGGAAGCGCGCTGCGCGGTCAGCGCGCCCAGCACCAGGTTGCGGGCCGATCCCTCGAAGACGCGGTTCATCAGATCGCCGGCGAACCGCGCCTGGGCTTCTTCGCGCGTGATGGCGGCTTCATAGACATGCGAGCGGAATTCTTCACTGCGGCGCAGCAGGCCGCGCTCGTGCATCACCTGCATCTGCTTCAGCGTGCTGGTGTAACCGGTGTTCTTGGCGAGGGCTTCGTGAACTTCGCGGACGGTGGCGGGGCCACGCTGCCAGAGAACGGTCAAAATGCCGAACTCGGCTTCGGAAGGAATATGAGGCACACGGGGATGTTATACGATTATAGATCGTATGTCAACCGTGGGGGCGCCGGCGCCGGGCACGCCCGGCGTGGACCCCTGGAAAGCGAGTCCGCAGCCTGGAAAGGCTGCCCCACACTAATACCGGTTCAGGTCGGCAACCAGAGCCGCGAGGCCTTTGCGCTGGTAGATGTCGGTGAGACGCTGCTCTTCGGGCGATGGCGCAGTGACGCGGAGCAGAGGGGATGAATCGAGATCGTGCCGGGAGGGCACCCACACGTGTCCGTCGGCGAATTCCACCTGGTTCACGTACGCGGTCATCTTGTCGATTTCGACCGGCTTTCCGGAGCGTGAGAACTTCAGCACCGTGTCCTGCTGCAGGCGCGCGCGCTGTCCCGCCGGAAGGACCATCGCAGATTCCGAGGCCGGCACCGTCCCCGCCACAAACTGGTTGCCCTGTTTGTCTTTGACCAGCCAGCCGATTTCGACATAACGCACGGGCCTGGAGGATTTGTTCAGCACTTCAATCTGCGGCGATCGCGCTTCATTACCCGAAATCGCGGCCCAGCCTTCGAGCGGCTTTACCGGAGCGTCCGGCAGATTCAGAACTGCAAACTGCTCCGCATGCTCGGTGCCGGGAACCACCGATCCCACCGCGCGTCCATTGCGCGAGAGCGCCACATTCAGCTGTCCGCGCTCCGGCCCTTTGGCGATACTCGCAAGCATCGCGCTCTGCAGTCCGCTTTGACCCTTCGCCCGCAGCACCTGTTTGAAATATGCGCGATCGCGCTGCGCCTCCGCTTCCCAGAACGTCAGTGCCCGCTCGGAATCCAGTTTGTTCGGACCGTAGAAGCTCAGATCGTCGAACAGTACACCGTCGAGCTGCACCCGCACCAGCGGACCCGCGGTCTCCCGCACCGGACGCACCAAGCGGATATCGACGGGCAGCGTGAAGTTTTCTCCCGGCGGCACATCGATCGAGGGCCGCGTGACCGAGCCCTTGCCGCCGGGCGCGAATTCCTGCGCTGTAATAAGGAGCGTCACGCCGCGGACATGCCTTGCGCCCGAATTCCGCAGCGTCAGACCCATGTGCAGATCGAGCACGATCGCCCCGCCGCGCGAAGTGGCGCGCGAATCGCCCATGGTGGTCGAGATCAGATTCAGCGGCGCATCGGCAGGCAGATCGATCTGCACCGATTTCGACGTATCGAGCGAGGTTTCCTGCGCGGCCAGAGCCAGGGTAAAAAGCAGGCTCGCAAGAGCGACTTTACCGGAGAGAGACATCGTTGATGGTCACCGCTCCCGTTTCGCTGTCAATATAGCTCTCGCTGATGTCGCCACGCGCGCTGACGGTCTGATTCGCCGCGTCGCCGTGATGCTTGAGCAGCGTCAGACTGTTGGCTTCCGTGCGGAGCTCGACACCCGACTCTGTCGTCACCAGCTCCGGAGCAGAGTCAGCCGCCGCAGGCCGATGCAGCCGGTTCTCGCGCAGCAGTTCGCCTGCAACGGCGAGAATCAGCACGCAGGCGAACGCAATCGCGGGCCCCATCTTCCATAGCCGCGGCGCTTTCCATAGCCGCGGCGCTTTCCAGCGCCCGGGCGTCTGCGTGGTGCGCACGCACGCCCCGGCTTCGAGGCCCAGGCGGATATTGGCGCGCATGTCCGTCGCCAGAAAATTCCAGTTCACGTCCGGCAAATCGATCCCGGCAACATCATCGCGAAATGCCCGATACTCCGATATCTTTCTCCGGCAATCCGCGCAGCTGTTCACATGCCGTTCCGCCAGGACACGGCGGATCGGCCCGGCCTCTCCGCCAGCCAGCAGCGCCAGAACCTGTTCACGCGGATGGTTCATCGTACTTTCCTTTTCTCCGCAAATTTTTTCAGCTTGGTGCGCGCGTTGGCGATATGCGAACGCACGGTGGCTTTCGAACAATCGAGGCGCGCCGCAACTTCTTCAGCCGGCAGATCCTCGATATCGCGCAGTACCAGCGCCGCGCGCTCACGGGGTGTCAGACGGTCCAGACCGGCCGCCAGCCAGGCGCGCTTTTCAGCGCGCAGAACGTTGTCTTCCGGCGACTCGGAATGCCGTTCGGGCGCTTCCGCCATGTCGCAGAACTGCACACGCCCGTGACGACGCAGAAAATCGAGCGCCGTATTGGTGGCGATCTTCGACAGCCAGTGGGCGGCCTTGAGTTCGTCCTTGAGCTGCTCCTGCCGCTGCAGCGCCTTGATAAAGGCCTCCTGCGTAAGATCCTGGGCGTCATGGACGTTGCCGACCATATGGTAAATCTGGCGAAAAATCCGTCGCAGATTATCTGCTACGAAGCGCTCGTGAAGTTCGGCTGCAGCCGCACTGGCCTCAAGCAGCGCGCCGCTTCTCGTTTTCGCGCGCAACGGACCTTCGGCCTGTGCGCGCTGCCGGTCGTCATCCGCTGGGGCCGGATCGGGCTCTTTCATGCCAATCTCAAGCGCTAAAGTCGCCATTCCCTGGAAGAACTGACGCCCGAGACAGCCGAACGTGGAAGGGAAACCGCGCGCTATGCTCAAGTATAGGTCCAGCCGGAGCCAAAAATGAGGCCAGTTGCGATTATCGGAGCGGGGAAAACGCCGTTTGGGGCGTTTCCGGACCAGGATCTGCGTTCGCTCGCCGTGGCGGCGGGCCAAAAGGCTCTGCGGAACGCCGGGATCGGGCCGGAGGCCGTCGAATCGTTCTATCTGGGCAACTTCGCGGGACCCGAATTCACCGCCCAGAACCATCTGGCGCCGTATGTTTCGACCGCGCTCGGAATGAAGGGCATCCCGGCGACGCGATTCGAGGCGGCCTGCGCGTCGAGCGGCGCCGCTTTTTTTCAGGCGTTCCTGGGCGTTTCGAGCGGCGTTTATGACATCGTGATGGTGGCCGGGGTCGAGAAAATGACCAACCAGCCCACGGCGCGCGTGACCGAGATTCTGGCCGGCGCGGGCGACTGCGCCACCGAAGTCAAAGCCGGGTCGACCTTCCCGTCGCTGTTCGCGATGATCGCCCGGCGTCACATGCATGACTTCGGGACGACACGGGAACATCTGGCTGCTGTCGCCGTCAAGAACCACGAAAACGGGGTGCTCAATCCGGATGCCCAGATGCGGAAGGCGATTACGCTGGAGCAGGCGATGAACGGCCGTCCGATCGCCGAACCGCTCAATCTTTACGACTGCTCTCTGATCAGCGACGGCGCGGCCGCAGTAGTGCTTTGTCCGGCTGACCGGGCCCGCGAATTCAGCGAAAAACCGGTGAAAATTCTCGGTGTGGCGCAGGCGTCCGATGCCGTCGCGCTGGATCAGAAACCCGACATCACGACGTTCGCGGCCGTCCGGGGCGCGGCGCGGAAAGCCTACGCGATGGCCAGCCTGAAGCCTTCGGACATTCAGTTTGCCGAACTGCACGACTGCTTCACCATTGCCGAGATTATCGCCATGGAGGACCTCGGCTTCGTGCCGCGCGGCCGCGGCGGTTTTTTCACGGCGGAAGGCGCGACGCGGCGCAGCGGCTCCATGCCGGTCAACGCCAGCGGCGGGCTGAAGTCGAAAGGGCATCCGGTGGGCGCGACCGGGGTGGGCCAGCTCTGCGATCTGGTACAGCAGATCCGCTGCGAAGCGGGCGAACGGCAGCTGCCGCGGAACGCGGTCGGACTGGCGCAGAATCTCGGCGGCAGCGGCGCTACCTGCGTCGTCACGATCCTCGGTGCATACTGAAAGGCAAAATGCCTGAATCGCGCACAACGGACTCTTCAGCCTGTGCGCTCAAAATGCGCACCGGCATCGTTTATACCGATACCGTCGTTCACCTTGCGCCCGAGCGCTTCGCGGCGGATGTGCCGTATCAGGTGATCATTGTGAAGCTCGACGACGGGAGCCGGGTCACTGCCCGGGTGGACGGCGAACGAGTCGCTATTGACGATCGCGTGGTGGAAATCGAAGCGCGCGACGGCATCCCTTATTTCCGGAAGGACAAATGAAATTAGCCGATAGAATGTCGCGGATCGGAACCGAATCCGCGTTTGAAGTCCTGGTTCGCGCCCGCGCGCTCGAAGCGCAGGGGAAAGACATCATCCATCTGGAAATCGGCGAGCCCGATTTTCCGACTCCGCAGCACATCATCGACGCGGGCAAGAAGGCGCTCGACGAAGGCTGGACGCATTACGGTCCGTCGCAGGGGCTGCCGGAACTGCGCGAGGCCATCGCCAACTACATTTCGAACACGCGCGGCATTTCGGTGAGCGCGGCGAACGTCTGCGTGACACCGGGTGGCAAGCCGATCATCTTTTTCCCCATGATGGCGCTGCTGGATGAAGGCGACGAGGTGGTGTATCCGAATCCGGGGTTCCCGATTTACGAATCGATGATCAAGGTCTGCGGCGCGAAGCCGGTGCCGGTGCCGCTCGTCGAGGAGCGGGGATTTTCCTTCGACCTCGACGTATTCCGCAAGAGCCTGACGCCGCGCACGAAGATGGTGGTGCTGAATTCTCCGCATAATCCGACCGGCGGGATGATTCCGGCGGAGGACGTGGCGGCCATTGCCGACGAGGTGCGGGACCGCGATCTGATTGTGCTCTCGGACGAGATTTATTCGCGCATCGTTTACGGGAACGAGAAACCGGTGTCCATCGCGAGCCTGCCGGGAATGCTTGAGAAGACGATTATCCTGGATGGCTTCTCGAAGACCTACGCGATGACCGGATGGCGCATGGGCTACGGGGTGATGCCGCCGTTTCTGGTGGACCCCATCAACAAGCTGATGGTGAATTCCAATTCGTGCACCGCGAGTTTTACGCAGCGGGCCGGGATTGCGGCATTGTGCGGTCCCCAGGATGCTGTAACCGCGATGGTGACTGAATTCCACCGGCGGCGCGACGCGTTCTGCGCCGGACTCAACAGCATTCCCGGATGGCGCTGCGCGATTCCGGGCGGCGCTTTCTATGCATTCGCGAACGTGAAAGGCACGGGACGCGGTTCGAAAGAAGTGGCCGATTCGCTGCTGAATGACGCCGGAGTGGCTTGTCTGAACGGCGCTGGCTTCGGGGCGTACGGCGAAGGATACGTGCGATTCAGCTACGCGAATTCGTATGAAAATCTGATGCGGGCGGTGGAGCGGATCAAGGCCTGGGCGGCGAGGGGGTAGTCAGTTTTCGGCCGGTTTTTCGGCGTGGTCGATGACAAGGTATTCGATCGGGCCTTTATCCGATTTCAACTGCAGCCCCAGGTACTCCTGCACAGCCGTGAAAATCGTCGGCCGGTTATCCGCATCGGCGTTCTGCGCGGCGGGAGCCTGGAGTCCGGCCGTAGCCTGATCGATCGCGTACTCCAGGTGGAAGTCGAACTTGCCGGCGAGGCCGGTTTTGTCGATGACCGGCCGGGCTACCAGACTGGAAAGATAGCCAGCCAGAATATCGATGGCCACGCCTTTGGAGTCGAGAGTTCCAAATCCCGGGCGGAGTGCGCAAACAGTGCTTCCAGGGTCCGGTGGTTTGCCAGGCGTGGGGACGACGCAGTTGCCGTCCACCGAAGGTTTCAGTTTCGACCCGCCGCGCGCAACCACGAGCGAATAGACCGGCCCTTCCATCGTCTGGCGATGCATCTTCAGGGCGAAGCGGTCTTCGAGCAGCGACTGCACCATACGGTTCATCTCCTGCGGGCTGTGGCCACCAGTGGTTTTTCCTTCCACCACGTAATACTCGGTGTCCATCCAGCCGGAAGCTCCCTTCAGTTGAAAGTTCTGAACGCCGGTTGCCAATCGAATGAGAACCCGCAGGGGCCTTCCAGATGAACTCCGCCGGGATCGCTGCGGAAAGCTATAAACTGCTGACTGCCGCCGCGGAGCTTGACGGAACGTCACATCGAAGGCAGGCCGGGTCTGAGCGGTGAGCAGTACAGGCAGGAGGAGTGCGGGGAACAGTCTCACAGTTACCTCTATCTGAGTACTGTGGACGCGACAAGAGGTCTATCGTTAGGGGTTTTTGGCGGCCATCTTTCGTTCGACCGCGGCCATCAGGCGGGAGTGCACGTCGTCAGGAATCGTGCATTGCGACATGCCCTTGTAGACCTGAATCGTCTTCCGGGTGGTGTCGCAGACCACCCAGCAGTTGGGACATTCGGCGAGGTGGCGTTCCAGCTTGGCGCGGATTTCAGCCTCTGTTTTCTCGTCGAGGTAGTCGGTGAGTTCGGCGAGGAACTCCTTACATGTAAGCAAAGGCGTCATCTCCCTTGCGTTTGAAAAAACGCGTGAGTTTATCGCGCAGCTGCAGGCGCGCGCGGAGCAGCCGGCTCTTAACGGCCGGCACAGACAGTTCGAGTGCTTCGGCGGTTTCTTCGGTCGAAAGGCCGTCGACATCGCGAAGCGTGAATACGGTTCGGTAGATGGGCGCCAGTTCGTCGATGGCCCCGGCGAGAATCTGGTGCAGCTCCTCGCGCGAGAACTGTTCTTCCGGATCGGGGTCCCATGCGGCGATTTCGCGGACCACGGTATCTTCGCCGGTATCGATCTGCTCATCGAGCGAAACCGAACGGTCGCTGCGGCGTTTGCGAAGTTTCATCAGCGCCTGATTGACAGCGATGCGCACGATCCAGGTGTAGAACTTCGAATTTCCCTGGAACTGATCGAGGTGCTCGTAAGCCTTCAGGAAGGCTTCCTGGAGGACGTCTTCGGCATCCTCGCGGTTCTGCGTGATGTTCATCGCGAGGCGGAAAATCTTACCTTCGTAGCGCCGGACGAGAACCGAAAACGCAGCGGTATCGCCGTGGCGCGCGCTGTTAACCAGCTCGAGCTCGTCGTCGACGGGGGCTTCTACCGGAATGCTCTCGGTGGCCATCTTCGTTGAAGCTCCATTTTCCCACAGCAGCGCCAATGCACCGACGCAGGCTGTGACCTGGTACCACAGCATCTGGAGAGCCATACCTATTTTCGATGCCGGCGGGAGGGGAAAGATTCCTTTATTTACCGCTTCCTTGCGGGCGCGGCTCAGAAACCCCGGCAAGCGGTTTCTCCCAGTCTTTCAGAACGCGCAGGATGTATTCGCGGGTTTCGCGGTAGGGCGGCACGCCGTGACAGTGCTCCACTGCGCCGGGTCCGGCATTGTAGGCGGCAAGGGCCAGCAGGACCTGATCCGGGTCGTTTTCGTACCGGGCCAGAAGCTGGCGGAGATACTGGGCGCCGCCGTCGGCGTTCTGCCGGGGATCGTGCGGATCGACACCCAATTCGCGGGCGGTCTCCGGCATCAGTTGCATGAGGCCGATCGCGCCTTTGGGCGACACGGCATCCGGTTGGAAGGCGGATTCGGCTTTCATGACGCTGGCGACGAACGACTCGGGAAGACTGTACTTTTTCGCCACTTCGACAGCCAGATCGGCGGGCGTCAGCGGCCGAGCAATCGAGGGAAGCAGGGCGGGGGGAGGAGCCAGAGCAACCGCGGGCGCCGGGGCAGGCGGGTCGGGCGGCGTCACGACCTCGTCCTGTTCGTATGCCGCGATGGCGGAGGCGCGGCATCTCGATGACGCCTGTGCCGGAGTAGATACGTGCCACATCGCCGTCGACTTCGTGCCGGTCGGCGTGCAGGCGATAGCCGGTCGTCAGCAGGACGGATTCGCCCGCCCAGAGCGGCAGCGCGAGCGCGGCGAGGCCGATAACATGAACGAAGCGCATCATGCCCAACACACTATGGCTAACGCTTTTGTGACGCATCTCGAGTGCAGTCTGTGCAGCCGGAAATTCGAAGCCGGGAAGAACTGGAACCTGTGCGAGTGCGGCGGGCCGCTGCTGGTGCGTTACGATCTGGCGCGGTTGCGGGAATCATGGTCGCTCGACGATCTGGCTTCCGCGCCGGATTCGATGTGGCGTTATGCGCCCGTACTGCCGGTCCGGCACGAAACCTCCATTGTCTCACTGGGCGAAGGCATGACGCCGCTGCTGCCCGGACGCCGCGCACCGGCACGCGCATCGGCGCCGCCGATCTGCTCGTCAAGGACGAAGGCCTGAACCCGACCGGATCGTTCAAAGCGCGCGGACTCTCCTGCGCGGTTTCGATGTGCGTCGAGCTGGGCATAGGCAAGCTGGCGATTCCGTCGGCCGGCAACGCCGCCAGCGCACTCGCGGCCTATGCGGCGGCGGCGGGGCTCGAAGCCCACATCTTCATGCCGCAGGATGTGCCGCAGGCGAACTTCATCGAGTGCAAAGCATATGGCGCGCACGTGACGCTGGTCGACGGGCTGATCAGCGACTGCGCGCGCATGGTGGCGGAGCGCGGTCCGCGGCGAAGGCTGGTTCGACATCTCGACGCTCAAAGAGCCTTACCGCATCGAAGGCAAGAAGACCATGGGCTACGAACTGGCCGAGCAGCTGGGCTGGGAGCTGCCCGATGCCATCTTTTATCCGACCGGCGGCGGCGTGGGCATGATCGGGATGTGGAAGGCGTTCGAAGAAATGGAGGCGCTGGGCTGGATTCGGCCCGGAGAGGCGCCCGAAAATGATCGCGGTGCAGGCGGAGGGCTGCCAGCCGGTGGTGCGCGCGTTCGAGGAGGGCGCCGAGCGCAGCCGCTTCTGGGAAGGCGCGTCGACGGTAGCAAGCGGGCTGCGAGTGCCGAAGCCGCTGGGCGATTTCCTCGTGCTGCAGGCGGTGCGCGAAAGCGGCGGAACGGCGGTCGCGGTGCCGGATGCCGAGCTGATCGACGCCGGAATCCAGCTGGCGTCGGAGGAGGGCATCTTCATCAGCCCCGAGGGCGCGGCCTGCGTGGTGGCGGCGGAGCGGCTGCTCGGCGAGGGCTTCCTGAAGCGCGACGAGAAGATCGTGATCTACAACACGGGCTCGGGGCTGAAGTATCTGGAAGCTTATTCGACGCGCTTCCCGCGCGTGCCCGGCGGCGAGACCGATAAGCTCGGTGGATTGATATACCCGCGCTAGGCCGAACCCTTTCGTATGATGGGGAGTTGGCGTGGCGCCTCTTGGAATCCCGATTGGCGCGATTCGCATCTTACATACGAAAAAGAAAGGGACGGGTATATTCTTTGCTGGTTCCCATGGTTGTGGAACAGACGTCGCGGGGCGAGCGCGCCTACGACATCTACTCGCGTCTGCTGAAAGAGAACATCATATTTCTGGGGACGCCGATCGACGATATGGTGGCGAACCTGATCATCGCGCAGCTGCTGTTTCTCGAAGCGGAAGACCCGGAGCGCGACATTTCCATCTACATCAATTCGCCGGGCGGATCGATCACGGCGGGGCTGGCGATTCTGGACACGATGGCGTTCGTGCGGCCGGACATCGTGACGATCTGCGTGGGACAGGCGGCGTCAATGGGCGCGGTGCTGCTCGCAGCGGGGACGAATGGCAAGCGGTTCAGCCTGCCGAATTCGCGCATCATGATCCACCAGCCGTCGATGCAGGGACTGGCGGGGCAGGCGGCGGACATCGACATCTATGCGAAGGAAATTCTGCGCATGCGGGAAATCCTGAACAAGATCCTCGCCGATGCCAGTCAGCCAGCCGATCGACCGGGTGGCGCGGGACGTGGATCGCGATTACATCATGAGCCCGGAGCAGGCCGTGGATTACGGGATTATCGACCGGGTGATTTCGAGCCGCGAACTGGCGCCGACGCCGGTGTCGAAGCCAGCGTAAGAACGAAGCCAAATTCGGACCGGGCGCTGAACCCAAAGGGTTTAGGTCGAAAGCCGGTTCGTTTGGCAAAATTTTTCTTTTTGCTGGATTCGGTTTTCAAAGAGCTGCCGGAACTTGGGTGTTCACCGGTTTCCGGGCGGCGCCAGTATACACCCGGGAAACAAGGCTGCGCAGCCGAAATTCCGATAAGTCTTTAGCTGTCAATCCAATTTTGTCTCGCGAGCTCTGTCACTGCTCGACGCCGTCCTGGAGCGCCTCGAAAACTTCTTTCAGGGAGAGCATGAGTTCCGGATCGGAGGTGGTCAGCGCGTCAGTGGATTCGCGCCTGCCTTCGCGGGTGTAGGACCAGCCTTTCCGGTCGGCGGGATCGATGATCCAGATGTGCCGGACGCCGAATCGGAGATAGTCGTTGATCTTTTTTTGGGTGCCGCTGGTGCGGTCTTCGGGCGAGAGTATTTCGACGCAAAGGAACGGCGGCTGACGAAGAATTCCGCGCGTACCTTTTGCAGAGTTACTGCGATGTCCGGGATGCGAATGCGAGTTGGGCTGACTTGCACGCTCAAGGACAGAAAGACGTACACGCCGTGCTGACGCCGCTGGTCGTACAGCAGCGATCCGACGATACCTTGCGTTGCGGAATGGGCGGCATCGCCAACGTTACGGTCAACGAGCTTCCCGTCAACGTACTCGCGCTCCGGATCGCCTGGCGCTTTGAGATAGTCTTCGAGCGCGAGCATTAGGCAAGAGTACAACGCACTAATTCGCCGTTGGCACTTTGGCGGCACGGTCAACGACCAGCACGTCGAGCGAGAGCTTTTTCTCCACCAGTCGCAGACCGAGCTGCTTCTGAAGCGCGTCGAAAAGGCCGGGACCGTCGCGGTCCTCGTCCAGACCGTTTTCCGCAGTGGGGTTGGCGAACGCGCCGCCGGGCGACATCGCTCCGGAGAACTTCAGATTGAAGTCGTATTTTCCGGTCAGTCCTGTCTTGTCTTTGACACGGCCCAGCGCGATGCCGGGTCCGCTCCATGTGCTCAGGGGCCAACCGAGCCGCTGCGCGAGTTCGGTCATTGCGCTGTTGCGAAACGTCAGGCGAGAGGATTTCCCCCCGGCCTGGAAATAGCGAACGCCCGGCGGCACGATGACGAAGCCGTCTTTGTCCAGTTTGATGTCTTCCGGACGCAGCGGGGGCGCCGACTGATCGGAAGCATTCGCATCGGCGGAGGGTTTCAGCTTCGGTCCGCTCTTCGCCACGACCAGCTCGTAGCCGGGGAACTCTTTTTTCGTCCAGTGGGTCTCGATGTGGAAGCGGTCTGAAAGGAGAGTGCGCCACATTTCCTGAACCTGAGTCTTTGTTGCGCCCGGCGGAACGGTGGCGAGAATTTCGTACTTCTCGGAATTGATCCAGGAGGGGCCGGAGATCTGATCGAAGTCCATGCCGGACGGCGGAGAATACGCGTTTACAAGCAGCTGCGTGACGGTGACGCCGTGGCCTGTGATGCGGATCGGATCGGAGGTGCCAGGACCGCCGCTGACGCCGAGCGGCGGAGCGGGATTGATGGACGGCTTCACGGAGGCTACTTCGAAGCGGAGAGGTTGCGCGAAGGCGAGGCCTGACGCGAGAATGAGCAGGCCCGCGGTGGTCGGTTTCGGCACTCGACTGATTGTATTTCGAAATCCGCTTCGGCTGAAAGCCGAAGGCAGCGCCGAAGCGCCGGCCCTCCAATACAATCGAGGTTGCTGCGGTCGGTTTCGTTTGAACTTTTGGCTGAGTGTCCCGTGACACGCGCGCGCGCCGGCGTCCTGCACACCGCGCACGGCGACATCCCAACGCCGGTCTTCATGCCCGTCGGCACGCAGGCCACCGTCAAAGGCCTCAATCAACGCGACCTCTGGGATGAACTTCAGGCGAGGATTATTCTTTCGAATACTTATCATCTTTTTCTGCGGCCCGGGCATGAGCTGATCCGCCAGCTCGGCGGAATTCATCGCTTCATGTCATGGTCCGGCGCCGTCCTTACCGATTCCGGCGGCTATCAGGTGTTCAGCCTCGCCGGCCTGCGCAAGATCACCGACGAGGGCGTCACTTTTCAGTCGCATCTCGACGGCGACACGCACCGGTTCACGCCCGCATCGACGGTCGAGGTGCAACGCGCGCTGGGCAGCGACATCATGATGGTGCTCGACGAGTGCCCGGAGTATCCGGTAAGCCATGAATACGCGCGCACGTCGATGCAGCGCACGGTGCGCTGGGCGGAGGAGGCGTTCGCGCACTACCGCATGCGGCAGAGCGAAACGCCGTCGCCGAATGCGTTGTTTCCGATCGTGCAGGGGTCGATGTTCGCGGATCTGCGGCGCGAATGCGCGGCGCGGCTGATTGAGCTCGATGCCGACGGCTATGCGATCGGCGGCCTTTCTGTCGGCGAGCCGCGGCCGCTGAGTCTGGAAATGGTGGAAGCGACCGAGCCGACGCTGCCGCGCGACCGTCCGCGATACGCCATGGGCGTCGGGATGCCGCACGAGCTGCCGGAATACGTGGCGCGCGGCGTCGACATGATGGACTGCGTGCTGCCATCGCGCAACGCCCGAAACGGATGGTTGTTCACATCCGAAGGCAAGGTCGTGATCAAGCATGCGCGCTATCGCGACGATCCCGGGCCGCTCGATCCGGCGTGCGGGTGTTACACCTGCCGAAACTATTCGCGGGCCTACCTGCGTCACTTATTTCAGGCCGGCGAAATTCTGTTCGCCTCACTCGCCACACGGCACAACCTGCAGCGCTACCTCGACATTATGAGAGAGATCAGACAGGCGATCCTCGACGGCTGGTTCCCCCAGTACCTGCAGGGTGTGCGCGAGGCAGGTGGAAGCGGATAGAATGTGACGCAGGTTAAGATATCTGGACGTGCTTGTTTCTCTGATTCTGCAGCAGAGCCCAACGAATTCGATTGCGGTGTTCGCGCCGTATATCCTCATCGGGCTGGTGTTTTATTTTCTGCTGTTCATGCCGATGCAGCGGCAGAAGAAAAAGCAGCAGCAGATGCTGAGCGATCTGAAGAGCGGAGACAACGTGGTGACGTTCGGGCGGAATCGTGGGCACCATAACGGCGGTGGATGGTGACACAATAGTGTTAAGAGTTAAGCCCGATAACCTGAAGCTCCAGTTCTCCCGCTCAGCGGTCAGCTCGCTGGTGAACCCCGAAGGATCCAGTAAATAAGGCAGTACTCCAAAGCTTAAGGATTTCCATGCAACGCAAACTGATGACTAAAGGCATCATCATCGCAGCCACCGTGCTGATTTGCATCTTCGGCATTATCGGCTTTCCGAAGTTTCTGGGCGGGCAGGGTATCCCTCTGTCGCGCGCGCAGCTGGCGTCGAACATGCAGCAGGCGATCCATCTCGGACTCGACCTGCGGGGCGGCAGCCATCTGGTGCTGCAGGTGCAGGTGCAGGACGCGGCGAAGGGGGAGGCCGATCAGGTGATCGACGGCCTGCGCGATGCGGCGCGCACCGCAAGCATCACGATCGAAGGCTACGACCGCAACGACCCCCAGACGATACAGGAAGCGGGTTCGATTCAGGTGAACATCCACGGCGTGGATCAGGCGAAGACACAGGCATTCCGCGGCCTGGTCGCGGACAGATTCCCCGACTGGATTCTGACACCCGTCAACGCGACCGATTACAAGATGAACCTGAAGCCGAGCGCGCTGACAGAACTCAAGCGCAACACGGTGGCGCAGGAGCGCGACACGATCGAGCGGCGCGTGAATGCGCTCGGCCTGACCGAGCCGACCGTGGAGGACTACGGCGGGGCGGATTCGCAGTCGGAGATTCTGGTGGAGCTGCCGAGCATCGACGATCCGGCGCGTGTGAAGGACATCATCGGTTCGGTGGCGCAGCTGAAGATTGTGGAGGTCAAGAAAGAAGGGCCGTGGCAGACGAAAGATGCAGGGCTGGCGGCGAAGGGCGGCATTCTGCCGCTGAATACGGAGATCCTCGAATGGCCCGCCGGAGTGGGCAACAACACCCCCGGATGGTATCTGGTGAACCGGACCGCCGTCGTCACGGGTCAGGATGTGCGCGACGCCAAGGCCCGCACCGATTCAACCTCGCCCGGAAGATGGGAAGTGGCGTTCAATCTGTCGCAGGACGGCGGGCGCAAGTTCGGCGCTTTCACGGGCGCGCACGTCGGGGATCAGCTGGCGGTGGTGCTGGACAACCAGATCACCAGCGTGGCCACGATTGAGAGCAAGATTGACGACTCGGGCGTCATCAACCACCTCGGGACCCAGGAAGAAGCCACGGATCTGGCGCTGAAGCTGCGCACGGGCGCGCTGCCGGCCGGAATCAAGTATGAGCAGGAGCGGACCATCGGTCCGTCGCTGGGGGCGGACTCAATCCGTGCAGGCATCTACGCGGCCATCGGCGGCCTGATCGCCGTTGTGGTCGTGATGCTCGTTTACTACAAGAGAGCGGGGATCAACGCGGTGCTGGCGCTGATCCTGAATACGGTTCTGCTGCTGGCGGCGCTGGCGTACTTCGGCGCCACGCTGACGCTTCCAGGCATTGCGGGCGTCATTCTGACGATCGGTATGGCAGTTGACTCGAACGTGCTGATTTTCGAGCGCATCCGGGAAGAGCTTCGCGGCGGCAAGTCGATTCCGGCGGCCGTGGAGGCGGGCTTCGCGAAGGCGTTCCTGACGATCATCGATACGCATGTCACCACCGTGGTGTCGTGTCTGTTCCTTTTTATGTTCGGGACGGGACCGGTGAAGGGGTTTGCGGTTACGCTGGTGATCGGTCTGCTGGCCAACCTGTTCACCGCGGTCTATGTGTCGCGGGTAATTTTCGACTGGGAGCTCTCCGGCCCGAAACAGGTGACGACCCTCAGCATCTAGGGTCCGGGGAATTGAAATGGACGAAATGAATGGTATACGCGACGCCAGTCGCGTTGGTTGTTCGAAGGGAAAACGCGGCTTGGAAGCTGTAACGGAATCGCAGATCGCAGGCGAAACCGCCTGGGCCACCTTGCTAAGTACCGTTGTTGCAGGGGTGGGGCAGGCGGTTTCGCCTGCCAGGTTCGGTTCAGTGCGATTCCTTTACAGCGGCTTGCGCCGCGTGTACGCCTGGAGTGCTCATGCATAAAAATATCGATTGTGTTAGTTTTTATCCTCAGGTAATCGGGAACAAACCAAACGGAGCCGGTGTCATATCAGTTGGCACGGCTCTGCCCGTAGTAACAGACTTAATGCAACAGCGCGCGGGCGGGCAGTGATCGATGGAACTATTCAGAAATACAAACTTTGATTTTCTCGGGAAGAAGTGGCCGTTCATTATCGCTTCGATCATCCTCTCTGCGACGGGTATTGTGAGTCTGGTGGTCAAGGGCGGTCCGAAATACGGGATTGAGTTCAGGGGCGGCATGCTGATGACCGTGAAGTTTATGGGCGCGCCGCCGCTCAATGAGATTCGGTCCGTGCTGGACAAGGCGCTGCCCAGTCCGCCCAGCGTGCAGACGTTCGAGAATCAGTCGAATGAAGTGGAGATCGGCACGGAAGGCGCCGACGACGCCACGTTGGCGAAGAACCACCAGATTGTGCTGGATACGCTGGCGAAGACTTTCGGCCATCCGGACAACGGCAAGTTGGATCTGAACAACGCCAGCGGCGGACAGCTGGCCGACCGGCTGCGCGATCCGCTGCTGAAAGCGGGCGTTTCGATGTCCGATCCGCAGATCAATCGGCTGGCGGCGGATATCGTGGGCTATCGGAATAAGAACGGCGGTCTGCTGGCGAATGTGGACGAGGTGAAGGCGGTCGCCGGTGTGACGCCGCAGATTCTGGGTGTGCTGAAGAACGAAACCTATCTTGCGCCGTATGCGGGCAGCGGCGGCGGGTCGCGGGAATACGAGATTGTGGGCCCGAAGGTGGGAGCGGATATGACCTCGTCGGCGATTCAGGCCATCCTGCTGGCGATGGCCGGAATGCTGGTGTATATCTGGTTCCGGTTCGAGTGGATTTACGGGGCAGCGGCCGTGATCGCCGCGTTCCACGATACGATCATCACGATCGGAATCTTCTCCCTGTTCAATAAGGAGATTTCGCTGACGGTGGTGGCGGCGCTGCTGACCCTCGTCGGCTATTCGATGAATGATACGATCGTCATCTTTGACCGTATCCGCGAGAATCTGAACCTGAACCGCAGAGAGAAGCTGGTGGATGTGATCAACAGGAGCGTGAACCAGACGCTGAGCCGGACGGTGATGACATCCGGTCTGACGTTCCTGACCGTAATTGCGTTGTTCCTGTTCGGAGGACCGGTACTGCACGGTTTCTCTTTTGCGCTGGTTGCAGGTATTATCGTGGGGACGTATTCTTCGGTGTATGTCGCGAGCCCGATCGTGCTTGGTTTTCACGATTTCGTGGATGCGCGGAAGAAGGGTTCCGGGCCGGACACACCGGCGCCGGTTCCGGTTGCAGCCGGCCCCGTGAAGTCGGTGTCGAAGCCGGCAGGGAAGCCGGGCGGGAAGAGTCCGGTGAAGGTGGCGAAGTAGGATTTTGCGGCGCGGAAAGCGATCTGATAAGCTTCGTGGCGCTGGTTTGAACAAGCGCACAGGCCAGACCACGAGCGAAGAGCATGGTCAACCTTATCGTGGATAAGGTGAGCCAAGCCGTTGAGCCTGTGGTCAGGTCGGTTGTGCGCGAGCAGGAGAAGGACTCGGGAGAGGATTGTATGTTTGAACAAACTTTTGTGGATGGCGTCGGGAAGACCAAAAAGCCGTATACGATTTTGTTATCGTTTGCGGTGCAGCTGCTGGCCGTCTTCATCATCGTCATCATTCCGCTGATCTACTTCGATGCGCTGCCGACGGCGCAGTTTGCGACGCTGCTGACGGCGCCGCCGCCGCCACCGCCGCCGCCACCACCGCCACCGCCGCAGGCTGTTAAGGTGGTGAAGGTCGCGCCGAAGCAGTTCGACATGGGCAAGCTGACCGCGCCCAAGACAGTGCCCAAGGAAATCAAGATGATCGTAGACGCCGAAGAGCCGCCATCGGCCGCCGGCGTGGTCGGCGGCGTTCCGGGTGGTGTGGCCGGCGGCGCGCTGAGCGGCATTCTCGGTGGCACGGCGATTGCTCCGCCTCCGCCTCCGCCTCCGCCTCCGCCCAAGCCGAAGGCGCCGACAGGTCCGGTACGCGTCGGCGGCAACGTGGTGCAGGCGAACCTGATCAAGCAGCCGAAGCCTATCTATCCGCCGCTGGCCAAGGCCGCGCGCGTACAGGGCACGGTGAAGTTCGAGGCGACCATCTCGAAGGAGGGGACGATCGAGAATCTCCACTTGATCGGCGGTCCGCCGCTGCTGGTGCAGGCCGCTATGGACGCGGTGAAGCAGTGGGTGTATAAGCCGACGCTGCTGAATGGCGAGCCCGTCGAAGTCATCACGACCATCGACGTGAACTTCACGCTCAGCAATTAGTGGAGGGAGAAGAAATTTTGCGTTGCCGCTTCCTCACGGGCGCGGTTCGGTTTTTGAATTTGTTAGTTTAAATCAACTCGCAGGAGATCAGAAAAATGCTTTTACAGATGCAGGTTTGGGCGTTCATGTTGTTGCAGGAAGCGGGCGCCCCGGGTTGGGACTTCCGCCATCTCTGGGAGCAGATGGGTACGCTCGCGAAGCTGGTCGTTATCCTCATGTTCATCATGTCGGCGTGGTCCATCGGCGTGATGATCGACCGCGCGATGGCATTCAATGCCGCGCGCAAACAGAGCCGGGCTTTTGCTCCGGCTGTGGCGGGCGCACTGCGCGAAGGCAAACTCGACGAAGCGATCAAGATCGCCGATCGCTACAAGAAGAGCCACCTCGCCAAAGTCGTGGTGGCGGGCCTGCAGGAATTCCAGGCACATCAGGGCAGCTCGGAGATTTCCGGCGAAGAGATCGAAGCCTCGCGGCGCGCGCTCGAACGCTCCGAAGCCATCGTGCACGCCGAACTGAAGCGTGGCGTCAGCGCGCTGGCGACGATCGGTTCGACGGCGCCGTTCGTCGGCCTGTTCGGTACCGTCGTCGGCATCATCAACGCGTTCAAAACGATGGCCGCGCAGAAGACGCCGGGTATCGGCGCCATCGCCGGTGGTATCTCAGAAGCCCTCGTCACCACCGCTATCGGTCTGTTCGTAGCCGTGCCCGCCGTCTGGGCGTTCAACTATTTCACCGGCCGCGTGGACGCGTTTGACGTGGAAATGGGGAACTCGAGCTCCGAACTGCTCGACTACTTCCTGAAGCGCAGCCAGATGCAGGCTACGGCGCGCAAGTAGCTGTCGGCTGACAGCTATAAGCAAGGTGGAGCGAGTTGATTGGGATTCCGCGGCGGAGACGGACTCTGCCGCGGGTTCTTCAGAGCCGCCCGAAAAATCAGGAGATAAGAAATGCAATTAAAGAAAGCGCCGCCACCGGTATCGGACATCAACGTCACGCCCATGGTGGACGTGATGCTCGTCGTGCTGATCATCTTCATGGTCATCACGCCGATGCTCAACAAGGGCGCCAATATCGATCTCGCCAAGGCGCGCAATCCGATCGTAATGGCGGACGCCGATAAGGAAGACGCCGTGACTGTGGCGATCACGCGCGACGGGCAGGTTTTCCTGAGCCCCGGCCTGCAGAAGGTGGACCCTTCGGAGCTGGCGCCCAAGGTGAAGGATCTGCTGTCGGACAAGCCGCAGAAGATCGTCTACATCCGGGCGGATGCGCGATCCAAGTACGAAAAAGTTGAAGACGTTGTCGATAACCTGCGCGCGGGCGGCGTGGACGATGTCGGTCTGCTGACGGAGCAGATCCTCACCGACAAACAAAAGCCCCAGAACAACTAGTTAGCGCGAATCCGGAAAAGGAATTTTTTTAAGGAGCAATTTTCTATGGCAATGGCAGTTGGCGGATCGGGAAGCGGTCCGCAGTCCAATATCAACATGACGCCCATGATTGATATTCTGCTCGTTCTGCTGATCATCTTCATGGCGATTTCGCCGGTGTCCCCGCACGGACTGGACGCTCTGGCGCCCCAGCCGCCGCCGCCGAATCAGAAGCCGCCGGACAACGACCGCACGGTCGTGATCGTGATGGACGCGCAGGGGAACGTGAAGATCAATCAGGACGATACAACGTGGGATAAGCTGGGCGACCGGCTGGTCGACATCTTCAAGACGCGCGCCGAGAAAACCGTGTTCGTGAAGGGCGATAAGGATCTGGAATTCCAGAAGGTGGCGCAGGCGATCGATATCGCGCACGGCGCGGGAATCGACAATGTCGGCCTGATGACTCCCGAAGGTGGAGGCAGGCAATTAATGCAGGGGAAACAGAATCTCGGTATTCTGGCCACGGCGGCGGCACTGATCGTTGTCCCCGTCATCATTCTGAGTTCCGGCTGCAACAAACTCAAAGCGCGCGACAACCTGAACAAGGGCGTCAACGCTTTCCGAGCCGCGCAGTACACGGCCGCGGCGGACGATTTCAAGACGGCGATCGATCTCGACCCCGACCTGCCTTCGGCGCGTCTGTATCTCGCCACGGCCTACATGCAGCAGTGGGTGCCCGGATCGGAATCGCCGGAGAACGTGCGCATCATCAACGGCGCAATGCAGGAGTTTCAGACTTCGCTCAACTCGAACAATCTGGAGGATAAGAACAAGCTGATCGCCATGCAGTCGCTCGCCAGCATTTACTTCCAGGAGAAGAATTACGACAAGGCCGAGGAGTGGAACAAGAAGGTGATTGCAGGCCGATCCGAAAAACAAGGAAGCGTACTACACGCTGGGTGTGATTGCGTGGAGTGAGTTCGATCCCGTTGACCGCGAAGCCCGCAATACCCAAGGCCTGAGGCCGGAGGATCCGGGACCGCTGAAGGACGCGGCCCCCGCGAAAGGCAGGAAAGGCGCTGCGCCGCCGCCGGATATCAAAGCGGACCTGAAAGCCAAGTACTGGCAGAAGCTCAGCGACGGCATCGGGGATGAGAAGAAGGCTCTGGAGGTCGATCCCGGACTACGAGTACGCGATGACCTACATGAACCTGCTGCTCCGCTATCGCGCGGACCTCGACGATACGAAGGACCAGTATCAGGCCGATGTCAAACAGGCGGACGACTGGGTGCAGAAGAACCTCGAGACGGTCAAGAAGAAGGCTGCGAAGAAATCGGCGGCCGCGGAACAGACCGAGTAGAGTTCACTGGTTCGGAATAGCGAGGGACGGGCTTCGGCCCGTCCCTTTTTTGTTTCCGGCCTTTGTGGGGCGCGACAAGTGGCAGGGCGATTAACAATCGCGCGCGGGATAACATCCCGCCCCACAAACTGCCCGGGGTCAGCCGAGCCACGCCGGTAGAATAGTAGAGTGCCTCCGGTATCCGGTCCCGAAGCCAGCGTAGAACCGACTGCGCCGCCTCCGGGCACTGAAACGCGCGCCGATCCCGCCGAAACACGCGACCTCGAAGCATTGCTTTCCGCGCTTCGTGAAGCACGTCCGAAAGACGACCTGTCGCCCATCGAGAAGGCCTATCATTTCGCGTCGCAGTATCACGCGGGACAGAAACGCGCTTCGGGCGAGCCGTACATGTGCCACCCGCTGGCGGTGGCGCAGGATCCTTGCGGGCATGCGCATGGACGCGGTCAGCATCGAGACCGGGCTGCTGCACGACATCGTGGAAGACACCAGCGTCACCACGGCGGATATCCAGAAGAACTTCGGCGATGAAGTGGCGCGCTGCGTCGACGGCGTCACCAAGCTGAGCAAGATCAACTTCTACTCGGCCGAGGATCGCCAGGCGGAGAACTACCGCAAGATGCTGCTGGCGATGGTCAACGACATCCGCGTGATCATCGTCAAGCTGGCCGACCGGCTGCACAATATGCGCACGCTGGCGAGCCTGAGCCCCGAGCGGCAGCAGCGAATCGCGCGCGAGACGCTCGAGATCTACGCTCCCATCGCGCACCGGCTCGGCATGGGCAAAGTGCGCGGCGAACTGGAAGACCTTTCGTTCCGGTATCTCGATCCCGAAGCTTTCGCGGAAATTTCGAAAACCATCGAATCGCAGCGCGCGGCGAACGAAGAATATCTCGAACGCATGAGGCGCACGGTGGAGGCGGAACTGCGGCGCGAAGGCATTCCGGCGCGCGTGGACGCGCGGGTCAAGCGCGCGTACTCGGTTTATCAGAAGCTCAAGAAACAGAAGATCTCGCTCGAACAGGTCTACGATCTGCTCGCCATGCGCATTATCACCGATTCGGTTAAGAACTGTTATCAGCGCGCTGGGCGTCATCCACAACGAATGGTCGCCTGTGCCGGGACGCATCAAGGATTTCATCGCCATGCCGCGCCCGAACCTCTACCAGTCGCTGCACACTTCGGTGGTGGGACCGGACGGGAAGCACTTCGAAATTCAGATCCGCACGGAAGAAATGCACCGCATCGCCGAGGAGGGCATTGCGGCGCACTGGAAATACAAGGAAGGCAAGCGCGGCGTTCAGGACGATCAGCGGGTGGCCTGGCTGCGGCAGCTGGTCGAGTGGCAGCAGGACATGCGCGATCCGGGCGAATTCATGTCCACCCTCAAAGTGGACCTCTACCCGGAAGAAGTTTACTGCTTCACTCCAAAAGGCCGCGTTATTGCCCTTCCCTCCGGTTCCTGTCCCATCGATTTCGCTTACGCCGTGCACTCCGAGGTCGGCAACACGTGCATCGGCGCGAAGGTGAACGGCCGCATCGTGCCGCTGCGCTACGTGCTGCGCAACGGCGACATTGTCGACGTTCTGACGCAGTCCGGCCACGCGCCCAGCAAGGACTGGCTCGCCATCGTCAAGACTTCGCGCGCGCGCAACAAGATCAAGCACATCATCAACGAGAGCGAGCGCGAGCGGGCCATCGAGATCGGGCAGAAGTATCTGGAAAAGGAAGCGCGGCGTCTGGGTGTGCAGCTGAGCCGGATTCAGAAGACTGAGCTCGAACGCGTGGCGGGCGAATACGGCCTGGGCAAAGTCGAGGATCTCTATGCGGCGCTCGGCTACGGCAAATTTTCCGCGCGTCAGGTGCTGCAGAAATCCGCGCCGGAGCAGGTGGCCAACGAGCCCGCGCCGGCTCCGCCAGCCGCGCCCGCCGCCGAACAGCCGGCGCCCGCGCAGGGATACAAGCAGAAAGCCGACGACGCCGTCATCAAAGTGCACGGCGTGGAGGACGTGATGGTCTATCGCGCCAAGTGCTGCAATCCGATCAAAGGCGAAGCCATCGTCGGCTACGTTACGCGCGGCAAGGGAATCGCGGTGCACTCGCGCATGTGTCCGAATGTGCAGAACCTGATGTACGACGCCGAGCGCAAGATCGATGTCGACTGGGCGCGCGATGCAAGCGATACGTTCCCGGTGCGCATCGTGGTGCATACCGACGACCGGCCCGGCCTGCTGCATCAGCTCACCAGTGTTCTGTCCGATGAAAAATCCAACGTGCGCAGTCTTGAAGCCAAGGCCGAGAGCGGCGATACAGCGCTGATCGAAATGACCGTCGACGTGCGCGACAAGAAGCAGCTGGAAAAACTCTGCGCCGCGTTCCGGCGCATCTCCGGCGTAAGAGACGTGGAACGTCTCGTGAATCAATAGAGACGTGGAGCGTGTCGAAAATCAATGAGAGAAGCGAAACTGCGGGGAACGCCGTCGGACTTCGTCCGATGGACCCGCTGGAAAGCGTGTCCGCAGCCTGAAAGGCCGCCCCACAAAAGATTTACACGACCAAAATGAGCAATCCGACAAGCGACCCAGAACACATCGCCATCTCCAAATCGAAAGGCATCGAGATCGACTGGAAGGACGGGCATCACAGCTCGTACGACGTCGTATATCTGCGCGACTGGTGCCCCTGTGCATCGTGCGCGGGCACGCACGGCACCGAGCCGCGTCCAAAATCGAGCGACCAGCCCGCCGGCCCGTTCCAGATGTACAAGGCCAAAGAGCGCATGACGTCGATCGAGCCGGTGGGAACTTATGCGCTGCGCATCGTGTGGAGCGACGGCCACAACACCGGCATCTACTCCTACGATCACCTGCGCAGCATCTGTCCCTGTGCGGAATGCAAAGCTGCCAAAGCCGCCGCACTCACAGAGAGCGTCCAGTAGAATAAACCATCCCGCGTGTCGAGCCCCGCATGTCAAGAAAGATAGCCGTCGTCGAGGACGAGGCCGAACTGGCTTCGCTGATTGAGTACAACCTGACGCGCGGCGGCTTCGATGTCAAATTGCTCAATGGGGCAGGGCCGACGCTGCGCGATCTGGAAACGTATGAGCCGGATCTCATCGTGCTCGACGTGATGCTGCCGGGGCAGGACGGCTTCGATCTTTGCCGTCAGATTCGCCAGAGCCGGCTGGCGCGCACGCCGGTGCTGTTTCTCACGGCGCGCACTGAGGAAGTCGACCGCGTTCTCGGACTCGAGATCGGCGGTGACGATTACATGACGAAGCCGTTCAGTCCGCGTGAACTGGTGGCGCGGATCAAGGCGCATCTGCGGCGCCAGGAAAGCGCCGGCCCGGCTGCGCCGCAGACGGCGTTCAGCATGGGGCCGTTTCGTCTGGACCGCGCGGCCCGCCGCGTCTTTCAGAACGACAAAGAGATCGAGCTGACTTCGACTGAATTCCGGCTGCTGGAGTTTTTCCTGATGCATCCGGGGACCGCGTGGTCGCGCGAGCAGCTGCTGCGCGAAGTGTGGGGCGAGCAGCATTTCGTGACGCCGCGCACGGTGGACGTGCATATCCGGCGCCTGCGCGAGCAGATTGAAGAGAAGCCCGACGACCCGGTTTTTCTGGTCACAGTACGCGGCTTCGGTTACCGTTTCGAAACGCCCTGAACGGAACGCGGGGCAGGCCTTCCGGCCTGCGGACTTGCTTTCCAGCAAGTCCAGCCGACTGACAGTCGGCTTGCAGCCAGGAATGGCCGCCCCACAAATGAGAACTGAAGACTTCCTTCACACCCCGAACTTCACCCACCGTTTACGGCAAGTTAACCCCGCTGTAACGTGAATCCCGTTACGCTGAAAGTGCCGTGACAAAACGAATAGTACTAATCGAAGATGACACCGACCTCTTCGCGCTGCTCAAATACAACCTGGAGCGAGAGGGCTTTCTCTTAACCGGATCGCAGACCGGGCGTGGCGCCCTCGATCTTTGCCGGCGGGTTCACCCCGACCTGATTCTGCTCGACATCATGCTGCCGGATTCCGACGGCCTCGATATCTGCAAGGGCATTCGCAACGATGCGGAACTGGCGCAGACGCCGATCATCTTTCTGACGGCGCGCGCTTCGGAGACCGACCGCATTGTGGGCCTTGAACTGGGCGCGAACGACTATATCGTCAAACCGTTTTTCATCCGCGAGCTGATCGCGCGCATCAAGCTGCAGTTCCGTTCGCAGGCAGCGCCGTCGCGTCTGCTCAAGGCAGGCGGCGTGGAACTGGACCGCAGCAGCTGCCAGGTAAAACTGGCCGGCGAGAATCTTTCGCTCACGGCAACCGAATTCCGGCTGCTCGAATTCCTGATGAGCCGGCCGGGCGTGGTCTTCAGCCGCGAACAGCTGCTGAACGCGGTCTGGGGACAGGATCGGGCCATCACGGATCGCACCGTGGATGTCTACATCCTGCGCCTGCGGCAGAAGATCGAGAAGGATGCCTCGGCGCCGCGGCTGATTCATTCGGTGCGCGGGTTCGGGTATTCGTTCGAGCCGCGCAATCAGGAAGCGCAGCTGGAAGCGGCCGTCGCCGGCTAGACACACAGACTAAAGTCCGTGCCACCCTGTGTTACGCTTACCCACGTGGCTACGGACCTGATCGAGATCGATCCTCTCGATCCCTCACCTGCAGCGCTGGATCGGGCGGCTGCAGCCATCCGGCGCGGACATGTCGTCGCCGTTCCGACCGATGCGCTTTACGCGCTGATAGCCGACCCCTTCAGCGTGCTTGCTGTGCGCCAGGTATACGAAGCGAAGGGGCGCGAAATTCACCGCGCGCTTCCCATGCTGGTGCGCGATGCGCTGATGGTGGAGGAACTGGCGCGTGAGACTTCGCCGTGGTTCAATCTGCTGGCACGCAAATTCTGGCCGGGTCCGCTGACGATCATCATGCCGGCGTCGCCGAAGGTTCCGCTGCGGGCGACTGGGAACACGGGCAGGCTGGCGGTTCGGCAGGCCAGGGGCAAGGTCACCGACGAGCTGATCGCACGGCTGAATCAGCCGATTATTGCGACCAGCGCGAATATTTCGGGGCGCCCGACGTGCAGCTCGGGAATCGAAGTATTCGGCGTCATGGATGGCAGCGTCGATCTGGTGCTGGATGGCGGCCAGTGCGAAGGCATGGGCGCGAGCACGGTCGACATCACGGAGATCGACTGGAAGGTGATCAAGGAGGGGGCGATTACGCAGAAGGAGATTGCGGACTGCCTTGAGGGCGCGGAGGAGATGTAACGAGTAAAGGCACCGGCGACAAGATCGCCGGCGTTACAGCGTCTCCGGTGCCGAGCCCAGCGTCACGGTCACCTTCATCGTACGGTTGCCGCGGAAGATCGTCAGCACCATTTTGTCGCCGGGGCGCTTCTGATTCAGCGCGCGCTGCAGGGAATCCTGGTTTTGTGCCGGATCGCCGTCGATGGCGATGATCAGGTCTCCGCCGATGCCGATGCGGTAGCGGTTGCCGACGATCACCATGCGCGTGGGTCCGCGCAGTCCGGCCTGGGCGGCAGGCGAGCCGTCTTCGATGCCCTGGATCAGCAGGCCGCCGGAGGTGGGCATCTCCAGATCGTCGGCCAGATCACCCTGCACGAGGAAGATCTGCGAAATGCCGAGCACGGGATGCGAGATGTGTCCCGTGGTGCGGTATTCTTCCAGCTTTTCTTTGGCGCGGTTGATCGGCATGGCGAATCCAATGCCGATGCTGCCCTCTTCGCCGCTCGCCGTCTGCGAGCCGTAGATTGCAGTGTTGATGCCGATGACGTTGCCGCTGGAATCGAGCAGCGGTCCGCCGCTGTTGCCGGGGTTGATGGCGGCGTCGGTCTGGATCAGGCCTTCCAGCGTGTTGCCGTCCTCGCCTTCCAGACTGCGGCCGAGCGAGCTGACGATGCCGGTGGTCAGCGTGCCTTCGAGACCGAACGGATTGCCGATGGCCAGCACCTTCTGGCCCACGAGGAGGCTGTCGGAATTGCCCAGGTGCACGAAGGGCAGCTTGCGGCCCGTGTTGATTTTGAGGATCGCAAAGTCGCTGCGGCGGTCGATACCCAGGACGGTTGCGGGATACTGCTTCTTGTCCGAGAGCGTGACGGTAATATTGCGAGACCCTGAGATCACGTGATTGTTGGTGATGATCTCGCCGTCCTCATTGATGATGAAGCCCGAGCCGATGCCTTTCTGCGGGAAAACCTGGAAGAAGAAATCGCGCTGATAGACGATGCTCGTGATGTTGACTGTCGCGAGGCGATTGGCTTTGTAGATATCGATGTTGTTCTGCTCATCCGCGCCGAATCTGGCGCCACGCGCGGTGACCGGTTCCGACCAGAGCCTGCCGTTCCGCGAGATGGGCTGAATCAGTTTCTCGACGGACCATTTGCCGTGTTCTGTGACGGCCCAGAAACCCAGCACCAGCAGCATTGTCAGAAGTAGCGTTCTTGGTCTCATGTCGCCAGTCTCCTCAGCTCGCGATACACCGTTTCAGTTTGACGCAGGGTGTCCTCTTTCGCACCGCTGGTGTCGATCATGTAGTCGGCAAACTCCTTTTTCTTTTCGAGCGGCATCTGGCGTTCCAGACGGGCCAGCACACCGGCTTCCGTAGCATCCGGCCGGTGCATCGCGCGCTCGATCTGCTGCGCCCGCGCGCAGCACACCACTATTATTTTATCGACTTCCCTGTAAGCTCCCGACTCGATGAGGATGGCTGCCACATAGATAACGACGCCATGCGGATCGCGTGCGCCGATTTCGGCGAAGGCGCGAATGGCGCGCGTGCGCACGGCCGGATGTACGATGGCGTTCAGTTTTTCGAGCCGGGCGGGATCGTTGAATACGCGGGCCGCAAGTTTCGTGCGATCGATGCGTCCGTTTTTGCCGAGAATTTCCGGACCGAAAGCGGCGACGACGCCATCATAAGCTTCGCCGCCGGGCTCGAGAACTTCGTGTCCGACTTCGTCGGCTTCAACGATATGACAGCCCAGCCTTGCGAATTCCGCGGCGACAAAACTCTTGCCGCAGGCCATGCCGCCGGTCAGGCCGACTTTCAGCATCAAAGAAACGCGGCTTGCGCCGCGTGTACCAAGAGGCCCATCAGGACAATCCCGTGCGGCGTTCGGCGGAGTCGATCGTGTTGCTCATCAGCATGGCGATGGTGAGAGGGCCCACGCCTCCGGGCACCGGCGTGTAGGCAGAGGAAATGCGGGCCATGTCGCCGGGATGTACGTCGCCCACCAGCAGGCTGCCGCGCTTGTCGAAGTCGGCGAGTCGCGAAGGATCGAAAATCTTTTCGGCTTCGGCGCGTGTCGCGATCCTGTTGATGCCGACGTTGACGACCACCGCTCCAGGTCTGATGAAATCGGCGGTGACCATAGCGGGCTTGCCGATCGCGGCCACGAGGATATCCGCGCCGCGGCACACGCCCGCGAGATCGCGCGTTTTCGAATGGCAGATGGTGACCGTAGCGTTCTCCTGCAGCAGCAGCATTGCCATCGGCTTGCCGACAATATCGCTGCGGCCGAGCACGACAGCGTTTTTGCCGGCGATGGGGATGTCGTAGCGCTTCAGTATCTGAATCACGCCGGCGGGCGTGCAGGGTCGGGGGCCGGGGCGGCCCGTGGAAAGCAGGCCGACGTTGCAGGGATGGAAACCGTTGACATCCTTTTCCGGCGCGACGGTCAGCAGGATTTTCTGCGAGTCGATGTGGGCGGGAAGGGGAAGCTGGACGAGGATGCCGTCGACTTCGGGACGCGCGTTCAGCTCGCGGATCAGTTCGAGCAGGCCTTCGGTCGAGATGTTGGCGTCGGGCGTGATCGTCTCGCTGTGCATGCCGAGCTCAGCAGCGGTCTTGGTCTTGCTGCGGACATAAACTTCGGAGGCGGCGTTGTTTCCGACGAGGACAACGGAAAGGCCAGGCACGCGGCCGGCATGCGCGCGGACACGCTCGACACGGGGGCGGCACTCGGCCTTTATCTGGTCACGTACGGAGTTTCCATCGAGAATCCGGGTCACCAGACCAATGTAACCGATGGACTATTTTCAGCTTGCCGGGCCCCGATGCCTGCCGCCCCGCGTGTCGCGCGGGATCACTTCATGTAGCCCAGCGACTCCAGAAACAGGTTTTCAAACCGGAAAGCCTCGGCGGCGAACGCGGGTTCGGAATCGAAATCCTTATACTGAACTTTGATGTTGCGGGTGAGGAGGTGTCCGACACCGGGATAAACATGGAGTTCACATCTGACTCCGGCAGCCGTTGCCGCCGCGCAGAATGCACGAGCGTCGTGCGCTTTCACAATGGTGTCTTCCTCGCCCTGAATAATCATCGTCGGAGCCAAAGAACGCCCGATGAACTCAGCGGGCGAATAGTGTGCGGGGTCGGCTTTGCCGGCCATGAGAGAGGCGAAGTATTCGTCCTGTGCCATGTTGAGCGCGGGGGAGAACATCACGAGCGCATCGGGGCGCGCGCTCTTCCGGATGGCTCTGCCGCCGACGGCGGGCAGGGTGGCCGCCGCCGCGACCAGATATCCGCCGGCCGAGACGCCGTAGCCGGCAACGCGACCTGGATCGATACCCAGTTGCCCCGCATGACGTTCGGGCCCAGGCGAAGGCCGCGCAGGTATCTTCGACGGAGTCAACCGGAGTGAGGCCGGCATTGATGGGAAGTGGAGCCGCACCACCGGCGCTCAGGCGGTAATCGACTGCTATCGCAACCATGCCGCGTGAGGCAAATTCCTTTGCGCGGTCGAACACCCAGGAAGGGTCGCCCAGATTCCATGCACCACCGTGGAATAACAGGACGGCGGGACGGTGAGTCCGGGCTGGAAATGCCGCGACAGACGGCAAGAAGACGAAGGCCTTAAGTCTGCGCGCGCCGACCGTGCGGTACACGAGAACCTCGGGAGACGCTAAGTCGGCATCGGTCGCTCCGGCAAGGGCGGTCACACAAAGCAAGAAGGGGAGTAGAGTGAGGGCTCGATTCACCATCGGAACATACTGGCTCCGCAGGAAAAGGTTACAGACAATAAGAGCGCGCCGGGTGTTGTGGTCCGTGTTTTTATTGGCCCTTTTCCTTCGCGCGCGCGGCGGCCAGGATATTGGCGAGGCCGTAGTTGCCTTCGTGGCAGGCGTATTCGAAGATCGGGCCTTCCGTTTTCTTCAGCAGCATTTCGCCGGACCAGGGCTTCGTCCACGTGGAAGGGTCGTCAACCGTGAAGCGGTAGGTAAGGGTGTCGGCGCCGGTGCGCGTGAATCGTTCGGTCACGTGCAGGTCTCGGCTGGAGAAGATGTCCTGGCGTCCCGTGGCGGGCGGCGGACGGAAGTTGGTCCGATCGGTGAAGTTCGTGGTGTTGACGACGAGTGTGTCGCCCTCCCAGTGGCCGCGCGAATCACCGCCGAGCTGGCGGATTTCAGACGGCAAATGCGGACGGCCGTCAGTCGGGATAATGCGGGTGCCGTGGATGATCTCGTGATGAATCGCCAGCGCCCCGGGCGTCTGCACCAGTTCGAGATTCGCGTTGTAGGTTGAGCCCAGCATGGGCGGACCTTCGTTGCCCCAGGAGATGCAGCGCTCACCAAGATTGCGGGAATCGGCGCTTTCGGCGCGGTCGCGGCGGCGGGCGGCTTCCTTCTCGAGGAGCTCGCGCTTCCTGCCGGCCTCGCTCAGCGCGGGCAGGCGGCCGTCGGGGGGATCGAAAATGATCGACGTGCGGCGCGAGGTGACTTTGGAGAAAGTCTCCTGCTGCCAGATCACGTTGTCGTAGTGGATGTCGTCCTTCGCCTGGCTGTTCTCCTTGCGGACGCGCTCTTTCTGCATCGCAAGGGCTTCGGCTTCGGAGTAGAACTCCTTCGTGCCAAGATCGGCGGGACGTTCGAGCGGGATGAGGGTGGCGTTGGTCCAGTAGCCGCTGAGGTCTGGATGGCCGTCAGAGGTTCGCGGCAGGGATGCGGCGAGAAGCGCGGTGGCGCCGGCGAGCAGGATGATTCCGGAAAACCGAAGGGTCACATGGCCTCCTTCGTGGAGATCATCTCATAATTCGGGGGCTGAAGCTCACCCGGCTATGGCGCGCAGGATCGCCGCATCCAGCTGCTGCTGCGTCATCCCGGTACTGATGAACAGCTCTTGACGCGCTCCGTTGGCCAGCGCGATAGCCTTCCATCCATTCTGTGTCGGAACCGTGGTATGAATCTTCACCGGGCCTTTCGCGTCCCGCACTGGACGGATCACGCCTGGAATGATCGACCGGATATCGTCGCGCGCGACGAGCCTGTCCAGTACCGGCCGCAGATCGTCAAGAATGCTGTGCTCGATTTTGAGCTTGCCTTTAGCCGTGCGCAGCCGGAACGCCATACCTCATCATCGCGGATTTTTTGCTGTTTCCGGCTTGACCCTCACGTTACGTGATCCCTGAGAATGGGAAACGGCGATGGCTTATACGGTCCGACAAGTGGCGGCTGTTTCCGGCGTCAGCGTGCGCACACTGCGTTTCTACGATGAAACAGGCCTGCTGAAGCCTGCCTGTTACGGGGCAAATGGCTACAGGTTGTATGAAGAGCCACAGCTTCTGACCCTGCAGCAGATCCTGTTTTACCGGGAGCTGGGTTTCAGTCTGAAGCAGATCGCACAGATTCTGGGCCGGGCCGATTTCGAAAAAGTCGCCGCCCTCGAATCCCACCGGAAGGTTCTCGAAAAGAACCTCGCCCGCACGCGCACGCTGATTGAAACCATCGATAAAACCATCGATCACCTGAAAGGAACGAGGAACATGGAAAGCGAAGAGATGTTTCTGGGCTTTACGGTCGCCGCAGGCAAAGACCGGTTCGGTGAGCACATCAGGCTCAGCGGCGAACCGCACGATTGCAAGCTGTCTTCGCTGGATACCGGCGGCGCAATATGCGTTTTCGAGTTCACCGGCGGAAGCGGCGGACCGCGCCATCTGCACCACGATCAGGATGAATGGATCTACGTCATTGACGGCGAGTTCGCGTTTCAGGTTGGGGACAAAAGATTTCGCGCCGTCGCCGGTGAGTCCGTTTTCCTGCCGCGGAAGGTTCCTCACGCGTGGGCCTGTGTGAGTGCCGGGCCGGGCAGGATGATCGACGTGTTTCAGCCCGCCGGCAGGATGGAGGAATTCTTCCGCGAGTTAGGCAGATATCACGGCAAGCCAGACGTGCACGAGGCCGTCTCATTCGATGAACTTTGCCGGTTGTTCCGCGACCATGGGATGGATGTCGCCGGCCCGCCACTCACAGGGGAATGAAGGTGGAAGAGGGGCGAATTAAACAGATCGCGTAGCCTGTGTGCGAGGGTAAACCCACCGGCGGCAAGACCGCCGGCGGTACAGCCTCACACGCTGAGCACGGGGCAGGGCGATTCACGCACGATGGCGTACGATGTTGCCTGCAGGCGGCCAATGCCCTGATGCGTGCAGCCGCGGCCGATCACGACGAGGTCGGCGCGCCGCTGGATCGCGAGATTGCGCACTTTGTCCGCCACGCTGCCTCCGTTGACGAGGACCTCGACATCGGCGGCGTCTTCGTTCTCGTAGAGCTTCACTTTCCTGCCGGTTGTGACTTCGGCGAGGAGTTCATGCAGCTTCGTTTCCGGCGGCAGAAGCTCGGTCTGTCCTTCGGGCGGCATGTGAACCAGTTCCAGCGTGGCGTCGGTTTCGCCCGCGAGATCGGCCGCGAACTCCAGCACAGCGCGGCTCCTCGACTTCAGGTCCACCGCGCAGATGACGCGTCTGGGTGCCGGGTGCGCGCGGTGCGACGGCTCCGGCGCGTGCGCCGCGGTCCACACGGGAACCTTCGCGTCATGCTGGACTTTCGCTGTCACCGAGCCCAGCAGTGCACGCCGGAAGGCGCCGTAGCCATGCGTCGGCATCATGATCAGGCCGATGTTTTCCGTTTCGGCGTAGGTGGTGATCACCGCCGCCGGATCGCCCATTTCGACAAAACAGGTGGCCTCCACCCTCGGCAGTTCGGCCTCGGCGAACTTCGCCAGTTCCGCGCGCAGATCGGCCGACAGCCCTTCGAAATCGTAGACCTCGGGGTAGACCGTATTCATTCCGGCGTAAAGCGGCGGCGGGGGCTGCAGCGCGTGCAGCAGCACCACATGTGACTTGTGACGCTGCGCCATCGACAGCACGAAAGGGGCAGCGGCGCGGGACCGCTCGGAAAAATCGACCGGAAACAGAATACGCTCAAACCGGGGCATGGTGTTTGTCCTCACCCCATCATGGGCAATTGGCGGGCCAAATTACGGCGCCAATTTTACCGATCGGGCCCGGCGCGTTTGTCGATGGGATAGCCTTTATCGATCCAGTCGGTTTTGAGGTTGGTCGCAAGCATCATGGCGCGCACATGCGTGAATCCCATGGAGCGCAGCGCGGCGAAGGCAGGGCGAATATTCGGACATTTGTCAAAGGGGCAGCATCCGCAGTAAAGAATGATTTCGCGCGTGCGCGGCTGGCCCGCGACGGCCTTCTTCAGGTCGGCAAGCCCTTCCTCTTTCGAGCCCGGCCCGGCGTAGACGCTTCCGGAGATGTGCGTCGAGCGGTAAAGAACCGGAAAGCCGACGTGGATGAGCAGAGCGCCATGCAGTTCGTTGACGGCCTGTTCCGGCTGGATTAAATCGATGTCCGCGGCGCCGAAGCTCGCGCACGCCACAAGAGACAGAAGCAGGAGTCGTCGCATGTGAAGATACTATCGCAATATCGCGCCATTGTACTGCCCGCGGACAATTCACAGACTAAAGCCTGCGAGTTTTTTTCAGCAGCCTGCCACGGTGGACGCGGCGCAAGGCGCGTTTTTTCAGCCAGTCGCGTGTACGCTCGACTATTCAGCGCGGGCTGTCAGGCCATTTTCGCGAACGCGCTCCGTCTGGCTGCGGAAGGGGAAGCGGAGTTCGAGAATCCGCTCGCGATGGCGCTCCTCGTTGAGATTGCGCACGCGCGCCATAAGCAGATCTTCCAGCGACACCATGCCCGCGAGTTTTCCGCTGTCGCTTTCCACGACGGGCATGCGCGTCAGCCCTGTTTCCGCCATACGATAGACAACGACGCGTAATGGTTCGTCCGGATGCGCCACGACGGGTTCGCGCACGAGGGCTCCGAGCGATCGGGCGGGCGTTTCCTCCTGCGTCACAGCGCGCAATTGTTTGCGGGTTATAACGCCGCGGACACGACGATCTTCATCCACGACAGGAAACAGATGCTGACCGCGATTGACGGGCTCGCGAAGCACAATGTGACGAAGGTCGGCCACGGTGGCGGAGCTGGGCAGTGCGACAACCTTGGTGCGCATGACTTCGCGCACAAACATGATTTCCAGAGGATCGGTGGCGTACTCGCGTGTGATGTGGAAACCGCGGCGCGCGACCTTCTCGGTAAGAATGGACCGCTTGAGCAGCAATACCGTGGTAATGTGCGCCAGCATGGCGGCGACGAGCAACGGCAGAAGCACGTTGATGTCGTGCGTGAGTTCGAGCGCAAACAGGATCGCGGTGAAGGGCGCGCGCATGGTGCCGCCCAGGATCGCGCCCATGCTGACCAGAGGCCAGAAGCCGGCGCCTTCGTGCGGCAGAAACATGGCTTCGACGCCGCCCAGCGCCGCACCCATCATGAGCAGCGGCGCGAGCACGCCGCCCGAAGTGCCCGAGCCCAGCGAGATAATCCAGATCGCCGATTTCACCAGCAGCACGCCGGCGATGATGGCGCGCGGCACATCTCCCTGCAGCAGAGACTGAATCGTGTCGTAACCCACGCCCAGCGCCTGCGGAAAGATCATGCCGCCGAGGCCGACGAACACGGCGCCGATGGCGGGCCACCACATCCAGTGAATCGGGCAGTTTCTTGAATGCATCTTCGGCGGCGTAGACGCCGATTGTCAGCAGCGCTGAAAGCAGACCGGCGAGCAAGCCGGCGACGACGCATCCGGCGAGGCCCTGCGGTCCGATGAAGATGGCATGCTGCGGAACCGGGAAGAGAGGACCGAGTCCCAGGATGTAGCGGCGGGCAGCACCGGCGGTTGCGCTGGCCAGAGCCACGGGGATCGCGCTGCGCGGCTTCCATTCGAAAAGCAGCAGCTCGACGGCGAGCAGCACGGCCGCAATCGGTGTGGCGAATGTGGCGGACATGCCCGCGGCCGCGCCCGCCACCAGCAGCGTCTTGCGCTCCGCCGCGGTGAGATGGAATAGCTGCGCGACGATCGATCCGAGGGCGCCGCCGGTCATGATGATGGGTCCTTCGGCGCCGAAGGGCCCGCCCGATCCGATGGAAATGGCGGAGGAAAGCGGCTTGAGTATGGCGAGACGCGGCTGATTCTGCTGCCGTTGATGAGAATCGATTCGAGCGCCTCGGGAATGCCGTGGCCGCGGATGCGTTCGGAGCCGTAGCGCGCCATCAGACCGATGACCAGCCCGCCGATGACGGGAACAAGCACCGCGAACCAGCCGAGGTGATTGCCGGCCGGCGAAATCAGGGTCGTTCCGACATGCCCGTAATAGAAGAGGTTGGTGAAGAAGCCGATGAGGCGGAGAAGCGCCCATGCCACGCCCGTGCTGGCCAGGCCGATGAGGATCGCCAGCAGGGCAATGGGAATGACGCGCACCGATGTGGTGAAATCTCCGAGCTCTTCCGAAATGTCCTTATGTCGACTCATTTTTGTTTGTTCGCGCACAACGGACTGACCGCCTGTGCGCTCAAGCGACCGATTCCTTTCTGCTGTGACGCAATACCGAATTCAGCGCCCGCGCCAGTTCCGGGCCTGAGCCTTCGAGCTCCGAGCGATGTGCCAGCGAGAGATGCCGCAGGATGGCGCGTCCCGCCGGTGTGAGCTGTACCCACACCTCGCGTTTATCCTCCGACCTGTGCACCCGGGCGACCGCGCCGCGCGCTTCCAGACGGTTGATCAGCTCAACCGTGCTGTGATGCTGCAGAAACAGCCGCGCGGCGATTTCGCGGATGGTCGGTTTAATACCTTCCGGAAGCCCCTGGACCGTGAGTAACAGCTGATGCTGCTGCGGCTCGATGCCCTGCGCGCGCGCGATGGTTTCGCTGAAGGAAAGGAACTGGCGGATCTGGCGGCGGAAGTCGGCGAGATCGCAGTACTGCCTGCGGGAGAGATCTATCGTCATTTCATTTATATCGTATCACGATATAACGCGCCGGGGTGGGTCGGCGATTACAGACCAGGCCGATTCGCAATCGTCCGGCAGGATTACATCCCGCCCCACTAACCGAAGAGTTCGAGCAGGCCGCGGAGGTTCTCCACGCGCGCCAGCCGCCCTTCCGGGTCCCGGATCTCCTGGCGCTCCAGCGTCCAGGTCCGCGGATGCGGCACATAGACAGCGTTGAGCCCGGCTTCGAGCGCCGGATTTATATCCGATTTCGGGCTGTTGCCGATCATCCAGGTCCGCGCGTGATCGAAGCCGCGCACCTCGGCCAGTTCCTCGTAGGCACGCCGGTTCTTCTCCTTAACAACGGCGCAATGAGCAAACAGAGGCCGCAGGCCGGAGAGATCGATCTTGCGGTTCTGCTCGGCGGGCTCGCCTTTGGTGAACAGTGTCAGCTCGTGCTTACCGGCGAGAAAGGGCAAAGTCTCGGCGACGCCGTCCATCAGCTCGATCTCCTGTTCCAGAATGCGGTGGGCCAGCGCGCTGACGCGTTTGAGGTCGTGCTCTTCGACCGCGCGTTCGGCGAGGCGCAGATAGCACTGGCTCAGATTGCGTCCGAAGTTGACGGCGCCGTAGCCGTGAACCTGGCTGTATTCGGTTTCAATCTCGTCGAGGACGGCGCGAATCTCGTCCGGAGTCAGCGTTGAGTGATTCAGGTAGGCGCAGAATTCGTCGAAAGCCTGCTCGAAGTAGACGTTGTTTTCCCAGAGCGTATCGTCCGCGTCGAAGATGAGATGCTGCCTGCCGCTGACCCGGTGGTGCACACCTTCAGTATGAAGCGCGGCTGGCGCCGAGTCTGCAAAGCGCGGCCGGCGCCGCACGCCCGTACTAATACGACTTCGGGTGGAAGGGCTCGAGGCGGAACGGAATCTCGACCAGCACATCCACTTCGACCGGTTCGCCGTGGCGCGTCGCAGGCTCGAATTCCCACTTCGCCATGGCCTCCTGCGCGGTCGCGTTGAGCCGGTCGTCGAGGCCGCGAATCATCTCGACGTGCGAGACGCGGCCGTCCTTGCCAATCACGCAGGCCAGCTGAATCGTGCCCTCGATGCGATCCGCCACGGCGGAAGCCACATACTTCGGATCGACCTTTCGCAGCGGAACCGGCGGCGCTACGGGCGCGAGGCCGACTTCGCGCGCCGTGCGATCGGCGTACCACATCAGCCAGCTGCCCGAGTAGCTCGTCAGATTCGGCATCTGAATCGCCATCATGTAAACGTCGCGTCCGTTGAAGCGCCTGTCCGGCGCGCCGGAGACTTTGACCGCGGCGGCCGACGGCGTCACGGGGCGGTCCTCATGCGGAATCGCAGCGTGCGCTGTTCCGAGAAGCGCGGCGGCGCGCAGTGCGTTGGGAGAAGTCGGCGAGGCGTACGCCTGTGCGAGCAGATCCGCTTTTGTGTTCTTCCCGTCCTTTGCGCCTTCCACGTACAGATCGGGCACCGTGAAGCCTTTAGCATCGCCCGCGGCATCGGCTCCGTCAGGTCGCGGTTTCGGACCCGCGGAAAACTGACCGGGGCTCGACCTGGAAGGCAGCGCCGAAGGCAGCATCGAAGGATTCAGCCCGGCCACCACCACGCTCAGGTCTTTTGAATTCGCGATCGGTTCGGGAGGCGCTTCCATCGCGATCTGCTTCGCGCCGGACGCAGCAGGTTTCGAAGGCGGCGCGGTGAACGGCCGCGGGGGCGCTTTGAACGATTCATTCAGTGCCGGTGCGAGGGCGCGGGCTTCGATCTGCGGCGCGGGCGCGGGGGCTTCGACCTCCTTCAGCTTCTCGGGAATTTTTGTGGGAGGCGGCACGAATTTTCTGGTGATGCGCTGCGCGTCGGCTAATTTCACCGCGTCGAGCTTCGCCTCGAGAACCGGGGCGTCGGGCACCGCGACCTTCGCGGGGTCGGGCGGCTTCGCGACCGGCGGCTCCACAAACGGCCGTGTAATCTCGGGCATTTTGATGGCAAGGATGTTGGGCAGTTCCTGCGACTTCGTCTCGCGCAGCTCGGGTGCGGGCGTCCAGATCACCTGCGTACGCTTCGGTGCATCTTTGCGCGACGCCACGATAACCTGCGGCGCTTTTAGTTCGGTGCGAACGGGTTTGGGCTCGGCTTTCGTTTCGGGCGGTGTGACCGGGGGCAGTTTTTTCTCGAACCGATACCAGACCAGTTTGGTTTCGTTCCCCTCGAACGCCTGTTTGTACGCCGACGGAGACTGCTCCGGCAGTTTGATCGTTGGCGCATGCATGATCGCGAAGAATGCTGTCACGTGCAGCACCGCCGAGATCGCCAGGGGCAGCGGCTGCCGACGTCTTTCTGAGAACGCGCATAACGGAGCCTTCGCCCTATGCGCTTGCGGCTGCGCCGCGCCTTCGATATACGGGTTCAGCGACATCTTTAATGAATAGTCGGCGGATGGCCGAAGCCGTTGGTCTGCACGATGCGTTTCATTTTTGCGGCGTACTGCTTCTTTGCCACGTACTCTTCGGTAAAGCCCGCGAACACGCGGAGTCTTTCGGTTTCCGAGCGGGTGCGCTGGATAGTGTTGCGGAAATCGAGGTCGTCGATATTCTCGGCCAGCTGAAAACTGAGGAACGGATGGTCGAGATCGGGTGGCTCCTCTTTTGTCTCGCCTTCCGACAGAGCATCGCGCATTTTTTCGGATGCAAGAACTGCCGCGCGGCGCAGCTCCGGCGGCGCCGCCTCGGCGTCTTCGTCGCTGTAGAACTCCACCTCGCCGCGCAGGTAGTCCTTGTCCTGATTAAGCGACTTGATCACGAAACGCCTTTGCCCGCGTGTCAGCACATCGAACCGGCCGTCGGGATAGCGCTTCAGAACCGACTCCACCAGTACGGTGCACCCGGCATTCATTATGCCGTTATCGCGGGCCAGAACGATACCGAATTCTGTGCTCGCAGCCTCAGCCGCGCCGACCATCTCTTTGTAACGGTCTTCGAAAATGTGGAGGGGAACAGGGCTTCCGGGAAAGACGACAAGCTGCAGCGGGAAGAGGGGGAGCAGCCGGGCCATAGTGCTATTATTGCGTTTCCCGAATGCTCTCGCGAGAGGCGAGAAGCGCACAGGTCGGACCAGGGGCGAAGACTAATGGGCAACCTTGTCCAGGATAAGGTGAGCCTTCCGACTGCGCCTGTGGCCAGTCCGTTGTGCGCGGCACGTGAAAAAGAGCCAGGATGAACTCACTGAAGGGCAGGGCTGTTATTGTCACTGGGGCATCGGAGGGGATCGGTGCGCATCTGGCCGCGGCGCTGCGGACGCGTGGCGCGAAACTGTGTCTGACCGCACGAAATGAGGCCAGGCTGGCCACAGCGGCGAGTGCCGAGGACCTTATCATTCCAGGCGATATCACGGATGACGCCGTACGCCGCGCAGTCATTTCAAAAACGGCTGAGCGCTGGGGCGGAATCGATGTCCTCATCAACAACGCCGGCCGCGGTTCGTATTACGCCGCGTCGGCGGAGCCGCCCGAAGAAGCGCGCGCGCTGTTCGAGCTGAACTTCTTCACGCCACTGGCGCTGGCGCAGCTGGCGACGCCGCATCTGCGGCGGGCGCGCGGGTCGCTCGTCAACGTGAGTTCGATTGCGGGACAGATCAGTCTGCCGTGGCTGCCCGTTTATTCCGCCAGCAAATTCGCGCTTGCCGCAATCACTACAGCGCAGCGCACCGAACTGCGCCGAGACGGCGTCCATGTGATGGGAGTTTTTCCGGGCTACGTGTATACCGATTTTCAGCGTCATGCGGCAGGAACGCCGCCGGCTGTTGTGGCAGCGGGAAGGCGATTCGCTGTCTCGGCTGCCGATTGTGCGGAGGCGATCGTCGAGGGGATCGAGCATCGCCGGAACACGGTGGTCACGCCGCGCGCCGGATGGCTGCTGGTCTGGGCGAATCGGTTGTTTCCGGGCGTCGTTGAAGCGCGTCTCGAACGGGTGTGAGATGAAAGGAAGCGCACAGGCCCGACCACGGGCGAAGCTGCAGGGGTCAACCTTATCCAGGATAAGGCGAGCCATACGACTGCGCCTGTGGTCAGTCCGTTGTGCGCGTTAAGAAATGGACACGCGTCTGAAGCGTACACCCGGCATCTACCTGACCGGCTTCATGGGGACAGGCAAGACCACCATTGGAAAGATGCTGGCCGATCGGCTGGGATGGGAGTTCGTCGATCTCGATGCGGAGATCGAAGCCGCCGAAAACGACATGATCGCGCATATTTTCGAAACACGCGGCGAGGCGGAGTTCCGGCGTATCGAGAGCGAAATGCTGAAGAAGGTGGTGGCCAGAATAGAGCGCATCATGCCGTCGGTGGTGGCGCTGGGCGGCGGAACGTATGCGCAGGAGGGGAACGCCAGGCTCATCGACGGCAACGGCATCTCGATCTGGCTCGATTGTCCGGTCGAGGTTCTGCATAGTCGACTGGACGAAACGGAGTCGAGGCCGCTGGCGCGCGATCCGGAGCGCTTCCGCCGTCTCTATGAAGAACGCCGCGCGTCGTACGCGCGGGCGCACTATCGCGTCAGTTCGGATTGCGCGTGGGAGGAAGCGGTCGATGCGATCGTCCACCTCGCGTGGTGGAAGTGAATGAAGCATAATCTGCGGCGCGACGCGAAGACGATCCTGATGGCGGCTCTGGCAGCGGCCGATCCTACGGCAGCGGTGGATCGGGTGCTCCGGGCGCGCGAAGACCTCGGCGGCTACAAACGCATCTTTGTGGTGGGGGCAGGGAAGGCGAGCGGCACCATGGCGCGCGCCGTTGAAGAGCTGCTGGGCAGCCGGATCGCGGCGGGCTGCATCAATGTCAAAGAAGGCGACACGGCGCGCACGCGGCTCATCGAACTGCGGCCCTGCGGACATCCCGTTCCCGACGAGCGCGGTCTCGGCGGCGCGAAACGCATCGTGGAAATATGCGCGGCGGCGGGTGAGGACGACCTTGTGATCTGTCTGCTGTCGGGCGGCGCATCGGCGCTGGCTCCGCTTCCAGCGCCGCCGATCACCCTCGCGGAAAAACAGGAGACCACGAAACTGCTGCTTGCATGCGGCGCGACGATTCACGAGATGAACGCCGTGCGCAAGCATCTTTCCGCGATCAAGGGCGGACAACTGGCCCGTATGGCCGCGCCCGCGCACGTGCTCAGCCTGATTCTGTCGGACGTGGTGGGTGACGATCCCGACGTGATCGGCTCCGGTCCGACCGCGCCCGATGCGTCAACGTTTCGCGACGCTTTCGCGGTTCTGGAAAAATACGAAATCCGCGAACGGGCTCCGGTACGCGTGCGCGAGCGCCTGCGGAACGGCGCACAGGAGACGCCCAAGGCCGCCGATCCGCTGTTTGAGAACGTCGAAAACATCATCGTCGGCAGCAATCAGAAGTCGCTCGAATCCGCGGCGCAGGCTGCGAAGGAGCTCGGGTACAAAACGCTGATTCTCTCGAGCACGATCGAGGGCGAAACGCGCGACGTGGCGCGCATGCACGCCGCCATCGCGCGCCAGATTCGCATGTTCGGGCAGCCGGTGCGGCCGCCGGCGTGCGTGATTTCCGGCGGAGAAACCACCGTTGCCATGCGCAACGGAAAATCAGGCAAGGGCGGACGCAATCAGGAATTCGCTTTGGCGGCCGCCATCGCCGCCGCCGGGCTGGAAGATGTCCTCATTCTGAGCGGAGGCACGGACGGCACGGATGGCCCGACCGACGCGGCGGGCGCGGTCGCCGACGGAGACACTGTCGCACGCTCGAACGGGAAGGCCGGCGATGCGCTGCGCAATCACGACGCCTATCCGGTTTTCGAGGAACTCGGCGATCTGATCGTCACGGGCGCGACCGGCACCAACGTCATGGACCTGCATCTGATCCTCGTGTCTTAAGCAGCCAGAAACGACTGCCACGCTTCCATCGCGCGTTTGTTGTGTTGCCGCAGCGCGTTTAGTCCGTGGCGCGCCGCCCGCCGGCTGGTCAGCAGTTTCCTGCCAACAAGGGCTATTGCATGTGCGTCGTCGACCGGCGCTTTCCAGTTGTCGGGCGCCCACTCGATGGCATCGGAGACGACACTCGGCACCCCTTCGGCGACGCCGTCGGCCGTCACCACGTTGAAACTTTCCGTGTAGCTCGGCTGCATGAGCAGATGCATGTGGCGCACCGTGCGGCGAAACTGTGGCCACGACTGCCATCCGTTCTCCACGAGTTTCGCGTGCGGCAGGCCGCTGAACATCTGGCGGACCGCCTCGACCACGGGCCCCGCGCCTTCGCTGCGCCCGGATGAAATCCAGAACTCGAGATCGCTGCGCATCCCCGCTGCGATTTCAAGAGCCGCACCCGCGGCGGTCATCAGGTTCTTAAGCGCGCGCGTCGCTCCGAAAGCGCCGATGCGCAGCGTGCCGCCGGAGTAACGCGCCCGCTCGGTCGCGACATCATCCAGATGGTAGAGATTCGGCAGATGCTGGCAGGGAATTCCATAAGCTGTGTGGACCCAGTCAGCGAGGCGCGCCGAATTTGCCGCGACGCGGAAGTTCCAGGTGGCGCGGCGGAGTTCGAGACCTTCGCGCACCAGACGCATCGCGCTGGGGTCGGCCTGCAGAAATCCGAGATTGGAATGACATGTGACGGCGAACTGCGTATTGCGGAATTCGGCGCAGAGATGCGCCAGCTCGTTGGTGGGAATCCAGGGCGCCGAGATGACAACGTGCGAAGCGGGGCGCCGGCGCAGGCCAGCGGTCAGTTCGGCGGCGTTGATCAGGGGCCAAACGTCCGCGAGCACGCCGGCATCGCGCAGACACTTGGTGGCATTCAGCGCCGAGACGCCCAGTCCGATGTGACTGATCGCCCGATTGGCCGCGAAATTCCGGTAAGCGAGGACAACTTGCATAGGATACTTTCTGCCTCGACGATAAACCCGCCGCCTGTCGCTGAAGGTGCCTCGCGCTCTCAACTGATTGAGCCGGTGAGCAAAATATTCCGCCGGAGTTTGTCACCGGCACTCGCCGGTACATTGTCTTTGTTCGCCGATTCGGGCTGGAGCGAGGTTCATCAAGCCGCCTATGATCGCGTTTGAGAGGTGATTCATGCAGGCTAATGCATCGGCGACAGCGGTTCCGAAGGGCTATCGGGGGATGGGAATGAAGGGCGCGCTGGCCCACTGGTACGCGGCCACGACGCGCAAATCGATGTCCCGATTCGAGCAGCTGGCCCTTCGGGTGGCCGGCGAAATCTCGCCTGGCGCCAGTGTTCTTGAGGTGGCGCCGGGGCCGGGTTACTTCGCCATCGAACTGGCTAAGCTGGGCGATTATCGCGTGACCGGGCTCGACATCAGCGAGACGTTCGTCGGGATCGCACGGAAAAATGCGGCGCGCGCGGGCGTCAAGGCCGACTTCCGGCACGGCAACGCTTCGCATATGCCTTTCGAGGGCGATCAGTTCGATTACGTCGTCTGCTGCGCGGCGTTCAAGAACTTTTCCGAACCGCTGGCTGCGCTGCAGGAAATGTACCGCGTCCTGAAGCCCGGCGGACTGGCGCTCCTCATCGACATGCGCGGCGACGCCACACCGGAATCGATGAAGCGGGCCGCGGCAGACCTGAAAACCGGCGCGCTGAACCGGACGTTCATCTATCTCACGTTTCGCTACATGCTGGTGAAGCGCGCTTACACGCGCGTGGAATTCGACCGCATGATCGGACTGACGCGCTTCTGCCCGCTCGATATCCGGGAGCAGCTGATCGGACTCGAAATCCTGCTGGGCAAGCCGCGGGTTGTTTCTTAACGCGCACAACGGACCATTCGGCCTGTGCGCCCGATCGGTTAATTCGGCAGAATGACGTAATCCGGCCAGCAGGTTTCCGGCTGCGTGAAGCCGTCGAGCGCATTGCGAAGCTGCGCGCCGCCGCCGTTCCCCGTCTGGTTGAACCGCGGATCGAGAATGCGCTCAATCTGGTCGCGCACGCCTTCCAGATGGGCGCGCGTCTCCCGATCTGCCGCTTTCGCGATCGCGGCCGATACGTCGGCGCTCAGCGTCCGCAGCTCACTCCGATAGAACGGCCGCTCGTCGCCGCTTGTGCCGATACGCGCTGCGGCATCCGGCGCGAGACCGACGGGCAGCACCGCCCGCTCGTTCACCTTCGTATTCGCGAGTTCGAGATACTCGCGCTGCAGATTGCGCCGGTAAGCGTCGATGCGCACATGATCCGCGTAAATCTCGCGCCACACTGCCCCGCGCGCCGCGGCCAGGAAATCCTCGGGCGCGTAGGCTGACCGTCCATCCACCGCCTGCTGCTCCACCAGCCGTGAGAACCGCGCGCTGCTCAGCAGATTGTTCAGCACCGTCGACTGCGCATTGCGCACGCGGTTCAGCACGCCGACAGGCTCAATACGCCGCAGAATTTCGGGGTCGATGGCCCAGCGCGGCGTCTCGAACGCGTTCTGCGCCAGGAACTGCATCGCCAGTTGCTGCCGCTGCCGTGAAACCGGCGTGAAGATGCGGCCCTGTTGACCCACATATTTCGTCTGCGAATCGAACGCGCCCACAATCGCCGCGACGTGGTTCATCTCGAGCACCCACTGCGCCAGCATGCGCCCGTAGAGTTCATCGAGATCGTCATAAGGTTCACCGGTCTTCGTAGTGGTCGCCGGCATCAGCAGCCTGGCCACGCGCTGCAGATTCTTCAGACCCATGGCGCTCGACTTGATCGCATCGGCGTCGCCCACGGCTTCGGTGAGTTCGCCGAAGTCCGATCCCGTTGGCCCCGGCGGTCGAGAAGCGCAGCCACGGAGTCTTATCCTGCGCGCGCGCCCATTCATTCAGGGTGGGCTTCTCCGCCTCCGGCGTCTTTGCGCTTCCTGATCGGCGCGTATCCCCACTTGGTCGCGAATATGTCGTATGGGCCGACGCGCGGCACCAGATCTTCGACGGCGATTCCGTCTTCCGGCTGCGCGACATAGTTGAAACGCGCGTAATCCATGATCGACGGCGTGTGCCCCATTTTGTGCACCCAGTCTTTGTCGCGCACTTTCTCCTGCGGGTAGAGCGAACTCGCCTTCATGTTGTGCTCGAGGCCGAGCGTATGGCCGATCTCATGCGCCACGACGAATTCGAGCAGGCGGCCCATCAGGTCGTCGGGCAGCGGCAGCTTCTGCGCGCGCGGATCCAGCGGGCCCACCTGCAGGAAATACCAGTCGCGCTGCAGGTTCATCACGTTGTGGTAGAACTGAATGTCCGCGTTCAGAATTTCGCCGGTACGCGGATCGGAGATGTGCGGGCCCTGGGCGTTTTCCGTCGTCGACGGCATCCAGCGGATGACGGAATAGCGCACGTCTTCCGGGCTGAATTCGGGATCCTCTTCGTGCGTGGGCGCCATTTTCGCGATGATGGCGTTGCGGAATCCCGCGGCCTCGAACGCCGGCTGCCAGCTCTCGACGCCCTTCTTCAGCCATTCGCGCCATTGCATCGGGGTGGCGGCATCGATGTAGTAAACGATCGGTTTGACCGGATCGGAAACAGCCGCGTCGGGATCTTTCTTTTCCAGACGCCAGCGCGCAATGTAACGCACCCGCTCGGCGCGCTGCTCATCGCTGGTGTAGTCGATCGTGCTCGTGGTGAAGTAACCGACGCGCTCGTCGAACAGCCGCGGCATCATCGGTTTCTCGGGCAGCTTTACCAGGCTGTAATGCACGACGATGCTCGCGCTTCCCGGCCGCATGCCCCTCCCCTGCGCCGGGTTGAGAGCACCACCCTGCGGCTGTTGTCCGCGCGTGTAAGTAAGCGTGGATTCCGCTTCCACATTCTCCGGATACGGAGTCACGCGTTCGACGTAAGAGCGCGACGCGTCCATGCCCTGCGCGTTCAGATGCTGCCGCATGCTGAATTCGGGCACGTCGGTGGAATAAAGCCGCGCGATGTCGATGACGGGCGCGCCCTCTTTGGAAAACGCGGCTACGTTGAACGACATCAGAATGGCGTCGTTATTCGAAGCCTTCACGGCGGCGGCGATCGGCGAGTCAGGGTCGGCCGTCACACCGTAGTTCATGTTCCGCAGATGAACCTTGTTGCCACTGAGCTCCCAGCGAACGACAAGATCGGCCAGCTGGTCGCCGCCGTAGCCCACGCCCAGGGTCGTTTTCGACACCCGGACGTTCAGCAGGAACTCGCGGCCCAGCTCGTCCCTGGGAATCTCGAAGTAGTAGCGATCCTTGATCTCATGAACGGTAAAAATGCCTTTGGCCGACTTCGCATCTTTGGTGATGACTTTGTCGTAAGGCTGCGGTTCGTTGGCTGCCGCGCCGCCCCCGCCGCGTCCGGCGGGATTCGCCGCGGGCCGATTGGTGGCGCGTGCGGGAGGCTCAGCGGGTTCGGGACCCGGCTCCTGCGCAAACAGAAACGCCGCGCCGGTAAGGCACAAAAGGAGAGTTCGGAACATTACACTGCACCTCGGGTGGCTTCAGAATAACACTGAAAACACCCGCGCGCAGGGTAAGGGTACACGCGGCGCCAGCCGCGTTTTCATGCTTGATGCGCTATCGGCCGGCCACTAAGAACGCCGCTGAGGAACTGCAAAAGAATCGCACTGAACCGAACCTGGCAGGCTAAACCGCCTGCCCCACCGTTACAACAACGGTACTTAGCAAGGTGGCGCAGGCGGTTTAGCCTGCGATCCGCGATTCCTTTACAGCTTCCAGGCCGCGTGTACGCAATGCTTTACTGAACGCTCGCGACCGTGATGGTGTCGCCCTTGAGGGTACCCTTCACGGTGACGTTCATGCCGGCGTGCCTGGCGAGCACGTCCTGTTTGTCAACCTTATAGATCTTGCCGTCCGGCGTTACCAGCACGGCGGGCGAACCGCCTTTGATGCATTTCTGGGCGCACTCGGAGTCGCCCTTCATGTCGGGCATGCCGGCGCACTTTGTGTCCTCGACGAACCCTTTGAATTCGGCTGCCATCCCGCTGGCGGCCAGCCCGAAAGCCAGCGCCGCTACTGCCGTCAGTTTCTTCATGAGTTTTTCTCCTCTTATTGCCGACTGAACTGAACCTTAAAATGATACCTCTTTTTTCCTGCGCACAACAATGCTGACTGACCACCGGCACAGCCGTCTGACTCACCTTATCCTGGCGGCCTGTGCGCTGTCAGGGCAGAGCATTGGCAACCGGATTTAGCTCGGGCTGCGCGGTCGGATACCGGTCGACGTTCAGCGCCATCGAAACCATGCTGTACCAGCCGCTCAGCGCGATCATGTCGACAACCCCCTTCTCGCCGAACCTCGCCTTCGCGGCCGCGAAATTCGCATCGCTCACCTGGTGCGTTTTCAGAAGCTCGGTGATGAAGTTGTAAGCGGTTTCAACGTCCGCATCCATCCCGGTGGGGCGTTTCCCCGTCGCGATGGCATCCACAATCGCCGGACTCACCCCGGCCTGGAGCGCCGCCCGCTTGTGCGCCGACCACTCGAACTGCGCCATCCAGTAACGCGCCACCACGATGATGACGGTCTCGCGCGCGCCGGCAGGCAGCGCCGCATGAAATCGCATCGATGCGCCGAACTGCTGCGCGAGATCCCCCATCTCGGGGCTGCGCAGCAGGATGTTGAAAGGCCCGCCCAGATTGCCCCGCCGCTCGCCGGCGAGAAGATGGTCGATCATCGTCTTCTGCCCGGGCGTCATTTCGTCGTACTTGAGAGGCTTGAATCGGTCCCCGGCAAGGCCGAGGTTTTCCCGCGTCGGCGCACTGGTCTGAGCGACGGCCAGACCGAGCGAAAGAACTGAGGCAACAGCAATCGGCACGCGCATAGTGTCTGCCAGTTTAAGCGAAACCAGTTTTCCGTGCGAGGTCCGTTACAACCGCGCGAAAAACGTGTTCCGGAATGCGGTCGGGCAACGTTTCTTCGGGGTCGAGCCGGCGGCGTTGTAGGACAATGGTTGTTTATACCACCATGCAATCCTACGACCTCATCGTTATCGGTTCCGGACCCGCCGGGCAGCGCGCCGCCATTCAGGCTGCGAAGGCCGGCAAGAATGTTGCTCTCGTGGAGAAGCGGGAGGTGCTGGGGGGCGTCTGCGTCAATACCGGCACCATTCCCAGCAAGACCATGCGGGAAGCCGTGATTCACTTCTCGGGCTTTCACTACCAGGGCATTTACGGAATGAACTACCGCGTCAAAGAAAAGATCGGCATGGCCGATCTTTCTTTCCGCGTGCAGCATGTCATCCGCACCGAAATCGATGTGACTCAGGCGCAGCTTTCGCGCAACAACGTGGAGATGCTGACAGGCACCGCGACCTTCGTGGACCCGAAGACTCTCGATGTCGAAAACTCGCGCGGCAAGAGCCGCGTGACAGCGCCGGCGATCGTGATCGCCGTTGGCACCAAGCCGGCGCAGACGGCAAAGATCCCGATCAACGGCCGCAACATCATCGACAGCGATCAGGTCCTCCAGATGCATGACCTGCCGCGCACGCTGATCGTGGTGGGCGGCGGCGTGATCGGCGTCGAGTACACCTGCATGTTTGCTGTGCTGGGCGTACGCGTGATCCTTGTGGAGAAGCGGCCGCGGCTGCTTGAATTCGCCGATTCCGAGATGGTGGAAGCGCTCTCCTATCATCTGCGCGACAGCCGCGTCACCATGCGTCTGAATGAAGAGGTGGAGTCAGTCGAGGAGAGATAACGGCGGAGTGGTGGCAAATCTGCAGAGCAAGAAGAAGATCACCGGCGACGCGCTTCTTTACGCCGTCGGGCGGCAGGGCAACGTCGACGAGCTGGATCTTAAAGCCGCCGGTATCGAAGCCGACACCCGCGGACGCATTAAAGTGGATGCCGATTTCCGCACCAGCCAGCCCAACATCTTTGCGGTGGGCGATGTGATTGGTTTCCCCAGCCTGGCTTCCGTATCGATGGAACAGGGGCGTATTGCGGCCGGGAAAGCCTTTGGCATGTCACTGCATTCGAACCCGGCTCTCTATCCTTACGGGATTTACACGATTCCGGAAATTTCTTTCATCGGCAAGACGGAAGAGCAGCTGACTGATGAAGACGTTCCTTATGAAGTCGGCGTGGCTTATTACCGCGAAATTGCGCGCGGCCAGATCCGCGGCGATACCACGGGCCGTCTCAAGATCATTTTCCACCGCGAAACCCTGCAGCTTCTCGGCGTCCACATTATCGGCGAAGGCGCCTGCGAGCTTATCCATATCGGCCAGGCGGTGATGACGCTCGGCGGTACGGTTGAGTATTTTGTTGAGACGGTATTTAACTATCCGACACTTGCGGAATGCTACAAGGCTGCGGCATTTAATGGTATGAACAAGATTTCCAGAATGCAGCGGGCTGAATCCGCTTCATAAGCCGGACGGGGAGACTCAGTCGATAGCTATAAGCAAAAGTTAACGTACCAGCCGCTTACTTAGGTTAGCATTTCCGGATTTGGCGCCCCGGTAAGTTAGATTCCGCATATACTCATTTCAGCCACGATGCTCGTTCACCCAACACTGCCCGGAGCAGGTCAGATTCTGCTGGGGATACTTGCCGCGGTGGCCGCGGTTTTTGACATCCGTTATCGCCGGATTCCGAACTGGCTGGTACTGGCCGGCATCGTTGCCGGACTCGCGTGGAACACGTCCGCCTCTGGTTTATCCGGGCTCCTTCAGTCATCGGAGGGGCTTGGGCTTGGTTTCGCTCTCTATTTTCCGCTCTACTTAATCCGTGCCCGCGGCGCCGGCGATGTAAAACTGCTGGCCGCCACAGGATCCGTCACGGGCCCGGGCAACATTTTTCTGATCTGCATTCTTACCGCAATTCTCGGCGGGATCATAGCTCTCGCAGTGCTGCTGATTTACGGCCGCCTTCGTAAAACGCTTTTCAATATCGGCTGGATGGTTCAGGATCTGACTCACCTGCGCGCACCCTATAAGAGCAGTGAAGAACTGGACGTAACAACCACAAAAGGCATGCGGCTGCCTCACGGCGCCATGATTGCCGTGGGTGTGATCGCATTTATCTTTCTTGCCAAACACGGGGTGACGATCTGAACCATGCCCGCGATTCCCGTGTTCCTTTATCTGCAGTTGCTCGACTTTCTCACCACTCTGATCGGATTCAAGCTCGGCGCCAGTGAAGCCAGCCCCTTCATCGCGAAGCTGATCCATGTCACATCGCCGGCCATGGGCGTGGCCGCTTCCAAGCTGCTCGGCCTCGGTATCGGGGGACTTTGTCTCATCATGAATCGCGCTCGCCTCGTCAACTGGATTAACTACTGGTATGCGGGCGTGGTGCTCTGGAACCTGGGCGTCATACTCAAGGCCGGTGGTGTTATCCTGCACCATTAAGTGGGAAGCAACCAAACTGCGGCGCCTAAACGCATCCTGATCGTGGACGACGATCCGGACATTCACCAGTTCCTCGGCATTGCGCTGAAGGATGCCGGCTGCCATCTGGGCGGCGCCGTTGACGGCATCGACGCTCTCAGTCAGATTGACGCCGCGCACTGGGACCTTGTCATCGCGGACGTAATTATGCCGCGCATGGACGGTCTGGAGCTGCTCGACCGTCTGCGCAGGCTGCGGCCGCAGCTCCCGGTTCTCATTATGACGGTCGACAGCACCGCGCAGAAAATTGTCACTGCAATCCGCGATCATGCCTTTGCCTGGCTGCAGAAGCCGTTCACGAGGGACGCCGTCGTCGAGCTGGTCAACGTGGCGCTCGCCGATCCGCCGCGCGAAGGCGATATCGAAGTAATCTCGGCCAGCCCCCGCTGGCTCGAACTGCGGTTGCGCTGCGACATGAAAACCGCCTGGCGGGCGCTGCATTTCCTGCGCGAAATGGACCACGGACTGCCTGAGGACGAGCGCGAGAATGTGGCGCTGGCATTTCGTGAGATCCTCTTCAACGCGGTGGAACACGGCGGCGGGAACAATCCAAATGTGTACGTGACCGTTACTTACACGAGGGCGGATCGCGCGCTGCTGTTCCGCGTGCGCGACCCCGGTCCCGGCTTTTCGTTCGACAAGCTGCGGCACGCCGCGGTTTCGAACCCCGCCGAATCACCGGCGGAACATACGATGACCCGCGCTTCACTCGGAATGCGGCCGGGCGGCTTCGGCATTCTGCTCACACGCGCGCTGGTCGACGAGCTGATTTACAACGAAAAAGGCAACGAAGTGCTGCTGATCCGGTACGCAACGCCTCACACCGCGTGAAGATAAAGCGTTCTGAGTAAAACCGGCGGAAAGACCGCCGGCGCTACATCCGAATCTGGCGCCACTCGTCGATCAGCCGGAAATCGGCACGCACCGCGCGCACCGGTTCACCGATCTGGCGGAAGGCCGACTCGCCGAGATTCTCCGTGCCGCGCGCCAGCGCGAGGTATTCGATTCTCTGCGGATCGATGCCCATGATGCGGCAGCAGGTGGCGTCCACAGCCACCACATCGCTGCCCGCGACCAGCACCCCGGCCTGTTTCGGGGTTCCCTGAATCGGGCCGTTTCCTTCCATGCCGACGATTCCGTCGACAATGGCGAACTGCCGGGGAAACAAATGATGCAGATCGACGATCGACTGCGGAATGCCCGCCCAGTGCAGCACGTTCTTGGGCCAGCCGTACACGCCGCCCGGCACCAGGCCGAACAGATTCTTCATCGCCAGCGTCGCGCCCGCCCAGTGATGCGTTTTCATCTTCGGGAGCGAAACCAGCAGATCGCAGTCGAGAACCGTGTGCGGAAGGTAAAGCGACTTCAGCTGCGACACCGGCTGCGGGATGACGCGCTTCGCCACGTCGTCGAGATTCAGATCGGTGAAAGCGTCTTCAAACTTCGGCACGGTGCCGAAGTAACCGGCGGCGTCGGCGAGATCGAGCGTGCCGCGGCGATGCCCGGGGCCCTCGGCGATCCGGACCTCCGCCGCGCCCAGCCTGCGGAACGCTTCATAGGCGGCGTGCACCACCATCGGATGGGTGTTGATGGTCGTGTTTGCGTCGAATTCGACGAGATTCGGTTTCAGCACGATCCGCTTCCCGCGGACATCGGGATTGTGCTCCGCGACGATACGATACACGGTGTCGTAAACGTCCATGTCGTAAGCGGCAGCTTTGACAACGCTCACGCGTGACACCGGCCAGTGCTGCGGTGAAGGAGCCTTCTTCGGTTCGAGGCTGGCCGACAGCGCAATTCCCGCACCCGCCGCCGCGACGCCCGCGGCTGTGCCCAGAATCTCTCGGCGTGTCGGTTTCATCGGGTCTCAGCTCAGAAGCGGATTGCGCGGAGCCAGCGCGATCGCCGTCAGAGCGGCATCCAGTGTCGTCCGCGGGACCGGCGGAGATGTGAGATCGGACCGCGCAGGAGGAGGTTCACCGTGCGCTCGAAGTCCGATGCGCAGCCAGGCAAGGCCTTCCGCGGTGTTGCATGTGGCGAAGTGCCGGCGAGCGGCCTGTTTGGCTTTTCCGACAGCGTCCGGCTGCTTCTCTCCCTGAAGCGGTCGCAGCGCGGCGAGACCCATGCCGGTCGTCTCCGGATAGGAATCGCATCCCGGCCCAGCGCATGAGCGGCGCCGTGGTTCCAGCCCCCGTCGGCGCACATGTGATCCACCAGAAATTCGCGCGCCAGATTCACACGCTCCCGCAGCCTTTTGTCTTCGCGCCGCGCCAGGGCGTGTTCGAACGCGAGTATGAGATCGATGTGGGAATAACCCAGGCCGCCGCGCCCGGATACCAGGGCCACCCGTCGGAGCCGTCTCCGTGAATTCCGTGGATCCACTGTTGAAACCGGAACAGCCGTGTGGATTCCTCTCCGGCGTGGCCGGCGAGCCACGCCAGGGCACGTTTCATTGACGCCGCGCCGATTGCCTCCTCCGGCAACAGTGCGGCGACAGCCGTTACCCACGTGCTTTCCGCGACGTCGGGCTGGGGACTCCATCCGCCGTCCGGGCGCTGCGTGGTGCGCAGAAATCTCAATGCCTGCTTCGAAACCCGGCCGGTCAATCTGCGTGGCGGTCTGGGCGAGCAGCACATAGGCCGTTGGCTCGGTCCAAGAACAGCCCCTGCCTGCATACGCCCAGCCGCCATCGCGGTTTTGTCTGATCTTCCAGTCGGTCATTTCGAAGCATCAAATGGTTATGAACAGCGCGGTCCGTGATGTTTTGTTATACGAACGAAATTGCGGACCGCGTCTCAGACGGCAGCCATACTGCGCGCCTGTCAGCTCTGCTGCGTTTTGGTTTTGCGCTTGCTGCGACGGATGATCAGGAGGGTAAGGAACACGCCTGCCACAATCCAAAGAACTGCCTGAGTCACTGATACCTGCATCGTCTGGTTCTCCTTCTCTTTGTATTTGGTCTTCTTTTTTCTCTTCGCGCATAACGGAGCCTTCGCCATATGCGCTCTTCTTTTGCGCAGCCCGGCTTCAATCGCCGGCCTCCGAATTCCCGCCCCGGCGCCCCGCTGCGCGCGAACGCCGTTGAACCAGTCAGCCTACCCCGGTTCTGACTGCCGCTTGCTGACGGACCCAGAGAGTGCCCCGGTTCAGAAAGGGTTTCCGAACGGCGACCGTGAGGGAGCGGCACACGCGAATTTCCGCAACGCGATACTAGTAGGTCTTGCGCTTGCGCCGCCGAGCCATGTAAAGAACCAGCACACCCAGCGTCGCGATCCAGAAGACCGCCTGCACGATCGTGTTACTCATCAGCGTTTCGCTCCTTTCTGCGCACCCTGCGCGGTATATCTCATTTACCGAAGTTCTTCATCATCGGGAACAGGTCCGGAAGAGTCTTCATAAGCGCGGGCCCGGCCGCGACGATCATCATCGACGGCAGAATAAACAGGAAAATCGGGAAAACCAGCTTTACGCCGACCTTGGCCGCGCGCTCCTCGGCCTCCTGTTTGCGCCGCAGCCGCATGAAGTCCGAATGCGTGCGCAGACTTTCGCCCATGCTGGTGCCGAACCGGTCGGTCTGCATCAGAATGGCCACCAGCTTGCGCAGTTCCGGCTTCGCCGGTCCGTTCCGCCAGATTGCGCAGCGCGTCCGCTCGTCTCTTGCCGGCGCGCATCTCGAGGCCGACCAGCCCGATCTCGTCGCGACAGCTCCGGATGTGATTCCTCGATCTCGCGCGCCACATACTGCAGCGCCTGATCCAGTCCGAGCCCGGCTTCCACCGAAACCACCATCATGTCGAGCGCATCCGGCAGCGACAGACGCAGCTTCTGCTGGCGTTTCTTCACCAGGCTTTCCAGATAGAAGCCCGGCGCAAAATAACCCAGACCCGTTCCCGCCGACCAGAAATACGATGCGCAGAACCGGGTTGTCCGTGATATGGCGGTGCAGCATCAGCGAGAACACGAACATCACGATGCAGAACATCACCTTGATGCCGAAGAAGATCCGTACCGCGCCGTCGGAGCGGTATCCGGCCATCACCAGATCGCGTTTGCGTGACGGTCTGATCGCTCGGCCGACAGCGGAATCTGCTCGCCGATCTGCTCGAAGACGCGCACCACAACTTCCCGCGGCTTCACCGAGACCGTTTCTTCCGCGGCGGTCGACGGCTCCGCGCCGCCGCCCACACGGTCGTAGATGCGGCTCGGCCGCACGTACGCGCGGTATCCGTAGACGGAGATCACCGCCATCAGCATCAGGAACAGGAAACGCAGCCAGGACTAGGGAGCATGGGCATGTCATCGGTTCAGACCTTGATCCTGATGATCTTCCTGATGAAGAAATTGCCCATGATCTGGGCGACGACGCCGGCCGCGATGATCTTCTTCGCCCATGGCGGAATCGGCAACATCGGATCCAGATAGCCGGGCGACGTCACCATCAGCCCGGCCAGCGTGCCGATCGGCAGGAGCGTCAGAATCGTCGCCGTCAGCCGGCCGTGCGCGCTGGCTGCCTTCACCTGCCCCTTCAGCCGGAACCGCTCGCGGATGATGTGCGACAGCCGGTTCAGAATTTCGCTCAGATTGCCGCCCGTCTGCCTCTGCAGCAGCACCGCGGAGGAGAAGAAGCGCACGTCGGGCAGCGGCACGCGCTTGCCGAAATTTGCGAACGACCGTTCCAGCGACGCGCCCAGATTCTGCTCGTTGAACAGCGCGCGGAATTCCTGGCCCAGCGGATCGGCAATTTCTTCGCCCACCATTTCCAGGCTGATGGTGAAGGCGTGGCCGGCGCGCATGGAGCGCGCCAGAAAGTCGAGCGCGTCCGGCAACTGCGCTTCCAGCTGCGTCGAGCCGCTTGCTGCGCTTTTTCGATACGTAGAATAAAGGCAGCGCACGCCGTGCAGAGCCCGACCAGCAGGGCGCGCGCCGCGGGCGGCGCATCGACTGGAATGAACATGCTCGCCACGGCGCCGATCGCGAACGTCGCGCCCATCGTGATTACCAGACCGGGTCATGCTCCAGTCGAGACCCGATTCGGATCAGCATCTTTGCGATGCCGCCAAAGATGTTGGCGAGCTCATGCGTCTCCGGCGGTTCTTTCTCTGGTCGGCTACGTCGATCAGCAGATCGACGTGCTGCTCTTCGCCGTTCTCCGTGACGGTGCGCAGCATCGAGACCAGCTTCTTGCGGCGCTGCTTCTCGTAGAACCGCAGGCCGAAGCTGACCGAGAACAGCAGCAGCCCGAGAATGACGAGAAAAGCGAATGCAACGACAGCGTTCATCGACTGCCCGATCTCCACGACGGTCTGGAACAGCGAGGCCGGCAGCTGAATGCCCGACGAGCGCAGCTTCTCGTAAAACCGCGGGCGCACGCCGGTCGCTCGGAACCGGCCGAGCACCTTGCCGTTTTCGGCCATGCCGGTCTTTTCGAACAGGAAGATGTCCTGCATGGTGACCTGCTCGCCTTCGATGCCCACCAGTTCGGTGATGTGCGTGATCTTGCGGCTGCCGTCGCTGAAACGCGCCACCTGCACCATCAGGTCGACGGCGCTGGTCACCTGCTGCGCGGATGGAGCGCACGCCCATGTTGGCGTTCGCCATGCCGACCATCACTTCGAGGCGCGCCACGGCGTCGCGCGGGGTGTTGGAGTGGATCGTGGTGAGCGAGCCGTCGTGGCCCGTGTTCATGGCCTGCAGCATGTCCAGCGCTTCCTCGCTGCGGACTTCGCCGACGATGATGCGGTCGGGCCGCATACGAAGGGCGTTGATGACCAGATCGCGGATCTTGATGGCGCCCTTGCCTTCGATGTTGGCGGGCCGCGTTTCCATGCGCGCCACGTGCGTCTGGCGCAGGCGCAATTCGGCCGCGTCTTCGATGGTGACGATGCGCTCGTTTTCCGGAATGTAGCTGGAGAGCACGTTGAGCAGCGTCGTCTTGCCGGCGCCGGTGCCGCCGCGAGATCAGGATGTTGAGGCGCGCGCTGGACGCAGGCCTTGCAGCAGCTCCAGCATGCCTTCGGTGAGCGCCAGCTTCGCGACCAGATCTTCGCCCTGCAGCAGTTCCGTGCCGAAACGGCGGATGGAGAGCAGCGGGCCGTCCACGGCCACCGGCGGAATGGCGGCGTTGACGCGCGATCCGTCGGGCAGGCGCGCATCCACCAGCGGCGACGATTCGTCCACGCGCCGGCCCACGCGCGCCACTACCTTTTCGATGATGCGCAGCAGATGGGTGTTGTCTTTGAACTCCACCGACGTGCGGATACAGCTTGCCGCCGCGCTCCACGTAGACCAGCTTCGGCGTGGTGACCAGAATGTCCGAGATCGTGGGATCGCGCAGCAGCGGCTCGAGCGGGCCCAGGCCGAACACTTCATCGAGAACCTCCTCGATGACGCGCTCCTTTTCCACCAGGCTGAGCGGCGTGCGCTCTTCGTCCACCAGCTTGGCCACGGCGACGCGGATTTCGGCGCGCGCGCGCTCGCCCGCCAGCGACGACAGCGCTTCCAGGTTGATCCGGTCCAGAAGCTTGCGGTGGATGGTGAATTTCAGTTCCTGGTATTCCGCCCCCGTGTGGTCGCGCGTGTTGAGACGTGTGACCCACCCGGCTTCCTGCGGGCCCGTCTGACCATTGGCTCCTGATGGTGCGGCTGACATGTTTTAAGCTTCTGCCCCCGTTATTTTGTCCGGCCCCGGTCCCTTGCCCAGAAAGGAGAACCAGCGTTTTCCGCCGTTATTGCCTGTTCTTGCCGCGGCCCCCGCCGCCTTCGTGCCCGCAACGTCGCCAAACGCGCGCTGCCGCAGCGATGCCGCCAGCGCATGCAGTTCTTTCCCCAGCGCGCTTCCGGGCGGCACAAACCGGCCCTCTGAGTAAGCGTCGTAAAGGGTCAGGTGGTCATCGCGCAGCGTCACGTCGATCGGACGGCCCAGAGCCTGTTCCACCGCGGCGTAGCTGACCTTGCCCGAAACCACGGCGCGGTTCAGTACGATCCTGACGCGCGCCGGTGCGAAGCCCCGGTCCTCTATACTGTCGAGCGCGCGCCGGGCGCGTTCCACACAGTGGTGGTCGGGAGTCGTAACCAGATACAGCAGATCCATTTCCGGCAGCCCGTCCAGCGCCGCGGCACTGACCGAGCGTCCGAAATCGATGGTGGCCGCGGGATATGTGGAGCGGATAAAGCGCATCAGGTGCAGCGTCTCTTCGCGTGCCGGCGCCTTCTTGGCGGCGATCTCGTCCGGCGCCTGGATCATGTCCAGTTTGTCCGCCTGCGTTGACACCAAAGCCTGCCACAGGCTCGAATCCATGCGCCGCAGATTGAGAATGGCGTCCTGCACCGAGTAAGTGCTTTTCGACTTCAGCAGAAAGCGGGTCAGCCCGGCATCGAAATCGAAATCGGCCAGCAGTGTCGATTCACCGCGGGGACCGGTTCCGGCCTGTCGCGCCAGATCGAGGGCGACATGGACAGCGATCGTGGTGGCGCCGCACCCGCCGCGTGCCGAGAGAAAACAGAACAGCTTTCCGAGCTCCTGCGAGGTTTCCGCTGCGCCCCTGGACCGCTGTGCGGAAAGCTTCTCCAGCGCGTCCCGCAGTGTCTCCGCCAGAGGCGGATACAGGTATTCGTTCGCACCCGCCCGCAGCGCTTCCAGAATCTGCTCCGGCGACGCAGCGGGATTGAGCACGAATACTGCCGGCTGCGATGCCGTGCTTCTGAGACGCCGCACGAATTCCTCGAGCGGCATCGGGACCCGGCTCGCCTCCACCAGCACCACATCAACGCGATGCCGTTCAATACCGTCGAGCATGGCGTCGGCGTCCGCCGTGTCGTTCTGGTCCAGCCCGTGTTCGACAGCAATCCGTACGGGCAGGGTCTGCACACAGGCGTGCGCCTGCTCCCACACCACCCGGCTGGCTATGACGAACGCGGCCGTAAGAGGCATCATGCTCAATTGGCGCCTCCGTTCGGCGGCACCGTGGGCGACGGCAGCGGCAGCGTGTTCAACGGGTTGTACACTACCGGCGGCGTAGCCGGCGCCCCCGTGCCCTCCACACCCTGCGTTTGCGGCGCCGTCTTCTGGAGTTGCTGCATCTCCTGATAGGTGATCTCCGGACGCGCCGGCGTCTGCGGAACCGGTCCGGTCTGATCGGTTCCCGGTGTGCGCGGCGGCGCGGTCAGAACTCCCGGCCCCTTGATGAACGAGTCGGGGCGCGGCAGATCGGGCAGCGGCTGGCTCTGGGGAATCGGCGCCACCAGTTCCGCTGTCACGATCACCAGAAGCTCCGAGTTGCTCTTTGTGACCTGCCTGCTCTGGAAGAGCTTGCCCAGCAGCGGAATGTCCCCGAGACCCGGAATCTTCGACAGTGCTGAAGTCGTCTGGTTGTTGAGCAGTCCCGCGATGCCGAAGCTTTGTCCGCTCTGCAGCTCGACCTCGGTGTCCACCTTTCTGGTGTCGATGGCGGGGACGGTCGAACCGGAGACGATCAGCGAATTGGCGTAGTCGAGCGAACTGACTTCCGGCGCAACGTGCAGCCGGATGGTGCCGCGCGGCGTGATCGTCGGCAGGAAGGTAAGCCGGACACCGAATTCCTTGAACGAAACGGTTACCTGTCCGACGCCGCCGCCTCCGCCCTGCAGGGTCGGGAACGGAAACTGGCCGCCCGCCAGAAAGCTGGCCTGCTGGCCATTCATGGCCAGAAGATTCGGTTCCGCGAGAATCTGCAGAACGTTCTGTGTGGCCAGCGCCTGCAAAGTCGCGCCGACGTTGGCATGCGGATCGAAGAGCAGAAGGTTGAGGGTGTCGCTCAGCGTAAACTGCGTCGGAAAGCCCAGCACCGGAAGGGATGCGATGGTTGACGGCGGGGTGGATCCGGTTCCGACGTTAAACGGATAGCCGCCCGGCGCGCCGAAGAAATTGATTCCGGCGTTCAGCGCTTTCGTGCGGTCGACATCGGCGAAGCGAACCTTCAGAAGCACCTGCTGCTCCTGCGGAGGCGTCTGAATTCTGAGCAGATTGATCACTTTGCCCAGCGGTGTGGCGATGGCGACGGCGCGGTCCGCTTCGAACAGGTCCTTTACGGTGCCGGTGAGATAGACGGATGTTGCATCTGCGCTTAGCTGGACATTCGGGCCGAATTCACGCCGCAGCTGTTCCATCGCGGCTTCGAGGCGGGCCGCGTTCGGCGGGACTATGAGTTCGTAAAGCCGGCGCGAGCCGTCGTCAAGCCAGATCACGAGGCTCGTGTCGCCCGGCGCTTTGCCATTGATCATGAGCGACCGGGCGGTGACGGGTATAGCTTCGGCCACCACCGGGTTGGCGATGGAGACGCGCTGGATGTTGACCGGCATGTCGAGGATCAGGGTCTTCCCGACGTTCACCGTGAGCTGTTCGACGCCCGGCTGCGTAACGATACCGGGCTGCGTGGCAGCGCCCGGCTGCTGCGACGCCGCGTGCAGATAGTCCGCGCACAGCGCCAAAGTGGCCAGCAGAATGATATCGATGATCCGGATCTTCACGGCTTTGGTTCCTCTCGTGTATTCGGTCCGGGAGCGGCGGCAGGATCGACAAACGTCGACACCGCCCGGGTGGCGCCATTAAAGACTTCAACCGTGACGGTGCGTGGCTTTGGCGGCGGAGGCGGAGGAGGCGGCGCCACTGGCGGCGCAGGCTTCCGGGGCTCACTGTTCGCGACCTCAACGCGTGGCGCGAGGATTTTGGTTCCCGTGAACAGACCTAAGGTCGAGGCGCCAGGCGTAGTCACAACCTGCCTGTCGGACGGATTCCGCAGCACGAGCTGAATCGTCTGCTGCTCTGCCAGGGTCAGAATCTCCGCCTGTCCCGGTGTCACCAGCAGATTCAGCACCTGGACCACGACCGGCTTGCCTTCGGCGTCTTTCTGATAGTTCTGCCCGGCGGAGAGAACCTGAATGTCCTGCAGCAGCGTGCGCGTGATGCTGCCCGTCGCGACCCCGGCTTCCTGGCTGGCGCCGGGCGGCACGCCGGAAACCAGCACATCGACATGCATTCCCGCGACGGCGAAACCGGCGACGCCGATGACTTCGTTGACTTTCACGGTAAACGCCCGCATGCCGGGGGGAATCGTCGCCGCGAAACCGGCGCCGGCGCCCTTCGGCGCCAGAGACGCTTCGTAGAACGGCGAGTCTTCGTGGATTGGCACCGTAACGCCCCGGTTGACGATATCTTCTTTCTTAGCCAGCGCCCCGGGCGGTACCGCCAGATACTCCTGCTCCCGCAGCTCGCGGTCAGTGACCAGCGAGCCGACTTCCATATCTTTCGATGCCACCCAGACTTTGATGGTTGTGGGCTTGCTGGATGCGCCGACCGTCATGCGCGAGGCAATCAGCTGATAAAGGACGAACGCTGCGCCGCCCGACACGGCAAGCGCAAACGCCAAAACACCGATTAAACGCTTTCTCATATTCGTGACCTAATTAAAAAGAAACGGGGGTCCGAGCCGGTAAAGCGGAGAGCCCCTCTTCAAAGCTGTGGTTCAGCTGCCCGCGTTCGCCGCGACCAGCTGTGAACTTGTATTGCTCCAGATTCCCTGAACGCTGTTGCCCGCGCTGAGATAAAGCGACGCGGACGCCAGCGCGATGAAAGCCGGCAGCAACGATTCGTCCTGCCGCAACATCTTCAGCCGTGACACCATTCTTCGCCTCCTTTTCCCCTTCGCGTTTCCCGCGTTCAAGCGAACCGTGAAGCTGAATGAGCGGGGCGCCCCGGTTGAGCGCCCCCTCCCGCCGCGACTAGCTGCCTGTATTGGCGGCAACGAGCTGCGAGCTTGCGCTGCTCCAGATGCCCTTGATCGACGTGCCGGCGCTGGTGAAAATGGCGGCCGACGCCAGAGCGATGAAGGCCATCAGCAAGGTGTATTCGATCAGGTCCTGGCCCTGTTCGTCCCTTACGAAACTCATGATCATGTTCTTCATTTGGTTGTGTGTGTCCTCCTCTAGGTTTTCGGTTGGGTGATCTCCTGATCACGAGTGTTGGATTTCGTGATCGCACGATCACGGATGTTCCTCTCGTCACTGGAAACGAGAGAACCTGGGGCGCGCGCCTGGCCTGTTGCCGCCCGGCGGAAAACAACGGCGCGCGTGTCGTCGTAGACAAGGCGCCATTCGCGCGAGATCTTGAGTGTGCCGGCGAGGGGCATGGACGGCGGCAGCATTACGGTATCGATGGCGTAGTCGTCCAGAGTCTTTTTCCAGCCGTACTTGCCGCCGATCGTGTCGAGATAGCGAATGCCGAATTTGTCGCCGTAAAAATCGCTGCGGCCGTCGATGAAGACTTTCTTCGACGGGTAAAGGTTGTAGATCAGGTAGTCGCCCCACTGGTCGGTCGTGAAGACGCGCTCGACATTGGGCTTCCGGACGACGGACAGAGCGCCGGAGGGAAACCACTTGGGATCCTGCACGGCGCTGAACTTCGCCGCCACCGGCTTCGGCAGCAGCAGAAGCAGGCCGACCATCGCCAGCGGCACCACGCTTGCCAGATGGACCCGCCACAGCCGATCGGTCTCTTCGAAACCCGCGCTGGTATTTTCAAACCACGCCGCTCCCCGCCGCACCCAGGCCGTGAGATCGGTTTTTCGTGCCGCCGCGATTGCCGCTGCGATCCCCCGCGCCACGATCGGCGATGCGGCGATCGCGAAGATCGGCAGATTGCGCTGCGCAATCAATGCGAGATGCAGCCAGCCGAGGCTCATGAAAGACGTCGGCGAAGCGGCGGTGCCGCGCGTCCCACAAAGCCGTCAGCACGGCCAGAAACATCAGGGGTTCGAAATAGATGAGTGCGCCGGAGCGGAAATTGATCGCCTGAAACTCGCTGATATGTTCCAGCTGGTAAGGATCACTGAGGTACTGGAACATGTGCTGGTGCAGCCCCCAGCCGTACGGATTGATGAACGTGACCGCGAAACAGCCGGCAAACGCTGCCGCCCAGGGCCTGACATTCTTCAGATATCCGCGGCGGAGCGATAGCGTCCGGCTCGATCGCAGCGTTGAGCAGATCCGACCCGATATAGCAGGCCGAGCACCAGGAAGATCACGAAGAAGCCGCCGTGCATGTTCGTCCAGAGCGAGCGTGAGCGGAACCAGCCACGCCAGCAGGCGCGGGCGGCCTTCGGCGGCCCGGTCGATGATATGCAGCGTGCCGACGAAGAACAGCAAAGTAAAAAGATGGGGCCGTGCGAGCCAATGAATTGAGCAGGCCCCCGTCGCCAATAGGGTCACGGCTATAGCGACTAAACCGTTGTCGCACTTGCGCCGGACGAGCCGGAACAGCCCTGCGGTCGTTAGGCAGATAACGGCCACGCTGGCCAGAACCACGCCTGCCAGCCCCCACCGTTGATGAAGCAGCGCGAACACCGACGTCCCAGAGCCATTCCCACGCGAACCAGGGCGCGCCGGGGCGGCTGAACGAAAACATGTCGACATGCGGAACCTGATGGTGGCCAGAATCCATTCGCCGGTGCGGATGTGCCAGCCCGTGTCGCCGTCGCAAAGCAGGAGTGCGTGCGCCGTCCAGCTTGGCAGAAAATGAAGATCAACGGCATCAGGAACGCGATATCCGTCAGCGAAGGAAGCAAGCGCGCGATGGCCGGAACTTCCGCCGTGGCGCGGGCATCGGATGCCGCGCTCGACCGCATCGGTTCCGCTGCCGCTGTGGGAACCATCATCAACTCACTCGGGCTGCCGCCACAGGCATCTTCAGCAGGTCGGCTCGGCTTGATCCACGCGTCTGCTCTTCATAAAGCGCATGCTCAGGACGCGCAGCGCCACTTCATAGGACTTTCCGAGGGCGGGCACTACACGAATCACCTGGGTTCGGCATCGCATTACTCTGGGGCCGAACTCGGAATTTTCCGGTAAGAGCCACGTCCAGTGTCAGTTTTCTGTCTATCTTCGGGAGCGGAATGCCGTCCACCCAGCGCATCAGTATGCCGGTCCGGCTGACATTCTCCGTCAGGGTGCGCATGTGGCTCCCCCTTGCACTTTTCCCGCGCCGACATAACATGTCAGCTGCACGTCGATTCTAGATTTGGTTCTGCGATCCATTTTTAGGCTGTAGCATGAATTTATTACCGGCGAGTTGGGCTTGAACAATACCGTAATTGGGCTGTATGATTGCGTTATCGGTGGTTACGAGCTGTGTATAACCTAACCGTAACTCCCGGATACCGAAGCGGCGCTGTTTCTATTTAAGATGTTGAAAAAAAATGTTTTAGTCGGCGATTGAGAAGTCGTTGGTGCGCTGCGGCCGCATACCCGAGACGACTGGCCGCCCGTTTGGTACTTCTGGTACCTTATATATATCGAAGATTAGTATGTGGGAGATTGAAGTGTAAATAATCCTAAGAAAACTGCAAAAAGTATTAGAAATTTCGTTTGCAGAATGGTAAGCTCCCATACATGGCATGGCAAATGTGCTCCTTTGCAGTGACGAACCGATTCTCGCCGAGGGTCTTTCCCGCATCCTGGCCGGGTCGGACAGATGCGTCTGATATCGTATTGCCCGGGAATTGACGGGTTGAGGGCTCAGATGGCGTACTGCACCAGCCCGATCTCCTGCTGGTCGATCTCACCGCCGGCGTCAACTTCGGGGTGCTGAGCGGTCTTCATGAGGTCGCCAGCCACGCCAAGATCGTTCTGTGGGTGCACGCAATTTCCACAGAGCTGGCCCTGCAGGCCATGAGCCTCGGCGTGCGGGGCATTCTGCGCAAGACGCTTCCCGCCGAAACGCTGCTGCGTTGCCTGACGAGGGTCAACGAAGGTGAGCTGTGGTTTGAGAAGGCGCTGACCGACAGCATTATGTCCGCCCGCCGCTACTCCCTCACGCGCCGTGAAGGACAACTGGTAAGCCTGCTCTCGCAGGGACTGAAAAATAAGGAGATTGCCACCGCCCTCAACATCTCGGAAGGCACCGTGAAGGTTTACCTGTCCCGCTTATTCCAGAAGCTGGGCGTAAAGGACCGCTTTGAACTGGCACTCTACGGCCTGAAAAATCTTACACCGGGCACCGGTTCAATGGACAACTCCGCAGGCGATCCGCGCCGGCCCGCCACGCCGGTATGGCAGCCGCCGCGTTCCTTCTTTGTCGAAAAGATCCCGGTGCAGTCGCAGTCACAGCTGCCTCAGGCCGCAGACCGGCGTCAGTTCAAGTACTGAGCGGGCGGGATGCGCAGCGCAAGCTGCGCTCTTCCTTATTCGCGCACAACGGACCTTCGGCCTGTGCGCTTCGCGTACAACGGCGGTGCGCGGCCTGCGCCCCGGGACTATCTCCCGGCGCCGCTGAGTTCTTCGCTTTCCACCTTGAGCGATTCGAGGCCGTCGAGGACCCGCTGGAGCAATTCATCGGTCTGTCCCACCATGATGCGCAGCGCCTCAACCGACTTCGCCTGATGCTCGAATCGGGCTTCCACTTCTTCCTCAACCCGTCCAAACACCCGCTCGAGAGTCTGCTGGAGTTCGTCCCTAGCGACCATCCGGGTAACCACCTGGTCCAGCCGCGTCTTGAATTGTTCGGTCTGGCCGGCCACCCGGGCCACGGCCATATGCAGGGTGTCCACTCTGGCCTCGAGGTTCTGTAATGTACTGGCGTGGCCTGCTATGTTTCCCAGGAGTTTTAGACTTCGGAGCAATCCGAACCCCGCGGCAACGATGATCAGCGTCGTCTTGCCGGCGGTCATCAGGCTTTTCGAGGGCAAGCCGTAATTATAGGAGCCTTTTCATCACCTTGGATAGATGTTAGGATGGGCTATCGGTACCATTACTACTCCGGTCCAGGAAGCTCCTGTTTTGGTGGGAGCCAGCCTTAATCAGGTTTAGAGTATTAGGAAGCACCTGAAATACCACAGGACGAGTCTTATGCGAGCCGATATCGATGTCGCGGAAATGACGGCCTGGGCCGACATCCTTTCCATGGTCGGCGAGAAGAACAGCCGCCTTTATGACCTTTTGGAACGCTACCGGCTGCCGCGCAGTTCCACCCACCGCGGCGCCGGGCGGCTGATTATCGAAGAACTGGAGCGCGAAAGGTCGCGTATTGCGCGTGAACTGCACGCCGGGGCCGGTCAGCCTCTCGCCGGCATCATGCTGAATCTGGAGACGCTCGATGACTGCGCAGCCGGGTTGCCGCCCGCCGCGCGCGACGCCCTCGTACGCCTGCAGACTCTTGCCGATCAGGCTCTCGATCAGGTTCGCGCCGTCTCACACAGCCTCCATCCGCCCGACTGGCAGGCGCTCGGTATCGCCGATGCGCTTGAAAGCCTGGTTCAGTCGAGCGGCCTCAGCGGACATGTGGAAGTGGAGTTACGCATCCAGCCGCTCCCCGAGGAACCATCGCACGCCGTGAAGATCGCGCTTTATCGATGCGCCCAGGAGTGCATTTCCAATGTGACCCGCCATTCGGGCGCCACTCGTCTCATGATTTCACTGGCGCCCGTGGAAAGCGATGCGGATCGGGCACGCGGTGAACTGCGTCGCCTCGAACTGCGTCTTGAAGACAACGGCCACGGGTTTGCGGCGAAACCCTCGTCTGCCGTTAGAGGCATCGGCCTCCAGGCGATGCGCGAACATGCCGCCGACCTCGGCGGCAGCTGCGATATTACGAGCGGTTCCGAGGGAGTCAGGATATGCGTGCGACTCCCGCTGCTGGAAGACTAGAATAAAGGAGTCAGAAAAATACCCGGAACATGGAAACCCCGACGAAACCTGTAACTCTCGTGCTCGCTGATGACCACGGGATTCTCCGCGAAGGCATCGCGGCCAAATTTTCCGAACGTCCCGAGATGAAAATTCTCGGTCAGGCAAGTCGACGGCGCTGAAGCTCTTGAACTGATCCTGGCGCTGAAGCCGGATTTTGCCATTCTTGACCTGCACATGCCCCGGCTCAGCGGGCTCGACATCATCCGGCGCCTCCGTCAGACCAAATCCGAGACCAGGATCATCGTGCTCTCCATAACCCGCGACGAGAATGTCATTCGCGAATTGTTCCGCAGCGGAGCCAACGGATATCTATTGAAAGAAGGCACCACCCGGCATTTGTTTGATGCCATCAATTATATTCAGGACGGAGGGCAGTATCTGACTCCTCTGATCCGTCGCGATGTTGTTGATAATCAAAAGGAAAAGAAGGACTCACTGGCCCTGCTGAGCAAGCGCGAGTATGAAGTGTTTACTTTTCTCGTGGATGGAATGCGACCAAAAGATATCGCGAAAATGCTGGAAATCAGTCCGAAAACTGTCGACACTTATCGCGCGAATATAATGCGAAAACTGGAGGTTGACGGCATTGCCGGCCTCGTCAAATTCGCCATCCAGAGGAACCTGAATACGACCTCGCGCCTGAATTGAAGCGTCGGATCCCAGTCAGAACTCTCCTAGGATAAACCTGAGTCATGCATCCAGGCAATAGCGAGACCGTGAATTTTCTGTGGATAAACGTAGATTTTTCTGTGAACAACTATGGCCAGCATCCTTAAGATTCTCGCGGCATCGGTGGGAGGGGGGATCGTCCTCGGCGCCGGCATCCGCCTCGGCGAAGCCATCGCCACGCAGATTCCCGTGCCGGGCGGCGAGGCGGGCGGCAAACTGGCGGAGCGGCTCGACGATCTGGAGAATCGACTAAGTGCGCTGACACCGCATGCGGAGGCCGCCGCATCCGCATCCGCCGGTCAGGTCGCCTCCGTTCAGATCAGAGATGAACTGCGTGGCTGGATCGAGCAAACCGTCACCGCGCGCATGACGGAGGTGGAGACACGCCTGAAAGCGGAGACCGAGCGGGGCCAGCAAGAGATGCTGGACGCTTTTGCCTCCGGCGTCGAAACCCGGGTGATTCACCGGATTTCGCGCCTCGAAGATGAGGTGGCCAGCCAGTCGGCCGCCATGCGCGAGCTGCGTGAATGTTCTCTGCGCACCGAGACCAGCGTCCAGAAGCTGTTAGGCGGGCTCGACAAACTGATCGTAAGAAATGCGCCGGCTCCGGTGGGAGAGGCTTCGCCGCCCGGAACCGTGGAGCGGCCCGCAGCCGCTCCTGTCGGCTCTCCACTCGCGCCGCCGGCGCCCTTTACTGTGCGCGAAAGGCGGCGCTGGAAACTTTTCGAGTAAGCCGCCCGGCCACGGAATTGTCCTTACGGACCCTCCGGCCAGTGCGCTTTTCACGCTAAGATAGGACCAAGTCCCTTCGGTCTCAATGGCTTTGTCTGAGCAAATCACAATCCTTCTGGCCGATGAGGACGCCCTGCGCCGGGATGGCCTTGCCGCCGTCCTGCATGGCGCCCCGCATTACGATGTGGTTGCACAGTGTCCCGATGGCGAGACCGCGCTGGCCCGCATCCGCGAGCTGCGCCCCGATGTGGCTGTCGTCGATCTCAACCTGCCAAAACTGCACGGCATCGAACTCGTGCGCCGCGTGCGCTCCGAGGCCCTCGGCACCAGGATCGTCATTCTCTCCGGCAGCGCCGATGACGACATTATCCGCGAAGTCGTGCGCGCGGGCGGCGACGCTTATCTGCTGAAGAACGGTCCGGCGCGCCATCTGATCGACGCCATCTCTTATGTGCGCGACGGCGGCCAGTATTTTTCCCCGCAGCTGCGGCGCGACGGGCTGGACCGGCGCGTTCTCGAGGAACCGCCGCGCCCCCGCGAACGCGCGCACCCGGAAACCGCGGCGCGGGATGAAGAACCTGACGACAGCCCGCCGGCTCCACGCCGTTCCGCCCCCCGCCACAGCGCCGGTTCCCCCCGGATTCCGCGAGCGCCTCCGCGAGGACGTGCATGGCGGCAATCTCGCCGACCGCGATTACGAAATTCTCGAAATGATGGCCGAAGGCATCCGGCCGATTCTCGATCGTCTGGAGGATATCGAAGGCCGCATCGGCGACATGGAATCCGGCGAAGCGCCTGTACCCGGCAACGTGCGCGGCTGGCTCGATCGCCAGATGGCCGACACTTTCTCCGGCACGAACTCGGGCAGGGACGTTGCGCTCGGCCGTTCCGTCATGGAAATCGAAGCGCGTCTGCCGCAGATGATCGAGGAGGCTGTCACCAGCCGCTTCCAGAACATGGCGACGAAGCTCCAGCAGGAGATCGAGGAAACGCACCTGCGGACGCTCGAAACCTTCGTCAAAAACATTCAGGTTAAACTGGTGCAGCGCGTCTCGGCGCTCGAGACCGACATGGCCAAACAGGCTGAGGCTATGCATCAGCTGCGCGAATACTCGCAGCGCACGGAAGACAATCTCAGCCGGCTGATCAGCGGTGTTGACAAGCTGACTCAGGAACTGCCGAAACGTCTCGCCGCGCCCGCGACGCACGTGTTTTCCGCCGCCGAGACGGTGCCCGAGCCGAAACCCATGCGGCGCAGGTCGTCGCGCCGTTCCAACGCGAAGATTTTCTGGGTCGGGACAGCGGTGCTCGCTCTGATCATAGTGGGCGCCTTCCAGCTGCCGAAGCTGTTCAATAACGATAAGAGCGGCGCACCTGCATCGGCGGCTTCAACTGCAACTGCCGCTCCGGCAACATCCGCGTCGAATCCCGCGCCTCTGCCCATCGGAGCGGACACGAAGACGCGCATGCAGGCGGCCGCCCAGTACGCCGACAACAAAGAATATTCCCTGGCCGAAAGCGTCTACAAACAGGTGCTCCAGGCCGAACCCAACAATGTGGAAGCCAGAAAGGCCCTGGCGAGCGTGCTTTACCGCGAGGACAAAATCGAGGAAAGCGCTGCGGAACTCGAGAAGCTTCCCCGCAACTGATTTCCGAGTGGGGCAGACGATTCTTCGCCCCGCGCGCAGCGGGTGGGGAGAGCTACTATGGTCGCGTGTCTTCCCCCCTTCCGCGTCTGCGCGGCGATCTGGATTTCATGCCGTCGCCGGTGGAAGACCGGCCCGGCCTCCTGATCCGCGATAGCTTCCGCTATTCCGACGCTGTCCTGATCGTTCCGCCGCAGCTGGTCGAATGCCTGACCTGCTTCGACGGTCAGCACACCGACCTCGACCTGCACGCCAAGCTGGTGCAGATTTCCGGGCAGCTCGATGTCAGCGATCTGAAGAATGAACTGGTCGCCATCCTCGCGCGCAGCGGGTTTCTCGAAGACGAAATTTTCCAGGAGCTCAAAGCGCTGCGGCAGCGCGAGTTCGCCGAAGCCGGCGTGCGTGAGCCGTCGCACGCCGGATCGGCCTATCCCGAAGACCGCGCCGAACTAAGCGCCACATTTCAGCAGTGGATGCCCGCCGAATCCGCGCCCGCGCAGCGCGCGAATCTCATCGGCATCGCGGCCCCGCATGTCAGTCCCGGCGGAGGCTATGAATCATACCGCACGGCATATCGTCTGCTCGGACCAGAGTATAAGGACCGCACGTTCGTCATCCTCGGCACATCGCACTACGGCGCGCCCGAACGCTTCGGCCTGACGCGCAAACCGTATGTCACGCCGTGGGGCCAGTCCCGCACGAACGTGGCTCTGGTTGACGAACTGACGCGCCTGGCGCCCGACTCAATCGGCACGGAAGACTACTGCCACGCGGTCGAGCACTCGATCGAATTCCAGGTGCTCTTCCTGCAATCCATTTTCGGCCCGGACATCAGCATACTGCCGATCCTGTGCGGCTCTTACGCGCACAGCATCTATCGCGGCGGCAAACCGGAAGCTAACGAAAACGTCCAGCGCTTTCTCGGCGCGCTCGGCGAAATCGCCGCGCGGGAAGCCGACCGCCTGCTGTTCGTGCTCGGCATCGACATGGCCCACATGGGCCGCCGCTACGGCGACGAATTCACGGCGCTGGCGAATGAAAACGAAATGCTCGCCGTCGCCGGCCGCGATCGCCAGCGCATGGAGCGCATCGCCGCAGGCGAGACCGCAGGCTTCTGGGACCTCGTGCAGGAAAACCACGACGACCTCAGGTGGTGCGGCTCGTCGCCGCTGTATACGTTTCTGAAAGTGTTACCGAATGTGCGCGGCTCAGTCGAACGCTACGAACAATGGAACATCGACCCGCAAAGCGTAGTGAGCTTCGCCGCGATGAGCTTTTCTTAATCGGCGTTCATCGGCGTTCATCGGCGGCCAGAATTCCTTCCAGAATCCCGGGTATTTCGAACACGGCCCGATTGCGCTGCTCATTCACTCTCTTCACGAACTCGCACCGTCTTCACCGGATCGATCATCCTCCGCACCCCATCCACAATCTGATGCCGGAAACTATGCAATGAAATACCGACGCCCTGCTCTTCCACCCACTCGGCGTTGTATCTCTCCTGCGGCAGCGTCCAGTAATTGCGTTCGATGATCACCGGCAGCCCCATCGCCACTGCCTCGCTGATGCTGCCGGGCCCCGGCTTGCCGATGAAGAAATCCGCCAGCCGCATGAACCGTGGCACCTCGCGCGTGAAGCCTTCCACATGCATCGGAATCCGCGTCTTCATCGCCCGCATCGCGGCTTCCAGCTTTTTGTTCTTCCCGCAGATCGCGATGATCTGCAGATCCATATCGCTCGCATCTTCCCCATCGAGCGCGCGCACGATGTCGAGCATCGTCGGCGAGCCCTCACCGCCGAACATCATCAGCGCGGTCGGCAGCTCCGGATCGAGCCCAAGCGCCGCACGGTCGGGCCCGCGATCGACTTCGACCGGCTCGTAATATTTCGGATTCAGAATCATGCCCGACGCACGGAACACGCGGTCCGGCGAATGCCCGAGATCGCATCGCCTGCCAATAAGCGCGCTCGGTCCCGCAGATGAAGTACTGCTTCTGCCGTTCGATCCAGAAGTGCGGCGGATAGTCGGCCATGTCGGTGAGGATCGTCACCATCGGCACGTGCGGCATCACACGCGCGATGGCATCGAACATGGGGCGATTGAAATTCGGAATCAGCGAAACGACAATATCCGGCCGGCTCCTGCTCCAGTAATCCGAAAGCAGCCGCACCTGCTTCCCATGCAGCACGCGGATGACGCCGTGCATACCTTTCATCAGCGCCGGCGACCCGAGCGTCCAGCCCGTCATCAGCATCAGGTTGTAAAGGTCCTGCAGGCGAACGCCCGTCAGCTTGCGGAAAACATCCATCTCGTCGAGCAGTTCCTGGAGATTCATCATCTTCATCTCCCAGGGCCGCTCTTCGCCGCTGCACCACTTCGCACAGCGCGTTCGCGGCGCTGCGGTGCCCTCCGCCGGCATCGAAGAACACCAGCTCGACTGTTTTCATTCCTACCGATTCTTGCACGCAGACTCTGACGACCGTACAATCAATAAAGAGGCGGTATACGCAATGTTCAGGCACATTGCTGCTGGCGACCGCAGACTCATGCTCCGGCTCAACCGGTGGCAGCGCCCGCATTGGATGCGCCACTGGATGCTGATTGCCACGCGCGGCGGCGATGGCTGGCTATGGGGAACGATCGGTCTGATCCTGGCGTTCTTCGGCGGACCACGCCGCTTTCAGGCACTGGTCGCCGGGCTTTGGCTGTCGTTGTCGGGCAGCTGACCTTTCGCGTTCTGAAGAGGATCATCGGCCGTGAACGCCCGTGCGCCACCGAGCCGCACGCCTGGTCGCTGCTTCTGCCGCCGGACCGCTTTTCCTTTCCCTCCGGCCACTCGATCACCGCATTCGCTATCGCGATGTCGACTAGGGCTGCACTATCCGGCTCTGATGGTCGGCCTGATTTTCTGCGCCCTCAGCGTCGCCGCCTCGCGCGTTATTCTCGGATTGCATTATCTGAGCGACGTCGTCGCCGGAATGCTCATCGGCATCCTGATCGGCATGGCCGCATTTGAATGGATTCATCCATCTATGAAGACCGCCGTTATCTCATTGTTGCTGCTGTTTTCCATTGCACTGCAGGCGGGCGAGAAGAAACCCCCGCAGGGTCACGAAGAAGACGCCAGCGTCGCCGATCAGCGGCGACGATCGTCAGCGTCGATCAGCTCCGCCAGGACGTTCGGCTCCGACTTCAATAGGCAATTACATCGTGCTCGACGTGAAGATCAGCCCGAAGGTCAGCCCCAAAGACAAGCCCTATCTGGTTCATCTCGACGATTTCATTCTGCGCTCGGAATCGAGCGGCGAGCACAGCGGACCGTTCCTCGTCGCTTCGCAGATCGCCGGCGCGGGCGCGCTGGTGGTGAACCGATTCTACGGACAACAGAGCGAACGTCGATTCTCCCCGAGACCGCTCGAAAGCATCAAAGTGGAAATGAAAGAGAACGTCGAAGGCCGATCCTGCCCTGGACGCTCTGAAGAAAAGCATGCTCGCCGAGCAGACCGTCTCCGAGCCGGTGTCCGGCCTGCTGTTTCTTCCCGATGTCGAAGGAGAAGCCGCGAAACCTGATCCTGAGCTACAAGACGCCATCCAGTCACCTGCGCCTGAGCTTCAAATAGTGGGACGTTGTGCAGCGTACACGCGACGCCAGTCGCGTTTCGCCGGCCGACAACAAACGCGGCTCGCGTCGCGTGTACGTCTTTGTTGGACCAGCGTTCTACAGGATCTCCGCGTCTTCCTCGATCTCTTCCAGATTGGGCAGCCGCCCTTCGTCCTCGATGTCCTCTTCGATCCACGCGTGGCGCAGATCTTCCTGCTTCTCCACCAGGTCTTTTTCTTCCTGGCTGACTTTATCGACCGGTGTCATAACGCAATCCCTGTGCACGTGAATTTCCACACAGCCGGGTCGCCCGCCGCCTGAAGATACAATCGTCGGGGTGAGCCAGGCCGTCCCCGTCGCCGTGTCGCGATCCACAGATCAGAACGCTGCCGTGACTGCCAGCTTCCTCGGCTGGACGCTCGACGCGTTCGATTACTTCCTGGTCGTCTACTGCCTCACCGCCATTGGCCGTGAATTCCATCGCACCGACGCCGAGATGGCCCTGAGCATCACGATCACCCTGGCCTTCCGCCCTGTCGGCGCGTTCCTTTTCGGACTGATGGCCGACCGTTACGGCCGCCGTCTGCCGCTGATGGTCGACCTCGTCTTTTACTCTGTCATCGAGATCGCCACCGGCTTCGCGCCCGGCTACACGTCGTTCCTGATCCTGCGCGCGCTGTTCGGCATCGGCATGGGCGGCGAGTGGGGCGTCGGCGCATCGCTCGCGATGGAGAAAGTCTCGCCGAAATTCCGCGGCCTGATCTCCGGCATCCTGCAGCAGGGCTATGCGCTGGGCAACCTGCTTGCCGCGCTCTGCTACTTCTTCTTCTTCGATCGTTTCGGATGGCGGCCCATGTTCTTCCTCGGCGGCCTGCCCGCGCTGCTGGCGCTGTTTGTCCGCGTGCGCGTGAAGGAATCCGAGGTCTGGGAAAAAACGCGCAAGTCCGACTGGCGCGAACTGAGCGGCGCCATCTTCTCGCACTGGCGTCTGTTCCTCTATATCACCGTGCTGATGGCCTGCATGAACTTCGCCTCGCACGGCACGCAGGACATGTACCCCACCTTCCTGCAGCGCTACTGGCACTTCGACGCCGGGAAGCGCTCGCTGATTTCCGCGTTCTCCGGCGTCGGCGCGATCTGCGGAGGCATCATCATCGGCTACTACTCCGATCTCAAAGGCCGCCGCCGCGCCATCGTGACGGGGCTTCTGCTCGCTGTCGCCATGATCCCGGTATGGGCACTGGCGCCCAACGTGACCGTGCTCATCGCCGGCGCGTTTCTGATGCAGTTTATGGTACAGGGCGCGTGGGGCGCGATTCCCGCGCATCTCTCCGAGCTTTCCCCCGATTCCGTCCGCGGCTTTCTGCCCGGGTTCGCTTATCAGTGCGGCGTGGTGTTCTCGGGCACCATCGGCTACATTCAGGCTGCGTTCGCCGAACATTTCTCTTATGCGACGACAATGGCATTAAGCGGAGGCATCATCTTCGTCGCCGGCAGCGTTGTAGCCGGCCTGGGACGCGAACGCCACGCCCGCGAATTCGGTGAATGAGTAAGCCGGGCGTTGTGAGCGGTTCAAATGATCAGGCATCGGGAACGCAATAAGAGGATCTACCGCGTGGCGCACTGGCCCATCTGGATATGCGTCTTCTTCCTCGCGCCCGGCCCGCTTACGTTCGATCTCTTCGCGCACGGCCCGAGCGGCTACAATCTCATCTGGCTGATCTGCGTGATGGTCTGCACGGGTATCGCCGGTCTGTTCGGACAGCTGCCGGGCGTTGAGCCGAAACCCTACATTCTGCGCTTCACCGAGGACAAACCCAACCCTCTCTACCGGCGCATCTGCTACACATTCGCCTGGGCGGACGTTGTCACGTTTGCGCTGCTGAATCTCGCGGGACTGGCGATCGCCGTAGTCAGCGGTGTCTGGATGTTGAAGCAGGTTTACCAGTATGCGTACTTCCCGCTTTATGTGATCAGCCTGCTCCTCGGCGCATTCGGTATCCTGCCGCGTGTGCGCTCGTCGACGAAGGGCGAAGGCACCGAGCGCCGCTACTTTTATGGGTCGGTCTGGGCCGTCACGCTGGCGCAGACGCTGTTGATGATTCTTTGGAAACTCCTGCCGCGCACGCACACCGCCGACTGGATCAAGCTCGCGGCCTACGTTCTGGCGCTGCTGGCGCTGGGTCTTATGGCGAGAGAGGGCCGGCTGCCGCGCACCAGAACGATCGTCGCCGGCGAGTTGATGATCGCCGACTGAGCCATTTCGCTCAGCCCCTGCGCGCATTACCACAAAAAAAACGCCGCTCCCGCCTTTAAAGGAGGAGCGGCGCTTTCCAAATCTCAAGCTGTCGCTTACTTACCTGCGTCCGCCGCCACCGCCACGGGCACCACCGCCACCGCGGAATCCACCGCCGCCGCCGCCGCGAAATCCACCACCACCGGCAAATCCGCGCGCGCCGCCGTAGCCGCCCCGATATCCACCGTATCCGCCATAGCCACCGCGATATCCGTATCCGCCGTAGCCGTACCCGCCATAGCCGCCGTAATATCCGCCGTAATACGGATAGTAGCCACCGTACGCGTAGGGATAGGCATAACCATACGGATAGCCATATGCGTAGGGATACCCGTAATATCCGGGATAGCCATAATACCCGTAGCCCGGGTAGTAGCCGCCAATCCCGATGCCGAACCTGACTGCCCCCTGTGCCGGAGGCGCAGGAATCAGAACGAGTAACACAAACAAAGCAACGAGGGGAATTCCAATCCTCTTCAACATCTTCCTCACCTCCACCTATTAGACGAGAGGAAATCCCCGAAGTTTCGCGGCCCGCTTTGTCGGATCGCGCACACAATGGTGCGCGTCTTCAGCAGACCGGCGTCAGCGGGAGAGTTCCTTTCTCTCTCAAACCATTCAGCGCGAGGCCATACCGCCCGCGCACTCCCGTCTTCTCGAAAATGTGTTTCAGGTGAATCTTCACCGTGCCGGTCTGAATCCCCAGGTTGTGCGCGATGTCGCGGTTGCGCAGCCCCTGTTCGACCAGACCCGCTACTTCCAGCTCTCTCGGCGTCAGCTGCGACCGCCGCTGATATGGCATCTTCTCCGATTCGCCGAAAATTCCTTCCTCAAGCCACGTCTGTCCGTCCGTGACGGCACGCAGACACGTCAGCAACGTCTCCGGCTCCGATGTGCGCCGCAGCACACCGCGCGCTCCCGCCTGCAGAAACCGCAGCGCTTCCGATTCGCTCACGTTCATGCCCCACAGCACGGCGGCGCTGTTCGAGCCTACTGCGCTGAAGCGGCGCAGCCACTCCGTGATCTCCAAACTCCCGAACGATTTATCGATGACAACCGCGGCCGGGTTCAGTCCCCGCATCAGCTCGAACGCGGCTTCAAGCGAGCCCACAGCGCCCGCGAACCGCAGATCGCCGCTTCGTCCCAGTAAACCTCTCACACCTTCAATTGCCACTGGCTGCGTATCACAGACCAGAATCGGTTTCGCGGGAAGCGCACAGGCCGAAGGGTCCGTTGTGCGCGCAAAGAGAGCATTATCCGTCATGGTTTTTGTTTCACCTCTTGCTAATGAATAGTTACTACCGAAAACTAAATTCATTAGTGGGTGACCAACAGGATTATCTCTTAAATAAAACCGCGGCACTAAACCTTCTTTTGTGTCAGTTTGAGCGATCACGTACCGGTACTCTCAGAACTCATGCGATGCGCTGCACGGCGATCTCCCGATGCAGCCGCGGCGCTTCGAACGAACCCTGTTGGGCCGGCTTCTTCCTGTTCCAGCTGCGACGCGCTTCATGACTCTGCGCCGCGAACGCGCGCGCTTCTGTGAACAGAATGCCGAGACCGAGTACCGCGAGCAGCGCGCCAGCCACAAAATTCCGCAGCACGACCACGCGCAACCGGTGCTCGCTTACCTGCGGAGTGTCGCAGAAGAGCCGGTAGCCCGTGTAGAGGCTCACGCCTCCGATTGCCATAATCGCCAGTCTCAGCCAGGTCGTCTCCATGCGCTGCTCCTTTGGTTCGTTCGCCCCCTGAAAAGCAATCCATCCGCCAGACGGTAATGGCTTAAAATTCAATGGTTTAGCGAAGGCTGCGGTGGCCGGACGGTGGCTGATATGCACCACCTCTCACCGTAATGAGCCAGGAGCCGAATGTTCGGTTTCGTACACCATCCGGAACGACCCATTTTGAACGCGTTCAGAAATGCATTGACAAAACGGCCGCAGCTGCCGCACTCTGATGTTGAACATGTTCAAAAAATCGGCATTGCCCTGGCCGGTCTGGCGTTCGTGCTCGCCACGGCAATCCTCCTGTCGCGGCAAGGTGCTTACGGATACACACTCTTCGTCCTCCTCCCGGTAATCGCGGGCGCGCTGGCAGCGTGGGCCTGCAGACCCGCGGATGCCCTGGGCGCCATCGGTCTCGGCGTCAATGTTGGTGTTATCGGGTGTCTCTTGTTTCTGTTGCTGGGACGCGAGGGGTTCATCTGTGTGCTGATGGCCCTACCTGTTGTCACCCCGTTGGCGGCGATCGGCAGCCTGATGGCGTACTGGGGCGGCGCTTCATCAAAGCGCAGCGGAACCGCGGCGATGTGCCTGCTCCGGCCCCTGAGCCTGCTCTTCGATGTGAACGCCCGCCCCCCGGTCTACTCAGTCGCCACGATCGCCATTGTGAACGCCCCACCAGCGCGCGTATGGAAATACGTGGTCGCCTTTCCGGACATCGCCGATCCGGTCGACCCGATTCTTCGCGCCGGTTTCGCGTATCCCGTCCGCACGCGGATTGATGGCGCCGGCGTCGGTGCGCCGCGCAGCTGCGATCTCTCCACTGGCACGGTGCGCGAACGTGTCACCGTCTGGGACGAACCGCACTTGCTGCGATTCACCGTGACCGCGACGCCCCCCGCCATGAAAGAGATGGGCCTCTACGGTCCGATCTACCCGAAACACCTCGACGGCTACTACGTCTCAAAGGCGGGACAGTTCGAACTGACTCCACTCTCAGGCGGCCGCACTCTTATCACCGGGACCTCCTGGTATCAGCACGGACTGTGGCCCGCTCAGTACTGGCGCCTGTGGTCGGACATGGTGGTCCACCACATTCACCGCCGGGTCCTCGAACATATTCGCGAGCTCGCGGAAGGTTAATTCTCTGCGTTCTCCGCGTCTTCCGGTGAATCGATGCCGATTCAACCGCGGAGACGCAGAGGCCGCAGAGAAAGTCTTATTTCCCGATCAGCCAGTAATCCCGCGGATAGAGCTTGTACACGTGCTCGTCCTCGCGCACCTCGACATCCGTATCCATGGCGCGAAACTGCTTGTCGTTCCCGATGATGTAGTAAACCGCGCCAAACGTTTCCTTCGCCTTCGGCCCGTACCCCGGCATGATCTTCCCGTAGACCTTATCCACACGCGCGAAAATCTGATCCGCGATCCCCGGCTCCGCGCGCAGCTCGCGGAAGGTTAATTCTCTGCGTTCTCCGCGTCTTCCGGTGAATCGATGCCGATTCAACCGCGGAGACGCAGAGGCCGCAGAGAAAGTCTTATTTCCCGATCAGCCAGTAATCCCGCGGATAGAGCTTGTACACGTGCTCGTCCTCGCGCACCTCGACATCCGTATCCATGGCGCGAAACTGCTTGTCGTTGCCAATGATGTAGTAAACCGCGCCAGGCGTTTCCTTCGCCTTCGGCCCGTACCCCGGCATGATCTTCCCGTACACTTTATCGACGCGCGCGAAAATCTGATCTGCGATCCCCGGCTCCGCGCGCAGCTTCAGCATCGCTTCGCGGAACGTCCGCACTTTGTCCGGCGTCACGCCGTCCGCCAGATTGTTCGCCATCGCCTCCGCCCGCGCCTCATAACCTGCCGCCGCATCCGACTCCTGAAACGCCATCGCAATCATGTACTCCAGCAGCTTCGGATCGCGCGGCCCTTTCTTCACCACGTCGATGGCGAAATGCAGCGTCTGCGGGATCTCCGGCATGCGTTCGGCATAATAGCCGCTGTAGCCGTCGCGAATGTTGCCGCGCAGACCGTTGCTGTACGCCAGGCCCGCCGTAATCGTCTTCGTGAAAACGCCGTGCGCCCCGTATCCCGCAAACAGCCGCGACGCCAGATAATCCAGCTGCGCGTCGCGCCCCGTGTCGTCGTATGACGCCGTCGGCACGATGGTCATCATGACGCCGCCCGCGAGGTTCGCGTCGTAGAGGCCGACGAAGCGCGGCGTCGCCGAATCGCCCTGATGATCGCGCAGTCTCTCATCAATCCTGCGTGCCGAGTCGTAACGCGCTGCTGCCGGACGCCCGGGCTTAAGCTCACTCGTCAGTATCCTCAGCGGCTCCTGCAGCTGATCCAGGTTCGCTCGCGATCCCACCATCCAAACCCGGGCACCTCCCGCCGCCATCAGATTGGTCCGCAGCGCATTCAGCCGTTCCAGCGTCCTTTCCGGCGTAACCAGCAGATCGTCCGCAATCTGCCGGCATATCGCCCGCCAGTCGCGTTCCACCGTGGCATCGGGAATATCGGGCAGCAGCTGCGCCAGATCCGCGCCCACATCTTTCATCACGCCGCTCTCGCTCTTCAGTTTTGCGAGCAGCGCATTCATCTGCGCGCGATCATGCACCTCATCGCCCAGCGCCGCCACGCGCATCGAAATCGCCCCGCGATCCGCACCCGCGCCGACATCCTTCAGCATCCAGCGCAGCCGGTCCGCGTTGTACGCGCGCGTCAGAAACGACGCCGTCGTCAGATACAGCGGATTCGTCTGCTTCCAGTACGCGATTGGCGGATTCGTAACCCAGCTCTCCTCCGACCCCTGCATGGTCGACCGCAGCCGCGCCACAGCCTGCTCCACCAGATCCCGTATGCGCGGCAGATTCTCCGGCCGCCAGTCGGGATGCTCCATCACGAGCCGCATCCACTCGATGGCACGCCGGCTCTCCGCCAGATCGTTGCCCGCCCCGCGGACCATCAGTTCCACGCGGTTCGACCGCACGTTCGTGCTGAACGTCGCGTTCAGATCGAGCACTTCTTTACGCAGCAGCTCTTCCATCTGTTCATACGGAATCGGCTTGCCGTTGTCGATCACGCCGGTCTGCGTCATCAGCGCAGGCAGCAGCGACACCAGCGCCAGGTCGTCTTCCGGCACGCTGTCGAGGCGCAGCGCCACTGCCGTCGTCGCGCTGGTCATGTTGTCGAAGTACGACGACACCACCGGAATCCCGCCCGCCCGCTTCGCGTCTTTTGTCTCTTCCAGCTTCGCTTCCCTGAACTCCAGCTGATCGTCGAGCGTCAGCGGTGGTGACTTCAGAAACTCCGTCGCCGCGGCCTTATCCGCCAGCTCGTCGAGCTGCTTACTCTCCGCGTCGTAATCTTTCTGGTACCGCGCAATCGCCGCCTGATCGCCCGCGACCTGGTACTTCGCCGCCAGCCGCTTCGCTTCCGCCTCATCGCGCGCCTGCGCCTCAGCCTGCTGCTTTTTCAGCAGCGCCGCACTGGGATGCGCCGCGATGCCATACGGCTGCACGCCCGTCAGATGCCACGCCGGCAGCAGATCGCGCCACAGGTTCTTCTTTTCATCCAGCATCTTCCCGATGGCCTCGATATCCGGCCGCTGCGTAACCGATTTGTTGAATCCCGGCGCGCGGTTCAGATGGTAAAGCTGCTCCATCCAGAATGAGCTTCCGCCGCGATCGCCGAATCCCGGCGGCGAATTCACCAGCTTGCTAAGCTGCCGTTTCTCTTCCACCAGCCGGCCGCGCACCAGCGCATTGAAATCTTCGAGCTCCTTAGAACCATCCGGCAGCGCCGCGATCCTGTCCAGTTCCGCCGTCACGATGGCGCGTACCTCCTTGACCTTCGATTCCGTCAGATTGGCCGCCGCCACCGAATCGAATTCGATATAGACCGGCTCGCCCTGATCCTGACTCATGTACGCTGACACGCCCTGTGCGCCCAGATCGATCTTCCGCGTCTTGCTGTTGATGAACAATCGATACAGGTCCGTGCTCGTATCGCCCGCGAAGCTGTCGAGAAAAAGTCCCAGCAGCAGCGTCTGCCGCTGATCGAGCTTCCGGTTCGCCGGCCACGCGAGGCCGATGGAACTCGGCTGCTGCTCGTTCTCAAACGGAAAATCGACCACCTGCACGGCACCCGCCGTCAGCGGCGCAGGGCGGGGAAGCGCGTCCTCGCTCTCCGCCTTCCTTCGCACCGGCGCCGGCTCGACCGCATCCAGAGTCCGGTCGATTTTCTCCAGTTCCTCCGCGACCGTCTCGCCTTTCGGCAGCGACACAATCGACCCCATGTTGCCGAGAAAATACGCGCTGTCGTGAAAACGCCGGATATCCACCGGCAGCAGGCGCCGGATGCCCTCCGGGTCGCCGCCCGAATTCAGCGCCAGCGGATGTTTCGCGCCGTAGAGATCGATGCCCAGCTGCTTGTACAGCGCGGATTCCGGATTGTTCGTCGAACTCACCATTTCGTTGTAGACGGTGCCCTTCTCTTCCAGCCGCAGCTTGTGGTCCGCGGGATTCTCCGAGATGCCGAAATTCCGCACCTCGCGGCGAATCTCTTCATCCGTGTAATCCGGATGCACCAGCGCCTTCAGTTCGAGTGCCAGCTCGTCGTAAAACACCGCCAGGCCCGCCTTCGTGTTGAACGGATAACACGTGCGCCACTGCATGGTGAACGCGGTGGCTTCCGTCAGCGTCATCGTCTGACTCGCAGCCCACGCGCGCCCCACGTTGCCCTTGCCCATCAGCAGATGTTCCTGCGTATGCGGCTCGCCCATGTTCGACACGGGGAACGAATTCACCCACGTGAACGCCTGCGGCACCGACTGCACCTCGATCAGGTCCAGCGTGAATCCGGTTTTCTGATGAATGAAGCGCGCGCCGAACGGCTGGTCGGTGTCGTTGAGATAGACTGCGGTGGCCTTGAAGCCGTGCGCCGCCGTCTGCGCAGTGACATCGCGGAACGAGGTCGGACTGTCGTTCGCCGCCCCCATCGCCAGACCGGAAAGAATGAAGAGGGCGCCGATTTTCAGCAAGAATTACTCCTTGAGGTTAATCGTACCCCTGCATGCCAGCGCCCCGCATTTGCAGGGGACCTTTTCGAACGTCCTTCGGGAAGTGGTAATCGACCGTCAGCTCCTCGCCTTTGCGGATCGGCCGCTTGGCTATATAAAGGATGTGGCCCTTCGTCACGACCGTGCGGATATTCGGATCGCAGCAGTGATTGATGTACTGCGCGCCGCTGCCGCCCACCGCGCCATCGAGCGTCCAGTAATTATCCAGCGTGAACAGATAGATCATGCGATTCTGTTCGTCCGAGCGCCGCTTGGTTTCTTTGCGGCTGATGCGCTCGCCGGTGTACTCGATGATCTTGTGCCCTTTGGGAATGCTCTCCAGCGTATAGACGCCCCATCGATGAATTTTCGACGGGCGCACTTCGAGGCGATAGCTGGCGTATTGTTCGTTGATAACGGGGACGGTCTGACTCCGAGGCATTGTATGGAATTGTAGCGTGCTGTTCCAGTCAGAGTACACGCGGCGCGTGCCGCGTTCGCCGGGGCATGTCCGCTCTAAAAGTGCATCCCGCCCGCGCACATCAGCACTTCGCCGGTGACGAAATCGCTCAGCGGCGAACAGAAGAACAGCACCGCGCCCGCCGCTTCCTCCACCGTGCCCGCGCGGCCCAGCGGACTCGCCGCGATCACCTGATCCAGCACTCCCTGCTGCACGCCAACGCGGATCTCGCGCCCCTTCACCTCAATCTTCGACTCGGCCGTCAGCGGTTGAATCAGCCGCGTGCCGATCAGCCCGAACCCCACCGCATTTACGTTCACGTTGTACCGGCCCCACTCCTTCGCCATCGTGCGCGTGAGCCCGATCACCGCCGCCTTGCCCGACGCATAGCCCGCCTGCCCGGCGCCGCCGTCCGTGGCCGCAATCGACGTGATGTTGACCACCTTGCGATGCACGCGCCGCCCCGCCGCCGCCTCGCGTTTCGCCGTCTCGCGAATAAACCCCGCCGCCGCACGCAGAATGCGGAACGGCGCCACGATGTGGATATCGAGCATCGCCTGAAACTGCTCGTCGGTGGTCTTCTGGATCACGCCGTCCCAGGTGTAGCCGGCGTTGTTGACGATGATGTCGAGCCCGCCCAGTTCGGCCACCGCGTGATCCACCAGTTGCTGCGGAAACGCCGGATCGGTGATGTCGCCCGCCATCGCGTGGGGGTCGTTCTTCAGGAGGTCGCCGTCGAGATCGTTGACCATGACGCGCGCGCCCGCGGCCGTGAGCTGCTGGGCAATCGCGCGCCCGATCCCGCGCCCCGCGCCGGTCACGATCGCGACTTTCGAATCCAGCGAAAACATCGCACTTTATTCTACTTGAAAACTTCGCATTTTGCGAAGTATACTGTTTTTGGGCGACGGCCTCGAAGTCGCAGGCCGCATGGAAGGTGCCGGCTGCACGTCATCAGTCGCAGGAAGCTGGTCGAGGCCGAAAAGAAATACGGAGCGATCGGCACGGCACTGGATGCCTGGTACCGGACAGCCAAATCGGCCCGTTGGAAAAGTCTTCAGGAGGTTCGGCAGACCTATTCTTCAGCCGATGGCGTTCCGGTTGGGGACAAGGTATTCACCGTGTTCAACATTGGCGGCAGCAGTTTCCGGCTCATTGCCGGGATTAATTACGAATCTCAGACGATCTTTATTAAACACGTGCTGACGCATGCAGGCTATGACAAAGAGGAGTGGAAGAAATGATCGCCGCCGCCGAAATTCTTAACGAGAAGGAATATGTCCGCCTGCTGGCTGCTGCCTTACCGCACGTGATCCATACGGAGGAGGAAAACGAACGTTGCATCGCCTTGCTGGAGAGTCTCAATAGCCGCCCGAAGCCGACCGCGGAACAAAAGAGGATTGCGGAGCTGTTGACGTTTCTCATTGAGGACTTTGAGAACAAAGCCTATCCCTTACCGCCCGCATCGCCTCTGGAAATTGTTCGCCATCTGATGGACGCGAACGGATTGCGCCAGGTGGACATGATCGATGTATTCGGCAGCCCGAGTGTCGCCTCGGAGGTCCTCAGCGGAAAACGCGATCTTGCGAAGGCTCACATCGAGAGACTCAGCCGGCGGTTCAGCGTTTCACCCGCGCTCTTCTTTCCCGGGCTCACATAATCCCGCAGCCGGGCCCTGCTCTGCTATCGTTCAATTCTGTGGCCCGCATCGAGAAATCGGTTTTCATCAGCTATCGCCGCACGAATATTTGGTTGGCGCCGGCCGTTTTTCAAGAACCTGACAAACAGCAGCCCGAGGCCATCCGGCTGAAACCGAACTACGCCGAAGCCTTCAGCAACCGGGCGATCGCGCGCCGCGCCAAAGGCGACGAGGCGGGGGCGCGGCAGGATTTCAACGAAGCAGAGCGCCTGCGTAAAGCCCAGGCCGTTTAATTGCCCGCAGGCTTCTCCTCCATCCGATCGATCACCACCACCGGCAGCATCCGCTTCCTTCTCTCCAGCTTCAGCCCAAGCTGTTTGCCGATGGCCTCATCGATCGGGATCGCACCGTTCGGCGTGCCGTCGGCGTTTTTCTGTCCCACCAGCCACGACGGCGAAAAACTCAGCAGGAAATCCCACGTCCCGCTCAGCCCCGTCGCATCCTCTGCCGGATACACGAAATCGGCGGGCTCCAGTTCCTGCAGCTTCACCGCGAACTGCGCCATGGTCACGTTCTGACACTGCACCAACTCCGAAAGCAGCGGATTCGCGTCGCGCGGATCGTTCGGCAGCGAGCGCGCCTCTTTGCAGTTCGCGCGCTTCGTCGCATCTCCCCGCTTCATCTTCACCTTCCCCGCCGCCAGCGAGTACGCCTCAACCATTCGGTCCTCGTAGTGCCACTTGATGCCGAAACGTTCGATCAGCAGATTGCGCAGCATCAGCCGCGTTTCATCGTCCGGGTATCCGAACCCCCGAATCGGCGCGCCTTTCATCTCCGCCGGCGGCTTTGCATGGATATCGATGCGCGCTGCCTCCGTCCATTTCGGCAGATTCGCGAATCGCTGGGGGTGTCCGCCGTCGATGTCCCACGCATACAGCAACACACCCTGCAGCGGCACGCCCAAAATGTCGAGCTGCCCACCCCGCAACACGTTGAACCACGTGGGGCCTTTGCGATCCGGCGGGCTCGGTTTGAGGTCTGCGACTTCGAACTCCACCTGTCGCGGCGGCAGCATCGCGGCGATATTCGGCGCATTCGGCGTCGCCGTCTCGTTCACGCGATCCACCACGATCACCGGCGCGGGCGCCTCCTTCAACGTCAGCGTCAAGCCCAGCTGTTTTTCGACCGCCTCGAAAATCGTGACGCGCTCCGCCCCGCCCGGCAGCACGGTAGACCGCCGGTTCCACTTCAGGTCGAGATCCCAACCGCCTTCAAGGCCCGTCGCATCGACGACCTGCTCTCCCAGATAATCGCCCGCGATGAGGTGCAGCTGCTGCGCAAACACCGTCATCGTCATTCTGCGGCAGGACGATGCCGTGAACGTCGAGCCCGGGGCAGGCGTTTGATAGTCGCAATTCAAATTCTCCGTGCCGTCCGACTGCGTCAGCTTCGGCCTGCCTTTGCCCATCTCCAGCACATATGTCGGCATCGGCCGCGTGTCGTGATGCAGCGCGAGTCCGAAGCGCTCCGCCAGCAGCGACTGCAGCATCAGCCGCAGCGTCGCGGGCGAAGTGGCCGCCGGCGCTTTCGCCGCGATGTCGAACCGGTCGAACTCAAGCCAGTTCGGCCCGCCCACCACCACCTCAGGATTAACGTCGTACGCGATGCGGATCAGGTCGAGCATCGTGGCTTTGTGCAGGTCGTATCGCGTTCCGCGCAGCACACCGCCCGAAATGAATGTGTACGGGTTCATCGCGCGCTCGCTCGGATGCACATCCGCGGCCTCGAACCGTGGCGCAGTCTGTGCGCACGCACTGCACGCCGCAATCAACAGGATGGCCGCCGCACGCATCGTCAATTCTCCGCTGGCTTCTCTTCCATATGATCGATCACCACCACCGGCAACATTCTCTTCCTCTTCTCCAGCTTCAGCCCGAGCTGCTTCGAGATCGCCTCCGCAATCGAAATTTCGCCGGTCGGCTCGGCATCAGGCTTCGTCTGCTGCATCATGAAGTCCGGCGTGTAGCTCAGCGTGAAATCCCAGCTGCCTCCGATGCCGGTCGCATCCTCGACCGGATAAGCGAACGAGTAGGGCTCGTAAATCTGCAGCGTCTGCGCAAGCTGAGCCATCGTCGCGTTCCGGCACTGCAGCAGGCGGGCGAGGCGCGGATTCGCGTCCCGCGGGTCGTTTGGAATCGTCGGCGCATTTTTGCAGCTCGCCCGCTTCGCCGGATCGCCCGGCTTCATTTTTGTTTTGCCCGGTACGAGTGAGTAGGCATCGACCAGCCGGTCTTCGTAATGCCACTTGATTCCGAACCGGTTGACCAGCAGCGCCCGCAGCATCAGTCGCACGTCGTCCTCGATGAATCCCGAACCCTGCAGCACCGGACCATTCATTGTTATCGTTGTCTTCGCGTGGACGTCGAACAGCGCCGACTCCGCCCACTTCGGAAGATTGGCGATTCTCTCCGGATGATCGAAGTCGATGTCCCACGCCGTCGTCATCATGATCGCGAGCGAAATCCCCACTAGTTCCAGACCGCCTCCCGGTGTGAACCGCATCCAGCGTTCTTCCGGGCGTATGCCAGGCCGGCTCGGCTTGAGATCGGCCACTTCGAATTCCAGCTGGCGCGGCGGCAGCTGGCGTTCGAACGTCCGGCGCATTCGGCGTGGGATTCTCATTCACCCGATCCACCACCAGCACCGGCGCGGGCGCGTCCTTCAGCGTCAGCGTGAGCCCCAGCTGTTTCGAAACGGCATCGAATATCGTGACGCGCTCCGTACCCGCGGGCAGCACCAGTGTTCGCCGGTTCCACTGCAGTTCGAAATCCCACGAGCCGTCGAGACCCGTCGCATCGACCACCGGCTCGAGCAGATAATCGCCGGCCATGCCGCGCAGCCGTGTCGCGAATCCCTTCATGGTCATGTTGCGGCACGCGACATCGGTGACGATCGAGACCGTGGGCTGCGGCTGACCCACGCAGGCGGTATTCCCGGCCCCGTTCGACTCCGTCAGCTTCGGCTGGCCCTTGCCTGCAGTCAGTGTGAAAGCCGGCATCGGTCGCGTATCGTGGCGCAGCACCAGCCTGAACCGATCCGCCAGCAGCGCCTGCAGCATCAGCCGCACCGCCTCGGGCGACGACCCCGCCGCCTTCGCCGCGATATCGAACCGGTCGAACTCCAGCCAGTTCGGCCCGCCGACCACCGTATCCGGATCGACGTTGTACGCGATGCGGATCATATCGAGCATCGTGGCCTTCCGCAGATCGTAGCGGGTGCCGCGCAGCACACCGCCCGACAGGAGTGTGTAGGCGTTCATCCCCGGACCGCTGCGATGCACGTCGGCTGCTTCAAACCGCGGCGCCGTCTGTGCGCACACGCTGCCCGCCGCGCACAGAAGGAGAGTCAGATGCTTCATCTCAACTAAGACGATACACGTCGCGAATAACTTCCCTCAGCGCCGCAGCGCCAACTCGAAATGCACGCGCTCCGACTTCTGCAGCGCCGTAAGAATGCTCAGCAGGTTGGCTGCGGAGGGGCTCCCCTTCGGTCCCAGCATTCGCATCAGGCTCTTCGCCGGAATCCGCGTGCGCTTTTCCAGCTTCTGAAAGCCGGTCGTAGCGTTGACATAGTCCCGCAGTATGGCTTTGCCGGTTTCCAGATCGCCGTTGACGAGGCACTCGACGCCCTCCCGCAGCAGAGCCTGCCGGAAATCCGGGTCCTTCTGTGCGCGCGCCCGGATCGTCTCTTTGAAATCGTGCGTCAGTGGCATTTAGTCCTCTTCGTGCTCCTCTTTCTTTCGGTTCCTGTAATCGGCCCACCGCGCCTGAGCCATCTCAATGTCCTGGCGCTGTCGCTTCTTCGTTCCTCTGCCGACCAGAATGACCAGTCTTTCGCCGTCTTTGCCGAAATAGACCCGGTATCCTGGACCGAAGTTGACCTTGCGCTCCACCACGCCGCTGCCGACGCTCTTCGTATTCGAAAAATTTCCCTGCTCCATCCGTGCCAGCGCGATGGTCACTTTTGCCGCGGCCCTGGCATCGAGCGATTCCAGCCACAGCGCAAAAGGCTTGTTGCCCTTCGGGTCAACATAGCCCCGCAGCTCGATCATCTGTCCTCTTTATGGTAACAAATTAGTTACCATATGGCGGCTCACTTCCAGACCTCATCGAGCGCTCGTCGGATGAACCGCTCCAGCCATTCGGCGTGGGCCGAGTTTTCAGTCACGAACAGCAGAAACCGGCGCACCGCCTGGATCTGTTCCGCGTTCATCAATCGCGCCAGCCTCAGGCGCCATTCGACTTTGCAAACCTCATACGGCTCCTGATCGTTACCGGGAATCAAACTGTAAACCGTGAACTCAACGACGTTGCCATCGCTTTGGCTGACGAGATCCAGCGCTCGGAGCATGTACGCGGCCAGAAACGCACAGAACGCCTCGGGAGTGAGCAGCGCGGGACTACACGTAAAATCGATGAACTCCCTCGGTACCTCGTCCCACCGTTTCTCCTCAAGTGCCAGCCGGATGTCTGTGCACTCCTCGCAGTTGCAGTCGGTCACCACCCCGTTGAACGCAACTGCCGGGAACGCCCCCCGAATCCGATCCTTTATCTCGTCAGCCCGCAAAATCCCGTCCGCTATATTGAAATCAACCCATGCACAAAAACAGCTTCGGTGCAGCTTCCACTCTAAGTGTGTCCGGGACCGCTTACAACTATTTCCGCCTCGCCACTCTCGAAGAGAAAGGTGTCGCCGCCGTCTCGCGCCTGCCTTTTTCGCATCGCATCCTGCTCGAAAATCTCCTGCGCCGCGAAGACGGCCGCAACGTCCAGGCCTCCGACATCGACATCATCGCCAAAGGATCAACCGGTGACGACGCCAAGGAGATTTCGTTCATGCCCGCGCGGGTACTGCTGCAGGACTTCACCGGCGTCCCCTGCGTGGTCGACATCGCCGCCATGCGCGACGCCCTCGCCGCCATGGGCGCCGATCCCTCCAAAGCCAACCCCCTGATGCCCGCCGACCTGGTCATCGACCACTCCGTGCAGGTCGATCAGTTCGGCACCAAAGATTCTTTCAGCATCAACGCGCTTCTCGAATTCCAGCGCAACCGCGAGCGCTACATGCTGCTGCGCTGGGGCCAGACCGCCTTCCGCAACTTCCGCGTGGTGCCGCCCGACACCGGCATCGTGCATCAGGTCAATCTCGAATACCTCGCCACGGTCGTCTTCCGCAACAAAGAAGCGGACGGCTCCTTCACTGCCTATCCCGATTCGCTTGTCGGCACCGACTCCCACACCACGATGATCAACGGACTCGGCGTCCTCGGCTGGGGCGTCGGCGGCATCGAAGCCGAGGCCTGCATGCTCGGCCAGCCCGTGTCGATGCTGCTCCCCGCTGTCGTCGGCTTCAAGCTCCACGGCAAACTTCACGAAGGCTGCACTGCGACTGACCTGGTCCTCACCGTGACCCAGATGCTGCGTAAGAAGGGCGTGGTCGGCAAATTCGTCGAATTCTACGGCGCGGGCCTGAGCGCGCTCAGCGTTGCCGACCGCGCCACGATCGCCAACATGGCGCCCGAGTACGGCGCAACCATGGGCTTCTTCCCCGTCGACGCCGGCACGCTCGACTACCTCCGCACTTCGAACCGCGATGCCGCACTCATCAGTCTCGTCGAAGCCTACGCGAAGGAACAGCTTCTCTTCCGCACCGACGCCACGCCAGACCCGCAGTTCTCCGACACGCTCGAGCTCGATCTCGGCGCCGTCGTGCCTTCGATGGCCGGTCCGAAGCGCCCGCAGGACCGCCTCACGCTCCCCGAAGTCAAGACCAACTTCGCGACCTCTTTTAAAGACGCCTCCCCGAAACACAGCCACATCGAAATCAACGGCCAGTCCGCCGAGATCGATAACGGCGCGGTGGTCATCGCCGCCATCACCAGCTGCACGAACACATCGAATCCGTCCGTGATGGTCGGCGCGGGTCTGCTCGCGAAGAAAGCCGTCGAGAAAGGACTCCAGACCAAGCCCTGGGTCAAAACCAGCCTCGCGCCAGGCTCAAAAGTGGTCACCGAATACTTCAACAAAGCCGGCCTCACGCACTATCTCGACCAGCTCAGTTTCAATCTCGTCGGCTACGGCTGCACCACCTGCATCGGCAACAGCGGCCCTCTGCCTGACCCCGTCGCGAAGGCCGTCAAGGATGACGATCTCGTCGTCGCCGCCGTCCTCAGCGGCAATCGCAACTTCGAAGGACGCATCAATCCGCAGGTCAAAGCCAACTATCTCGCTTCACCGCCGCTCGTCGTTGCCTACGCGCTCGCCGGCCGAGTCGATTTCGACATGGACTCGGATTCCCTCGGCGCAGATAAAGACGGCAAGCCGGTTTACCTGCGCGACATCTGGCCCACTCCGCAGGAGGTCAACGCGGTGATTAACTCGACTATCAACGCCGACATGTTCAAACATGAATACGAGAAGGCGTTCGACGGCGATGCCAACTGGCAGCAACTCCCCGTCCCCAGCGGCGGCACTTTCAACTGGGACGATTCCTCCACCTACATCCGCAAGCCGCCCTACTTCGACAACATGGTGCGATCCTGAAGAAGCCCCTCGCCGACCTCACCAACATGCGCGTGCTCGCGCTTCTCGGCGATTCCATCACGACCGATCACATCTCGCCCGCCGGAAACATCGCGGTCAACAGCCCCGCCGGAAAATATTTGATCAGTCTCGGCGTCGATCCGAAGGATTTCAACTCCTACGGCGCGCGCCGCGGCAACCACGAAGTGATGGTACGCGGCACGCTGGCCAACGTTCGTCTGCGCAACCAGCTCGCCCCAGGCACCGAAGGCCCCTGGACCGCCCATCAGCCTGGTGACGAAGTGATGTTCATCTACGACGCCGCCATGAAGTACAAGGATCAAGGTGTGCCGCTGCTGATCATCGCGGGCAAGGAATACGGTTCCGGCTCTTCGCGCGACTGGGCCGCGAAAGGCGTGATGCTTCTCGGAGTGAAAGCGGTGATCGCTGAAAGCTTCGAGCGCATCCACCGTACGAATCTGGTCGGCATGGGCGTTCTCCCGCTGCAATTCGCACCCGGCCAGAACGCGGCGTCACTCAAACTAACCGGCAAAGAGCAATACCAGATCACAGGCGTCCGCGAAGCCGTCGAATCGGGAAAGCGGGTCAAAGTAAAAGCGGACTCGATCGAGTTCGAAGCGATCCCGCGCGTTGACACCCCTCAGGAAGCCGAATACTTCCGCAACGGCGGCATCCTCCCGTACGTGTTAAGACAATTAGCCGCGAGCGCGTAATGTACCGCTGGCGGTCGAAGCCGCCGGCGCACTTACTTAAGTAATTTCTCGATCTCCGCCGAAATCTGATCGACGCTCTCTTCGCCCTCGAAGTCGGCGCGAATCATCCCCTGCTTATCAATGATGAACAGATGCGGAAAATGCACAGTCAGATTCACCGGCGTGATCTTCAGATACGACATCATCACCTGACCCATATCGAACAGCACCGGCCACGCGACATGGTGTTCCTTCACATACGCGTCGCCGGTCTGAAAACTGTCGGGCGACGTCGTGATCGACAGAATGCCGATCCTGTCCCCGTATTTCTGCTGCACCTTCACCAGATTCTCCGTCAGATGCAGACACACCGGACATGTCGTCTGGATGAAATCCACCACCAGCACTTTGCCGCGATAATCCTGCGGGTCATGCTGCGCGAACTTCGAGTCCATCAGCGAAAATCCCGGCGCACGCCGGTTCGAAAACTCATTCGCCCCAAACAATGAAAGGCAGGCAAAGAGCCCAAACACAAACAGCTTCATCTCGTCAAATTCTCCAGTGACTCTTTATAAGGAGGGCGCGCCACGCCCCGCTCCGTAATGATAGCGGTTACGTACCGGTGCGGCGTCACATCGAACGCGGGATTCCGCACCACGGTCCCTTCCGGCGCCACGCGCACGCCGTTGAGATGCGTCACCTCGTGCGCGCTCCGTTCCTCAATCGGAATGTGCGATCCGTCCGGCAGCGTCAGGTCCAGCGTCGACACCGGCGCCGCAACGTAAAACGGCACGTTGTTCTCCTTCGCCAGCACCGCAACTCCGTACGTGCCGATCTTGTTCGCCACATCGCCGTTCGCCGCAATTCGGTCCGCGCCGACGATCACGCAGCCGATCCTTCCCGAATGCAGAAAATGTCCCGCCATGTTGTCCGTAATGAGCGTGGCCGGAATGCTGTCGCGCTGCAGTTCCCACACGGTCAGCCGCGCGCCCTGCAGAAACGGCCGCGTCTCATCGGCGAACACGTCGATCTTCTTGCCCGATTCCACCGCCGCCCGCACCACGCCCAGCGCCGTCCCGTATCCCGCCGTCGCCAGCGCGCCCGCATTGCAGTGCGTCAGCACCGTGCACCCGTCCGGCACCAGCGGCGCGCCGTTTCTTCCGATCGCGCGATTGATTTCGATATCCTCCTCGCGCACCATCTTCGCCTCCGCGATCAGCCGGTCGCGGATCGCCTCCCGCTCCAGATGGCGCAGCGTGCCGTAGAGCCGTTTCATCCGCTCGATGCCCCAGAACAGATTCACCGCCGTCGGCCGCGTCGATGCCAGCTCCTGGCAGATGCACTCGACCTGCGCATCGAGATCCCCGCCATTCGCCTGCGCCACTCCCAGCGCCACGCCCATCACCGCTGCCACGCCGATCGCCGGCGCGCCGCGGATAATCATGCTTCGGATCGCGTCCGCCACCTCTTTATAGGAGCGGCACGTCACCCATATCTCTTCGGACGGCAGCTTCGTCTGGTCGATCATGACGACGCCTTCATCCGTCCAGTAAACGGTCTCGATCATTTCCCTCCGGTAATCAGCGTCAGCACGAACGGCAGCGCGTTGTACGAAACGTGCGTGATCGCCGAGGCGCGCGTCGATCCCGACACATGCCGCACCACCCCCAGCACGAACCCCACCAGCGTAATCAGCACGCCGCTCTGCCACAGATTGGCGTTCTGCATCAGATGCATCCCGCCGAACACCACCGATGTCGCCAGTATCCCGGGCAGCACGCCGAACGAATCCACCAGCACCGGCTGCAGGAAGCCGCGAAACAGCAGCTCTTCGACAACGGGACCAATCGTCACGCCGAATACAGAAATCGCGATGCGGCTTGGCAGATCGCTCAGCAGCTTATCGAACGGCGTTTCCACGTTGGGCAGCCGCAGCAGCCCCTCCAGCAGCACCACGACGACCGTCAGCACGACTCCCAGCACCACCAGATGCCGCGCCCGAAACGGATACTCCACCCAGCCCAGCGATTCGAAAAGCGGCTGCCCGTAGCGCGCGAACAGTCCTTTGATCGCGAGGAACACCATCGCGTATCCGCCGAACTCGACGATCAGCAGCGGCACACCCAGCTCCGGATCGAAATGCCACATCGCGCCGAGCGCGCGCATCGCCGTGAATCCGGCGAGGTTTATGACAATGAACACGGCCGCCGCCAGCAGCAGCTCCGCATAGCCCCAGAACGGGCGATCGGGTTCCGCGAGATAAACAGGCAGCGCGGCAGATGAATAAGAGCTCTGGGTTGTCATCGTTCAATCAATGCCGCGGCGACCAACGGAATCAGAATCTCATGATGCCCCGTCAGCGCGTAGCCACGTCCGGTAGACCGGAGTTCGCCCGACTGCGCATGCGGACGTTCCACCACATTCACGCGCGGCCGGTAGTGCTGCAGAAAATCCAGGTTTACGGTTGTGAAATTCCGCAGCTCATGCCCGAGATTCCGCACACACGAAACCGCCTTCAGAAACACCTCCGGCATCACGACAGCCGACCCCGCATTGATATAAACGCCGCCATCGTCGAGCGCCGCCACCAGGCTGCAGAACAGCCGGAAATCCAGATGCGTCGCGCTGCCCAGCGCTTCCGGATTCACTGCCGGATGCATGTGCGGCGTATCCGTCCCGACCGCCACATGCACGGTCACCGGAACCTTCGCGCGCCACGCCTGTAGCAACAAACTGGCGCCGGCATGCTCGCGCGCCGCCAATCGATCCAGCGCACAGCCGAGCGCCTCACCCGCCCCGACACCAGCTTTCAACGCAGCATTCCACTCTCGTCCCGTCTCTTCCGCCGCACCAAACCGTCCGTCAGGCAGCACGGCCTCCACGTCTTCACTCGTCGCACCCGCCATGGCGATCTCGAAATCGTGAATCGCCGCCGACCCGTTCATCGCAAATGCTGTCGCGAATCTGCGCCGCATCAGATCGATCAGCACCGGCGCCATGCCGCACTTGATCACGTGCCCGCCCATGCCCCAGATCACCGGCTTCTGCTTCGCCTGGGCAGCCGCGATCGCTTCCACCACTGAACGCAGCGTGTCCCCCGCCAGAATATGCGGCAGGCTTTCGATCCACCCCGCGACGCCCGACCCCTTCTCATACACGCGCGCGAAATCGGCCTGCTTCACCTTCCCGCCGCGCTCGCGCAGCGAGACCGTTTTCAGCCCCGAAAGATCGATGGGATCGACGCCGTAGTAACTCACTTAGCCGCCCGCGCCAACGGCACAAGCTTCGACCGCCAGATTCTCCGGTCGCGCGTGACCAGCGGAACGCCGTGGACGATGCTGGTCGCCGCCGGCTTGGATGCCGGCAATCTGCGCTCAGTGGCCGTCAGCGAACCGTCCAGAGCAAGCAGAAAAATGTCGGCGTCAGGATTCAGCATCCCATTTAATTCCAGTTGACAGGATATCGCCCGTGACCTTTACCCTGCCCTTCATGCTGCCGATCAGGTCCGCGCAATCGGACTCGATCGGAATCAGCCGGGCCACGGACTTTCCGTGTTTTGTGATCACGATGCCGTCGGGATCGAGTTGGTCGAGCAGTGAAAGGCACCGCTCCCCGAACTTCGCGGCGTCGAGCCGCCTCACTGCAGCACCCTGCGCAGCGCTTCGCCCGTAAAGCTTTTCTTCACCCGCATCACCTGTTCCGGCGTTCCCGCCGCCACCACGCGCCCGCCGTCCTCGCCGCCATCCGGACCCAGATCGATCACCCAGTCCGCGCTCTTAACCACATCCAGGTTATGCTCGATCACCACGACAGTATTCCCCAGCTCCACCAGCCGCTGCAGCACCTCCAGCAGCTTGCGCACATCTTCGAAATGCAGGCCCGTGGTCGGCTCATCCAGCACATAAAACGTCCGCCCGGTCTGCCGCTTGCTCAGCTCCTTCGCCAGTTTGATGCGCTGCGCCTCACCGCCCGACAGCGTGGTCGACGACTGCCCCAGATGAATGTAACCCAGCCCCACATCGAGCAGCGTCTGCAGCTTCGGCCGGATCTGCGGATTCGTCTCCAGCACCGGCAGCGCCTCTTCCACGGTCAGCCCCAGCAGATCCGAAATCGAATGGCCCTTGTACTTCACCTGCAGCGTTTCGTAGTTGTAGCGCTTGGCCCGGCACACGTCGCACGTCACGTAAACGTCCGGCAGAAAATTCATCTCGATGCGCTTCAGCCCGTCGCCCTGGCATGCCTCGCAGCGCCCGCCCTTCACGTTGAAGCTGAACCGCCCCGGCTTGTAGCCGCGTTCGCGCGACTCCGGCAGCATCGCATAGAAATCGCGGATCGGCGCGAACAGCCCCGTGTACGTCGCCGGATTCGACCGCGGCGTGCGCCCGATCGGCGACTGATCGATGCGAATGCACTTATCGATATTCGCGATCCCCGTGATCTCCCCGTGCGTCCCCGGCGTATCGTGCGACCCGTAAATCTCCGCCGCCAGCGCGCGATACAGAATGTCGTTCACCAGCGTCGACTTTCCGCTCCCCGACACGCCGGTAACCACGATGAGCCGCCCCAGCGGGAACTCCACATCGATGCCTTTGAGATTGTGCTCCTGCGCATCGCGAATCACGATCGACTCGCCGCTCCCCGCGCGTCTCATTTTTGGCACAGGTATTTCAAGCGTCCCCGCCAGATACTGACCCGTCAGTGACGTCGCGCTCTTCTCGATCTCCGCCGGCGTTCCGCTGGCCACCAGATCGCCGCCCAGCCTCCCCGCGCCCGGCCCCAGGTCGATCACGTAGTCCGCGCGCTCGATCGTCTCCGCATCGTGCTCGACCACCAGCACCGTGTTGCCCATATCGCGCAGTTCGGTCAGCGTGTCGAGCAGCCGGTTGTTATCGCGCGGATGCAGTCCGATGGACGGCTCATCCAGCACATACAGCACGCCGCGCAGCTTCGACCCGATCTGTGTCGCGAGCCTTATGCGCTGCGCCTCGCCGCCCGACAGCGTCGACGCTGCGCGATCCAGGCTCAGATAATGCAGCCCCACCGATTCCAGAAACTCCAGCCTCCGCCGGATCTCATCCACCACCCGCCCCGCGATCTGCTGCTCGCGCTCCGTCAGCTTCCACGACCGCGCCGTGATCATCGCCCGCGCCAGCGACATCGCCGTGAATTCATCGATCGACACGTTCTTCACGCGCACCGCCAGACTCGCCGGCCGCAGCCTCTTCCCTTTGCACGATGGACACGGCACGGGCGACATGTACTCCGCGAGCCACTCCTGATACATCGGGTCGCCGATGTTGTAAAGCTCGTTGAGCGTGTCGATGACCGTTTTCAGCAGCGCTTCGCGCGCTATACGGGGCAGTTTCTCCCAGGGATTCGTCAGTTTCGCTTTGCAGCCCCTTCGCCGCTTCGTGCACCGCGTTTTTCACCCGGCTCGATCCCGCGCCCGGCCCCAGCGCGCCCTCCAGCAGCGGCTTCGACGGATCGGCGATCACCTTGTCCGGATCAAACGCCCATGTGTTCCCGATCCCCGCGCACTCTTCGCACGCGCCATACGGGCTGTTGAACGAAAACGACCGCGGCTCCAGCTCCGGCACGCTCGCCCCGCACTCCACGCACGCCAGTTTCTGCGAATACAGCTTCTCCTCGCCGTTGACGACGGAAATCAGCACCAGCCCGTTCGCGAGGCGCGTCGCCGTATCGATCGACGCCTCGAGCCGCTTATCGATCCCCGGCTTCACGAGCAGCCGGTCCACAATCACTTCGATCGTGTGATTGCGCCGCTTGTCGAGCGGCACGTCCTCATCGAGCGACCGGATCACGCCGTCGATGCGCGCTTTCACGAAACCCTGCCGCGCCAGCTTTTCCAGGTCCTTCTTAAACTCGCCCTTGCGCCCGCGCACGATCGGCGCCATCACAAGGATGCGTTCCTCCGGCTTCAGCGACATCACCTGCTTCAGAATCTGCTCGGTTGTCTGGCGCGAAATCTCGCTCCCGCACACCGGGCAGTGCGGCACACCGATCGACGAATACAGCAGGCGCAGATAATCGTAGATCTCTGTAATCGTCCCGACCGTACTTCGCGGACTCCGCCCCGTCGTCTTCTGATCGATCGAAATCGACGGACTCAGCCCGTCGATCGAATCCACATCGGGCCGCTCCATCTGATCCAGAAACTGGCGCGCGAAGGTTGACAGCGTCTCCACGTACCGTCGCTGTCCCTCCGCGTAAATCGTGTCGAACGCCAGCGACGACTTCCCCGACCCACTCAGCCCGGTGATCACCGTGAGCGTGTTTCGCGGAATCCGGACGCTGATATTCTTCAGATTGTGCTGACGAGCGCCCGAGACCGTTATTTCTTCCAACATGCCTGTAACTTTTTCTGGAGAATATCCATTTAATTCGTTAGTGCAAAAGCCCAGGAACCCTTTCCGGGCCTTAGAACATAAATGCCGGGTTGTTACAACTGTGGGGGCTCTCTGTCACGCTGTCCGCGAGGCGCTTTTCTCAGGGTCTTTTCCCGGGCCACATATCGCTGTGATCAGTGCGGCGAGAAGTCGCATTTCTATCGCCCTTTCTTCGCTCTTTTTCAGCGCTGGACCCAGTGTCCGATCTGCCACAACCGCCGTCTGTCGATCCTCCGCCGCAGGGACCACATAGACCGCCGAACGTGGAATCCCTTTCGGCGAATGCTTGGCCTGTTCGGATCTCCCCTCTACCACTGTACCTTCTGCCGTTTTCAGTTCCGGGACGTGCGCGGGCTCGACCCGCGCGTCAGGGAGTCATCCGCCAAAATGACTAAGGATGCACCGTCTGCGGGCTGAAGCCACCGATCGCGGCAAACGCCTCGACTTTTTCCTCCACGAGAAACTGCCGCAGTTCAGCCGCGCGCGCCTGCAGAGCTGGATTCGCGCCGCCCGCGTCCGCGTCAACGCCGCTGCCGCCAAACCCTCGGCGCTCCTTCGCGGCACCGAAGAAATCGTCGTCGAACCCGCCGCCCAGCCGCCGCTGAAAGCGACCGCCGAAGACATTCCGCTCTCCATCCTCTATGAGGACGCCGCGGTCGTCGCCATCGATAAGCCCGCCGGGATGGTAGTTCACGCGGGCGCCGGAGTGCACAACGGTACCGTGGTGAACGCGCTGCTGCATCGCTTCCATGCGCTCTCCACCGTCGGCGGCGAGCTCCGCCCCGGCATCGTGCACCGCCTCGACCGTTTCACCAGCGGCGTGCTTCTGGTCGCGAAGACCGACGCCGCGCACCGCGACCTCGCCGCGCAGTTCCAATCACGCACGGTCGAAAAAATCTACCTCGCGCTGGTCGAAGGGGCGCTCGCCGGCTCCGGCCGCATTCAGAAGCCGATCGCGCGCGACCCTCGGCACCGGGCCCGCATGACCGCGCAGCTTGCAACCGGCCGTGCCGCGCTCACCGACTGGAAGGCGATCGAAATTTTCTCGGATTTCACGCTGCTTGAAATCCGCATCGGCACCGGACGCACGCACCAGATCCGCGCGCACATGGCCGCGCTGCATCATCCTGTGGCGGGCGACCGCCTCTACGGCGCGAAGGCTTCGCCGTGGAACCGCTACTTCCTCCACGCGCACCGCCTGACGTTCCGCAGCCCGGTGACGGGCGAGCAGGTTGTCGTCGAATCCCCGCTGCCGGCGGATCTGGCGGAGTGGAAGAACTCTTTGTAACGCAGGCGGTCTTCGCCGCCGGTTCTTTTACTCATACAAAGCCAGCCGCCAGGCTCTCATCGCTGAGTTGGCGGTCCAAGAAGAGTTCTTATCCTGCTTTCGCAATTCCTCCGCGTCGATCCTGTCTTTTCCCCGGCCAGTAGCTTTCTTGTTCCGAATCAGAGCCTCCCGGCCGATGAACTGAACCGGCAGCCCGTCGATCCGGTCACGGACGTGATGATATCGATGCGATTCGGTTCATAGCCCAACTGGATCACTTTCCCCGGCGTCTCCAGGTCGGCAATTGAAATCGCCAGACTCCCGAATCAGAACTCCCGGATGGCTTTCAGCACCCGGTCTGCGTTGGCGCGTGTGGAGCGAACCAGAAAATCGACATCGGCGGAGTAGCGTGGATACCCGTGCCACGAAACAGCCAGCGCGCCGACGATGAGGTAGTCAACTCTGTTCGAGTTCAAGCACTCGATAAACTCTCGCAAGTCCTTGCTTAAAGGCATCGGGGTGTGCTCGCTCTCGAAGCTGGCAGAAAATCTCCACTCTCTCCTGCGGGCTCATCGCAGCCCGGGCCAGAGCATCGGCTTCGTCGGCTTCTTTGAAGTTGTTGAAGATCCGCACCGTTTTCTGCATCTCGTGCCATTTTACGCCTGAATCCTCAGAGGTGCTTCTCTGCATGGTCGATCCGCGCTAAGCTGAACTCATGGACCAGTTCAATGGTTCCGACCACGAACCCGACAACTCGCTGATCGATGAGGAAGAAGACGAGGCCACGCGCGCGGCAATCGCCCAGGGAATGCGCGATGTGGAGGAGGGGCGCCTCGTTCCCGCAGAGGAAGTTCGAAAGCTGGTTAAGCGCTGGAATTCCGAATTCGCTACTCAGAGTCGTCGCTAGCCGACCTGCAGGATCTCATGCGGTGGTCATGGGATCAACACCCCGAAACAAGCGAACGATTCGGCGACGCGCTGCTCGAACGCGTGGAGAGGCTCGCAAAATTTCCATACCTCGGTCCGCCCGGCAGTCATGGAGAGCGCCGAATTCTCTACGGCCCGATCCGCATTCACTATTACGTTCGACGAACAGCGCAAGACGATTGAAGTCGTCCGCTTCCTCCACACCTCTCGCGCCGAGTCATAGCCCTGACCCGCGCTTCGCATGCCCCATAAACCACTGAAAACCCTGCCCCAAACCGCGAAATGCCGCCAAAACGCCCCACGCGCACGGGGCATTCACAGATAATCCCCCACATTTTTCCCAGCACCACCGCGCACTTACGCCGATCCCGCGCTCCAGCCTCCTCACGCGGGTGTACCCTCAAGCCGGTACCAGCTCTTTGACAACTGAATATTGGCTTTGTTTTTTCGTTTCTGGCGATTCGGCCCTGTCAAAAACACAATTTTTGCCAAACGAACCGGACTGCTGTTGAAAACAAAGGATCGGGCCGCCCCGACTCCCGCCGCCCCAACCGTTGACCCTCCTTGGCCCCTCAGTTGCGTACGGAACAGCGCAAACCTGACAGGAGGTGCTGCATGAAGGCTTCAATGTTCGTTCTGGTCGCGATGGTCGTCATCACCGCGCTCGTCGCCGTCTACCGCTGGATCGTCGCTCGCAAAGACGACGAGTTCCTTCACATCGAGGACCCTGCCGGCGTACTTGTTGCCAATCAAAAGCAAACCGATCGCGCTCTCAGCCGCGTCGATCACATCGGCATCGGGCTCACCGTCCTCACCGCGCTCTATGCCCTCGCGCTGCTGGGCGCGTTTTTCTATAACGGCTTGTATAACGGCCCGAAGTAACCGTCACAACGCCGCGTGAGAACGCGCAGACCCAAGGAGGCCTTATGCGTGCTTGGACGCAAATGATCCCGCTGATCGCCGCAGTCGCCGTGTCGGCATCTGCCGGCGACGCGCGGCATGGCGCCGGGGTGGTGACCGAGGAAGGCTGTCTCGAATGCCACACGGTTCAGGGCTCCGGCGCCGCCCATGAACCGGCCGGAGTCCCGGGCGCGCGCGATCTGGCAGAGAAGCTGCTGCCAACTTACACGCCGTCGGCTCTCGCCAGCGCACTGTGGAACCACACGCCCGCCATGTGGCGCAGCATGGCGGAACGCCAGGTGGACCGGCCCGCCGCCACTGCATCCGACTGGGACGATCTTTTCACTTACCTCTACTCTCTCCAGTTCTCCGAGCAGCCCGGCGGGGTCGCGCGCGGCAAGGCTGCCTTCGAAAGCAACGGCTGCGCGTCGTGCCATTCGACTGAGATCATCCGTAGCTGGCCGCCGCTCGACGACCCGGTCGTTCTCGTCTATCGGCTGTGGAGTCACTCCTCCGCAATGCACCGTCAAATGGCGAACCGCGGAACGCCGTGGCCCACCATGACCGACCGCGACTTCATGGACATCACGGCGTATGTCCAGACCACGCAGCGGCAGCTCGTCGAATCGCACTTCTCCTTGCCGGACCCGTCTGCCGGGAGACTGACCTTTGCCGAAAAATGCGGCGGCTGCCACACTGGTCCGATGGCTCTGGAAAACCTCGTGAGCAACCAGACGTGGATCGACCTCGGCGCCGCCATGTGGAATCACGCGCCGCTCATGCAGACAGATTCGCAGCCGCTGCCCGCCGTCGATCTCGCCGAAATGCGGTCGATTCTCGCCTTCGTCTGGGAAACGCAGTATCAGGGGCCGCGCGGCAATCGCGCCGCGGGTGAGCGTGTCTTCGAAAAGGCCGGATGCGTGAGTTGTCATCGCAGCCCGGGCAACGGCGCGCCGATGCGGCCGGGGGCGCGCGACTCTTATACGCCATGGTCGATGGTCGCGCTCGGCTGGGGGCCCGCCCGCACCATGCATCAGCAGATGATCGCGAAGGGCACGGCGTGGCCCACCCTCATGCCCGCCGACATGAACGACCTCACGGCGTATCTCAACTCACTGCCGAAACAATAAGCCCGGTCGTAACGTATAAAATGTAAGCCATACATTATGAAGTACCTCTGTATCGGGGCTTTGTGCGCGTTCCTTTGTGTCGCGTCGCTCCTCACCGCCCAAAAGGCCGCTCCCTCCGCGACGCCCGCCAGCGAGTCCGACAATCCCACGCGTATCGTCCTCGACGTCACGCGCGTCAACATCCTCTTCACCGTCACCGACAAAAAAGGCCGCTTCATCACCGACCTCACTAAGAACGATTTCGAAGTCGTCGAGAACAAGAAGCAGCAGACCATCCAGCAGTTCACCGCCGAGAGCGATCTTCCGCTCCGTCTCGCTGTCCTCGTCGACACCAGCAACAGCATTCGCGAACAGTTCCGCTTCGAGCAGCAGGCCGCCATTCGTTTCATCCAGAGCGTGCTGCGTCCCCGCGAAGACAAGATCATGCTGGTGAGCTTCGACAGCGCCGCCGAAATGGTCAGTGACCTCACCGACGACGAGCGCAGGCTCGAAGCCGGCATCAACGGCATGCGTCCCGGCGGTGGCACGGCGTTCTACGACGCCATCTATTTCGCGGCGAAGGAAAAACTCATGATGGACCAGCCGCGCGACAAATTCCGCCGCGCCATGATCCTGATCAGCGACGGCATGGACACCGAGAGCCGCTGGTCGCGCGACCAGGCGCTGGAGATAGCCCAGAAAGCCGACGTTGTGCTCTACGCCATCTCAACCGACATTACGCGCGACGACACCGAAGGCGACAAGGTTCTGCGGTATCTGACCGAGGAAACCGGCGGCCAGGCGTTTTTCCCGTTCAAGGTCGAAGACCTCGATCAGTCGTTCGAAAACATCGCTAACGAGCTGCGCCATCAGTACAACATCTTCTACCGGCCCGAGCCCCTGAAGACGGATGGCCTCTATCACCCGGTCACGGTGAAAACGAAAACGCGTAAAGACCTCGTGGTGCGCGCCCGCAGAGGCTACTACGCCCCGAAGCTGTAGTACACGCGGCGCAAAGCCGCGTTTGTTTTACCCTCTACAGTGGATTAAACGGCCGCGTCTCCGACCCCACGCGCAACTCCGGCGTCACAGTCTGATCCGGGGGAAGCGACAACAGGTGCGGCCGAATCGCGACCAGCAGATTCTCGCGCGTCTCGTTCTTTGTTGTCATACGAAACAGGTTGCCTATCAGCGGTATCTGGGCGAGCCCCAAAACCCCGCTCGTCGACTTCGATTCCGTCGGACTCAGCATTCCCGCCACGATTGACCACTCCCCGTCCTGCACCCGCACCGAGCCCTTGAATTCACGCCTTCCGATCACGGGGATGTTGTTCACCGCCTGGCCTGCCAGCAGCTCGAAGGTGCTCTCAACCGCCAGCGTGACACCATCGAGGCCATGTATCTTCGGCGTGACCTTCACTTGGGCCCCGAGGTCTTCAAACGTGAACGAAGGCGGCGGCGCGTAGACGTTGCCCGCGGTCCCGGGGGAAACCGCTCCCGCGTATTGCTGTGTGATGATCGGATACTTCTCGCCGACATGGAACGTCGCCGGCTGCCCGTCAACCGAGCGCACGGTGGCGCGGTACAGTGTCTTCGCGGTGGATGTCGACTCATTGAACATCGCCTGCACCTGCGCCACCGTCAGGCCGATCAGAGTCTTGCCTCCGCCGAATGAAATCAGGGCGCTGGTGCCGGCGGGGAATGTCACGATGTTGTTCAGAATGCTGCCCAGCGCGACAGCGCTGAACTGATTGGTGACGTTGAAGCCGTAGTTGAGCAGGTCGCTCTCGGCCACTTCGAGAAATTCGAGCTCGATCATCACTTCCGGCCGGTAAGACATGAGCTGATTCAGCAGCGCCTGCGCGGGCAGCGCGCGCGATATCCGGTCGTGAATGACGATTTCATCGTGCGCGTTGTCAAAGGCAATCTTGTCGATATTCATCGTCTGCTTCACTGCCTGCACCATCTCGGTCAGCTGCTGCGCGGTGAGCGCCTGCGGTACCGGGACCGAAACGATAATCGTCTGTTCGAGATCGGTGCGCTTCTGCGTGGTGTCCTGCGCCACCATGAAAAGCTTCGACGACAGCGGAACCACGAACGAATTCGTCATCGCTTCGAGATCGTGCAGGGCCTCGCGGTAGTCGACGCCGGGTATCTGGAAACGCAGCTGCTGTCCGGCCTGCGGATAATCACCGTCGTAGATGGGTTCGAGCCCGAAGCGCTGCGCCACCTGATCGAACAGCTTACGCGCATTGCCGCGCAGATCGAAATCCTGTCTGCCCGCGCGCCCGTTCAGATGAGGCGGCGACTTCGGCTGGCGGGCCAGGGCGTATTCACGCGCGGTCAGGCTGTCGAAAACATCTTCGGGCGCGAGCGCCGGAGGAAGCAGCGCGATGTCGTCGTCCGAAGCGCCGATGGGCGGCGCCGGCTTTGATTCGAGCGCGGCGCGCGACTGCAGCGCCTCCATCTTCCGCTTCAATTTCTTGTTCGATGGCTGGAGCGCGGCAGCCTCCGAGTAAAGCAGGTAGGCGTTCGCCGCCTCTGCCGCTTTGGCCGCCTTCTTTGCCTTCCTGGCCAGCGCCGCGGCCTGCTCCTTTGGCGAGTCTTCCTGGCCGGTTGACCCCAATACGAGGCCCGCGGCCAGCAGTCCCGCGCACACACTCCGAGCTTTGACGCGACAGCGCATCAAAAACACTGACGCGCCAAGGCTTGCGAGCGTGCAGAATATGTTCATGCACCCGCAGCAACTGGTGGTCCCGCTGACATTTCTGATCCTGACCGTCGCCGCCGGGCTGATCCTGCGCGGATTGCTCTTCCGCGTCCTCCGCGCGTGGGCGGTGGGTACCGAAGCCCGGATCGGCGACATGCTCGTCGAAAGTCTGCCGGTTGTTCTTTGGTCGCTCATCCTCGGCCTGCATCTGGCGACGCAGAATTCGGAGATACCACGCGTCTACCTGCGCTACATTCCGCGCACGCTCGCCGTGCTCTGGGTCGCATCGCTGACGGTCGCGGGCAGCCGTCTGGTGGGACGGCTCGTCGGTTTCTACGGGGGCCGCGTGACGGGCGCGCAATCGGTAACCAGCATCACGCGCAGGCTGGCGCAGATTGCTGTCGTTTCCTTTGGCGTAGGTTGGCTGATGCGGCTGTTCGACGTCAGCCTGACGCCGATCCTGACCACTCTCGGCGTCGGCGGACTGGCCGTCGCGCTCGCCCTGCAGGACACGCTGTCGAATTTGTTCGCCGGCTTTTACGTGTCGATCTCCGGCTTTGTCCATATCGGCGACTACATTAAGCTCAACACCGGCGAAGAAGGTTACATCACCGACATCAACTGGCGCTGTACGATCATGCGCAACGGCAACAACCTCGTGGTCGTGCCCAACAGCAAACTCGGCCAGGCGATTTATACGAACTACAACCTGCCCGACCGCCGCTACGACGCATCCGTTTCCTTCGGCGTCGCTTACAATTCCGACGTTGACCGCGTGCAGCAGATTCTTGTGGCCGAAACCTTCGACGCTGCGAAGGAGGTGAAAGGACTGCTCGCCGAGCCCGTGCCCAGCGTGCTGTTCAATCCCGGCCCGGGCGAATCGGCGCTGGTTTTTCAGGTCAACTTCAGTGTCGACCAGTTCGGATCGCACGTTGCCATCGAAAGCGAACTGCGCAAGCGCCTGTTCAAGCGGCTGAAGGCCGAGGGCATCACGATGCCGTTCCCCACCCGCACTGTTTATCTCGAAAAGAAAAATCATGCGTAAAGCCCTGGATCTTGCAGCGGGCAAGGGCCGCGTCTCGATTTGGCTGGCCGAACGGGGCTGGGATGTTACGGCCGTGGATCTCGAAATCGGCCAAATTCCCGGCGTCCGCACGATCCGCGCCGATCTCGAAAAACACGAATACCGAGTCGCGCCAAATGCATGGGATTTGATCGTCTGCTGGCTCTACTGGCAACCGGACCTGCTGCCGGAAATCGCCGCCGGGGTTCGCGAGGGAGGCGTCGTGGCTCTTGCCGGGAAGACAAGCGGGCGCTTTGCTACGTCGCTCGGGAATTATCGGAACGCGTTCCCCGGTTGGAGAGAAATGTCTTCAGGCGAGGACGAGTGGCGCGTTTTCTTCTTCGCCCGCAAAGAACCCATCCACTAGATCGGCGATCCGATTCGCCTCTTTCGCCTGATAAATGGCGACGCGCAGCTGTGCGCCGCCGCGTACCCCGTGGGTGAAGTACGTTGCGAACTGCTTCATCTTGCCGACAATATCGTCTTCGCCGCGCGCCATCAGCATCGCATAATAAGTCCGCATCATTTCGTAGCGGTCCTGCTGGCTCGGCTGATCGTAGGCGCCGGTTGCGAGATACTGCTCGATCTGCCGGAAAATCCACGGATTCGATGATGCCGTCCGCCCGATCATCACAGCGTCGCACCTGGTTTCCGCGACCATCCGCACAGCGTCTTCGGGCGTGATGATGTCGCCGTTCCCGATCACCGGAATCCTCACCGCGGCTTTGACGGCGGCAATCCTGGTCCAGTCAGCTCTGCCTGCGTAGCCCTGCTCGCGAGTACGCGGATGCAGCGCCACCGCCTGCAGACCGCAATCTTCGGCCAGGCGCGCCATCTGAATCATCACCAGCTCGTTGTCGTTCCAGCCTGCGCGGAACTTGCACGTGAACGGAATCGAAACCGCCTTTCGCACGGTTTGCAGCAGTTTTTCGACAAGCGGAAGATCCCGCAGAAGCCCCGACCCGCCATTGCACTTCACGACCTTGTTAACCGGGCAGCCGAAATTGATGTCGAGAATATCGAAGCCAAGTTCCTCACAGACCTTGGCGGCGGTGGCCATGGTTTCCGGATCGGCGCCGAAGAGCTGGGCGGAAATCGGGTGCTCTGCGGGATCGAAGGCCAGGTAGCGCTGGAGCGTCCGATTGCGCCTTTTGGTGTTGTCGGCCCGGACCGCGGCGCTCACCCCGTGGGAGCTGGTGAACTCCGTCATGATCAGCCCGCAGCCGCCTAAATCACGGATAAAACGACGGAAAACCGTGTCGGTGACCCCCGCCATGGGCGCCAGTACGGTTGCCGGGGACACACTGATGCCGCCAATCCGCAGAGTTTGTGGGAAACTCATAACAACATTTTAGCGTCGATGGGTTTAGCATCTTAGAGATAAGAAGAGCAGTGCATGAAGTGGCATCAAGTTGCTTTGCTGGTAGTTGGTGCCGGAATCGCCGGCGGGCTCGCACTGAAAATGACCCAGCTGCCTCCGATCACGCTCCCGCCCCCGCCCCAACCGGTTGTCAGCGCGCCGCCTCCGGTTGCCGCGGTCCCGCAGAAGCCCAGTCCCATTCCGCAAACGCAGCGCATAGACCCGCCGCAGCTTGTGCGTGCCACTGCGCCGGAGCCGGTTTACGACGAACCGCCGAAGCCACCGATGCCCGTTCATGCCGCGGCAAACATAAAACCCAGGCAATGGATTCCCGGGAGATACGATTCATCCGGCGATTCTGCCTCTGCGCTGAAGACCGCAGCCAGGCCGGCGCCCGCGCCGCTGCTGGCAGCTGCCATCGACAAGACCACCACGGCACCGGTTGTGCCTGCTGTCGAAAACGAACCAGCCCCCACGCCGCATCAGGCAACCCTGCGATCCGGAATGGCCGTCGCCATCCGACTCGGCGAGACGCTCTCCAGCGCCTACAGCGCGACAGGTGGGACATTTGCCGGAACCTTAGCTGAGCCTCTCGTGGCCGATGGATTCGTGATTGCCGAGCGCGGCGCCCATGTCTCCGGACGCGTTCTTGAGTCGGAGAAGGCCGGGCGGTTCACCGGAACATCCCGGCTGCAGATCGGGCTGACCAACGTTTTGACATCCGATGGCCAGCAGGTCGCAATCGCCACCGAACCGTGGCTCAGACTCGGCGATACCATACCCGCCCAAACCGTCGTTCGCTTCCGGTTGACATCGAAAGTGACGATTACCGAGCGCCAGCTCAACACGAAGTAACTGGCTTTAGTTCGCCGGATATCGCAGTACTGTGTAATTCGTCAGGGTCACACTGTCCGGCGACGCCGTCGTAATGGCGGCGAGAAAACTTACTTCGAGCCCCGACTGAGCCGGCGCCGTCGCGAGTCCCGGCAGGAACGGTAGTACTGTACCCCAGCTTTCCAGACTCAGCTGTGCGCCCGTGGCGCTGATCGCGGCATCGGCGCGCCCCACCACTGCGGCGTCCTGCGTCCCGCCGGTTCTCGACAGGATCGTCGCGCTCCCCCAGTTCACCTGAACGGTGAACCCCGAAGTCGTGCCCGCATGGGTGAGCGTGAAGCGCACTTCGATGCGGTCGCCCGCCATCAGTCCCGCTGCCGGGATGTCGCAGCCGGCCAGCGTCGTCCAGCCCGTCGTATTCGTGCTTCGGCCCGCGCCGCTGCAGATCACCTGTACGGCGCCCGTGTGAATCGCGCCGCCCGGGGCTGTGAGCGCCGTAATGTTCCCGCCGGCAGACGTGTCTACCCGATACGAGGCAATCAGTGTGTCCCCAGGCTGCGGGATTGCGCCGGTTACGAACTGAATCGTCATTCCGTTCAGCGTGTAATCGGAATTCGCTGTCTGATAAAGGCCGTTGCGAAACAGGGCCAGACTCGCTCCAAGAGGCGTGTAGGCCACCGTGAAGGTGTTATTGACGCCGTCCATCGTGCCGCCCGGTACCTCGGCGTCGGAGTACGTCGGCTGTCCGCACGGCCCCGTCGTTCCGTCTATGAACACGCAGTTTCCCGGATCGCCTATCGCAGTTTCCAGAAACCCGTTGTCATCCACCACGGCTACCGCATTCGTGCCATAACCCACTCCCATGGTGGGGCGCTGCGCAAGGTCTGCCTGCAGTCCGATGACGCTCGATTCGGAAATGGGTGTGCTGCTGGTGGTTGACGACGCGCCCGCACCGCCGGTCGTGATCGCCTGGCTGCCGACACGAACCTGCGCCACTCTAAGGGGCACCGTGCTGGTCGGGACAGTCCATGTCTCGGCGAACTGTTCGCGTCCGTCGCTTTGATAGTTCACCGTGTATACATTTGCCGGCGGTACCGCCGTGGCGTTGGGCACCAGCTGCAGAAACAGGTTTCCGTTCACTACCGGAACCGATTCGCTCTGCTGCACAATGGTCCCGACGTTGTTCGCGTCGAATGTGCTCCACTGAATCGTCAGTGAGCCGTTAAACAATGTGCCGTCGGCTCTGAATAACGTGTCCTGAATCGTCGTCAGTCCCGTCTGACCGCAAGCCAGCCCGCAATATACGGCCAGCAGAAGTGTCGTCTTGCCCCGCGCCATCCATCCCTCCAGTGTTCGATGCTGGTCAACCAATACCACCGGTCGCCGAAAAACCCGGTGCTTCGGGATGGCGAAAACAATTGTAAATACCGGACGGGGCGGGAGTTCAGAAAATTTACTTCGTCTGTGACTGGTAGAGCCTGTGGTCGCGGATATAGTGCAAAACCGCATGGGGCACTGGAATCGAGGGGGCGTTTTCACTCACCAGCCGGCGCACCCCCGACGAGGAAATCGGCAGGTCGAGCCCGTCCAGTTCGTGTATGATCGCGCCGGGCGGCACGTCACGGTTCGGGTCCGAACCTGGACGCGTCACAACGATGAATTCCACGGCGGCTACAACATCCTGCCAGCGATACCAGCCGCGGATGTCGGCGAATGCGTCGCCGCCGATCAGAAAACTCAGCCGCCTGAAACCCTGGGCCTTCAGCTTCTCGATTGCGATGATCGAATAGCTTGGCCCGGGATTTGCGGGATCCGGGGATTCCACCAGTGAAACCTCGAACCGCGGATCGGCAGCGCAGGCGAGTTCGACCATGCGCACGCGATCGTCCCAGGATGCCATTGCACCCGCGGGCTTATGCGGCGGATCGGCGGCAGGAACAAAGAGAACCCGCTCCAGACCGAAGCGGTCCGCCGCGGCGCGCGCGATCGTGAGATGGGCGTTGTGAACGGGATCGAAAGTACCGCCGAACAGCGCGGCAGCGCTGTCCGCCACTCAGGTCCTTTCGATCTTCACGGAGTTGATTTTTACGTCCTTGTTCGGCCGGTCCTGCGCGTTGCGCGGCACTTTGGAAATCTTCTCCACCACGTCGTAGCCTTCCACCACTTCGCCGAAAACCGAATGCCGGTTATCCAGATGGGGCGTCGGCGCCACGGTGATGAAAAACTGGCTGCCATTCGAATTGGGGCCGGCGTTGGCCATTGAAAGAACACCCGGCTTCGAATGCCGGAGTGTGGGGTGAAATTCATCGGCAAACTGATACCCGGGGCCGCCGCGCCCCGTGCCCTGCGGACACCCCCCCTGGATCATGAAGTTCGGAATCACGCGGTGAAAGACGATGCCGTCATAGAAAGGCTTTCCCGTTTTGGTCCCTTCGGCCAGATCGACGAAGTTCTGCACCGTCTTCGGCGCCTTCTCGTCGAAAAGCTTCACTTTGAAGCGGCCTTCGGTCGTATCGAACACAGCGTGGGTTTCGTTTGCCATATGAGATCGATTCTACCGACACGCGCGCGATGAGATGCCCCGTCCCGACAGGAGCGTAAAAAAGAAGTAAAATAGTCGCGTTCCTTACCAAATCGCCAAACCACGCGGAAGGCAAACATGACTTTCAGAACTTGCAATGGAACAGCGGCGATCATCGCCGGTCTGCTTCTCACCAGCGGCTTCGCTCCGGCGCAACAGGCCACCGATGCGACACCCGACTCCGGTGCGGTCATCCGCACCGAGACGAAGGTCGTCCTCGTTGATGCGGTCGTCACGGACAAGAAGGGCGGCTACGTCCACAACCTGACGCTGAAGGATTTCAAGGTCTTTGAGGACAACAAGGAACAGGCGGTCAAATCATTCTCCGTTCAGTCCGACCCGGCCAATCCCAGCGCGTCAACGAGGCGTTACATCGTTCTGTTCTTCGATAACTCGACGATGCAGCCCGGTGATCAGCAGCAGGCGCGCGCCGCCGCCGCGAAATTCATCGATTCGAACGCCGGCCCGAACCGCGTGATGGCTGTGGTGAACTTCGGAGGCACGATTCAGATCGCGCAGAACTTCACGGGGGATGCCAACCGGCTGAAGCAGGCTGTCAACGGAATCAAAGTAGCGGTGACCGGATCGAGCACGGTCAACAGCTCGATGCCTGCATCGCTTGCGCGCGCCGCCTCCGATTTCGGCGCGCACGATATGCTCCTCGCCCTGCGCAGTCTGGCCAGAAACCTCAATGCCGTGCCGGGCCGAAAGACGCTCATCCTCTTTACCGAAGGCTTCCCTCTCGATAACGAAAAGATTGCCGAGGTCACCGCGACCATCGATATGTGCAACAAGTCGAACGTCGCCATCTATCCGATCGACGTGCGCGGTCTGATTGCGGGAGGCCCGGTCGCTCAGTTCCACACGCCTTCTTCGAATCCGCTCAACAGCGCGAAGAGCGGACTGGCGCGCATGTTCGGCGCTGTTCTGCAGCCGGCTGCGTTTGTTACGGCGCCCGGCATGTCGTTCTTCCAGAGAGGCGGCGGAGGCGGTGCCGGCGGAGGTGGTGCGGGCGGAGGTGGTGCGGGCGGCGGTAAGGGTGGCGCCCCTGGTGGCGGTACGGGTGGCGGTGCCCCTGGTGGCGGTGGTGGACGAGGCCCAGGTGGCTCCTCACCGGCGCCAGCTCCCGGAGCCGGACGCAGCGGGATGGGTATGGGCGGTCGCGGTATGCCGCCGAACATGATTCCGCCCATACCCGCCCGCAATATGCTGCTTCCGAAGATTCCGGATTCGGGTGTCAACAACCAGAACGTCATGAAGATGCTCGCCGACGGCACGGGTGGGTTCATGATCATAAACACCAACGATCTCTTTGCCGGTCTGGACAGAATCGGCAAGGAAATGGATGAGTACTACGTCCTCGGCTACACGCCGCCCGAATCCGCGGAAGGCACCTGCCATGCGCTGCGCGTGCGCGTCAACCAGAGGGACACCTCGGTCCGCTTCCGCACCGGATACTGCAACGGCAGAGTCCAGGACACGCTGGAAGGCAACCCGGTCGAGAAGACACTCGAGAGCCGCGCGTCCGGCTCCGCGGCCGGAAACATCGCGGCGACCATTCAGGCGCCGTTTTTCTATACCGGGCCGAACGTGGCTCGCGTGAACGTGGCGATGGAAATACCAGCCTCCGCGCTTAAGTTCGAAAAGCAGAAGGGCCATTTCCAGGCGGAGATGAATGTTCTGGGTATCGCCTATAAACCGGACGGTTCCGTTGGTGCGCGCTTCAGCGACACGATCAAACGGGATTTCGAAGATAAAAAACAGGTGGAAGCTTTTCAGCAGTTGCCCTTCCATTACGAAAATGAGTTCGAAGTGGCATCCGGCGATTACAACCTTAAGGTGGTTTTCAGTGCGGGAGGTTCGAACTTTGGAAAACTGGAGACGCCGCTGAAGATCGAACCGTGGTCGAGCCAGTTCGGCCTGGGGTCGATCGCGCTGAGCCGCGAGTTTCACCAGGCCGCCGCGATGGCGACGCTCGACGCCTCGCTGATCGAAGATCGCGTACCGCTGATTGCGGGCGGCGCGCAGGTGATTCCATACGGTTCGAACCATTTCAGCAAATCGGCGCCGCCGTTTTTCTACACAGAGGTGTATGAGCCGCTGCTGCTGGATGCGGACCCGAAGAACAGACCTGTGATCGCCATGCAGATCCGTGTCCTCGACCGCAAGACCAAGGAGCAGAAGTTCTCGACCGGTTTGATGCGTCTCGATATGAACGGGATTCCGGACAACCCGACGGTTCCTCTGGCGGAAAGTATTCCGCTTAATAACGTGCCCCCCGGCCAGTACACCGTCGAAGTGCAGGCGCGCGATTCGGCAGGTAAAACGGCGACGCGTACGGCTGATTTCGATCTGCAGTAGGCGCTTATCAGGCCGACGTGCATTGTTCGCGCGCCGCGAGCGAAGCCAGTTCGTCCGCGCGATTGTTGTCTTCGTGCGATGCGTGGCCTTTGGTCCACGACCATCTGATCTGATGCCGCGCGGCTTGTGAATCGAGCTCTTCCCACAGGTCGCGATTGATCACGGGCTTCTTCTGCGATGTCATCCACCCGCGTTTCTTCCACGCGCTGATCCACTGCGTGATGCCGTTCTTCACATACTCGGAGTCGGTGATGACTTCGACTTCGCATTTCTCTTTGAGCGCGCGAAGCCCTTCAATCGCGGCTGTGAGCTCCATGCGGTTGTTCGTCGTGTGGGTTTCGCAGCCGTAAATTTCTTTTTTGTTTGCGCCATAGCGCAGGATCGCGGCCCATCCGCCTCGCCCCGGATTTCCGAGACACGCACCGTCGGTGATCAGCTGAACTTTTTTCACAGACTCCCGTTTTACCACTCGCGCACGTCCGAAGCGTCAAAACATTCTTCACTTTTTTTGTTTAACTTTTTTTCGTTTCAGTACATAATGGCTGAAGGGAGAATCACAACGATGGCAACAAAGAAGAAAGCAGCAAAGAAGGCCGCCCCGAAGAAGGCGGCAAAGAAGAAAGCCGCCAAGAAGAAGTAAGCGGACTTTTCTTAGGCAAAAGGCGGGCTGCTCTCGGAAGGGCGCCCGCCTTTTGCTTTTATAGCCGTGTCCAGTAAAGAAACCCGATCATCGTCTTCGAATCCTGAATCCTGTTCGATGCAATCAAATCGCGCAGCTCCTTCTTCGTGAACCAGCGCGTCTCAATGCGTTCGTCTTCCATGGGCTGCGATTCACCCTGTGTCAGCTCGGTCGCAAGGAAGATGGTCATCTTCTCTGCCACGTATCCGGGGCTCGGATAGAACGACACCAGCTTGTTCCACTTCTTCGCGCGCAGCCCGGTCTCTTCGATGAGCTCGCGCTTCGCGGTCTCGAGTACCTTCTCGCCTTCGTCTACCTTCCCGGCAGGCAGTTCCCAGAGGAACTTGTCCGCGGGCATGCGGTACTGCCGCACGAGCATTACGCGATTTTTTGCATCCACGGCCATCATGACTGCCGAGCCGGGATGGCGCACGATACTGCGCTTCATCTGCCAGCCCGTGCGGTCCACCGCTTCGTTCTTCGGTGACCCGGAACAGACTGCAGCTGTAGACTTCCTTCGATGAGAGGAGTTTCATTGCCTTATTGTCGCGATGCGGCCAGCGCGCGTGCGAAGTCGGGCGCCCCGAGCGTATTCATAACATCGCCGGCTTCGAGCCCGCCGCGCCGCGCCGTCAGAATTCCGTAGCGCATGTTGTCGCAGATGTTTGGGATGATGCGCGTCCGTCGAAATGATGAACTTCGCGCCCCTCGCCTTCGCGGCGCGCACGTGATTCGCGCTCAGATCCAGCCGTTCCGGGCTTGCATTCACCTCAAGCCACACGCCGCGCTTCACGGCTTCGCCGATCACCTTGTCAAAATCGAACGTGAACGGATCGCGATGCAGCAGCAGCCGCCCGGTCGGATGGCCCAGTGCCTTCACATGCGGACACTCCAGCGCCCGCAGCAGCCGGTCCGTCATCGCATCGGGTTCGAGATTCATGTGACTATGCACGCTCCCGATCACGATGTCGAGCTCCGCCAGCGCGTCCCAGGCGATATCCATCTCGCCGTCCTTCATGATGTCGCACTCGAGCCCGGAGAAAATACGGATTCCGAGTTCGCCCGTTTCGTTGATCTTCCGCACGGTCTGCGCGAACTCGACGACGCGTTTCTCGTCGAGCCCGAACGCCATCGCGATCGCCTTCGAATGATCCGTGATTGCGATGTATTCGTATCCCTTCGCGCGCGCCGCTTCCGCCATCTCTTCGAGCGTGGCGCGGCCGTCGGTGGCCGTGGTGTGCATGTGCAGATCGCCGCGGATCGTCGCTCTGTTCCACCAGCTTAGGCAGCGCGTGCGTCTCGGCCAGTTCGATCTCGCCGTTGTTCTCGCGCAGTTCGGGCGGAATCCAGTCGAGCCCCAGCGCCTTGTATACGCTCTCTTCGGTCTCGCCGGCCACGCGCACGTCGTCGTCGGCGCGGAACAGACCATACTCGCTGAGCTTGAATCCCATGCGGATCGCCCGCTGCCGCAGCGCGACGTTGTGTTCCTTGCTGCCGGTGAAATACTGCATTGCCGCGCCGAACGTCCGGTGTTCGAGCGCGCGCACGTCCACCTGCAGACCTTCGCGCCCGAGCTTGACGCTGGTCTTGTTCGCGCCGCGGCCCAGCACTTCATGCACGCGCGGATTGGCGGCAACTTTATCCAGCGCCGCCGCGGCATTCGGACCCGTTACCAGCAGATCCAGATCGCCGATGGTTTCGCGTCCGCGCCGCAGGCTGCCTGCGGGCGTGATGGCGTCGATCCCCTCAATATCCGAAAGGTACGCCGTCAGTTCGCGCGCCGCGTTGTCCGCGAAACTCAGCAGGAACCGGCCGCTGCGCTTCCTGTATTGCGCGATGCTGCGCAGAACTTTTTCTTCCAGCTTCGCGCCCATCCGCGGCAACTCGCGCAGTTTCTGCTCGCGGCAAAGCTGTTCGAGCTGGTCCATCGTCGTCAGCTGGAAGTGTTCGAACAGCAGCGCGATGCTCTTCGGACCCAGCCCCTGAATTTTCAGGAATTCGAGCGCCGCCGGCGGAAACTTCTTCAGCAGCTCATCGCGTTTGTCGCAGCTGCCGGTGGCTTCCATTGCCGCAGCACCGCCGCCAGCCCTTTGCCGATACCCGGAATATCGGTGACTTTGCGTTCCGGATCGGCGAGGATCGCGGAAATGCTCTCCGGATAGCCTTCGATCGCCGACGCGCCATTGCGATAACTGCGGATGCGAAAGCCGTCTTCGCCCGCGATTTCCATCAGATCGGCGGTTTCGTAAAGGATGCGCGCGAATTCACGATTTTCCAAGCTTCAATTCTCCTCCGCGCCCGCCTCTGAACCGATAGCCGAACTGTTCCAGATCGACGCGGTCTCCCGTCACAGCAACACCCTCTGCGCGTAGTCGAAGCCGCTGCTCGAAACCGGGTTCGCCGGTGAGCCTGATTCTGCCCCTGGCGCCCAGCACGCGATGCCATGGCACGGCCTTACCACCGGAACGCAACGCCCACACGACCTGTCTCGCGGCGCCCGGATAACCGCTCGCCGCCGCGACATCGCCGTACGTCGCGACCTTGCCCCTCGGGATGCGGCGCACAGTCCTGAGCACGCGCTCGAACATCACCGCGTCAAAAACTTCTCGTCGATTTCCACCTGATATCCGCTGGCCAGCCGATTGGTCTCGTTCGCCATCCCGACAATCGCCAGCAACTCTGCGAACATGGCGTCGGACATGCCGGCCTTGCGGGCCGCGGCGGTGTGCGACGCGATACAGTACCCGCACTGATTGGTCGCGCTGACGGCCACGTAGATCATCTCTTTCACCAGCGGATCGAGCGCGCCCGGCGCCATGATCTCTTTGATGCTCGCCCAGGTGCGGCGCAGCGTGGGAACATCGTTCGCAATCGCCTTCCAGAAATTGTTGATCCAGTCTGTCTTCCGGGTGGCCATGATGTCGTCGTAGACCGCGCGCACTTCCGGGCTCGCCGCGTCGTACTCAATCAATCCGAGAGTTGCCATGCACTCAGGTTATCGTTGCCTGGAGGTCTCGAACGCCGCCAGCTGTTTCACCGTTTCGAAAGTATCCGCCTCGGCAGCCGTCTTGTCGTTGCGGTAGCGTTTGACACGCGCGAACCGCAGCGCATGGCCGCTGACATATCGCGGGCTGATCTGGATGTCGCTGTATGCGATCTCCGCCACCAGCTTCGGCTTGACGTAAACGGTGTGAGTATCGCGCGAGGTTTCGATCGCGAGCAGCTGCTCGGTCTGCCAGCGCAGCATCTCATCGGTGAGACCCTTGAACGTTTTCCCCAGCATGGCCCATCCGCCGGTCCCGGTATCGCGTGCGCCCAGATGCAGATTGCTCAGCCAGCCTTTGCGCCGCCCACTGCCCCATTCGGCCGCCAGAATCACGAGGTCCAGCGTGTGAACCTTCTTGATCTTGAGCCAGCTGCTGCCGCGTGCGCCGGCCACATAAGGCGATGCCGGATCCTTCGCGACCACGCCCTCATGTCCGCCCGCGAATGAGCCGCCCAGAAATTCCGCGGCAACGCCGACATCGGATGTCGTCGTGTGGTGAATCAGATTCTTTTCGGGTGCGATCCCGCGCAGCACGGCAAACCGGTCCGACTGCGGATGGTCAATCAGCGCCTCTCCATCCCGATACAGAATGTCGAACCAGACCGGCGTCAACGGCAGTTCTGCGCGCAGTCGCTCCAGATCTAGCTTCCGCCCGAACCGCCGCGCCGTGACCTGAAACGGCTGCGGTCTGCCGTCCGGGGCAAAACAGATCGCCTCGCCGTCGAGAATCAGCTCGCGTGCCGGCAGCGCGCGCACCGCCTCCACGATCTCCGGAACCGACGCTGTGACATCGTTCAGCGCGCGTGTGTACACCCGCACTTCGTCATCGCGCTTGTGCGCCTGAATGCGCGCGCCGTCGAGCTTGTACTCGAACGCCGCTTCTTTCATTTCTTCGACCGCGGTCTCCACGTCCCCCGCCGGCTGCGCCAGCATGGGATGAACCGGCCGGAAAATCTGCACACTCCACTGCGCGAGCGACGCCTCGCCGTTTTCCCAAAGCAGCCGCGCCACATGCCCCGCGTCGCCGGCCATCATGGCAGCCCGCCGGATTCGATCCAGCGCTACGCCCGACGCCTTCGCCAGCGCCTCAAACATGATCCCTTCGAGCGCCCCCTGCCGCAGCCCTCCCAGCAGCAATTCTCTGAGGAACTGCTGCTCCTCTGTGGTGGCCCGCGCCATCAGTGACCGCAGCTGCGCCCGCTTATCCTGCTCCGACCCTTTTCCTTTCGTGGTGGAAAGGATCGTTAAAGCACGATCCACATCGACGATCGACAGGGACGCCGTGACGGCGGGTTCCGCATCCGCATCGCGCACCGCCGCGTAGCCGACACCCGACCGTCCCTGCCGCGTCTCGCCCGAAAGGAACGAAACGACGATTTCGACTTCCTCCGCAGTGAGTTGCCGCAGCAGATCGGCGAGCAGATCGACCTTCGCCAGCCGTTTCGACGTAGCCGCCACCCGCGCCGACGTCTCCACCACGTTCCCGAGCAGCATTGGATCATGCAAACCAGGATTATGCAAACCAGGATTATGCAAACCAGGATGTTACAGCAAGCCCAGTTCCGCCTGCTTTTCCAGATCGAGCAGATAGCCCTTCTTGCCCACGTTCAGCGCCGACGTTTCGCCAAGCTTCTCCTGCGCGCCCGCCGCCTCGTGGATGTGTCCGCAGAAGAAAAAACGCGGCTGCTCGCGCCGCAGGAAATCGCGCATCGCGGTGCTTCCGGCATGCCGCAGATTTGTGATGCGATCAAGCATTGTGCCGTGCGGCGGCACGTGGCAGATGGCGATCATCGGCTTCAGCCCGTCGAACTCATGCAGCCGCGTCTCCAGCTGTTCTTCGGTATACTCGCCGGGCGTCTCGAACGGCGTGATGTTCGAATACCCCAGCCCGACCACGTGAAACCCGTCCAGCTCGATCCGCCCGCCGTGAAAATCGTTCAGGCCGAAGCGCGCGCACAAATCCGCGATCTGCTGCGCCGACTCATGATTGCCCGGTATGACGTAGACCCGGTCCCCGCGCTTCTTCAGGATCTCGCCCATCGCATCCAGGCCGCGCGAGAAGTTCACCAGGTCGCCCGCACAGAAGTAATAGTCGGCTTCGATTGCCATCAGGCGCTCAAGGGCACGCGTGTCGCTGTGAATATCGGAGAAGACCAGTAGCTTCACGATTCCTAATGTTAACCAAGCGCAACAGGCTGCAGCCGGATTGCGTCGGGTACTATGAAATTGAGCACACAGGCCGCCACTCGGGCGTCCGTTGTGGGCGGTAAAACAGAGAGTTAGTCCCTCCGCTTTATATGCAAGGAAACCAGAGCCCGGCGTCGGGCATAAATGCGTGGCTCGAAGAAGAGCTGCTGCAGCAGTATCATCACGATCGAACCTCGGTCGATTCAGAGTGGAAAGACGTTTTTGAGCACGAGCCCAACGGCAACGGAGCAGTCGCGGTGGCGCCGCCCGCTGTGATCGTTCACGAGTCCGCTGAACCCGTCATAACCGGCTCGGAAGAGCTCATGCCTTTGCGCGGCACCGCGGCGCGCATTGCCGAGAACATGGCGCTCAGCGCGGCGATTCCGCTGGCCACTTCGCAGCGCATCGTTCCGGTGAAAGTGATCGACGAGAACCGTCGTCTGATCAACCATCACCGCGCGCTGCTGGGCAAGAGCAAGGTTTCCTACACGCACCTGATCGGCTGGGCAATCGTCAAATCCGTGCAGGCCAATCCTTCTCTCAATCACGCCTTCGCCGCCAACTCCGCGGGCGAACTTTTCCGCGTCGTGAAGAAGGAGATCAACTTCGGTCTCGCGATCGACGTCCCCGCCAAGAACGGTTCGCGCAGTCTGCTGGTTCCGAACATCAGGAACGCCGGCGCGCTGAACTTCGCGCAGTACCTCGCGGCTTTCGACGATCTCGTATCGCGCGCCCGCAACGGCAAACTCGGCGTCACCGATTTCCAGGGCACCAGTATCTCGCTGACGAACCCCGGCACGGTGGGCACGATGGCTTCCATGCCGCGCCTCGTCGCCGGACAAGGCGCCATCATCGCCGTCGGCGCCATGGATTATCCGGCCGAATACCGCGGCGTTGCGCCCGATGTCGTCGCCTCCCTCGGCATCAGTAAAGTCATGTCGGTGACCTGCACCTACGATCACCGCATCATTCAGGGCGCGGAATCCGGCTTGTTCCTCGGCACCCTGCAGTCGCTGCTCGACGGCGAACAGAATTTCTATGAAGAGATCTTCGAAGCGCTGCGCGTTCCCTACGCGCCGGTGAAGTGGGCACCCGACAAGAGCCCGGCCGGCCTCGCTCCGGTCCCTGAGCCGTCTATGGAAGTCGTGAAGGAGGCCGCTGCCACGCGCCTCATCAACGCCTTCCGCGTGCGCGGCCACCTCATGGCCGACCTCGATCCGCTGGGCGATGAACCCGCTTATAATTCCGAGCTCGATCCTCTCTCCTACGGCCTCACCATCTGGGACCTCGACCGCCACTTCTACACCGACTCGCTCCGGCATGCGTTCCTTGGACGCACGACGGCGACGCTGCGTGAGATGGTCGATCTGCTGCGCCAAACCTACTGCGGCAAGATCGGCGCCGAATACATGTACATTCAGCGGCCGGATGAAAAAATCTGGCTGATGGAGCGCATGGAGACTGCCGAAGAATCCGTCATCACGCGGGAAGTCAAGATCCGCATCCTCGACAACCTGCTCCGCGCCGAGGAGTTCGAACACTTCCTCGACCGCCGCTTCATCGGCCAGAAGCGCTTCTCGCTCGAAGGCGCCGAGACCACCATGTCGGTGCTCATGGAAGTTGCCAATCTCTGCGCCGAAACCGGCGCGCACGAAATGGTCATCGGGATGGCGCATCGCGGCCGCCTGAACGTGCTGGCGAATGTCATCGGCAAACCGCTCGGCCAGATATTCTCCGAGTTCGAAGGCAACATCGACCCCGCCTCCGCGCAGGGTTCCGGTGACGTGAAATATCATCTCGGTGCCAGCGGCGTGCACCGTGCGCCGTCGGGCAAAGAAGTCGTCGTGTCCCTCGCCGCCAATCCCAGCCATCTCGAAGCTGTCAATCCGGTGGTAGAAGGCATGGTGCGCGCCAAACAGAAGCGGCTCGGTGATTCCGGGCGGCTGCGCGTGATTCCGGTCCTGGTGCACGGTGATGCCGCCTTCGCCGGCCAGGGGGTGGTTGCCGAGACGCTCAACATGTCGCAGCTGAACGGTTACCAGACCGGCGGCACGCTCCACTTCGTCATCAACAACCAGATCGGTTTCACCACGCTGCCCGAGGACTCGCGCTCCAGCGAATACGCCACCGACATCGCCCGCATGGTGCAGGCCCCCATCTTCCACGTGAATGGGGACGATCCCGAAGCGGCAATGCGCGTACTGCGCCTCGCATTCGATTACCGCCAGCAGTTCAAACGCGATGTGGTGATCGACCTCCTCTGCTACCGCCGTCACGGCCACAATGAAGGCGACGATCCGGCTTACACGCAGCCGGTGATGTACCGCAAGATCAAGGAGCAGCCCTCCGCTGCTGTGCTGTATGGCCGGCGTCTCGCGGCAGAGAAGGTGCTCACCACGGCTGAGGTCGAAGCCAGCCGCCAGAAGGTCGCTGACCGCCTGAACGCCGCATTCGACGCCAATAAAGCCGCCGGTCCGTGGGTGCTGCAGCCGACTATCGCGCCGCTCCCGCCCAATTCCACAACCGCAATCTCCCGCGAAATGCTTGAACGTGTGGTCGACGGCATAACGTATCTGCCGTCTTCCTTTCACATTCATCCCAAGCTCGAAGGCTTTGTCAGGAAGCGCCGCGAGACGCTCGCCAAAGACGGTCCCGTCGACTGGGCATTCGCCGAAGCCATCGCGTTCGGCAGCCTGGTTCTCGAAGGCATTCCGGTCCGCCTCAGCGGGCAGGATGCCGGCCGCGGCACCTTCAGCCAGCGCCACCTGACGTTCTACGACTTTGAGGACGGTCGCCGCTACATTCCGCTGCAGCACATGGCGGAAGGCAACGCCGGAACACAGGGCAGCTTCCGCGTCTACGACAGCCCGCTGAGTGAATTCGGCGTGCTCGGTTTCGAGTACGGTTACAGCGTTGCCGATCCCGACACCCTGACGCTCTGGGAAGCGCAGTTCGGCGATTTCTCCAATGGCGCGCAGGTCATCATCGACCAGTTCATCACCACGGCCGAGCAGAAATGGAGCCAGACCAGCGGTCTGGTGCTGCTGCTGCCGCACGGTTACGAGGGCCAGGGGCCCGAGCATTCCAGCGCGCGCATGGAACGCTTCCTGCTGCTGTGCGCGGAGCACAATATCCGCGTCGCGAACTGTTCCACGCCGGCGCAGTACTTTCACATCCTGCGCCGCCAGATGGCGACCGAACGCAAGCCGCTGGTTCTGTTCACGCCCAAGAGCCTGCTGCGTTCGCCGGCCGCGGTTTCGACATTCGATGAGCTCACCGGCTCTTCTTTCCGCCCGCTCATCGGTGATAATTTCGATCCCACGCACACCCGTAAGGTCGTGTTCTGCACCGGTAAGGTCTATTACGATCTGATTGCCGCGCGCGAATCCCGGCGCGTCGAGGACATCGCGATCGTCCGCATCGAAGAGCTCTATCCGTTCCCCGAGCAGATGGTCATCGACGTTCTGGCGCGTTACCGCCCGAACGTCGACCTGATCTGGTGCCAGGAAGAGCCGCGGAACATGGGCGCCTGGCGTTTTATGTTCGGCTACTTCAAGGGCCTCAACCGCGTGATCCACTACGCAGGACGGCCGAAGAACGCGAGCCCCGCGGCCGGATCGGCGAAACGCCACGCCGAAGAGCAGCAGAAACTGATTGCCGATGCGCTGAAGTAGCCGGGCCTATTTCGCGGCTGAAATCGACGCCACGGCAATCGTGTGTTTGTCGACCTCGCCCGTGACGTTGACTTCGATCAGCTCTTTCTTTTTCACTATCGTGCGCACGAGCTCAGCCGCTTTGGTGTTGCCCGCGGCATCGAGCTGGAGACTTACGCCGTCCGGCGGAACGATCGCAAAGAGACTGGTTTTCCTGCCTGGCGTGCAGATGCTGATCTCCAGATTGCGGTCGCGATCGACAAAGGTGGTGGTGTCGCGCGGATTCACGTTTCGCTCCTCGAATCCCCAGCATTTGGCGTTAACCAGCGCGCCGGAAAAGGTTCCGGCAAAACTCATACCGGCCGACAACATCAGAAGAATTACAGACCGCATACCTCAATTGTACGGATTTCAGATGCGGTGAAACGACCGCAGAATGTCGCGCATGCTGTACTGCAGCGCGACCGGCCGTCCATGCGGGCACGCCATCGGATAGTCCGTCGCCGCGAGCGTGCGCAACATCCATTCCATCTTGCGGTGATCGAGCGGCGTGTTGATCTTGATGGCGGCGCGGCAGGCGATGGACGCCGCGATGCCCCGGCGCAGATCCGAGACTGAAACGCTGCGCAGCTCATGCTCCGCGATTTCGAGAACTTCGAAAATCACGCGCTCCAGATCGCCCTGCCCGACGGCCGCCGGCGCGGCTTTGACAGCGATGGTCCCTTTGCCGAACGGTTCCGTCTCAAATCCCGAGTGATGCAGTTCATCGGCGATGCGGGCGTACTCGATCTGCTGTTCCGGCGTCAGCTGCAGGATGACGGGCATCAGCAGATGCTGCACCTCGACGTGTCCGGCTGCCTGCTGCTTCTGTACCTGTTCGAAGAGGATGCGCTCGTGCGCCACGTGCTGGTCGATGATCCAGAGCCCGTCCGTTCCTGCCGCGATGATGAAGCTGTTGTGCAATTGCCCAAGTGGCCGCAGTTCGCCGATACGTGTCATGCCGACCGGAGCGGGGAACGCATCGGCAGGAAAAGCCCCATGCGTGTCGGGCACGCGCAGACGCAGCGGTTCTTCGGATCCGATTTCGGGCTCGTTGACGCGTATGGCCGCATCTCCGAAATCGAAACGCGCCGCGGGGGTCTGCGGCGGCAGCAGCGTGTATTCGGGCACCGTTGCAGGCAGTGATGCCCCTCCTGTTTCGTTGTGCATCGACTGCGAGAATTCCGAATACGGCAACGCCGCACCCGACTGCGGATTCGCTCCCGGCGTGAAGCTGGGCGCGGGGCGCGACAGCATCAGCTGTTCCCGGATCGCGTCGCGCACGAAATCGTGCACCCACGACTGATGCCGGAACCGCACCTCCGTCTTCGACGGATGAACGTTGACGTCCACCTCTTCCGCGTCGCAGTCGAGAAACAAAAGTGCGAACGGGAAGCACGCCGGCGGCATCAGGTTGTGATAGGCGCTCGAGAGCGAATGCAGCACCAGCCGGTCGCGGATCAGCCTGCCGTTGACAAACACGAAAATCGAGTTGCGATTATTCTTCTGTACCTGGGGACGCGAGACGAAGCCGCACACCGTGTACGTGCGCGCCGGTTCGTCCGGCTCCGGGTCCCGCAGTTCCTGGCTCCGGGGCTGCAGTTCGATCAGGTCCTCGATAAGCTGACTGCCGAACACCTGAAACACGCGCTCGCGCAGCGTCTCGACGGGCGTGGCGTGCAGCAGCGTCGCGCCGCCGTTCCACAGCTCGAACGTCTTGTCCGGATGCGCCAGGCTGTAGTGGGTCACCAGCGACGCAATATGCGCCAGCTCGGTTTGTTCCGAACGCAGAAACTTTTTCCGGGCCGGAACATTGAAGAACAAGTCGCGCACAGTGATGGACGTGCCGGCGCCGCGGGCGATTTCATCGCAGTTCACGATCTTTCCGCCGGCGATCTCAACGCGCGTGCCGGTCTGTTCTTCGAGAGACCGGGTTTCGAGCAGGAGGCGCGACACCGATGCGATCGAAGGCAGAGCTTCGCCGCGGAATCCCAGCGTGCCGATCGACAGCAGGTCCTTCACGTCGCGCAGCTTGCTGGTGGCATGGCGCTCGAAGGCCAGCAGAGCGTCGTCGCGGAGCATGCCGCAGCCATCGTCGACGACGCGAATGAGGCGGCGGCCGCCGTTTTCGATTTCGACGCGAATATTCGCCGCGCCCGCGTCGAGGGAGTTTTCCAGCAGCTCTTTGACGACGGAGGCGGGGCGTTCGACAACTTCTCCCGCCGCGATTTTGTTGGCGACGTTGTCCGAGAGGACCCGAATGCGGCCCAAGGTTCAACCTTTACTTGCCGGGGTCTATGCCGAACTTTTTCAGTTCGTCGGCATAGTAGCGCTTCTGCAGGATGTCCCATTCCTCACTGCCTTCGGTGATGTCGCGTTTGATGGAACGAACCTTGTCGCGCGCCGCCCGGTCGGCTTTTTCCTCCAGCTGGAGAATTTCTGTGAATACTTTGACGATTTCGAGGCGGGCGTCGTTCTCGTCTTTTTTCTTAAACCGCAGATCGCGGGATTTCTTGAGCGCCGTGGTCAGCTTGTGCGAGACATCGTTGATTTTGTCGCGCGAAAGCTTCATGTTGTCGCCGGTATCACGGCCGGAGGCGCGGACGATTTTGCGCTGCTGCACCAGCGTGTTCTTCGCCTTGCGGAACATCTCCTGATAGCTCACGCCTTCGCGGCGCATGTAGTCGCTGTACTGTTCCAGGATTTCGCGCACTTCGTCGTTCAGCTTGTCCTCGGCTTCGAGCTCGCCGGAGATAACTGAATTCACGAGCTCCGTGACCTTTTCCGGTACGGGCGTCTCGATGGTGCCAGGCGACAGGCGACGCACTATCTGACGCGAGAGATAAGCTACAAACTCCCGGGGAAGCAACATGTCAAATGATCTTCGTCAGTGTATCATCGCGAGCTTATTCGTCTAACGCGCACAACGGACTGACCATCGGCGCAGCCGGATGGCTCACCTTATCCTGGATAAGGCTGACCATTGCGTCTTCGCCCGCGGTCTGGCCTGTGCGCTTTTTTGGCCCGCCAGGACATAGTACGGCGTGACCCAGCGGCGAAATCGGATTGGTTTCGCGCTTGCTATAGTGATTAAGGTCTTTTCATATATGACGACGTCGTTCACCACGCCCGCGAGCACGGAACGGCTGAAAACCGCCTTGGCGGTGGGTCTGGATCCGATCCGGCTGATTCAGGCATTTCGGCTGATGCGGACATCGCGCAGCCTTGACGATCGCGAGATGGTGCTGAAGCGTCAGCAGAAGATATTCTTTCAGATCAGCGGCGCCGGGCATGAGGCGATCCAGGTCGCGGCGGGGCTGGTGGCGAAGCCGGGTTACGACTGGTTTTATCCTTACTACCGCGACCGCGCGCTGATTCTGACGCTCGGCATGACGCCTCTCGACATGCTGCTGCAGGCGGTGGGTGCGGCTTCCGATCCGTCTTCGGGCGGGCGGCAGATGCCGTCGCACTGGTCCGATCCGGCGAAGAACATCGTCACCAGTTCCTCGGCTACGGGCACGCAGTTTGTGCAGGCCGTGGGATGCGCCGCGGGCTGCGGGCTGATGTATCCCGGGGAAGACCGCATCGTGTTTGCGAGTTCGGGCGAAGGCGCGACAAGCGAAGGCGAGTTCTGGGAGTCGATCAATCAGGCGTGTCTCAACCGGCTGCCTGTGCTGTTTCTCATCCAGGACAACGGGTACGCGATTTCGGTTCCGGTCGAAAATCAGATGCCGGGCGGATCGATTTCGAAGCTGATGGCCGGATTCCCGGATCTGCTGACCATCGAAGTGGAGGACGGCACGGATCTGATTTCGTCGTATCGCGCGATGGGCGCGGCGGCGGCATGGTGCAGGGAGGGGCATGGTCCCGCGCTGGTGCATGCGCACTGCGTCCGGCCTTACTCGCATTCGCAGAGCGACGATGAGAGGTCGTATAAGACGAAGCGCGAACGCGAGGAAGAGGCGCTGCGCGATCCGCTGGTCACGTTCCCGAAGTTCCTGATCGAAGAGCACGTGATCGGCGAGCAGGAGCTGAAGGACCTGGCGCGCGAGATCGACGACGGGATTCTCGAAGACATGCACCGGGCGCTGAAAGCGGCGCCGCCGCAGCCGGGCTCTGTGCTGGTACACCTCTACTCGGAGAAGGTGGATCCGACTTCGGCTGAGTTTGACGCCCAGGCGCGGCCCGAGGGGGACCCGAAGACGATGGTCGACCTCATCAACACCACGCTCAAAGAGGAGATGCGGCGCAACGAGCGTGTCGTCGTATTTGGCGAGGATGTGGCGGACTGCAGCCGTGAAGGCAGCCTTTCGGAAGTTAAAGGTAAGGGCGGCGTGTTCGGTCTGACCGCGGGTCTGCAGACGGAATTCGGGAGCAGGCGCGTGTTCAATTCGCCGATCGCCGAGGCGTCGATCGTGGGGCGCGCGATCGGGATGGCGACGGTCGGGCTGAAGCCGATCGCCGAGATTCAGTTCTTCGATTACATCTGGCCGGCGATGATGCAGATTCGCGATGAGCTGGCCTCCATGCGCTGGAGGTCGAACGGACATTTCTCGGCGCCGCTGGTGCTGCGTGTGCCTATCGGCGGTTACCTGACTGGCGGCGCGATTTATCACAGCCAGTGCGGGGAGGTGACGTTCACGCATATTCCGGGGCTGCGGGTGGTGTTTCCGTCGAACGCCGAAGATGCGTGCGGGCTGCTGCGCACCGCGATTCGCTGCGACGACCCGGTGCTGTTCCTCGAGCACAAGAAGCTTTACCGCGAGACCTACAATCGCGCGCCGCATCCGGGCATTGACTTCACCATTCCGTTCGGCAAGGCGAAGGTGGTGAAGGAAGGGAAGTCGGTCAGCGTGATTACGTACGGCGCGCTGGTGCAGAAGTCGCTGCTGGCGGCGAAGGAGATCGAGCGAAAGAATCCTTCGATGAGCGTGGAGGTGGTCGATCTGCGGACGCTCGCGCCGTACGACTGGGAGGCGATTCGCGCGAGTGTGGAGAAGACGAGCCGGGTCATCGTGGCGCATGAAGACACGCTGAGTTTCGGGTATGGCGCGGAGATCGCGGCGCGCATTGCAGACGAGCTGTTCACGCATCTGGACGCTCCGGTGAAGCGGGTGGCCGCGATGGATACCTGGGTCGGATATCATCCGCAGCTGGAGGCGGAGATTCTGCCGCAGACGGATGACCTGGTGGAGACGATCGAGGGGATTCTGGCGTTCTGAGCGGGCGTATTTTTCCGGGTGATCGTTTGTTTTCATGGGCAAATCCGGTTCGTTTGGCAAAATCATAGTTTTCCCAGGGCGTATTCCGTGGGAAAAAACATTTAGCCATGGATGCAAACGGATGAAAGCGGATCAAAGCGGATAAACGAAGCCAATTTGGCCACGGCTGAACACCGATCAACACTGAGATGGAGTAGGCCTGCACGACCACAGTATCAGCCTCGTCGACGGGGTTGAAGGGGCGGTGCTGAGCTAAGGTATTGCTTTCAGGGGAAATTGAGTTTCGGCTCTTTTGTCACCGGTAAGCCGGGCTTTCGGATGCGCGCGATTTTACCGGTCGCGAGGGAGGTGCGCAATGATTCGGTTCTGCAATATTTGGTTCGTCAGAAAAAATCGTGGGTGGATTCGGGCTCGGGAAGTTTGCCAAGTGAGTGATAGAGGGCGAGTTCCAGCGTTCGAAAGGTTCGAAAGCCATAGGCTTTTCGCATTGTGACTTTGGCCTTGTTATTCAGCCCCTCGACGACACCGCTGGAAAGCATCTTTTGAGCGCGGAAATAGTTGAGGATCAGTTCACGGTGATCGCGCAGAGAACTGGCGATCTTCTTCATCGGCTCGATGCGGGAGCGCATCACCTGACGGCACCAGTCATCGAGGAACTTTCCGGCCCAGTAGGGAGCGTTGTAATCCCAGAGTTGCTGAAAGGCTTCCTTGAGAAGGTAAGCGCGGACGGTTTTCAGGTTGTAGCGGAGGATGTCGCGCAGGCGGAAGCGCTGTTCGGTTTTGAGGTTCTCTTCGCGTTTGAGCAGCAGCCAGCGCGACTTCTTCAGTACCGGCGTATAGCCTTCGCGCAGCATGCGGCGCGATTCGCCGGCGCGAACCTCATCGAGAGCCTTGTTCATCTTCGCAACGATATGGAAGCGGTCGAGAATGTGCAGCGCCTCGGAGCATTTCTCGCGAATGACCTTCAGATAGGGCTCCCACATGTCGGAGCAGACGAAGACGATCTTTGAAGCGATTTCGTCGCCGATGACTTTGAAGAACCCCTGAAACGACTCAATCGTTCTTTCCCTTCCGATCCAGAGCAGGCGCGTGACGCCGAGATCGATCTGATAAACCAGCGTCAGATACTTGTGGCCTTTGGCGTATTGGATCTCGTCCACACCGATGGCGTCAATCTGACCGAGCACCCGGTGCTCCAGCCCGAAGGTAACCACGTGCTCGACGGCGTCGAAAACCTTTTCCCATGAAGTACGGAAAGCCTCGGCGGTTTCTTTCCACGAAAGCCGGCGCGCCCAGCGGGCGAGGAACAACATGTAGGCCCGGGTCAGAGTGCGCTTTCCGTCGCCCCACGGAACTTCCTCGACCACGACCGCATCGCAGCGGCGGCAATCCACACGCCGCATCGAGTACAACAGAAAAACCAGAAATCCCCAGAATGGAATGAACTCGAAACGGCGCTCGGCGAGTTGATCGTAGCCTGGAGCGGGCTGGTGGCATCGCGAACAAATCGCCTTCGAGCCCTTACGGGGACGCACCGCGATCTCAATGCTCTTGTGATCGGAGCTGAAACGGGCCTGCCGATAAACGAATCCCGGAAAACGGTGACAACGATTTAGAATCGTGATGAGCGCAAGCATGAAGTGGAAGCTGGTGAAGGCGAGAACTACCAAAGTAAACCGCGCCGCTACTCGACCACGCCACGACCTCGAACACTATTGCCGGGATTTGAACGGCTGGCCCCGGTCCTGGATGGGGCTGGAAAAAGATGTGCCGCCGGGTGAGCAGTTGATCGCCCTGTTCCGTCCGTTCCTCGAATCGTAACAGTTCAGGCCTGTATAAGTCGCGATACGGAAATCTTTAAGAATCTGCCGTTTGGACCTGGATATTGGGTCCAAAACCTGGCAGTGTATATGTTTGAGGGCATCGCATCGCCAGTCGCCGCGAGAACGACCGGTCAACCCGGAGCAATTGGAGCGTGAGAAGCGCTTAATCCGCGAGATCGAGAGGCTGCGCGAGGAATTGATCGAGCGCGATAAGAGGATCGCCGATGCGGAAAAGCAAATCGCCGATCTGGAACGTAAACTGGCGCTTCGACAGCAAAACTCCACGACATCATCCAAACCGCCCTCTTCAGATGGAATGGCGGGCGAGCAGCGGTCGCGGGGTAGTCGGCGAAAGAAGAGCCTGCGCAAGCCGGGCGGCCAGCCTGGACATCATGGACGCTGGCGCGGACTGGCGCCTTTGAGTCGCGTCGATGAATTGAAAAAGGTGTTCCCCACCAGGTGCCGCCATTGCGATCACCGTTTGTCGTCGGGGATGCCCACCGAGGGCGACCCGCGTCGCCATCAGGTGACCGAACTGCCGCCGATTAAAGCTCATGTCACCGAGTATCAATGCCACCGCCTCGTCTGTCCGGAATGCGGCAAGGCAACCCAGGCCGAACTGCCACCGCAAGCACGGCGTCATTTCGGAGCGCAGTTGACCGCCCTCATTGCCTATCTGACCGTGGTCTGTCGAATGCCGCGCCGCGTGGTGCATGAACTACTGGAACAGGTTCTGGGCATCCCACTCAGTCTGGGCAGTATTCAGAACAGTTGGGAAGAGGTCAGCGACGCGGTCGCCGACCCCTGTGCGGAACTGGAGCGGCAACTGCCCAACGAGCCGGTCGTCAACAGCGATGAAACCGGATACCGGACCAGCGGCGAAAAGCGCTGGCTGTGGGCTCTGGTGGCGACGAGCTTCGTCTTTTACAGGATCGCCGCATCGCGCGGAGCCGAGGTGCTGGTGCAATTACTGGGCGAAATATACGCCGGCATTCTCTGCAGCGACCGCTGTCCCACTTACCTGAAGTACCACAAAGGCGTCGGCCAGTTCTGTTGGGCTCATTTCAAACGAAATATCCTCGGCGTACTGGAAATCGGCAAGACCAGCGACGCGGAACGCTTCTGCCGCGACGCTCTGGCCCTGCATGCCCGGTTGTTCCGGCTGTGGCATCGTTTCCGCGACGGACCTGGCGTTCGATACGGTCCCCTTACACGCGATCAGTTGATTGCAAAGTCGATTCCGCTGGAGAAGAAGTTCTTCGCCCTGGCGGACCGCTATCTTGATAGCCGCGACAAAGACGTGGCGAATCTCGCGCGGGCGCTGCTGCAGCACTTTGAAAGGTTTTTCGCCTTTCTACGCCATGAGGGTGTCGAGCCGACCAATAACGTCGCGGAGCGCGCGCTTCGATGCGCCGTGCAATGGCGCAAGATCAGTTTCGGTAGCCGCAGCCCTCAAGGCGAAATCGCGGTTGCGCGCCTGCTCACAGTGGCTCGCACCTGCCGCATGCAGAATCGAGTTCCGCTGCATTATCTTGCGACTGCGTTACGCTCATACCGAACAGGGCTGGCCGTCCCCTCACTGCTCAAACCAGCATCAACCACCTGAACTGTTACCTCGAATCTCTGGCGGCGTCGGACCTGGCGCCAAAGACCATTCAGAAACACGTCGATAACATGTGGGTGCTGGGCGGGGAGTTCATCCGCGACCTCAACTACGATCCTTCTCTGAGAAAGAAGCCCGTGGATGTGGTTCTCTGGCGCATGATCGAGTCCGACGGCGGCCCGCTTCTGTATCACGGCGGCGAGGATGAACAAAGATCGTTCGATTCGACTTGCCGGAAGCTCCGCCGATTCCTCACCGAGACGGCTCGCTAACGCTCGCCGTCAACCCACAAATTTCCCCGACGAGGCCAATATTTGAAGCTCAGGACATCGCTGAAGTATCTGCTCGTAGCGTGCAAGACCCTGCTTCATCAGCAAGTCGCGTCCACGCCATACCGTCGCGCGTCGCCATATTGCGAGAGAAACGGTGCGAATATATTTTCCTTGACCGAAATATCCTCACGCACCTCGCGCCATGGAGTGTCGAGCTTCTCCGCATGACCAGCGAGTAACCACACCTCTACTTCCTGCACAGCTGCCGCGCAGATCAGTGTTCCGCCATCCGCTTCAGCTTTTGCTTCAAGCGCGTTAAAGGCTGATGTCCTGTCTTTGCCGTCTGCATCGACCAGAAACAGGGCTAAGTCAAAATGCCGATATCTGTCGAGAATCTCAGGCAATTTGTGTCGCGCATGCTCGTAGCCCTGAACCTTCGGGTTGACCAGCACCAGAACCCTGGCCTTCGGTTTCCCGCATTCCGCCAACATTCGACCGATGAGCGGATCCAGGATATCGCCGTTATGCGTGGGGTCCTCGGGTATCACAAGGACCTGATAACTCACGCTGAATTCTCCATCCAGCCTTCGACGAAAAGCTCCCCCGCCGGCTGCCGCTTGATGATCTCTTTCAATCTCGGCAAGGCACTGAGTGGTTGAAGCAGAGAGACACCCGTTTCCTCATCGTGGCGGCAAAGGAAGCAATGATCGAGGTCGTTGGACGTCAGCCAGTCAACGATAACGGGGGAGTGCGTCGACGCCATTACTTGTGGACCAGCTTCCGAGGATCGGGCCTTCAGAAGCTCAACCAGCAATCGGAGACGGCTCGGATGAATGCCGTTCTCGATCTCTTCGAGAACCACGATCCGGGGCATGTCCGGCTGGAAGAACGCCGCCGTGAACGCCGCAAAACGCAGAGTGCCGTCGGACAACACAGGCGCGGGGAACCTCATGCCGTCGTGTCTGAGTGCAAATAAGGGCTCACCGAGAGCGCCGTGCATAATAACGACGTCATCCAGATCCTTCGGCGTCAACCGTTGAAGCCACGACCGGTACGCCGTCGCCGTAGCCTCGTCCGCCAGGATCGTTTGGACCAGAGCCGCGAAGTTCTCTCCGCGTTCCCCCAGGCGCTGAACCTCCCGGCTCGAAGAGTATTCCCGGAGTACAGAGGGAAATGGTTCCAGATGCTGGCTGTCAGACAACAACGCCAGCAGCGCGCGAACCGACGCAAATTGTGCGGCATGGGTCTCGCTGATCGGCTCAATCTGCGACAGAGCCGGCTGAGCATTGTCCAATCTTGAGGTCCACCATCCACTGTCATCGGCGGTATTCATCAGCCCATCGCGGGAAAACACGACGCCATGCTCGTCCGAGAATCGCTCGCGGACCACCTTGCCGGCGATAGGCGAAAGAGTAATAGAATAGTCGAAGCGCCCGCCGACGACTTTTCCTCGCACGCCGATAGTCACCCGATACCTGATTCGCTTCTTCTTCGCCGGATCCCATTTCAGGAGACCCGCGTTGGCCCCGCCACCCCGAATCGGCTCCCAAACCTCACTGTTTCCGCTCTTCGGTTTGCCGTTGAAGATCTCATCGACCCGCAAGCCGTAACCGATGCCCTGGAGCACGCGCAGTGCATCGAAAAGATTTGATTTTCCACTCGAATTTGTGCCGATAAAGAAATTCAAGGCGCCCAAGTCCAGCTCAACGCTTTCGAAGCTCTTGAATCCTTTGATTGTCAGGTGATCGATCAATGTCGCCGCCGTTACCGCGTTTCCAGGCTCAACAAAATGCTCTACTCATGGTACGGCACGCCGAAATACCAAAACCATGCGCCGAGGGGCTGGAACAAAAACCGGGAACGAGGTAAGGTTTTCGCGCCGGTGACCCATGCCGGGAGTGCATCCGAGGGCTTCAAACGCATCGAACAGTTTCCCGATCCATCGGTCAGCGGCGTCGATACTGTCTGCAGCAATGTACTCTCAGAGATCGTCCCGATCGAAGTCCGCATCGACGCTGAGGATATAGCCGCTCACGCCCTCGGTTTCCGGCGCGCGGCAGATTTACGCTGCAGCCGGGCACGGGACTCGACCGGGTCGACGGTCTCGCCGCGATCGAGGGACGCAAGGCGGCGGTCAAGCTCGCCGTTGAATTGCGAAGACGCGGATACAATCCGCATGTCCGAAATGGCAGCGAAACAACCCGCCCCACAAGCGGTTGAGGTGCTGGTGATCGACCGGGTGGATAGCCGCCACGGCCGTGATCTGGTGCTATTTTCGGACTCTCAGATGGCAACGAATGTCCTGCGCGGGGAAAACCCACGCGGCATGACGCTCGTACCACTCCAGATTGCGGCGCGCCAGCCATCGGCCGGTACCATCCAAAACGAAATTCTTTCCGAATGTCAGCTCCAGTCCCTCGATGCTGAACCTGACATTCGAGCCGCTGAAGGTGGCAAAATCCTCTCCGGTGAAGTAGTGGAAGCTCCGCGCAGCCAGGTGCCGCACGTGGGTGGGATCCGTGTAGGAGTTGTGGGAGCTGAAATGAGGCGTCACGACAAAAACGTCGGCGCCATCGCGCGCCACGCGCCAGATCTCCGCCATCGTCCGCGTCACGTCCCGGACGTGCTCGATGATGTGTGACATATGGACACGGTCGAACGCGTCACTGTCGAGGGGCCAGGGCAGCTCATCCAGGTCCCAGATAATGTCGGCAGCCGATCGCGGATGCACGTCAATACCTACCGCGTCCGGTTCAGCTTTACGGGTACCGCAACCAATGTCCAGAACCATCTAACTTAAGCCTCCTGAAACGCGCGCCATGCGATGGACTTCGTGATGAATTCGGTCCTCGCGGACCGGATCTTTGGTAGTTTCCGGAGAGCCCGTAGTCGTTTAACAGCTTCCGTCTCTATCGTAACCGGGAGTTTGGTCGCGACGCTTTTTCAGCAGCCTGCGCCGCCACATCCGGCCTTTCATGTAGAATGTGAGAGTTCAACAAACCTGCACGTGTCCCGTGCATTTCCGGTTTAGAGGAGACCGATAGATGAGCCACTGCTCCGAGACTCCTTTCGACAATATCGAAAGCTCCCTGGAATACGTCTCCTTGCTGGCGGAAGCGATAGACGTGTCGATCACGGAAGTTGAGGCTGACCTCGCGCTGGCAGGCGTGGACCACGCCGATCGCCGCAAGGAAGCCCTTCAACTCGTGCTTTTCAATATGACCAAGCTGCAGCGGCATATGACTTCCAGCCGCAGAATCCTCAACGATCTGCGCACCTTGCGCCGGCTCCTGCTGGAGGAACGCCGTGTGGCGAAAGTTTACCGCGCCAGCGCCGGGTAGCGAATCCACCCGAAATTGACAAGCGAGGCCGCGAACCAGTAAAATCGATCCGGCCAGTGCAATCCAGCGCCAGGCCCTTTACAGGAATTCCCCGCTCATTATGCTGAAAGCCAGCCTTGACAAGATACTTCCGACCACAATCACGGGTTCTCTGCCGCGTCCGAGTTGGTACACCGAAAACCTCGGCATCAGGTCGTTTCTGGACGCGATGGTCACCAGCCGCTTCCGAGAACAGTACGTCGATACGCTCTCCGTTTATCTGCGCGAACAGGAGGTGGCGGGCCTCGACATCGTGACCGACGGCGACTGCCGGTTCGATCAGGACATTGGAGGCCAGAGCTGGACCAGCTACCCGCCGCATCACATGGATGGCTTTGAAGTGACGCACCCGAAGCTGGCGAAGGTCGGCGCCGGCGGCATCGCGTTTCCGCGCGGCCACATCCTTCACGACTACCTCGAAGCGCGCGTGATGCCGAGGCTTGTCGGGCCGGTGGGCCGCGGTGAGATGCAGTACACGGAGATCTGGAAGGCCGCGCAGCGGCTTACGCACAAGCCGGTGAAGTTTGGCACCGTGACGCCTGAACTGGTAGCGTTCGCCGTCCAGGACTCTCACTACAAGGAACTCCCCGACCGCATCATGGCGCTGAGCGACGCCTTCAACGAAGAGTTGCACGACCTGGCCGATGCGGGCTGCCAGGTGATCCAGCTGGAAGAGCCGCAGATCCACCTGCTCGCCGCGCGCGGCTACGTGGATAAAGTGATCAACCCCGAGTTCATGCTGAAGGTCTTCAACAACACGGTGCGCGGCCTGCGCGCCAAGACCGAAGTGTGGTGCCACACCTGCTGGGGCAACCCCTCGCAGCAGCGCATGTTCTCGAAGGTGCAAAGCTACAAGCCCGCGCTCGAGCTGCTCAACCAGGTGGACGCCGACGTCATCACGTTCGAGATGGTCAGCTCCGGCGCGGCCGAGCTGGACGATGTGTGCAGAGCGATCAGCGACAAGAAAATTGTCATTGGCGGGATCGATCATCACACGCTGCAGATCGAGTCGCCGGACGACGTGGCAGCGCTGGTACGGCGCGCTCTGAAGCTGGTTCCGCCGGAGCGCCTGATCCTTTCCTCGGACTGCGGCATGGGTCGCGAGGGCATGAGCCGCCGCCATGCGTTCTACAAGATGGTGTCGCTTGTGCAGGGTGTCAACATCGTCAAAAAGGAGCTTGGTCTGCCGGTAACGCCTTCGCTTGCAGCCGATCCCGCTTTCTCGCTTCTCAGGACCAGTTAGACATGATCAACGCCGCTATTGTCGGCCTCGGCTGGTGGGGTAAGACCCTGGTCGAAGCCGTTCAGCAGGACAGTGACCTGATCCGATTCGTCGCCGGCACCACGCGCACGAAGACTCCGGAGGTACAGGCATTCGCCGACGCGCAGAAATTCCAGATGATGGATACGTATGAGGCGCTGCTGGCGAATCCGAAGGTGGATGCCGTCGTGCTCGCCACGCCGCACTCGATGCACGCGGCGCAGGTCATCGCGGCCGCGGCGGCGCAAAAGCACATCTTCTGTGAAAAGCCGTTCGCGCTGACGAAGGAAAGCGCGGAAGAAGCGGTCAGCGCGGCTAAGACGGCGGGGGTCACACTCGGCCTCGGCTACAATCGCCGGTTTCACCCGGAGATGACGAAATTGCGCGAGCGCATCCGCACTGGCGAACTCGGCACGGTGCTGCACGTGGAAGCGACCATGACGTTTCCCAACGGCCTTTTCATCAAGCCCGATGCCTGGAGAGCAGCTCGTCACGAAACGCCGTGCGGGGCACTGACGCCGATGGGTGTGCACGCGATCGACGGCATGATCGACCTGTGCGGACCCATCGATCACGTATACGCGCAGAGTTTCCGGCGCGTGGTAGCGGTAGACGCCGACGACACCACTTCCATCCTTTTCCGCATGAAGGAAGGCATGTCGGGCTACCTGGGTACGATGACCGCGACCGGACCGGGGTTCAGCTTTCAGGTGTTCGGATCCAAAGGCTGGGTGCGTCTGGAAGGCATGACTCACGTGGCCGGCGCCTCCTCCGAAGAGCGCCGCACGCGCTTGTTCGGGGCCTGTAAATTTCAACCCATCAAAGGACCGGCCGAGACCTGGGAAGCTGAGCGGCTGGACGTCACGCGCGCCTCGCTCGAAGCCTTCGCGCAGGCGGCCCAGGGCGGTCCCGCCTACCCGATACCGACTGACGAAATGATCCACGGAGTCGCTGTAACCGAAGCCGTCGTGCGGTCCGCGGCTTCCGGCATTGTCGAAAAAATATAGGTACTGTCGAAAAAATATGAATCTTGGACGTCTGGGACATTTGAGTTACGCCACGCTCGTTCACCCCGGGGATAACTGGGAGATGATGGAGCAAAGCCTGCGCACATACGTGCCGAAGGTGAAAGCCAGAGTATCGCCGAACCAGCCGTTCGGTCTGTCGCTGCGTCTGGCGGCGCTTTCGGCCGAGCTGCTCGTGAAAGACAGCAAGGCCCGCGACGGCCTGAAGCGCTTCATGGCGGAGAACGACCTCTATCTCTACACCGTGAATGCGTTCCCCTACGGCGCTTTCAAAGCCGACACCATCGTCAAAGAGCAGGTGTACGAGCCGGACTGGCGAAGCGAGGAGCGGACACAGTACACGATCAACGTGGCCGACGTCATCGCGGACATCGCGCCGGAAGGAGTACCGGCATCGATACAGACCGCGCCGCTCGGCTTCAAGCCGCGCGTGACGGGGCCGTATGTGGTCGCGAGCTACACCGAGCACGTTCTGCGCGTGGTTGCGCACCTGGTCGGGATCGAAAAGCGGACCGGAAAAACCGTGGCGCTGGCGCTCGAACCGGAGCCCCGCTGCTTTCTCGAAACCACCGACGAAACCATCGATTACTTCAGGGACCATTTGTACACCGGCCCATCGGCGGAGCGGCTTGCGAAACTGGCGGACATCCCGGTTTCCGATGCGATCATGGCGCTGCGGAGGCACCTCGGCATCGTTTTCGATATCGGGCATCAGGCGGTGGGTTTCGAAGATATCCCGGTGTCGCTGCAGAAACTGGTCGATGCTGGAGTGCCGATCCTGAAGCTGCAGGAAGTGGCGGCGATGCACATGCCGCAGGTGACGGACGCCACCATTGAGGCTTTGCAGCGCTTCGCAAAGACGGTGTATCTGTCGCAGACGGTGGAAAAGAAGGACGGAAAGATCACCAAGTTCCTCAATCTCGAAGACGCGTTTGCGGCGTACAAGGCGGACCCGGGTCCGCGCGAATGGCGCACGCACTTCCATGTGCCGGTATTCCTCGACGATCTGGGCGGTGCGTTCGGGACGACACGCTTTGCGCTCGAACAGGCGCTCAAAATGCACAAAGAGAAACCGCTGTCGGGCCAGCTCGAGATCGAGACCTACACGTGGGACGTATTGCCGGCGCACCTGAAGACCGGCGACATCGTTGACTACGTCTGCCGCGAGATCGAATGGGTGCGCGGCCAGTTGGTGTGAAGTATCGCGACCGCCTGCAGGGCCTGCGGTCTGGAATAAACGCCGGGCCCTCGGGGAGCCCGGCGCAAGGTCCTAAGTAGTCGCCGTGGCGACCGGCGGTTCTACCGGAATGCGGCTCTTGTTCTCGGCGAGCCACTGATCGAACGTGTGCAGTGTCGGGTTAAGTGCGCGGGAAGTGGCGAGATTGCGCACATTGCAGCAATGCTCCTCGCAGTCGCAGTGGAACTGGAACATATTGCCCAGATCCTCGGCGCCCGGAAAACCAAAGCCGCGGTAGGCGTCCCAGGACACCGCGTTGTAGCTTACCGGTTCACCCAGCGCCTTCGCATAACCCGCAGCCATCTGAGCACCCGTGAGGTGTTCCCCGGCGACGCCCACGGTCTTGCCGATCCACTCCTTGCCACCCTTGAAAATGCCGTAAACGCATTTGCCGATGTCCCCCGCGGCGATCCCAGGCAGTTTCTTGTCTGCCATAGGCAAGGTGAGCGCGAGTTTGCCGTCCGCACCCCGGTGCGGTCCCATGCCAAAGTAGATGGCATTGTCCCAATAAAAGGACGCATACATGATTGTCAACGGCAGACCGAGCGCTTTGAACTTCTCGTCAGCTTCACCCTTGCCGTCAAAGTGCGGCACCTTGTACTTGCCCTGAAGGGTGGGCATGCGGTTGTCGCTCAGAGGAATAAACTTGCGCGTGTCTTCCAGGCTCGACCAGACGACGTGCTGCAGATTTGCGCTCTTGGCTGCCTCGGCCATACCGGCAACCTCGGCAATCTCCTTCTCCGCTGAGAAGTGCGACCAGAAAAACGTGACGCAGAACGCTCCGTAAGCGCCCGCAAACGCCTTCTTAAGGCTCTCGGGGTCATCCACGTCGCCCGCGACGACCTCGGCGCCCAGTTTTGCCAGTTCTTTCGCTTTGTCGGAGTTCACGTCGCGCGTAATCGCCCGCGCGGCAAAGCCCCCGTTCGGATCGTTTAAAATCGCGCGTACCAGGCCGCCGCCCTGCGCCCCGGTGGCGCCCAACACCGCGATGATTTTCTTGTCTGCCATGGTTTTGTTGTCTCCTGAAATTTGCTTATTAAGATATCTCTTTGCGGACGATCTTCGCGCCGTCGGCCAGCGCCTTGAGCTTCAGCTTCGCCACCATACGCGGCAGCGGCTTCATGCCGCAGTCGGTGCTCAGATACACGCGCTCGGCCGGCACCACCTTGAGAATTTTGCGGATGCGCTCGGCCACATGTTCCGGCGATTCAATGATGCTGGTGCGAATATCGAGCACGCCGATCTGGACTTCCTTGTCCTTGGGCAGCGACTTCAAGCACTCGATGTCGGCCATCTCGCGATTCGCAAAATCCAGCACGAACTGATCGATGGGCAGGTGGTAGAAGTGCGGAAGCACCGTTTCGTAGCCCGCGGGGATGAGTGAGGCGAGCGAATTTCCCCAGGCGTTCCCGAAGCAGAAGTGCCATGCGATTTTCGCGTTGACGCCGTCGATGCACTGGGCGATCACGTCGCGCAATCCACTTGTAATCCTCTTTATTGTTGGTGAAGAGCGGCAGCCAGGCGCCCAGATCCTCGATCTGGATGATATTTCGCGCCCGCGGCAACGATGTCCTTCATCTCGGCATTGAATATAGGGGCCAGGGCGAAGCTGAGTTCGCTTAGCGTCCTTGTAATGCTGGAAGTAAGTGTGCCACGCCAGGTTGACCGGGCCGGCGCCAACGGAAACCTTGATCGGTTTGGTGGCCGTCTTCGCCGCGATCTTATACAGGTCGGCGAGCCGGATCGGGCCGCGCTTCACCGGGCCGCTGTTGACGACTCCGCCCCAATCCGTCAAGAAGTTCGACGTCCTTGGTTCGGATCGCGGCGCCGACCACGGAAGGATGCTCCTCCTTGGCCTCATCGAAGCCGTGAATGCGCTCGTACATGTACCAGCAGAACGAGCCGATGACGCCGACGTAATCGTCGTACCACATCTGGCCGTCGGTGACGATGTCGAGGCCGGCATCCTCCTGTTCCTCGATCACCGTCCTGGTGGCGTCCTGGTACGCTTCTTCGTAGGTGACCTCTTTGAAGGCAACCCGAATGTCGCGGCCCAGCAACTGTTGTCGATACCAGCCCGGCCGCGGGTACGATCCGACCATGGTAGTCGGAAGAATGGTGTCGGCGATTTTTGTCAGCATTTTTATTTTCTCCGTAAACTCATTGGGCAGCGCTTCAAGTGGGCGGTGCTTCACGCGTAATTGTGACCGGATCGGGTTAGAGCCGCCTGTTAGTCCGGCACGCTACTTTCCATCCACCGAGAAAGCCAGGAACACATTGCCGGGCATGACCGGGATGCGGGAATATCCGGAATTCTGATAGACCATGCCGCCCGCGATCGTTGCCCCGGTACTGTCCATCGAGCCGCCATGGGCTTTGACGCCGTCGACGGTCTTAAAGTCGCGATCGGTATCGAAGTCCCAGAGGATCTTGCCGTCTGGCGGTATGCGTAAGCGCGCAGATGGCCATCGTCGGAACCGGCGAACACGGCTCCGTCGATCACACTGGTCGGACCAGGTTGAGCGGCGCTGCATCCTTTCACCTTCAGCAGGTCGGCTTCGGCGCCGGGGTGGACCATACTTTCTCGCCCGTGGCGAGATCGAGCGCGACCACGCCGCCTCCCGCTTCAGGTTTGGCCGGATTCCAGTCCGAGATGGCGAAATACGCATTCTTCGCATCGGCTCGAGCCGCCCCAGATCACGCCGCCCTCGGGACCGCCCGTGGCTGGCCATGACCTTCCAGATCTGTTTGCCCTGCTGGTCCGGATCGAGGCCATAAACCATGCCCGATTTTGCCGCCACCACCAGCACCCGCTTTCCCCCGCCGATGTCCCTAAGATCGGCGGCGAACCGATATCGAGATCTCCGCCAGGACTGCTGGGGCAGTTGGGCTTCTGATCCGTCGTGCAGCCGAAGTTAAAGACATCGCCAGGGAGCATTTGCTGCAGACCACAGAATCCTTCCCGTATTCGCGTCAAAAGCGATGACTGAGTCGCTGGTCTTTGTGCCCGGCTGCGAATAGTTGATTCCGGTGCCCGCATAAATGGCGTGAAGCTTGGAATCGATCGTGGGCGAAGTCCATAGAGAAGCTCCGGACGGCCCCCACGTCTCGGTTCCGGTGCTGGTTTTGCCGGTCATCTTCGCGGGCTCGGAGATGGTGTAAGTCCTCCAAAGCCATTTGCCTGTCTTTGCGTCAAGCGCCACCAGGCTTCCCCGCATTTTGCAGCAGGGGAACGCCGGGCTCGCCGCTGCGATCGATTCCTCGCCGCCCGAAATCGGCACGTAAAGGCGATCGCCGTCCAGTTTCGGCGTTCCCGAGATGAGAGGCTTCGGGACTTTCTCGACATGTGATCCTGCCAAATCTGCGCTCCCGTCTCGGCATTTAGCGCGAACATGTTCGCGTGCAGGTCGGCGATGTAAGCGATCTTTCCGTCGCTCGATATCACCGGGCCGGTACGGACACCTTCCGTCGCTTTGAATATCCAGTAAATACAGCCGCTCTTCGGATTCAGCGAGAAGACCGACCCGTCGGCCGCGCCGACAAAGACCCGGCCGCCGAACACGGTGGGAGTTCCGAAAGACGTGGTGACTCCGGGATATCCAAAGGCCCATTTCAGCTTGAGCTTCGGCACATCGGCGGCTGTCAAACCAGCCGCCTTCGCGTCCTGATAACGGCTGTTGGTCAGGTCGATTCCCCAGCCGTTCCAACTCGGTGCGCCCGCCTCGAGATGGAGGATTGGTGGAACAGTGCGCCGACTGCGGAATGGATTCCACGCCGGCGACGCCAAGATACTTGGCCACGGCCGTCCGCTCGGAGGCGCTCAATCGCGGCGCCCTGGGACTTCATTTTTCCCGATTCCAAAGCCGTGAGAATCGCCTGCGACCGGCATGGCGCGAAGCACGTCGGGCAGGGGCGCGTTCACGGGACTGTTCTCTTTGTGGCACATTGGAGCAAACGGTTTGAAAAACTGCCGCTCCGCCCCGGTTCTGGGCCTGCATTTGACCTGTCGAACCGACGAGGCAAAGAAGCGCGGAAATGGGCAACAGAATGCCAGTCTTCATAAAGTAGCTCGTTACTCCTTTACGTCGATCGATGTGATTTCTTTCGCGCGCGAACACGCGGAGCGCAGTATATCATCCTTCACGCGTGGGTTCCCAGGCATCACGCCGGGCGGGGGTTCGCACTCATGCCGCCATCGATCAGGAGCTGAGACCCGTTAATGTATTGGCCGCGGTCGGACGCCAGAAAGACCACCGTGCCGGCGACCTCGTCCATACTTGCCCAGCGCCCCGCAATGATCCCCATGCGGCGGCAGAAATCCGCCAGAAACTCGGCCTTGGTCTTGCCCTGTTGTCTGGACATATTTTCAGCCCAGACCTCGCGCCCCTCGGTTCCCACCACGCCGGGCACGACGGCATTCACCGTGATGCGATCGCCGGCGAGATCGTTGGCCAGGTAGCTGGTCACCTGATTCATGGCCGCGTTATTGAGACCGTGAGTCAGTGCGGTGCCGAAGATGAGAGTGGCGGCGACGCCGCTGATATTAAGGATCCGGCCGCTGCCGTCGCGCGGCATCATAGGCAGAAACGCCTGCGTCACGCGCAGCATGCCGATCATTTTCAGGTTGACGTCGTCGGCCCAGTCCGAATCCGGCCAGGTGATCTGGCGATCCATGCGCCGCATCGGTCCACCGGCATTATTGACCACGATGTGGATGGCGCCGAAGCGATCCTTCGCGGCTGCGGCCGCGGCTTTGATCGACTCGGTGTTGGCGACATCGGCCACAACCGGGAGCACCTGAACGCCGGTTTCTCCGGCGATTGCTTCAGCCGTTTTTTCCAGCTGTTCGCGGCCGCGCGCGAGCAAAACGAGATTCACGCCTTCCGCGGCCAATGCTCTGGCTATGGCTTTGCCGATGCCCTTGCTTCCGCCGGTGATGACAGCGGCGCGGCCTTTCAGTCCCAGTTCCATAAGTGTTGGTCAACGACATTAGATCACAGCAGTTAGTGGGGCCAGGCTTTAGGGTCTGGTGCGCCGGGCTTCTGCCTGCCCATATCCACCTTATGCCCAATGCGCAAAACGCCCGACGGCAACAAAAGCGGCGAACAAAAACAGCGCCGCTGGCGCGGTAGGGGGCTCGTGGCGGCGGACATGATAGAGAGCCGCCAGCAGCATAACCGCTGCAAGGCCCGTTGCGGCCGCAGGGCTGAGCCACGGAGCAACGTTGGCTGCCATGGGAAGGACAATCCCGACAGCGCCCACGATTTCACAGAGACCGATGAACGTGACGAGCCCGTGATTCAGGCCGGATGGGCCATTTTTCTCCGACATCGCTTTGTACTTGTCGTAAGCAAACACTTTCATGCCGCCAGCCGCGATGAAGAGCGCTGCCAGGAGTAGCTGCACGATCCATAGGGCGATATTCATACGGCTTGATTTTCAGCGTAGATGAACGTCATGTCCATTGAGCCCGATAAGTCAGCCACATCTGCGCGGCGCGCTCGCCCTCGGAAACGTCAGGCTGGCCGGCCATAAACCCTGAACTGTTCTTCCGACAGTTCCTGGCTTGAGGGCTTCATGGGCAGCACCACATGCATCACTTGGTCGGTGTCTTCTAATATCCGAACCTCGACGCCCCTGGGTATCGACACGCCCTCCGCCCGCAGCATTCTCGCCGGGTCGGACAGCAGCCTGTACCTGAATACTTCGTCTCTCCATGCCCTGGAGACAATTTGCGCGATTCTTCTCGCCTGCTCTTCGTGTTTCACGGCAAATTTCCTCTGGTCCTTTGTCGGCCCGCTGAGAGTATACATGTGGAACGGTTGCGACGCATCCGGTGGGTACTGACAGATCATCTTCCGTGATCTGCCGCTCTTTTTGCACGATCACGGAGGTGCGACCACCGCTCCCTGGGCAGTCGCTCCACTGAATCTTCGGCAATCCTCAACCGCCGAGAATCAATCGCCGGAATTCGTCAACCATCTGGTCCTCCCGGCGCGGATCGCCGTTTGCAAGATTCGTTCTCAGTCTCCGGAGGAACTCGCGCCTGCGCTCTTTCTGTTCCTCAAGCCCGATACGCACCAGCGCGGCAATCGCCTTGCTCATGCTTGTATCCGCCCTGCGAGCAAAACGAACAACCTGATTCGCGACAGCCGGCGCCAGCGCGACGGTGTACCGTGATTCCGTGCGCTTTCCCGTCCTGACAGTCGCTCCCTGACCGCCAGCCCGCTCGCGGCCGGTTTTGGATTGACGCATGCATCTCATTATCCATAGGAATGCGCCAGCCTTGGTATACTGACCCCGAATCCGGAGTCCAAATGGAAATTCCGGTGCAGCCCAAGCCGCAACTTCAGACGAGGGAATCATAATTGATTTGTCTATCCGTGCTGTACGCTAATGCCGAAGGTAAGCGATTCGATCACGATTATTACGCGCGGAAGCATATGCCGATGGTGCTCGATCGCCTGAAGCACCATGGCATGATGCGCTATGAAATAGATCGCGGCCTCGGCGGCGGTGCGCCCGGATCTCCGCCCGCATACCTGTGCATCGGGCGGTGCTACTTCGAAAGCATCGCCGGGTTCGAGGAAGGGATTGCCCAACACGGTCGCGGAACTGACGGCCGATATCCCGAACTACACGGATGCCGACGTCATGCTGCAAGTCAGCGAGACTACATAGCCCTGGGGGAATCTGATGGCCACTACCACCCGCAGAACCGAGATTGCCGTAGCCGACGATTTATCGGAAGAACTGACGGCTGCGCATGTACCGGATGCAGGTCGAGCTGCGCGAGTCCGAGCAGCGCGCCTACGATCTTTTTCTGCAAAACCTGGTCAAAGGCACCAGCCATCTTTCGCTCGGTCAGGAAGCGGTCGCCACCGGTTTCGCCGCTGCCATGGAGCCCGGCGATCTGACCTTCTGCACTTATCGCGGCCACGCCCACACGCTCGCGCGCGGCGTTCCCGATGGAGCGCGTGCTCGGCGAACTGATGGGCCGCGACAACGGCCTGCTGCGCGGCAAAGGCGGCTCCATGCACCTGACCTCGGTCGAGCACGGCGTGATGGGTTCCTATGCCATCGTCGGCGCGCACATCCCCATCGCCTGCGGCGCCGCATGGCGCGCGCAATACAAAGGCGCCAAAGATATCTCGGTCTGCTTCTTCGGCGACGGCACCACCAACATCGGCGCTTTCCACGAAGGCTTGAATTTCGCCGCCATCTGGAAACTGCCGGTGGTCTTCGTCTGCGAAAACAATCTCTACATGGAATACACCCCGATCGGCGACGTGACCGCGGTGAAGGACCCCGCCGCCGGACGCGCCAGCGCCTACGGGCTCGAATCCATCATCATCGACGGCCAGGATGCCGACGTGGTCTATCGCACCGCCAGGACCGCTTACGATAAAGCCCGCTCCGGCGGCGGACCGTCCCTGATCGAATGCCTGACCTATCGTTACAGCGGCCATTCGCGCGCCGATCCGGCCAAGTACCGGCCCGAAGGCGAACTGGATTTCTGGCGCGGCAAACGCGACCCAATCCGCATCTATCGCGAGCGCCTGCTGCAATCCGGCATCGCTGAATCCACGCTGCTTGAAATCGAGGATGCCGTGAAGCAAAAAGTCGAGGAAGCCACGGCAATCTGCAAAGCCGCCCCGCCCCCGCCGGCGGAACATCCTGACCACCGACGTCTATGCGGATGGAGGCTGGGCATGGCGGAACTAACCTATCGCGACGCCGTGGCGCGCGGCATCGCGCAGGAGATGGAACGCGATCCCGACGTCGTCTTCCTCGGCGAGGATATCGGCAAAGCGGGCGGCGTTTTCAAAGCCACGGTCGGGCTCTTCGACCAGTTCGGGCCCCTGCGCGTGCGCGATACGCCGATCTCGGAGCAGGCCATCCTCGGCGCCGCCATGGGCGCGGCCATGACGGGCCTGAAGCCGATCGCCGAGATCATGTTCTCGGACTTCATCGCGGTCTGTTTCGACTATCTCGCCAACCAGTATTCGAAGAGCCGCTACATGACCAACGGGCAGGTGAAATGTCCGCTGGTGGTGCGCACGGCCAACGGCGGCGGCGCCCGTTTCGGCGCGCAGCACAGCCAGAGCGTGGAGAACTGGTGCATGATGATCCCGGGCCTGAAGGTGGTGGCGCCTTCGACGCCGCTCGATGTTATCGGTCTTGCTCGCAGCGTCGGTGCGCGATCCCGATCCCGTGATCTTCCTCGAACACAAGTCTCTCTACGCGACGAAAGGCGAGGTGCCCGATGGCGAGATTGTGGATCAGCTGGGAGTCGCCAAAATGGTTCGGCCGGGCACGGACGCTACCATCCTCGCGCTGGCGCTGATGGTCCCGCGCGCGGTTGCGGCGGCGGAGAAACTCAAGGCGGAACACGGCGTGAACTGCGAAGTGATCGACGTGCGGTCCCTGGTTCCGATGGATACGCAGACGATGCTCGGCTCGGTGGCGCGCACGCATCGGCTGTTCACGGTGGAAGAGAATCCGCGGCTTTGCGGCTGGGGCGCGGAGTTGGTTTCGATCATCGCCGATGAAGCGTTTTACGATCTCGACGGACCGCCGGTGCGCATCACGACGCCGCACATCCCGCTGCCGTCGACCGACGTTCTGGAAGACCGCGCGATGCCGAGCGTCGACCGGATCGTCGAGACAGTGACGCCGTTCTTTGGGGGTCTTAGATGGAAGTCCTGATGCCGCAACTCGGTGAGACGGTGACCGAGGGCAAGATCACGGTCTGGTTCAAATCGGTGGGCGATGCCGTCGCGCCCGGCGACAACTTGTTCGAGATCGAGACGGACAAAGTTTCGATGGAAGTGCCTGCCACCTCGGCCGGAGTACTCAGGGAAATCCGGGTGCAGACAGGGCGAAGTCGCTCCGGTCAGCGCCATTGTGGCGGTGATTGGCGGCAACGGCTCTCCAGTCGCTCAGGTGTTGGCCGCAAACAAGCCGGCTTCCGCCTCTCTCGACCCTTATAACGAAGTCCGCACGCCCCGCGCGCAATTTCGGACCAGCCACGCTCGCCGAATGGCGCCAAGGTCGAGCCCGCTTGCCAGACGCCTCGCCGTGGAGGCCGGCGTCGATCTCACGAACCGTGAAGGGATCGGGCCCGCACGGCCGCATTCACGCGGAAGATGTTAAAGCTCGTAGCATCAGTCGCGCCTCGAGCCGCAGCGGCCGCGCCAAGTGCAGCAGCGTCTGGCGCCTCTTCCACTCCGGTAAAAGCCTTGTATAACGATGCCCCATTCGAACGTAGTCCCGCTCGATGCCATGCGGCGCACCATCGCCCGGCGTCTGGTGGAAGCCAAGCAAACGGTGCCGCACTTCTATCTGGCCGCCGACGTCGATATCGATTCTCTGCTCGCGTTGCGCGAAGAAGCCAACGCCGCGCTGCCCGGCAAACTCTCGATCAACGATTTCGTCATCAAGGGTTTCGCGCTGGCTCTCCAGCGCGTCCCCGCAGCCAATGCGGTGTGGGCCGAGGACGCCATCCTGCGCTTCACGCACTCCGATGTGGGAGTCGCGGTGGCGATCGAAGGCGGACTCTTCACGCCAGTAATTCGCAAGGCCGAAACCAAATCGCTTTCCACCATCTCGGCGGAGATGAAGGACCTTGCCGCGCGCGCCCGCGAGCGCAAGCTCCTGCCGCATGAGTATCAGGGCGGCGTGGCTACAATTTCAAACCTGGGGATGTATGGGGTGCGCGAATTCTCCGCCATCATCAACCCGCCGCAATCGACGATACTGGCCAGTCGGCGCCGGCCAGCGCCGACCGGTGGAAGCCCCGAATGGCGGCATCGGTTTCGCGACGCTGATGACCGTCACGCTCTCCTGCGACCACCGCGTTGTCGACGGCGCACTCGGCGCTCAATTACTGGCCGCCTTCAAGGCCGTGATGGAAAACCCGATCACACTCTTCATTTGATGCCGATTTCGCCACCCGGGCGGGATTGAACTCAATGTGCCAGGAAGCACGGCCAGTCCGGCGCATTGTGATAGCCTGACTCCGGTTGAGGTAACACAAAATGACAACACCTTACATCAATGGCCAGATGATCGAAGTTGACCCGGCGGCGATGACGAATGTGGTCAATCCCGCCAGCGGGAAGGCATTCTCCAAAGTTTTCATGGCGCGGCCCGAGCATATGACGCGGGCCATCGACGCGGCGTACGCGGTCAAGGACGTTCTGGGGCAACACGCTGCCGTCCGAGCGCGAGCTGATTCTGTTCCGCGCCGCGGACGTGCTCGAATCGATGCGCAGCGAGGTGGTGGATCTGCTGATCGAAGAAGGCGGCTCGACGTTCGGCAAGTCGCAGTTCGAAGTGTCGTATGTGGTCGGGGTGCTGCGCTCGGCGGCGGGTGAATGTCGGCGCATCATGGGGCAGACAATTCCGACTGACGCGCCGGGCCGCATCTCGATGGCGATCCGCAGGCCGCTGGGTGTAGTCGGCGGCATCGCGCCGTTCAATTTTCCGCTGATACTGGCGACGAAGAAAGTCGCGTTCGCGCTGGCGGCGGGAAATACGTTCGTGCTGAAGCCGTCGGAGGAAACATCGCTGCTCGGGCTGAAGATCGCGGAGATCTTCGACAAGGCCGGTTTGCCGCCGGGCGTGCTGAACGTGGTCACCGGCGACGGGCCGACGCTGGGCGCAGCGATGTACAGCGATCCGCGCGTCAAGGCGATTCTGTTTACCGGTTCGACGACAGTGGGACGGCAGATCGGCGTGGAGTGCGCGAAACGCGGCAAGAAGTTCGATCTCGAAATGGGCGGGAAGAGCCCGCTGCTGGTGATGAAGGATGCGGACCTGAAGTACGCCGTCGACACCGCGTGCTTTGGTCTGTTCATTCATCAGGGGCAGATCTGCATGGCGGGATCGCGCATCATTGTTGAGGAGCCGGTGTACGAGAAGTTCCTCGAGATGTTCGTGGCGAAGACGAAGTCGCTGCAGGTGGGCGATCCGCGCGATCCGCACACGGTGATCGGACCGCTGATCCGCGCCGAGCAGTGTCCGTTCATCGCGAGCCGCATCGATTCATCGAAGGCACAGGGTGCGCGTGTGGTTTGCGGCGGCACGTACGAAGGGAATTACTTCCAGCCGACGGTGATTGCGGACGTCACGCCCGCGATGCAGGTGTTTCAGGAAGAGCTGTTCGGTCCCGTGGCCAGCGTGATTAAGGCGAAGGACGCGGACGATGCGATTCAGCTGGCGAACAATTCGCGCTACGGGCTGACGGCCGCGGTGATCACGAACGATCTGCAGCTGGCGATGCGCTGCGCGCTGGAGCTGGAGTCGGGTTCGGTGCACATCAACGGCTCGACGATTCACGATGAGCCGCACGGGCCGTTCAGCGGCGTGAAGGATTCGGGTATGGGGCGCGAAGGCGGGCAGTGGTCGATGGACGAACTGACGTCGCTGAAGTGGGTGACGATACAGCGGGGGCAGGCGCATTATCCGTTTTAGGTGTATTTTTCAAATATGCAGGATAAAGCTCGCGACGAGAATACGAGCTTGTCGCCGGATGGGCGGCTGGCACTGATCGAGCAGATTCGTAGCCTCTCGACGCCGCTTCCGCCGGACTTCCACTTCAGCCGCGAAGAGGCGAATGCCCGGAATGGGCCTGAGCCCGGATCCTAAACTATCTTCGCGATAGTTGCAGCGACGTCTCGGCGCACTTCTGCTGTTTTTATCTCTCTGAACCTCGCCAGCGCGGTTTCTCCTCGGTCGAAATCCGTCGGGTCGTAGAAGCGGGCGAGGAAAGCGCGACGTTCCTGCTCGCCTCGCGGAAGTTGCCGAAGAGCGGCTGTGACTACCTGACGCACGCGGAGTTCTACCTCGCTCCAGTTGGAAAGCAACCACGTTCGATCATCGTCCCTCATGCCGCTGCCGTGGACGATTCTGGACCGAATATCGTAGAACTTGCTTATAAGGTTCACGATCCCGTCCTTTTCTGGCGAGTCGTCGTCCGCGATCAGGGCGGCGCTGCGCATTCGAATGCGCCTCGTATTGTAATCCCTCTCCGGCACGAGAGTCGCTTCGAGTGCAGTCGCGTAATCCACCACTCGATCGACATCGCCCCCTCTGGGGTCAAATCGCTTCGCTCCGCCGGAAAGGAAAAAACGGCGCGCAATTGCGAACCATTTTGATCCCCATGATTGGCTATTTCGAACAGCGGTTGCGAACTCTGCCCATGCCCCGCAATCCTCTGGTTCGATAGTCCAAGGAGGGCTTGAGTAACTGTTCATATCGTTAATCACCCGATACGGGAACAGGACGTTGGTGTAGCCGTCAGGACGAACGGTTGCTTGTTTTACAAATGCAAGCTCACCGGTTTTAGAGATCCGGAGAAGGAACAGAATGTCTTCGATGTCTTCCGGGATTCCGCCAGCTACGGATCCCGGACGGCCCGGAGGAGGCTCCGTGTACGTCTTCTCCAGCAGCCAATCCGATTGGTTCACGTCTGTAGATTTAAGGCGCGTTCTTAATTCTTCAAACCGAAGGCCGACTCGACTGATCGTAAATTCGCCCAATTCGAGGTGATCGACCCGCGACTCGACGTTGCGAACCAGCACGAAGGCCTTAAACATCGAGGCGCGGACTCCGGGCTTCACAGGTCAGCATTGCGTGAGGAGCCTCTGGCCTCTGCCACTTCCGTAAAGCCATCGCAATGTCTGCGCCGCTCGCGGTCACGCGATGATCAGGTTACTGTGCTGCCTGTTGCAACGCCGCTAAGGCTTCTTCGACGCTCGGGTAGTGGCCTGCCCATTTGTCGTGGCTATTGTCTGCATTGATCCACATGATGCGCCAGTCGTTCCGCTCAGGCGCTCCGAAGTTAGCGATTCTCGCGGTCTTCCCATTAGGCAATCCGCCGACCCTATAGCCGACCGCCGGGCCGCTCGCGTAGACAGAGCCATTTCTGACCCATGCATCCTCGTGAAGTATGAACGATTGCTGCTGCATGATCACCAACGCCTTGCCCCTCAATTGTAGCTCAGGAACTACCTGCCCCAGTCTTTGACCCAACCTCATTCGCCTCTCATTCGCCATATTTACCACTAATAGTAGTAGATCGCCCGCGCTACGCCTCTGGTAGTAGCATTGTAAGCGACACAAATACCAAGACTTGTTTGCAAAAAGATATTGCAACGTGAACTCAGTCGTGCCACAATCCGTAGTACGTGGACTGAAGTGGCAAGAAAGTGGATCAAAATTCCCAAATCTCGGGCGCTACACCCGTCGAGCTGCCTCGCGGAAGGTTTCCCGGCCGTCTCGACGACAAAGGTCGGCTTAAGCTCCCCGCTGCGTTCACGCAATTCTTCCAGGGCCTGCCGGAGAGCAAAATGTTCCTGACCAGCCTGGACCGCCGCATAGCCTCACTCTACCCGATTGCCGAATGGCGTTCAAACGAAAAGTTTTTCGACGAGTTTCAGGACAACCCCGAAGCCGCGGAGAACATCGCCTTCAACGCGAACGATCTCGGCGGCGATGTCGAGATGGACGGGCAGGGCCGCATCACCGTTCACCCCGACCTGCGGCGCGAACTGGAGATGGAAGGCACGGAGCTGCACCTGACCACCTACAAGGGCCACGTGCAGATCATGACCGAAGAGCTCTATCAGGAACAGAAGCGCGCGGCGACTACCAATACCGCCGCGGACCTCAATGTTCTGAAGAAGGCAGGTCTGAGGTGATGCGTAATGGAAGAAGTTCCACGGCATTATCCGGTCATGCTGGGCGAGTCGATCGAGTATCTCGCGATCAGGCCGGATGGTTTATATCTCGACTGCACGTGCGGGCTGGGCGGGCATACGGCGGCGATCGCGGAGCGGCTGACGGCGGGCGGCAAGGTGATCGCGAGCGATCGGGACGAACAGTCGCTCGAAATGGCGCGGCGGAACACGGCGCGAATGGCACGACCGCATCGAATTTCGCCAGGCGAATTTTTCGGAGACTCGCCGAATCGAATCTCGACGGGTTGATTGCGGACCTGGGCGTGAGCCGGTATCAGCTCACCGAGCGCGGAACGCGGATTTTCATTTATGGCAGAGGGGCCACTGGACATGCGCATGGATCAAATCGCGTGGCATGACGGCGGCCGATCTGCTGAATCACAGTGCCGAGAAGGCAATCGCCGACTGGCTCCACCAGCTCGGCGAAGAAAGGAGAGCGCGGAAGATAGCCGGAGCAATCGTTCGAGCGCGGCCCATTCGGAGCACACTGCACCTGGCGGGTGTGGTGGAACGGGCCGCTACCCGGACGGGACCTTTGCATCCCGCGACTCGCACTTTCATGGCGCTGCGCATGGTTGTCAATCGGGAACAGGAAGAGCTGGATGCGCTGCTGGAGCGCGCGCCGCGCATGGTGAAGCCGGGCGGACGCATCGTCATCATCTCTTTCATGTCGCTGGAAGACCGCAAGGTCAAAGAGAGTTTCCGGGAGCTGAAGCGCACGGGGCAGGCTTTGATTCTGACGAAAAAGCCGCTGGCGCCCGGCGAGCAGGAAGTCCGGGAGAATCCGCCGTCGCGCAGCGCGAAGCTGCGGGCGGTGGAAATCGTTAACCAGCAGCCGAATGTAAACGAGGAACGACGAAAGTCATGGCCACACTGGCAGCGAAGCTAACGCGCACAACGGACCCACGGCCTGTGCGCTTCCATTCCATCGGCAAAGCAGCGCCGGAGTCTCACGCACCGCACAGGCGCGCGGCGCCGCCGGCGCGAACACAGCTGCCGCCGGCGACGACATGTTCGTGCTGCGGGCGCTGCCCAACGACGCCATCTACTTCTACTCGAAGAAGATCGATAACTCGCGCATCGTGCGGCAGGCGGATCCGGATGCGCGCGGCGAGTGCTGGGCAGCGGTGGGCGCGGCGGGTGTGCTGCTGATGCTGGGCGCGAGCATCATCGCGCCGCATGTCGGTTCGGTGCTGGCGGGATACAAGCTGGAATCGCTGAAGCAGGAGCGGCAGACGCTGCTCGATCAGAAGCGCGATCTGGAAGTGAGGGAAGCGGCTCTGCTGAGTCCGGAGCGGCTGAACGATCTGGCGCGGGTGCGCAGTCTGGGCACGCCGGCGGCGAATCAGGTGATTCATCTCGATACCGCCGCGGCGGAAGGAAGTTTTGCGCGCAATCAGGTTCCTGCTGCCCCGGCGCAGCTGAACCCCCGATAAAGGAGTCCGCAGCGTGGGAGCATGGGCGCGGATCGGGGCGCGGATCAGGGCACACCCGCCTGATTCGTCATATCAGGCAGCGAACCGATCACTTGATTTCCCGGCGCTCGATTTCCTGCAGCGCGCGTCACTGCGCAGGCACAGCGCGGCGGTCAATCGCCTCGCGTTCCTCGGTCTCATCCTGGTTCTCTGGGCGATTGCCATCTTCGGAAAACTGGTCACCCTGCAGGTCATCCAGCATGCGAAATACGCGGCGATCGCGCGTTCGCAGCAGGAGCACGAGATCGATATTCCCGCGCCGCGCGGGTCCATTCTCGACCGCAACGGCGAGCCGCTGGCGATCAGTGTCCCGGTGGCGTCGGTCTCGGTAAATCCGCAGCAGATTCAGAAATCTGCGTGTGGCGACGGAAGTTCTGGGCAACACTCTGAATCTCGATCAGAACGTGCTCTACAGCCGGCTGGACTGGGCGCGCGACAACCACAAGGGATTTATGTGGGTGAAGCGGCGCATCGATCCTTTCGAGACCGACCGGCTGAAGGCAATGCATCTCGACTGGGTCACGTTTCATACGGAGAGCCAGCGCCACTACCCGAAAGGCGAAGTAGCCGCACACGTGCTGGGCGCCGTCTATAAAGATGAAGAGGGCGCGGCGGGCGTGGAGCGATCGCTGGATCAGGTACTGCGGGGACGCGACGGTTCCGAGCGGCTCGTCATGGACGTGAAACGCCGGGGGATCGATTCCCACATGGACAACGCGCCGCAGGCGGGCGAGACGCTGACCCTCACTATCGACGAACGCATGCAGTATGTGGCCGAGCGCGAGTTGAAGGCCGGCGTGGAGGCGAAGCACGCGCGCAGCGGCACGGCCATCGTGATGAATCCGTACACGGGCGAGATTCTCGCGCTGGCGAATTATCCGACGTACGATCCCAACAAGCCGCCCGAAGCAGGGTGACGATCCACTGCGCGCGGTTCAATCTGGGTGCTTCCGTTCCGTTTGAGCCGGGGTCCGTGTTCAAGGTGGTGACGCTGTCGGCGGCGCTCGAAACCACGAACATGCGTCCGGACACGCTGGTGGCCACGGGCAACGGCACGCTGGTGCTGCCGGGCCGGGTGATCCACGAATCGCACCACGGCTACGGCACGATCACGATGCAGGAAGTGCTGGAGAAATCGAGCAACATCGGCGCCATCCTGATCGGCAGAAAGTGGGGCGCGAGAACATGTACGAATACGCGACGCGCTTCGGTTTCGGGCAGAAGACGGGCCTGCCGCTTCCGGCCGAGTCCGCCGGGAAGCTGCGAACGCTGGATCGGTGGGGCACGACATCGCTTGCGTCCATCTCGATGGGTCAGGAAGTCAGCGTGACGTCGGTGCAGCTGGCGCGCCTGGGCGCGGTGATGGCGAACGGCGGCATGCTGGTAAAGCCGCGGCTGATTCTGAAGCGCGGCGACAAGCCGGAGCCGATCGATCCGCCGGTGCGCGTGATCAAACCGGAAACCGCGATCACGATGCGGCAGATGATGGAAGGCGTGGTGCTGCGCGGCACGGCGCGTCTGCACGGCACGCCTCGACGGCTACACATCGGCAGGCAAGACGGGAACCGCGCAGATCTTCGATTCCGCGACGCACCATTACACGCACAACTACAATGCGTCGTTTCTGGGCTTCGCGCCGGTGACGAATCCCGCGCTGGTGGTGCCTGGTGACGATTCATGACACGTCGGGCGAGAACGGCCAGGGCGCGGATGCGGCGGCGCCGGTCTTCCAGAAGATCATGACCGAAGCGCTGCGCATGCTGGATGTGCCGAAGGATATTCCGGAAGCAGTTGGCGGAAAAGCCGCCGGCGAAGGAGAAACCGGGCGAGTTTGCGAGCGATCTCGCGATTGCCGATCTGGGCGGCGCGAGCATCATGGAGGAAGATCCGAGCGTCCGGCAGTTGCTCGCCGAGCAGATGAAGCCGGCGAAGGATCCGGATGAAATTCCGCCTCCGAAGCCGGGCGGCGAGTTGCTGGCGCTGGCAGCTCCCGCGCCTGCGCCCGCGAAACCGCCGGTGCGGCAGGGGCCGATCGTGCCGGAGGAAAACAGCATGAAGGTCCGATACACTTCCGCCGCGAAACCGCCGGTGCGGCAGGGGCCGATCGTGCCGGATTTCCGCGGGAAATCGATGCGCGATGTGGTGGAGGAATCGTCCGCCAGGGGAATTGAGGTCATGATAGAAGGCAGCGGAGTAGCGCGGGCGCAGTTGCCGCTGCCGGGGAGTCCACTGCGCCGGGGAGAACAGATTCGGATCGTATTTACACGTTGAAAATCACATGAACGTTAACGAGGTGCTGGCCGGAGTTCCGTTGCTGTCACGCTCTGCCGCCCTCGCTTGCTCATACGGCGATCAGCGGACTCGATTACGATTCGCGGCGCGTGAGCGCCGGTTATCTTTTTTTCGCGTTTCCGGGCGCGCGTGTGGATGGGCGCGAGTTCGCCGCGCAAGCGGTGGCGAACGGTGCGATGGCAGTGGTCAGTGAGCTGCCGGCGCCCGAAGGATTTCTGGCGCCGTGGATTCAGGTGGAGCACGGACGCCGCGCTCTGGCGCTGGCGGCGAAGACGTTTTACGGAAAGCTGGACGAAAAGATTCCGCTGGCCGGCATCACGGGGACGAACGGCAAAACCACCACCAGTTTTCTGGTCGATTCGATCCTGCGCGCCGCGGGCCGGACGACGATGCTGGCGGGCACCATCGAATATCAGGCTGGGTTCGAAGGTGCTGCCGGCGCCGAACACGACGCCGGAATCGCTCGATCTGCACCGAATGCTCGCCGAGCTGGACGCGATTGGACGGTGCTCCCAAGGCGGCGACCATGGAAGTTTCCTCGCACGCGCTGGCGCTGGGACGCGTTTACGCGATGCAGTTTCACACCGCTGTCTTCACGAATCTGACGCAGGATCATCTCGACTTCCACAGCACGATGGACGACTATTTCGCGGCGAAGCAGCTGCTGTTCACGGGCGAACGGAGCGGCCGCCGCCGCGCTACGCCGTCATCAACCGCGACGATGCGCGCAGCCGGAGGATCGCCATCGGGCCGGAACACGGAAGTGCTCTCGTACGGCCTGGGAAGCGAAGCGATGGTACGCGCGCGGCATATCCACTCGGGGCTGAATGGACTGCGACTTCGACGTCCATCACGACAGGCACCGGTTTGAAATGCGTTCGCCGCTGATCGGGCGAATCAACGTGTACAATATTCTCGCCGCGTGCTGCGTGGGAATGACGTTTCAGTTTCCGCCCGGAAGTGATCGCGCGCGGGATCGAGAGCTGCCCGGGCGTGCCGGGCCGTTTCGAAAGCGTCGACGAAGGGCAGCCGTTTGCGGTGGTCGTGGATTATTCGCACACGGACGACGCGCTGCGCAATGCGATTTCGGTGGCACGCACACTGAATCCAAAGCGAGGTGATTACGCTGTTCGGCTGCGGCGGCGACCGCGACCGCTCCAAGCGTCCGCTGATGGGTCAGGTGGCCGGCGAACTGAGCGACCTGGTGATTCTGACCAGCGACAATCCGCGCTCCGAAGATCCGCTGCAGATCATGAACGACGTGCTGGTGGGCCTGCGGCGCACCGACACACGCACGATTGTGGAGCCCGACCGCGCCGCCGCCATCCGCAAGGCCATTGAAGAGGCGCATGCGGGCGATGTGGTGATCCTCGCGGGCAAGGGCCACGAAACGTATCAGATTTTCCGCGACCGCACGATTCATTTCGACGACCGTGAGGCGGCGCGCGAGGCTCTGCGGGCTTACGGCTACGGCAGAAAGGTTGCCACCCGGTGACCATATCGATGGCAGTCCATTGCCGAGTGGGTTGCGCCGGCCGTGTGGTCTCCGGAGAACTTCGCGACAGAAGGGAGCATATCCGGCTGGAGCATCGACAGCCGGACAGCGAATCCCGGCGACTGCTTTTTCGCGCTGCGCGGGCCCTCGAACGACGGCCACGATTACGTCGTCAATGTGATGGAGAGGGGCGCGGCGCTGGCGATTGTCGAGCGCCCGGTGGTTGATCATGGGAGGGCCGCGAAGATTCCGCAGCTCGTGGTGCCGGACTCGCTGACCGCGCTGCAGCAGCTGGCGCGCCGGGCGAGAGAACGCTGGGGCGGAACGGTCGTCGGCGTTACGGGCAGCGCGGGCAAGACCACCACGAAAGATGCCATCGCGAGCCTGCTGACCGTCGGGGTTGCGCACCGGCCGAACGATCGGCAATTTCAACAACCATTTCGGCGTTCCGCTGTCGATTCTGCGTCTGCCGGACGACTGCCGCGCGGCCGTGATCGAAATGGGAATGAATCATGCTGGCGAAATTCGCGAACTGGCGGGCATCGCGAAGCCGCAGATCGGCGTCGTCACGAACGTCGGATGGGCGCACACGGAGTTTTTCGCGAACGGCATCGAAGGCGTGGCGCTGGCGAAGCGCGAACTGATCGAAGCGCTGCCGGCAGACGGCGTCGCGATTCTCAACGCGGACGATGAACGCGTGCGCGAATTTGCGCAGTGTGCATCCCGGCCGTTCGGTTCTGTTCGGATTTTCCGAAGCCGCCGAGGTGCGCGCGGAGGAGTTCCGAATGTGTCCTGAACGGCGCGCATTTCCGCTGCCTGGGCGTGGACTTCGAATCGCCGCTTGCCGGGCGGCATGGCGTGCAGCAACGTTCTGGCGGCGATTGCCGTGGCGCGCGAGATGGGCATCGCGCCGGAACGCCTGCGCGACGCGGTGCAGACGCTCGCCATCGGCAAGATGCGCGGCGAACGCACGGAACGCGAGCGGAATCACGATCATCAACGACTGCTATAACGCAAACCCCGAAGCCATGCGCTCCATGCTGGAGCTGCTTCGGGAGACGCCCGCGCGGCGGCGCATCGCCGTGCTGGGAGAAATGCTCGAGCTTGGCCGCGAGGCCGAGACCCTGCACCGCGACATAGGACGATTTCGCCGCGGAACAGGGAATTGATGCCCTTTTGGGCATACGCGGCGCTGCACGCTTTATGGTCGATGGGGCCATCGAAGCGGGAATGTCGGGCAGCGCCGCGTCATTTTTTGAGACGCCTGAAGAGGCGGGAGAATTTCTGAAAGATTACATGCGCGCCGGGAGATGCGGTCCTGTTCAAGGGCTCGCGCGGCGTGCAGGTGGAAAAAGCGCTGGAGCGGGCATTCGGCGAGGCGGCGGCATAATCCGATGCTCTACTGGCTTCTGTACGAACAGCTCTACCCGGCTGTCAGCGGCCGTTCCGCGTTTTCCGCTTATGTCACGTCGCGAACGCTGTTTGCCAGCCTCACCTCGCTGTTCCTGTGCGTGATCCTGGGCCCGTGGCTGATTCGCAAGCTGCGCGAATTTCAGATCGGCCAGCACATCCGCGAAGACGGCCCGAAGTCGCATCAGAAAAAAGCCGGCACGCCGACCATGGGCGGGGTGCTGATCATCATCAGCATCGTGGTTCCGACGCTGCTCTGGGCCGATCTGCGCACGCTCTATGTCTGGATCGCGATGTTCGCGCTGCTCGCATTCGGCGTGATCGGGTTCATCGACGACTACGCGAAAGTCATGAACAAGCGCAATCTGGGGCTCACGGCGCGGCAGAAGTTGGCGCTGCAGATGTTGGTGGCCGGCGTCATCACGGGCGTGCTGGCGATTATGCAGTACTACGGCGCTTACACGACCACGCTGAACGTTCCGTTCCTCAAGCAATTCCAGCCGGATCTCGCTGATCCACTCGCTGATGGGCAATCCGTACACCTACGTCGTTCGGGTTCCTGCCGTTCTATCTGTTCTTTGTGCTGGTGGTGGTGGGATCGAGCAATGCCGTCAACATCACCGATGGCCTCGACGGCCTCGCCATCGGCCTGATGGTGATTTCCGGCGGCGCGCTGACGGTGCTGGCTACACCAGCGGCAATCGCGAGCTGGCGAATTATCTGCAGCTGGCGCGCAATCCGCGCACGGCGGAACTGACGATTTTCTGCGGGTCGATGACCGGCGCCAGCCTCGGCTTCCTCTGGTGGAACGCGCACCCGGCGGACATTTTCATGGGCGATGTCGGCTCGCTTGTCGCTGGGCGGCGCGATGGGCGTGGTCGCGGTGCTGATCAAGCAGGAAATGCTGCTGATCTTCATCGCCGGCATGTTCGTGGTGGAGCTGCTGAGCGTGATCCTGCAGGTGGGCAGCTACAAGCTGCGCAAGAAGCGCATCTTCAAAATGGCGCCGATCCATCATCACTTCGAAGCGCTGGGCTGGCCGGAATCGAAGATCATCGCGCGCTTCTGGATCGCGGGACTGGTGCTGGCGCTGTTCGCGCTGACGACGCTGAAACTGCGATGAAACTTGAAGGGCATCAGAGCGTTGGTGGTCGGCATGGAGAAGTCGGGGCGCGCCGCGGTCGAATTTCTGCGCGCGCACGGGGCCGAGGTTACCGCCACCGATCTGAAGCCTCATGACGTCGCCGGGCTTCCGTCTGCAGACCGACGAGCTGTTCGACGAAGACTGGGATCTGATCGTGCTGTCGCCCGGCGTGCCGCCCGATCTGCCGCGCACTCGAGCGGGCCGCGCGCGCGCGGCGTCAACGTGATCGGCGAAGTGGAACTCGCCGCGCCGTATCTGCTCGGGCCGGTCATCGGCATCACGGGTTCGAACGGAAAGACCACGACCACCTCGCTGGTCGGACACATTCTGCAGCAGCGCGGAACGCCGGTGCAGGTCGGCGGCAACATCGGAACGCCGGTGATCGCGATGACGGAAACTCGCGCGACGGACCAGTGGAATGTGCTGGAACTTTCGAGCTTCCAGCTGGAAACGATTCGCGACGTTTCGCGCGCGATATCGGCGTCTGCCTGAATGTCACGCAGAATCATCTCGACCGGCATCACACGTTGAGAATTACGCGGCGGCCAAAGTCGAATCTGTTCCGCACGCAGAAGCCGGGCGACTTCGCGGTGCTCAACGCGGACGATGCGGTCTGCCGGTCGTTCGCGGAAATGACCGTCGCGCGCAGAGTGGTCTGGTTCAGACGGGCGCGAGATCATCTGGCTGGCGAAGTCTGATGCCGCCTGGCGGAGATTCCGATTCCGGGCATGCACAACGCGGAAAACGTGATGGCGGCGGCTGCGGTGGCGCGAAATCGCCGGCGTCGCCGAAGAACGCAATCGTCGGCCGCGGTGAAGACATTCAAAGCCGTGGAGCATCGGCTGGAATTCGTGGCTGAGATCGGCGGCGTCCGCTTCTACAACGATTCCAAAGCCACCAGCGTGGACGCGACGATGAAGGCGCTCGATTCGTTTCGCCGGGAATCTCTGGGTGATTCTCGGCGGCAAAGACAAAGGCAGCGACTACACCGTGCTGCGCGAACAGCTGCAGCGACAAGGCGCACGCGGCGCTGCTGATCGGCGCGGCGGCGGAGAAAATCGCCGCGCAGCTCGAAGGCGCGACGACGGCTGATTCAGTGCGGACACGCTCGAGCGCGCGGTCGCCGAAGCGTGGAAGCACGCGCAGCCGGGCGATACCGTGCTGCTGGCGCCCGCCTGCGCCAGCTTCGATCAGTTTCAGAGTTACGAGCATCGCGGGCGGGTCTTCAAGGAACTGGTGAACGGATTTAAAGAGACTAATGGCGCAGCGGCTTAAGACAGACTGGATTCTCTTCATCACGGTGGTGCTGATGGTGCTCTTCGGCGCGCTGATGATCTACAGCGCGTCGTCCGTGGTGGCCGAAATCCGCATGGGGATCGAGCTACTACTTCGCGCTGCGGCAGCTGATCTGGATCGCGCTCGCCATCCCGCTGATGATGTTCATGAAGCGGCTGAACTACCGCAAGCTGCAGACCCCGGCGGTGGCGTTCACGGCGATGGGCGCTGATCGATGATCCTGCTTGCGGTGGTCTATTTCGCCGATCCGCAGCAGCATCGCTGGATTCGCTTCGGTCCCTTGGTGGCCTGCAGCCATCGGAATTCACCAAGCCCGCGCTGGTCGCTGTTTCTGGCCTATTTCATCGCCCTGCGGTCGCGCGCCATCAACAGCCGCTACACGCTGCTGCCGGCGTTTCTCGCGCTCGGGTTCATCACCATGGCGGTGGTGGTCGCCGATCTCGGGACCGCCATCGTGCTGGTCGGCACCGCCGCGGTGGTGTTCTTCGTGGCCGGGCTCGAATCGCGCTACATCGTGATCGCCGCGCATCGTCGGCCTGATCGGGTGCGTGGCGGCGGTCGCGGCCAAGCCGTATCGCCTGGTGCGCGTGATCACGCTACGTCGATCCGCAGTTCAAGATCTGGTCGACAAGATCGACAAGCACGGCTGGATTCGCGCGCAGATGAAGAAATCGATCACGGCGCAGGATACGAACTATCAGGCGGAGCAGGCGAAGATCGCGGTGGGCTCCGGCGGACCGATGGGCGTCGGCCTCATGCAGGGGCGTCAGAAACTGTTCTATCTGCCGGAAGCGCACACCGACACGATTTACGCGGTGGTCGGCGAAGAGTTCGGCTTGTTCGGCTCGACGGCGCTGCTGCATCGGGTTCGTGGTGATCCTGTGGCGCGGGATTCGCGCGACCGTGCTGATCCCCGATGAATTCGGGCGCTATCTCGCGCTGGGAATCACCACCATGCTGGTCGTGCAGGCGTTCTTCAATATGAGCGTCGTGCTCGGGAATGGTGCCGACGAAAGGTATTCCGCTGCCCATGATCAGCTTCGGCGGCAGTTCGCTGCTGGTGACGCTGGCGTCGCTCGGAATTCTGCTGAATGTCGCGAACATGCGGAGTAACTGCTGCGGGGTGACATTTTTGTGATGGCGGGAGGCGGCACGGGCGGCCATGTGATTCCGGCGATCGCGGTGGCGCGGGAAGTCTGCCGCATGGGGCATCGAAGTCGTGTTTGTCGGGACGGAGCGCGGCGTGGAGAACCGGCTGGTGCCCGCGGCGGGATTTCGGCTGGAGAAGATTCGCGTCGGCGGTATCAAGAATCTGGGCATCGCGACACGGCTGATGAGTGTGTGGCGGCTGGTTGCGGAGACGCTGCGATCAGATTGCGCGCTTCGCGACATGGAAGCCGGCGGCTGTTTTCAGCATGGGCGGATATGTGGCGGGTCCGCCGGTGCTGGCGGCGCTGTTGCGCGGCGTGCCGGTGGTGGTGATGGAGCCGAACGCGGTGCCCGGTGTCACGAATCGCTGGATCGCGCGATGGGTGAGCCGCGCGCTGATCAGTTTCGAAGAGACGAAGCGGTTCTTTCCCGAAGGGCCGACCGAATTGACGGGCTTGCCCGTGCGCGAGGAATTCTTTCAGCATCCGCCGCCGAGGCAGCGCGCGAGATCGGAGTATTCACGGTGCTGATCACCGGCGGCAGCCAGGGATCGCGAACGCTCAACGAAGCGGCGCGCGAGAGCTGGCCGCTGTTCCGCGAAGCCGGGCTGCCCGTGCGGTTCATCCATCAGACCGGGGCGCCGATGTACGCCGAATTGTCGGCGCGAGTTCCGCGAGACGGGGCTTGCCGGGCGAAGTGGCGCGCGTTCATTCAGGACATGCCGGCGGCGTTCGCGCAGGCCGATCTGATCGTCTGCCGCTCCGGCGCCGGCGCGGTTTCGGAACTGGCGGCGGCGGGTAAACCATCGATGCTGATTCCGTTCCCGTTCGCGGCCGATCAGCACCAGTTGAAAAACGCGGAGGCGTTTGCAGCGGGCGGGCGCGGCGCGGATGTCGCTCGATAAGGACTGGAACGGCGCAGCGAATTTTTCGAAGTCAGTACGCGAGCTGTGCGAGAATCGCGCGGAGCTTGACGGCCATGGGCGAGGCGGCGCGAAAACTGGCGCACCCGGGCGCGGCGCGGCGCGCCGCGGAAATTTTAATCGAAGCGTCGAGCACGAAATGCATTGACAGCTGCAGTCATGAACCGAAACAATAGTTAGTCGAAATGTTTTTTTCACGGCAGCATCTCCACTTTGCGGGAATCGGCGGAATCGGCATGAGCGGTATCGCCGAAGTGCTGCTGAATTTGGGTTACACGATCTCCGGTTCGGACCTGAAGCTGTCGCCCACCACCGATCGTCTGGCGAAACTCGGCGCGACGATCTACGAAGGGCACAACGCGGAAAACGTCGCGGGCGCGAAGGCGCTGGTAGTGAGTTCGGCGGTCGACGAATCGAATCCCGAAGTGCAGGAAGCGCGCCGCCTGCAGATCCCGGTGATCCCGCGCGGCGAACTGCTGGCCGAACTGATGCGGCTGAAGTACGGCATCGCGGTCGCGGGCAGCCACGGCAAAACGACGACTACTTCGATGATCGCGACCATCCTGAGTCACGCGGGCATGGATCCCACCGTGGTCGTCGGCGGCAAAGTCGCCGCCATGGGCGGATCGAACGCGCGCGTCGGCAAGAGCGATTTCCTGGTGGTCGAATCCGATGAGAGCGACGGGTCGTTCCTGAAGCTCTCGCCGATTTTCGCGATCGTCACGAACATCGATCGCGAGCATCTCGATCACTACGCCGACATCGAGGCCATCCGCGCGGCGTTCACCGAATTCGTCAACAAAGTTCCGTTCTACGGCGCGGCGATTCGTCTGCCTCGATGACGAAAACGTGCAGAGCATTCTGCCCGCGATCAAGCGGCGCACGATCACGTACGGCCGGAAATTCCCAGGCCGATTATCAGCCGACAGTGCGCGAATCGCGGGGACTTCCACAGCTGCTTCACGCTGCGTTCGCGGACCGCGGATCTGGGCGAGTTTCACCTCAACATCCCGGGCGAGCACAACGTGCTGAACGCGACGGCGGCCATCGCTGTGGCGCTCGAACTGCATGTCGAGACCGACACGATTCGCGAAGGGCTGCGGCAGTTCACCGGCGTGGGCCGCCGCTTCGAAGTGCGCGGCGTCGTCAACGGCATCACCGTGGTGGACGACTACGGGCATCATCCGACCGAGATTCGCGCCACGCTGGCGGCGGCGAGATCGTGCTGTCACGGCAAAATGCACGTGCTGTTTCAGCCGCACCGCTATACCCGGACCTTTCATCTGCTGGACGATTTCGCGCGCGCGTTCCATCAGGCGGACCGCGTCCTCGTGCTGGATATCTACGCCGCGTCGGAGAAGCCGATCGAAGGTGTTACCGCGGAAGCCCTGGTGGAGCGCATGCGGCAGTTCGGGCATCGCGGCGCGGAATATGCGGGATCGAACGCTGCGGGTGTCGAAGCAATTGTCGAGGGAGTGGAACCGGGCGACATGATTCTGACCCTCGGCGCGGGCAGCGTGTCGCAGCTCGGCGACAAAATTCTGGAGAAGCTCAATGCCTAAGCCGCTGGCGCCGCCGCGGCGGAAATGGAACTGGCGGGTGCGGCCCGGGTCGTGTTCTGGAGCGGAGTTGTGGCGACGCTCACGTGGGGCGCCAGCGAAGTGAATGCGTTTCTGGTGCGCGATCCGCGGTTCGACTTTGTGTGTGCGCGGGGCGAGGCGAACTGCGCCAGCCTCGAGATTCGCGGCGTCACCTACACCAGCCGCGCGCGCATCCAGAACGTCTTCGCGCCGGATTTCGGCGGCAGCGTATTCAAAATCCCGCTGGCCGAACGGCGCCGCCGCCTGCTGGCCGTCGACTGGGTCAACACCGCTGCGATCTCACGCGTGTGGCCGCGCCGGATCGCTGTCACCATCACGGAACGCACTCCGGTCGCGTTCGCGAAGCTGCCTATTGCAGGCACGGTCGCGGTATCGCTTTTCGCTGATCGACGCGGAAGGCGTGCTGCTCTCGATTCCGCGCGGCGTGCGGTTCCGTCTGCCGGTTCTGAGCGGCGTCACGGAGGACCAGACCGAAGCCGACCGGCGAGTGCGCGTGAACGCGATGCAGCATCTGCTGGACGATCTGGGGCCCGCAGGCGAAAGATGTTTCGGAGATCAACGCGGCCAGCACCATCGACATGCGGCTGATCGCGTCTGATCGACGGGCACGCCGTGGAGCTCTGGATCGGCGACCAGCATTACCGTTCGCGCTATCAGCATTTTGTGGAAAACTATCCGGAGATTCGCAGACATTCCGACGGCGCAACCGTGTTCGATCTGCGGCTGGACGACAGGATACTGGCAAAGAAATGAGCAAAGCAAACCCATCATCGCTACCGGCCTCGACGCAGGCAGTTCCTACACGCGCTGCGTGATCTCGGTTCTGGAGAACGGGCGGCTGCGCCTGATCGGATATGGCGCAGTGCCCTCGTTCGGCTGGGCGAAGAGCCGTATCGCGGATCAGCAGGCGGTGTCTGAATGCATCCTGGCCGCAGTGGAGCAGGCCGAGGCGATGGCGGGCACGGCGATCGAAACGGTCGTCGCGGGTATGGGCGGCCTCACGGCGCGCGGCGCAAACAGCCGCGGCCGCATGGATCTGGGGCGTCCGCGCGAAATCGAGCAGCGCGACGTCAACCGCGCCATGGATCGCGCGCTGCACATCCAGCTGCAGGAAGACCGCATGGTGCTGCAGCTGCTGCCGCAGGACTTCGTGGTCGACGATCACCCCGGTTTTCACGATCCGCGCCGGATGATGGCGTCGGTGATCGAAGCCAACGCGCATCTGGTCACGATCTCGAGCCAGGAACACAACAATCTCATCGGCGCCATCAACCGCGCGCATCTCTCGGTCGACGAGACGGTCTACGAGGCGATCGCGGGCTGCTATGCTTCCGTGCTGCCCGATGAACGGCGCGAGGGCGTGGCGCTGGTCGATATCGGCGCGCACTCGACGGAGATGGTGTGTTACTACGGCGAATCCGCGCAGCTCGCCACTTCGCTGCGCATCTGCGGCGACCATTTCTCGCGCGACCTGGCGCACGCGTTTCGCATACCGCTCGAATCGGCTGCGATCGTGAAGCATGAGTTCGGCGGCGCCATTTCGCAGGGAACCGCCGGCAACAGCACGGTGGAGCTGCCGTTCATCGAAGCGCACGCGCGCGAAGGCGAAGGTCCGCGCGAAGCGCCGCGCCGGTTCCTCAATGAGATTCTCGAATCGCGGGCGGTCGAATTGTTCGGGATGGTGCGCGCGGAACTGGAGCGCGCCGGCATGGAGAACGCTCTGTCCAACGGTCTGGTGATATCGGGCGGCGGCGCGCTGCTGCCCGGGATTTGCGATGTCGCGGAGCGAGTGCTCGACTGCCCCGCGCGTATCGGGCTGGCGCAGGGTTTCATGGACTGGCCGGATGAACTGAACGACCCCGCGTGGACCACGGCCGCGGGTCTCGCGATGTACGCGGCGCGGCTGCGCAGTCAGGTCGACCTCGAGCGGCAGTCGGTGGGAATGCTGGGAAGAATTCTGCGTTAAGGAAACCGGAGACGAAATGGAAACACTCAAATACGAACTGCAGGAAGAGACCCGCAAAGGCGCGCGCATCAAAGTGATCGGCATCGGCGGCGGCGGATCGAACGCCGTGGGCCGCATGTACGAAGAAGGGCTCGACGGCGTCGAGTTCTACGTGATGAACACGGACGCGCAGGCGCTGGCGTCGTCGAAGGTGCCGACCAAAATCCAGATCGGCGCACGGCTGACGGACGGGCTTGGCGCCGGCTCGGATCCGGCGATTGGAAGACAGGCCGCGCTCGAAGACACGGAACGCATTCTTTCCATCCTCGAAGGTGCGGACCTCATCTTTATTACCGCGGGTCTGGGCGGCGGCACGGGTGCGGGCGCGGCTCCGGTGGTCGCGACTCTCGCGAAACAGCTCGATGCGCTGACCATCGCCATCGTGACGAAGCCTTTTACGTTTGAAGGCGGCAAGCGCATGCGCCAGGCTGAGCGGAGCGTCAACGATCTGGCGTCGTCGGTCGATATTCTCACCACGATCCCGAACGACCGGCTGCTGGCGATCGCGCCGCCGGGCACGAGCATGTCGCAGGCATTCCGCATTGCGGACGATGTACTGCGCCAGGCTGTGCATGGGCATCAGTGAAATCATTTTGACGCCCGGGCTGATCAATCTGGATTTCTCCGATATCAAAGCCGCCATCTCCGGCATGGGGCATGCGCTGATCGGCAACGCCACGGCGAAGGGTCCGAAGGCGCCGGTGGAAGCGGCGCGCGCGGCCATCAATTCGCCGCTGCTGGAAGACACGAGGATCAAGGGCGCCAGTCAGGTGCTGATGAACATCACGGCTTCCGGCGAAATCGGTCTGCATGAGCTCAACGAAGCCTGCTCGATCATCCGCGAGGCCGCCGACTGCGACGATCTGCAGCTGAACTTCGGCGTAATCGCCGACGAGAAGATGGGCGATGCGGTGAAGGTGACGGTGATCGCCACGGGATTCTCAAAGCCGGCGGCGTCAACGGAAGAGAAGCGCGAGTCCGTGATCGAGGCGCTTGCGCCGTCCGACTTCTTTGCCGAGCGCACGCCGGAATCTGCACCAGGACCCGCGCCCGCAGCGCCATCTCCTGCGGCGCCGCAATACGAGCCGGAGCCCCTGGCTGCTGCCGCGGCGACGCTCTTCGAAGAGGAACTGGACGTGCCTGCGTACCTGCGGCAGGGTAAGCTGCTGAATTAGAAGTACACGCGACGCCAGTCGCGTTCGTTGTTCGCCGGGAAAACGCGGCTTGCGCCGCGCGCAGCCTTGAAGCGTTGTGTCCGGTTATTTCGTGGACACCGGTCTAGACGTACGCGCCGGGCAGCGCTTTTTCGACTTTCTCCGGTGCGACCACGGGGCCGGCCGCGAGCTGCATAGGATCTTCAGCGCCGCACTGCGCGAGTTCGAAACGATTGCGCACGCCGAGCTTGTGGAACAGCCGGAAAAGATAGATCTTCACCGTGCCTTCGGTGATGCCCATTTCGCCGGCGATCTGTTTGTTGCGCATACCCTGGCGCAGGAACGAGACGATCTCGCGTTCACGCGGCGTAAGCGCGACCCGCCGGCGCGGCGGCGGGGCATCGCTGGATGTGGCTCCGAAGCCGATCTGCAGCTCGCCAGCCGCCACTTTGCGCAGCGATTCGACAAGCTGGTCCGGCTGGACATTACGCTGCACGATTCCCCGCACGCCGTACTCCAGAGTCTTGAACATCAGCTCCAGAGGAAGAGCGTCCGCCCAGAGAACCACCGGGCAGTCGGGAACGCGGGAATTGAGCTGGCTGAGATCCGCGAATGTCAGACCAGCCGTGATATCGAGGAGCAGAACGTCCGGATGAACGCCGGATGCAACCGCGTCCGCAAACGCGGCGGCCTGGCAGCTGCCGATAATTTCAAAGCCTTTGCTGCCGAGGACGTGCTCAAACCCGCACAACAGAACGGGCTGATCGCTGAGTAAAAATATCTTTGACAAGTGCTACCCTCCCGGGTACTTATTAAACGAGTCCTTCAGGCGTTGCGACGCGTCTTCGCGCCATCCATCCTGTTACCCGCCGCCGTACCCGGCCGGGATGAAACTGACGCCGTTTCTGCTGAACGGCTTGGTGACTTCATGGTCTCTTTGTTACCGCCCGCCGCCGCACCACCTCCGGAACCATCTGGTCTGGCGCGGCGTGTTCTGAATTCGTATTTGTCGATGCGCATCGCCGCCTGTCCGTTCAGGTTTCGGACGATGCGGCCTTCCGCGACCAGCTTGAGGGGCACCTGATTCTCGAGGCGCGCCGGCCAGTCGACGGATACCTGCAGTAACTGGCCTGGCTTAAGGGCCTCGTCAGTCGAAAACAGCAGGCCCTTGCTGCTGATATTCAGTGTTTCGCTGGTTGCGGTGCCCGAGAAAAAAGGATGCTCGAGGGCCTGATAACTGACTGCCAGTCTGCAGGGGAAGCGCGCGTTAGTGCGCCGGTCAGGGCCGTCCGAGTCCTTCCCGGCATCGCCGTTCTTCAGTATGCCCGAGACCGCGCGCCGCAGACTGGATACGTCGGGATCGTCGTAGCAGAAAAAATCGAACGCGCCCTTGCGGACTGCGCTCACCGCGGTTTCCCGGTCTCTCGCGTTGCAGAGAACGATCACCGGTGTCTGAGGCGCCTGCTGACTGAGGTGATGCAGGGTCGCCAGACCCTGGCCATCGGGGAGAAAAAGATCCGAGATGATCAGATCGAAGCTGCGTTCCTGAAGGGAACGCAGGCCGTCAAACAGCGCATCGACGCGCGTCCAGTGAATTTCACCGTCGAATCCATCGAGCAGAGCGCGCTCGATTTTCTCAGCCGGGTTATCCTCCGGTCTGATAAAGAGTATAGAGTATTCAGGCATCAGCAACCCACCCGCTTAATTCCGGTTGCATACAGGTTACCATCCCGGACGCCCTTTTCCGCATACTGAATCCGGTAGTTAACGCAATAATAGCCGAAGTTATCCGGGCTATATGGCATCCGTTGGGCGCCGCCGGTCAGCAAAGTGCAGCGTATTGATTCGAAAGGGGTCATGCCTTCCCCTGAGGACCGACGCCGTCCGATTGCGCCAGACGGGCGGCGATCCTGGTCATGGCACGGCCGAACGGAGTCTCTGAGGGGAATTCGAAGCGGTCGCGGGGCAGTTTCCCGAGAGTGCCTTCATCGTTCGGCACCACGCCGAACACGCCGATCTCAAACATCTGCTCGATGCTTTCCACCCAGAAATCCCGCGGCGTGCTCGAATTCCGGTTCAGAACGATGCGCACGCGGCTCTTCTCGAAGCCCCGGTTGGAAAGAGTCTGCAATATGGCTCTTGTCTGATAAAGCGCCAGCACGTCGGGCGCGGTGACGACGAAAAGCTCCTCAATGTTCTGCAGCAGCGCCCAGCTGGAGGGATTGAGATGCCGCCCCAGATCGACGAAGATCCAGGTGTACTGGCGGATCAGGAACCGGAACAGACTCTCCACGCGCCACTGTTCCGGCAGGGCCGGCGAAGTATGGCCGGCCTGTTGATGCGCGGGCTCCGCCGGAGACGCCAGCAGGTCGATGCCCGGCATGACCGGCGTCACGAATTCGCGCCACGCCTGAGAGCTCAGGCGGCGCACGGATTCGAACGCGTCGCCGGCGTGCGACCGCGGGTTCAGGCGAAACGTCCCGCTCCCCCCAGGCGACTGATAATCGAGGTCCGCAACCAGAATGCGCGGCTGTCTTGCGGCAGGGCGCGGGGCGGACTGTTTTCCGCCAGACTGAGTGGCGTGGTGGTGTTGCAGCGCCGCACTCAGATAGCAGGCGATACTGGTGGCGCCGCAGCCGCCTTTCGATGAAAGTATTCCGGCGATCCTGCCCCGTTCGACGGTCGCGCTGGTCCGCGCTTCGAGCAGAGACCCGATCCGCTCCATTGCTTCGTGGATTGCCGGGCGTATGGGAAGGCAGAGGAATTCGGTCGAGCCGGCGCGAAGCGCAGAGATCATCTCCGCGGGATCGGCAACAGGATGGACGGCCGCGACCAACGGCGTATCTTCGCCGGGCCGCACGTCCGCAATCCACTCCGCGGCGGGCTTCGACGCGTGGGCGAACTCAACGAAGAGAATGTCAGGTCTTTCACGTTCGACCGCGCTCGCGACTTCGAACGACGGCGTTGCCGCCGGCAGTTCGAACACCAGCGTGGCGCCGCCTTCGCGGAGTGCGGACGTGACTTCGCGGGCCAGTTCCGGTGTTTCCAGAACCAGTCCGATTTTCCACGTCCATTCCATCCGGCGAGAAGTCTCCGAAGCGGGCGGAACGGATAATACGTTTTGAAGTCCCAAATGTTTGCTATGGACCCAGAGGGCCCGGCCTGATCCAGTAGTATCACCTCGCGTTGTCGATGAACAGACTAACCTTCGCCGTATAACCACACGCCACGGGATGCCTGGCAGCTGTTGCAGAATTCGTGTTCCGTTCGCTTCCCCATGTTCCGCCGTCGAAAAGCCCGAGGGCCAAGTCACTCCGCAAATAGAATCGGCGTATGCGCCACGTAGCGTACTGGTTTTTTCAACTTTAAGAGCCGGCCTTCCCGGACCCCTCTGTCCAGCCAATCGTGCGCCTGCACAGCGCGAACGCACAGTTTCTCCGAGAGCCACTCATCGGATTGTGGTTCCTTGAGAAGGGCCAGGACTGCGTCGATCACCAGTGTGTAAGCGTCGAGCAGGGGCTCCGTCTCCGTGGAGCGATCCGATTTCTCCTGCGGCGTCTCCGTGGGTTGGACTTGCTCCCCACCAGGTGCAACGTCCGACGGAGCAGCGGCCACGGGCTCCGTGCTCACTTCTATCTCTGGAGAAAGCCACTGGGCAGTCGCGGAAAACAATTCTCCGTTCTTCGCTTCCGGTGCGGTAAACAGCGACCCAAGGTCTCCCCACGGTTCCGACGGAAAAGGGATTCCTCCCATGCGCATCAACTTCGGATTGCCTGGCGCGAGGACACCCGTAGATTTTACAAACACCTTTACCTTGCCAAGCTGGAGCGCTTCGCCAGCACCGGCCCATGTCCCCCCGGAATCCGCTGAGCTCGCAACCACAAGAGCTGCATCGCTGAGACCGTAGAGAATTTTGTTTCGCTCCATGGCGGTATGAGCGAACCATCTCGAATCGGGATCGAACTGCGAGAGCAAAGTCAGATGATCGCTGACCAACCCCGCGCGGTACTGGCCAGACGTAGCGGTCTTAGCCAGACCCTCAGCAAGAACTCCCAGCGCCCAGCCCCCGACCTCCAGGGCACCAGCCATCGCGTCCCGATCAATCCCCTTCGCGGCACCCGAGATGATAACGACGCCTTCATGGGCGCAATGCTCGCCGATCCGGCGCGCGAAATCGCCATCCGCCTCCGCCCGGTCGCGCGACCCCACTACGGCGAGGCCTCCGCGGTTGAGCAGGCTCTTCGAACCGACACCATAGAGGAGGGGAGGGGCCGCCTGCCCGAGATACCGCTTGAGACGTTCGGGATAGCAACTATCGCTACGACTGATCACCCAGAGGCCGCTTCTTTCCCACCTCTCGACGACCAGGGCAAGGGCAGCGCCACGTTCCAGCAGCGGCGAAACGCGATCAGGAGTGATTTCGGAGATTTGCAGTCCGCCGAGTCTTATTCTGCCCTCTGACGTCAGCAGATCACCCGGGCGCAAGCCTTCCGTTTTCAGCCATGTGGCCAAATTGTTGTATTGGCGCAGACCCAGGGGTCTCAGGCCGTTGCCTCCACGCTGGCCGAGTTCTCCGCATAGAAGGAGCACCGCCTGGGTATCAGCCGTCAGAGTCGACTCCAATTGCATCTCCTAGTCATTATCTTCCGAGGAACTGTCGGCCAGCGCAAATGGATGAACCGGGCCGCTTCCGGCCCGGCGCAAGAGAGCTGCCGCCACAGTGAACGTCCATTTCGAATCGACCATATCATCGATCAGCAGCACCGGCTCTGGTCTGACTGTCCCCTGGCCGACGACGAACGCACCCAGCAGGTTCCGCGCCTGCTGGAAGCTGTTGGCGCGAGTTTTCTGTGGTTCAGTATCCTTCACCTTATGAATACTCACCACGAACGGGAGCCCAAGGCGGTTCGCGAGACGCCGCGCGAAATCAGGGACAAGCGTTTGGTGCCGTCTCGAGGGAACGCACGTGATCCAGGTTGGCGTCGGATCGGGCCGCCAACGGTTCTCAATCAAACAGGCGGCAGCTTCGACGAGTTGTTCATCGAAGCGGTGGTCCTGCTGTTTACCTCGCCGCACAAGGGCACCAAACCCGGGGTCGCCCCACCGGCACAATGCCCGCCCTTCGCGCGCCTGCTGGTCCTGGGCGATATTTCCGCGCATCTCCGGATCAGCCAATCCTGGAGGCCAACGCTTTCGTGGCTGCACAGGATTTTCTTGACGGCCGAGGAATTCCACCGCCGCCTGAGCGAGCTCCTCCGGGTAGTCTTCCGACAGGAGAAGCCCCGCGCAGTTTACGCACTTGCCGCAGGGCCCGGCTTTTGGATCATTCAACTCTTCGGCAAGAAACTGCATGAGGCAGTCCTGGCTGCCCATGTAGATTCGCATTCGGTCCAGTTCGCCCCGCCGGAGGTTTGTGATTCCTTCGATCCGCTCCACGGGCATTTGCCAGCGCACGGGATTCAGTACATATCCGGCTGTTGTCTTCTGAATTGGCGCTGGCGATTCGAGCAACAGAAACTCAATGATTTTTTCAATCCTGCCCTTCGCGAGATTGACTCGTTCCTGAAGCTTCGGCATTGTCAGCGAGGCGTCGGCGATTCGCATCGCCCCCAGAAGCTGCTCCACGTCCTGCGACGTTGGAAAGGCCGACCGTATGAAGTAGTCCGCGATGGCGTCGTCTTCCTCCCCGTTCAGCAGAATGCCGTAGGCATTGTCGACAGCGCGCCCGGCGCGGCCTACCTGTTGGTAATAGTGCACAGCGGAGGCGGGCCGCTGGTAATGAATGACGAACCCGAGGTCGGGCTTATCGAAGCCCATCCCGAGAGCGACAGTTGCTACCAGGGCTTTAATCTCGTTGTTGAGAAGTCGGTTCTCCAGGATTTCCCGCTCGTCGGTCTCCAGTGCACCGTAATAGGGCTCGGCATCAATTCCCCGGGACTGTAGCCAGCCCGCCAAACGTTTCGAGTCCGGAACAGTCAGCGTGTAGACGATGCCGCTTCCCGGAAGTTCAGGAAGAACGCTGGCGAGCCAGGCCATGCGTTCCGCCTGGGAACGCAGGTTGATGTTCTGGAGACTGAGGCTCGCACGCGTCAAAGGGCCGCGCTGGACTTCCAGATTGGGGCCGAGCTGCTCGACGATATCCCGCACGACCCGATTGTTCGCCGTCGCAGTCGTAGCAAGAACGGGGATTGTTCGCGGAAGCGCCCTCAGTATTCTCACAATTCTCCGGTAATTTGGCCGAAAGTCGTGGCCCCAATCGGAGATGCAATGCGCCTCATCTACAACGAAGAGGCCCACTCTATTGGCGATGGGCAAGAGGCATCGATTGACGAAGTCGTCATTCGCGAGCCGCTCCGGTGAGATTAAGAGCACGTCGATTTCATTCCGGTGCAAGCGGGCTTCAATTCGCTGCCATTCTGTCTCGTTCGTTGAGTTGATAGTCTCCGCCCTGACTCCGATTCTTCGGGCTGCGGCGATCTGGTTCCTCATCAGCGACAGCAGCGGCGAGATCAAAATTGTGCAGCCCGCTCCCTGATCGCGAAGCAGTTTCGTTGCGAGAAAGTACACCAGGCTCTTACCCCATCCCGTCCGCTGGACCACGACGAGCCGCGCCCGGCGTTGAACCAGTGCGCAGATCGCCTCCCATTGCCCTTCGCGGAATGTCGCGGCATCGTCGCCGAGTGCCTGCCGAAGAAGTTTGAGCGCTTGTGTCTGCATAAGGTGCCACCGACCCATGGCGCCCGAGACGGTAATCGAAAACTGTATTGTAGTTCCGCGCGCTACCCACTGTTTTGATCCGGGAAATAAGCCGGGACTTCGGTCGGGAGTCGGACATCCGGACCGCATGGTTATTTCTGGCTCCGCGTAAACATACCCGTGGTATTCGAAAGGTTTAAACCAAAAAGCGAAACGGAGCACTCATGTGACGGGGCAGCGTAGAGGGCTCATGGAGGCATCCGAAACGACTCGGGGAATTGAGAATATCCTGCGAGGCGGAAGGCGGCCGATGGCGTCAACTACAGTGTGGCCGACTGTTATATGAAGACAAATTTGACTCGGCGAATCGCCAGCAGCGGATAAACTGTTTAAACTATGACCCGTTTATCGCAACTGAACCGGCCCTGGCCGGCGATTATTCTCTGTGTTCCGGCATTCCTCGCGGCATCACTGGTGTCGGCCGCTGACGCGCCGCCCGATGCCAGGCAGATCTTCGACAGACAGTTGAGCAGCACCGAACGCGAAGTGGTGGGTCTGGCAGAGGCGATGCCGGCCGACAAGTTCAATTTCGCGCCCACCAACGGCAACTTCAAAGGTGTGCGCACCTTCGCGCTGGAAGCCCGGCACATTGCTTTCGAGCTGAACGCAGTTGCAGCGGCACTGCTGGGTGAGCCAATCCCCGCCCAGGACCACGACAACGGGCCGGACAACCTGAAGACCAGAGATCAGATCGTGAACTACCTCAGGGATGCTTTTGCCCACGCCCACCGGGCCGTGGCGACGGTGAATAATTCGAATCTCCTCGAACAGACGGCAGACCCGTTTAATCCCAAAGGAAAACGGACGCGCGTCGATTCCGTCTCGATTTTCTACTGGCACACTTACGATCACTACGGGCAGATGGTCGAGTATCTGCGGATGAACGGCCTGGTGCCTCCGGCCAGCCGCTGAGGATCGTTCATTGGCCGCGCACGTCTGCGACAATTGCGATGGTGATTCACTATCGCAGCCTGACGGTTTGTCTGCTGGGCGCATGGCTGGGCGCGAGCGTTCTGGCCGACGTTGCGGTGACGCAGAACTTTCAGACGGTTGACCGGTTTCTGGCATCGTCCGGGATGGATCAGACGAGCCGGGCGAGCCAGCGGGTGCTGATGCGCCGCAATGCCGCTGACGAGAACGCCGTGATTTTTCTGAACTGGGAACGCGCGGAATTCATAGTCGGCGGTGCGCTGGTTCTGCTGCTCACTCAAGGCAGGCCCGGCGCGGATGCAGCTTGCGGGGCTTTTCCTGCTTCTCGCAATCCTCTCTGTCGAACATTTCATGCTGACGCCGCAGATCATTTCGCGCGGGGGCAGCGTTGACGGCCTCACTTCGGGCGATCCGCGATACAGGACATTCTGGATGCTGCACGGATTCTATTCAGGGCTGGACATATTAAAGATGATCCTCGTCTTCGGGCTGGCGGCGCGCGGGGTGTGGACGAAACGACAGGGCAGTCCGGCGCCGGAGATGGTCGAGCCCCGCGGCCAGGCTGTTAACCGCAGCCAGGCTATTGACAATGGATAATCGCCGCATGTGCCCGAACTGCCGGGCATTCATAACGACAAGCGACCGCACCTGCCCCTACTGCGGGCAGGCTGTCGGACCCCGCGCCATCGATGCCCGCCAGCCGGGCGCAGATTCTGGGCGGCCTGATTCCGCATGCGCACTTCACCACTGTCCTGATTCTGGTGATCAATTTCGGGTTCTTCCTGGGACCTATGTTTCTGGCGCGCAACATTGGCGAGAACGCCGCCATCGGCGCGCTGGGCGCCAAGTTCGGCCCGTCCATTTTTCAGGATCACGAATACTGGCGGCTGGTCACCGCGGGATTCCTGCACGGCGGCTGGCTGCACATCCTCATGAACAGCTGGGTGCTCTACGATCTCGGTGCGCAGGCAGAGCAGGTTTACGGAACACCGCGCTTCCTGGTGCTTTATTTTGTGGGTACCGTTCGCGGCTTCTACGCGAGCGCGGTGGTGAACCCACTCTCGCTGTCGGTCGGTTCGTCGGCGGGAATCATGGGTCTGATCGGCGCGATGATAGCGTTCGGTGTCGCCAACCGATCGTCAGTCGGCAGGCAGATTCGCAATTTCTATGCGCGCTGGGTGGTTTACATCATCGCGTTCGGTCTGATCCCCGGCTTTGCAGTGGACAACTGGGCGCACATCGGCGGGCTCGCCGGGGGCTTCGTTGTGGGTTACGTTGCAGGCACGCCGGTTCGTTCCACGGCAGGGCGGGAAACGGTCTGGCGCGCGCTGGCGATGGTGTGCGTGCTGCTGACCGTCTGGAGTTTCTTCCTCGTTTATCGCAACTTTCCCGCGCCGGATCAGTTAAGATGAAACAAATGCCTCATCTCGCGATTGCACTGGGTCTGTGCCTTTCCGTCGGAATTCTTTCTACTCCGCTCAGCGCCGCGCAGGCTAAAACCGCGCAGGGCAGCGCCGCCCATAAGACGATGCTGGCGAAGGCGAAAAAGAGCAAGTCGAAGTTCAAGCCGCATAAGGGGTCGAAGCCTCACCCCCACCGGGCCAACCGCGCCAACTAGCCGCCATCATCACCCGCTTCGACGGGCCGGACACCGCGCCGCAGGGATGGCGAGATGTTCACGCGGCCTGTCATGAGATACTGAACAATTCGCCCCGCCTCGTATGCCGCACCAAATCCATTGGAAATCGTCGAGCGCCCACAGTCCGGACTCCGACGACGCATTCATGTTTTACGGGCTGGCCACGAAGAAAGTCCGCTCGTCACATCGTGACTTTCCGGCATGTGCTGTCGGACATCGAAACGCTGAACCGCAAGGCCATGGAAGGCGTCTACGATCTCAGCGCGATTTCCTATCACGCCTATCCCTATGTGGCGGACAAGTATGTCGCTGATGGCCAGCGGATCGAGCGTCGGCGATGGCTACGGCCCGATGGTCGTCGCGACCCAGCCCGATGGAGCCCGAAGAGATCAAAGGCAAGAAGATCGCCATTCCCGGGCACGCTGACCACGGCGTATCTTGCGCTGAAGATCTTCGAGCCGGATTTCGAGACCGGTGATCGTGCCGTTCGACAAGATTCTCGAAACCGTCACAGAAGCGGCGGCGCCGACGCCGGCCTGATCATTCACGAAGCGCAGCTGACCTACAACAAGACCGGCTTCCATCGCGTGCTCGACATGGGCAAGTGGTGGAAGGACAAGTTCGGCCTGCCGCTGCCGCTGGGCGGCAACGTGCTGCTGCGGTCGCTGCCGGACGACGTGAAGAGCGAATGCTGCCGCATGATGCGCGACAGCATCCAGTACGCGCTCGACAATCACGCCGAAGCGCTCGAATACGCCATGCAGTTCGCGCGCGATATGGAGCCGCGCGCTGGCCGAGAAGTTCGTCGGCATGTACGTCAACCACTACACGGTGGATGCCGGCGAGGATATCCCGAAGGCTGCCCAGATGCTGCTCGACATGGGCCATCGAAGCGGGCCTGATCCCGAACCGCGTGGCCGTCGAATTCGTCCGCTAAGCAGCGTGTGCGGCTGAGCGCCGTCGCTTCCGGGCGGCTCGCGATTGCCGTCACTCCGGCCGGCGTATTCGCGGCATAATCGAAAGTAGATGCGCCGTGCATGCCGTATTCCTGTTCCTGCATCCGCTCTCCATCTCGTTCGCGCAGACGCCGAAAGATGTGCGCGCCGTCGCGAAAGAGGGCCAGACGCCATTCCGACCGTCGCAGGCTATCTCAACAGCGCCAGCGTCGATACGCGCATTGAAGCCGTCAAGCAGCTGACCGCGCTCGGCGGCAAAGACTCATCGACCCGCTGATCCGCGCCACGCAGCGACGCCGATCCCGAGATGCAGATCCGCGCCACCGATGGGCTGGTGAATTACTATCTGCCCGGATATGTGAAGCAGGGGCTGGGCTCCATCGCTCGTCCGCGCGGGCGCCACGATCAAAGCGAAATTCAGCGATACGAACGATCAGGTCATCGACGCGTTTGTGATGGTGCGGCCGGAAGTGATCGCGGCGCTGGGCCAACTGGCGCGCGGCGGATCCAGCTTCGACTCCCGCGCCAACGCCTGCCGCGCCATCGGCATCCTGCGCGGCCGCGCGGCTCTGCCGGATCTGCTCGACGCGCTGCGCTCGAAAGACAACAACATCATGTACGAAGCGCTGGCCGCCATTCAGAAGATCGGCGACGCGTCGGCGGGCCCGAAATCACCTACCTGCTGCGCGATCTCGACGACCGCGTGCAGACGACCGCCATCGAAACAGCCGGAACGCTCCGCGACACGGATGCGCTGCCGACGCTGCGCGGCATCGTGGCCAGTCCGCGCAACACAAAGGCGCAGCGCAGCGCCCTGACGGCCATCGCGATGATGCCGGAGCCGCAGGACCGCGATCTGTTCGTCCGTCAGCTGGGTTCGAACGACGACAAACTGCGCGCGGCGGCGGCCGAAGGCCTGGGCCGCATCGGAAACCGCGCCGATGTTCCTGCCCTCGAGAAACTCTGGACCGATGAAGACCGCATGGCTCCGCGTCTGGCCGTCGCGTTTGCCCTGGTGATGGACGGCAACCTCGATGTTGCGCCGGACGCGCCGCTGCGCTATCTGATCAACACGCTGAATAACGGCCCATATCACGACTTCGCGTACGCCTATCTGGTGGAGGCGGCGCGCCAGCAGCCCGTTCTGCACGTTCTGTACACGCAGCTCGATCCGGGGTCGAAGGACGAAAAAATCTATCTCGGGCGCGTGATTGCGGCCAGCGGCGACCAAGGCTCCCAGTCGTTCCTCGACAAACTGAGCCGCGACACCGATCCGGATGTGGCGCGCGACGGTTTGCGCTCGCTGCGCTCGCTCCGCGCCCGCCTCGGAATCTAGCAGGCTCCTGAAATCGGCAGGGAGAGTTCACAGACTAAAGTCTGTGCCACCTGTGTTCAGCAGCCTGCCGGGAAGTGGTGGCGCAGGCTTCAGCCTGTGAGTCGTTTGTTCAACAGCCTGTCCGCGCTACTTCGCTTTCTTCTGCTTCTGCTGGCCGACGCGGATCTTCGACATGGCGGTCCTCGCTTCGGAGAAAGCTTTGTGGTCGTGGCGGTTCACTGCGTCGGACAGAAATGCGTCGACGCTGGCGTCCTTCGGAAGCACGGCCATCAGGGTGTAGCTGGAATTGCAGGTCGGACAAAACGGCCGGAACCGCTTGACGTTGGGAATTGCCATAACGAACCTATCTTAACAAACCGCCTGACAGACGTGCTCAGCGACGCAATACGGTGGCGGCGGGATCGATTACCGCTTTCGCATTCGCAGCGGCCACCGGGACGGAAAACGTGACCGGATCCGAGCCGGTCTCGACCGTTTTCACTGTCTTCCTGCCCTGGCCGGTCTGAATCTCCACGGGAACGGTGACGCTGAAATCGTCCGGCACGTCGGACTGCGCGATTGTGCCGTTGAGTTTCCAGGCGCCCGGCCTGCCTTTGACCGCATACGTCAGCTTCAGCGTCGGGATGCCGGTCCCGTACACCCACTCGTCGAAGAAGTTCTCCAGCTTCGGATCGGGTGAATGCGGCGGCAGAAACTCCGCGCACAGCAGCCGGAATTCCTCGGTATCGATTGCCTTCCACTCATAGCGGCGGCGCAGTTCGGCAAGCATGCGGACAAACGCGGCGTCGCCCATCCGCTGCCGCAGCATATGCATGATCCACGACCCTTTGCCGTACGCCACGGCGGACCAGGCGTTCGGATTGTTCGAATTTTCCAGACGCCTGCCCTCGACAACCGGACCCTCCGCTTCGGTGATACGGCCGTCCGGTCCCTTCGTCAAGAGCTGCCGCCGGTATCCGTCGAGCATTTCGGTCATCATGCGCGGGCCGTCGCGGCTTTCCATGAACATGAGCGCCGAGTAATTCGCCAGTGCCTCCATGAGCCACTCATGCCGATAGGTCTCCGAGGTCACAATGTTGCCCCACCACTGATGCGCCACCTCGTGGGCGCGCAGAAACTCTCCGAAGAAAAGCTGCTGCCATTCCGGCATCTGCGACAGCGGCCGGGCAGTCACGGGGAGATACGAGAGCGTCGACAGGTAAATCATGCCCGCAAAACCCTGCCCGAACCGGCCCGGTACCGGGGAGACTTCGAGGCGGTTGATCGGGGGCTCGCCGAATCGCGTGCGATAGAAATCGAAGGCGGCAGCGATATCGTCGGCGACCTTCGCCAGCTGGCTTGCCGGATTCACGACATTCGGAACCGGTATGTCAACGCTGCCGGCTGCCAGAATGGGCCGCCGCGGGCTGGAACTCACGGGGGTGCTCGTCTCCGGCTCGTCCTGCCGGTCGCGCAGTGCATCTTCCACTTCGCTGTTGGCGAACACCTCAATCTGCGTGGCCCCGCGCTCCAGCGATTTCCGCTGATAGACGCCCAGATTGAACCCCAGCGTGCGGATGCGGCCGGCCGTAACCCGGCGCGTGATGCGCATGTCGTCTTCGGTGCGATCTTGGATGACCTGGCCCGCGCTCACCAGATCGAGATTTTTCGGATAGCGGTACGTGACGTCGTACGTGGAGAACTGCGAGCCGCGTCCGGGATACCACGATCCGCGCGCATCGACAAAGTAGACCTGATGCCCCGCGTCAATCACAACCTTACCTTCATGCCGGATCTCGATTTCATGTTCCGAGCCCGGCGCCAGAGGCTGCGGCGGAATAACCAGCACCAGTTCGTTCTCCGCGCCCTGGATTGCGGTTTCGCGCAGCGCATCGCGCTCGTATACTTCGGCGGGCGCTCCGTCCACTTTGGCCTCGGTGGCGCGCATCCGGGCGGAGAGATCGAAAGGCATCACGAGGCGCGAGTCCGCTGTAGCCCGCACCCGGATGCGCGTGACGCAGTGCAGCACCAGCGCGGCGTCGAGCGTGGCTTCCGTTCGATAGCTCAGAATCTCTTCTTCGGGCGGGGCGGGAGTCGATGCGCTGTGGCTCTGGCTGACAAAGCTTGTCCACGTATCGAAGTATTCGTGGCGGTCGCGCGTTTTCAGCTGGCCGGCGCGGATCTGTTCGGGGTCGCGGCCGCCGATTCCAATGTCGAAGTTGCCGAGCGTCTTCCCCTGAATAATCGCCTCGAAGAACCCCCGGCCGGCTGGCGGGCCGCTCATGAGATCGAGAACCAGCAGGGATTCGAAGCTTCCCGTGAGATCGGCGACCACGTGCGACCACTGATCCTTCATCAGCGCGCCCGCTTCCGGCGAGTTCTTCGCCTCGCCTTTGGCCCGGATCTGCGCGGCGAGACCGCGCGCCTCGGGTTCGGTAAACAGAAAGACCGCATTCGTGAAGTGCTCGTCGAGCGTGGGCGATCCCGTGTAGTCGGCCATCGAGCGGCGCTCCGCGCGGCTGGGCGGAAGCAGAAGCACCTCGGCGTCCCCGGCATCTGTGTCGGCCGAGAACACCGCGGTGACGGGGGCACCGTTCACCGGCTTGCCGAAGATGAGGAATCCGGCGGTCAGATAGAAGCGGACGTTATCCTCGACGATCTCCAGATCGCGTACACGATAGCAGTTGGCGGCATCGAGGTCCGCCCCGGCGACAGCCCTACTCAGGTCCGCAGCTGTATGCGCCTGCGCGAAGAGGCCGGTGGCCAGAACGGCGAGGACTGTAAGACGAGGAGCGACCACCTGTCGCCGATTATATTCAAATGAGATGAGTGTTCTCACGTTCGGGCAATTCCTGCGCGACGCGGCCGCCGAAGGGGAAGTGATCAACACCTTGTTTGAAGAACGGTTGTTCGAACTGGTCGGAGTGCTGCAGAGAATCGCCGGCGTGTTCGTGGAAGAGGGCTTGCCCTGGGAGCTCGTAGGCGGCCTCGCTGTGCTGATTCACGTTGAGGAAGTCAATCCTGAGCTGTCGTCTCTGACTCGCGATGTGGATCTGATGGTGCGGCGCGGCGATCTGGAAGCGATCAAAACCGCCGCCGCGCGTCATGGCTTTCGGTTCCCGCATGCGCGTGGAGTTGACATGCTGATGTATGGCGTTACCGACAGCGCGAAGAACGCGGTTCATCTGATCTTCAGTGGTGAATTCGTCAGTCCGGCTCAGGCTTCTCCCAATCCGCCCATTGAGCCGGTAAGGAAACGCATACACGGCAGTGAAGTGATGGTTATACCGGTCGGCGATCTCGTTCGGGTGAAGCTCAGCGCCTACCGGCTGAAGGACCAGGTGCACATCAAGACCCTCGATGCGGCGGGTCTGATCACGCCGGCGATTGAATCGGGTCTGCCTGCCGAACTCTCGGACAGGCTGCGCCACCTACGCGAAACAGAATGAAGTTTGTCACGTTCGGGCAGGAGGGAAATCGGCAGGCCGGGGTTGTCGCCGGTGACCGGATCGTCGCGCTCGGGAAGGCCGGTTTTCCGGACGTTCTGTCGATTCTGTCGGGCGGCGCGGAAGCCCTCGGGAGAATCCGGCAGTTCATCGGCGGTGCGCCTGACAGCCTGCCGTTCGCGGACGGGAAGCTCTGCGCTCCCATCCCCGATCCGCCGAAGATTCTCTGCATGGGTCTGAACTATCGTGATCACGCGCGCGAGGCCGGCCTTGAAATCCCGCGCTATCCTGTCATTTTCGCGAAGTACAGCAACACGGTGATCGGCTCCGGTGAGTCAATCGTGCTGCCGAAGAATTCGCGTAAGCCGGATTACGAAGCTGAGTTCGCGTTCGTGATCGGCAGACGTGCGCGCCACGTCGAGGCAGACCAGTGGCGCGAGTACGTTTTCGGCTACATGAACGCGAACGACGTAAGCGCGCGCGATTATCAGATGTCGGTCTCGCAATGGACGATGGGAAAGAACTTCGACACGTTCGCGCCGATGGGTCCGTATCTGGTGACCGCCGATGAGATCGCCGATCCGCACGATCTCAGCATCTCGCTCACGCTGAACGGCGAGACCATGCAGAGCTCGAACACGCGTGAGCTGATTTTCAAAATCCCGGAGACTGTCGCGTTCCTTTCGAGCGTGATGACGCTCGATCCGGGGGATGTGGTTCTGACAGGGACTCCGGCGGGTGTCGGCTTCTCGCGCAAGCCGCCGCGCTGGCTCGCGCCGGGCGACGAGATTGTGGTGCGCATCGACGGGCTGGGCGAACTGCGCAATACCTGCGTCGCCGAAGCTCTTTAAGTTCCACAGGCTGAAGCCTAATGCTACTGCCTGCCCGTGGCACAGACTTGAGTCTGTGATTTGTTCCAGGCTAATGCGCCGCCACGGGCGCCGCGTTTTTCGGCGGGCGCTTCATGATGAACGCCAGCGGCGCAAGGCAGATGAAAACGACGGCTGAGATGGAAATGATGTTGACGTATGCGAGCAGGGCAGCCTGACCGGAGAGCACCTGGCCGAACATCGAATAAGCCTTCGCGACGGCGATGTTCGCAGGCACTCCCTGATTGGTGTACGTCTGCGTCAGACCGGCGATCCGCTGCGTAAACTGCGGGTCGCCCGCCGTCGTGTGGGCCGCCAGGATGACCTGATGCTTCTGCGAGAAGCGCTGCAGGAACGTCCCCAGCAGCGAAATCCCGATGCTGCCCCCAAGATTGCGCATGAAGTTGTTCATGCCGGCCACCTGATTGCTCTTGTGCTGCGGGACGCCCTGATATGCCAGTGTGCTGATCGGAATGAACAGAAACGGCAGGCCGATGGTCTGATACACGCGGTACATTGTCGCGGTTCCGAAATCGATCTGCATGTTGATGCTGGTCATGTGATACAGCGCAATCGCCGTTGAGGCGAAGCCGAACGCGATCATCTTGCGCGGGTCGACGCGCGTGATCAGCTGCCCGACGACGGGCATCATCACGACCAGAACGAGCCCTCCGGCGGAAAGCGCGAGGCCCGCCTGCTGGGCCGTGTAGCCCATCAGGATCTGCAGAAACTGCGGGATCAGCACCGTGGTGCCGAACAGCACGGTGCCCATCAGGAACATCATGAACGCCGAGGTGGCGAAGTTCCGCTGGCGCATCAGGCGGAGATCCATGATCGGGTATTCGTGCCTCCATTCGTTGATGACGAATGCGACTATTGCCACGACAGCGATCACGAGCAGAACGCCGATGCGGCGCGAGCCGAACCAGTCGGCCTCCTGGCCCTTATCGAGCACGTACTGCAGGCAGCCGATGCCCACGCCGATCAGACCCAGCCCCGCGTAGTCGATCGGATTCCGCAGCGTTTTCTGCTGCTCGACTTTCATATACGGCGGATCTTCGACGATGCGGTTGGTCAGCCAGAGCGACACCAGGCCGACCGGCACGTTGATGTAGAAAATCCAGCGCCAGCTGTAATTGTCGGTGATCCAGCCGCCCAGCGTGGGGCCGATGGCGGGCGCGATCACCACCGCCATGCCGTAAACAGCGAAAGCCACGCCGCGCTTCTCAACCGAGAAGGTGTCGGCGAGAATGGCCTGCTCGCTGGTGGCGAGACCTCCGCCGCCGAGCCCCTGCATGACGCGGAAAAGCACCAGCATGCCGAGCGTGGGCGCCAGCCCGCACAGGAAGGAACTGACGGTGAACAGCGCCACGCACGTCATGTAGAATTTCTTGCGGCCCACCAGCACGGAGAGCCACGCGCTGATCGGCAGAACGACGGCGTTAGAAACGAGGTAGCTGGTGAGGACCCACGTCGATTCGTCCTGGCTGGCCGAGAGGCCGCCCGCGATGTGCGGCAGCGCAACATTCGCGATCGAAGTGTCGAGCACTTCCATGAATGTCGCCAGCGTTACAGTGAGCGCCACGATCCACGGATTGAAGCGCGGCTTCCAGGGGGCGTAGGTGTGCTCCGACTCCTGTGCCTGAGGCCTTTCCAGTGTGCTCGATTCTGCCATGCGGAGAGAGGGGAGGGATTACCCGCAGTGTCTCACGAGGCCGTTTCCCGCCGCTCAAATCCGGCGCACTGGAGAACAGGCAGGCGCGGATACTTTGGATATTCCGGCTCGCGAAACGATCGAAAACATTGGATGAAGACGCTGCCCCGGTCGCTTCGGATTTCTTTGCGGTGAATGCAGTCGGCGCAGAGGCCTTCGGCTTTACGCTCCGCCGCGTCCATTACCAGTTGACGGTCTTGCCGGGCGCAAGCTCCCATATCTCCGTGTTCTTCGCGAGGCTCTGCAGCGTGTCCGGCCTCCCGGTGAGCGGCGGGAACGTGCCGAAGTGCATCGGGATGACCACCGGCGCGGCGAGCAGACGACAGGCGACGGCGGCCTCGCGCGGGCTCATCGTGTAGAGATCGCCGATGGGCAGAATCGCGAGGTCCGGTTTGTAGAGCTCGGCGATCAGCGCCATGTCGGAGAAAACGTTTGTATCGCCGGAAAAGTAGATGGTGCGGTCGTCGTCGAACTTCAGGATGTAGCCCGCCGCTTCGCCGCCGTAGACGATCGACCCGTCGTCATCGGTGATGCCGCAGCTGTGGACGGCGTGGGTCATCGTGATCGTCACGGCTCCGATCTTCTGCGAGCCACCCTTGTTCATGGCCTGGCAGGTGTCGACGCCCTTCTTTTCCAGCCACACGCACGTTTCGTAGATTGCGATCACGCGCGGGCGGAATTTCTTCCACAGCGGGATCGCGTCGTGGATGTGATCGAAGTGCCCGTGCGAGATCAGCATGGTGTCGCAGCGGGTGATCTCGAAGTTCTTCGGATACTTCGGATTGCCATCCGTCCACGGATCGAGAATCAGCGTTTCGCCGCCGGGAAGTACGATCTGAAACGTTCCGTGACCAAGCCAGGTGATTTGCATACATCCCCAATCTACAATCACGGCGCGTGTACCGCTGGTGGTCTTGCCACCGGCGCGCTTACTTAATCAAAGCCGGCCGCCAGGCCATCATTCTTATCGGGCAGATAGCACTTTCCCTCGGCTGTTATTTGGCGACAATCACGGCGCGGGCGTTGCCCACGATCCAGCCGTGAGTTGACGTATTCTTGAATCAGGTCAGCCAATGACTGTAACTGTTGAGATTCCGGACGATCTGGGAAGGCGCCTCGCGGCTGACTCCAACGACTTGTCCCGGCGCGCATTGGAAGCGCTGGTACTTGAGGAGTTTCGACAGGACCGGCTGACGAAGCCGGAATTGCGCCGCATGCTGGGTTTTGAGACGCGCGAAGCCCTTGACGGCTTTCTGAAAGCTCATAACGTATTCATCGAGTACTCGCTCGAAGATCTCGAACAGGAGCGGCGCGACCTGCGACGTATTGGCCTCTGAACAAGACGACCGGCTCCTCGTTGCCGACACCGGGCCGCTCCATTATCTGGCTCTCATCGGGCAGATAGACGTTATCCCCCAGCTATTCGGTACGATCGCCATTCCGTCCGTGGTTCGTGACGAATTGTCGTGCGCTGAAGCTCCGCTGGCCGTGCGCGCGTGGATGGCCAGCCCGCCCGCCTGGCTGAAGGTGGAGCTGGTCGTCAGTCAGGACGTCAGCGGCAAAAACCTCGATGCCGGCGAACGGGCCGTGTTGTCCCTTGCCGGCGCGAAGCGTGCCAGCCTCGTTTTGATGGATGATCGAAGTGGAGTTCGGGAAGCGCGTCGCAGAGGCTTTGCGGCCATTGGAACACCCGGAATCCTCGACTTAGCCGCTACCCAGGGATTGATCCGTTTGTCGGACGCGTTCACGCAACTGCGCGCGACGAATTTCCGTTATCCCGCGGACATGATGAATGCGCCTTTAGCTCAGCATTCGCACGATCCTTAGCGCGAGAAGAGCTTTCAACCACAATCACGGCGCGGGCGTGGCGAGGGGCTTGCCCTTTTCGACGACGTAAACGCCGACGAGTTTCAGCGGCCGTGTGCCGGTATTGCGCGCGTCGTGCTTCACGCCGGCGGGGATCACGATACCATCGCCCGCTTTGACCTTCATGGCGGGCTGGCCCTCCATCAGAATTTCGCCTTCCCCTTCGAGAATGTAGCTGATCTCGTCGCCCGGATGCGTGTGACGGCCCGCTGAGCCGCCGGGCGCAATCTCAATGCGCGCGATGACGGCCTCGCGTCCGGGAACCGAAACGTCTGTGCGCGTGACGACGGTGCGGGTGATGCCAGGCGCCTGCGCGAGCAGGACGCCGGCGACAGCGAGGATCAGGAAGGCACTGCCTTTGCGGATGGATTTCATGTCAGGCAATGCTATCACCGACAACACCGGGACGTGCAGCGCGAGCTGCGCCTTTAAGAACTTGTTTGAAAAAGCCCCCGGCAGGCTGAATGCCTGCCCCACCAAAGCCTGTACACTGTTGGTTGTCCGGGGTGGGGGCAGGCGGTTTCGCCTGCCGTACTACTGGCCCGGCGCTTTGCTCGGCAGCGTGAACAGATACGACACTTCATTCTGCATATCCGCCGCGTTGAACTTGTACGGCGGCATCGGCGTCTTCGGCGACATCATCTGCGGATTCTGGAAGTGCTGAATCACCCAGGCCTCGTTGCGCCGGTTCGCCACACCGTTCAACTCCGGCCCGATCTTCCCGCCCGCCCCGTTTACCTGATGACACCCGGCGCAGCCGTTCTTCTGGAAAATCATCGCGCCGTCCACCGCGAAATCCGGCGCGGAATCGACCACATCACCGTTCTCCGGCGTCAGCGCCAGCATGAGCGCCGTCAGACTCTTGATTCCCGCATCGTTCAGGGGCGGGACTTTCATCGTGGTGCCCGGACTCACGGCCGCCGGATTCGCGAAGTGCGCCTCAAGCCATGCCGCATCGTGACGCCGCCCTGTGTTCAGAAGGTTCGGACCCATTTTCGGCGTGTCGCCCGTTACGTTATGGCACATGCTGCACATCCCGTCGCGGAAGTAATGAATGCCGGCCATTTGAACCGGCGTTAACTGCATCCACTGTGTCGGGCCGGAGAAGTCGATCTGTTCCGCGGCCGTCTGCGCGCCGGTGGTGGCCACTGCAGCCGCCGTCAGCCCGCCCCATCCGAGAACCGCCAGCCCCACGACGCCGAAGGCCAGGGTCCGCTGCCGCAGCCGCACCATCCTGCTGCGGTCGATGAATGGAGTCAGAATCAGCGCGAGGATGGCGAGCGTCGGCAGCACCACGGTGCCGATGACTTCAAGCGGTCCGTTGAACACCTTCAGCATCTGGAACAGGAACAGGAAATACCATTCCGGCCGCGGGATGTAATTGGTGTCTGTGGGGTCCGCCATACGCTCCAGCGGCACGTGCACCACTAAGGCCATGACAAACAGAATCGCGAACGCGATGAACACCGCCACCGTGTCCTTGAACACCTGCTCGGGGAAGAACGATTTCTTCGGCTTCGACACATCGTCCGGAGCCGGCGCCACGCCGTGCCGGCGCACGAGGTAGACGTGGAACGCGATCAGGAACAGCATCGCGGAAGGCAGCAGCAAAACATGCAGTCCGTAGAAGCGCGCGAAAGTCACCACGCCCACATCGCCATTGCTGCCGAGCAGGCGTGTCACATAGGGGCCCATGATCGGCACGGTTCCGCCGATCTGCGTCGTCACCACGGTGCCCAAGTAGGCGCGGTTGTCCCAGGGCAGCAGATAGCCGGTCAGCCCGTAAGCCAGCGTGAGCAGCAGCAGAACCGCGCCGACCACCCACGTGCCTTCGCGCGGCTTCTTGTACGCGCCCCACAGAAACACCTGGATCATATGGAGCACCGACGATCACGATGATCATGCTGGCGCCCCAGTGATGCAGACCGCGCATCAGGCGTCCCGCCGTGACTTCGGTCAGAATGTAGCGCAGGCTGCTGTAGGCGTCGCCGGGCGTGGGCGCGTAGTTGAACGCCAGCATCGCGCCGGTGAAGAACTGAATCAGGATCAGGAACAGCGCCACGCTGCCGAACACCTGATGCCAGCCGCTCGACGCCGGAATATCCTCATAGAGAAACTTCCGCAGGCCGGAATGCAGGCCGGTGCGATGGTCCAGCTGCTCGATGAACTGCTCGAATTTGTTGCGCACGTCAGGCCTTTTCGCTGTCGATCCGCCTGCGGATCACAGACGCCGACGCGGTCCCGCTCTGCTTCAGATCGCCGAGCTCCAGACGATTGTTCTCGATCCTGGTCAGGTACCGATCCAGAGGGCGCGCGGCGGGACCGGTGATCACTGAGCCATCCAGCGCGAACGAAGAACCATGACAAGGGCAGACAAATTTTCCTGCGTCCATCTGCCAGTGATACGCGCACGCGAGGTGCGTGCACTGCGGACCGAAGGCGACGATCTTGTTGTTCGCTTCCTTGACGACCCAGGCAGTTCTCTTTTCCGTCATCAGGCGCCACCCGTCGAGACGGCTTTCCTGAAAACTGACCTCAATCGGCACGCCAGGTATCAGCGCGCTGATATCGCCGGCATCGATCCAGCGCGACCGTGACCGCACGCGGGGCGGGATCAGGAGGTAAAGCGCGGTCGGAATAGCCATCGCGAGAGTAATGATTGCGCCGAGCACGTACACCACCGCGAGGTGAAACGTGCGGCGCGTGGAGCCGTACTGGTCGGTGTCTCCGCTGATTTCGCTGGAATCCACGTGCATCATGTCAATCCTACAAGACTGATATTTCTGCGTGAGGTTACACCCTGTCGGCGGGTTGCACTGAAGACCCGCGGGCAGCCGCGCCGGAAGAATACTTTACGCATCTTTTTACTTTCTTTTGCAAAGTACTATATGATGCAGATCATGAAAATGGAGTATGCACTGCTTTTGGTCTGTTGTTGTGTTGCCACAGGGATGACTGCCGCATGCAGCCTATCGAATAACTTGCTGCTCGGGCAAGTCCAGGCAACCGTGGGCACTCATACAGTCGTGGTGACCAATTGCTATAAGACCAGCGTTCCTTCCCCGCAGAAATCAGGAAATGACTACCGGTTTACTCCCTGCCGTGATGCGGACGTGGTGATTCACGACGAAACACTGTCTGTAAACGGCCAGTCGTACGGCCCTCTGAATCCGAGCGACTCGGTCCTGGTTGATCATGGCGTGGTATCGGTGAACCGTCATCAAGCCCGCAACGATCTGAGGAAGTGAGCCGTGCGTACGGTTCTTCCGGGCGTATGTACGTAGGCGCCGCCGCCTTTCCAACTGCGTTAGTCGGGTGGGCGATTGGGTGGATCGAGAATCCGGGCATTGCCACGGCGTTATGCCTCGGGAAAGGGCTACAATCTCTCGGAAAGCCGCCTTAACCGGAACAGATGCGTTCATTATGATATGCGGGGAGCCACTTGATCGAGGTTCCGGATTACCGCCATAGGCGACCTTGCACACGTTGGTGAGCACGACCAGGAGATCAAAGTCCGATGATCGCGCTACTCCCAGTACACGAACGCCATCGCGTTCCCGGTCCCCGCCTCCGACCGGTAACACGGAACGTAATCCACCAGATGGAATTTGAGCTTCGTCTGATTCATCGCCGAAATTACCGGATACCAGTTCTTGATCTCCGCTGTGCCGACCTTGAACAGGCTCTCGGGAATCGCTTCGAGAGCCTTCTCGTCGCCGTCCTGCATTGCGCTGAGAATCTTCCGGTCGAGTTCCTCGTCGATCACGAAGTGCGTCAGACCGCCCGATGCCATTACGGCGACGCGCCCGACGCCGTCGAAGCTCTTAATCGCGCGATGCAGTGCACGGCCGAAATCGAGGCACCGCCTGTTCTTCGGCACGTTGTGCGGGAAATGCACGTTCAGAATGATCGGGACGCTGGGCGGCGGCGTGTCGCCGAGAATCGAATGATAGAGAAATCCGTAGGCGTGCGGAATGCCGCCGCGCGGCGCCGCTTTCGGTGTCACGTCCGACTGCGCCAGATCGAAATTCTCCCCGGCGAGGGTATCGAGAATGTGATCGGCGAGCGCCGTGGCGCCCGGATACATCGCACCCTCCGCCGGTGAATTGCCGGGCTCGGCGATGTTGATGCCCGGCGGATTGTCCTTCGGCATGTGCTGAATGTTTTTAATCTGCGCGCCGCGATAAACCGTGATCGCGGGCGTCAGGCCTTCATCGAAAAACTCGCGCTGATCGTTGCCGAGGATCACGACCGCTTCCGGCCTTGCCTCGGCGAACTTCTTCGTCAGCGACTCCATCGCGCGGCGGCACTGATGGAAGCGGTCGCGGCGCGAGTCGAGTGCGACCTCGGCTGCATATCCCGGTGCGCGTTCCGCCAGCAGCGACGGATAATCCCAGGTCCTGCCGCGATACCAGTGTTTCTTGTTCTCGCGGTCGGCCTGTGCGCGCAGGTCCCACTGCTCGGGCGGCGTGGACAGCAGAGGGCCGTGCGACGACCCGATTCCCAGAACGATTTCAGCCATAGCGCCAGTCTACTTGAAGGCGAGCTCTTATTTGAACGCGATCTCTTACTTGAACTCGATCCGGGCCTTGGCGTCTTCCTCGGCTTTGACGCCGGGACCGAAGAGCTGCTCGAAGTAGTGCTCCTTCACGAGGCGCTCGATCACGCTGTTGTCGATGACTTTGTGGAAGTCGAAGGCCTTCATCTGCGCGCCGATATTGGCGTCTGCCTGATGCTGCGAAATGTATTTGACGGCGGGCGCAAGCACGTAAGGAACGCGCTCGTAGGTGTTGGCGATCTTGTCGTGGTCGTAGATTTTTCCGATATCGGCCGGGCTCTGCGGATCGTAGACCGCGTAGGCCTTCAAGGCCATTGCCTTGTCGTCATAGAGACGCTTGATGGCCTCGGCCTGTGCTTTGATCAGAAGCTCGGGCAATTTCGGATTCGCCGCCAGCGTGCTCTTCTTAAACACGTAAGCCAGCGGCGCGTAGAGATCCGGATTGTCTGCCAGATTGGCGATCTCTTTGAAACCCTGCGGTTCAATCTTGAAATACGCCGGCGGCGGCACCATAGTGGCGTCGATGCGGCCGCTCACCAGCGCGGCGACGCGTCCGTTGCCGTCGGTGCCCAGCGGCACCCACTCCACATCGCGCGGGCCAATGCCGTACTTACCCAGAATCTCCAGCGCGAAACTGTAAGGCGGATCGCCGAGCTGGCTGACGCCGAATTTTTTGCCTTTGAGATCGCGCACGCTTTTGACGTTGTTGCGCGTCATCATGGCGAACAGCGCGCGGTTGAGCGGGCTGCCCATGATCACCAGCGACGCGTCGCGCATGGCGGCCTGCATCGCCTGATCCATCGGGTAATTGGTCATCACCGCTTCGCCGCTGACCACCATTGCCATCCCCGCGGGATGCACGGCAAACACCAGCTTTGCGGCGAGACCGTACTTCTGGTAATAGCCGCCTTCCTTCGCCAGAAACAGCGGCCAGTTGGCGGGCGCCCTCGCCGGATAGTTGATGGTGATTTCTTTCAGCTGGCCGAAAGCGGGCAGAGTTACCAGTGCCGCGATGCAGAACAGGCGTTTCATGACTGGCCACCCGTGTTCAGCTTAAATATTTTCTTCGCATTATCCTCGAAGATCAGTTTCTTGTCGGCGTCGCTCAGCCAGTCGAACGCCTCGATCAGATATCGCGTTTCATCCAGCCACTTCCCGGTGAGCGGGTCCTTCACGGTTCCTACGCCTGGCCGCTCCGTCCCGAACAGGCAGCGATCCGCACCCACGGTCTTGATCAGCAGCGCCAGCGAATCGCTTGAATAGAGCACCGTGTCGTACCAGATATTCCGCATGCGGTCCTAGAAGCGCGTGGCGCCGGGTACACGCAGCGAGGCCGCTTCGAAGCGCGCCCAGTGCAGCGGAATCGCGCCGCCGCCGTGCGACAGCAGGATCTTCAGCGTCGGAAAATCCTTAAACACATTCGAATTCAGCAGCGACACCACGGCGATGCTTTCTTCATTGATGAAGTGCAGTGAGTAAGGCAGACGGTCCGAGCGGCAGCCGGCCGAATGCACGTGGCCGGGAACGTCGAGTTCCACCAGCTTTTCGTAGAGCGGATACCAGTAGCGATCGCCCAGCGGCGGCGTTTCGATCCCGCCTGCTTCACCGGGATCGGGATTGATCAGGCAGCCGACGAACCCGAGCTCTTTCACACAGCGCTCCAGTTCCTTCAGGCAGTTTGAAGGACTCACGCCGGGGCTCTGCGGCAATCCGCACACACCGCGAAACACATCCGGATACAGCTTCGTCTGCCGCCCGATGATGTTGTTGGTCTCCTCCATGAACCAGTTGACCAGCTTCGGCTGCTCGCTGTGCATCATCTGATACGGCCGCGGCGAAACGAACTGCATGTCGGTGCCGGCTTCCTTCAGCTGCTGGAGGTGCGACGATCCGCCGAACACCGGCTCGTTCAGCGCGTGTTTGATGTCTTCGTCCGACGCGCCCGCGCTGCCGCGTCCGTGCGCGCCGCGGTGCGATACCAGACCCGATTTGTACACGTACAGCTTGTCCGGCGCAGTCACATGACCGTGGGCGTCGATGATCATTTGGTCTCCTCGTCCTGAGCGCGCACAACGGAGCCTTCGCCCTGTGCGCTCCTTACTCAGCGGGATTATATATCGCCCGGATCAAGTATTGGCGCAATATACTGACTGGACGTGCTGGATAGAGCGACGAACCGGCTGCTCACGCAGGTGAGCCGCGACACGCCCATGGGGCAGCTGCTGCGCCGCTACTGGATGCCCATCGCGGCGGTCTCCGAGTTTGACCGCATCCCGGTCAGGCCGGTTCGCCTTCTCGGCGAGGACCTGACACTCTACAAAGATCTGGGCGGCACGTTCGGACTAATCGATCGCCACTGCCCGCACCGCCGTGCCGATCTGTCGCATGGATTCGTGGAGCAGTGCGGGCTGCGCTGTAATTATCACGGCTGGCTGTTCGACGAGCAGGGGCGATGCACAGAGCAGCCCTGGGACGACATCGCGCATCCGGAAGCGCGTTTCAAAGAAAAGATCCGCATCCCCTCATATCCGGTCGAGGCGAAGGGCGGACTGTTGTGGGCGTATCTGGGGCCGCAGCCCGCGCCGCTCGTGCCGGACTGGGAGCCGTTTCACTGGGAAAACGGCTTCGTGCAGATTGTCTTCGCCGACATCCCGTGCAACTGGCTGCAGTGCCAGGAAAATTCCATCGACCCTCTGCACTTCGAATGGATGCACATGAACTGGAGCATGCGTCTCAGCGAAAAACAGGGGCCGTATTCGCCGCGTCATCTGAAGCTTGAGTTCGAGGAGTTCGACTACGGCTTCGTTTATCGCCGTATGCGCGAAGGCATGAAGGACACCGACTCCATGTGGACCACCGGGCGCGTGTGTCTCTGGCCGAATGCGCTTTATCCCGGCGACCATTTCGAATGGCGTGTGCCCGTGGATGACGAAAACACGCTGAGTGTGACCTGGTCTTACACCCGTGTGCCGCGCGAACAGGAGCCCTATGTTCAGCCGCGCATTCCCGCGTGGCGTGGCCCGGTGAAAGATGCGCACGGCCGCTGGATTTCGAGCCACGTGATGAATCAGGATTTCATCGCGTGGGTGGGGCAGGGGACGATTGCCGACCGCACCAAAGAACACCTGACGAGCGGCGATCGCGGCGTGATTCTGCTGCGCCAGCGATTCCTTGATGACCTTGCTGCGATGGAGCGCGGCGAAGACCCAAAAGGACTCATTCGCGATCCGTCGATCAACGTGCGTGTGGCGCTGCCCGTCGCCGAGCGCCGTTACCTCACGGGCAGTTTGCCCCGTGCGGAGCTGCTGAAACACCCCGTCCTCGGCAAACAGTACGAAGGTGAATATCCTTTTCAGGCCGGGCAGCCGGAGGAGGTTCGCGCCGCTTATGCTGAAGCGATGGGGATTGAACGATGAGAACATCGGCGCTGGTGTTTTTGCTTGCAGCCTCCGCGATCACAGCGGCGGATGATGCCCCGCAGCGGCTTGCCGCGCGTGCCTTCGGCGACACGCCGATGTTCAGCGATCTGCGCGAACTGTGCGACGGCATCGGCGGACGGCCCACCGGTTCTCCCGCGGCGCAGCGCGCAGTCGAGTGGGCGGCGCGAAAATTCCGCGAGGCCGGACTGAAATCCGTCGCGGTGGAATCGTTTAAGATCCCGAATCTGTGGCTGCCGCGCACGGCGGAGGCTTCTGCCGTCTCGCCCGCACAGTTTCCGATTCGCCTGGCGGCGGCGCCGTTCACCGTGTCAACCCAGGGCGCGCTGGAAGCGCGGGTCGTCGATGCGGGCGAGGGATCCGATGCCGACTTCGCAAAGCTGGGCGCGCGTGCCAGGGGCGCCATCGCGCTTATTCGCAGCAAAGAGATGAAGACATTCGACGATCTCTTTGCGGAATACCTGCGGAACGCCCCGCTGATTGCCGCAGCGAAGAAAGCTCAGGCCGCCGCGCTTCTGCTGGAATCGACCCGCCCGCGCGGCTTGCTCTACCGGCATCCGATGGACTTCAACGGCGCGCCATTGCCGCTTCCAACCGCCATCGTCAGCCGCGAACATGCGGAACGGCTGGCGCGGCTGGCGGAAAAAGGCGAGGTCCGCGTGCGCCTCAATCTGCAGAACCAGCTCGGCGGCGAATACGAATCGCAGAACGTGGTGGCGGAGATTCGCGGCCGTGAGAAGCCCGACGAAATCGTGCTGATCGGCGCCCATCTGGATTCATGGGACCTCGGTACGGGCGCCGAAGACAATGGCGTGAACGTCGCTCTTATACTCGACCTCGCGCGCGGGTTTCAGCAGCTGGGCGTTGTGCCACGCCGCACGGTTCGATTCGCTCTGTTCACCGGCGAAGAGCAGGGCATGTGGGGATCGCGCCGTTATGTGGAGCGCCACCGCGCGGAGCTGGACAAATTCGCCGCCACAATCACATTCGATACCGGGTCAGGGCGTCTCCTCGGCTTCTATCTGAACGGCCGCGAAGATCTGCGCGCGCCGGTGAACAAGGCGCTTTCAGTGCTGAGCGGATTCAACGCGACCGATCACCTGATCGATGCCATCGATGGCACGGATAATTTCGACTTCCTGCTTTCCGGCGTGCCGAATCTGGTCGGCATCCAGGATCCGATTCCTTATCTGCCTGACTACCACGCGGAGTCCGACACATTCGATCGCGTTAATCAGCGGGAGGAGAAGGTGACGGCCGCGATTGCGTCGGCCCTCGTCTGGGGGCTGGCGGATAATCCCGAACGGCTGCGCCGCCAGACGCGGGCTCAGGTCGAGAAGCTCATCAGGGACACGAAACTCGACGAGCAGATGAAACCTTTCAATCAGTGGGACGATTTCACTTCCGGAAAACGCGGGCTGTTCTGATCGAAGTCATACGGAACCTCCATTAGTTCTTCTTCTTCAGATCACCGTAAAGCAGTTCTTCGGAGAACTCGACGCACTTGAACTCGTCCAGCTGCGCGTCCCTGTCGATGCGTCTGTAGAGCGGCAGGCCGATCTTCCAGGACCGCGTAAACACCTGCGGGTCTTCAATCGTCGCCTCGTAATTGAGATGCGTGGCATCGATCGGCGTGAACCGCTCGATCACATGCAGCGAATCGCTGTGAAAATCGCCCGCGCGGTCGAACCAGCTCAGATCGTTGGAAGCCTTTGGTATCGACTACGAGGGTGTCGCCTTCCCAGTGGCCATTGGAAGTGCCCATCCATGTGTCCGCCGAAGGCTCAACCGGTTTTTCCATGTTGATTGCGCGGTTGGTGCTGGCATACTGATAAGCCATCAGAATCACTTTCGCCGACTGTACGATCTGAAACGGATAAGGCATGTACGTGGCGCGCGGAATTCCCGGCATGTAGCACTTCACTTCGGGATCGAGCTTCCAGCGATTCTTAAAGTTAGCCTTCTTCTTCGCCAGCGCTTCCGGATTATAAGGAATAGGCCCGCCTTCGACGACTCCGCGTCCCGACGGCACCGCACCGATAGAACCCATCTGGTAGTAAGGACCGCCATAAGTCGGGTGATCCTGCAGGTCCATGTCCGCCGTTCCCAGCGCTTCCCAGATTCCGCTGATGTCTGCGTGACCGTCCGGCGCACGCGGCGCTTTGTATGCATTCCGGGACGCTGCCTGCTGCTGGCCGGAAGCCGCAATGATAAAGGCTGTCACGAGGGCCGCTGTCAGACATGCATTCCGGATGAAAGGGTGTGTCATTTGTGTCATTCACAGTCTACGCCGGTGTGAAATAATCCAGGGCGCAAGCATGAGAAAACTGAGCGTGATCCTCATCCTCTGCAGCGCGGCCTGCGCGCAGCAGACTAACTGGTCGTCCTATGGCAACGACCCCGGCAATTCGCGTTACTCGCCCCTGAAGCAGATCAACACATCCAATGTCACGAAGCTGAAGCAGGCCTGGGTCTTCGATACGCGTCCCACGCCGGGCGCAAAATCAAACCGGCAAAGCCAGACCACGCCGCTCGTGATCGACGGCGTCATGTACGCGGTCACCCTGCACAACAGCCTGGTGGCGGTCGATGCCGAGACGGGCAGGCAGATCTGGGTCTACAAGCACCATCACGATGGCCGTCCGCCGCGCGGCATCGCTTACTGGACCGGCGATAAGGACAACCCTTCGCGCATCCTCTTCGGCACGTTCGATGGTTTCCTGCTTGCGGTCAACTGCAAAACGGGTGCGCTGGTGGATGGCTTCGGCAATCGCGGAGAGATCGATCTTAAAGCCGGCATGAAGGACGAGACGAAGTATCCGCGCTCCCATTACGGCCTTTCCGCCGCGCCGATGGTTTATAAGAATGTCGTCATCACCGGTTCTCACACCCAGGATGCGCCGAGCCTCGGACCTCCCGGCGATGCGCGCGGCTGGGACACGCGCACCGGCAAGCTCATCTGGACTTTCCACGCCGTGCCGCGTCCCGGCGAGCCCGGTCACGAAACGTGGCTCAATGACGGATGGAAGGAACGCTCCGGCGTCAACGCCTGGACCACCGGCTCAGTCGACCCGAAGACCGGCACAGTTTTCATGACCTTCGATTCGCCCGCGACAGACTTATACGGCGGCGATCGCCCGGGCAACAACTTATTCGGCAACACGCTGGCTGCGATCGATGCGCTCACCGGAAAAGAGAAGTGGCATTTCCAGACCACGCATCACGACATCTGGGATTACGACGAGCCCGGCCCCGTGACGCTGGTCGATCTTGTGCAGAACGGCAGGACGATCCCGGCTGTGGTGCTGATCGGCAAGACCGGTCTGCTGTTTGAACTCGACCGCGCTACCGGGAAGCCGCTGATTCCCGTCGAAGAGCGCCCGGTTCCCAAAGGCGATGTGCCCGGCGAATGGTATTCGCCGACCGAACCTTTTCCGATGCGCCCAGCGGCGCTCACCCGCAACAGCATCACGCGCGATCAGCTTGCCAAAGTCACACCCGAGCAGGAGAAGTACTGTCAGGCGCTTTGGGACGCCGAGGGCGGCGCGCATAACGACGGCCCTTACACGCCGATGGGCACCAAGCCCACTGTGGTTTTTCCAGGCGCGGATGGCGGCGGCAACTGGGGCGGTGGATCGGTGGATGAGAAACTCGGCTATTTCTTTTTCAACGTCAAGAATGACGGCGCGATTGGCACGATGCAGAAGCGGCCCGCCGCGCCCGGCGCAGTGGATGGCCTCGGTCAGCCCATCGATCCCACGATGTATGCGCGCACGGGAGTCATGGTGAACGGACGCCGCGTCGGCGCGTTTACCAATCAGCAGACCGGCTGGCCCTGCGAAGTGCCGCCATGGGGCGAACTCAGCGCAGTCGATCTTAACAAAGGCGAGATCGTCTGGCGAATTCCCTTTGGCCGTGTGGATGAGCTGGAAGCCAAAGGTGTCATGAACACCGGATCCTTCAATAAGGGTGGTTCAGTCGCGACGGCCGGCGGGGTCTTATTCATCGGCGCCAGCTACGATATGCGCTTCCACGCATTCGATTCGAAAACCGGAAAGCTGCTCTGGGAAACGAAGCTTCCGGAAATGGCGCAGGCCAATCCGGTGACCTATATGGGTAAGAACGGCAAACAGTATGTTGCCATCAACGCAGACAATCTGATTGTGGTGTTCTCGCTGCCGTAAGACTCTTGTACACGCGGCGCCAGCCGCGTTCTTAGTAAAGCAAGAAACGCGGCTGGCGCCGCGTGTACCTCTTACTTCTTCTCTGCCGCTTTTTCTTCCGCCCGCGCGGCGCTGAGCGAATTGCGCATCGCGTAATTTCCTTCGTGGCAGGCGTACTCGAACAGCCGGTAGCCCGGTTCGTGCGTCACATAGAACGCGACTTTCCACGGCGCCGTATAAGTCTTCGGATCGTTAATCGTCATCTCGTAGTTCATGCTGTGCGAATCGCGCGGTGTGAAGCGTTCCACCAGCTTCGTCTCGTCGCTGTAAGGCAGCCCGCCGCCGTTGCCGATGAAGCCGTTCTTGCCGCCGATGAAATTGGTGGTTTCCACTACGAGCGTGTTCCCTTCCCAGTGCCCGCGCGGATCGCCCATATAAGTGCGCACATCGGCGGGGGCGTGCGGACGCGGATGGTCCGCGGGATCGATCGGAATGATGCGCGTTTCGTGAATCATCTCGTAGCGGATGGCCACTATGCCCGGCTCCTGTACGACCGATTCAGCATCATCCACCTCCACCGCAATTATATGCGCGCGTCAGCATGAGTTCGCGCTCGCGGGCGTTTTCGGTGAGCGATGCCGCACGCTGGAATTGGCGCCGTGCCTCCTCGCTTCGGCCCAGCTTCACCAGCAGATCGCCGCGCACACTCCAGAGCAGGTGGTAGTTCTGCAGTGCCGGCTCCTGGCACAGGGCATCGATGATCGCCAGCGCCGCTGCCGGCCCCGAAGCCATTCCAACCGCGACCGCGCGATTCAGTTCGACGATCGGCGACGGCGTGACCTCCGCCAGCATCCCGTATAAATCCACGATCCGTGCCCAGTCTGTTTCCTCCGCGCTCCGCGCGCGTGCGTGACACGCGGCGATCGCTGCCTGCAGCATGTAAGGCCCCGCCGCATGTGCCGTCTTCTCCGCGCGTGCCAGAGCTGCGAAACCACGCCGGATGAGCAGCTGATCCCACAGCGCGCGATTCTGATCGAGCAGCAGGATCGGCTCCCCCGACGCGCTCACCCGCGCCTGCAATCGCGATGCCTGAATCTCCATCAACGCCACGAGCCCGTGCACTTCGGATTCATTCGGCGTGAGCTCGGCGAGAATGCGGCCCAGCCGCAGCGCGTCGTGACAAAGCTCGGGCCGCATCCAGTCGTCGCCCGCGGTTGCCGTGTAGCCTTCGTTGAAGATCAGATAAATCACGCCCAGCACGGATGACAGCCGCGCCGTGAACTCCGCGCCGCGCGGCACTTCAAACGGCACATTGGCCTCGGCCAGCGCCCGCTTCGCCCGCACGATGCGCTGCGCGACGGTCGGCTCGCGCGTCAGGAAAGCCCGGGCAATCTCTTCGGTAGTCAGTCCGCCGAGCAGTCGCAGTGTGAGCGCAGCCCGCGCTTCCGCCGACAGCACCGGATGGCACGCCGTGAATATGAGGCGCAGCAGATCGTCGTTTAAAGAGCCCGGGCCGACATCGTCGTCCATGGCGTTTTCGATTTCCCCGGCCGCGGCGGCCTGGCGCTCCTCAAGCTCCCGGCCGATAATCTCGTGCTTCAGTTCGAGCCGCTTGTTGCGGCGCAGATAATCGATGGCGCGATGCTTCGCCGTCGCCATCAGCCATGCGCCCGGATTGCGGGGAATCCCCGCTTCCGGCCACTGCTCGAGCGCCGCCACCAGCGCATCCTGCGCCAACTCTTCGGCGATGCCAACGTCGCGCACGATACGCGCGATGCCCGCAATGAGCCGCGCCGATTCGATGCGCCAGACTGCGTCGATTGCCTGATGGGTGTCCGTAGCCGTCACGACTACCGATCACACCATCTTCACTTGCCCGCGCGCAACCGTCAGGCAGGCACTGGGCAGATCACAGACTAAAGTCTGTGCCACGTGGCACAGGCTTCAGCCTGGGATGAACTCCGACATCTCATGCACCTGGCGAATCTCGATGACCTCGTTGTCAAGGCCCGGGCATCGCGACGCCCACTCGATCGCCTCGGCCTTCGATTTCACCTGGATCATCCAGTAGCCGCCGACCACCTCCTTCGCCTCGCTGAACGGCCCGTCAGTCACGGTCGGCTTTCCGCCGGAAAACGACACGCGCGCGCCCGCCGACGGCGGATGCAGCCCGTCGAGCGCCAGCAGCACGCCGGCCTTCGTCAGCTGTTCGTTGTACTTCATCATCGCGGCTACGTGTTCCGCCGACGGCATCGTTCCCGGCGCCGCCGATTCGTAGCCTTTCGGAATCATCAGCATCATGAAGCGCATGGTTTATCGCGGTCCCCCCGGCTCCATGAGCTGATGCAACTCACATTCGCCGTCGCCCGCGATCTTCAGGAACGCCTTCACCCGCTCGACCGCCTCTTCGCGTGAGCTGGCCTGCAGGATGGCGAATCCGCCGGTCAGCACGAGCGCGCCGGATTTCATCGCCTCTTCTGTCAGGTTCTGCATTTCAGCCATTTCTTCAGCCGACATCGTTCTCGGGGCCGAATGATAAACGGAAAGATATTTCATGGATGTATTCTCGTCTCACTGATGCGTCGAACCGCGAACTGCGAAATCGACATCGCCCGCAACAATTTTTTCGCTGCGCCATCTCACGCAATTTTTGCCTCTGTCTTCGAGTCGAAACCCATTGTTCTTTGTCGTTTAACGCGGATGTAATAAGGTCGGTGAGTTGCCCTACTGAAATTTATGCCCGCCACCGCCGCCCAAATCACCCGTCTTTTGGCTGAGCTGAAAGAACTCCGCGCCTCCTGCGTGGCCATGGAGAAGGAGTTCGAACCGCTGATCGCACAGGCGTGTCCGCAGTCGCGCCGCAGCGTGCAGAACCTCCTCGACTACCTGGCTTTGCGGAAGCACGATGTGCGCGACCTGCAGTCGCGCCTCGCCGCGATGGGTCTTTCCTCGCTCGGCCGCAGCGAATCGAGTACGCTGGCGACCGTCGAAGCTGTCATCTCGATTCTGGAAGCACTCGCGGGACGGCGGCGTTCGCAGAAGGTGACGCACACCGCTTCGGTCGCAACATTCAGGACAGGTCCCGCCACCCTCACGAAGAACGCCGACGATCTGCTCGGTCCTGTCCCCAAAGGCCGTGCGGTGCGTGTCATGGTGACGATGCCTTCCGAAGCCGCGCATTCCCACGAACTGGTGCGCAGCCTCGTTGAAGCCGGCATGGACGTGATGCGTGTGAACTGCGCGCACGATTCCGAAAAAGAGTGGGAATCCATGATTACCCACATGCGTCGCGCCAACGAGGAAACGGGCAGGCACTGCCGGGCGCAGATGGATCTGGCCGGGCCCAAACTGCGTACCGGCCCTCTGCACCGCGGCTACCACGTGGCGCGCTGGCGGGTCGGCCGGGATGCGCGCGGCGTCGTCGTCACGCCTGCCCGCATCGCGCTGGTCGGCAAACAGGCGAAGCCTCCGGAGGATGCGCTGGCGCTGCCGGTGCCCGAGAATCTTCTCCGCAAGGCCGCCCTGGGCGACATCGTGCGCCTGAAAGACGCCCGCGGTAAGAAGCGCGAACTCAAAGTGATCAACCGTTCCGACGAAGTCTGCCTGTGCACCTGCGATCAAAGCGGCTTCGTGCTCAGCCGGGCTGACTGGACGCTTTTCCATAAGGACAAGGAAGTCGCCGACGGCCGCATCGGCGATCTTCCCTTCGTTGAAGAGCCGCTGCGCCTGCGCCCGCGCGATCTGCTGGTCCTGACCAAAGGCGAGAACCGCGCCCCCGCGCCGCACGGCGATCTGCCGCACATCTCCTGCACGCTTCCGGAAGTGTTCACGGCCGCAAAACCGGGCCAGCCGATCTTCTTCGATGACGGCAGAATCGAAGGCCGCATCTGCGAAGTTTTCTCCGACCGCCTCCTGATTGAGATCCTGCATACCGGCGGGACTGAGGCAAAGCTGGGTTCAGCCAAAGGCATCAACCTGCCCGACACGGACCTGGGCATCGGCGCCATGACGGACAAAGACCGGCGCGATCTCGATTTCGTCGTTCAGCACGCCGATATCGTGGGCCTGTCCTTTGTGCGCAGTCCTGACAACGTGATCGATCTCGGGAAGGAACTCCTCGCGCGCGGCAAGCCAAAGCTCGGCATTATTCTCAAGATCGAGACCCGCGCCGGCTTCGACCAGCTCCCCCTCATCATGATTGCGGCGCTGCGTCACCATCCGGTGGGCATCATGGTGGCGCGCGGCGATCTCGCGATCGAAGTCGGTTTCGAACGTCTCGCGGAAATCCAGGAGGAAATCCTCTGGCTTAGCGAAGCCGCGCATGTGCCGGTGGTGTGGGCGACGCAGGTGCTCGAGTCGATGGCCAAAACCGGCATCCCTTCACGCGCCGAAGTTGCCGACGCCGCCATGGGTGTGGGGGCCGAGTGCGTGATGCTGAACAAGGGCGAACACATCGTCAACGCCGTCAGATTCCTCGATCACATCCTTCACAAGATGCAGGCTCATCATCTGAAGAAGCGGTCTATGCTGCGGCGGCTGCATGTCGCGCAGCTCGATCATCCCGTATCCGCCGTGCGCTGACTTACGCTCCGGGACGCGCTGGTGGTGCAAAATCACCGCTGCACCGTGATGTAAGCCTCTGGTCCGCCCGCAAATCGTTGAATTTCCGTGATCGGACGTTTGGCCCACCCTGTGCCTTTCTGTTCGCCGTAAGGAGGAAACGAAAATGAAAACGAAACTGATTGCGGGATTGCTTCTGGCAGCGAGCTGCGTGATGGCAGCGCCTCGGATTGCGATTGGAATTGGAGTTGGCGTGCCTGTCGCCCCGGCTCCTGTTTACGTTGCCCCTGCCCCGGTGTACCCGGCTCCGGCTTATGTGCCGCCAATGCCGTCTCCCGGCTATCTCTGGGTTAACGGCTTCTGGGGTGCGGGCCATGTGTGGCACGCGGGCTACTGGAGAGCGCCGCACGCCTACGGCCATCGCGGATTCCGCCGGTAAGTGAGTTTCCCGCAGGGCAGCGCTGACCACTGGCGAAGCCGTCAGGCTCACCTTATCCGGATAAGCGTGACCATGATAAGCGTGACCATGTGTCTGCGCCCATGGTCCGGTGCTACCCTGCATGTGTCCTGCAGCTCACGATCGAAAAGCTTGTCTACGGCGGAGAAGGCCTCAGTCGCCTCGATGGCGAAGTGGTTTTCACGCCGTTCGTGCTTCCGGGTGAAACCGTCGAAGCCGAACGAACCGCAGCCCGCCAGCACGTCGAGCGCGCCCGCCTCGTGCGCGTGGACCATCCGTCTCCCCACCGCATTGAGCCTTCCTGTCCGGTCTTTGGCCAGTGCGGTGGGTGCCAGTATCAGCACGCCACATATGCCGCACAGCTCGGATTCAAGCGCGATATTCTGGCTGAGACTCTGCGGCGCGTCGGCAAAATCGATTTCGACCCCGCCCGCATCGCCATCGAGAGCGACGAACCTTTCGGATATCGCAACCGCATCCAGCTTCACTTCGATCGCGGCCGCGCCGGCTATCGCGAGATGAATTCCCGCCGCCTTGTTCCCATCCAAAGATGCCCCATCGCGTCGCCGAAGATTAATGAAGTTCTGGCGGCGCTCAATCGCCTGGTGCGCGACCGCCGCTGGCCGCGCTTCATTGAGTCTCTCGAGATATTCACGGATGAGCGGCAGGTGCAGTGGAACGTCCTCGGGACCGATCAACCCGTGGCGAAGCGATTCTTCGACTGGCTTGCCGAAGAAGTTCCCGGCACGGTTACAGGCCCGCTCAGTTATCCAGTGAACGAGGACCGTTTTCACGTCAGCGGCACATCATTTTTTCAGGTCAATCGGTTTCTCCTGCCGCGGCTCGCCGAGCTTGCCATCGGGAATGCCACCGGTGACACGGCCTGGGATCTTTACGCCGGCGTGGGGCTGTTCTCGTTGCCTCTCTCGCGCCGGTTCGCCAGGGTCACTGCGGTTGAAGCCGGACGCGCCGCCCGCGACCTTCGCCAAAATACTCCAGGAACGCCTGCTTCGGTTGAAGGTGTCGCCGAACAGAGCGAGGTCTTCCTCGCTAAGGCCTTAAGCGCGCCGGACTTCGTTCTCGCCGACCCGCCGCGCGCGGGACTGGGCAAATCCGTGACCGCTCGTCTGGTCGACCTCAAACCGCGCCAGCTGGTGATCGTCGCCTGCGATCCTGCCACGCTGGCGCGCGATCTGGCGGCGCTGCAGCCGGCGTATGAAATCGAACGCATCACGCTGGTCAACCTTTTTCCGCAGACCTTTCATCTTGAAACAATCGTTCACTTACACGTCCGCGCCGCCGCGTAGCTTATCCTCAGATTATTCGGTCTTGATCGGGACCCATGTTCGACTGCCTCAGCCAGGGCTGATTTCCTCACTTCCGGAATCGTTCGTCTAACACGCCCGCAGCTCGTCGGCACGATGCTCGGGCTGCTGCTGTCGGTCCTGCTGGCTTCCCTCGATCAGACGATCGTAGGGACGGCTGAGCCGCGCATTATCGCGCAGCTTTCCGGGTTCGACCGTTATCCCTGGGTATCGACGAACTATCTGCTCACCTCCACGCTTGCGATACCGATTTTCGCGCGCCTCTCCGACATCTACGGCAGAAAATGGTTTTTCCTGAGCGGTGCGTCCATCTTCATATTCAGCTCGGCGCTGTGCGGCGCTTCCGGCACATTCACGTTGCTGCCCATCGACGGCATGAATCAGCTGATCGTCTTCCGCGGTCTGCAGGGCGTCGGCGGCGGCATGATGATGGGGCTCGCGTTCACGATCATCGGCGACGTTTTCTCTCCCGCTGAGCGCGGTAAGTATCAGGGCCTTTTCGCGGCGACCTACGGCCTCGCCTCCATTTTCGGTCCCACGCTGGGCGGCGTGCTCACAGACCAGGTCTCCTGGCGCGCATGCTTTTACGTCAACCTGCCCGTCGGTATCGTAGCCGTCACTGCGATCTGGCTCGAGTTTCCCTACTGGAAGCCGGAGGGTGTGAAGCGCAGCATCGACTGGGGCGGCGTCTTCACGCTGATCCTTTGCATCGTGCCGCTGCTCCTCGCGCTGACCTGGATCCGCTACTATGGCTGGTCGCCGCGCGTGCAGCTTCTTCTCGTTCTCGCCTCGGCCATGCTGATTCTGTTTCTCTGGATCGAGCGCAAAGCCGTTGAGCCGCTTATACCGCTGGTTCTGTTCCGCAGTTCAGTGATCAGCGTTGCCTCAGTGGCATCGTTCATCCTCGGCATGGGGATGTTCGGCGTCATCATCTATCTGCCGCTGTTCATGCAGGGCGTGCTGGGATCGTCGGCCACGGAGTCGGGCAATCTGCTGACGGTGCTGCTGCTCGCGTCCGTGGTCGGCAGTATCCTGACCGGCCAGATCAATCTGCGTTTCCGGACTTACAAGCCGTCGGCTGTGATCGGTTCGGTGATGATCACTGCCGGCATGGTCCTGTTCGCCCGCATGGGCGGTATGACGGACCGCCGCGATCTGGTCCTGGCCATGCTGGTCGCCGGATTCGGCATGGGACTGCTGATGCCGGTCTATACGGTGGCAATTCAGAACGCGGCTTCCCGCGAACATATGGGCGCGGCGAGCGCGCTGCCCACGTTCTTCCGCTCGATCGGCAGCACCATAGGAGTCGCCATTTTCGGCGCGGTTCTGCTGGTGAACTATCAGCGCGACTTTCGCCACGATCTGCCTTCCACGCTGCCGGCCAGTCTTCGTGAACCTTTTTCGAATCCCCTGACCCTGCCGCAGCGGCTGCCGGAGCTGAACCGCCTGTTCGCACAGCAGCCCGGCGGACTCGATTTGCTGAAAAGCCTGTTGACGGACGTACGCGCCGGCCTCGTACACGGAATCAATCTGATCTTCGTATTGAGCACCTCGATCATGGCGATCGCGGTCGTACTGAATATTTGCCTGCGCAGCATCCCCCTTCGTCACGGCGCGCCGCCGCCTCAGCCGCACCCCGAAGCGTGACCCTCCTGCAGGCAGGGCCCGGGCGCACAGCCCGCCACGCCCTTTCCTGTTGATGCCGGGCGTTGTGGGCGGTAATGCGATGGCTATCATCGTTCTTGGCAATTCATAAAGGAGACAAATAAATATTCATGCAAGTCAGCACGGACCGCATTCTCACCACCCATGTCGGCAGCCTGCCGCGCCCGCAGGACGTTGTCGATGTCCTGTTCGCCCAGGATCGCGGTGAGCCTGTCGATGAAGCGCGCTTTGAGAAGGTGGTCGGCGACGCCGTCAAAGAGGTTGTCCGCAAACAAGTGGAAGCCGGCATCGACATCATCGACGACGGCGAGATGAGCAAGATCAGCTACGCCACCTACATCCGGCATCGGCTGACGGGTTTTGAAGGCGATTCCGCGCGGCCTACGCCGAAGGATCTGGACGACTATCCCGAATACCGGGATCGTTTGGTCAAAGCCGGACACTCGGCCACTTACAAAAGACCCGTCTGCAAAGGCGCCATCAGTGTGAAGAACATGGAGCCTGTAAAGAAGGACATCGCGCGCCTGAAAGCCGCACTGTCAGGCGCCCCTTACAAAGAGGGCTTCATAAACGCCGTCTCGCCCGGCACGATTGCGGTGTTTCAGCCGAACGAATACTATCCGTCGCACGAAAAGTATCTCGAGGCGCTTGCCAGTGCCATGCGCGAGGAGTACGAAATTATCGTCAACTCCGGTCTGATACTTTCCATCGACTGCCCGGATCTCGCCATGGGCCGCCACTCGCGATTCAAGAATCTTACCGACCAGGAATTCCTCCGCTATGCCGAACTGCAGGTCGAGGCGCTCAATCATGCGCTCGCAAATGTTCCGGCCGACCGGGTACGCATGCACGTCTGCTGGGGAAACTACGAAGGCTCCCATGTCGATGATATGGACTGCAAATACATCTTCCCGATCGTCATCAAGGCCAAGCCGATGGCGTTTCTCATCGAAGGCGCCAACCCGCGCCACGAACACGAGTGGGCCGTCTGGAAAACGATCAGGCTTCCCGACGATAAGATCATCATCCCGGGCGTTATCGGCGCCAACAGCAACTATGTCGAGCATCCGCAGGTCGTGGCCGAAAGACTCATCCGTTATGCCAATGTTGTCGGCAAGGAACGCGTCATAGGCGGCTCCGACTGCGGATTCGGCACTTTTGCCGGCTTTGGATCGGTTTTCCCTCCTTTCTGCTGGATGAAGATGAAGGCTCTTGCGGAAGGAGCCCGCATCGCTTCAGAGCAGCTTTGGGGTAAATCAGCGGTCCGGTAGCCGCAGCCTCGGGACGCGACACAAAACCGCGGGTAGCTTGACTCAATGGTGACAACCCGGCTTCTGCCATGAGCCGCTAATTTAGGAGCTTGTTGAAAAAGGCTTCGATGACTAAAGATGCCGGCCGAAACCGCCTGCCCCGCCATGGGCAGCAAAAACCTGCAGGCTTTGGTCGGGCAGCCATTCAGCTGCCGGGGCCTTTTCAACAAGCGGCTAAGTCTCGGCTATTTGTGAGCTATCATTATTGATTGGTTCGTTAAAACCCATGGAGGGCAGAATGGCCAGTGGTCTAAGTGACGTAATCAGGAAGCTTGAAGAACAGAAAGCTGCTATCGAGAAAGCTTTAGCGGCTTTAAACGATTTAGACGGTTCCGCGGCTGGTGTTGCTGCTCCCGCCCGGCGCGGCCGTCCCCCGAAGCGTAAGGGTGGCATGACGGCTGCAGGACGCAGACGGCTTTCTGAAGCTCTGAAGGCACGCTGGGCCGCGAAAAAGGCGGCAGCCACCGCGAAGCCGGCAAAGGCGAAGAAGAAAGGCGGTCTCACAGCGGCCGGCCGCAAGAAGCTCTCCGAAGCTCTCAAGGCCCGGTGGGCCGCCAAACGCGCCGCGGCTGCGACTAAGAAAAAGTAGGGCCGTTTCTCAACGCTTCGCCGACGCCCGGCGATGCACTTCCATCGGATTCTTCCGGAAGAGGTGGACGCGCAGATATTTGTGCGGATCCTGGCGCAGGTCCCGCAGCATAGCTTCCATATTGCGCAGCGATCCGTTCAGCGACTCATAGAGCTGCGCGTTGGCGAGCAGTTGTCCGGCGGTTCCTTCGCCGGTGTTCAGGCGGGCGATGGAACGATCCGCCTCGGCCAGCACGCGCACAAACTCGCGATAGTTCGAATCGTCCTGGAGCCATGCGCCCCATCCTCCCTTGCCCGCATTGGCGTCTGCGAGGAACGAATGCAGGTCCTTAAGCGAGCGCAGGGTTTCGTTGTACTGTTCGTCGCTCGCGAACGCATGCCCTAATGCGCCTTCGCCATTCTGTATTCCCGAAAGCGCTTTCTCGACCGTGCGGATAAACTCCTCGATCGCGTCGTAAAGCTTCAGCGAGTAAAATGCCTGGCCGAGATCGCTCTGCGGGTTTGTGAACTTATGCAGCGTCTGGTGAAAAGCCTCCATACCGGCAAGCGTGGAATCGTACATCTGCGAACTCTGGAATATCTGGCCGCTCTGGGTATCCGGCGATGACAGCTCGGCCAGGATCTGGTCGAGTTTGGTGAGGTCATTGTGCAGCGCGTCGAGCTGGTTGGCGCGCACGGAGGCTTCGCGAAAAGGCTCTCCGCGCAGAACCCCGCCCTCCCGAACGGGCGCCGGACTTTTACCCTGTTTGATCGCGATAAACTTGTCCGCCACCATTGTGTCGGCGCTGATAGCTGTCTGTGAATCTTCCGGTATTTCTTTCAGATACCGGGCCAGGATCAGAATCTGCGCGCGAACCTCCCGCGCCCTATCGGATCCGTTTGCCAACTCCACGTTTTGCACCTTTCCGATCCGGAGGCCATCGAGCCGTACTTCGTCGCCTTTCGCGATACCGGCCGCATCGGGCATGTAAGTGGTCAGCGTAGCCCGGCGCGCAAACAGGTCTCCGGTCCCTCCCGCCAGCAGAAAAATCAGCACGGAAGAAAGGAACACCGCCGAGACGAACAGCGTAAGTACTCTCAGCCGCATCTGAGGACTCGGCTTGATTTCGAGCTGGGCCACTATGCCCGCCAGTCTAACAGCCGGGTCCGGCACTATGGCGGTGGCCGGCAGAAAGTTGATAAACTTCGCAGACTATGGGGATTCTTGAAGTCTTCTACCAGCCAGGCAAGCTGTTCTCCAGCCTTGAAACCAGACGCGCTGCGTGGGTGCTGCCGCTGCTTATTACGACTGTGCTGACCGTCGCCACCTCCACAATTGCCATCCAGAAGATCGGTATGGCCAATATCGTTCGGCAGCAGGTCGAGAGCCTGCGCCTCAGCCCTGAACAGATGCAGCAGGCCATGGACCGCGCGACCTCGCCGGCGCAGCTTTACATCACGGAGGGCGCCACCGTCTTCGCGGTTCCGCTCATCACCCTGGTGATCGCGGGCCTGCTCACGGTCTTCGCCCTGATCGGCAGCAAACAGCCGAAGTTCAGCACGAACTTTTCCATGGTGGCGCTGGCTTACTTTCCTTACACGCTGATTACAGCCGTGATGGCGATCCTCGTGGTGTCGATTGCGCCCGACCCCTCGACTATCGACGTCAACAATATTCTCGCCACCAATATCGGCGCCTTCATGGACAGGGACACGACGCCCAAGTTCCTCCTTAGTTTTCTAACGTCCATGGACATTCTGGTGTTCGGAGAGATCGGCTTCCTCGCTTACGGTTTCTCCAAAGTCAATAAAACCACCGTGGGTTTCGGACTCGTCGCGGTCGGCCTGCCGTGGTTCATATTCGTGCTCGGCAGGGCCGGCGTCCGCATGCTGTTCTGAACGTTCCGAGTTGCGCGCCTTCCCGCCGCGGTTGTACACTTGATATTTTAGAGAGCCGAAAATGGCACTCGAGCCCTGCCAATCTGCGGAGCCAAACCAACCTCAGGGAGGTGTGCCTTCTCGAGTAGTGCTCTGACGAGAACGGCCGCCGCAAATCTCGTTCGCGGGATTCCCCATGCAGTTTTTTCGCTGATTTATCCGGACGACTGCCGTGTCTGCGGCATCCCTCTCACCACATGGACGCGGGTTCCCGTCTGCGACGCGTGTCTCCGTTCGCCGGCGCCGCTGGATGCCGATTATTACTGCACGGTGTGTAATGCGCCGTTTCTGAATGCGTTCCCGCTCGACGAAGCGGGCGTCTGTGCGGCGTGCCGGGCCGGTTTACGCGGTTTCGATCGCGCGTCGTGCTTCGGCGCCTATGAAGGCTCGCTGCGCAGCCTGATTCATCTGTTCAAGTATGCCGGGATGAAACCGCTGGCCAGCCCCTTGGCTGCGTTTCTCGGGCGCGCGCTTTCGATCGACGAGCACTACGACGCCGTCGTGCCCGTGCCGCTGCACTGGCGCAAACGCCGGAGCCGCGGCTTCAACCAGGCCGAGCTGCTGGGGCGCCTGATCGCGAAGAAGCGCGGCCTCCCCGTGTGGAACGCGCTGCGCCGCAGACGCGCGACCGCTGTTCAGGCAGGTCTCGCCAATGCCGGCCGCCGCCGGAATGTTGCCGGTGCGTTCGCCATCAGAGGCACGCACGCGCTGGCGGGGAAACGCATTCTTCTGATTGACGATGTGATGACAACCGGAGCCACGGCAGGAGCCTGCGCTTCCGCATTGAAACGCGGGGGAGCCGCTTCCGTCTCTCTTCTGACCCTGGCAAGAGTAGATCGACGATTAACCTGAGGACCCGATGCCGACCTACAGCAGACTGCAGAAACCTGTGCTCGTGCTGAACGCGAGCTACGAACCGATCAACATCTGCGCGGCCCGCCGTGCCCTTGTGCTGGTGCTCAAGGGCATTGCGGCCGCGGAGGAGCATTCTTCCGCCGCCGTGCATTCGCCGCGCCGCGTGCTGAAGGTTCCCTCTGTCATCCGTCTGCTCGAATACCGCCGCATTCCGCATCAGACGCGCGCGCTTTCGCGCAAGAACATTCTGATGCGCGACCGCTACACCTGCCAGTACTGCCTCAAGGTTCTGCCTGCAGCCGAACTCACGCTCGATCACGTGATCCCGCGTTCCCGCGCGGGCGAATCCGCCTGGGAGAATCTCGTCGCCTGCTGCCACGCCTGCAACAACCGCAAAGGCAGCCGCACGCCGGAAGAGGCCGGACTGAAGCTGGCCCGCCAGCCGCGTCCATTCAGCCTGCACACCAGCCGTCATCTGATGCGTCTGCTCGGCAAGGGCGACGAGCAGTGGCGCAAATATCTGTTCTATTGATGTACCGCCGGTGGAATCTTGTTCGCCGGCGTATTTAGTAAGTCAAAGTCTTCTACCGCTTCAGCGAATCTTCGATCCAGGGCGGCGTGGCGTCGATCAGTTTCGCCAGCTCCGGCTCGATCTCCGCGACCCTCTGCTTCATCTCCCACGCGATCTCGCGATAACTGAAGTGCCCCTTCACGCCGCTGCGCACGCGCGAGATGTATTCGACTTCCGCGAAATCCATCTTGAACAGGAACCGCGACCGCGCGCCGAACGGCAGCAGATACTGCCGCGCCGGATCGGGGAGATGCCGCATCGCCTCCAATGCCGTGTCCATTGCCGCGCGATAGGCCGGCTCGGCGCCCGCGAGATGCATCAGCTCCGGCACATCGTATCCATGCGCTCCCGCGTAAGCCTGCCGGTACTGATGGCAGCGCCGATGCCGGTGCAGATCGCGATAAGCGCCGATATCGATCACCATGTCGAAGCAGTACTGGCCGCCGCGGAATCCGCGCAGCAGATCGTCGCGGCTGCCGCGCGACTGCACCGCCACATCGAGCACTTCCATCTTCCGCGCCCGGCTCCATCGCGCAACCGTTTCGTAAATTCGCGCGGAACGGCGCATCGCACACCGGATAAAGCAGCGTCGCCGCGATCTCCGTCAGCGCATCCGCCGGCCTGCAGCAGATCCACGCGCGGCGCTTCATATATTTCGCACCGTCAAGGTTCTGCCGCGCCCAGAGCTTCAGATCCGCATGCGACTGCCGCAGATATTCGTCCGGTTCGGCGTGACGCGCCAGCGTCGGCGCCAGCGGCTCGGCCGTATTCTCATCCCACATGCAGTCCGGCGGCGCGGCACAGGCCGCGGCGACCTCTGCGCCGAGCTCCCGCACTTCCTGAAACTCCGACACGCGCAGACGCTTGATCTGCTTCTCCAGCGTGCGAATGCTGGTCACCTGGCCGACGTTCGTGGGCACGCCCCAGAACAGCAGATAGCGCGCCACGTCGAACGCCCGCGCCGCGATGTTCCGCGCATAAGCCTCGGGCTTCATCGACTCCGGCCGCGGCAGTTTCCCGGTCAGATATTCGTTCACCTGCGCGTGTATCTGTCCGTATGCATCGAGCAGCGCCCTGCCCGCGGCGTTGTAGCGATCCGCATCCGCACCCGTCAGCTCCGGCGGCGTGATGAACCCGGCTTTCGAAAAATCCTGGTAGCGCGACGACTTTGCCTGCCCGTCCCACAGCGTTTCGTCTTCGATCTCGCTCGCCGCCAGCTCGCTGATGCCTTCGAAACACAGCACGGTATGCCCGAGATCGGCAATCGACTGATGCCCGTACTGGAAGTAAAAGCTTTCCAGAAAACTCTGCGAATTGTGCGACCGCACCCACTCGATCGACTGCCGGATCGAATCGGCCGACCGGCTGTAGCGCGCCAGCGCGTAGGCGCTTTTTTCCGGCGGCATGGGGGCGACGGTGATGACGCGTTTAGTCAAACGGCTATCATAGCGGTTTGCGCTTACGAATCAAAAAGCTCCGTGACGACGCGGTGATACCGCGTTACGCGCACGGCCCGGACGAAGACGCGGGCATGGACCTGCACAGTGTGGAGTCGGTTTTGCTGCATCCGGGTGAAACGAAACTTGTGCCGACCGGGCTCGCGATCGAACTGCCGCCCGGCTATGAAGCGCAGATTCGTCCGCGCAGCGGCCTCGCGCTGAAGCATTCGATCACGCTGCCGAACAGCCCGGCGACAATCGATCCTGGGTATCGGGGCGAGATACGCGTCATTATGCAGAATCTGGGGCGCGAACCATTTCAGATATCCCCCGGCGAGCGCATCGCGCAGATGATCGTGGCGCGCTACGAAGGCATCGAATGGGAAGAAGGCGAACTCGGCGATTCACTTCGCGGCGAAGGCGGCTTCGGCTCTTCGGGCATGTAACGCCGGCGGTCGAAGCCGCCGGTTCTTTTCATTGAGGCTCACCGGATTGGTTCGAACACAATCTTCGGCGGTGGCTTCTTCTCTTCTTTTTTCTCAGTTGCCTTCGGCCCTTCCGGCTGATAAGGGCCCAGCTTCGGCGGCCGCGCATCCGGCTCGAGCAGCAGCGCAGCGCGATCCGGATAATAGTGCATTATCTTCCGATCCTCCGCATCGCCGAGATCGCGCGCCCAGACCACACGCGAGCCGTCGATATCCGCGCCGTTATAGACCCACTCATCCTGAAAGATGTGATTCGGCCAGTAGCGCACCAGCACGAGCAGCTTCCCCGGCTTCTGATCCAGCTGCCGGTTCACTGCGATCCTTTTTTCCGGTTCCCGCTGGTTGTAAGTGACGAACTGAAACACAAACTGAATCACGCACAGATAAACCAGCGCACGCGCCGCAGCCGGAGGCAGCTTTCTGAGCCCTTCCACGCTGGCAAGGACGAACAGACACGTCACGCCTGCCACATAGTGAGGCAGGAACAACGGATAAAAGTTCGTCCCCAGGGCGAACAACAGCAGCGTCAGCGCCACCCATGCCCACCGATAACTTCTGATTCGCGCCAGGAACACAATCACCGCCAGGTAGAGCGGCGGGTACAAAAAGAACCGCAGATATCGGACGCGATATACCAGTCGTTCAAAGTAAGTCGATAAGTCGTCGAACTCCCGCGCCCGAAACGCCCGCTGCATTTTGTAATCGAGTTCCTGCTCGCGGGTCAGCTGATTGTGTGGAACCGGATGCGCCTGAAACGTGAACGATGCGGGAACGCCATATTGATACTGGCTGAGCGAATAGGGCAGCGTCGTCCAGCTATGGGTGACCTGTTTGTTCTGGACCAGCACAATTCCGATCGCGGGCACACACACCAGCGCGGCCACCAGTGCACTTCGCCGCACTTTCCTCCACTCGGGCGCCAGAAACAACACCACGCTGATCAAAAGGAGCACCGACTCAAACGGCCGGCTCAGCAGATGCAGGCCGAGTCCGCCTCCCAGCAGCGCCGCATCTCTGGTCCGCCGGTACTCGCGCAGTCGCGGCAGCGCGCCGAACACCAGGCAGCCCGCCGCCGCGGTATACGCTCCACCCCAGTAGGAATTCGTCCACGATCTGATCGGCCCGAATCCGAGCACTGCGAGCAAGCCTCCGACGAGCGCCCAGCCCGGCGTCGTCCAGCCTCGCAGCATCCAGTAACACAACCCGCAGAACGCCGCCGTTGACAGCAGCACACCGGCCCACGGCGTTCCGAAAACGGTCCATCCTATTGCCAGCGCCAGTCCCTGTCCGATCGGATAGATCGAACTGTACGAGGGCGACTGCAGGACGAAAAAGGTTTCGAAAAACTGCGGCAGCGCATGCGGAGGATTCGCCAGGCGCCAGTGCCGCAGCGTATCCGCTACCAGCAGGTGACTGAATTCGTCGTAGACATCCGGTGAAGGCTTGGGATGCCACGGCAGCATCGCGAGGCGAAGCGCCACGGGCAGCGCCGCGAGCCCGGCCATGGCGATCATCGGACGCTGCGCGAGTCCTGCGCCGTACTTCTCAATCCCTCGATTCCACAGGATCGCCAGCAGCATCAGCGACCCGGCTATCACGACCTCGACGAAATCGCCGGTCGTGAAACCGATTGGGTTGTTCGGTGGCAGAGCAGTCGCTAGTGTACACGCGATGCCAGTTGCGTTCGTTGTTCGCCGGGAAACGCGGCTTTGCGTCGCGTGTACGTCGGCGCAGGCGCTCCATCGAAGCAGGAATTGTAAGATAAATTACATAACCGACCTCCGACCAGTTTCCAGGGATCACCAGTACCTCCCGGCTCTTACAGGCCTGCGGTTTGTGCTGGGTCTCTGGGTCATCCTGCATCACCTGACCGGCAACGGCATGCTGCTCGATGCCTGGACCCGCACTCTGCCTGCAGCGCTGCAGAGCCTTATGCGGGGCGGTTATCTTGCCGTGCAAAGCTTCTTTCTCTTATCCGGCTTTGTACTGGCGCGAAGCTATGCCACCACGCGCTGGAATCGCCACAGCCTGACAAAATTCGCGATGGCGCGCTTTGCCCGCATCTATCCGGCGTACCTGCTGAGCCTCGTCCTCATCGCGTGGTTCGCGGTGGAGTTCTTACTGTATTCGGGCCGCAGCCTCAACCAGAAGGCCACGGTTCTCACCAACTATGCGTTCGTTCTGCAGGGCTGGACTGGTTCGCTTAACGTCGGCTGGAACACGCCCGCCTGGTCGCTCTCCTGCGAGTTCTTTTTCTACCTCTGCTTCCCGCTGCTGTTCCTCTGGCTGGGCCGCGGCGGCCTCCTGCGCGTTTTGCCGACGCTGGCGGTATGCTTCGTGGCTCCGATCCTGCTTTCTCGGGCCGGAGTTCCACCCGTATGGAAACCGATCCACCATCTTTCCGACTTTGTCGCCGGAATTGCCACGGCAAGAATCTACGGCGCTGTGGCCGAATCGCGCATACGCACGAAAACCGCGCAGCATCTCGGCTTCTGGCTCAGCGCCGCCGCTTTCGCCGCCGCAGCGGCGTTCATCATCCGGCCGCACGTGCTCGACGGCACAGTGATGACTCTGAACACCGTCCTGCGCCCGCTCAACGTACTCCTGCTGATAGGGCTCGCGACCGGCGGCGGATTCATCATTCGCCTGCTCTCGACCGACGCCGCGGGCTACCTCGGCAAAGTGAGCTATTCGATGTACATCCTCCACATTCCTCTGCTGTGGTGGTTCTCGCGTTATACGTTCTTCCGTTGGGGGACGGCCCCGCCGGCATGGACAGGATTCATTTTCATCGCGGCAGTCATCGGAGTTTCCATCGTCGCGTTCGAGTATGTCGAAACGCCCGCGAACCAGTGGCTCCGCAGATGGACCGCCGACCGCCTCAAGCCCGCGCAGCCGCAGGTCCTGCGCGCCGCCGCATAAGCTCACAGACTAAAGTCTGTGCCACCTGTTATCAGCGGTGGCCCAGGCTTTAGCCTGTGAGTCCTAAGCTTTCGCGGGCTGGCCTGTAAAGTTCCTGTCCGCTTCTTCCGCTGTTTTGAATATCGGAAGCACCGTATTCACCTTGCTGATCTCGAGGAGCACCCCGATGCGCTGGCTGACGCCGGTCATCGCGAACTTCTTCCCGTGTCGCTGCGTGTGAGACCAGTGGCTCAGAATGGTGCCGAGTCCTGCCGAATCGATGTAAGGCACTTCTGTGACATCGATCACCGTGTCTGATTCAGGGACTTCGCGCAGCTTTTCCTGCAGCAGAAACAGCGTTGACAACGTCACGGGACCTTGAAGCCGAAGAATCGCGGTCGAACCCGTGGCCCCGGCATCACGAACTACTACCAACTCTTCCATCTCTGGGATTCTATTACGTATCACCCCAGGTTGGCTGATTTGTAACCGCTATTTTATGCAATTGTCACGAAAGAGGGATTGTACACGCGACGCCGGTCGCGTTCGTTGTTCGCTGGAAAACGCGGGTTGCGCCGCGTGCACCGCTTCAGCCACGCTTTGCGCTAAAGCTGGCGTCCGCTTCCTCGGCCGTCTTGAACATCGGAAGCACCGTATTCACCTTGGTGATCTCCAGCAGCATATCGATGCGTGGGTTTGCCCCCGTCAGCGCGAACTTGAAGCCGCTCCTCTGCGTGTGCGACCAGTGGCCCAGAATCGCTCCCAGCCCGGCCGAGTCGATGTATCGCACCTCAGTGACGTCGATCACCGTATCGCACCCGGGTATCTCGCGAAGTTTCTCCTGCAGCAGCGACGCCGTGGAAAGCGTCAGCGGGCCCTTCAGCCGAAGGATCGTCGTGGAACCTGTGGCCCCGGACTCGCGAACAACTTCCATCTGTTCCATCTATCGAATTTTAGTACGCGGGGGACCCGCCACACAGATGTTATTGCGTTTCATGCAATCGCCACAGAAGCAAAATGTGCCCCGCGTGTTTTCTGAGACCCTGTTTGTACAATCAAACGATGTCCATGGTCATAGTTGGTTCAGTCGCATACGACGGAGTCGAAACGCCTCACGGAAAAGTAGACCGCATGCTGGGCGGCGCCTGCACGTACATCGCGCTCTCCGCCAGTTTCTTTACACAGCCGAAGATCGTCGCTGTTGTGGGCGACGATTTCGCGCAGAAGGATATCGATCTGCTCGCCTCGCGCGGCATCGATCTCGCCGGGCTCGAGCGCGTCCCGGGCAAGACGTTCTTCTGGGCCGGCGTCTATTCGCAGGATATGAACGACCGCGAAACGCTCACCACCGATCTCAACGTCTTCGCGGACTTCAATCCGAAGCTGCCGGATTCCTACAAGAGCTCGCCCTACCTGCTGCTGGGCAACATTCAGCCCGCTCTGCAGCGCGCGGTGCAGGCGCAGATGAACGGGTCGCCGAAGCTGGTCGGCGGCGACACCATGAATTACTGGATCGCCGATTTCCGCGCCGAGCTGCTGAAGACCATCGCCGAGTGGGACTTCCTGCTCATCAACGACTCCGAAGCCCGCATGCTCTCCGGCGAAAACAACCTGCGCAAAGCCGCCGCGAAAATCATCGGCTATGGGGCCGAGCATTCTGGTGATCAAGCGCGGCGAGCACGGCGCGATCCTCTGGCACGGCGATCAAACACTTCATGGTGCCCGGCTATCTGCTCGAAGACGTCTTCGATCCCACCGGCGCGGGCGATTGTTTCGCCGGCGGGTTCATGGGCTCGCTTGCCGGCGCCGGTGTCGATCTGCGCGCGAAGGATGTCGATCAAACGAACTGCGCCGCGCCGTGATCTACGGCTCCGTGATGGGCAGCTTCTGCTGCGAGCGCTTCGGCGTGGACCGGTTCCGCACGCTGACTCGCCAGGAGATCGATGCCCGCTTCAACGAATTCAAAGAGTTCACGTCCTTCTGAGCGCGCTCAGTTTGCCTACGCTCCTCTGCTTTCTCGCTGAGCGCGGCGGTGATGTCCGCCGGCGCGCGGCTTGTCTTTCTACCGCGCCGGCGCCACGCTGACTTACGGCGATGCCGAAGCGCATCTCGACATCGCGCGCCGCATCATCGACTCCCGCACGCCGGGATGGTCGCAGATCGGCACCACATGGCTGCCTCTGCCGCATCTGCTGATGATCCCGCTCGTGCGCAACGACTCTCTCTGGCAATCCGGCCTTGCGGGGCGCTATCGTTTCGGGCGCAGCGATGAGCATCGCGGCGGCATTCCTGTTTGCGGCCGTCGCGCGGCTCTTTTCGAATACCGCGGCCTCGGCGACGGCCGTATGCGTCTTCCTGCTGAACCCAAACACGCTCTATCTCGGCTCGGTGCCGATGACCGAGCCGATCTTCTTCGCCTCCCTCTTCGCGCTGCTCTATTTCACCCTGCGCTTCGCCGCAACCGGGGGCTGGGGCGCTCTTCTCGGCGCGGCGACTCGCCGCGTTCGCCGGAACGCTGACCCGGTACGAAGCATGGTTCCTGCTTCCATTCGTGGCTGTTTTCGTTTTCATCAAGGCTCGCCGCCGTGGGGTGCGCGGTGGAATGATTTACGCGATTGTCTTTTGCCTGATCGCGGGAGCCGGTCCGGCGCTCTGGCTGGCGCACAATCGCTGGTATTTCGGCGATCCGCTGTACTTCTATCGCGGCCCATGGTCGGCGCTCGCCATTCAGGGCAGCGGCACTATCCCGGCCGGGGCGACTGGCGCGCAGCCGCGGATTATTACTTCGCCGCGGGCCGGCTGATCGCGGGTTTGCCGGCTATGCTCCTCGGCGCTGTCGGCATCATCGTAGCCCTGATTCGCGGCGCTCTCTGGCCCGTCATTCTGCTCGCGCTGCCGCCGGTCTTTTATATCTGGAGCATCCACTCTTCCGGCACGCCCATTTATGTTCCGAGCCTCTGGCCGCATTCGTTCTACAACATTCGCTATGCCCTGGCGCTCGTTCCCCTGATCGCTATCGGTGCCGCGGCAGCCGCGCACCGCATGCCGCATATCGCCGCCTTCGTCCTGGTCGTTCTCGCGCTGTTTCCATTTCTGATTCATCCCGCGCAGCGCCCCGTGGTCCTGCAGGAAGCTGACATCAACTCGCGCGCCCGCCGCCAGTGGGTTTCCGAAGCTGCCGGTTTCCTGCGCGCAGCCGCGGGTCCGAACGAGACCTACCTCACCAGCTTCGGCGACCTTACCGCCGATTTACCGCACGCTCGGCATCCCTCTGCGGGATACTCTGACAGGCGACAATGAGGTCGCCTGGTACGAAGCCGTGGCCCGCCCCGATCTGTTTCTCGACACAGACTGGGCCATTGTAACGGGCGGCGACGACGCGCAGACCTCATCGATAAGGCGCGTCTGCATGGCCCGCGCTACGAACTCGCCCGGCGCATCACGGTGAAAGGCGCGCCGGCCATCGAGATTTACAGACGAATCATATGAAGATCCCGTTCAGTAAACTGCACGGCGCAAAAAACGACTTCCTGATCACGTCCGCCGCCGACGTCCCGGTCACCGATCTTGCAGGAACTCGCCGTCGCCATCTGCGACCGCCACACCGGCGTCGGAGCCGACGGCTGGATCATCCTCGACCGCGCCAAAGGCCCCGATTACGACGCCTCCATTCGCATCTTCAACTCCGACGGCAGCGAGCCCGAGGTCTCCGGCAACGGCACGCGCTGCGTCGCGCTGTGGCTGGCCCGCGCGGGCGCCGCGCAGCCCGATCCGCATTCGCACCGGTGCGGGTATCAAGGAGCTCCGTCGGCTGAGCGAAATCGGCGATGGCGAAGTCCGGTTCGAAATGAATATGGGCGCGTCTGAACGTCATTGACCTTCATGCCACGGATGCAGCGGCTTCGACGCGCGTCATCCTGGACGTCGGTAATCCGCAGTGCGCCGTTCCGGTCGACGACTTCGAGTTCGACTGGCGCTCCGCCGGCGCGGCCATCGAAAACGATGCGCGGTTCCCCAACCGCACGAACGTGTCTTTCATCTGCAAAGTGGATCGCCACACGATCGACGTTCGCTTCTGGGAGCGCGGCGCGGGTGAAACCAACAGCTCGGGTACCGGATCCGACGGGCGCTGCCCTTGCCGCGGTCGCGCGCGGATTCGCCGAAAGTCCTGTCACCGTCCTGACTCCCGCCGGCCCTCTGATGGTCCGTGTCGACGCCGGCGCCGCCTGTCTCACCGGTCCCGCCGAGTTCATCGCGGATGGTGTTTTCCACTATGGGAAAATCGAATAATTCATGAATAGCGCAACCCTGTCCGATGCATTGGCGGCGCCGACCGCCGAAGCGTTGGCTGAAAAGATCCGCTCGAAGACCGCCCGCGTCGGCGTCGTCGGGCTTGGTTATGTAGGACTTCCGCTCGCGGTCGAATATGCCGAAGCCGGCTATCACGTCACGGGCATCGACATCAGCGAGGCCAAGGTCGCGCGCTTCAACGCCGGCGATTCCTACGTCGGCGACGTTCCGTCGTCCACGCTCGCGCCCCTGGTGACCAGCGGCAAACTGCGTGCCACGACCGATTTCTCGGTCATCCGCGACCTCGACACCATCAACATCTGCGTCCCCACGCCGCTGCGCAAGACCAAAGACCCCGACATGAGCTACATCGTCGCGGCGTGCGAAGAGATCGCGAAGTACTTCCATCCCGGCATGCTGGTGATTCTGGAATCGACGACGTATCCCGGCACGACCGACGAACTCGTGCTTCCCATGCTCGAAAAATCCGGCCTCAAAGTCGGACAGGATTTCTTTCTCTGCTTCTCGCCGGAACGCGTCGATCCGGGCAACGCGAAATACCAGACGAAGAACATTCCCAAAGTCGTCGGCGGCACCACGCCGGCCTGCACGGAGCTGGGGCGTCTTGTTTTATTCGCAGGCGCTCGACACCGTGGTTCCGGTCAGCTCGACGCAGGTCGCCGAGATGGTGAAGCTGCTCGAAAACACGTTCCGCATGATCAACATCGGCCTGGTGAACGAGATCGCCATCATGTGCGACGGCATGGGCATCAACGTCTGGGAAGTCATCGATGCCGCGGCCACCAAGCCGTTCGGCTTCATGCCGTTCTATCCGGGCCCCGGACTTGGCGGCCACTGCATCCCGATCGATCCGTTCTACCTGTCGTGGAAGACCAAGCAGGCGGGCATCGAAGCGCGCTTCATCGAACTCGCCGGCTACATCAACGGACAGATGCCGCACTTTGTCGTCAACAAAGTGCAGAACGCGCTGAACGACGTCGGCAAGCCGCTCAAAGGTTCGGAAATTCACATTTACGGCGTCTCTTACAAGCGCGACATCGACGACGTGCGCGAATCGCCGGCGCTTCGATATCCTGCACCTGCTGCAGAAGCGCGGCGCCTCCGTTTCCTATTCGGACCCCCACGTCGCCGAAATCCGCCTCGAAGACGGCTGCCTGATGCGCGAAAACGCGGCCGTCATGAAGACAGCCGACTGCGTCGTGATTGTGACCGATCATTCCGCTTTCGACTACGAGACGCTGGTGGCTCAGGCGAATCTTATTGTGGACACCCGGAACGCCCTGAAGAATTTCAGCTCCGACAAGATCGTCCGCCTGTAACCCCGGCGGTTGACTTCCCCCGGCGTAAGCGGGATCATTCAGAACAAGAGGTTTTCCACATGCTGACGCCGAGCCGTATCCTGTCCGCCGTAATGCTCGCGGCGCTGACGGTGGCCGTTTCTTCCGCACAGATGGTGACGTCTGCGCACTCCGGGACTCTCCATTATTTCGACGGCGCCGTCGCGATCGATGGCTCGCCCGTCCAGCAGCAGCATGCGCGTTTCCCGGAGATCAAAGAGAACAGCGTCCTCTCGACCACCCAGGGCCGCGCCGAGGTGCTCCTCACACCGGGCGTTTTCCTGCGCATTGGCGAGAACAGCTCCGTCAAAATGTGGGACAACCGGCTCATCAGCACGCGCGTGGAAGTGCTCTCGGGCAACGCCATTATCGAATCCGACGATCCGCAGATGGACGTGAAGAATTCGCCGGTCACCATCGTTTATAAGGATTACGAGATCCATTTGCAGAAGCAGGGCCTGTTTGAAATCGGCGCCGCGGACGCTCGCATGCAGGTTTACAAGGGTGAGGCGGTCGTCTCCATAATCGGCGGCGATCTGGCCGACCGCGCCACTGTCAGGGAAGGGCATCAGCTGACGTTCTCGGTCGCGCTTCTCACTGAAAAGTTCAACGATAAAGAAGGTGACGATCTCTATCTTTGGGCGCGTGATCGCTCGCAGGCTATCTCCGCCGTGAACATGTCTTCCGCGAGCACGCTCAATCCGAACGGCTTTGGCTCCGGATACGGCGGCTACGGTGGATACGGCTACGGCGGGGGCTACGGAGGCTATGGCTGGGGTTCTCCTTACGGCTACGGAAGCGGCCTTGGCAACTTTAGCAGCGGCTGGTATTTCAACCCCTGGCTCGACATGTACACGTTCATGCCCGGCGCCGGCGCTTACTGGAACGCTTTCGGATACGGATTCTTCAGCCCGTCGACCATTTACGCCTTCTACTCGCCTTCGAGCTACTGGTATGGCGGCGGTGGCGCCCGGGGAGCGGGCCCGTTGGGCTGGTCGCTCGGGAACATCAGCAACCGCAGCTCCGGCCGCGCTCCGCTCAACGCTCTTCAGCCGCGCAGCAGCAGCGGCGTTGGAACCATCGGCCCGCCGCGTGGATTCGGTGGGGCGAATTCATTCGTCTCCTCCGGCAGCGCCGCCGGTTTTGCCCGCGCTGCTTCGGGCGGCTCTTCCTCCGGCGGATTCGCCAGCCGTGCCTCCTCGGGCGGTAGCGTAGGGCACGCGGGCGGCGGGGGCGGCGGACATCGCTAGCGCACAGGCCGAAGGGTCCGGTGTGCGCGCTCGGGATAGTGCGCGGTCTGATATCCTGACCATTCGCGACCGCTGCGAAGCCCCCAGCCCGATCCGGAGAGATGGCCGAGTGGTTTAAGGCGCACGCTTGGAAAGCGTGTATAGGGGAAACTCTATCCAGGGTTCGAATCCCTGTCTCTCCGCCAGCACTCAAGCCGCGTTCTTCGATTCCCCGGTGCCGTGATCATTTTTGGAATCCGCGCCTTCGATAACTGACGGGAAGGGCCGCTTTCGCCACGGATGGACTAAGACGATCAAGGAGAACGCAAGGCTCAGGATTTGTCTTTGAAGAGCAGTGAAAAAATGTAACAGTTCAGGCCTGTATAAGTCGCGATACGGAAATCTTTAAGAATCTGCCGTTTGGACCTGGATATTGGGTCCAAAACCTGGCAGTGTATATGTTTGAGGGCATCGCATCGCCAGTCGCCGCGAGAACGACCGGTCAACCCGGAGCAATTGGAGCGTGAGAAGCGCTTAATCCGCGAGATCGAGAGGCTGCGCGAGGAATTGATCGAGCGCGATAAGAGGATCGCCGATGCGGAAAAGCAAATCGCCGATCTGGAACGTAAACTGGCGCTTCGACAGCAAAACTCCACGACATCATCCAAACCGCCCTCTTCAGATGGAATGGCGGGCGAGCAGCGGTCGCGGGGTAGTCGGCGAAAGAAGAGCCTGCGCAAGCCGGGCGGCCAGCCTGGACATCATGGACGCTGGCGCGGACTGGCGCCTTTGAGTCGCGTCGATGAATTGAAAAAGGTGTTCCCCACCAGGTGCCGCCATTGCGATCACCGTTTGTCGTCGGGGATGCCCACCGAGGGCGACCCGCGTCGCCATCAGGTGACCGAACTGCCGCCGATTAAAGCTCATGTCACCGAGTATCAATGCCACCGCCTCGTCTGTCCGGAATGCGGCAAGGCAACCCAGGCCGAACTGCCACCGCAAGCACGGCGTCATTTCGGAGCGCAGTTGACCGCCCTCATTGCCTATCTGACCGTGGTCTGTCGAATGCCGCGCCGCGTGGTGCATGAACTACTGGAACAGGTTCTGGGCATCCCACTCAGTCTGGGCAGTATTCAGAACAGTTGGGAAGAGGTCAGCGACGCGGTCGCCGACCCCTGTGCGGAACTGGAGCGGCAACTGCCCAACGAGCCGGTCGTCAACAGCGATGAAACCGGATACCGGACCAGCGGCGAAAAGCGCTGGCTGTGGGCTCTGGTGGCGACGAGCTTCGTCTTTTACAGGATCGCCGCATCGCGCGGAGCCGAGGTGCTGGTGCAATTACTGGGCGAAATATACGCCGGCATTCTCTGCAGCGACCGCTGTCCCACTTACCTGAAGTACCACAAAGGCGTCGGCCAGTTCTGTTGGGCTCATTTCAAACGAAATATCCTCGGCGTACTGGAAATCGGCAAGACCAGCGACGCGGAACGCTTCTGCCGCGACGCTCTGGCCCTGCATGCCCGGTTGTTCCGGCTGTGGCATCGTTTCCGCGACGGACCTGGCGTTCGATACGGTCCCCTTACACGCGATCAGTTGATTGCAAAGTCGATTCCGCTGGAGAAGAAGTTCTTCGCCCTGGCGGACCGCTATCTTGATAGCCGCGACAAAGACGTGGCGAATCTCGCGCGGGCGCTGCTGCAGCACTTTGAAAGGTTTTTCGCCTTTCTACGCCATGAGGGTGTCGAGCCGACCAATAACGTCGCGGAGCGCGCGCTTCGATGCGCCGTGCAATGGCGCAAGATCAGTTTCGGTAGCCGCAGCCCTCAAGGCGAAATCGCGGTTGCGCGCCTGCTCACAGTGGCTCGCACCTGCCGCATGCAGAATCGAGTTCCGCTGCATTATCTTGCGACTGCGTTACGCTCATACCGAACAGGGCTGGCCGTCCCCTCACTGCTCAAACCAGCATCAACCACCTGAACTGTTACGAAAAAAGGTAGTCGTGAGAAATCTGTTCGTCCCGAATCTTTCTCCAGCCTTCAAATGCTTCCTGAGCCAGATAAATATCCAGGGCAGCGTCGGTGTACAGGAAGGTCTTTGAAAGATCGTAATCGGCCGTATGGCGCTTCTCCTGAAGCTGAAAGAAGGCGTGCGCGACGGCAAAGAGATACGACTCTGCCGACCCGGAAGCTGCGTTTTTAAATTTATCGACGCACTGCTTCGATGCGTCTCGCATCCGAGGATGCTCAAATTTTCGCGCCAGTTTGCCTCGCTGCTCCGGCGGCGACCAATTGTTGCATGCCTCGCCGATTAGAAGGTGAAAGAGCGCATAATACGCGGACGAAACCGCGCGTCGCAGATTGGCTTGAGTTTCGGGATTTACCTGCACGAGGGAAATCGCGGATTCAAGAAGCTCATCGGGATAGGCCATCGTCTAATCCCAATCGGGATCTCGAAGGCGAGCCTGTTCAGAAACGCTTCTGAAATCGAAATAGGCATGAAGTCCATTTTCGTCGGTGCCGGCGGCGTTCATGAGAGCAATCGATATCCGCTGCGCAAATTCCCGGAGGTTAACCAAACGAGCAGCATCGTCGCGTACGAGCACTCGAAAGAATATAGACGGGGCGCCTGATGCATCTTCCCCGAATGAGCGACGGATGTGGACAACTTGCGGAGAAAACGAACTCTCTACGTTGCGAATTGCGGAATCCAGTACCCGCTGATGAACAAGTGCGGTGGGGACGAATGGCATGAAAGACCCGGCTTCTCTATATATTATAGGGGCGGCGAACGGGCGCGGTGCTCAGGGGGCAAACACCGGGGAATGCGCCACGGCAACGCTGGCAGATTTGGCATTCCTGGCAGCGGAGAATTGAGGAAGCGGCCGATATGGATACAACGCAGTAGGACGGAGAGGTTTCAAGGATACATATTTTCGTGTGGTCTATTTTTGGCTCGTGGCGCTTGCGTTGCGCGACGCGGGTGTCATTCAGACCGCCGAGGCGGAGGAACTGGCAAGCTTGTTTATTCGAGATTACCGAGAAAAATAGGTTGTAGACCACGGCCCTTGAACGTTGTCGCATGGTTCGAATCCCTGTCTCTCCGCACTCACGCCGCGCTCTTCGATTCCCGCCTCACATACACCACCAGCACCACCAGCATCGCGATCATAAACAGCGGTACCGGCCTCAGCACCACCGGTCCCAGCCGCAGCACGGGAAGCGTCATCCACGTCGGTACCAACAGCACCGCCGCATGCTCCATCGCGTGGCCCGCCATCGTTGTGAACAGAATCCACGCCGCCGGAATCAGCAGCGCGAGATCCGAATTGTACGCATGATGGCTCACCAGAATGCTGCCGATCACCGCCGCCGCCAGCCCGAATTCAAAATTGCTTCGCCGCGCGACATACCAAACACCCGCAGCCGCCACCACCGCCGCCGAAATCTCCGCCGCGGTCGCAAACGGCAAGCCTGCGAACAGCCCATGCAGGTTGGGCATCACATCCGCATTCGGACTCACCCCCGGGTTCAGCACCAGCTGCAGATACCCGCCGATCCACCGCGGCCCGGCCGCCACGAAACAAAGCGCCGCGATGACCGCTGCAGTCGCCGCGAATCCCTGCAGCGCGCGCCACTGCCGCCCCGCCACAAGCGCCACGGGGATCAGCAGGAACAACTGATACTTCATTGCGCCCAGCGCCAGAAACCCGCCCGCAGCCGCCGGGAACGCGCCGGCGAACCGCACTGCCAGCGCGATCCACAGCAGCAGGAATGTATCGTCCTGGCCTTTCGCGAACGCTTCGCTCAGCGGGAAGGACCAGCAGCACGCCACCGCCAGCAGCCCTCTGCGCCCGGTCTTCCACAGCAGCACGAACGCCGCCAGCGCCGCCAGCGACAACGCCTGCCACACGCCGTACGCCGCGCGATAAGGCAGCCATCCCAGCGGACGCAGCGGCAGAGCGAATGCCGGCAGCCGCGTAAACAGCCACGATGGATTCGTATGCCCGGCCGCAGCCATTTGCAGATCGCGATACGCCGCCGGATCGTACTGCCCCGGCGTCCCGATCAGCCGCGCACCGGCGTAGAGGTTTTCGAAGTCATTAATCCCGTGCAGAATTTCGAACCGCACGGGCGACCACAGCCACAGCATCACGCCGATGCCGGCCGCGGCCGCGGGGAGCATCCACAAAGCGCGGCGCTTTTCGGCCCTGGTGGACGCTGCCGCAGTCACGCGCCGTCTACTTCCTGACCCCCAGCACGCTGTCCACGATCTCGCCGAATTCTTCCGCGGTCACCAGCCCGCGCTTTTCGATGCCCCTGTCTTTCACCAGCCGCAGCATTTCACCGACCGCTTCGTCGTCGGTTCCCGTGATTCCCATCTGCTCGAGGTTGTACGTGATCGACGCCTTGCCGCTCTTCTTGCCCAGCACCACTTCGCCCTTCCGCCCTGTCAGCGCCGGATGCGTTCCGAACATCGCCAGCGGTTCTTTCACCACCAGATCGACGCCGATTCCCGACTCGCGCGTAAAATTCCGCTCGCCCAGGATCGGCTTGTTGACGGCCGTATCGAACCGGCTGATGCGGCTCACCAGCTCGCCCAGCTCCGGCAGTTTGTCCAGCTTGTAATGCGTGTCGTAACCATACAGCACATGCAGCGCGACGATCAGTTCTTCCAGCGCCGCATTTCCCGTCCTCTCGCCGAGGCCGTTGGCGCAGCTGTGCACGCACTCCGCGCCGGCTTCCACGCCGGCCAGCTCCGTCGCCACCGCCATGCCGAAATCGTTGTGCGTGTGCACTTCCACCGGCAGCTTTGTGAGCGACTTCACCAGCCGCACCATATACTTCATCGCTTCCGGCAGAATGCAGCCCATCGTGTTGACCACGCCCACCGAATCCGGATTCGAATCCAGCACGATGCGGCTCAGCAGATTGCGCAGATCTTCCTCGCGCGCGCGCGTCGTGTCGTACGGGAAGTAAACCGCGTGCAGCCCCTTCGACTTCGCATAATTGATTACGCCGACGCTTTTCTTCAGCACGTCTTCCCAGGTCCATTTGAACTGGTACTTGAGCTTCGGATATCCGATCGGCACCTCGATAATCACGCCGTGAGAGCCGCATTCGATGGCTTTGTCGATGTCCGCGTTCATCGCCCGCGCGAATGTGTAAATTTTCGCCTTCAGGCCCAGCTTCGAAATCTGCCTGATCGCCTCGAAGTCCTGCGCGGAAACCGCCGGCATGCCCGCTTCGATGCGGTCTACCCCCACTTCATCCAGTTTTTCGGCGATCGCGATCTTGTCCGCGATGCTGAAAACCACGCCCGGCGTCTGCTCGCCGTCGCGCAGCGTGGCGTCGTGGATGCTGACCTTGGGCGGTAGCTGATAAGTGCCGCGTACCTCCGGCAGAAAGTTATAGGGGCTCACCCACCATTCGTTTTCGCGATAGTATCTGTCGTTCATATTGGAATGCTTCTGAAACCGCAATTCCAGCATCGCACGGGACGCGCAGCGCAGGCTGCGCTCTTACAGATTCCGCTTCAGAAACGAACAAATCTGATAGCCGGCGATGAACTTGAACGGCGCCTCGCCCAGTGTGTAATGCCCGCAGGGCATCACCACCAGCTTGTGATCCACGCCCCTTTGCCGCACGTGCTCCATCACCTGCCGGGAAAACTCCGGCAGAAACGTCGTGTCATAGCTCGCATACAGAAAGAACGACCGCTTGTTCATCTCCGCGAACCGGTCCATATAATGCACCGGACTCACGCAGTTCCACGACGCCCGCAGCCGCTCCAGATCGATCTGCCCTTCCAGCCCCTGCCGGATATGCCGCGACGACAGACCGGTCCACACCACATCGGCCATATACGTCGAACAGTGATTGAACACGTTCACCCGGATGCGCTCGTCGTGCGCCGTCGCCAGAAACGCATAGCACGATCCAAGACTCGTGCCCACGATGCCGAGGTCCGTGTACCCGCGATGCTCCAGCCAGTCGAAACACGACCGCACATCGATCACCGCCTGCCGCGTGGCATCGATCGTGCGCCCGATGTTGGCCGACACCGCGTAGTCGGCCCGCGTCAGTTCCGCGGGCATGCGCCGGTCATGATAAGGCAGACTGATGCGCAGCGCCGAGATCCCCAGCTGCGCGATTCCCTCGCACAGCGCCACATGCTGATGCGGACTCGCGTTCCAGTGCGGCAGCACCACCACGGCTTTCGGACCGCGCCGGAATCGCGGCCTGGCCGGAAAGTACCGCGCATGCACCGTGTTGTTTTCGTGATGCGGGGTCTCGACCGCTGACGTAAACCGCAGCCACGAACTCTCGACGCGGAAATCCTTCGGCGGCGCATAGGCGAAAAACTTCTCGCTGTCTGCGATCGCCAGCCTGTTCAGCTCATGAATGCGCGTCTCCGGATCTTCGGCGTCCGACCGCACCGGCCATCCTGCCGCCCAGTCGAGTCCCCAGTCGAACGGGCGCACCACCCGGTCGGTGGATCGTGTCGCGAGATCCATCTCCCAGGCCTGCATCCGCCGCCCGTACCACGCCTTCACCATGCTTCCATCTCAGACAATAGCTGCATTGCAACACTTAGTGGGGCAGGGTTTCGACCCTGCCGCCGGACTTCTGTCCGGCGCGGAGCGTCCTGAATGCCGCCGCAAAAACCTAAAGTACCACCCGCTCATTTCAGGAACGTTTCTTCTCTCGCGCGCTTCGCGCGTCTCGCCAGGAGCGGCCGGTTGAGGAACTCCACAAACGGCATCATCGCCTCGATCCGCACCACAATCTCCGCCAGCAGTTTCGGTGTCGTCGCGATCTTCGGATCGAGCTGCGCGCTGAGGATGTAGTGTTTCCGCCGGATCAGATCGGCCGCCGGATGACCCGCATCAAACCCCCTGGGCACGCGCGACACACTGTCGCCCCACAACTCGCCGAGCAGCTTCTTCACCTTCGGCGCAGCAAACGTAGCGCGAAACTGCCTGTGGTTCTCCGCAATATACTCCCGCAGCGGCATCAGCACATCACGATCCGGCATATACACGCCGCCTGCGACCTCGATCTCCGTCGGCGACACCGAGAAGTAAATCCCCGCGCTGCCCGCGTGCCTGTCGAACCCGTTCCGCAGGAGCAGCGCCGACGCGAAGGTTTTGTAGGGTGTCTTGTCCTTTGAAAACCGCGTGTCACGATAGATCCGGTAGACGCATTTCGCCGGCTCGCCCACGTACTGCGGCGCGAATCGCATCATCCCGCGATGGATCGCGCTCACCAGCTCAATCATCGGCTGCTTTACGGTGGCTTCGAACTCCGCCTTACGCGGCGTGAACCAGTCGCGGTCGTTGTTCTTCTTCAGCGCGCGCAGAAAGGCGATGCCCTCGCGCGAAAACCCCGGAAACGTGTTCTTCATCGGCTTTCTCGGTAAACCCAGTCCCTATAATTAGACCAATGGACTCCACGCTGGAGACTTTTAACAAGCTCTCCGCGCTCCCCGACAGCACAGTTCTCCGCGACGTTCCGCTTTCGCGCCACACCCGCTTCGGCATCGGCGGACCCGCCGACATCTTCGTCGACACGCCCGATCCCGCCCGCTTCATCGACGCCTGGCGCATCGCGCGCTCCAGCGGCCTCGACACTGTAGTCATCGGCGGCGGCACCAACCTCATCGTTTCCGACGAAGGATTCCGCGGCGTCGTGCTCAGGCTGTCAAACAACGCAATCCGCTCCGACGGCCTGAACGTTCACGTCGACAGCGGCGCATCCCTGCAGGCTCTCGTCGATTACACCGTCGATCACGGCCTCAAAGGTCTCGAAACCATGACCGGTATTCCCGGCTCAGCCGGTGCCGCCATCTACGGCAATGCCGGCGCCTATGGCCACTCCATCATGGAGCGCATCACGCGCGTCCATTTCTTCGACGGCGCCTGTACCCGCGCATTCACCAACGCCGATTGCGCATTCCACTACCGCGAAAGCATCTTCAAACGCTGCAAAGAGTGGATCATCGTTTCCGCCGACCTCACCATGGAACCAGGCGACCCCATCGAACTGCGCAGCACCGCCGATCGCATCCTCGGCATCCGCAACAGGAAGTACCCGCCCACCATGAAATGCGCCGGAAGCATCTTCAAGAACTTCCTTCTCGCCGAACTGCCCGCGCGGGTCACCGGCGAAATCCCGCCGAACGTAATCATCGAAGGCAAGGTCCCCTCCGCATGGTTCCTCGAACAGGCGGGCGCGAAAGGCATGCGCTCGGGCGGCATCCAGGTCGCCGACTACCACGCCAATCTGATTTACAACGACGGCGGCGGCACGGCGCGTGAGCTCGTCGAAATCATTTCGGAGCTCAAACGCCGCGTCGAAACCCGCTGGGGCATTCCTCTGGAAGAGGAAGTCCAGTATGTGGGCTTTCCGTCGCGGAACGGAACTGTCACAATCTAACCTATGCGCTCATTCCGGGTTCTCGCGGCCCTCGCCTTTGCCGCGTCTCTCGTTCACGCCGCCGACATGCCGTCGGGCCCCAGTCTCCTCGACCGTTACATCCAAAAGAGCGGCGGCGCCGCGGCCTACGCGAAAGCAAAGACCACTATGATGACGGGCACGGTCACGGTCGCCGGCGCGAACATCTCGGGTAACGTTTCCATTTATCAGGAGGGCATGAAGTTCTACCAACTGGTCGAGATCGCAGGCATCGGCAAAATCGAAGGCGGCTTCGACGGCGAAACTGCGTGGGAGAACAGCGCTTTGCAGGGTCCGCGCATCCTCGACGGCGACGAGAAAATTGAAGCTAAGCGCGCTGTCATGCTGGCCGTCATCAGCAACTGGCGTCAGGTTTTCAAAGAAGCGCGCACCGTGGGCTCCGAAGATGTCGATGGCAAACCCGCGTGGAAAGTCGAAATGACCGCGAAGGAAGGCAAGCCCGAAACGTATTTCTTCGACAAGGATTCCGGCCTGCTGGTGAAGACGACGTCTGTCCGCACCACACCGCTCGGCGACATCCCTGCGGAAACCGACATGACCGATTTCCGTCCCGTAGACGGCATCATCACGCCCTTCACAATGACCGAAAAGGCGATGAATCAGACCATGGTGATGAAGTTTTCGGACGTCGCTTACAACTCCGACATGCCCAAGGACCGCTTCGCTCTCCCCCCTGAGATCAAAGCGCTGAAGAAGTAGCCCGCTTAAATCTCTTCCAAAAACGTCTTCAGCCGGTAACTCCGGCTCGGATGCCGCAGCTTGCGCAGCGCTTTCGCTTCGATCTGCCGGATTCGCTCGCGCGTCACGGCAAAGTTCTGTCCCACCTCTTCCAGCGTGTGCTCGCTGCCGTCTTCCAGCCCGAACCGCAGCCGGATAATCTTCTCCTCGCGCGGTGAAAGCGTCTTGAGCACTTCCGCCGTCTGCTCATGCAGATTCAGATTGATGATCTGCTCGGCCGGCGACAGCGTTGCCTGATCCACGATGAAATCGCCCAGATGCGATTCGTCTTCCTCACCTACCGGCGTTTCGAGCGAAATCGGTTCCTGCGCCACGCGCATCACCCGGCGCACTTTGTGTACCGGCAGTTCCATGCTGCGACGCCAGTTCCTCGCTGGTGGGTTCGCGCCCCATCTCCTGCACCAGCTGCCGCGACGTCCGGATCAGTTTGTTGATCGTTTCGATCATATGCACCGGTATCCGGATGGTGCGCGCCTGGTCCGCGATGGCGCGCGTGATGGCCTGTCTCACCCACCACGTCGCATACGTCGAAAACTTGTAGCCCCGGCGATATTCGAACTTTTCCACCGCCTTCATCAGCCCGATATTGCCTTCCTGAATCAGATCGAGAAACTGCAGGCCGCGATTGTTGTAGCGTTTCGCGATGCTCACCACCAGTCGCAGGTTGGCTTCAATCAGCTCCTGGCGCGCGCTCTCCGCCTCGCGGTCCGACCGGTTCACCAGCTCCAGCGAACGCCGCAGCTCCGTCGCCGGAGACCCATACCTGTCCTCCAGCTCCTGAATCGCCGCCGCCAGATAACGCTGTTCACGCCGCAGCTCCCGCAGTGCTTCGGCTGATTTCGCCGCCTCAATCGCTCTCTGATTGCGCGCGATCCTCTGTTCGACCGGGCGCACTTCGTCCACTGCGCAGCGCAGCTTCGAGATCAGATCTTTCACAGTCTGATGCTGCAGCGGAACCGAACACGCATGCCTCGAAATATGCACGGCCAGCCGTGCCAGCTCCCACCGCATCCGCCGGTTCTGCTTTGGCTTCGACTGCCGCGGCACCGCCACCATCTTCTGTTTCAGCTGCAGAAATTTTTTGCGCAGCTTTGCCATCTCGTCGCACGCGGTGATCGTTGCCTGCGCACCCGCTTCATAGGTTTCATCGGTGGGAATCGGATCGTTGAACTGCAGAACATCGCGCGCGCGACACGGCGCCCGTCCGCAGGTCCTCGCCCAGCTGCACCATCTCCTGAATGATCACCGGGCAGCGCGAAAGAATCCGCCGCACCTTGTTCTGGCCGCGCTCGATGCGCCGCGCTATACCGATTTCACCGTCGCGGTTGAGCAGCGGCACCGATCCCATTTCGCGCAGATAAAGCCGCACCGGATCGTGCGTCTTGTCCAGACCGTCGAGTTCAATGAAATCTTCGTCCGGTTTCTCTTCGGCGCGCTCTTCCGCCGCCGGCTGCGCCTCGATCGCCATCGGATCGAGCGGCAGCCCGTCCACCTCGGCCGGAATCAGCTCAACCGTGTCCTCGTCGAAAAGTACGTAGCCCTGCTCACGGCTCACGCGCGCAAATGGATCGACGGCTTCGAACTTGTCTTCCGCCACGTTTGATTATCCCTGTGTAGCGACGATTGGATTAATTGTACCCGAAATCGGGACGTTATCTTTCGATAGTGTGATGCCGGCACGCGCTTTGTTTCACCCGAGCTCGTCGAGTTCCTTCGCCAGACGCAGCGCGTCGCCGACCCGGCCCTCCCGTTCAGCCGACTGAATGCGATTGCGCAGATCGCGTATCTTCGCTTCGCGATCTTCCCGTCGCAGCCGCTCCACACAGGCGAGTCCGTTCCCGATCGTCGCCTGATCGCCCGCCGCGCTGTCGAGCACAATAGCCGCCAGCGTCTCCTGCAGTGCTTCCGGCACGCGCGCGTGCAGTGTGTTGAAGGTGATCGTCTCGCCCGCATCGTGCATCGCGAAAAGAGTTTCGTAAATCGGCGCTGTGTTCATCAGCCGCAGCGCTGCAAGACCGCGCAGCCTGTCGATCAGCTCCGCGCGCGCCTCTTCGTCGCTCACCAGCAGCGGCAGCAGGATGCGGTCGGTTGCGCGCGACGCCTCCGTCTTCGGCGCCGGCGATCTCTCCACGCGGTCCGCGGCCGCTTTGCGGAAATGATCCAGCACCAGCCCCGGCGCCACTCCCAGATACCCAGCCAGATCGTTGGCCACTGCCACGCGTTCCAGCCTGTCGTTCAGTCCCTGAATGGCGGGCAGCAGAAACTGAAACGCTTCCACGCGTCCCTGCGGTTCCCGCATATTAAACTTCGTGCGCGCCCGGTCGGCCAGCCAGTAAAAGTAAGTCTTCGCGGCGGTCACGCGCCCGCGATACGTCTCCGCGCCGTGCTGCTTCACGTATTCGTCCGGATCCAGCCCGCCTTCCAGCTCCACGATCCGCACCCGCACATTTTCGTCGAGCAGCAGTCTGATCGATCGCTCCGCCGCATTCGCGCCCGCCGTATCCGGATCGAAATTCAGGTGCAGATTCTGCGAGTGCCGCTTCATCGCCCGGATCTGTTCCGTCGTCAGCGCCGTTCCGCATGACGCCACCACTTCGGTCACGCCCGCCTGCCATGCTCCGATGACATCCATGTACCCTTCGACGAGCACAATGCGGTCGGCTTTCATGGCCGTCTCTTTGGCGCGGTTCAGATTGTACAGAACGTGCGACTTCCTGTAGATTTTCGTTTCCGGCGAATTCAGATACTTCGCCTTCTCCTCCGCATCCATCGCGCGACCGCCGAATGCGATCGTCTTGCCCGACTCATTCTGGATCGGGAAAATCAGCCGGTTGCGGAAGCGGTCGTAAAACGACCCGTCGTCTCGCTTCGCGACGAGGCCCGATATCTCCAGCTGCGGCGGCTTGAATCCACGCTGTTCCAGCACCCGCAGCAGCGCGCGCCCCGAACCCTCCGCAAATCCGATCGCGAACTTCTCGATGGACGATTCCGCCACGCCGCGTTTCGCCAGATACGCCCGCACCGGTGCGCCGCCCGCGCCCGCCAGGTTCTTCCGGAACTGCTCCAGCGCGATCTCATGCATCTCATACAGCGCCGCCCGCTGCTTTGTGTCTTCGTCGCTCGCCTGCGACTGCTTCGGCAGGGCGATGCCGTGCTGATCGGCGAGCTTCTTCAGCGCTTCCCAGAACGTCAGTCCCTCGATCATCTCGACGAACTTGAACACGTCGCCCTTCGCATCGCATCCGAAGCAGCGGAAATACTGATGCTCCTGCGAAATCGAAAAGGACGGTGTCTTCTCGTTATGGAAAGGACACAGGCCGGAGTATCGGTTGCCCACCCGCCGCAGCCGCACGTAGTCCGAAGCCACGCGCACGATATCCACCTGCGCCCGCAGCTGCTCCTTGAACTCCACTTGCAGATTATTATCCCGCGCGCGGGAACTTAATCGAAGATTTCGTTGACCGCAGTGGCGCCGCCGAAGAACACCGGCTACGGTCTACGCGGTTGTGTTGAACCTCGGCAGAACATCAACGATCGTTCCTTGTGAAAGCTTTCTCCCGCCGGGCTGATTGATAGAGGCGTCGGCCTGCAAACCGGAAATAATCAAGATCGGCTATGCTCTCTTTTGGGGGCGGTACGAAAATTATGAGTGACGCCGGAAAAAGGAATCAACAAGCCGCCTTTGTGCAGTCTCTGCGCGAGGCTGCGCAGAAACTCGCGGCGGGTAACCCCGCCCTCGCCGATCTCAAATTGCTGAACCAGCGATTGATAGAAGAAGCTCGACAGCAGCTTGCAGACCAGAAACACGTGCAGCCGTTCGGTGGCGCGTTAGATGCAAACGGAGACATTGTTTTCGCTCACGCGGAAGGTTTGGCAGGAACTGCTGCTGTCAACTCGATCCTGGCCAAGCTTCGTGGGTTGGCGGAGGAGGGAAAAATCCGGGCGGCCAGCGTATGCACAATTATCGAGCGCCCTTTTCCGTCAGCCGGGGGGACGCCCATCCTATTCATCCAATTCCATTCGGAGCACCGAAGCGGACTCGCGGTCACGATCGGCAAGCCAGCGGATGAGTACCAAAGTATTCCCGGCGTTGACGGTCCAGCGATCGTTGGGTATCAGAAGAAGATCGAGCCAATGATCTTCGCAGTTTGATCAGGCCGCTGTGCCCGCAGCTGCTCCTTAAACTCCATCTGGACTCTACTCGAAGATTTCGCGGACGGCGATGGCGCCGCCGAAGAAAAGCGGGATGCTCTGGCCCTCTTTGTAGATCATCGTTCTTCCATCCGAGGTCGAAACTTTGACTTGCTTGCGCTCCGGATAGACGACCCAGAATTCCTTCGCCCCGTTCTCGATGCAGAGCTGCTCCTTGTCCATCATCCCTGCGGCAGTGTTCGGCGCCGAGAGGACCTCGATCACGATCTCCGGCGCGCCTTCGAAGTAGCCCCGGCGAGGCATTCGTTCATGCGAGGCGAATGCCACGTCGGCCACCCGATACTCGTGTTCCGGGAGAGCGCGAAAACCGAACTCAGTCCCAACTATCCCCTTGTTCCGGGCGATAGCAGCCAGCAGGCCTTGCAGGCGAAGCTGGATCGCGTAATGCGGAAATTGCGGCGGAGGCACTTTGACCAGTTCCCCGTGGCGCAGTTCATAGCGGCCATCCGGAGCGTCGGGCATCTGCTCGAGTTCAGCGATAGTCACAAGCCGGTCAGTCGTAGTCGCCAAGGAGAAAACTGTTTCGATTTTACGCCGCGAAACGCCTACGCAACCGTCGCCGCGGCCTTCACGCTGACCACCTCGAAGAACCTCATCGCCCGCGCTTTGCCCCGCAGCTCTTTCTCCGGCATCGCGCGGCACTCGAACTCGTCCTTCACCGACTCCCATGTGGACTCGGTGATCAGAATCGTCGTCCCGAATTCCTTATTCAGCGCCTGCACCCGCGAACACGTGTTCACGCCGTCGCCGATGACTGTGTATTCGAGCCGCCGCCGCGATCCGATGTTGCCCACGATCACGTCGGCCGTATGCACTCCGATGCCGATGCTGATCGGCGGATCGCCGTGCATCGCGCGGTTGCCGTTGATCTTTCCCAGCAGCGACTTCATGCGCAGCGCGGTCAGTACGGCGCGGCGCGGATGGTCCGGCATGTCGCTCATCGAACCGAACACCGCCATCAGGCCGTCGCCCATGAACTTATCCAGCACGCCGCCCTGTTCGAATACGGCCTCCACCATTTCGGAGAAGTAGTCGTTCAGGAAGCTCACTACCTGCGCGGGGGGCATCTCCTCCGACATGCTGGTAAATCCGCGAATATCCGAAAACAGAATGCTGACGTGCCGGCTCTCGCCGCCCAGCGCAACTTCTCCCTTGACGATCTTGTCGGAAACCTGCGTCGCCACGTAGCGGCCGAACAGCTCTTTCACGCGGTCCCGCTCTTCGAGGCCGCGTGTCATCTGATTCAGCGCCGCCCCCAGATGCCCGACTTCGTCCCGGCCTTCTTCGACGCTGCCTGTGAAATCGCCGCCCTGCACTTTTTTCACGAACGCCGCCAGCTTTTCGATCGGTCCCGCAATCGAAAATCCGACCCGCCGTCCCATGAAAATTCCTGCCACGGCAACGATCCCGATCGCCAGCAGAACCTGATCCCGCAGCGTGTCGACCGGAGCCACTGCCTTCGCTTCGTCCATCTGCACCACGAGCGCCCACGGCGGAGGCGTGCCGGTGGCCGGAGACCGCATCGGCCGCGCGATCCACAGCCACCTTTTTCCCGCGTAATCGTTTTCCACCACATAGTCGGCATTGCTGGTCGTCCTCGTCAGCTGAAACGCCTTCGATTTCGACATATCGGCGTCGATGCGTTTGGGGTCCACATGCGCCACAACCCGGCCCGCGCTGTTCAGGACCTCCGCGCGCCCGTCCCCGCCGAACTGTGTCGCCTTAATGATCCTCGAAAGCTCCGTCTGCACATCGTAGTGGATTGACACCGCTCCGATCACCTGCTGCTTCGCATCGCGGATCGGTGTGGCGACGAGCAACTCATACCCCTTCGTTGCGGGCGACAGCACAGCGTCGGAAACATAATCGTTCCCGTCGAGCGCCGTCGCTACAGCCACACGGCTTTCCCGGCCGCTTTCTCCCTGCACATGCGACGTTGCGATCCGGTTCTGGCTCAGGTCGTAAACGCTGATCTCCAGAATCTCCTTGTTCAGCTGGTCCATGCCGAAGAGCTGAGCCGTGAGCTGCGCTCTCCTCTCCGGAGCAAGATCGGGCATCAGGAAGTCTGCGTATTCGTGCAGCTGCTCGACCTCGTAATCGATCATGTGCCGCAGATTTGCCTGGATCACGTCTCCCGTTCCCGAAAGCCCGGTGACAATCTCCTGCATTACGATCTTTCGTCCCGCGCGGTAGCTGAGTGTGCCGGCCAGTGTGGCGCCGATCAGCGCGAAGCCGCCCACGGCGAGGACGACGGCAATCCGGAATCCGCCCTCCAGCCGCGAAAACCAACTCGCCCGCAGCGCCCAGAAGAACGCCGCCATCACCACGCCGCACAGAATCAGCAGGATATTGTTCACAGGTTATTTATATCGTTCAAAGTACCATTTATGCTGCCTGCGGCAATGTTGAAAATGGATATCCGTCGGCTCGGCAATATGATGAAAGTGACAAACCCATGGATGATCAGGATATCTACGCGGCAATCGGCGAGACCGGGTTTCACCGTCTGATCGCCGCTTTCTACCGGCAGGTTCCCGGCGACGACATCCTGGGGCCCATGTATCCCGCCGCGGATCTTGCCGGCGCCGAACAGCGCCTGCGCGATTTCCTGGTTTTCCGTTTCGGGGGCCCCCAGCGCTACATCGAAGAGCGCGGCCATCCGCGCCTCCGCATGCGTCACTTCCCGTTCGCCATCAACCAGGCCGCGCGCGACCGCTGGATCGGTCTCATGCACAAAGCGCTCACCGAAGCCGCGTTTCCACCGGAAGTCGATTCCATGCTGCGCCAGTTCTTCGACGGCGTCGCTACCTTCATGATCAATCGCGACTGAATGTACCGCCGGCTATTTTGTCGCCGGTTCTTTCGCCTTACGCCGCGGCCCCCGCGCAAGCCCGGCACGCCTTCACGGTCAGCCCCCAGCCGCCCATAAAATCGCGCTCGATCCCGAACGCAAGATCGACCGTCTTCACCTCGCGCAGTTCTTCCGCCAGCTCCGCCATGCCCCAGCCCTTCATCATCAGCGTGCGCCCGCCGTGCCTGGCCGCAATGCGCAGATGATTCTCTTTCCACACCTGCGGCGGCCCGGCCAGTTCGACGTTCCTCGCACCGAACAGCGGCCGTTCGTTGCCCATCCCGAACGGCGCGATGCGCTCCAGTGCGTGCCACAGCGCATCGTTGATTTCGCCGAAGCCGATCATCGCGTCGATCTCCACGGTCGGCCGCATGTCGTCGGCCGTCAGCCGCTCCGCTGCCCACATGCGCAGCCGCTCGCGGAACACCTCGAGCGACGCTTCCGGCAGCGTCAGGCCGGCCGCATGCGCGTGCCCGCCGAACTTCGTGAACAGGTCGCGCATCCCTTCGAGCGCATCGAGCAAATGAAACGCCTCGATGCTTCGCCCCGAGCCCTGCGCCACGCCGTTCTCCACGCCCAGTACGATGGCGGGCCGGTGAAACCTCTCCACCACGCGGCTGGCCACGATCCCCACCACGCCGCGATGCCAGCCGTCGCCCCACATCACGAGCGCCGCATCGTCGTCCGTCACAGGCGTCTCCACGCAGCGCTCGAATATCTCTTTCACGATGGCCCGCTCGGCCGTCTGGCGCTCGACGTTGAGGGAAAACAACTCCTTCGCGATGCGCGTCGCTTCCTCCCCGTCCTCCGTCAGAAACAGCCGGACAGCCTGACCCGCGCTGTCCATCCTTCCTGACGCGTTAATGGCCGGCGCGATGCGGAACGCCACTTCGGTCGCATCGGGAACACGTTCGCCGAACCCCGTCGCATTGAGCAGCGCACGCAGCCCCCGGTTGCGCACGCTCGCGAGCCCGTTCAGCCCGTGCTTGACGATCACGCGGTTCTCGCCCGTCAGCGGCACGATGTCGGCTACGGTCGCAATCGCCACGAGTTTCAGGAACGACTCCAGCACCCGATTGAGCCTCGTTGCCTGCCACCCGGCTCCGGTGAGAATCGCGTGTGCGAGTTTGAATGCCACGCCCGCGCCGCACAGGTTGGGATTCGGATAACTGCAGTCCGGCCGGTTCGGATTGATCACGGCCAGCGCGGGCGGCAGTTCTTCCTCCGGGAGATGATGATCGGTGACGATAACATCGATGCCGAGCTCATTCGCGCGCGTGACCGCCGCCCCGGCACGAATGCCGTTATCCACGCTGACGATCAGTCGCGCGCCTCTTCCACGGCCGCGGGCTGCATCCCGTACCCGTCGTGCAGGCGATGCGGAATGTGCCAGCCCGGCTGCCCGCCTGCCAGTTCGATTGCCTTCTTCAGCACGACAGTCGAGGTCACGCCGTCGACGTCATAATCTCCGTGAATCTCGATCGGCTGGCCGCCCGCGATCGCGACGCGCATGCGCTCCACCGCGCGATCCATGTCGCGCAGCAGAAAAGGATCGTGGAGGTCTTCGATCTTCGGATCAAGAAAGCGCGCCGCGCTCGCCGCATCGCGAAATCCCCGCCGATGAAGGATGGCCGCGGCAGCTCTCGGCAGGCCAGGCGGTGCAGCGAACTCATCCGGACCACTGGCCGGCGCCGGGAAAATCCAGCGGCTAGTTGTTGGAATAGTAACCGCCGCCCAGCCCGTCGCTGTTTTCCTCTACATCGTCGTCGAGCGTCATGACTGTGGTGATCTCTTCGCAGGCATCGAGGAAATCGTCGTACCAGTCGGGCCGCACTTCATAAACGTAGAGGTGCGAGTTGTGGCCGAAAGCGACCTCCAGCGCGCAGGTCTCGCCGATGTGCTTCTGCGCCTTCGCCAGCCGGCCTTCGAGCTCGCGGCGTTCCTCGCGCGTGAACTCGCTGCCCATCAGTTCCTCGACGACGTCGTCGATTTCCTCTTCGGCCAGCTCCCGCGACGCGAACAGGATCAGCTTCTCGCCCGCCTTGCGCGCCGTATCCAGAAACGCCCTGTAGTCCGGGCACCGTTCCGCGTCCCAGGTGATTACCGGCAGTCCTTCCAGTCCTCCGGCATGACTGCGGAAGACCGCGAAATCCGAGCTTTCCAGATAGCCGAGAATTTCGTTCTTGAGCGTTTCGAGGTTCAGGTCCACGGTTGGTTCCAGAATATCAGCAAACGGAAAAACGGGGACAGGCTGCGAAATTTCGCGCTGCTGATCCGGTGAAAACAGAGCGAGCCCCTCTCGGAATTTCGTTGCCTGTCCCCGTTTTTCCGTTTTACTTTTCCAGACTCCGCCACAGATACCAGCACGCGACCGACGTGTACGGCTTCCAGCCCGCCGCGATCTTCTCCATCTCCGCGGGTTTCGGCAGATCGTCCAGACCGTATGCCTGCTTCATCGCCACGCGGATTCCGAGATCTGCCACCGGCAGCACATCCGCGCGGCGCAGCGCGAACATCAGGAACATCTGCGCGGTCCACACGCCGATTCCTTTCACCTGTGTCAGATGTTCAATCACAAATGCGTCATCGGCTGCCGGCAGATCCTCAAACACCACGCTGCCCCGCCGCGTGTGTTTCGCCAGTTCGCGAATGTACAGCGTCTTCTGCCCCGAAAGGCCAAGTTTGCGCATCTTTTCCGGGCGCAGCTTCAGAATTCCCGCCGGCGTCAGCGGGCCGTCCCCGGCCGCTGCAGCATGCAGACGGCGGTAAATGACGCTGGCTACCCGCCCGCTCAGCTGCTGATAGACAATGGATCTGACCAGCGCCTCGAACGTCGGTTCCCGGTATTCCATGGCGAAAGGCCCCACCCTGCTGATAATGGCGGCCATCACCGGGTCCGATTTTTTGAGATGCTTAAGAGCGGAACGCATTCCGCACCGATTCCGTCTTTGTGAACTTTATGAGAACTTTCTCGCTCGCTCTCGCCACACTGTTGATTCTACCGGCCGCTCTGATTACGCTCCACGCGCAGCAGTCGCAGAAAGCCGAGGACGACGACCTCGGCGCGCCCATCTAGGTCGACGTCGACGTCGTCAACCTCTATTGTTCCGTGCGTACGAAACAAAACGCCCTGATTTCTACGCTGGAGAAAACCGATTTCAATCTCGCCGAAGACGGGACTTCTCAGACCATAAAGTACTTCACAAAAGAGACCGACCTTCCACTGACCATCGGCCTGCTGGTCGACGTGTCGGGCAGCCAGCGCAACCTGATCGAAATTGAGCGCCGCGCCGCGAGTTCGTTCTTCTCGTCGGTTCTCCACAAAAAAGACGTTGCTTTCCTCATCAGCTTTGGCGCCGATTCCGAACTCCTGCAGGACATCACCGGCTCGCCCCGCACCCTCCAGGATGGTCTTAATCACCTGAAGCTGAACGCCGGTGTCTCGGGCCCCGGCGGCGGCCCGGTCCCTACGTTGAACCACGCGCGCGGTACGGTGCTCTACGATGCGGTCTACGAAGCCTCCGGCGAAATCCTGTCAAAGGAAGTCGGCCGCAAGGCGATCGTGCTCATCACCGACGGACAGGATGAAGGCAGCACCGAGACCATGAAGCAGGCCATCGAGGCGGCGCAGAAAGCCGATGCCATCATCTACGGCGTGCTCTATGTCGATCGGCAATTCTACGGTGGATTTGGCGGATTCGGCGGTGGGTATTCGGGCGAATCCGTACTGAAGCAGATGGCCGACGAAACGGGAGGCCGTCTGTTTCAGGTGGACCGTAAGAACACACTCGACAACGTCTTCGCGCAGATCCAGCAGGAAATGCGCACGCAGTATGCGATCGGCTACACACCCACCAATAGCAGGAGGGACGGCAGCTACCGGAAAATTGACCTGCGCACTTCAAATAAAGATCTGAAGGTGCAGGTGCGCAAAGGCTACTACGCGCTGCAGCCCGTCAACTGATCGTCAACTGAGTCCGTGCCGCGAAGTACTGTTCGAGCGCCTGATCGAGCGGTGGCATTGCCTCGATCCCGTGCTCCCTTAGACGTGCATTATCGAGCGCGGAAAATTTAGGCCTGTTTGCCGCGGTTCGGTACTCGCGCTCGTTGGTGGCTGTGAGATTCGCTGTAACTCCCGCCTGGGCGAAAATCATCTTCGCAAATTCAAACCAGGAAATCGCCGTTCCGCCGCCGATGTGAACCACTCCGTCAACGATCCTTTTCCAGTACATCGATGGATCGGCTCGCCAGCGCGGGCGCATACGTCGGCGAGGCAATGTGATCCTCCACGACGCGAATCGGCTTCCCTTCCCGCGCCAGACGCAGCATCAGTTCAGGGAAGTTGCCCCGCGCTGTCCGCAGGCCTCCCGGGCCGAAAACTCCCGATGTCCGGATGATGATCGACCGCTCCAGATAGGCCTGCGCGTAAAGCTCGCCCGCCAGTTTCGAAACCGCGTACGCGCTTAAAGGGTGCGTCGTGTCGGTTTCCGCATAGGGCCTGCCGAGTTTGCCGTCGAAAACGTAATCGGTTGAAAAATGAATCAGCCGCGCGTCACTCTGACGGCAGGCCAGCGCGATGTTCCTCACGCCGAGCGCGTTGCCTTCGTAGGCCGTCAGCGGCTCCCGTTCGGCCAGGTCCACCTGGTTATACGCGGCAGCGTTGAATACGGCTGCAGGGTCGAATTCCGCAATCGCGTGTTCCACCAGCTCCGCGTTCGTGATGTCGAGTTCGCCTCGTTCATATCCGCGCACTTCGTATCCGCGCTGCGCCAGTTCGCGGCACAATTCCACCCCGAGTTGCCCGCGTGATCCGAAAACGGCTGCTTTTTTGGTCAATCGCCGATTCTACCAGTGGAGCTGAAACGTCGACCAGTCGGTGCGGAACAGGATGAACAGCACTGCGGCGAGTAGTAGAACCGCGATCAGGCCCGCCCACGCGAGCCGGCGCGGGTGCATGCCCGGCGACCGCTCCGGCGGCCCGGGAACTGCGGCTTCCTGCCCGTCGTCTTCGATCGCCCCATTCGCGGTCCGCCTTGCTTCGCGGCGCGCCATCACCTGGGTGAGCTGCTCTTTTCCGGCCTTGTCCGCAATCACGATGATGCCGGAATTCTGGCTGGTCGTGGTTTCGATCAGCTGTGTGCGCAAAGGCTCCGGAACGTCCTGTACCGACCTGTAAAACCCGCTCTCGCCGCGCGCGGCTATCATAACGGCAGAGGTCTTCATCACGCCCGAAATGTTGCGCACCAGACGTACGCCGCACTCGGGGCACACCCCATCGAGTCTCTCGACTTCAGCGCGCCGGACTTCGGTATGGCACTTCGGGCAGGTCATGCACTGAGCCGCGATTCTCCGAACTGACCTATGATGACCTGAATGAACCCGAGCGCCGCCTTCGGAAGCGCCTTGTCCTTGCGGTAAATAAGACCCAGCTTGCGAATCATCGGCTCCGGTCCCAGCGGAATGGCCTTCAGATCGCCGGCCGCCACTTCCGCCTGGCAATTCGATGCCGCGAGGAAGGTGACTCCGAGCCCTGCCATGACGAAACGTTTCATCGTTTCCGATGAATCCAGCTCCATCGAAACCTGCAGCTCTTCTTCCACGTTTTCGAACCACGCGTTCAGGCGGCTGCGCGTCATACCCGTCTGCGGCAGGAGCAGCGGATAGGGGATGACGTCCTCGCGACCGGACCTTGTCCATCTTCGCCAGCGGATGATCCGACCGGACCACGCAGCGCACCTCGTCGCGATGCATCTCGACCACCTGCACGCGTTTCTCCACCACCGGAAGCTGCGTCAGTCCGAAGTCCGCCACGTTTTCCATGACCGCCTCCACCACGCGGCTTCCATAGGAGCGGTTCACCTGCAGCTGCACACCGGGAAACTGACCCTTGTATTCCGCAAACACCGCAGGCAGAACGTAGATGCACGTCGCCTCGTTCGCCGCGATCACCAGTTCGCCGCGCGGCGAGGTTTCCAGCTCGTTCAGCGCATTCTGTGCCTGCCGCCGCACATCGAGCATCCGCTCTGCATATTCCGCGAAAATCTTGCCCGCGGTTGTCAGAGAAATACGGCTTCCGAAACGCTCAAACAGTTCTGCTTTCAGTTCATGTTCAAGCTGGCGAATCTGCGCGCTGATGGCGGGCTGCGTGCGATAGCACGTCTGCGCGGCTTTCGAGAAGCTCTTCAGACGGACAATTTCGAGAAATGTGTGGAGCTGATCAAAATCCATACAAACATCGCCCCTGCCAGAGGGCGAGATGACGGGAGTCGCCCGGATACGTGGATGACGTTAGCTAATTCTACCAGAAGCGGATTTCCCGATTTCCGGCACGGATTTGCTGCGCTGGCTACAATTGAGTCATCCATACTGTGTCAACCATGGCCGAGAATCAAGCATGACAGTCGAGATCGAAGGCGTAACCCTTCACCTCGCCCATCCCGATGAACTGCCCGTCCGCTGGGTCGGTCAGGAAGAGCTTATGCGGCAGCTGCTCGCCGCATGGATGGTCGTCACCGAACATGACGTACCGATGAATCCGCGGCTCATCGGCAAGCCGGGCGTCGGCAAAACCACTCTTGCATACGCCGCGGCGAAGCGCATGGGACGCGACGTCTTCATCATGCAGGCCACGCTGGACACGCGTCCGGAAGACCTTCTGGTCACCCCGGTTATCGAAGGCGCGGGCCGCCTGCGCTATGTCGCGTCGCCGCTCGTGAGCGCCATGATTCTCGGCGGCATCGTGATTCTTGACGAAGGCAACCGGATGAGCGAGAAGAGCTGGGCCAGTCTCGCGCCCCTGCTCGATAACCGCCGTTACGTCGAAAGCATCGTGGCCGGCGTGAAAATCAAGGCGCATCCCAATTTCCGCCTTGTCACGACGATGAACGACGATGCCTCGACCTTCGAACTGCCCGAATACATTCACTCCCGCCTGCAGCCGCAGATCCTGATCGATTTTCCGGAAAAGGACGAGGAATATCAGATCCTGAACGAAAACATTCCGTTCGCCGAAGACCGGATTCTCCAGTACGTCACCGACTTCCTGCAGCAGGCCCACGCGGCTGACGAACGCTACAGCGTTCGCGACGGCATCAATATCGCGCGCTATGCCATCAAACTGAGGAGTCTCGCAACCGGTCGTGAGCACGAGAAACTGGCTCTCGAAACGGCGCTGATCGAAACGCTGGGCGAGGAGGCGCGGCGCTATGTCCGGCGCGACCGGGTCACCACCTGATTCCCCACTGCCTGATACAGACGCCTGTTCGAGCCTCGTTCGCGGACGTTTTTCTTATCTGCCTGTGGCGCCGGGCCGCATCGAATTTGCGATCGAAGTGCGCCGCCGAATTCTGTCGGAGCGCCCGGCAGTAGTTGCTGTCGAACTTCCCGAAACGCTGGAAGCGCCGTATCTCGATGCGATCCAGCGCCTGCCCCAGATTTCCGTCATCTTTTACAACGACCCGGTGGCCCGTTCGCGTTCGCACCAGGCACCCGAGGCTGAAGACGAACAGTCAATCTATGTTCCGGTAGAGCCTGCCGATCCTTTTGTGGAAGCCATCCGCAGTGCGCAGGAAATCGGCGCGCAGGTGGTTTTCGCCGATCCCGATGCCAACGAGCGCCCGCACCTGCCGGATACGTATCCCGATTCCTACGCCCTCCACTCGATTCCGCTGAGCCGCTACGTGGAGGCTTATCGCGTCTGGCCGCAGCCGCGCTCCGACGATCTGGAAGCGTTTGCCGCGGGTATTGCATGGAAGCTGCAGGGCGCCGATCCGTTCGCGCGCGTGATGGTGGTTATTTCGCTGAACCTGCTCGATCCCGTGCTCGACGCGATGGAAATGCCGCAGCCGGAGCCGGCGCGCCGCCGTCGCGAAAACCTGCAGCTGGTGAATCCGCATCCGGAGTGCCTCGGCGAAATCACGTCGGAGTATCCGTTCCTGCAGGAGCGTTACGAGATGTTCCGCGTCGAGATGAAAGAGCAGTCGATGATCGATCGTCCCCGCGTGCAGATCGCGCTGTTCCGCGAGGCCGAGCACGCCTACGTGCTGAACACGGGCGAAAAAATGCACTGCATGGCAGCGCCGGCTGCTCGCCCGCTACAGCCGCAATCTGGCGCTCGCGCATCACGATCTGACGGCTTCGCTTTTCGATCTCACCATCGCGGCGCGCTCGATCGTCGATGAGAACTACGCCTGGGACGTCTGGGAAACGGCTTCGCGTTATTCGCATCAGCAGACCGTGAGCGATATCGAGACCGTCATGATTTCCGGCGACGAAGTCTTGCTCAACACGAAACGCATCCGTCTCGCGCCGCCGACTGCCCAGCACAAAGCGCCGGCTTGGCAACCTTGGCCTGAAGCCGCGGCAGAAAGAAAAATTTCCCGGCGAATGGGCCAGCGAACTGAATGGCGCGAGCATCTGTTCCTATCCGCCCGAAGACATGGTGATCGAGGACTTCGGCCGTTTTCTCAAGAAAAAAGGTAAGAGCGTTCTTTCCGAAGAGCGCGCCACTGTCGAGCCCTTCACCGCATCGCTGCTCGACGGCATCGATCTGCGCGAGACCATTCGCAACTGGCACGAAGGGAAGATCTTCGTGCGGAACATTCAGAAGACGTACGGCGAAGTCGGCTCGGTGATTGTGATCTTCGACGAAGACACGCGACGGCCGCTACAACTACATGACGACCTGGCTCGGCGAGCACCAGAATGAATCCGACATGGCGTTTTACTCAACTCATCCGTTCGAGCATCTGATCGGCCCGGGCATCGGACGCGCCGAGTACGGCGGTTTTCTGATGAGCCTTCCGGCGCGCCGCATGTACGATGTCTGGGCCGATCCCGACTACGATTTCGCCGAAACCAAAGCCGAAAGACTGCTGCTCGCCGGGCTGGATTATTCGATCCAGCGATATGTCGTGTATGTGGCGGCGAAACCGCCGCGGTCGATCTTCCGCAACATTGCGGCGCGCTTCGGACGCACGATTGTTTATATTCCGATCGGCCAGCTTTCGCCCGTCACCATGAAGAAAATCCGCGTTGTGCACGTGCTGGATGGCTACGATAAACGCGAGGACGCGAAGGAATTCATCTGGTAACAGTTGTTACTGCCATCATTAGTCTATGCCGGATCAGATCCTCAGCTCACTCGCCGCAACGACTCTAATCAATTTCGCATTGATCCTTTACCTCTGGGTGTCCGCACGACGCCTCCCCGATACAACGGCCCCACGGCCAGAGCGCGCGTTCAGCGCTCTCGAGCACACAAGAGAGATGCTGCTCATTGACATTCGCCGCCGCGAACAGCTGCTCGACATTCGCCTGAAGCGCCTCGAACGCGCTGTGTCTATCCGTTAAGCTGGTCCTTAGTGGATCTCGAAAAACACCTGCTGCGCAAAGTCGGCGAGGCGATTCATCGTTTCAAAATGATTCGCGATGGCGACCGTATCGCCGTCGCCGTCTCCGGAGGAAAGGACTCGGTCACTCTCCTCGAAGCTCTCGTCCTGCTGCAGAAGCGCGCTCCGGTCGAGTTCACTGTGTGTGCGTTTACAGTGGAACAGGGAAAATTCCTGCGCCCGGTCGGGCCGATCGGTGAACACATCCGCAGCCTCGGTGTCGACTGGACTTACCACACCGATAATCCCTCGCTGCGGCTTCTCAAAGAAAAACCGGATCACGGCTGCGATCTCTGCAGCCGCTTTCGCCGCCGCGCTGTGTATCAGATTGCGCGCGGCATGGGCGCGAACGTCATCGCGTTCGGACATACGGCCGACGATTTCTGCGAGTCCCTTTTTCGGAATATCCTCTACACCGGCCGCCTGAGTTCGCTTCCACCTGTCACATACTCCCGCGAACGTGATTTCCGGCTCATCCGCCCGCTGGTCTACGTGACTGAAGAAATCACCCGCGGCTACGTCGAGAGCAGGGGCGTGCCCGTGGTGCCCTGCGGCTGTTCTCTTCGCACCGGCACCGTGCGGCGGAGCATCCGCGAAACCATCGCCGAATGGGAGACCGGGCATCCGCACCTGCGCGAGAACATTCTGTCCGCGATGGGCAACATTCAGCTCGGACGTCTTCTCGACACGCGCTTTCACGACGCCGGCGTTACGGAAGAGGACCCCGCTCCGGGCGGTTCCGATCTGCTGCCCGTTCTGCACGACGCCTGAATGTCCGTAATCCTGACCTGCGACTCGATCTCGAAATCGTTCGGGTCGCGCACCGTATTCTCCGGCATCTCTCTCAGCCTGCACGAAGGCGACCGGCTTGGCATCATCGGACCCAACGGGGCGGGGAAGTCTACCTTCCTTCAGATACTCGGCGGCAGCACCTCTCCCGACGACGGCGTCGTATCGATGCGCAAAGGCGTGCGCGTCGCGGTCGTGCTGCAGGACCCGCGCTTCGACGCCGACGCGACGGTTCGCGAAGCTGTCACCGCATCGGCACATGAAAGCGAAGAAAAAGATCTCGAAGTCTCGAAGGTCATCAGCCGTGTCGGTTTTGAAGATGCGGAAGCGAAAGCCGGCACGCTGTCGGGCGGCTGGAACAAGCGTCTGGCTATCGCCGCGGCCCTGGCCGCACGGCCGGATGTCCTTTTGCTCGACGAGCCGACGAATCACCTGGATGTGGAGGGCATCCTTTGGCTCGAAAAGCTGATCGTCTCTTCCGCATTCGCCTCGATCTTCGTCACGCACGACCGCTACTTCCTCGAGAACTGCGCCACGCGCGTCGCCGAGATCAATCGGGCGTACCCGGCGGGTCTCTTCACCGCCGCCGGTAATTACAGCCGTTTTCTGGAAAAGCGCGCGGAGTTTCTGCGTGCCCAGGCGAAGGAGCAGCAGGCGCTGGAGAATCTTGTACAGCGCGAAATCGAGTGGCTGCGCCGGGGCGCGAAGGCGCGGACCCGCAAATCGAAATCCAGAATTCAGGATGCTTTCGACCTGCAGGATCAGCTCGCCGACGTTACATCGCGCAATCAGAAGGGGACCGCGACTATCGACTTTTCGGCCACGGGCCGCATGACGAAGCGTCTCATCGTCTGTGAACAGGTCACGAAAGGTATGGGCGGGCGAGCGCTTTTCGAACGTCTGTCATTCACGCTTGGACCGGGATCGCGCCTGGGTGTTCTGGGAGCCAACGGCAGCGGGAAGTCGACGCTTCTCAGGATTCTCGCCGGCGAACTCAATGCCGACAGCGGCGAAGTAAAGCGTGCTGAGGGCCTGCGGGTTGCCTGGTTTGAACAGGCGCGTGACAGCCTTGATCCGGAACAACCCCTCCGCCGTGCCCTCGCGCCGGAAGGCGATTCGGTGATTTTTCGCGATCGTCCGCAGCATGTTGCCGGATGGGCCGCCCGGTTTCTTTTCCGGCCGGATCAGCTCGATCTTCCGCTTGGCCGGCTTTCCGGCGGCGAACGCGCGCGCGTTCACATAGCCCGCCTGATGCTGCAGCCTGCCGACGTTCTACTGCTTGACGAGCCGACGAACGATCTCGACATCCCGACCCTTGAGGTGCTTGAGAGCAATCTTCTCGACTTTCCGGGCGCCATCGTCCTGGTCACGCACGACCGCTTTCTTCTGGACCGCCTTTCGAAGGCGATTCTGGCTCTCGACGGCCGGGGCGGCGCGGAATTCTTCGCCGAGCTTTCGCAGTGGGAAGATGCGCAAGCGGCAGCGAAGGCACCGGCCAAAGCGGTTCCGCGTGAGGCCCCTGGCCCCGCATCTCCGGCTACGTCGCGAAAGAAGCTCAGCTATCTGGAATCGCGCGAGTGGGAGGGGATTGAACAATCTGTTCTGCGCGCTGAAGAGGTGCTCGAAGAGAAGCGCCGCCAACTGGAGCAGTCCGATGTCGTTTCCGATCCCGCCCGTCTGACCCGGGCCGTCGCCGATATCGACGCGGCGCAGGCTGAAGTCGACCGGCTCTACGCGCGTTGGGCTGAGCTCGAAGCGAAACAACTACAGTAGACCTATATGGGTCAAAAAGAAAAGGCGGAATTGTTCCGGCGCCTTCATCACGGCGACGACATCCTCGTGCTGCCGAACGCCTGGGACGCCATCAGCGCGCGCATGATCGAAGTCGAAGGCTTCCCCGCCGCAGCTACCGGCAGTGCGGGCGTTGCTGCTGTTCTTGGCTATGCGGACGGGGAGCGAATCCCCCGGGCGGAAATGATGTTCATGGTGGCGCGCATGGCGGCCGCTGTGAACGTTCCGCTCACCGCCGACGTTGAAGCCGGCTACGGCGATCCCGCCGCGACGACGCGCGAAGTCATCGCTGCCGGCGCGGTCGGCATAAACTTCGAAGATATGGTGGCGCACGAACTGGTCCCGCTGCCCGAACAGCTCGACAGGATCCGCGCGATCAAAGCGGCCGCCGACGCTTCCGGCGTCCCCCTGGTTCTGAATGCGCGGACGGATATTTTCCTCTCGCATCACGGCGATGAATCGACGCGCTTCGATCGCGCCGTCGATCGCCTCAACGCTTTTCACGACGCCGGCGCCGACTGCCTCTTTGCCCCCGGCGTAACCGACGCGGCAACTATCGGACGGCTCGTCAAGGCCGTCAAAGGGCCTTTGAACATTCTGGCGGGCGCCGGCATTCCTTCTGTTGCCGAGCTGAAGCGCCTCGGTGTGAAGCGCCTCAGCCTCGGATCGGGCACGCATCGCGTCATGCTCGGCGGGCTGCGCCGTTTCATTCGTCATCTGCGCGACGAAGGAACGCTGACGGCTTTGGCCACTGACGCGGTGCCATATGCCGAAGTGCAGAAACTTCTGTCTGCAGCCTGACGCGGCGTCCCCTGATTACAATCGGAAGTGGAATGTCTGATACCCGCCATTCCGTCTGCGCGCTCGATTGTCCCGACGCCTGTTCGCTGCTGATCGACGTCGACGCGGCGGGACACGGCTCAAGGCTGCGCGGCAATCCGGCTCATCCGGTGACGCGCGGCTTCCTCTGCGGCAAGGTCGCGCGCTATCTCGAACGCGAATACTCTCCCGCGCGACTGCTTCATCCTCTCCGCCGCATCGGCGCGAAAGGCGAAGGCCGGTTCACCCGCATCACCTGGGACGAAGCCCTTCAGGAGATTGCCGACAGGCTCCGATCGCGTCTCCGGCGAATTCGGCCCCGAATCCATCCTGCCCTACAGCTACGCCGGCACGATGGGCCTGCTCAACGGATCGGGCATGGATCGCCGGTTCTTCCATCGCCTCGGCGCCTCGCGGCTCGACCGCACCATCTGCTCCGCCGCGGGCACTGCGGGCATGATCGACGCGCTTGGCTTCCGCTACGGCGTCGAGCCGGAGCAGTTCCGCCACGCGAAGCTGATCCTCGCCTGGGGCGCCAATATTCTCGGCACCAACGTTCATCTCTGGCCTTTCATCGTCGAGGCGCGGCGCAACGGGGCGAAGTTTTATACCATCGATCCGCACCAGAACCGCACCGGCAAAGCTCGCCGATCGTCACTACGCCATCCGTCCCGGCACCGATGCCGCGCTCGCCCTCGCCATGATGCACGTCATCTGCGCGAAGGCCTCGAAGACCGCGACTACGTCGCGCAACACACTCTCGGCTTCGACGAACTGAAAGCCCGCGTCGCTCGACTGGACACCCGCAGCGCGCTTCGGAACTGACCGGCATCGCCGCTGACGATATCGTCGCACTTGCGCGCGAATACGCCACCACGCGTCCGGCCGCGATTCGCCTGAATCTACGGCGTGCAGCGTTCCGAGCGCGGCGCCATGTCGGTGCGCACGATCGCCCTGCTTCCCGCCCTGACCGGAGCGTGGCGCGATGTCGGCGGCGGCGTGCAGCTTTCCACCTCCCAGGCCTTCCACCTCAATCAGACCCGGCGTCGAGATGCCCGAACTGCAGCACGCTTCGCCCCTCGGTCGCGAGGCCCGCATCCTCAATATGTCGGAACTCGGCGACGCGTCTCACCGAAGTCCGACGACCCTCCGTCAAAGCGCTGGTCGTCTACAACTCGAACCCCGCCGCCGTCGCGCCCGATCAGAACGCCGTCCGCCGCGGTCTTGCGGCGCGATGATCTTTTCACCGTGGTCCTCGAACAATTCCAGACCGACACCGCCGATTTCGCCGACATCGTCCTGCCCGCCACCACATTCCTCGAACACACCGACCTCTACCTCGCCTACGGCCACTACCATCTGCAGCTCGCCCGCCCGGCCCTCGCCGCGCCCGGCGAAGCACTGCCCAACACGGAAATCTTCCGCCGACCTGGCTGCCGTCATGGGTTTCTGACGACCCTGCTTCCGCGATACCGACGACGACATGATCCGCACGCTGCTCGACATCGCGCCATCCGTTCCTCGCCGGCATCACGCTGGAGCAGCTCGATCGCGAGCACTCCGTGCGCCTGAAAATCGGCGATCCGTTTCTTCCCTTCGCCGACGGCGGCTTCGGAACGCCTTCCGGCAAATGCGAGTTCCACGCGGAGACGCTCGACTATCAGCCGCCCGTGGAATCGCGTCTCGGCGAGCACCGAACTGAACGCCCGCTATCCGCTGGAAATGATCTCGCCCAAGAACGACGACAGCATGAACTCGACATTCGGCAATCGCCCCGAGGTCGACGCGCCAGACGGCCGTCCTCACGCTTCACCCGGCCGACGCCGCGCCGCGCGCCATCTCGACCGGCGACGCCGTGCGCATCTTCAACGATCGCGGCCAATGCATCCTGCGCGCCGAAGTTTCGAACACCATCGCCGAAGGCGTTGTCGCCAGTCCCTCGGTGCGCTGGCCAAAACTGGCGCCGGACGGCAATTCGGTGAACATGCTTACCTCGCAGCGCCTCACCGATAAAGGCGGCGGTCCGACGTTCTATAGTTGTTTAGTTCAGGTTGAAAAAATTGGCGACTGAAATCCCGGTGGTTTCCGTGCGCCGCGCCGGCGTCATATTTCTCGCGGCCGCGCTGGCGTTAAGCGGCGTTGCCTGCAAATCCTCACGCAGCCGCGTCACCATACAAAACGAAGAGCCTCCGCCGGAATCGCATCTATTGTCGACCATCCAGATGAACGATTCCGCGGCTGCTCCGCAACTGCTGAGCGGTTTCTACGCCGTCGAGAACAACGCGTGGCGATGGACCTCCGGGAAATTTTCCGTCTCGCTCCGCACGCCGCCTGCTGCGCAGAACGGCGCGACCGTGGCGCTTTCGTTCACGATTCCCGGCGTGATCATCCAGAAGCTGGGAAAGATCAAAGTGACCGCTTCATCCGGTGGCGCCGAGCTGAAATCCGGGGAATACGACACCGCCGGCCCATATGTGCTCAGCGCCGATATTCCGGCGGGCCTCCAGCTCAAAGGCGATTCCGTCACCGTTGATTTCACGGTGAACAAGACCATGCGCCCCGACGGCGACAAGAGAGAGCTCGCCATCGTGGCGAATTCCGTCAGCATCGCTGCGAAGTAGATGAGCCGCGTCATCTCCCGCTACCCCACCGCCCGCTATCTTCTCCTGCTCGTGCTGGCCGTTGTCTGTTTTTACTGGAGGACTCTGCTGACGAATCAGTTCACCCTGATCGTCGGTTCCGAAGGCGTTGATCAGTCCTACGCATGGCTGCACTTCTGGCTGCACTCCATCTGGCAGGGGCACATGCCTCTGTGGGACCGGTACGCCTTCGCGGGCAGCCCTTTCGCCGGCGAGACGCTGCCGACGGCCTTCTATCCGCTGCGCCTGATCTTCGCGCTGGTGCCCCTGAATCACAGCGATCTGGTTTCACCCCGCTTCTTCGACGAATACCTTGCATTTACGCATCTGCTGTGCGCCTGGTTCATGTTTGCGCTGCTGCGAGAGCTCGATCGCAGCCGTCTGGCCTCGTTCATCGGCGCGTGTGGATTCTCGCTTGGCGGCGTGATCGTCCGCATGATATGGCCGCAGTACATCGAAAGCGCGATCTGGCTGCCACCGGTTTTTCTGTTTCTGCTGCGGGCGCTGCGCGCGCCACGCGCTGAGATTGACCGCGCACAACGGACCGTTCGGCCTGTGCGCGGCCGCGCACTCCTCGATGCGGCCTTCTGCGGGCTCTCGCTTGGAATGTCCGTGCTCACCGGAGGCATGGCGTTTTTCATCATGCAGGCCATCTTCGCCGTGACTGCGATCGGCTGGTACGCGATTGCGGCGGCGCCGGCGGATTCGGATCGGCGTACGCACCTGGTCAACGCCGTTCTGATTCTGGTTGTCGTCGCGGTCGCAGCCGGAGGACTCGGAGCCATTCAGCTCTTTCCCGCGGCTGAATACAGCCACTTCAGCATTCGCTACATCGATGGCGGACCTATCGGGGCCGACCAGAAGATCCCCTACCATCGACTGGTTCCCGGCATTTTTCCGCAGAGCATCGTGACCGGCCTGTTTGCCAACGGGTTTGACGGCAAACTCGGCGGCGAGGAATTCTACCCTTATTACATCGGTGTGTTTCCGTTCTTCCTCGCCGTGATTGCCGTCTGGAAATGCTGGAAGAACGTCTGGGTTCGGTATCTCACGGGACTCGCCGTGGTCGCGTTTGCCTATTCGCTGGGAAATTTTTCGCCTCTGCACGGCGTGCTTTACGCCATTACGCCTTACCTCTGGCTGGCGCGGTCCGCGGACAGATTCGTTTACCTTGTTTCGTTCGCGCTTGCGGTGCTGGCGGCCTTCGGTCTGGATGCATTGCTCGATCCGGCGAACCGCGAGTCATGGGCGCTCGCGAAGCGGATCGTGAAGTGGGTCGCAATCGCCGCTGCCGCCGCGCTGTTTGTGCCCGCCGTTTTCGCTCAGCTGAATCTCTCCATCTGGACAGCGTTCTCCCTGCTGCTGATTCTTGCCGCCTGCGGATTCTTTGCCCGGCTCTGCGCTACTGGCGCTTCGGCCGGCATGTGCGTGGCGCTGTCTGTGTTCGTGCTCTTCGACCTGGCTGCGTTCAACTGGCCCGAAACCAGCGTGGTCAACGGCACCGGCGCCGACCGTCTCAACCAGATGATCAGTCTGCGCGGTCCGGCGGAATATATCAAGTCGCGCCCCGGCCTGCATCGCGTCCGCGTGGGCGTTGCGCCGGAGCCGAACATCGGCGACGTTTATCAGATTGAAGCCGTCTTCGGCGGCGGTCCTGCGATGCTCACCGACTACGCCGATCTCGGTGAACGCGACAGTCTTCTCAATGTCCGCTACATCATCAAGCCCGCTTCGGCAGCCGATCCCGCGCCGGTGTATTTCGACGGCGTATGGAAGGTGTTCGAGAATCCCGCCGCCTGGCCACGCGCCTGGGTTGTGCATCAGGTTGTTGTCGCGCCGTCGCACAAAGCCGCGTTCACTCAGCTGGACCAGCCGGGCGTCGACCTGCATCAGGTTGCCGTGGTCGAAATGCGCGCGGTTCCGGCCATGCAGCCGGCTGCGTCTGCCGATGCCGTCAGCTTCCGCTCCTACGAAGCGGATCGGATCGCGCTCGATGTCACAACCGCGAGCGCCGGAATGCTGGTGCTCAGCGAGATGTATTATCCGGGGTGGGTCGCGAAGGTTAACGGCAGGGCGGCTTCGATCTATCGGGTCGACGGCGCTCTTCGCGGGATCGCGGTTGCCGCAGGCGCGAACCACGTGGAGCTGATTTACGCGCCGTCCAGTTTTCGCATCGGCGCTGCGATCAGTGTGCTCACGGTCATTGCGGTATTTGCCGGATGGCTCCTGGTCGGCCGGCAACGCCCGCGTCTGCACTGGCATCACAATCAGACATGACGCCCGCGGCAGCCGGCGAGAAAACGTTCAGGATTCAGCTGGCATTGCCCTTCGTTATGTTTCTCTGTCTGGCGGGCGGTGGTCTCACCGAGTTCTTCACCGCCGATGACGTGATGAACCTTTTCAAGTATCTGCGGCACCCGCCTTCCTGGTGGCTTTCGGCGCTCACCATGTTCTGGTCGAGTGAAGGATATCGGCCCCTGGGCGGCGTCGTCTACGTTGGCATTTACAAGGCGTTCGGATTTCACGCGCTGCCATTCAAAGTTTTCCTGTTCCTTGCGCTTCTGTTCAACCTTGCGCTTTGCTATCGCGTTGCGAAGAAGCTCTCACAATCGCGCCAGATCGCGCTGTGGGCGATACTCTTCTGCTCGTATCACGCGGCGTTCGACGGGCTCTGGCTGAACTTTGGCGCGATCTACGACGTCCTCGGCTACTCCTGCTTTTTCTGTGCGCTGCTTTTGTACGCCGCGTGGGTGGAGGACGTGCACCGCAAACGACCCGGCATCGCCGCCGTGGTTCTGCTGTATCTGGCCGGGCTTGAACTCAAGGAAATCGTCGTGACGCTGCCTGCGGTGCTGTTGCTGTGGAGCCTGCTGTTTACCCGGGCGCTGCAGAAGGAGCGTGCGCGCTGGCCGCTCCGAAGTGGTCTCCCGATCCTGCTGTGTTTCGGCCTCGCCGCCATCTATGTTGCCGGAAAAATGCGCGGGCCGGAATCTCTGGCGGCCATGCCCTTATACACGCCGCATTTCACGCTCCCGCAATACGCCACAATCACTGCTCATTACGTAGGGCAGGTTTTCTATCTGTCGCCGAACGTGCCTGCGCCGGTCTGGGGCGTGGTCATCGTGGCGGCGATGATCCTCGCCGGAGTGCTGCTGCGCTCGCGTCTGATGATTTTCTGCGCGCTGTCGATTGTTGTCACGCAACTCCCGGTTTCATTCATCGCGCCCCGCGGCGGTTTCGCTATCTACATATCCTGGGCGTTCTGCGGAATCTACGCGGCGGCGGTTGTGGAACGTCTGACCCGGCTGTTCGACAGCCCGCGGCATGCCTTCGACCTCTGGGTACTCGCTGCCGCGGCGCTGGTCGTTGTCCATGTCAGCATGAAGCCGCGCTTCGACCCGATTTACACCGTGCAGGCCGCCGCGTACGACGCTTTCTCGAAAAACCTGGACGCATGGCATGTGCGCGTTCCGAAAAGAGGACGCGTCCTGCTGGTCAACGACCCTTTTCCCGCCTTCTGGAACGCATGGGACGCAATGTTCCTCATCAACCTGCGCGATCACACAACGGAAGCCGTCGTCAATCGTCTGAAGCTGACGACGTATCTCCCTCCGGACCATGAAATGGCCACGTACGACTATGTGATCGACTACGATGCCGCCTGGCTTCTGCTGAAACGGCTGGACACCCCGCTCCTGATGTCCGAACATCTCCGCCAACTGCCGGCAACCGCGAATGTGCTGCTCCGCGACGGCTTCCAGCCCCCGATTCAGGGCCTCTGGCGCGAGACGGCTCCGGTGTTTACGATTCAGACCCGCACGCCGGACGCGCGCCCCCACGAGCTTTCCGTTTCACTCGTATCGTACGCGCCCGCGGTCCTGTCCGTTCAGCTCGACGACGGCTCTCCCCACTCACTCGGCGTTCAGCCTGTCCCCGATATCGAACTCAAGCTGCCGGTTCCGTCACTCCCCGATCGGCAGATGCACACTCTGACCTTTCGCGGCGGGAGCGCCAGTCAGAATAATCCGGCCCATGTCTTTCTGGTCGATGCGCAACTGCACTGACCCAGCCCATTTCATGCTGTTAATTGTGAACCGGCAGAATGACCGCGGGCGTCTCGACACCAGCCTCGGTCACGACCAGCGTCAGATCGCCGTTCGGTGCGTCTGCCGGCACCTGCAGATTGATCTGATACAGCCCCACCGCCGTCGGCGTCAGTCCCGAATACGGAATGTTCGTGACATTCTCGCCATTGAGCGTCACCGTCGGCTGATTCGTCGTCAACGCGTTCGCCGGCGACGGCTGCCCCGAAATCACGGTCATTGTAGTCGGCCCCATTCCCAACAGGTAGATGATGATGTACTCACCCGGCTTCGCCGGCGACGACTCCGTGATCAGGCTGTAGTCCGCCCCATGCTGCGCTTCGGCGAATCCCGAAACATATGCCGCCACACCCGGCGCAACCATGCCCGTCTGCAGCGGCACCGGCGTGGAGAGCGCGTTGTTGTTGTCGACGATCACCTCGTAGGTCTGGCCCGCCGTCAGATCGAACGGGATCAGCGCATTCACCTGCCCCGTGCTCACAAACTCCAGCGGAGTCTGCTCGCCGCCGATGATCACCGACGTGCCTGCCAGACTCGTCGGAAACACCGAAACCATATTGATGTTCAGCTGATTCGCCAGATTCGTCCCGTAAATCGCCATCCAGGTTCCGGGCGCGAGCGACTGCCCGACCTGCGATGTGAACGCGTGCACCGTGCCGCCGGGATTGATGACAGGCGCGGCATTCGGCACAATCGAGCCTGAAATCTGCGCCGTCGCCGAGGTCAGCCCCGCAGCCGACGCCGACGCCGTGACTGTCACCTGCGACCCCGTATTCCGCGGCGTCCACGTCGCGGAGTAATAGCCAGTGGTCGCATTCTCCGGCACCAGAATCAGCGGCGGATCGCCGTTCGAGAACGTCGTCACCACCTGGCCGTTCGTCACCACCGCCCCGCAATCGTTGGTCAATTGCACCTCGATCGGCGTCGGCCACGCCGCAGCGTTGGTGAAGTTGCTCACCAGAGCGGTCTCGGTCGGCACCACCTTCGACGGCGTGCACGAACCCGTGGCCTGCGGCGCCGGCTGTCCGGGCGTTCGGAACGAGCCCGGCGTCGTCTCGACAATCAGCGTCACGTTGACCGCCGGCACCGCCGCCGCAGCCAGCGAATAACTCACCGTGCCGTGATAAATCCCCGGCGCCAGTCCCGCCTGATTCGCAATCACGTTCACCGCCGCCGGATTCGCGGCCGACGTGGTTCCGGTAGCCGGACTCACCGACAGCCATGACCCGCCGCTCGCCGTCGACGCCGACGCCTGATAAGGAACCGGGGATGACGTGCTCGCGTAAATCGTGGTCTGCTGCGGCGGTATGCTGCTGGTCGCCTGCCCGCTGAAGATCAGTCCTGCCGGGGTCGGACTCGGCGCCTGTGGCGCGCCTGCCGCCTGCACGTTCAGCACAACCTGAAAATCCTGCGGCGAGTTGATCACGCCGGATGAGGTGATTCGAATCGTCCCGTAGTAGGCGCCCGCCGGCAGCGACGCCGAGTTCGAGTTGATCTTGTATGTCACCGACCCCGGCGTCGCGGTCGTCGACGATCCGCTCGTCGTGCTCAGCGTGAGCCACGGTGCGCCCGTCAGCACCTGCGCCGTGAAGGGCACCGATGTACCTGCCGAAGCCGCTCCTGAAACGTTCACCAGAAACGACGTACCGCCGTTGGAAGCAACGCCCCCGGCTGGCTGATTCACCTCGACGCCCGACGGGCTCAGCACCACACTCGGATTCGACTGAATCAGCAGCGTCACCGGCACTGTGGCCGTTCCTGCCGAAGAAACGATTGTCAGTTGCGTGAAATAGAATCCCGCGCTCAGACCCGACGGATTCGCGCCGACGCTGATGTTCGCGGTCGCGCCTCCTCCGAGCGGACCTGGCAAAGTGCCCGGCACACAGAAGCTGTTCGCACAGCTGACCTGCGTGATGGTGACCGTGCCGCCGCCCGTGTTCTCGACGCCGACCGTCTGCGTTGATGCCTGCGGATTCGACGCCGGCGTGCTGAACGACAGCAGGTTCGTCAGAACCGTGAGCTCCGGCGACACTGTGCTGACCAGCAGCGTCACCGTCAGGTCCTGTGTGTTCCCCGCGCACGGACTCGGCGCCAGACAGCTCACCACCACCGTCGCCGAATAAGGCGTCGTGGAAGCCGCCAGCTGCGACGCCCCTGAAGTGAGGGCCACCTGAAAAGCGCCGGGCGTGGTGCTGCCAGTCCCGCCGCCCGTCAGCGCAAGCCAGCTCACCGCGGGATTGATCACGGCCGACCAGTTCAGAATCTTCGTCGGATCCGTCGATTCCACCGGCACGTCCTGACTGAGTGGCAGCGCTGTCGCGCTCGCCGCCAGCGTGAATGCGAGGCTTCCCGATGAAATGGTCAGATCGGGCGAAAACGGCCGGATCGTAATCGACAGCGTGGTCGTGCCGGTTTGTCCCTGCGAGTCTGTCGCCGTGATGCTGACGCGCGAAGTACCCGTAACTCCCGGTGTTCCCGAAATCGCACCGCCCGGAGAAAGTGTCAGCCCATTAGGCAGCGCGCTGCTGCTGGCTACAGAGAACGTATAAGGCGCGAATCCGCCGGTCGCGGAAAAAACCTGCGTCGGATACTGTACCGTTGCCATGCCGGCCGGCAGCGGCGACGGCGTCGTGATCGTCACGCTTTGCGCGGCGACTGTGAGAGTGATTGTCTGGACCGCCGAATTACCGTTCGTATCCGTCACCTTAACGCTGAAGGTGTACGAGCCGGGCCTCGCGGGTGTGCCCGACAGCACGCCGCTCGAAGAAAACGTCAGTCCCGCGGGGACAGTCCCGCCGATCACCGTCCACGTATAAGGACTTGTGCCGCCCGATGCGTTCAGCGTCTGCGAGGTTGACGTTGAAACCGTGTCGTTCGAAAGCGTCGTCGTGGTGATGGTCAGCGGAGAACCGCCGCCCGATCCAGGCGCCGGAGTACTCAGGATCGCAACGATTGCCGGACCAAAGCAGTTGCCGCAGTCGCCGTCGTTGTCGCCCGGCCCGCCCAGGAAATTGATATTGCTTACGGATCCGTCGTTGGACATCAGCTGCGCCGTACATGCCGGGGTAAAGACCGGGGCCCCCGTCGCACCACAGACATCTAACGACTGAATCCGGGTGCTGCCCTGTTGTGCGTTGAACGAGAACTGGGTTGTGTTTGCACTCGGACCGTTGCCGGCTGTGTCGAGGGGCGTTCCGGTGACGCTGAAAAAATTGTCGCTTCCATGATTCTGGCCGTCGCTGGTGACACCCGGGATCAGCGTGAATGACGAATTGCCTCCGATCGTTGGGACATTAAAACTGTCCATGATCCCGCTGCCGGCGTCCGACACCGAAAACACGGCATTGGTGATCGGTGTGCCGCTGGTGTTCACAAACACGAATACCGGCCCGTCGATCGCTCCGTCCTGATTCTGATTGGCAGTCGTGTTCGCCTGGCACAGAACAGCCAGCGATTGCGCGCACGTTGCCGGTGGCGTGCTGTTGTAGAAAACGCCGATATATCCGGTCTCGACCGCGGGACTTACGGTCACGGTTGCGGTTTGGGAGATGCTGGCGAATGTCGCTGTAACTATCGCCTGCTGGTTACTTGTGACCGGCTTCGCAGTGGCGGAAAACGTGACTGTGTTCTGGCCCGCCGGAACGTTCACTGATGCCGGGACCGTCAGCGCGGCACTGTTGCTGGCCAGCGTGACGCTCGCGCCTCCCGCCGGCGCGTTCCCCGTGAGTGTAATCGTGCAGGTGCTGACACCGCCCTGCGGCAGAATCGCAGGCAGGCATGTGAGGTTTGAAATCAGCAGAGTGATGGCACCTTGCCGGACGGGAAAGATGTAGCGTCCCGGCACGCTGGAATTGATGCTGTGCGTGGTCAGCGCGTCCGGCCCGCCGTTGAGCAGCGCGCCGTTCACCAGCGATCCGGTCAGCTGAAAGTAGATGTTGTTCGCGCCCGCGCCCCCGTTGGAATAACCCACAGCCGCCGACGTACCGCCCAGTCCATCGGTGCCGCCGCTCGCGTCGCCCGTTTCCCAGAGAATGGTGTTGTAGTTGAATTCGATGTCGAAGTTTCCCGCGCCTGTATCCGGGCGATCCAGCAGAATCACCTGAAAGCTGTTCAGCTTGTCCGTCTCACCGGAAAAATAACCGACGTTAATGTAGTTGGCTATGAACGCATTGCGGGCTGTCCCGGTGCTGTCCTGCACGGTGGCATTGCCGTACATCACAAGTGCGCTGCCAGTGCCCGTGGTATCCACGTCGGCAAAAAACGGCGCGATGATCGGACAGTTGGGGGTGTTGCCGTTTGCATCCGTCACTGCGTTATCGCACTGGACGCCCATCGCCAGACCGTTCGGCGTGAACTGGCTCAGCGAGCCCGTGAACGTCAGGTTCCCGTTGTTGTTCACATAAACCTGCGTATAGTTGTTCCCAAAGAAGTTGATGCCGTTTGCGCCGCCGATACCGAGTGGCTCAGCATTCGTGGAACCGTCGTCGTTGGCGTCCAGCGTACCGGAATCGCCGGGGGGAGGAGTCAGCGTCACATTGACGATGGCATTCGCTGTCTGGGCCGTCAGCCGGACCGTTCCGGCAACCGCACAAAACAGTAATGCCCCGCAGATTCCCGCCACCCTCGCCAGACGATTCATCGAAGTACTTCCTCCTTATGCGTGCTTTTCATACGACCAGGCCGTCGCAATCGGATTCGCGATTCCCGCAGACCGCCCGCACCCGTTTGTGAAGCAGATTACCGCTTGATTATAAGTAACGCCAGCGGCCCGCCCGATGCAGTCCGTACGGTTCATAACGTTCCCGTTATCCGATTCCAGTTCCGATGGTCTAATCGAAAGGTGCCTGCCGAAGCCTCACCCACCGTCGTCTTCGATGGCGATTGCTCCTTCTGCCGCATCTGGGTAGGCTATTGGCGCAGCCTTACCGGCGACCGCATCGCGTATGTCCCATACCAGAGCGACGCCGCGCGTTCCCCCGATGTCCCGGTATCTGAATTCCGCAAAGCGGTGCAGTTCTTCGATGGCGACCAGCACTCAGCGGCGCCGAAGCCGTCTTCCGCCTGCTCGCATCCGGCGCCGATATCCACTGGCCGATCTGGCTTTACTATCACGTGCCCGGCATCAAAGCGGTCACGGAACCCCTCTATCGGCTCATCGCCGCCCATCGCAACACCGGCTACTGGTTCACGCGCGTGCTCTGGGGCACGCAGGTTGATCCCGCGCGATACACCATCGCGTCATCGGTGTTCGCGCGCGCCATCGGGCTGATCTACCTCATCGCCTTCGTATCTTTCGGAACGCCAGGTGCGCGGCCTGATCGGCGAACAGGGCATCCAGCCCGTGACGGAATTCCTGAACGAAGTTGTGCGCCAGTTCGGGCCGAATTCCTACCTCCGCGTACCGACTGTTTTCTGGTGGATACACAGCGATTTCGGACTGCGATCGATCGCCTGGGGCGGCGCCGTGATCGCAGGCGTCGCCGCCATTGGACGTCCGCATACGCCCGGACAAAAGCGCCGCCTTCGTTGTGCTCTTCGTCTATTACCTGTCCATCGTCAACGCCGGGCCAGATCTTCATGGGCTACCAGTGGGATTACCTGCTGCTCGAAGCCGGCTTCCTCGCCATCTTTCTCAAGCCCGCCTGGTCGCGCGCGTCTGCTTTTCCGCTGGCTGCTTTTCCGGCTGATGTTCGAATCGGGCGCCGTGAAGCTGCTCAGCCACGACCTTTCCTGGCGCAACCTGACCGCGCTCGCCGTGCACTACGAAACACAGCCGCTGCCGACGCCGATCGCCTGGTACATGTTCCAGCTGCCTCTGTGGTTCCAGAAAGTCTCTACGTTCTTCGTCTTCATCGTCGAGCTCGGGACTGCCGTTCCTGATGTTCGGCCCGCGCCGCCTGAAACAAATCGCCGCGTTCGGTACCATCCTTCTCGAAGTCCTGATTCTTCCTGACCGGCAACTACACGTTCTTCAACCTGCTGGCGATCGCGCTCTGTCTGTTTCTGCTCGACGACGCTTTCTTCCTTGCGCTGTTCCGCGTCAGGCGAGCTCCCGCCCCGCCGCCGGCCCGTTGCGCACGAATGCCCGCGCTTCGGCAGTGCTTTGCGCCGTTATTCTGATCGCTCTCGCTCACGGGTCTCGCCGGTATGTTCGGATTGCGCACCCCGCTGTTCCTGACGCCGATGTCACGGGCCCGCCGTCAATACCTTCGGCATCGTCAACCAGTACGGCCTCTTTGCGATTATGACCACCAGCCGCCCCGAAATCTCCGTCGAGGGTTCCAACGACGCAGTCGACTGGCAGCCATACGTCTTCCGCTACAAGCCCGGTCCGCTGCAGCGCGCCCCCACCTGGGTTGCGCCCATGCAGCCGCGTCTCGACTGGCAGATGTGGTTCGCGGCGCTGGGCAACTATCGCGAAAACCCCTGGCTGATCCGGTTTATGGAACGCCTGCTCCAGGGATCGCAGCCGGTACTCGACTTGCTCGAACAAAATCCGTTCGGCGGCAAACCGCCGAAGTTGATTCGCGCCATCGTCTACGACTATCGGTTCACGAACTACGACGAACGCCGCCGCACCGGCAACTGGTGGAAGCGCGAACTCAAGGGCACGTACTTTCCCCCCATCGGCCTCCGCCAATAATCTGTAACCATCTCCGGCCCGCGAATTGCGACAATACCGAGGAGGTTCCACGATGCCGATCCATCCTCTCGCCGGAAAGCCCGCCCCCGCAGACATCCTGATCGACGTGAGCAAGCTCGAACGCGATTACTTCGACCAGAAACCCGACCCATCCAACCCCGCTCAGCTCGTCAGCTTTGGCACCAGCGGTCATCGCGGCACCAGCTCGAACGGCAGTTTCACCGAAGCCCACATCCTCGCCATCACGCAGGCCATCTGCGAATACCGCGCAGGCAAAGGCATCGACGGCCCGCTGTTCATGGGCAAAGACACGCACGCCCTCTCCGATGCCGCCCAGCGCACCGCGCTCGAAGTGCTGGCGGCCAACGGAATCGAAACCGTTATTCAGGAGGACAACGGCTTCACTCCGACCCCGGTCATCTCGCACGCCATCCTGTACTTACAACCGCGGCCGCGCAAATTCAGACTGGCGGGCTCTCCGATGGCATCGTCATCACGCCGTCGCACAATCCTCCTGCAGACGGCGGCTTCAAATACAACCCGCCCGATGGCGGCCCCGCCGATACCGATGTCACCGGCTGGATTCAGAATCGCGCCAACGACCTGCTTCGCTCTGCGCAACCAGCGGTGTCAAACGCGTCACCGCCGAAGCCGCTCTCCGCGCCTCCACCACGCATGCTCGCGATCTCATCAGCCCCTTTGTCGACGACCTGCGCAACGTCGTTCGACATGGATGCCATCCGCGTCGGCGGGCTTGAAAATCGGCGTCGATCCTCTCGGCGGCTCTTCGCTGCCTTACTGGCAGCCGATCGCCGAACAATACGGCCTCAATCTCACCGTCGTCAATCAGAAAATCGATCCGCGTTTCGCCTTCATGACGGTCGATCACGACGGCAAAATCCGCATGGATTGCTCCAGCCCTTACGCGATGGCCGAGCCTCGTCAAACTCAAAGACGATTTCGACATCGCCTGGGGCAACGATCCCGACTCCGACCGCCACGGCATCGTGACGCGGTCTGCCGGTCTGATGAATCCGAACCACTACCTCGCCGTCGCGATTCGCTATCTGCTCGGCTCCCGGCCCGGCTGGGCCACGAGCTCGCGGTCGTCGGCAAGACCCTCGTCAGCAGCGGCATGATCGACCGCGTTGTGAACGACCTGCATCGCACGCTTTGGGAAGTTCCCGGTCGGCTTCAAGTGGTTTGCGCCGGGTCTGTTCGACGGCAAGTGCTGCTTCGGCGGCGAAGAGAGCGCAGGGCGCCAGCTTCCTGCGCACCAACGGACAGGTCTGGACCACCGATAAAGACGGGCTGATTCTCGGCCTGCTCGCCGCCGAAATCACCGCCCGCACCGGCAAAGACCCCGGCGAACACTATCGCGAAATCACCGCGAAGTTCGGCGAGTCCTTCTATACGCGCATCGACGCGCCCGCCACTCCCGAACAGAAGGACGCGCTGAAGAAACTTTCGCCCGAAGCCGTTACCGCCACCACGCTGGCGGGCGACGCGATCACGGCGAAGCTGACGAGCGCGCCCGGCAACCACGCCGCCATCGGCGGTCTGAAAGTCACGACGAACGCCGGATGGTTCGCCGCGCGCCCCTCGGGCACCGAAAACATTTACAAGCTCTATGCGGAGAGCTTCCGCAGCGAGGCGCACCTGAGCGAAATCGTCTCCGAAGCCCAGGAGATCGTGAAGAAGTCACTGTAGCGACCGGCAGCGTCCAGATAATCCGGCGCCACAAACAAGCTTCCCTGCGTCGTGCCCTCGCGGCGCAATTGCTTTTCAGCTCGCGATTCAGCTGCGCCGCCGCCATCTGCCCGGCCAGCGCCGCGCCGAACAGCCGCGCGACTTCCTTCAGCTCGTCGCCCGACTCATGCACGAACTCCAGCCGGAAATGCCGAATCCCCGCCGCTCGCCACGTGTCCAGATGCGCGCTCGCTTCCTGCGCCTCCGCTCCGAACACCGTATTGCGGCATCCGACATCCGCCATCACCGGATGCGCGCGGCCCGTCTGATCCCGCAGCTCCACGCGATGCTTCTCACACGGCCGGCCGCAATCCTTGTAGCTTGTTCCGCTCGACAGAAATCGGCAGAACACGCAATGCTCCGTATGGAACACCGGCAGGTGCTGATACGCGATGGCCTCGATATTCTCCGCGCCCGCATCGCGCGCCAGATCCGCGACCTGCGCCGCATTCAGATCGTGCGTCGGCGTGAGCCGCGCGACCAGCTTCAGATACTCCGCCGCCGCCAGCGAATTCGCCGCATTCAAACTGAAATCGCCGATCAAAGGTGGATGCTCCCTCTCGCGCAGCGCCTGCAGGATCCCGGTCGACCGCACCAGAATCTGGCAATCCAGACTCACCAGAAAATTGACGATCCGGGCTTCCCCGGGCTTCAACACTCGCGGACTTGCCACCCGCGCCGTAATCCCGCTCGCCTTGACGCGCTCCACCGAAGGCCTCAGCCCGTAGAGGTCGAGATAATCCAGCGTGATGCTCGCGGGCCGCGCGGCAATCGCCGCCTCGAGCTGCTCCGGCGTCCGCACCAGCAAATGCAGCTCAGCCTCACCGCCCCGGCTTTCTATGTTCGCGGGACAGTCAACACAACCTCGGAAATGCATCGCCTCGGCCCGCGCTCCTGAATCGCCTCCAGCCTCTCCACCGCCTCGCGCCGCATCTGATTCAGCACCGACACCGGCGCGAACGGCAACCCTTCCACCTCGACCGAAACTCGCCCAGCGAATACGCCGTCCCGCCCAGCCTGCCGAACTGTTCCCGCAGCATCTCTACCGACATCGCCCGATTCCGCGCCGCCCCCAACGCACGCCGCCGAAGTCACCGGTCACGCGGATATCCGGCCGCGCTTCAAGCGACCACCCCGCCCGCAACACCGCCCCTTCGCGCGCCACCACGCGCACCCGCACACGCTGCGTCTGCACAGGCGCAGTCGCTTCCGTAAACGGCCGCGCCGCCTGCATCACTGTCGGCGATCGCTCGTTCTCCACACGCAGATCTCCCACCCGCACGCGATCGAACCGGATCGCCCCATTGCGCGAATCGCAGTTCCAGCTGCCCATCCAGCCGCGGCCGCACCTGATAAACGCGCCCGCCCTCTTCCGCCTCTCCCGGACTCCGCCAGTCCGCCGCATCGAACACCAGCCCATCGCCTTCTTTCAACGGCGCAATCTCGTGCGCCTCCGTCGGCTCGACCACCACCGCAATCGCGGTTGACCACAGCCACGCGCGCCCATCCACACGCCACGATGCCGCGGCGCCCGCCCCTTCACCACCGTCTGATGATTCGTTCCCGTAACAAAATACGGCCCCAACCCGCGCGAATAAACCTGCTCCAGCTGCAGTTCCTCCGCGCGGCCCACCGCATGCGCGACACCAGCCCACGCATCATCCACCGCCTTCCGATACGCCTGCGTCGTCAGCGCCACATACTCCGCATCCTTATATCGGCCTTCGATCTTCAGCGCCGACACGCCCGCCTCCACGATCTCCGGAATCTCCCGCAGCGTATACAGATCTCCCGGGCGACAGCAGATAACGCGCGTCATTCTTCCAGCGGCTCCTTCTCGCCATCGACCATCAGCTCGTACGGCAGCCGGCACGCCTGCGCGCACTGCCCGCGATTCGCGCTGCGCCCGCCCCACGCCTCCGACGAAAAACACTGCCCCGAATACGCCACGCACAGCGCGCCATGCACGAACATCTCGAGCATGCACCCGGTCTGCTCATAAATCGTCCGCACTTCCGCGAGCGACAACTCGCGCGCCAGCGTCACCCGATCCGCCCCAAAGCTCTGCGCAAACCGCACGCCCTCCGCATCCGTGATGCTCATCTGCGTGCTCGCATGCAGTTCAACTTCTGACGAAACCCCGCGCAGCAGCCGCAAGGATCCCGAGATCCTGCACGATCAGCGCATCGGCCCCCGCCTCCATGATCGCCGTGCCCACCCGCAGCGCTTCTTTGACTTCATGCTCGAAGATCAGCGTGTTGAAGGTTACATAATCCCCGCACACCCCGCCGATGCAGCGTGCGCATGACTTCGGGCAGTTCCTCCAGTGTGAAGCCCACCTTGGCACGTGCTGAAAAGTGCTGCAACCCGAAATACACTGCGTCGGCGCCCGCTTCGATCGCCGCTCGCAACTGTGGCCAGTAACCGGCCGGGCTCATAACTTCTGGTTTTCGCAAAGCTCTTACCAGCGTAGCGCCCGGCGGCTGTTTCAGGGTCCGTGAAGAATCAGCCGGTAATTCACGACCTCTCCGGCATCCGATTCCTGTAAAAAAATTGCGTCCGATCCTGCCTGCCGCCGGAAACCGCTGACCCACAAACACTTGACCCGTTTGGCAAACCAGATGCTTCTGTCAGCAGCGTCATAGGCAGGACTCGGGACCGCACACGGTTACCGGGGACTCGCGAAAGGACATTACTAACGATGAAACTGCAATCTAATGTCAGAAACAGATCGTGGGCCGCGGTTGCCGCGTGCTTCGGTATCGCGCTCGCGCTTGGCCCGGCCGCCGTGCACAGCAAGGCCGGCGAGTGGTACAAGAATACCTCTATCACCATTAATCAGCCAATGCAGGTCATGAACACGTATCTCGATCCTGGCTCCTACGTATTCAGGCTTCTTGACTCGCGGTCGGACCGCCATATCGTGCAGATCTACAATGCCAACGAAAACCATCTGATCGCTACTCTGCTGGCGGTACCGGCCTTCCGCGTCCAGCCGACCGGCAAATCGGCCTTCAAAATGTGGGAAACGCCGGCCGGATATGTAGCCGCTCTGCGCGACTGGTATTATCCCGGCGACAACTACGGGCAGGAGTTCCCTTATCCGAAACACCTGAGACAGCTCGAAGTGGCGCAGGTGACCCCGCCTCCGCCGCCTCCACCGGTTGCGGAAGCCGCGCCGCCTCCTCCGCCTCCGGCGCCGGAAACCACGCCACCGCCGCCCCCGGAAGAGGCACAGAATACGCCGCCGCCGGCGCCTCCTGCAGTAACGCAGCCAGCACCGGCCCCGGCTCCGGCCCCTGCTCCAAAGCAGCTGCCGCAGACCGCCAGCCACTATCCGTTAATCGGCTTCCTCGGAGTTCTCCTCCTTGGTATCGGCGGTTTGCTTCGTCGGACGTGTTCAGCTTAATACCCCTTGATACCTTGGACACAGGACGAGGCACACAGACATGAAGCGGCGCCTGGCAATCTGGCTTACCGGAATTGCGGGCGTCGCATCATCTCTGTGCGTTCTTGCCGCGGGCGACGAGTTCACTTTCCACAACGACGTTCGTCTCGTTCTTCTCGATGTCAGCGTGCACGACCACGCCGGCAAATTCGTCCCCGGCCTCTCTCGCGCCAACTTCACCGTACTTGAAGACGGCCGCCCGCAGGCCATTTCCGTTTTCGACGACCAGGACGCTCCCGTATCCCTGGGAATCCTGGTTGATGAAAGCGCCAGCATGACTCCCCGGCGCTCTCAGGTCCTTACCGCCGCCGGGGCTCTGATCGACCAAAGCAATCCGGCCGACGAGACCTTCATCCTCAATTTCAACGACACAGTGACGCGCGGCCTGCCCGGCGATGTACTCTTTTCGAGTAATATTCCCGACCTTCACGCCGCTCTTTATCGCGGATCGCCGCGCGGCAAAACCGCCCTGTACGACGCCGTCGTGGACGGTCTCCACGATCTTAAATCAGGAACCCGCGGCCGCCGCACGCTCGTACTTATCACCGACGGCGGCGACACTGCCAGTCTGCATAAACGCGCCGACGTGATCAACCAGATCGAACGCAGCACCGCCACTGTGTACGCTGTTGGTCTGTTCGATGAGGACGTATACGAAGTCGATCCGGGCTTTCTGAAGGAACTGGCGCACATCAGCGGCGGAGACGCCTTGTTTCCAAAAGACAGCGACGCCGTGACCGAGGCCTGCCAGCGCATCGCAAAGGAAATCCGCTCCCGCTACACTATCGGCTACGTTCCACGCGATACCGGATCGGCTACGCTGCGCCACATCCATGTGCGCGTTTCGGCGCCGGGCCGGAGCGGTCTGACGGTTTTCACGCGCACGAGCTACCGTTATGACAAGACATCGAATTGACGCCATCCGGCGTGTTTCGGACGTTCTGCTGCTGGCCGGAGCCCTCGGCGCCGGCATCTGGATCGGATCGACGATCGCGATGACCGTTTACCAGCACTGGCAGAATTTCGCGTTTGAGCACAATCGAAGCGCCCGGAAACAGACCGCGCCTCCACCCGCACCCGCGCCGCGGCTGCGCGACGGCGAAATTGTGGGCCGTCTCAGCATCCCGCGTCTCCATGTCGAAGCCATGATTCGCGAAGGTACGACATCTCCGACGCTCGCCATCGCGCTCGGACACATCCCCGGCACGGCCCTGCCCGGACAACCGGGAAACATCGGCGTTGCCGGTCATCGCGATACTCTTTTCCGCGCCCTCCGCAACGTTGAAAAGGATGACGAGATTACCTTCGAGACGCAGCGTGCCAGCTACAGCTATCGCGTCGAGAGCACCGAAATCGTGACACCGGAACATGTCGAAGTCCTCAAGGCGGGCGCGCAGCCCGAACTCACCCTCGTTACCTGTTATCCGTTCTATTACATCGGCGCAGCTCCGAAGCGTTTCATTGTCAAGGCGAAGCTTATTTCGACCGGCGCCGAATCGATGGCAGATAAGGTCACTCCTCCGATCCAGGCTCCGCCTCCCGCGCCACAACCGCCGCGGCCCGACGAGGTCACATTCGACGTGGCGCTGGGCCACAGCCGCCAGATCCTCCCGGGAAAAGTGTGGTTCGGACTGGACTCCGCCGATGCGGCCGCCGGAACGGTCAGCGGCTGGCTCTGGGTGCTGCCCGAGCACCGCACCATCTGGCTGCACGATGCCGAAGCCCGTCAGCCTGTTGTCTTCGATCAGGCCGGGCGCAGACACGAACTCCTCATCACCGGCATCGCGCAAGGCAGCGCCCGTGGCTACGTGGTCGAGATGCCCCATCACGGCTGACCCAGACCGCCCGTCCCACTACCGCCGTAAGACCACAACCGTTATTTCAATCTCATTTCCACCCCACAATTCGCGAAATGATTGCTAGCATCGTTGAGGCGATGCCTTTTCCGTCTGCATCCAAAAACAGAATGCCCACCACGTTCTCCGGGCTCGCCGCCGAACTGGACCTTGCACGCGAGCAGACCGACAGCCTCTTCCGCCTGATCTCGGCCGATACTCTCTACTCACGTCCCATCGCCGAACGTCACCGTCTCATCTTCTATCTCGGCCACTTCGAAGCCTTCGACTGGAACATCCTCGCCCGCCGCGGTCTGGGCGCGCAGTCCTTCCATCCTTCCTTCGACGCTCTCTTCGAACGCGGCATCGACCCCGCGCCCGGCACCGGCCCCACCGACTCTCCCGGCGACTGGCCCCGCGAATCCGAAGTCCTCGAATACAACGCAGCCACGCGTCGCTGGATCGACAGTCACCTTGACGACATCGACCCCTGGCTGGTCCGGATGGCGACGGAACATCGCCACATGCACGCCGAAACGTTCGCCTATCTTCTGCACAACCTCCCGTACGACGCGAAATCAGGCCCAGCGCCCGAACCGTTGTCCTCCCGCCCCGCCCCCGCGAATCCGATACTTGATATCCCCCCCGGATGCGCCACCCTCGGCCAGACCGCCGGTTTCGGATGGGACAACGAATTCCGCGCGCACGAGGCTTTTGTTCCTTCCTTCCGCATTTCGAAGTTCAAAATTTCAAACGGCGAATATCTGGAGTTCGTCCGCGATGGCGGCCCGGCGCCGCATTTCTGGGCTCTCGGGAACGGCGCGTGTTTCTACCGCGGCATGTTTTCCTGCATCCCCCTTCCTCTCGACTGGCCGGTCTGGGTCACACGCCAGCAGGCCGCTGCATACGCGGAGTGGCGCGGCTCCTCACTCCCCACCGAAAAGCAGTTCCAGCGTGCAGCTTCACTCCGCCCTCCGGATGCCTCGCGCGACAACTTCGGCTACCATCGCTGGGACCCTATTGCTGTAGACACCGGTGATGACCCCAACGACCGAACACCCGCGCAGCTGACCGGCAACGGCTGGGAATGGACGCGCGATCCATTCGCTCCCTTTGACGGATTCAAGCCGCATCCGTTTTATCCGGGCTACTCCGCCGATTTCTTCGACGGCCGGCACTTCGTCATGAAGGGCGCCTCGCCGCGCACCGCCGCCGTCCTCACCCGCCCGAGTTTCCGCAACTGGTTCCGCGACGACTACCCTCACATGTACGCGGGCTTCCGGCTCGTGGAAAATAATGGGCGCAGAAAAAGGCATCGGCGAATGACACCTGCCGCCGCAGCCGCCGCGCTCTCCTTCAACCCCGAATTCGCGCAGGCTGTCGCCAGCGGCCTCGCCGAGACCCGGACAGAAAACCCTCCCGCCTGCGTGGTTCTACGACGAAGTCGGCTCCGCGCTGTTCGAAGTCATCACTGTCTTACCCGAATACGGCCTCACTCGCTCCGAAGCATCCCTCCTCTCGGACGCGGCCCTCGGCATCATCCAGCTTTCCGCCCGCCCGTCGCTCATCATCGAACTCGGCAGCGGCACTGGCACGAAGACTCGCCATATCCTCGCAGCCGCCGCGCGCGATCAGCAAATCAACTACTTCCCTATCGACATTTCCGGCGCCGCACTTGATAGCTGCGCGAAAACTCTCCACAACATCGACGGCGTCACCATCCACCCCGTCGAATCCACCTACCTCGACGGCATCGACGCCGCCCTCACCCATCGCCGCGCCGGTGAGTCGGCGCTTCTTCTCTTCCTCGGCAGCACCATCGGCAATTTCACTCCCGCCGAGGCGCAGTCCTTCCTCACCTGCATCCGTAACCGCATGCGCCCCGGCGACTGTCTGCTCCTCGGCGCCGACCTCGCCAAACCCCGCGAACGCCTCCTCCGCGCCTACGATGACCCCATCGGCGTCACCGCCGCCTTCAACCTCAACCTGCTCGCCCGCATCAATCGCGAACTCGCCGGCCGATTTCGATCTCTCCCGCTTCGCTCACGAGGCCCGCTGGAACGAGCGCCAATCGAGCATCGAAATGCACCTGCGCTCGCGCGTCGCCCAGACACGTGCGTATCGACGCCCTCGGCCTCGCCATCCCCTTCGCCGTCCGGCGAAACCATCTGGACCGAGTCCTCGCACAAATTCCGCGCCGAAGCCATCTCGCGTCATCGGGCAGGCGCAGCGGCTGGTCGCCTGCGTGCGCCAATGGGTCGAGCCCGCATGGGGCTTCGCCGAAACGCTCTTTCGCGCCGCGCCCAAAATGACGCTTTCACAATGAGCGTCCGTCGAATTCTCCCGCGTCCACTACCGCATCGCCGGCCGCACCATTCTCAACGACCTCTCCCTCTCCGTCGAATCCGGCGAAACCCTCGTCCTCCTCGGCCGCAGCGGCTCCGGCAAAACCACCGCTCTGCGCCTCATCAACGGCATGACTCATGCCCACTTCCGGCGAAGTCCGCATCGAAGGCCGCCGCACCACCGCGACTGGGACCCCGTCCGTCTCCGGCGCGCCATCGGCTACGTCATTCAGGAAGGCGGCCTGTTCCCGCACTTCACCGTCGAGCGCAATGTGGCCCTCGTTCCCGCTCTGGAAAACTGGCCTGCCGAAAAAGTCGCCGCGCGCGTCTTCGCCCTCCTCGATGCCGTCAATCTTCCCGCCGAAACATTCGCGCATCGTTTTCCCCGCGAACTCTCCGGCGGACAGCGCCAGCGCGTCGGCGTCGCCCGCGCCCTCGCCGCCGACCCGAACATTCTCCTCTTCGACGAACCCTTCGGCGCTCTCGACCCCGTCACCCGCCTCGATCTGCAGCGCGAATTCCTCCGTCTGCGCGCCGAGCTGGGCAAAACCTCCGTCTTCGTCACTCACGACGTGCAGGAAGCCATGAAGCTCGCCACGCGCATCGCGCTGCTCCACGAAGGCAGTCTCGCCTTTCTCGGCTCTCCCGGAGAATTCGCATCCAGCACCCATCCCGAGGCCCGCGCCTTTCTCGACGTCCTCAACGAGACTCGCAGAGGCTCGCCGGCAAGTGAAGAGGCCGGCCGTGCTCAGTGATGTTCTCCAGGATCTCCTTCAGGAAGGCATCCAACTTCTCGGCCAGCATCTCGTCCTCGTCCTGAGTTCCATCCTGATCGCCTCCGCCATCGCCATCCCCGCCGGCGTTCTCCTCGCCTCCCGCCCCGCCGCGCGCCGCTGGGCTCTGGGCTTTGCGGGCATCGGCCAGACCATCCCCAGCCTCGCCCTGTTCGGCTTCCTGATCCCGATCCCGTTTATCGGCGGCATCGGCCAGCACACCGCGATCGTCGCTCTGGTCCTTTATGCGCTGCTGCCGATCCTGCGCAACACCGTCACCGGCATTCTCGCCGTCGACCCCATCCTCCGCGACGCCGCCGTCGCCATGGGCATGACCGAAACCCAGATTCTGCGCATGGTGGAACTCCCTCTGGCCGCCCCGACCATCATCGCCGGCGTCCGCATCGCCACGGTCACCACCATCGGCACCGCGACCATCGCCGCCGCCATTGGCGCCGGCGGACTCGGCGTCTTCATCTTCCGCGGCATCGCCTCCATCGACAAGCTGCAGATCCTGGCCGGCGCCATTCCCGCCGCATTGCTGGCCATTGTCGCGGATGCCTCACTGGGCTGGATCGAGAAAACGATGGTCCGTGCGCTGATCGCGATCCTCGCCCTCTCGCTCGCAGCTTGCAATCACGAACCCCGCGTGCGCGTCGGCTCCAAAAATTTCAGCGAGCAGCTCGTCCTCGGCGAGATTGTCGCCCAGCATCTCGAAAACCGCCTGCACGGCCACGTCAGCCGCCGGCTCGATCTCGGCGGCACGCTCCTCGCCCATCAGGCCATGCTGAACGGCGATCATCGACGTCTACCCCGAATACACCGGCACCGCGCTCACAGCAGTTCTTAAAGAAAAGCCGCTGAGCGATCCCGCTGCAGTCCTCGCCGCCGTCCGCCGCGGCTACGCCCAATGGCATCTGGAATGGCTCGACCCGCTTGGTTTCGACAACACCTTCGCGATGGTCATCAGAAACGAGGATGGCGGCCCGAAAACCCTGACCGAAGCGGCCGCCGCGCATGCCTGGCGGCTTGGTGTCGGCTATGAGTTCGCGCGCCGTGAAGACGGCCTGCCAGGCTTAGTGAAAACCTACGGCCTGCGCATCGCGGGTGCGGTGAAGACAATGGATCTCGGCCTGATCTACCAGTCCCTCATGAAACATCAGGTGGACATGGTGGCGGGCAACAGCACCGACGGCGTCCTCAATGCCCTCCCTGTCACCATCCTCGCGGACGACCGCCATTACTTCCCGCCCTACCAATGCGCGCTGGTAGTCCGGGAAGAAGCCGAAAAGCAGTTTCCGATGCTCCGTCCCGCGCTTGTGGAACTCTCCGGACGCATCTCCGCAGACACCATGCGCCGTCTCAATTACGAACTGGATGTCGAGCATCGCCCGGCCCGCGAAATCGCCCGCGACTTCCTGCGCAGCGTCGGCCTCGAATGATTTGGACTTTATCCGGTTTTTATCCGTGGCCAAATCTCTTTTACAGGTCGATATCCCTCGGCTTCTTCCCAAAATCCGGATTCGCCTTGGCCTGTTTCAGCAGCTCGTCGAACTTCCGGTTGAGCACCTGCCCCTGATTCTTCTCCGCCGCAAACGACTTCTGGAACGCCTCCTCGCGGCGCCCGGCCGCGCCCTTTAGCTTCTCCACCTCTGCCGCCAGATCCTCGATCGCCGGCTTCTTCACCGGCTCAGTATGTGAAATCACAACGCGCAGCTCCCCATCGATCTTCAGGATCGACTCGCAGCACGGGCAGCTGACTTCGAACAGTTCGCGGGCCATATCCCCATTATTGAACGCCCCCCTGGCTCTAATGCCGCATCGCCGCTCTGCCGATAGAAAACCAGAGACGCAATGCACAAACCTACCATCATCGCCGGCGCGCTGTTCCTCGCTCTATCCTGTGCACACTCCCTGACCGCTACCGAAAACGGCGGCAGTGTATACCCCGTAGGCGCGGAGACAGTGGCGCCAGGCCTGACGCCCGGTGCGGGTCAGACCGAGCTCTACGAATTCACGGCCTTCTACCAGGCCAACCAGCTCGCGAATTCACAGGGGAAGAATGTCCTGCCAGGCTTTCATCTCGGGGTCGAGGCTGTCGCCGTCAAGCTCTCCCATAACTGGGGCGGGAACGTTCTTGGAGGCAATCTGGTGACCGTGGCCGCCATTCCGTGGATGTCTGCCTCGCTGACTACCCCCGCCGGCACAACCCGGAAAACCGGCATCGGAAACTCCGCTGTCGGCCAGTACCTTGCGTATCACAAAGGCGCGGCAGGCTGGTTTTACGGCATGGAATACTGGACGCCGGGATTTGGCTATGCCAACGGAGCCGCTCTCAACATCGGCGAACACTATATGGCCTTCGTTCCGGTCGGCGCATTTTCCTGGCTTCCCGACTCCGCCCGCACCGAGATCAGTTCCCGCTTCTCTTATTTCTTCAACACTGCGGATCTGGCCACCAATTACCACTCCGGCAACGAGGCTATCTGGGAATTCGATGCCATGCGGTCCATTAAGAGAATCCACTTCGGCGTGAACGGCTACTTCTACAAACAGACAACCAACGACATGATGAATCAGGCTGTCGTCGGTGATGGGAATCGCGGTCGTAACCTCGCGATCGGTCCCGAAATCCGCTCGAATCTTGGCCCCATTGGCCTGGTGCTGAAGTATCAGAAGGACACGCTTGTTCAGAACAGGCCTGCGGGCAACATGTTCTGGTTCCAGTTCGGCCTGCCCCTGAGTCGCGGCCGCGAGTGATTTCACTGTACCCCGGCGGTCGAAGCCGCCGGTGCGGTTATTCAGATAAAGCCAGTCGTTAGGCTGCTCTAATACTTCGGCACGCTCGGGTCAACCTTATCGCTCCATGCGAGAATGCCGCCCTTCATATTCCGGACCTTCCTGTAGCCCTGCTGCTTCAGAAAATCCACCGCCTTCGCGCTTCTCGCTCCGCTCTTGCAGTGCACCACAATCTCGCTCTCCGGATTAATCTCGCCCAGCCGCTTCGGCACCTCGCCCAGCGGGATCAATGTCGAGCCCGGAATCCGGCAGATCTGGAACTCATGCGGTTCGCGCACATCGATCAGAAGGAACTTATCGCCGCGACCCAGCTTTGTTTTCACCTCGGTAGCCTCGATATCCCCGCTCGTCGCCACCGGCTCGGGCGGTCCTTCCTGATGCGGCACGCCGCAGAATTCCACGTAATCGATCAGCTTCGTCACCGTCGGATGCTCCCCGCACACCGGGCATTCCGGATTCTTCCGCAGCTTCAGCTCCCGGAACTTCATCCCCAGCGCGTCGTAGAGCATCAGCCGCCCCACCAACGGATCCCCAATGCCCAGAATCAGCTTCACGGTCTCCGTCGCCTGAATCAGCCCGATCACGCCCGGCAGAATCCCCAGAACCCCGCCCTCAGCGCAGCTCGGCACCAGCCCCGGAGGAGGCGGCTCCGGATACAAACACCGGTAGCACGGCCCGCCTTCATACGCGAACACCGTCGCCTGTCCTTCGAACCGGAAAATCGACCCGTACACATTCGGTTTCTTCAGCAGCACGCACGCATCGTTTACCAGGTACCGTGTCGGAAAATTATCCGTGCCGTCGACCACAATGTCGTAGCCGCCCAGAATCTCCATCGCGTTTTCGCTCGAAAGCGCCGTCTCGTGCGGTGCCAGTTCGACGTATGGATTGATATCCCGCATCGTCTCGAACGCCGATTCGAGCTTCTTCTTACCCACGTCCTTCGTGCCGTGGATCACCTGCCGCTGCAGATTGGTGAAATCCACCACATCGAAATCCACCAGCCCGATCTTCCCGATCCCCGCCGCCGCCAGGTACATCCCGAGCGGCGCGCCGAGTCCGCCCGCGCCCACCAGCAGCACGCTCGCATCTTTCAGCTTCTTCTGCCCTTCGATGCCCACTTCGGGCATGATCAGATGCCGGCTGTAGCGCAGGATCTCGTCTTTTGAAAGCTCAGCCACGCCTGCCACCCGCAATACTCGGCACAATCGACAGCGTGTCCGGATCGTTCACCGGCGTCGCGTCTTTCTTCATGTAGCGGATGTCTTCGTCGTTCAGATATACATTGACGAAACTGCGCAGCTTGCCTTCGTCGTTGTACAAATGCTTCTTCAGGTCGGGAAAGCGCGCCGTCAGAGCGGTCAGCACTTCACCCACCGTTGCGCCGGGCAACTCCACCGTGTCGTGCTTATCGGCAAACTGACGCAGCGGCGTCGGAATCATGATTCGGGCCATATTAGTTCCTCTTTCTCTGCATGGGTCTGCTCCGCGTTCGGCAGCCAGCTGTTGGCATGATCGAATCGCCCCTTCTCCACCGAAAGGACGACGAACGAATACCACGGGCAGGAATTCTTTAAATCGGTTTCTGAAAAGTACGCGCCGCAGTCCGGATGCGAATGATAAATGCCAATCAGATCCAGCTTCCGCTCCCGCGCTTCGCGGTCCGCGCGCAGCAGATCCTCCGGCCGCAGCTCATACCGCGCCGCCTGCGACCCCGTTGACACATTGTCCAGCGCAATCGCATGGCTCACCGTCTTCGCATCGCCTTCGATCGTGCCGATCATCGCCCCGCAGCATTCGTTCGGATAAATCGCCTGTGCATGATTCACCATCTCGCGCCACGGCCCGCGCTCAATCCTGATCATCTATTCCGCATCCCAGAAATGTTCACTCAGATACTTGTCCGCGCCGTCGCACAGGATCGTTACGATCACGCCTTTCTTCCCCTCCGCATGCAGTTCGCGCGCGATCGTCAGCGCCGCCACCACATTGCCGCCGCCGGAAATCCCGACCAGAATGCCTTCCTCGCGCGCCAGGCGTTTCACCATCTTATGGCAGTCTTCCGTCTCGATCCAGATATTGCGGTCCGCCAGCGCCGGGTCGTAAATTCCGGGCACAATCGCCGCCGGCATATGTTTCGTGCCTTCGATCCCGTGGAACCCGCTCGAGGGCTGCGCCGAGATGCACTCCACATGCGGCATCTCTTTCCGGAAGAACCGCGCATTCCCCGTGAACGTGCCGCTCGTGCCCAGCAGTGTCACGAAGTGAGTCAGGCGTCCTTCGGTCTGCGCCATGATCTCCGGACCCGTGGTCTCGTAGTGCGCCCGCCAGTTGGCGTCGTTGTTGTACTGATCCGGATAAAAGTATTTGTCCGGATCCGCGTTATAAATGTCCCGCACCCTCCGGATTGCCCCATCCGATCCCTCATCCGCCGGCGTCAGCACCAGTTCCGCCCCATACGCCGCCAGAATTCTTTTCCGCTCCATCGAGGCGTTCGCCGGCAGACAAAGCCTGACCCGGTATCCCCTCGCCGCCCCGATCATCGCGTACGCAATCCCGGTATTCCCGCTCGTCGCATCGATCAGGATCTTGTCCCGCGTCAGCTTTCCCGACCGCTCGCCCTCCAGAATCATGTTCAGGCCCGGACGATCCTTCACCGACCCGCCCGGATTGAAATACTCCGCCTTGCCGTAAATCTCGATCCCCGCCAGTTCCCCGGCGATCTTCTCCAGCCGCAGCAGAGGCGTATTCCCTATGTTCCCGACCACGTCATGCGCAGTACGAGGCGCGAAAACGACCGTATTCATTGATTGCCGACTTTTCCCATCTTACAATTGGTGATTCAATTCACCTGATTCACGTGCACCGTCTTTTGATTCGGCCTGGCGCGATCGGCGACTTCATTCTGAGCCTGCCCGCGCTCGAAGCCCTTCGCGGCGACCACACCGAAGTCTGGTGTGCGCAACAAAATGTCCCGCTCGCCCGCTTCGCGGATGCCGCTCAATCCATTGTCACATCAGGCCTTGACCGCCTCGGCCTGCTTCCCGCTGACGACGTTGTCGACCGTCTCCGTCGCTTCGACTCGATCGTTTCCTGGTACGGTACGAATCGTCCCGAATTCCGCGCCCTCGTCGCGGACCTGCGCCTGCCCTTCGAATTCCTCCCCGCGCTTCCGACCGGCTTGCATCACGCCGTCGATTTCTACAACGACCAGGCCCGCCAGCTCGGCGCACACCCAGTCTCGCGGTTCCCGCAAATCGTGGTCACGCCGCCCGCCGCTCGCACCTTCGCCGTAATTCACCCGTTCGCCAGCAGCCCTGCCAAGCGCGCCCCGATGTCGGTATTCGAATCTGCGGCGGCCAGGCTTGCCGCCCGAATGTCCGTCCACTGGCTGTGCGGACCGGAAGAGCATCTGCCCAACGCCGTCCGCATTGACAATCTCTACGACCTCGCCCGCTGGCTCTCGCAGGCGCGCATTTTCGTAGGCAACGATTCCGGCATCTCCCACCTCGCGGCCGCCGTCGGCACTCCGGTCCAGGTCTTCTTCCGCTCCACCGCACCGCGTATCTGGTCGCCCCGCGGCCCCTCGGTTAACGCCGTTTCGGAGCTGTAAAAGAATCGCACTGAACCGAACCTGGCAGGCGAAACCGCCTCACTTTACAACAACGATACTTAGCAAGGTGGCGCACGCGGTTCCGCCCGCGATCTGCGATTCTTCTACAGCTTCTTCCCTCCCGTAAAACGCGCCGCATAAGCCGGAGTCGGTAGCGACGTGCCGGCCGGATTACTTTCGCAATGCCGGTCGTTCGGGAGTAATCCGTCCGGAACGCAAAATTTATTGCCAAGCGGGCCTGATTCAGGCGGTGCGAAGTCAAAGTCAGTCTGGAATCTATATAGTGAATTGAAGCGGTTCCCGCAGTCTCATGGAACTCAAGCCCGGCGACAAACTCGGACCGTATGAGATCGTCTCTTCCATCGGCAAAGGTGGCATGGGGGAGGTGTGGCGTGCGCGCGATCCGCAACTCGGGCGCGATGTCGCCATCAAAGTATCGGCGCAGCAGTTCACCGACCGGTTTGAACGCGAAGCCCGCGCGATCGCGGCGCTGAATCATCCCAACGTCTGCACTCTGTACCACATCGGCCCCAATTACCTCGTCATGGAGTACATCGAGGGCGCGACGCTGGCTGAGCGCATTAAAGAAGGTCCGATTCCTCTCGAAGAAGCTCTTGGCTACGCGAAGCAGATTGCCGCCGCTCTCGAAGCCGCGCACGAAAAGAACATCGTCCATCGCGATCTGAAACCGGCCAACGTCAAAATCCGGCCGGATGGATCGGTCAAGGTTCTCGACTTCGGGCTGGCGAAAGCGGGCGACCCGCAGGAGGTGACACCCGACTCGCCGACCATGATGCCGGGGACGCAAATGGGGATGATTCTCGGGACTGCAGGCTATATGAGCCCCGAGCAGGCGCGCGGAAAAGAGGTCGATAAACGCGCCGATATCTGGGCCTTTGGCGTGGTCCTGTACGAGATGGTCACGGGCAAACGGTTGTTCGAGGGCGAGACAGTTTCGGATTCTCTGGCAGCGGTTCTCAAAGAAGAACCTGACCTGACTTTGGCCCCGGAGAGCACACGGCGGTTGTTGCGGCGCTGTCTGGAGAAAGATCCAAAGAAGAGGTTGCGGGATATCGGCGATTTGGAGCTGTTGCTGGAGGGAGATGCAGCCCTCGCCACTCACTCACGGTCACGGTTCGGAGCGACGGGGTGGATTGCGGCGGCCGTGCTTACGCTGATCGCGGCTGCGCTCGCCTTCGTCCATTTCCGCGAAATTCCGCCCGAGCGTCAGCACATTCGATTTCAGATTGCCCCGCCGGAAGGCACTCTGATTGACTTCAAGCTGTCGCCGGACGGTCGCTTCCTGGCGTTCGCTACGACAGACGGAAACGCGGCCAGGATTTGGATCAGGGCGCTGGACAGTCTGGAAACGCGGCTTCTCGCGTCCTTTCCACTGAGTAATCCGAATCTCTTTTGGTCCCCGGACGGAGAATACGTCGGGCTTGCCGCAGCGGGCAAGATCTACAAGATCGCCAGGACGGGCGGCCCTCCCGTAGCCATTTGCGATCTTCCGGTCGGATTCAATGGAGCGGCATGGAGGAGCGACGGAACGATTCTCCTCGCGTCAGTAGCGGTAGGACTGTATCGCGTTTCCTCCTCGGGTGGCGCTCCCGGCAGGATCTACGACGAGGCCGCCTTCGGTCCCGCGTGGCTGACTGCGGAAAGGTACCTTTTCTCGACGCCGGGTGGGATTTTCGCCGGGTCCCTGGCCGGGGCCAAGCCTTCCTTGTTGCTGCCCGGCGTATCAAACTTCGTTTTCGTTCCGCAGGCGAAGTCCGGTTTGCCGGGCCACGTACTTTTTCTTCGCGGCGAGACATTGATGGCCCAAAGCATCGATGAGCAGAAGGCGGAACTGCGCGGAGAAGCGTTTCCCGTGGCGGAGCGGGTGGGCAGCCTCGGCGTTTTCCGTGTCGGTGCATATTCCGCCTCCCCCACAGGCGTTCTGGTGTTCGGAGGCGGCGAGTCCGCGGATCGCGAACTCGTCTGGCTGGACCGCACCGGGAAAAAGTTGCAGACCGTGAGCAAGCCCTTTCCCCAGGCTCGTAATCCCGCGATCCGCCTCTCCCCCGACGATAGCCGGGCGATCGTGCCCGTCGCGGACGTCAATATAGCGGATCTGTGGATTGCGGATTTGAATCGCGACACACTGGTCAGGTTCACCTTCGATGGATCTTCTGCCGGTGTCTGGTCGCCGGATGGACGCAAGGTTCTTTGGGCCGCGCACGACGGCAACCGTTACCTTCGGTCCACGGATGGTTCGGGTAAGGATGAGTTGCTGTTTAAGGCTCCATCCAAGACGGGTTACGTTGACGACTGGTCCTCCGATGGAAAACTGATCGCGTTTTCCGGGGGCACGGACAAGACTCAAACGGACATATGGCTTGTAGGGACCGATGGCGATCGCAAACCTTACCCCTACCTCGAATCCCGTTTCAATGAAACCTGGAGCGCGATTTCGCCCGACGGCCGGTGGATGGCTTACGTATCCGACCAACCCGGACAAAAAGAGATTCTGGTCGAATCGATTCCGATGGGGAAAGGACGTTGGCAGATCTCGACTGAAGGCGGCGATTGGCCCGTGTGGCGGCGCGACGGCAAGGAGGTTTTCTTTACTCAAGGCGCGAAACTCATGGCCGCGCCCATGCGCCTGACCGAAACGTCGGTGGAGAGCGGCAAACCGCAGACGCTGTTTGAAGTCCCCGGCGGTGCTGTGCGCTTTCAGGTTTCCCGCGACGGCCAGCGCTTCCTGATCGCCCTGCCGGTGGAAGGTGCCGCCGCCGCTTCTCCGCTCACGGTGGATACCGACTGGCAGGCGGGAGTTGCGAAGTAGTACGGCTTGATCGCACAGGTCTTCCACGAACCACCGCAGCCGAAGCTGGACAGAATGCGCGTCTTCTCTGGCCCTCTTTTGATTCCGTTAAACTGGACTGAATCCTGCAAATGACTCTGTCGCCCGGCGACAAACTCGGCCCTTACGAAATCGTCTCTGCCATCGGCAAAGGCGGTATGGGCGAGGTGTGGCGTGCGCGCGATACCCGGCTGGGACGCGATGTTGCGATCAAGTTCTCGGCACAGCAGTTCAGCGATCGTTTCGAGCGCGAAGCCCGCGCCATCGCCGCGCTGAATCACTCCAATATCTGCACGCTCTTCGACGTTGGCCCGAACTATCTCGTGATGGAGTACATCGAAGGACCGACGCTGGCCGACCGCATCCAAGAAGGTCCGATTCCGCTCGAAGAAGCTCTTACCATCGCGCGCCAGATAGCCGACGCCCTCGAAGCCGCGCACGAGAAAAACATCGTGCATCGCGATCTGAAACCGGCGAACGTCAAAATCCGGCCGGACGGGTCGGTGAAGGTTCTCGATTTCGGTCTGGCGAAAGCGGGAGGCGCCGAAACTACAGTCACGCACGATTCGCCAACGCTGCTGCACTTGCCGACGCTGATTGGCATGATTCTCGGCACCGCTGCTTACATGGCCCCGGAGCAGGCGCGCGGCAAAGTAGTGGATAAGCGCGCCGACATCTGGGCCTTCGGCGTCGTCCTGTACGAGATGCTGACCGGCAAGCGGCTGTTCGAAGGCGAAGACCTGACCGAGACACTGGCTGCCGTAGTGAAGAGCGAGCCGGATCTCGCGACGGTTCCGCGTAAGGTCCGGCGTCTGCTCGCTGCCTGTCTTCAGAAGGACCCGAAGAATCGGCTGCGCGATATTGGGGACTACCGTAAGCTGCTCGACGACGAACCGCCCGCGGTTGTGAATGTCAAAGCATCCTCGCGGCTCTTACCATGGCTCGCCGCCGCGCTCTTCGCGGCCGCACTGGCCCTACTTGCCTTCGTGCATTTCCGCGAAAGGCCGCCGGAGGATCGTGTCATGCGCTTTACGCTGCCGTTCCCGGAAAACGAGCTTCTCAATCCCTTCTTCGCGTTGTCGCCCGACGGACGCCGACTCGCAGTCTGGCGTTTCAGGGATGGCAAACCCAGCCTCTGGATTCGCCCTCTCGATTCTCCGGATTTTCAGCGCCTCTCCTGTACCGATTTGGTGAGAGGTGTTTTCTGGTCGCCCGACAGCCGATACATTGCCTTCTTCGCCGGCGGGAAACTGAAAACCGTACCTGCCAATGGTGGCCCGCCGCAAGTCGTGTGTGAGGCCGGAATCTACGCCGAAGGAACGTGGAGCCGCGACGGCGTCGTCCTCTTCAGTACCGATTCCGGGGCTCTGGAAAGGACTAAGGTCAGTGCCGGAGCCGGCACCGGGGAATGTACAACACTCCTTCCGGCGAAACCCGGAGCTCGGCAGGGGCACCCCTCTTTCCTTCCTGACGGCAAACATTTCTTATATGACGTGTCAGGAGGCCCTCAGGGTGGCATCTACCTGGCGACGCTGGACGCTCCAAATGGCCGCCGACTCCTTGCCGATTCGTCTCCGGTCAGTTTCGCTCCCCGGTCCGCTGGTGGCCGCTATGACCACATTCTTTTCCTGCGCGACGGCAATCTCATGGCCGAGGCGCTCGATAGCAAGTCATTCCAGCTCGTCGGCGATGCTTTTCCAGTGGCGGGCCAGGCCACGATCAACCAAAACAACGGCCTGGCGGCATCGGCAGTTTCCACCGGTTTGCTGGTTTATTTGTCGGGCTTCAATCGCAATGAAAACCAACTGACGTGGGTAGACAGAAGCGGAAGGGAGACCGGCAGGATTGGCATGCCTGGCGACGCCAGTGCTGTGTCGCTGTCTCCCGACGGAAAGACGGTTGCGATCCAAAAAGCGCCACAGAGTCAGCCCCCGGGAGGTGCTCTGTCACTCCTGGATTTGCACCGGAACATCGAGTCCGCGTTCCAGCGCGGGGGCTGGGCGGTCTGGTCACCCGATGGCAGCCGGGTCGCGATGAGCACGGAAGCGCAGAAAGAAATCCATCTGAAGGATTCGAGCGGCGGGGGCAAGGAACAACTCCTGTTGAAGCGTGGCGAACCTGCATTTCCCACCGACTGGTCCCGCGACGGTCGCTACCTGCTGTTCACCAGCGACGACCCGAAGACACATCAGGATATCTGGTACCTGGAAAATCCCCTCGGTCCACCCGCAGACCTTATACCAAAGCCATTCGTCCAAACCGAGTTTCGGGAAGGCCGGGCCCAGTTCTCTCCCGACGGTCGCTTCGTAGCGTATGAATCGGAGGAGTCTGGCCAACGCGAAATCTACGTCCGTCAGTTTCCCTCCGGGCCTGGGAAGTGGAAGATCTCCGGCAATGGCGGCGGAACGCCGCGTTGGCGCAGGGATGGCAAGGAGCTTTTTTATCTCGCCGCCGGCCTGATGGCGGTACCGGTAGAAGCGGGTTCAGGCGGGCGTTTTCAGGCGGGCGAGCCGAAGAAATTGTTCGATCTGCGGCGGGTCAACCAGCTATCCGAGGCGTTCGCCTACGCTCCCTCCGCTGACGGTCAGCGCTTCCTCCTGCTCCTCCCCTCCGCCAATCAGTCACCCACCCTTAACGTCATCACGAACTGGGAGAAGGCGGCTTCGCACCCCTGACCAGCCCACAACGCAGCCCGACGCAAACTTCACTGGAACCGTTTCGCTGGTACCCTAGCTCGAAACTGTAACGCCGGCGGTCTCTGCCGCCGTGGGGCTACGGAGAAAGCCGGTCGCCAGACCCTCCGGCCGGCTTTCTGCCTTGACCGTGAAATCGCTCTAAAGTCGGCGAACCCGTCGCCATGCCCGGTCGATCCCGGCCAGGACTCCGCGCATACGAAACTCCTGCGCCTGTCGGTAAAGGCGGGAAGTGCGGCGCGCGCACGACTCCGGCCGTTCGCCGTAAAATGGCAGATATGCAAAAACTGACTGTACGACTGGAGAAATCTGGCAGAATCCTCATTCCCGTAGCTGTTCGGAGGCGGCTCGGCCTGAAGGAGGGCGAGTCGGATGTGCTTCTTGAAGTCGGAGACACGCAGCCGATCGTAATTACTGCGCGAAGTCAGGCGCTGAGGAATGCGCAGGCGGTACTCCGGGGTTACACAGCAGGACGGAAGACGCTGGTATCCGAAGAACTGATCGCGGAACGCAGACAGGAAGCACGCCGTGAGCGCCGTAAATGACGCCGCGGCGCACACATCTGCTGGATGCTTCCGCGCTGCTTGCCGTCCTGTTCGGTGAGCCCGGCAGCGGCGCGGTGGAACGTATCATTGACGATTGCACCATTCACGCCGTGAATCTTGCCGAAACAATGCGGAAGCTGCTTCAGACCGGGGTCCCGCTGCGCAGGGCCGAAGAAATTCTCGATTCCCTTGATCTGGATGTCAACACGATTCTGACCGCGACGGAAGCGCTGGCCGCCGGACGACTCGCGTTTCATGCCCGGATTTCCGGACTTTCGATCGGAGACTGCGTCTGCCTGAGCGTGTCGGCGCAGACTGGCCAGACAGCCGTAACCGCTGACAGGCGGTGGTCCTCCATTCCTTCTGCAGCTTTTGGGGGCCGGAAGGTCAAGATTCTTCAGATCAGATAAACCGCCTGCGCTCACGCTCTGAATGTTGGGGAAATAGCTACCGCGCGAACAAATCCTCAATGCGCTGTGCGTCGAGCAACCGCAGACCGACCCGCTTGAGTTGCGCGGGCTTCAGGGCCGCGATCCGCCGGCTGATAGCGGGAGGGATTTTGCCAAACCGCTTCTCGATTTGGCTGCGCAGCATCTCCATCTGGCCTTCTACTCGTCCCTGCCGGATCGCTGGCCCGATAACCTTGTTGTCCATGATGTCATTCAGAACCGGCATCTTCCTCGCCTCCCGTCTGGCTTCGCCTTCCATTTTCCGCAATCCCGCGATAATAAACAACTCGGCAAGGGCACTGTCTCGTTCACCGGCCCGCCTCGCGGCAATCCGCCCCAATATCCGGCGCACAACTTCACGTTGTTCACCCAGCTTCGTCAGCACTGCAAGTACGTTATCGCCGACGTTGGCGCTGGCCAATAGTTCCTCGCCATCCAGATCGCGGATATCGACCAGCTGAAATCGCACGAAGGCATCCGGTCCCTCGACGCGGTCCTTCATGCGCAACGGCGCCTCCCCGACATACAGTGCCACCTGGCGAGGCAGCTTCCCGTATCTTCGTCCGATTCCGAAAAGGTATTCGGCCATCCGCAGCGGGAAATCCTTCTCGTTCCTCGACTGCAATTCGATGTGAATCACGTTCCCGTCGGGCAGTTCTCCCAATAGATCCACCCGCCGGTTGCTGACCTGCGGAACTTCCACATTGAGCCACTTGAGCAACGTCGCCCCGGTGAGCCGGGCTAGCACTGAACTGCCCGGCCGCGTGAGTATATTCTTCAGTGCTGCGTCGTATTCATGCATCGGGCCTGAGCGGATAGTGGCCGCAAGCCCGGATTTTCTCGAAAATGGTAACGTAAATCTACCCGCCCTCATGGAACTGTCGCCCGGCGACAAACTCGGCCCTTACGAAATCGTCTCTGCCATCGGCAAAGGCGGTATGGGCGAGGTGTGGCGAGCGCGCGACACCCGGCTGGGACGGGACGTTGCGATCAAGTTCTCGGCCCAGCAGTTCACGGATCGCTTCGAGCGCGAAGCCCGCGCCATCGCCGCGCTGAATCATTCCAATATCTGCACACTCTTCAACGTCGGCCCGAACTATCTCGTCATGGAGTACATCGAAGGTCCGACTCTGGCCGACCGCATCAAAGAAGGTTCGATCCCGCTCGAAGAAGCTCTCACCATCGCAAAGCAGATTGCCGATGCCCTCGAAGCCGCGCACGAGAAGAACATCGTGCATCGCGATCTGAAACCGGCCAACATCAAAATCCGCCCCGATGGTTCAGTGAAAGTCCTCGACTTCGGTCTGGCGAGGACCGGAGGCTCAGAAGCAACCGTCACGCACGATTCGCCCACGCTGCTGCACTCGCCGACGCTGATTGGCGTGATTCTCGGCACCGCCGCTTACATGGCGCCTGAACAGGCGCGCGGCAAGGAAGTCGACAAGCGCGCCGACATCTGGTCATTCGGCGTCGTACTCCACGAAATGCTGACCGGCAAGCGGCTGTTCGAAGGCGAAGACCTGACCGAGACGCTGGCTGCCGTAGTGAAGAGCGAGCCGGATCTCGCGACGGTTCCGCGTAAGGTCCGGCGTCTGCTCGCGAAGTGTCTCGAAAAAGATCCGCAAAAGCGCCTGCGCGACATCGGCGACTGGGCGGAACTCCTTGCAGAGGACGCACAGCCCGATCCTTCACAGTCGCGGCCTGGAACAAGACTATGGATCGGTATCGCGGCGGGACTGGCATTCGCAGCAGCGGCTGCGGATCTTGCTTTCCTGCATTTTCGGGGATCGGGCGCGGCGGCGCCACCGATGCATTTGGCACTGTCTCTCCCGCCAAACGCTATGACCCTATCTGGGGTGACCCGGCGCCGTGATGCCGGGGGACGGCGAGATGTGTGTCGCCGGGGCACTTCAGATAGGGGCGTTTGAACGGGGCCGCTCGCGTTTGCGGCGGGCGCGGTCTGGCTATGGGTGTTCAATCCACAGGGGAACTTCTGGTTCGGCGAATCGGTAGCCGTGGATAAGATCAGGGGCTGTTTTTGATGTCGGGAACTCCGGGTAAATGGTGAATGGCACGGGCTGCGGGATAGGGTTTTGATTGTTCCTGGGCGCGCCAGGGGCAACGGGACACACCTCGGACCCGCGTGCCGGAGCAAGCGCATGGTTAGCCGATGACCGATCGCTATGACGTGTCAGCGAAGCTCTCCCGGGCTGCAGTCCTTCGCAACATCTGTTGAGGATTGAGTTTCTCGATGAGTTTCATGGCTCCGCCGCAACAAGGGCAACGCCATGCGCCGAAAGCCGGGGCTTCCGGCCCTGACGCCTTCTGCAAAGGCGAAACGACTGCGAGAAGTTGGCGGCACACCGGGAGCAGGTTACCTCGACGGCGGTTGGCGAGAAAGCCACAGAAGCGGATGCGCACAAAACCGCGCGGCAGAGTGTGGAGCAGGAAGCGCCTCAGGAACTCTTCGGCGCTGACAGTCATCAGCCGCTGCTTGTTGTGATGGGCATAATCCTTCCAGCGGAAGGTAACCTTGCCGTCGGCAAGGCTCACGATGCGGTGATTGGAAATGGCGACGCGGTGAGTGTAGCGGGCCAGGTAGTGGAGGACATGCTCGGGTCCTCCGAAAGGCCGTTTGGCATAAACTACCCAGCGCTTACGGAACAGTGGTCGAAGGAAGGCGTGGAACGCTCTTCGTTCGGACAGCATTTTCATCCGGCCAGGGAACCGGAGTTCTCCTGCGTAGAAGGCGCTTTTCAATCCGTCGGTAAACTTTCCGCGGAACACCTTGCCCAGCACCTTCACCGGCAGAAAGAAATCATAGCGCGGGTGAATCCAGCGCTGGTGATCGGGAGCAAGACCGCCGGCCGGGATCACGCAATGAACATGCGGATGGATCTGCAGATTCTGCCCCCAGGTGTGCAGAACGCTGAGGAAGCCGATCTCCGCTCCCATGTGTTTGGGATCGGCTGCGACCTCCAGCAGGGTTGCGGCACTCGCGCGGAACAGAAGATCGTAGACAACCTTCTTGTTCTGCAGAGCCAGCCAGGCGAGTTCGTGGGGAAGAGTAAACACGACGTGTACGTAGCTCACGGGCAGCAGTTCTTTGTGGCGATCGGCGAGCCACCGGTTGCGGGCATTGGTCTGGCACTTCGGACAATGCCTGGAACGGCAGGAGTTAAACGAGGTAGCTTCATGGCCGCACTGACGACAGCGATCCAGATGTCCGCCGAGCGCAGCCGTGCGACAGTGCTCGATGGCAAAGAGAATGCGGAGTTGGAGCCAGGTCAGCCAGGAGCGGTTCCTTTCGACGAAGCTGTCGCCATGGGCGCGAATGATGTCTGCCACCTCGAAAGGTGGCTTCTTCATCTTTTGATCAGCTTCCGGGACCGCTTAATCTGGTCAGGGCTGGAAACATCGATGTTGTCCAGTGGATTGCCGGCCGACCGAAGGTGGCGTTGCGACAGGTGCAGGTAGATCGTGGTGTGTCGGATGTTGGCATGACCGAGCAGCGTTTGCAGTGTGACGAGATCGCAGCCGCTTTCCAGACGGTGGGTGGCGAACGCGTGCCGCAGGGCGTGAGGTGTAACCGGTTTGGTGATGCCGGCTCTTTGGGCCGCCTGTCGGCATGCCTGCCAGACTACTTTGGTATCGATTGGCTTATCGGCCCGCCAGTTGTTGATGGTCCCCGGAAAGAGGTATGTCTTCGGCCGCATCCAGCGCCAGTACTCCCGCAGCGTTTCCCGGAGTTTCGGATCGAGCGGGATATCCCGGTCGCGGGCTCCCTTGCCGTTGCGAACGTGAACGACCATCTGCGTACTGTCGATATCGCTGACTTTGAGATTGCACACCTCGGCCCGGCGCATGCCGGTCGCATAGAGCGTCATCAGGATGGCGCGGTGGAACAGGTTGCTCGCGGAGTTGATCAGCCGGGCAGCTTCCTCTTGTGTGAGGACCGTGGGAAGGCGGCGTGGTCTCTTCGGATACGGAACCGATTCCACCGGATAGGGCCGCCGCAACATCCTGACAAAGAAGAACCGTAAACCGGCGGTCATCTGTGTCACAGTACTGGCCGACAGTTTCTTTTCCTGAAACAGGTGTGCCTGCCAGGTACGGATATGATCGAGACCCATACGGTCCGGCGGAGTGTGGAAATGTCCGGCGAACGCCTCCACTGCGTGCAGGTAGGCGCGTACGGTAGCCTGAGAGTAATTCCGACGCTGGAGCTCTTCCAGCATCATTTTTCGAAGTTGGGTCACAGGGACCTCCTTGTGACCCATATTTAATCTCAAAACCCCACGCACTCCACCGGTTCACCACACGCGCAGCGTCCGCCGCGCGAGCGGCTTCGTTCAAACGTCGCCTCCGTCGGTTATCTGGCCTTATCGCCCGATGCCCGCAATCTCGTGTTGCAGGTGGACTACAAAGATGGTCCTGCCTTCGGCGGTCTTGCGGTCCGTCATCTCGACTCCGACCAACTTCTGCCTCTCCCCAACACGCTCAGCGCCAGAGATCCCCTTTGGTCGCCGGACGGCAGCAGCATTGCATTCCGGGACGGCTCCGACAACAGGCTGAAGCTTGTTTCCGCCAGCGGCGGGCCGCCGCAGCAGCTCTGCGACAAACCAGCCGGCTCTTTCGGGAGCGCCTGGAACCGTGACGGAATCATCCTGGCGGGAATTGGACCGCCTGGAACGCAGTTGATGAAGATTAATACGTCAGCCGGCGTCTGTAGCCTCCTGCCGGGCAATTCCACAATCGAGCGCGTCCAACCCTCGTTTCTTCCCGATGGAACGCACTTCCTTTTCCACGGGAGACCGCACGAGACAGACATCAACGGGGCGGACCTTACAGGCGTTTATGTCAGCTCGTTCGAAAATCCCGCTGGCAAACGTCTGCTGCCCGACGACACCGGCGCGATTTATGCGCCGGGCGCCAACGGCCGCGGCTTTCTGGTCTTCCTCCGCGATGGTGCCCTGGTCGGCCAGGCGTTCGCTCCCGGATCACTTTCGCTCAGCGGCGACCTTTTCAAAATCGCGGACAACGTCTCGATTGATCTCGATTCACGGATGATGGCGTCCGCGGCGCCCGGTGTGCTCGTCTATGGAACGGGAAAGAACTTCAATACTCAGTTGACATGGGTAGACCGGGCAGGAAAGGTCCTTTCCACTTCAGGAGCCTCGCAGGCTCAAGCCGGCGTCGCGCCCTCTCCCGACGGCCGCCAGATTGCCGTCTCGAAGGACTTCGGGATTGGCAGCAACGCAAGCATCTGGCTGCGCGATATGGCGCGCGGAAGCGAAACGCGCGTTAGTTCCCCTGTATTGGGTGGCCAATCCAGTGTCTGGTCTCCAGACGGAAAGATGATGGTCTTCAGCGGCGGCCGGGACTTCAATCTCTATCGCCGGGACATTGCCAACGGCGGAAAGCAAGCCTCATTCTGAAGGATGGCAATGGCAAGTTTCCTTCCGATTGGTCGCGTGACGGCCGCCATTTGCTGTTTACTGAAGCACCTCAGGGGAAAAAGGCTGCAATCCTCGTTCTGCCTGACCCCGGAGGCACCCCCGGCAAGCCTTGGGTTTTTGAGCAAAAGGACGCCGATGAAAGCCAGGCGCAGTTTTCTCCCGATGGGCGCTGGGTCGCGTACACGTCAACGGAATCCGGCGTCCCTGAAGTTTTCGTCAGACCCTTCCCCTCCGGCGCCGGACGCTGGAAAGTATCGGATGGCATCGGCAACCAGCCGCGGTGGCGAAGCGACGGCAAAGAGATCTACTACGTCACCCTCGGAAAGCTCCCGCGCGAGCGATTCATGGCGGTTCCGGTCAATGTGGGCGCGACCGGATCCTTCGCGGCCGGCACTCCCCAGCCGTTGTTCGAGGAGGCGATCAGTCCCTTGGTCCCGGTGCTCAATTTCTGGACCTATACTCCGTCGCCAGACGGTCGGCGATTTCTGGTCCTGGTGAAACCGGACGTACCGGAAACGATCCATGTCCTGACGAACTGGATGCAGATGTTCGAGGGGAAGAAGTAGTCCGGCGTTATGTCAATTCCCGCTCAATCTCAACGCTTCGGCCCTTACGAAATCGTCTCTGCCATCGGCAAAGGCGGTATGGGCGAGGTGTGGCGAGCGCGCGACACCCGGCTGGGACGGGACGTTGCGATCAAGTTCTCGGCCCAGCAGTTCACGGATCGCTTCGAGCGCGAAGCCCGCGCCATCGCCGCGCTGAATCACCCAAATATCTGCACGCTCCACAACGTCGGCCCGAATTACCTCGTGATGGAACTCATCGAGGGCCCGACGCTGGCCGACCGCATTAAAGAAGGTCCGATTCCGCTCGAAGAAGCTCTCACCATCGCGAAGCAGATTGCCGATGCCCTCGAAGCCGCGCACGAGAAGAACATCGTGCATCGCGATCTGAAACCGGCCAATATCAAAATCCGCCCGGATGGTTCAGTGAAAGTTCTCGACTTCGGGCTGGCGAAAGCGGGTGAAGCACAGGAAGTCACGCCGGATTCACCGACCATCATGCCGGGCACACAGATGGGAATGATCCTCGGCACGGCAGGCTACATGAGCCCGGAGCAGGCGCGCGGCAACGTGGTGGATAAGCGGGCGGACATCTGGGCCTTCGGCGTGGTGCTCTGCGAGATGGTCACGGCCAAGCGTCTGTTCGAAGGTGCGACGATATCCGATTCTCTGGCGGCGGTTCTCAAAGAAGAACCCGATCTGAATCTGGCCCCGGAGAAGATACACCGGCTGCTGCGTGCTTGTCTGGAGAAAGATCCGCGCAAGCGCCTGCGTGATATCGGCGACGTGTGGCGATTGCTCGAAGATCCGCCGGCCGCAGCCGCCCAAGCAGGCCGCGCCAGGTGGATTCCCTGGTCCGTTACCGCCGTGCTGGCGGCTTTGGTGGTGTTCGGATGGATAAGAACCCCACAGCGGGCAGCCACCGTGCAGAATGATGTGACGCTTAGCATTGTTGCGCCCTCAGGAAAAGAGTTGGGGCGGGTCGGACAGCTCCACATCGATAGAATTTCTCCCGACGGCTCCGCGGTTCTGCTGGCAACAAGCGATGGCAGGTTCCACGTTCGCAGACTGGATTCCCTGGAGACGGAACTGTTGCCGGAATTTCAGGCGGCTGGTGACGCTTTCTGGGCGCCCGACTCCAAATCCATCGCGTTTTCAACGGCAAACGGGCTGATGAAAATGCGTTTGCCCGAAGGCGCGCCCGAGCCCGTCACTACCAAAATCGCCGCCGCGCGCGGCGGGAGCTGGGGCGATCGGGGAGTTATACTCTTCGCCACGATCGGTTCATCGCCGGGCGGAACCAACCTTTACAGCGTTTCTGCCGCGGGTGGAAACGCGACCCCTGTTAAGGTGCCGGGCCTCACGGATGGCCACGCGTACAACCCGGAATTCCTCCCCGGTGGAGAGGATTTTCTGTTCGCGTTCGCTTCTGAACTATCGCAGGCAACGCAGATCTACCTGGCAACGCTCCGCGACGGTAAAGCCGTCGATCCCACCTTGTTGTTCAATAACGACACCGCTGCGGCTTATACGCCCGCGGGCGGCGGGCGAATTCTGTTTGTTCGCAATGACAACCTTTACGCCTGGAAGCTCGATCGCAAAGCCCGGAAACTCACGGGTGAGGCCGAATTAATTCAGGAGTCAGTCGCATCCGCCCCCGGACCTCACTACGCTCAGTTGTCGGTTTCCCGCTCGGGAACCATTGCCTGGCGCAAAGGTGCCGCGGTGGTCTCGCAGCTGACGGTTTTTGACCGCCAGGGGAATCACATCGGAGTGGCCGGTGTGCCCGCTCCCGTGGATGTCGTCAACCTTGCTCCCGATGAACAGCACCTGTTCACCACCGGAGAGCCCGGTTCCTGGATTGTGGAAGCCAACGGACCAGGCCGCGTTTTCTTCAGCGCGAGACGTGAAGTAAGGGGTTTCTGGTCGGCGGATGGCTCCCGGCTGATTGACGCGGCCGGCGCAAAAATACTGGAACAAAACCTGAGCGGCGCGACGCTCCGCCAGTTGGCTGAGATTCCTGTACGAGAAGGCGCGCAGTTATTGCTGAACGATATTTCGCCGGACGGCTCGCGGCTTTTGTACGGCGACCAATCCAGTCTGTACATCTATTCTCTCGCGGACAAGCGTTCCTCCGAGATCGTCAGCCAGCGCGTCAACAACGCCGAAATGTCGCCCGACGGCGCCTGGATTGTCTATCGCGCCTTCACAGAACCGGGAATTTACGTGCAGCCGCTTTCCGGTAAAGGGCTGCGCCGCCAGATCGCCGGCAGAGGCGCTGCGCCAGTTTGGCGCAGAGACGGCAAGGAGATTCTTTACGTCAATCAGGGGAAGATCTGGTCCGTGCGCGTGGAAGGTTCCGGCGAACAATTGCGATTCGGCATGCCCGAGGCGTTGTTTTCAGCGCAGCCGCCGAGCGGAACCAATAGCGGCTCGCGCCCACTCGCCGTTAACCGCGACGGTACGCGCATCTTTTACCTTCAATCCGTCGAAGAGCCCGAGGCCGGCGTGATCAATGTCCGCACCGGCGCCATCCGATAGAACAGCGGTCGTGCCGGCGGTATCCCGCACACCTCGTATTGGCCGCCGCCGAAGTTCCCGGCCACCTGATCGCGGAACGAATCGACCTCCGTGCGATCCCTCGAAAATGGCTCGCCCCGCGGCCCCGCCGGACCTTGCGCGAAGCGATGCAAACGGAGCCAGCCGTCGAAATGTGTCCCACCGGCTTTCGCCGCGGTCCAACAGGATTTGAAAGTCTCTTGTCGGCATATACTGGACAACAAATCCGGAGCCACTATGAAGAGACCAATCGTCGCCGCGTTCTTTCTCACGTCCACGGCGCTGGCCGGGCAGGGCGTGTTGGGTGTGGGGAATTTTATCCACGTGGTCGCCAATCTGGACCAGTCGATCGGGTTCTATCACGACGCGCTTGGGCTGCAGATCACCGGCGCTCCCGGGCCGCGCGCGTTTTCGGCGAACGCGGTCGTGTCGAGCTTGTACGACGCTCCGGGCGCGCCCAGCCGCGTGGCGAGTTTCAAAATTCCGGATTCGGACATGTCGGTCGAAATCGTGGAGTTCCAGGGCGTGCATGCCACCCCGGTGGCGCCTCGCTTTTTTGACCCAGGCGCAATCAAGTTGAGTTTGGTCGTGCAGGACCTCGATGCGACGAAGACCCGGCTGTAGCAGCGATTTCTGGTGCTGGTGAAGCCGGACGTGCCGGAAACGATCCACGTGCTATTGAACTGGACGCAGATGTTCGAAGGGAAGAAGTAGTCCGGCGTTATGTCAACTCCCGCTTCATCTCAACGCTTCGGCCCTTATGAGCTGATTCAGCTCATTGGCAAAGGCGGTATGGGCGAGGTGTGGAGAGCGCGCGATCCGCGGTTGGGGCGGGATGTCGCGATTAAGGTCTCGGCGCAGCAGTTCACCGATCGCTTTGAGCGCGAAGCGCGGGCCATTGCGGCGCTGAACCACAACAATATCTGCACGCTCTACGATGTGGACCCGAATTACCTGGTGATGCAGTACGTCGAGGGCGCGACGCTGGCGGACCGCATCAAAGAAGGTCCGATTCCTCTCGAAGAAGCTCTCACCATCGCAAAGCAAATTGCGGAAGCCCTCGAAGCCGCGCACAAGAAGAACATCGTACATCGCGACCTGAAACCGGCCTCTGTCCGCCGGCGACCGCCTCGGCCACCCGCCCGGCAAGCACGCACGGAGAGATGCGAACGTTGTTGACGGAAGGCAACCGAACGAACGACGCCATCGGGAGTATGATTATCTTATGCGGGTCAAGACATCTGTCACACTTCCGGCCGACCTGATCGCGCGACTGGATTTAATCGATTCCAACCGCTCCGCCGTTCTGGAGCGCGCGGCGCGGGCATTCCTCGCCCTGCGGGAACGCCAGTCGCGTGATATCAGGGATATGGAAATCATCGGGCGGAATGCAGATGCTCTGAACCGCGAGGCTGCGGACGCACTGGCCTTTCAGCGCCTGAAATGAAGCGCGGGGAATTCTACCTGGTAAAGAAACCCGGGGCTGGTGACCCAAAGAAGCAACGCGTCTTCGTCGTGGTCAGCCGCCAGGCGCTGATTGACTCCCGGTTTTCCACCCTCACATGCGCGCCTGTCTATTCGAGGCGCGACGGTCTGAGTACCCAGATCCCGGTCGGGGTGCGGGAAGGGCTGAAGAAAGATTCGAGCATCCACTGCGACGAGTTGCTCAGTCTTCCGAAATCGATACTGACGAACTACGTTGGCTACCTTGGAGAACGCAGAATGAAAGAACTCGATGCCGCCCTGGCGATCGCCTTGGATCTGCCGGAACCTGGACCAATGAGTTACCTGCACTTACCGCGGAACGCGCGGCCCGATGTCCGTCGGCATGTGCACAGCCGCGATACGTCAGGCGCTGTCTGATTTCCATACGCTCGTCCGCATCGTTACGAAGTGCCGGTCGAACGTCCAGACCGGCGCCTCCAGCCTGCGGGTCAGGCGCGCGAGCAGAGCGTCTACCAGAGTAATGGGGTGGTCGGAGTATTTTCGCAGGCCGACAGTCGCGTCCAGATAGTCGTTGGTGTCCGGATTAACCGGCAGGGCGCCGGCCAGCATTTCGCCCAGCCAGCTGGCCGCATACCTCCCACCCAGCCGGCGAAGCACCAGCGTGTGGGCCTCGCACAGCACAGGAAAAACAACCAGAACGGAATTGTTCCGGCTCACTATAGTCCCAAGCTCGCGATGGGCCCGGTCGTGGAATTGATCCGAGGGGTCGGCGAGCGCGTACAGCGGACCGGTGTCCGCCAGTACTACGCCGCTCACTTGCCTGCCAGATGACGGTCATGCGCGACACTGACGTCGCGCGATCCGCTGCCCTTCCGGCTCGGCGTGATATGCAACTTTCCGGATGGCGCCGCGAAACCGCGGTGAGCCAGAAATTCCTTCAGGGCGGTCTGCACCACGGATGTTAATGGAGGCGCAGCGTCCTGCCGGCGCATCCAGGCATCGAGTTGAGCCTCGATTTCATCGCCGATCGTGATCGTGGCTCGTCTCATTTTTTTTTGATTTTAGCACCAACATCACCATTCGGTGAATTTGATAGAGTCATTTGACCGACGGCCTCCGGAACCATAACGGTCCTTTACGTTTCCGGCCGAACCACCATTCGCGATCCACGTTAATACCACAAGAAAGTCTATGCGTTGGTTCCACACCGACTTGTTTTCAATCGCTTACGCAATATCTTTGGAAAAGTCTAAGTTGGCCGGTAAACGGTTGACAGCCGACGCAGGATTATATTCCCCCTCGAATCATCGTTACTGCGCCCGGCAAGCCTTCGGTCGGGCAAACGTATGGCACACTGAAGCCGCAATGAGAAGACCAGTAAAGCGCGCGGGGAGGATCTCCGTTGTGTGCATTAAGCATTGCCGGCCCGAATTGGCTTCGTTTTGTCAGGCATTTCGTTTTCGTTATTTGCCGAAAACTATATTTTTGCCAAACGAACCGGATTTACCGATTAACTCGTTGAAAATAAACGCCCGCTCAGCACAGCTTCGGCGTGATCAGCCAGCCCAAAGTGCCGTGCGGCGTCGGACCCATACCGGCCACATCGATCCGCATCATCGCCGCTTTCTTCATTTCCACCCGCAGGCCGGGACTCGCCAGCAGGTAAGCCGCCAGCTGGCTGAGCAGCGGCTCATGTCCGGCCAGCAGCACCGCGGTCTCGTCCCGATAGTCGCGCAACTCAGCCCAGACATTCCCGGGCGAGCCGTGCGGCACCAGCGCCTCCGTGCTTACGATCTCCCCGCTGTAGCCGAACCCTTCGGCGGCGATCCTGGCCGTCTCCATCGCGCGCAAGTACGGGCTGGAAACAATCAGCGACGGCGCCACACCGGCGCGTCGCGCGGTCTTCACCACTTCGGCTGTCTTCTTCCTGCCCTCGTCCGTGAGGGCTCGGCTGGAATCGGCGCGCCCCACCTTCGCGTCCTCCGCGATACCGTGCCGGAAGAGGTAAATCTCCATTCAGGCGGGGCCCTTCCGGGCTTTGCCGCCATTGACCGCCACGAGCGATGTGATGTGCCGCTGCAGTTCGTGGAAAATGGCCTCGGGGGTGCGCGTGGCGTCGATGTCGGTGAACCCGTAGCGCTGCGACATACGGTCCAGCGCGTGGATCAGTCTCGTCTGATATTTGACGAAGCTGTCGTACATGTCGTCGCCGAAATGATAGTCCATGCCGCTTTCCCAGTAGTCGAAAGCGCCCTTGCCGATGACGACGCGCGAGACCAGGTCCTTCACCCGCGCCCGCAGATAGTAGACCGCATGCGGCACCAGACCGAAGCCGCAGACGCGCTCGATCCACTCGGGGTCTTCACCGCGCGCGATCGCCCGCGCCATGATCGAGAAAGTATAGCGGTCGGTCAGAACGATGAAGCCGGCCCGCAGCGCGGGGATGATTTCGTTTTCCAGCCGGTCGGCGAAGTCCGTGACGTAGTAAAGCGTCATCGTCACGGGTCCGAGCGTGTTGCCGTCCTTGGCGCGCGCGATGCCCTTACCCGCCAGCGCGGAACGCGCCATGCCGGTATCGAGAACCGCATGGCCCTGCTGTTCGAGCCACTGGCGGAGCTGCAGCACCTGCGTCGAACGGCCGACAGCGTCGGGTCCTTCGATGACGATGAGCTTCCCCGAAAGGTCCTCCATGTCGAAGCGCGGCAGAGGTTGCGTATAAGGCCGCAGCGGGGCGGGAAGCACCAGCCGCGTATCCGAGACAGGCGTCGTTCTCACGCGGCGCCCGACTTCCTCGCGCGCGCACTGCCGCGTTCCGCCTGCGGGGCTTTCTTACCGGTTAACGCGAGTCCGGCTGCCTCGGTGTGATTGTTGAATGGGACGGGCACGCGCAGCACGCTCTTCTCCAGGCTGCGCCCCAGTTCCTGCATGACGACAGCGCGCATCTGGCGCTGCTGGTCTTCGATCGACTGCGTGGCGTCGATGACGTGGAAGCCCATCTCCTGGGCCATCGTGTCGTATTGCGCGAGAATGCGTCCCTGGAAGATACGGAAGCTCTCTTCGACGTCGTTGCTGAGACCAAGGTCCATTCCGGCCTCGTAGTATTTCAGCGCCTGGCGGCCGCCGAGAATCCGGCTGAGCGCGACCTCAAGGGGCGTCCGGAAGTAGAACGCGATGTTGGGACGGATCGCAAAGCTGTAGAGATTCCGTACCCACTGCGGATCGACGCCGCGCGCCACATCGCGCGCGAAAGCGGTGTAGGCATACCGGTCGGCGCAGACGATGGCGCCGGCTCGCACCAGCGGCAGAATGTAACGTTCGGTACGGTCGGCGAAGTCGGTGGCGTGGATCAGGCTGAACGTGGTGGGAGTGAACATCTCCTTTTTCTTGCCGCGCCGCGTGGTCTCATGCACCAGCGGAGAAGAGTTCCATTCACTGAACGCCACCGCGAAACCGCTGGAACGAAGCCAGCGGCTTAGCAGCGAAATCTGTGTGCTCTTGCCCGAACCGTCGATGCCTTCGACGACGATCAGCTTGCCGCGATGGCGGTTTGGGGTAAACAGCGAGTCCATGCCCGTTCCGGGTAAAGGGCCATTATAGCCACTTGTAACATTCCCGCTGCACAAAAAAGCGCTTCGCAGCATTGATCACTGCGAGGCCACGGCTATCATAGGCGATGGTATGCCGCGCTATGCCGCTCTGGATATCGGCAGTAACTCGGTCCGAATGGAAGCGGCAGAGGTCGTTCCCGGACAGCCCCCGCGTATTCTGGCCTCCGAGCGGCAGGTCACCCGGCTGGGCGCGAGCGTATTTCGCAGCGGGCGCATCAGCCAGGAATCGATGGATTCCATCTGCGGCGTCCTGCAGACGATGGCGCAGCAGTACAAGCGCCTGGATATCAATGCCATCCGCTGCGTAGCTACGGCGGCGGTGCGTGACGCCAGCAATCAGCAGGAGTTCATCACGCGCGCGTCCGCGGTGCTCGGCGCCGACGTGGAAATCATCTCCGGCCAGGAGGAAGCGCGCCTGATCCACCTCGGCGTCCAAAGCCGCTGGCCGCACCCCAACGAGCGGTTTCTGATCATCGACATCGGCGGCGGCAGCGCGGAAATCATTCTCAGCGAAAACGACCGCATGTCAAAAGCGTTCTCGAAACCGCTGGGAGCGCTGCGGCTGCAGGAATTGTTCCTGCGCAGCGATCCGGCGCGCACCACCGATCTCCATCGGCTGCACGAATACATCGAGGACCGCATCGGCTCGGCCGTGCGAAAGCTGAACGGAACCCATATCGACCGGGTAGTCGGGACGTCGGCAACGGCTTCGGCGGTGGTCTGCGCCGTGAACCGAATTCCGCGCACACGGCGCGACGAATCGGACCGCAGGCGCGCGCCGACGGCGCAGATCCGCCGCTTCTACCGCGATATCGCCACCCTCGATATGGCGGCGCGGCAGAAGATCGTCGGCATCGGACCGCGCCGGGCGGAAATCATCATTCCGGGCACGGCGGTGCTGCTGCAGGTGCTCGAGGCTTTCAACATGCCGGCGCTGTTCTATTCGGCGGCGGGCGTGCGCGACGGCATCATCGCCGATCTGGCCGCCCGCGGCATCGATCGCGGCCTGTGCCAGCTTTCGGCGGATCAGCGCAGCGCGGTGGAGGAAATGGCCGAACACTTCGGCGTGGCGCTGCGGCACGCGCGGAAAGTGGCGCGGCTCGCCAACGATCTCTTTCTGGGTTTTCAGCTCGCGCATCGCCTGCCCGCGCACTACGGGAGGCTGCTCGAAGCCGCCGCATATCTGCACGACACCGGGCACTACGTCAGCGACACGCGCCACCACAAGCATTCCTACTATCTGGTGGCAAATTCGGACATGCCCGGCTTTACCCTGAACGAACGCGAAGTGATCGCAAATCTCTGCCGCTACCACCGGAAGGCGATGCCGACGCCGGAACACGAAAATCTGGAATTACTCGACGGCGAGGACCAGCGCGCCGTGGCGTATCTGATTCCGCTGCTGCGCATGGCGGACAGCCTCGATCGCAGTCATGGGCAGCGTATCCGGTCGCTCGAATGCCGGCAGCGGGAAAGTGATTTCCTGATCACGCTGCACGTGTCGGCGGAAACCGATATCGATCTCGAACTCTGGGCGGCGGAACGCCTTAGCGATATTTTCCGTCAAACCTATAACAAGCCGGTCTCGATCGCACGGAGCATGATCCCGAAGGTATGATCCGAGCCGCAAATTTTCTCGATCTCGACTGGCTGGACCACGGTTTCGGCGTGCGGGACTCAGTTCCACCCTCGGCGGTCCGAACCGTGAAGCAGATCCATTCGTCCATCGTGATGGATGCCGCGACGGCGACACCGTCCGATACGGGTGACGCGCTGGTGTCAGACCGCGCGGGTGTCGCGGTGGGAGTGAAGACCGCCGACTGCGTGCCGATTCTGCTGGTGGATTCCACGCACCGAGTGGTGGCTGCCGTGCATGCCGGATGGCGGGGATCGGCTGAGAACATCGCAGCAGCCACAGTCGCGGAGCTGGCGGCGCGATGGAACACGGGTCCCGAAAATCTGCGGGCGGCGATCGGCCCCTCGATCGGCGGTTGCTGTTACGAAGTCGGCGCCGACGTAGCGCGGCGTTTTGAGAAGTGGCAGCCCGGGTTGGGCGCCGCGGACGGCCCAGTACGCCTGGACCTGCGCGCGATTAACGAAACACAGCTCCGCGCGGTGGGTGTCAGAAACATCTGGAAAAGCACGGAGTGCACTTTCTGCCTGTCGGGCAAGTTTTATTCGTTCCGGCGGGAGCGCGATCAGGCCGGCCGCATGATTTCTTTCATTGGAATCAGGGCCTGAAACACGTCGGGCGGACCTCGCTGGGTCCGCCCGGAAAATCAGACGTCTAGAAGAATATGTGGTCCTATGCAGCGCTGGCGAACAAGTCCGCCGAGTCCTCAACCTCGATCTCGTGACGGTCCACCTGCTCCTGGCACTTGATGCAGAAAGCGGCCCACGGCACGGCATTCATGCGCTTGGGCGAGATGTCTTCCTCGCAGTGCAGGCAGACCCCGTACGAGCCGTCCGCAATGCGGGCCAGTGCGCGGCGAATCTGCCGCAGCATGTTCGAATCCCGATCCAGATTGCGAATCGCCAGTTCGCGTTCGCCTGCCAGCTGCACTTCGTCCAGTGCGTCCGGCGCCTTCTCGATCGCTATTTCATCCCGGTTGCGAAGGGCACCGCTCAGTTCGCGCTGCTTCGCCTCCAGTATTTTTTTGAACTTCTCCAGTTCAGCCTTGGTCATTTCGTGTTCCTCTTCTTCCAACGTCTCCGTGTTTTCTTCGTTGACTTTTTTCTCTTCTGTGGTACAGACGAAATTTTGTCTTCAAAGTTTCAAACAACTTTGTGAGTGCGGGAGCGGCGGACATTTCTCAGTACCGCACGTTTTTTAACTTCGCGCTGCATGTCTCCCGACTCCACGTCTCCCACCTTCAGCATTTGTCGTGCCAAAGTGGGAACCGTTCAGGTTCTGTATAGACTACCTTAATCCAACTCCGGCGTCCATTACTCCGAAGATTAATTTTCTTAAGTTAATCTCTTTTGTTACCGGAGTTTAGCCGCGTACCGGGGTACCAGCCGTTCAGGGCCGCTCCCCGCTGCGGGGTTACCGAACGAAGCCAATCGTTCCAAAAACCAGTCCCAATTTCCTGCCTTCCGGCTCGTTGAACACGCGGTCCACCGAGATGGCGATTTCCACGCTTTCGCGGCCTCCGAGTGAGGGCGGCATGTTGTATAGACGCCGGAAATGCATATCCGGCTTGCATATTTCTGCGACCGGCTGCGCGATTCCACCCACCGACACCATAAGATGCGGTGGCCCGTCGTTCGGATTCTGCACGGGACAGTCTCCTTCCAGAACCAACCTGCGCATACCCGACAGGGCAAGCCGAACCGTCGCGCGCTGCGGCATCCAGCGGACTCCCGATTCCAGCGCGAACCACTCCCCACCCAACGCGTACTCAACCAGTGGATTGCCTACCTCAACGCGATGAGGCAGGTTGCCGGGCTTCTCATCGGGGAAATGCGAGGGGGCGGAACGCTCGTAAGAATCCGTGATATTGCGGAGATGATCGCCGAATGGGGAGTATATCACGACCTGATCGTGAGCCATGGCATGCAGCATGACGGCAGGTTCCAGAACCATGCGATTCAGATAGTCGGGATTTTCGGAGGGATTGATGTTAACGGCTGATCCTGGAGTGAGATAGACATAATCGACACCCAGCGGATAAAAGCCCCTTTGCGCAATCGCATCTTCATAGAGATCTGTTGTGACCGCATCCAGAACGATGGTTTTTCCAGGGTGGGCCCGATGCGCGGCGGCGGTGCCGAGGACCAGCGCCCGCGCCTGATTACTGTGGTTCATCCACCAGCGTGTGTCGGACTGCGAGACGATGGTGGTCACGCGTAGATATGCGGCGATCAGAAGGATTGCGGCGACGCGCCAGAAACGACCCCGCAGCGTCCACTGCGCACGAAAAGCGCACACCGCGCCCCATGCGGCCATCACTGAAAGCCCGATCAGAGGGATGGTGACGTAGTAATCCGTGTGGTGATCCGGAATCGGCAGCATCGGCGCGAGCGCGATCAGGAACCAAAGCGCGCAAAAAACGACCAAATATCGACGCCTGACGAATTCGCGCACGACGAAGACCGCCAGAGCGGCCGTCGCGACCGCCAGGAAAGCGCGCCGATGGAGCAGGATCCCGCCCGGCCAGAAGTTGTATGGCGTGAGCGACCACTGCCAGTAGACGGCAAGTGTGCGGAAAATACGGCCATCAAAATGGATGGCGTAAGGACCGTCGGCTGGCAAGGGGACAGCCGCGCGGTGCAGAAGAAAATACGCCACCGAGACGAAATAAAGCGGAACCAGGCTGACCAGCAGACGCTTCCGGGATTTGGGCGCCAGACAGATGACCCATGCCGAGGCCAGCGCCGGATAAACCACGTTCACCTCGAGCGCACCGAAGCCCAGGGTGAAAACCACCGCCTGGCACCACCACCAGAAGGGCCGCCCGGTCTCGGCGAACCGGATGAACAGCGCCAGCGCGCCGAGCATGAACAGCGCGCACAGGGCTTCGTTGTACGCGGAACTCCACGCGAGCACTGTCGCGACCGACGCGTTCGCCACCCAAAGAATGGGCGCAAGCCACCCCGCCAGGCGCGACCCGGTAATCCGGCGGGTGATCCAGGCCACCAGCGCGACATTCGCCGCCATGGTCACGAAGACCCAGAGGCGGTATGGGAGGCTGTCGAATCCGAACAAAGTCTCGAACAGAAGGAAGAATCCGCGCTCGCTCCAGGGACGGATGGTCCCCTGCGCTTCGGGAGCAAACAGGGCGTTCGCCAGACTGACCGACCCGTGCACTCTGCGGAGCAGGCCAAGCCAGGCGAAATCGTCCTGCATAAACCAGCAGCGCAGGCCAAAACGATCGATCCAGAGCAGGAAAAAGATCGGAATCAACCAATAGAGACGGAGGCTGAGCTGGCGGGCGACGCGCGCGGACAACATATGAACTAGACAGGGTACACTGTCCTTTGCCCGGAAACCCGCAGGACCGCCGCCGAGCCCTGATTCTGGGGCTTATCGCGGTAGCCTCGGCGATTCCGCGCCTCGCGCTGGGCGCGTCGCAGTTCGTCGAATACGACGGCTACTGGCACATTTTTATAGCCCAGCAGGACAAATGGGCCAACTTCTGGTCCGACATCGCCGCCAATGCCCATCCACCCCTCTTTTTTTTGCTGCTGAAGGTGGTGCTGGTTCTGACGCACGGTCATGGGCTGCTGGTTTACCGGAGTATTTCGATCGCAACCGGGGTGGCCTCCGTTTACCTGGTGGGCCGGATCGCGTGGAAAGTTACGAATTCCGATGTGCGCGCTTATCAGGCCGCCCTCGCTTATGGGCTGGCGCTGCCGGCAATCATTATTTCCTGCGAAGTGCGTTCGTACATGCTGAGCGCTTTCTTCGTGCTCCTGTCGTTCAGGTGTCTGGTGGATCTGGTGGGAACGGAGGCGCCGGACCGCGAGAAGAGGCTCCGCACCGGATTCGCGGCATGGGCCATACTCGCCTGCCTGTCCCACTACTACGCGTTTTTCTATGCGGGGGCCGCGATGGTGGTGCTCGTTGCCCGCCGCCGTGTCCACTGGAAAGCCGAAGCAGCGACCTGCGCACCGGTCGTCGTGGCCATTCTTGCGCTCTATTTCTTGCATGCACAGAACTTGGCGGTCGTACTGCCGCATCTGCTGCCGTATTACCTGAATGGCGCCAGCCACGAATCGGCCAGTCGGTTCCTGATGCGCAACTGGAAGAATTTCCTGAACCTGTTCCTGCCATTCGCGATTCAGGCGAACGCAGCCTCGCTGGGGGTATTGGTGGCGGCCGTCGCCGGCGGCATCTGGCTGGCCCGGACACTGACGATCCGGATGACCGCGCTGATGCTCGGCATGATCGCTCTCTCGTCGCTGGCGGGGAAGTATCCGTTTGGCGGCGATCTGCGTCAACAGTTTCTGCTGTTTCCCTTCCTGGTGTTGTGTGCCGCGATTCTCGTTGAGCGTGTGGCTGGCCCGGTCGCAGGCTGGGCGCCGCGCTACGGAAGGGCGACGGCGAATGTTCTGGTAATTGCCGCAATGGTCTGGATATCGGCGGTGCGGTACGAGCAGTACCCGAAGGTTCCGCAAAACGTCGGCAGCGAGCAGATGCGGATTTTCGACCGCCTGGAGCCGGCGCCGAAGGCCGTGTTTCTCGACCAGTACAATCTGATCCTTTTCTACATCTTTCACCACATGTGGAAGTGGAAGTCGGTCGCGCCCCCGCACCCGATCGCCGGAACTGATGTCTACCGGCTGCGGCGAGGCGCCGAGGAAATGTTTGTGTTCCGCGACAAAACGGACTGGAATATCGACCCCACAGATCCCGGTGTCTTTGCCAGACTCGCCGAGTGCATCCGCGCGGAAAAGCTCCCGGAGATTTCCGTTTTCAGTGCGCGCCAGTCTCCGCCTCGCGAACGCTATGCGGATGTGAAGCTGGTGCGGCGGACGATGGTGAAGGACGCGGACGATGCGGGCATATGTCTGGAGCGGGAGAGCGTGAACCCGGTCGGCTGGTATGCCACATTTCGGCTGTCGGGGTGTCCGGCGCCGGATATCCGCCCGCTTCAGGTGACTGGAACGTTCGACAACGGCAGCGAGGAGATCGACTACTCCGGCAGCTGGCAGCGCAGCTACTTCCGCGAGGCGGCCAGCGGAACGACAACCTTCGCAAGTGCGCCTGGAGCGTCCGCGGCGCTGTCGTTCGAGGGAAGCCAGATCACCTGGGTCTATGCGCGGGCGTTCAACAGAGGGATCGCGGAGGTAAAGGTGGACGGCGTATCGCGCGGCGAGTTCGATCTCTATAGCCCGAAAAGCATCTGGCAGACGCGAATGACGTTCACTGTCCCCGCGCGCGGGAAGCACAGTTTCGAGGTCATCGTAACGGGAAAAAAAGACCCCGTCGCCGCAGAGAGCTATGTGGATGTGGACGAACTGATCGTCCGCTGACAGGCTGCCGATAGGCGCCTGAAAATTCACAGACTAAAGTCTGTGCCACCTGCAATCAGAGAACGGCAACGTGAACTTCTGCAGCCAGGTGCCGGGCGCGATTCACATGGTGATGCTGACGATGGTGCGGGCGCCAAGGGAATCGGGCAGTTCGTAGCGCATGGCGATTTCGATGCGCGCGTGAGACCGGCCGGCTTCGGCGATTTCGGTCGCAACGTCGGGGCCTTTGTAGAGGAGGAGACGGCTGCCGGCTTTAAGGTCGTGGCGGAAGAGGGTGAGAATTTTTGAAATCGGGGCGAGGGCGCGGGCTGTGACGAGTTCGGCGCGCAGTTCTTCGGCGCGACAGGCGGTGACTTCGACGTTCGGGAGGTTCAGCGCCTTGAGAGCCGATTCGACGAAGCGCGCCTTTTTCTGAACCGACTCGGCGAGGATGAAGTGAGTCTCGGGCAGAACCGTAGCCAGCGGGATACCGGGGAATCCGGCGCCGGTGCCGGCATCGAGGACTTGACGGGCGTTCTGAAAAAGCGGCCAGGGGATGACGGAATCGAGGACGTGCTTGATGGCGGCTTCGCGCGGGCTCGTGATGCGGGTCAGGTTGAGGACTTTGTTGGCTTCGACGATGAGTTCAAGATGCCTCGCCGCACCGTGGATGACTGCGTCGCGGTCGGGGAGATCGCCGGGGAGGACAGCGTTCAGCTCCGCGGCGAAATCCACTGTTGTCACCGTGCACAACGGACCATTCGGCCTGTGCACTATTCGGGTTCTTCCTGAGGCATCGCGGCGGTCCGTTCGTCTGCCATGCGCTTCTGCTCATCAACGTCGGCCATCCAGTTGCTGACCAGTGGCTGGGGATCGGTGGACAGGTCGACTGGCATGTGGCGAACATCGTGGGCGCCGTGCATGAAGACAGCGGTGATGCCTTTCGCACCCGGCCGCAGTTCGAGGCGATTGCCGCGGGCTTCGAAGCGCAGGGTGGTGTCGATCCACATCAGATTGACTTTGATGCGGCGCTGGCGGCCCGCGAGGGTGGCCTGCTGCATCATCTGCTGCGCGAAAGGCTCCTTTTTCAGGCGCTCGGCCCAGGGAGCCGCGGCGACGGCCTGGGCGCGGTCGTGATCGCGGCGGCGGCCGCCGTCGGCTGAGGATTCGTCGCGGGATTCGAGGGCCTTGAGGTTGTTCTCCAGATTATCGAGAAAGCTCATTCCCTCTATTGTCGTGTGTCACCAGATGCGACGAACGCGATACGAGTCGAAGACTTCTTCGTTGCTGACGAGCGGCAGGTTTCCCGCCTGTGCCTGGGCGATCAGCATGCGGTCGAAGGGGTCCCTGTGGTCGCCAGGCAGAAGTCCCGCGCGTTGACCATGATCGACGCTGATGGGTAGTTCCCGGAACCCGAACCGATCGATCCAGGCGGTAAAATCCGACGCGAAAGGCACGGCGCCGGGAAGCTTTCCGATTCGCGCTTTGGCGGCAATTTCCCACGCTGTAGCTGCACTCACAAAGACTTCGGACCCGAAGGAAGAAATCACCGTGCGCGCCTTACGCGAGAGCCCTGGATCGTCCAAAGCCCACCAGAGCAGCGCGTGGGTGTCAACCAGAACGCGCATGCCTACTCCCAGCGGCTGAGTTCCTCAGGGGGCAGGTGTTCAAAAAAAGCAGGTCCGACCTCGAAGGCACCGCGCAGCATGCCGGACACGCGTTTTCTGGGTGCCTGCTTTACCGGCACCAGCTTAACCACGGGCTGTTTTCCGCGTGCAATGATGACCTCTTCACCTTTCTCGGCCTTTTCGATCAGCGCGGAAAGATTGGTCTTGGCGCGATGAATCGTGGAGACGACCATTTGTTAGCCAATGTAGCATTAGCCAGGGAACGAAGAAGGTAACGACGGGCGTGCCCGGCTTTATTTCAGTAACTGCGCCGGCGGCTGCGACCGCCGGCGGTACAGGTTTGCAGGTAGACTGAATTATTCCGGCAGACTTTTTCGCAGGTCGGTGCGTCTTGTCACCAGGAGCCAGAGTTTGATCTTTCGGGCCGTCGAAGACGCGGACCTGATTGCACGCGTTCGCCGCGGCGATATCGAGGCGTTCAATGCCTTGGTATCGCGCTGGGAGAAGCGTGTTTTCAATTACCTTCTGCGTCTGACAGCGAGCGCCGACGACGCTCTGGACCTGAGTCAGGACGTCTTTCTGAAGGCTTATCAGAACATCCGTAAGCTCGACGACCCGGCGCGATTCGGCCCGTGGCTGTACCGGATTGCGCACAATGAGGCCTACTCGCTCTTCCGTAAACGCCGGCCCGAAACGGCGTTTGAAGATTTGAGCGAAGCCGAGGTGGGGGCCGCACGCAGTCCCGCGCCGGGGTTTTCCATAGATCTTTCGCTCGCGGTCACGGCGGCGCTCGACCGGCTGAATCCGGAACAGCGCGAGGCCGTGGTGCTGAAGGTTTATGAAGGATTCAAGTTCGAGGAGATGGCGGAGATTCTGGGAGCGCCGGTGTCGACCGTGAAGTCGCGGCTGTATACGGCGCTCGATCTGCTGAAGACGGAACTGGCTCCCGTGAATACGAGAGGCAAACTTCAATGATTCATCCAGCTTCTGATCACCCCGGTGAGGCCCTGCGGGATTATGCGTTCGATGAGCTTTCACACAGCGAACGCGAGGCGATTGAGCAGCACGTGGCAGCTTGCGGCGAATGCGCGCTGGAGCTTGACCGGCTGCGTGTAACGACGGCGGCACTGCGGTCGCTGCCGGACCGGGAAATTCCGCAGCGCATCGCGTTCGTGTCGGATCGCGTGTTTGAGCCGAACTGGTTCCGGCGGTTCTGGAATTCAGGGGCGCAGATGGGATTCGCGTCGGCGTGCGTGCTGGCGGTGGCGCTTGTGGTTTCGGCGTGGCATTTCGCGGCCGGGAAGACCACGGAACCGCGGACGATTGTGCAGACGGCGTCGTTACCGCAATCGGAGATTAACGCGGCCGTGGCGAAAGCAGTGGCGCAGGTGCGGGCGGAAGATATACAGCTGATTAAAGCGGCGGAGAAAAAGCGCGACGCCCAGTATCGCGATCAGATGATCGCAGTCAGCGACAATTTCATGTTTCTGCAGAAGAAGCTCAGCCTGAGCTATAGGCAACTGGCGATGAGCGAAGCCCCGGCTGCGGGAGGCGGACAATGAAACTTCTGGTGGGAATTGTTGCTGCTGCTTTGTGTTTCGCGGCGACCGAATCAGCGGTTTCGAGCGCCACGATCGCGGCAATCGAAGGAACGATTAACCAGACGCTGAGCGTCGGGCCGGCAGATCCATATGAGTTTCTGGGTCTGGCGCGAGGGAGCTATCTCAACGGCTACGGCGCGCTGTTCACGGTGGAGCTGGATCTGATCAATTCGGGGACGATCGGGCCAAATCCGTTCAAGCTCAAAGTCAGTCCAAAGGAAGTGGCGACGACGCACGATCGCAAGATGAAGAATCTGCCGATCCTGAAGGATTCCATGCGCACGATGATGATGAACGCGAGCAGCACGCTGGAAGGGATGCCGGCGAGCGAGCGCGTGTCGATGGAAGCCTTCCTCATCTATCACGCGTGGGAGAATTCCAAAGGGTTGCCGCAGCGGATTCTGATGAGCGCGGAAAAGCAGAAACTGCTGGATGCGAAGGCGGCGCATGCGGGGCCGCAGGAACTCGCGGCGATCATCGAAGAACAGGACCAATGAAAGAGCAGGACGACCGGTCCGCACCCGACGTTTCGGGCGCGGGAGGCGACGCGCCCGGGCTGCCGACTCCGATCGGGCAGATACTCATCGCGCGGGGTTTGATCGATCCCGAGGATCTCGAGCGCGCGCTGGAGCTGCAGAAAGAACGGCGCGGGGAGAAGCTGGGGCGGATTCTCGTCAACATGGGTTTCATCGCGCAGCGCGATCTGCTGTCGGCGCTGTCGGAACAGCTCGGGTTGCCGATTGCACAGCTGGGCGCGCCCGCCGCGGCGCCGGAGGTCGAAGGACTGTCGCCGCTGTTCCTGCGCAAAGTGTGTATTTTCCCCTTGGCCATCGAGGAGGGTTCGCTCACGCTGGCGATGGCCGATCCGCTGGACTTCGAGACGATCAATGCGGTCCACAGTTTTTCGCGGCTTGAAGTGAATCCGCAGCTGGCCGCGGAGCAGGACATTTTGGACGCCATCGACCGGTATTACAGCGAAGCCGACCGCACCAGTACGACCACAGAGTTCGGGACGGGCGATGAGGAAGATCTCGAACATCTGCGGGACATGGCGAGCGAAGCGCCGGTCATTCGTCTGGTGAATGCGATGATCGCGCAGGCGATTGAGAAGCGCGCGAGCGACATTCACATTGAACCGTTCGAGAAAGAGTTTCGCGTGCGGTTCCGCGTGGATGGAGTGCTGTTCAATCAGGAGCAGCCCCCGCGGGAACTGAAGGCGGCCATGACCTCGCGGCTGAAGCTGATGGCGAAGCTGAATATCGCCGAACGGCGGCTGCCGCAGGACGGGCGCATCAAAATCCGCATTCTGGGGCGCGAGGTCGACCTTCGCGTTTCCACGCTGCCGACGCTGTTCGGCGAAAGCGTGGTGATGCGTCTGCTGGACCGGTCGGCGGGCGATTTTTACGATCTGCAGCGGCTCGGTTTTGACGACGCACATGCTGAACCGCATGGAGTATTTCACGTCGCTGCCGCACGGGATTTTTCTGGTGACGGGGCCGACCGGCAGCGGGAAATCGACCACGCTCTATTCGGCGCTGAAACGGATCAATCTGCCGGACAAGAAGATCATCACGATTGAAGATCCGGTGGAGTATCAGATGGACGGGATCAATCAGATTCATGTGAATCCGCAGATCGGGCTGACGTTCGCGGCGGGGCTGCGGCATATCGTGCGGCAGGATCCGGACGTGATCATGGTCGGCGAAATTCGCGACCGCGAGACGGCGGATATCGCGATTCGTTCGGCGCTGACCGGTCATTTTGTTTTCTCGACACTGCACACGAACGACGCGCCGAGCGCGGTGACGCGGCTGATGGACATGGGCGTGGAGAATTATCTGGTGACGTCGTCGGTGGTGGCGATTCTGGCGCAGCGGCTGGTGCGGCTGATCTGCGCGAACTGCCGGGAAAGCGCGGGAACGGCGATGACGCCGTTTGGCGAGGAGATCGAGATGTTCCGCGGTAAAGGCTGCGAGGTGTGCAACGGGTCCGGGTATAAGGGGCGCGCGGGAATCTTCGAGCTGATGGAGCTGAACGACGAGCTGCGGCATCTGATCATGGAGCAATGCCGATGCCACGCGTCTCACCGAAGTCGGCGCGGCGCAACGGGATGAAGAATCTGCGCGAAGACGGCTGGGCGAAGGTACGGCGGGGAATCACGACGGCGGAGGAAGTGACCCGTGTCACGCAGGAATTTTAAGCACAGGCTGAAGTCTGTGCCACCCGGCATTGAGCAGCAAGAGAACGAAGGTGGCACGGGCTTCAGCCTGTGAGTTATGGCTTCGGCGACGTTTCATTATCGGGCGGTGGCGGCGGACGGCAAGCTGCGCACCGGGGTCATCACGGCCGAGAACAGCAAGTCTGTGGCGCGCGAGTTGATGCGGCAGGGGCTGACGCCGGTTTATGTCGGGTTTGAGGAGAAGAAGTCGGCGGCGCTGAAGCTGCCGTCGTTCGAAGCGGGGCGGCGTCGCGATGTTCTGTTTTTCACACAGGAGCTGTCGACGCTGCTGAATTCCGGCGTGCCGCTGGACCGCGCGCTGTCGATCACAAGCGAACTGACGACGCGTCAGTCAGTTCCGGACGATTGTGCTGGATGTTCTGCGATCGATCAAGGGCGGTAAGTCGCTGGCAGACGCGCTGGCGCTGCATCCGGCGCATTTCTCGGACCTGTTCATCAACATGGTGCGGGCGGGCGAGGCGTCGGGCAGCCTGGGACTGATCTTCGAGCGACTGTCGGAGTTCGAACGTTCGCGCGATGAACTGCGCAGCTACATTGTGTCGGCGATGATTTATCCGGCGCTGCTGGCGCTGGTGGGCGTGGGGAGCATCTTCATCATCCTGAATTTCGTTGTGCCGCGGTTTGCGAGCATTTTCGACGACAGCCACATGAAGATCCCGCTGCCAACGCTGATCATGCTCCAGGCGAGCCACGTCGTGCAGAACTGGTGGTGGGTGGTGGCGCTGGCGCTGGCGGTTTTCGTGGTGGGTTTTCGCAGTTACATAGGAACGCTGAAGGGACGGTTCTGGTGGGACACGAACCGGCTGAAGATTCCGGTTCTGGGCGACGCGCTGCAGAAGGCGGAGACGTCGCGGTTCGCGCGCGCCATGTCGACGCTGGTGGGGAACAGGTGCCACTGGTGCAGTCGCTGCATATTTCAGCTGGGATTCTGTTCAATTCGCGCATGGCCGGGGCGCTGAAGGATGTGGCGCAGGGAGTGAAGCGCGGCGAGGGCATTTCGCAGCCGCTGGCGCGTACGCGGATGTTTCCGCCGCTGGCGTCGCACCTGCTGACGGTGGGCGAGGAGACGGGCAAGCTCGATGCGATGTTCGCCCGCATGGCAGATATTTATGAAGAAGAGACGCGCGCGTCGGTCAAGAGATTTACCGCGATTTTTGAGCCGCTGGTGATTCTGGTGATGGGGATCATTGTGGGCTCGCTGGTATTGAGTATGCTGGTCGCGATTACCAGTATCAACGATGTCGCGCTGTAAGAGAGCCGGCGGCAAGACCGCCGGCGGTAAATGCGCGTTCAGGAGAAGGAAGATGGAACACAAGAGGAATCTGCGGGCGGGCGTCACGCTGATCGAAATGCTGGTGGTGGTGGTGATCATCGCGGTATTCGCGGCGATCGTTGCGCCAAGGCTGCTGAATCAGGGCGACAAAGCCCGCGTCGTGGCGGCGAAGCAGGCTATCGAGAATTTTCAGCTCGCGCTGGGACAGTATCACCTCGACACCGGCGGGTATCCGAGCACGGAGCAGGGGCTGGCCGCACTGCGCACGCAGCCAACCGGCGTCGAGCAATGGCACGGCCCGTACATCACCAAAGAAGTCGGGAACGATCCCTGGGGCCACGCGTTCGTGTACAAATATCCGGGCGACCACGGCGACGAGCCGGACATCGTGTCGTACGGCGCGGACGGACAGCCAGGCGGTACGGATCTGAACACCGATATCGTCAGCTGGAAGTGAGAATGAACGCCAGGCCACAATCCGGCGTCACGCTGATCGAGATGCTGATCGTGGTGATGATCATCGCGCTGATCGCGGGCATCACGTTTCCGGCGCTGGCGGCCGGCCTGGCGAGCGTGCGGCTGAACTCAGCGTCCGGATCGGCGGCGAGCTTTCTCACGGCGACGATGAATCGCGTGGAGCGGCGGGAAATGGCGGTCGCGGTAGTGATCGCGCCGCAGGAAGACGAAATCGGCGGTTTTCACGGCGGCATCGGGCGAGAAAGCGGAACGGACGCTGCGCATGCCGCAGGGGATTTTCGATCGAAGGCGACGAGCCGCGGCGCTTTCTGCTGCAGCCGGGCGGGACGTTTCCGCGCATGACGCTGGTGCTGCGCAACGAAAAAGGCGCGCGGCGGTCGGTGCGGATCGATCCGGCGACAGGCGTGCCGGACATTGGGCGGCTTGAGGCCGGGAAATGAACAGGCGTTGTTCGACAAACAGCGGCGGATTCACGCTGCTCGAAGTTCTGGTGGCGACGGTGATCATGGGCATCGCGGTGGCCGGTCTGATCGCAGGGTTGTCGCATTCGGTGCAGAATGCGGCGCGGCTGACGGATTACGACCGGGCGGCGATGCTGGCGCGCACGAAGATGAACGATCTGCTGGTTGACAGGAATCTGCCGTTCGACGGGACAGTGGAGGGGCAGTTCGAGCGGGAACAATCCGGCGGCGTCCCGAGCGGGTGGCGCGCTTCGCTGCGGCCGTTCGATGTGCCGCCGCACGCGGGGCCGGGGATGGTCATCCTGCAACGGGTGGGGCTCGAAATCTGGTGGGAGCCTGCGGTCGGAGCGCGTCGCACCATTCAGCTGGAAAGCTATCGGCCGATACCGATACCGGCGCAGGCGCAATAGCAATGAGCAAGAGCCGTCAGTCGGGTATCACGCTGATAGAAATTCTGATCGCGGTTTCGCTGCTTAGTCTGCTCTCGGTGGGCATGCTGGTTGCGATGCGGCTTGGCTTCAGCACGATGGACAGGACGGATGCGCACCTGGTGAAGAACCGGCGCGTCTCGAATACGCGGGCGATTATCGAAGACGAGATCAACGGGTTCATTTATTCGTATGCGAATTTTCGTCCGCAGCCGGACAAGCCCCGGCTTGTGCCTTTTCTGCAGGCGGAGACGCAGAGTATGCGGTTTGTGACCTCGTACTCGATCGAAGAAGCCTGGCGTGGGAGGCTGCATATCGCGGCACTGCAGGTAATTCCGGGAGAGAACAACCAGGGCGTGCGGCTGATTGTGAATGAAGCACCGTATACGGGTCCGGACCAGGCGGGGCAGCAGATTCTGGGCATTGAACAGGGGACGGTGGAGCGTCCGGTGATTATCCATTACGCGCCGATTGTGGCGGGACCGCAGTCGTTCGTGCTGGCGGATCGGCTGGCGTATTGCCGCTTTTCCTGGCTGGCGCCGCTTCGCGAGGCGCCGTTCCAGCAATGGCGCCCGGACTGGGTGCTGCCGGAGTGGTGCCGCTGGCAGTGCGGATCGAGATGGCGCCGCTGGACACCAGTGCGACGGATCTGCACATCGGTACCGTGACCGTGCCCTTCAACGTGAATCGGGATCCGAATGTTGTTTATGACGACCAGCTGTAGAGCGGCTGATTCACGGGGGTCGGCGCTGCTGATGGTGCTGTGGCTGACGGCGGCGCTGTCGGCTGTCGGTCTGGCCGTCGCGAGCAACGTGCGGGCGGAGACGGAACGCACGGAGACCAACATTGACGACGCGCGATCCTATTTCATGGCCCGCGGCGCGGTGGAACGGGCGGCGCTGCATATGATCTGGAGCCGCCAGTATGTGAGCGACGACGGGCTTCCTATGTATCACATTAACGGCGACCCGTCGATGGAAATGACGTTTCCGGCGGGCGATGTGCATGTCGACGTGATCCCGGAGGCTTCGAAGCTGAGTCTGAACGGCGCGCGGCCGGAAATGATGCTGCGGCTGCTCGCTGCGCTTGGAGTGGCGGAGGACCGGGCCACCGAAATTACGGCGGCGATCGTCGACTGGCGAACGCCGCCCGATCCGCAGAAGCCCAGCCCGTTCGATTCCTTTTATTTGAGCCAGTCTCCGTCTTTTATGGCCCGGCATGCGTCTTTTCAGGAGAACGAAGAACTGCTGCTGGTTAAGGGGATGACTCCGGAACTTTACTACGGCAACGATCTGGACGCGAGCCGGCCCGGTCTGCGGGACTGCCTGACGGTCTACGGCGGCGCGATCGGGGTCGATATCAATACCGCGCGGCGGGCGACGCTCGAGGCTGTCGGGATCGATGCGGCGGATGCGGACACGATCGTGAGCCTCAGGAAGCAACATCCGATAACCGATGTGGGGCAATTCCGGGACATCGTGGAATCGCTCGGGCCGGCGGGAAGGATGCTGACGATCGGGGGACAGTCGATGTATACCCTGCGGGCCACGGCGCGGCTGCGGCAGCCCGATGGCAGCCTTTCCGATCTGCGGCGCACGGTAGCTGCGCTGGTGAAGTTTTACTTTCCACGAAATTCCGGCGAGAAGCCGGTGGGTTTCAAAATCGTGCGGTGGCTTGACCGGGCCTGAAGTTGACCGTGAATAAAGATGAGCACGTTGTCTGCTGAACCCGTGGCGGCCATCGCGCCGCAGGCGAGTGCCGCGATGCTGCCGCTGTGGAATCGCGCGACGGCCATCGGTACCGGGTTCGGGATCGCAATCGGCGAACGCAATCTGGAAGCGGCGATCGTGAGGGCGCGTCCGGGAGGGCCGAGTCCGATCGCAACCTCGACGATTCGCGACTTCCGTCATCGTCCGGCTGCCGAATGGGGCGCCGAACTGCAGAAGTTTGTCAGCGATGCGGGTGAATCGCGCCTGGCCGCGGTTGTGCTGCTGCCGCGCGGCGAAGTGGTCGTGCGAACGGTGAATCTGCCGGGAGTCGCCGAAAAGGACATGGCGAACGCGGTCGAACTGCAGATCGACACACTGCATCCCTGGGGCGATGCGGATGTAGCGTGGGGATGGTCGCGGGCAGGGCAGGGTTCGGACGTGCTGGTTGGTCTGGCGCGACAGGAAACGCTCGGAGTTTACGAGACGCTTTTTACGGAAGCGGGAATTCCACTGGCGGCGGCGACATTTTCGCCCGCCGTGATTTATGCCGCGCTGCGCATCTGGAATGCGGCGCCGCGCGCGTTGCTGTGCCTCGATACGGACGAGAACGGGCGGATCGAAGTTTACGGTGAGAGCGAATCGCGGGCCGTTTTTTCCGCGGAATTTTCCGTGCCGCCTGTGCGGGCTGCGGCGCTGGCACGTGCGGAGTTGCGGCTGCCTGCCGATCAGCCGGCGATTTCGCTGGCCGAAGTTCTTCCGGGTGGGGCGCGCGGTAACGCATTCGCGTACGCAGCGGCTATCGCCGGATCGGCGCCGCGATCGGCCCGGTTCGCGAATCTGCTGCCTGCAGAACGCCGGGCATCGCATGATCGCGTGCAATATCTGATACCGGCAGCGCTTGGTGTCGTTGTGCTGCTGGCGCTGGTGTCGGCGTTCGTGGTGTTTCCGGCCGTCGAGCAGAGGCGGTTTCGCGAGGAACTGGATCGGGCGACGCGGCAACTCGAACCGGCGGCGACGCGTGCCCGGACGCTGGAGCGGGCGATTGCACAGAACGGCAGCCGGATTCAGCTGCTGGATGAGATTCGGCGGCGTCCGCAGGCCGATCTGGAAGTGCTCAATGAACTGACAAGAATTCTTCCGGCCACGGTGTGGACAAACACGATCGAGATTCATCCGGATTCGGTGGTGATCGCGGGGGAAGCAGACCAGGCCGCGCCGCTGCTGAAGCTTCTCGATTCGTCGCCGCTGTTTCAGAATTCGGAGTTCGTGCTGGCGTTCACGCGCACGGGTGATACGGAGCAGTTTCGCATCAGGACCATGCGTCGCGGAAGAGCGGGAAGGCAGACGCCGTGAGCGCGATGAATATTTCAGAAAGAGACCGGCGCGCGCTGATTCTCCTGGTGGTGACAGTGGTGGTCGGGACGCCGCTTTATTTCTACGTGAACCGGAGCAGCGGCAGCGGCGTGGTGGCGCCGAGTGTTTCGCGCGTGGGTCCACAGATGGCGCAGCAGAGGCTGACGCGTTTGCGGCAGGTCGCCGCCACGGTGCCGGTGCGCGAAGCGGTGCTGAAGCAGACATCGGCGGATCTGGCGGTTCGCGAGCGCGGCATCATCCAGGCGGACACGACGGCGCAGGCGCAGGCCGCGCTGGTTGAGATCGCGCGGCGGATCGGCAAGGATGAACAGATCGATCTGCGCGGCGGCGATTTCGGCGCGCCGAAGGCGGTCGGGCGATTATGGCCTGGTTTTCGCGACGGTCACGTTCGATTGCCACATCGAACAGCTGGTGAATTTTCTGGCGGACCTTTCGAAGGCGCCGGAGCTTGTGGTGCCTTACGAACAGCGGATCACGGCGGGCAATCCGAAAGAGAAGACGATGAATGTGCGCATCGTGCTGGCCGGAGTGGTGGCGAAAAAGCTCGTGCCCGGGAAGAAAGGTCTGGCGGGATTTTGAAAGCGAAGCTGATTGCCCTGAATGTCGTGCTGGTGGCCGCGCTGGGCGGGATCGTGTGGCAGGGGCGCAATGGCTGGAATGAGGCGCGGAAGACACGGCAGGACACGGTCAATGTGAAAGTGAAAACCCTGCCGCCGCCTCCGATTGCGCCCGCGCCGAAGCCGGAGAGCGATCCCGCGACAAAGTTCTCCGATGTGGCGACGAAGGACCTGTTTTCGAAGGACCGCAATCCGAACGTCGTGGTCGAAGCGCCGAAGGTCGAGCCGCCGAAACCGATGCCGCCCCTGCCGATTGTGTACGGCGTGCTTGGGCTGCCGAGCGGCACGAAAGCAATCATGTCGGAAAAGAAGGGTGGTCCGGAACGGCCGGTGCGCGAGGGCGACAAAGTCGGCGAGTTTCTCATCGCTTCGCTGGATCCGCAGACCGTGATATTCGACTGGGACGGGAAGAGGATCACGAAGAAGATCGACGATCTGATCGATCGTTCGGGTCCGCCGGTCGAAGGGGCGGGTCAGGCGGCAGCGCCTCCGGCGAGTAACGCAGGTGCGGCGCCACCCAGGCCGGCCGAGGCGAATGTCAAGGCGGGGCCGGGTAAGGACATCGGCGGCGGCTATCGCGCGTGCGTGGCGGGAGACACTTCGGCCGCGGGCGCGATCGTCGACGGATACCGGAAGAACGTCGTCAAATCGCCGTTTGGGGAAAGCTGCAACTGGACGCAGGCTCAATAGAACCAGGCTCAATAGGAGAAACGAATCGTATGAAGAACACACTCGTGGTCATTCTGTGCTGCGCGGTGGCAGGGGCCGCCTGGGCAGCGGATCGGAAGGATCAGAAAAAAGCCGCTGCCCCGGCGCCGAAAACGATCACGATCCCGAAAGACGCGGTCGCGAATCCAGACGGCCAGAGTTACACGTGGACCGACAAGCAGGGGAAGAAGTGGGTGTATGCGAAGACTCCGTTCGGGGTTATGAAGTTCCCGAAAACGGATGAGCCAGCCGATTCGGGTGTCGATATCAGTTCGACGAAGACGATCGATAAGGGCGCCACCGTGCGGTTCGAGCGTCCGGGGCCGTTCGGGACGATTTCCTGGGAGAAGAAGAAAACGGATATGACGCCGGATGAACAGAAGCTTTTCGAAGCGCAGAACGCCAAAACGGAGCCGACTAGTGGTCAACCTGACTAGGCGCGCGGGAATCGGCGCTCTGATCGCGGTGGCTCTGTCGGCTCAGGCGCAGCAGCCACCGGCCGCGCAGACACAACCGGCCGCGCCTGCGCCGACGGTTCCGGGCGGGTTGAATCTCAATAACGCCTCGCTGTTTGAGGTGATCAATCTGCTGGCGCAGGATCTGCACATCAACTACATCCTCGACCCGGCCGTTAAGAACGGCACGGTCACGATCAACACTTACGGGCAGGTGCGCGACGTCGATCTGCGCCCGCTGCTGGAAACGATTCTGCGCATGAACGGCCTGGCGATGGTGCAGGTGGGCAATATCTATCGCATCGTTCCGGCGGCGAACATTGCGCGCCAGCCGGTGAGCCCGATTTCGCAATCCGATCCGTCGAAGATTCCCGACGACGAGCGGCTGGTGCTGAACCTGGTTTTTCTGCGCTACATGACGTCGGCGGAGATGCAGAAGATTCTCGTGCCGTTTACGGGCGAGGGTGCGCAGCTCACCAATTACGATCCGGCGAATCTGCTGATCATTCTGGATAACAGCCGCAACATGCGGCGCACGCTCGAGCTGATTCAGATGTTCGACAGCGATACGTTCGCGGGTCAGCGGGTGAGGCCTTTCGAGGTGAAAAACGGGCGGCCCAGCGACATCGTGAAGGAACTCGACGACATCTTCAAGGCGTACGCGCTTTCGACCGAAAAGGGCAGCGGCGCGGTGCGGTTCCTCGCGATCAACCGCATTAATACGATCCTCGCGGTAGCGCCGAATCCGGGAACGTTCGCGGAAGTGGAAAAGTGGATTGCGAAGCTCGACATCCCGGCAACCAAGACGGCGAATGGCATTGACAACTACGTTTACAAACTGAAATACGGCAGCGCGGCGATTCTGGGCGGGGTAATCAACCAGCTCTATGGAGGCTGCGGCTTCACCGGGGCGGCGGGTCTCTACGGCGGTCCGGGCGGCACTACATATCCGGCGACGGGATATCCGGGTGTTGGCACGGGTCCGGCGTACGGTGGCGGCGCTTATGGCGGTGGCGCTGGAACAGGCGGGTACGGTGGCGGCTATCCGGGCGGCGGCGGGTATGGTGGCGGGGGCTACGGAACGGGCGGCGGATTCGGTCCTGGATACGGCGGTGGATTCGGCGTGCCGTGTGCGCCTTCGGCGAGCGGTTATGCGCAGCAATCGTCGTCGCCGGTCAACGTCTTCAGCGGCGGCGGATCGGGCGGCAATGCGGGCAATACGGCGTCAGCCAATACGAACGCGGGCGGCGATCAGACCGGTACTTATCTGCAGGGATCGCCGTACGGCAGAACGACGGGGCCGCGCATCATTCCCAATCCGTATGACAACACGCTGCTGGTGCAGGGTACCCAGCAGGAATGGGAACAGATCGAGCGTCTGCTGGAACAGCTGGACGTCTCGCCGCGGCAGGTGCTGATCGACGCGAAGATCTATGAAGTCGATTTGACGGGCGATCTCAATGCGGGGGTCGAATCGTTCCTGCAGAAGCAAGGGGCGTCGAACTCGACCGTGCCGGCGCAGCAGCTGCTCGGCACATCGAACTCCGGACTCACGCTGACGGCGGGAGCTCTGGTGGGGCAGAGCCGCCAGCTTCTGGGGTATTTGCAGGCGAACGAAACGAGGACCAAAAGCAAGGTGCTTTCGGCGCCAAGCGTGATTGCGACGGACAGCATTCCGGCTTCGATCACGGTGGGCGATTCGGTGCCCACGGTGAGTGGCCTCGCCACCAGCGGAATCCAGCAGGCCGGCACGACGCTGTTTACCAGTTCGGTGCAGAACACGAGCACCGGCATCGGACTGAATATCCTGGCGCGCGTGAATGCCAGTGGTGTCGTGACCATGGTGATCAGTCAGGACGTGACGGCGCCGATTCCGAACCCTCTCTCGGCATCCAACGCGGCGGGCAGCAATATCGATTCGCCGTCGTTTTCGCAGCGCAACGTGAGCACGCAGGTGACGGTGGAAGACGGCGATACGGTGGCGATCGGCGGCATCATCATGGACAGCACCACGGATACCATTACGGGCATTCCGTATCTCGACCGCATTCCTTATATCGGATTCCTGTTCGGGATGAAGAACACCATGAAACAACGGACGGAGCTGATTGTATTCCTTACTCCGCACGTCATCTACGACACGACGCAGATCACCGATGCTACAGAGGAACTGAAGCAGAAGGTCAAGGGTCTGAGCAAGATGATGAAAGAGGGCGGGGAGTAAGCCTGGTAGAATAGGCGCGCGTGCACTCCGTTTCGGAGCCCGCGTCCGCTACTGTTCGAAACGCGCAAAACGGACCCCTCGGCCTTTGCGCGGACAGGTGGACGCTGGTTCGGAATGCCCGGCAACTGCTGACGTTGCGCGGGCCGGCTGGTCCGCGCAGCGGACCGGCCATGGCCGACCTCGGAATCGTTCCCCGGGGTGCGCTGCTGATTCATAACGGCGTTATACGGGAAGTCGGACCGTCGCGCCGCGTGGAGAACCTGGCGGAAGCGCGCAACGCGCGTGAGATCGATGCCAGCGGTCGCGTGGTGATGCCGGCGTTTGTGGACGCCGACGTCGCGCTGGTAAGTTCGGCAGGGCCGGATGAGAGCGGTCCTGACAGCTTCAGGCTGATGTCGCGGCGCAAAGTTCTGACGAGAGCAGCGGCGAGATCGGATGAACTTGCACGGTATGGCTGTACTGCGGCGGGCACGCATACGCGATGCGCGGGCAATCTGAAGAGCGCCACCCGGCTGCTGCGGGTGCACGGGATGATGCAGCGCCGGCCAATGCGAATCTGCTCGGTCTTTTCGCCGATGGTCACGCCGGAACTTGCCGAACAGCTCACGTCAAGATGGCTGGCTGTGGTGATGAGCAGGAAGCTTGCTTCGATCGCGGAACTGACCGTGGGTGGTCCGGGCCACGTGCCCGATATGGCGACGCTGCGGAGGTTGGTGGCAGCGGCGGCGGGATTCGGTTATGCGATGCGGCTGCGGTCGCCGTGGCGTCCGGAACCGCCGCATCTGGAACTGGCGCTGGAGGCCGGCGCAATTGCAGTCGTGGCCCCGATGGATTCGCTGACGTGTTTCGCGTCCCGATTGACTGAGGCCGGCGTGATTCGCGTGGTTCCGGTCTGGCAGGGCGATTGCGCCGGAGCCCGGGGGGCGATGCGAAGAGCGATCGAGCATGGCGCTGCTGTGGCGCTCTCATCGAGCGATCGGGCGACCCTCAACATGCAGCATGTACTGTGTCTCGGCGTGGAACGCTTCGGACTCACCGCGGCAGAAGCGCTTGTCGCGACGACGTGGAATGCGGCGTGTTCGCTGCGGCTCACGCCTGAGATCGGTTCGCTCGAGCCGGGCAAACAGGCCGATCTGCTGGTGATGGATGTGGATGACTATCGCGATCTTGCGGAGTGCGCGGGCCATGGGGACGCCGGTGTTGTGTTGCGCGCTGGCCGGATCGTGCACCGGCGGATAGGCGCATTAAGCCTGGATTAAAAGCGGCAACCGGCGTGCGAGGGCCGCGCGTCCCCTTGTTCGGTCGCGCACAACGGACCTTCGGCCTGTGCGCTGTTGATACGAAGCAGTACACACGAGGTGATGGTGATATGAAACGCACAGTTCTGGCCCTTTGCTTTGCTTCCACGTTGTTCAGCGTTGCGGCGTTCGCGCAGTACGATCGGCCATACGGGGATCGCGACTACGCGCGGCAGGATCGCGGCATGTTCGATCGCGCGCGCGTCGATCTGGAGCGGGCGAGCGCATATCCATATGCATCGCCCCACGACCGGAAGCGTTTCGACGATGCGCGCGGCAAGCTGTACGAGTTTCAGATTCGCTTCGATCAGGGACGGTATGACAAGCATCACCTCGACGAGGCGATCGACCGTATTCAGCATGTGGTGGAAGCGAATTCGCTCGACCCACGCGACCGGGGTGCCCTGTCCGACGATCTGCGGCGCATGAGGGATTACCGCGAGTTCCGGGCGCGGAATCCGCAGTTAAACGCATACCGGTAGATCAGGGCCTGGATTTGCCCGCGGCCGTGTAGAGTTCGGCCATCGTGACTTTGCGGTTGTCGGTCGGCAGGTGGATTGGGATGATGCGGTCCACATCCAGTTTGAGGCGTTCGATGTTCGACAGCAGATTCGTGTGATATGGGTTCACGACAGCTGGAGGAGGAGCATTGGCCGCGCCGACGTTGAATTCATCCGCTTCAACCAAAATCTTCTGCTTCGGCAAATAGACGATCAGCGTACCCATCGCGTGCGTGCTGCCGTCGAGATGGTAGAGATTGATGGTGTGCTCGCCATCGGTGAGCGTCTTCATGTCGCCCACAGCCTCGATTTTCACGGGCGGCTGCGGATTCATTTTCGAGAGAGCGTCCGGCACCAGCGTGTGCGGGTTTTTTAAAACGTTTTCGTAGAATGTCTGGTTGTCTTTGTGGGTGACGATGGTGGCGCCCTCGGCGACGAACGCGCGCAGACCGCCTGAGTGATCGAAATGCGCGTGCGTATTGACGACGTAGCGGATCGGCTTGTTCGGAATCAGGCGTTTCGCTTCAGCGATGATCTGCAGGGCGCGCGTGTCGTTCTGCGGACCTTCGACGACAACGATGTAGTCTTTGAAATCGGCTACGATGGCGCCATAGCCGCCAGTCACGAGCCAGAATCCGCCGCCGAGATCCTCTGACATCGGGCCGGGGGCCTCGCCGCGACCGCGGCCTGGACCACCGCGTCCGCGTCCCGGAGGCGGCGTGAGATCGACCGAGGCGTTCACTTTAACATCCGCTACGTTCAGCTCGAAGAACATCGGCGGTCCCTGGTGCTGGACAATGTGCGTGGGGAATTTGAGTCCGTTGAAATCCTTCCAGTTGGTGTATTCGGCGCTCCAGACCATGTCGCCCATCACGTCGTTGTTGATGGTGGTTTCGATGCGGTCAACGTAGCCCAGATCGTTGATGTAGCCATTCACCGGGGCGAGATCGCCCATGAAGGTGAGCACGGTGTAGTTCTTGCCGTTGGTCCTTTGCGTCTTCACGCTGGCATTCTTTTCGAGCGCGACCTTGAGAAAACCCTCCGGCAGCATGATGAATTCCATCCGGGTGTTGAAGGGCGAGTTCGCGTTCAGAGTGGTGACCTGATTCTGCTGCTGGTCGGGAACCGGTCCGGCATTACAGCCACCGCGGCCGGGATTCTCGCCTTCGCCGCGAATGCGCTCGAGACGCCAGGCGCGCGCTTCGAAATCGATGGAGCGAACGTAGTTCTTGTTTGAGAATTTGCGCCAGTGGTCGGCATTGGGGTCGTAGTTCTGGCCGACGCAGCCGTCCCAGCCTTCGCCGGAGATCACGATGGTCTTCACGTTCTCGGCGCCCATGGCCTTCAGAGATTTGTCGACGGTGGCTTTGAGATCGGGAGATTGGGCAGCCGCGCATGACGGCAACGCGAGTGCGAGTACGGCGAGACAGATTCGGACCATCGGTCGAACGACATTCTATATCAAAGCGCCGGCGGCAAGACCGCCAGCGGTACAGGTTACTCTTCGCTGAGGGTGAGATAGAGCAGATTGCCGTCGCGCTCGATCTGAAGGACGAGGGGATCGGCGACCTTCAGCGAGTCGATTGCCGCGCGCAGCGCGTCGAGCGTCGAGACGGGCGTGGTGTTGACACTGTAGATGACATCGCCGGGTTTGAGTCCGCCCTGCCCGGAATATTCGGTATCGCCGATGCGCGCCGCGACGATCACGCCATATGGCTTGCGGGTGTCGGGCAGAAACTGCGCGATCTGCTTCGTGATCGCAATCCCGATTATGCCGAGTTTCGAAACCTTGTTCTCTTCCGGCTTGACCAGATCGACGAGGCGGAAGGGATCGTCGTCGCTCTCCGCCACTTTGATCTTTGCAGTTACTTTGTCGGCGCCGCGAAGGGCTTCCACTGTTACGGTCTGGTTCAGGGGAATGCGATAAAGGGCCGTCTGGAATTCGCGGGCATTGTAGAGACTCCTGCCGTTGAGTGAAATAATGATGTCTCCTGGTTTGAGGCCGCCTTTGTCCGCGGGGCCGTCCGGCGTCACATCGCCGAGAACCACACCGGTGTCCTGTTTGAGGTTGAGGCCGGTGGCGAGTTCGGGCGTAATGCTCTGCGCGAGCACGCCGATTTCGCCGCGATGCACATGGCCATCCTTGCGGATCTGCGCGTAGACGTTCTTTCACCACATTGGCGGGGATGGCAAAGCCGATGCCTTCGCTGCCGCCCGACTGCGTGAGGATAAAAGTGTTGATGCCGATCACGTTGCCGTCGGCGTCGAGAAGCGGGCCGCCGCTGTTGCCGGGATTGATGGGTGCGTCGGTCTGTATGTAGACCATAGGGTCGTCGGGCTTGACCTGGCGGCCGACAGAACTGACGATGCCGATGCTGACAGAATTCTCAAGGCCGAGAGGATTGCCGAACGCGAGCACGACCTGGCCCTGGCGGAGCTGGTCGGAATCGGAGAGTTTCAGGACTGGCAGGGGTACGCCGTCGTCAACTTTGAGGACAGCGAGATCGGCGACGCGGTCTACGCCCACGACTTTGGCTTCGAGCAGTTTGCCGTGGGCATGAAATCGGGGATGCGATCCAGCGGTGCGGGCGGCGGGGTCGTCAGGCGGGAAGCCAGCTGAACGCGCACGTGGCGGGCGTCGCGGACGACGTGGTTGTTGGTAATGATATAGCCGTCGGCGCTGAGGATGACACCGGAGCCGGTACTGCGCTGCTTGGTGACAAGGCCCATAGTGGTGGTGTCGCTGTTGTCAGAGTCCTCTTCGCCAAGCGTGTAGCTGGTGGAGAAAATCTGCACCACGGCGGGGCTGACCTGTTCGGAGAGAGTTTCGATGGAATCGCTCAGCTGGTGGAGGGAATCCTTCGAGTTCGCCAGAGCCGCGATGCGCGACTGCTGGGCGAAGGCCGTGAAGGTCGCGAGGAAGAAGATGGATGAACGCCACGCCATATCCACTATGTTTACATTGAAAGTGAACTCCCGTCATGCGACAGCTCTCGAAACGCACGCAGTACGGTCTGCGCGCACTGTACGCTCTGGCACGCAGTTACGGTCAGGGGCCGGTGCTGATTTCGCATCTGGCGCAGGAAGAAGCGATTCCGCGGAAGTTTCTGGAGCAGATTCTGCTGGCGCTGAAATCGTCAGGGCTGGTGGAGAGCAAGAAGGGCAAGGGCGGCGGGTATGCGCTGGTGCGGCCGCCGGCGGAGATCACCGTGGCGTCGGTGATCCGGATGATGGAGGGACCGCTCGCGCCGCTGCCTTGCGCGAGCGAGACGCGGTTCCGCAAGTGCGATGAGTGCGTGGATATCGAGACGTGCGGCACGCGGATGGTGATGCGCGAGGTGCGGGATGCCATGGCGCGGATTCTGGATGCGACGACGCTGGCGATGGTGTGCGAGAAGGTGGATCAGGCGCGGCGGGAGCGGGACGAACCGGTGGCGTGGTCGTACGAGATCTAGGTGGCGGCTCTGCAGTGACGAAGATTCTGGCGATCGAGAGCTCGTGCGACGAGACGGCGGCGTCGGTGATGGAGGATGGCACGCGCGTGCTGTCTTCGGTGGTGGCCAGCCAGTTTTCGGTGCACGGGAAGTACGGCGGTGTGGTGCCGGAACTGGCGTCGCGGGAGCATCTGCGCGCGATCGTGCCGGTGGTGCGCGAGGCGATGGAGCGGGCGGGGCTGGTGTGGAAGGACCTCGACGCGGTGGCGGCGACTTCGGGGCCGGGGCTGGCGGGAGCGCTGCTGGTCGGGCTGACTTATGCAAAGGCGATTGCGTTTGCCACCGGGATTCCGCTGATTGCGGTGAACCACATCGAGGGGCACATTCACGCCGTGATTCTGGAGGCGCGGCAGAAGGGGCCGACGGTGGAGTTTCCCGCACTGGCGTTAATCGTGAGCGGCGGGCACACGCACTTATTCGAAGCACGTGAGGAGGGGGCGTTACCGTTTGCTCGGGCGCACGCGCGACGATGCGGCAGGCGAGGCGTTCGATAAGGTGGCGAAGCTGCTCGGGTTCGGGTATCCGGGCGGTCCGGTGATTGATAAGCTCGCGCCGTATGGCGATCCGCATGGGGTGAAGTTCACCATCGCGAAGATGAAAGGCAATGCGCTCGATTTCAGCTTCAGCGGGCTGAAGACCGCGGTGCTGCGATGGGTGGAGAGCCGCGATATGGGGGCGGAGATTGACGACCGAAAGCAGTTGTTGAGGGTGACTTCGTCGCCTTCGATCGACGAGTGGCTTGGCGTGACACCGCAGGCGACGCGCGATCTGGTGGCGAGTTTTCAGCGGACCGTGATTGAGGAACTGCTGCGACACGCGGCGCGCGCGGCGGAGGAGAATGACGGTGCGCGGTCGCTGATTGTGTCGGGCGGTGTGGCGTGCAATTCGGGATTGCGCGCGGCGGCGACACAGGCGGCGATCGGGCTGCCGGTGTACTTTCCGAGCGCGGCGCTGTCGACGGACAACGCGGTCATGATCGCGGCGGCGGCGTTTCCGAAATACAGGAGAGGGGAGTTCGCGTCGCTGGATATTCCGGCCGATCCGAATCTGAGGCTGGCCTGAGGAGGAGGCGGGTAAGCAACCCGCCCACAGGATGCCATCCTGCCCCACATTACTCGCGGGCGCGGGTGCGTTTGGCGCGGCGCAATAAGAAATCTATCCGGCTTTCGACGTCGGGGTGTGTGTCGGCGGAGAAGTGAAGATCGGGGACGCGGCGAAGGTTCAGGCGCGCGGCGAGTTCGTGCTTCAGAAAACCTTTAGCGTGTTCGAGAGCTTCGAGGGCCTTCTTCTCCTGACCGGCTTCGATGGCGACTTTGATGTGCGCGGTGCGCATGTCGGAGGAGACGTCGGCGCTGGTCACGTTGACTGTGGCGAGACGCGGGTCTTCCATCTCGAAAGCGATCAGTTCGGCCAGTTCCTCTTTGACTGCTTCGGACACACGGCGTGCCCGATGTTCTTCCATTTCATTACCACCATTCGGCTTCGGCGCGGATTAGCATGGGTCCCGTCAGGTCCGCTGTTTCGCGTTCCACGGCCTGCAGAATTTTTTCGGCGAAGGGGCGGCTGGAGGACACCGTCGCCACAGCCAGCACGGCGCTGTTGTGCAGATCCATATCGTCGATCTCGGCCACCGAGACGTTGAATTTGCGGCGCAGGCGGTCCTTCAGGCTCTTCACCACGTGGCGCTTGTCTTTCAGCGAATGCGCATTTTCGATGCCGCAGTTCGAGCGTGAGTACGCCGACGGCGGCCATTTAAGCGAACACCTCGTTCGCCACCCTCTCGATCACGAAGGCCTCGATGATGTCGCCCTGCTTCACGTCGCTGTAGTTTTCGAGCGTGATGCCGCACTCCATGCCGGCGCTTCACTTCGCTGACGTCGTCTTTGAAACGGCGCAGCGAGCCGATCTTGCCGGTGTGCACCACCACGTTGTCGCGCAGCAGGCGCATCTGCGAATCGCGCGTGATAGTTGCCATCCATGACCAGGCAGCCGGCCACGGCGCCGACCTTGGGAATGCGGAAACGTCTCGCGAACCTCCGCTTTGCCCTTGTAAACTTCCTTGAAGACGGGCGCGAGCAGGCCGGTCATGGCCTTCTTGATCTCGTCGATGAGCTTGTAAATGATGGTGTGCAGGCGGATATCGACCTTCTCCTGCTCGGCGACCGCGGCGGCGTTGCGCTCCGGCCGCACGTTGAAGCCGATCATGATGGCGTTCGACGCGGAGGCCAGCAGCACGTCGGATTCGTTGATGGCGCCGACGCCGGAGTGGATGACGCGCACCTTGACCTTGTCGTTCGAGAGCTTCTGAGCGTCTCGCGCAGCACTTCGGCCGAGCCGCCGACGTCGGCCTTGAGGATGATGGGCAGTTCCTTGACCTCGCCCGCCTCCATCTGCTTGTGGAGCTGTTCGAGCGTGAGGCGGCCGTTCTTGGCGAGCGCGACTCGCGCGCTCTTTGTCGGTCGCGGAAAATGACGATCTGCTTGGCCTTGGCGGTATCGGTGACCACCTGGAAATTGTCGCCGGCTTCGGGCAGCGCTTCGAGGCCGAGCACTTCGACCGGCGTCGACGGGCTCGGCTTCCGTGATCTGCTTCGCCGCGATCGTCGAGCATGGCGCGCACTCTGCCGAAGACCGTGCCGCAGATGAAGTAATCGCCGACGCGCAGCGTGCCGTTGCGGACCAGCACGGTGGCCACGGGTCCGCGGCCGCGATCGAGCTTGGCTTCGAGCACGGTGCCCATGGCGGGACGCGCGGGGTTGGCCTTGAGATCCTGCAGTTCGGCGACCAGCAGAATCATTTCGAGCAGCAGATCGAGATTCTGCTTGGTCGCGCGCGGAAACCGGCACCATGACGGTGTCGCCGCCCCAGTCTTCGGCCAGCAGGCCGCGGTCGGAAAGCTGCTGCTTGATGCGGTCGGGCTGGGCGTCCGGCTTATCGATCTTGTTGATGGCGACGATGATCGGGAACCTTGGCGGCGCGTGGCGTGATCGATGGCTTCGAGGGTCTGCGGCATGACGCCGTCGTCGGCGGCGACCACCAGGACGACGATATCGGTGACCTTGGCGCCGCGGGCGCGCATGCGGGTGAAGGCTTCGTGGCCGGGCGTATCGATGAAGACGATCTTCTGGCCGTTCGTGCTCCACGTGATAGGCGCCGATGTGCTGCGTGATGCCGCCGGCTTCCTTGCCGGCGACGTTGGCTTCGCGGATGGCGTCGAGCAGCGAGGTCTTGCCGTGATCGACGTGGCCCATGATGGTGACGACGGGCGGACGCGCTGATGCAGATCCTTCGGCTCTTCGGCCTCTTCGACGTCCTGCATGGCTTCTTCTTCGTAGGTGACGGTGGAAGTGGAAGCGCCGAAATCGCGCGCGATGTCGGTGGCGAGTTTCGCATCGAGCGTCTGGTTGATGGTCGCGAAGATGCCGCGGTCCACCAGCTTCTTCATGACGAGAGTTGGCCTTCACGTCGAGCTTTTCGGAAAGCTCCTTGACCGTGATGCCTTCGGAGATGGTGATGTCGCGGTTGATGGGCGGCGGCGCGGCCACTTCGCGGCGCGTCTGCGGCCGGAGGTTCTTCTCTTCCGGTTCACGCTCGCGATCGCGGCGGCGCGCGGTTCTGCTGATCGCTGCGGACGGCGCTGCGGCCTGATCGGGCGGCGGCGGCGGAGCGCCGGGTCCGAGGCAGGCCACGCGAAGTGGGATGCATGCGGGCGCGGACCGCCGGGACGCTGACGCCGGGCATGCCGGGACGGCCGATACCGCTGCGGCCTGCCATGGGCGACGGCTGGCCGGGACGGGGCGGGACCGCTGATAAAGCGGCTGGCCGGGACGCGGCGACTGGGGCGCAGGGGCACGCCGGGACGCGGCGCGGCGGGCGCTGGCCGGGCATGGGCGGCGCGCGGCTGCTGAGTTTGGCGGCGAGATCGGGACGCGGCGGAACCACGGGACGCGCGATGGGTTGACCGGCCAGAGGACGCTGCCCGGCCTGCGCGGCGACGCGGAGCGCCGGCACGGAACCAGTGCGCGCGGGCGGAGGACCCGCAGGCACGCCGGGACGGCCGCAGGGCGCGGCGTGGCAGGACGCGGCGATGTGACGCGGGACGGAGGCAGTTGCGCTGCGCCAGGCGCCGGCGGCGAGGGCATGGGCGCGCGCGGGCCGGAAAGCACCTGGCCGGGTCGCGGTGCACCCGCCGGAGGGATCGGGCGGGCTGGCGGAGGCGTTGGACGGGCGGGAGCCGATCGCGGTCGCGCGCAACGTACCCGTCGGCCTGCGCGGCCGGCGTGAGCGGCAGAGCGGGACGCGGCGCGATCGGCAGCGGAGGGCGCGGCGCACCGACGGGCGGATGGATCGGCGATCCGCGACCGAGCATGGGCGGACGCAGCGGAATGGCGCGCGGTTTGTCGTCGTCGGCTTTTTCAGGCGCGTGCGGCGGCGGGCTCCGGCGGCAGCTTCTTCGACCGGTGGCTCGGGTTTCGGTTCTGCGACGGATGGCGCGGCGTCGACAGCTTCCGGCGGGCTGGCGCCTGTACGGCGGCCGCGACGTTCTGCGCGGTGCGGCTTGTTCGTCGGCCTTGCGACTGGCTCCTCGCCTTCCTCGACGACCGCAGCGGCGCCGTTGCGGCGCGGTCGCCGAGGCGGGCGATGCCGACTCGCCCATATAGTAGCGGCGCAAGCTTCGGCCTTGTCCTCGTCGATGGAGCTGGAGTGGGTCACCTTCTCGGCGATGCCGAGTTCGTGCAGCCTGTCGATGATCTCGCGCGACTTTAACTTCCAGTTGCCGCGCCAGCTCATTGATTCGAATCTTACTCATAGTTAAAGCGTTTCGTTTAACTGCCTGTGTCCGACGGCAAACTGCCGCACTCAGGGCCGTGCGATGTTCTCCCTCACTGGAATTCGCCGCTTCTGACAGGCTCTTCGGCCGCTTCCGCCGTTACAGCGGACACCTCCGACGATGCCTCCATCGTATCAGAGGCTTCGGCGATCCGCAGCTTCGACTGCGGCTTCGGCATGCACGGCTTCCGCGGCTCGGCTTCCGGCGGCTTCAGCTTCCTGAGCGCAGCGGCTTCCGGCTCGCTCGTAGACCTGACCGTAGTAAGCTGTTGATGGCCTGCTGAATGCGGCTCCACCGCGTCGGCGTCGATGCCCTCGATCTCTTCGAGTTGCTCCGGCGTCATGCTGCCGAGCTTTTCGACCGTGCCGATGTCGCCGTTGACCAGCGCATCGACGGTGTCTTCGGCCAGACCGTACTCGATCAGCGCTGAAACCGGCGCGCCGGTGGAAAGCAGCTCGCCATCTGCGATTCTGCACTTCCTGGCGCTTCTCTTCCTCGCTCTTGATATCGATTTTCCAGCCGAGCAGCTTGGCGGCGAGGCGCACGTTCTGGCCCTTCTTGCCGATGGCGAGCGAAAGCTGCGAGTCGTCCACGATCACTTCCATGTGGCGCTCGTCGGGATCGATGATGGTGACGCGGCTGATCTTGGCGGGGCTGAGCGCGTGGGTGGCGAAGACGCACGGGATCTTCGGAGTATTCGATGATGTCGATCTTCTCGCCGCGCAGTTCGCGGATGATCGACTGCACGCGCATGCCCTTCATGCCGACGCAGGCGCCGACGCTGTCCACGTCGCGGTCGCGGCTGGAGACGGCGATCTTGGTGCGCTCGCCGGCTTCGCGCGCGCAGCCGCGGATGCTGTACGGTGCCGTCGTAAATTTCGGGGACTTCCTGTTCGAACAGGCGCTTGACCAGCTCGGCATCGGCGCGCGAGACCACCACGCCGGGGCCTTTGGCGGACTTGTCGACGATCTTGATGACGCAGCGGACGCGGTCGCCGACGCTGTAGCTTTCGAGGCGCGACTGCTCGCTCTTGGGCAGGCGGGCTTCGGTCTTGCCGAGATCGAGCACGTAGATCCGAGCCCTTCGACGCGCTTGATGGTGGAGTTGACCAGTTCGCCGACGCGGTCGGAGTATTCGTGATAGATGGTTTCGCGCTCGGCTTCGCGCACCTTCTGAAAAATGACCTGCTTGGCGGTCTGCGCGGAGATGCGGCCGAGGGCGTCGGTGGGTTCTTGGGATGCGGATTATCGGAGCCGATTTCGGCGGCGGGATCGATGCGGCGCGCTTCGGCGAGCGTCATTTCGATGCGCGGGATCGGCGACGGCTTCGGCGACGGTTTTCACCGCAAAGAGCTTCATGGCCGCCGGTCTTGTCGTCGAATTCGGCCATCGTAATCTTCGTTGGTGCGGAAGTGCTTGCGCGCGGCGATGAGCATGGCGTCCTTGACGGCGTCGAGGACGATCTGCGGATCGATGCCCTTTTCCTTGCTCAGTATTTCAATTGACTGATAAATGTTATCCACGAAAGTTTGCCTCGGAATGAATGAAGCCGTTTTTCCTTATGATCCTGGGGGCGCTACCACTCGAACTTGAGGTTGGCGTGATCCACCATCTCGATAGGGAAGGTGACGATTGCGCCGCCCGCGAGTTCCATCGCGACGGTCTGATTCTCGGCCTGTAAGATTTTGCCATCAAAGGATTTAGTGTCCAATCCGGTTCGTTTGGCAAAATTTTGTTTTTTCCCGGAGGCCATACCTGTATCGGGGGGCGGCTCGATGTGAACGGGCTCGCGGAGGACGACTTTGGCCTTGCTGCCGCAAAAACGAAGCCAATCCTGCCATTTGGTAAGCTTGCGCTCAACACCGGGAGAGCTGACTTCGAGCTCGTAGGAACCGGGGATGGGGTCTTCGGCGTCGAGGGCGTTGGAGACGGCGCGGGAGACCAGTTCGCAATCGGCGTGGGAGACGCCTGCTTGATCCGATGTTGGGGCGCGGTCGATGTAGATGCGGAGCAGGTGATGGCGGCCGGAGCCTTTGAGTTCGACCTCGACGACTTCAATACCGGCGGGCGCCGCGGCGGCTTCGGCCATGGCCGTGATGCGCGCGATGGCGTCGAAGCGGGAGAGCTTCGGGGCTGCCGGGATGGTGTCGGTTTTCAAAGTTGCGTCCAAAATTAGGCCGCGGCCAATAAAAAAGTGGGCTTCCGCCCACTGCTATAGTTCGACCGTCAGACTGATTATAACAGAATTGGAAGGCGTGCGGCTGAAGCGGCAAGAGGCGGATTGTCCACGAATGAACATCAGTGAGCGCGAAAAACAGCATGCCCAAGATTTGGAACGTGCATTACGCGCGGTGGATCATCGATGACGGAGAGCCGGAACCCGAAGTCGGCGAGCGATTCCACTGGTTTGCTCTGGCATGTTGGAGCGTGGGGAGCCTGGTGAAAGCGGACAGCAGCAGGTCGGTTACTGAGGCGAGCGATTACCGGTGCAGAGTTGTTGCGGAGATTGTCGAGATCAGAAACGCACCGCAGGATGATGTTTACATCAGTGTGCTGACACTCGCCGAGGTCCGAAGGGGCATCGCGTTGTTACCTGCAGGCCATCGCCGCGCGCAACTGGAGGAATGGCTGCTGCATGATCTGCTTCCCTCTGTTGAATCGCGCGTCCTGCCTGTGACGGAACCGATTGCGGACCGATGGGCTGCGATCGCCGCGGAGGCGCAACTGCGCGGCAGGCCCCTCGCGGTGATCGATGGATTGATAGCTGCCACCGCCATCGAGCACGACCTGACGCTGGTTACGCGGAACGAGAGGGATTTCAGCGACAGGGGTGCCGTGTTGTTGAATCCATGGCAGGAGTAGCCGTCTTCAGACGGCGAATTCGAGCTTTCTCGTAAAGATCCGCTAGGCGGAGGCGGACGCCGACGGAATCGAGAGTGAGCGTGTCGTTGGGGGCGTCTGCCGAAGTCAGGAGCCAGCGGTCGTCCGGCTGGCGAGTGCAAAGATCGGCGTGGATGCGGTCGGAGGCCAGCAGGAGATACTCGCGAAACGACGGCATTGACTTGTAGTGTTCGAACTTCCGGCCACGGTCGTATGCCTCGGTCGAGGGGGAGAGCACCTCGACAATCAGGTCGGGATTGAGCAGCGTGTCACGCCGCGCGTCGAGGAATTGGGGATCGCCGCAGACACCGTGACGTCGGGGTAAGTGAAAAGGCCGGAGCTGATGCGGACGCGCATGCCGCTGGGATATGGCCGGCAGGGCCGCGATCTCAACTGCTCGCGCGTTCGCCGAGAAGGTTCATCACCAAAAGATTGTGGGCTTCCCGCGCGCCTGCCATGGCGAACATCTCGCCATTGAGATACTCGCTCTTGAATTCGCCACACGTTCGATTTCGAGGTATTGATCCGGCGTGAGGTATGTATTCGGCTGCGTTGACACGGGGGGGTACTCTACGACAACACTAACATTTTGCGATGACAGCCTGCGACTGGCTTTCCCTGAGTAAAAGCACCGGCGGCAAGACCGCCGGCGGTACAGTGCTGCTGCTTCTGCTGAGTTCGGGTGCGGTATTTGGGCAGGAACTGCGCAGCGAGCCCGGACCCACGTTCCGCGTGGCCGACAGTCAACTGGCGAATCCTCTGACGTTCATTGCATACGGGGATCAGCGGTTCACCGATCCGGCGAACGTCATTTCCGCGAACCCGCGCATCCGGCAGTGGCTGGCCAATCAGGTCGCGGCGGAGAAACCGGCTGCGGTGATCCTGAATGGCGATGTGCCGCTGCATGGCGACGTGCCCGATGATTACGCTGTTTTCCGGAAAGAAACCCAGGCCTGGCGCGATGCGCATCTGCGGGTTTTTCCGGCCATCGGCAATCACGAGATTTCCGGGCAGGACCCGAAGGCGGGCATCGAAGCCTGGTGGAAGCAATTTCCTGAGCTGCGCAACCGGCGCTGGTATTCGGTCGCGCTCGGTTCGCGGGTGTATGTGCTGGCCCTCGATAGCGAGTCGCCGCTCCTGCCCGGGAGCGAACAGGCACAGTGGATCGAAGGGCAGATCAACGGTCTGCCCGAGACGGTTGACTTCGTCGTGATCACGATGCACCGTCCACCGGTGGCGGACGTCCAGGAGACGTCTCTACATCGACCACAACCCGCGGCCGAACGAAATTGCGTTGCGCGATTATCTTTCCGCGGCGGCGAAGACCTCGCACGCCCGCTTCCTGGTGGCGGCGGGGCATATTCACAATTACGAACGTAGTATTGTGGATGACGTCGTTTACCTGGTGGCTGGCGGGGGTGGGGCGGCGCCGTATTTTGTGGAGCGCAGCCCGCAGGATCTCTATCAAAGCATTCTGTTTCCCAACTTTCACTACGTGAAATTCACGCTCTCGGGTGACCGGCTGCAGGCTGTTATGTATCGCGTGGTGGACCCGGAGGCGCCGGTGCTGACGGTGGCGGTCAAGGACAGTTTCGACGTAGTGGCCAAGTCCCGGAAATAGGGGCCCGATTTTCCCCAAATCCTTGTGGTCGTTTGAAATGCCCGCTACACTGAAGTAGCGTTCTGAGGGCATCGTGATGCAGACCTGGACGCTGTTTTGCAGGGTTTCAGGGAAGCCGACAGATGAAAAACTCCCGCAAAACGAACAATCTGTGTTAGTTTTGTTTTTGCCGCCGGGCGGGGTTCGCGCCTCGCCGTGGCGGACGATTGGCTCTGTGCGGCTCTCTTCAGGATGGGGAAGCGCCGCCGGAGGCGTTGAGGGATCAGGCGAAATTCAATGCGTGTCGCTCCAATGACGAGTCGATTTCTGGATGCGTGCCGGCGCCGGCCGACCGATGTGCGGCCGGTGTGGTTTATGCGGCAGGCGGGGCGATACATGAAATCGTACCGCGATGTGCGGGCGAAGCACACGCTGCTCGAGATCTGCAAGCGGCCGGATCTGGCGGCAGCGGTGACGCTGCAGCCTGTGGAGGCGCTGGATGTGGACGCGGCGATCATTTTCGCCGATCTGCTGCTGCCGGTCGAGCCGATGGGGCTGAGGCTGAGCTATCCGCAGAAGGAAGGTCCGCACATCGAGCAACCCGGTGCATACCGGCGAGGATGTGGATTCGCTTTCGACTTCGAATACCGACGATCTGGGTTACGTCGGCGAAGCGATCCAGCAGGCGGTGCGGGCGCTGGCGGGCCGGGTGCCGGTGATCGGGTTCTGCGCCGCGCCGTTCACGCTGGCGAGCTACATGATCGAAGGCGGGGCGTCGCGCAATTTTATCCGCACGAAGCGGATGATGTATTCCGACGAAACGCTGTGGCGGCGGCTGATGGGGAAGATTGTGGATGTGCTGGCGCCGTTCGCGATCATGCAGGTGGCTTCGGGGGCGCGCGCGATTCAGGTGTTCGACAGCTGGGTGGGCGCGCTGGCGGGCGACGATTATGTGCGATTTGCGCAGCCGTATTCGCGGGCGCTGATCGAGCGGATCAAGTCGAGCGGCGTGCCGGTGATTCACTTCGGCACGGGCGCTTCGGGATACTTCCGCGAACTGCACGCGGCGGGCGGCGACGTGATGGGATGCGACTGGCGGATCAACATCGATCAGGCGTGGATGGACATTTCGTACCGTTCGGCGATTCAGGGAAATCTCGACCCGGTGGCGCTGTTTGCCCCGCTGCCGGAGCTGCGTAATAAAGTGCACGACCTGCTGCGGCGCACCGGCACGCGGCCGGGACACATTTTCAACCTCGGACACGGCATTCTGCCGGAAACGCCGGTGGATCATGTGAAGGCCGTGGTGCAGATGGTGCGCGAGTTCCGACCGTAATGGCAGGCTGAAAGCCTGGCCCCATAAGAATCGATGAAAATCGGCATCGTCGGCGGCGGCATTACCGGCCTCGCTTGCGCGCATTATCTGGAGCGGGCCGGGGTGGAAGCCGTCGTGTTTGATACGACGCCGGGCGGCCTGATCGGCACCGTACATGTCGACGGCTGCACACTCGAAACCGGGCCGGAGAGCTGGCTGGCGTCGAAGCCGTGGGCGGAGCAGCTCATTCGCGAGTTGGGGATGGGCGACCAGCTCGTGGGATCGAACGACGCGCGGCGGCGTACGTATGTGCTGCGCGACGGGCGATTCGTGACGCTGCCTGAAGGACTGCAACTGGTGGTGCCGACGCGCATCGGTCCTGTGCTGCAGACGGAGTTGTTCTCATGGAAGACCAAGTTCCGCATGGCGACGGAGATTTTTCGCAATCCCAAAGCGCTGCCGGACCGGTCTGTGGCGGAGTTTGTGGCGGATCATTTCGGACAGGAGGCGGTGGATTATCTCGCCGAACCGCTGCTGGCCGGCGTGTACGGCGGCTCGCCGGATGAGCTGAGCGCGGTGAGCGTGCTGCCCAAATTTGTCGAACACGAGCAGCGATACGGAAGCGTGGTGGTGGGGGCGCTGCGGGAAAAACGCAATGGATCCGATCCCGGAGGCAAACCGAAGGCGGTCTTCAAGTCGATGCGCGACGGGATGGGGACGGTGATCGACAGGCTGCGTGAGAAAACGACGATCGTTAACGCGCGCGTGGAATCGGTGCAGCAGGGAGGTGTTTTCGCGGCGGGGGAATGGCACCTGTTCGATCACGTCGTGCTGTGCTGCGGGGCGAATCGCGCGGCGCCGCTGATGGCGCCGATCGACGAGAGGGCAGGGGAGCTGCTGGGGTCGATTCCGCACACGGGCAGCGCGATCTGGACGTTCGGTTACCGGAGCGAAGATGTGCCGCGGCCGCAGCTTCACATGATGGGCGGCGCGTTCGGATTCCTGGTGCCGAAACGGGAGCGCGAAACGGTCATGGCGTGCACGTGGGTGGCGACGAAGTGGCCGGGGCGCGTGCCGGAGGGCAAGGCTGTGCTGCGGTGTTTTTCGACCGATCCGGCGGCGAACGAAACGGCCATGCGGAAGGATCTGACGCGGCTGATGAAGATCACCGCAGAGCCGATATTTTCGTTTGTGAACCGGTGTCCGGAGTCGATGCCGCAGTATACGGTGGGACACGCGGTGCGGATCGCAGAACTGGAAGCGCGCGTGAAAATGATTCGCGGGATTTACCTGGCTGGGAACGCTTATCACGGGGTGGGCATTCCGGATTGTGTGCGCGGCGCGAAGGAAACGGTGAAGGCGATCGCGGCGGCGGACCTCGATTGAGTTAAAGAGCCGGCGACAAGATCGCCGGCGGTACATTGGTCAGCTTTCGGGCGACGACGCGGAGGCGGCGGTAGTCGAGCCACCAGCGTCCGTCGCGGAACAACTGCGGCCGGAGACGCGATTCGATTTCGGCCACGATAGCGCCGCGCGACTGCGGCGGAACGCCTTCGAACCAGATGCCCGCGAACATCTCGATCCATTCGCGCAGGCCTTTCTCCGGATGATCGAGTTCGCTGGAACGGTCAAACGTCCACAGCGACTCGATCTCGAAGCCGTGGTTTTCGAGTATCGCCGCATACTCAGCGGCCGTGGGGAAATACCAGGGGTTTCGCGGCTTGCAGCCGGCCTCGCGGAGTACCGCATCCAGCGTGTCGACCATTCTCTGGATATTGCCCTTCGCGCCCATCTCGAGGACGAAGTATCCACGGTCGCGGAGATTCTCGGAGACGCTGGCGACGACGCTGGCGGCTTCCGGCATCCAGTGCAGAGCCGCGTTCGAGAATACGCCGTCAAAGCGCTCTTCAAACCGGAACGCGCTGCCGTCGCCCAGGACAAATTTCAGCTTCGGGAAATTCTGGCGGGCCTGCGCGATCATGGAGGCTGACAGATCGAGTCCGGTAACCACGGCGCCGCGCGCGGCGAGCAGCGCGGTGAGATGGCCGGTGCCGCAGCCGAGATCGAGGATGCGGTCGCCGGGCTTCGGATCGAGCAGATCGACCAGCACCTCGCCTTTTTTCCAGACAAAGGAATGCCGGTCTTCGTAGAGCGCGCTGTCCCAGCGGTCGGGCATCAATGTGCGGCAGCCGGGACCAGAACGAAGTAATCGTAGACCGTGCGGGCGATCTCGGCGATGGCTTTTTCGGAAGCGTCTTCGGGCTTCGCGGAAGATTTGGTGAAGACGGAGATGGCCACGTGTCCCCCGTCGCCGGGGAGCCAGATGTAGCCGATGTCGTTGGCGACGCCGCCGAGCGTGCCGGTCTTGTGGGCGACCGCGGCGCCCTGCGGGAGGAGGCCTTTGATGCGGGATTTGCCGGTTTCGCAGCGCTCCATCATGTCGAGCAAAGTGCGCGTGCTGTCGGGCGACAGGATTTCGCGGCGCCAGAGTTTCAGGAGAAGCTTCGTCATCTCGTCGGGCGTGGCGGTGTCGCGCGGGTCGGTCATTTCGGTGCGGCGGGCGCGCATGTGATCGCCTTCGGGTACGGCGTCGAAGAGCTTGTCCCAGAGCTGGCGGTTCCACTGGCTTTCGGGCGGCAGGTTTTTCGCACCCTGCCAGTCGGAGATCAGGAGGGCGGTGGAGCGGTTGACGCGGATGTTGGGGAGTCCGATGGCGCGCATCTTGGCGGTGACGGCGGAAGGGCCGCCGGCTTCGCGCAGCAGGATGTCGGCGGCGGTGTTGTCGCTGATGACGAGGGCGAGTTCGAGGAGATTGGCGATGGAGAGCGAAACGCCGGGGTGGAAGAAAAGCTCGGTCAGTTTGCCGCTCCCGGGATGTAGGTCCGGGGCGGCGAGGGGGATCATCTGATCGAGCGTGAGTCTGCCGTCGTCGACCATGGAGAGAATCTGGACGGCGACGGGGAGCTTGAATCCGCTCGCCATGGGGAAGGATTCGGCGCCGCGCAGGGCGACGGAGCGGCCGGACTCGATGTGGAAGGCATTCACACCGGCGACGCCATCTGTGGCGTGGGAGACGTATTCGAGTTGCTGTTCGAGGCGGGCGAGCGAGGGGTCGGTCGCGGCGCAGGCCAGCGACGCAGTGAGGCAGAAGAGGCAGAAGGCCCGCATGAAATGAGTGTAATTGATCACAGGCTGAAGCATTTCGCTGCCATTTAAGACACGCGGATTGTATCCGCGTTTGGTTTTGTTGTTTAGAAATCTGCCTGTTCCGGCCACCTCCCTCGTGTGAGCCGATTACCGCATTGGCCGCTGGCCGGCAAGGCTTGCTTTCTGACGTGGCGACTTGCGGGTTCCTTTCCCAGTGTGTTGAACACTGACCCGTACACTAGCGACGGCCGAACCAGGCAGCTGGGTTTATGATGCCCAACCATGTTCCTGATCTGTTGTACCCAATGTACCCGTCACACGCATTGTGGGAAGCATCAAACGGTTCAGCGCGCGGGAAGCGAACCGTGGGCTCGGCGTAGAAAACTCCGGTCACAGGCTGAAGCCTGTGTCACAGACTTCAGTTCCGGGTCATTGTAAGGCTGGCTATTACTTTGGCGCCCTCGGGGCTGGTGAACGTGACTTCGCCCTTGATCTGTGTATCGCTGACGACGGTGGCCTTGACGGCATAGATGCCGTCATTGGCGTGAACTTCGAAAGTGAGCTGATTGCCGTCGAGTGCGCCTTTCTCGACGGTGAACTGATCCTGGCCTGCGACACCGGCGGTGCCCGTGATTGTCGCGCCAGTCTGTTTGAATTCCGCGGTGACCGGTGTGGAATTCACCGAGCCATCGGGCATTTTCATGTCCATCGTGCCCGCCCATTTGCCGGAAACATCGGCCGCGGCAAAAGCAAAGGGCGCCAGCATGAGCAGGAACGCGAGCAGTCTGCGCATGCAGACCAGTTTACTGTTTTCGGATGGTGACGGTTTTGAGAATGACCGGGACCGCCGGCTTGTCGTTGGCAACCGTGGGGACCTGGGAGATTTTGTCCGCCACATCCTGGCCGGAGACGACCTGGCCGAAGATGGTGTAGTGGCCAGTGAGGTAATCGGGCGAGCCGACGGTGATGAAGATCTGGCAGGCGCCGCTGTTGGGAGCGCCGGTATTGGCCATGGCGAGGACGCCAGGCTTTTTGAAGTCGAGCCCGGGGGCGATTTCGTCCTTGATATTGGGGATGCCGCAGGGGCTGCTGCCGGTGGCATTGACGTCGCCGGTCTGGATCATGAAGCCCTTGATGACGCGATGGAAGGTGAGGCCGTCGTAGTAACGGCGCTTCGTGAGCGCGCCCTTCTTGTCGAGCGTGGCTTTCGTGCCCTTGGCGAGGGCGACGAAATTCTTCACGGTGTTCGGCGCTTTGTCCTCGTAGAGCTTTGTGACGATGCGGCCGGCGGAGGTGTTGAAGATGGCGAGAGGCCGGGGTCGGAGGGAAGGCCGGCGGGCGGCGGTGTCTGCGCGAGGCAAATCGCCAGTCCCGCGACACTGAGCGCTGCCAGTGCCAATCGGTACATGAGGTTTAGACGACGTCGACGCCCATGGAGCGGGCGGTGCCTTTGACGCTGCGGATGGCGGCTTCGACGTCGAAGCAGTTGAGGTCGGGCATCTTGATTTTGGCGATCTCTTCGACCTGCGCGGCGGTGATTTTGCCGACCTTGGTCTTGTGCGGTTCGGCCGAACCTTTCGCGATCTGCACGGCGCGTTTGATCAGCACGGGCACCGGGGGAGTTTTCGTGATGAAGGTGAAGGAGCGGTCGGAGAAGATGGTGATGACGACCGGGATGATGAGACCTTCCTGATCCTTGGCGGAAGTTTTCGCGTTGAATGCCTTGCAGAACTCCATGATGTTGACGCCCTGCGGACCGAGCGCGGTGCCGACGGGCGGAGCCGGCGTGGCCTTGCCGGCGGGGATCTGCAGTTTGACCTGAACCAGTTACTTTCTTTGCCATATGCCTGATACCTTTCATTTCGGGGCGACTACGAGGTCTTTTCGACCTGCAGGAAGTCCAGCTCCACCGGGGTTGCGCGGCCAAAAATCGTGACCAGCACGCGCAGAGTGTTGCGCTCGGGATTGATCTCGTCCACCTTGCCCTGGAAGTTGGAGAACGGCCCGTCGATGATGCGCACGGTTTCGCCCTTCTCAAATGTCATCTTCGGGCGCGGACGCTCCGCCGCCGTCGTCTGGCGATAGAGCATCTTGTTGATCTCATCGGCGCTGAGCGGCATGGGGACGGTGCCGCCGCCGACGAAGCCGGTGACGCGCGGTGTATCCTTAACTCGATGCCAGAGCTCGTCGTTCATGTCCATCTGGACGACGACATAGCCGGGATAAAGCAGCCGCTTGCTGGTGACTTTCTTGCCGTTGCGCAGTTCGACGACTTCCTCTTCGGGAATCAGAATCTGGCCGATGGAGTCGGAGAAGCCGAAGGCCTCGGCACGGGTGCGCAGTGACTCGGCGACCTTGCGCTCAAAGCCGGAGTAGGTGTGGATGATGTACCAGTGCTTGGTTTCTTCGGCCACGGGTTCTTCGGCGGCGGGCGCTTCGGCGGGGAGGGCCTCCGCCTGCGTTTCTGTATGCTCGTCGCTTTGCGCGGCTTCCGCCTGCTCGGTCTCTTCGTGAGTGTTGTCGATTTCCGGCATATTATTTGATGAGCCGCTGTTGGAGGCCCACAACGCTCTTCTGGACGACAAAGTCCACGACCTTGAAGTACGTGGCAAAGATAAACACGCTCACGAGTACGACCAGAGTGGTCGACTGAACGCGGTCGCGGCTCGGCCACGTGACGCGCTTCATCTCACTGCGGATATCGCTGAGATAAGCCCGCGTGTCCTCGATCCAGTTCTTCTTTTTAACTTCCAGTTCGCCAGCCATCGTTTTTCACCTGCAAAAATACAAGCTTCCGCTTCGCCACCTTGAACTTCTGAATTTTTTCGATTCAGGGCTTTGGCAGGGGCGGAGGGATTCGAACCCCCAAAAACGGTTTTGGAGACCGCCGGTTTGCCGTTGAGCCTACGCCCCTGTTTCGGGTGAGTCCGCCTATACAGTGTACCGCAATCAGGCAACTACTTCGTTTCCCGATGCGCCTGGTGCTTGCGGCAGTACGGGCAGAACTTTTTCATTTCCAGACGTTCGGTCGTGGTCTTCTTGTTTTTCGTGCTCGTGTAGTTCCGGTTCTTGCATTCCTGGCACTGGAACGTGATGATTTCTCTCGGCATTCGTTTTTACCTCAACTTAGCTGCCGCTTGCTTGCGCGCGCGGCTCAGTATGTTTTTCTCTAATCCAGAATCTCCGACACTGTTCCCGCGCCGACGGTGCGGCCGCCTTCGCGGATGGCGAAACGCAGTCCCTTATCCATGGCGACCGGCGTGATCAGCTCGACCACCAGCTGCACGTTGTCGCCCGGCATCACCATCTCGGTGCCTTCCGGCAGCTCCGCCACTCCCGTCACGTCCGTCGTGCGGAAGTAGAACTGCGGCCGGTAGCCCTTGAAGAACGGCGTATGACGTCCGCCTTCTTCTTTCGAGAGCACGTAAACTTCACCCTTGAACTTCTTGTGCGGTTTGATCGATCCCGGCTTCGCGATCACCTGGCCGCGCTCCACTTCGGTCTTTTCCACGCCGCGCAGCAGCAGACCGACGTTATCGCCCGCCCGGCCCTCATCGAGCAGCTTCTTGAACATTTCGACGCCCGTCACGACCGTCTTGCGCGTGTCGCGGAAGCCGACGATTTCCATTTCCTCGCCCACCTTGCAGATGCCCTGCTCGATACGGCCCGGTCACCACCGTGCCGCGGCCCTGAATCGAGAAGATGTCTTCGATCGGCATCAGGAACGGCTTGTCGATGATGCGCTTGGGTATCGGAATGTAACGTGTCGACGGCTTCCATCAGCTCGTCCACCGTCTTTTCCCACTGCGGTTCGCCGTTCAGAGCGCCCAGCGCCGACACTCGCACCACCGGCAGATCGTCGCCGGGGAACTGATACTTGCTCAGCAGTTCGCGCACTTCGAGCTCGACGAGATCGAGCAGCTCGGGATCGTCCACCATATCGACTTTGTTCATGGCGACCACGATGTAGGGCACACCGACCTGGCGGGCGAGCAGGATGTGTTCGCGGGTCTGGGGCATGGGGCCGTCGGTGGCGGCGACGACGAGAATCGCGCCATCCATCTGGGCGGCGCCGGTGATCATGTTCTTGATGTAATCGGCGTGGCCGGGGCAATCGACGTGCGCGTAGTGGCGTTTGGCCGTTTCGTATTCGACGTGCGAGGCCGCGATCGTGATGCCGCGGGCTTTTTCTTCCGGCGCGTTGTCGATCGAATCGAACGAACGGAACGACACCTTCGGATTGTGCTTCGCCAGCACCTTCGTGATCGCCGCCGTCAGCGTGGTCTTGCCGTGATCGATATGCCCGATCGTGCCGATGTTGACGTGCGGCTTGCTGCGGTCAAATTTTTCTTTCGCCATGATGCTTCTTGTCAGTCCGGAGCGCAGAGGCCATCACGCTTTTTTCAAAGCAGTGCCGGCCGCTTTGCGCGGTCTAAAATATGGAGCCGTTGACCAGGATTGAACTGGTGACCTCGTCCTTACCAAGGACGCGCTCTACCAACTGAGCTACAACGGCCTGAAACTTCTGGTGGACAGGGGAGGATTCGAACCTCCGTAGCTCACAATGTGCGACAGATTTACAGTCTGTTGCCATTAACCGCTCGGCCACCTGTCCGGTTAACTCAATTCAACAGCTTAGCCGGATATGCCCGAGCTGAAACTGCGGAGACGGGAGACCTTCCCGTACGATCTTCTATATTAGCGCACGGATTTCCGTGAGGCGAAGCGTTCACGCATCGCATCCTTGATCCGAGAGGACGATATGCCGAAAAGCATTACATGCGAGGTGAGGCGGCAGATCGGATGGCGAGTCATGACAATTGACGAAGCCGTCCTTACCCGGGAGCGGCAGGGCCGCTGCATCGAGTGCCACGAGCCGGTGCGCGCCCACAAGACTGGAACAATAGGACAGTCGGCCCATTTCGAACATCTGAAGAGCAATCCCAGGTGTTCGTTAAGCGGCGGTCGGCGATAGGCGCGGGATGTGCAGCGTGAACGAGCCGCCTAGTGCCGCGGCGACCTCCGCCAAATCCCCTTCCGCCGCCAAAACGGCACCGCCTGCCGAACCCAAAGCGATCATCCCACACCCGCGCATCTCGCGACTGAAAGCTTGATCAGACGCGAGGTCTGTGATCTCTGCCTTGATCGACGGGAAATTGCGAAGGCCCCGTGCCTCTCTTCGTTTGTATATCGAATACCAGAGGAGAGCTGACTGGGTGCGCCCCGCAAGTTTCCAGGCCAGCTCTTCCGCTTGGGTCCAGGTCTTTTGCGTATCGTCGGAATACGCGGGGTCACAAAGCACCAAATCCGGAGCGTTTAGATATGACAGCGCCGCTACGAAACCATCGGAACTGGAAAATCCCGGCTCGTTCTTCAATGCCTCGGCCACCTGCGCGGACACGTCGAAAAGCCTCAGGTCGCCCTGGATTCCATGCGACCGAAGAATTTCCTTCACGATCATCCACGAACCGAGATAGGATTCGCCATCGCGTGCTCGCTTTTCTATTGCAAAATACGGGTGATGAGCAAGTTTCCAATCTCTGTCGCGAAATCGGTCAATTCCCTTTTGCCACTGGCCCTTGCCTTCCAGTGAAAAACGTCCAAGGCTGCAATGCGTATCTATGTATGAGAACGATTCGCCTGAGTTCTTTTGGGAAATCAACGCGTCGAACGACTGTGGTGAGCACAAAGTGCTTCCAAACGTCGCCAGCGTTACCCGCCTTGCTGCTGTGCGCATCAGCCATCGGAATTTCCGCCGCCGCTCAACCAACCTCGACCAGTTCGGCTAAAGTCGTGGGCGGGGGCACGTGCTCGCCGTGCAGAAGCATTCCTTCAATATGGAACTCGATCGCTTCGTGGATCAGTTTGACGGTTTCGTCATAGCTTTCAGCCGCGGCAATGCAGCCAGGCAGATCCGGGACGTGCGCGCTGTAGCCCGTACCGGTCTTTTCAAGTAACGCGACATATCTGCTCATGGATTCAGCCCCGCTTGCTTCAGGATAGACCTTTCGGTCTTCGGGTCAAGGGCCATCGACGGGTGTCCAGCGATTGTCACGGTGCCCGCCGCATGGATCGCACTCAGCACTTGAACGCACGATAGCGGTGAGCTGAAGCTACGCGACGTCGAGCATCTCGACGTGCGATGGCTCGGGTATCGGGTCACCGTCCTCGCGCATCGCCCGGAGATGAGCCGCGATGGCCTCAGTCATCCGACGGCGCGTCAGTTCCAGAGTCTTGCCGGTGGCTATGCAGCCCGGAAGGTCGGGAGCGTATGCACCGTATCCCGTTGCGGACTTCTCAAAGACGACCCCGTATCTGAGTTCGCTCATTTCAAACCTGCCTGCTTCAGTATAGAATTCAACGTCCCTTTGGGCACGTCATCAGAGGGATGTCCGTTGACGGTCGCTTTCCCGGGCTTGACCGGATGTACAAATTGCCGGTGGCTGCCTACGTGTTGCGCTCGACCCAGCCATCCTCGCGCAACATTTTCAAGAGATCACGAACCTTCATTGGGTGAGTTAAGAACACCCAGATTATCGGTGGTTCGGGCTGAACGGGCTGTATCCCTGCCGATCGGAAGTGGTAGAGCTGGATTTCGTCAATCCACCGGACACCTCAAGGGGCTCGATGTTGCAATAACGATCACGAAGTCCTCGCTTCGTTCTCGCGTTCGCCCCTCAAGTCTTCGACTGTGTGATCGTAGTCCGCGTACAAAACGAAATGTACTCCGGTATCGCGAAGCGTTCCCATCGCAGGGGAACTTCTTTATGCGACCGGCAGAGAAAGCAGGAACAGGGGCGGCAGTGCGTTGAGGCCACTGTCCCGATATGCACTGGGTTGGGTGCGGAGTCCCGCCAGCAGAGAGTCATGACCCTGCGGGCGTAGGCCTTCATTCGCCGATCATGATGTCAACGGAGAGCGCGTTTGCCGGATTGAGCCCGCACGAGGCGAGTATTGCACAGCAGGACTGCGAACACGTTCTTCGCGGATTGCCTCCGGCGCTTTGATTCAGTAAAGGCACCGGCGACAAGATCGCCGGCGTTACAATCCAGCATGGATTCGGGTCAGCCGATTCAGGCCGAGGACATCGTCGGAGAAGAATGGGCGGAATGGTATCGCATGACTCCCCAGGAGCGTTTCCGCGAGTCTATGAAACTCTGGGAAACGTATCTCGCCCTCGGAGGTTCGCTTGAACCGGAGCCCGATACTCAAAGCCCTTTCTTCGATGAGGAAGAATGGCGTGCGAGCGCTGCTTATGGGCGGCCAGGCGTGCGTGTTTTACGGCGCGGCGGAGTTCAGTCGTGACCTCGATCTGCTGATCCTCTCCGAACCTGCGAATCTGGATCGACTGCGGACCGCTCTGGCCGATCTCCAGGCGGAAGCCATAGCCGTTCCCGCTCTGGACGCGAAGCACCTTGAGAAAGGGCACGCAGTTCACTTCCGGTGTCAGCGGCCGGACGTGGACGGCCTCCGGATCGATCTCATGTCGCACTATCGCGGGGGACCGGCCTTCGACGAGTTGTGGAACCGCAGAACAACCATTGAAATCGAAGGTGAAGCGGTTCAACCTCCTCGCGCTCGAAGACCTCGTCCATGCGAAGAAAACACAGCGGGACAAGGACTGGCCGATGATTGCGCGCCTGCTGGAGCGAAGCTTCCTGACCCGCGGCAAATCGCCGGCGCGCGAGCTGATCGAGTTCTGGTTACGTGAGCTCAGGAGTCCGGAACTGCTCATGGAGCTGGCAGCCATGCACGCCACGGTCGCCCGGGGGATTGCGTCCACCCGCGCCGCGGTCAGTGCTGCGCTCACCCGCGATGCCGGCCGGGTGGCGGCTGCGCTCGCTATAGAAGAAAGCGAGGAACGCCGCAGGGACCGCGAATACTGGCAGCCGCTCAGACTTGAGTTGGAGCAACTGCGTCACCGGCAGCGCGATCGGAAATTGTAAAGCTCTGGCAGCGCGTGCACATATGCCTGACGCGCCGCTTTGTCCCCTCATTCGATACGCAATTCAATATGCTATTCCTGCTTTTATTTGGTGAGGGCGATATTATGCACTCATGGAAAAGCACACAACGGCCGAGCATATCCGCGAGCATCTGCAGAGAACCTATGTAAAGCCCGCACGGGCACGGCATGAGGCTACAATCCGGATCGTGGCGGGCGATGTGCATAAGGCACTCCAACTCAGAAATCGGGTGCCAGCGGTGTGTCAGGTTCTCAGCGGCCGCAAATTCCTGGTTGAAAATGGCCTGGTTCTGGAAAAACAGGAAGGGCCGCCTTCGGGTCAGGGTACGACGGCCGCCTTTGTTTACAGGCTCACCGATCAGGTCAACACTTCGCGGGACGATATCGAGGCCCGATGGCAGAGCCTGCGCGGGATCGGAAAGAAAGTGTTCGCTGCGCTTGGAGGTGGCGAAGCTTTCCTCCGGACCGAACGGGATAACTTCTATGATCCCGGCCGGGATCCTCTTGACGACCAGTGGGGAAAGAAGTGAGCCTTATTTACTGGGATTCGATGCTGTTCGTTTACTGGATCGAGGAGCACCCGGTGCACGCACCGCGAATTGAGGAACTACACGAACTGATGCGGAGCCGCAACGACTCCCTCTGTACGAGCATTTTCACGGTCGGAGAAGTGCTCACGGGCTTCCACAAGACGGGAGCCGATGAGGAAGCCAGGCGCATTAGAGAACTGCTGCGCCCTCCGCTGGTGGATCTGGTGCCGTTCACGGCGGAAACGACAGACCGTTATGCGCGCATCCGAGCGGCCCATCGAGTCTCTCCCGCGGACGCAATTCACCTGGCAAGTGCCGCGCAGAACAACGTCAATCTGTTTATCAGCAATGACCGGAGGCTGGTGAAGATGATCGTTCCCGGCATCGATTTCATCGCGGGAATGGATATGAACCTTTTCTGAGCTCAAGATTTGATCAGCGATTCTTCCGATTCGCGTCTTCCGAGACAGCATGGCTGCCTTCGCACAGCAGGACTGCGAAACCGAGGCTGAATCCGGTCGTCCTTCGCGGATTGCCTGCGGCGCTTTGATTCAATAAAGGCACCGGCGACAAGATCGCCGGCGGTACATCAGAAGTTGTAGAGCTTCTGGCGGAGGGCGTTGACATACAGGGTGCGGGCCGCTTTCGCGCGGTCGCGAAGTTCGGCTTCGCGGAAACCGGCCTCATCCCAGTCTTCCCACTCTTTCATCGAGTGGTCCGGGGTGGCGAAATCCTCTTCCTGCTGGATGGAAGTTTTCCACGCGTCCATGGCCGCTTTGTAGGCGGCCAGGCGTGTGTCGAGAGTCTCTTTCAGCTCGGTTTCCGCGGTTGCCATCGCTGTCTCCTTAGCTCGTCATCGAGCGGAACGCCCAAAACAGGAAACCCGAGAGCAGCATGGCGACGGGGAGCGTCAGCACCCAGGCGAGCGCAAGGTTCTTCACCGTCGACATCTGAATGCCGGAGCGGTTCGCCGCCATTGTGCCGGCGACACCGGAGGACAACACGTGCGTCGTGCTTACAGGCAGGCCGTAACTATCGGACGCCCAGATCATCGCCATGGCGCTGATTTCCGCCGCCGCCCCCTGTCCGTAAGTCAGGTGGTCCTTGCCGATTTTCTCTCCAACCGTGACGACGATGCGCTTCCATCCGATCATCGTGCCCAGTCCGAGCGCAATGGCAACCGCAACCTTCACCCAGAGCGGGATGAATTTCGTAGACAGATCGATGTGCTTCTTGTAATTCGCGAGGACCTTGTTGTCGTCGTCGGTGAACTGCGCGTGACCCTGCTTCTCGACGTTGCGAATAGCTTCGCTGACGAGGTACATTTCGTTGCGGATGTTGCCCTGACGGTCGGATGGGACGTCCTTCATCGTTGAATAGCCGGTCACCAGGTTGCGAATGTCGTTCACTTCCTGGCGCAGCGCCAGCATCGTGTTGTCATTGAACTGCTTCGTGCGGACGTACGCCTTGATATCCTCGTCCGCGTTGCCGATCACGGCCGACTCCTTCACGTATTTGTTGAGAACCTGCTCGGTCTGATTCGAGACAGCGATGAAGTCCTGGGTCTGCGCCGGAGTCACGGCGTGGTTCAGAGCATAGGCTGTCGGAACTGTGCCGACGAGAATCAGCATGATCAGGCCCATGCCCTTCTGCCCGTCGTTCGAACCATGGAAGAAACTCACGCCTCCGCAGGTCAGCCACAGCAAAGCGCGGATCGGGAGCGGTGGCGGCTCGTTGCCCTTTGGAGCCTCATAGAGCCGCTTGTCCTTGATGAGCAACTTCGCTGCCAGTAATATGACCGCCGCGACCGCGAATCCGACCAGGGGAGAAACCAGCAGCTGCACGCCAACTTTCTGCGCCTGAGCCCAGTCCACGCCGCTGGTGGCCGATCCGGCCGGCGCCATCAGCTGATTGGCGATACCGACGCCTATGATCGAACCGATCATGGTGTGCGAGCTGGAGGCAGGCAGACCGAAGTACCAGGTGCCGAGGTTCCACAGAATGGCGGCAATCAGTAGGGCGAACACCATGGCAAATCCAGCGCCGCTGCCCACCTGCAGAATCAGTTCGACCGGCAGCAGCGTAATGATCGCGAAGGCCACCGCGCCAGTCGATGTCAATACGCCGAGGAAATTCAGGACTCCGGAGTAGACGACCGCAATGTGCGGCTCCATCGAGTGGGTGTAGATGACGGTGGCAACAGCATTGGCCGTGTCATGAAAACCGTTGACGAATTCGAATCCGAGGGCGGTCAGCAGCGCGACGCCGAGCAGGACGAACGGCAGAACGGAGGTGGTGTGGACGGTGCCAATATCGGTCGCGATGCTGACGCCCGTGTATATAACGCCAACCACAAGGGCGACGCCAAACACGATCATGCCGATTTTCCCGGCTGGATTCCGGGCCATTTTTTCATGAAGCACGCTCGCGGATGGCACGGGCGAAGGGACAGGGGACGGGGTAGCGGTGGCCATTATTTGCCTTTCAGCGGGCCAGTGTACAGGGAAATCGATGTCTGCTTATTTAACGTTGCGTTACGGAATTGTTGCTGCCGGCGGCGGGCGTACGAATATGTTCAGGCCGGAATCCCAATCCGATGGCGCGCGCGGGGATGCGCCGAAGTGCGGGAAAGCGTTGCAACAGGCGAAGAATAAGCGGCAGTCTGCGGAACTGGATGGCAGGATTCAACGCGGGCCGCAGCACCCGATGATGGGCGATGATCTGAAACCTTTGCGTCATGCGGGTGGGAAACGTGCGGCGGCGCTGGACGTGCGCGAGGAGTTCGTCAACTGAGCGGCCGCGCTGCAACGGATCGGCGAGGATATTGGCTGCGGCAACCGCGTCCTGAATGGCCAGGTTGATGCCGACGCCTCCGACAGGCGACATGGCATGCGCGGCGTCGCCGATGCAGAGAAGACCTGGCCGCGACCATTGGCGGAGGCGATCGAGGGCCACGGATAGGACTTTGATCTGGTCCCAGTCCTGCAACTCTTCCGCGCGTTCGGCGAGAAAAGGGGCGACGAGGGAGACGTCCTGGCGGAACGACGCCAGACCCTGGGTGCGGAGTTGCTCGGCCGATCCTTTGGGAATGACGTAGGCGCACTGCCAGTAGTCGCCGCGATTCAGGGTGACAAGGATGCGGCCGGCGCGGGCGCGGCCGAGCGTTTGTTCGGGATCGTCCGGCCGGCGTCTGAGCCGCATCCAGAGAACATCGATGGGGGCGCCCAGATCGATCACTTCCAGGCCGGCCTTTTCGCGCACGATGGAACGCCGGCCGTCGGCGCCGACGGTCAGGGGCGCGCGGATATCGCGCGGTCCATCGGGTGTGTTGCAACGGACACCGGCGACGCGCCCGGACTCTTCGATGAGATCGACGACCTCGTGCTCCATCAGCAGGTGGAATGCGGGATAGACCTTGGCTTGGTCGGCGAGGAAGTTCAGGAAGTCCCATTGCGGCATCAGACCAACGAAACGGCACTTGACGGGCAGGTGCGAGAAGTCAGCGACGGGTACGTGAAAATCTCCGATCTCGGCGCCGACTTCGGTCAGTTCCTGATGCGGCCGTTCGAGGAACGCGTCGAGCAGGCCGAGTTCGTGCATGAGTTCGAAAGTGGACGGATGGATGGTGTCGCCGCGGAAATCGCGCAGGAAATCGGTGTGCTTTTCGAGTACGGCCACCTCGATTCCGGCACGCGCCAGCAGAAAGCCCAGCATCATTCCGGCGGGGCCGCCGCCCGCGATCGCGCACTGTAGCTTCATCCGTTCCATCATGTAGAATCTCACTGATAAGACATATGTCACTACGAATTAACGATGTGGCTCCGGACTTCAAGGCGGAGACGACACAGGGGTCGATCCACTTTCACGAATGGATAGGCAACGGATGGGCCATTCTTTTTTCGCATCCGAAGGATTTCACGCCGGTGTGCACGACGGAACTGGGATATATGGCGCAGTTGTCGCCACAGTTTGCGAAGCGCAATACGAAAATCATCGGACTGAGCGTGGACCCGGTGGCGAGTCACGGAAAATGGGCCGCCGACATTGAAGAGACGCAGGGCGTGAAGGTGGATTATCCGATGATCGGCGATACGACGCTCGAAATCGCGAAGCTCTACGGCATGCTGCCGGCCGATGCGGGCACCACGTCGGAAGGACGGACGGCGGCGACGAACGCGACTGTGCGCACGGTGTTCGTCGTCGGGCCGGACAAGAAGATCAAGCTGATGCTGAGCTATCCGATGAGCACCGGGCGGAATTTCGACGAAGTGCTGCGCGTGCTGGATTCGCTGCAGCTGACGGCGCTGCATTCGGTATCGACACCGGTCAACTGGAAGCCGGGCGAGGATGTGATCATCCCGGCGGCCATGTCAGATGATGCGGCGAAGGAGAAGTATCCGGGATTTCGCACGGTGAACCGGTATCTGCGCTACACGAAGCAGCCGTAGCAGGGCTGTTCCCGATGCGGGCGGCTGTGTGGATGACAGCGGGGCTTTTGGCGACGGCGCTGCCGGCGCAGACACCGCCGGCGGTTGATGTCGCGTCCATCCGGGTGCATCCGCCGAAGTCGAATGGGGCCGTGCCACAGATTTCCGGTAACCGGCTCACGCTGGTCGGCAATGTGAATCAACTCGTGATGTACGCATGGGCGCTGAAGGCGTATCAGATCGAGGGCGGTCCTGGCTGGGTGACGAACCCGTCCGTAGACAGCGATTACTACGACATCAGCGCAATTGCGGAAGGGACGGAAACACTCACCCAGGCGACTGCCCGGCTGTTGTTGCAGGCAGTGTTGACCGAACGTTTCCGGCTGAGCCTGCACCGGGAGGAGAGAGAGATTCCGGTTTACGCCCTGGTGCAGGGGCGCAGCGGACCGAAGTTCAAAGAGAGCGCCCCGGATGCAACGTGCAAGTCCCCTATGAAAGTGACGGTGGCGACGATCGCGATGAACGTGATGGGATGCACGATGGACTTCCTGATGCGCGTGCTGGCTGGCGCGGCCGACCGGCCCGTGCTGGATCGGACCGGACTTACCGGAGCCTATGACTTCAGGCTGGAGTTCGCGCGCGATCCCACGGCTGCGACTCTGGACTCTGATGTACCTTCGCTGTCAACGGCGGTTCAGGAACAACTCGGACTGAAGCTGGAGCCGCAACAGGGACCCATCGAGGTTTTCGTTATGGATCGGGTGGAGCGGCCGTCGCCGAACTGATAGCCAGACGCTGTTCGAGCGCCTGGAGATCGGGCAGAAACCAGACGTACGGCCCTTTGTTGATTTCGTAGACGAAATCGCGGAATGCGGAGCTTTCCTTGATGAACCGGGAGATGTCGCCGACGATGGCGAGGCGGAGACGGCAGGCAACGAACCGCGAAACGATTTCGCCGGCAATGCCCGTTTTCAGGCGGAAGAAATCGTCGTGAAAGCGGGCTACCGGAATGACCACCAGCGTTGCGTTTTCGTTCTATGCGGCGCTGATCAGGTCGGTCGCATCGCGGCGGTCGAGCGGCGGAGGACCATCCGGGGCGCATTCGAAGATCCGGGCGCCAGCCAGATCGTAGGTTCTGTCGGGCATCTGAATACGACTTTAGATGCGGCGTTTCCGATGGCCCGGGATTGGGCAAATCGGCAGCATAATGTCCTGTCCTGGAGTTTCTGCATTTCACTGCCATTTCGGACACGCGGATTGTATCCGCGTCTTCGTTTAGAACGACGAATTGGCGGAAACGCTCAACCACGTCAGGAAGCAAGCCTTGCCGGCCAGCGTCCAATGCGGTAATCGGTTCACACAGGAAGGTGGCCGGAAACAGGCGGATTTCGCTCAACAACAAAACCCAACGCGGATACGATCCGCGAGTCCGAAATGGCAGCGAAATGTAAAAAATCCAGGGTCAGGTTTTACCCGGCGCGGCGCGTTACGAATTCCGCCGGGAATGCCGTGTCTTCACTAAGAGCGGTATGTTGCGGCACGGTGAGCGCGTGCCCGAGCCGACAACGATTGCCGAAACTGTCGAAGTCGGCTGATCTCGCTCTGATCATCAGTGATGAGCCGAAGCGCTCGCCGGAGCAGCCGATACATCCGTCTGATCAGGATGCGCGGCAGGGAACAGAAACAACCCGACCACTCCGGACACCCCGATCGCCGCCGCCGCCATCACAAACGCCCACGCGTAGCCGAAGTGATCCGCCACGGCGCCGGCCGTGAATGAGCTGGCGCCGACAAACAAATCGTAGAACGCGCCGAGCACCCCGATGGCCGATCCGTGCTCGCGATCCGGCGTCCTTCGCAAAACCGTGGTGACCACGGACGTCCACGGAAACGAAAATCCCAGTCCGAGAATCGCCGCCGCGCTGATCGCAATGACCGGCGACGGACCCGGCGCCAGTATCAGCAGCCCGATCCCCATAAACACCAGCCCGATGTAATAAGTGATCCGCGGGTGTATCCGATCCGGCAGGCTTCCCAGAAAAAACCGCGAAAAAAGAATCACCACCGCGTACGCCGAAAACGCCGCGCGTCCCGAGTTGCCGTGCTGCATCAGATGCAGAATCAGGAATCCCGTAACGACGGGATAATGCATGTTGACAAATCCCACCGCAAGGCCCGGTGTCAGGATCGTGCGCGGCAGCCAGATTCCTTTGCGCGCGTGCGGATGCGGTTTATAGCGTTCGGGCACGCGCACGATCAGCGCGAATCCCGCCAGCGCCAGAATCATCTGCATCAGCGCCGCATGGGAAAACGAGCCGACCCAGCTGCCCAGCACCGGTCCGGCCGACATGCCGCCCCAGATGCCGCTGCTGATGTAACCGAGCGCCTGCGAGCTGCGGTGCACGCCCGCGATTTCGATCGCCCACGTGGCCGCGCCTGTATAAAGGAACGCCTCGGCGAATCCCTGCAGCAGCCGCGCCAGATAAACCCCGTTGATGCCGAACGGCGCCAGATACACGGCTCCGGCCAGTGCGCAGCAGAACAGTCCGATCAGGAAGGTCTTTTTGCGCCCGCGCGTGTCGGCCATCGGGCCGGAGAAGAACCTCGAACCCAGCGCCACAAACGAGAAGATGCCGATGGCGAATCCGACCGTTTCATCCGACCCGCCCAGATCCTGCCGGATATGCGGCGCCAGCGACGGCAACACGGTTCCAATGCCGAGGAAGCCGCAGAACGTGGCTGCGGTCACGGCCCAGAAACGGGCGGGGAACTCCCGAAGCGATGCGGCCATTAATGGTATGATCGCGCGTTGATTCGGACGGCCCTGTATAGGCAACTTTGGGTTCAGGTTCTGCTGGCGATGGCGATCGGCATTGCGCTGGGTATCTGGCGTCCGCATCTGGGCGCGCGCATGCAGCCTCTCGGCGATGGCTTCATCAAAGCCATCCGCATGCTCATCGCGCCGATCATCTTCTGCACAGTGGTGCACGGGATCGCGCGCATGAGCGACCTCGCGCGCGTCGGCCGCGTGGCGATCAAAGCCATCGTCTATTTCGAAGTGCTGACCACCGTCGCGCTGATCATCGGGCTGGCGGCGGTGAACCTGCTGCAGCCGGGCAAAGGGATGAACGTCGATCTCTCGCACGTCGATGCCGCGGCGGTCAAACCCTACCTCGCGCAGACGCAAAGCCGGACGCCGGTCGATTTCCTCCTCAATATCATTCCGCAGACGTTCGTCGGCGCGTTTGCCGAGGGCAATGTGCTGCAGGTGCTGCTGATTTCCGTGCTCTTCGGATTCGCTCTCGCGCGCCTCGGCGAGCGGGGGCGGCCCGTCACGGCCTTCATCGAAATTGTTTCGCAGGCTCTTTTTCGCGTCGTCGGAATCGTGATGTGGGCCGCGCCTCTCGGAGCCTTCGGCGCCATCGCATTCACCGTCGGCCGCTTCGGCGCCGGTTCGCTGGTCTCGCTGGGAAAACTGTTAGGTGGATTCTACCTGACCTGCCTGATCTTCGTCTTCGCCGTTCTTGGCCCGGTGTGTCGCTGGTGCGGGTTCAGTTTATGGAAGCTGATTCGCTACATCCGCGAAGAGCTGCTCATCGTCTTCGCCACCACCTCGTCCGAAACCGTGCTCCCGCGCATGATCTCCCGCATGGAGGATCTTGGCTGCGAAGAAAGCGTGGTGGGACTCGTCATCCCGACCGGCTATTCGTTCAATCTGGACGGCACGTGCCTCTACCTCGCGACGGCCACGGTTTTTCTCGCCCAGGCCACGAATACGCCCCTCGGTATCGCGCAGCAGCTCGGGATGCTGGCAGTGCTCCTTCTGACGTCGAAGGGCGCGGCAGGCGTCGCGGGCGCAGCCTTCGTGGTACTGGCGGCGACATTGTCAACCGCCGGCACGATCCCGGTGGCAAGCGTCGCGCTGATCCTCGGAATCCACCGGTTGATGTCCGAAGGCCTCACTCCGACCAACCTGATCGGCAATGCCGTGGCCACGATCGTGGTGGCCAAATGGGAAGGCGCGCTCGACGAGGAGCGGCTCCGCATCGCCCTGACAGAGCGCTGATATGTGGGGTGGGTTGCCAACCTGCGGACCGGTTGCCAACCGGTCCAGCCGCCGTAAGGCGGCCATCTGCTACACCCGGTTTCGTAGCCGCGTGCGCGCCATCGGGGCGATGGCGACCTGTACAGTCAGCGAGCCGGCTGCGCAGCTGAACGGCACAAGCACCTTCGAGGTCCGCCCCACCACCCGCGTTTCAAAATCGCCCCCGAAGAAAACCGCCGGCGTACTCAGTCCCATCGGCCCCAGCCTCTCTTCGAGATGCGTCTTCACATTGCCCACAATCATGTTGGCCACCTCGGCAACCGCGTCGAGCACCTCCTCATCCACCGCGCTCGACTCCGACATCAGCAGCCGTCGGGCGATCTCCATCGAAAGCGCGGAATCGCACGAAATCTCCCCCGACCCTCCCCACGCGCCTGTGAGTCCAAGAACGGCCACGACCCCGGTATGGTCCACGCCCGCCGATGTACCCTGCGTGCCACCCGCCTCCAAATCCATGCCCAGCATGACCGAGAACACCTCGGTGGTGGCCTGACGGATCGCACAGCCTATATCAGGCAGGGTTACGAGTTCGGTTTCGCAGGTCATTCCTGATGGCTTTATCGGATGTTGGGCGCTATAACTTTAGAATGCGTTTCAGTATGCTCGCCGCGATATTCCTTCTGGCGGGGAATATTTCCGCCCAGGATCAGGACATAGCGCGGCGCCTCGCCAAGTGGAAGAACGTCGATATGCCGTTCCACAGCAACGGCCTGACTGACCGCGAGCGTCAAATGGTGGACAAGCTCGTGGAAGCCTGCCGCCTGCTCGACGACGTTTACTGGCGTCAAAGCGACCTCGACGGTCTCGCCCTGTATAAGACCACCGACCCCGCGCTGAAGACGCTGCTCACCATCATGGGCGGCCGCTGGGACCTGATCGACGAAAACCATCCGTTCGCCGGCGCCCCTCCCATGCCGCCCGGACACGAACTCTATCCGCACGACCTCACCCGCGACGCCGTCGAGCAGTACGTCAAGCAGCATCCCGAAGACAAGGCCGCCATCTACGACCCGTACACCGTCGTCAAAAGAATCAACGGGCGGCTGCGGGGCGTTCCTTACGCCGTGGAATACAAGTCGTTTCTCACCCCGATGGCCCAGGCGCTGCGCGATGCGGCCGCGCTCAGCCCCGATCCCGCATTCGCGAACTTTCTTCGCCTCCGCGCCGACGCGCTCCTCACGAGCGATTACTACAAGAGCGACATCGCCTGGCTCGAACTGAAGAACCCAAAGTTCGATGTCATCTTCGCGCCGTACGAAACCTATCTCGACGATCTGCTCGGCGTGAAGACATCGTTCGGCGCCTCGATTCTCATTCGCAATGAAGAGGAGAGCCAGAAGCTCGCCATTTACCAGAAGTACGTGCCCGATATCGAAGATGCATTGCCCGTCGATGCCTCCGCGCGCCCGTCGAAGCGCGGCCACCTGACGCCGATGGAAGTCATGGACGCGCCTTACCGCGCGGGCGACCTGCGGCACGGCTATCAGGCCGTGGCGGACAATCTGCCCAACGATGCCCGCATCCATCAGGAAAAGGGCACGAAGAAAATCTTCTTCAAGAACTTCATGGACGCCCGCGTGTCCTACGTGATCCTGCCCATTTCGCGGTTGCTGATGCAGCCGGATCAGGCGGCGAAAGCGTCGGGCGAAGGCTATCTCGCGTCCACTCTGATGCACGAGATTTCGCACGAGCTCGGCCCCGACTTCGCGCATCGCGGCGGCAAACAGATCGACATCCGTGAAGCCATCGGACCCGCCTATTCCGGGCTCGAAGAAGCGAAAGCCGATGTGGTCGGCATGTTCGGACTGAAGTGGCTCATCGACCACGGCGCGCTGCCGAAGGAGCGGCTCGAAGAATACTACTCGTCCTACGTGGCGGGCATTTTCCGCACGCTCCGCTTCGGCACCGGCGAAGCGCACGGCCGCGCCGAGATGATGGAGTTCAGTTATCTCTCCGAACAGCACGCCATCAACTTCAAAGGCGGACGCTACGTGATCGATTACGCCCGCATGCCTGCCGCGCTGTCAGCCCTCGCGAAGGAGCTGCTCAGCATGGAAGCCACCGGCGACCGCGCCCGCGCCGAAGCCTGGTTCGCGAAGTACGACCGCATGCCGGCTGAACTGAAGACCGCGCTCGCGGGCACGAGCGCCATACCAGTCGATATCAATCCGGTCTTTTCGTTCAAAGACGACGTGCGGTGAACCGGACATGGGGACACCCTGGGCCCAAACCCCGTCGCCACCGGAAGCCGACAAGCCTTTCGTATCTCTTGTTAAATGAAGCATTTGCATAGATCATCGGACATAAAATCAGGTTATGTTGCGCTATAGTCTTGACTGAGCAAAACAGAGCCGATAGGGTGAAACGAGAAAACAAATTGCTGCGAGAGAGGTAACGCATGACCATCACCATTGACATCAGGCCGGAAGTTCAAGCGGAACTTGCGCGTCAAGCTGCCGAGCATGGCCGCGCTCTTGAAGCCCATGCCGCACGCTTGCTCGAAGACGCAGCACATGTTCAGGCGGAACGGTTGCCCCCCCGAGGCTCTCTCACGGCGGAAGAATCCCGCGCGGCGAAGGCCACCAATCTGATGGAACTCTTTGAGCCCGTTCGAGGACTGCTGACCGACGAGGAGGTTGATTCGCTGTTCAGGCGCAATCCTTCCACCGGTCGTTCCGTAGACCTCGGATGAGCGGGTTTCTTCTCGACACCAACATCCCTTCGGAAAGCTGGCGGGCGCACCCCGCATCCAATGTCGCCGGGTGGCTCAAGAACCAAGTCAAGGCTGCGCAGTTTATCAGCGTCGTCACTGTTGGAGAGTTGCGCAAGGGGGCTATACTTCTTCCCCCAAGCGCAAGGCGGACGCAGATTGAATACTCGATAGAGGTGCTTATTCCAGCATGGTTTGGCAAGCGCGTCCTTCCGGTAACCCAGATGATTGCCGAACGCTGGGGCGCTTTAGACGCTGAACGTCAACAGATCGGACGTCCGCTTGGCGTCGCTGGCGGCATGATCGCAGCCACGGCACTCGAACATGGCCTTACGCTCGTCACGCGCAACGTAAGAGACTTCGCCGCTCTCGGCGTCACGATATTCAACCCTTGGGATACCGTATGAATCCGCGGGCAACGGCGCTCGTCCCCGTCGCGCCTTCTACGGATTTACAGTTGCCCGCGCTAATCGCCGGGGCCGGGGATCGGGCCGCCCTGCGCTTCGTCGAATACTTCACCGTGAACATTCGCAACCGAAATACGCGGGCGGCTTATGCGCGGGCCGCTTCTGACCTCCTCGGCTGGTGTGAAGGGCAGGGGTGAGCCTGCCCATCTCGCGGTTGCTCATGCAGCCGGATCAGGCGGCGAAGGCGTCGGGCGCGGGGTATCTCGCGTCCACTCTGATGCACGAGATTTCGCACGAACTCGGCCCCGACTTCGCGCATCGCGGCGGCAAGCAGATCGACATCCGTGAAGCCATCGGACCGGCCTATTCCGGGCTCGAGGAAGCGAAGGCCGATGTGGTCGGCATGTTCGGACTGAAGTGGCTCATCGACCACGGCGCGCTGCCGAAGGAGCGGCTCGAAGAATACTACTCGTCCTACGTGGCGGGCATTTTCCGCACCCTTCGATTCGGCACCGGCGAAGCGCACGGCCGCGCCGAGATGATGGAGTTCAGTTATCTCTCCGAACAACACGCCATCAACTACAAAGCGGGCCGGTACGTGATCGATTACGCTCGCATGCCTGCGGCGCTGTCAGGACTCGCGAAAGAGCTGCTCACCATGGAAGCCACCGGAGACCGCGCCCGCGCCGAAGCCTGGTTCGCGAAGTACGACCGCATGCCTGCCGAGCTGAAGACGGCGCTGGCGGGGACGACCGCCATACCGGTCGATATCAATCCGATCTTTTCGTTCAAAGACGACGTGCGGTGAGGCGATTACGTTCGACGGCGTTCTACGAATGGCCTCTGTAAACTGGCAAATAGTTACCGGCCTCGCGACCGCGATATTTGGAGTCGGCTCATATTTTCTAACGCGACGACGAGAGCTTGCGTGGAAGCGCACTGAGTTTCTTTCTGCTCAAGCTCAATATCTTGACAACGACGCGGTCCTCGTTGAGATGATCACGATTCTTGAAACCCGGCAGCATATTGAGATCTACCGGGTCAATCGCGCGGACATGCTTGCTGTGGACAGCGACGACGTGTTTACGAAACTCAGAGTCTTGCCGACGGTGTTTCATGAGGTTCGACACTGGGTTGATCATGTGAGCACGTTGTGGGGTCAGAGAAATTTGGTCTCTGGCTTCAACGCCGTACACGCCTTCTCAGCTCAAAAAGAAACCGAGTTCTGGCGCGTTATTGAACACCGACGGGTGACGCATCGCGATCGGTTTGAGGCGTACTTCACGACCATCAATGATCGAAATCCTCCGGAAGATGGCAGGCTCAAATGGGAATGGGAATTGAGTTGCGGAATTGGTTTTGACAGCGATGGAAAACCCAACGAGAAACGCCCTATTGTCTTCACGCGATTCCGCTGGCAGGACAAGCGGCTGGCCTGCCGCGTGCCATTTTCAGTTGCTTCTCTATTGGAGAGTAACGCGATGCATTGGGATCTCGGCTTGGAAGTGTCGTTGCTGCCGCAGATTCCCGATGGCGTTCGACAGGTCGAAGAACAGGAGAGCATATGGGGTGGTCCCCTGGGCTGAGACAAACAGTTAAGACACTGTTGACCGTTCGCTGTAAATTCATTGTGCCCGATCCCGGAACGGATTTAGGATGGGCGTGCCGGTGAAGCGGAGGCGGGCAATGCTGGCGAGCAACCCGCTGAGGAATAACCGGTCGGTACTCGTCGCGACGATGAGTAGGGCGTGGAACCTCCGGTGCGTCCTTGCAGTAAGCCTGGGTCGAACCCGGCCGGGGAGCGGTACTTCGGCCCAGGTGATTTAGAAGAACATCCATCGGCCGACAGATACCGTCATGCCTGAAAAAACGCACGGTCGGTTTCATGTCTGCGCCCCTGCCGCTCGGAGCTTGTCTTCGAATTCCGCCGGCGGTAAGTAGCCGAGAGCGGAGTGCAGACGCTTTTGGTTGTAGACCTTCTCCAGAAACGTGCCGATTTCGCTCCGTGCTTCGGCCAGATCCCGGTATTCGTTGCGGTGAACCTCCTCATATTTCAGGGTTTTCATGAATGATTCGCACGCCGCGTTGTCCCAGGGGTTGCCCTTCCGCGACATGCTGATCTGAATACCGTTTTCTTTGAGCAGGTCGGTGTAGTCGGTGCTGGCGTATTGCGAGCCGCGATCGGAATGATGCACCAGTCCCGGTCCGACTACCCGCCGCGACAAGGCCATGCGCAGAGCGCTCAGCGTCAGTTCATCTTCCAGCGTCCGGTCCAGCGCCCAGCCGATCACGCGGCGCGAGTAAGCGTCCAGAACGACAGCCAGGAACACGAACTCTTCGCGAAGCCGAATATAGGTAATATCGGCGCGCCAGAGCTGGTCGATATCGGTCAGCACCATCTGCCGCGCCAGGTTCGGGTAGACTTTCCGCCCATGATTGGAAACGGTCGTTACCGCGAACTTCCGCTTCCGCACACAGAGTGGATTGTCCTCGCGCATCAGCCGGTAGATGCGTTTCCAGTTCACCGCCCAGTCGCGGCGGCGCAATTCCTGCGTGATGCGCCGCCGTCCGTAACTGGGCCATTCGAGGGCCACCCGCTGGATCGCGTCGCGCAGATCCATATCGGCGTCGGCCCCCGATTTCCCGTTCTCGTCGAAGCAATAGTAGCTGGCCCGGCTCACGCGGGCCAGCTTCACCATCCGCTCGATCGTCAGTCCGCCGCCGGCCTTCACTTCTTCTTTGACCTTCCGGAAGACCGCGGATTCCCAGTCAGTGCCTGCAGCATCCGCTGTTCCTCGATGTGCTGCAAGCACCCCTTCAAAAAATCGATTTCCAGCGCCTGCTGGCCCACCTTCCGTTCCAGTTCCGCCACCCGGCCCTCGGACCAGCGCTGCTTTCCATTGCCTGGAAATGCGTTGCCCGGACCCTGGCGGAACTCCCGGCGCCACCGGTGCAGCACGTTCGGGTTCACTTCCAACCCGCGCGCCGCCTCGGCAATCGATACCCCTTGTTCCAGCCGCCGAACGGCGGCCAGTTTAAACTCCTGCGTGAACTGCCTGCGTGACAATCCCATGACTCAATTCTCCATTCAACGAAAAATGAGTCTTAACCGTTTGTCTCAAAAATGGGGACCAGTCCAATACGCCGACAGATAGCGCGCATTTATAATCCAGATCTCGCGGTTTACTCTGTGGCCGCCCATTTGGTCGCGAATTGCTTGGGGCTCAGCGACATCCCGGAAACATATCATCTGTCGAGTTGTCTCGCCGCGCTAAGCCTCAACCTTCCCGATCCTTGGTTTTCTAAACTCAGGATTCCAGATCGCTTTGCCAACTGGGGTGAGCGAACCGTAGAGATGTTGGCAAGGCGGGACCGCGGATTCGCCTATTTAACGTTGACCGCGAATGCCCCACCCAGATCTAAGGACGAATCGGTAACGGATTGGTGTAACTCAGTACTATCGGCTAGTAACCTTCCGGGACTCGGGAAACTCCACGAAGACGCTTTGCTCGAGATGGACGCCATCCGAAAAAGTGCATTGCCCGGGGCAGGATCAGAAATTCTCAAGTATCAGTTGGAGAGGGGCCGAGAAGTTTTTTCGCGTATAGGCCCGGTGCTTCCATTGTCCCAATTTCTGGAAACCTTCCCGAGCCTAGCCCCCCCCGATTCTATTGAATGACTTCACAATGATCTTGACTGATCCACAGTCAAGGTGGACCAGTTCTCAACAACTTGCAAACTGGCTTGAATCAATATCTGGGCTGCGAAGACGCTTCGATGAGTTCGTTTCAGCTTGCGGGCTGTAGCCGCCGATTCAGAACTGACCGAAGGCGTTCGCGTTCCAACGTTGAGGTCACCAGAGCCAGATTACGCCAATGAGACTCGTCATCAATGATGCGTACACTGCGAAGCCTGATTCCACCACGCCATCGCCCGGTGAACAAGCACCGGCCCCACGGATAAACCGAACTGCCGGCGGATGAAACTCAGACGCTTGCAGTCGAAGTCGCCACCGCCACTGCGGGAGCTGGGGCCGACTTCTTCGCCGCCGCCTTCTTCACCGCCGCCTTCTTGACCGGCGCTGCCTTCTTCACCGCCTTTTTGGTTACTGCCGCTGCCGACGCCTTCTTCCGCGCGGCCTTTTTCGCCTCGGCCATCTCCAGTGCCGCTTTAGCTGCCGCCTTCTGCAAACGCCATCGCTTTTTCGCCGCAGCGATGATCCTCTTCATTCCCTCGGCGCTGATCTGACGCTTCGGTTGCGGCGCTTCCGGTGCCGTGGGTGCTGGTGGTTCAGATTCGCCCCGCAGAGCGGCGTATCGCTTCCGTTGTCCTTCGGCCATTCGTCGCCGTTGCGCCGCCGTCCGTTTCTTCCCCTTTCGGCCGGATGTTTCCGCCGTGGCCGGTGTGTGTGCATCACTCCCCTCGACCTGACGCAACGCCATCAGTGCCCGATCGATGGCTGTCTTTCGCTGCTCCAGTTGCGAGATAACGCTGGTAAGTCCGTCTGGCATTTTTCGATTCTCCCTGTCTGTAGACTACCGGCAATGATAACGCGTAAATATAGCGAGCGCTGGTTCTTACCACTCAGAAGGAGATTGCCGGCTGGACTGACTCGCTTCAGTTGCACTGGCCCTGAGAAGAAGGGACGGTGAAACCGTTCGTCGATTACGCGTGCATGCCCGCAGTGCTGTCAGCTCCGCAAGCCACCGGAGACCGCGCCCGCGCCGACGCTTGGTTCGCGAAGTACGACCGCATGCCCACCGAGCTGAAGACGGCGCTGGCGGGGACGAGCGCCATACCAGTCGATATCAATCCGGTCTTTTCGTTCAAAGACGACGCGCGGTGAACGGAGATTTCGGATTGCGTGGACAGGATTTCACGGCTCATTTTTCTTACTCAAAACACTTTCCCGATTGTGTAAGAAATTTGCTACAATTTTCTTACAAGGCAACACATGCCGCCTTCCGCCCCAAGCATTCAGTCCGCCATTCAGAGCCGCATCCGGGCTCCGAAGAAGCCGCGCGTCTGGACAGCGGACGACTTCGCCGACCTGGGCTCGCGCAGCGCCGTCGATCTTGCTCTCCACCGCCTCGTTTCCACCGGAACCGTGCGCCGCATCGCGCGCGGCCTCTACGACGCTCCCGGCATCAACAGGCTTACCGGAAAGCCCACCTCTCCAGACCCGAACGACGTGATCGACGCACTGACACGAAAGGGCAAGGTACGCATTCTTGTCGATGGCATCACCGCCGCCAACGACCTGGGATTAACAGATGCCGTTCCTGCCCGCATCGAGGTTCTTACCGATGGGCGCCTGCGGCCCATCAAGCTCGGAAATCTGGTCCTGGGGTTCCACTATGCCGCGCCCAGCCGTCTCTACTGGGCGGGCCGACCGGCCATGCGCTTTGTCCAGGCGCTCCATTGGCTGCGCGACATGCTGCCGTCCGACTATGGGCAACTCCATCGCCGTCTCATCTCGATCCTCCTCGACCCCGACCATGGACGAGCAATCCGTGACGATCTGCGCGTCGGCTTTTCCGCTCTCCCGGAGTGGATGCGCGTAATCGTGCGCGATCTGCTCAGCCAAGCTGGGACCGCAGAGCCGCCCGCGAAGGAAACACCCGCTGCCAGGCGGCCTCTTCGGCGAGCGCAAACTACGGCCGCGGCAAACCCACCTGTGATGAAAAGCAAGAGGCGGGCGCCTGAGCAATGAATGAAGGCTTTCAAACCGTACTTGCGGCGAGCGAGCGCGAACGCCGCGACCTGTTTCTTTCTGCCGCCAACCGGCTCGGCACCGCCGAACAGAATATCGAGAAAGACTTCTGGGTCTGCTGGACACTCGACGCGCTTTTCAACGGTCTCGCGACGGGTGGCCCGCGACTGCTCTTCAAGGGTGGAACATCGCTCTCCAAAGCCTACGGCCTGATCGAGCGGTTTTCGGAAGACATCGACATCACCGTCTTCCGCGAGGACATCTCCCAACCCGCGGCCGTCGAGGAGCTGGAGGCGCTCAGCGGCAAGAAACGCACCGCACGCCTGGACGCTATCCGGGCCGCTTGCCAGGAGTACATTCGCGGACCGTTGCGGCAGCAGACGGAGACCCTCTTGCAACAGGCGCTCGGCGCGGCTGGCCTTCCCGCCGCCCGTGGGCGCGTGGAGCTTGACGCGGACGACCCGGACGGCCAGAGTTTGCTGCTCCGGTATCCCACTGTCACGGCAGCCGGGAACGACTACATTCGCCGGGCCATCAGGATCGAATCGGGCGCGAAATCCGCGCTTGACCCCCACGCTCCAGTGACCGTGCGGCCATTCATCGCGGACGATCTCGCCAGCGGCGATCTTAACGTCCGCAATGTAACCACCATCGATCCAGCCCGCACCTTTTGGGACAAGGTGGTGATCCTTCATGGTGTGCGCCGATGGTTTGAACGGCGCGGCGAGCTCAGGGGCGGAGGCCAGCGCGTCTCCCGCCATTATTACGATGTGTTCCGACTGCTGGCCTCCGAGCCGGGCCGCAGAACAGCGAACGATCTTGAGATGGTTCGGGATTGCGTCCGCCACGCGAAGATGTTTTTCAACCGGCCCGACCTGGATTTAGCCTCCGCCGTGCCGGGAAGCTTTGCGCTGACCCCGCACGGCGATATGCTCGACGTTCTGCGGCGCGACTACGAGGCCATGACGGGGATGATCTTCGGACCGGTTCCAAAGATTGGTGAAGTCATTGCCTCAGTTTCGGATCTGGAGAAGACCATTAATCTCAGACGGTGATTCTTGCCCAGACACGCCTGCGCCTGAGCACTTCCAGATACCGCCATCGCCGTCAGTTGTTTGATTGCCGGATTAAGACACAATAGTTCTGATGCTGATCAACCCGATCTTTTCGTTCCCGGACGGAGCGCAATGACAATCGGTGAAATCACGCGCGAACTGACGGCCGCATGGACCGGCGGGACCACCGTCCAGCCGCCGTCCGCCCGCGATTCCGGCTTCGACATCAACGCTGCCTATGCAGTCGAATCAGCGCTGCGGCTAGAGAGGTTGAAGTCGGGCCGAAAGGTCGTAGGCCGCAAAGTCGGCTACGCCAATAAAGCCATGTGGCGCGTTCTGAAGCTCGACACGCTGGTGTGGGCCTCGATGTACGACGACACCGTGCACGACGCGGCCGCATTTCCCGCGTTTTCACTCGATGGCTGCTTCAGTCCCCGCATCGAACCGGAGATCGTTTTCAGACTGAAGCGGGCGCCTGCCGCCAACCTCGATGCCGCCGGCGCGCTCGAATGCGTTGACTGGATGGCGCTCGGCTTTGAGATCATCGACTGCCCGTTTCCGGGATGGCAGTTCAAACCGGCCGATTTCGTTGCGGCCTACGGACTGCACCGCGCGCTGGTCATCGGCGAACACACCGCGGTTGACGCCGCGTCGATTCCAGCGCTTATCGATCACCTGGCCTCTTTCAAGGTGCGCCTGTCGCGCAACGGGGAATTTGTGGAAGAAGGCGCGGGCAAAAATTCGCTGCGCAGTCCCGCGCTTTGCCTGGCGGAGCTGGGCAAGGCGGCCATGAATCTCGAATCCGGGGAACTGATAAGCACCGGCACACTCACCGGAGTGCAGTCGCCTGCGGCGCGTGAAACGTGGCATGCCGAAGCCGAAGGCCTTCCCGTCGCGCCCGTCACGCTCGCCTTTACTTAGTGGGGTGGGATGCCATCCTGCAGGGCGATTGTCAATCGCCCTTGCCGCTGTCGTCGAAAGCGGTCACAAAACCGAAAAAAAATCCGCGTCACCCGATATCTCCCCGGCTTTTCTTAAACTTGCCCTCAACCCACCGGTGCAGCCGCTCGCGTTCGACACCCGATTTCGCAGTCTCTCGTGGTACTTCTGTGTCCGCAGGAGCATCAACCCTATGGCAACCGACAAGCAAATCGAAGCAAACGGCCTCAACGCGCAAAAATCCATCGGCCCCCGCACCGAGGCCGGCCGCGCCGTCTCCCGCCTCAACGCGTACAAGCACGGCCTCACCGGCCACCTCGACGTCATGACTGAGGAGCAGAAAGAGGTTCGCGACGCCTTCATGGCCGGCATCGTCGACGGCCTGAAACCGGCCGACGCCATCGAGCGTCAGCTCGCCCACTCCATCGCCGACGGCTACTGGCGCATCAATCGTGTCTCCACCATCGAAAACAACTTCCTTGCGGCGGATGCCTATAATCAGGAACTCGACCGCCCCGCCGAGTCCGAACAACCCGAAGTCGACCGTGCACTCGACTCCGCTCTGACCTTCATCCAACACCCCGAGCGCTTCCAGCTCCTCACCGTCTACGAAATGCGTCTCCACCGCAAGGTCAGGCTCGACCTGCAGCAGCTCCGCGAAATCCAGTCCACCCGCCGCGCCGATGAGGCAAAGAAAGCGGAGCAGGAACAGGCCGCTGACCGCAAGGCCTTCGATGAGTCCTGCGCCCTGCTCGAGCTGAATCTGCGCCACGACGGCCAGCCCGATCTCGACGCCAAATTCACCCACCCAAATGGGTTCGTTTATTCGATTCCGAAATTACTCCACGCCATGGCGGTCAACCGGCGCATAGAACACGCCAGAAAGAATGTTGCCACCAATGCCTTCACCGCCGCCCAGATCGAGAGCTTCCTCCCGGCTCCCCTGTAACGCCGGCGGTCTTGCCGCCGGTGCCTTTATTCAAACACGCCAGCCGCAGGCCGTCACCGCAGGACTGGACCCATCGTTTACTTAGGAGCCTCCGCGCCGGCTGAACCCACGCGGTCTTTTTTCGGTTGCGCACCCACGCCAGCTCTGACCTTGTCCTCCGGGCGCAGATCCTTCCGCCGGTCAGGCCCGCGGAAGGCGAACCCGCAGCCGGCGCAGCGGTACTTCCGCCTGGATGTGAAATGCTGCATCACCCACTCCCATCCGGTCTGCTGCCGGACCTCGAGATAACGTGAGCTGCACATAGGGCAGGCCATGGGGAGATTATAAGCGCAACCTGCCGCAACGGAAACAATGCTGTTTCCTGGCTCAGCACCACCACAGCGGTGGTCAGGCACCGCCGGGTCGCGCCGCGTTTAGCAGGCAAGTTGCTTTTTATCAGTAGCGTGCGGTTTGGCGAACGTCGTGCCCTCCACTGTTCAGCAAAGGAGACAAGAAAATGAAAAACAAACTGTTCGGTCTGGTGCTGGCTGGCGCGATGCTCATGGCCACTCCGTTCGCCGCCCTGGCGGCGAATCGTGGCGGTGGTGGCGGCGGACACTTCTCCGGCGGCGGGCACAGCTATTCCGGCGGTGCGCGCGGATTCAACGGCGGTGGTGGACGCTTCGGCGGTGGCCGCGGCTACGGCGGCGGATACTATCGCGGCGGCGGATACCGCGGTGGCGGATACTATGGCGGCGGGTTCAATTTCGGTTTCGGCGCACCGTACGCCTACGGCTATGCGGCCCCGAATCCCTGTGGCTACTACGATGCGGCAGGTTACTGGCATGCCGACCCGGCATGCTATGGCCCTCCCGCCGTTTACTGAGCGAAGAAGTATGGTGACCCTTTCGGACACACGCATGGTATCCGCGTTGGGGCGGACATTCAGCCCGCCCCGCTTATATTGGTAACGTGACCCGCGGGCTCATCCTTCTGCTGCTCTCCATTCCAGCTCTTGCGCAGCTGGATGACGCCACGCGCACACTCTCGCGCGACATCTTCCGCCAACTCATCGAAATCAACACCACCGATTCTTCGGGCGACAACACCGCCGCCGCCCGCGCCATGGAGAAGCGCCTGCTCGACGCCGGGTATCCGTCGTCGGACGTGAAGGTACTCATCCCGCCAGGCCGCCCCAACAAAGGCAACCTGGTGGCGCGCCTGCACGGCACTGCAGGCGGCGCACAGAAGCCGATTCTTCTCATCGGCCATCTGGATGTGGTCGAGGCTCTCCGCTCCGACTGGACCACCGATCCGTTCCGCTTCGTCGAAAAGGACGGCTACTTCTACGGCCGCGGCACCCAGGACATGAAGTCGCAGGACGCCATGATGGTGACCACTTTCATCCGCTTTAAGAAGGAAGGATACCGGCCGTCGCGCGACCTGATCCTCGCCCTCACGTCCGATGAAGAAGGCGGCACCGCGAATGGCGTCGACTGGCTCCTGAAGAATCATCGCGACCTGATAGACGCGGCCTTCGTGCTGAACGCGGATGCCGGCGGCGTGGTGACCGATAAAGGAAAGCCGGTCGACGTGGAGGTCGCCGCGGCGGAAAAACTGTATGCCGATTTCGAGCTCACCGTTACCAACCCAGGCGGCCACAGTTCGCTGCCTGTTCCCGACAATGCGATTTACCATCTCGCCGGCGCTCTTACAAAGATTCAGCACTACACATTTCCGTTCGAGCTGAACGGCGTCACGCGCGCCTACTTCGAAGGGCTCGCGGCGCATGAAAAAGGGCAAAGCGGCGCCGACATGAAAGCCATGCTGCGCACGCCTCCCGATCGGGCGGCGATCGCTCGCGTCTCCGCGGACCCTCACTACAACGCCCTGCTGCACACCACCTGCGTGGCGACGCGGCTGAACGCGGGGCATGCGAACAACGCCCTCCCGCAGACGGCGCAGGCGCTGATCAACTGCCGCATCCTGCCGGGGCATACGCCGGAATCCGTGCGTCAGGATCTGATTCGAGTGGTTGCCGATCCCAAAGTGGAAGTCCGGTATGTAGGTTCCCTGAATCGGGACGGGTCGGCCGGTACGCAGGCGGGACCGTTGCCCGGACCGCCGCGCGCCGAAATCATCAAGCCGCTGGAGCGCGTAGCGGATGCGCTGTGGCCCGGCGCTCCGGTGGTGGTCGATATGGAGACCGGCGCTTCGGACAGCAAATACACCAACGCCGCCGGCATGCCGAGCTACGGAATCGGCGAGGAAGCCGTTGACCGTGACGATGTCCGCGCCCACGGCAAAGACGAACGTCTCCGCATCAGTTCCTTTTATGAAGGCGTCGATTTCTTCTACCGCTATCTGAAGGCCTTGACCCACGTGTAACGCCGGCGGTCTCCGCCGCCGGTGGGTTTACTGTGTACCGAGCATGCTCGACAGCTCGAGGGTGAAAGTCTATCGCTGGGTGGTGGACCTCGATCTGGAGAAGTTCTTCGACCGGGTCAATCACGACAGACTGATGGCAAAGATGGCCGAAAGGGTCAGCGACAAGCGGTTGTTGAAGCTGATCCGGGCGATTCTCAAGGCCGGGGTGATGGAAGGCGGGCGGGTAAGTCCGGTAGATGACGGGACGCCACAAGGCGGCCCATTATCACCGTTGCTAAGCAACATCGTGCTCGATGAGTTCGACCGGGAGCTGGAGCGGAGGGGCCTCCGATTGTGAGTTTCCGGCAAGCGTGTGTAACGGCGGCGGGTCCGACTGAAAACTCAGAAAAGATAGCCTCTGGCTACCCAGTAATGCCAGTCGCCAACGGCCTCGGCGGTGGCGTCGTCGGGGTCGATAGCCGCCAGTTGTGACAGTGGCACGGCCATGAACCGACCGTGCCAGCGGATCAGCACGAGCATCTCCGCTGTGCAGGCATCTTCCGGAGCCATGCGATGAACTTCGACGGTTTCCCCTTCCCTCAGCGGTGAAACGATCCTGCGAGCGATGCACCTGGCTTGAAAAGGAAATCGGATTTTGTCATCGAGGTAGCAATGCCACCCCATGATCTGCTCCTCCGGCCCGTTGGCATCCGCGATGGCTTCGTTATGAATGCGGTCCTCGCGGACTGGATCTTTGGCTGGTTTCTTCATGGCTGCTTTGCTGACAGTATCCGGCGCACGGAGGTCCGGCCGATCTCCAGTCGCCGCGCGATCTCGGCCTTGCTGACGCCTGCGCGGTATAGCTTCCGAATCTGGCTGGACTTCTTTGCCGCGGTCAGCGGCCGTCCAAAGCGCTTTCCCTTCAGCCGGGCTTCTGCGATGCCCGCGCGAATCCGCTCGCGCAGAATCTCGTGTTCGAACTCGGCGAACACCGAGAGCAACCCGGCCATCGCGCGGCCCGTCGGCGTGGTCAGATCCAATGCTTCGGTGAGCGATACGAAACTGACACCCAGTTCAGCCAGTTCCTTCAACGTGACGACCAGATCGACGAGCGACCGGCCCCATCGGTCCAGCCGCCAGACCAGCACCACATCGATTTCGCGCCGACGAGCGGCGGCGAGCAGATTCTCGCGCAGTTCACGCGCCGCCGCGCCGGAACCGATTTCTTTGATCTGCACCGCTATCGTCCAGCCGCGTTTCGCCGCATACTCCCGCATGGCGCGCATCTGCAGCGACAGGGTCTGCTGGTCATGCGTGGACACGCGCGCGTACAGCCCGACGCGAAACATTTTCGTCCGCGCCTGTCGCTGGCCGAAAACCCTCGGTGATTTTGCTGGTGCGGATGCCCGTTTGGCGGCCATTTGGAGAGGTTCGTTTCGCAGGGCTTTAAGCTAATGCTTTCGGCCATGCGACCGAACCATGATATTACGCGGCCACAGCGTTCGCGCGGCCCTGGTAGTTCCATGGCATCCACTCCGCCGGATGGGCAGTCAGATCCGCGCGATGCCGGAGCAGCTCTGTCAGGTAGTCGAACGGGTTGACCTTGTTCAGTTCGCAGGTGTGGATCAGGCTCATAAACAGATCGCCCACGCGCGCGCCGTTCATCGTCTTATAGAAGAGCGCATTCTTACGATGCAGAATCGCCTTCTTCAGTGCTCTTTCGACGATGTTGTTGTCGAGAGGGGCGCCCTGCTGTCGCAGGAACAGTGTTAGTTTCGTCCAGTGTCTCAGTAAATAAGAGATCGCCTTGCCCAGCCCGGAGTTCGGTTCTGTTTTGTGCTCCGCAAACTGCGTCTCCATCCACTGGCGCAGATCTTCCATCACCGGCGCGCTGTGCGTCTGGTGAAACGTCAGCCTTGCCTCCGGTGTCAGGCCGAGGTCCTTCGCTTCGGCATCGAAGCCGTATACCGCTCCCAGCGACTCCAGCACATACCGGCATTCGTCGGGAAAGCTCTCCGCGACTTCCGTAAACTGCCGCCTCCCGTGCGCCAGGCAGTAAGCCGACAGTGTTTCGATAAGCTTCGGTGAGTTGCGCGACAGTGCATCGCACATCTGGATCGGCGGCGCCAGGCCGGGCGCGCGGTGCTTCAGAACATCGGCGAGGTTTTCGCCCGCATGCTTCCATCCGCTGAAGTACAGGGCGATCTTCCGCCCGCCCGAGATCGATACGATGCCGCTGGTGAAGGTTCCCGTGCGGCTGTCGTCGCTGCGGCGCGCCATCTGCAGTATCCGCATGCCGGTGTCGTCGTTATGCACTACACCGCCCTGCGCCGCCTGCCGAATGAACACGCCCAGCACGGGTTTGAGCCACTTCGCGAACGCCGCCATCAACTCCCACTGCGTTGTCGCGGGTAAGGGAATCCCCAGTTGTCCTTCCAGCCGCTTCATACGGTTAAAGGGCATTCCCGTGCCATATTTCAAAAGCGCGATCATCGCCACCGCAGTGGCATCGAACTTTTCCGCACCCGCTGACGGCGGTTCGGCGGCGGTGAATACCTCACCGCAGCCATTGCAGCGCAGCCTTTCCATTTCAAACACAGTCGCCGCCAGCGGGGCCTGCCCGATAATGCGGACCAGCGTCGCCGGTTCTTTCTGGCGGTACACTTTTCCTTCGCGGCATTCCGGGCAGGGATCGCCGGACTGAAGGGTGGCATGCGCGACCGCTACTCTGTTTGCTCCCGTAAATGCGGATGCTCCGTTGCGTCCGTGTCCCGCAGCCGCCTGTTTCTCCGGTGGCTGCGTATCGGCTGCGGCGTGTGGCGCTTTCGGTTCCAGCACAGCGCTGGTCTTCTCCGTGTTCCGCAGCCCGACTAATCTTTCCGCCATCGCATGCAGGGCGGTTTTGAGCGTCCTGCCATCGGCCTCATTCAGCGGCGCCTGCATGGCGGCGTCGATGATCCTGTCGAGTTCATCGACATTGACATCGATGCGCCGTCGGGATGATTTCTTTTTCATAACTCACTCACCAGTTCACGAAAGCGCCGTGTCAGCGCCAGCCCAAGGACCTCTTTAATCGAGCGGTTCGGAATGTAACTGTTGGAGGCTTTGCCCCGGCCCGTGGTCCTGCCCATCAGCACCCAGTTGGCCGCGCGATAGCAGGTCCCGCGAAAACGGCCGGGATCGATGAAGGTCTCCGCGAAGTAGACCGGGTGGCTGTACATCCGCTCCCAGTCCGCCGGCAGCGCCGCCGCCACGCGGCCCAGAATGTGCGAAGCCAGATGCGGAACTTTAATCCACGGCAGAATCAGGAAGCGCGTGTTGTAAGCGATGAAGCGGATATTCCGACGGCGCGCTGCAGCGCTCCATCCTATATAGCGGTCGCGGCTGCCCAGATGACGCGGCGCCGAACTCCATGCCATGCACGCGATGGGACGGCCCTGCGCCCACACCAGATACTTCAGATGCTCTCCCACCGGTTGTTCATAGCCGAGATAATGATGTTGTTCCATCAGGCTGTTGAACAGCGGTTCGTCGGTCGTCTTTCGAACCTGCTGCAAAAGGATCGGACGAACGGCGCTGAGTGGCGTCTCGAGCGGCGTGGTGTCGATCAGCATCGGTTGTGGCCGCTCGCGCCGGACGAACGGATTGGGAGGCCGGAAACGAATCGCCGGCAACTCGATCTGCCCGGCGCGGTGCAGCATCAGTAATAAGCCACGGCAGACCATATCGCGTGGAGCGCCGTTGGTCTGTTTCCATTGCCATGCCTCGCAGAGTTTCTCCGACAGGTTGCGACGGCTGGCTCCGGGATTTTCAGCGATTAACCCGCGGATGAAGGCGATCTCTTCAGCAGTAACGGTGCGTCCCCGGTATCTCCACTCCGGCATTCTTTTCGCAGTGTGGCAGAGTCAAAAGTGGAACGCAAGGGGGTTGGCCTGATTTTCTTACGCGCTCACCTGCCGCCATACCGGCGGTGCTTCGGCATCCGGGTTCGCGGCGGCCAGCAGTAACTGCGCCTGATGCGCGCGCAGCGTGCGCGCCGGTTCCGCACCGGTGGGCCACCACTTGAAGCGGCCCTTCGACAGGCGCTTCGTGGCGAGCCAGAACCCCTGGCCGTCATAGGCCAGCAGTTTTATCGCCGTGCCCCGGCGGCTGCGGAAGATGAACAGACATCCGGAGAATGGGTCGGAGTCGAGCTTCTCACGGCACAGCTGCGCCAGAGAATCGATGCCCTTTCTGCCATCGATGGCGTCTATCGCAACCAGGATGCGCAGTTGCGGCGTGATCTGAATCAGGACGCCGACTCCCATAACTCCCGGCTCAGCGTTGCCAGATATGAGGCCGAAGCGCCTTTCAGCTGGATGCGCAGTTTCGATCGACGGCCCTCGACTTCGATGACGCACTCATGAAGCGCTTCCTCAGGCCGCGCGACCAACTCCACAAACCTCGGTGGCGACGGTTGCGACGATGTTCCCGCAGCCGCGGCCATCCGCCGCTTCAGATGATTCCATTCCACGCGCAATTCAGTCGCGGTCCGGCTGACCCCTTCTCTCCGGGCTACGTCAACGGCCGCCGACCATAGCTCGTCCGGTATCGCGGCTTTCCCCTTACGGTTCTGCCTCCAGACTTCGAAGCGTGCTTTGGCTTCCTCGATGGTGATCATCGCAGTTTTGCGTCGCGGCATGGTCTGCTCCGCGCCGGGGCACCGGCGGCAGAACGACCTTAGCAATTACCGGCGGTGGATTGCACGCACGCTTGCCGGAAACTCACCTCCGATTCGCACGGTATGCGGACGACAGCAACATCTACGTTCGCAGCCGACGGGCAGGGGAGCGAGTGATGGGGAGCACTACGCGATTCATCACGACGAAGCTCAGGCTCAGGGTAAACGAGCAGAAGAGTGCGGTGGCGCGGCCATGGGCAAGGAAGTTCCTCTGAGGACCCGACCCGATATCTAAGGGGATGGATCGGCTACTTCGGGAAGTGCGAAACACCGTCGGTGCTGGAAAGTCTTGAACGGTGGCTCCGACGCAGGCTTCGGTCTGCGATCTGGAAACAGTGGAACCGTAGTTCGGTGCGGCATGCCGAACTGCGCCGGCGCGGAGTGCGAGGCGACCTCGTCGCCCAAACCGTGGGCAGTGCTCATGGCCCGTGGCGAATGGCTAACTCGCCAGCACTTTGCTTCGCACTGCCCAATGCTTACTTCGACTCGCCCGGGATTCCAGGATTGACTGGCCGATAGCTCAACCCGCCGAACCGCCGTATACGGACCCGTACGTACGGTGGTGTGACAGGGAAAGCTGGCGACAGCCTACCTATGTCGATCAGCCAAAGCCAGCCGCCAGGCTGCCCCACCCGCTCACCCCAGCGGCATCACGTCCACGCCCGTATCGAGCGTATGCCGCGCGCCTCCCAACAGCACGCCATGAATCGGACTCACATCGCTGTAATCCCGGCCCCACGGCTACCGTGATATGCCCGTCCGAAGGCACGCAATTATTGGTCGGATCGAAATCCACCCAGCCCCCACCGGGACTCCACGCCGCGCACCACGCATGTGACGCGTCGGCCCCAACCAGACGCGGCTGTCCTGGCGGCGGCACCGTCCGCAGATATCCGCTGACATAGCGCGCGGGCAGTCCGAGCGACCGCAGACACGCGATCTGCAGATGCGAGAAATCCTGGCAGACCCCGCGCCGCTTCTCAAAGAACGTCTCGACCGGTGTGCTGACTTCGGTGGCTTTGGTGTCGAAGCGGAAATCGCGGTTGATGCGCCGCGTCAGGTCGAGCGCGGCTTCCAGTAAAGGCCGCCCGTCGGGAAACGACTCCCGCGCATACTCCGCCAGCTCCGGACGCTGCTCCACGCGCGGCGAATCGAAAACGAACTGGCAGGCATTCAGCTCTTCATCGGTGCGGGCGAACGGCATCAGATCGCGCACGCTCTCCCATGCCGGAGACTCTGCCAGGTCCGGCGGCGCCAGCACGTTCACATCGATCTCGCTGATCGCCTCCACGACGAGCCGCTCGTGCGGCTCGAGCAGGGTGAACGCGATTGTCGCATTGCCGAAGTAATCGACATGCCGGCTGCGATTGACCGGCTGCGGCGTGAGGCGGATTGTGGTCTGCCTGCACGTCTGGCGTTTTGAGTTCTGCGGTGTCAGCCGGACGATGTGATGCGATACCGAAACCGGATCTTCGTATTCGTAAGTCGTGGTGTGCCGCACCCGGTAAATCATGTCGCCCGCTCCGTCTCCGCATGGCTGAACCAGGTGTTCGTGATGGCGTCTGACAACGCCGGCAGCGCCGCGTCCATGGCGGCGAGCAGGCGATCGAGCTCATATCGGAAACCGCGCGCGTCCGGCTGGCACAGCCAGTCTGACGTCCGCCTGAAAGAGCGCCTCGGCGGCTTCTTCCACTTTGCGCTGCCGGGCGTCGGGCCATTCCGCGCCCTGCAGCGTACGCGCCAGAAAGCTGCAGTGCTCCGAGAGATCGAAAATCTGAAAAGCAAGCGAACGCGGATTCGATGCGTCGTTCATCAGCAGGTCGAGCACCGGCGCAGCCTGCATGGTCGTGAAGTAGCGCGAACGATAAGTCATCGAGCTGTCGCATACCTCGAGAAGCATCTCCAGCATCGGCCATGTCTCCGCGGAAAGCGGAACGATCATGGCGCGAAACAGCCTCACGAGCTGAATCGATCGCTCGATGCGCCTCCCCACCGACAAGAAAATGCCAGCCCGGACCGCGCGTGATGTTCTCGAGCTCGATGCCGCGCATTGACGATAGTGTTCCGATGCAGCGATTCAGCACGGCCAGCGCGTCCCCCGGCGAAACATAACCCCAGGGCGTGTTCCCTTCGATGCGCGCCAGTCCCCCCAGATGGCTGATGGACGCGCAGCAAGTCGCTCGAAAGACGATCGCGTACCGAAGCCGCCGCGCGGGAGGTGCGCATCAGGTTCGAATACAGGCTGTCCTGCGCTGTTCTTCGAAGATCAGCGAAAGGAATCTCCTGCTCGAACTCGTGCGCGAGATCGAGATGACCCTGCGGATCGTCTTACGTCCATGCGCGAATCCTCGGATTCCAGCGTATGCATGCAGCCGGATCAGCGAATTCCATTCGACGTTGACCGATCCTCCGTGGTTCGAATTGGCGCCGAATTCGCCGGTCACACGCACCAGAATGCAGCGCAGCACACGGGCCAGATGCTCGCACCGCTCGGCGTAGCGGCCGAGCCAGAACAGATTGTCCGCCGCGCGGCTGGGCAGATCGCTGGCGCCGCGGTTCAGCGCCACCGGCTGATCGCGCGGACGCTGCAGGGTGAACCGGTCCACCGGCGCGTCGGAAAGAACCCAGGTGTCTTTGCTGCCGCCGCCGCGCTGCATCGATACGACCGGTGAATCGAGCGATGGCGAGACGCGCGCCAGTCCCCCGGGCATCACGGCCCACGAATCGCCCGCCGCCGCGACAAACACGCGCAGCACCACGCGTCGCGGCGGCAATGCCGTGGTCCTGCCAGACCGGCGCTGTCGAAAGATGCAGCACTTCCTGGCCCGCGTAATTCCATGGACGCGCGTGCATCCTCTCGAGCAGCTTCGCGCGCTCCTCCGCACTGAGCTGGCCGCCAAACACCGGCTCCATATTCAGGGCAGGGAAACGACGGCTTGATCACGAGGGAATCGAGATGCTCCCGGACATAGCTGAACGCGTCCTCCTGCCCGCACCACCACGTTGCGACCGAAGGCAGCTTCAGCCGCTCGCCAAGGAACTGCCTGCTGAGTCCCGGCAGAAACGGCATGATCGCGGGCGATTCAATCAGGCCCGTGCCCAGCGCATTCGCGACCACCACGTTGCCCGCCCGCACCGCCTCCACCAGACCCGGCACGCCCAGATACGAATCGGATCGCAGTTCGATAGGATCGCAGAAGCTGCCGTCCACGCGGCGCAGGATCACGTCCACCTGCTTCAGGCCTTCGAGTGTCTTCAGAAAGACGCGGCTGTCGCGCACCGTCAGATCGCCGCCCTGCGCCAGCGTGAATCCCAGATAGCGCGCCAGGTACGAATGTTCGAAGTACGTCTCGTTGAGCGGCCCCGGCGTCAGCAGCACCACGCGCGGATTGCTCGCGCATCGAGGTCGACAGCCGCAGCATGTTGTTGCGGAACGATCGGAAGAACGACGCCAGACGCTGCACCCGGAATTCGCGGAACAGATCCGGAAACGTCTCCGCCTGCACGATGCGGTTCTCGAGCGCGTATCCCGCGCCGGAAGGCGCCTGGGTGCGATCGCGACAGCACCCACCACTGGCCGTCCGCGGAGCGCGCCAGATCCACCGCCAGCAGATGCAGAAAGGCATTGTCCGGAACAGGCAGCGCGTGACAGGGCCGCAGAAATCCCGGATTGGCGAACACCACGGCCGGCGGCAGATGTCCCCCGCGCAGCAGCTTCTGCGGACCGTAGAGGTCCGCCAGGATCCAGTTCAGCAGCCGGGCGCGCTGGATCAGGCCGGCTTCGAGTTCACGCCATTCGTTCGGCGAAATCAGCAGCGGGATGGCGTCGAGATTCCACGGGCGATCCATCCCCAGCGGATCGCCGTAGACGTTGTAGGTAACGCCGTTTTCGCGGATGCGCTGCCGCGCAGTGTCCCAGCGGCGGGCCAGTCTCTTCGCCGCCCAGAGCCGAAACGGACGCGGCGTACTCGCCCCAGTGCGGCCGGAACACGCCCGGCGCGGACATCATCTCGTCGTAGATCCCCTCGGCGGGCGCTGTAGCTGCCCAAGAACGGAGCGGCGAGTGTGTCAGCGGAAATGCTCATGGCGGCCGCCGGCTACGCCACGGGTCGACGCAGATCGAGCGTGAAGGGAAATTCCGGATTGCGCTCTTCCGCGGGGCACGGCCATCAGGCCCGGAGTATGGCCGGCCGCCGTGAATCGAGCCAGACGGCGGCTCTCCGCTTCATAAGCGTTCACTGGAAACTGTTCGTTCGCCCGGCCGCCGGGATGAGACACATGATACGTGCACCCCCCGATTGCACGCCCTGACCATGTGTCCAGGATATCAAACACCAGCGGCGCATGAACCGGAATATTGGGATGCAGACACGACGGCGGCTGCCACGCCCGATAACGCACGCCGGCCACGAATTCACCCGGGATGCCTGTCGGATGCAAAGGCACGCGGCGGCGGTTGCAGAGGACAACGAATCGCTCTTCGAGTCAGGCCAGACACCTTCACCTGCATACGCTCCACCGATGAATCGACATTGCGCGCCGTGCCGCCCGCCGATGCTTCCTCGCCCAGCACATTCCAGGGCTCGAGCGCGCCGCGCAGTTCAAGATTCATCCCGCGCTTCGTCACCGAGCCGATCGCCGGAAAGCGAAACTCGAAGTGCGGAGCGAACCACTCCTTCTTGAAACGGATAGCCGGCGTCCGTTCAGTTCTTCGAGCACGTCTTCGAAATCGCGTTCGATGAAGTACGGCAGCATGAAGCGGTCGTGCAGCAGCCGTGCCCCACGGCACCAGCTTCCGGCCGCCGGATTGCTCGGCACATTGGAACCCCATGGCGTCTGCCAGAAATGCGCCATCAACGCCCGCACCAGCAGCTGCTGGGTGAGGCTCATGCGCGCGTGCGGCGGCATTTCGAACGCGCGCAATTCCACCAGTCCGAGCCGCGACGACGCCGCATCGGGCGGATAGAGCTTGTCGATGCAGAGTTCCGTGCGATGCGTGTTGCCGGTGAGATCGATCAGCAGGTTGCGGAAGATGCGGTCCACCAGCCATGGCGTGATGTGGCCCTTATCCTTGTCGGGCACCTGGCTGAACGCGATTTCCGAGCTCGTAAAGATTGTCCATGCGCGCTTCATCCACGCGCGGATGCTGGCTGGTGGGGCCGATGAACAGTCCCGAAAACAGATACGACATCGACGGATGGTTCTGCCAGAACCCGACCATGCTGCGCAGCAGATCGGGCCGGCGCAGGAACGGGCTGTCCTCCGGCGTTCGCCGCGCCGATCACCACGTGATTGCCGCCGCCGGTGCCGGAATGCCGTCCATCCAGCATGAATTTCTCCGTGCCCAGCCGCGCCTCCCGCGCGAGCGCGTAGAGCTCGGTCGTGTGCGCCACCAGTTCGTCCCAGGATCGCGCAGGCTGGACGTTGACTTCGATCACGCCGGGTCCGGCGTCACTTTGAACACAGCGATGCGCGGATCGTATGGCGGCGTGTAGCCTTCGATCGCCACGGGCATTCTGCATGTACGCGGCAGTGTCTTCGATAGCCGCAATCAGATCGAGATAGTCCGCCAGATACTCGACCGGCGGCATGAAGATATAGAGCTTTCCGTCGCGCACCTGCACGCAAAGCGCGGGACGCGACACCCACGGAGACGATTCGCCCTTCTCCGGCGGCTTTTGAGCCGTTTACGTTGCCGCTCGCTTTACGGACCCAGAGGGTACCCCGGTTCGGAAAGTCGCTTCGAAAATCTGACCGTTTCCGTGCAGGTTTTTCCGGCAGCTTGTCGCGCTGCTGAAACGGATCCGGATCGAAGCTCCACTCCACATCTTCCGGCTTGGTCCAGGGCAGCGAGTCGAGCGGCAGCCGGTATCCCATCGGCGAATCGCCGGGACCAGAAACAGCCGCTGCGACGCCAGTAACCACGGCTGGCTCGACCAATACGGCCCGCCCGAAGTAGCTCAGCATGCGGCGCAGCGGCAGCACATAGCCGACCGTCTTGCCCAGGCCCTCTTCGAAGACGCGCGCCAGCCCCGCGCGCTCCACCGGATCGTCGAGTTTGGAATCCAGCGGATCCACATTGACCGGCAGCCGCGTTCCTTCCACAGGTAGTAGAAAACGTCCTCGAGCGCCGTCATGATGAACGAATCGTCCACTTCGAGCCGCCGCGTCAGGGCTTCCAGAAACCGGCGCGCATCTGACGCGTTGTATCCGTAATCTTGTGTTGTCCTCCGCGATAAGCGATGGATCTTCCCAGATCGGGCACCCCGTCCTTTGCGCCAGTAACAGCCCAGCGCCCAGCGCGGCAGAGGCTCGCCCGGATACCACTTGCCCTGTCCGAAATGCAGCAGCGCTGCCCAGCGCGAAGCGCGTCGCGCAGCTTCAGCAGCAGATCGATGGCGAGCCGCCGTTTGTTGGGTCCGAAAGCGCCGTCGTCGTCCACTCCGCGCCGTCCGGATCGTCGATCGAAACGAACGTCGGCTCGCCGCCCATGGTGAGCCGCACATCGCCCGCCTGCAGATTCGCATCGACGATGTGTCCGAGCGTGGTGATTTCCTGCCACTGCTCTTCGGTGTAGGGCTTGGTGACGCGCGGCGATTCGAAAATCCGCTGCACCGACATCTCGATGTCCGAATTCCGTCTCGCACGCCTCCGAGCAGCCCCGGAGATCGGCGCGGCGCTGCTTGCATCGGGCGTGCATGCCAGCGGAATGTGTCCTTCGCCCGCCAGCAGCCCCGATGTCGGATCCAGCCCGACCCATCCCGCGCCCGGCAAATACACTTCGGTCCACGCGTGCAGATCGGTGAAGTCGGCCGCCGGGCCCGCCGGTCCTTCGAGCGGCTTCACGTCGGGCGTGAGCTGGATCAGATAGCCGGAAACGAAGCGCGCCGCGAGGCCGAGATGCCGCAGGATCTGGACCAGCAGCCACGCCGTATCCCGGCACGAACCGGTCGCTATTGTGAGCGTCTCCTCGCAGGTCTGAATGCCCGGCTCCATGCGGATCACGTAGCCGATCTCGCGCTGCAGCCGCTGATTGAGGTGCGATCAGAAAATCGATGGTGCGGATCTTGTTCCGCGATACCTGCTTCAGCCATGCAGTCAGCCCCGGCCCGGCCGGTTCGATCTCCAGATACGGCCGCAGCTCGCGGCTGAGCGCGGCGTCGTATGTCAAATGGATAGTTCTCCGCAGTCGGTTCGAGAAAGAAATCGAACGGATTGATAGACCGCCATCTCGGCCACCAGATCCACTTCGACGAGAACCTCGTCGTCGGCTCCGGAAAGACGAGGCGCGCCAGATAATTGCCCTGCGGGTCCTGCTGCCAGTTGATGAAATGCCCGCCGGGCTCGATATTGAGCGAATAAGAAAGGATGGGCGTGCGGCAGTGCGGCGCCGGGCGCAGACGCACCACCTGCGGGCCGAGACTGATCCTGCGGTCGTATCGGTATTGGGTCTTGTGATTCAGCGCAACATGAATCGCCATAAAAGTTGTCCGGCAGATTGCGTTTGGTCAACCCGGCTCACGGACGGAGGGAGACGGAACAGGGAACTTCAACTTTAGCAATCGAATGCAGGCGGGCCGCGAAGAACGAACCGGCCGCCTCGCCGCAGCTCATCAGTGAGGGCGTATTTCCCGACTATCCCGACACCACGCTGCAGGGCAGCATCGTCCTGTCCTGGCATGCGTTCTGTCCTCAGCTGATTTCCCAGCCGCACGATAGCACATGAATTGGCTGAAGTGAGGGGCGGCTTTGGAGTGAATCTCCGGAAATCGAAGAAAATGGCACACATAACGGTGCGGAATTTTTCCGGCTGCGCGGTGAACGGGCCTTGCGGGCTTCGACGTGCAGTTCGCGAAAAGATGCGGGATTTGCGGGGCGACCAGCCTGGGTCGATTTCCGAAGATGCTGATTTTAAAACCTTTGTCAGCATTGGGTTCAGTTCGTTTGGCTCCCCCGAATTCGATTTTCCGCATTTTCCTGTGGAAGTCGTTAGCAGGCGGGCATTTAGATAAGTTTTGGGGCTGCGGAACAATTTGTGTTACGCGCACAACGGACCCTGCGGCCTGTGCGCTTCTCGCTCCATTTGCGCGCAATTCGGCGAGATGGGCGCGGCGGAACCGGGATTCGGCGAATGGCGGAATTTGCCTTACGGCGTTCCTTGACATAAGAAATTTTCCTTTGGAAACGGACGCAGGCTGCGCTGCGCGGGAATAGTCCAGGGAGGGCGGCCCGGACGCTTCGGATGCTGACATTATGACAGAAATTCGGCGGCTGGGGACGCGGCTATCCGGCGAGGGCGGCTATGCCGAATGTTGTGCCAGACGACGCTCGGTCGCAGTCTGGCAAACCGGCGCGTATAGGAATGTACGAGTGGGGGACGATCCACTCGGAGGTGCAAGCACGATCTGCGGTCTCGGCCCATCTTTCATGGAACGCCGTATCACGGGAGTAATCCAGACCCTGCCGCAGGTGGGTCCTGGCGTTCGACCACACCCGAACCTTTCTCCGAGTGGCGCGTTATCCGCCCGGAGGGACCACGTCCAACAAACGTCAACAATATGCTCATGTCGGTGGTCTCCGTGTCGCACAACATAATCGGTCGGAGGACCCTTCGGGAAGCAATCGCCTTAAACGTTCCTGAATCCAACCCCGACTGATCCGGTAAACTGAAGTGAATTCCAGTCATGCAGGTGTGTGTCGGGGACAAACTCGGGCCCTACGAAATCCTTGCGCTCATCGGCGCGGGCGGCATGGGCGAAGTGTGGAAGGCGCATGATCCCCGGCTGAACCGCACCGTCGCAATTAAGCGCCTAAAAGGCGAACACGGCGAGCGGTTCGCACGGGAGGCCCGGGCCATTGCGGCACTGAATCATCCGCACATATGTCAGGTTTATGACGTGGGACCGGACTATCTGGTTATGGAGTACATCGAGGGCGAGCCGCTGGGCGGACCGATGGCTCTGGAAGACGCTGCGCTCATTGCGGCGCAGATCGCCCAGGCGCTTGAGGCTTCGCATTCGCGGGGGATTCTGCATCGCGACCTGAAACCGGGGAACGTGCTGATAACGAAGGCGGGGGCGAAGCTGCTGGATTTCGGGCTTGCAAAAACAGCACATGGCGGTTCTAACGACGAAACGGCGCAAACCATCGAAGGTTCGATTCTGGGGACGGCGGCGTACATGTCCCCCGAACAGGCGCAGGGGAAAGCCGTAGATGAGCGTTCCGATATTTTCAGCTTCGGCGCGGTGCTGTACGAGATGCTTTCGGGGCGACGCGCCTTCGTGGGGCAATCGCTGGCGGAAACGCTGAGCGCGGTGATGCGCGACACACCCGCGCCTCTTGACTCGCCGATGAGCGGAATCGTGAGCCGCTGCCTGGCCAAGTCGCCTTCACAACGGTTCACCAATATGAGCGACGTCTAGGGCAGCGCTGGCAAAAATCGCATTAAAGCCAGCCGATCAGCAGCCATCGATTGCCGTGCTTCCCTTCGCCACCATGAGCCGCGATCCCGACGATGAATATTTCTGCGACGGTCTTGCCGAAGAGATCATTAATGCGCTCGCGAACGTTCCGGGCCTCAAGGTTATCGCCCGGACTTCAGCTTTCGCGTTCAAGGGCAGGAATGAGGATATTCGCAGGATTGCTGAAACTCTGGGTGTGGCCAGTGTTCTCGAGGGAAGCGTGCGGCGGGGAGGGAACCGTCTTCGGATCACGGCACAGCTCATTCATGCGGCCGATGGCACGCATCTCTGGTCGAAACGCTACGACCGCGAGATGACCGACATCTTTGCCGTGCAGGACGAGATCGCGGCAGCTGTTGTGAACGCGCTGCAGGATCGCTTAGGGACACGCGCACAACAGCGAGTTGTCCAGAGGCAGGCGGTGGATATTGAGGCCTACCATCATTACGTGAAGGGCCTGCACTACTGGCATGAGAACCATCCTGATTCTGCGGATGAGGCCCGGCATTTGTTTGAGCAGGCACTGGCAGTGGACCCGAACTACGCCTTGCCTATGGCTGCCGTCGCGCAGTGTCATTTCCTGAGTATTATCAACGGCGCCAGTTCCGCGCATAATTCTGCACGTCTCGGGATCGAGGCGGCGGAAAAAGCTCTGGCGCTGGATGACTCGCTGGGTGAAGCGCTTGGAACCCGGGCAGTGTTCCGCGCATTTTACGAATATCGTTGGGATCAGGCGCTGAAAGAGTTCGAGCGGGGCATCGAACTGAGCCCCGCTGCCTCGATCGCGCCGCATCTGTACGCCATCGTGCTTGCGGCCCTTCATCGCCTGCCCGATGCCTTGCGCTCGTCGGAGCGTGCCCTGAAACTCGATCCGTTCCGGGCGGGCAATTCCTATTTCACGGCGAGAGTGCTGGCCGCATTGGGGGAATATGAACACGCGATCAAACACGCGCGTCGCGCTGTGGAGATTGCCCCGGAGCACTGGGCCGGCTATGCAGCGATCGGCCTGATTCACCTGACCGCCGGACATGTGGCTGAGGCGCTCCAGGCACTGGAGAAAATGCCGCGGACAGTTTCCCACTACAGCACAGGCTGGCTTGGCTGCGCATACGTATTGGCCGGCCAGCGCGAGAATGCCGCGCGGCTCCTGGACGAACTCCGGGAGACAGCGGCGCGGCGCTACATCTCGCCTGTCCCGGCTGCGATGATTTGCGCCCAACTTGGCGACAGCGGCGCAGCGTTTGGACATCTGGAGACGGCAGTGAATGAGCGCGATTTTCAGCTCTATGGTATTCAGATCGATCCGGCTTTCAATTCTCTTCGCGCAGATCCTCGTTATCAGAGCCTGCTTCGCCAGATGCAGTTGCTTACTTGAACAGGCCCGCCGACGATGTTGGATGGTGTTCCCGAGCCTTTTCCAGATACTGATCCCAGGTGTGGAAGTCTGTGGTGGGGTTAGTATAAATCCTGAATGTGATTACTGATGTTCCGCTGAAATTGCGTGTAACAGCGTCGTGCGTGGAATCACTTCCTGCCAGCGCCGGGCGTATAAGTCGGCCACTCGGAAATAGCTTTGCCGTGATTGGAGGGTTAGTCCCGGTTAAGTCCGGCTCACGTCATCCGTGGTAACCCGACTCGCACCCCGAGCCCCCTTTCGGTCTCCGGAGATGGAGCAGTACCGCTCCGGTCGATGACGCCACTCGGAGCGTGCCGGCACTGGCCTCCGTTCGGACTTCACAGCGTAATAATCTGAGCTGCAGGATCCAGACGCCGCAGGTCACCAGGATCGCTGGTAACTATGAGGTCCTGCCGCTCCCTGGCGACGATCACGACCGACGCGTCGATAACATCCGAAGCGCTCGCGGCGCCGCAGAGTTCGCCGCAGGAACGGGCGAGCTGCTCGTCAAGAGGAATAATCTCAACTCCCTCGCTCCGAAAGAACCGCGCCAAGGTAACCTGAACGCGACCGTTGCGCCAGGCTTGCCCCACGACGCCCGCGGGCACACGGAAAGCCCGGCGCTGCCCTAACGCCCGGTGGAGCAAGGCGATCATCCGCTTATCACCACGTTCCAGTGCGATCAGCGCGCCGGTATCCAGAACTATCCCCGCCGCTGTTCGAGTGCGCGTTCCGCCCATTTGATGTCCTTAGCAGACGGCTCGCCATGTTGCCCGATCAAGTCCTGCAGCAATTCCCGCAGAGACTCGCGTCTCTCCTGCTCCGCCAATACCCTGGCAATGTAACCTGAGACCGAACCTGCTCGCCCGGCACGCACTTCCCGGTGGACCCGCGCGATCTGATCCCTGGGCAGACTGATCGCTATCTTCGACTTGGTCATACCAAGATCATACCGCCGCGTTTCGTGCCGAGAGCCGCGGGCTCCAGCCGTATCACGCGCAACGTTCAAGGCGCAGAGTGAGGTGAAGCGAGCCGGGCCGCCCCCATTGTGAAGTTGCAACGGAACGACCGAGAGCAGGAGAAGCTAACCCTGGTTCGGATATCGCGGTGCCGCGCCGGTGAAACGCGATGCGGCGTTGCGCTCTGCTCCCGGTAGCGGGCCAGCAGGCTTGAAATGCGTCTGAAAGTAAAGGCTGCGGGAAAGGCAGGGTAATCCGGCATGTCTGCCTGCCTCAGGGAACCCGAGCGCGCATCACGATCCGATCAAAGGCGGGTTGCGGCATTTCCATCCGATCGGGGCGGAACCGGGATTCGAAGACGGCCTTCGGGGGACGATATCTGCCCGCATTGAGGTCCGCGTTGAGTTCGGCGTGTGACCGGTGAAAGCGCGGAGTTGGCGAATGGCGGAATTTGCCTTACGGCATTCCTGGACATAAGAAATTTTCCTTTGGAATCGGACGCAGGCGGCGCTGCGCGGGAATAGTCCAGGGAGGACGGCCCGGACGCTTCGGATGCAGACATTTTGACAGAAATTCGGCGGCTGGGGCTGCGCGGCTATCCGGCGAGGGCGGCTATGCCGAATGTTGTGCCAGACGACGCTCGGTAGCGGTCTGGCAAACCGTGCATGGGAATGTACGAGTGAGGGACGATCCGGCGGGCGCGGGCTGCACACTTCGTTCATACCGCGACGGCATCACGGCGTAAAGATTCGCTCGTTCGGGTCTCCAGGAAGGCAACACATCATTGCGGGCGCCCGGACGCAGCGCTACCGAGGCTGCTGCCACGCCGTCGTCCGCAGCGAATCACCGGGTGTGAACGAGGGTGTGATAGGAGAACAATTCGAGGATTACGCAGCCCAGGCCTTTAGGATCCGGTCACGTTCGATGCGGGCACCATCCCTGTCGGGATGCTTCATCTCCTGTGATAGGTTTGGTTCTCAGTGGCTTCGGCGGAGATTTCTTAGAAAAAGGCGCGGATGCGGTTGCCGTCTTTCAGGTCGATGTTATCGGGCTGGAATGTGGCGATTAATACTTCGCAGTTTCGAGGTGATCGCAGAGGGTCCCAATCAGGACGACGCGGCGGTCGGTTTCGGCGCGGTAGTAGATGCGCATATTGCTTCCTCTGGCTTTCATGTGGTGCTCGAACTGAAGCAGTTCGCCGGTGGTGGAGGGGAACTCGCGCATTTTCATCAGGCGCTTCGACTGGCGAACGGTGAGGCTCTCTCCACCGGCCGGTCCCGGGAGGCGATGGTGAGGGAAGGGTCCGGCGGTCCACGCCAGAATCTCCTGGTTGGCAGATTCAAGGCAGTCAATGACCCAGCCGAAGTGTTTCTCGGTTCCTGAAAGAAGTGCGATTTCTTTGCGGGCTTCGAGCCCGAGTTCTACGTTCGGGTAGAGCGCCGGAACCTGGGCGATAAGGTCGGCACCAGTTCGGAGAGCCGACCTCTGCGTGCGCTCCAGCCACTCTTCATGGTCGAGTATGTGGTTGGGATTAGATGCGTGGCGGAGTTCTGCCAGCTCGATGGTAGTGTCGCCGTCGGAGACCAGAGTGACTTCAGCCTGAATCAGGCTCCGGTTCCAGAAGTCGTTCGATGCGAGGCTGAGGCAGACGCCATCGAGCAGCCAGGCGGCTGAGAGGCCGAATCCCGTGCGACCGCCCAGGGAGACCTCACAAATCGTGTCGTGGGAAAGTGCGTCCTCAAGAGAATAGGCAATCGCAGCTCGTCCGCGCAAGAATACGCGCTCGTCCCGGTTGACTTCCGGGTCGTTGCGCCATTGCGAGACGGAGTAGCCATCTGCCAGGGGGTATTCGAGTGAAGCGTGCTGCGTGCGAAGTTCGGGGCGAACGGCTGGGAATCGGGCGGTTTCTCGCAGGGTTGAGACAAGGCTTCCCATTGCTTGCCGAGCGTGCTGACGATCGCGGCATGGATAACCGGAGTTTGCGTTGTCCCAGTCCTGAAAAGACAGCTCGTTGAGGATGAGGTCAGGCATCGGCTCAGCTTTTTCGGGGAGTCAGGAGGATTTCGAGAGAGTGGTCGAGTTCGTCGAAGAAGCCTTTCGGCCATTTGTCGATGCGACCATCCTGATTCATGACAACGGACTCGACCTCTGTTGCTCGGGTCTGGTTCTCGGGATTCCAGGAGAAGTAGAAGAAACGCACGTCTTCGGCCTTCAAAAGACCTTGATGGGCCGCGACGCGGATTCCGTTCATGATGTGGTCGCTGTGGGATTCGACGATGATCTGGACGCCCGAGTTGGCGGCGCGGCTGATGAGTTCGCCGAGTTTGGCCTGGCCTTTTGGGTGAAGGTGGGCTTCGGGGCTTTCGAGGAGGATCAGGTCGCCGGGTTGGGCGGCGAGGAGCGCGGTAACCACAGGCAGCGTGTAGGAGACCCCGAAGCCTATGTTGGTGGGCCGATAGCAGGCAGATGTGTCGCGGCGGGTCACGAATCTGTACTCAAGTTGCACCGCATCCAGGGTGTCGGCTCGGGTGTGTTGGATCTGAATGCCTGGGCTGACTTCGTTCATCCAGGCTTCGATCTGGTGTTTGAGTTGGGACGAGACCGCTTTGTGGTGATAGCTGCCGGAGTTTGGCGCCACTTCATCGCCGTGTTTGGCGATATAAAACGGGGTCCATTCGCCGAAGCTGCCGACGCCTGAAGCGAGGGCTTCGTTATCGGGTACGCCGTACTGGATTCTGGGGCCGATGCGCTCTGCGGCGAGGAAGCGAAAGCCGGGGCGGAAGAGAGCTTCGCTTGCGTCAAGGTTCCCGGACCCAATACCGGCAGGGCCGGTTCGGTCTTGTGAGTCCCAGCCTTCGAGTTTGCAGAAGAAGGCCTTTCCCGTGTCGAATCTAAGCGCGATGGAAATCGTTTTGTCGTCGGCCGATTCGAAAAGCGCTTCCTGAAAACGGCCGAGACGGACCAGGCTGCCGTTCAGGGTGATTTCGTCGCGTTGAAGCAGGCCCTGATCGAAGGATTGCCGAAGCACCAGAAGAGACTGCAGCAGCGAAGACTTGCCGGATCCGTTCAGACCCGAGAGCAGGTTTAATTTGCCGAGGTTGAACAACTGACCTCGGTAGGCTTTGAAGTTCGTGATGGTGAGTGACGTGATCAAGCCAACGTGTCCCTGATTATTCCTCGGATCGCTTCAAAGCGCAGTCTGACCCTCTGGATGTCTCCTGTACTCTGGGAGATCGACTGCTCGAAATCCCGATTGTGTATGAGCGCAACGAACTTTTCCAGGATGGTGTTCTGCTGTTGCGACAGGGCCAGAAGCTCATCGTCGGTCAATTTGTCGAAGTTGACGCTCCAGGCTTCGAAAAGGGCCTTATTCAATGGCCTGAGCCGCTCGGATGGGTCCAGTGTAAAGAATTTTCTGAATGCGAAGCGTCCCAGGATCGCGGCGCTCCAGCCCATAGAGCGAAGGAATCGGCCCCTCAGATCCGCTCGCCCAGGATCGTCGAGCTGATTGATCCTAGCCATCGTTTCACTGAGGAACGAGTCAAACTCCTGGCTCGAGAACTCGTTCGGGTCCGTGAGGATGAACGCGAAGAAGCGGAGAACGTATTCCCGGTCGGCCATTCGTTCTGCGGGGACACCGCAGTTCGTCGCAACTTCGAATGGTTTTGATGCGGCGAGTTCCTTGAGCATGGTGGCGACAGGGTCCCCATTGAGCGCGTGACGGATTTCCTGAGGTGACAGCGGCAATCCACCGGTATTAATGCGTTTGAAGATGTTGATCTTTACAGCGGGCGGCGTGCCGCGTTCGATGAGATACACGGTGACGTTCGTTTCCCTGATTCTGCGCTGAAACGCCCGGGGCAACTGGTCGAACTTAAAGCCATCAAACTCTCGAAGAAACTCAAGATCCTGAAGCCGCAGGTTTTGTTTGAGTACGAAACGTTCGAGGGTGCTGAGACGCTGCTGCCCGTCCACTACGAGCCATTTGTCGTCGTCGGTCGCATCCATATAGAAAGCGGGTAACGGAATTCGGATCAGGATCGACTCGATGAGGCGACTACGAGCTTTGTCGCGCCACACTTCCATTCGCTGAAAGTCGGGCTGGAGAACGATTTCTTTGTTGTCGATACGGGAGAGCAGCGTGTCGATTGAGAGTTGCTTAGTCTCTACACGAATTTTCGCGGGGTCAAACGGCTGCGTGATCGTGCCCTCGGATTCAATTTCCTCATCCGTGGCGGGAGGGAGTGGCACATCGAATTCGTCCAGAAGTGCGTTATCCATAAACTCTCCTATCGTCGCATTTCTGCCGCGTAAGTGAGGACGAACCGTGGAACGACTCGCGCGGACTCCGGCGAAGTCCAGTTGGGGAAGCGTGGGACCTGCCCCGGCTGAGTAACGCGCCACTCGTACAAAGCGCAGACTGAGGTGAAGCGAGCCCGGCCGCCCCATGGTGAAGTTGCAACGGAACGACCGAGAGGAGGAGAAGCTAACCCTGGTTCGGATATCGCGGTGCTGCGCCGGCGAAACGCGATGCGGCGTTGCGCTCTGCTCCCGGTAGCGGGCCGACAGGCTTGAAATGCGTCTGAAGTAAAGGCTGAAAGCACCGCTTGCTCGCACGCGCGGCTCAGTAGATGCAATGCGTTACTGAGCTGCGACGGCCAAGGAGCGATTTTGCCACGGGCTGTCAGGGAACCCGGGCGCGCATCACGATCCGATCAATGGCGGGTTGCGGCATTTTCATCTGGTTGGCTGGCACGATGGCGTAAAAGTGCGCACCGGTATGCTCGGTTCCGATCCACGCATGCAGCCCCACCATCGCTGTCTTTTTCGACCGGGCCTGCGACGAAGTCGTAGCGGTATTCGGTTTTGTGATTCAGGGCAACATGAATCGCCATAGGAGTGGTCCGGGGGATTGCGTCTCGTCAACCCGGCTCGCAAACAGAGGGGACGGCACAGTGGAATACAACTTTAGTAAGTGCTGAAAAGGCACTCACAGGCTGACGCCTGACGCGGCGACAGCCGGGTAACGCGGATACAATCCGCGTGTCCGAAATGGCAGCGAAATGTAGAAACTCCGGACGCGGATACAATCCGCGTGTCCGAAATGGTGGCGAAATGTGGAAACTCCGGACGCGGATACAATCCGCGTGTCCGCAAAAAGCAGCTGTGCCACCATATGAAATGCTCCGATACACGGCAGCGCAGCGGCTGGATCGCCTTCCGCTCTGCGCTTTTCACCGCCGCATCCTGCTGCTGATCGGCGCGGGCATGTTCCTCGACTACTTCGACGCCATGCTGCAGGGCAGCGTGCTGGGCGCACTCACCGCATCCCGCTGGTTGACGCTCGGGCTCAATGCGCAGTTCGTGTCGGCGACATTTCTGGGCATGCTGATCGGCAGCTTTCTCGCCGGCGTGCTGGGCGACCGCTACGGACGCCGCTTCACCTATCAGGTCAATCTGCTGATCATCGGCGTGACGTCCATTGCCGCGGCGCTGGCGCCGTCCATGCGCTGGCTGATCGGCTTTCGTCTCATCATGGGCCTCGGACTCGGCGCCGAAATCGTGATCGGCTATTCGACGCTCACCGAATTCGTGCCGCCCCGCCGCCGCGGCCGCTGGCTGGCATGGCTTGCGCTGATTACCGACAGCGCTGTCGCGGTATCGGCACTCGCCGGCTATTTTGTGATTCCAAAATTCGGATGGCGTCCGATGTTCGCGCTTGCCGGGATCGGCGCTCTGATTGTGTGGAAAGCGCGCCGCAAGATGCCGGAATCGCCGCGCTGGCTGGAGAGCGTCGGACGCCCCGATGAAGCCGCCCGCATCATCGATGAGGTGGAAGACGAGGTCGAAGCGGAAATAGGGGAACCCTTGCCGGCGCCGCGCCCTGCCGGCACCGCCGATGCGCCCGCGCGCACCGTTCCTCTGCGCATTCTGTTCTCGCGCGCCGTGATACGGCGCACGCTGCTGGGCAGTCTCATCGACGTCACCATCAACGTCGTGCTCTACGGATTCGTCACCTGGCTGCCGACGTTCATGGTTATGCAGCGGTTCGGCGTGTCGGAGTCCCTGCGCTACACGATGCTCATGTCCCTGGGCGTTCCCCTCGGTCCGCTGATCGCGTGTGTTCTCGCGGACCGTGTCGGGCGCCGCATCAGCCTGGCTACGGCATCGGCGATTTCGGCACTGCTCGCCGTCGCTTATGCGCAGGCCGGCTCAATCCAGACCGCCACCCTGATCGGCTTCTTCCTTTTCCTGATGCTGTATCTTGTCGTCGCGCTCGGTCTCGCCTCTTATGTGCCGGAACTGTTTCCGACCGGGTACCGGCTCCGCGGCACGGGCATTGCTATGACAGCCGGCCGCGCCGGTGCCGCGATCGTTCCCTGGTTCACCGTCTGGGCATACCAGCGCGGCGGGATCCCGCTGATCCTCGGATGCTTCTGCGGGCTGCTCATGCTGCAGGCCGTCGCCGTGCTCGTGTTCGGCATCGATACGGAGAACCGCACGCTGGAGGAACTGGCGCCCAGTTACAGAAATTTGCGGATGCCGCTCCCTCACGGTCACGGTTCAGAAACCCTTTCTGAACCGCGCGCGTCAGCAAGCGGCACTTAGACACCAGCGCCTGCTTTTACTTCTTCTTCATCGCCGGCGGCCGTCCGAACTTCGCCTGATCGATCGGCACGTTGACCTTCACATCGTTCAGGATGATCGCATCGCGCCCGTCCAGCCACACATACGCGACGCGGGACGGCAGCTTGTACCCGTCCACATCCTTATAATCAGAGAAATCGACCTCCACCGGCACCCGGCCGATCGACGTTCTGGCTGTACCGCAGTTCGCGCGCCAGCAGGCCGGTCTTCTCGTCGAAGTAAAGGGTCACCAGCAGCCCGCGCGGCCCGGTGCCCTGCACAACGTTCACGCGTAAAGTCCGCTGCTGCACCGGGCCCTTCTGCACCGCAGACTGGCTCTCGGACTCCGGCAGATCGGTAATCGTGGTCAGATTGCCCGATTTCAGATTGGTGAGAATGTCCTTGATCTGCTGCGGGAACATCAGCTCGGCGTCGAAGCGCGCGCCGTCCAGGTCGCCGCCCTCCAGCTGATACTCGCCGACCACATTGAGCGGCGTGCGCACCCAGCCCACGTTACCGTCATACGACCGGATTCTGATCGCCCCGGCCGGTTTCCGCGCGGAAGAGAATGATCGTGGCTTTCCTGTCGGGGAACTGCGCGGCAATCTCCGCCATACCGCCGCCGCCGAATCCGCCGAAGCCTGCCTGCGAGCCCTTAGCGTCGATGCTCTTCAGACTCGCCAGCTTCGCCGCGCCGCCCGAGGCCTCGATGAACTTATCCAGAATCTGCGTCGCCGACGGCACGCCCTGCGCCTGCGTAATCACCGTGTCCGGTATCAGCTGTGCCTCGCCGTAAATGGTGTCGAAAGTCGCCGTGTCGGCAGGTTTGTCGCGGTTATGATGACAGGTCCAGCAGGTGATGACGTTGCGGCCGCCGAAGTTCTCCTTGTTGATCCTCGCGACCATATTGATCATTACGCGCGATACAATTTTGCGCGGCGTGTCGGCAGCCCAGTTGACCTTGTCGGTGCCTGCGTTGGCGTGGCAGTCCGAGCAGTCGAAGGCCAGCGCGGCCGAAATAACGCCCATCGTCTCCATGAAATCGTCCACGCTCAGCCCTTTGAGCACCTGAATGTTCTTGAAGACCTGGTCCGCCCCGGGCGGCTTCTGCTGCGCCATCGAGAGACCTGCGCCGATCGTTATTGCGACAGCCGCAGACAGTATTCCACGTAGTGATCTGTTCATTTGAGTTTGCTTGTATTACCTGACGGGGCTATTTTATATCAATGCGGTCTGCGGCATTTGTCATGGTTTGTATATCGCTGCTTGTGCCGGGCCGCGCGCCCGCCGCAGTGGCGGATTCATCGGCGAACGGCTTCACCGTCAAACCCACTCTGAACATCCAGGCCCGGCCGGACGACGTTTATCGCAAATTCGTCCGCAACACAGGCGACTGGTGGGAGTCGGCCCACACCTTCTCCGGCGACCCGCACAATCTCTCGATCGACGACAGGTCCGGCGGCTGCTTCTGCGAGAAACTCGCCGATGGCGGCGGCGCCCGCTTCATGCAGGTTCTCTACGCCGACCCCGGCAAGCGTCTCGTGCTTTCCGGCGCGCTCGGCCCAATGCAGACGATGGCCGCGACCGGCTCGATGACGATCGAACTTACACCGGCGAACGGCGGCACAAAGCTCGATGTGACCTACGCGGTCGCCGGATACCTGCCCGCCGGCATGAACACATTCGCCCCGATTGTCGACGGCGTTCTAACCTCGATGTTCACGCGCCTGAAGAACTACGCCGAGCACGGCGATCCGGCGAAGTAACCCGCAGCACGGCAAGGATCGTGTTCCAGCCGCGTGTCGCGGCCGGTGCACCGAAGATTTCGTCGATCCGGCCAAGACAGCCTATTGTCTTCATGTGGCGCCGGTACACTCCAAACACAAGCCGGTTGTTGGCGCCGAGAATTCGTACGAACCACTCTCCGCCGTCCGGAAGTGCGATCGGAAAGGACCTCCGGGCGCGCCCCTTTCCCGACAGCACGCTGACGAATCGAACAACATTCGGATCCGCCGGCTCAGATCGAAACGGGTCCTCGTTCTCCAGACGGTTGAGATCGCGGCTGTCGCAGAAAGCGATTACGGCATCAAAGGGCAGCCTTCGGCGCAACTCGCCAAGGAACTTTGCGCGCGATCCGGGTTTTCGCACGACGAACGTACCCGCTTTCCCAAGATTCACGACATCATAGGCGCGCAGCCCGTCCGCAAGCCTTGCCGGGCGAAACCTCCGGTGTCCTCCAACGTTGATTCCCCGGAGAAATACAACCAGAGCCATAGCTTTACGCAAATGGACGCACGGGATCTTTGCCGTCCCATCCGATCGCCGCGTTGTAGAACCGCCCGAACACCTCATCGAACGCCCCGCCGAGCTCGATGAACTCCACCATCCCGGGCAGATCGCGCGTGGTATCCATATAACCCACGCGCCCGCCAGTCGGCACGCGTGCCAGAAACGCCAGTTCGTACCCCGACGCCTGATACTCCGCCACGCTGCGATCGAGATCCTTCGTCGCCACGCCCCAGTGATGGAACCCGTACCCGTGCTTCTCAATCGTTTCGCGATACACCGACGGCCCTTTCGTCTTCTCCTGAATCAGCTCGACATTCATATGGCCCGCGAAGCTCATCGCGAGCGTGATCTCGTTGCCGGTTGGCTTCCCGCGATACATCGCATCCAGGCCCGTGAAGCTGTCGATCAGAAACCACGGCCCCACGTTCAGCTTCTTCACCCAGGTATCCATCGCCTCATGGATATCCTCCACCAAATACGCCATCTGAATAATGCCGTTATCCGGCTGTCCGAACGTCACCAGACCCATGCCATAAATGCTATACGCTATACCTCGTATGCGCTTTCGGATTCTGCTCGCACTTATCCCCGCCCTGCTCACTGCCGCCACTTGCGAAAGCGTCTCGTCGATCGCGCTGCGCAACGCCACCATCACTACCGCGGCCACCGTTGACGCGGGCGCATTCCCGCCGCCTCCCGGACGCGGGCCGAACGCCGGGGCCGTATACAAGAGGCTGCCCGCCTTCTGCCGAGTCGCCGCCACGCTCAAGCCGTCGGCCGATTCCGCCATCAAAATTGAAGTCTGGATGCCCTCCGCGGGATGGAACGGCAAGCTGCAGTCCGTCGGCAATGGCGCATGGGCCGGCACGATCAGCTATCCCGCGCTCGCCACTGCTCTCGCCGCCGGATACGCCGCGGCCAGCACCGACACCGGCCACGAAGGCAACAACGCCGACTTCATCACCGGTCATCCCGAAAAAGTCACCGACTTCGCCTATCGCGCCGTGCACGAAATGACCTCGGCGGCGAAATGGATCGCTGCCGCGTTCTACGGCGACGGCCCGCAGTATTCCTACTGGAACGGCTGCTCCACCGGCGGACGTCAGGCCATGGCCGAAGCGCAGCGCTATCCGTCCGATTACGATGGCATCATCGCCGGCGCCCCCGCCAATTACACGACGCGCCTGCAGGGCGCGCAGGTCTGGACCGCCGCGATGAGTCACAAAGACGAAGCCGGCTACATCCCGCCCGCTAAATATGCCGCGCTTCACAAGGCGGTCATCGATCAGTGCGACGCACTCGATGGGGTCAAAGACGGCGTCATCGAAGATCCCACGCGCTGCAGGTTCGATCCGAAAGTCATCCAGTGCAAGGGCGACGACAACGCTTCGTGTCTCACCGCGCCGCAGGTCGATGTGGCGCGCAAAATTTACCTGGGGCCCGGCAGCTTTCCCGGACTCGAGCCCGGCAGTGAACTGGGTGGGCCACGTTATCCGGTCCGAAGCCCATGTCTCTCGCGGTCGAAGTCTACAAGTATCTGGTCTTCGCCGACCCTGACTGGAACTTCATGGCGTTCAACCCCGCAGCCGATATGGCGCGCGCCGACGAGGCTATTGGCAAGTCGATGAACTCGGTTGACCCCGATCTCAAGCCGCTGTTTTCGCACGGCGGCAAGCTGCTGCAGTATCACGGATGGGCCGACCCCGGCATTCCCCCCGCGAGCAGCGTCAACTATTACAAGAGCGTGCTCGACCGCATGGGTGGCGCTGCGAAGGTCAGCGATTCCTACCGCCTCTTCATGGTCCCCGGTATGGGGCACTGCGGAGGCGGCGAGGGCACGAGCACTTTCGATATGGTGACCGCGCTCGACGCCTGGGTCACGCAGGGCAAAGCGCCGGAGCGCATTGAAGCCTCGCGCGTAGTGAAGGGGGCTGTGGTGCGCACGAGGCCCTTGTGTCCGTATCCGCAGGTTGCTACGTATAAAGGATCAGGGAGCACCGATGAAACGGCTAATTTCACCTGCAAAGCACCTAAGTAGTACCTGGTTGCGGAAGTTCACGTTGCCGCTTCCTAACGGTCACGGTTCGGAACGGCGCGCGTCCGCATGCGGCTACGTCGCTAGCCTCTCGCTTGTTTTGCTCGCAGCGGTTGCCGCGCACGCGCAGATGTTGTCCGGCGACGCGCTGGTGAAGGCATTGCAGCATGGCGGCTATGTCATCGTGATGCGCCACGCCAGTTCGCCGCGCGAGGTCCCCGATAAGGAACACGCCAATCCGGACAACACGAAACCGGAGCGTCAGCTCGACGAAACCGGCCGCACTACGTCCGCGGCGATGGGTAAAGCATTGCGCGATCTGAAAATCCCCATTGGCGATATCTATTCGAGCCCGACCTACCGCGCGCTCGAAACCCTGCGGCTGGCCGGCCTGGCGAACGCGAAGCCGACGCCTGAACTCGGCGATAACGGCCAAAGCATGTCGATCACGAATGAAGCGCAGGCCGCGTGGCTGCAGACAGCCGTGACGAAATTCCCTTCGCGCACCAATACTTTGCTGGTTACCCACTTCCCGAATCTCACCCGCGCATTTCCGAAGGATGCCACGGGTGTCGAGGACGGTGAAGCGCTGATCTTCGGCCCGGACGGCAAAGGCGGCGCGAAGATCGTGGCGCGCGTGAAAATCGACGACTGGCCCAAACTACTTGCCAACTAAGTGCGCCGCGTCCCTGTTGTTCTCGTTGCAGATGTACTCTTTGATCTCCCACCCCGGCGCCAGCTGCGACGACTCCATCACCTTCCACGGCTTCGAATAAGCCCCTGGATCGTCAATCGTGATTTCATCATTCAGCCTTCCCAGCTCCGGCCGCGTGAAGCGTTCGATGATGTGCGCCTTGTTCGTCCGTGGATGCCCCACCAGATCGAGCCACGCCTTATCGTTCAGTCCCACCGTATCGACCACCAGCGTGTCGCCCTCCCAATGGCCGACCGAATCGCCCCACCACGTCTCTTCGACATTCGGATTGTGCGCCCGCCCATCCAGAAACACCTGGCGGAAGCTGTGCACATTGCCCTCATAAAGGATCAGCAGCAGCGCCGGCGTATGCACGAACTTCCACGGATACGGATCCTTGCGTGGCGTCCCCATTGGCAGGCAGAGCCCCTCCGGATCGTCTTTGCTGTTTTCCGCATTGCGCTTCCGCATCAGCTCCGCGCCGGACGGCAGCAGCGGAACATCCTCCGGCTTCAGACCTCTGGCGATGTTGCGCGCGATGGTCTCGCCACCCCGGATCGGCGGGTCGCCCGGACCATATCCCGGCGCATGATAAACGCCCGAAAAATCGACGTGGCCATCGGCCATGCGCGGTGTGGGCAGTCCTTTCGCCACCTGCTCGCCGCCGTCATTGAACTGCGCGTGGGCTAAACCCGCGAAGCACAACGCTGTCACAAAAAGCCGCCGCATTTCCACACTATATCGTTGCGTCTTTTCTTAGTGGGCTACTCTGAAGCACGCTGCCCGGATCAGATAGAGCGCGGCCGGGAGCAATCAGGGCCGTTTTGCGTTACGCTCAGATTGATCCAAGTGTCAACGCCGCAATTCAAGGTCCGCCGCTTCTTGCGAAATTGGTCGCAAAGGCTGGACAAAGAAAACCGTGGATGGCGAGGATTGAGTCGGGTGCTTGTTCCGATGATATTCCTGTTGGCGGCCTGGCTATACGAGGAACCATGGGCAGCAGTCTGGATCGGCTCCGTCCTCGTTGCCGGTGTTTTAGTTGCCGTGCTGATTCGCGCAACCCATCCCGAATGACAGATTTTTCAGAGTAGCCCACTACCGTCTTCCCGACTCACTTGCTAAACTGGAATTTCCCCGCATGAAAGTCGGCGTCGTCGTTTTCCCCGGCAGCAATTGCGATCACGATGCGTGGTACGCGATCAACCGAGAATCTGCGCGACGGCCTCCACGCCAGCGCCGAATTCATCTGGCACGATTCCACCGATCTCAGCGACGTCGACGCCGTCATTCTGCCTGGCGGATTTTCCTACGGCGACTATCTGCGCTGCGGCGCCATCGCGCGTTTCTCGCCGGTGATGAACGCGGTGAAAAAATTCGCGGCGGACGGCGGCCTGGTGCTCGGCATCTGCAACGGTTTCCAGATTCTGGTCGAAGCCGGACTTGCTCCCCGGCGCGCTGCTGCGCAATCAGGATCTGAAATTCATCTGCCGCGAAGTCACTCTGCGCACGGAAACCACCAACTCGCCGTTCACCTCGAGACTTGCCGAAGGGCCAGCTGCTGCACCTGCCGATCGCGCACGGCGAAGGCCGCTATTTCGCCGACGAACGCACGCTCGATGAGCTCGAAGCCGAAGACCGCGTGGCGTTCCGCTACGTGGATAATCCGAACGGCTCGCTCCGCGACATCGCCGGCATTCTGAACCGCGAGCGCAACGTCATGGGCATGATGCCGCATCCCGAGCGCGCCTGCGATCCGCTGATGGGTTCGATCGACGGGCTCGGCATCTTCGAATCGCATGCTCTCGGCCGTTCCCGCGCTCACGAGATGACCATCACACCGGAGCTGATCGAGCAGCATCAGCTCACGCCCGCGGAGTACGAGAAAATCGTCTCCCTGCTCGGCCGCGAACCGACCTACACCGAACTCGGCGTCTTCAGCGTGATGTGGAGCGAGCACTGCTCCTACAAGAGCTCGCGCATCCATCTGAAGAAGCTCCCCACGCAAGGCAAGTACGTCGTGCAGGGACCGGGCGAAAACGCCGGCATCATCGGTATCGGCGGCGGCTGGGTGGTCGCGTTCAAGATCGAGTCGCACAATCACCCGAGCTACATCGAACCGTTTCAGGGCGCGGCCACCGGCGTGGGCGGCATCCTGCGCGACATCTTCACCATGGGCGCGCGTCCCATCGCGGTGATGGATTCGCTGCGCTTCGGCCCGCCCGACAAATTCGCCCGCAGCCGACCGCAATCTCCGCATTCTAACCGGCGTTGTCAGCGGCATCGCGCATTACGGCAACTGCTTCGGCGTTCCGACCGTTGGCGGCGAATGCGTCTTCGAAGAGTGCTATTCGGCGAATCCGCTGGTGAACGTCTTCGCCCTCGGCGTCTGCAAAGAAGACGAGATTTTCTACGCGCGCGCTTCGGGCATCGGCAACCCGGTGATTTATGTCGGCGCGAAAACCGGCCGCGACGGCATCCACGGCGCATCCATGGCCAGCGCCGAATTCACCGAGGAATCGAAGCAGAAGCGCCCGAACGTGCAGGTGGGCGATCCGTTCCTCGAAAAGCTTCTGCTCGAAGCCTGCCTCGAAGCCATGAAAACCGGCGCGATTGTCGCCATTCAGGACATGGGCGCGGCCGGCCTCACGTCGTCTTCCTGCGAAATGGGCAGCCGCGGCGGCGTCGGCATCGATATCGATCTCGACCGCGTCCCGCAGCGCGAATCCGGCATGACGGCCTACGAGATGCTGCTCTCCGAATCCCAGGAGCGCATGCTGCTCGTGGCCGAAAAAGGCCGTGAAGCACGAAGTCTTCGATGTCTTCCGCAAATGGGGGCTCGATGCCGTCACCATCGGCGTGGTCACGGAGGACGGCAAGCTGCGCATCCGCCATCACGGTCAAGTTGATGGCCGAAATCCCCAACCCCGCGCTGGCCGATGAAGCCCCGCGCTACGACCGCCCGCACAACGTCAAGCCGCATCGCAAAGCGCCGCTCGATCCGCCCGCGCATATCCCTGCGTCGAAAGATCTCACCGCCGATCTGCTGCAGCTCGTCGCCTCTCCCGACCTCTGTTCCAAGCGCTGGATCTGGGAGCAATACGACTACAGGTCCGCACGAACACCATCGCCGGCCCCGGCTCCGATGCCGCCGTCGTTCGCGTCAAAGAAACCGGCACGTCGATCGCGATGTCGCTCGACGGCAATGGCCGCTACTGCTATCTCGATCCGCGCGAAGGCGCGAAGCTCGCGGTAGCCGAGTGCTGCCGCAATCTCGCGACCACCGGCGCAATTCCGGTTGCCGCCACGAACAATCTCAATTTCGGCAATCCGGAGCGTCCGGAAATCATGGCGCAGCTGGTCGAAGCCATCGAAGGCATCGCCGAAGCCTGCGAGTTCTTCGAAGCCCCGATCACCGGCGGCAACGTCAGCCTCTATAACGAAACGCTCGGCGAAGGCATCTACCCGACGCCGGTGCTCGGCATCATCGGCCTGATGAAAACCGCGATCCCCGCTCCCGTGCAGTTCCGCACAGAAGGCGCGACGATCATGCTGCTCGGTGGGCTGGGCCAAAACCATATGCTGCGCTTCGGCAGCTCGGAGTACGCCAAAGTCATCCTGAATCAGCTTTGGGGCCTTCCTCCGCAGCTCGATATGGCGTACGAAAAGCGCGTTCACGACTGCATCCGCGAAATTCTCGCTGCCGGCCTCGCCGAATCCGCGCACGATCTCAGCGACGGCGGTCTGGCCGTCGCGCTCAGCGAATCCTGCACCAGGGAAATCGGCGCAAAGGTGGCCATCGAAGCCGGCGAGCGCGTCGAATTCACACTTTTCGGTGAAGCGCCCTCGCGCGTTCTTGCTGACGACAGCGGATCCCGCGCGCGTCTCCGCTATACACGAAATTGCCCTGCGGTTTGACGTTGAATGCCCGGTCATCGGCGTTACAATGAAAAAGCGGTTACAGATCGGAGACGGAACTTCTGCCATGTGGATCGATGTCGCCACCACCGATTTGAAACAGTCCTTCGACGACGAGCCTCCCGAACATTTCTCCATAAACATAATGCAGGATAAACTTCACGAAGAGTGCGGTGTCGCGGCCATTTACGGCCATCCCGAAGCCTCCAAGTTGGCGTATTTGTCGCTCTACGCGCTGCAGCATCGCGGCCAGGAGAGCGCCGGCATTTCAACCAGCGACGGCGAACTCATCCACACGAAGAAATCCATGGGGCACGTGGCGGATATTTTCACCGAGCCCGTACTCGAGGAGCTGCCCGGCACGCTGGCCATCGGCCATACGCGTTACTCGACCGCCGGCGACACGGTGGAGCGCAACGCCCAGCCTTTTTCGGTCCACTGTAATAAAGGCCGCATCGCGGTGGCCCACAACGGCAACATCACGAATGCCGCCGAACTGCGCGCCGATCTGGAGGCCCGCGGCTCCATCTTTCAGGCTTCGAGCGATACCGAAGTCATTCTCCACCTTGTCGCTCATTCGCGCGAGCGCACGCTGGCCGGAGCCCTTCGCGACGCCCTGCTGCAGCTGGAAGGCGCGTTCTCGCTGGTCTTCCTTGCGCAGGACCGCATCATTGTGGCGCGCGACCCGCAGGGCTTCCGTCCGCTCGCCATGGGGCAGCTCGAATTCAGCGGCGGCGCCCCGGCCCACGTCTTTGCATCCGAAACCTGCGCCTTCGACTTGATCAACGCCGTCTACATGGGCGACGTCCAGCCGGGCGAGATGGTGATTGTCGGCCCCGAAGGCGTTACACGCGAGCGCTACGCGCCGCAGAAGCGCCTTTCGCACTGCGTCTTCGAGCATGTCTATTTTTCGCGGCCGGATTCCATTGTCTTCGGCCGCGCTGTGCAGGAATCGCGCGAAACTCTCGGTATCCTCCTGGCGCGCGAAGCCCCGGCGGACGCCGATATCGTGGTCCCCGTGCCCGATTCCGGCAACGCAGCCGCGCTCGGCTACTCGGCCGAATCGGGCCTGCCCTACCGCCAGGCTCTCATCCGCAATCACTATGTCGGGCGGACGTTCATCGAGCCGTCGCAGGCCATCCGCGATTTCGGCGTAAAGCTCAAGCTGAACGCGGTGCGCTGCCTGCTTGAAGGCAAGAGCGTCGTGCTGGTGGACGATTCTCTCGTCCGCGGCACCACCAGCCGCAAGATCGTCCGCATGGTCCGCCAGGCCGGTGCGCGCGAAGTCCACATGCGGATTTCGTGCCCGCCCACGATTTCGCCGTGTTTCTACGGCGTCGACACACCGAACAAGAGCGAACTGATCGCCGCCAACAGTTCGATCGAGGAAATTCGCCGCTTCATCGAAGCCGATTCGCTGGCATACCTTTCGATGCACAGCCTGCAGCGCTCCGTCGCCGACGAGCGCGGCGAATACTGCTATGCCTGCTACACGGGCGAGTATCCCACCGACTTCATCAACATCGAGCAGTTGGTGCGCGCCGGCAGGAAAGCCGGCAGCTGATCACCGAAGGCTGTACGTCAGCCCCATCGTTGCCTGGAACGAGTTCTTCTTCGCTCCCGGCGGCGGATCGTTCAAATAGTTGTCTGTGGTTCCCAGCGTCAGGTTCAGCCGCTTGTACGCGGGAAGCGTTAAGGCTGCGTTGGCCAGCGCGGTGAACACGTTTGAGTTGGTCAGGGCAGGAGACAGGATCAACTGCTCGGTGAACTTACTTCCGTGCCAAAGATTGCGTGAAAAATCTTCTTCGGCTATCGCACCGGCGAGGCTGTGATTCGAAGCCGAGATGTAGAACTCCTGCCGGATGTATGTGGCGCCGCCTTTCAGGTCGAGACTTTCATTGGCGCGCTTGATTACGCTCCAGCCGATGCCGCCGCCGTACGTCTGCTGCAGGCTGAGGCCCTGTGAGTAGTTGTGATCGAACGACGCCTCCGCGAAGCCGAAAAATGCGGAAGAAAAATATTCGTCGCGTTCGATGGCGCCATGATCAATCGAAGTCTTCACGGTGGGCGTCGTCGGCTGCTCCAGCGTTCCGTATGAAGTGCTGAACGTGACCGTCGTGCGGTTCCGGCGCTGCAGCCAGTCCGCATCGGGGATGATGCTCACCAGGTTGATGGCGCCATTGAACGTCCTGCTCACCTGCGTCCCTTCCACCAGTGACGCGCCCGCGGTTACGGTGCCCGTCCAGTTGGCCAGAAATCCGGGGCTCTGCTGCAACTCTTTGTCGAAGGTGCCTTTGTCGATGAGGTGGTCGGTGTCCGCGACCGCGACAGTCTGCGGTTGTCCGGACGTCGGGGTCACTGTGACCTTCTGATCGGCGAACGCGATGTTGCCTTCCGGCACTTTCGAAGTGTCTGCGTTTTTCTTCAGCACCACACCTTTGGGAATCACCGCGAAGGTCTGCGCGGTAGTCAGCTCCTTCACCTTGCTCCAGTCAACGGTAATTTCACCGATGACATCGCTCTTGAATACAACCGACCCGCCGTTCGATCGCTCGAACTTGCCGACCAGACGCTCGCCGTCGCTGAACACGATGACATCCTTCTTCTCCTCCGGCTTCTGCGCGTGGAGCGCGGACGCGGCCATCAGGCACGCTGACAACGAGAGCAGCCGTTTTCGTGACATAAAGGCCATTCTATCGGCGGTTGCATTAAACTGTTTGCTGATGCGCTGGCGAATACTGTTTGCTTTGGTCGTTGCCGTACATCTGGCCGCCGCCACATTGGTTAAAGACAGCACCTTCGGCGGCATGCACGTCACTTACAAAGTTCTGCTGCCTGAAGGTTACGACGCGGCGCGCGGGTATCCGGTGATTCTGGCGTTCGGCGGCGGCGAGCAATCGATGCAGCTCGTCGACATCGGCCTGCAGCGCTATTGGGGCGGCGAAGCCCGCCATCGCGGCTATGTCGTCGTAAGCCCCGCTGCCCCGGTGGGTGAGCTGCTCTATCAGGGGGCAGCGAGAATCTTTCCCGACTTTCTCGACATGGTTGTCCGCGACTACAAACCGCAGGGAGGCCGCATGCACGCCGCGGGCTACTCAAACGGCGGCGTCACAGCGTTCTACGTCGCATCGGCTTATCCGAAGTATTTCTGGTCCGTGACCGGTCTGCCGGGCCTTCTGCGCGACGCATCCGATGCAAAAATCGACGCGCTCAAATCCGTCTGCATTGACATGTGGGTCGGCGGCAACGACCTCGCCTGGCGCGATAATATGGCCGAGCAGTTTGCCCTGTTCCAGAGAAAAGGCTACACAGCCCGCTTCCGCGTTATGCAGAATCAGAGTCACGTTCTGAGCCTCGGCGCGGAGGATCTGGCTCGTTTATTCAATCACCTCGATGCCGCGGCGAAAGGCTGCGGAAAGGGAGAAAAACCATGAGATTATTCAGACTGACAATTCTGACGCTGAGCCTGCTCGGCGTCGCTATGGCGCAGCAGCCGGTCAACTACGGCAAAGTTCAGATCCAGACCGTAAAGCTGACGCCGAATTTCTACGTCCTCAACGGCCAGGGCGGCGCGATCGGCGTACTCACCGGACCCGACGGCGTGCTGATGGTGGACAGCGAGTTCGCGCCGCTCACCGAAAAAATTGTGGCCGCGATCAAACAGATTTCGAACGGTGCACCGATCAGATTCCTCATCAACACCCACGTTCACGGCGACCACACCGGCGGCAACGCAAATCTGGCGAAGATGGGTGTCACCATCTTTGCGCGCGAAGAACTGCGCGAGCGTCTCGCGCATCCCAATCCCGGCGCCAATGGCGCGCCCGCCGCACCAGCTCCCGCGGCTGCCCTTCCTGTTGTCACCTACGATTCGCCGATCACGTTCCACATGAATGGTGAAGACGTGCAGGCGATTCCGATTCCGAAGGCCCACACCGATGGCGACACGCTGGCCTACTTCCCGCACAATAACGTGATCATGATCGGCGATTACTTCCGCACCCTCGGCTACCCGAACATCGATCGTGCGAACGGCGGTTCATTGCCCGGAATGCTGGCGGGCATCGACAAAGCCATCAGCCTCTGCAACGCCGACACGAAGGTGGTGCCGGGTCATGGCGCGATCTCGGATCGCAACGGCCTGATAGCGCATCGCGACATGATTATCAATATCCGCGACAAGATCGCGCCCCTGGTTGCGCAGGGCAAGACTTTGCAGGAAGTTGTGGCGGCGAAACCCACTGCGGCCTACGACGCCAAAGTCCCAAGTGTCGGCACCACGGGCGAGCGCTTCATCGGACAGGTTTACGCCGAGCTCAAGGCTGGAAGGTAACGCGGGCGACGGCGGCCGCGTCCCACAACTACAAGGGGGAATCGGTACACTGGGAGAAAGCACCCCAAAACTGTCCCCATGCGTGTTCTGACCGGGATTTTGGTTTTTGCAGCCGTGGCTGGCGCCTCGACCAACGTCGTTGACCGCGCCAACGATCTGTACGAACACACCGACTACATGGCATCTCTGCATGTTCTCGCCGCCGATCCTGCTCCGGATGCCGCCAGTTACATGCTCACCGGCAAGAATTACTTCATGTCTGGCGATTACAAAAAGGCGGTGGAGTTTTTCGAGAAAGCTCATACCATCACGCCCAACAACTCCGACTGCGAACTCTGGCTGGGCCGCGCCTGGGGACGCCGCGCCGAAACCGGCGGCTGGATGATGGCGACGGCACACGCCTCCAAAGCCCGCCAGCATTTTGAACGAGCGGTGGCGCTTGACCCGCATAACCACGAAGCCAAGAACGATCTGTTCGATTTCTACCTGAACGCTCCCGGTTTTCTGGGAGGCGGTTTGGATAAGGCGGAGGCGCACGCCCGCAGTATCGCGGCCGAGCGTCCTGCCGAATCTGAATGCGAGTTGGCGCAGGTTTCCGAGAAGCGCAAAGAATACTCGACCGCCGAGTCTCATCTGCGGCGCGCCATGGAGTTCGCTCCCGCCGAGGCCGGTCGCGTGGTCGATCTGGCGCGGTATCTCGCAAGAAGAGGCCGCCTCATCGAAAGCGACGCGCTGTTCGAGCGCGCCCGGAAAATGGCCCCCGACCAGCCCCGCTTTCTTTTCGCCGAGGCCAGCGTGAAAGTTGAGAATCACCGCGACACCGAGCACGCGCGGGCACTGCTGGTCACCTATCTGCACGCCAGCCTGACCCCCAACGATCCTCCGCGCCAGGAAGCTGAAAAGCTTCTCCGTCACATTGGCGGTCCCGCGGAGTGATGCGGCGCTCTGGCATTCTCAAAACCTGGGCTGTTCTGCTCTTCTTCCTCGCGCTCAAAGCGGCGGGCAATTCCTGGATGGCCTGGGGTATGAAGCAGGTGCCCGAGCGCGTGTCGCTCCACCCCGCGCCTTACCTGCACGCCATGCTGAACCCGTTCGTTGCGCTCGGCATCATCGCACTGATTCTCTCTTTACTCACGCGGATGGCCCTGCTCAGCCTCGCCGACCTGAGCTTCGTCCTTCCTGTCACGGCCATCGGATACGTCATCGCGGTGGTCATCGGCAAGGTCTGGCTGCATGAAGCAGTCAGTTCGCAGCGCTGGATGGGCGCCCTCCTCATCTTCGGCGGCGCGCTGCTGGTTGGTTCCACCGCGCGCAACACCACGGCAAAGGGGAAACCGGAATGAAGTGGATTCTGGTGGCCGTCATGGTCTCAGCGACTGTACTGGCCGATCTTCTGCAGAGCCGCGAAATGAAACAGGCAGGCGAGCAGTCCGTGAGCGCGCGCGGCTTCGCAAAGCTGCTGCATACCATCGCACGCCGGCGCCTGCTGTTTCTCGGCGTGGCCTGCAATGCTGTATCGTTTTTCACGTTTATGGCCCTCGTCCAGTCCGAGCCGTTAAGTTTCGCCGTGCCCGCATCGGCGTCGAGCTTTGTGCTCGAGACCGTTCTGGCGAAGCTGGTCCTGCGCGAGCACATAGGTGTCCGCCGCACGGCAGGCGCTCTGGCCGTGTTAGCCGGCGTCGTTCTGGTTGGCGGATAGCACCGGAACCAGCTGGCCTTCGCGAATGTAATAATCCGCACCGCGCCAGCGAATGCTGCTGCGCGTGAAGCTCACCAGCCAGATGGTGAACGCGACCGCATCCCACATTGGAATCAGCGGCATCTGCTTCCACAACACCTTCTGTTCCAGACCGTGAATCCCGATCGTCCACGTCATCGCCATTCGCAGGAAAAAATATCCGCCGAGATACGCGATGGCGAACGCCACTGTCGGATGAATCGCCACAGCTGCGACGGACCACGGCAGACCCATCGTCAGCAGCAGGCCAATATGTCCCCATGGACGCATGTGCCGCATGACCACGATCCAGCGCAGCCGCTTGTGGAGCAGTTCGCCAGGTGATCCGTAATCGCAGACGGTGTCGATCGCATAGCGCACGAGGCGCACTTCGAACCCCTGTTCGTCGATGAGACGCCCGACAAGCAGATCGTCGGCGGGCCGGTTCTCCAGTACCGGATAGCCTCCGAATCCGTCGAGCCGAGTGCGTGTGGTGGCGATGGTCGGACCGAGCGCGAACTTCATCCCCTCCAGTTGCCAGTCGATCAGCACTCCCGCATAGAAATCCGACATCATGCCGACGCTCTGCAGATGGTCGGTGAACGTCTTGATCTCGATCGGAACGTAAAGACAGGTCACCGCGCCGACTTTCTTATCGCGCAGCGGAGCCACTACGTGCCGCAGATAGTCCGGCCGCACCCGCACGTCGCTGTCGCTGATGACGACCACTTCATGCTCAGCCTCGCTCACCAGACGCGCCAGCTTCGCCACTTTATCGTTGCTTGCCACGCGTCCCGAGCCGTAAAGCACGCGGACGCGGCAGCCGGGAAATTCCTCCATGAGCTTCCCGATCGCCGACTGAATGGCCTCGTCGTCGGGATCGACGCAGAACACCATTTCGTAATCCGGATAATCCAGACGGCAGAAGCTGGCGAGATTTTCATAGGCGCCAGGATCGACGCCGCGAAACGGTTTGAGAATGCTGACGGGCGGCGTGTAGTTTCCGTCCGCACGGCTGGCCGGCTGACGAAAATACCGCCACGCACTGTAAATGGTGATCAGGTAGTAGATGAATGGGATCGCCGCCAAAACCGGAAAAACGTCTCTGAAGTACGCCATGGTTAGTCGAGCCGGTGATTCGTCAGCAGCACCTTGCCGCCCGCGTCGGCGACCACCGTGAACAGCGCCGGATCGACAAGCTTATTCAGTCGGGGCAGAGCTTTCTTTGTGATCACCAGGTAGCAGCGCGCCGGCTCCAGCCACATCGTCTTCCATTGCTGATCGTCGATGAAAACGTTCGGGGCGCCCGGCGCGTACGAACCGTACACCAGATTGTTGAAGCGCCCGTTGAGCAGCAGTGCCGTGCGGTTCGTGTAGAAGAACACCGAAGAAAAATCGTAGTAATGATGATCGACGATCAGCTTTCCTTCAGGTGCATCGAGCAGCGCCTGGGCCAGCGGCCGCGAGGACAGAAACGGATCGAACCGGGCCATGGCGACACGGGCGGCCTGGAAGAAGAGGATCGACATCAGTGCAATGCCGAGAAAGGCGCGTTGTCCTTTACTTCGGAACGTCGCCATCGCGCCTACCAGAAACGCTCCCGCGGCGAGAAGGAGCGGCAGCCGCAGATAGGCAAATGAAGGAATGCTGAGGTCCTCCATGTGGCCCAGCGAAAGCTTGTATGCACCAGGGTGCGGAATCAGGGCCTGCGAGATATCACCCGGTGTCGCGTAAGGCCACGACAAAATGAACAGTGTAATCACCGCGCCCGCCGCCAGCACGAACACGCCGCACAGCACCCGAGTCGCATAGCGGATCCAGTTGCCGCCCGCCGCCATTGCCGACCCCAGCAGCAGCGCGAGCGCCGGGTACACCGGCATCGAATAATATTCCTGCGTCGTCGAGAACGTGAAGAACACCAGCACGACACCGACCCAGATCAGCGCCAGCAATCGTGTTCGCCCCGCGCGGTCCACTGGTCTGAAGTTCAGTTTCACGACGGCCGGCAGATACAGACTCCACGGGAACAGCCACAGCAGATGAAATAGCCAGAAATAGAGCCGCGGAACCGTGTCGTAGTCGCGCGGGTACCGCATGTTCAGAAACCGCAGCAGCTGTTCATTGATGAAGTAGAACCACAGAAAGCCGTGATACTCGCCCGGCGCACTGCGCATCGTGAACGCGAAGATCGGCGGATTGCGCACCGCTGCCAGGATGTGCCACGGCGCGGCGATCAGGACGGCGACTGCGATTCCGCTCCACGGCCGCAGTGCTTTCCAGATATTCCGGTTGAAAAGCTGGCCCGTGATCGCCAGGTAAACCAGCGCCGTGCCGATCGGAAACACAATGCCGACGAGACTCTTCAGCAGCAGGCTGGTGCCCAGGCTCGCCGCCATCACGAACGCCCACCAGCGCCGCCTGCGTTCATCAGGATCGAGAATCCGGATAAAAGCCCACAGCGTCAGCGCGATGCTTCCCGTGAGCATCACATCGGGGATCAGAATCCGCGTAAACAGAAATAGCCCGAAGCACGTACCTACGCACAATCCGGCGTACATGCCCGCGCGCGCGCCGAACGCCCACATCCCGAATGCCGCCGTCAGCCACGCCAGCGCGATCGCGGCCAGTACGACCGGAATCCGCGCCGCCCAGTCCGTCGCGCCGAAGTAATGAAACGATCCCGCGATCAGCCAGTAGATCAGCGGCGATTTTTCCAGATAAGGAACGCCGTCGAGTCGCGCCGTCACCCAGTCGCCCGAGGTCATCATGTTGCGCGCAATCTGCGCCTGCACGGCATCCACGTCGTCCATCAGAGACGGCGGCGAAATCATGCAGCCCACGTAGACCGCGGCGGCGGCGAGCAGAACGATCAGGTAGAAGTGAAAGCGCTTTCCATCTTCCACTGCGCCGGGCTGCCCGGCGCGCTCGTCTGAATTCGCCATTTTTTCATCCAATAGAAAAGTATCGTCAGGCCCCACAGGTGAAACCCGAGGTTGGCCCTTCGCTCGAGATGCGCCCGCACGTGCGCCTGAATGCGCGGCATGTGAAAGAACTCTCCGTGCCCGGCCGACGCGAATGCCAGCGCTTCTTCAAGCACCGGCCGCAGCGGTCCTCGAAACCAGTCATGCGCCGGAATATCGAAGCCGGTCTTTTTTCGCTGCAGAATCTCCCGTCCGAGTTTGCCCCGCATCAGATCCCGCAGAATCACCTTCTGGCGTTTGCCCTGAATTTTCAGATTCGCGGGCAGCGAATTTGCAAACTCGACGATGCGGTGATCGAGAAACGGCGGCCGCACCTCGATCGAATGCGCCATGCTGGTGCGATCCACCTTATTGAGAATGTCGTCGGGCAGATAGTATCGCTGATCGAAGTCGAGGAACGGCTGCAGGTGGTCGGATGAAGCAGCCAGATCCGCGATTACAGAGTCGAGCGCGCGTGGCAGCTCTGGCTGAATCATCTCGCGCCGTTCCGCATCGCTGAACGTGCCATTCCAGTAAATATGCGCGCGCGCCGCGGGCATCAGGCAGCCTTCCAGAAAGCGCTTGGCTTTGTATTCGAAGCCGATCTTGTCGTCGGATACCGGCCACTGCCTCGCTGTCGCCAGCATGGTCCGGATGACCGCGCGCGGCAGCTTCCGCATTCGCCCTGCCAGCAGGCTTGCCCGATGCATCAGGTACCCGCCGAACAATTCATCCGCGCCTTCGCCGCTGAGCGCCACTGTTACACCTGTCTTCGTCATCTGCGAAAGAAACCACACCGGCAGCGCGCCGGAGTCGGCGGTCGGCTCATCGACGTAATAAACCAGGTCCTGAATCACGCCTGCCAGATCGTTCTCCGGATTCAGATCGAATTCGGTGTGATCGGTGCCGTACTGCTCCGCTACCTGCCGCACATAGCGCGATTCATCGAAGCTGCGCCCGCGAAACGTGATGGAAAACGTTTTCAGGCGCGAACCCGCCTGCTCGGCCGCGTAGTGAACCATGCTCGATGAATCGAGGCCGCCGCTGAGCCACACTCCGAGCGGCACATCGGACACCAGATGCTCCCGCACCGATTCGCGCATCAGGCGGTCGAGTTCCGCTTCGGCATCCGCGGGAGCCCATTTCTTTTCGGCGCCTACGGGCAGGCGCCAATAGGATTCCGTCCTGACCGCGCCGCGACGCCATTCGAGCCAGTGCCCGGGCAGCAACTTCTCGATGCCTTCCACCAGCGTCCACGGCGCCGGCACATAGTTCAGCGACAAATAACAATCGAGGCCCGCCAGACACAACGTGCGCTCGATCTCCGGATGAATCAGGATCGCCTTCAGCTCCGATCCGAAGTAGAGATCGTTGCCGCGCCGCGCGATGTAAAGCGGCTTGATTCCCATGCGGTCGCGCGCCAGCACCAGTCGCCGCTCGGACTCCTTCCACAGCGCCACACCGAACATGCCGCGCAGCTTCGTGAAACAGCCGGTATCCCACTCCATGAACGCGTGGAGAACGGTCTCGGTATCGCAGTGCGAATGGAAGTGATGCCCGCGTTGTTCGAGTTCGCGACGCAGATCGAGGTGATTGTAAATCTCGCCGTTGAATACGATCACCGTATCGCCGTCGTCCGACACTATCGGCTGATCGCCGCCCGCAATGTCGATGATCTTCAGCCGGGCGCCACCGAGCGAGACGGACTCCGACTCAAACACACCCTGCTGATTCGGGCCGCGATGCGCCAGCGTCGCGATCGCGTTCTGAATCCGGTCTGTAACGGGCCGGCGCGCGTGCGTGAAGCCCGCAATCCCGCACATCAGTTCAGTATGACAGTCCGGTCAGGCCGACACGGTCGAAACCACGCTGGATTGCCGCGACGGTCGATTCCGCGTCTGTTTCCAGTGCACCTGCGGCGCGAACAGCGATGCATCGATGCGGTCCTGATAGCGCACCGCGATGTTCATCAGCGAGTCAAGCAGCGAATCGGACAGGTAATGCGGGTCGAGCCCGAGATCGATCAGCCTGGAATGCTTAGCGTTGTAGTAATGCTCTTCCAGTTCGACGCGCGGTGCGGGCAGGTGCTGAATGTCAACGCGCAGCCCCATCCTGGCGCCCGCGGTCTTCACCATGTGCGCGAGTTCCAGCACCGAGAACTGCTCGGTGAACTGGTTGTAGACGCGGCATTCGCCCTCTCTCGCCGGATTCAGGCACGCCAGTTCGATGCAGCGCACGGTATCCCGGATATCGAGAAAGCCGCGCGTCTGGCCGCCTTTGCCGTAAACCGTCAGCGGATGCCCCACGGCGGCCTGGGCGCAGAACCGGTTCAGCACGGTTCCGAAGACATCGTCGTAGTCGAACCGGTTAATGAGCGCTTCGTCGAGCACCACTTCGTTTGTCACGGTGCCGTACACCACGCCCTGATTCAGGTCCGTCGCACGCAGCCCCCAGATGCGGCACGCGAACATCATGTTGTGGCTGTCATGCACTTTCGACAGATGATAAAAAGAGCCCGGCTGCTTGGGGAAGGGAAGCACGTCCGACCGGCCGTTGTGCTCGATCCGGATGTAGCCTTCTTCGATATCGATGTTCGGGGTGCCGTACTCGCCCATCGTGCCCAGCTTCACCAGATGGCAATCGGGCGCGAGCTCCTTCAATGCGAACAGCAGATTCAGCGTGCCGACAACGTTGTTCACCTGCGTGAACACGGCGTGTTTCCGGTCGATCATCGAATACGGCGCTGACCGCTGCTCGGCAAAGTGGACCACGGCCTCAGGCGCGAAATCCTCGATCACTCCTGCCAGAAACTCGTAGTCGTTGAGGTCACCCACGTACGACTGAATGGTCTTGCCGGTGAGTTCTTTCCAAACGCGCAGGCGGTCGGCCAGCGGCTGGATCGGAGTCAGCGTCTGAGCGCCCAGCTCAAAGTCCCACTGGCGGCGGATGAAATTGTCCACCACGGACACGGAGTGTCCCTGTTCGGACAAATAAAGGGCAGTCGCCCAGCCGCAATAACCGTCACCGCCAAGCACGCAGATTTTCATTTTTATAGGTGTCTTTACGCATGGTAGCAGGCAATCTGCAACCGCAGAGTAACCTGGAATATCTAACAGAGCATGCGAACGCTCTTTCTGAATCCGCCGTCGTTTGAGGGGTTCGACGGCGGGGCGAGTTCCCGCTGGCCGGCATCGCGCGAAATTGAGTCGTACTGGTATCCGGTATGGCTCTGCTATCCGGCGGGCCTGCTGGCGGACAGCAAGGTGGTCGACGCGCCGCCGCATAAAATCTCCATCGAGCAGACGGTCGCCATGGCGAACGATTTCGAACTGCTTGTGCTGTTCACCTCCACGCCGGGCTTCGAAGTCGACTGCAAAATCGCGGAGATGATGAAGGCGTCGAATCCGCGCCTCAAAGTCTGCTTCGTAGGGCCGCCGGTGACTGTGGAGCCGGAGAAATCGCTGCGTGCGAGCGAAGCCATCGACTTCGTGATTCGCCGCGAGTTCGATTATCAGATCGTCGATTACGCCAACGGCAAGCCGCTGGATGAAATCCCGGGCGCGAGTTTCCGGAAGAACGGCGAGATCGTCAACAATCCCGAAGGACCGACCATCGAGAATCTCGATGCGCTGCCGTGGGTGACGAAGACCTACAGGCGCGATCTCGACATCCGCAACTACAACGTGCCGTTTCTGCTGAACCCGTTCATCTCGATGTACACCAGCCGGGGCTGCCCGGCGATGTGCACGTTCTGTCTGTGGCCGCAGACGCATTCGGGGCATCGCTGGCGGCTGCGCTCGAGCGACGATATCCGCGATGAAGTGAAGTATGCGATCGAAGCGTTTCCGCACATGAAGGAGATCTTCTTCGACGACGACACGTTCAACTACCGCAAGGACCGCACGATCGAGCTGTGCGCGAAGCTGAAGCCGCTGAAGTTCACCTGGAGCTGCACGTCGCGCGTGACGACGGATTACGACACCCTGAAGGCCATGAAGGAAGCGGGCTGCCGGCTTCTGATTGTGGGGTATGAGTCGGGCGATGCGCAGATCCTGAAGAACATCAAGAAGGGCGCGACGATCGACATGGCGGAGCGCTTCACGGCGAATTGCCGGAAGCTGGGCCTCGTGATTCACGGCGACTTCATCGTGGGACTGCCGGGCGAGACGCGGGAGAGCATCCGCAAGACGATCGATTTCGCCAAGAAGCTGGACAACGAGACGATTCAGGTGTCGATCGCGCATCCGTATCCGGGGACGGAGTTCTACGATTACGCGAAGAAGAACGACCTGATTTCGATCGGCAACATCGTGGATGAGCGCGGGCATCAGCTGCCGAAGGTGGTGTACGAGAACCTGAACGAAGCGGAGCTGATGGACTGGGTGGAGCGGTTCTACGGCGAGTATTACTTCCGGCCGAAGGTGATCTGGCGGATGGTACGGAAGGTGATCTTCAATGCGCATGACCGGCGGCGGCTGATGAAGGAAGGGCGTGAATACATGGCGCTGCGGGCGCGGCGGAAGAAGTTCATCGCGGATCAGCGACAGCAGCATCAGACCGTCACGGCCAATGCCGGCGACTAAGCTACAATCTGACACGCCGGGTTTCAGGGTTCGCGCGGGTTCCTGCTGGGTTCGTTTTGGGTTCATCGCAGGTTTTCCTGGGTTCGTTTTTGGGCTGATTTTCGGCGTTTCGTTCTTCGTTTTCAATCCGTTCCTGGGTTCGCTCCGCAGAAATTTTCTGCGGCCGGAACGCGCCGGCGTTCCAGACGCGCGGCGCGTTCGGACACACGTCACCTGCGTGCCGTTGCGCGAACAATTGGCTGGTTGTCAAAGATCCGTGAAAGTACGCCTGCGCGGCCGTTCTTTCGATTAACCGTGCACTACGGGCTGACCACTGGCGAAGCCGTCTGGCGCACCCTATCCTGGATAAGGCTGACCATGCCCTTTTTGCTCGTGGTCTGGCCTGTGCGCTGGATTCGATTCAATCGCGCACGACGGATCGACTTTCGGTCGCGATCAAGTCTCTGTTCCGGTTACGTTATACACCAGGAAAACCGGGCCGAGGCTGACGGACGGAGCTAAGTGTCGCGCTGCCAGCATAAGAAAATTCTTCAGAATTGTGACCGCCTAACCGCCGCGCTACGTTATGGCCGCAACAAGGGTCGAAAACTGCGCGCCGCAAACGAAACCCGATACCTTAGTACGCGATTTCAGAAATTCGCACAGGCATGGCCCGTTTCCGGCAATCGAGAAGAAGACGGGCTGTTATGGATTCAGCACTCCGCGCCGATCTCGCCGGGAAGCAGCGGAGGTGCATGGCTCAGTTCGCGCGGAGAGCTACTGGGCATCAACTCCTTTCTATTGAAGGAATCCCAAAACCTCAACTTCGCTGTTCCCGCGGCGACGCTCGAAGGTGCCCTGTCGGCCGCGCGGAGCCTTCGTAACGGGGGATGGCGACTCGGGAGAAACATCGGCCGGGTTCTGCGGTGCATTAGTCGGGGGAGTCGGGAATTTCAGGTAGTGGGCCTATTACATCCGTCGTGCGCGGCGGCGCGTCTTGACTTTTTGGCCGCGTTCCTGTCCGCTTTCGCAGTCGGCAGCGGGAGCGGTTTCGCATCTGTGGGACAATGGACCGCATGGCACGCGGAATGGGTAAAGTCCAGAAGACAATCAAGGCTCTTATCTCGAAGCGGTTTGCTGCCGAACTGCAAGCTGTTCGCGCAGGCGAAGAACCTCCTAGATGGCACGATAGCCATATCCTTTGGGCATTTTTCGGTGCCTGTTTGGCTTTTGCGGTACTCGCCGTGGGTATTCTAGTGCCAACTGTTTGGATTGCGGTATTTTCGCTGGCTGTTGCTTGGGTGTTTTGGGTACTGACGCTCCTTGTAGCTTTTCGGGATTTCAACAATACCTCATCTCGTGTAGTGGCCACGCTGTTATTGTCCGCTCTGGCCGCTGTTGTTCTGATATGCGTGGTGCGATATCGTGAGACCCCGGCAGATTTGGCTGGGCCATTGGCGCGCATTGAGGCAATGGTCAAAGACATCCATGATTTGCTGTCGCGGCCCAAAGAGCCTATACAAAGCAAAGTTTCTCAAGTTACGATATCTCCAATTGACGAACTTACTAAACTAGGCTGGGTGGTGACTTCTGATTCAAAGAACGGAACGCAGTTCAACTTTCAGCAGAATTCCAAGCCTTTGCCAGACATGCGTAGATCGGAAGAGTTGTTGGCTATGGTACAGGATCATCCATTTGCGGTGGGCATTATCGGAGTTTCGTCGCTCGCTGGGCTATCTGTCCTCGGCCAGCTAAAGCAGATGGAGAGTTTAATGATAGCCGGGGGTGACGTTGGCGATCTGAGCGAACTCAAAAGTATGAGATTGATTCGCAGTCTGAATCTAAGTGCTGTCCCGGCTATCGATATCAGTCCGGTAGGGAATCTAACTCAATTACGAGAACTTAAGATTCAGCAGCCGAGTAGCCCATTGGACATTGGGTCCCTGAAGACTCTTACAAAACTGGAGAAGTTTTTAGTTAGTAATGGCTCGCTTCGTGGGTTTGATGCCCTAAGTGGCATGAAGTCCCTCACGTCTTTGGATTTAACAGGAACTCCAGTGAGAGACCTATCTCCCATACGTGATCTACCGGTGTTAACAGATTTGCGAATAGATCAGCGGTCAATTGCGGGATTAAATATGATGTCGGGAAGCAAGCTTAAGGCGCTTCATATCATTCATGATGATGGCGATGTCGAGCTAATCGATCTTAACCTAGTAGTTAATTTACACGACCTTCAGACGTTGGATCTATTTCCGTCTAAGATGATCGTTTTGTCTCCGGTGAGGAATATGAAACACTTGACGGAATTAACGATCACCGGGACACCGTTTACGTTTGGCGATATCTATAACTTAACGGTGCATGTGCAGGACCCGGCGGCGATTTCCGAACTGCACAATCTCAAAAAACTGGGAATGGCATGGGTTGACATACAGGACATAGGCTTTATTACGGGACTCGACGGGCTGGAGGAGGTATATGTCGATTGGGCTCCTGTGCGCGAGATTCAACCAATGGGAACTCTTTTCTCATTACGTTCTGTTCAATTGGTTGGAACAGGCATAGTGGACATAACCCCACTGTTAAACCTTACAAGGTTAAAATTATTAACGATCCAGCGCACTCCCGCGAGGAGCGATGTGGTAGCCGAGTTGCGAAGACGAGGCGTAGTCATAAAGGAATGAGGTTAGGCGGCAATACTGAGTCTATTTTGGGAAAGGCCGACTATCTCCTGAATCGTCCACACATGCGAACCGATCCCCGCTTCCATCGCTGGAGTAACCCGCAAGGTCTGATGTACGCGACCGAAGTTGTACCAGGTGTGCCACAGGGCGATCATGTGCGCGTGGTTCTCGATCTTCTTGCTGAAGGCGTTCGTAAGTCTGGTAAAGCGGCGCATGCACATTCTCATGTTCAGGTTCTGCCGCTCGACGTAAGAAGTCGAGACGTGTGTCGGATCGGGGTTACCGGTAACGGTCTGCGGGATTGCGCCGATACAAGTCGCGGGGCTGTACCGAGTATTCGCTTCAAGGTCACGCCCGTAAATCTTCACCAGCATGGCGTAGTCGACCCCGCCGCCGAACGCATCACCAACGGCGGTCAAGTACATCTTATGGCCGTCCGTCGTCAACTGAATGCGATTCGCCAGGCGCGACTCAACGTCTTGAAGGAATATCGATGCAAACCCCGCGTCTCTCTGTCCTACAAGCCAGCCGATAACGAGCTTCGTCTGGGCCTCAATCGCCGTGAAGGTCCACACGTCGCCACAGATACCGTCTCGCTCGATTTTTTTCTCAGTTACGTTCTTCTGCTTGCAGCCCACGAACGACCAGATTTCATCGACCTGCACGCGCTTCGCCTGAACGTTGCGAACCACGCTGTTATGAAACTCGGTACAGGCCGTGCCGACGCTCACCAGCAGGCGAAGGATAGCGCCCTTAGATACGCCAGTCATGCGGGAAGCCGAACGAACGGAGCATCCCTCGACCAGCGCCGTGATGACTGCGACTTTCTTCGCCATGCTGATAACGTTTGCCATGACCTGAGTATACGATACCGCTTTCGCATACACAAGGGGAAAAATCAGAATGGCACTGTTCTAGGCGGTTTTCTTTGCTTTTGCCCATCGCGCCTTGGCTGCTTTGCGGGCGCTTCGTTTCCGCTGTTCGTCGGTCATCGTTTCCATGCGACGCTTGCCGCCGATCTTGCCGCCCTTCGATCCCATCTCCCGCATGACTTGCTGAACGATGGTAAGCTCCACGGTTTCAACGGAACTAACGGCCTGCATGGCGATCCGGCGGGCGTTCTGGACAGTATCAAGTTTTTCAGTATTGCGTGTGCGCTTTGGCATCACTACAAGCGTGGCACGAAACGGAGGATGCGTCAAGCTGTGCAAATTTCAAATGGACCCACTACCGAATTTCAGGACACCGGTTAGGCGTAGCGCGTGGTGTATTCCTTGACGACGTAATCGCGCAGCGCCTTGGTGAATGTCACGGCGCAATTGCGCGCTTCCTGAATCACCGGGTCGCTGAAAGTCGGGGTAGCCGTGACGGCCCTCGTCCGCGCCGGCCAGCAGCCGTGGCGGGCGATCGGCAACGTCACGGCCGACGTGGTGGCCGAGGACGGCATCGAGCTGTACAAGAACGTGCATTGAGCCGGGCAGCCTGCCGTTTACGACCTCTCGGTAGAACAGCCTAACTCGAGCATCTAGTGATTTGACTAACCAAGAATTGATAGGATGGCAGAGACGTGACAGGCCGGAAGTTCTAAAAGAAATTGCAAGTGACGAGATAATAGATGCGCTCTATGCGCGGGGGGGGTGTGTGTGTGCCAAGGGAAGCCACCAAGCAAATGCTGAAAGATGCATATTGGAGTGCTCCCGGTGAAGACTTGAAACACATCTGGGAAGAGTTGATAGCGGCTTCCGAATTGGCTATGTCAGAAGTGGAAAATCAGGGGTGGACAGGTTAACACTGCCCCGTTTCCGAAATTCCAGAAATCGATTTGCAATCGTCCATGACTTTCGGCGGATATCAGCAATAACAGCCAAATATTGAGGTTCAATTGCGCCGTGCCGGGGCCCAGTAGATGCTTTTGATATTGGCTGTGTATAGCTTTCGGCAAGGTTAAGGGCCTCCCGTAATTTTATCCACCGTGGCTTAGGCTTTGCTCCGGGCAGTAGAAGTTGCGCGAATCCCTCGACCGCTCTCCCATTCAATTCTGAGTCCAGCGATTATTTAAAGACTCCGTTAGATCATGAAGATGTTTCAGGATCGCTCTTTCGTTTGTCGCCAGTTGGACGATTTCTGGATATGGAACCGTGCATAACTTTTCGAGTTCAGGTTCGTGCTGGCGAATGGGCTGAGTATTCGTATTCGGCAGCATACAGATGTCCAGAACTAATGTAAGGCCAACTCCATGAGCAAAAGAAAATACATCAAGCTCTCCACGGACATAGTAGTAAGACCATAGATGGAGGATAAAGAACGAGATACGATCTACATCGTCTATCTCGCATTCGACTGACACGACGGAGTCGGTGATGTCGAAACGGAAAACGACACCGTTAACCTGAGGATGACCAGGAAACGTAAGCGGGCCGTCGGCGGCCTTCTGAACGATACCTTTCGGAGCAACAAAACCGCTGAATCGAATCGTTGGCATTGGCGAATAATATCACCGTCAGACGTGCGATGATGGGGCATGAAATCCCGCCCGGAAATGATCGAAGGCCCGGAAGCATTCGACCGGTTAAAACGGGCCGTACAGGCCGTTCTGAAGGTCAAGAAATCCGACATGCCGCCATCGCCGTTCGGGAAGTCTGGCAGGAAACGAGCGAAGAAGGTGAAGTAGCTTGTGAATCAAAACCCCGTCAGGCGTACCAGTCCAGTGCCACTTTGGATTGCTGTCGTGATCGTCTACGGTGCTGCCTTTGCCGCACTCTACGTCTATGTTAGGTCCGGCGGTCCTCTGCCCTAGCGGTTCTTCTTTCCACGTCCCTGCCGGACACGCTCCCTGTCAGTTAACGCTCGTCGGGGGATTCTCCGTCTTGCCCGTCAGAACATCCCACGTCAGGCGCTTGCCGACGATCTGAGAACACGCCAGTTTGAAGCGGTCGAAGTCGGTCAATGGATTTCCCTCTTCGTCTTTGCGCTGGTTATAACGGTATGCTGTCCAGGTACCGGAACAGGTGGAAAGGTTCGACACTTACATACGTTCCCGAGATCGTCCGTTTCAGCAGCGACCAATAATTTTCCAAGCCGTTCGTGTGAACATTTCCGTCCACATACTGAACGGCGTGATCCACAACCTGGTGGGCAAACTCGCCCGCGAGTCCTTCGTAGGAAAGCAGGAAGTCCGTATACAGCGCGGACCCGGCTTCGACGTGCTTGCGGACTTCCGACTGAAGCGCGTGCTTTTTGCGGTTTGGGACCACGGTTGTGCGAACCTTGCCGCCGCGTTCCAGAATACCCATGACGGCGGTTTTGTCCTTCGTCCCTGTTCCGGTGATTCGACGTGCACGTTTCGACAGGTGCATGTTCCGCGCTTTGCCGCCGATGAAGGTTTCATCTGCTTCAACTTCACCTGAGAGCATCGAATAATTCAACCCGCAAGCCCCCTTCTTTGGAACAAACGACACGACTTTGTGCGTGGACCGGCCTTGTCGCTTCCTCGATGCCTGAAGAATAGCCTTAATATCGAAGCTGTACCTGGCGGCCAGATCCTCGCGGACGCGCCGAACTTCATCGACGATGGGGTCCCTCGCCATGAACCTATTCTCCCATGAGTTCCTCCGGTGTGCAGATGACCGGGCACTCATAACCATGCTCCCGACAGATCAGGGCAAGTGCCCTGGCGTTGGTCGCATTCGCAATATGCACGCAGTTCCAAGTCAACAGAAAATCCATTCCATGCGCCGAGCAATGGCGATGTGCGCAGCATCCGTGGCGGCCTTCCGGGGGATTTTGCCGGACGCCAGAATCCAGGAGGCTAACTCCGTGACCTCGGGAGTGATATCGAGCAGCGGAAGGTCCCTCAGCGTCTTCAGCCGTTCACGTGCTGCGGCCGGGTCCCCTGCGCTTACCTCGTCGATGACAAGCTGTGAGAGGTAAAGCTGAAATGTATCCCTCCACCTTTCCCACCACTCCCTCGTGATTTGCTGATGGCCGGCAATGATCAGATCCCGGCTCGGTCGCGACGCCAGGTAGCTCGGAATCGTGGTCTCCAAATACAGCCGGGCCTTCACCCTTCGATCTTATCCATGTTCAACTTAAGATTAGGTTCAATCCGAAATCCACGGCCGCGAAGTGGGCAATCCGTCGAATTGCACTCACTCCACGCGCCCTCGAAACGGCGATCTGGGAGATGGGGTTCAACGGAAGCCGACAGGCGCGTTTCCTTGGCCGGGGAATTCGTGTGCGAACTACTGAAACCGAGTCCTAAGCCGCACCCCAGACAGCGCGTGCAGTCTTAGCCACCAGTTCCAGCTTGCGCCACTGATCGTCCATTGAGATCAGGTTGCCTGCGGCCACGGATGCGAATCCGCATTGCGGGCTGATGGCCAGGTTCTCCAGCGGTAGATATCGCGCCGCTTCGTCGATGCGGCGTTGCAGGGCTTCGGGAGGCTCCAGTGTTGGCTGCTTTGTCGTAATCAACCCAAGCACCACGGTCTTGGCGCGCGGCACCTGCTGCAGGGGCGCGAATCCGCCGGAACGCTCATCGTCGTATTCGAGCAGAAACCGTTCCACATCGATTGTCCCGAACAGCTTCTCCGCAATCGCGTCGTAGCCGCCTTCCGAATACCATCGGCTGCGGCTGTTGCCACGGCAGACATGCATCGCCACGGTGACCTTATCGCGCGGAATTCCGGCGAGCGCGGCGTTGTCGGCGGCAATTCCTTCGTCGAGTTCGCGATCGGGATCGCGCCCTTGGTTCTGCATCTGCGCGCGATGCTCCGGATTGAGGTAATGCGAGTAATACGGTGCGTCGAGCTGAATATATGTGGCGCCTTCCCCGACGAGCGACTGGACATCGTCGCGGACGATCTCGACCAGATCGTTCAACAAATCCGCATGCGTCGGATAGAAGGCGTCGGTGAGCCCCGGCTTGTAGCTTGCCAGCATGAAGTTCGAAGGCGCGGGCAGCGTGATCTTGAACTCACCCGCCGCGACCGACTGCAGCAGCGGCAATTCGTGCCCGGTCAGCTTGCGCGCCTTGCGCAGCTTCGCTCCGACCGCGTTTGCCGTGCTCGCCTCCTGCCCGCCGCCGGGGCCTTTCCAGTCGAGCATGACTTTCTGGCGAACGAAGCCCTCGACTGCATCGGCCATGTCGGTGAGCCACGACCCGCGGCGCATTTCGCCGTCGCTCAGGATGTCGAGGCCGATGTCGCGCTGCCTGCGGATCGCGTCGCGAATGGCGTGGTCTTCGAGAAGCTGCAGTTCTCCAGACGGAAGCTGTTCGGCGCGCGCCCGCAGCAGCTCCGGCGGCCTCAAGAGGCTGCCCACTTGTTCAGCGCGAATGTTTCTCGTCATGTCGAATGAGACTATACCAACTATGGATCAAACAACTTACGAAAAAGGTTTAGCCATTCGCCGTGAAGTTCTCGGCCGGGAGTACGTTGACAGCTCGATCGCGAACGCCGACGACTTCAGCCTGCCGATTCAGCAGCTGTCAACCCAATACTGCTGGGGCGAAATCTGGGGGCGTCCCGGCCTCGACCGCAAGACCCGCAGCTTCCTCAACCTCGCCATGATCGCGGCGCTCAACCGTCCGCACGAGCTTCGGCTGCACATCAAAGCGGCCATCGGTAACGGCCTGACGAAGGACGAGATCAAGGAAGTCTTCCTGCAGGTGGCGATCTACTGCGGCATTCCGGCGGGCATCGACAGCGTGCGCGCCGCGAAGGAAGTCTTTAAGGAGATGGGGATATAAGAGAGGAGGCTCTCAGCTCTCAGCTGTCAGCTTTCAGCTTTAAAACCGGTTGCAAGCGCGGGTCTTGGTTTTAGCTGACGGCTGATAGCTGAGAGCCATCGCGCTACTTCGACGCGGCCAGCACTTCCAGCAGCGCCCCCGCCACTGCTTCCGGTTTCTCGTGCGGCAGGAAGTGTCCGGCTCCCAGCACGACTCTCTTCGCAATCAGCTTCGGGAACGACGCGCGGTCGGCGGGCGTTACCTCCGCCGACGCGCGAGCCAGGTAATCGTCGGCGCCGTACAGCGCGACCGCGGGTACATCGATCTTCGGACGCTGTGCAAGTTGCCGCTCCATCGCTTCGAACCTCGGTTCTCCCGGCGCATTCCCCAGCCGATGCCGGTAGGAATGGATCACGACGTCGACAAAATCCGGATTGTCGAACGAAGCCGCTGTGCGGTTGTAAGTCTCATCGCTGAAATGCCACGTCGGCGACCACTGCTGCCACAGCAGCCTGCACAAGGCCCGCCGATTGGCTTGCAATCCCGCGCGCCCGCGCTCCGTATTGAAATACCATTGGTACCAGACGCGCTGCTCGGCCTCCGGTGGACCAGGCCGCTGTGCTGTGAACACGTTCTGAATGAGATTACCCGAGAGGAACACGCCGGCCCGCACGCGATCCGGATGAAGGGCCGCAACGATCGACGCCGCCCTTCCGCCCCAGTCGTATCCGCACAGGGCGAATCGCGGCAGATTCAGAGCGTCGGCGAAATCAATGACGTCCTGTCCGATGGCCGCCTGTTCCGCCATGCGCGGCGCGGCAGCATCGCGAAACCGCGTCGGTCCGTAACCGCGAAGATACGGAACGAGCGCCCGGTATCCGGCCTTCGCGAGCGGCGGCGCGACTTCATCCCAGGCGTGCGCGTCATCCGGAAAACCGTGCAGCATGATGACGGGAACCCCCCGCGGATCGCCGCTCTCTTCATAGCCGATGCTGAGCACCGGAGTGTCGACTGACTTTGTCACGGACTGCGCTTCTGCCTGGGCGTGGGCGCGGCGCGCCGCCAATAACGCCCCGGCCGCAACCGCGGAACTATTTCTTATCATCCCCCGGACGAGGAACGCTCGACGGCTCTGCCTCATGAAAGAAGCTTACCGCGCCTGTTGATCGTTCCTGTTCCGCCAGCTGATAAAACGTGGCACAGAGTTTAGTCTGTGAAGCGCCGGGTGAAACCCGGAACGCGGATACAATCCGCGTGTCCGAAAACTCCAGGCGCGCTAGCGCTCGTGCGGGTCTTCGAGGTACGTGTAGCCGTGCAGACCCTCTTCGTAGAACCGCAGCAGCCGTCCCGACTCCTCGTAGTTCAGCCGCCCTTCGCGCACTGCCGTCTCCACGCTCTTGCGCAGGCGCGCGATCAGGTTCTCCGCCTTGAACTGCACGTAGTCGAGCACCTCGCGCACGGTATCGCCCTTGATCACTTCGTCGAGAATCACCTCACCGGTTTCGCTCAGCCGCACATGCACGGCGTTGGTGTCGCCGAACAGATTATGCAGATCGCCGAGGATCTCCTGATACGCGCCCACCAGAAACGCGCCGATGTAGTAATCCCCGCCGTTGAAATCGTGCAGCGCGCAGCGTGCGCTTCACATCGCGCCGGTCGATGAACTGATCCACTTTGCCGTCCGAATCGCACGTAATGTCGCCCAGTACCGCATGATGCGTCGGCTTCTCATTCAGGCGATGAATCGGCATCATCGGGAAGAGCTGCTTGATCGCCCAGCTGTCGGGCATGCTCTGAAACAGCGAGAAATTGCAGAAATAGGTATCGGACAGCATCGCGTCGAGACCTTCCAGCTCCTCCGGGAAGTACTCAAGATCACGCGACATCTTCTGAATCTTGCGTCCGATCGCCCAGAACAGATTTTCCGCGATGCAGCGCTGATCGAGCGGCAGATAGCCGAGGCTGAACAGATTCAGCGCCGAATCGAGCGCCTGCTGTGCGTCGTGATACGCCTCCAGCAGATTCCGCGGCATTCACCGAACGGAACGTTTCCTGCAGATCGATGAGCGGCTGTTCCGGATCGCCCGGCAGCTCCTGCGCAACGTCTTCCTCACCCAGACCCGAGACGCCGAGGACATTGAACACCAGCACGCTGTGATAAGCGGCGATGGCGCGCCCGCTCTCGGTAACGATCGTCGGATGCGGCACGTTCGATTCGTCGCACACGTTCTGGATGTGATAAACGACGTCGTTCGCGTATTCCTGCAGCGTGTAGTTGACGCTGGATTCGAAATCGGTCTGCGAACCGTCGTAATCGATGCCCAGGCCGCCGCCGACGTCCATATATTTCAGCCCGGTCGCGCCGGCGCGCCACAGCTCCGCGTAAATCCGGCCGGCCTCGATCACCGCAGCCTTTATCTGGCGGATATTCGTGATCTGGCTGCCCAGATGGAAGTGCAGCAGCTTGAGGCAGTCTGCCATGCCCCAGGTGCGCAGCTCCTGCAGCGCGCGCATCACTTCGGTGATGCTCAGGCCGAACTTCGAGCGATAGCCGCCCGATGATTTCCAGCGCCCCGAACCGCGGCTGGCGAGCTTGGCGCGAATCCCGATCATCGGCCGCACGCCCACCTTCTCGGCGTACTTCTGAATCAGCGCCAGCTCCGTGTACTTCTCCACCACCGGAATGATCTGCCGGCCGATTTTCTGCGCCAGCATCGCCATCTCGATGTATTCGTCGTCTTTGAAGCCGTTGCAGATGATCGGCGTATCGTTGTCGCACAGCGCCATCACCGCCAGCAGCTCGGGCTTGGAACCCGCTTCCATGCCGAACTTGATACGGCTTGCCGAACTCGAGAACCTCTTCCACTACCTGGCGCTGCTGATTCACCTTGATGGGGTAAACGCAGCAGTATTCGCCGTTGTATTTGTGCTCACGGATGGCGACTTCGAACGCGTCGTGCAGCTCACCCAGCCGATGCTTCAGAATCTCGGCGAACCGGATCAGAATGGGCAGCGAAATGCCGCGCAGCACCAGCGTGTCGATCAGCTTCTTCAGATCGATCGAGCGCGCCGTGTCCTTCTCGGGATGCACCAGCACGTGTCCCTCGTCGCTGACCGAAAAATATCCTTTCCCCCAGCTGGCGACGTCGAACAGTTCGCTCGCGTCCGCCGTAGACCATCGATCCGTAGGCTCCAGAACCAGTGAGCCCTTGCGGCCGTTTTTTTCCAACTTTTCGTTTCCCTCGCTTTACTTAAAACCTCCGCGCGCGTTCTTGCGACGCGGAATCGCAGTGCAAAACCCTAGTTTCCTTCGGATTGACGGCTGGGGCAAGAGAAAGTTTCGCCCGCCTGCAATTGGCAGAGCCATTCCCGGCGGGAAGGATTTCGTTCCTGAGCAGCTTCTGCTTTGTCCTGTTCGCAAAGTGATCAGGTCAGATCACTACATCGGTCAAAAGCCAGTGACGCGAAGGTACCCAAGCGCCTGTCTACTGGCGCCCGAACAACAATGTCTCAGGCGCATGACCGGGACGGTCAACTGTCAACTCCATGATCCCATCGGCGCTGAGGCGGTAGCGTTCGATGGTGGTTGCTCCCTCCCGCGTGGTGGTCACCTGCAGGACGTCGCCCTTCCATTCGGTCTTGCTCCTGATGCCAGGCTCCTTTATGGAAGTTCTCGCGCGGGCATCCGTGTCGAAGGTGGACGACGTGGACTGATTCACACCGTCGAAATTGAAATTGCGCGATACGTAGATGTTGCCCTCGCGGTCCGCGATGGTAACCGAGCCGGTTTTGATGACCGGCTCGCCGTGAAATTCGCTCCGCTCCGGTATGAGTTGCCAGGTCCCGTTCAACTCATGATGATTCACGGCCGATGCGTGTCCGGCGAAGACGGCCAAGGCTGCCGCGGCTATCAGGAAATTTCTACAGGCTTCGGTCTGCACAACCTCTCCCTGGTCGATTCATGAGCAGGCAGACTGCCATTCCTTCCCAGAATAAAGTCTGTGCCTGGAGTTTCTACATTCTGACCAGTCGGATTGGCAAGGTTTGGTGGGGCAGGCGGTTTCCCGGCCAAATGCGGCGAGAACAGCCCTGATGTGATGCATGTGTCAACCGCTCGCGCGCGGGTACTCCCGAGCCGCGTTCGCGAGCGAAGCACGGAATCGGATTCAGAGCGCCGAGACCGTTCGCGGGGTCAGGCGATCGAGCGGACCACACCGCCGTCAGCCCGCAAAGCAGCGCCTGTTATGGCCGATGCAAGTGGACTACAAACGAATGCGACCAGCGCAGCGACTTCCTCCGGAGTAGCGAAACGGCGAAGAATCGAGCTGGGCCGGGCCTTTTCGAAGAACTCGCGCTCCACGGCACCCCGTTCGACACACTGACTCGCCGCGAGACTGCCGACGAATTCCTCGACCCCCTCCGACGCGGTGGGACCCGGCAGCACCGCGTTCACGGTGATCGCAGTTCCCGCAAGGCTTTCCGCGAGCCCTCGCGAAACCGCGAGCTGCGCCGTTTTGGTCATACCGTAGTGAATCATTTCCGCCGGTATCTGAAGACCCGACTCGCTCGAAATAAAAACAATGCGGCCCCGGTTCTTCCGCTTCATCGGGCCGACATAGTGGCGGCTCAGACGCACACCGCTCATCACGTTGACCTCGAAAAAGCGCCGCCAGTCGTCGTCCGAAATCTGTTCAAACGGCTTCGGTTCGAAGATGCCGAGATTGTTCACCAGAATATCGACAGCGGGAAAACGCTCGATGACGGCGCGCGCTCCCGCTTCCGTGCCGAGATCGGCCGCAATTCCATGAGCTGCGCCTGAGGACTTGATTGCCTCGTCAACGCGTTTCTGCGTGCGTCCGTTGACGATGACCTCCGCACCCTCCCTGGCGAGCACCGCCGCAATCGCCAGGCCGATGCCTGCAGTCGAGCCGGTTACAAGAGCAGTTTTGCCTTTGAGCTGAAGGTCCATGCTCGTCTGGATGCAGGCGCACCGGACCGCGATTCAGGCCTGGAGTGTTGCAGTCCTGCGGCGCCGCTTTTCCCCTTTATGTCACCGTGAATCGCCCAGGGATCTTCGGGTTACGAATGCAGGCATCGCCGGGCCGCACATTGCAATCATTGGGGACACGCGACGAATGACTGGATCGGTGAAGTCCATGATCAAGTCCACCGATCCTGCGGCAGGCACGTTTACCGTGTCCAGCCATGCGGCCTCTGCCTCAGCACGATCGTTGGTCGCGTAGCACAGGAGGTGCACCTGATGGATGTCGTCGTCCGTGCTGCCGCAATTGGCGACTGCGCCTCAATCGGAAGAACAAAAACGCTCCACCTGGGAGCAGCAGGCCGAAATTGCTCTCGACGAACAGCGGCGGAGGCAGGCGGAAGCCGAGGTCATGAACGTAAACCCGGACGAACTGGCCAGCGCCATCACGGAATTCTCTCGTCTTTTTACTCCACGATCCCGCCTTAACGGTCGAAAACGCCTTCCAGAGTTCGGCGAGTTTCTGCCGGGCCTGTGCTTCGGAATTGTCGCGGGGCCCAGCGTCTTTTCCTCCAGCCCTCCGGAGTCCGTAGACGAGATCGTGTTCGGGCAGATCATGGTGCGGTTTGGTGTATTCTGGTGACAGATGGGAAGCACGTTCATTGGGACCGAGTCGATTCGACGCAGCATATCCCTACCCGCTGAGATGGCTGAGAAGCTCGACAGTATCGCAGAGGCGCGTCACGTGAGCGCCAACCGCGCGATTATCGATCTGCTGACAGACGCCATCACCGCGTACGAACAGCGTCGCAAGACATTTCTCGAACTCGCGGACCGCTTCCAGAAATCCACCGATCCGGTTGAAACGGAGCGCCTCCGCGACGAGCTGGCGAACATGACTTTCGGCCACTGATGCCGAAGATTCAGTGGCCGATTTGCCACCGCAGCTTCGACAACATCTCTTCGACCGCGCGAAGGAACGGCAAATCACGATGCAGGACCTGTTCGCGCTTGAGGAATGGCGGCGGCATTCCCCGGATGTTCCCGACGGCCCCTGGTACAAGGATTTCGGGTCTTTCAAGCTCTGCGGAGAAGGTCAGTATCCCAAGACCTTCCTCCTGAAAGGGCAGGCTGCGCACGGTCAGGAAGTCGAGTAGAAGAGCGCCAAACGCCGCGGGCCGCCCTGTTGTGTGGCTCGCCGCTACGCGCGGCGCACAGTCCCGCTCACCTCATGCGCGGCTTGCCGGAGCCTATCACGGCTCCGGCGAGAGTCGCTGTTTCAACTAAAATCCGGGCATCCTCCTGGGTGGGCAGTTTGCCACCGAAGCTGATCTCCTGGCTCGTGCACAGGAGGTCGGCCCGCCGCGACCGATCACGCTTTCCTCAATGCTTCGGTTCCCGCGCAGGCTGGCGGTTTCGGCTCTCCGATTTGTCTGCGACCCAGGGCATCATAGGTTAGAGAGATGACCGAAAGCGATGTGCGCGCACTGGCGCTTGCCGGCGAGTCCGAGACCGTCGAATTCAAGCGATCAACCGGTCAGTTGTCCCGCGGGGGCGAAAGCCTCTGTGCTTTTCTGAATGCTCACGGCGGTCAGGTCCTCTTCGGAGTTGGCCCGGATTCCCAAGTCATGGGCCAGTCCGTTTCCGATGCAACGATGCAGGATGTGGCACGGGTAATTCGAAGGTTTGAGCCGCCCGCCCCGGTTGAGATCGAACGAGTTCTGCTCAGTTCCGGTCAGGAAATTCTGGTCCTGCGTGCTTCCGACGACGCGGAAGCAATGCCGTTCACGTACGACGGCAGGGCATACCAACGCATTGGCACAACTACCTCTGTGATGCCTCAGGAGGCGTATCAACGACTGCTGCTTGAGCGCGCGCATGCCCGACAACGTTGGGAGAACCTGCCGTCACGGTTTGAGATCGAGGATCTCGATGCTTCGGAGATCGAGCACACGAGACAGGGCGCCATCGCGGCGGGGCGATTGGATCCTCTCGTTTCGGGAGCGGTAGCGGATTTTCTCGAACGCCTGGGACTCCGCGCCAATGGACGGATACTCAATGCGGCGGTTGTGGTTTTCGGACAGCGGTTCCTTCCGGACTACCCGCAGTGTCAATTGCGCCTGGCGCGATTCCGCGGTCTGAACAAGACAGAGTTCAACGATCAACGCCAGGTTCATGGGCACGCGCTTAAGCTAATGTCCGAAGCCACGGATTTCCTTTCGCGCCACTTGCCTGTAGCTGGGAGGATCGAGGCGGGAGTTTTCGAACGCGTGGATGAACCGTTGTTTCCGCCTGTGGCACTCCGAGAGGCATTGGTAAATGCATTCTGCCACCGGGATTACTCGCATGGCGGGGGTGCGGTGAGCGTTGCCGTTTATGATGACCGGCTGGAGATCTGGAGCGACGGCACTCTGCCATTCGGGCTGCGCCCGGAGGATCTGAAACGCGACCATCTTTCACGTCCACGAAATCCCTTGATCGCCGAGGTGTTCTATCGGCGGGGGCTGGTGGAACGTTGGGGGAGGGGCACGCAAAGACTGGTTGACCTGTGCGTGAGGGCAGGGCATCCCGAGCCCGAGTTCCTGGAGCAGGCCGGCGCAGTGTGCGTGCGCTTCCTTCCGAGCGGCTATATTGCGCCCTATCGGGTCGCTCATGACCTGACGCAGCGCCAGCGGAAGCTGCTTCAGGCTCTGGCAGGCAGTTTGGCAAGACCCTTTGGCGAACTCCGGGCCGAAGTAGCGCCGGAGACGCCCGAGCGTACGCTTCGCGACGACCTCGCCCATCTGAAGCGCCTTGGCTTGATTAATTCCAGAGGGATGGGACGAGGTGCGGTGTGGTTTTTGAAGCGGCCGAATGAGGCGGAATAAGGCGGAATGAGGCGGCGGCACCGCCTGATTCCGCCTCATTCTCTGAGCAAAAGCCACCAAGCTTCGTTCGGTCGCCGCTTACGCCGCTTATTACCAGAAGACCGTCGATTACTGGTCGAAGATCCGGGACGCCAGCGGTGAGGCGCAGATCTCCGGCCGTGCCGAGGCCGCCGAGTTGCGCGCCCACAAGGATCAACTGGACCGCGAGCTGAGCATGGTGCTCCGTCGCAAGACGGATCTGGAACGGTCGCTGGAAGAGAATCACGTCGATCAGAGCCACAAGGCGCTGGACGATCTCACGGCCATCGCGGAACGCAAGCGGGAGCAGGTGGACAAAGCCGCTGCGGCTATGACTCAGAACGAAACAGCCAAGGGCTACATCCTCAAACGCCGCGATTACGCGAGCGAGCGAATGACGGAATCGAACGAACTGCTGCAGGGTCTGCGGACGGAGACCTACCTGTACCAGCAGTTGTACAACGCGATTCTCTATCGCCATAACCTCGCCTGTGACCGGGATGTCCCGCGGCCGCAGGGTTTCCAGAGCGACTGGCGCGATGACGTGAAGAAACTCGGGACCAGCGGTCCCGGCGACAAGTAACGAGAGTTCGGGAGATAAGACGATGCTCACACGAATCGAAAACTACTTGCCCGTCCGGCTGCTGCGCCGACCGATGATGTACGCGCTGGGCCTTTCGGTCCTCGCCGTCTGCCCGCCGGTCTCAGGGCAGGGCTTGGCGCTCGATACGCCAACCGAAGTTGAGCGCGCACGCGCCAAAGCGGAAAAGGCGTGGCAGGCGTGGGAAGCGGCAAGACCAGCGCTGTGCTGGAACCGAAAGCGCCACACGCCGCAGCCGATACGCAGCCACCGGAGAAACAGGCGGCTGCGGGACACGGACGCAACGGAGCATCCGCATTTACGGGAGCAAACAGAGTAGCGGTCGCGCATGCCACCCTTCAGTCCGGCGATCCCTGCCCGGAATGCCGCGAAGGAAAAGTGTACCGCCAGAAAGAACCGGCGACGCTGGTCCGCATTATCGGGCAGGCCCCGCTGGCGGCGACTGTGTTTGAAATGGAAAGGCTGCGCTGCAATGGCTGCGGTGAGGTATTCACCGCCGCCGAACCGCCGTCAGCGGGTGCGGAAAAGTTCGATGCCACTGCGGTGGCGATGATCGCGCTTTTGAAATATGGCACGGGAATGCCCTTTAACCGTATGAAGCGGCTGGAAGGACAACTGGGGATTCCCTTACCCGCGACAACGCAGTGGGAGTTGATGGCGGCGTTCGCGAAGTGGCTCAAACCCGTGCTGGGCGTGTTCATTCGGCAGGCGGCGCAGGGCGGTGTAGTGCATAACGACGACACCGGCATGCGGATACACACTCGCATACCTCGCGGGGCATCGCGATTTTTCAACGACGCGACGCTACGTGCATCCGCAGGCAGATACCGTGCTCGCCGCGTTCGAGCGCGCCCGCGAAGCTCGAACCAGCCAGAGTGAAGTTCAGGGTAGCCATAGTTTCGACCATAGTCGCCCCATAAGCGCGCAAAAGGCTCCCGCTATCGAGGAGCCAAATTCTTTTGGATTGAAACGGATGAAATGGTCGGGGCGAGAGGATTCGAACCTCCGGCCTCCTGGTCCCGAATCAGGCTGCTTTCCCTAACTCCTTGATTATACAACAAATATTTTCGTGTAAAATTTCAAATTAAATACCAAAAATACGCTCGTGGGTGGGCAACTGGGTGGGCAGTCTGAACCGAAGTTGATCTCCTAGCTCGTGCCCAGGAGGTCAGGCCCGCCCCGAACGATCACGCTTTCCTCGATGCTTTGATTCCCGCGGGCCGGCGGATTCGGCTCTCCGATTCGTCCGCAATTCAGGGCATCATAGTTTAAAGAGATGAACGAAAGCGATGTGCGCGCTCTGGCGCTTGCCAGCGAGTCCGAGACGGTTGACCGCTTGAATTCGACGGTGCAATATAGCTGCTCGGAAGGAAGCGCACGCACACTGCGCCGCCTGCTCAAGGAGCTCGGGCTCGGGATGCCCAGGCGTCACGCACAGGTCAACCAGTCTTTGCGTGCCCCGCCCCCAACGTTCCACCAACCCCCGCCGATAGAACACCTCGGCGATCAAGGGATTTCGTGGACGTGAAAGATGGTCGCGTTTCAGATCTTCCGGGCGCAGCCCGAATGGTAGTGCCGTCGCTCCAGATCTCCAACCGGTCATCATAAACGGCGACGCTCACCGCGCCCCCCGCCATGCGAGTAGTCCCGGTGGCAGAATGTATTTGCCAATGCCTATCGGAGTGCCACAGGCGGAAACAACGGTTCATCCACACGTTCGAAAACTCCCGGCTCGATCCTCCCCGCTAATGGCAAGTGGCGCGAAAGGAAATCCATGGCTTCGGACATCAACTGAAGCGCGTGCCCATGAACCTGGCGTTGATTGTTGAACTCCGCCTTGTCCAAGCCACGGAATCGTGCCAGGCGCAGTTGACACTGTGGTAGTCCGGGAGAAATCGCCGTCCAAAAACCACAACAGCCGCATTGAGTATCCGCCCATTGGCCCGGAGTCCGAGCCGTTCTATAAAATCCGCAGCCGCTCCCGAGACGAGAGGATCCAATCGTCCCGCCGCGATGGCGCAGTCGTTGATATGTCTCCTGAGGCATCACCGAGGTAGTTGTCCCAATGCGTTGGTATGCCCGCCCATCGTAGGTGAACGGCATTGCTTCCCCGTTATCAGAAGCACGGAAGATCAGAATTTCCTGCCCGGAACTGAGCGGGACTCGTTCGATCTCAACCGGGGCGGGAGGCTCGAACCTTCGAATCAGCTGCGCCACGTCCTGCATCGTTGCGTCGGAGACGGACTGACCCGCAGCTTGGGAATCCCGACCACCTCCGAAGAGGACCTGACCGCCACGAGCATTCAGAAAAGCACAGAGGCTTTCGTCCCCGCGCGGGACAACTGGCCGCTTCAGGCTCTGGCAGGCAGTTTGGCAAGACCCTTTGGCGAACTCCGGACCGAAGTAGCACCGGAGCCGCCCGAGCGCACGCTTCGCGACGACCTCGCCCATCTGAAGCGCCTTGGCCTGATAAATTCCAGAGGGATGGGACGAGGTGCCGTGTGGTTTTTGAAGCGGCCGAATGAGGCGGAATAAGGAGGACGCACCGCCTCATTCCGTCTCATTCCCCCGACACCGCCTCATTTGGGCAATTCAGGTCTCGCCCGAACAGTTACCAAACTCACCTAAAACGGCAATGGACTCACGCAGCTCATCGGCTTCATTGAATGACGTCACCAGTTGAATACGGGGGTTTGACCGGAGAAAAGGCCATCTCCCATCGTCACCGCAATGTATTGTTCAACTGTGCCGCATCCTGCTTATTGCTGCCATAACAGCTAAGCAAATATGTGGCGTACGATCGGCACACAATACAGGGATCGAAACGGATTCATTCGGGGTTTGGTGGAGTCGTCGGCTGATCGTCAGTCAGTCTGCATCTCCGATATCCGACCTCAGGGTTTGCAAAGCGCCGATCTCAGAACGTGCCATACTTCTGGTGACAAGCGCTCTTGCCTGTCATAGCCCTGCGACCGCCCGTGTATGAAACAGACTTAAATCCCCTGAATACTTAAGGATACATCGTCATTATCAAATTCGTCTCTGCTCTATGTCTTTCATAGCCTCATTTTTCGCAGCCGCAGTGCATTGCAGATGACTGAGACGGAACTCAGGCTCATCGCGGCTCCGGCGATCATCGGGCTAAGCAGTAAGCCGAAGACCGGGTAAAGCGCCCCTGCCGCTACCGGAATACCCAGCGCGTTGTATAGAAAGGCGAAGAACAGGTTCTGCCGAATGTTCCCCATGGTCGCGCGACTGAGATGGATGGCCCGGGCAACGGCGCGGAGGTCGCCTCTGATAAGCGTTACTCCCGCACTTTGGATTGCCACGTCCGTGCCGGTACCCATTGCGATGCCAACTTCCGCTTCACTGAGGGCGGGCGCATCGTTGATGCCATCGCCAGCCATGGCGACATGTTTACCCTCCGCACGGAGCTTCCTGACGCAGGCGACTTTTCCGGCCGGTTCGATCTCCGCTTCAACCGAATCCAGACCGAGTTGTTTAGCAACCGCGTCGGCGGTGCGCCGGTTGTCACCGGTGACCATGACGATTTGCAACTTGAGTCGCGTGAAGTTCGCCGATGGCTTCGGCGTGGTGGATTTGATCGGGTCCGCGACGGCGAGGACCCCGGCCGGCTTGCCGTCTATCGCGACAAACATCGCAGTCTTGCCCTCTTCCTGAAGTTTCGCGGCGGAAGCTTCGATCGGCTCCAGACCAACAACCTTTTCGTTCCGCAGAAAATCCGGCTTGCCGATCATCACGGCGCGGCCGCCGACTCTGCCGAGAACACCGCCTCCGGTCACGGAACGGAAGTCTTTCACCGCGTCGAAAACGATGCCTCGCTCCTTCGCGCCCGACACGATCGCGGCCGCCAGTGGATGTTCACTGTTCTGCTCCAGCGAGGCGGCGAGACGGAGAAGCTCCTTCGCGTCGAAACCGCTAGCCGGCAGGATGTCAATGAGCTTAGGTTTGCCCTCTGTGAGGGTGCCCGTTTTATCCACGACGAGCGTGGTGACTTTCTCCAATCGTTCGAGGGCCTCGGCGTTCTTCACGAGCACGCCTTCCTGCGCACCGCGTCCGACACCGACCATGATGGACATGGGAGTGGCGAGGCCAAGCGCGCACGGACAAGCGATGATAAGAACCGCGACGGCGCTGACGAGGGCGTGGGCGAGCTTTGGCTCCGGCCCCAGCCACATCCAAAAGACGAACGCGAGCACCGAAACGGCCAGCACCGCCGGTACGAAGATGCCCGCGACTTTGTCCGCCAGGCCCTGAATCGGCGCACGGCTGCGCTGGGCCTCGCCAACCATGCTTACGATCTGCCCGAGCAGAGTGTCGCTGCCAATTCGTTCGGCGCGCATAACAAAACTGCCAGGGCCATTAACGGTGCCGCCCGTCACTCTGTCGCCAACGGTTTTTTCCACCGGCAGCGGCTCACCGGTGATCATGGATTCTTCCACACTGGAATGACCTTCGACCACCTTGCCATCCACGGGCACCTTGTCCCCCGGAACCACGCGCAGCCAGTCTCCGACCTGCACCTGATCGAGCGGGACTTCATGGTCGCCGCCCGGCGCCACCTGTCGGGCTGTGGGGGGTGCGAGGTTCAGTAACGCTTTGATGGCGCTGCCCGTGCGGCTGCGGGCGCGCAGTTCGAGCACCTGACCGAGGAGCACCAGCACGACGACCATCGCCGCAGCCTCAAAGTAGATGGGGGGCCTGCCGCTCGAGTTGGATCGTGGATGGAAAGATCCCGGGCAAGAGCATCGCCACGGCGCTGAAGAGAAAGGCCGCGCCGACACCGATGGCGATCAGCGTGAACATGTTCAGGTGAAGCGTAACCACGGAGCGCCATCCACGCTGGAAAAACGGCCAGCCTGCCCAGCAGACAACGGGCGTGGCGAGGCCAAATTGAATCCAGCGCGAGGCGTCGCTTTCCACCCACGACTGCATCGCTGGCGCCGGGATCATGTGAGCCATCGCCAAAACGAACACCGGCAACGCCAGCGACGCGCCGATCCCAGAAGCGCAACGTCATATTGCGCAGTTCCTCGCTTTCCTCGTCACCGGCGCCCGCTGCCACGGTCTTCAATTCCAGCGTCATGCCGCATTTGGGGCAATTTCCGGGGTGGTCCTGCTGGACCTCCGGGTGCATCGGGCAGGTGTAGAGGGGCTTCGCGGCGGAGGATTCAACTTTTATCGGCTCCGCTAGCTCAACCCCATGTTCACTCACTGTGGTATCGGCAGGTGTTTTGACTGGCATGGAACGTCTTTCGCGGCTAACCGTTCACATCTCGCATGATCATTTGTTGGATACCTTCGCGACCATGAAAACGAGCAGCGCCACGACCACTACGGCGGCCACCGTCCAAATCCACAATCCACCTCCCATGACGCCGTAATAACCGTTGTTCATCATAAGGTCGCCCTCTTCGTCAAGGCTGCGTTCGAGACCGGAGACGCCTCTGCGCCCTCATGAAGCCAATAGGGTGGTTGGCCGTAGTGAAGGTGTAGCCCTGCCTCGTACGCCCTCGTCACAGGCGTGGATTCGATGTACTCAGGAGCGCTCCTGATAGCTTCCCGGGAAAGGCGGGTATAAACTGCACTATCCTCCCAACTCACCCGCTCGATCCACGCGGGAGATACCAGCACTTTTTTACCCGGCCACCAGTTGCGAGTGGCCACTTCGACGTATCGGATTGCCCAAGCCGTGTCGTCGAACCAGAAACCCTTCCACATGGCCTATCTCGCCATCAACCGCGGCGATGGAATAGCCAGCGACGGCTACCGTGCTGCGCAGATGCGAATCCGCCGATTCGCGTCCCGTCCGATCCGCAATGGCTTCCATAGATGGCATCACCGGTGGAGTCAAGCCTGCCGGATAGAACGCCGGACCCCACAGATAGGGGCCGCCCCAATAAAACGGATATCCGTAATACCCCATGTATTCGGCTTCATGCTGTCGCGAAACAGGCTGGTGAGTGTCGATATCGGGGCTGTTCTCGACCTGCTTCTTCGTCAATGCCACGTGCAGCCGCTTCGCCTTCCAATCCACGTCGACTATCGAAATCGGTGAGATGAGCACTGGCCGGCCGCCGAGCCATCCACCAGTTTCCACTGTCATATAGCGGATGGCCCAAGTCTCATCGTCGAAAAAGAATCGATCTAGCGTTCCAAGCTCGCCGTCTTCGGCGCGGATCTGGAAACCTTTGAGTTGGGTCGTTTTTGTGAGCATTATTGTTACCTCGGCAACGGCGGCCGCCATTTGTCCCAAGTGCATTGCACTTGAAGCGGCCCACGGCTAGTTAACCAGTGCACGCGCAGCACCAAGCCGGTGAGCGGCGGGATCGGCCAGCCAATTGCACGTAACCAACTTCTAGGAAAGGAAATACCATGCACGAGACTCACCGCCTGGCCGCCGAGCAACACGAACTTGCTGCGAATGCCCATCGGACGGCGGCCGAACACAACGAAAAAGGGGATTATTCAGCCGCAACCTGGCACTCGGAACGAGCGCTGGAGTACTCGGACCAGGCTTACAAGCTCGCAAAGGAAGCCCATAACAAGTCCGGGCGGATCGTGAGTATCTGATTATGTCTACACGTTACAACGGCGGATCGCACTACGAAAATCATCAACGGGCTGCCGAATTGCAAGACGGCGCGGCGCACGCACATCGTGTCGGCGAGGAGCATGGGAAACAGGAACACCTCACAGGACACGAGCGCTCACGGCAAGACGCCGAGCATTCGGGAGATGTTGCGGGGCATACTCAGACGGCCACCACCGGACATGGGACCGTCGCATTCGGGCATGGCGAGACTGCGGCTCTCGCATATGAGTTGTGGGTGGCCCGAGGCTGTCCTGGGGGATCGCCAGAGGAAGACTGGCGCCGGGCAGTGGAAGCGTTACGATCCCGCAATTGCGGACATTGATCTCTTTCGCCGAAGCCGGAAAGAATCTGCGTCATGGCAGATCCCTCCGGCTAAGCATACAACGCTCTGCCAGGGGCCACTCTGATCTGGGAAAGCTGACGCAGCACCTCGCATAAATTCTTTATCAGGATCAGGCCCGGTGCCCGCCAGTGACGATCGACGACCAGTGTTGGCCCCTCCGAGTTGTCGATGATACGCTCGATATTTGCACTTCGCAGCGTAACGCAACTCTTGGAAAACACGTCTGATGCTTAGTCACCCTCGCGGAGCGCTTTGAGCGTTTTCAGAAAAACATCATGGAAAAGGAAGGCCCCCGCATACTGCTGGTCGACGATGAACAATCCATGCGGGATATTCTCAATGTCACCCTGCGGCCGGCCGGATATAGCGTCTACGCGGCTTCCAGCGGTCGGAGAAGCTCTTCGAGTATTTCAGTCGGCCCGGCCCGAACTGATCCTGCTCGACCTGTTCCTGCCCGACATGGACGGCAGAGATGTTTTAAAGCGCCTCCGGGAGTGGACATCGACACCCATTGTCGTGATGTCCGTACGGCATGAAGAGTCCGAAAAAATCGCCTGCCTCGATGCGGGCGCTGACGACTATCTCACGAAACCCTTCACAATGGGCGAACTCCTTGCGCGTCTCCGGGCTGCCTTACGGAGGGCTTTTGGCAGTGCACGAATCGAAAGCTTCAAGACCGGCAACCTCAAGGTCGATTTCAACAGGCGAGAAGTGTTCGTGGGAGATGACCAAATCAAGCTAACGGCGACGGAGTATGATCTCCTGAAGGTTTTAGTGCATCACGCCGGGCTCGTCAGGACGCATTACCAATTGATTCACGAACTCTGGGGGCACACCCAATACCAGGACGCGGTACATCTGTTGCGCGTCACAGTGAGTAATCTGCGCAGAAAACTGCTGTGCGATCCCAGATTTCTGCGCTATATCGTTACTGAACCGGGTGTCGGATACCGGCTTCGCGCCGATACCGATTGGATTCAAACGCGAGAGGCCCATTGATATCGGCGACCGGTGATCCCGGCGGTTCCGATGCAAGAGAACTTGAGCATTCGCTCACGTCCTTACTTCGCCTCAGCGATAGCCTGAATTCGATATTCGATCTGGACACTTTGCTGGATGCGCTGGTCGAGCAAATGCTTGAACTCACAGATGCGCAAACCGGATGCGCGGGTTTGCGCACTCCGAACGGAATGGCCTGCAGCCACTTTCTGCAAGGCTCTCGCATCGTGCCCCTGATGTACGAGTGCGGACCGGGTTCGGGTTGGCCCGGTTGGGTTTTGACTCACGGGACTTGCTATCTCACGAACGATGCGTTGAATGACGCGGTGATTGTGCCGGAGATTCGGGAGCGCTTCGGTGTCATATCCGGAATGAGCATCCCGATTGTAGATGGCGAGAAGAATGTTATCGCGTTCGTTGAGGTCTATAACAAGAAGTCCGGCGCGGAGTTTACTCCACTGGATTTGAAGAACGGCCTGGCTGCCGCGAAAATTGCCTCACTGGCCATCAAAAACGGCTTGACCTGGGGGCAACCTGACGGCACTGGCTGCATTCAGCCGCTCTCTGACACTGGCGAGCGATCTCGAACAGATTCTGGAGGTTGTCGCTCATCACTTTGAGATCAATTTCCATCGCAGAGCGGTGATTCTTCTGCCAGCGGATCGCTCGCTCGCGGTGCGGCATCAAGCTTCGGATTTTATGGCGACTGCCAGGGAACTGGAAGCCGCTGCCTGGTGTTGGAAACATACCGAGGAAACGGGAGCTGAAACTACGGTCATCCCGGATGCGCTGGCCCACTATTTTCCGCTTACGGTACGTGGCGAGGTGATCGGCGTGCTCGGCCTGATATCCGCGGGCGGTTCGTTCTCTAGCGCCGAGGCGTGAGCTTCTGGCTGGTTTCATAGGGCAATCCGCGTTAGCTATCGAGCACGGGATTCTGGAACAACGAATGCGCCGGCTTCGGTTCCTCGATGAGTCGGACCGGCTGCAGAATGCATTACTAGCCGCTATCTCACACGAGGTAAGAGCGCCTCTTGCCGCCATCACCGCGGCAGTGAGTGGCTTGCTGAGCGCCACTGCTCCTCTCGATCAACAGCTTGAGCGCCAGCTCTTGCGAACGGCTGAAGCTGAAACCAAGCGGCTGCACCGTCTGATGAACAATCTGCTGAATGTCACGCGTCTGCAGGCGGGTGTTTCACGCGTGAAACTCGAGCCATGCGATTTATCGGACATCGTCGGCGCAGCGCTGGAGGAACTGGAAGCGTCCACCGAGGAAAAGTAACATCTCTATTGATATCCCTCAGGATCTGCCGCTGGTTCCAAATGGATTTCAATTTGATTACGCAGGTTCTGGTTAACCTGTTCAGCAATGCGCTCAAGTTTTCCCCGGCTGAGCAGTCGATCCAGTTGCAGAGCCGGATAGTCGAAGACAAGCTTGAGGTTGCCGTGGCCGATCGGGGACGTGGCATCCCTGAAGAAGATCTCGGTCGAGTTTTCCAAAAATTTCACAGGCTTGCCGAATCCAGTTCGGTCGATGGCCTCGGCCTCGGACTTTCCATCTGCAAAGAGTTTGTGGAAGCGCACGGTGGACGAATCCGTTTGGAAAATAATCCCGGAGGTGGAACGATCGCAAGATTTGTTCTGCCGATGCAGGGATCATCGGCGATCACTTGAAATCCAATCTGGTCACCCTCGAAGTGATCTAAGTTTTCCGGTTTCAGCCGAGTTCAAGAATCCGGCGTCACAGACCTGGCGATCATCAATTCTTCGTTGGTACGGATAACCCGAACTTGAACTCGACCACGGGCCGGCGAAATCAGGGCTGCATTCCTGGCGTTGCGCCTGTGATCTATTTCGATGCCGAGAAAACCCAGGCCATCGCAGATTCGAGCCCGGATGTGAGGGGCGTTTTCACCGATTCCCGCCGAGAAGACCAACGTCTCAAGCCCGCCAAGCGCGGCGGCGAAAGAGCCGATCCATTTCCTGGCCTGATAACAAAACAGGTCTACCGCCGCCAGCAGCCCGCTTATCGACGGCTTCACGGGCGCACAAGTCGCGGAGGTCGGAGCTTGTCCCGGAAACGCCAAGCAGCCCGGATTCGTGGTTCACCATTCGCTGAAATCCGGCAGCGCTCATGCGCTCCGTGCGTGCCAGGTAGTAGACCAGACCCGGATCGAGGTCTCCGGTACGGGTACTCATCACCAACCCTGACGCAGGCGTGAAACCCATACTGGTATCGATACTCTTCCCATGATGCACGGCGGCCATGCTGGCGCCGCTGCCAAGATGCGCGAGGATCACGCTGCCCTTTCGCGGCTTCGGGATCCAGACGATCCGAGTTCTTCCATCAGGAATGCATAGGACAAGCCGTGAAAACCATAGCGCTCGACGCCTTTTGCCGCGTAGCGCCGGGGGATCGGGAGCAGTCTCGCCACGGGCGGCATCGTGCGGTGAAACGCTGTATCGAAGCACGCTACCTGGGGCAGTTTGGGATGCCGCCGTTGTAACGCTTCGATCAGTGAGATCTCGCGCGGAAGATGATCCGGATCGTATGCCGTGATTCGGTGCAGTTCCGCGAGCAATTTCGGCGTAACCTTTTCCGGTTCGGAATGTTTCATGCCCTGAACTACGCGGTGTCCAGCGGCTTTGACGGACGGGAAGACTGGCTGCGATTCAAGCCAATCCAGCAGGAAACCTACAGCTGTGCGGTGATCGGCGGCGGAAAGAGGAAATGTGACCTGCGGTTTACCCGGCAGACCGTTTGCGACCATGTTCGTGCCGCTCAAACCGATGCGGTCGATCTTCCCATCGAGCCGGCGCTTCTCTTTTTTGCCGGTATCGTAAACGGCGAATCGAATGCTCGACGATCCGCCATTGATTGTCAGGATGCAAGGCAGGGCCGCGATTGCGAGCCCGCTTCAAGCGGCAGGCGCTTTCCTGACTTTGGGGTTCTGCCAGGCACTATCCGGGGCAACGATCGCGTCAGCCTGTTTCGGACCCCAACTGCCGCGTTTGTAAGTGTGACTTCGCGGGTGCTTTTTAAGAACCGGATCCACGACAGCCCATGCGGCTTCGACTGCGTCCTCGCGCGTAAAGAGCGCTCCGTCGCCGATCATGGCATCGCCCAGGAGCCGCTCGTAGGGCGATTCTTCGTCGGGTTGCTCCTCAGACAGGTAGAGTTCACGCTGGTCCCCGACGAATTCTTTGCCTGCGAGCTTGACGCGAGCGGCGAGGGCGATCGCAGCATTCGGAGAGAGTCGAAATCGCAGGTAATTGGTGTTCGGCGTCGCGTCCGCGAAAAGCTTTTGTGGCGGAGCCTTCAGTTCCACGAGTATCTCGGTTGCGGTTTCGGCCAGGTACTTGCCGGAACGCACGTACCAGGGCACCCCCTCCCAACGCCATGAGTCGATGAAAAGCCGCAGGGCGCAGAAAGTCTCGACGTCGGAGTTAGTCGGCGACTCCCGGTTCCTTTCGGTAGCCCTCGTACTGGCCGCGGACCAAGTCGTCGCGCTTCAAAGGGCGCATGGCTTGAAAAACCCTGGCTTTCTCGTTGTGAACAGCTCCAAAGTCCCGCCCCGCTGGCGGTTCCATGGCAAGGAGCGCGATCACCTGGAACAGGTGGTTCTGAATTACGTCCCGCAGACAGCCAGCGGTTTCGTAAAAAGCCCCGCGGCCCTTGACGCCGAAATCCTCGGCCAGGGTTATCTGGACGCTTGCCACATAATTGCGATTCCAGATCGGTTCCAGAAATGAATTGGCGAAGCGGAAATAGAGGATATTCATGATCGCCTCTTTTCCGAGGAAGTGATCGATGCGAAAGATCGAGTCTTCCGGAAAGACCTTATGCGCGACCTGATTCAGCTCCCGCGCCGAAGCGAGGTCGCGTCCGAAGGGCTTCTCGACGATGACGCGCGCATGGTCGGCCAGTTTCGCCCCGCCGAGTCCTTTGATTACTGTTTCGAAGAGCGAAGGCGGGATGGCAAGATAGTGCGCCGGCCGCCGCGCGTTACCAAGCTCTTTTTTCAGCGCAGTGAAAGTGTCCGGGTCCGCGTAATCGCCGCCGACATACCTGAACAGGGACAGAAGATGTTTGAGGGCGCTCTCGATTGTCGACGCCGCCCGCGCGCTCTATACTGTCCGTCACACGCTTGTGCAGGCGTTCCGGACTCCACTTCGGCCGGGCGACGCCGATTACCGGGACTTTCAGCGTGCCTCGCTTCGCCATGGCATAAAGAGCCGGGAAGATCATCTTGTGGGCGAGATCGCCGCTAACACCGAAGACAACGAGCGCGTCCGAATGGGAAGCAGGCCATCAGGCATCTGCCTTTGTAGCGGCGGCCTTCTCCTCATGTCCACCAAATTGGTATCGCAGCGCGGACAGCACCTTGTCGGCGAAGTCGGCCTCGCCTCGCGAACTGAAGCGTTCGTACAGCGCGGCACTGAGAACGGGCGCCGGAACCGACTCATCGATGGCGGCTGCGATTGTCCAGCGACCCTCCCCTGAATCCGACACACGGCCAGCGAATTTTGCCAGGTCGGGGCTCTCGAGGAGCGACGCGGCGGCCAGGTCGAGGAGCCATGAAGCGATGACGCTGCCACGCCGCCAGACTTCGGCGATATCGGGCAGATTCAGGTCAAACGGATAGTGCTCCGGGTGGCGAAGTGGGGCGGTTTCCGCATCCGCGGTGCGTTGCTGTTTGCCCGCGTTGGCATGCTTGAGGATATTCAACCCTTCCGCATAGGAGGGCATGATGCCGTACTCGATGCCGTTGTGGACCATCTTGACGAAGTGACCGGCGCCACTCGGCCCGCAATGCAGGTAGCCATGTTCGGCGGTACCGCCCACCTTCTCCCGGCCCGGCGTGCGCGGCGCCTCCGCGAAATCAGGCGCCAGCGCCGCGAATATGGGGTCGATGCGCCGGACAACGGTTTCGTCGCCGCCGATCATCAGGCAGTAGCCTCGCTCCGACCCCCAGACGCCGCCGCTGGTCCCGGCGTCGACGTAGTGGATGCCTTTTGGTTTCAGTTCGGCCGCGCGGCGGATGTCATCGTGGTAGTAGGAGTTACCGCCATCGATAACCACATCGTCTTCTCGGAGGAGTGGAACGAGCGTCTTCAGCGTCGTATCGACCACGGCCGCGGGTACCATCATCCAAACCGCCCGGGGCGATTTCAGCTTACTCGCGAAGTCTTCGAACGATGTCGCACCGATCGCTCCGTCTTTGGCTACGGTCGTCACTGCTTCCGGGTGAAGGTCGTAAACAACGCAGTGGTGCCCAGCCTTCATCAGACGGCGCACCATGTTGCTTCCCATCCGGCCCAATCCGATCATGCCGACTTCCATTTGTGGCTTCCTCTCTGCGCTATCTAATCTTTTGCCCGGCGAAGGTGGCGGTAATGCCGAATGAGCGCATTGGTGGAACTGTCGTGCACCAGTGACGGCTCGTCGGCCCTCTCAAGCTCGGGAACGATCTTCTCGGCCAGAACCTTGCCCAGTTCCACGCCCCATTGATCGAAGGAGTCGATCCGCCAGATAGTCCCCTGAGTAAAGACGCTGTGGTCGTATAGCGCAATCAGTTTTCCCAGCGTCTCCGGCGTAAGCCGCCCGGAAAGAATAGTGGTTGACGGACGGTTACCGTCAAACGTGCAATGCGGCACGAGCCACTCCGGTGTTCCCGCGGCCCTGACTTCTTGGGGCGTGCGCCCGAAGGCAAGCGCTTCAGCCTGCGCGAACACATTGGCGAGCAGCAAATCATGGTGATTGCCCAGCGAATTGAGGGCTTCGCCGAACGCAATGAAATCGCACGGGATGACCTTTGTTCCCTGATGTATGAGTTGGTAAAAAGAGTGCTGCCCATTGGTGCCCGGCTCCCCCCAGTAAATCGGCCCGGTCTGATAGTCGACGCGATTTCCGTCGAGTGTCACGTGCTTGCCGTTGCTCTCCATGGTCAATTGTTTAAGGTATGCGGGGAAGCGCTTCAGGTATTGCTCGTAGGGCAACAGTCAGCGGGCAGCTGTGAGAGCAGCGGTTTTTGCCTCGATTTGATCGAGCAGATCCTTCCAGGACGCGACAAAAGAGTCCGCACCTTCTCGCTGGAGCTCGGCGGCGAGCTTTTCATCGTCGATCCCGACCCTAGCGAATGCGGTAATCACCTTTTCGGCATCGCCGCCATCGGCCCGCAGAACGTCACCCACCTTTCCATGGTCGGCGAACGCAAGCAGCGTCTTTTCAGGAATTGTGTTGATGGTGTCCGGTGCAGCGAGGGCCTTCACATAAAGGACGTCCGACGCCTTGGGGTCTTTAGTGCCGGTGCTCGCCCAGAGTAAACGCTGCGGTTGAGCACCTGCCCGGAATGCATTGACCCATCGAGGTGAAGCGAGCAAGTCGCGGTAGGCTTTGTAAGTGCGTTTGGCTATGGCAATTCCCAGAATATCCTCCAGTTCCCGGGGGACTTTCCCCATCACTGCTTTGTCCCAGCGGCTGATGAACATCGAGGCCACGGAGCGCACCTTCGGATCGAGGCCTGCCGCGATTCGGCGCTCGATGCCACGCAAATAACCTTCGGCCGCGGCGATATATTGAGCGCTTGAAAAGAGCAATGTGACATTCACCGGCACGCCGGCGAAGATGGCCTCCTCAATCGCGGCAATCCCCTCACTTGTGCCGGGAATCTTGATGAAGAGATTGTGCCGGTGTGCCTGAGCGCGGAGTGCGACAGCAGCTTTGACTGTATTGGCTGTGTCATAGGCGAGCAGCGGAGACACCTCAAGAGATACCCAGCCATCCACGCCTGCAGTAGCGTCATGGATCGGGCGAAAGAGATCGGCTGCCTGCGTCAGATCCTCGATCGCAAGCTCGAAGAAGAGGATCTCGCCTGACTTCCCTTCGTCTGTCTTTTTGCGGATGGCGTCGTCATAGAAATTAGCTTCCTTGATTGCAAGATCGAAGATTGATGGATTCGACGTCAGCCCTGTAACCGAGAGATCACTGATATAGCGGCTCAGCGTCCCGGTCGTTAGGAGGCCTCGTGTGATGTTGTCAAGCCATAGGCTCTGACCAAGGCCGTGAAGTGTTTGCGTGGGGTTCACAGCTTCACTGTAAGAGAAGTATTGTCAAAATAGCGTCAAAACGGCTGGAGCCGTTCTACTCGACTGCACCGTTATCCCTGCGCGTATCGAAACTGTGATTGCCCTGCGATTTATTGGGTGAGTGAAGGACAGCGTTCACCATCTCCACCAACTGTTTTGATACAAACGGCTTATCGATGAAAGCCCATCCGTAGTTGAGCACTAGGAGGTCTCCGCCGGTAAACCCGGACATGAACATCACGTGCATATCAGGTCTTGCCCGCTTCAGCGCGTCGCCTAACTGTGGGCCGGACATTTCAGGCATTTGCACATCCGAAAGAAGCAAGTCGATCTTGCCGGAATAACCAGCGGCCAGTGTCACGGCCTCGACACCGCTGTTGGCGTGGAGGACATGGAAATTCGCCGTTTCGAGAATTTCCACGACAAGGTTGAGGACATTTTCGGTGTCGTCCACTACAAGAATCGTTTCCAAGGCTTCCGTGAATGAACCGGTCATGATTTCAGTTCGGAGCCCGGACATTTACAAGCGCCGCGAAGCTGACCGGATCGAGGCTGGCCCCGCCGACGAGGAACCCGTCAATCTCAGGCTCGGCCATGAGACTCTTCGCATTGTTGGGTTTGACACTGCCACCGTATAAGATGCGGACATTATTCGCCGCCTCAGCTCCGAATCGATGCTCCGCGTGAGCGCGGATCCGTCGGTGAGCGTCGGCCGCGACCTGCGGCGTAGCACTCTCGCCGTCTCCGATCGCCCAAACAGGCTCGTAACCGATTACGATGCCTGCGAACTGCTCGTCCGAAAGTCTTCCGATGCCGCACTGAAACTGCTCCGCCAGTACGGTTTCCACGTTCTTCTCCTGACGCTCTCCTACGCACACAATCGGAGTGAGCCCAGCATTGACCGCCGCAATGGTCTTCTTCAACACGGTGTCGTTCGTCTCGGCGAAATACAGGCGCCGCTCGCTGTGCCCCACGATTACACGAGAGCAGCCGGACGCATTGATCATAGGGCCAGAGACTTCGCCCGTGAAGGCACCTTCGCTCTCCCAATAGAGGTCCTGAGCTCCGATCCTGATGGTAGTGCCGCGAGTGGCTCTGACGGCATTTCCGATATCAAGAAACGGCGGGCAAATCACAACCTCGCAATGTTCGGTGTGTCCTGCCAGCGGCAGAAAGGTCTCGAAAAAAGACGTGGTTCCGGATGGGTTCTTGTGCATCTTCCAGTTCCCGCCGATCATATGTGTGCGCATGGTTAGTCTTGAGTTGCCGCGAATTTGAAAGCGCGGCTACACGACCGGCCACGGCACGGTTTATCTGGCGGTAGACGAGGGTGTATTGGTGAAAACCGGAACGGAAGTGTTGGTTTCCGTTCGCCACGCGATTGGCGGGACTGACCTCGGTCAGCTGCACGACGAAATCAAGAAGAAGTTTCTTACGCTGGATCGGGAAGAGCGCATGGTGCGCGACATGGTCGCGAAGCTGGAAAGCGGTTTCGTCGGACGCATCGCGGAGTTTCAACATGGGCGATGAACGGGAATCACTCTTCGCGCGGAAGGTTGCCTCAGAGGAAAACCGCAAGCTCCGCGTTCAGCGGGAAGGTAATCAAGGCGCGTGGTTCGGCCTCGGCATGTCCGGATTGATCGGCTGGTCGGTGGCGGTGCCGACGGTGGGTGGAATCATGCTCGGAGTCTGGCTCGACCGGCGACATCCAGGAGGCTTCTCGTGGACGCTCGCGCTGTTGTTTGCGGGACTGTTCGTCGGTTGCGCAAACGCCTGGTATTGGGTAGATCAACAGGATAAGGCCATGCACGATGAGTGAAGTCACACGAGTTCTGGCGGCAGTCCTGGCAGGCATTCTGCTGGGAGTGTTTTTCTTCGGCGGGCTTTGGTGGACCGTCCGGAAGACGCTGTCTTCGTCTCTGCCGGCTTTGTGGTTTTCAGGCAGCTTTCTGGCGAGAACCGCCGGCACTCTGATTGGATTCTATTTTGCCGCGCAAGGTGACTGGCGGCGCATGGCGGGTTGCGTCGCGGGATTTCTCGGAGCTCGCATGTTAGTAATGCGGTTCACTCGGCTGAAGGAAGGCACATCCTGAACCTCACCTCCGACCAGCAGATTCTCTGGCAGCATGGCTTCGTGAAACTCAACGGCACCATCGCGACGACCTGGGCCATGATGATCGCCATGGGCGTGGGTTCGAAGCTGGTAACGCGCCGGCTTGCGACCGAGGGCGCTATCTCGCGCTGGCAGGGCCTGCTTGAGATTGTGGTCACGTCCATCCAGAAGCAGATCCAGGACGTCGGTCTGGACCACCCGGAAAAATATATTTCGTTTCTCGGCACACTGTTCCTGTTCGTCGCTACCGCGGCTTTGTGCACGCTGATTCCCGGTTTCACGCCGCCGACGGGTTCGCTTTCCACAACCGCGGCACTGGCGCTCTGCGTGTTCGTTGCAGTGCCGCTTTTTGGCATCGAAGAACAGGGGCTGGCCGGCTACCTGAAAACCTATACGAAGCCAACAATCATCATGTTGCCGTTTAACATCATCAGCGAAATCTCGCGCACTCTGGCGCTGGCTGTTCGTCTCTTCGGCAACATGATGAGCGGCGTGATGATCGTAGGCATCCTTCTTACTATTACCCCGTTTTTGTTCCCGATCATGATGACAATGCTGGGGCTTCTGACGGGTATGGTTCAGGCCTATATCTTTAGCATTCTGGCGGCGGTTTACATCGCGGCGGCAACGCAGGTGCGCAAGCCAAAAGCGGCTGCGCTGAAAACCTAAAGGACAACTCATGGACAGTAAGACTCTCATCGCAATCGTTTCAATCGCAACTTCCGGAATCACGATAGGTATAGGAGCGATGTGCCCGGCGCTGGGTGAAGGTCGCGCCGTTGCCACGGCTCTCACTTCACTGGCACAACAACCGGACGCATCGGCTACGATCACGCGGACCCTGTTCGTGGGACTGGCCATGATCGAATCGCTGGCAATTTACTGTTTCGTGGTTTCGATGATTCTGATCTTTGCCAATCCGTTCTGGACCAACGCTATCGCACAGGCCGGGGGAAAGTGAGCGATGCTCATCGATTGGTTTACGGTGGGTGCGCAGGCGCTCAACTTCCTGGTTCTGGTCTGGGTGTTGAAACATTTTCTCTATAAGCCGATCCTAGACGCCATCGCCGCCAGAGAGAAAGGAATTGCAGCCAAACTGGCGGACGCCGACGGGAAGACGAAAGAAGCGCAAAAACAGCGTGACGATTTCGAAGCAAAGAATAAGGCTTTCGACGAACAACGCGGCGCGCTGCTGAGCAAGGCAACAGATGAGGCGAAGACGGAGCACGATCGCCTGTTCGGTGAGGCCCGCAAAGAAGCAGATGGTTTCCGCGCGACACAGGCGACCGCCTTGAAAAGCGATCAGACGAGGTTGGGCAAAGAGATTATGCAAACCGCGAGCAAAGAAGTGTTTGCGATTGCGCGAAAGACGCTTGCGGACCTGGCCACCGACAGTCTCGAAGAGCGTGTAGGAGCAGTGTTCACGCGCCGTCTAAGCCAAATGGACGGTAAAGCGAAAGAAACTCTGGGCGCGGCGCTTCGGAGTTCGAAAGACCCAGCTGTCGTGCAGAGCGCTTTTGAAATGCCGGCCGATCAGCGCGCCACCATTCAGAATGCGCTCAATGAGACATTCTCCGCGGAAATTCGCGTCCGGTTCGAAGCGGTGCCGGATCGGATCTGCGGAATCGAACTGACGGCCGACGGTCAGAAGGTTGGCTGGAGTATCGCGGAGTACTTGACGTCGCTCGATCGGAAGGTGGACGCGTTGCTGAAGGAGCCCAGCCCCGCTGAAGCCGCCGCGGCGGTGAAATGAGTATTCTTCAGGATGCCGTGGACCGCACCTTCGGCGCTGTCGGTCAGGCTCTGAAAGACTTTGAGCCCCGTTTGACTCCGCACGAAGTGGGCATCGTCACAAACGTTGCCGTCGGCATCGCAACGGTGTCTGGCCTGCCGGGCGTGGAATACGAAGAACTGGTGCGGTTCCCCGGCGGTACACAAGGCATTGCGTTCAATATAGATGAGGATGAAATCGGCGTCATCCTGCTGGGACCCTTCGAAGCCCTGCACACAGGAGACGAAGTGGAGCGGACCGGGCGGGTGATGGATGTCGTGGTCGGAGACGATCTGCTGGGACGCGTGATCGATCCAATGGGCAAACCCCTCGATGGCAAAGGTGCGGTGGCCTCCGATCAGCGTCGGCCCATCGAACGGCCAGCGCCGGAGATCATGGATCGCGCGCCCGTCGACGTCCCCCTGCAGACCGGGCTGAAGGCTGTCGATGCGCTGGTTCCGGTCGCGCGCGGGCAGCGCGAACTGATTGTGGGAGACCGGCAAACCGGCAAGACAGCTATCGCTATCGATACGATACTGAACCAGCGCGGGCAGAATGTGGTCTGCGTCTACTGCGCCATCGGGCAACGCGCATCCTCTGTCGCGAAGGTTGTCGCCAACCTCCGCGATAAGGGCGCGATGGAGTACACGGTCGTGGTGGTCGCCGAGGGCAATCTGGCGCCTGGCCTGGTGTACATCACTCCCTACGCAGCGACGAGCATAGCGGAATACTTCATGGAGAAAGGCCGCGATGTGCTGATCGTCTACGACGATCTCACGCATCACGCGCGCGCCTACCGCGAGCTTTCGCTGCTCCTCCGACGCCCGCCGGGCCGTGAAGCATTCCCGGGCGACATCTTCTATATTCACTCGCGGATGCTCGAAAGGTCGACGCATCTGAGTAAGGAGCGGGGCGGCGGTTCATTGACGGCGCTGCCGATCATCGAAACCACCGCGCAGGATATTTCGGCCTATATCCCAACGAATCTGATCTCGATCACCGACGGTCAGATTTATCTTTCGCCGACGTTATTCGAATTGGGAGTTCTGCCGGCGATCGATGTCGGAAAGTCGGTTTCGCGCGTTGGCGGAGCGGCCCAGAGGCCCGCCTATCGAGCTGTAGCCGGATCTCTGAAGCTCGCTTACTCACAATTCGAGGAACTGGAATCGTTCGCTAAGTTTGGTACGCGCCTCGATGACGCCACGCGCAAGACGATCGATCACGGGCAACGCATCCGGGTCTGTTTGAATCAGGCGGAGTCGAAGCCCTGGTCGATGGTGGAACAGATTTGTGTGCTGCTGGCTTTGACCGCCGGGCTCTTCGATCCTGTGCCGATCGAAAAAGTGAAAGAGGCCGAGGGCGCGCTGCAGAAGGCCGCGGCGCAGATCCCGGCGGAAATTGCGGGGCGATTCGTCACGGCCGATAAATTGAGCGATGCGGATCGGAAGGCGGTGCTGGAAATCGCTACGCGGACGCTGACGCCGTTCCTGCCCGCCAAAGCCGCGCCTGATGGGAGCAAAACCAATTGAGCGGCGACCTCCAGAGCTTGCAACACCGGATCGATGGCGCGGCCGATCTGGAAGGAGTGGTACGTGCTATGAAGGCGCTGGCAGCTTCCAGCATTGGCCAGTATGAAAAGGCCGTCGCGTCATTGAACGATTACTATCGCACGGTCGAACTCGGGTTGTCGGTGTGTCTCCGTGAGGCTGGTCCCGCTGAAAAAGTCAAGGCCGGGCAGCCGATCGGCGCTGTTGTCTTCGGTTCCGACCAGGGCCTCGTGGGCCGTTTTAACGAGGTGGTTGTGGACCTCGCCACTGAGACTCTCAGGAAGCATCCTGGACCTGTTCGGAGACTCTGGGCGGTTGGCGAGCGTGTCGGATCGCTTTTGACGGACGCGGTGGCCGCCGCCCCCGTCGATTTGTTTCCAGTTCCGGTTTCAATCGGCGGTATCACGCCACTGGTGGGCCGGATTCTGATCGCGATCGGGTCGGCCCGCGACAAGGGCGAGGTGATGAATGTTCATGTGTTCCATAACCAACCGAGGTCCGGAGCCATTTACGCGCCCGTCCACAGGCGCCTGCTGCCGCTCGACAGCGTATGGCAAACCAGAGTTGCGAAGATCGCCTGGCCAGGCAAAAGCCGGCCGGAGGTAATCGGCGGGTCCCCGGTGGCGCTGCAGGGGTTCATACGCGGATACCTGTTCATGCTGTTGTTTCAGGCCTGCGCGGAATCGCTGAACAGCGAGAATGCCAGCCGCCTGGCTGCTATGCAGCGCGCCGAAAAAAACATCAAAGACATCCTGGAAGACCTGAATCGAAAGTTTCATCGCGCGCGGCAGGCGTCGATTGATGAAGAGCTCTTCGATGTTGTTTCGGGGTTTGAAGCGCTTGCCAGGAAAACGCGATGAAAATTAATTCAAATGATTATCGGGTTAAACCCGACAAGAAGCTTAAACTTGCCGAGTGGCCAACGATCGGGAAGCCCGTATGTAAGTCAAAAAAAGAGTACCACAAGGTCCTCGAAGATCATGTTGAGCAACTGGGCGCCCTTCAGCGCCTTCACTACGCATCGAACAAATATGCTCTCCTGATCATCTTTCAGGGGATGGATGCAGGCGGGAAGGACGGCGCGATCCGGCACGTCATGTCGGGAATCAATCCGCAAGGCTGTGAGGTCTTCAGTTTCAAACAGCCGAGCGCCAATGAATTGGAGCACGATTTTCTCTGGCGAACCACCTGCGTGCTTCCTGAACGCGGGCGCATCGGGATATTTAACCGGTCCTATTACGAGGAAGTGCTGGTGGTTCGGGTGCATCCGGAAATTCTTCGCAGCCAGGGCCTGCCCGAGGAACTGCGGGACAAAAAGAACATCTGGGAAGAGCGGTACCGATCCATTGTGGATCTTGAAGAACACCTTCATCGGAACGGAACGCAAACCGTCAAGATATTTCTGCACCTTTCGCTGGAGGAGCAGAGAAAGCGATTTCTCGAACGTATTGATGAGCCGGAAAAAAACTGGAAATTCAGTGCCGCCGACATTCACGAGAGGAAGTTCTGGAAGCGCTACATGGAGGCTTACGAGGAGTGCCTGAGCGCGACCAGCACCGACCATGCGCCGTGGTACGCGGTTCCAGCCGACGATAAGGGCGACGCCCGTTTGATCGTCTCGCAAATTGTCCTGGATGCGCTTGGTGATCTCAAGATGGCCTATCCAAAAACCACGCCCAAACGCAGGCACGAGCTTGAAGCGATTGGCAAACTGCTGAAGAAGGAATAAGAGGTAAAAGACAATGATCGACAGTATTGTTCAGGAACCAAACACAGTGCCGACTGTGGTGATTCCACCCGTTGATCTGCCATCTCCAACGAAGGAAGTCGGGGCCACCGAACCGCCTGCATGGCTGGGAAAGATGCTGAAATGGCTTTTCCCGGTCGCCGCGCTCCTGTTTATCGCCCTGATCGCCATTCCCGGTTTTTTGCAAAAGTGGCTATGGATGCGGCAGCTCAACTACGCGGGCATTTTCTGGACGCTCTTTTCAGTCAAAGTGGGATTGACCTGCACAGCGTTCGCCTTCGCGTTTCTGTTCCTGTGGTTGAATGTGCGGCAAGCCTCCAAAAGCGGCTTGGGCTGGGCCGATTCGAAGGCGGCACCGGCGGGGGATCTCGAAGCTCAAATCAGACTGAAGGCCATTCTTCTCGTTCGCCATATCGTGGCGCGGAGTACAGCACTGCTTGTGGCTGTAGTAGCCGCCATTTTCGCAACGGGTTTCTATACACAGTGGGATACCTGGCTGCGCTTTCACTATGGCGGTGTCTACGGACTTGCGGATCCTGTCTTCGGAGTGGATCTGGGCTTTTACATGTTTCGCTTGCCATGGTATGAGCTGCTGCAAAGCAGTTTGGTGATTCTTACAGTGCTGGCCATTCTGGTTGTCGCTTCCCAATATGCGTACTTTGGCCTTCTTCACTTCACCGGTCGCCGAACGATCGAAACGGTAAACCACGCCGTTCAGCACTTGTCGATATTGCTTTTCATCCTGGCGATTGCATTTGGCTGGGGATATTTTCTGGATCGGTTCGAGCTGCTTTACTCCACAACCGGCGTGGTTTACGGAGTAGGCTATACAGCGGGTCATGTGACGCTGCTTTCTCTTTGGGTCATGATAGGCGTGTCGTCGGCGGCATGCATACTCCTCGTGTTCAATACTCTTCGTCCGCGTTTGAAGGCAATGGCCATAGGAATGGCTGCCTACGCGGCTCTCTATATCGTCGGTGTCGTACTGATTCCCGCTCTCTTCCAAAAGTTCGTCGTGCAACCGAACGAGCTGAGCCTCGAAACACCATATCTGAAAAACTATATCGAGTTCACTCGAAAAGCGTACAAACTGGACGGCATACAGGAAACGGCATATCCCGCACTCGCAGATTTGACGCCTGCAGTTCTGGCGAGAAACCAGGACACGATCCAGAATATCCGCCTCTGGGATAAGCGGCCTTTGCTGCAAACCTATCAACAGACTCAGGCGATAAGGCTCTACTACGCGTTCAACAATGTGCATGTGGATCGCTACCATCTGGCAGACGGATATCACCAGGTCATGCTCTCGACGCGCGAACTCTCGCCGGAACTGCCGGCTCAGGCGCAAACGTGGGTAAATCAAAATCTGGAGTTCACACACGGCTTCGGCCTTGTGATGAATTTTGTATCGAAGAGTATTGGCGGTGGATTCCCCGAGTATCTGATCCAGAACGTGCCGCCCCAATCTTCATTCGGCCTTAACGTAACGCAACCCGCAATTTACTACGGGGAAGCGATGCCGGGTTCACGGATTGTTTCAACAGGAGTAAAGGAGTTTGATTACCCCCGGGGCAATCAGAACGTCTATACCAGCTATAGCGGCAAGGGCGGCATCCCGCTCGATAGCCCCGGCAAGCGACTGCTGTTTGCCTGGACGCAGGCCGATATCAATATACTGCTGACAGGTTCTCTGACGGCGGAAAGCCGGATTCAGATCTGGCGCAACGTGCAGGCGCGAGTCTCGCAGGTAGCTCCATTCCTGAAACTGGACGCTGAACCTTACCCCGTCCTTAGCGAAGGCAAAATGTTTTGGATTCAGGATGCATACACCACTTCAAAGCGATTTCCTTATTCGAATCCCCGCAACGACGACTTCGGAACCGGGCTGAATTACATTCGCAACTCGGTGAAGGTGGTGGTCGACATGTACGACGGCACTGTCTCGTTCTACATTATGGACCCTCAAGACCCGGTACTCTCCGTTTATCGGCAGGCCTTTCCCGGTGTGTTTAAAGACTTAAACCAACTTTCACCCGATCTCAAAACACATTTGCGTTACCCGCAGGATCTCTTTGCAATCCAGGCGACACAATACCAAACCTTCCATATGACCGATCCACAGGTTTTTTACAACCGCGAGGATCTTTGGGTACCGCCGCAGGAGAAATACGACGGGAAAATGAGCCCCATGGAGCCCTATTACATCCTGATGAAGCTCCCCGGGAGCGATCAGCTGGAATACTTGCTCATGAGCCCGTTCACGCCACAAAACAGGGACAACATGATCTCCTGGCTGGCCGCAAGATCCGACTTCCCGGATTACGGGAAGATGCTGTTTTACCAGCTGCCGAAGGATAAGCTGACCTACGGACCGAATCAGGTTCAAGCTATGATCGATCAGAGTACGACGATTTCGGAACAGCTGACCCTCTGGGATCAGAAGGGATCGGGCGTCATTCGCGGCAAGCTTGTCGTTATTCCCATAGAGAATTCGTTCCTGTACGTGGTTCCGCTGTATCTCCGCGCCGAGGGTACGAACTTCCCGCAACTCAAGCGTGTCATTGTGGCGACAGGCGACAAGGTTGTAATGCAACCGACGCTTGACGAAGCCCTGTCTGCCCTCTTCGGTTCGCAGCAATCGCCGCAGGCCGGTGCGCCGCAGGTGACGGGACTGGCACAGCCGAATACGCAGATTGATCAGGAGCGGACTCAACTAGCGGCGGCGCAGAAGGCGATCGAATCACTCAAACTCCTTCTGAATTCCGGCCCCGCCGGGAAGCACTAATGAAGATAGATGCGAGGGCCGGTCAGTTAGCTATTGCGTTCGATCTTGTCGATGTTCCGAAGCTCCTCACGGCCTACTATGAGGACCAGCCAGATCCGGATATCCCGGCACAGCGTGTCGCCTTCGGCACGTCGGGCCACAGGGGTTCATCCTTCGACCGGACTTTCAACGAATGGCATATTCTGGCTATCACGCAGGCAATTTGCCTGTACCGGCAGGGGCAAAAAATCGATGGCCCGCTGTTCCTCGGGATCGATACGCACGCGCTTTCCCGGCCAGCCTTGGCGAGCGCTCTTGAAGTCCTGGCGGCAAACAATGTCGAGGTCATGCTTGCGGAAAAGGACGACTACACGCCGACCCCTGTCATCTCTCATGCAATCCTGGAACATAACCGCGATCGCAAAACCGGTCTGTCGGATGGCATTGTAATTACACCGTCCCATAACCCTCCGGAATGCGGCGGTTTCAAATACAACCCGCCTCATGGCGGTCCCGCGGAAGAGCGGATCACGTCGTGGATCGAAGCCGGCGCGAATGGTTTACTCACTCAGGCTCTCGATGGCGTCAAGCGCGTACCTTTCGAGAAGGCCCTGTCATCCGCCACCACGCACAGGTATGACTACCTGACGGCGTATGTCAACGATCTCGAGAACGTTGTCGACATGACAGCGATTCGCAACTCCGGGATCAGGTTAGGAGTCGATCCGCTGGGCGGGGCCGGCGTGCATTATTGGGAACCGATAGCCGAGCGCTACGGCCTGAATCTCAAAGTTGTCAACAATGTTGTCGATCCGACGTTCCGTTTTATGACGCTCGATTGGGATGGCAGAATTCGCATGGATCCATCTTCACCGTATGCGATGCGAGCGCTCCTCGCATTGAAAGACCGATTCGATCTCTGCGTGGCCTGCGATACGGACCATGATCGGCATGGAATCGTGACAAAAAGTGGAGGATTGCTCCCGCCCAATCACTACATGGCGGTTTGCATTCATTATTTATTCTCCAATCGTCCCCGTTGGGGAAAGCATGCGGCGGTCGGAAAGACCGTCGTCAGCAGCAGTATGATCGACCGCGTCGCGGCGAAACTCGGCAGGAAGCTTTACGAGGTTCCGGTGGGTTTCAAGTATTTCGTGGAAGGCCTCTTGTCCGGGGATCTCGGCTTCGCGGGCGAAGAGAGCGCCGGCTCCTCGTTCCTGCGCCGTGATGGCGCCGTTTGGACCACTGACAAGGATGGCATCATCGCCGCACTGCTCGCCGCGGAAATCACAGCCAGAATGAAGAAGGATCCCGGGGACATTTACCTCGAACTTACGAAAGAACACGGCGAATCGCTTTATGATCGGACAGAAGCACCAGCAACGGCACTCGAGAAGGCAGGTCTTGAGAGAATTTCCAGAGGAGACATCCATGCTCCGGATCTGGCTGGTGAAAAAATTCTGACGATTTTGACGAATGCACCCGGAGACGGATACCCCATCGGCGGCATCAAAGTCGTCGCCGAAAGCGGATGGTTCGCGGCGCGTCCCTCCGGCACTGAAGATATCTACAAAATCTATGCGGAAAGCTTTAGCGGCGAGGAGCATCTTCGACAAATAGAGGTGGAGGCTCAGGCCATCGTTTCCGAGGCGCTTGCGACGCCAGTTGCTTAGGCAGGTCCCTGTTTTGACGTGTAATTGACTTTTTCCGGCCTACACTGGTGCTGCAAAGGAAGGTATCAATTAATATGGCGAAGTTTGATTCGGTTGTAGCGGTATTTCAGACTCATTCGGGGGCCGAACAGGCCGTGAAAGAACTGCAACACACCGGTATTGATATGCATAGCGTGTCAATCATCGCGAAGGATTTCCACACCGACGAGCAGGTAGTGGGCTACTACAATGCAGGCGACAGAATGAAGCGCTGGGGCAAGACGGGCGCTTTCTGGGGAGGTTTTTGGGGCCTCTTGTTCGGCTCTGCCTTCTTCGCAATTCCGGGTATCGGGCCAATTCTCGTGGCAGGGCCGCTTGTAGCGTGGATAGTAGGCGCACTGGAAGGCGCTGCGGTAGTCGGCGGTCTGAGCGCGGCGGGAGCGGGACTCTACAGTATAGGCATTCCACAGAACAGCGTTATTGAGTACGAGACAGCAGTCAAGAGCGATAAATTTGTGTTGATCGTCCACGGAACCGCCGCGGAAGTCACGAAGGCGAAAGACGTTCTCGATACTTCGAAGCCAGATCAGCTTGATCTGCACTCGCAGGAAGAGCTTGTCGCTGCAAGGTAGTCCGTGGTTAAAACGTCGCCCGGAGTCTCTCAGCAGAACTACATCTCCGGAGGTCTGATAAGGAAGGACTCTGGTCTTGGCCGCCTTGCCCATTACTCATAGAGGTCCGGCTGCCAACATCATTTCGACAGGCCTCACGAGCGAAGAAGCCCGTCTCCGTCTGGAGAAGTCCGGTCCGAACGCGGTGGCCGACACCTCCGAACGTCCTTTGCGGCGCGCGCTTATTAAATTCTGGGCGCCCGTTCCGTGGATGCTTGAAGCTGCGATCATACTGGAACTGGTCCTCGGCAAGTATGTCGAGGCCGGAATCATTGGCGGTCTCCTTGCGTTTAATGCCGCCCTCGGATTTTTCCAGGAAGGGCACGCCCAGGCGACGCTCGCAGCGCTGAAATCGCGGCTTGCGTTGAACGCGGCTGTCATGCGCGATCATGTCTGGAAGACCGTGCCCGCGACCGAATTGGTCGTTGGGGATACAGTGAAGCTGTCGCTCGGAGCCGTAGTTGCCGCAGACGTGCGCCTGACCGAGGGATCGGTGCTGCTTGATCAGTCCATGCTCACCGGCGAATCCGTCCCGATCGAAGCCGTCGCCGGTTTCGAGACTTATGCGGGAGCGCTGGTGCGGCGTGGCGAAGCGGTCGCAGAGGTAACGGCCACCGGCGCGCGCACAAAGTTTGGACGCACCGCGGAACTGGTCCGTACCGCGCACGTCGTTAGTTCTCAACAGAAAGCCGTTCTTCGCGTTGTGGGCAATCTCGCCATGGTCAACGGGGTCCTCATCCTGATCATGGTGGGGTATGCCTATGCTCTCAGGCTGCCGCGCAGTGAGATCATTCCCCTGATACTCACTGGGGTTCTGGCCTCGATACCGGTAGCGTTGCCGGCGACTTTCACTTTGGCAGCGGCGCTGGGCGCGCGGACTCTGGCAAAGCTGGACTTCCTTCCAACTCGCCTCTCCGCAGTGGATGAAGCGGCATCGATCGATGTCCTGTGTTCGGATAAGACAGGCACGCTGACTCAAAACGCGTTGACGGTAACCTCCGTCCATGCAATGTCCGGGTTCGATGAATCGCATGTCCTGGGGCTGGCTGCCCTCGCGAGCTCGGATAGTGGGCAGGATCCGGTAGATACAGCCATCCGGGCTGCCGCGGCCTCAAAATCCGCCGCCGATCTGCCGAAACTGGTCAAGTTCATCCCGTTCGATCCGGGGACGAAGATGTCGGAGGCGACTGCGACCGATTCGGGCGGTGCCACGGTGCGTACCGTGAAGGGTGCTTTTGCTGTGGTCGCGGGCCTCGCGGAAAAGTCGCCCGATGCTTCTGCGGCGGCGGACCAACTGGAGGCGCAGGGCTTCCGCGTTCTGGCCGTCGCGGCTGGCGCCCCCGAGGCGATGAAACTGGCTGGAATCGTTGCTGTCAGCGACCCGCCCCGATCGGACTCTGCCGCATTGATTACCGAGTTGCACACACTGGGCGTGCGCGCGGTGATGGTGACCGGGGATGCACCGGCTACGGCCTCAATCGTGGCTCATGCCGTAGGACTGGACGGAAAAGTCTGTCCGCCGGGGCCGATTCCCGCCGATGTGAGTCCCGGGGAGTTTACCGTTTTCGCCGGGATTCTTCCAGAAGGGAAGTACAACTTAGTCAAGGCGTTCCAGAAGAGTGGCCACATTGTTGGCATGTGCGGTGACGGCGCCAACGACGCGCCGGCGCTGCGTCAGGCCCAGATGGGGATCGCAGTGTCAACTGCGACCGATGTCGCCAAATCGGCTGCCGGCATTGTGCTGACCAAGCCTGGACTCGGCGGCATTGTCGCGTCGGTAAAGGAAGGCCGCGTGACATTCCAACGCATCCTGACTTATACGCTGAACTCGGTTACAAAAAAGGTCGTTCAGGTGCTTTTCCTGGCGGTAGGGCTGGTCATGACCGGACACGCAATCCTAACCCCCATGCTGATGGTGATCATCATGCTCACGGGCGACCTGCTCGGCATGTCCCTGACGACGGACAACGTGCGCCCGTCTCCAACACCCAACGCCTGGCGAATCGGCTCTTTGACGATCGCGGGCATCTTCATGGGAATTTCGGAGTTGGTCTTTTGCACGGCTGTCCTGGCCGTCGCCAAATTCCGCCTGGGTTTCGGAGTTGAAGCGCTGAGAACTGTGGCCTTCCTGGCCATCGTGTTCGGAAATCAGGCGACGACCTATACGAATCGTGAACATCAACGCATGGGGTCCTGTCGACCAAGCCAATGGCTGGTCGGGTCTTCTGTAGGCGATCTGACGATTGCATCGATGCTGGCGAGTTTCGGAATTGCCATGACACCTGTTCCTGTAGCCGTTGTGGCAGTAGCGCTCGTGGCGGCAGCCGTCTTTGCATTCGTTCTGGATTTCGCGAAAGTCCCAGTGTTCAGGCGTCTTGGGATTGTATAGAGAGCCGGCGAATCACTGAAAGGCCTTGATCAGCGCTTTAAACTGAAGGTGACCAGCCCACCGGTGCCCTCACTGTCTTATTAACGCGGGGCCTCCGCCGGTCCGCGGCCCTGATGGCCTCACCATATCCACATTCCCTGGCAGGCAGCGTTCGCGCTGGACCTGAGCTGGGGCCATCGCACCGGCGAGAGCGAATCTCACCGTTTCTGCATGCACCGCTCCGATCCCGCTGGGGCAGCGGACGACTGCGCCTCCGCAATCTTGTTGTGTACGGCTCCGCCTGCTCGCTACCGAACTGCGACACTCGCTTGGGTTACGATTCTGCCTGGCCTGGATGTCGCCGCCACCGCCAAGGCCCTTTGCTGCTTTGGCGTATCAGCATCGTAGGGGGCGGGTTGCTGGGACGATGCCTCGCCAGAGAAACGCATCTACGGTCACGTCAGTTTCCTGCGCGAGGCCGCCGAAATCGCGGTCCCGAATCCTTTGATGGTCACACCGATTCGGGATGTTCAACCGCCCCGCGGGAGTAAAGTCGGAGTGCTATGCAGACCGCCATGACGAGCGATGTGTCCATTTCGTTCCAAGGCGTCTTCTGCTCGCGGTCCGCTGACTCTTGGCAAACAGGAGGAAGCCCACGGGATGGCGACGAGGCGCTTCGCATTCGACGCAACTCCCAAACGTATCCCCTCTGATGCGCCGAAGAGCGGCACGCACTTCGCGGAGACGGGTGGAATCGCGTTCGATACTGCCGATCGCCATATCGAGCTCGCTGGCGTGCTGGATTCGGTCCAACTCATCCGGACTGGGCTGCATGGCCAAGGCTTCGCGGTTGGTGTTGGCGCTTTCCCAATTCAGCCTGGCTGCTCTCCAGGACTTTCCTGAATGCGTTCAGCTCGATCTTCGGTCATGGATTACATGCCTGCCCTTGCCTGACTCCTGTGAATCGCAATGCTCTTCGCCCCGAACGGCAGGGGAGAGCTTTTCGGCCAGGTTGCCTAATTGCGCCAGCGCGAATATCCCCAACCTCCGCCGCCAAGCAGAAACAACACCACAAGAACAATCACTATAGTGGACATTTTTAACCTTCTTTCCCTTGTGAGCAGTGCAGGTTGAGGCCCAGGTCAATTTATCCGGCGATAAGGAAGAAGTCCGGCTTCGCAATTCGTGCTTCACTAGCCGATCCCAACCATTTGGGAACGGGTCCTGCACGTCCGGCGGCCGGGCGACGCTCAAACCGGAGCAGGTGAAAGCTTCGAATCTGCTGCGAAATAGGGTCAAGTGACCGTTGACGGTCAAAGTGCGAGGTCGAACGAGAAGGGAGCGTAGCCAGGTCAGGAGCCAGCCATCTACCGCGCCCATACCTTCACCGGCATGTCGGCGCAATCCTCTCCAGAGCCTGCCCGCTCACGACTTCGGGCCCACGCAGAACGGCGGAGTGCTTCCGCTGACCCGGTTGGGGTTCTTCTCCAATGGCAACGCGAGCCGGTGGTTCTTTCAGGCTCTGCCGGACTGGACCTCCACTTGCCTGAAGTTAAGGTGTTATGCATCTTTTCCATCTCGCAAAGGCCAATATCCTGACATTTGCCCTGCTGCTGCCGTCGATCGCAGGCGCAGGCTATGCGCAATCGACGGACCCTAATCCGAAACCTGATAACACGGCGGTAAACAAGCGGGACCAGAATCCCGGCGAGGCAACCGCTGATCAGCAAAAGATGAACGCCGCAGATCGCGACAACACCGCTAAGATCCGGCGCTCGGTCATGGCTGACAAGTCGCTGTCGTCGTATGCACATAACGTAAAGATCATCAGTCAAAACGGGACCGTCACCTTGAAGGGACCGGTCCGATCCGATGAAGAAGTGAGATCGATCGTCTCCAAGGCGACGGATGTCACCGGCAGGCCGGATAAGGTCATCAACCAGATGTCGGTCAGAGCGGCGTCAAAGCCCTGATGTAACTCAATATTTCGCTAAATCACAAGGACAAAATCATGGCAAATAAGAAGACAGCAGTGTTTGGCATTTATCGTAACGCAAATCAAGCCGAACGGGTCGTTGAACGGCTCCGGGAGGAACATTTCTCCAATGATGATATTTCGGTTCTGCTTGAAGATAGCCAGGGGTCGAAAGACTTCGCCCATGAAAAAAATACCAAAGCGCCAGAGGGCGCCACAACCGGCGTTACGGCCGGGGGGGTGATCGGGGGAACTCTGGGTTTGCTGGCCGGAATCGGCGCTCTGGCCATTCCCGGAGTCGGTCCGTTTATCGCGGCCGGTCCTATCATGGGCGCTCTTGCCGGCCTCGGGGTCGGCGGCGCCGTTGGTGGTTTGATTGGCGCACTCGTCGGGATGGGCATCCCCGAGTATGAAGCTAAGCGCTACGAGGGACACATCAAAGCGGGTGGAGTTCTGCTCTCAGTTCACTGCGATACGTCAGACGAGATCGTACGCGCCAAAGATTTGCTGAAGCATACAGGCGCCCAGGATATTTCGTCGTCCGGCGAGGCCACTGCAGACTATCCGGCACACAGCAAGGCCGGGGCGAACCGCTAATCGCTTTGGCGTAGTCAGCGGTAAATGATTTGCCCCATCCGGCGGGTTTGGCCAGCGCTTAACGTCACCACATTTCAAAGGAGCATATGATGAAACCGAGCACGAAAGATGAGCTAGAAGGAAAGCTCCATGAGACTAAAGGAAAGGTAAAAGAGACAGTCGGCCGAGTGACTAACAATCCGGATCTGGAGGCGGATGGTCAGGGCGAAAAGGTCGCCGGTAAGGTCCAAAAGAAAGTCGGCCAGATCGAAAACGTATTAGAGAAGTAGACGAGCCAGCTTTCGCATAGGTGCCCGCGTCCATTTCAAGTGGGCCAGGGTGCCGCAGCGATGCTGCCGACAGTCTCTCTCCTCGACTCAACCATGAATCTAGCTGAACTTCTGCACTTGGCGTTAATGCCTTTGCGCACTCCGGCGGAGTGGGCGTGAATTCAGATTGCACCATCCGCGACGGCCACTCTTTTCCCTACTCGCGTTACCGATGGTTTCGGGGAAATGGCGGCCTTCGCGGGAATTCACGTCAAAGTTATTGCTGGCAAAGGGCTTTCCCGCAGATAGTCTTAGAGCAATGATGGAGGGAGGCCCGCTCTTATTGGAGTACCTTACCGACCGAACCAGCCCCATATTGAGATGATGAGGTTGAAGCAGCAGCAGCCTGCGATAGCATCCTCTCGGCGGCCTCTATTGTGAAGGAGAAGCGGGATCCAGCACCAATCTCAGAGTCGATCCACATGGTGCCCCCGAGTCCTTCGACAATCTTCTTGCAGACAGCCAGACCAAGGCCGGTGCCTGGGACATCTCTACTGCCCAGTCGTACGAAAGGCATAAACACTCGGGCGTGATCCGGGGCGGCAATGCCGATGCCATTGTCCTCTATTGTGATGATCCAATCCAGTTCGCGCCGCTCGCTGCTAACATGGATTTGGAGCGGCGATTCGCTCCGATACTTCACGGCATTGCTAAGCAGGTTCTGCATGAGACGCACCAGTTGAATTTCGTTGCCCAGGACGTCGGGCAAACGATCTGCTGTTATTGTTGCGCCGCTCGCCTTGATGGACAATGCCAGGTTTTGCGTGGCTTGCCACAGGACGTGCTGCAGGCCGACGCATCGGCGCGGTTCATGTTTCCCGGTGCTGGCGAACGACATGAGGTCGTCGATCAGGGCGGACATTCGGGTGGCTCCATCCACGACGAACGCAGCCATCATCCGCTTGCTATCCATCTGTGTTTCTCGCATCAGCATTTCCGTATACAGCGAAATTGTCCTGAGCGGTTCCCGCAAATCGTGGGCTGCGGTGTAGGCAAACTCCTCTACCCGAGAGTTGCAGCGAGCAAGTTCCACAGCGTGGTCCTGCCTTTCCTGTTCGGCGGCTCGCCGCAGCGTAATATCGCCTTGGTAGATAACGATCGCCTGTATGTTGGACTCAGACAGCAGATTCGCAATCGTATTTTCCACCCAAATGTGACGGCCGCTTTTATGGCGGAGCCGCGCTTCCCACTGGAACCGCCCCGATGGCACGGCGAGCACTTCGAGCAGCAACGCGTTTGAAGCGCCGCGATCCTCCGGATGAATCAAATCCAGCCAGTTCTGGCCGACGAGTTCGTCGGGCGGGTATCCGGAGATTTTTGTGGTTGATGCACTTCTGAATAGAATCTCGCCTCGCGGGTCGATGAGCGAAACCGCCTCCGGACTGCTTTCGATGAGAGATCGAACGCCCTGAAATGACTCGGCCATTTGTACACCTCCATCTATCTGAAATGAGGAAGCAGTCGTATGGGCAATTTGTGTGCCGATCTACACGCGCGAGCGTGGCACCCCTACGGTCATCCGTTCCAGTCGATTCCGGGCGATCAGGGCAATTGCCAGCCCCGGTTGCTGACCGTCTACGCGACATGTGACCAAATCTGGTCGCGTTGTCGCTGCTCGATCGGGCATGGTGGAAACCAAGTCGTCGCCGTCGGATTCCCTTGTTTGCAGCAGGGCAGCGCACTGTGACCCCGCGCCCGGCTCAAATTTCCTGTCTCGGGGGTGGCACTCGACGAGGAGAGAATAGTTGCGAAACTTTCCGCGATTCAAGCACTTGCGCACGGCCGCGGGACAAATGCGCTCGCCTGTCTATCGGTCAGTGTTGCGGTTTCGCGCTGGGCGGTGTCCTCGACTTAGCGGATCGCGGTATTGATGCAAGGTCAATGTCGAGGAGATGCCGGTCTCCGGGCAGGCACCTTCGTGTTTGCGTGATCGCGCGACCTTGCGGGAGTGCTCCGCGCACCGAAACCAGCGCCTCCCGCGATAACCTTGAAGATCCCTGAATAGAGCAGGTCCGCAGCCAATGTCTCACATACGTTGCATGATAAAATAAGTTCTCATTTTAGTTTCCAACGTCCCGGAGATCGCGCACCACGGAATCTTGAGGCTAATCGGGTCCTGAATCGTCGGGGCAAAAGGAGAGACGCTTTCTGCCCTTAACTTCGCAGCCACAGGCAGTACGTTGGCTTGTGGAAAACGGTCCGAGAGAGCTCGATATGCTTTTCCGGGCCATCATATTCCAGCCTTCTGCACCCATCCTGCTGGCCGACGATGATCGCCGCTACCGAGAGGCAAGTGTCGGAGCCAGCAAGCTCCTGGGACTCCCGCGCGAGAAAATCATCGGCCAACGCCTCGACGATTTTACAGAACCCAGCGCCAGACCCGTAGTTTCCGAGCGCTGGCATCGTTTTCTTGAAGAAGGCCAGCAGGAAGGGACGCTTCGACTGGTGGGATTGGAGGGAGTTCCGCGAAACGTCGAGTATTCAGCCAAAGGTAACGTGGGACCGGTCCGACATCTTCTGTTGTTACGTGACAAGACAGGGCCCGCTGCCGGAGTGCCGCAGTTGGACAAGAACGCCCCCAGGGGCAATGTCCCAGCTGAGGCGCAGGACTATGCGCTGTCCCTGTTGGATGCAGATGGGCGAATCGTGACTTGGTATGCGGGAGCAGAACGGATTTACGGTTATCAGAGTAGCGACATCATTGGGCAAAACGCGTTGCTGGTTTACCCCGACGAAGGCGCGCTGACCAACCCGCAAGAGGAATTGAAGCGAGCAGCTTTCGAAGGCCATGCAGGAAGCGAATGCTGGCACGTTAAGAAGGACGGAACGCGATTCTGGGCCAACGTCATCACAATGGCCCTCAAGGACGAGAATGGAGAGTTGCGGGGTTTTGCCAGGGTCGTGCGAGACTTCAGCGATCGTCACCAACGCGATGAAAAATTGCGACATGGCCGCCTACGTCCAGGGCCGCAGCCCGCGGCGGCCACCATCGCGGGCATTGTTTCCGGTGAGTTTGACCGGATCGCGGAGGCCAATGACGCATTTCTCAGTTTGGTCGGGTTTACCCGAGAGGATGTACGGGCCGATCGGCTGCGATGGCATGATTTAACCCCGCCGGAATTCGTCCTGCTCGACGACCTCGCCCATGAAGAGGAGTTGCGATTCGGAGCTTGCACCCCCTTTGAAAAGGAACTGATTTGCAAGGACGGCAGCCGGGTCCCGGTTCTGATCGCGACAGCCATTCTAAAGCTCTCTCCGTTCCGATGGATCACATTCGTACAGGACCTCCGTGAGCGCCACCGGCTGGAAAGCATCTCTGAGGACGTTGTCGAGGTCAAGAACAACTTCGAGGAGATGATAGGAAGCAGCACTGCCATCAAGCGAGTCATGGGGCAGGTGGAAGTGGTCGCGCCGACGGATGCCACGGTATTGATTCTAGGTGAAACCGGTACTGGGAAGGAACTGGTTGCGCGCGCCATCCACAGATTGAGTCCTCGCTGGAACCGCCCATTCATTGTCCTGAACTGCGCTGCAATTCCGACCGGACTCCTCGAAAGCGAGTTATTCGGCTACGAGAGGGGAGCGTTCACTGGAGCTCTTTCGCAGAAGATTGGCCGTTTTGAACTCGCGAACAGAGGAACTCTGTTTCTGGATGAGGTGGGCGATATCCCGTTGGATCTGCAGCCCAAACTATTGCGGGCCCTGCAGGAAAAGGCTTTTGAGAGGCTGGGAGGCACCAAAACCATTCCAATCGACGTCCGTTTGCTAGCGGCAACAAACCGGAACCTGACCCAGATGATGGAACAGAAACTCTTCCGCAGCGATCTTTATTATCGGCTCAAGGTCTTTCCGATCACCACACCACCGTTGCGGGAACGCCCCGATGACATCCTCGAACTTGCTCGGCATTTCACCAAAAAGTACGCGGCCAAAATGGGCCGGACAATTGAGAGAATCCCGTCGGAGACGATGCGTGCGTTGGCGAATTATCGATGGCCGGGGAATGTGCGGGAGCTTGAGAACTTCATTGAAAGGTCTGTCATCCTCACCCGAGGTCCAATCCTCAAGGCTCCGGTTGCGGAATTAGGCTCTGGCGCGGTGCAAGCCATTGGCTATTCAACCCTTGAGGAGGTCGAGAGGGAGTATATCCTCCGCGTTTTCCGTGAGACTGGCGGTGTGATCAGCGATACTGCGACTCGTCTCGGCATGCCCCGGACGACGTTGAACGCGATGATGAAAAAGCTGCGCCTTTCGCGCACTGATCTATAAAGCGAGAATTGTTAGATGTCTGGATCGGCGACGAGAAGATCGCCGACAGACCCAAGCTTCGATCTTCGCGAGCTTCAACTGCGTTCTTCAACCAGCAATTCGGCGCTTGTGGGCGATTCGCTCAATTTCTTTGGCAATATCTTCAGGGGAAAGAACAAAATCTATACATCCGGTGGCAATCGCGCTTTCAGGCATATCTGCCTGCTTTGCCGTATCGGGTTTCTGGGCGATTGTAGTTCCGCCGACTTCTTTTATACCGCACAGAGCTGCCGCTCCGTCGCCATCGTAGCCGGAGACAATGACAGCGATAAGCTTTCCGCTCCAATGCTCGGTGAGGGAACGCAGAAAAACGGTGATCACGTCGGGCCATCCCCTTGGCTTCGATATTGGCCTCAGGCGGAACTCTCCGTCAAGGATGTGCAGGTCACGCTGTTCCGGGATGATGAACACACGGTTACGCTGGATAATTAACTTCTCCGTGATCAATTCGACCGGCATCGTCGTGAAGTGGGGAAGAATCTCATGGAGCCGCGTGGCCACCGCTCTCAGGTGGTTTACGATGACGATCGCAACCCCCATATTCGCCTGCAGATTCCGGAGTAGCCGGGTATAGGCGTCCAGACCGCCGGCTGAGCCGCCCACGCAAACGACAGGAAAATCTCGTCCCGGGACTTCAGCTTGCACGGTCAGCGATCTCGTTTTCGGTTGCCCCGTCATCATTCTGATGATACGGGGATCGTCGCGCTGCCGCTCGATTTCGATCTCTCAGCGCTGACTTTCAGGCAACCCGTGCAAGATCGGCACCTTGATTCACGGGACGGTATCTGACTAGCGAGCTAAAGTACTCTATCATCCGATCAGGGACTGCATCGTCCCGTTCGGTTCAGCAATTGCATATATCACCCGGATCAGGTCGGATAGCGGAGAGCAGGAAAAGATCATGGCAGAAACACTGCGCAGCGGACAGAGCCCGGATGAAACCGACAATCCAGAGATCGAGCAACCGCACGAGCAACGTAGCCCGGAATTCCCGATCGTCGGCATCGGCGCGTCTGCGGGAGGGCTGGCGGCATTTGAAGCGTTCTTTTCGACGATGCCCGCCGACAGCGATCCCGGGCTTGCCTTTGTATTGGTTCAGCACCTGGCTCCAGACCATAAGAGCATTCTTTCCGAGTTGATTCGGCGCTATACCAGGATGCAAGTTTTTGAGGTAGAGGAGGGAATGGTGGTTCGGCCGAACTGCGCCTATATCATCCCGCCCAACCGCGACATGGCGCTTGTGGATGGCGCTTTGCATTTGCTCGAACCCACTCTGGCCCGCGGCGTCCGTTTGCCGATCGATTTTTTCTTTCGGTCCCTGGCCCAGGACCAGCATGAGCGCGCAATCTGCATTGTGCTCTCTGGTACTGGCAGCGACGGCGCTCTCGGTGTCCGCGCGGTCAAGGGAGAAGGGGGAATGGTGATGGCGCAGACGCCCGAATCGACTGAGTACGACGGCATGCCGCGCAGTGCCATCGCAACCGGAATGGTGGATTTCGTTTTGCCTCCAAACGAAATGTCCGCCCAATTGCTCGCCTATAGCTGGCACGTGGTCGGGGCGGGTGTCGTTTCGGCTTCTACACATGCTCTGCAGCCGGGTGACGATCTGGGAAAGGTCTTTCTCCTGCTTCGCTCCCAGACCGGCCATGACTTTTCGCAATACAAACGCAACACCATCGTACGCCGGGTCGAACGGCGAATGGCCGTCCATCAGATCAATCACCTGGAAGACTATGTCCGCTACCTCCAGCTAACGCCCAGCGAAGTGGATGCGCTGTTTCGGGACCTCCTGATCGGCGTCACGAATTTCTTTCGTGACGCCGAGATCTTCGAGGAGATTCAGAAGCAAGTTATCCCGCAGCTTTTTGCTGGCAAGGCTGCGGGAACATCGATTCGAGTCTGGGTCCCCGGCTGTTCTACCGGAGAGGAGGCCTACTCCATCGCCATACTGATTCGAGAACGCATGGAGGAACTAAGAGGAAACTTTAAGGTGCAGATCTTCGCTACTGATATCGACCGCGAAGCGATCAACCATGCCCGCGCTGGCATTTATTCCTCCAGCATTGTCGCCGACGTCTCGCCTGAACGGCTGGCCCAGTTCTTCTATGAAGAGAATCCAGACGGAAGCACGTACCGCATACACAAGAACATCCGCGATATGCTCATTTTTTCCGAGCACGACCTTATCAATGACCCGCCGTTTTCAAAACTCGATCTGATCAGTTGCCGAAATCTCCTGATTTATATCGGGGCGGAGTTACAAAAAAAGCTGATGTCTGTCTTCCACTACGCGTTGAAGCCAGGCGGGTTCCTTGTGCTGGGATCGTCTGAAAGCGTGGGAGACTTTGTAAACATCTTCGCGACCATCGATCGCAAGGCCAAACTGTATCAGCGTAAAGCGGATGATCTCGGTCCTCGCCCCATAGGAATTGCGAAATCTCTCCTGCCTCCGCCAGGACAGGGAATCGTACGGCCGCAGATGAGCGACAACAAACTTCCCCTGCATGAGATCATCTCGCGAACCATTCTCGAGCACTATTCTCCCGTTGGCGCGCTGGTGACGGAACGCGGCGACATCCTTTACCTGCTGGGTCGCACCGGCCGTTACCTGGAACCGGCACCGGGTGAGGCCAGCATGAATATATTCCGGATGGCCCGCGAGGGCTTGCGCGGCGATTTAACCATCGCTCTCCACCGGTCTGTATCTCTGCGAATACCAATACGCCAGCCAGGTTTGCACGTGAAAACCGACGGAGATTCTGCGGCCGTCAATCTTACTGTACTTCCAGTCCCTGCCGATCCAGGCGGAGCCATGCCTCTGGGCCTCTTTCTCGTCATTATTGAAGAGGTGTCGCCGGCGGAGCCTCGAGTTTCCGCCGAGGACGCCGTCGACGCCGTGGAAGGCGGGGCCGATGTTCTTCCCGATCTGGACGCATACATCCTGCGGTTAAAGCAGGAATTGCGGGCTAAGGATGAGTATCTGCAAGCGACGATTGAGGAACTGGAGAGTACCAACGAGGAACTGCGCTCCGCCCACGAGGAAATGCAGTCAGTGAACGAAGAGATGCAATCCACCAATGAGGAATTGGAGACATCCAAAGAAGAATTGCAATCTGTTAACGAAGAACTGGCTACTGTCAACGGCGAGCTCCAGGCCAAAGTAGTTGACTTGTCCCGATCCAACAACGACATGAAAAATCTATTGGACGGCACGGGTATCGGCACCATTTTTGTGGATCACCGCCTCCACATTCTTCGATTCACTCCCACCGTCGCACCGTTGATGAATCTGATCGAGACCGACGTCGGACGCCCTGTTGACCAGGTCCGCTCCAACCTGGCGGGCTACGACCGCTTAGGCGTGGACATTAAGGAAGTGCTGGATAGCCTGACGCCGAAGGAATTGGAGGTAGAGACGAAGACCGGCGAATGGTACCTGCTGCGCATTCGGCCTTATCGGACCCTTGAAAACCTGATCGAGGGCGCTGTTATCACGTTTACAGATATCTCTGCTCTGAAGAAGGCTCAGGCTGCGTTGCGAGACTCCGAAGCGCTGCGTCGCCTGGCGGTGGTGGTACGCGATTCTCGCGATGCCATCCTTGTACAGGATATGACGGGTCGCATTCTGGCATGGAACCACATGGCGGAAAAGATGTACGGTTGGAGCGAAGCCGAAGCGTTGGAGATGAATATTCGGGAGCTGATGCCGGAAGGCGATCGGGAACAAGCATTGGCGACTTTCCGGCAACAGTGCCACGAAGGCGTCCTGGAGCCACAACGTACGCGACGGGTCGCGAAAGGAGGACGAGACGTTCCGGTATCACTGATTATTTCCGCACTGGTAAATGTTACGGGGGAAACATATGCGATCGTAACCACCGAAAGGGATATAGTTTCCTGATTTGGGCAATTTGCATCTTGCAATCACATGGGACATATCGGAGTCGAGTGGTAACCAGTCTCCCAAACGCGATTCTCAATTATTAAGCTATCTGCCGACGTTCGCGCCCAGGTCGGCCGGTGATTGAACGCGCTCCGTTCGGAGCCAGTTCCGTCAGCAGCAGTTAAAAGCGCGATGAAGCTTGAACTCCCGATCCTGAAATAACGATGGGAATGGCGTCATGAGCACGAACCTTTGCGCGGATATGGCGCGGTTTCCCACTCACCACTCATATCGGCAATTCCACCAGCGTTGCAATTTCCGTCATCACTGGCGTATAGATGTCGATCGGTCCCGTTGACGGCCCGGATGGAGACAATGAGCGCGTAGCGGACGGCGCGGTCGTATCGCTGGTGTGCTGGATTCTCTTTCCACCACCCGCCGATCGGATAGACGCCGATGGCTGATCTTCGGGCAAGCTCTGCTGCTGTCCCTCGCCAGTAGTCGGAGTGAACAGACCCCAGGTTCCGCAAGCGAGGTCCGAGAAACCAATCGTCGGCCCCGGCGTCAATCGCGCCGAGTTCCTCCTCTTCCGCAACGGCCGCGGCATTGATGCGGCGTGCGGAATGTGTCGAGGGATTCGAGAGACTTCTTGACGGCGAATCGAAGTCCGTATGAAGCGTATCGATGTCGCCGGAGCCATCCCCGCTCGCCGGGATTGGGTTCAACATAGTAAGAGAGCGTCACCCGCAACTCCACCTCGGTTTCACCGAGCTGCTCCAATTCCGTCCGAGGCCAGGGGAATTGATGGAGATTCATGTGGCGCGTCTTGATCGCGCTGCCGTCTTTCTGAAACGGCTGAAAGCTGTCTTCCGCGATCAGCGTCAGATCATTGGCTGCGCTCAAAACGGCGCGATAGTAATCGGGCACGCCGTATCCGTACTTGCGGAGAAGAACGCGTTTCTGCTGCTCCGAACCGGCGGCATCGAACCGTTGTTTCATCGCGGGTGTCCATTCCGCCGAGTGGATCATCAAAGCGCGGATGGTCTCGGGCCAGCGCTGCGGCATGGCCGCGATGATCTTGCCGGCGAGATTTGCGCCGAGGGCCGTTGCCGCACTGGTATCCCGAAAGATGTCGAAGTGACGGGTGGTGGGATCCCGGTACGTGGTCAGGAGGCCGAGGTCGTCCGGACAATCGATCTGATCGCCCAGTGCCGCCCAGTTTCCGCCTTCGAGCACGATGTCCGGTTTCAGCGGCCACTTCCGTTCCCACGAGACGGATGTGCGGCTGGTCGGGCACAAATCCCCGACCGGCGCGACGGGTTCCCACCCTTCGTACGTCGGATCGGTGATCACGGACTTGTCGGTGAATGCGCCAACCGTGATCGCATTCCACGCCTGGGCCGGGTTCTCGATCGGTTCGATCTCGTTGCGGGCTGGATACCCGGCTTTCGAGAGACCCTCGCGAACATTGCCGGCGGAAATGAGGATCAGGCGCCTGAGCGTCGTCCTCGCCAAAACAGAGTTGATCGACGGCCGCGGACCATGAAGAAGGCCATTCCGCGATTGGTTCCGACGTCGCTCGTGACCGCCATGCACACGGCGCGGCGCCGTTCGGGAGCCTCCACCTCCGCCCGCGCAATGGACTCGCGCCGTGATCGCTCCATAGAGTTTCGGTTCATTCTGCCCCTGATCGGGAAGTATCTTCACCGATTCAAGACAATGCGTCAGCGGAACCCGACCGTTACCGGCAAACAGAGGAGTGAGATCGCCATAGAGCGCGGAACCCGCCATGTTCGTTCCGTGCCCGTGACTGTCTCCGCCGGGCCATGTCGGGTCGTATGCCTGGACGTCGCCCGGATCGAGGGCAACGGAAAGCAGAGGGTGTGACTGCGTCACGCCGGTGTCGAGCAGGCAGACTGCGATCTGCGGGTTTTCCGGCGCGTCAACCCGGCCCGCGAGCTCGGCTGGCTCGCGCGGCCTGGTCGACATTCGACCAGCGCATGAATTGGGCAGGCGTGTCCCGCGCGCGGCGGATCTCGGCAATGGAATCCGTGTTGACGAACAGGCGCATGATCGTGATCTCGCTGCCGTAGATCAGACGCACTTCACGGTCCGGGAAGACAAGCTTTTGCGGCTGCGCCGGGATTTCGAGGCGCTGAATGGCGGCATCAAATGCTGTTCGCATGGCCCTGGCGAAGCCAGATCTCCCACCAGATTGGCTCGGCCGCCGCTGGAAACAGCGCCAGCATCGTCCGTGTACACCGACCGCACCGCGGCAAGCGCCACGCTCTGAATGCGCGCGATCAACGCTTCGTTTTTCGGCTTGCCGTTGCGCGTATTCTCATCACGGTACTGCTCAACCTTTCTCGAGGAAGTGATCCGCGGCGGCATCCGGCACAAAAACGGTCGCCCTCGCCGGCGAATCCGCTGATTCCGGCCGGACCGCGACGAGTTCGATGTGTTTCTGACGATTCTCCAGCCGTTCGCGCTGCGTCTTCCGATCCGACCGGGAGTTCGAAATCGAGATAGAAACCAGGAGTGCCGATAAGAACATCCGGGTCGCGCTCCGCGCGCTGGACCTGCAGCCGCGGCCATCGCGCCGGCGAGAGCGAATCTCACCGCTTCGGCATGCACAGCCCGCTCCCGCTGGGGCAGCGGACGACCGCGCGCCCGCAACCTTGTTGTATACGGCTCCGCCTTCCCGCTTCCCCGCAAATAGAGGTGCGGGAGATTGCGCGGCAGTTCCGGCATTTAGTGGGAGGCTGCCTTTCGTTCGTGAACCGCCGCGATCAGAGCTTCCGAAGTGATGCGCGTCGATCCCCCCAGAACGGCCTTCTTGGCGGCCTCTTCGCTGGCACGAACCAGCTCGGCCTGGCTCAATCCCTCGGTTTCGGGCAGAATGCGGGGCCAGTCGATATCCGCCGTCTGGAACATCGCCAGCTTGCGCCGCAGAATCTCTTCGGCGAGCTTCGCATCGGGAAGGTTGTACTCGATCACGTCGTCGAATCGGCGAAAGAGCGCTCTGTCGAGCATCTCGGGGTGGTTTGTTGCCGCGACGATGAGGCTCTGCGAGCTGTCTTTTTCCAGCAACTGCAGGAACGAATTCAGGACGCGGCGGATTTCGCCCACGTCGTTCGACTGGCTGCGGTGCGCGCCCAGCGCGTCGAATTCGTCGAAGAGATAGACGCCCTGGGTCTGGCGGATGGCTTCGAAGACGAGGCGCAGTTTCGCCGCCGTCTCGCCCATGAACTTCGTGATCAGACCTTCGAGCATGATCGTGAACAGCGGCAGATGCAGTTCGCCCGCGAGCGCCGAGGCCGTCATCGTTTTCCCCGAGCCGGGAGGCCCGAGAAAGAGAAGTTTGCGCCGCGGGCTCAGGCTGTGTTCGCGCAATCGCTTCTGCTGCCGCTGCTCGAGAAGCACGCGCTTCAGCCGCTCGGCCAGAGCCTCGGGCAGAGCCATGTCGCTGAAGCGGATCGAGGGCGTCTGGACGGAGAGCAGATTCGCGAGTTCGCCGCGCGGCTCGAGAACCACGAGTTGTCCGGGCCGGCTTTGAATCGCCGACGAACGCCGCTTCGACTCATCGATCAGGTCGCGCAGCTGCTGCGCGATAGCAATGTGGCCCAGCCGCGCCTCGTGAGCGGCCGCCTGCATCGCGACGGACAAAACCTCTTTGTCGTCGCCTTCGAGGTGGCTCTTCAGCAGGGCGATCATGTGACGAGCCGCGCTCATAAGTTCTCCAGTTCGATTCCCAGATGGTCGCACGGCGCATCGGCAAGGTCCTGCCGCACGTTGAGGTACCGCTCGGTGGTCAGGATCGATTCATGCCCGAGCGACAGCTGGATCTGTTCGAGCGGCGCATGGCCGCGATGCGCCAGTTTAGCAAATGTGCGCCGTAAATCATGGGGAGCGATTCTGATTCCCAGCCGACCGGCATAGCCGCGCACGATCAGGTAGACGGCCTGCGCGGTCAGGCCGTTGCCCACGTCGCCTTTTTGTGTGATGGCGCGGAATAGTTGCCCGTTGCGGATGCCGGCGGCGGTGGTCCAGCGATCGAGAGCGCTCTTCGCCCAGGGCGGCATGGGAACGCTTCGGACGCGATCGCCTTTCCCTTCGATATCGACGACCACCCACCTATCCTCCCGTTGCGCGACCCGGTCCCACGTGAGGTTCGCGAGTTCATCCCGCCGCAAACCGCAGCCGAGCAGAAACGCGAGTAACGCGCGATCTCGCTTTCCACGGAGACTGTCGCGCGGAGGGGCGTCAAGCAAGGCTTGTGCCTGTTCGAGCGTCAGCCACGTTCCCGGCCGAACGCCTTTCTGGCGCCGTCCCTTCACGCCGATGATCGCCGCGGCGGATTCGTGCGAGAGCAGGCCGTTTGCAGAGGCTTCGCGCGCGAGCTTACGGATGGCAGTCAGATGCAGATTCAGCGCTGAAGCCGACATGCCGCGCGACTCGAGGTGCTTCGCGATACTGCTGAACCGTTTCGCGCGCAAAAATTCTGCGCTGCGATCGCTGCGACCAGCGCCGGAAATCGTCGAGGGCGCTCGTGTAGGCGCGCCGGGAATGCGGGGAAGAAACGCTGTCGACGACGAGCGCACGCACGCGAACCCAACCCCAGATCGGGGAGCTGTCGGAAGCGGCGGCGATGGGAGCCGGAAGCGAACTCATGGTGTCCCCGGGGAGCGCCGAACTGCTATTGATAAGACACTTTATCATAAGTGCTTTGCCAAACGCGCCATACGCATCCACGATGCGGGCGGGTCGTCCTGGAAGTTCAGTCCGCAACGTAGTACGGCCCACGGCTGGCGGCCAAGCGCTAGTCCCAAGGCCGGGTCGCAGGTCTGCCTGAGAATCTGCCCACGTTTGGCGGAACATTCGATAGTTTACGAAAAGCCTCAATTGCGCTCAGAGAAAATGAGGACCTCGGCCTGGCAGACGCCAACGCTCGCTGGCGTCTGGAACCGCAGTTGCGATCTTAGCTGTAGCAACTGATAGCATGAGCCGATAAGTGGAGTTTGCCTCCTTATACCCGGCTGCTCGCCGTTTCCTGCTCCGCCATCAGGGCCGAGAGATTCTCGCGGTTGCGATGGAGCGCGTTGCCGTCGACGATATCGTCAGGAGTCTCGATGGCTCGCACGCCGGGATTCATCGGCATTCGCTTCGTCAACTCGCGGCGCTAATGGGCAGGGAGGTACTCGCTCAAAGGGGAATCACACCGATCACGACGCTGTCGGCCCAAGCGCTGGCCGCGCAAGTGCTCGACAGCGCTCGGTTGACATATTTCGCTCCGGTCGCACGGACGCCCGGCTTCCCAGCGGCACTTGTAGATACACTCACACGCCTGCGCCTCGAAGGTCGAGAGCCGCCAGCCAGGGACCTGCGGCTTCTTACTTCCTCCTACCTGAGTGCGCTTGCGGAGAACTCTCTGGCGGATTCCGCAGCACAAATGGAGGCAGCTATCGAGGCAGTTCAGACTGGGGATCATCCTTTACTGGGACTTCCCACTCTTCTGCTCGACCTTCGGCCAGCCAACGCACTGGAGCAAGAATTCCTCCACCAGCTCTCGCACCGCGCCGCGATAGTCGAATCACTGGACGCCGACCATACGGGGTTCGAGAGCGACACTGCTCTACAAGCTATACAGCGGCAGCTCTTTGCCGAATCTACAACGCCGCCCGCTTCGAGCGATGGTGTCGAGTTCTTTTCGGCTGCGGGCGAAGCGTTGGAATGTGTCGAGATCGCAAGGCGCATTCTTCAATCCCGTCTTCCGTTCGATCAGTGTGCCATCCTCTTGCGACATCCTGGCCGGTACCAGCCGCTGGTTGAAGACGCGCTCCGGCGGGCAGGGATTCCGGCCTGGTTCACACACGGTGCCGTTCGACCAGACTCGGCAGGGCGGTCCTTTCTCGCCCTGGTACATTGTGCGCTGGACGGGCTCAGCGCCTCACGCTTCGCCGAATACCTATCGCATGAGCAGAAAGAGCAGCCTTATGGCTGGGAGAGGCTGCTCGTTGACGCCGCGGTGATTGGCGGAAAGGACCGATGGGAACGGAGATTGGCCGGATTGGAGGAAGAGCTCCGTGGACGGGCAGAGCAGGCCGACGACGATCCCGACCGCCAACGGATTGAGCGCCAACTGGAACGGCTTGCCAACCTCCGGTCCTTCGCACTTCCACTGATAGAACTGCTCGATTCGCTCCGGGTTCCGCGGCTTTGGGGAGAGTGGTTGGACGGCCTTCGCATTCTCGCGGAAACCTCACTGGATGACCCGGAAGGTGTGCTCAACCTCCTCGACGAGTTGGAGCCGATGCGAACGATCGGTCCGGTGTCGTTGAGTGACGTAACGCGCGTCCTCAGTGCCCACCTCGGAACATTGCGACGTGAACCAAGAGGGCATCGCTACGGTCAGGTGTTCGTGGGCTCGATTGAGGAGGCACGCGGCTGCGCATTCCAACTCGTCTGTGTTCCGGGATTGTGCGAGGGCGCCTTTCCTAAGCCTTTGTTTGATGATCCTTTGCTGGAAGGTAACCTTGCCGAGTTGGAAGCCGGAGAACGACTGCTCCTACGGCAGGCGCTCGCCCCCGCGGCAGCGCGAATAATACTTTCCTGGCCACGCATTGAGCTCGCAACAGGGCGAATGCGCGTTCCTTCGTTCTATGTACTGGAGGCCGCGCGGGCGGCTTTCGGCCAAGCAATCGACAGGAGGGCTGTTGAGCGGAGTGCCGAGCAAAGCGTTGAAACCAGAATAGGCTGGCCCGCTCCGAGAGATGCAGTGCGAGCTATCGACGAGACAGAGTACGACCTATCACGGCTTCGACCCGCCATGGACGAAAGGGGCGCGCCGGGTCTCGCCGCGTACCTCAATGATGTCAGCCCAACGCTACACCGGTCACTTCGAGCAAGGTGGAATCGCTGGCACCGAAGATGGTCCACTGCGGACGGCCTTATACTCACGTCGGGCACGGCACCCGGGCCACTGTCAGACTTTAGCCTTGCTGTCCGCCCTTACTCGCCATCAAGCCTCCAACTCTTCGCCGCATGTCCTTACCGCTTCGCGCTGCGCGCAGTTATGGGGCTGGGGCCAATGGAAGAGGTGGCAGCCCTGGAACGTCTCGATCCTCTTACACGCGGCAGCCTGTTTCATGACGTTCAGAAGCGCTTTTTCGAAGCTTTCGATGGCCGTCCGGTCGATCCCGTAAGTTTCAACGCTGCGGTCGAGGCCCTCGACACAGTCTTGCGAGAGACCGCCGCTGAATACGCCGAGCGTCTAGCTCCGGCAATCCCTCAAATCTGGGAAAACGAGGTGGAAAGACTGCGCGCCGATCTTCGCGGTCAGTTGGCGGCTGTGGCTTATGAGGACTCGGGCTGGATTCCGACAGAGGCAGAGCGGGAATTCGACAACGTGACCATCGGCGAGGGCTGGCGGGTCCGTGGCCGGATGGACCTGATAGAGCAAAACGGAACCGGGGGGACGAGGATAACCGACTACAAAACCGGAAGTTTCCCAGATCCCGCACCTCAAGTGACAGGAGGCGGCGAAATGTTGCAGCCGCTGCTGTACGCTATGGCCGCCGAACAAATCTATCGGGACAGGACTGTCACCAATGGGAGGCTTTTCTACGCGACCCTGCGAGGCGGCTATCGGAGCATCGATGTCCCGCTGGATGACAGTACCCGTGCCGAAGCAGACCGCGCACTTTCAGCCATCGATAACGCCGTTCAAAGTGGCCGTTTTCCGGCCGCGCCTCGTATTGACGCCTGTGAACGTTGCGACTACCTCGTTGTGTGCGGCCCGTACGAAGAGGAACGTGTCAGGTGCAAGCCGCAAGCCGAGTTGGGGACCCTGTTTCAACTGCGGGAGGTTAAGTGACACCGGCCCCAGAGGTTGCAGCAAGTTACTTATTTGAAGCCTCGGCGGGTACCGGGAAGACTACGCGGTTGATTGAACAAATTGTGAGCTGCGTTGCCTCCGGCACGAGACTCGAACGGATTGTCGCGGTTACCCACGCCCGAAAGTGGTGATGAGGCCATATTGATTTCGGACCTAATTGCACCCGGGCCGGGCGGTGGACCAGAGTCCTCTTCGCAAGGTCACGGGGACTCAGGAAAAGCGTGGCGGCGCTTCTTAGAAGATATCTTCGCCTGCTTTCGCCAGTCCAGGGGCCCCGTCGAGACCGAAAGAGAGAACGGCGGAGACGAGGAACCGGAAAGCGACAACGCAAGCAGCACTGACACAGAGCCTACGGCCACCGAAAATGCTGGCTGGCCAATACATCTTCTTGAAAAACTACTGGATTCAATACTGGCGGACCCCACTGCCGCCGACTGCAGCCGCGCATTTTGGATGACCCATTACGTTTGCGACCGCATTGCGCCGGACACCGAGAGAATCAAGAAGTGTCTGGACCGTCTGCTTCTCGGCTTCGACGCGAATCGACCCCGCGGACGAGACTTAGAGGCGGCAGCCGGCGCCGTCTTGGTCCGCGCCTGGGTCTCGCCTGATGACATTCCGTCGAAGCCAGTCGCGATTCGCCGGAGGCTTCTTAGGCTTGGGGTCAACCCTTTGCAATCGGCGCCGGACATCAGCCTGATTCCGGGATTTGTTCGGGTCCTGGCACCAGATATTGATTTGCCCGCCATTTGGGAGAAGGCACAGTCGGTTACTACGATTCAGGAAGAGATCGCTGCCTTTCGGATCGCTGGAAAACCTCTTCCTCTGGACCAACGGTTCCCTCGTTTACGAGAAATGCCGGAGCTTAAGAACTTGTCAGAGCGATGGCGGAGCCGCATGGTTGTGATCCCGAGACTCACGAATGTGTGTCCAAGCTGTCATGTGTCTATGCCTAAAGCTGAGGAATCCAAATTGCGAGAGATCGGAGTTGTCATCCACGAGCGCTGCGGACGCATAATTCTGATCGAGGACTTGTGACATGGAAGCCCGCTCACTGGCCGAATTGTCGGATGCCGCGATTGCGGCTCACGATCCATCGCTTACCGCACCGTACATTCCAAAGTTCGGAACTATCAACCCGCTCGGCCTCAGCCAGACGAACTTTGATCTTATGGACGAGGTGTTTCCTGGCCTGAACAACATCGCGACGCACATTCGGCCCTTCACTCTTGTCACATGGGCCTGGAAGCGCGCTGCTGCGTGCGCGGAAAGGCTCGGGACGGAGAGCGTCGCCCCTAAGCTCCTGCAGGATTTCGTAGATCGTATTGAGGTCGTTTATGTCTGGTCTCAGCTCCTAAGGCCAACTCGCGTGGAACTGCCTGGTCGAGAAGTGCTCGCACCGTTGGTGGCTGGGTCTGGATACACGTTCGGAGGGACAGAGTGGCAAGAGCGAAATAAGGTTCGTAAGGACTCCACAGCACTGAGCGCCGCAGCAAACTACGGTCCTGCTCTCAAGTCACTTAAATGGCTAAGACCTCATCCGAAAAATCGTGGCATCTTCACACCAGAGCCAGTCGCCGAGCCAGCTATTCAGGCCCTCGAAAAAGAGATGGGGCCTTATCTGTATCACCCGGTGTTCAGTGAATTCGGCGAAGTGTCCGTCTCGACATCCGAAGTCCAGAAGTGGTCTGAGGCGTGGGCATTAGAGAGACCGACGCAAGAGGAACAGCGTGCCATGCTTGAAACGCTCTGCGGCGAGTCGGCAAATCACTTCCGGAGAAATGGAGTTAGGCTGGCTGTTCAGGCCGTCCAGCACCTCAACGGCACAACTGATTCCGATCTCGTTCGCGAGGCAATGTGCGGAAGGCCGACATCGTTCATGGGCCCTCCGTCCCTTGAGACAGTGTTTCGCACGTGGCGGATTCTGCAGTGGCGTCAGGTATTCCGATTGGCGCTCGAAGGGCTCTTACATTGGGTTCTGCTGAAGCTGGAAGGCGAGCCGATGCGGAGCAGTGCATTGGTCGGTGCTTTCCTGAGTGCGGCAGGCACTTCCGAAACGACCGGGAACTGGCTGTCAGAAGTCCGAGACGATACACTTGGCCCCATGATCTGGCTCAAGCGGCTCCAGACGGGTCTGGCTTCAAAAGGTCGAGAAGTCGAACTGCCGAGCCAAATCCGTGGCGCGCTCGCCGCAACTCTTAACGAGGGCGCTGAGGTGCATGGCCCCGAATACGACGACCGGCTCCCAACATCTCGTGCAGCCAAAGAAGCGCTTGCGTTCGGCGATGACAGCCCGAGCGTCTTCCTGACGCGGGTTTTTGAGAGCTGGGTAATCGGTCAGCACACTCGTTCGTCTGTGATGCGAGGGATGGGTGACGCGAGAGCGGGACGGAGAATGATCCTTCGACTCCGGGTCGCTTTGGATGAGGGCGGCTGGACACGCACACCCGGTTCTCCTAATCGACCACCCGAAGCAACCGCAGACCGTCTGGAAACGGTGCTCTCGTTGTTACACGAGGCTCTCGTCATTTAGATATTTTGCCCCGTTCTGCCGAGGGTCCGCTTTGAACGACTTCCAGCGGATCGAGTCGTTCTCATCGGGTATCTCGATTAGCTTCTTCTTCACCGCGTCTCCGATCCACTCCAGGAATTCCTGTTTTGTGCCGGCTACGGCGACCGGCTGATATCCGAGACCATCGAGCGGTTTCGTGCGCTTGTGCTGCTTCAGCACGGCCCAAAACCACTTCGCCCAGGAGGGGTGAACCGGGAGTCCCAGCCGTTGGGAAATCCCGTAGAGCACGAATTCCGGATCGCCCCGGCTCACGATAACCCTCCCGACATCGGTATCGTCAGCCATCTGAGCGGAAAGTGCCATCAGATGGCGGACGCTCCGGCTCCGGCCCGCGACGGCAATCGTCCCGCGGAATACTCGGGCATCTTTTCCCAGCGACACTTTCCTCTGTTGAAGACCGGGACCGGCGACCGTCAACAATTCCTGCCCCGCGATCGCCGCCCAGATGGCGCCGATATCGACGTCGCTTCCGAAGACCGAAATGACGTGAGCGACTCCAGACGCCTCCTTGTCCTCAGAGTTCTCCCCAATGAACCTGTCCAGCGCCACACGAATCCTGGTCTTCGTGTCTTTGAGCGGCTTATCAAACTCGAGCCAGCCAAAACGCTCATGTGCGTTCTTCATCGATATGCGCCCTCCATCGCGTGGCTTCCGCCTCGGATTCACTTCCGTGCTCTCATCCGTATCGCCATGGAGGCGCCGGTTATTCGAGCGTGCCCGTCTCCCCAGTGGCGAATACGACGGAGAGTTCCTGAACGAAGCGTTCCCGCTCTCGGACGATGGTTGTTCCGTCCGCCTCTTCCTCCGTCAACTTCGTCGTGATTTTCTTGCTCTTCCAGGCGGCGATGTGGCGCTGTTCGCCTGTGCCAAAAATGCCGTTAATCAGACCGGAACATGCGACGAGGCCTACCTGCCCGGCGTGTAACGGTGTGAGCGGCCGTCCTCCGATTACGGTGGGCTCCGGCGCCAGAATTCGCGCCGCCTGCCGGGACGCCGCCGAAGTTGGAATCACATCCTCCAGTTCATCCAGCGGCAGACCTTTGAATGTCAATGTCGCCGGACCCGTTGGCGGCACGGGGTACGGATCGCTGCCCGATTCAGGCAATTCAGCCAGACGCTCGTATTCGCGTCCAAGCGTGGTGAAGAGGAAACGACCCTCGCTGATCTCGCGATCGCGAAGTTGGTCACGCTCGCGGCGCGTACGCCGCACGCCGACGATGACGACCTGGCGGTAGCGAACGGACTCCGGGTCACCCAGGCGAAAGATCCGCGTGCGCTTAAAGTGAGACGCGAGAATCTGGGCACACTCCGCCGCCCGCTCTGCCGGAATGACGAGTACGAGGACGCCGCCGGGAATCAGCCACCGGAAAGTGTGATTCAGGAATACTGTCTCAAGTCGTTCCCGCGCGTTTCCAGAAAGTGTCCAGTCGTAGGGCGGATTTTCGTAGATCAGGGAGAAGGACTCAACCGGACAATGGGTTTCCAGACTGTTCCCCTGTATGATCCTTGGTCAGCAACGGGGCAGCTTGCTCAGCCCGGTACGCATCGAGTTCGATTCCGTAACGGCGGGCGCTGGAATCTCTGGTGATAGTGGAGAACGCTATACCTTCCCCGACGCACGGATCCAGAGCAGAGAACGGCTCGGTCGGGAACTGTAGCAGATTTCGGATCCGTTCTGTTTCTCTGAGCGGGAGAGGGTAGTAATTACAACGAATTCTTGCGGCGAGTCGGGACATGTGAGACCTCCTACACTGGCTTGCCCTGCTGCGTTCTACGGACGAGGGAATCGGAGAGTCGCGCGAAGGGTTGAACGACAACGACGGCCCGAACGCCACCCGATCCCGGCCCAAACGTCGCCCACTTCCCTCAAAATGGGATTGAAGGCCGAGTGGAGAGATTTGGTGTGAGCGCCCTATGGGTCAAACGGCGGTACGCCGGCGGGTTCAACACTGCGCTGGCTCGTTCCGCGCAAAGCCTCCCGCGCACAATCAACGCCAATCCGGAGCTGTTCCTTCCGGTCGCCTGCCTGTTTGTATGGCAAGTCACGGCGACTGCGGTGAAGCCAGCGACGCTCGGGCTGGCCCTGTTGTTGACCGTGCTCCTGTTCGTATACGGCTATCGCGTGCTGGGAAAAACCAAATGGCTCTGCCGCATAGGCTGGGTTTCGCCGCGTCGGGGATTCTGGACTTACAGCTTCATTGCCGGCGTTGTGGTTAGCGCTGGTATCTGGTCGTATGTCAGGATCTTCCACCAGTCGCTGGGGCGTGTTCCTCCCCCGCATCGGGTCCTTCTGGCCAGCGCTTCAGGACCGATGATCGAGGAGATGCTTTTTCGCGGCATCCTCTTCTGGCTGATCCTCGAATTCCTAAGGCGTCGACGTGCCCCGCGGCTAGCGGCTCTCTGTGCGACAGTACTCCTTACTGCGATTCTCTTTGCGCTGTCTCACAATGACCGAAATGCTCCGCGCCTCTACGCGACCGTCCTCACCGGCGTTGCATTTGGTTGGATGCGCGCACAGTCCGGGTCCACGGCGGCAGCCGCGGTGATGCACGCTATCTACAATTTCGTGCTCTCTTCGATCGCGACGCTTTAGTTTGGCCGCTGCTATTCCGGGGTGGTCGAACGATTCGCCGTCTGATTTTCGACGCTCGCTTCAACCTTTGCCCACTCATAACTTTGCCGAAACTCGCACGATCCCCGATGGCGCAGATCCCGCCCGCAAGGACACTTATGATCGATCTGCCCTCTAACAGCCATCATTTTCCTGAACCAATTGTCACCGGCGCTCATGGAAAGCCCGAGCGCGTCACAGGCCTCCCGAATCGTCTTGCCTTCAACGAACACCAGGCGATGGAACTCTGGTTTTTTCGATTGCGTCGGATGGTTGATGCCACCTCGGAAGCTCCGGTCGATCACGAAGCTTCGCTGGCAATCCGGATTCATGCACCGCCATCCTCTTGTGCCGGAGCTGTTTCGTCCGCGGCTTTGCGTTTTTCCTCTGCAGAAGATACATGCCGGGTTGCCGATGGCGGCTCCGACACGATTCCTGGCGAAGACAAGATCGAATAACGCGTTCAGGAGATGCTCGCGACATTCCTCGGGATCGCGCGCCCAGACGAACAGAGTGCCTTGCGCATCGGGAGCCGTTACGGGAAATTTTCGGGCGCCTCTGTATTTCCGGTTAAGGCAGTGGACAAGGGAAGTTGCCATCTGCGGATTGAATTCAAGATTGAAGTAGCTCACGGCGGGTGCTCCGTCCGATCAGTTCGTCGGTCGGACAAGATGTCAATTCGGTCGGACCGCCGCAGTCTGGATGCGCACCGGCGGGCCTGGCAGTTGGTGATCGAAGAATGCCTGATGTGCTTCCCGCAGCCAGTGCCGCAACTCCGGGATCTCCGGAATCAATTGAGCGCCGCGCTCCAACAGGCCTGCCCGATCGCCGGTTACGATCAGCGCGCAACACGCGTCGCAAGCCGCCCAGCCGCTATCGCTGGTTGCTACGATGTTGCCAACGACGGTGGCGAACGGTTGCGCTTCGAACCTCCAGCATGGCTGGGTTGCACTGCAAAAATCACAGAACATAAGAATGTCCTCCTTTAACGACCAGGCACTTCTTCGAACGCCTGAAGCGCGTCCGCAAGTGCCCGCACAGCAGCGGCAAGGTCGCCCGATTCCCAGCAGGTGAGCACGCCGCGTCCTGCCTGGACAAGCTCGACTACCGAAGGGTCGGGGAGTTGTCGCCGCCAGCAAGGCCCCCGGTTTGTCGTGACGTCGGCCACCGCTTCGACGCGATCTTCTTCGACGTAGATCACGCCGGTGTCTCCGGATTGATCGCCGTCCCAACTCACTTCCCCTGACAACTTGTAGCCGTTCGGCTGAAAGAACCTCGCGACCGGCAGCCGCAGCCATCCTTCCTGTCCATCGCGGGATTCGCCCTCAATGCTCAGGCAACCGTCGCTGTACTCCCAATCGCATCCGAAACACAGATCCCGTCGGTCATCGGCGGAGATTCCCATGCGTTCGAGGGTGTGCGTTCTGAGAGCGTCTTCCAGCAGCGTGGCGCGATCCGCATCCAATTCGGGCGAAAGGGTGATTTCGCCGGTGTAGTAAACGGAATAGCCCATGTGATTCCTCTTCTCCGGTACCAGACGCCCTGGTCATTCGTCGAGCCGGAACTTGCGGCGCGGCATCGTGACCACCATCGCGTCCAATTTGGCGGCGATCTCCGACATGCCCGTCTTCAGCCGGGAACGAAGGTCCGCGGTTGTCCGGATCTCTTCGGCCGTTACACCCGAGAGAAGTGCCCGCGTCTTCTCCACCTGCTCTTTCAGCTCGGCGTCGTCGGAGATGTTCCGAAAGTCGAATGTTGCGAGGAAGTCGCAAAGGTTCGCAACTGTTGACTTCTTAAAGACCTTCGGTTTTCCGTTGTCGGACGCTTCCAACCGGTCAACCATGTGATTGACCAGGCCCGCCATGGATTCCCGGAGCAAAACCTGAGCCTCGCTCTGAGCTTCGGCAAACCGCTGTGCGGCTTTGTCCCGTTCTTCCTCCCAGATTCGGCCGGATATCGTCTTGAGCTGGCCCGGCACGCCGTAAGCGACATATCGCCAGGTGAAATAGAATCGCGCCTTCACCATGTCGATCTGTGGATAGTCGGTGGGGTTGTGGAGAACCCGCAGGCGCTCGCTCATGCTCTCGCACAGCGTCGGATAGGAGTCCAGAAAGCGATCTACCAATTCGGAACGGTCGCGTTCAAACTCGCGGAGCTTGCAATCTACGTCCTCGATCAGGGGAACCGCGAGGAAACGCGTGCCCGTCTCGAATGGGACACACACGCTGTCGAGATACTTCTTCACCCGGCGATCGATCTGCTTGATCGCCTCGAACTCGTTCGAGACAAGAATCTTCTTCGCGACCCGGAGCAGCTGTTTGTCCGTGTCCACTTCGACCTGCGAGCTGGACACCTTGCGGGAATCCCCGAGCAGGCCGAATTTCACTTGCAGAATGACGGTACTCTCCGACAGGCTCTGCTCCTGTCTTGCGATTGGGATGGCCAATGCAGCCATAAATACACTTCTCCTTTTGTTTTCAGATGAATTGCTGAATTCGTGATCGTCTGGTCAGTTCGCCGTAACGGCGGAGACCAGTTCGTCGTACCACCAGGCCTGATGCGCTGTTGAAACGGGAAGGCCCAGCATCTCGAGGGTGCGGCAGCGGTCGGCCAATTCTAAAGCCGCTTGGTGGGCGTCCTCGTACTTGTCAAAACTGAAGTGGTCCACTTGGACGCCCTTCCAGTACACGTACCCGCGATGGTCTTTCCGGAGGTTCTCGATGCCGTGGTACCAGGGCTGAACGTATGTGCCACCCGTAACCTCGGCATAAAGCTGCTCGAACGCAATCTGGCCCGTTTCGGAGACCATGTCGTTGACCGCTAGTTCGAGAAGCCTCAGATGTTCAGGCGCAAGGTCATCCCCATCGCGAGTCCGTTGAAGAATGTCAATGGCTTTTTCGCAGTTCGTCATTCTAAACCTTCGGTAGTGGTATAGTTTGGCCCACAACCTCACAGTCAGAATGTCTAATCGGCAATTCACGAGACTGACGAACGGCTTAGCAGGAGGGTAAGGGCTATGGATTGGCGTTTTTGGCTTTGGTTTCGACGAAATGCGAGCCACGCCAACACTGAGGAGATGCCCGCGTCGGTGATCCGGGCAGAAAAACGCTCGTCTCGTTTCTCCATCGCTGAGACATGTTTCGGGATTCTAGTTGTGGCTGGCGTGCTGTATGAGGATTGGGATAACTTGCCCATGATCGTTCACCCCAATTCGCCAGCCGGAAGGATGGCCATAGGCGGAATTGTCGTAGCGTTCGGTATAGTCGCCGAAGTATGGTCCAGTTCTCGTTCATCCAAGGCCGAGCATGAGGTACGCGACTGGTACGCCATGCGCGTCGCTGAGTTGAACTTACAACGCGCCAAGATCGAAGAGAAGCTTCTGCGTACTCTCGGCCCCCGGAAGATCGACGATGCAAAGTGCGAAAGCTTGACGCACCTAACCCAAGAGTTATTGCCGACCAGTTCCTTTTTGGTTATGCTGTGTCCGCAGAAAAACAATGAAGACCAAAGAGAAGCTCTGGATTTTGCTTGGCAGCTTGCAGAAATCTTCCGATGCGCGGTATGTTCGACTAATCAAGATATGCGGTGGGAAGTGGAGGATGTCTGGATTCGACCTTCAGCCATCGATTCCAGTGAAGTGAGGGAGGGTACCGCGAGGGCCGTTGCGGGAATATTGAGACTTGGAAATATTGCATACCACGGCCCCATACCAGCCGTGCTTCCGAGCGAATTTGTCTACATGCTGGAACGAGGTACAGGGCGCATTGCCGAGTTTCTGAAATCGGAAGATGTTCTGCGTCCGCTGTTGATTGTGGTTGGGAAGAAATCGCAGCCCGTGTTCCGGCTGGATGACTGATTCAAACTATACCGGTGCCAAACCTTCCAGTTGCACACGGCGCATTCAGTTGGTGCCTTTTGATGAGATCTCCGAAGACTTTGAGCGCTCGGCTTCCTGAAAATCCGCCCAGGCGCGGTGGATCGACTTCCTCCAGACACTTAGCCCAAAGCAGTACTCGGGTTTATGCGTCTCAATGTTGCTCCTGACCGATACCGGCCGGCGACCGGTACGCTTATCGACCCTGACGTATCTGATCATGATTGGATTCCTTCCGGTCGCATGGCCACCCAACCGGTTCACGACCGTCGCCAAACGATTCGGCTCTTGGGTTGCCAGGGACGTCGGGATACACCGTTAGGTTGGAATGCCCAAAAACGGGAAGCCGGTGACCGTGGTTGCCCCGTCTTGGCCAATTGACACTTCGACAATCGGCTCTCCGAAGTCGCTCTGCTGATATCGCGTCGTGAACAGTTGCAGGCGTTGATTGCGGCTGGATCGCAGAGGCAGCGTCGCCGGTGCAAGCCGGTTGTACCGCCCCATCACAGCAAAATCCAGGTACGTTCTGATCAGTTCCCAGGTCGCGATCTTGTCCGGGCAGTCTTCAAATGTGAAGAAGCGGCCTCGCCCCAACTCATGGAGCGTGTATCCCGTGAACATTCCGAAGCTCAGCAAGGATGCGCCAGTCTCCCGCAATCCTTTGATGATTTCCAGCAGCGAACTTGCCTGCTGCATCGGCTCGCCGCCCGAAAACGTCAACCCATCGATGTCCCCGGCGCAGTGCAGGGCAATCACGCGCTGAATAATGTCATTCACGTCGGTCGGCGACACGCCTTCGAATGGATGGCTCGCTGGATTCCAGCATCCAGGACAGTTCAGGGTGCATCCTTGAAACCAGAGCACTGCCCGCCGGCCCGGCCCGTTGGCCCGGCTGACGGGGGCGAATCCATGCACCAGCATCGTACGCCTGCCTTTCAGTGACCAGTCCGGACCTGATCCTCCGTCTGCTTCGAGGTATAAAACGAGATCTTCTTCCGTTCCGTTGTGACCTTGTCCCCGCCGCGAAAGTCCTCGAAAGCCCGCGAGCAACCGTTGTCGGCGAATCCGTCGAGGTCGATCGAGCTATTCCCGCTCTCGTCGATCGTGATCGTAATGGTTTTCTGCGACATCGCCCCTCCTATCGGACCGCAAAGCGGAGCTGAATTCTCTCGCCCTGCTCCGTCTTCACAACTTCCCGGCCCTTGAAGACGTACCCCTTCGACCTGGCCGCTGCAATCGTCTGTTTCTCCTTGTAGAGCTGGCGGATGCGATTCAGCCATTTCTGGTTGAATCCGATTGCCTGGTCGTACTCACTGAGCTGCGCGGCGTATCGGCCGTCCGTGTTCTTTGCGAAGCCGATATCGTTCGACGCCGAGTCCAACTCCCGCCGGCGTATGATTATGTGCGCCCTTTCCGGCCGCTCATGACCCTCGTACCCGATCAGCGGCGCCCCGTCAAGATGGACTTCCGGGTGGTAGCCCATTTCCGCGAGGGCGGCGATCAGATACTTCTGTTCTTTGATTTCCGTTTCCAGAGTCCCGTATTTGCTCATTTATGCCTCCACAGCCCGGATGCGCCGAGACGCACCCGCGCCTGATGTACTCGTCGCCTCCTCAAAGCGATACAATCCCGCGTTTGAAGCGCTGATGAATTTTCCCGACGCCTGTTGCCGCAAGGATTTGACCTGTTCAGCAGCCGACTTCGAGATGGGAACCGTGTATTGCGCAGCTTGCCGCAGAGGCATCTTCAGCCTTCCCGCCTTCCTGCAGCACTCTTTGATTTCCGCTCCCGTCCAGCCGTCGTCGTCCGGGCGCTCGCCGGAAACACCGTATCTTTTCTCGTAGATCCGCCAGATCAACTCTCTTTCGGCGGCGGACGGCAGATCGAAGAAGAAAGTTCCCAACGTAAAGCGCCGGCGCAGCTCGGGGGGAAGCGAAGTGATCGAGTTGCACGTGGCGATGAACAGCGCTCGACCCTGACTAACGGCCTCGACCACCTTGAGTGCCGCTCGGAGACGTTCACCCGAGCCGCCTACGAGTGAGCTCTGCATGGCGCCAAGGTCAAACGCGATTGTCGGGATTCCGGCAGAGTTTCCGGTTGCCTTTGCCGCGGCACTCTTTGCCGCCCCTGGCGGGCCGATGAAAATCAGGCCGTCTGCCTCGGTATCCTGCATCCAGGTGAGCATCGTGCCGGTCATTTCGGTCTTGACGCCCGACAGATCCGTCCCGGTGCCTGCAAAGGCCTTCTCGATTTCGTCGAGGAAGACGACGACCCGTGGTGGCTCCGAGCCCGCAAGAACCGCCCGCAAGAACGTCTTCACGTTTTCACAGCCGCCGATGTCGGCAAACGTTTCGCCGCCCCGCCAGATTTTCAGCCCTGGCGACTGCTCGATGGTCTGCCTCTTCCGCTCCCAGAGTTGCTCGGTGTCGAGGCCTTCCCTGGACAGCGACATCGCCACGACCTGTTCCGCAGGAAAAGCGGCGAGGCCGATCAGCGCGTCAACCGCCCGCTGCATGTCCGCCTCGCCAAGGGCGCTCATCTCCGCCGCCTCGACGGTTTCCCGGACGATCCGCGACAACTCTTCGCACGACGGAAGAGGCTCGTCGAGCATCAGGACGTCCTGTGCCAACTCCTCAGGCAGGCAGCCGCTCAGCGTAGTCAGGAGAATCAGCGTGCAGCCTCGCCTCTTATAGGCATCTCGAAGATTCCAGATGCCCTGTGTCACCGCCGCGTCGCTGTAAAAGCGATGGGCGTTCGCGACGAAGAGAAGCGAGTCCTGGGCAATCTTTTCAGCGGTCGCGAACAGAGCTTCCAGACTGACGGCTGCTGGCTCCAGTTCGCCCAGGATCTCTGAGGCGTGCCGCTGTCCGGCCTCATTCGCGCCAGCGAGTCCGCGCACCGCGTCCCAATGAAGCGCGGGAGTTTCAACGTCTTTCAAAGTAGACAAGATGAGCTGGATCGCGCTCGCTGGGTCCGGCGTTCGGACCGCGATCAGCGGAGTCGACACACGTCGAGCGGCATGGAATGCCTGAGCAAAAGACGCGGTTGTTCGAATCACGATATTCTCCTTTGATTGGTGGCGCGTGTTTTGGACCAGAGGGGGATCGCCGGCGGTCGCGCCGGATAGGAACGAGATTTGCCGTCGGGTCAGTTTCGAGTCGGGCGCAGTTCGAAGTGGATCAATCAGCGATAAGCCGACTACGCGTTCATATGAAGGCGAAAAAAGGGTTCGGAAACACCAGATTGGCGCTACTCCGTTTGACGATTCGGGTTTGCGCTCTTTTTGTATACCAGCCGGTGGCAGCACACGAACACGCCGGAAATCGAGAGAAGGGCAAGCACAAGTCCCATGGCACTCCAAAGGGCTTCGGTAAACCACCCGAATCTGCCAAAATGCACGTCGGAGAGCAAAAGCAGGCCTCGGTCGTAGAAACGGTCGCGGGGATCGAACAAGGCGAGCACGGAGTTAAAGGAGTCTGGAAAGGAAAAATAAATCCCTGAAACTCCCCACATCAGGACAAAGGGGAGGGTCCAAAACCCGAGGGCGCTGTGCAGGTCCCATGTGAACCGCGGGAGACGCGTGCTCCACTTCACCGTCAGGCTGCGACGCCAGTTCTTAATCCCCGGCCACCATATAACAGCTCCTGTCAAACAGACCATCGTCAGAAACAAGGCCCCGATTCCGTTCACTAGCCGACCGGTCTCACCGAACAGAAGGTTTTCGTGAAGCTTCACGAGCCACTCGACGGCGAAGGCCGGTGACAGCTCATTGCGGTAAACAATAATGCTTCCCGAAATGCTCACAACAAGCACATAGAGGCCGATTCCTACTCCGGCCGCATAATGAATCTGGAAAAAGAGCTTGTGCAGCCACAGCCTCTCAGGGTGCTGTAGCCATCGCTGCCAAACGTCCATTTATCCTTCCCTTCGGATGCGGCATTTAGTAGCAGGCGATCGGGTCACTGTGAGGGGCGAGCAACTGCACATCCGATCAGCCTATACGACCAGCGCCATCCACAACAACGCGGGCGAAAGGACCGTGGTGAGCAGGCAATAAAAACAGTAAGCGCCGAGCCGGGCCATATCGAATACGCCCAACACATTCGCAAGCACCGCGAGCACTGCAAGCGTTCGGAGTGAATAGCGAGCCCAGAGCATTTGAGGTCCGAGAAGAGCCAGCAGGATCAGGAGGCCATACATTCCCGCGGCGATAAAGCCATCGGGAATCCCGAATGGCCGCGCGAAAGGCGCATCTGCCACCGCTTCGCAACCGTGTTTCAGCAAAGGGCAGATCATATGTTCGATCGCGCGGATCTGATACGCACCCACGTACAACATCGCGAGAGCACTGACGGCGGAAAGGGAAATCAGGGCACTCTTCGCACTCAGGAGCATTCAAACTCCCCGGTGCGAAGCCGAGCGACGAGCAGACTGTAGCCCAACAAGCCTTGCTGAATCGCGGTCGCCGCCGCGCACGCGAGCCGTTTGGCCTGCTCAAAATCGGCGCCAGCCAAATCCAGTTTCTTAAGCTTGACCATCAATTCGATTCCCAGCAGGCGGCCCCGAACATCACGCGCCATTTCGGCCAAAGCGTTGTTGTGAGGCTCAATCGTCGTCAGGTCGAACCCGGCAGCTTCTATATAGCCGGCATATTCTTCCACTGGGCGAGCATCGGCGATGCAGGCGATCCAGGACAAGCAATCCTTCGAGGCCCTGAGGCAGGGGTCCGGAACGCGTTAGATCGCTCATGCCGACTCGGCCTCCCGGGCGCAGAATGCGTGCGAACTCAGAGGCAGCGGTGCGTTTATCGGGAAAAGTGCAGAATGCGCATTCGCAGACTACGGCGTCAAAACCCGCGTCCGGAAAGTCCAGGCACTCGGCGTCGCCTTCGACAAATGAAACCAGGTGAGCAACCCGCGTTGCTGTGGCATTGGAGTTGGCTTCCCGCACATTCTGCGGGCCAAAATCCACGCCGACGACCTCGCAGCCAAACTGCCGGGCGAGGAAAATGGCGCTCTCGCCCTTGCCTGTTGGCCACGTCAAGGACGCGAACAGCGGGGCCGAGGCCCAGCAGTTCTCCGAGCCGGGCGGTAAGCCGTCGCCCGCCCGGATGGAAGGTATCGCCAAGAAGCATGTCGCGCGAAATCGCTCTGGTAAAGCGCGGCGCAGCAACTTTTCAACTCGGCATGGTCAGCGGGTGCTGTCATTCAGTTGGACCAGTTCGTGCTCGATATTGTCTTTTCCGAACGAGAACGTTACCGGCTGAACCTCATACCTCGTGCCCGCCCGGCGAGCCGCTTGCCTGTGCTTTTCCCGCTGTACGAGTTGTGTCCGGGCCTGTTCCCGATATCCGACGGTATTGTAAGCGCAGAAGGGAATCTGTTTGCCTCCCGGCAGCAGAAACTCCTTGCAGCACTTCATGAGGTTCTTCTGGTTGAAGGTCCACGGGTCCATGAAGTCCTGCAGCATGATCATGAAGATGAACTGGGACATGCCTTTCACGTCGAGTCCGCCATCTGGCAATCCGCACGCCGAACAGGAGAAGGAAAACTCGCGCGCCACTTTTTCCGATCCGAGGACGGCGGATGACGACCACAAGCCTTCGAGAGCGCGTCTGATTTCCGCACCGAGGTCCGGCATGACGCGGTTCGTAATGTAGTCGAGGTAATCGTCCACTTTGAGAAGGCGCGGGAGTGGCGTTACATTGCGCTGTTCATCGACGTAGGCGTACGTGACCGAATTGCACGTGGGGAAACAGCATGGCACGGGAACAAAATCGGTCTTCAGAAACAAGCCTTCCGTCTGGGCTTCGATCAGGGCGATGATGTCCGGATTCGTGATGCGCCGCATGGGGTCGTGGCGCACGTGGCGGCCGGCATGGAAAGCGGGCTGAAAGTTGATTCCTTTGACCGCAGGGTGGTCGAGTCCGAAGCGGACGATTCGACCGATTTCGCCCTCATTGACGCCGCGCTCAATGGCAGGCACGAGGATCACGGTACAGCCGATTTCGGCCAGACGGTCGAGGGCGCGGAGTTTTGCGGGCAGAATATCGGGCTCGCCGCGGATGATGCGGTAGGTTTCGCTTTCGAAGCCGTCGAACTGGAAATAGATATTGGGCCGGGCGTCGCCCATTGCACCCAACTCGGCGAGAAAGCGGTCGTCATTCGCGATGCGCTTGCCGTTGGTGTTCAGCATAACGTTGGGAATGCCGCGTTGCTGCGCCGCGCGCATCATCGGAATAATCTGCGGGTGGATGGAAGGTTCTCCGCCCGAGAACTGCACAAGTTGCGGATTCCCTTCGGCGGCGACAAAGCGATCCAAAATGTCTTCTACTTCTTCCAGCGTCAGATTGAAGCCCGGACCCGCCTCGGCGAAACAGAGTGGGCACGCCATGTCGCATGCACTGTTGACCTCAATAATGCCGAGGCAAGCGTGCTGCTGGTGATCGGGGCACAATCCGCAATCGTGTGGGCAGCCATCCTTGATCTCAGCGGCGAATTCCAGAGGTATGGTTCCGGGTTTGTTGAATTTCGAGGAATTCGTGTACTGCTCGGCGTCACTATAGACCAGCGCTTCGAAAAGTCCGTGATCGGGGCAGCGCTTGCGCATGAAGACTTTGTTGTTGCGGATCAGTATGTGAGCGTCGATGACGCGGCGACACGCAGGGCAGATGCTGCGAGTCAACTCATAAAAAACGTAGTCCGCATCTTTCTTGAGATCGGACGAAGAAGTCGGCGCGGGGGTAGAGGCATCGACGGGCATCGCTAACTCACTTTAGAACGTTTATTGCCAGGAAGCGCGGCTCAGAAGCGGGCGGCAAAGGGCGTTGATCAATCCATGCCTCATCTTGCTTTCCTTCGAGTAATTTTAGAATCTCTGTTTGATACTCTCCTTTGCCGATGAGTCCGGAATGAAAAAACTCGGTCCTGCCGTCGCGCCCTATCAATAACGTCGTGGGAAGAGACTCGATTCCGCCATACAACTGGTTTACTTCCTCGTTGCCCAGAACAACCGGATAGTTGACATTCTTCGCCGCGAGGAAGGGCTTGACCACCGTCCAGCCGTCTTCGTCCATTGAGACGCCGAGCACCGTGAATCCCTCGGCTAGGTATTTGCTTTCGAATTCGACGAACCAGGGAATCTCGATCTGGCACGGGCCGCACCATGTAGCCCAGAAGTTCAGCAGTACCACCCGGCCCTTGTAATAGCTCAGTCTGACGGCGTGGCCATTCGCGTCTTTGAGGTTGAAGTCGGGAGCCGTGCTCTGCGCCGTGCGCGCTCTCGATTCCAGAATCGCGTGGGCGGCCATATGCAGCAGCCTCGGCGATGCCCACCACCACAGCCCAGCCATCGTCAGTGTCAGCACGATTACCGCGAGCGCCAGCCGTGGAAATTTTGAAAACAACCTCATCAGAACCTCGCCCTTTGTGCCCTGAAAGAAAACTGGCCGCTAAGCCAGCCGAACAACGCTCCGGCCCCCGCCGAGATTGCCAACACGCTCCAGTGCCACAGCAGGAGATGAAGTGCCTGCTGGTAGACACAACCAAATTGCAGGACGGTTACGGCAAGCAGCCCGGCCATAGCTCCGACGCTCGCTCCCAATGCGGTCGGCGAAAGTGCGGGAGCGCTCCGGCGCAGAAGCAGCCACAAAAGCGCTGCGGCGGGTGCGGCAATAGCGAATTCCCGCAAAGAGCATTGCCAGCTCAGGCCTATGGATGTTCCCGTCTCGCGCCACGGAAACAGCAGCGTGATACCGCCGAGCGCGGTGCCGCTGAACAGCGCCATCGCGAGCCATGTCGGAATACCCCGTCTGCTGCCCGGCGTCATTTGCCTAGCCAGTGATAACGAGAATAGAACGGCGCCCGCTGCCAGCAACAGGCCGCTGCCGAGAAATTGCCAGGTGTTCATTTGACGCAAGCCCGCGGCTCCCATCGTGACGACAAGCCCGGCCGCGAACGCAAGGAACATCGCTAGGAACCGAAGAACGCAAACCCTGATCGAAGCCATGGGCCTCCCCGGCGTCAGCGAGGCGACCAGTTTGCCTTGGATTCGCTGGCTCAGCTCCGAAGAAACTCGGGTGACGACGGGTTGTTCCGCAATCCAGCGATACAGATTACGACACCTTGCACAACTTGCCAGATGCTTGCGGGCATCGGCGGAAATCTCGCCCGCTGAGACCTCAAATCGCCGATCAAACTCGGCATCAATCCGTTTGCAGGTTGTGAGAGTATCAACTGACATGGTCACTGTTCCTTAGCGAGCAACTCGCGCAGCTTTGAATAGGCTCGATGAGCCCTTTGCTTAATGGCTCCCACACTGGACGAAGTCGCGCGGGCCACCTCCTCCAAACTCATTCCGGAAACCTTGAGCATCAGTATGACCTCACGCTGGCTCTCTGGAAGTTGCCCGAGCATGGTCATCAGATCGTCTGACCCATCGCCCTCCGTCCCCGGCACAGTGGACGGGTTTTCGGGAGGATCGGCGACCAAAACTTCCCGCGACATGCGACGTTTCCTGCGTCGATGTCCGTCAAGACGTGTGTGCCGGGCAATCGCAAAGATCCACGGCAGGACAGGCTCGGAACCACGATACGTCTGCCTGGATCGGTGAATGCGCAGCCAGCACTCTTGAAGGAGATCCTCCGCCTCGCCAATTGAAACCTGCGAAAACGCAAAGAACCGCAGCAGGGGCGGGGACAGCCGCCGGACGAGCTCCTCAATCGCAGCCACCTCGCCGCGCTGATACCGGGCCATGAGTCCCGGCAGATCGCCTTCTCCTGTGCGTTCCTCTTGTCGCGTCGCAGCGGCCGTGGTCACCTGCCTCGTTCTTTTTGCTGGCAGTTCCAACGGCTTCCGGCCCTCAACGGGGCGTCGGTCCAGCCGCAGCCAGCGCTGCGCCATTTCGCGCCCCACCCCATCTTACGGGGCTGGGCTGCCGTCCTTGGAGGATCGCGGCCTACTTTCCGCTTGCTGTTAGTTTGGAGACGGTCACTGTGCTCCCGTTCACATCGCCCGTCAGGCTGACTGTTTCACCCGCATGCTCGGTAAGCGCGGCGAGGTTCTGGTTGGCGACAGTGTAGACTTTGCCATCAGAAACGAAAACAAATTTTCCGCCGCCCTTCACGCACGCCAGCGTGCAATCCCGTTCCGTCATCTTCATCTTGGCGTCTTTGTGCATGTCCATCATCTTGGCGTGGCTGGCCCCGCATGCGCTGTCGCTAATCATGCCGGTCATTGTCATGGTGGCGGCTGATGCGAACGAGCACAGCCATCCAACCAGGCCAGTAAGAACTAAACCTCTGCGAATGCTTTTCATGTCACGCTCCATTTTGTGCCCGAGGGCAAATCTCTTGGTTCGCTTACTACTTCGCTGCAGAAGAGATCAAAGTTACGGTGCATGTTGTATCTTTCGGGGGCGATCGCGGACGGCATCAGCTTACCGCGCCAACTTGCCCGAAAACGCGCTAACCACTAATGTGACCAGACCCCTCAACGGGAGTGCTAGACGCCATTCTCGATCGTGCATCACGCAATGCGCCGCATTCTGCGTCGTATTCGTGACCAGACTTTCGGTTCAGCTCGGAGTGCGACCAACGCTCCGCTGGTCAAATTCAGAAAACCTCCGTGGCACGCCATCTGCTCGCAGCGAAATAGACGACTCAGCAGCGCAAGTGCGTGGTTTGCCAGTGTCTGGTTGATGAACGGATGTTGCCGCTCCAACGCCTCGGCGGCGCTACAACTCGGTTGCTGATCGTCATCGAGTGCCGGATTAATGATCTCGGGAAAGAGCTCCGAAACTGACCGGAGCCGCTCCGCTTTATGTTTATTTGCTCGATTGAGAGGCTGCCCGAGGACGAACTGCCCCGTATCGGCATTGTTACCAATGTCGAGCCAGTAGCCGATGCCGCAATACGGGCTCGTGAGAGCTTCGTGAATCTTCGCCCTGGCGGAGCGGCTGTCCACGCAACCGATGACGAGGTCCAGATCGTTATGCAGATCGTGTCCCGCGCTCAGATGCTGCGGGACAGCGAGCCAGTCGAGCCCCCAAAACAGGTTCAGGCGGTTGATAAGTACGACCGATTTGAATAGCCCAATCTCACTCGCGGAGAATGGCTGGCGAACACAGTTTGCTGCCGATATCCGGTCCCTATCGATCACGGTCACTGCCAAGCCCGCGGGGTGTCCGCCGGCGATCAGCGCCTGGTGTAGATGCGGCAACCCGCCGACGATCGCGCTGCCCGTCCCCCCGCAACCGACTACCGCAACCTTAATGGTCCGCCGAAGCAGGTAGGGATGAATGGTGTGCATTCAGTCCTCCCGGCCCTGAACAAATACTCCGAGCGTATCGCCGCTTTTCACGAGAAACTCCGTGGGGAATACCGCCTCGCTATCCGCCAGGTCCCGCCACAAACCGAGAAAACCCTCGGGATGCGTAGTCAGGCGAGCGCCAATTGCGGCATGGGTGAACTCACTTTCAAAGAACGCCCTTTCCCACGGCTTCATCGCCTCCGGGCACAGCTTTCCGGGAGCGCGCATGCTTCCTTGGCACACGCGGCCGGCGCCATCACAGTTCCAATACGGTGCAAACATCAGCGCGGTGTCGGATCTGGGCCGTTTGTTCTCGGCCAGCGCGCGCACCGCGAGATCCGATCCGCATACTCTGAAGACCATGGGCGGTTGGGGAAACAGGTGCCCGTTCAGCGTCCGGCCATCGCTCGAGTCGCTGAAGAACATCACGCGGCGTTGCGGCCGGGTCCACCAAACCATCATGTCCGGCGTGCGCACGAGAACGTTGGCCGGAAGAACCTCTCGGGCGACTGTCTGCCCGAGCCCCTTCGCCAGCTGCCTCAGGAAGTCAACGGTTAGGGGCTCGCCCGCGTCGAGATAAGGCGCTCCGCCATCCGGCGAGTTTTTTGGCTCGTGGACGGTCGCGAATGCTTCCTGGCCATCCGAATACAACAGGATGGCCTTTGCAAGACCATAACTTCGATTCGAGCCGAAATGAGATGTTTTCACCACGATCGTTACTCCTCGCGACGGATTGGCTCCCAACCCGGCACCAAATCGAGTACTCGGCGAGCGGCTACCAGAGCATCGAGCGCACCCTTCAAACACCGAAACGCTCGATCCGTGCTTATCGAATCGGTCCCGTCGAAGGAAATCAACAGCCACGGTTCGGGCGTTAGTTCGAGCATCGACTTGCTTTCGTCATCGAAGCACGCCTCGATGGCGTCGCCCTGCTGGTAGATCGCCAGCAAGATAGGAAGTGGGAGATTACAATCGCAGAACATTTCCCGGACTGGTTCCGGGATCGCCGGGAGTCGGACCCGGCGCGATATCCGATCCACTTCGAACGCTGCCTTGAGCAGACGCAACGCCCGATTCCTCGGCGCCATCCGGCCCAGGATTGTTCTCAACGCCGCGCCTCGCAATGGCCGCTGGTCCATGCATGGCGGCAACAGGTTCTTACGATCCGGCAGAGCCTCGCGGCCCTCCTCGGGATCGTAGTTGTCTTCAAGCATTGAGAGATGCTCTCCCGCGTCGCGATCGTCGTAGATCCGGAAACAACGTCCCAAGCCGTGCAGGAACATTCGGGCGAACGTCACCGGCAGTTGCGGGTGCTCCTTTTCGCAGAGAGCGAGAGCCGGCGCAAGATTCACGAACCCGCAGGAGCCCGCCTCCATGTATAGAAACATCTGGGAACCATCGGGCTCATCTTCGGTCTCACACCATTCGTGTGGGTCCGTCGAAAGGGTCACCGATAGCTCGAATGCGCCGTCGATAGCGGCCTCAGCCTGGCCCTCCACGAACCGATCAAGAGTGCGCCGCAGGAACTTTGCGGGCTCCTGGCCGCATCCGGACCAATCGGAAGGATTACCGATGCCGAGTTCAATCAGAGTGGTTGCGAAGCGGGCCGCGCCCGCATCGCTTCCAAACGACGAATGGCGCAGGCCGACGTGATCGAGTCGCGGAATACCGAGGCTGGGTCCGGGCGCAATCAACCAGGGGGCGCGAGCCCGGCAGGCACCTTCGGGGCTGAACGCTTCCGGCCGTAAGTATTGTGCTGGAGTGCTTGTGCGAGGATTTGGCAGGACTGCTGGAATTGCGGACATTTCTTGAACTCCCGAACAATCTCGCTGGTCTTGCGGGTTCGCCCGTCGACTACTCGCTGAAGCTCTCGCAGCACGCTCTTCTTCGTCATCCTTTGGTGCCGATCGCCTTCGCAAAGTGAAAGACCAGCTTGTTCCCTACCGCTTCCGGCCCGGTGACTGCGGCCGTAGCGATCTCCGGATATGTCGCCGAAAATGCGGTGCGCACTTCCTCGACGCTGAGCTTCGGATTGGGGTCCGGCAGCCGTACTCCGTCATAACGGAATTCCCGGGCCATGGTTTCGATGGTCATTGACTTTCAAACCTCTCTTGTAGGTTGACAGAATAGTTGACAATTCGTGCCACAGAAAGTGGCAAAACATGCCACCAAAGATGGCAAGATCCTACGGGCATGGAGTGCCGGCCCGTCGCAACATCGCCGTTTAGGCCGCGCGGCGGATCCTTACCGTCTTCTTTTGGCCCGGTGGTGGGCCTTCCTGAATTGGGCGTATAGCATTACTTCTTCGAGATCGTCGTCATCCAGGTCCGCCGTGACGCTGAGAACCGTATTTGCGCGTGATTTCGGCTGAGCTTGGGGAAAAAAGATCGTGATCGGCACGCCAAAGAACTGGGCCAGCATCTCCAAATCGGAAATAGACGGCTTGTACGTTGCCGTCTCCCAGCGAGAGATCGTGTTGGCGGTGGTCTTCACCGCTAGCGCTAGCTCCTCCTGGCTGATACCCCGGCCTCGAAGCGCAGTTCTCAACTCCCGAATCTGCTTACCGACCTGTTCGTAGATGTCAGGCATATGGCGGATGGTGTCCTTTTGTAGGATACCACTATCCTTTTTATGTTGACACGAGAATCTCACCTGTGGCACACTTCCTGTTGTAGGATTTTATCATCCTATACAAGGAGTAGAATACGAGCCCTCGTCAGTTCGGAAATCGTATGTTGTCCCCGCTTGAAGAACGTCGTCGCAGCAACTTGATTTTCGTCCCCTACCAGGAGTCTGGAGAACCGATACGGTTCGATCAGCTGCGGAGAGTGCGTAAGCCAGTGAGCCGTTCGAAATCGGGTGTGCAAGGCAAAGTCGCGGATGTCATACACGGCCGCTCGCGCCACGCGGAATCCCAAAATGAACTCAAGGCGTTCCAGATCTTGGTGGCCTCAGCACATGCCGACTCGTGGCAGGAGCAGCCATTCACTCTCGAATACCACCACGAAGGGGCGAAACACCGGTATACGCCGGACATTCTGGTGATCTGGGGCGCACGCCGGGAGGTTGTGGAGGTCAAGGACGATCAGGAGGCCGCGCTGCCCGAGAATCGGGTTCGCTTTGCTTTCATCAGCGAACTGCTCGCGGAGCATGGCTATGATTTCCGGGTTTGGAGGAGGTCTGAGATTTGCGCTGAGCCACGCCTTACGAATACCAGGCTCATACTGCGGTATCGCTGCGGTGCGGTGCCGCCTCAGGATCGTGAAAGAATCCGGCGAGCTTTTTTTCCCGCGCCCGAAATGACCCTGCGTGCGCTCTGCGAAACATCAGGAACGGCGGTCTCGAGCGTACTTCGGCTCGTGATCGAGGGAAAGCTACACGTCAACTGGTGGGAACCTCTTGGCCTGGAGTCCAAAATGAGCATCACGCCGGTTGGCCGCCAGACTTGGCCTTCTCCCCCTCCAGGGCACGTGCAACGACCGTGCGAGGAAACCGGATGTCACTGAACGCACTGCGGCAGGGCAGTCATATCAAGATCGGGCCGGCTAGGTTTTTGATCCTCCAAAAGCTCAGCGACAACAACTGGCAGCTTCAAAATACGACAACTGGCGAGTGGTGCAAACTCAGCGAAGACGAATTGCTCGACCGGTTTACCCGCAATGAAGTCGTGTTCGACCGCAGCGCTGAGGATCAGCCTTCCGGCAATAACCGCAGTTCCGCCCAGCTCGATCATGCCCTCTCTACCTATCCGCTCGAACTCGTCGCGATCGCGCAAGACCGCGCGCAGTATCTGAAGGAGATCGACCGGCTGCAGCCTATTGCTATCACCTCGAAAACCATGGAACCGCTCATACAGTCTGTCTCGGAGCGAATCCACGACGCGAAGCCACCTGGATGGCGCACGCTCGCCCGGGACTACGGCAAATGGCTGCGTGCGGGCCGCGATATTCGCGCCGTTATCTCGCGGCATTCCGATAAGGGCAGCCGCGGCCCTCGCATGATTCCAGAGGTCAAGGCCGCCGCCGATGAGGTGATCGATGAACTGTATATGACGGAAGAACGCAAGCGAGTTCCAGAGGTCCATCTGGAAATCGTTCGCCGTCTCGCCGATGTGAACAGGTTCCGATCGGGCAACGCCCCACTTCCAATTCCAAGCCGACGGACGATCTACCGTGAGATTGAACGGCGATCGCCATACGAACTGATGGTTGCGCGATATGGCAAGCGCCGCGCCGAAATGGAGTTTCGCGTATCTGGCGCCGGTCCCGAAACTTCCCGCGGGCTACAGAGGGTGTCGATGGATCACACGCCCAGCGACATGATCGTCGTGGATGACGCCACGATGTTACCGCTCGGGCGACCCACGATCACCTCAGCGCTGGATGAGCACACACGTTGTCCAATGGGCTTCTACACGGGTTTCGAACCGCCGAGTTGCCTATCCGTGATGAGGTGCCTCAAACACGCGATCCTTCCCAAGACCTATGTGCCGCGCGAGTATCCTTCCATCAAGAATTCGTGGGAATGCTATGGCGTGCCGGAACTCGTGGTAGTGGATAATCCACCCGAGTTCCACTCTGGCCACTTTGAGCGTGCCTGTCTCCAGATCGGCACCGACATCCAATACGCGAAGGTCCTTGTTCCTTGGTACAAGGGCAAGCTCGAACGCTTCCAGGGCACCATGAATCACGATTTGATACACGGAAATCCTGGGACCACCTTCAGCAATATCCTTGAGCGCGATGACTACGATCCCACCCGGCACGCCGTCGTTCTGCTGAGCACTCATCGGGAGATGCTGCACAAATGGATCATCGACGTGTACTTGCAGACGCCACATCGCGGCATCAAAGACACGCCGGCCCATCGGTGGCACAGTGACCTGAGCGCTCTCCCGCCCCCGCTGCCGCCGAGCGCCAGCGAGTTGGAAGTCGCGCTCGGAATGACCGCGCAGCGAGTGGTGTTCCACTACGGCATCGAATTAGAGGGCCTGAAATACAATGGTCCAGAACTCGGCGAACTACGGCGACGAATGGGTGTGGGCGCGAAAATCGAGCTGACCTTCGACCCTGGCGACCTTGGCCACGTCAATGTGCTTGATCCCGAGAAGGGGGTCTATATCATTGTTCCCGCAGTAAATCAGGCTTATGCCAGGGGACTCTCATTTTGGCAGAACAAGGTCATTCGCCGGTACGCACAGCGGCAGTTGAATGCACGGACGGACATCGTAGCGTTGGCGCAGGCCAAAGCAGAAATCCGCGCGCTTGTGGAGCGCGATTTCAACCGCAAGTCGAACGCGGGGCCGTAAGCGCCATGCGCGGTTCATGGAAGACCACTCAGCCGGAACCACTTCAGACATGGTCAGCGTCGAGATCGTTGGCGATAGTGCTTCGAATCGCCGACAAACGCAACCCCATCCTGCGGATGATACTGAAGAACATCCGAAGCCGCCCGCAGGAGTGGATCCTACAACGGAGCGGCCGTCTACCCGGTTCGATGCTTTCGGTGATGATGAGATCCTGCCGGTTTTCGAAGCCGATCTGGACCTGCCTCATCTATCGGCCGCTGCGATTTCGATTGCGGCCAAGGAAGAAATTCAATGACAGAATCCATGGAGCGGTCTGAGCGCGTACTGGTCAAATACCCTCTCTTCAAGACCGCCGTTGCGCGAGTCCAGGCATGCTTTGACAGTCATGAAGCCACCGCCGAACCGGACTGCTGTCCCATTGTTGGGGAAAGCGGTAGTGGGAAGACCACTATCATTTCGTACTTCGCCAGCCTGCATCCACGGGTTGACCACAAGTGGGGTCTCGAAGTGCCAGTGCTGGTTGCCAAGGTTCCTGCCCGGCCAACGGTGAAGAGCTTCGCCGAAACGCTCCTATATCAACTGGGCGATCCGCTATGGTCGCGCGGCAACACGGTGGCCAAGAGCATTCGCCTCCGGGAACTGCTGAAGCGCTGCCGTGTGCGCCTGCTAGCGCTCGATGAGTTCCAGCATTTCGTGGATGTCCGACAGGCGAACATCCCGAACGATGTTGCGGACTGGCTGAAGGAGCAAGTCGAAGAAGCGCGGTTGGCAATCGTCGTACTCGGTCTGCAACGTTGTTTGGAAGTCCTCCGGCAGAATGAACAACTGCGGCGCCGCTTTGGCGCCACCTTGCGTGTAGGGGCCTTTCGCTGGGATGCCAAAGACGATCGGACAACATATAGGGCCTTCCTCCGCGCCATTCAGGAACAGCTCCCGGAGTACGGCATGCCCTCTCTATCGGACGTCGAGATGGCTTTCCGGATGCATTACGCTTCCTACGGCCTGATCGGTTACACCATGAAAATCATCCGCGGCGCCGCCCGGATTGCCCGCTGCCATCCGCGCCGGCAGATCACCTTGCGCACGCTCTCGGAGTCGTTTGCGGAGCATGTGTGGTCGGAACGTCTCGATGATCCGAATCCGTTCACTGAAAACTTCGATAGTGACAAGGCCCCCCCGCTGACGCTTCCGAGCGCGAGGACGTGTGTCCCGCGCGTCGCCGGCGTTCATCGCAGCGTGGGCCTGGAGTTGCACGCATGAGCACACCGATTCTCAACGGCGCCCGGTTGCTCTTCCGGGTCGATCCGCTGCCCCGCGAGAGTCCCCGCGGGTACCTATGCCGCGTTGCTGAGGCGCACGGTTATTGGGGCCCCCTTGCTCTGGCCCGAATTGCCGGGTTACCGACGTCCGGGCTGGAGCGAGATGACAGCGTTAAGCAGATTGCCCACGTGTTGCGCCTGGAGCCGGAGGAGTGGCAGGCGATGCACTACCGGCATATCGGCGGACGCAATCGATTCGACCAACGGTCATTTTACGGCCAACGGATTAGCGTCGATGATCTGAATTATGAGCGCCCACGGATATGCCCCCGTTGCCTCAAAGAGGCCCCCATCTGGTGGGCCGTGTGGGATTTGGGCCTCGTCACCGCCTGCCCCATCCACCGTTGCCATCTGGTCAACCAATGTCCGGCCTGCAAGAGGAGGTTGGCTTGGCAGCGTCCGTCTGTGCATAAGTGTCGTTGCGGACTCGATTTGCGCGCCTTGACCACCGAAGCAGCGACGCCCGATCTGGTGGCGATCAATGCAGCGATCTATAAGGCGGCCGGGTTTCCACCAGGTGAAGGCGCTGAACTCGATCTGGTGGATCGTGGATTTCCGCCGGAAATGCTTAGGTTGAGCCTGGGGGCTTTGCTAAGGCTGGTTCTTTTTATCGGCTCCATTCGCGAAAAGGACAAGCTGCGCCGGAAGCAACGGCCTTTTGCCGCGACCGACCTTGCTGTCGCAACCGAGATCGACCGCGGTGCGGATGCGGTGCTGAGAGAATGGCCTCGGCCCTTACGCGAAGTACTGAGGAACATGCTCCCGCCGGGAGTCACCGATCCGGCCTCTCTGAACTTCAGCAAGATCTTCGGGAATTTTTACCGCCACCTCTTTCGCGTTCTTCCGCGCAGCGAATTCGGATTCCTTCACGATGCCTTCGAGAGCTTTGTAATCGAAGACTGGAAGGGTCTGATCCGCGGCCAGCACCGATACTTTTCTCCTGCCGTGCTGCGGAATTCCCATTGGATGACCGCGGATGAGGCAGAGAGGACTGCACACACGACCGGCGGACGAATTTTGGATCTTGTCAATCAGGGCCAAGTTGACGGCATGTTCGTGACCGTGCGACGAAGCGGGTGCCGGAGGGAATGTTGGATTCGGCGGGAATCGCTAAGCCATTGGATTGCCGCCCGCGACACGGAACTCGCTCGCTACGTGCCGCGACCCGAAGCAATACGGACGTTGGGCCTAAAACATGCCACCATCACCAGAGTCGCCGTCGCGGGAGCCATGCGATACGTCGAAGGACCTGAACGGAACTTCCCTTCATGCTTCTCTTTCCTGCGGGAAGATGTCATGGGAATCAAGCATGCCTTCGAAAAACACGCTGTGCCGTTGAAGGAGTACTCCAGACCCGGTGAACTGATCGCGTTACGCCATGCCATGAAGAATTACCTCGGCTGCGATTCCGGTCTTGCCGCGGTTATCCGGGCCGTCGTCGATGGCAGTCTCGTTCCGGTCGGATACACCAACCAGTTTCGCGGGATCACCGGGTATTTGTTCCGGTCTGAAGATCTGCGTAAGTACCGCCCTGTGCCAGGCATGACCGTGCCCCCAGGAGGCGTTGTCAATTACGAGGCGGCGGCGGACGTTTTGGGAGTAGCGGTGCCAGTGATTCGCGGCTTGGTGGCAGAGGGCATTCTGCAAACCACTGCGGAGTATCGGAACGGCTTTTCGAAGTTGTTGCCTGCCACGGATGTCCAACATTTCGCGGAATACTACGAGGCGACATCGGTCATCGCCAGGCGGTTCCATCTCAACAGCCGTTCGCTTGCGTTCTACCTGAAAGAGTCAGGCACACCGCTGCTTGCGATCCCAATACCTGACTCTGGTAAGGGGCACGCATTTTTCCTTCACAAAGATGTTGCAGCCCAAATACAGCTTCCAAGTCGCAGGATGCTGAGGGAGCAGGCACAACGCCGCATCGAGGCCGCCCACAAGAAGAAGTGGGAAGAGTACAGGGCAGCCAGGGAAACCGCCTTGGGTAAACCTATGCGACGAGCCCGGCCGAATTGTCGTCGCCGCTCCAGAAATGGCCCGAAATAAAATCTTATTTTGGAAAATCGGAACTCTTCTGGCAAGTTTCCGATATATGCCTACTCTTGTCCAGCTTTCGATGGACGGCCACGGCCAGGCGCAGCTTGACGGCCGAGGGCAGCGCTATTGCTCGGAAGCTGTCACGCCCTTCGGGCTGCCGTCCCCTCCTACGAAAACCAATATCGCAAGATTGCCGGACGGAACATTCGATAGAATCGGCATAAAGCTGCACTTAGGGCCGAGGTGCAATCCGATCCCCAT